>NZ_CP068024.1:0-3596940 GCF_023716845.1 Vibrio sp. SCSIO 43133
ATCTTATTCACTGGATCACTGATCATTTACTGGCGATCTTGGTTATCAACAGGTAAAATTACCAATCTTTTCCAATTCAAATAAATAGAGTGAGAGCACCGTGTCATCTTCGCTTTGGTTGCAATGTTCGCAACGACTACAAGAAGAGCTACCCGCTACCGAATTCAGCATGTGGGTCAGACCATTACAAGCTGAACTTAATGACAACACCCTAACTCTATTTGCGCCTAATCGCTTTGTATTAGATTGGGTACGTGACAGATACTTAAACAGCATCAACCGTTTACTCAAAGAGTATTGCGGTAATGACGTACCTAACTTACGATTTGAAGTGGGTAGTAAACCGGTTTCTGCGCCACCAGCGCCTAAGCCTGTTAAGACGGCCGCTGATGTAGCGGCAGAATCTTCAGCACCAGCACAGCTGCAAGCACGTCAGCCTGTGCATAAAACGTGGGACGATGAAGCAGAAGTCTCAGATATCAATCATCGCTCGAACGTTAATATCAAGCATAAATTCAATAATTTCGTTGAAGGTAAGTCGAACCAACTTGGCTTAGCTGCTGCACGTCAAGTTGCGGATAACCCTGGTGCGGCATACAACCCGCTGTTTTTGTACGGCGGTACTGGTCTGGGTAAAACCCACTTGTTGCATGCGGTAGGCAATGCGATTGTTGATAACAAGCCGAACGCGAAAGTTGTGTACATGCACTCTGAACGTTTTGTTCAAGACATGGTAAAAGCACTACAAAACAATGCGATTGAAGAGTTTAAACGTTACTATCGTAGCGTTGATGCATTGCTTATCGATGATATTCAGTTCTTTGCAAATAAAGAACGTTCTCAAGAAGAATTCTTTCATACCTTTAATGCTCTATTAGAAGGTAACCAACAGATCATCCTTACCTCTGATCGCTACCCTAAAGAGATAAATGGGGTAGAGGATCGTCTAAAATCCCGTTTCGGTTGGGGTTTGACGGTTGCGATCGAGCCACCAGAGCTTGAAACCCGCGTGGCAATTTTGATGAAGAAAGCAGAAGATCATCAAATTCACCTTGCTGATGAGGTGGCGTTCTTTATTGCTAAGCGTTTACGTTCTAATGTTCGTGAGTTGGAAGGGGCACTTAACCGTGTTATCGCCAACGCGAACTTTACTGGCCGTCCTATCACTATCGACTTTGTTCGAGAGGCGCTGCGCGATCTATTAGCACTACAAGAGAAGCTAGTCACTATAGACAACATTCAAAAGACCGTTGCTGAGTACTACAAGATTAAAGTGGCTGACTTATTGTCCAAACGTCGCTCTCGTTCGGTTGCGCGTCCTCGCCAGTTGGCGATGGCTTTGGCGAAAGAGCTTACCAACCACAGTCTTCCAGAAATTGGCGATGCATTTGGTGGTCGTGACCACACGACAGTGCTTCATGCTTGTCGTAAGATTGCTCAACTACGCGAAGAAAGTCACGATATTAAAGAAGACTATTCGAACTTAATTCGTACGCTTTCTTCATAATAATGGCATAATCGCTATAATTAGCATTCAAGTTATTGTATTTCGCATATAAGTGGCATGGATTGCCAGCTTTACGAAGAGTTATCTATGAAATTTACTATCGAACGTCATCACTTATTAAAGCCGTTACAACAAGTCTCTGGTGCACTGGGTGGACGACCAACATTACCTATTTTGGGCAATTTGCTGTTGAAGGTTGAAGAAGGGGTGCTTTCTCTTACTGCAACCGACTTAGAAGTTGAGCTAGTAAGTAAAGTGACGCTAGAGAGTGAGTTTGAAGCGGGTAGTGTGACGGTACCTTCACGCAAGTTCCTAGATATTTGTCGTGGACTGCCGGATGACTCTACTATCACTATCGTGTTAGAAGGCGATCGTGTACAAGTACGTTCTGGACGCAGTCGTTTCTCGCTATCGACTTTACCAGCCAGTGATTTCCCAAATATTGAAGATTGGCAACAAGAAGTGGCGGTGACCGTTACTCAAGCTGAACTTAA
Source organism: Vibrio sp. SCSIO 43133 (assembly GCF_023716845.1). Lineage (NCBI taxonomy): Bacteria > Pseudomonadati > Pseudomonadota > Gammaproteobacteria > Vibrionales > Vibrionaceae > Vibrio > Vibrio sp. SCSIO 43133. The sequence continues at coordinate 2,002 of NZ_CP068024.1, forward strand.
ATCACTGATAGAAAAAACACAATTTTCAATGGCGAACCAAGACGTTCGTTATTATCTCAACGGTATGCTGTTTGAGTTAGACCAAAACACGCTTCGTTCTGTTGCCACTGATGGCCACCGTATGGCTGTTGCTTTGGTGTCACTTGAAGGCAGCTTTGATAACAAACAAATTATCGTACCGCGTAAAGGTGTGCAGGAACTGTCTAAGTTATTAGATGCTCCTGAGCAACCTGTGACGCTGCAAATTGGCAGCTCTAATATCCGTGCGGAAGTGAATAACTTTGTCTTTACTTCTAAGCTCGTTGATGGTCGTTTCCCGGATTATCGCCGTGTTTTGCCGCAAAATACCGATAAAACATTGGAAGCCAATTGCGACGAACTACGACAAGCATTCTCACGCGCCGCCATTCTTTCCAATGAGAAGTTCCGTGGTGTGCGAGTTAATCTCGACCAAAATGAAATGCGCATTACCGCGAATAACCCTGAACAGGAAGAAGCGGAAGAAATGTTAGACGTCGAATTCCAAGGCGATGCATTAGAAATTGGTTTCAATGTGTCATACGTTTTGGATGTACTGAACACGCTTCGTTGCGATCAGGTTCGTATTTCTATGTCGAATGCCAATGCGAGTGCGTTGATTGAAAATAGCGAAGATGACAGTGCCATGTATGTGGTGATGCCGATTCGTCTCTAAGCTAGGCATGATGTTATGCCGCTTACGCGCTTAATCGTACAGCAATTTCGTAATATTAAAGCCTGTGATATAGAACTATCTACAGGCTTTAACTTTATTATTGGCCCCAATGGCAGTGGCAAAACCAGCGTATTGGAAGCCATATATTTGCTCGGTCATGGACGCTCTTTTAAGAGTTCTTTGACAGGACGAGTCATTCAAAATGACTGCCAAGAACTGTTCGTTCATGGCCGTTTTTTGAACTCGGATCAATTTGAGATACCCGTTGGCATTAATAAGCAGCGTGATGGCTCAACTGAGGTTAAAATAGGCGGTCAATCTGGGCAAAAATTGGCTCAGCTTGCCAAGGTGTTACCGCTGCAACTAATTCACCCTGAAGGGTTTGAATTACTGACGGATGGACCTAAGTTTCGTCGCGCTTTTATCGATTGGGGTGTGTTTCACTCTGAACCAGGCTTTCATGAAGCTTGGGGACGATTTAAGCGTTTAAGTAAGCAGCGTAATGCTCTGCTTAAGACTGCAACCAGTTATCGAGAACTGAGCTATTGGGATCGTGATTTGGCCCAACTGGCAGAACAAATTGATGATTGGCGTCGGTGTTATGTCGAACAGATGCAACCTCTTGCTGAGGAAATGTGTCAGTCGTTTTTGCCCGAGTTTGAAATCAAACTTGGCTACTACCGTGGTTGGGAAAAAGATGCGCCCTATGCTGAGCTATTAGAGCGCAACTTTGAACGAGACCAGAGCTTAGGGTACACCTTTAGTGGACCTAATAAAGCCGACTTAAGAATTAAAGTGAACAACACACCAGTTGAGGATGTGTTGTCTCGAGGTCAGCTAAAACTGATGATGTGTGCATTGCGTTTAGCGCAGGGACAGCATCTCGCCGAGTTGACCGGTAAGCAGTGCATTTATTTAATAGATGACTTTGCTTCCGAATTAGATAGCCTTCGTCGTAAACGCCTAGCGGATTACCTAAAACAGACGAATGCTCAAGTTTTTGTAAGTTCTATTACCCAAAGCCAAGTCGCCGATATGATTGACGAAAATGGCAAGATGTTTCATGTGGAACATGGCACAATAGAACCAGGTAAATAGTGAGAGAAACTCATGTCAGAAAATTACGATTCATCGAGTATTAAGGTACTAAAGGGTCTGGATGCGGTACGTAAGCGTCCGGGAATGTACATTGGTGACACGGACGATGGAACCGGTCTGCACCACATGGTTTTTGAGGTGGTTGATAACTCAATTGATGAAGCGTTGGCTGGTCACTGTAACGACATTATTGTGACAATCCATGAGGACAACTCTGTTTCTGTTAGCGATGATGGTCGTGGTATCCCGACTGAAATGCACCCAGAAGAGCAGGTTTCTGCTGCAGAAGTTATCATGACGGTACTTCACGCGGGTGGTAAGTTTGATGACAACTCGTACAAAGTATCGGGTGGTCTGCACGGTGTAGGTGTTTCGGTAGTAAACGCATTGTCGAAAAAAGTGACGCTAACCATTCATCGTGGCGGTCAAATTCATACGCAAACCTATCACCATGGTGAGCCAGAAGCGCCACTTACAGTCATTGGTGATACGGATAAAACGGGTACGGAAATCCGTTTCTGGCCAAGTGAAGAAACCTTCACTAACATTGAATTCCATTACGATATCTTAGCAAAACGTCTTCGTGAGCTATCGTTCCTAAACTCTGGTGTATCTATCAAGCTGATTGATAAGCGCGAAGAAGACAAAATGGATCACTTCATGTTTGAAGGCGGTATCCAAGCGTTTGTTGAGCACCTAAACACCAATAAAACACCAATCATCCAAAAAATCTTCCACTTCGATAACGAACGTGATGATGGTATTACTGTCGAAGTGGCGATGCAGTGGAACGATGGTTACCAAGAAAACATCTATTGCTTTACCAACAACATCCCTCAACGTGATGGTGGTACTCACCTTGCTGGCTTCCGTGCGGCGTTAACGCGTACGCTGAACACGTTTATGGATAAAGAAGGCTTTTCTAAGAAAGCGAAAACTGCGACATCAGGTGATGATGCGCGTGAAGGTCTAACCGCTATCGTTTCGGTGAAAGTGCCTGATCCTAAGTTCTCAAGCCAAACCAAAGACAAGTTGGTTTCATCGGAAGTGAAATCAGCGGTTGAGTCTGCGATGGGTGAGAAACTGTCTGAGTTCCTTGTTGAGAACCCAGGTGAAGCGAAGATTGTTTGTACCAAGATCATCGACGCTGCTCGTGCTCGTGACGCAGCACGTAAAGCTCGTGAGATGACGCGTCGTAAAGGTGCACTAGATTTAGCCGGTCTACCAGGCAAACTGGCAGACTGCCAAGAGAAAGACCCAGCGCTTTCTGAACTATACATAGTGGAGGGTGACTCTGCAGGCGGTAGTGCTAAGCAGGGTCGTAACCGTAAGAACCAAGCGATTCTTCCACTTAAAGGTAAAATCCTTAATGTAGAAAAAGCGCGCTTCGATAAGATGCTTTCTTCACAAGAAGTGGCAACGCTTATCACGGCACTTGGCTGTGGTATTGGTCGTGATGAATATAACCCAGACAAACTGCGTTATCACAACATCATTATCATGACCGATGCGGACGTGGATGGTTCTCACATTCGTACGCTGCTATTAACGTTCTTCTACCGTCAAATGCCAGAGCTTATTGAGCGTGGCTACGTATATATTGCTCAGCCACCACTTTACAAAGTGAAGAAAGGCAAGCAAGAGCAGTATATTAAAGATGAAGATGCCATGAACCAGTATCAAGTATCTCTGGCTCTAGATAACGCGGCACTGCATGTTAATTCTGAAGCACCTGCACTGGCTGGCGAAGCACTTGAGAAGCTAGTTCAGCAATACAACGCTGCAGTTAAAACGGTTGATCGCATGAGTCGTCGTTATCCACATGCTATGGTTGGCGAGTTCATGTATGTACCACGTCTAACGGCTGAGCAATGTCATGACGCTGCGGCGGTGGAAGCATGGTCTAAACAGCTTGTTGAGCAGCTAAACAACAAAGAAGTGGGCGCAAGCCAATACAGCTTTGAAGTAGAACAGCACGCTGAACTGGGTGTAAACCTACCTAAAGTTGTGGTTCGTACCCATGGTGTGACTCATGAGCACGTTATCAGTGTTGATCTACTCAACTCGAAAGAGTATCGCCAATTGGCAGATACGTCAGAAGCGTTAGACGGTCTGATTGAAGAGGGTGCTTACATCAAACGTGGTGAGCGTACTCAAGAAGTTACAAACTTCGTTGATGCTCTTGAGTGGTTAATCAAAGAGTCACGTCGTGGTTTAAGCCTACAACGCTATAAAGGTCTTGGTGAGATGAACCCTGATCAGCTGTGGGAAACAACCATGGATCCAGAGACTCGTCGTATGATGCAGGTGACGATTGAAGACGCGGTTGGCGCTGATCAACTGTTTACCACGTTGATGGGTGACCAAGTAGAACCTCGTCGTAACTTCATCGAAGAAAACGCACTGAAAGTTGCCAACCTAGACGTATAGACGGGTTGTTCTGCTAAATAAAAACGCTGCCTTAGGGTGGCGTTTTTTATTACTCGCGTATTCTTATTGTTGCTAGTGAGTGTTCGATTATAGAAAAAAGAGTAGGGCTCTCTTGAATATGGAGTGTATCGTCCCTATATAAGGTAATGAAGAGGATGCCAACTTATGGGCCTCAGAAATAGCTGATCCCTTATTGCTCAAGAGAGGATAACGGTGGCAGCACACTATTTAGATTGATTCCAACTTATGTCCCGTTTATAGACAAACATCAGGGAATAAGCCATGAATCCCCTTAGATCTTATGAATAAAGAGCTAAGACTATTGCTTAACTGAGGATAGTATTATGAGAACTGTAGATTTCACTCCTTTATACCGCAACGCAATCGGCTTCGATCGTCTATTTAATATGATGGAAGCGAACACCGCGAAAAATGCTTCAGGCGGTTACCCTCCGTATAACATCGAACAACAAGACGAGAACCACTTCCGTATCACTATGGCTGTGGCTGGCTTTGCTGAAGAGCAGCTCGATCTTACTCAAAAAGAGAACCTATTGATTGTTAAGGGCGAGCGTAAAGCTGAAGAAGGTAAAAACTATGTTTACCAAGGCATCGCAGAGCGCGATTTTGAGCGTAAGTTCCAACTAGCAGACTATGTGAAAGTGGTCGGTGCAAGCATGGAGAATGGTTTGCTTCACGTTGACCTAGAACGTGAAATACCAGAAGCGATGAAACCGCGTAAAATTGAGATCGGTGGTAATAAACTGATCGAAGGCTAATATTTGCCTTGAAACAATACTCGGAAATAAAGAGTGAAAGAGCGCCATAAGGCGCTCTTTTTAGTGTTAGGCTTCTGCGTAGGCTCTTGCTACCTCTTCTGCAATGATAGCGATGCCTTGCTGCATCTTGTCATCGTCTTGCACGTAGTTCATGCGCAAACACTGATGAGCATGATCCCATTCGTCTTCTTGACCAATAAAGAAGTATTCACCAGGAACAATTAATACACCACGGTCTTTCAGTCGTTGGTAAAGCTCCATGGTAGTAATCGGTAATTCATCAAACCAAAGCCATAAGAAAATTGCACCCTCTGGTTTGTGAATTCTAAAACGTGGGTCGGTTATGGCTGATTGCAGTAGTTCTACCGCACGCAATGATTTCTGTTGATAGAAAGGCTTAATGACATTCGAGCTTAAATCCAGCAGATCACCTTTTTCAATCATATGATTGGCAAGCGCAGGGCCAAAGCTCCCAGGAGCAAGACTAATGATGCCATTCATATTGGTCATCGCTTGCGTGACTTCTTCACTCGCAATGACAATGCCGCAGCGTAAGCCAGGTAACCCTAGTTTGGATAAACTCATACATAGGATGGTGTTTTCATTCCAAAATGGCTCTACATCTTCAAAAATGATGTTTGGGAATGGCAGACCATAAGCATTATCAATAATCAGTGGGATATTGTTAGCACGAGCCAGTTTATCGAGCTTGTGGATCTCTTCGTCAGTTAGCACGTTACCCGTCGGGTTGGTTGGACGCGACGCACAGATAGCGGCAACAGAGTCATCGATTTTCAGGTGCTCAAAATCCACATGATATTTGAATAAACCACCGTCGAGTAATTCAATTTCTGGGTGATAAGAGACGAAGATATTTTCGTCAATGCCCGCATCGCCATAGCCAATGTACTCGGGAGCAATAGGCAATAGAATCTTCTTGTGCGAGCCATCGGATTGCTTACCTGCAAGCAAATTGAACAAATAGAAAAAGCCGCTTTGACTACCATTGGTTAGGCTGATGTTCTTTTCTGTGATTGCCCAGCCATAGGTTTCACGCAGCAGCTTAGCAAGCGCTTTAACAAAGGCATCTTTACCTTGTGGGCCATCGTAGTTAGCCATAGCTGCGACGAGATCGCCGTTGGCAAGCATATCTGCACTGGCTTGGTGAAAGTACTCGAGCATTGCTGGAATAGCGGCTGGGTTGCCACCTCCGAGCATAATGGCACCTGGAGTGCGGAGGCCATCATTGAGATCATCCATTAATTGGGTAATACCTGAGTAACGATTAAATTTTTCACCAAACTTAGAAAATTGCATTGCTGTACCTAGTTCATTGTGTTCACTTGTTATATTTTTTCGGTTTTTTATCCTGCTGATGGCAAGATTAATGTTTGAACATACATTAATGAAACTGTGAGGCAAAGCACTATTTGTGGTGGGAATAAAAAAAAGCCCAGTTAGGTAACTGGGCTTTTGCTGTTTTTCTAGAAAATTACTTTTGAATCAGTGATATATCAGCAATTTGCAAGAATAGGTTACGTAGGTTGTTCAGCAGTGTTAGGCGGTTTTTCTTCAACGCTTCATCGTCTGCCATTACCATTACGTTGTCGAAGAAAGCATCAACCGGTTCACGAAGATCTGCTAGCTTGCTTAGCGCTTCTTGGTAGTTACCTGTAGCGAAAGCAGGCTCTAGTGCTTCTGTCATGACTTCTACATTTTCTGCCAGTACTTTTTCTGCATCTTCTTGTAGAAGTGCAAGGTCGATATCGGCGGCGAGTTCACCATCAAACTTCGCTAGGATATTGCCCACACGCTTGTTTGCTGCAGCAAGTGATTCTGCCGCTTCCAGTTCGCGGAAGTGAGATACTGCTTTCACACGCTGGTCAAAGTCTGCAGGTTTAGTCGGACGACGTGCTAACACCGCCTGGATAATGTCTACGCTGAAGCCTTCGTCTTTGTACCATGCATTGAAACGACCAAGCATAAACTCAAGTACGTCTTCTTCAACATTTGCATTGGTTAGCTTGTCGCCAAATAGTGACTTCGCTTTTGCGATAAGATCTGTAAGGTCTAAGCTGTAGCCGTTTTCTACGATGATACGCAACACACCTAGCGATGCACGACGAAGTGCAAATGGGTCAGAGCCCTTAGGTGCTTGACCAATACCGAAGATACCAACAATAGTATCTAGCTTGTCTGCCATCGCGACAGCGGATGAGATACCAGTGCTTGGTAGGTCATCGCCTGCAAAACGAGGCATGTATTGTTCGTATAGTGCTAGCGCTACTTGCTCATCTTCACCGTCGTGCGTGGCATAATGCATCCCCATCACACCTTGAGTATCAGTAAATTCAAATACCATAGATGTCATTAGGTCACATTTAGCCAATAGGCCTGCACGCTTAGACTTTTCAACATCAGCATCGATTTGCTCAGCGATGTAGCCAGCAAGTTCAGTGATGCGATCCGTCTTGTCTTTGATAGTACCAAGCTGCTTCTGGAAGATAGCTTGCTCTAGTTCAGGTAGACGGTCGATAAGCGGGCGCTTGCGATCTGTATTAAAGAAGAACTCGGCATCGGCTAGGCGAGGACGCACAACCTTCTCGTTACCTTCGATAACGTAGCGAGGCTCTTTCGATTCGATATTAGAAACGAAGATGAAGTTTGGTAGTAGCTTCTTGTTCTCGTCATAAACTGGGAAGTATTTTTGGTCACCCTTCATGGTGTAAACCAACGCTTCAGAAGGTACTTTTAGGAATTCTTCTTCAAACTTCGCAGTGAGTACTACTGGCCATTCAACCAGGGACGTCACTTCTTCTACTAAGTCATCTTCGAGATCAGCTACACCGCCAACCGCTGCCGCTGCTTTTTGAGAGTCCGCTAGGATGATGGCTTTACGTGCGTCATAATCAGCCATCACTTTACCGCGTTCTTCGAGGATCGCTGGGTATTGCTCTGCTGATTCGATAGTGAACTCTTGCTCACCCATAAAGCGGTGACCACGGATAGTTCGATCAGACGCTACGCCTAGGATTTCGCCTTCTATAAGGTCAGAACCCATTAGCATCGTCAGCGTTTTAACTGGGCGGATAAATTGAGTGGTTTTATCACCCCAACGCATTGGCTTAGCGATAGGTAGATTAGCGAGTGCTTTGGCTGCAAGTTCAACGATGATCTCAGACGTTGCCTGACCTTTCACCTCTTGTTTGAATAGCAGCCATTCACCTTTGTCAGTCACTAGACGTTCTGCTTGGTCAACAGTAATACCGTTACCACGAGCCCAGCCTTGTGCTGCTTTAGTTGCATTGCCATCAGCATCAAATGCTACCGATACTGCTGGGCCGCGCTTTTCAACCACTTTGTCAGCTTGACCTTCAGCCAGCGCTGAAACCTTAAGTGCTAAGCGACGAGGTGCGGCATACCACTTCACACCTTCGTGTGCTAGGTCTGCATCTTTAAGTTCAGACTCAAAGTTTGCTGCAAATGCTTCAGCAAGAGTGCGAAGTTGTGTTGGTGGTAGCTCTTCAGTACCTAGTTCAATTAGAAATTCTTTTGCCATGTTTACTGTCTCCTCGCCTTATTTCTTACACATTGGGAAGCCAAGTGCTTCACGTGATGCGTAGTATGCTTCTGCTACTGACTTAGTCAGGTTGCGGATGCGAAGAATGTAACGTTGGCGCTCTGTTACAGAGATAGCTTTGCGAGCATCAAGCAAGTTGAACGCGTGAGCGGCTTTTAGAATGCGCTCGTAAGCTGGAAGAGGAAGAGGTTTCTCTAGTTCCAGTAGCTCCTTAGTTTCTTTCTCACATTGATCGAAATATGAGAATAGGAAGTCTACGTCAGCGTGCTCGAAGTTGTATGTAGATTGCTCAACTTCGTTTTGGTGGAAGATATCACCATAAGTCACTTTGCTTCCGTCTGGTGCAATGTTCCAAACTAGGTCGTAAACAGAGTCTACTTCTTGGATATACATAGCAAGGCGCTCGATACCATAAGTGATCTCGCCGGTTACTGGCTTACACTCAAGACCACCCACTTGCTGGAAATAAGTAAACTGAGTGACTTCCATACCGTTTAGCCATACTTCCCAACCAAGACCCCAAGCACCGAGTGTCGGGTTTTCCCAGTTGTCTTCTACGAAGCGAATGTCATGCACTAGTGGGTCGATACCAAGTACTTCTAGTGAGCCTAGATATAACTCCTGAATGTTGTCTGGAGATGGCTTTAGCGCTACCTGAAATTGATAGTAGTGCTGTAGTCGGTTCGGGTTTTCACCATAGCGGCCGTCAGTCGGACGACGAGATGGTTGGACATAAGCTGTCGACATTGGCTCAGGGCCAAGTGCGCGCAAACATGTCATTGGGTGAGAGGTGCCCGCACCTACTTCCATATCTAGAGGTTGTACAATGGTACAGCCATTTTGTGCCCAATAATCCTGCAGCGCGAGGATCATTCCCTGGAAGGTTTTGATATCGTATTTTTGCATAGTCAATTCGCGCGATTCTTTATCTGAAAAAGGTAAAAATAACGATCAAGTATACCCAGTAATTCCTTGGGGGAGTAGGGGTAAAAGTGGTTAATTAATCGTCATTATGCGAAAAAAGGTCAGTTTTTTGCATTTCTCGCTCAACTGCGGCTTAAGGGACAGTGTTATTGTTGAATTTGATGGTTAGTGTGATTACAATACCGCCATCTTTGGGGAGTAGCTTATTCGGACTCTAGCAAGAGTCAGAATTCGTTCGTCAACATAATTGGTGCAAAATCACCATGGCGTTCGAGACTTGTGCCAACAAGTTTAGCAAGACCTTAGATAAACATCGTGAACCGGGGTGGGGTGCGAGGTTTATCTATAGGTTAAAAACTATAATCCCTGCCCCTTAGAGCATGTCGTGAGCGTTTTAGCTATTTCAATTACTACTGTCGCCTTAGCTGAGATTGGGGATAAAACCCAACTTCTCTCATTGCTGTTAGCCAGTCGTTACCGTAAACCTATTCCCATTATTGCAGCCATTTTTCTGGCAACGATAGCCAACCATGCACTTGCTGCTTGGTTAGGAGTTGTCGTCGCCGATTACCTTTCGCCTCAAGTTCTGAAGTGGGTTGTTGTCGTAAGTTTTGTAGCCATGGCCGGATGGGTACTGATTCCCGATAAACTGGATGAAGAGGAAAGCATCTCCAACAAAGGACCATTTGTGGCCAGTTTCATTGCGTTTTTTATCGCAGAGATTGGTGACAAAACTCAAATTGCGACATCGATATTAGGGGCGCAGTATGCCGATGCCTTAATGCTGGTGGTTCTAGGAACCACTATTGGTATGTTGTTGGCGAATGTTCCGGTAGTACTGATAGGAAAGTTGTCAGCGGATAAATTGCCATTAGATTGGATTCGCCGGGTTACCGCCATTCTGTTTGTATTATTAGCAATTGGTGCGGCTATTTTTTAATAACAATATCAACTAGCTAACTGTGATTTATCCAAGATCAAACTCTGGCACGAATCTAGTGAATTTCGTGATGAGTGACATATTAGTGTCACAATTGTCATGCTACTTTAATCATGTGGATCCTAGCGAGAGGGCAATACTATGCTTACACGTTACACAGGAATGACCGCGAAAAGTCAGAGTTCTTTATTTACGTTCGGTTTTGTTTTAACGGTTCTTGGAATGGTGCTCACCGACATGTGGACACCTATGGTTGTCGGTGCCATTGTGATGGCTGGACTCTCTGTAGAGTCGTGGATTAGGGTGCAACACCTCATTCCCATGCACAATGAAATACGTGCGATGCAAAAGCAGATTAAGCAGTTGCAATCGGAAGTCCGAACGCTTGAATATGATGAATAGTAAAAAGGCTGCATGATGCAGCCTTTTTTGATTCTTTACGCGAGACCTTTCTTGATTAAGTAAAGGTAAGGTATAGATTCTGTTTGCGAGCCAAGTAATTGGTGATCCATAAAACGACAAAAGCTTGGGATGTCTCTCGTAGTAGAAGGATCGTCAGCTTTCACTAACAACACTTCTCCTTGTTCCATTTTACGAATTGTCTTCCTGACCATCATCACTGGCTCTGGACAGCGCAAGCCTTCTGCTTCTAATGTTTGCGTTGCTAGGTCTGTATTGATTGTCATGGTGTGCTCTGATCTATAAAAAACAGCTCAAATTCTACTTATGAAGAAAAAATATGCAATAACTCTTGGCAAATGGATTTTTTTGTTTTAACTTTATTTAACAAGTTGGTAACAAAGAAGCAAAGGAGTAGCTATGTTAACCGCTTTAGATAGATTGACGATTTATTCAGTGCTTTGCTTTATTGCGTTCTGTGCCCTGGTATTAAAGACTTCAGCAGAGCCGAGCTTTGTTCCTTTAATTGGATTAAGCGCCTCAATCCTAGGGATTTGGATTGAGATGAGACGCTGGCAAGATGTTTCAGAAGAACAAGAAAGTTAACATTTTATAAACATCTGGCTAATTTAGATTTCTAACACTATACGACATTCCGACACTATCCCCATTTTCTTGGGCTTCCCCGCTGTCAAAGGCGGGATTTTTTTTATCTGGCGCTAGGTAAAGATATTCGGGCTCGGTGTACACTATAAAAGAACCCGTTAGGAAGTGTTTATGGAACTCGAAGAAATCTATCGTCGTGACTTGAATCTGTTGGTTGCGTTAAAAGTGTTGGTCGAAGAAGGCAGTGTTAGTCAAGCAGCTGTGCGCTTGAACCTTAGCCAGTCAGCGACCAGTCGTGTTTTAGGTCGGCTCAGAGATTTATTGGGCGATCCTCTGTTTACCCGTCAAGGGCAACGGATCATTCCTACCAGTAAAGCATTGGAGATCTGCAAACAAATTGATGCGCCGTTAGAATCATTCCGCCAACTGTTAACACCGAGTGAGTTCAATCCATATTACTGCAATGAGCGTTTTCTTATCGCTACTACTGACTACGCTATGCAGACCATACTTCCTTATGCCTTACCTATGGTGTATCAGCAGGCGCCTAACATTTCGCTAGAGTTTGCCCCACTGCAACACGAGAGCCTTTTTAAACAGCTGAGTACCGATAAGGTAGATATGGCTATCTGTCGACCATCAGGTTCTGTCTCACCTTTGCATCAAGATATATTAGGGCCTGTAGGGGTTTCATGTTTAGTGTCTAAACAGCATCCTCTTGCGGAAAAGCCACTATTACTCGAAGACTATATTAATGCGCCACACGCCATGATTGCGATAAGCGATGGCGTAAAATCATTACTTGATGCTGCATTGGTTAATCAGAATCCAAGAAGAATGGTGTTACGGGCTTATCACCTTGAAGCTGCATTGGCGATTGTTGATTCCATGCCTCTTATTATTACCGTTCCTGCCGATTTAGCGTATTTGGTTGCAGAGCGATATGACTTAGTAATTAAGCCATTGCCATTTACGTTCACACCATTTGATTATTCGTTGATTTGGCACTCACGCTGCGATACTTCTGAGTCCCAGCAATGGTTGCGCAAAGTGTTGAAACAAGAATGTGGAAAATTGATTACTAAAAGAATTGAAGATGTAGGGTTAGGCTAGCAGTCGGTTGAATTGATACCTTCATTTCCTTGTATTCACTAATCTTTATCCTAGTTTGACTTAAAAACAACAAAGGAATGAGCAATGAATATTAAAAGGATTATCGTCGGGCTAGCTGCTATAAGCCTTACTCATACTGCTCTCGCCAATAACATCATGGAGGCGTGTATCGACTGTCATGGTTCTGATGGTGTTGGTAGAGAAAACACCATCCCTAACCTTCGAGGGCAGCCTAAAGCCTACTTAGAGGCTCAAGTCCTTGCGTTTAAATCTGGTCATCGAACTAGCAGCTTTATGGAGCCTATCGTTCACGACGTTGCAGATGATCAGCTGGTACTCGCTGCTGATTTCTATGCCTCCATTCCCGTTGATACTCCTGAAACCTTGCAATGGCGAGGTGATAAGTGGCCTGCTGATATGCCATTGGGTGAACGAATCGCATACAGTGGTAAATGGAATAGCAATGTACCAGCTTGTGTCAGTTGCCACGGACCTAATGGGGTGGGGGTTGCACCAAGTTTTCCTATGCTTATAGGGCAAAATAAAGACTACTTAATCAATCAACTCAACGCTTGGAAAAATGATCAACGCCCTCCGGGTTTGTTGGGGACGATGGTAACTATTTCTAAAGCACTCAGTGAAGAAGAAATCGAAGCTGTTGCGGAATACTTCTCATCGCAAGGAGGTTCTTTATGAAAACTCATTATCTAATCGCTTTGCTTGCTGGTTTTACTTTCGTTGCCTTTGCTGATCAATATAAAGAGCTTCACCCCATAGAGCCTGGTAGGACGTTGAACGAAGGTGAAACCCTTCATCAAGTATCTCATTGGGATAACTTACCAAAGGGTGAATTGGGGGAGTCGATAAAGCGTGGATATTCATTGTTTATGAATACCCAGCAATTGAAACCGACGGGAAGAGTGAATAATGGTATGAACTGCACCAATTGCCATCTTGGAGGGGGGAGTGTAGCCAATGCGGCACCTATGTGGGCTGCGTTTGTGTCTTACCCTGCCTATCGTTCTAAAAATAAACGAGTAAATACGTTTGAAGATCGATTGCAAGGTTGTTTTCTTTATTCTATGAACGCAAAAGATGGTCAACCCCCAGAGGTATTAAGTCAGGAAATATTGGACCTTAATGCTTACTCTTATTGGTTGTCGTTTGGGGTCTCTGTTGATAACAAGTTGCCTGGAAGAGGATTTGGAAAACTAGAGAAACCTGTGAAGGCACCTAGTTACAAGCGTGGTGAAAAAGCTTATCAAAAAGAATGTTCTGTATGCCATGGTGAAAACGGACAAGGACGACAGGTGGGTGGACGTTATGTCTTTCCTGCTCTTTGGGGGCCGGATAGTTTTAACTGGGGAGCAGGAATGCATCGAGTAAATACTGCTGCTACGTTCATAAAACACAACATGCCTTTGGGGCAAGGTGGAACATTAACAGATCAGCAAGCTTGGGATATCGCGTTGTTTATGGACAGCCATGAACGACCACAGGATCCACGCTTTGATGGTGATATTAAGTCGACGAAAGAAACTTTTCATAATCATAATGGAGAGTACGGTAATCCAAGCCCTGCTAATGATAAGCAAATACTCGGTACTAATGCGTATTAAATACAAAAGGCTCTCATCATGAGAGCCTTTTCAATAATATGTTAGCTAAGATTAGATCTTAATTGTCACACGGCCAGTGATAGCGCCATTAGTGATATCTTCTGCTGCTTGAATCGCTTCTTCCAACGCCACTGTTTTACTCGCTTGTGCGTAGTATGATTCTGGAAGTAAAGTTGCCAATTGTTCCCATGCTTTGATACGTTTCTCGCGAGGACACATTACTGAGTCAATACCCTGTAGGCGGACATTACGTAGAATGAATGGCATAACGGTTGTTGGCAAATCAAAACCACCTGCCAGACCACATGCTGCGACCACACCGTTATAGTTCATTTGAGCCAATACTTTCGCGAGAAGTTTGCTACCTACAGTGTCAACCGCTGCAGCCCAAACTTGACGCTCAAGTGGCTTAGCTGGTTCTTCAAGTTCACTACGTTCAACAATACGAGAAGCGCCAAGAGAAGTGAGTAATTCACCATTTTCTGAAGCACGGCCTGTGACTGCTGCGACTTTGTAGCCGAGTTGGTTTAGTAGCGTTACTGATACACTACCGACACCACCACTTGCGCCGGTTACCAGTACTTCACCATCTTCTGGTTTGATGCCAGCATCAACAATCGCTTGCACGCAAAGCATAGCCGTGAAGCCAGCAGTACCGATAGCCATGACCTTTTCTGCATCTAGGCCAGCAGGCATTGGCACCAACCAATCACCGTTTAGACTTGCTTTCTCTGCCATGCCACCCCAGTGATTCTCACCGACCCCCCAGCCAGTGAGAACCACTTCGTCGCCTTCCTTATAACGAGGGTCATCAGATTGAGACACTACGCCAGAAAGATCGATACCCGGTACCATTGGGAAATTGCGAATAATTTTGCCTTTACCTGTAATCGCCAACCCATCTTTGTAGTTCAAAGATGAATATTTTACATCTATTTTTACATTACCTTCTGGAAGCTGAGACTCATCTACTTGAGAAATAGTAGCGATTGTTTTTTTATCTTCTTGGTTAAGTAACAGTGCTTTGAACATGGTTATCTCCAATGAGTTGACGTGTTATCTGCTGCAAAGTGTAGGCGACAAATAGGTAAAAAAAAAATGAAACTTGAACATTTGATGTATGCATTTTATGCATAAATAAAAACAGCTCCGCAAGCGGAGCTGTTTTTACATTCAGATGGGGTTATGGACGTTCGAATATGGTTGCAATGCCTTGACCCAAACCAATACACATGGTCGCTAGACCGATCTTGGCATCTTTGCTTTCCATAATATTGATAAGGGTGGTGGAAATACGAGAGCCTGAGCAGCCCAATGGGTGTCCAAGCGCGATAGCACCACCGTTAAGGTTTACTTTCTCGTCAACCACATCTAATAGACCCAGATCCTTCGCACATGGCAGTGATTGAGCAGCAAATGCTTCATTAAGTTCAACAATATCAATATCATCCATCGTCAAACCTGCACGCTTCAGTGCTTTTTGAGTCGCAGGTACTGGACCATAACCCATAATAGAAGGATCGCAACCAGCAATGGCCATTGAGCGGATTTTTGCACGAATAGGTAAACCTAGCTCGTTAGCTTTATCTTCACTCATTATCAACATGGCAGAAGCACCATCAGATAGCGCAGATGAAGTGCCGGCGGTGACGGTGCCGTTTGCAGGGTCAAATACAGGACGTAGCTTAGATAGACCTTCCACGTTAGTTTCCGGACGAATAACTTCATCGTAATCTAAAGTAAAGAGAGAGCCGTCTTCTGCGTGACCTTCTGTTGGTAGAATTTCGTTTTTGAAGCGTCCTTCTATGGTTGCGGCTTGTGCACGTTGGTGACTGCGGGCAGCAAACTCATCTTGTTGTTCGCGGCTAATTCCATGGAGTTTACCTAGCATCTCAGCTGTTAAACCCATCATGCCTGCTGCTTTTGCAACGTTCTTTGACAACTGTGGATGAAAGTCAACGCCATGAGTCATTGGGACATGACCCATGTGTTCTACACCACCGATAAGACAGATTTCCGCATCGCCTACCATAATAGAGCGTGCCGCGTCATGCAGAGCTTGCATTGATGAACCACACAAACGGTTAACGGTAACCGCACCAATTTCAATAGGTAAACCCGCGAGCAGTGCTGCATTACGTGCCACGTTAAAACCTTGCTCTAATGTTTGCTGTACACAGCCCCAATAGATATCTTCAATTTCTTCAGGTTTGACTTGTGGGTTGCGAGCCAAAATTCCTTTCATAAGATGCGCTGATAGATCTTCAGCACGTTGATGTCTAAATGCACCACCTTTGGAACGACCCATCGGTGTGCGAAGACAATCAACAACGACAACATTTTTCATTTTGATATTCCTCTTCCAATGGGTAATTACAGTGAGCCAGTTTGCTGCAGTTCATAGAAGCGCTTACCAGAGCTTACCATGTCTACTAGCGACTGAGGGACTTTGTACATTGCACCCAATGACTCGTATTGTTTTGCCATTGCTACGTAGTTATCGATACCAATGCTATCTAGGTAACGGAATACACCACCGCGGAATGGAGGGAAGCCCAATCCATATACTAGAGCCATGTCGGCTTCTTGTGGTGTTGCAATGATGCCCTCTTCAAGACACAGTGCTACTTCGTTGATCATTGGAATCATCATACGTTGAATGATGGTGTCGTCGTCGAACGCTTGGCTTGGTTTGCAAACCGGTTCTAGTAAGCTAGTGATGTCTTCACTTGGTGCTTTCTTCGGTCGACCACGCTTGTCTGTAGTGTACGCGTAGAAGCCAGAGCCATTCTTCTGACCGTAGCGAGTGTTACTAAAAAGAACATCGATTGCATCGCGCTCTTCTTTCGCCATACGCTCAGGGAAACCTTCTGCCATGACAGCTTGAGCGTGGTGAGCGGTATCGATACCAACAACATCGAGAAGATAAGCAGGCCCCATAGGCCAACCAAACTTGCGCTCCATGACTTTATCAATCTGAATAAAGTCAGCACCATCACTTAATAGCTGACTAAAGCCGCCAAAGTAAGGGAAGAGTACGCGGTTAACAAAGAACCCTGGGCAATCATTAACGACGATTGGCGATTTACCCATTTTTGCTGCGTAAGCCACAACACGATTAATGGTTTCTTCTGACGTGTGCTCACCACGGATGATTTCGACCAGTGGCATACGGTGTACTGGATTAAAGAAGTGCATACCACAGAAGTTTTCTGGGCGCTTGAGTGACTTCGCAAGTACATTAATAGGAATCGTCGACGTATTCGATGCAATGACAGTATTCTCACCGACCAATCCTTCGACTTCGCTCAATACCGACGCCTTGATCTTTGGATTCTCTACGACAGCCTCGACAATCACATCGCTCTGTTCGATGCCAGCGTAATGAAGGCTTGGAGTGATAGATGCCAATACGCCAGCCATCTTAAAGCCATCAATACGACCACGTTGCAAGCGTTTGTTCAGCAGTTTGGATGCTTCAGTCATGCCAAGCTCTAAAGAAGCCTGAGCAATATCTTTCATGATTACGGGTACGCCTTTAAGCGCAGACTGATAAGCAATTCCGCCACCCATGATGCCAGCACCTAGCACGGCAGCACGTTCGGTGTCTTTACCTGACTTCGCGGCTTTCTTAGCAAGACCCTTAATGTATTGGTCGTTAAGGAAGATACCAACTAGCGCGTTGGCTACATCAGAGCCAGCTAGTTGAATAAAGTAATTTGCTTCAATATCAAGAGCTTGATCTCGGCCAGAGCGAGCTGCTTCTTCAATGGCTTTTACTGCAGCCATTGGTGCTGGATAATGTGGGCCTGCTTTTTGAGCAACAAGACCTTTAGCCATAGTGAAGCTCATCATCGCTTCAAGCTTGCTCAGTGTCAGTGGAGACACTTTCGCTTGGCGGCGTGCTTTCCAATCGATTTTCTCATTGATGGCTAATTGAATCGTGTTAAGTGCAGATTCATACAGTGCATCGGTTTCGACGATTGCGTCGAGTAAACCAAGCTTTAACGCTTCACCTGAGCGACATGCTTTACCTTGTGTGATGATTTCCATTGCGCTATCGGCACCAATGAGGCGTGGTAGGCGCACGGTGCCGCCAAAGCCAGGCATAATGCCAAGTTTTGTCTCTGGAAGGCCGATGCTGGTGGTTTTGTCACCAATTCTAAAATCTGTTGCTAATACACACTCACAACCGCCACCAAGCGTGTGACCTTTTAGGGCTGAAAGTGTCGGAACGGGTAGATCTTCTAACTTGTTGAAGATGCTATTTGCAAAACCAAGCCACTCTTTGAGTTCTGCTTTTGGTTTGGCAAACAATCCCAAGAATTCCGTGATATCGGCGCCAACGATAAATGCGCTTTTATCTGTAGTGAGGATTAGACCCTTTAAATCATTCCATGCTGCAAGAGCATCAAGTGCTTTGTCTAGGGCTTCAAGAGTAGCCAGATCAAGTTTATTGACCGACTGGGGAGAGCTAAAACACAGTTCGGCGATGCCGTTGTGTACTTCCTTTACCTGTAGGGTTTCAGATTGGTAAATCATTGTCATTCTCCGTGACAGACAATCCGTGATTGTGCGAAAGCGGTAGTTATTGTTTTTGCTTCTGGTTAGACCAGTTGTCTAATATTGAACCGCATTGAATTTAATTTCAATACATTTTTTAAACAACTGTTTAACATTATGACCGTGGTCCAATCTTGGAGTCAATCCTATTCACCCGTGATAGAATACCCTTTTTAGGCTACAGATCTCATAAATCCTAATGAACTCAACTGCATACTTGATACCAGAGCACTCTGTGATTTTTGAAGAAGAAATCAAAAAGAGTGTCTTCATCACACAAATTGCCCATACACCAAGTATCGAAAGTGCCAAAGCGTTTATCGATGATGTGAAGAAAGAACACAGTAGTGCCAGACATAACTGTTGGGGCTTTGTAGCCGGTCGTCCAGAAAATTCAATGATGTGGGGCTTTAGTGATGATGGTGAACCATCTGGCACTGCAGGAAAGCCTATTTTGGCACAGTTAAGCGGTTCCGGGATTGGGGAATTGGCGGCTGTTGTTACCCGTTATTCTGGTGGAATCAAGCTAGGAACAGGCGGATTAGTGAAAGCTTATGGTGGAGGAGTTCAACAAGCACTTAAGCTAATTCAAACAATAGAAAAAAAAATCACCACACAATTACGACTAGAGTTAGACTATGCATTTGTAGCCACAGCTCAGTCTGAACTTAGTAAGTGTTCTGCAGTAGAAGTGGAATCTCACTATAGCGATAAGGTTATTCTTATTGTAGAAGTTGAGGTGAATAAGGTTGATGCACTCACGCAAAGCATAATTAATAAAAGTGGAGCCAAGGCAATGGTTTCTCCAGTAGAACACAACTAGGACGTAACGAAGCGTAGCTTCATTCAACATATATGCAATTTCGATCCATAATCCGCATTGTCGGGCTTCTTTTAGCGCTGTTCAGTGTGTCAATGCTTGCGCCAGCTCTTGTCGCGCTCATCTATCGTGATGGTGCGGGTGTACCTTTTGTTACGACCTTTTTTGTCTTATTAGTTTGTGGTGGCTTTTTCTGGTTTCCCAACCGACGCCACAAACACGAGCTCAAAGCTCGTGATGGCTTCCTTATTGTGGTTTTGTTTTGGACAGTAATCGGCAGCGCCGGCGCCTTACCGTTCCTTATATCCGATTTTCCTAATGTGTCGATAACCGATGCATTCTTTGAATCATTCTCCGCCTTAACCACTACCGGTGCGACGGTTATTGTTGGTTTAGATGAGCTACCTAAAGCGATATTGTTTTACCGTCAATTACTACAGTGGTTTGGGGGTATGGGGATCATTGTACTCGCCGTCGCTATTTTACCGGTGCTAGGCATCGGTGGTATGCAGTTATATCGGGCCGAAATCCCTGGTCCGGTGAAAGACAGCAAAATGACGCCTCGAATTGCTGAGACAGCAAAGGCGCTTTGGTACATCTACTTAAGCTTGACTATCGCTTGTGCAGCGGCATTTTGGGTAGCAGGTATGACACCGTTCGATGCGATAGCTCATAGTTTCTCAACCATTGCGATTGGTGGTTTCTCCACTCATGATGCGAGCATGGGCTACTTTGATAGTCATGCTATTAATATGATTACCGTGGTATTCCTGCTTATATCGGCCTGTAATTACTCTTTGCACTTTGCTGCATTTGCTTCAGGTGGCGTACATCCGAAGTATTATTGGAAAGATCCCGAGTTTAGAGCCTTCATCTTTATACAGGTGGTGTTATTCCTGATCTGCTTCCTTATTTTATTGAAGCATCACTCCTATAACTCGGTATACGATGCGTTTGATCAGGCACTGTTCCAGTCAGTATCTATTTCGACGACGGCGGGCTTTACCACTACTGGATTCTCGGAATGGCCATTGTTTTTACCCGTGTTGCTACTGTTCTCTTCTTTTATTGGTGGATGTGCAGGCTCAACGGGTGGTGGTATGAAGGTAATTCGTATTTTATTACTTACTCTGCAAGGTGCTCGTGAGATGAAACGTCTTGTACACCCAAGAGCGGTATATACCATCAAAGTGGGTGGGACAGCACTGTCTCAGCGTGTAGTAGACGCCGTATGGGGATTTTTCTCGGCTTACGCACTGGTGTTTGTGGTCTGTATGTTAGCGTTAATTGCTACTGGTATGGATGAGCTTAGTGCGTTCTCCGCAGTTGCGGCTACGTTGAACAACCTCGGTCCAGGTCTTGGAGAAGTAGCTGTCCACTTTGGTGAAGTCAATGATAGCGCTAAGTGGGTGCTCATCGTTTCGATGCTATTTGGCCGACTTGAAGTGTTTACCCTTCTTATTCTATTAACTCCTGCATTTTGGCGTAGTTAACCAGCCTGCTTATTAAGGTAAAGGAAACATCGTGGAAAAAGTTCTCTATCTCTATTCTTCTCGTGAAGGACAAACGACAAAAATCATTACGCGTATTGCTGAGCAATTAGGTGATGATGCCGCCACTATCGTCAATCTACACCAAGACATGAACATTAATCTTGATGAGTTCGATAAAGTGCTTATCGGGGCATCAATCCGATATGGTCATTTAAATAAGAAACTCTATCAGTTTTTAAATGCCAACAGTGCAAAGTTAGCGTCAATGAAAGCCGCATTCTTTTGCGTCAATCTGACCGCAAGAAAAGAAGAACAAGGAAAAGATACGCCGGAAGGCAGTGCTTATATAAAGACGTTCTTGAAAAAGTCACCTTGGCAACCGGAGTTAATAGGTGTGTTTGCCGGCGCATTGTATTACCCACGTTATAATCCTTTTGACCGCTTTATGATTAAACTGATTATGACGATGACCGGCGGAGAAACAGATACTTCAAAGGAAGTGGAATACACTAACTGGGATAAAGTCAGCTTGTTTGCGGATAAATTTGCTCAGCTATAATAAGAAAATGTCGATTTTTGCGTCGTTTTGAGCTGTTTTTAATCGAACGATAAAAAAATGCGAAAAACTTCAAAAAAAGGGTTGCCAAGAAGATTTCGATCTCTATAATGCCCCCTCGCTGACACGGGAACGCAGACGAAAGTTCGCATCCGGTCAGAAGGTCTCAAGCTTCTAAGAAGCTTAGCAAAATAAGTTGAAAAAAGTGGTTGACACGACAACTTATCTCGCTAAAATGGCCGTCCGTTTTGAGCAAAGCTCAAAACAAGCTCTTTAACAATATAAACCTATCAATCTGTGTGGGCACTCGTTGATGATAATCAAATTAGATATTTCTCTTAATAAAGAGCGGTATCAAATTAGGTTTCAATGAAACGAAGTGACCATTGAATCGAAAGATTCAGCACAGTCAATTCAAACATTACTTTATGTAATGTTCAGTATTCATTGAGCCGAACAAAATCTTAAATTGAAGAGTTTGATCATGGCTCAGATTGAACGCTGGCGGCAGGCCTAACACATGCAAGTCGAGCGGAAACGAGTTAACTGACCCTTCGGGTGACGTTAACGGCGTCGAGCGGCGGACGGGTGAGTAATGCCTGGGAAATTGCCCTGATGTGGGGGATAACCATTGGAAACGATGGCTAATACCGCATAATAGCTTCGGCTCAAAGAGGGGGACCTTCGGGCCTCTCGCGTCAGGATATGCCCAGGTGGGATTAGCTAGTTGGTGAGGTAATGGCTCACCAAGGCGACGATCCCTAGCTGGTCTGAGAGGATGATCAGCCACACTGGAACTGAGACACGGTCCAGACTCCTACGGGAGGCAGCAGTGGGGAATATTGCACAATGGGCGCAAGCCTGATGCAGCCATGCCGCGTGTGTGAAGAAGGCCTTCGGGTTGTAAAGCACTTTCAGCAGTGAGGAAGGCGGGTACGTTAATAGCGTGCTCGTTTGACGTTAGCTGCAGAAGAAGCACCGGCTAACTCCGTGCCAGCAGCCGCGGTAATACGGAGGGTGCGAGCGTTAATCGGAATTACTGGGCGTAAAGCGCATGCAGGTGGTTCGTTAAGTCAGATGTGAAAGCCCGGGGCTCAACCTCGGAACTGCATTTGAAACTGGCGGACTAGAGTACTGTAGAGGGGGGTAGAATTTCAGGTGTAGCGGTGAAATGCGTAGAGATCTGAAGGAATACCGGTGGCGAAGGCGGCCCCCTGGACAGATACTGACACTCAGATGCGAAAGCGTGGGGAGCAAACAGGATTAGATACCCTGGTAGTCCACGCCGTAAACGATGTCTACTTGGAGGTTGTGGCCTTGAGCCGTGGCTTTCGGAGCTAACGCGTTAAGTAGACCGCCTGGGGAGTACGGTCGCAAGATTAAAACTCAAATGAATTGACGGGGGCCCGCACAAGCGGTGGAGCATGTGGTTTAATTCGATGCAACGCGAAGAACCTTACCTACTCTTGACATCCAGAGAAGCCAGCGGAGACGCAGGTGTGCCTTCGGGAGCTCTGAGACAGGTGCTGCATGGCTGTCGTCAGCTCGTGTTGTGAAATGTTGGGTTAAGTCCCGCAACGAGCGCAACCCTTATCCTTGTTTGCCAGCGAGTAATGTCGGGAACTCCAGGGAGACTGCCGGTGATAAACCGGAGGAAGGTGGGGACGACGTCAAGTCATCATGGCCCTTACGAGTAGGGCTACACACGTGCTACAATGGCGCATACAGAGGGCAGCCAACTTGCGAAAGTGAGCGAATCCCAAAAAGTGCGTCGTAGTCCGGATTGGAGTCTGCAACTCGACTCCATGAAGTCGGAATCGCTAGTAATCGTAGATCAGAATGCTACGGTGAATACGTTCCCGGGCCTTGTACACACCGCCCGTCACACCATGGGAGTGGGCTGCAAAAGAAGTGGGTAGTTTAACCTTCGGGAGGACGCTCACCACTTTGTGGTTCATGACTGGGGTGAAGTCGTAACAAGGTAGCCCTAGGGGAACCTGGGGCTGGATCACCTCCTTATACGAAAGATTATTGCGATGAGTGTTCACACAGATTGATTAGGTTTGTAAAGATAAAGAGATTTTGTTTTTGCTGAAAAGCGAAAGCAGAAAATAGTAAGTGCCCAACACTTACTGCTTAGTGTCCCGTTCGTCTAGAGGCCTAGGACACCGCCCTTTCACGGCGGTAACAGGGGTTCGACTCCCCTACGGGATACCATTGGGTCGTTAGCTCAGTTGGTAGAGCAGTTGACTTTTAATCAATTGGTCGCAGGTTCGAATCCTGCACGACCCACCATTCTTTTCCACGAAGGAATGGCCTTTGTTTTACTTTTATAAAGTAAAAACAATAGGAAACTTATGTGGGCGATTAGCTCAGTTGGGAGAGCACCTCCCTTACAAGGAGGGGGTCACTGGTTCGAGCCCGGTATCGCCCACCATTCTCTAAGTAATTTTGGATTAAGATTTTCCAAACCACTTCATTAAAACGTACGTGGTTGGAATTTTTGCCGCCGAGATTCCTTAGAAAATGCATTAAGTTTGCATTGCTCTTTAACAATTTGGAAAGCTGACAGATAACAATTTGATTAATTGTTATCTATTAAAAGTTCTCAAATCCTAATCGAAAGATTAGGTACCAACACACATTCAAGTGTTCTTGGGAATTACGAAAGTAATTCATATTTGAGTCCGGCAAAATCGAGTCTGCACATGTATAAAAATGCAGACAACTTTGGTTACGTAACAAAGACCCTTTGGGGTTGTATGGTTAAGTGACTAAGCGTACACGGTGGATGCCTTGGCAGTCAGAGGCGATGAAAGGCGTATTAACTTGCGATAAGCTCAGATTAGGTAGTAAAAACCTGTGAGTCTGAGATTCCTGAATGGGGAAACCCAACTGCATAAGCAGTTATCGCTGAGTGAATACATAGCTCAGCGAGGCGAACCGGGGGAACTGAAACATCTAAGTACCCCGAGGAAGAGAAATCAACCGAGATTCCGAAAGTAGCGGCGAGCGAAATTGGATTAGCCCTTAAGCTTTTAATGAGACAGGTGAAGGCTCTGGAAAGTGCCGCGATACAGGGTGATAGCCCCGTAACCGACATCTCATCATCAGTGAAATCGAGTAGGGCGGGACACGTGATATCCTGTCTGAATATGGGGGGACCATCCTCCAAGGCTAAATACTACTGACTGACCGATAGTGAACCAGTACCGTGAGGGAAAGGCGAAAAGAACCCCTGTGAGGGGAGTGAAATAGAACCTGAAACCGTGTACGTACAAGCAGTAGGAGCACCTTCGTGGTGTGACTGCGTACCTTTTGTATAATGGGTCAGCGACTTATATTCAGTGGCAAGGTTAACCGTTTAGGGGAGCCGTAGGGAAACCGAGTCTTAACTGGGCGTTCAGTCTCTGGATATAGACCCGAAACCAGGTGATCTAGCCATGGGCAGGTTGAAGGTTGAGTAACATCAACTGGAGGACCGAACCGACTAATGTTGAAAAATTAGCGGATGACTTGTGGCTAGGGGTGAAAGGCCAATCAAACCTGGAGATAGCTGGTTCTCCCCGAAATCTATTTAGGTAGAGCCTCGGATGAATACTACTGGGGGTAGAGCACTGTTAAGGCTAGGGGGTCATCCCGACTTACCAACCCTTTGCAAACTCCGAATACCAGTAAGTACTATCCGGGAGACACACGGCGGGTGCTAACGTCCGTCGTGGAGAGGGAAACAACCCAGACCGCCAGCTAAGGTCCCAAAGTATAGCTAAGTGGGAAACGATGTGGGAAGGCTTAGACAGCTAGGATGTTGGCTTAGAAGCAGCCATCATTTAAAGAAAGCGTAATAGCTCACTAGTCGAGTCGGCCTGCGCGGAAGATGTAACGGGGCTAAGCTATACACCGAAGCTGCGGCAATGTGTTTACACATTGGGTAGGGGAGCGTTCTGTAAGCCGTTGAAGGTGAACTGTAAGGTTTGCTGGAGGTATCAGAAGTGCGAATGCTGACATGAGTAACGATAAAGGGGGTGAAAAACCTCCTCGCCGGAAGACCAAGGGTTCCTGTCCAACGTTAATCGGGGCAGGGTAAGTCGACCCCTAAGGCGAGGCCGAAAGGCGTAGTCGATGGGAAACGGGTTAATATTCCCGTACTTCTTACAATTGCGATGGGGGGACGGAGAAGGCTAGGTGGGCCTGGCGACGGTTGTCCAGGTTCAAGTGCGTAGGCTTAAGGTTTAGGTAAATCCGGACCTTTTTAAGGCTGAGACACGATGTCGAGCTACTACGGTAGTGAAGTCATTGATGCCATGCTTCCAGGAAAAGCCTCTAAGCTTCAGATTGTAAGGAATCGTACCCCAAACCGACACAGGTGGTCGGGTAGAGAATACCAAGGCGCTTGAGAGAACTCGGGTGAAGGAACTAGGCAAAATGGTACCGTAACTTCGGGAGAAGGTACGCTCTTAGTGGTGAAGTCCCTCGCGGATGGAGCTACCGAGAGTCGCAGATACCAGGTGGCTGCAACTGTTTATTAAAAACACAGCACTGTGCAAAATCGCAAGATGACGTATACGGTGTGACGCCTGCCCGGTGCCGGAAGGTTAATTGATGGGGTTAGTTTTCGGACGAAGCTCTTGATCGAAGCCCCGGTAAACGGCGGCCGTAACTATAACGGTCCTAAGGTAGCGAAATTCCTTGTCGGGTAAGTTCCGACCTGCACGAATGGCGTAATGATGGCCACGCTGTCTCCACCCGAGACTCAGTGAAATTGAAATCGCTGTGAAGATGCAGTGTACCCGCGGCTAGACGGAAAGACCCCGTGAACCTTTACTACAGCTTGGCACTGAACATTGAGCCTACATGTGTAGGATAGGTGGGAGCCTTTGAAGCAAGCACGCCAGTGTTTGTGGAGGCAATCTTGAAATACCACCCTTGTATGTTTGATGTTCTAACTTGGTTCCCTAATCGGGAATGAGGACAGTGCCTGGTGGGTAGTTTGACTGGGGCGGTCTCCTCCCAAAGAGTAACGGAGGAGCACGAAGGTGGGCTAATCACGGTTGGACATCGTGAGGTTAGTGCAATGGCATAAGCCCGCTTGACTGCGAGAATGACAATTCGAGCAGGTGCGAAAGCAGGTCATAGTGATCCGGTGGTTCTGAATGGAAGGGCCATCGCTCAACGGATAAAAGGTACTCCGGGGATAACAGGCTGATACCGCCCAAGAGTTCATATCGACGGCGGTGTTTGGCACCTCGATGTCGGCTCATCACATCCTGGGGCTGAAGTCGGTCCCAAGGGTATGGCTGTTCGCCATTTAAAGTGGTACGCGAGCTGGGTTTAGAACGTCGTGAGACAGTTCGGTCCCTATCTGCCGTGGGCGTTGGAAGATTGAAGGGAGCTGCTCCTAGTACGAGAGGACCGGAGTGGACGAACCTCTGGTGTTCGGGTTGTGTCGCCAGACGCATTGCCCGGTAGCTAAGTTCGGAATCGATAACCGCTGAAAGCATCTAAGCGGGAAGCGAGCCCTGAGATGAGTCTTCCCTGGCACTTTAAGTGTCCTAAAGGGTTGTTCGAGACTAGAACGTTGATAGGCAGGGTGTGTAAGCGTTGTGAGGCGTTGAGCTAACCTGTACTAATTGCCCGTGAGGCTTAACCATACAACACCCAAAGGGTTTTGATGGACTCAAAGCAAGAACTTTGAATGTGTATATAGACTTTTAAACAGTTTTCCGAATTAAGAATTTGCTTGGCGACCATAGCGTTGTGGACCCACCTGACTCCATGCCGAACTCAGAAGTGAAACGCAATAGCGCCGATGGTAGTGTGGGGCTTCCCCATGTGAGAGTAGGACATCGCCAGGCTTTGAACAACATCTGTTTAAAGCACGATTTAGATAAGACTTTAAATAGACCACTGCGGAGTGGTAGTTCAGTTGGTTAGAATACCGGCCTGTCACGCCGGGGGTCGCGGGTTCGAGTCCCGTCCACTCCGCCACTTATTAAAAAGCCTCGCTTATTGCGAGGCTTTTTTGAATCTAACATGTTGATTTAAGCGATTAAATAGCATAGATTAGATAGCACTTTAGGGGTGTAGCTCCAATTGGCAGAGCAGCGGATTCCAAATCCGCGTGTTGGGAGTTCGAATCTCTCCACCCCTGCCATATTTAAAGGCTCTGACTTAGGTCGGAGCCTTTTTTGTTTTCGCTTTTTCAAAGCGATGTGTTGGGAGCTGGATCGCCAGCCCGGTCAAATCTCTCCACCCCTGCCATATTCAAAGGCTCTGACTTAGGTCGGAGCCTTTTTTGTTTTCGCTTTTTCAAAGCGATGTGTTGGGAGCTGGGTCGCCAGCCCGGTCAAATCTCTCCACCCCTGCCATATTTGAAGGCTCTGACTTAGGTCAGAGCCTTTTTCGTTTTTGATGATTATTAATGCTAAGGCTGGATATACACTTTCTCAGCCACTTTCCAGAAAGCTGAGAGCAATTGATTCTCTAGATTAGAGCGTTTACATACCACGCCAAGTTTGAATGGTTTAATAGGCTCTAGTTTTAGGCGTTGAATTTTATCTCGAACTGGGCTGTTTACGATAACCACTTCCGGAGCAATTCCAACGCCACATCCCAGTGCAACCATACTTACAATTGCCTCATGTCCTGATACTTGAGCGTATATATTGGGTTTAATGCGCATTTTTTTAAACCACGCATTTGCTCGCTCTCGTGCTGTTCCTGCTTCGGGGACAATGAATGGGATCTTGTTCCAATCAGGCAGCCCTTCGGCTAATTCCAAGCCAAAACTACTAACACCAACAGGGGCTATTACAGAGAGTGGTATGTCACTGATCGGCTCAAACTCTAATCGAGCAGGTAACAGCTCTGGTAATGCTGAGATGGCTATATCGGTTTCATCGCTGAGGACTTTATCTATAGCTTGTGCAGGATCGCCAGTAGAGAGTTCGAACTCTATATAAGGGTAAAGCAATCTAAACTCGGCAAGTAACTCTGGGAGGTGGCTGTAGCTCGCGGTAACGGAACAAAACAGTCGAAGCTTACCTCTCAGCTCATTCTCTCCATGTTGGCTTTCTGATTGGAACTGCTGCCATTCACTAACGATATTTACAGCAATAGGGAGCAGTTTTTTTCCTGCTGGCGTGAGTTCGACAGAACGGTTGTCACGCAAGAACAAGTTTTGATGAGTATCTTGTTCAAGCTTTTGGATCTGTCTACTGAGGGCTGACGCACTGATATGCATTGCCGTTGCGGTTTTATTGAAGCTTTTACTCTCACACAAATGGATAAAAGCTTGGAGACTTTTAATATTCATAGTACTAAAGATATCTGTTGTTGCATTATTTGCAATGACAAATTGTGAATATATCACTTTAAGCAATTTCGACTCTGCATTAGTATGAACTCATTCGATGATAACCATCGACACTACGGATAGAATTCAACAGGAGAGCCCCACTATGGCTAACTATTTCAATACTCTTAACTTGCGTGAGCAATTGGACCAACTAGGTCGTTGTCGTTTTATGGATCGTTCTGAATTTGCTTCAGAAGCGGATTATCTAAAAGGTAAGAAAGTAGTCATTGTTGGTTGTGGTGCTCAAGGCCTAAACCAAGGCTTGAACATGCGTGATTCTGGCCTAGACGTGTCGTACGCACTTCGTCAGGCAGCAATCGATGAGCAGCGTCAATCGTTCAAAAACGCAAAAGATAACGGATTCGTTGTTGGTAGCTACGAAGACCTAATCCCTCAAGCTGACCTAGTTGTTAACCTAACTCCAGACAAACAGCACACTAACGTGGTAGAAACGGTAATGCCGCTAATGAAAGAAGGCGCATCTCTAGGTTACTCTCACGGCTTCAACATCGTTGAAGAAGGTATGCAAATCCGTAAAGACCTAACGGTTGTAATGGTTGCACCTAAGTGTCCAGGTACTGAGGTTCGTGAAGAGTACAAGCGTGGCTTTGGTGTTCCGACTCTTATCGCTGTTCACCCAGAGAACGATCCTCAAGGCGATGGTCTTGAAATCGCTAAAGCATGGGCAGCAGCAACAGGCGGCCACCGTGCTGGTGTTCTAGAGTCTTCATTCGTTGCTGAAGTTAAATCTGACCTAATGGGTGAGCAAACTATTCTTTGTGGCATGCTACAAGCAGGTTCAATCGTATGTTACGAGAAAATGATTGCTGACGGTATCGACCCAAGCTACGCAGGTAAACTACTTCAGTTCGGTTGGGAAACTATCACTGAAGCACTGAAATTCGGTGGCATCACGCACATGATGGACCGTCTATCTAACCCTGCGAAAGTGAAAGCGTTTGACTTGTCTGAAGAGCTAAAAGACCTAATGCGTCCGCTTTACAACAAGCACATGGATGACATCATCCAAGGTGAGTTCTCAAGCACTATGATGGCTGACTGGGCAAATGATGACGTAAACCTATTAGACTGGCGTGCAGAGACAGCTGAAACAGCATTCGAAAACTACCCTGCGTCTGATGTGGAAATCTCAGAGCAAGAGTACTTCGACAACGGTATCCTAATGGTGGCTATGGTTCGCGCAGGTGTTGAGCTAGCGTTTGAAGCAATGACGGCATCTGGCATCATTGATGAGTCTGCATACTACGAGTCTCTACATGAGCTACCACTAATTGCAAACACGATTGCACGTAAGCGTCTATACGAAATGAACGTAGTAATCTCAGATACAGCTGAGTACGGTAACTACCTATTCGCTAACGTAGCAACACCACTGCTTCGCGAGAAGTTCATGCCATCAGTAGGTACTGACGTAATCGGTAAAGGTCTAGGTGAGACATCTAATCAAGTCGATAACGGCAAACTAATCGAAGTAAACGATGTTATCCGCAATCACCCTGTAGAGTACATCGGTGAAGAGCTACGTGGCTACATGACAGACATGAAGCGTATCGCTGTAGGTGGCTAAGCCGACCAAATAAAAATCAGATAATAAAGTAAACACAACATAGCAAAGGGGGCTACCAATTGGTAAGCCCCCTTTTTTTGTCTATGCAATTTGGCAATTTGCGAATACCGCAAAAAAAGCGATTACTTATCCGCTAGCTTTTGCTCTAGATCTGCTAGTTTTTGTTCCATCTCTGTCAGCTTTTGACGAGTGCGCAGTAGCACTTGAGTTTGCACATCAAACTCTTCACGGCTAACGACGTCAAGCTTATTCAATTGGCCTTGAATGACTTGGCGTACTTTCTGATCAACATCCGCACCAAGTTCTTTCACTGGTTGAGGCATTGAGTCGTGAATTTGCTTAGCAATCTGTTCAAGTTTCTTTGGATCAAACATGTCTGGTAACTCCTTAAGTGATACTTCTTATTCTATGTAATCCGATAAAGAAAGTCGTTATTTGAGCTAATAAAAAAGGCCACATTGTGGCCTTTTTCTAATTAGTCTTCACCTTAAGAGCGATTTTCTCGACAAGCTGCTGAAGCTGCGTCAACTCGAGCTATCTTCTCTAGGTCTTTGTCTTCAACAAAGACTGGTAGAGGTTTGTGCTTCTCTGCTAGGTAAGTATAAATTACCGGAAGAACAAACAGAGTAAACAGAGTACCAATAGCAAGACCCGCTACGATTACGATACCGATACTAAAGCGCTGAGCTGCACCAGCACCTGTGGCGTACATCAGTGGGATTAGACCTGCAATCATCGCCGCGGTTGTCATCAAGATAGGGCGAAGACGAACTTTCGCCGCTTCCATAACTGCTTCCATTCGGCTCTTCTTGTGGTTTAGCTGCTCTTCTTTTGCTACTTCACAGATAAGGATACCGTGCTTGGTGATAAGGCCGACCAAGGTAATTAGACCCACCTGTGAGTAGATGTTCATGGTGGCTGCACCCCATGCCAGAGCAATCAGAGCACCACATATCGCCAGTGGTACCGATACCATGATAACGAATGGGTCTTTGATGGACTCGAACTGGATAGCCAGTACCAAGAAGATAATCGCCAGAGCTAGACCAAACGTTGCGTAAAGCGCGCTTCCTTCAGTTACGTATTGACGAGCTTCACCCATATAATCATGGTTGTAGCCACTTGGTAGCTTGTTCTCTGCTGTTGATTCAAACCAAGCAATCGCATCACCCATTGCTACACCTGGAGCTGGAACAGCACCAACAGTGGCTGAGTTTAGCTGGTTGAAGTGAGGTAGAGAGCGAGGCTCTGCCACAACATCAATAGAGATTAAGCTGCCTAGCGGGATAGCTTGGCCATCATCAGAACGAACAAAGTACATGTTCATCGATTCTGGGTTTAGACGATATTTACGCTCAACCTGAGGGATAACCTCATAAGAACGACCATTGAGGTCGATACGGTTAACATAACCATCTGCCATCATCGCACTCAGCGTGATACCAATATCTTGCATGGTCACGCCATAAGCGCCCGCCATATCTTTGTCGATATTGATTTTCATCGTCGCTGAATCGTAGTTCAGATCCAGTGTTGAATAAACAAACTGAGCATTCTTTTGTACGTCAGTCCAGATATCAGTCGCAATCGTAAACAAGCTTTCGAAGCTGTTAGGTGTGGTAATAACAAACTGAATCGGAAGGCCCGAACCTGCGCCTGGTAGCTCTGGCATCTGGAATGCTGTTACTGCCATACCAGGTACATCAGCCACAAGCCCACCTACGCGGTTAGCAACTTCCGCTTGGCTCGCTTCACGCTGGCTCCAAGGAACCATAGAAGCAATACCAAAAGCTTGGTTTGAGTTAGGCACACCAGTGAACACCTGAGCGAACGCCACTTCTGGCTGATCAGTTAGGATTTTGTTTACGTCGTTCATGGTGTTTTGCAGGTAGTCTAAGTTTGCGTTAGACGGTCCTGTACCCATTAACATCACCACGCCTTTATCTTCCGATGGAGCCAGTTCACTTGGAATGAACTTAAACAGCATAGGTAGAGAAGCAAACACGATGACGGCAAACGCAATGATCACAGGACGGCGCTGCATTACCGCGCCAAGCATTTTTTCATAACGTGATGTCATGCCGTCTAGTACGTGATGTACTTTTTGCTCAAAGCGGTTTGGTGTCTCGTTGGCTTTAAGCAGCTTCGAACACATCATCGGTGATAGCGTTAATGCGATAATGCCTGATACAAATACCGACCCCGCCAACGTTAATGCGAACTCCTTAAATAACGAACCCGTGATACCACCCATTAACGCGATTGGCGCATATACGGCACCAAGCGTCAGCGTCATCGCAATAACTGGTACCGCAATTTCACGTGTACCAATAATGGCAGCGCGGAATGGGGATTCACCAAGCTTGATATGACGGTCAACGTTCTCAAGAACAACGATCGCATCATCTACTACCAGACCGATAGCCAGTACCATAGCCAGTAGTGTCATTAGGTTCCAAGAGAAACCAATCGCCTGCATTACCATTGCCACACCGATCAACGATAGTGGAATTGTCACGATAGGGATCAGTACTGCACGGAAAGAGCCTAAGAACAGAGTGATAACCACAAGTACGATAAGTGCTGCTTCAAGAATGGTCTTAATAACCTCTTGAATCGATTCGTTGATCGCAACCGTAGAGTCATACATCACGTTCATTTTGATGTTGCTAGGCAGGTTCTTCTCAAGTTGTGGAAGAAGCTGAAGTACATCTGCAGCAATGTTGATCGGGTTAGCACTAGGGGCCGCATTGATCGCAGCTACTACGGCTTCTTGACCATTAGCACTTGCACGGTAAACGTCATGGCTCTTCTCTAACGTTACTTTAGCGATATCACCTAAGCGAATCACTTGTCCATCTTTAGAGCTCACTACAAGGTGTTTCAGCTCTTCAGTGTTTGAGACCTGAGTATCGGCACTGCCGTTGTACAGCACGAACTCACCCGTAGCCTGACCAGTTGCTGACTGGTAGTTGTTGGCATTGAGGACATTCATGATGTCAGAGGCTGTCATTTTAAGCGCGGCCATTTTTAGTGGATCTAGCCATACGCGAAGCGCGTATTTCATGCCACCATACATGTCGACCTTAGATACACCGTTTACGGTGAACAGCTGCGGGTTAATTACACGCTCTAAATAGTCGGTAATCTGGCTCGAAGCTAGCTCGTCACTGGTAAAGCCGATATAAAGTACCGCCGTTGTTGAGCCAGTAGACATAGTCACCGTTGGGTCTTCTGCTTCTTTAGGAAGCTGAGAACGAACAGAGTTGGTTTTAGCCAATATGTCTGAAAGCGCCGCATTAGGGTCGGTATTTAGCTTCATGTTCACAGTGATGGTCGACTGACCAAGGACTGACTGTGACGTCATGTAGTCGATATTATCGGCCTGAGCAACGGCCTGCTCCAATGGCTGGGTAATAAAGCCCTGGATTAGGTCAGCACTCGCGCCGTAATAACTCGTGGTTACGGTAACCACGGTATTCGTCATTTCTGGGTATTCACGTACCTGCATTTTGAACACAGCTTGCAGACCAAGCAGTGCTATCAAAAAGCTGATCGATACCGCAAGAACAGGACGTTTTATGAAAACATCAGTAAAACGCATTTTGCCTCCAATTACAGCATCGGTGTCTCAGCCGGTGGTACTGTCGCATCGCTTTCTACCACTTTGACCTTGACGTCGTTACTTAGGCGAACTTGACCAGATGTAACGATGACATCATCTGCTTTCACGCCTTCTAGAATATGAGCGATATCGCCTGTGCGTTCACCCACTTTAACTACTTGCTGTTTAACGCGTTTCACACCATCAACATCTTCAACGACATAAACATTGTCGCCATATAGGGTGAATGTAATCGCCGTTTGTGGAAGGGTTACTTGGTTCTCAAGTTTAGGTAGGATGATATTTGCACGTGCAAACATACCGCTACGCAGCTTACCGTCGTTGTTTGGAATGTCCGCTTGAACTTGAATCAAACCACTTTGGATACTTACCGCAGGTTCAATCGCACTGATAGAGCCCTTAAACGCTTGGTTTGGGTACGCATCAACGAAGATGTCTACATCTTGACCAATAGAAATACGAGAGAAGTCAGTTTGTGGAACCGTAAAGCGCAGTTTCATTAGGCTAGTATCTTCTAAGCGTACAATATGATCGCTTGGTTGAAGGTATTGACCCAAGAACACGTTACGAATACCAACAACACCACCAAATGGCGCTTTGATTTCACGACGGTCAATTTGAGCTTTCAAGCTTTCAATATCAGCAGATAGAGAGAAGTAACTAGCTTCTGCTTCATCATAAGATTCTTTTGAAATTGAACCTTTCTTATAAAGACCTTGGTAGCGCTTGTACTTTGCTTTTGCTGCAGGAAGGCGAGCTTCTGAGCTTTTAAGGTTGGCTTTCTCTACATCAGAATCAAGAGAAACAAGGAGTTGACCTTTTTCTACTTGAGAGCCTGACGCGAATGAGATATTGCTGATAACGCCACTGGTTTCAGAAGTTAACGTCACACCTTGGTTTGGTTCCACAAAACCAATAGCTTCGATAACCGGTACCCAATCAACAGGTTTTACTGTTGTTACGGTGACTGGAAACTCAGGCTCCGGGCGGTTTGCTAAATATTCAGCGATTTTCTGTTGCTTAAACAGATTGAAACCTATCACGCTGCCAAATAGCAGAACGGCGATAAGTAGCATGAAAAATGTCCACTTTTTCATTCTAACGAGAACTCCACATTAGTGTTTTATTATTGCATCCCAACTGGCTTCGATAGCTGCATCTAGCGCATCGTCATCCAGTTGATATAGACCCAGAGCATGCTTACGTGCAAGCGATACACTTGCTTCTAAGCTTAGTCCAGATAGGATTTCATTATCGAGGTTTTTAAAAACCCCTTGCTTCTTTCCTTCTGTGAATAGGTTGTCAACTTGGGCAAACATTTTTCGTTCTTGTTCCCTAGTTGTATAACAATTTTTCGAAGGAATAGAGTCATATTGAGCACGAGTTTTCAACGAATCGATGTTTGAAGCTGCGACGTGCCAGATATTGAGCCACATCTTACGATACTGCTCTTTCAATGGTTGGTCGGCTCCTACACCTGCTTGAACGGCTTTGGCCATGCGTGATACCACGTAAAGCCTCAATTCTTCTAACAGATGGTCTTTGTCATCGAAATATCGATATATTGTGCCAGCTGCAACACCGGCCTCATTGGCCAGTTTCTGCATTGATACGCCTTGAATCCCTTTTTCCGCCACCATTTTTTGTGCCGCTTCGAGGATTTGTAGTCGTTTATCACTGGTATTCATAGTCGTCATAGCCATCCGATAGATAGTGAATGAACGTTCATTCATTATAAAACAATTGAGGTATATTTACGCAACTTATTTTTAATCACTATTCTATAAAAGTTAAAAAATCCTACGGAGCGTGGCATTGTCAGCATTAGCAGTCTATTATGTGCGCGTTACAATTCGTGAGTAGTGAGCACACCAATGAAGCTAAATCCGCAGCAAGATATGGCGGTAAAATACGTCTCTGGTCCATGTCTGGTTCTTGCCGGTGCCGGGTCGGGCAAAACCCGCGTGATAACTAATAAGATAGCGTATCTAGTACAAAGCTGTGGTTATAAAGCGAGAAATATTGCTGCCGTAACGTTTACCAACAAAGCTGCACGTGAAATGAAAGAGCGTGTAGGACAAACCTTAGGTAAAAATGAATCCAAAGGTCTTATGGTTTCCACCTTTCATACCATGGGACTCAATATCATACGTCGCGAGTATAAGGCGCTTGGGCTCAAAGCTGGTTTCTCCCTGTTTGATGATCAGGACCAAATGGCGCTACTCAAAGAGTTGACCGAACAACAACTCGATGGCGATAAAGACCTGCTGCGTTCATTGCTTGGCGCTATTTCTAACTGGAAGAACGACATGCTGACTCCAGAGCAGGTAAAAGGCTCAGCTCGTTCAGAGCAAGAGCAGCTATTTGCGCACTGCTATGAAATGTATCAAGTACAAATGAAAGCGTATAACGCGCTCGACTTTGATGACTTAATTGCTCTGCCCGTTATTCTGCTAAAAACCAATGAAGAAGTTCGTACTCGTTGGCAAAAGCGAATTCAGTACCTGCTGGTCGATGAGTACCAAGATACCAACACTAGCCAATACGAATTGGTTAAGTTGCTGGTGGGAGAGCGTGCACGTTTTACTGTCGTAGGTGATGATGATCAATCAATCTACTCGTGGCGCGGCGCAAAGCCTCAAAACCTGATTCTCCTGAACAAAGACTTCCCAAGCCTCAAAGTTGTGATGCTTGAACAGAACTATCGTTCAACCAGTCGTATCTTGCGTGCGGCCAACATCTTGATTGCTAACAACCCGCACGTGTTTGAGAAGTCGTTATTCTCAGAGATCCCTGACGGTGAAAAGCTCAAAGTACTCAAAGCCAAAAATGAAGATCATGAAGCGGAGCGCGTGACGGGTGAATTAATTGCGCATCGATTCGTGAATCGAACTGAATATCGCGATTACGCTATCTTATATAGAGGCAACCACCAATCACGACTTATCGAAAAAGTCTTAATGCAAAACCGTGTGCCTTACAAAATTTCCGGCGGTACTTCATTTTTTGGTCGTGCTGAAATCAAAGACATCATGGCCTACCTGCGAGTTTTGGTAAATCCTGATGACGATAATGCTTTCTTACGTATCGTTAATACGCCTCGTCGTGAGATTGGTCCTGCTACGTTGGAAAAACTGGGTAGCTACGCCAATATGCGTGGAAAAAGTTTGTTCGAAGCTAGCTTTGAGTTGGGTTTGGAGCAGCACTTATCGGGGCGTGGCTTAGAGAACTTACGACGATTCACGCAGTGGGTTGTGACCATAGCTGATAACGCAGAGCGCGGTAATACCGTTGAAGCTGTGCGTTCATTAGTTCGCGACATCAACTATGAAGATTGGCTCTATGAGACCTCTTCCAGTGCTAAAGCCGCAGAAATGCGCATGAAGAACGTTTCTGATCTCTACTCATGGATTGTCGCAGATTTAGAAGGCGATAATTATGATAAGGAAGAGAAGTCATTAAAAGAGGTCGTTCAACGGCTCACGCTTCGAGATATGATGGAGCGCGGAGAAGATGAGGACGACAGTGATGCTGTTCAGCTAATGACACTGCATGCCTCGAAAGGTCTTGAGTTCCCTTATGTTTATCTTATTGGTTCTGAGGAAGGCATCCTGCCACATCAAACCAGCATAGATGAAGATAACGTAGAAGAAGAAAGGCGACTAATGTATGTAGGCATTACTCGTGCCCAAAAAGAACTCACCTTTACTATATGTAAAGAGCGAAGACAGTATGGCGAGCTGATTAAGCCAGAACATAGTCGATTCTTAGATGAATTGCCGTTTGATGATGTCGAATGGGAACAAGCAAAAAAAGCGGTGTCTGCAGAAGAACGAATGCAAAAAGGTCAGGCACACATTGCTAATATTCGGGCAATGTTTAATAAGAAGTAAAAATAAACAAGGGGGCTGAATCAGCCCCCTTGTCGATCATTGAGTTCGTGACACTATAGTCCGGCAATCATATGCTCGATAGCATCAACGATTTCTTGATCAGAACAGTCCATACAAGAGCCTTTTGCTGGCATCGCGTTGAAGCCATTAATTGCATGGTCTTTAAGAACGTCTTTACCTTGAGCAATACGAGGTCCCCAATCGGCAGCGTCACCCGTTTTAGGTGCGCCACTAACGCCAATGGAGTGACAGGCAGTACAGAAGGTGTTGTAAACGGTAGCGCCATCACGTGGACCGGTAGGTTCAGCAACCACAGGCTCACTACCTGCTAAGTAAACATCACCCACTGGTTTAATACGCTCTGCGATAGCGTCATATTCTTCTTGGCTCACATCCGCTGCGAAAGAGGCAGTAGAAAAAGTTAGTGCAGCGAACAACACTGTTAAGATTCGACGAGACATATCCATTAAACTCACTTTACTATCCAACAAGGTAGCAAGTCGGTGCTTGCTATTCATTTATACGATTTATTCTGCTTGCTGACTTAACGACTGTTAAATCAATGTAAACATTGGGTGATTATATCCTGTTAACTTGTTGCAATAAACCACAACTTTTCAGCTTCACGGGGTGAAT
Source organism: Vibrio sp. SCSIO 43133 (assembly GCF_023716845.1). Classification (NCBI taxonomy): domain Bacteria; kingdom Pseudomonadati; phylum Pseudomonadota; class Gammaproteobacteria; order Vibrionales; family Vibrionaceae; genus Vibrio; species Vibrio sp. SCSIO 43133. The sequence goes on from NZ_CP068024.1 coordinate 40,715, forward strand.
CACATCGTAAAGCCACTATTTATTGCTTCAAAGTGCTGAAAAAGACAACAAACGAGAAAAAAAGTTGAAAAAGTACTTTACGACATAGTGTGATATACGTATTATTCCCATCCGCCGATAGGGCATGCGCCCGTAGCTCAGCTGGATAGAGCGTTGGCCTCCGGAGCCAAAGGTCGAAGGTTCGAATCCTTTCGGGCGCGCCATCCGGATAAAATATTGGCAAAACATAATGGTGGCTATAGCTCAGTTGGTAGAGCCCTGGATTGTGATTCCGGTGGTCGCGAGTTCGAATCTCGTTAGCCACCCCATTATTTTGGTGACTTCGGTTTCCAGTTTTGATTTAATCGAAACGAAAACGTTCTGAAAAGAACATTGTCGGTGAATAGCGCAGCTTGGTAGCGCATCTGGTTTGGGACCAGAGGGTCGGGGGTTCGAATCCCTCTTCACCGACCACTATTTCAGTTATCGTTATAAACGGTAACAAAACAAAATTTGTGGTGGCTATAGCTCAGTTGGTAGAGCCCTGGATTGTGATTCCGGTGGTCGCGAGTTCGAATCTCGTTAGCCACCCCATTTATTTTGGTAGCATTTGCTCCCCTTTACGAGTTAACTCGTAATAAAACATCGTCGGTGAATAGCGCAGCTTGGTAGCGCATCTGGTTTGGGACCAGAGGGTCGGGGGTTCGAATCCCTCTTCACCGACCACCATTTAAAAGCCTCGTCGAAAGACGAGGCTTTTTTTCGTCTGAAATCTGGTTTATTGAACCGAAAGTTGGTGACAATGCGCAATAAGCTTTCGTCTTTAGTAGCTTTGTTTGTTAAATATCTAGCTCAAGTAAGTCTTGTCATGTGATGACGCTTTTTGCATTTTGGGATGGTGATAAATAGAGTGAAAGGTAAAGGTAGCAAAGAGAAAGTTTGATGCTAAGTTGGAGTGGGCAAGTTGCATCCTTGCAAACTTGGTTAAGTTGTAGAGAGAATTAGAATTTGTAAGCTAGACCTAGGTTGATAGAGTGCGCATCAAACTGTTTGTGGTTAGACAGTTTCATTAGCTCTAAGTTTGCGCCTAGTGAGTTGGTAAAGTTGTATTGAGCTCCAACACCGTATGAGAAGGAATTGATGGTCTTTTTGTTGTCATTTTCCTTAAAACCAGCTTGTTTTAGGCGGATGTTATTTACACCAGCTAAGCCATACAGCTCAATGCTGTCTGATACATTGAATTTGATCTTTCCGTAAAGTCCGGTTTGACTGCCAACTTCTAAACCTTGACCACTTTTCTCTACCTTGCCACTGTCGCGACTGTGACGCATTTCCGCCCCAAACATTGAGTTAAAGTCGTAACCAGCTTTAAGGCCAAGTGAGCGAAAGTTACTTTTAACTTTTGTTTCGGTCATGTTTTTACCTGGTTCGATAGGTTGACGCGTAGGTGGCGCGTCGTTGTTTGATGCTGACATTACCCCCATATACGTTCCCACATAAAATCCAGAATCGTTTGACGCCAAAGCCGGAGCCGAGATTGCGCCGACAAGTGCGATGACAGTTGCAGTTTTCAAAGTTGCTTTTTTCATATTTTCCTCATTTAAAGTTTGGTCTTGTGACCTTATTGTGTGTTTCGAAGCGCATAGTAATCAGGAGCGCGTTTTTGTAAAAATCAGACTCTGTCGATGTTTATGACAGAGGCGGCGCTAGTGCGAGACGTGCTGACGAAGAACGTTATAGAGTACTTCTCGTATTCCATTAGCACAGTGTGAATCGCGGTAGCCAAGGCCAAACTTACTTCGCTGAATGGCTTCACGGTGATTGATGATGACGAGCTCATTGTTGTTCAACTCATGTTTAATTGAGTCTTGATCGATACAAATCCATCCAATGCCATCTTTGGCGAGTTGTCTTGCGGTTGCCACGTTGTTGACCGACATGGTGTCGAACTTGTAACTACCCCATAAAGATTCATTATGCTGCGTAATAGCGATAGCCAAATGCTGGCTGAGCTGTTCTGTAGAGACTTCATCGAGTTGGGCGATAGAATGTTGAGGTGCGCAGACTGAAACGAATTGGCGCTGTGTGACATTCATAAACTCCCAGTGACCAATCCCGCTATAGGGATAGTGACTAATAATAAAGTCGTAATCGGTTGACGCTATGAGGTCATCACAAGGCGAAAATTCAATCTGCAGATCCATTTCAGCATCAATGTCGCGCAGCTGGTGGATAAGATGAGAAACAATTTTCGGGTCGATAAATGTCGTGATCCCAAGTCGGATGCAGCCTGCGCCCGAACCGTTTATTTTCTCGACGTGAGACGCTAACTTTTCAGACAGCTGTAGAATGGATGATGCTTTATCCAAGAGCGCTTGACCTTGTTCTGTTAACACGGGTTTGTGCCCAGCACGATCAAACAGCTCGATCCCCCAATCCAACTCAAGATTGGCGATCCACTGACTTACTTGGACTCGACCTTTGTTCATCGCTTTCGCAGCTGCGGAAATGGAGCCGAGCTCGGTAGTAATAACAAATGCTTTGATGGCATTGATATTCATAAAAACCTCATATAGACATTGGGTGAATGTGCTTGTCTTATCCCGCATTCCCTACATGATGTTGCAAGCCAAAACCAGTGCTTTCCCTAAAACGTGAGGCCATGTTAAATATCTTTGATAAACTAATATCTAGAGCTAATGGTTTAAAAAGGTTATCACTTGGCATCAATTGAGCAGTTAGAGAGCTTTGTCGCTGTTGCGAAAACAGGATCGGTGGTAGCGGCGGCTGAAAAGCTTGGCAAGACTCACGGCCCGGTAAGTCTGGCGATACAGAACTTGGAAAGCCGCTGGGGTGAGTTGTTTGTCGTTGGCTCGGGCAAGAAACAGTTGTCGGAAAAAGGGGAGGCGATACTCCCTTGGGCAGAGGCCGTAATTGCTAGCTACTATGAGCTTAAAAATACAGTGGTCGTTGAGTCGCCAACACAGATGACTCTCGGTGTTGATATCGCTTTACCTCGAGTCTGGCAACAAGAAATCTTAGCTTCTATCATCAATTTGGATATCAGTATTAGAGTCAATTGCTTGCCTAGTGATGAATTGATTGCTGCCTTTAATGCTCAGCGCCTAGATTGGATAGTGACACTGGTTGATTTACCTTGGCCCGAAACGCCAAACTTTTTTTCACTTGGTACTGTGGATAGTCATTTGATTACCAGTAGTGAAGGGTTGTTAGGATCTAGCAACCAGCCGTCAATCGTATTCGACAGTGGGCACCTTCTGACACTGCCTCAACTCTCTATCTCTCATGTTATGCGAACTTCCGCTCCAATATATAGGCGATTCGATTTCCCTTGTCCTTGGCAAATTCAAGTCACTGATCATCAGCAAATAGCCGCCATTCTCTCGGAGTTACCAAGTCATACGTCTGCGGTGCGCAACAATATTGAACTAACGGACACCATGAAAATCGTAACAGAACCACACCTCAAGGCGACTTGGGGGGTATTAGTTTTCTGGGGAGAGCATTTAACAGGGAGTCAAGCGTTGCAATGTTTGACAGACTGGGCGATGAACAAGTCAACGGAAGGTAGACAATAGGATGACTCTTGATCAAATCAAAACCTTTGTTGCCATTGCCCATCATGGCAGCATGAGAAAAGCGGCACGAGCACTTGGCAAAAGTCAGCCAGCGCTTACGGCAACGGTGAGTCGTTTGGAAGCTTCTCTTGGTTATGAGCTGTTTATTAGAGGTACTCGGCCGCTTAAACTGTCCTCTTTTGGTCTGAAATTTCTGCCGCGAGCAATGGAGTTTGATGATGTGCTGGCCCTTACTCACACGTTCTCCAGTAAAGAGAATGTCAAAAAGCTGCGGGTTTGTTTTGATTACGGCATCGCACTGGATGAAGTAAATCAGCTCTCTCAACTTATCATTGCTGACAATTCGCTTCGAAGCGTAGATTTGTTTCGCACTGATACTGCAACCATTCATCAGCTACTGATAAAACAGCAATGTGATTTAGCATTGACTCAACCATTACCGCATTTAGCTCCTTTTCTTGAAGCTCAACATGTTGGAGAGCGCCAGTTTGTCGAGGTACAGGCACCGTTACAGATAAACAAACAGCATCGGGTTATGTCTGTTCACGATGAAAGCGGACAGCCGCTGTGGATCAACGATACGGACCAACACGAAGACCTTATTTCATTTAACCGACCGGCTGATATGCTTGAGGCCTTGATAAATTTTTATGGCAAAGGCTGGCTACCAAAAGGTGAGGTAACTAGGGCTTTGAGTGAAGGTAAAGTAGAACTGACGGAAAAGCCTAGCTATCAAAAGCGATTTAGCTTGGTATGGCAGCAGCAGTTAAAAGCAGAAGCCAAGTTGATCAATCGCCTAGCTCGTTATAGTCAGTTGAACGGAACCTAGTTGGTAACCAGAGTAGTATGGATTTACGTTCAGAGTTTAAGTTTCTTGCTGAACTTAACTCGACTACGCTACCGTTCGGAAAAATACGTGCAAAGGTGATAGAAATGGGCTGTTTACGAAAGCTCTCCTTCATGTTGGTGTTAATCGCCGCTCCTTCCTTACGTGCAGCAGACTATGTCGCTGAATTGCAACTCAATGTTGTGAACATATTTAGTGGTGATGTCACTATTGGGTTGCGAGAAAGCAAGTTGATTAAAAAAGACAAGCATACCCGCGTGTTGCTGGTCAGCGAGTCGTCAGTGGAAAACAATATTGCCGACTTGCATTACACCATTATCGAGCAAAGTAATAGTGAGCCGTTAAAATCGAATCAGCTGCAATTGCCCAGTATGTCAACTTATATTGGTAGTGAAGCGGGTGTTGAGGTTGAGGGGTTGGTTTCCTATCGAGTTGTGGTCAGGGCGCATTATCCTCCTGTTTCAGTTGCCTTCTTATATCCGCCCAAAGTGAAAGCCTTTCACTGCGCAGAGTGTTTTTTGCTCTTTAGCCGACTGGGTTAACCTCAAAGTGTTCATCGGAGAAAGGACTCTCTTTTTCTAACCCATTTGAGGAGTAATCCTATGTCGAAAATCACAACACAAAACCAAGTTTATGTACCAGCTGCAACAAAGCACAGTTATGGGGAGTTCAACCTTTATGGGAAGCTTCTAGAGGTGATTGTGGGTTATAGCCAGAACTTCCGCCTGCCAGTACTAACAGAAGAGGTAAAAGCAACTTATCAGAGTGTACTTCAGCCCGACTTATATGATCTCTGTGAAAAAGCGGGAGGACAGTTACTTTCTCATGCTTCTCCGCCATTTTCTGCGGCTTTAGAGCGTGAGAATGATGCGTTGGTCAAGGCGTTTCAGAGCTTTGGCGTAAAGGTTCACCAGGCTAGGGAAGTGCCTGAAGAAGAGATAACCGCGTGCCAAAGAACGAATGTCTTTACCCAAATTTTCGCTGCAGAACCTATTTGGGTTGTAGGTCGAAATGTTTTGGAGAATGTTTGGGCAAGCGATATGGGCTGGGCTTCTATTGCGCCAGTGCGAGAACTCCATCAGCCATTTATTGATGGTGATAACCACATTTTACATTACACGGCACCAAGGCCGACGCTAAGTCGAGATTATATTTATGAGGGGGGAGATGTACTCAACTTAGGCGATGGAAGAGTACTGGTGGCAACAGGCCCTTCATCAACTAACGCTCGTGGCGCTGAATGGGTTAAGCGCATGCTAGAACATGATGGTTACCAAGTATGCATAACAGAAGTGGAGGATACAGGAATCCATCATTTGTTCGCCGTTATGTGTGTAGCCGGCCCTAAACTTGTTATCGCCTATCGAGATGCCTTTCCAAAGGGCTTACCTGAATTTATGGATGACTTTGATGTGGTATGGGCAAACAGAGAAGAAGCGCTGGCAACCGGGCCTTGTGCAGTGATGCTTGATGAAAACCACATCTTAATGCCAGAAGAGACCCCAGCCCTCAATCGAAAACTGGAAGCAAAAGGGCTAACGGTTGTGACCGTTCCATTTGCTCATCACGCGAAGCTTTGTGGTGGAATACGCTGTAAGACCTCAGTGCTCCGCAGGGACATACACTAGTCGCTTTCCCCTTCTATCCTCCCCTTATTCTTATATGAGGGGTAACAGGGTGTTCGATAAATGAAATTAGATTTTGGCGTTTTGTTCCGCTCAGTATTAGCTTATTTGCGAGTTAGCTTGGGCATGGTGGCACTGTTGCTCGCTTTATCAAGTCCGTTACTAATTCCCTTGATTAGTTCAATGGAGATTTGCAGCAGTAAAAAAGCGCTACTTAGCGGTGCAATGATTTTTGGTGTACCTGAAGTGGCGACTATTGTCGCTCTGTGCTTGTTAGGCAAGGAGCGCCTGCAGCAAATCAGAAATTGGTTTGTCAGACATTTACTGAAGCTCAAACCTAGCCGGCACTCGACAAGGCTTAGCTACTATATGGGATTACTACTGATGGTAGTGGCAGGCCCTGTTATGAATATTGTGCTGTTTTACTTTCCAACCTTTGGAGTGGGCTGGATAGAGTATCGAAAGGTAATAGCACTGGCTTGCGATATCACCTTTGTAGCGGCGATATTTATCGCGGGCGAACAATTGTGGAGGAAAATAGAAGCTATTTTCCGTTTTGAACCGACAACTACACCTCACTAAAACGTAATTATGGCGCTTGATGGGTGATTTGACTGTTAAGTGCCATTGCTACGGCTAAATCTTCAGTGGTTCGTCTATGAAAACTTCCATTGAATAACATTTCCCCCATTCTTCATGAGTAAGAATTGGAGCTAAATTCTACCGATCGAACGATGGCCAGTATTTTGTTCAGTATGCAGGGTTGTGACTTGTTGTAAATCACAATAGCGGAAAATACTGTGTAATCGAATTATCAAAGTGATCAGTGTATTAAATGTGATGAAGATCTAGAGTTTGGTGCTGCACTCTGTCATGTTACAAAATTTATGTTTCTATAGTGTTAAAACTACATCAGAATAAATATGCGGGTGGCATTAGTCATAAATATTGCCGATAACGTGAAGTTCGGCGTTTTATATTCGTTGTCTAGCACGAATTTCTGAGTGTACATCAACTTTTCATGCCACTTGTATCACTACTATATGTACTTAAACTGCATATATATTTATTTATACTGCTTTAGATTTGCTCAATTTCGAATTTTTATCCTATTTTTGTTGCTTTTCTGTGAAAGATTTGCCAAATTGATGCCCTTATAAATAGTCAGCAGAAAATGCTGCCTAAGAATGGATTCAATTTTTCAGACAGGGGCAGAAAGCTGCCAAAGCAGTAGAGGTCTGGTAATGTCACTATTAGAAGTAAAAGATCTTCGTATCGAATACCCATCACGCCATGGGGTACATGCCGCGGTTAAATCTTTGTCGTTCAATATTGAACGCGGCGAAATAGTTGGTGTGGTTGGGGAGTCCGGCGCGGGCAAGTCAACGGTAGGTAACGCTGTTATCGATTTGCTTTCACCTCCTGGCGTTATTGCTGGTGGTGAGGTTTTCCTAGATGGAGAAAAAGTCTCTGGTCTAACACCAGAAGCGATGCGCAAAGTTCGTGGCTCGAAAATCGGGTTTATATTCCAAGACCCAATGACCTCTCTCAACCCACTATTCACTGTTGAGCAACAATTAAAAGAAACCATCCATGCCAATATGAAGGTATCGGATGATGAAGCGTATCAACGCGCGCTCAATCTTATGAATCAAGTGGGTATCCCACAACCAGAAAACCGCTTGAAGCAATATCCTCACCAATTCTCTGGTGGTATGCGTCAGCGTGTGGTGATCGCTATCGCGCTTGCCGGCGAACCGGACCTGATCATTGCGGATGAACCTACGACAGCACTTGATGTATCGATTCAGGATCAAATTTTAGGTTTGATTCGCGACCTGTGCATCAAGAACAATGTTGGTTGTATGTTGGTGACGCACGATATGGGTGTGGTTTCTAACGTAACGGATCGCGTAGCGGTAATGTACCGTGGTGACTTGGTAGAGTTTGGGCCAACGGCAAAAGTACTGGGTGAACCTGATCACCCATACACACGTAGCCTGATTTCTGCAGTACCGCGTTCAGACATGAAACTCGATCGTTTCCCTCTTGTGAGCTACATAGAAGAAGCACATGAGATGGAACCGTTGGATGTTAAGAACCACTGGTTGGGTCAAAGCCAAGATCACCGTGATTATACTGGTCCGCTTCTTAACGTAGAAAACGTCAACCTACGCTTCGTTACTAAAGATTCGCTATTTGAAAGCCGACGTGAGTATGTTCAAGCATCAAACAACGTTAGCTTTGAAGTACATGAAGGTGAAACGTTTGGATTAGTGGGTGAATCGGGATCGGGTAAATCGACCATTGCACGTGTGATTGCAGGTCTCTATGCCCCTAACTCTGGCAAAGTCACGTTTGAAGGTATTGACCTTACGTCGCTGAAGTCTGAGAAAGAGCGTCGCCCGATGCGTCGCCAGATGCAGATGGTGTTCCAGAACCCGTACACGTCGATGAACCCTCGTATGAAAATCTACGACATCATTGCAGAGCCGATTCGATTCCATAAACTGACGGCAAACGAAAGCGAAACTAAGCAAATCGTCGAAGACCTGCTTGAGCACGTAGGCCTAGGAAAAATGGCGGGAGTGAAGTACCCACATGAATTCTCAGGTGGTCAGCGTCAGCGTATTTCTATCGCACGTGCACTAGCAACGCGTCCTCGTTTGTTGATTTGTGATGAACCAACGTCGGCACTTGATGTATCGGTTCAGGCTCAAATACTTAACCTACTCAAAGATCTACAACAAGAACTTAATCTGACCATGCTGTTCATCAGTCATGACTTGCCGGTAATTCGTCAAATGTGTGACCGAGTGGGCGTGATGCAAATGGGTACTCTATTGGAAGTGGCACCGACGGAGCAGTTGTTTACTGATCCGCAGCATGAATACAGTCAGCACCTAATTTCCTTAATGCCTGAATTCAAAGGCTTAAGAGATGATGTAGCAAAAACGGCGTAAGCCATACAATTCCCTATTGGGACTCGATAACAGAAGCAAACACAACAACAAGGGATCCGGATCCCCGCATGAAGGAGTTATGCAAATGAGAACCATGAAAAGCAAATTAGCAGTGGCGCTAATGGCAGCGGGCCTAAGTTTTAATACTCTGGCAGCAGATATCAAAGTTGGCTATGCAGCTGACCCAGTATCTCTAGACCCGCATGAGCAGTTGTCTGGTGGCACATTGCAAATGTCACACATGGTATTTGACCCACTCGTTCGTTTCACCCAAGAAATGGACTTCGAACCTCGTCTAGCTGAAAGCTGGGAACGTGTGAATGACACGACGGTTCGTTTTAAGCTACGTGAAGGCGTTAAGTTCCACTCTGGTAATGACCTAACAGCAGACGATGTTGTTTGGACATTTAACCGTCTTCAAAGCTCTCCTGACTTTAAAGCTATCTTCGACCCGTATGAGAAAATCGTTAAGGTTGATGACTACACGTTTGACCTAGTGACTAAAGGTCCTTACCCACTTGTACTGCAAACAGCGACGTACATCTTCCCTATGGATAGCAAGTTTTACTCAGGTAAAACGGCAGATGGCAAAGACAAATCTGAGCTAGTTAAGCACGGTAACTCTTTTGCATCGACGCATGTTTCTGGTACTGGTCCATTCATCGTAACGGCTCGTGAGCAAGGCGTTAAGGTTGAATTTGAGCGTTTCGCTGATTACTGGGACAAAGAATCTAAAGGTAACGTAGACAAGCTAACACTAGTACCAATCAAAGAAGATGCAACGCGTGTAGCAGCACTTCTTTCTGGCGGTGTTGACATGATTCACCCAGTTGCGCCAAACGACCACAAGCGTGTAGCTAGCGCTGAAGGTGTTGATCTAGTGACGCTACCTGGTACGCGTATCATCACATTCCAAATGAACCAAGAAAGCAACGAAGCACTGAAAGATGTTCGCGTTCGTCAGGCGATTGTTCACGCAATCAACAACGAAGGTATCGTGAAGAAAATCATGAAAGGCTTCGCAACAGCTGCTGGCCAGCAAAGCCCAGCAGGCTACGTTGGTCACAACGATGCGCTTGTTCCACGTTACGACGTGAAAAAAGCGAAAGAGTTGATGAAAGAAGCTGGCTATGAAAATGGCTTCACGCTAACGATGATGGCACCTAACAACCGTTATGTGAACGACGCGAAAGTAGCGCAAGCAGCGGCAGCGATGCTGTCTAAGATCGGCATCAAAGTAGATCTTAAGACAATGCCTAAAGCGCAATACTGGCCAGAGTTTGATGTGTGTGCAGCAGACATGATGATGATTGGTTGGCACTCAGATACTGAAGATTCAGCGAACTTCAACGAGTTCCTAACAATGACTCGTAACGAAGAAACGGGTCGTGGTCAGTACAACTGTGGTCACTACTCAAACCCAGAAATGGATGCGATTGTTGAAGCAGCAAACGTAGAAACGGATCCTGCTAAGCGTGCTGAAATGCTGAAAGGCGTTGAGGCGACACTATACAACGACGCAGCATTCGTACCGCTACACTGGCAAAGTGAAGCGTGGGGCGCGAAGTCTAACGTGAAAGCAGCAGCAATTGTTAACCCAATGGTAATGCCTTACTTTGGCGACCTAGTGGTTGAATAATCACAAGTGATTGTGATGTAGGAGGGGAGTGTTCCCCTCCTCAATTCTCTCTACTCAGCTCAGTTTATTTCAGTCGGATTGAGCGGTTATTAAGACTGAATGTTTCTCTCTCAATGAGATCTATGGATAGTTAAGGGGCAAGGAATGTTTTCGTTTCTGGTCAAGCGCCTGTTTCAGGCACTGATAGTGATGTTTGTGATCAGTTTGGTGGCGTTTGCCATTCAGGATAACCTGGGTGACCCGCTGCGTGAGCTTGTAGGTCAGTCGGTTTCGGAAGCAGAGCGTCAAGCACTGCGTGATGAGTTGGGCCTCAACGATCCTTTCGTAACAAAATACACTCGTTTTATTGGTGCAGCGCTGCAAGGCGATCTTGGCACTTCATACTTTTTCAAACGTCCTGCCGTTGAGGTTATTCTCGATAAGCTGGTGGCAACACTAGAGCTGGTATTCGGCGCGACGCTTATTATTATTTGTTTATCGATACCACTCGGTGTGTACTCGGCAATTCACCCAAAGAGTTTCTTTACCAAGCTGGTGATGGCCGGCAGTAGTATTGGTATCTCGATTCCGGTTTTCCTAACGGCGATCATGCTGATGTATGTATTCTCTATTGAGTTAGGCTGGCTACCGTCTTTCGGGCGTGGTGAAACTGCGAACGTGCTCGGTTGGGAGTCTGGATTCTTCACAATCGATGGTATTAAGCACCTTATCTTGCCATGTATCGCATTGGCATCGATTATGTTGCCACTTTTCATTCGCTTGGTTCGTTCTGAAATGTTAGAAGTACTGAGCTCCGAATACATCAAGTTTGCGAAAGCAAAAGGGCTACCTCTTAAAAAAATCTACTATCAACATGCCCTTAAAAACACGATGTTACCTGTTTTGACCGTTGGTGGTGTTCAGATCGGTACTATGGTGGCGTATACCATCCTGACTGAAACCGTCTTCCAGTGGCCTGGCACAGGCTTCCTTTTCCTTGAAGCGATTAACCGTGTAGATACACCATTGATTACCGCTTACGTTATTTTCGTTGGCCTTATCTTCGTGGTGACGAACACTATCGTTGACTTGTTGTACGGCTTGATTAACCCAACCGTAAACTTAACTGGAAAAGGAGCATAACCATGAGCCAAGCAAATGTAGCTGCTGCTCCTTCAGCGTGGGAGCGTTTTAAAAACTCGGACTTCTTGTATTACTTCAAGCGCGATAAAGTCGCTATGGCAAGTTTTACGGTCTTCATGATGTTCTTGGTGTTAGCACTAGCTGCGCCTGTCATCGCCCCTACTGACCCATATGATTTATCGTCTATCGATATTATGGACTCGGAGCTACCGCCATCTTGGATGGAAGACGGTGACGAGAACTTCGTATTAGGCACCGATGACCAAGGTCGTGATATTTTATCCACCATTCTTTATGGTTCTCGACTGTCTCTGACCATTGGTTTTCTAGCGGTAGGTTTACAGTTATTCCTAGGTATTGTGATTGGTCTATCAGCGGGTTACTTCGGTGGTCGTATCGATAGCTTCTTGATGCGTTTTGCTGATGTTCAGTTGTCGTTTTCAACCATGATGGTTGCGATCATTGTCTCTGCTATCTTTAAGGCCAGCTTCGGCACAGAGTTCTATAGCCAATATGCCGTGACCATGCTGGTCGTGATAATTGGTGTGGCGGAATGGCCGCAGTATGCACGTACTATCCGTGCCTCGGTTCTTGCAGAGAAAAAGAAAGAGTATGTAGAAGCAGCGCGAGTGATGGGCTTTAGAGCACCACGTATCATGTTCCGTCATATTCTGCCTAACTGTTTGTCGCCAATTTTGGTTATCTCAACGGTACAGGTTGCGAATGCAATCATGTCCGAAGCGGCGCTGTCGTTCTTAGGTCTTGGTCTGCCAGTAGACCAGCCATCATTGGGCTCTTTGATCAGTATCGGTTTTAACTACATTTTCTCTGGTTCGTGGTGGATTACCGTGTTCCCAGGCATTGTTCTGATTACCTTAGTGTTGGTTATTAACCTACTAGGTGACTGGCTACGTGATGTATTCAACCCGAAAATCTACAAAGGGTGATCCAGAGTGATTGATTTTTAATCCCGATCGTCACTACACTAAGAGTCGCAGATAATTGCGGCTCTTTTTATTTGTGCCGCTGATAACAATAGCCAAGAGTGTTCAGAGGATGTTTATGAGCTCTTTAAATGGTGTAAAGGGATTAGGTTGTTTTTCGTTTAGTGCTTTGTTGGGCACCTTGTTGTTAACCAGTAGTGTGGTTCCTTTACCAGTTTATGCTGAGGATGCGTTGTGTGACGCTTCCCAGCCCTCCACCAATGAACTGCCGGTTTTAGATGAATCTTGTCCGATTGGAGATGGGATTTGGAGCAATGAAGTTCCCGTAAGCGCAACATCGCTTTATTGGATTCAGTGCGGCATTCTTGATGCACCCATGGCACTGACTCAAGCGAAAACCTTGTACGCCAAAATCACCACCGATGTGTGGATGCTGCCTCAGAAAAATAGCTATCGTTGTCTGATTGGTCCATACAGCGATGCTGAGATCGCCAAGCAAGAGCTTGTTCAAGTCAAAGCCTTATCTGGTTATCGTGATGCTTTTATCCGCCAAGTGGAACGCAACGCTTCTGCCAACGCACCTCAACGTACTGCCAAAGTGACGCAGCAAGTTCCCGCTAAAACGGCTAAGCCGCTGGCATCCAAGCCAGTAAGGAAAGCTGAGAAGATAACGCCTCTTGCGACCAGCGCTAAGGCTTCATTGGGTGTTCGGTTAAATGCGGAAGTTAATGGACAGCGTTATAGCGTGCCTTATATCGCTAATAGTAGTCATCAGTTCTATATGGAACATGATAAAGCGTGGAACCGCTTGAGTTATCAGTCTGCCATAAAGGTATGCAGTGACCTTGATATGCATTTGGCGAGTAATGAAGACTGGCAAGCCTTGGTAAAATCACAAGTGATGCAGAAAAATCGCTGGCCACTACAAATGCCGTATTGGGGAGATGGTCAGAAAGGGCTGTTTACTAATGGCAAAGTATCACCGTTAAAAGGCAATACTTTGCTCAATGTAGTGTGTGTGGGTAAATAACCTTTAAGGCAATAACCAACGAGTCTTACTGCTGAGTGACAACAACCAACTGGTTGCTAATGCCAAACTGCCGCTGACAATAACCCAAAATGGAATCATATAGATTGGGTGACCTTGATGTAGGCCGAGTTCGTTCATCGGCCACAGGAATAGCGGGTGAAGAATATAAATACCCAAGCTGTATTTACTAATAAAGCTCACCACTTTCTTTGCTCCTGGCCAAAGCTTGTCGGCGTAGGCTTTGCAAACGATAAATATCATACTGGCCGCTAGGACGGTATTTAGAGTCTTGTAAGAGAACCAGCGTCCAACATAATAACGACCTTCGTCAATACTTCCTTGAACTACCATATAACTGCTCAGCGCCATCGCGCCAACACCCAGAATAATGGACACAGTAACCACGCCTCGGCTCGCTGGCAGCTTCTGATACAGGATATAGCCCAGAGGTAATAAGCCCATATAAAGCCAGAACTGCTCGCTCCAAGGACCATCAACTCTTAATAAGAACAACAGCGTAGTGAGTAACCAAAGGCCGGTAAATGCGTAAAGTGCGCTGTCATCAAACTTGCGAACGAACACCTGCAAGAACGGGATCGCCACATAAAGCGGAATAAAGTAGTAAAAGAACCCAAGATGGTAATAGGTCTGATGGTGATAGCTCTCAGACAAGACTTCTTTAACCGTATTGCCGTTAAAGCCTTCAATGGTCCATCCGGATAAGTAAGCGTAGAAAAGTGACCATGCGATAAATGGAATCAGCACTTTACCGAGACGACGAGACAGATAATATTTCATATCAAACGGTCGCTTGTCGTTGAGCATGAGGGCGCCGGTTATCAAAATAAACACCGGGACTGCCCAGCGACTGAATCCATTAAAGGTGATAGCGGTAATCCATTCGCCCATAGGGATCTGTCCGAGTTCATGACGGTAAGGGCCTAGCGCATGAATAATGATGACAGCGAGTGCCGCCACACAGCGCATGGCATCGAAGAAAAATATGTGCTTTTTATCCATTAATAACTCCTTACAGTCTTTAGAAACTATAAGAAATATAATCAGATGCGGGAAGAGTGCTTAGATAAAAGTTGTGTAAAAACTGCTCCATATAGAGCAGCTTTTACTGGTTTGATCACACAGAAGGGCAAACGACTTCACCCCAGAACCAGTTTGATTGTGTGGGTGACTCCCAAACACCAGGGTTGTTCTTAGCAATAAAACACTTTCCTTGGTAGCTTACGGTATCGCCATTGCTGACAGATGTACTACCCGGAACCCAAGTAACTAGATTAATTTCAGGTGGCGTGGTGGCGCTTCCACCACTATTCCCGTCGCCAGTCCCTCCATTGCCGTTATCTGTTGAGGGAAGAGTGTCCACAATTCGCACTTCTGGCCAATTGCCGTGGGAGCCATAAAAGTTGGTGACGCATTTTTCATAGTCACCGGGTACGAGAGCAGAGTAAGCAGTTTGGTAGCCGACCAAGTTACATTCAAAAGAGACGCCTTCAGGACGGTCAGCATGATAAGCCCAACTAGCTTCCCAGTTAGTGTAAAGTACATCTGTTGCGCCGTTTAAGTTCAAGCTGCCATAAGGGGTTTGTTGCCAACACGTATTGGTCTCGTCGGCTTCAATGGGAATCTGATAGTGTGCAGCGAGCCCTTCCCAGTAACGAATTCGGTTAACTGGCTGCCCTTTGTTTTTATTCTGCTCCCCACATTCAATACCACCATTGATGATGTTGATGGTGGTACCAAACCCATAGCCAATACCAGCCTCTACTTCTCGCTGAGATGGGACCCAAGTTCTATCAATAACATGCAACATGGCGGGCTTTGGTGCTTGTGGCGTTAAGAAAAACCAGATAGCAGAGGCGAGGTTTAACCACGAGTCAGCCACAAGCGCTGGGTTATCGAGTAACACCGTTGCATCACCATCAAACATCACTTCAGAAAAAGGACCGTAGTTGAAGTGGTAAGAGAGTTGTTTAGCGCCACGACCAAAATAGCCTTGGTTGGCGGCGCAAGGCCAACGTTTGTTTTGCCAATCATTCTGACCACACCCCGTGGTATAGCCTGGCTGTCCTTCGGACCAACCCATTTCGCGCACATGAACCAGTGCTTGCTGCCATTCTTCGAGAGCTAAAGGGTTATCCCAAGAGTTATCCTTGGCGATGTGACCTCCGGTTTCCTGGGCAAAATGGGCGAAGGCGGTCACGATGGAATGCTTACAAATAGCATCGGCATCTCGATTGTCGCTATAGTCACCACAAAACGCTGGAAATTTACCAATAGCCTGTAAAAAGCGCTGATAGGTGTACTCTGGCGCAGCCATATGAGTGAGAAAGTCCCATTCATCACGTGGGAAGACTCGCTCAGCCCGTTTTACGTTACTTGGGTTGGTTGCTAAGCCTGCATCAATCGAATCCACGACAGAGTTTGAGGCTGTCTGCAATGCCTCAGCCCACACTCTGTACATGGGGTTGCTAGTTTTGCTTGCTTCACTATTTTGTATGTCGCTACGGGCAATAATATACCCGGTTGGATTTTGTGGATCAGGGTGCGGGTTTACCGCAAGGGTAGGTAAGCTTAAGCAGGTAGTGCTTGCTGCCATAAGCCATCGAGAGGTTTTCATCTGACGTTCCTTTTCAATATTATTTATCTTCGCTAGATAGATTCACCTGTAGTGAGGAGACGTTACTTTCTAGCGCAACAAACTATAGAAAAGGCCATGGAAGAGTGAGCGTGAAACCCATGAATTTCGTGCTTGATGCTTTCTCTATGCGAGGCATTTCAAACCTTACTTGAGTGACTAAGGTGAAACTCTCGTTGAAGTGTGTAATGGCTCTAAAACTAAAAAGCCCAGCATCTCAGCTGGGCTTTGAAAATAGAGTGTATGCGTTAGCGCATCGTCACGAATTCCTCAGAACCCGTTGGGTGAATTGCCACGACAGAGTCGAAGTCTGCTTTGGTCGCGCCCATCTTCATCGCAACGCCAAAACCTTGAATCATTTCATCAACAGTAAAGCCGATGCCGTGCAAGCCAACAACCGTCTCTTCTGGGCCAGCACAAACTAGTTTCATCTTACATGGCTGGCGATGCTTGGTTACTGCTGTGTACATAGCAGTGAAGCCAGAGGTGTAGACTTTGATGTTATCTTTGCCGTACTTCTCTTCCGCTTGTTGTGTGGTTAGGCCGATGGTGCCGATAGGTGGATGACTGAATACCACAGTTGGTACTAGGTCGTAGTCCATCTTCGCATCTGGTTTGTTGTTAAATAGGCGCTCAGAAAGCTGACGACCTGCTTTAACGGCAACTGGAGTGAGCTCAATGCCGCCTTCCATGATGTCACCAACACAGTAAATACCATCTACATTCGTGGTTTGGTACTCATCGACTTTGATGTAGCCACGATCGTTGGTTGCCACACCTGTAGCACCAAGATTAATTGCATCTGTCGCTGGGTGACGACCGATTGCCCAAATCAAGGTATCAACATTTTGGCTCTCACCGTTTTCAAGATGTAGCGTTAGGCTACCGTCCGCCTCTTTAACCACTTCTTTAGGCACGGAGTGGGTGTGCAGCGTTGGACCTTCGGTATTCATTACTTCAACCAACGTCTCGATGATCATTGGGTCAAAGCTACGTAGAGGTGATTCTTTACGGCAGAATAGGTGAGTTTCTGTACCTAGTGCGTGTAGTACACCTGCGATTTCTACTGCAATGTAGCCTGCGCCGATAACTGCAACGCGTTTTGGCTGCTCGCTTAGCTCAAAGAAACCATTAGAATCGATGCCGTATTCTGCGCCTGGAATATTTGGAATGGTTGGACGACCACCAACGGCAATAAGGATGTGATCAGCTGTGTAGTGCTCGCCGTTCACTTCGACAGTTTTCGCATCAACAAACTTAGCAAAACCACGAATGACATTAACTTTGTTGTTGCCAAGCACGCGATCGTAAGATTGGTGAATACGGCCAATGTATGCTTGGCGGCTCTCAACCAGTTTGCTCCAATCGAAGCCTTTAACGTCGACATCAAAACCATAGTCTTCTGCGTACAGGTTCATCGCTTCAGCAACTTGTGCACCGTGCCACATGACTTTCTTTGGCACACAGCCAACGTTTACACAGGTACCGCCAAGATCTTGAGCTTCAATCAGCGCGACCTTCGCGCCGTACATTGCCGCACGGTTAGCAGATGCGATACCGCCGCTGCCACCACCAATACAGATATAGTCAAAATGCGTTGCCATTACGTTCTCCGAGAGCTTATTAATTTTATGATTGCTAGTAACAGATACATTGGGGTGAAGAGTAGGGAACTCAATATCATCGCAATGTTTTGTTAAGAATCGCTATCCATACTATAAATCGAGTCTAGCAACTTTCTCCAATGGGAAAAAGCAGAGTTAATTATGAGTAATAACGATTAATGACGAGATAAGAGGGCATTACGCCCTCTATAAAAGTCGCTTAGCCACAACAGCTTGATGTTGAGCAATCTTGTTTAGCTTGTACGTCTTTTCCAGTAGCAAGGTAAGTATTAGTTAGGTAGAAATCAGCAAACTGCGTTTCAAAGTCGCTAGAGACGGTCTTCTCGACCAATCCTGATTCCATGATGTTGCGTTGCCACGCTTGCATTTTTGGCAGTCCGCAGAAAAAATCATAGCCAGAGTGCGCTTTTACAATTGCAGCGCGATGCAAGAGTGGTAACCACGCCATATCAACATTGCTGAAGGTGTCCGACTTGAAAAACTTGGTGTTACCAGATAGCTGATTCTCTGCCTTTTGGAATGCCTTAATCAGCTTTTCCGCACGCTCTTCAAAGGTCTCTTTATCTTTGCTGCTCATTGTGCCGCATTGAGCAAGGTAGTGTTTAGAGCCTAAATAGCTCCATGCACGATCGAGTGCGCGCTGCTCGTTACTCACGCCTTGCTCAATCGGACCATATTCATCTTCGATGTATTCAATGATAGCGTCTGATTCAAACAAAGCGGTACCTGATTCCGTGACCATCACTGGCACCTGACCATTGGGTGAGATATCTAGGAACCATTGTGGCTTGTCTTTTAGGCTGATGTATTCAATCTCATAGGGAATGCGTTTTGCTTCCAGTGCAGCAGTGACACGTTGGACAAAAGGACAAATCTTAAAGCTAACAATCTTAATCATCTGGGTTTTCCTCACTAGGCTATTAGGGTGTACACATTGCACATGGCTTCGGTACTTTCACTAGTAAGACGCAGGAGGCGAGAGAAAGACGAAAATAATTTCAATAAAGTCGAAATGTTTTCTGGAGAGCTAAAAATAAGCGCAATTAAGAAAGGCGCAATATTGCTTTAAAACAATTGATTACGCCTTTTCTTGAGATTAGAAGTGTTTCCCAAAAATTATTCTGGGACAATCCACTCCACTTTAAAGTGGCCTGTTGCTGGAGCGATCTTGTCTTTAAGGTACGGCAAAATGGCATTCATTTGCTGCTCTAGCTTCCACGGTGGGTTGATGACAATCATGCCCGAAGCTGTCATTCCGCGTTCGTTAGTATCTGGTGAGACACCAAGTTCGATTTGCAAAATCTTGCGAATACCAAGACCTTCTAAGCCTTCAATCATATCGTCGATATCATAGCGATTGACCACAGGGTACCAAATCGCATAAATACCCGTTGCCCAGCGTTTATAACTTTGGGCAATGGCCGTCACGACATCACGATATTCACGAGCGAGTTCATAAGGTGGATCGATCAAGACCAAGCCACGGCGTTCTGCTGGTGGCAAGCTGCCTTTTAAGCGCTTAAAACCGTCTTCTTTAAAGATTTTGACTTGACGGTCGCGATGGAATTCTTGCTCAAGTAATGGGAAGTCGCTTGGATGTAATTCTGTTAAAACCATGCGGTCTTGAGGACGCAAATGGGCACGCGCCACACGAGGAGAACCAGGGTAATAACGCAGTGTGTCGCTGTTGTTCAGTGTCTCTATCGATTCAATGTAGCTAGCGATATCTTCAGGAATGTCGGCATTGCCCCAAATACGGCCGATGCCTTGCTTGTATTCACCAGTTTTCTCTGACCACTCGTGGGTAAGGTCATAACGGCCTACGCCCGAATGAGTATCGTGATAAACGAATGGCTTTTCCTTGTTTTTTAGTGAATTAAGGATAAGACTTTGTACTATGTGTTTAACCACATCGGCATGGTTACCCGCGTGAAAACTGTGACGATAGCTCAGCAAAATAAAGACTCTGTTTAACAATAATGGACGGATTATAACCTCTTCTGACGAGAAGCGGCAGAGGTGTTGGTGTTTTGAATCACCGTAATTGAATCTCGAAGGATTGAAATTTCTCTTTCGAGACTACATTTATCTATTAATTACGCTCACTTGCCTTCCAATGAAGTGAGGGAATCCAATAACTAAAAAGGGACGCTGCATGGCAAATCCACTACTGACGTTTACCGACTTACCTCCTTTCTCTCAAATTAAGCCTGAGCATGTGAAACCAGCCGTTGAACAAGCGATTGAGGCATGCCGAGCAAAAATAGACGAAGTGCTTGAAGGTAATACCAACCCGACTTGGGACAATGTCGTTGCGCCAATTGAGCAAATTGATGACAAGCTTAGCCGCTTATGGTCACCTGTGAGCCATATGAACTCAGTGATGAACAGTGATGAATTGCGTGAAGCGTATGAAAGCTGCCTACCAATTCTTTCTGAATACGGCACTTGGGTGGGGCAGCACAAGGGGCTGTATGAAGCGTACAAAGCGATCAAAGCCAGTGACGCGTTTAACACGCTTTCCCAAGCGCAACAGAAAACCATCAAAGATTCACTGCGTGATTTTGAGTTGTCTGGTATTGGTCTGCCAGCTGATGAGCAGCATCGCTATGGTGAAATCAGCAAGCGTATGTCTGAGCTAGGCTCGCAATTCTCTAATAATGTCCTAGATGCCACCATGGGTTGGACTAAGCACATTACTGATGAGAAAGAGCTAGCCGGTATGCCAGAATCGGCACTCGCGGCGGCAAAAGCGGCAGCTGAGGCGAAAGAGTTAGAAGGTTATCTACTGACATTGGATATTCCGTCTTACCTCCCAGTTCTAACCTACTGCGATAACCAAGAGCTACGTAAAGAGCTGTACGAAGCCTACGTGACGCGCGCTTCTGATCGCGGTCCAAATGCGGGTAAATGGGACAACACTGAGATTATCGCTGAGCAACTTAAGCTGCGCCATGAAATCGCCCGCTTGCTTGGCTTTGGTACTTATAGTGAAAAGTCACTGGCGACCAAGATGGCAGAAAGCCCAGCCCAAGTGCTTGGCTTCCTCAATGATCTTGCGACTAAAGCTAAACCTCAAGGTGAGCGTGAAGTAGAAGAGCTACGCCAGTTTGCTGAAAAAGAGTTCGGCGTGACAGAGCTAAACCTTTGGGATATTGCTTACTACAGTGAGAAGCAAAAACAGCACCTGTTCCAATTCTCTAATGAGGAGCTGCGCCCTTACTTCCCAGAATCAAAAGTGGTCAGCGGGCTGTTTGAAGTGCTAAACCGCGTCTTCGGGATGCAGATTAAAGAGCGTGAAGGGGTGGACACTTGGCATGAGTCAGTACGCTTCTTCGATATTTTTGATAGCACTGACACACTGCGCGGTAGCTTCTATCTTGATCTGTATGCGCGTGAGCACAAACGTGGCGGTGCGTGGATGGATGAGTGTCGTGTACGACGCACCGATCTTGACGGTGAACTGCAAACACCAGTGGCGTATCTAACGTGTAACTTCAATAAGCCAGTCGGCGGTAAACCTGCCATGTTCACTCATGATGAAGTCGTGACTTTGTTCCACGAAACAGGTCATGGTATTCATCATATGTTGACGAAGATTGATACGGGGGCGGTCTCAGGCATTAACGGTGTTCCTTGGGATGCAGTTGAGCTGCCAAGTCAGTTCCTAGAGAACTGGTGCTGGGAAGAAGAGGCACTTGCGTTTATTTCAGGCCACTATGAGACAGGTGAACCGCTACCTAAAGAGATGCTCGACAAAATGCTAGCGGCGAAAAACTTCCAATCTGCGATGTTTATTTTACGTCAGCTTGAGTTCGGTTTGTTCGATTTCACGCTGCACACGGAATACGATCCAGACATCGGTGCACGCGTGCTAGAGACTCTGGCAGAAGTGAAGTCGAAAGTAGCCGTACTTCCAAGTCTTGAATGGAACCGTTTCTCACACAGCTTTGGTCATATCTTTGCGGGAGGTTATAGCGCGGGTTACTACAGCTACTTGTGGGCAGAAGTGTTGTCTTCCGATGCCTATTCACGTTTTGAGGAAGAAGGCATCTTCAATAAAGAAACAGGACAAAGCTTCTTGAATAACATCCTTGAAATGGGTGGCAGTGAAGAACCAATGGAGCTATTTAAGCGGTTCCGTGGTCGTGAGCCGGAGATCGATGCTCTATTACGTCATTCTGGCATCAGTGCGTAGTATCTAATTGAAGTAATATTTGGAGCCCTTAATCTTTGATTGAGGGCTTTTTTATTATGTTGAGAAAGCTAATTTTACCGGCTGAGCCAATAGTTAAGTTGGTAGAAAAGACCGTTAAGATGATATATCTCCCCAATTGAATAACTATTGAATAGCGATTAATAATCGATAATTCGTCATCAAAACCTTCCGACCTTGATCAAGGTCCGTCGTGTAAACAAGTTTCAATGTTCGAAAAAACAGAAGTGTTATTTCAGTGAAAATTAGGTGTTATTAAAATCTGCTTACAATGAATAATTAGTTCTAAGCTCTGAATAAAAAACTAGTTTGTTTTAAGTCAAAGAATCGTCCTAGAGTGCATGTAAGCGCTCCGAAAGTTAATTACAAGCCTATTTGGTTTCGGGTAATTTATTTTTACTCATCGCTTACGCATTAATTGTTAATAAACATGCAAACAGCGTTGAGATTTTAAAAATTTATATTCAGCGATTGCTTTTTATCGGTTTGCCATTCTACCGGTGTCGACTGAATTTATTCGGAGTATCCCCTATGACTAAAAAGTGGTTCACTGAAACCGTTGAGAATACCCAACAGATGATGGGTGTAGCGCCAGAGCAAGGTTTGTCTTCACAAGAAGCGGCGGAGCGTCAATCTCAGTACGGTAAAAACGAACTTCAAGAAAAGGCAGGAAAATCTGCGCTTGAACTCTTTGCTCATCAATTTAAAAACCCACTGATCTTCATTCTAGGTGTGGGTGCCATTGTTTCCTATTTCACCGGACACTTAGTGGATGCTATCGCGATTACCGCGATCATCTTTATCAATGCGCTTATCGCATTCTGGCAAGAATTCAAAGCTCAGAAAGGGATGGAAGCGCTGCGCCAAATGGCCGCACCGTCTGCACAAGTGAAGCGTGATGGTGAATGGATTGATATTCCAGCTAGCGACATCGTGCCTGGTGATATCTTAAAAATCAGCACAGGTGACATCCTAGCGGCTGACGTTCGTATCTTAGAAGCTAATCGTCTGTCTATCGACGAAGCGGCACTGACTGGTGAATCTGAACCGGTAGATAAAACGGCTAAAGTGATTGACGACGAAACGGTAGGTCTTGGTGACCAGTTAAACATGGGCTTTATGACTACCATGGTTACGTCGGGCACGGGTCTAGGTTTAGTTGTGGCGACAGGTATGCAGACCGAAGTAGGTCACATTGCCGACCTGATGGCGAACACTGAAGAAACTAAGACACCAATGCAAGAGCGTATGGATACCATCGCCAAGACTTTGATGCTAGTTGCGCTTGGCGTAGTAGCAGTAGTGTGTGCGATTGGTCTTTATTATGGCATGCCATGGCTAGAGATCTTAAATACAGGTATCTCACTGTCGGTAGCCGCTATTCCTGAAGGTCTTCCTACGGTTATCACTATTGTTCTGACCATGGGTTCTACTCGTATGGTGAAGAATAATGCTCTGGCTAAGCAGTTGGCGGCGATAGAGACTTTAGGTTCTACCACAGTTATCTGTTCAGATAAAACAGGTACGCTCACCCAAAACCAAATGCAGGTAATGAAGGCGTATGATGCAAGCGGTCGTTACTGGGAAGTAAGTGGTAAAGGCTTCAGCCCTGAAGGTCAATTTAAGCCGCTATCGCACAGCACAGATGCAAAGCAAAGCCCAGAGATGATGAAAGGGCTAGTGGTTGCAACATTATGTAATGACTCTGAATACATCATGGATGGCGACAAGTCGACGGTTCGTGGTAATCCAACAGAGGGCGCCCTGATTGTGGCGGCGGCGAAGGCGGGTCTTAACCAATCTGAGATGCTGACTTCAGGCGGCTATTCAATTGTTGAGAAGTTCCCATTCGACTCTTCTCGTAAGATGGCATCAGTGATTGTTAAAGATCCAGAGGGTAACCATTTCCTAGCGATTAAAGGTGCACCAGATGTGATTCTTCGCAATGCTGCAGGCTTTATGGTTGATGGTATGCCAGTAGACCACACACCAACCGCGACAGACGGCAACTTAGCGCTAGCGGCAAGCCCGAGCGAAGAGGTTGTGGCGAACTATGAAGCGGCGATTGAGAACTTTGCTCAAGATGCATTACGTACGCTAGCGGTTGGCTATAAAGCGTTATCTGAAGCTGACCTTGAGCGTGACCATAGCGAGCTTGAGAAAGACATTACTGTGCTTGGCCTATACGGCATCATGGATCCACCGCGTCCTGAAGTACGCGATGCCATTGAAAGCTGCTACCAAGCAGGGGTAAGAACGGTAATGATCACAGGTGACCACGCGCTAACTGCCGCGGCGATTGCTCGTGATATCGGTATCATCCGTAGTGAGAAAGACTTGGTTGTGACGGGTGCAGAGCTCGATGAGATGGACGATGATAAGCTTCGTCAAATCTGTCCAGACGTTGCGGTATTTGCCCGTGTAACGCCAGAGCACAAGTTACGTATCGTTCAAGCTCAACAGTTCAACAACGAAGTGGCTGCGATGACAGGTGATGGTGTGAATGATGCGCCAGCACTGCGCCGCGCAGACATTGGCGTTGCCATGGGTATTACTGGTACGTCGGTTGCGAAAGACTCAGGTGACCTTATCTTACTGGATGACAACTTTAGCACTATCGTGAAAGCGGTACGCCAAGGTCGTCAAATCTTCGATAACCTTCGTAAGTTCATCCGTCAGGCTCTGACAGCGAACGTTGGTGAAGTATCGGTAATTCTGTTCGCATTCTTAATGATGGGCCCAGAAGCTATTTTGCCGCTAACACCATTGATGATTCTATGGATCAACTTGGTATCGGACGGTCTACCAGCACTAGCGTTAGGTGTTGAGCCAGAAGAGAAAGATCTGATGGAGCGTAAGCCTCGCAAACGTAACGAGAGCTTCTTCAGTGACCATCTAGGTACTCGTATCCTGACTCGTGGTCTGGCACTAGGTGGCATGAGCTACATGGCGTTTAACTGGGCACTGACGAACGGTTTCTCAGCGAACTACGCACAGACAATGGCATTTGCGATGCTGGTGTTTGCTCAGCTATGGCACCTATTTGACTCACGTACCTTTACGTCGCTATACCGCAGAAACCCATTCACTAACCCGTATCTACTAGGTGCGGTAGCGGTGTCAGCGATTCTATCGCTAGGGGTTATTTATACCGGTCTAGGTCAGCTAATCTTCAACACGGAAGCATTAGCAGCAGGTCACTTATTCGGTGTCGTTATGGCAGCATCACTACCGACGCTGGTTATGTCTGCAGTGAAAGAAGCAACGAAGACTAAGTGGGTTTAATCCTTCACTTGGGATAGTAAAAAGGCGCTCTAAAGAGCGCCTTTTTTTGGGTTGGTGGGGCTTTGGAGTAGACCCCTGTCTGCGCAGGGGGACGGACTTAAAAGTATATTTCCTCAAAATGTTCCGTCATTCCGCTAGCTTCGCAGGAATCTACATACGGCGCACACAACCCTTAAGGATTCACATTGCGACTAATCGGGTTCTGCAACGAGATCAACGTTTCCGTCGATTGTACTTCTTCAATCGCTTGCAGTTTATCGATTAACACGTGCTGCAACTCCTCAATTGAGCGACACATCAGCTTCACGAAGATGTTATATGCCCCTGTGGTGTAGTAGGCTTCAACCACTTCATCCAAGGCATTTAGTTTCTCTAGTGCAGAATGGTAGTCACGCGCAGCGTAAAGGTTAATACCGATAAAACAGCACACGTCGTAGCCGAGTTTTTTGGTATTCACGACCACTTCGGTACCTTCGATAATTCCAGCGGCTTTCATCTTTTCAATGCGCACATGGATAGTGGCAGGGCTGACATCGAATTGCTTCGCCATCTCTGCATAGGGGCGACGGGCATCTTCCATCAGTGTTTTTAGGATCGCTTTGTCGAGGTCATCAAGTCCATTAGTGGCATGCATATCGAGTCCTAGGTTATGGTCGTATTGATGGGGCTAAAGCTTATCACTATTTCCATCTGGTCGTCTTTGTGCGGATCACGGTTATTGGTCACCGTTGCGACTTGAGGTAAACTTGCGCGCTATACCTTAGCCTTATTCGGAGCCTATCTTGCAAATCCAACTTATCTGCGAACATGAGCCACGCCAACAACAGCTACTGGATCTTGCCAGTCGTTGGGGCTTAACGGCGTGCCAATCGTCTGAGTTCGCTCTGGTTTTAACTGAAGAAAGGCTAGAACTACGCAAGTTGGATGAGCCTAAACTAGGCGCTATCTTTGTTGATCTTGCTGGTGGTGCGGTGGCTCATCGTCGTAAGTTTGGAGGTGGCAAGGGACAGGCTATTGCTAAAGCGGCAGGGTTAAATAAAGGTGCGACCCCCACCGTTCTTGATGGAACAGCAGGTCTGGGCCGCGATGCTTTTGTACTAGCTTCTCTGGGCTGTAAAGTACAAATGGTAGAAAGACACCCGGTAGTGGCCGCTTTACTTGATGACGGTCTTTCACGTGCCAAGCAGGATGAAGAAATCGGAGAGTGGGTCAGCGAGCGAATGTCTCTGTTGCACGCATCAAGCTTGGAAGCTTTGGATTCCCTCGCCGATGACAGCCAGTTTGAACGCCCCGATGTCGTTTACCTTGACCCGATGTACCCGCATCCAGAAAACAAGAAAAAATCTGCTCTGGTAAAAAAAGAGATGCGAGTTTTCCAGTCTTTGGTCGGCGCTGATACAGATGCCGATGGGTTACTGGATCCAGCTCTGAAGCTTGCGACTAAGCGGGTTGTGGTGAAACGTCCTGATTACGCCAATTGGCTGGATGAGAAAAAACCGACAATGGCGATTGAAACCAAAAAAAACCGTTTTGATGTTTATGTCAACGCATCAATGAGTTAACGCTCTTCATTTGTTTATTTGAGTAATTTGCTCGTTGTAACTGGAGCAAGTTACTTGAAACTGCCCGCATTAGACGTTATATCTAACTAAGAATCATTCCTGTTTTCGTTGTCTGGGTGTTGGAGAGTGGTATGAGTAAGCGTCTGTGTAAGTTAAATCGTCGTGATATTAGCGACAACCTCGGTGAAATACACCGATTAGTCACTGAGCCTAAATACCTATGCCGCTCCTGTTCCCGATCTTCTGTGGACAAATCAACGCTGTGCAAGCCTGCCGCGATTCCTCCTGCCTCTTGTCAAAATAAGCCAGTTCACGAGCAACAGCAATGTGGTGTTCTTGCTGAAGCTTTGCCTCAAATTCGCCCTGCTAAGTTGGAAAAGCTCTCAGAGAAAAAAGTAAGCAAAACATCAGTGTTAGAGGCAAATTTGATTGATTCAGAGATGATGGACGTAGTGGACAAAAAAGCGGTAAAACGAGCCAAGAAGGCCCTAAAGGCACAGAAAAAAGCTCAGAAGAAGTTGCTGAAAGTACTCAAGAAGAGCCAAAAGCTCGCTCGTAAACAGAGTAAGTTGGAACAGAAGTATCAGCTCGCGGCCAATGTGGTTGAGAAACAGGTTGTTAAAGTGCAGCCAGAACAGCTGCACTAGTTTTCTCTAGATGGAAGTCCTAAGCGTTATTGAACTGGGCTTCCGCTCTCGGTTTCACCCACAGTTCGTTGACCACTAACGACAGCAGAATGATACCGCCTCCAATCGACAGTTTTACTAAATCCACATCGCGATTCCAAATCACAATATTGACGATAAGCCCGGCAGGAACCAATAAGTTATTCATCACGGCTAGCGCCCCTGCATTGACCAGACACGCCCCTCTGTTCCAAATGAAATACCCCAAGCCCGATGCAATTACACCCAAGTAAATTAGCACGCCCCATTGCAGGTTGGTGGTCGGCATCTTGTCAAAACTGCCAAACAGCGCAAAGGCGATCGTTGCCACGATGGTTGCTCCAAAGTAGAAGTAACCAAACACACTATGCTGTGGCAGTTCAACGTCTGCTTGCTCCATCACATATTTATAACCAACCTGTCCAATAGCAAAACAGAGGTTGGCTCCCTGTACCACGAGAAAGCCCGTGATGAAGTTGTCGTTGATACCTGCAAATTTGATAAAGGCAGCGCCAGCCACCGCAATCGCGGCAGTGATAAAATACCAAGGAGAAAAGCGTCCTTTTAGGAAGTCATAGAAAAGTGTTACGTAAATGGGAGTAAAAACAGTGAACAGCAACACTTCAGGTACGGATAGCAATAAGAAGGACTGATAGTAGAAGCAATACATCAAGCCTAGTTGGATACCACCAATGGCCATCAGCTTGGCTTTTAAGGCTCCTGGCACTTGTCTAAAGTTAGTAAAAGGCAAAAAGACTAACGCGGCTAGCACCACACGCATTAGAACTGAGAACCACGAATCCACCTGACCCGCTAGATAGACCCCGATTAGGCTAAAAGAAAAAGCCCAAAGCAGAGTGACAGAATAAAGATAACCCATTGCTTAAACATGTTGTTAATGTGAACGATGGAGCTATTGTAACATCTTTGTGAATCAATACAGATCGGATCAAAAAAGGCTCCTTTCGAAGCCTTTTACTGCAAGTTAGTCCTTAATCGGAACCACTAACATATCGACAGGTGAGGTATTGATAAGCTGGCGAGTCGAAGACAGGATTTTACTCCAGAAATCTTGGTGATGACCACATACCACAAGGTCGACATTGTATTCACCAATGGTATCGCGTAGCTCGTTACTTAAATCACCACTACCTACTAATGAATGCTTAATTGGGTAACCTGCGTATTCTGCGAAATCTCTTAATTGAGTCATCGAGGCTTCCATCGCCTGATGTTGTGTCTCGGCCATGTTTAAATCAATCAGCCCGGTGTACAGCTCGGCATAATTGACATCAATATGGATAAATGAAACCTCTGCATCCAGTGGCTTCGCGAGAGAGACCGCCTTGTCTATGAGCATTTTGCTTTCTTCTGAGAGATCTAATGCGACCATAATATGTTTATAACTCATAACGCACTCCTCCTGACGTTAGTACTATGGAAAACATAGCATTTTCCTCCTTAAAATTATGTTGATGTGATCTCAAATCGTTATCCAAAGTACAAATTACAGGCGGTCATTCGTGATCCTGTGAAGACATATCGCGTTTGAACAGAGAGCCTGTTTTGCGCCAGCTAGAGATGAAAAAGTGGAGTCCATAAAGTTAATTCTCAGCAACAAGACAATAAATTGTGAGCAAAGTCGCCAAAGTTTTCTAGAATCAAAAGTAGCGATTGAGTATCCAGCAGGTTGCGAGTTTGGGTTTGAGATCAGAGACTCCTCAATAAGTTATGTTATAGTGGCGTTAACTTTTGAAATAAAATTAGGAGTCTAGAATGCTTTCTCCAGCAATGGTTCAGCATCTGAATGAGCAAATTAACCTCGAATTCTTCTCATCCAATCTATACTTACAAATGAGTGCTTGGTGTGAAGACAAAGGTTTTGAAGGCGCGGCGCTATTTCTTCGTAAACACGCTGACGAAGAAATGCAGCACATGCACAGACTGTTTACTTATGTGAGTGAGACTGGTGCGTTACCGATTTTAGGTAGCATCGAAGCTCCAAGACATGATTTCGAAAGTCTAGGTGATGTGTTCCGTGAAACTTATAAGCATGAGCAGATGATTACTGAAAGAATCAACAAGCTTGCTCATGTGGCGTTCACCGCTCAGGACTACTCAACGTTTAACTTTCTTCAGTGGTATGTTGCGGAGCAACACGAAGAAGAAAAATTGTTTAAAGGGATCTTAGATAAGCTAGAACTCGTAGGTGAGAATGGTCAGGCGCTATTCTTTATCGACAAAGATTTAGCAGTGTTAGCAAAAGAGGGTTCTTCTTCCATTATGGACGCCCCAGCTGAGTAATCTCAGCGTCTAAAAGTCGACTGTTCGTCTTTTTCTCTTGGGTGTCTAGGAAGATGTAGGGAGGAAAAGATGATCAGTGGAGACACTATTCTATTAGCATTGATGCTCATTACCTCAGTCAATATGGCGAGGTATCTGACAGCACTACGCGCACTTATATTCATCATGCGTGAAGCGCATCCGTTGCTCTATCAGCAAGTGGATGGACGAGGCTTCTTTACGGCGCACGGCAATATGTCGAAGCAAGTGAGACTGTATCACTATCTCAAAACTAAAGAATACCTCCACCACCACGATCCAGTGTTTACCGGAAAGTGCGACAGAGTGCGTGAGCTGTTTGTACTTTGCTGTGCGCTTATTGGTGTCACCTTGTTTGCTGGATTTTTGCTTTAACGACAAAGCATTACGGCACCTTTTATAAGGTGAGATTGAGGTAACACAAGGATAAGGCGTTGTCGCGAACCGGGCTAATGGCTCCGGGGAGTTGGCTTTATTTAATGAAGTCGCTAAAATAGCGCCAAATTGTCGAAAGGATGTGCAATCAGCACATCCTTTTTTTATTGAAATTCTTGTCGGAACGTCGTGATGAGTCAAAAAGTAGATGTGGTTGTTATTGGTGCTGGTGCTGCAGGTTTAATGTGTGCAGCAGAAGCGGGAAAACGTGGGCGTAGTGTGCTCGTGCTTGATCACGCCAAAAAACCAGGTCGAAAAATTCTTATCTCTGGTGGTGGTAAATGTAATTTCACCAACTACGACGTTTCTGCCAGTAACTATCTGTGTAGCAATCCACACTTTGTGAAATCGGCCCTGTCTCAGTATACCAACTGGGATTTTATTGCCATGGTGAGCAAATACGGCATTGAGTTTGAAGAGCGCGATCACGGCCAACTGTTCTGTTTAGAGTCGGCAAAAGATATCGTCAAGATGCTGCTGTCAGAATGTGAAACACCGAATATTCGCTTCCGTTATCAAACCGACGTACACAGTATTGAGAAGACGGAGTCCGGTTTCTCTTTGCACGCTGATACTGATGTTATCGAATGTGAATCATTGGTTGTCGCTACTGGTGGGTTATCGATGCCTAAACTGGGGGCAACCCCGTTTGGTTATAAGATTGCTGAGCAGTTTGGTCTCGAAGTAAAACCTACAACTGCGGGTTTAGTGCCATTTACTCTGCACAAGGAAGACAAAGAGGATTTTGCGGAGCTATCGGGTATTGCGGTACCTGCGGAGATTACCGCTAATGACGGCACTTTGTTTAAAGAAGCCTTGCTGTTTACTCACCGTGGTCTGTCTGGACCGTCAGTGCTACAGATTTCTTCTTTCTGGAAGCCGGGTCAAAGTGTGTCGGTTAACCTAGCTCCAGAAGCGGATATTGATGAACTGCTTGCTCGTTCGTTGGAAAAGCACCCAAATCAAAGCTTGAAGAATACTCTGGCACGTGTGCTTCCTAAACGTTTAGTGGAAGTGCTTATTGAGCGCAAAGTATTTGCAGACAAACCATTGAAGCAGTACCACGCCAAAGAGTTGGTGGCAATTCGCGAAGCATTAGAGCACTGGAAAATCGCACCGAATGGCACTGAAGGGTATCGAACGGCTGAGGTGACGCTTGGCGGTGTGAATACCGATCATCTCTCTTCTAAAACGATGGAATGCAAATCGATCCAAGGTTTGTTCTTTATTGGCGAAGTCATGGACGTCACAGGCTGGCTTGGTGGCTACAACTTCCAGTGGTGCTGGTCTTCCGGTTTTGTAGCTGGTCAGCACGTTTAATTAGCCACACTATTCAGCATTCTCTCTCGTTGGGCTTCTACACATTTAGAGAAGTCCATCGTGTACTAACTCTCATCTTCAACTCTCTTTATCCTATCTAAAAATGTGATGCACTTAAAAGACCTTATTTTTAAAGAGGTAATTGGAGAAAATAATTCTCCAATTTTGGTTTTTGATAGTAAATAAGGTAAAAAAAATCTCTAACAAAGCTCGTATAGTGTACCTATTCGCTTAAAAGCATATCAGCCTGAAACGCTTGTTGAACGGGTTGAGATTCATAATTTTCGGTCTTGGAATTCTGAGGCTTGGTGAGTATAGGTGTATTTATGAGAACTGAACTTTGGGATGGTTTTACCCGCTTAATTAAAAAAGAAGTCGTACCTGCATTGGGTTGTACTGAGCCAGTATCGGTTGCACTAGCGAGTGCGATTGCCGCTCAAAAGCTTGCTGGAGATATCCAGATGATCTCGGTCCATGTTTCTCCTAACTTAATGAAAAATGGTATGGGTGTTGGTGTTCCTGGCACGGGAATGGTTGGGTTGTCGATCGCGGCCGCTATCGGTGCCGTGGCTGGTGAGCCAGAGGCTGGGCTTGAAGTTCTCAAAAATATTACGCCGGAAGATGTGACTCAAGCGAAATCATTGCAAAGTGCAGTGACGGTCGAAGTAGCCGACGTGCTCAACATTATTTATGCCAAAGTCGTGGTCAGTGATGGTGAACATCGCGTCGCTGTGACCATTGCAGACAGCCATACTAATGTAGTGTCGATTGAAGAGGATGGCTTAACCACTTACATCAATACACAAGAGCAAGAGGCAGAAACAGCTTCTGAGCCAACAGAAAGTCCAATGAAAGATGCTTGCGCACAGGACATTTTTGACTTTGCTCTGAATGCGCCGTTAGAAAGCATCAGCTTTATTGAGCAAGCCTATCAGCTGAACAATGACCTATCCCATGAAGGGTTAAGCCAAGACTATGGTTTGCAAGTTGGCGCTACATTTAAGCGTAATGTCGACAAAGGTTTGCTTGCTAAAAGCTTGATGACGGACGTACTTTGTCGAACTTCGGCTGCGTCGGATGCTCGTATGGATGGTGCGATGAAGCCAGCGATGAGTAATTCGGGTTCGGGAAATCAAGGTATTTCCGCAACAATGCCTGTTGTGGTAGTAGCTGAGCATGTGCATGCTGACCGAGAAACCATGATTCGAGCACTGATGTTATCTCATTTAATGGCAGTCTATATTAAGAGCTATCAACATAAATTGTCGGCACTATGCGGAGCGACAACCGCTTCGATGGGAGCTGCGGCCGGAATGACATGGCTTCTCGGTGGTAACTTCAAACAAATTAGCGATGCGATATGTAGCATGATTGGTGACGTGGCAGGCATGATTTGCGATGGTGCGAAAACCAGTTGCGCTATGAAGGTCTCATCCTCTGCTGGTGCTGCTTTTAAGGCGACATTGATGGCGTTGGATGGTATTCGCGTAACAGGAAACGAAGGCATTGTCTCAGAAAATGTGGATGAGTCTATTCGTAATCTTTCTAGTCTTGCAAATGGCGCGATGACTCAGACTGATGTTCAAATTCTAGAGATCATGGTGAACAAGTAACGCTCTTTGGTGCCCAAATTGCTCTATGTGTTGATACGTAAAAATAAGCTAAATTGAATACAATAAAAGGCCAATGCTTCATTGGCCTTTTTTACTTTTCTTGTAGGGTTGTTTTCTTCAGCCTAAAACCACCTTCTTTCCTCTCTTTATGGAGCGTATATTCGTGCTTAATAGCATGTTAGTAATATTTGTTATTAACGTTATTTTCTGTGTAATTGTTGAATTTATATTGCAAAGAAATACCTATAAGTAGATTTTAGAACAAATTTCATAAAAGGGTTTATTATTCTTATTTGAAATAAAAGGCTTTTTATATATTGTTATTTATTATTAGTGCAGATATAAAATAAGAGGAAATTGGTTCGGTTATTTATTTTTGGTTATTTTATTTCTTATTGTGTGATCTTGTTCAACTTGAAGGACATATTAGTTAACGTTTTTATTGTTGTTAAATATTGTGCTATGTCACAAATATGCATTGTTTAAAGTTGGGGTTTATTGATTGTAATCAAAGTGAGAAATTGTTTTTGTGCAGTGTCTCTATGAGTAGAATTATATTCTAATTATCTATTTTAATTTAAGAAAAGGAAAAAAATTTTCTCATATTGTTAATGTACTCTCTAAAAATCATCTAAGTTCCACTTAGAAAATAACAAAAAAATAGAACAATAATTAATTCCAAAACGGAGACGTACAATGACACAGATTAGTGATGGCATCGAGCTAAGAGAGCAAGAAACGCCTTACGAAAAAGCAGGAATGTCGCTGCAAGAATGGCAAAAAGCCATTAAATTCGATAGCGTAGATATTGGTTGGATTGTGATGAGTATCGGTATGGCTATTGGTGCTGGTATCGTATTTCTTCCGGTTCAAGTCGGGGTAATGGGACTTTGGGTTTTCTTACTCTCTTCGGTTATTGGTTACCCTGCCATGTACTTATTCCAAAAGCTGTTCATTAATACATTGGCTGAATCAAAAGAATGTACTGACTATCCGGGAGTCATTACTGGCTATTTAGGCAAGAACTGGGGTATGGCTTTAGGTGCATTATATTTCATCATGCTAGTTATCTGGGTGTTAGTTTATTCCCTAGCAGTGACTAATGACAGTGCATCATACCTGCATTCATTTGGAGTGACAGAAACGAAGTTAAGCGATAATGTTTTTTATGGATTAGCACTTATTTGTGTGCTTTCTTTTATCGGCTCTAAAGGTGAAAAGCTGTTGTTTAAACTGTCTGGGTTTATGGCAGTAACGGTCCTCTCACTGGTTGCACTAATGGGTGTGCTTTTGGTTGCAAGATGGGATTTTAATAATATTCCAGCGGTGGGCAATATAGGCCCTATGATTAAAGATGCCATTATTACTCTACCATTTACGCTGACCTCAATTTTATTCATCCAGTCTCTTAGCCCGATGGTGATTTCTTATCGCTCTCACGAGAAGTCTATCGAAGTTGCGCGTTATAAAGCGACCCGTGCGATGAAGATTGCCTTTGCGATTCTCTTTGTTATCGTATTCTTCTTTGCTGTTTCCTTTACGTTTGCTATCAGCCAAGACCAAGCGGCTGATGCAATGAACCAAAACATTTCTGCGTTAGCGATTATTGCTAAATACTTCCCAGGCAGCTGGGCGACCATTGCTGGTATCGTAATCAATATCTTTGCTGTTGTGACGTCTTTCTTCGGCGTATTCTTGGCATTCAAGGAAGCGTGTACTGGTTTGGCTATGAATGTGATTCTACGTAAATACGATGAGTCTCAAGTAGATGCTAAATTGATCAGCAAGTTGGTTACTGTTTTCATTATATTACTTGCTTGGGGTGCTATCGCCATCAATGCTCCAATCCTATCATTTACTTCGATTTGTAGCCCTGTGTTTGGTTTGGTTGGCTGTTTGATTCCAGCGTACTTGGTGTATCAAGTCCCGCACTTAGCGAAGTATAAAGGCATGGCGACCAACATGATTATCGTAACGGGTATCCTGCTTTGTATCTCTCCGTTCTTAGCGTTCTTGTAATCAAATACATAATTATACGCTAGCCTAAAAAAACGCCGAGCATTGAGCTCGGCGTTGCTGTTTTTACATTATCCATTTCCACCAAATGAATAAGGCGAGGAAACCGAACAAATAGATTAAGCCTAGAATTGACAGTGCTTTTAGCTTACTGCCCATTTGGAGAGCTGTCGGTAGCTCCGTTTTAGAGACAAGAATGTAGTTCAAAAGAGCAAAAATAGGCGTCGTCACAAAGGCCATGATCATCGCAAAGTTGAGCATTGGCATTAGCGCTTGAGCAAAGAAGGCGATGATAGAGATCGCGACAATAGAAACCACGATGACCCAGGCTTGATAAGTCTTCGGATTCTCTTCCGTTTGATCTTGTAGCAGACGTTGTGACTCCGCGATTGCGCGTGAATAACCGTCGATCACCGTGATAGTACTACCAAAGATACAGAAGAAGGCGATGACCGCAATTAGATAACGAGACCATTCACCGATGGTCGAAGCATACATGCTAACCAACTGATGGGAAAATCCTACGCCTGATGCTGAAAGCTCAGTACCAGAGCCATGAATTACCAAAGCACCTAAGGCGACAAAAACAATCGCCAATACTGCTGTACCAATATAACCGACGTTGAAATCAAACAGAGCAGACTCAGCAGTTACTTTTTGTTTCTTACACTGACTCTTGAGCCACATAGATGTGATGCTAGAAATCTCAATTGGAGCAGGCATCCAACCCATGGTAACCACAATGAAGCCAATGGCGGCAATCGTCCAAGGAGAAGGGGATTGATAATCTGCCGGAGCTACACTGCCGTTAGAAGCGGCGATAACGACAGCTGTAACCGTCGCAACGGTGAGTGTTGCCATGATGGCTTTTGACAGCCCATCCAATGCCCTGTAGTGCCCTGCAAACAAAATTGCTACACAAGTCACTAAGACCACACCACATAGAGCTAACGAAGGTAGTTCAAAAGGTAGGAAATAACCAAGTAGGCTGGCACTGAATAGTAGAAGCGCTGCGGTGTTTACCACTGCAGAAATAACATTGAGAATCGTGAAGACCCAAAGGTAGCCGCGACCAAGTCCCGCGTAGCCTTGAATAAGGCTATCACCAGTACCTACGGTATATTGAACACCTGCTCGGAAGAATGGGTATTTAAATAGGTTTACGAGCAGAATGAGTGCAGCTAATTGCCAACCATAAATAGCACCTGCTTTGGTTGAAGCGACGAGATGTGAACCGCCAACGGCGGCGGCAGCCATCATAATGCCGGGGCCAAGTGAACGAATTAATTGAGAGATGCCGGGACGAGCGGCACTGGATGAAGGAATGGAATTATCCATAAAGCATTTCCTTTGTCATTATTATCCGTAGAGGGAGTGTTGGGCTGTATCTAAATATTTACACTTTGATTATTAATTTATTTAGTGCGCTTACATTTCTACAGGTTTTTTAGAGTGATGCAATGCCAAAAAGGCCATGTCATTTTCCAATTTGGAGTTAATGATTGTTTTGGTGGTTTTTTCTGGAGTTTTATGCTGATAAAGAGAAGGGCGGAAAAGGTTCGTTTTTGAGATCTAGGTAAAAAAAGTATGAAAAAAACGGCTGATGATGCAGTAAACCAAACGTTTAAAACGCTTGGTTTACTGCAGTTGATAAGCGGAGTGAAGTTATGCTTTGCGTTTGATTTGCTGAACAACTAGTCCGATAACAATCAGTACTAAGCCAACTAACGTGGATGGATGTATTTCTTCGCCGATAACATATGCTAGCAACATCAAAGAAATAAACGGTGATGCAAATATAAGGTTACTAATACGAGCGGTGTTCTGTGTTAGTTTCAGCGCACTTAGCCATAAGACAAAGGTTATGCCCATCTCAAATAGACCCACATAAGACACCGCCAGCCAACCTTTGATGCTGATGGTTGACCACGCTGCGCCTTCATAAAGTGCGACGGCAAAGGCAAACGGTAGTGCGACTAAAAAACCGAGTAACACACCAACAACAGGGTCGGCGGTATTGCGAGTATTTAAGATCCAATAACCCGCCCAAAGTAGAGTAGAAAGCAGGGCTAAACCGACGCCAGCAGGACTATCGAACTGTAATCCCAGTACATCGCCTTTAGTGGCGATAACCACAACACCTAAATAGCCCAACGCACATGCAAACCAGTCTTGAGGGCGAATTTTCTGCTTTAGAAAAACCGCGGCCATTAAGGTCAAGGTAATGGCCCAACTGTAGTTGATGGGCTGAGCTTGCGAAGCCGGTAGTAAGTCGTAAGCTTTGAACAAAATTAGGTAATATGCTAGCGGGTTAATCAAACCAAGTAGCAGATAATAAAATGGGTTTGAGACAAAGGTGGTCTTTACTTGCGACAAGGTACCTTGAAATGCGCAGACTGCGACTAAGGCAAGGGTTGAGGCGAATGAGGCTGCTGCGACCATTTGTGCTGGTGTGAATTCAGCTAAAGTCAATTTAAATGCCGTCGCGACTGTTGACCACAGGAGGACAGCGGACAATCCGAAGATGATTGCCTTGCGTTCGTTATGCATGAAAGTGAGTCTGGGTGAATAGGTTAGAATGTCAGCATCTTACCAGTGAATAAGGTGATGGGAACAAGCAATTTTCAGATTGTTA
Organism: Vibrio sp. SCSIO 43133; assembly: GCF_023716845.1. Lineage (NCBI taxonomy): Bacteria > Pseudomonadati > Pseudomonadota > Gammaproteobacteria > Vibrionales > Vibrionaceae > Vibrio > Vibrio sp. SCSIO 43133. Next base: position 78,810 of record NZ_CP068024.1, read on the forward strand.
GCTTAGTCACAGCGAAATCAAGGGGGGCAGTGGTGTTAAGTCGATAAGCGGTGCTTGTTGCCAATGGGTTTCGCTGGCAAACAGCCACATTGTCGTCACGCGATCTTGTCTTAGTGAATTCACGTCGACTAATGCCAATAGAGCATAAAACCGGTGAACGTAGTGTGTGGTCTCAGTGGGTAATCGTAAATCTGAAAATTGCCGACTACCCGCTCTTTTGATGGCTCGCTGTACACGCCCTTCACCTGCGTTGTAGGCGGCGAGAGTCAGGTTAATATCACCGTCAAACTTGTTATACAGAAAGTCGAGATATTGCATCGCCGCATGTGTGCTCGGCGCTATCTCAAAACGTTGGTCGTGCTGCTGAGTCACTGTGAGCCCAAAACGTTTCGCAGTAGCCGGCATTAGCTGCCAAAGCCCGGCTGCTTTTGCAGGCGAAATAGCTTTAGGGTTATAGGAGGACTCAAGCATGGGAACTAAAACTAAACTGTCTGGCAGAGAACGCTTAGAGAGCTGTTTGAAGATCTCATCGACCAAAGGGTTGAATTCTTCAAACTTCTTCATGATCTGTTTTTGGTAAGGCTTTAGAGTGTCTAAATGGGGCTGGATTGCACTCTCTGGCGGCCGACTATTCGCATGACTAGGACGAAACCAGAGACACGCAAAGATAATTCCCACCCATAATAGTAAGTGGTAACAGTAGATGTTGCGGTTCAGGTTACCTGACATGTTCCCCATAACAGTGTTGTTTTTGCCCTGTTAACTCCCCGAGTAACTCATGGAAAGCGGCCGAACTTTGTCCATTGTCATGATTGTACTTTTGACACTCTTTAATCAGCGCCTCTAGAATTTGCCATTGCTTGGCAATACTATCGGACAGCTTGGCTGGCAGAGCGCGAATGAGCTTTTTAGCTCCGTTTTCAGAACATGGTAGTTGCAGTTGTTGCAACGTGTGGCTGCGTTTACTGGCATTGCTTCCTAGTTGCTTGAGAACTGGCAGTTGGTTATGAATATTGTTACTCAATGCTTCACCATCAAACTTTAAGTACAGCGCTTTTTGATGCTGTAGCAGTGCCAATAGCTTTCGATAAAGCTTGATGTCTTCAGAGATTGAAAGTACAAATTGCTGGACTAGCTCTGTCCTTGTTGCTGCCATTTAGTTGTCCTCTTGCTGAGACATAGCCCATTAAATAACGGCTAAGACTCATGTCCTGTATGAAAACGCATTACTGCTTGTGATAACGCTTTGACGTCTAGTCCCAACTCACCTTTCGCCAGTGCATTACGAACCGCCTCAACCTTTGCCATATCGACATTCGGCATTGCGGCAAGTTCGGCTTGGGCTTTATCCAATGCTGCTGTATTGGCATTAAACGCCGACTCAGAAACGGTCTTGCGCGTCGGAGCTTCAGTGGTCTGTGTTTTAGATTGATTAAAGTTGGTTTGAGGGACGTGCCCACCGGCCACCTTGTCGATTTTCATTGCTATGTTGTCCTGTCGCTGTGTCGTTAACAGTATAGGGCGGCAAAAGTGAAGGCAGTATTAAATCTGCCTTGATGAATTTGGGTCTTTTTATTTTTTTACAGCAGAAATCCGATTTGATTCGAGCACTAAAATCGAAAATTGTTATCTTGAGCCAGAAATTAGAACTGAGTGTGAACTTGGTTCAAACCTGTTACCACAGCTCGAATTACTTTCTTAGATTGGCTATTTTGCACCTCGATTTGCTCCCCAGCTCCACCGGTTTCCAACGCAATGCCTTTCGTGCTGGCATTGAATTTTCCTTTTGTTGCAATGATGACGACTTCATTGCCCTTCTCGACGAGCGGGGGCTTGACCACGAAGCTGGCATCAATGATTTGCCCTGTTCGCATACGGCGAGAGACTTGGTTGCCAATGATTTGTGATAAATCGGCAACGAAATGAACGGCGCGATTGAGAGTGCGAGTTTCCAGTTGTACTGATGCAGCAGTGATCTGAGTGTCTCGATTTAATGTTTGACTGGCGACGGCCACAGGCAGCGATAAGGTCACTTTGGCGCTGGTATTGATGCGCCAATCGTTGTGACCATCTTGGCATTGCACACTGCGTCTTAAGTTGCCTACAGGCAGTGCCTGACTATCTCGGCTTGTGATAATCAATGGTGCTTGGCATTTCGCTAAATGTTTTGCTGACTCTGGAACGAACATCACCAGATTGGTTTCGTAGTGTTGCCAGTTTTGTCTCTGGGCGGTGCGTTCGATCTCCGCCAAGACGGACTGTTGTACTGCCACTTCCACGTCTTGTGGCGTCATTTTTTGCTGAATTTCGGCCTGTGAAGGTAAAGTAAGCAGCAGCAAAAAAGCACTTCCTAGCCACTTCCTCATCCCACGTCTTGCTTCCGTAAAACGGAAGTTCCATTTCCTGATAAATATGTAAGTCATTGTTTTTGTTTTATAAAAAAATTGGCACATATCTTGTTATTTCCCTTGGTACTTCGCCCATTTAAGGACAAGAGACATGGCAATCAGTTTTGATAGTGCATTGGGGGTTCACCCACAAGCACTCAACTTTCGGGTTCAGCGTACCAAGGTGCTTGCTAGTAACTTAGCAAATGTCGATACCCCTGGATACCTAGCCAAAGACTTGAGTTTTACCACCGTGATGAAGCAAGCCAATCCAAATGGTGTGCATACGCCAACACCAAAATTGGACATTGCGACGCAATACTCAGTGCCTTACCAAAACAGTAAAGACGGCAATACCGTTGAGCTCGGTGTAGAGCAAGCCAAGTTCACCCAAAACAATATGGATTTCCAAACCAGTCTGACCTTTATGAATATGAAATTCAGTGGTTTGGCTAAAGCGATAGAGGGACGCTAATCATGTCATTCACTGATATCTATTCCATCGCAGGCTCTGCGATGACGGCGCAAACTGTGCGATTGAACACAGTGGCAAGTAACTTGGCAAACGCTGATGCCGTGTCGGCTAACCCAGATGATGCTTACAAAGCGTTAAAGCCAGTATTTGCCACGGTATACAGTCAAACTCAACTTGCCGCGGGACAAAATGTGTATCCGAATGCGGAAGTGCGCATTGTTGATGTGGTGCAAAGTGATACCAAAGCCGATCAGCGTTTTGAACCGAATAACCCGCTGGCAAATGAAGAAGGCTATGTGTACTACCCAGGTGTCGATGTGGTGGCGGAAATGGCCGATATGATGTCGGCAACTCGCAGCTTTGAAACCAACGTTGAAGTGCTGGCTAATGTGAAAAGCATGCAGCAAGGCTTGTTGAGACTAGGAGAAGGACGCTAATGAGTATCGCGCAATTTACCGCTCTGGATACGGACACGCCGGTTGCGAGTCAAAGTAATGCTGGTATCGCGGCTAACCCACAAGACATGAACAGCGCAACGTCACTGCAAAATGAGTTTATCACCTTGATGGTGGCGCAGATTCAAAACCAAGACCCACTGAACCCACTAGACGGCACTGAGTATGTCAGCCAATTAGCACAGTTTTCACAGGTACAGAGTACCGAGAATATGTCGATGCTGATGCAAAACAGTATGGTACTGCTGGATAACATGCAGGTGCTTTCAACGGCAGGGCTCGTGGGGCAAACCGTGTATGTCAGTGGTAATGAAGTGGAGTTATCGGACGGGATACAAAACGGCCGCGTTGAGCTGGCGCATTCATCCAATCAAGTGACCTTAGTTGTAGAAGACGAGTTCGGTCAGAAAACCAAAGTACCGCTTGGCGCACACCCTGCGGGAGACGTGGATTTTTCAATCAACCCTGAAGAGTTGGGTCTTAAGCCCGGTAAGTATTCGCTATCGGTAGAGGTTCAAGAAGGTCAGGCGGACCCTAACTTATTGCTTGCCGGTGAAGTGAAGCAAGTACGAATTCCAAGTAACGGAGGCGCAGCCATGGTGAATATCGCTGGTGTTGGCAATGTGCCTTTCTATCAAATCAGTCAGTTTGGTGCCTAGCGCCTACGCTCATCGCACAACAACGTGCTGAGACACATTATCAGAATTAGAGGACATTATGAGCTTTGATATCGCATTAAGTGGCTTGGACGCTACTAACACTCAGCTTAATACCATCAGCCACAATATCGCTAACGCATCGACTTACGGTTTTAAAGAAGCGCGCACAGAATTCTCTGCGGTGTATAACGGTATGCAAGCCGGAGGGGTAGAAGTCGCATCCATCTCGCAAAACTTTGATAAGAACGGTTCGGTTTCGGGAACAGGTCGTGCTATGGACTTGGCCATCAATGGTAATGGCTTCTTCGTCACTAAAGACCATATGGGGCAAACGCTGTATACCCGTGCGGGCGTATTTGGTACCGATAAAGACAACTATGTGGTTGGTAATACGGGAGCGAAACTACAAGGTTATGGTGTTGATAGCAACAATAATCTACTGACGGGTTCAGTGGGTGATCTGAAGATCAGTACTTCATCACTAGCCGCACAAGCGACTGATAAGTTGGACTTCGTGGCTAACTTTGACGCCAGCTCAAAAATCGTCGATCAAACGGTGAATCCTTTTGACCCAGCAGATCCAGATTCTTTCAACTCATCATATACCTCCAAAGTTTATGACTCATTAGGCAACTCGCATACGGTGACTCAGTACTTCACTAAGACTGCAGACAATACTTGGGAAGTGAATGTTCAGGTTGATGGTGGCAGTACGCCAGCACAAACGGTTCCGGTTACCTTCAATCCGGATGGCACACTAGCCTCGCCAACGGGTAGTTTTAACGTTGCGTTTCCTGCGGCAGGTGCGAATGCCATGAGCATCGATATTAGCCTCGAAGGCAGCACTCAGTTTGGAGCGGCATTTGGTGTGAGTACCAACAATCCCAACGGTTACACCTCTGGTGAATTAGCAGGCGTACGCGTTGAAGATAACGGCATGGTGTTTGCGACCTACACCAATGGTCAATCTCAACTGCAAGGACAAGTGGTGTTAGCCAACTTTGCCAACCCTCAAGGGCTTGCGAAAACCAATGGTACCGCATGGACTCAAAGCTATGGCTCAGGGGCACCAGTCATGGGTACCCCTGGCTCTGGTGTGTTAGGCGACCTAACGCCGGGTGCATTGGAAGGCTCGAACGTTGACCTGACCTCTGAGCTTGTGAACTTGATGACAGCACAGCGCAACTATCAAGCTAACGCTAAAACCATCTCAACGTCTGACAAGCTCACTCAAGCTCTGTTTAACGCAGTATAAGGTGTAGAGCATGGATAGCTTGTTATTCACAGCAACCACAGGGGCGAGCCGAGTACTCAAAGCGCAACACGTTCGCTCCAACAACTTATCGAACGCGGACACTGCAGGTTTTCGCGCAGATATGGAACGCGTTAAAAGCATTCCCCTACAAGGTTCTGGTTTTGATGGCCGCACTATGGTGGTCACCAACTCGGCAGCGACACGCTTTGATGCTGGCGATGTGGTGAAAACGGGCCGAGCGCTAGACATTGCCATCATGGGTGAAGGCTACATCAGTGTACAAACCCCTACCGGCAATGAGGCATACACTCGTGCCGGTAACATCAAAGTCGATGAACTGGGTGCGATGAGCATCAATGGTTTTGCCGTGGTTGGTGATAATGGCCCGATGGTACTGCCTGAGTTCCAAAAGGTAGAGATCAGTGAACGTGGTCGTGTTTCGGTGATTCCTCCAGGCGGTGGTGCCGAAGTGGAAGTAGGCACATTGAAGTTGGTCAAACCGGATATGAATCAACTGCAAAAGGAAAGCGATAGTTTGCTGCATAGCCTTGATGGTCAACCTTTTGCCGCTGATCCAACGGTAAACCTTGCCCCGGAACATATCGAAGGCAGTAACGTGTCAGCCATTGATGAACTGCTTAGCGTTATGTCACTTACCAGAAACTTTGAGATGCAAATCCGCATGATGAAAACGGCGGAAACCCTTGCGCAATCCGGCAACAAATTAATGAGTGCGAGCTAATCGCTCGCGCCAAGGAGTAAACCATGCATTCAGCATTATGGGTCAGTAAAACAGGGATGGCCGCCCAAGATACAAAAATGACGGCGATTTCCAATAACCTTGCCAACGTTAATACCGTAGGCTTCAAACGCGATCGAGTGGTGTTTGAAGACTTATTTTATAGCATTCAGCGCCAGCCAGGCGCGCAAGTCGACCAAGTGAACCAACTACCGACTGGGGTTCAGTTAGGTAGTGGTGTGCGTGTGGTGGGCACTCAAAAAGTCTTTACTCAAGGCAGCGCGCAAAACACAGGGCAAGACCTAGACCTAGCTGTGATGGGACAAGGCTTTTTCCAGATTGAAAACTCTGATGGCCAGATCATGTATACCCGAAATGGTCAGTTCCATGTCAATTCAGAAGGTCTGATGGTAAACAGCCAAGGTTTGCCATTGGAGCCTCAAATTCAGATTCCCGATAACGCTTTGACACTCTCTGTTGGTGTTGATGGCACGGTGACTGCGACCACGGCAGACGGTCCTGCGCCACAGGATCTAGGACAAATCACCCTAGCGAAATTTGTTAACCCAGCCGGTCTAGAAGCCATTGGAGGCAACTTGTTTAAAGAGACCGAAGCCAGTGGGCAAGCAGAAGAGCTGATTGCCGGTGAAGAAGGGGCGGGCAGTATCAAGCAAGGCGCATTAGAAGGCTCAAACGTGCAAGTAGTGGAAGAGATGGTCGATATGATCACCACCCAACGCGCTTATGAAATGAACGCCAAGGTGGTCTCGGCTGCCGATGACATGCTGAAGTTCGTCGCACAAGCGGTGTAGGTTAGTAAAGTTGGGAATTAACGGAAAAGGGATAAGTGGTATGAAATGGCTTTCTCGCTGGGGAGTGGTAATTGGGCTACTCGTGCTTACTGGCTGTGCAGCTCGACCAGAGTTTGTACCACCAGAGCCGGATGAACAAAAGTATGCACCGCCTGAGCTCAATTACGCGCTGCCACAAGCAACGGGAGGAAGCCTCTATCGCCATCAATATAACTTAACCTTATTCCAAGACCGTCGAGCGTACCGAGTGGGTGATGTACTGACGATTTTGCTGGTGGAAGAAACGCAATCGAGCAAGAAAGCGGATACCAAATTCGGCAAGACGTCTAAAGTGGATTTTGGTGCGGCAACCGTTGGTGGAAACACCTTTGACGAGACGGCGGTGGGTCTTAATGGCAGTCGAGCTTTTGATGGCAGTGCCGCTAGCTCCCAAGGTAATAAGTTAGAAGGTGCTATTACGGTCACGGTACATGAAGTGATGCCCAATGGCGTACTTAAAATTAGCGGTGAGAAATGGATTCGTCTTAACCAAGGCGATGAATTTATTCGCGTCACGGGCATTATTCGTGCCGACGATGTGGACCGTTACAACCAAGTGTTTTCTCATCGCATAGGGGATGCACGCATCACCTACTCTGGACGTGGTGCTTTAGCTGACAGCAACTCTGCTGGTTGGCTCACTCAGTTCTTTACCAGCCCATGGATGCCGTTCTAATGACTCAACAACGCTATTTCTTTACTTCAATTCTACTGGCATTTGCTCTCGGTATGATGTCATCAGCCAGAGCCGAGGTAGAAATCCCAATTATGGATCTGGTGGACGTACAAGGTGTGCGCACTAACCAGCTTGTTGGTTATGGTTTGGTTGTGGGTCTCGACGGCCAAGGTGACCGAAACCAAGTGAAGTTTACCGCTCAGTCTATCACCAATATGCTGCGCCAATTTGGGGTACAAATCGGTGATGATGCGAATCCAAAATTGCGTAACGTCGCCTCGGTGAGTGTCACTGCTTCGGTGGACCCGATGGCAGGCCCAGGGCAAATGTTGGATATAGTGGTCTCGTCAATTGGTGATGCCAAAAGTTTACGTGGAGGCACGTTACTCTTAACGCCATTGCGAGGTGTGGATGGTGAAGTCTACGCAGTTGCTCAGGGTAATGTGGTGGTTGGAGGTGTGTCTGCTGAAGGACGCAGTGGTTCTAAAATCGCAGTAAATACGCCCACCGCAGGACGAGTGCCTAATGGCGCAACCTTAGAACGTGAGATCCCGTCGGACTTTAACTCTCGTTCTCAAATCACGTTGAATCTACGTAAAGCCAGCTTCACCACGGCAAAGAATATCGCTCGTGAAATCAATGGTACGTTTGGTCCAGATGTGGCCATTGCTATCAACAAAGTGCGCGTCGATATGCGCGCGCCAAAAGATACTCAGCAGCGTGTGACCATGATGTCGATGCTAGAAGAAATGAGTGTTGTAGAGGGACGCAAACCTGCTCGAATCGTCTTTAACTCGCGTACCGGCACGGTTGTCGTAGGACAAAACGTAAAAGTGACAGAAGCAGCGGTAAGCCATGGCAACCTAACGGTATCGATTACTGAGTCTCAACAAGTGAGCCAACCGAATGCTTTCGCTGACGGTGACACGGTTGTGGTCGATCAATCGAAAATTGATATCAGTGAAGACCAAGCGCAAATGGTGATCTGGCCTGAAGGGACAGAGCTCAACACCATTGTGAATGCCGTCAACAGCTTAGGGGCAACCCCAACCGATTTGATGTCCATTCTACAGGCCTTGCATGAAGCAGGTGCGCTCAATGCTGAGTTGGTAGTGATCTAGGAGAGTGTGATGAAAATAGACGCGATGAATGACAGCACGAGAATTAATAGCATGCTCTATCACGATAATGCCGCTCTGACCAACATTAAACACAGTGCCGATGAGCAAGGGGCACTAAAAGAAGTCGCCGGGCAGTTCGAAGCCATGTTCTTGCAAATGGTACTGCGCCAAATGCGCAGCAGTAGTGACGTACTGGCAGATGAAGACAGCCCTTTCTCGTCGCAGCAACATGGCGTGTTTCGAGATATGCATGATGGACAATTGGCTATCGAACTTGCCAAAAAGCAGAATTCTGGCATTGCCGATATGCTGGTGAAACAGCTAAGCCCTACTCAAGCATCAGCCTCGAACCTCGAGGTGCAGTTCGACCCTAGCTTAACACGCACCCTAAGGTCGGCTAACGATATGGAAGCAACTTCACAGGTTAGCACAACAGCTTCGCTTCACAGTGACGATGTGATTAATGGCATCGATCATTCCGTCGCCTTCACTATTCAGTCCCCAAGCGAGGCGGCCACGACCATGGCGTTTTCTCAGCCTCTCATTAGAACAACGGAGCTCTAGTTATGAACCTCGTCAATATTGCGCTTTCAGGCATGAATGCCAACCGAGTGGCATTGGATGTGACCGCTCAAAACGTCGCCAATATTAATACGCCGGGATACAGCCGTCAGCAAGCGGTGATGGCGTCGTTGGCTGGGGGGAAATACGATAAAACCAACCCCGGAATGGGGGTGGAAGTGACCAGTATTCGCCGAGTGACCGATCAATATTTGGTGAAGCAAACGTGGTCAACGGCCAGTGCCGCTAACTACGCATCGGGTTATACCAGCGCCATGAGTCAGCTGGAAAACATGTTAGGGGCTGATGGCTTTAGCTTATCGGCAGGCTTAGATTCTCTATTTGCAGCACTGAACGATGCAACGACAAAGCCTGAATCAACCCCACTGCGTCAACAGGTGATTAATGAGTCGGAGGCCTTAGCTCGCCGCTTCAATACTTTGACCGAATCGCTGCACAATCAACATAAAGATGTACATGACCAGCGTAACGCCGCCATTTCTCATGCAAATAGCTTGATGTCCAATATCGCGGAAGTGAATAAGCAAATTGTTGAAATGCAAGGCACGGGTGGTAACCCTGCGCAGTTGATGGACACGCGTGATGCGCTTGTGGGAGAACTTTCCAAAGTGATGGAAGTGAAGACCACCAATCAAGCGGATGGCAGTATTCAAGTCTCATTGGCTTCAGGGCAGCCTTTAGTAATGGGCAGCGATGCCAGTGTGATTAAAGCGATTCCTGACCCAAGCGATCCATATCTTGCCGACATCCATATTGAGTTTGGCAATCAAACCTTTGCGGCTAAAGGTGACCTTGGCGGTAAGTTGGGCTCACTTCATGACTATCAAGTGGATGTACTCAAACCCTATCAAGACGCCATTGATGATATGGCGCGTAGCTTGGCGGATGAAGTGAATGCGGTCTTGGCAGCAGGTCAGGATCTTAATGGCAATGCGGGTAAAGCCTTATTTAGCTACGACCCAGCTAACCCAGCTGCCAGCTTAACTATCACGGATATTAAGTCGGATGAGTTAGCATTTTCGAGCGATGGTAACCCAGGTAACAGTGATAACCTCAAGGACTTGATTGCCATCAGTAACAAACCAGTGACCATTACTGGCTTTGGTTCCCTGTCGCTGAATGACGCGTTTACTGCGATGGTTGGCGAAACGGCAATCAAAGCCCGCCAAGCGGATTCAGATTACCAAGCGAAACAGTCAATGTTTGAACAGTCGGTGGCAGCGCGCGATAACGTCAGTGCCGTTAATAGTGATGAAGAAGCGGCGAACCTAATGACCTTTGCCAATGCGCACAATGCCAATATGAAGGTGATCAGTACGGCTAACCAGCTGTTTGATTCCGTTTTGCAGTTATTTTAAGGAGTTAGTATGAGAATCAGTGATACTCAATTTAGCCAGATGATGCTGCAAAGCTTGCAGACCAATAATGCTGGGCTTGGCAAAGTGCTACAACAAATGGCGACCGGTGATCGGCTAACTAAATTGTCTGATGACCCAATGGCCTCGATTCAGTTGTTGAACCTCGACCGTGAAGGCAGCGCAATTAATCAATATCAACGCAATATTGCTAATGTGAAAACCACGCTATCAAGCCAAGAGGTTTATCTTGATTCGGTCAATGAGAGTTTAAAAAGTATGCGTGAATTGGTGCTGTGGGGTTCTAATGGCACGCTAACGGACGAAGACCGCGACGGCATGATCACCGAGCTGGAAAGTCTACGTGATTCCATTGAGTCTTCGTTTAATGCTCAGGATGAAGAAGGCCACTATTTGTTCTCAGGCACCAAAACTGATACGCCAGCACTGTCAAACTCTGGGGCCGGTTATGTCGTGGATGGTAACAGCGATAAGCGAGTGGTGACGGTTGCTAAAGGCGTCACCATGGAGTCGAACATGACGGCCAAGGATATTCTTGAGCTTGGCGGAGGAAACAACGTACTTAATCAAATCGATGCGTTGATTGTTGAATTTAAGAACCCGAGTCCAAATTTCCAAGCTGAAGTTGATGCTAGCCTGAACGCCATAGATGATACCTTGGGTAACGTGCTTGGGGCGATGACAGAGATCGGTGGTCGCCACAATAACCTTGATTTGATGGATGGCGCACACGGTGAAAACAAGCTATTCGTTGATAAAGTGACCAGTGATATTTCTGCGTTGGATTATGGTGAAGCATCCGTTCGTCTCAGCAACTACATGGCAGCATTACAAGCAACTCAAGCCAGCTATGTAAAAATTAACGATCTCTCGCTTTTCGACCGTATTTAGGTCTAAGAATTAGTTAACAAGGAAAGGTGTTATGGCAGTAAGTACGGTTGAAGTTAGACCGCATAGTATCAAGCTAACAGGGCAAGAAGCGGCCAGTATCGCGCCCTCACAAGCGTCCACTGATACCAGTACCTCACTGTCAAAGCGCCTGCTAAGACCTCAAGCTGACATTACGTCAGCTTATTCACTTTCAGGCGTGTTGCTTACACAAGGTCAGCAACACGCTACTTCAGTGCAAATTGCCACTAAGGCACTGCAAGGTGTCGGTAAAGAGCTCACCCAAGTTAAACGCCAACTGACCCAAGCGCTTTCGCATGGTGTTAACAGTAACATGCCTGATTCGTTGGCACGCTCTAAAGCCACGATTGAAGCGACATTGAATCAAGCGAGGTTTGATGGCAAGCGAGTGGTGGATAATGAGCTTAATCTTAAGCTCGATAGCGCCGATGTGCGCCGTTTTTCTATTCCAGGGCTCAACGTCCATCGTATGAGCGAAAGAGCCGAGCAAATTCGACTGGATTTCCCAAGTGGCGGTTCGGTTGTGTTGCAGTTTGATGGCCAATCTGATGGTGTTCGAACGGTGAAACAGCTCGATCGCAGCTTAATACCTATGGGTATGCGAGCCTCTTTATCGCAGGATGGCAGCATTTTGTTTGATGTCCATGAATCTGCTTATGCGGCCATGCAGCAACAAGTGCTGGTCACTGGGCAAGGACACCGTTTCCCTGCCGGACAAGCGAACGCATTCAATATTCAAGCTGAGCCTGATGGCATGGCGGAGTTAAAATTCGACTTAGCGTCTCGAGATGGAATCAAACAGTCCATTGCTAAGGTCAATCAACATCTACAGCAAGCACAAGTAAGCTTAAACGAAGCTAGACAATTTCAATCTCAATTGAATACCCAAATGACGCGCATTCAAAGCCAGTCTAATGTGCCATCTTCAGAACAAGTTTCCCAAAAGCTCAATGACTTCACTCAGCTCTCTCAAGACTTCACCACTACATTTAAAGCCCTCAACGCACAAGCGAATGTTCGTCGTCATACTGTAGTTGCCTTGCTTAAATAATCCCTTCGAAAAACCTCGGAAACAAATCACTCTCCTCACGGATGTGAGGATCTGCAGTTGCCCGTGAAAAGAAAAATTGTCACGGCAGCATCCTGTCTCCTGCAATCTCAAATAGACCGTCATCTTCGTGACAACGAAGAATTTCTAATTCGCGTAGATGACTGAAAATTAGAGCGTAAGTCATGTTATTTAGGTTTGAGATGCACTGTATGAGATTCCCTTTTTCAAGGGAATGATGAACGTTTTTTTGGGGGGGATGACACCTGAGGTAAATGACTTATTAAATAGGGTTTAAGTCACACCAAAAAGAAAAAATACAAAAAGCAGATAAACGCTAACAGCGTCGCTGAAAGAGTGGGGTAGATGATGTAGGCGTCGCGCTTATTGGTTCGACGGAAGCAGAGGAAAGTCAGTAGGCCGTTATAGACTACGAGCAGCAAGCTGATCCCCGTTCCTCCTTTTAAAGACAGCGTGGATAACTGACTTAAAAACAGAGCAAGCAACGCGTAATCAATAATGATCAGCCACAAAAATGCTTTTTGAAGCGGGTCAGATTTGCTGTCTGCAATGTGAGGATGAGTTTGACGCATAACACGCTCTACTTCGATGAAATCAATAAGAAATTATTAGCATATTTAGGTGTTCTACCTAAGCATAGAACACCTGATTAAGCGCGCAAGCTAAAGTGCTTGTGGCTCAACGGAAGAGGTGCCTTCCGACTCAAAGCGAATGGTATCGGTTCGGAACACAGGTTGATTAAACTGAGCCTTCTCACGTGCCTTTTCGACCTCGTTAGTCGGCTGTTCGCCAAATAAGGTGCTGATCACTTCGGCAGCTGGAGTGGTCAAGATAAACAGTTCAATACGGCGGTTCTCACTCGATTTAGGATCCTGTTGATTGAGCAGCGCTCGGTCAGACATTCCGGTGACTTGTAGCACTCTTTGCTCAGGCATACCGCCAGCGACCAAGGTTTGTCGGGCGCTATTGGCTCGAGAAGAGGACAGTTCCCAGTTAGAGGAGCTACTAAACGCTTTACGGTATTGAGTTGCGTCGGTGTGTCCACTGATGATCATCGGGTTTTCAACGCGTTGGAATACCGGTGCTAATGCCAATAACAGGTCTTCAAAGAAAGGAGTAAGCGTTGAACCACCTCGTCGGAACATGTTTTGTTTGTAGTCATCTTGCAGCACGATTCTTAAGCCTTGTGGGGTGACCGTGACGTCAACGTTCCCATCAGCATTAATCTGGCGCATCATTTCATTGACCACTTTCGCCAAGGCTTCTAAGCGCTCTTGGGTATCAAAGGTGCCGTTTATCAGCGAGTCAGACTCTGGTCCATCGCGATCACCCTGGAAAAAAGAGGTCACGGTATGCACTGAGTCATGACGGCTGGTCACCGATGAGTCGGAGGCAAGATCAATAGGGGAGATACTTTGTGAAGTATCGAAAAGGCTGCCAGTGCTCTTATCAAAAACACTGGCCATTTGTAGGTGGGCGACAATCGCTTTGCGCTCTTCTTTGTCGACCACTTGCATTACCCATAACACGAGGAACAGAGCCATTAACGCGATCATAAAGTCGGCTAAGGCGACTTTCCAAGCACCGCCATGGTACTCATGGTCATGGCGGCGTCCTGAACGCTTAAAGACGACTTGCTCTTGTTTTTGCATTATCCCTCCTGTTCAGCTAGCCACCTCTCCATTTGATTAAAGGTTGGTTTGATGTCGAGCTGAATGTGTTTGCGGCCAGCATCAATCGCGAGCAATGTCGGCTTCTTCGCTACATAGGCGACCAGTGTCGCGCGGATGCAATCGAAGGCTGACATATCACGCTTAACGCGTTGAGCCATGGCATTACTGGCTGGGTCTAAACAGCAGTAACAACCAAAAATACCTAAAAATGTACCTACTAGAGCGGCGGCGACGTGATAGCCAATCAAGGCAATGGAACCATCAATAGCTTGCATGGTGATGATGATCCCGCCAACGGCTGCCAATATCCCAAAACCGGGTAGAGCTTCTGCCGTACGTTGCATTGAGCGAGATGGAAGCAGCAGGTCTGATTCAATCGCTTCAATCTCTTGCTCTAGTAGTCCCTCTAATTCATGAGGCGACATTTGTCCCATTGCCATTAAACGCAAATTGTCGGTAATGAAAGAAACAAGACGATAATCACGGCTAACCAGTGGGTAACGGTTGAAAATCGGGCTTTGTTCAGGGTTCTCGATATGTTTATCGAGTGCTTTGAAGCCACCACTGCGAACGGTTTCTAACAAGACTTGCAGTAATGCCATTAATTCCATGTAGAACGCTTGCTCGTCCTTGTGAGGTGACATAATAGAGCGAAGCTGGCTGCGCATTTCTTTCAAGACTTGCGGAGGGTTACCTATGATCAATGAACCGACTGTGGCACCTATGATGATCAGAAATTCGGCTGGCTGCCAAATGGCCATCATGCTTCCCCCGGCCCAAACGTAACCGCCGAAGACACACATCAGAATAATGATCGCGCCCATAAACTTTTGCATATGTGACTCCTAAGAAGATAGTAATTGGTTGAGTTGTTTTAGCGCTTGTTTGTGGAGCTGACAGATCCGTGGTGGTGTCAGTTCGAGTACCAAGGCAATTTCATGTAGGTTGAGTTCGTGCTGATAAAACAGTGTCATCAGCAGTTGTTCTCGTTTTGGCAATTTTGCGAGAGCGACCTCTAGACTGCGGCGAATATGCTCATGGCTCATACCTTCATAGGCACTATCTACCTGACCTTCCAGCCCTTTTTCTATCAACTGATCGAGACTTTGCATCTCGCCAGCCATTGAGGCGCTGAGCCGAGTGTGATAATCCGCTTGATCGGTGCCAAGGGCTTTAATGATCTCTTGCTCCGTCGGCATTCGTTTCAGTGCTTTGGTGAGATCGCGGGTGATATCGTTGAGCTCATGCGCTTGCTGGCGTGTTTTACGTGAACGCCAATCAAGTCGGCGTAGCTCATCCAAAATAGAGCCTCGAATACGACACACAGCAAATGCAGGGAAGTTGGGGTCATCGATATTGCCATAGCGACGCCCTGCTTCCAGTAACCCTATCAATCCTATTTGCTGCATGTCTTCGATGCTGCAATGGGTCGTAGCATGGTTACGCAGTTGATTGACCACTCGTTTCACCAAAATCTGGTGTTGGCTCAGAAGACGATTTTCATCAATGGGTGTCGTTGGCGAATTCACTTCGTCGGCGACACCATAACTGTCCGTGTAATTCATATCCAACATAGGCGGCCTCTACTGCACGACGTACTTGGTAAGCAGTACATCGTCGATATCGCGTATCACCTCAGTTTTAGCAAACGCCATCATCACAGTGTTTTTTACTTCGTCCTGTAGCGATGCAAGGGCTTGTTCGCCATGAAGGTCTTCATAAGTTTTTTGGCTGAACAAGTTGAGCATGGCATTGCGGACAATGGGCATGTAGTCATTGATGTTCTGCAGTCGATCTGGGCGGCGAGTTTCTACCGCTAGCTCGATCATTACAAAGTGAGTTTGCTTCTTGCCTCTGACACTCAGTACTACCTTGTCCAATGATTGAAAGCTTGGGCCTTGGCTATTTTGGTTGTCTTGGGTCAAAAACGACAGTGGAGTGTCTTCAATCATGCTGCGGTCATCGCCCGCTTGCTTTAAATACCAGGCTGCACCAAACACAGTAGCAGCAGAGACCAAGGCACTGGTCACTATCATGGCGATGAACATGGCAAAGAGTTGCGGTTTAGTCATAATTTATTTCCTATGAGGTACTTAGTGCATAGCACTAGGCTTGCGTACTGAGCCAGTGTTCAGCAGTGGTAAAGGTGGATTGAAATGAAGAGTCATCATCAAAGCGACGAGAGGCGAGAACCGTCGACTCTTCCTCCTGACTATGCTGCGGTGATTCGTGTTGGCCTTCTCCAGTACCGACCTGAACGTCAACATGCATAAAGTTCTGATTTTGCAGTTCAAATCGAAGACGTTCTGAGACCTGCATTAATGCCTCGCGTGTAGCAGCGGCATTGGCATTGATTTGCACACTTAAGCGATCGCCTTCAACACGAACCATAAGATCCAATTTACCAAGATCAGGCGGATCTAATCTGATCCGAGCCTCTTGCAAGTTTTGTTGAGCTTGTAGAGTGACTCGGTCGTTGAGCACTTGCAGCATTTGCTCCCCCCATTTACCTGCTTGAGTGTCCACTCGAACCGGTGCCCATTCTGTTGTGGAAGGTGTGGTGGATACTGGCGCAGGAGTAGTCTGGTGACCTTGAGTTTGTTGGGCTGTCACTGGCTGGCTACTTAAGTTTGTTAGTGAGTTAGCTATCTCTGCATTAATGGGGCGAGAGATGGTGTTGTCTGGAGCTGCTTGTGTCACCAGCAGAGCCGAGTTGACCGAGCTACGTGGTGAGTTTTCTTTACCTATCGCTATTGATGGGTGAGCGACATGTGCCTCAACTTGAGGTGCCGCGGAATGGCGTGTATTGGCATTGACCACAAACTGACTAAGTAGCTCGGAAGCTTGTTGCTGCAGTGAGGTTGCAGGTGTTTGGCTTGTTGCAACGGCAGAACCTTGAGGCAACTCTGGCTCGGTAATCAGTGTCGCTAGTGTAGCGTGCACAGCACTTTCGTCAGCGTTATCTGCCTCGTTGGTTAACAAAGGGTCATCAACCACGGATTGATCGTGTTGTTTTGGCGCTTTAACGAGCTGGCCAAAAGGGACAGCAGCGTCCTTAGGTGATGAGGTACTTGCTGCATTAATGCTCTGGTTTGATGAACCATCACTAACACGCGCCGAACTGTCACCACTTTGAATATTGGTCATGGTTAGCATGGGGTTACTCCAATGTCATCGCAAGTTGATAAGCCACCGTTCGCTCTTTTTCCTCGCTCACACTGTGGAGGCGTTTTTTGAGTTCACTGGTTGCAACGGACAACGCTTCGTACGCCGCTAAATGAGTCTGTCTAGCATGGCGAATTTCGGGCGCTAACCTAGGGTCCTTTAAGTAAGGTCTATGGGTGTCCAAAAGCTCACGAAGCTGTACGTCGTAGCGTTTTAGTGCGTGCCAATCTTCCGTTTTTGTCGCGATTTCAATAAGTTTACTGAGGTGTCTGAATCGCTCAGGGGACACCTTATGCTTGATTGCCAAAATTCAACCATCCTTCTCTGATATTGCCCATCACACGCTCTACACTGGCGAGTTTTTCCACGTCATTGTGAATACTGGCTTGATAGAGTTCGATTTGGCAGAAGTCATAAAGTTGGTGCAAGTTCTCGGCGATTTCGCCACCATTTTCATCATCAAGTGCGCTATCGAGGCCGACAAGAATGTTCATACACTTGCTGATACCATCTCCTTTTTCAGCTAAGCGCCCTGCGCCTATATGACCGCGCACACGTTCAATTTCATTAAGTAAACCGTCGATCAGCATCACCACTAGTTGATGTGGGTTTGCGGCTGCTGCTTGGGCATCTAAATCGACCTGCTGATATGAGTCGTAGCCTGAATCCATTAGCATAATTTTGTACTCCTAGCCCTAACCAAACATGCTCATGGTTTGGTTCATTTGTGTCATTAAGGTGTTCATTTGAGTGAATTGTTTGAGGTAGCGGCTGTACGCCATGTCGTACTTGCGCTCTAACGTTGCTTGTTTGTCGTCAATGCGCGAAATGTTCTGTTGTAAGGAGTCTTTACGGGTTTTGAAAAGACCGGTGGTCGACTTCAAAAATGGGTCAACCATGGTGTCGATGGAATCCAGAAGATTACCGTCGCCGTTAAACATGGCTTCTAGCGCGGCACTGTTATTTTTTTGCGCCTCTTCGAACTTGGTAGTATCCAGTGTCATCTTGCCGCTGCGATCAATCTCAATACCCACTTCACTTAGGCGCATTCCGTTGTATTCACCACGAATAATGCTGGTAAGTTGGCTTTCAATAGAGCGAAGTGTTGGGTCACTCGCTAACACGCCACGTGCTTTATCCTCCCCGCCGATACCAGTGTATTCATCCATGGTAGACATCAGAGTGTTGTAAGCATCAATGAAGGCGTTAACTTGTTCTTTTGTCGCTTCATCATCGGCACCAATAGTCAGCGTCAGCGGTTGCTCTCCCGAGACCTGCGCCTTACTGACCGTCAGGTCAACACCATCAATAACGCCAGTAAAGGTATTGCTACTGTTGGTCAGTTTTAGGCCGCTACCCTCAGCGCCTAGCCAAATGACGGCATCTTGCGGTGTACTGATATTGCTGGTGTTAGTAAAGGCATCTTCAAACCAGGATGCTCCAGTGCCTGAAGCTGACACGTTTACAGTATTGGCAACACCCGTTTCAGTACTCGACAGCATGAAGTGTGTCTGGCCATTGGAACGAACCAGAGTGGCATTGACGCCTGGGTTATCAGGGTCGTTATTAATAGCTGAAACCAAATCGGCCATAGTTGCTTTGCCATCGCCGTCGGTATCAACTGTTGATAGATCGAGTGATAGGGTTTTACCGTCAACCGTTAAATCGAGCGTGCCTGTTGTTGGAATCTCAGTGTTGGCATCTAGGTCGGCTGGCATACCCGTTGAGAGTTGGTGTGCGGTGGCAACTTGTTCCACAAACACTTGATAGCTGCCCGCCATGGCACTGGCATTGGCCGTCGCAGAAAGGAAACCCTCTTGTGAAACCGTTGCCGTATTCTTAATGATGTTCGAGCTGCTGCTGTTCATGTTGGTTACGGCAGTTCGGAACTCACGCAATGCCGATTCCACTTTACCTAGCGCAGTAATTTGAGCCTGATACTTATCCGCTTGCATTTGGTAGCGCTGCTGAAATGGCTGCACATCATAAGTGGCAAGGTTGGTCGCCATAGTGATTGGGTCAAACGAACTCATTGGAGTGCTCCTTAGTTTTGCTGCTCGCCGTGCAATAGGGATGGACAGCACAGTATTCTTAGTGGGTTAAATCAAGATGTATGCCATGATTTAAAACATTAAAATTCAATTGGTTAGGATAGTTTTCTCTCGTGGGCGGAAGCGGGGTTTCCATTGTGCTAGTTCCGCTTTTCCACCAGTAAACTGCCTATTACTCAGAGGGTTAAGGCGACTTGACGGTGAGAGGTATTAATCGTTGGTGATAAGATAAGTGGCAATATGAGATCTGGGTTCAGAGTTAGTTTTGTTTTCATCTCTTCACATCCCATCAAGCACCACCTAGTAATGAAAAAACCTCCCGAAGGAGGTTAAAAGGACGGATGAATAGTTAACGAAGGAAAATTCATCATATCCAAAAATAACCGATGCGGTTGGCTGGTAGCGATCACCGCACCAATTATTAAGGATGCTTGCTTTATTAACGAAGTAGTGACATCGCCATACCAGGTAGCTGGTTAGTTTGCGACAGAACTGTTGTACCCGCTTGCATTAGCATTTGGTTCTTCGTCATGTTTGAAGACTCAACAGCGAAGTCAGCGTCAGTGATACGACCTTTCGCAGCAGATGTGTTCTCAACCATGTTGCCAAGGTTAACGATAGTGTGCTCTAGACGGTTGATGTTCGCACCAAAGCTTGAACGTGTAGTACCGATATCAGCAAGAAGACCTGTGTCACCTGTTGCACCTGTTAGAGTAGTAAGTGCTGTCTGAGCACCAGCTTCTGTCGAGATATCACCTAGAGCAAAGCCACCAGCTGCACCGATTGCTGTGTTTAGAGCTGTGATGTCTGTAGATACGTCAACTGCTAGTTGCTCACCAGCATTAGTACCGATTTGTAGGTTAACTGCACCCGCAGCGAAACCAGTCGTGTTAAACAGCTTTTGACCACCGAAGTTAGTTGAATCCATGATGTTTACTAGCTCTTCGTTAAGCTGTTGGAATTCTTTGTTCAGTGCAGTTTTGTCAGCTGTAGAAGCAGAACCGTTTGATGCTTGAGTTGCTAGGTCGTTCATGCGGTAAACGATGTTTGTCATCTCGTCCATCGCACCTTCAGCAGTTTGCATCATTGAGATACCGTCTTGTGCATTACGCATTGCAACGTTCATACCGCGAGTTTGAGATTCTAAACGAGTAGAGATTTGAAGACCTGCTGCATCATCTGCTGCAGAGTTGATGCGGTAACCTGTGCTCAAACGCTCCATTGCTGTGTTTAGCAGACCGTTTGTGTTGTTCAGAGTGTTTTGTGTAACTAGCGAAGCGTAGTTAGTGTGCATCGATAAAGCCATTGTCATTCTCCTTGAATCTATATCAATGTGGGACATTCGCCCCGCTCACTAACAAGAGGCGGTCGGTTAATTTCTAGGATTAATTGGAAAATGAAAAAAACTTGGAAATTATTGATTTTGGGTGGGAAAGTGTGAGGTTTATTCCGAAAAATAGCGATTTTGTTAGGGAGGTTGGCCTCTCTTTTCTGCTAGAAAGAGTGAAAAGAGAGGCGCCGATGTGGTTTAAATAAGCGCTTGGTTAGTACTCATCATTACCGGCATCACCGAATGACTTAAATGACATTGAGGTCGGAATATCACTAAAGTAGCCAAAGTAATGACTGGCTCCAAGGCGCTTAAATTGGGTGAGTTCATCTTGATTACTGATTCGTCCTGCCACCCAAGCTAACTTATGATTACGACAGAATTTCACCAAAGGTAATAACCGTGTTCGGTCTTGTTTGTTTTCTAACGTTGCTGCTACTTTGAGCGCATCGGGCTCGAAGGGCAGTAACTGTTCGAACATACCTTGGCTCGGGTCAACGTCGAACCATAATGCGAAAGCTTGCTCTTTGAGGGTTTCGGTTAATGCATTAACCCGCTCATGCAAAGGGGTGGTCTCACCCAGTTGCAGTGAAGGGATAATATGGTAGAACGCGCCTGCGTGGTATCGAATCACTTGTTTGAGAAAGTGCTCACCCGATTCCCACAGCAGGGCATCACTACTAATAGGCACGACGACATTACTGGTGAGATCTGGGTGAAAGGTCTCTATTTGGAACTTGGTTTGGCGCAAGGCGAGATACAAACTGTACAAATCGAGACAAAAGCGCATCGTATCAGAAAGGTCAAACTGGTAGACGCTTTGCTCACTTTGGCTGCCGAATCGCAGCGTTAAATGCTGAAACTCGACTTCCCCGTTTTTGGTGTCGCGAATGGCCTGACAGGCATGGCGAATGTCATTTTGTTCAAAAGCGTCAAAAATAATCTGGTCGTCTTCCGTAACGACATGCTGCTCCACTAGCTGATGTAGGTAGCGATACAGCGCTTGGTTTGAAGTTAGGTTATCCAAGGTTTCCTACCACGTTTATCTGTTTGTTTTCTGGGATTTCGTTATAAGACAGTACCGCCAATCCTTGCGAGAAGGTGCGGGCATATCGAGCGATCAAAGGTCTTAGCTGGGGCATGACCAATAAGATGGGCGCAAGCCCTTGTTGCTTAAGCTGCTGTTTTATCAGCGGCAAGTTTTGCTGGAATTGACTTAGGATATTGGGCTCAATTGGGAAGCTATCTAACATGACGCTGCCATTGGCTTGAGCTTGTTGTAGTGACGTCATCAACATCTGTTCGAGCTCATCAGAAAGTGCGTACACGCTTAGCTCTTTACGTTGCCCAGCCACAAGGTTAACTAAAGTGCGGCGCAGTGCACAACGCACGTCGGCAGCAATAAGAATAGGGTCCTTAGTATTTTCTGCTGATTCCAGCATGGTATTGGCAATGGTGCGAATGTCCTTAAGAGGAACCTGATCGAGCAGTAGTTGCCTGTACACCTTTAACTGTTGTGCTGGGTTTAAAGCTGCACCGAGCGCTTCGGAGAGTTTAGGTGCTTGTTGGGTTAAGCGCAGATTCATTGCATCCACGTCATCATGAGTAAATAACTCCGCTAGATGCGACTTCATCACCTTACTAATGTGTGTGGCGATAACGGTGCCATCATCGACGACTTGATAGCCCATATTAAGCGCTTTAGCTTTGTCTTTATGTTCGATCCAAACCGCCGGCAGATGATAAGCAGGGTCACTGCCTAAGATGCCATCCACTTCGCCATAAGTTTCACCAACAGCGATAGCCATCAGACGATCGGGTTCGATAAAGCCTTCTTCGATGATTTCACCGTTAAGTGATAAGGTGTACTGGTTAGGTTTAAGACTCAGGTTGTCTCGAATACTCACCTCTGGAACTAAGAAGCCCACTTGTTCGGAAAGATTTTTACGTACCCCTCGAATACGCTGTGTCAGCGGCGCACCTTGCTCTTTATTCACTAGGTGAACCAATCGATAACCCAAAGCTAGCGATAAGCTGTGTACATGTGGGATATCATCCCAAGATAGTGGTTGCTCATTGTCTGCTTGCATGGCAGCAGAAATCGCTTGAACTTCATCAAGTTGCGGGTCGCTAACAGGAGCTTTGGATTGACGCCAGCCTGCAAACGCTAATACACCAGAAAACGTGAAGAAGGCGAGATGTGGCATGCCTGGTACTAGACCAATAATCAGCATAATGGCGGCAACCGTGTATAAGGTTGCTGGCGTCGCCAATAACTGCTTATGCATGGTATCGGTCATATCGTTATCGCTATCATTGATGCGAGTAACAATGATGGCCGCTGCCGTTGCCAGTAACAGTGATGGAATCTGTGCCACTAAGCCATCACCGATGGTCAGTAGTGCATAGGTCTTGAAAGCTTCAGAAGCGGGTAAGCCGTGTTCAAACACACCGATACTGATACCGCCGATAATGTTGATAAACAGAATCATTAAGCCTGCGATAGCATCGCCACGCACAAACTTAGAGGCACCATCCATCGAACCGTGGAAATCAGCTTCGTTGGCGACTTCTTTACGTCTTTGTCTTGCCGCTTCTTGATCAATCAGTCCTGCGTTTAAGTCTGCATCGATCGCCATCTGTTTGCCAGGGAGCGCATCAAGGGTAAAACGAGCCGAAACTTCAGAAATACGTTCACCACCTTTGGTGATCACCACAAAGTTAATGATCATCAAGATGACGAAGACAACCATACCTACGACGTAGTTACCACCAATCACGACTTCACCGAAGGCTTGGATAACTTTACCAGCCGCGTCTCCACCATTATGGCCTTCGAGTAGAACAATACGAGTCGAGGCCACGTTCAAGGTGAGTCGCATTAGGGTTGCGATAAGCAAAATGGTTGGGAAGATGGAAAAGTCGAGCGGTCTTTTGGCGGTGGTACTGACCAGTAACACCAAAATAGCCAGAACAATATTGAACGTGAACAACGCATCGAGTAGCAAAGGTGGCAATGGTAAAATCACCATCGCCAAAATCATCAGCAACACAATAGGGATGCCAATATAGCCTTTTCCTGAGCGTCTAAATTGTTTAAGACGATTCAACATGAGAGTTCCTTTGTTACTTGTTCTAGTTATCCGTTAGTGTTGCAAATGTTTAGGTATTGAGAACACGGGAAGTGGTAGCGGTTTGTCTCCCGAGCCTTGGCGAAACGCCTTTAATTGCATCACGTAAGTTAAAATATGTGCCACGGCGATGTAGAGCTGGCTTGGGATCGCTTGCTCTATGGCGGTGGTGTAGTAGATAGAGCGCGTTAATGGCGGCGAGTGTAATATTTCTACCTGATTTTCGCGGGCAATACGTTGAATGTGCATCGCCGTCTCATCGATACCTTTCGCCACCACAAATGGCGCATCTGACAAAGAGGTGTCGTATTTTAGAGCCACGGCGTAGTGCGTTGGGTTAGTGATCACCACATCAGCCTTGGGGACGGCTTTGTCGATTTTTCGGCGTGCAAACTGCTGTTGAATTTGACGAATACGCTGTTTTACTTCCGGACGCCCTTCATTATTTTTGTACTCTTCTTTCAGCTCTTGCTTGGTCATTTTAAGCTGCTTGAGATGCTCCCAACGTTGGTAAGGAATATCAATTACGCCGAAGATAAGCAGAGCCACACCCATCAGTAATAGACCTTCAAACAAAATCGTCATCACCATAGTGATACCCTGAGATAGGGTGAGCTTTTGCATGCCAAGTAGTTGAGAAAAGTTGCTATCCAAATAGGTATACAGTAAGGCAAAAATCACCGTGACCTTGAGTGACGACTTCAGTAATTCAACCAATGAACGTGTTGAAAACATACGTCCAACACCGGAAATGGGGTTGAGCTTACTCAACTTGGGTTGGATATTTGCTGGGCGAAACATCCAACCGCCAAGTATCATGCTACTGCCGATAGCGGCAATGACGATTACCATAAACATGGGCAGCAGTAATTCGATGATGATGCCAAGGCTTTGACCCAGTTGCTCAATCATTTGTTTAGGGTTTTCTAGGTCCTGACGTGTTAGTGCCATATTGAAGCGAAATACACCAGAAATGTGCTCCCAAATACGACCGATTTGGCTATAAAAATAGATGGCAACAATCAAAAACAGCACCGCAGTAGTGAACTCTTTGGCACGAGGAATTTGACCTTCCTGCCTCGCCTTTTTGATCTTCTGGGGTGAGGCTTTTTCGGTTTTATCTTGGCTGGACTGCTCGCTCATGCGCCCCCCACCATAAACAGGTTAAGTTGACTCAATGTTTCGTGTACCAGCGCGGTATAGCGACTAGGGATGCCACTAACTGTTAGCAAGATGCTAAACAAACCAAGCAACATGGTCATTGGGAAGCCAAGGGCGTAAACGTTTAGGCTGGGTGCCGCTCGGTTCATGACACCAAAACTGATGTTCGCCAATAGCATGGAGACGATGGCTGGCAACGCCAAAGCTAAGGCTGAAGCAAACATCCAACCAAACAAAGAAACGATATTGTCTAAAGAGGCGATGGTGATGCCAGAGCCGACCGGCCATACCACAAAGCTCTGCACCAAAATATCAATGACCAGAAGATGCCCTTCGAGTGCAAGGAATAATAACGTACACAGCAGCAAGAAAATTCGTCCCAAAATGGCAACGGAGAGTCCATTGACCGGGTCGTTCATGATCGCCATACCAAGCCCCATTTGTAGCGAGACGATTTGCCCTAGCATGGTGAAAATGGTGAAAAAAAGGTGCAGTATGAGTCCGAAAAAAAGTCCCCACATAGCCTGTTCAAAGGCCAAAAACAGAGAGGTCATCGACAGCAAATCAACGGCAGGCATTGCAGGCATAAGCGGTGCCGTGATCACCACAATCGATAAGGCAAGTAGGGCTCTGACCCATACTGGAATTAACGCATCACCGAAAAATGGCATGGCCAGAAAGGCAGCCCCAATCCTGAAAAAGGGCCACCATAACTGACCTAACCATTGAGATATTTCGGCGAACGTAATCTGCATTAACCAATCATCCCTGGAATGTTATGGAACAAGAAGTCGAATAGCTCCATGATTTTGCGTAGCATCCAATGCCCGGCAAAAATGACCATCAACAGGGTGGCCAATAATTTGGGTAAAAAGCTGAGTGTTTGTTCTTGGATTTGAGTCGCAGCTTGAAAAACCGCGATAACCAAACCCACAAGCAGTCCTGGCACTACCAGTACCATCACGATGCTGATGATGAGCCAGACGGCGTTTGAAAACAGAGTAACGGTCAGTTCTGGAGTCATGATTCACGCTCTCATCCACTGCCAAAGCTGGCGGATAGGGTTCCGACTGTCATCGCCCAACCATCAACCAAAACGAATACCACCAATTTGAATGGTAATGAGACAATCAATGGCGAAAGCATCATCATACCCATTGCCATCAAGACACTTGCGACTACCAAATCTATGATTAAAAAAGGAATAAACAGCATGAAGCCGATCTGAAACGCGGTTTTCAGCTCACTGATCACAAAGGCTGGAAGAACAATAGCAAAGGAAATGTCCTCCACTTTTGAGTTCACTGGTTCGTTGGCAATGCGCAGCATTTGTTCGAGTGAATTACGTTGTGTTTGTGCGAGCATAAAATTGCGTACCGGCTTTTCTGCGGTAGCAAAAGCTTGCATCAAAGTGATCTCGCCTTGGTCATAAGGAACAAAGGCGTGCTCATACACATCGCTCCAAACGGGCCGCATGATGAGGATGCTCAGACTGAGTGCAATACCAATCAATACTCGGTTGGGGGGACTTTGTTGTAAGCCCAAAGCCTGACGCAAAATCGCTAACACGACAATGATGCGAGTGAAGCTGGTGGCCATCAAAATGAACGCAGGTAAAAAGCTCAAAGCTGTCATCAAGAGCAAGATTTGCAGCTTTACGCTGTATTCTTGTTCTGATTGACCATCGTTAACGGTCAGAAAAGTCAGCCCGTTATCCGCTAAAGCGGGATGAGCAAACAAACCGAGCATGACGATGACCAAGCCTATGAGGAGCAGGCGTAGGTTCGAAGGATAAGCGATACCAGCTAAACGCAGTTTCACGAGCTACTTACCCATAGAGGTGAGAGCAGAATCAACAACATCAATCAGTCTCAGGCCGTACTTTTCGTTGACGACGACGACTTCGGCATGCCCCATAAGAGAACCATTAACCTTCACATCCAACGGTTCGCCGTTTAGCTTATCAAGTTCGATAATACTACCTTCACCAGCAGACATCAGATCGCCTAGCGCAACCTCTTTGCTGGCGACTTCAAGCGTCACAGTGACGGGGATATTTTTGAAGAAGCTAAGATCTCGCTCAGATTGAACTGGAGCGGCCATTGGGGCGTCGGTATCAAAGTCTTCAAGTTGAAAGTCATCGAAGCGCAGTTCGTCACCGTCGAAGACACTTTGTTCTGGCGAATCGCTCATCGGTTGGTTTCCTTATCATTATTTAAAATTAAAACAAGTTGCCCCTCTTGCTCTGCCACGCGCCCTGTGAATAGGGTCTCTTTACCAATGTTCACTGGAGCGTTATTGAGCAGTTCAATAGGGAGAATGTCGTCGGCTTTGAGTTTGAGTACTTGTGTTAAAGGCAACACGGTCTTACTCAATTGAACGTTTAAGCGGACCGGGGTTTTGTGCAAAGCATGATTGAAGTCACTTGCCATGTGTGGGTTGGGTGTTAGCTCCAGTTCGTCGATCAGCGTTTGAATCAGAGCACTATCTAATGTGACGGCCAATAGAGCTTGTTGGTTACGCACATAAATGGATAGCTTGGCAGCAATACCAATGCCCGGAATAACCTCGAATTCATGTTGCTTCCATGTGGTTTCTGGCGCTATCCACTGTGAGGCGCACTTGGCAATGCGCTGTAATAATCGCAAGTCGCTATTAGTGAGCTCCCCGCCGCCGCGTTCCATGCTAGTGCTATAAAATTGGTCAGATAAGCGCATTAGCATGGTGGGTTCCATCGACACATAAAGCATGCCGTCATCGTAGTGTTTGAGGACTGAAACACTAGTGGCATCTACGTTAGTTTGTGGTAGTTCAGTAAGCGAAACATGGTCCAATTCGACTAACACTTGTTGTGTTTTTAACCAAGCTTGTAGTTCAAGGCTTAGCTGTTGGCATGAGTTAATCAATAACTCTTCGAGTTTATTGCGAATGATATGAATGGGTTTACCTAATAATTCTACATTAAGAGTTTGCACCTGTTCAGGCATCTCTGTTTTTTGCATATCCATATCTTTACCAAACGTAATCTGAGTGGGGTTTCATTTGTAATTATGTGTTGCTATTTAATAACAAAGCGTCATTTTTCGTCAGTCTACTCTGGTTTTTTTATTTATTTTTAGCCCTCTAATGTAAATTTGTGAACTTGGTTCATATGTTTGTTTTCGCTATATAAAGCACCTTTAAATATAAAATAAATACAGGTAGCTTAATTAAATAATAATTATATTTCATGGGCAAAATTGCGACTAAATAATGCGCACAGCCCTTGTATAGCAACAATCAGAGTGAGTATTTTATCTAAATTTATGTTTTATAACGCCTATCAAGGGATTTTATAAAACGTCTCTCTCATATGAAAGTAGGCTTCTATGTATTATGTGAAAGAGATATAGATGGACAGCAATATGATCTATGGCTTAGTTAAAAAATATTATTTCTCATTATGTCGAGATTTTTCTCGGTCAAGAGAATGTAAAATACAAATTCACACTTTCGCTGTTAATAGGATGTATCCATTGGCGTTATTAATGGGGATGTTTTTTGGGATTAAGATCTCACACGCAGCGGAAGTAAATATTCCGATGGATTTGGTTAATTGGCAATTTGTAGAGGGAGAATTTGAGTGCCAGCTTGTTCAGACCTTGCCAAATAATAGGGGGAAGTTTTACTTCCATGCGGAACCTAATAACCAATTGTCGGCAGTTCTGCATTTACCTAACAATAACATCAAACAAGCCCAGCTATTTCAAATGTCAGCACCATGGCATACCCCAGTGCAACACACCATGATTGATGATGCTGCGAAAACAACGCGTGGCTACGCCATCTTTGATGTGGATATTGATGCTTTATTAGCAGCCACCACTCGTGGGGCTTGGATCAGAGTGAGCTCTATGCAAGCTGCTAATCAAGTAGGTGATGCCTTTGTTTTACCTTCCACTCGAATTGAATCGGCATACTTTAGCTTCAATCAGTGCCGCTCCAAATTACCTGAAATGAACTACAGCCAAGCGAGAGACGTGGTGTTGAAGTTTGATTTTGGCCAACGAGTGGTCACCAGTGAACAGCGTCAAACACTGCAATCATTAGCCAGCTATATCAAAGCAGATGGCCACATATCAAAAGTGCTAGTGGATGGACACACGGATAATGTTGGTTCGTCATTGAGCAACCTACAGGTGTCACGAGTACGAGCCGATGACGTCGCCAGTGTACTCACTGAGTTAGGGACGCCAGCCAAACTGATCGAAGTACGAGCCCATGGTGCCCGTTACCCCGTGAGCAGCAATGAGACTGAGTTTGGTCAAGCTAAGAACCGCCGAGTTACGGTTCGAGTGGTTCGTCATCCTTCCAACAACACAGCGTCTTCAACGGATCTGAAGACGGAGGTTCAGTAAATGAAAAAGGATATTCTCTACGTTGAGCCTTGTGAGCATAACGCTCAACCTATTATCGACCTATTAACGGAGCAGGGCTTTAGCATAAATCATGTTCGAACTGGTCGTTCGGCACTGTTAACCACTTCAGGCTCCATCAGTTTAGTCAGCTCCAATCTGCCCGATATGAGTATTCGTGAGTGGATTGCCTGTCATCAGCGAAAAGCTAACCCTGGTGTAGCCATTGCCATCGTCGAACAAGACCAAGGTATATTAGCTGCAGAAGCGATGAAGGCGGGGGCGACAGATTACTTGCTGCGTCCATTTGAAGCAGCGCAACTGGTCAACTTGATTCGTCGCGTTGAAGCGTTAGAGAAGCCAATGGCCAATATTGTGGCGGAATCTTGGCGGAGCAAACAAGTTTTGCAATTGGCGCACCGTGCGGCGTGCACCAGTGCTAGTGTGTTGATTACTGGGGAATCGGGTACCGGCAAAGAAGTACTCGCTCGTTACGTCCATGATCAATCGCCTCGTGCACAGCAGCCTTTTGTAGCCGTCAACTGTGCCGCTATTCCTGAGTCCATGCTAGAAGCGGTACTGTTTGGTCATGTGAAAGGAGCATTTACCGGCGCGACGGGTTCACAAACCGGTAAGTTTGAAGAAGCTAACGGTGGCACAATTTTGTTAGACGAAATTGGCGAAATGTCACCAGCCGTTCAAGCTAAGTTACTGCGAGTACTTCAGGAGAGGGAAGTAGAGCGTGTGGGCAGCCATAAGTCGATTGCTTTAGATATTCGAGTGATTGCGGCCACTAATAAAGATCTTCGCGAAGAGGTTCAAAAAGGGACGTTTAGAGAAGACTTGTATTACCGCTTAGACGTATTGCCGCTGCATTGGCCGCCACTTCGTGATCGCAAAGATGACATCCTACCTATTAGCCAATTCTTTATTAATAAATACAAAGAGCAAGCCAATTGCTACTTATCTGAGGATGCGCAGCAAGCGCTTAGTCAATACCACTGGCCCGGCAATATTCGTGAATTAGAGAACGTGATTCAACGTGCGCTCGTCATGCGCCACGGCGACTATATTACGGCTCACGACTTGATGTTGCCGATTGAGATACCTGCTTTTAATCCTGTGGTGTCCAATGAAAACCTAATGGGACACGTGGAAGTCAAAAAGCAGGCGGAATTCCAATTTATCTTAGAAAAACTACGTCAATTTGGCGGAAACCGAACTAAAACGGCGGACGCTCTAGGGGTTTCTACGCGAGCACTGCGCTACAAATTAGCTGCGATGCGAGAGCAAGGAATCGATCTACAGTCAGCCATTGGCTCGGCTGCGTAAAGGAGAAATTTGATGGCGATGCAACCTATAAATAACGCGTTATCCGCAGAGCAATTAATGCTGACAAAAATGCAGGTAATGCAGCAGCACGTGCAGCCTGATTTTGTGGTGTCCAATAACCCAATCGATGTGAACAAGGTTAATGAACCGATGGCATTTTCTGGTGCAATGAAAAATGTGCTTGATATGGTGAACCAGCATCAATCTACGGCATCACAGAAAATCACAGCAGTAGAGACTGGGGAGAGTGATGATCTTGTTGGAGCCATGATTGCTAGCCAGAAAGCGAGCTTGTCGTTTTCTGCTCTAATGCAAGTTCGCAACAAGGTAGTTGCTTCCTTTGAAGATATTATGAAGATGCCGGTGTAGAACATGTCAGAATTAGCACCTCAAACTGTGGCGGCAGCGGGACCAATCGATGTTGCCCCCAAAACAGCAAACTCATCGAATATGAACGATATCAACGCCAAGGTGAAGAAGCTGTGGTCAAGCTCGCAGCGTAACTTGGTATTGTCAGCAGTACTGGCTGCTATTGTTGCAGCCATTATTGTGGTGGCGCTGTGGAGTTCTTCGCAAAGTTATCGTCCGCTATACAGCCAACAAGAACGTTTTGATATTGGTGAAATTGTCTCGGTATTAGAGTCCGAAGGTATTGCCTATCGACTGCAAGAGCAGAACGGTCAAGTGTTAGTCGCAGAAGGTCAAGTGGCGAAAATCCGTATGTTATTGGCGGCGAAGGGCGTTAAAGCTCAGCTGCCAACCGGATTGGACTCACTTAAAGAAGACAGTTCTTTGGGAACGAGCCAGTTCATGGAAAATGCCCGTTACCGTCATGGACTCGAAGGTGAACTAGTACGCACCATCATTTCTCTTAATGCTATCTCTAATGCTCGTGTTCACTTAGCCATTCCAAGACAGACATTGTTTGTTCGCCAACAAGGTGAAGAGCCGTCGGCGTCGGTGATGATTGAGCTTAAGCCGGGCGAAGATCTGAAACCCGACCAAGTCGAAGCCATCATCAACTTGGTGGTGGGTAGCGTAACGGGAATGAAACCAGAGTTTGTTTCGGTTATTGACCAATATGGCCGTCTGTTGAGTGCCGATGTTGGCTCGGCAGAAGCAGGTAAGGTCAATGCGAAATATCTGGAATATCAAAAGAACGTTGAAAAGCAGATCATTCAACGTGCGGCAGATATGCTTACGCCGATTGTAGGTCCGAGTAACTATCGTGTCCAGGTTGCGGCGGATATGGACTTCAGTCGAGTGGAAGAAACGCAAGAAATCCTCGACACTAATCCGGTGGTGCGCAACGAGCACAGCATTCAGAACAATACCATTGATAAAATAGCACTTGGTATTCCGGGCTCTCTGAGTAACCAACCACCAGTGACAGGTGAAGTGCCAACCAATGATAGTCAAAATACCAATGCACGCAGTGAGCTAAATCGTCAGTACGCGGTAGGCAGCAGCGTGCGCCGTACTCAATATCAGCAAGGTCAAATCTCTAAGCTAAGTGTCTCTGTACTCCTTAATGAAAGTGCTGCGCCAAATGGTACAGCATGGACACCAGCCGAACGCGCACAAATATCAACGATGATCACCGATGCTGTAGGTATCTCCGCCGATCGTGGAGACAGCTTGAGTCTAATGAGCTTTAACTTCACCCCAATTGAAATCGAAGCGCCACCGGCTATGCCGTGGTGGCAAGACCCGACAGTGCAACAGCCTCTGCGTTATGTCATTGGCGGTATGCTCGGAATGGCGATGATCTTCTTTGTACTTCGTCCATTGATTATGCACCTAACGGGAGCGGACAAGCGTGGCAACGAACTTGAATTCGCTGAGCCTCAAGAAGAGGAATACCAAGAGAATATTCAGACTCGTGAAGAGCGCGAACGTGAAGAGATGCTGAATCGTCGATTGTCTGAGAAAGGCATAGAATCCACCTCTTCAGGTCTTGATGCTAGCAGTGACATGCTGCCCCCTCCAGGGTCGCCGTTGGAAATTCAACTTAAACATCTACAGCTTATTGCCAATGAAGAGCCTGAGCGCGTAGCGGAAGTACTTAAACAATGGGTAAATGTGAATGAAAACAGCACAGTCAACGCCAGCAACGCTTAGTCATGTTGAGAAAACCGCTCTTGTGCTTTTAGGTATGGGGGAGGATGCCGCTGCTCAGGTGCTGCGTCATTTCTCTCGCGATGAAACACAGCGTGTCACCCGAGCGATGGCACGCCTAAGTGGCATTAAAAGTGATAATGCCAAAGGGGTGATTCAACACTTCTTCGAAGACTTTAGACAGCACAGTGGTATTCGTGGCGCCTCAAAAGAATACTTGTCGAACACATTGCGTAAAGCTCTAGGTAATGATTTAGCTAAGGGATTACTTAACAACCTGTATGGTGATGAAATTCGCAATAACATGCAGCGACTGCAATGGGTTGATGCGGAGATCTTGTCGAGATTTGTAGCGAAAGAGCACCCACAGATGCAGGCTATATTCTTAGCGTATTTACCTCCAGAGACCTCATCGGCGGTACTGAGTTACCTTCCTGCGGATTATCACGATGAGTTGCTGTATCGCATTGCTCGCTTACAAGATATTGACCATCAAGTGGCAGCGGATCTTAACGAATTAATAGAACGCTGTATTGAGCAGGTCTCAGTAAGTCAAAGTGCACCTATGTCTGGCGTTAAACAAGTAGCCGACATTATCAACCGTTTCTCGGGTGACCGAGCAATGTTGATGGAAATGCTCAAACTGCATGATGAAGACGTCGTCAGTGAAATTGAAGAGAACATGTTCGACTTTATGGTGCTAGGTAGGCAGCGTGAAGACACCATGGATACGTTAGTTCAGCAAGTACCAATTGAGCTTTGGGCGGTGGCGTTAAAAGGGGCGGAAATTACCTTGCAGCAAGCGATCAAACGTTCGATGCCACAGCGTATGGTAAAAGCACTGGAAGACGATATGCAATTGCGCGGCGCGGTGCCTGTTAGTGCGGTTGAGCGTGCTCGCAATGACATTATGCAGATCATCAAAGAGCTATCGGAAGCGGGCGAGATCGAGTTGTCGCTATACCAAGAGCAGACAGTGGAGTAAGCCATGAAGGAAAAAGCGATTTTTACCTTGCCACCTAGTGGTTATAGACAACACCGCTTCCCGCCATTGGCACAACCTTCAGCAGTGGATGAGTTTACCGCTGAACTCAGTTGGGATGACGCACCGACACAAATCGACGTGCAGGAACGCCTTGAAGAAGGCTTTCAACAAGGGCTAGAGCGTGGTCATCGAGAAGGCTTAAACCAAGGAATTGAGCAAGGCAAGCAACAGGGTTTATTGGAAGGTCAAAAAGAGGGCTTTCAAAAAGGTTTTGTCTCGGGTGAACAGTCGGGCAAGCAAGCGTTCCTTGATGCCGTTAAACCTGTTAATGATATCTATGTGTCACTGTCTCGCTGGCAGGAAGAAAAAGAACAGCAACAACGCCATATCATCTGTGAGTTGGTGCAAAAAGTGGCGCAGCAAGTCATTCGTGCTGAGTTGACGCTGATGCCCCAGCAAATTCTGGCATTAGTCGATGAGACACTGGAGGCCATGCCGGGTAAAACTGAAAAGGTCACCGTACACCTAAACCCACAAGACCTAGAGCGTATTACCCAGATTAACCCTGAGTTAGCTGACGGTTGGAAGTTAGTTGCCAAACCAGAACTGCCCGTTGGTGGCTGTCATTTGGTGACAGAAGATGCTGAAGCTGATGCCAGTTGCGACTCTCGATTGGAGTCGTGTATGGATGCAGTAAAAGAGCACTTATTGGATGAAGTGACACCTATTGATTTAGCGAGTAACGATGACTAGTGCTTCCTCCCCTCTACTTCATGACCGCCTAAACGATGCGATTGCGTCGCTTAACCTAGTACCTGTTGCGCGAGTCACAGGTCGATTAGTAAAGGTAAACGGTTTAATGCTGCAAGCGGTTGGGTGTCGATTTAAGCTTGAGCAACGTTGTCTGGTTGAGACAGATGAAGGCGATATGATTGAAGCGCAAGTGGTGGGCTTTGACCATAATATTGCCTACCTCATGCCCGTTCGTCAGTTGGGGGGATTATTTGCCGGTGCCAAAGTCATACCGCTTGATGGTGATAGCTCGGTTAATTTGGGCAGCCATTGGTTAGGGCGTGTGGTGAATGGACTTGGTGAAGCATTGGATGATGGCGCGGTGCTAAAAGGGGGCGATCGTGTCTCTTTAGAGCCGAAACCAATAAACCCATTAAAACGTCGTCCCGTTGATACGCCACTGGATGTTGGTGTTCGTGCGATCAACGGTTTACTCACTGTCGGCAAGGGTCAGCGCATTGGTTTAATGGCAGGTAGCGGTGTGGGTAAAAGTGTGTTGATGGGGATGATTACTCAAAACACCGAAGCTGATGTCATTGTTGTTGGCTTGATTGGTGAGCGTGGCCGTGAGGTGCGTGAGTTTATCGAACGTAATTTGACGCCAGAAGCGCGTAAGAAAGCCATTATTATTGCGGCTCCTGCGGATGAGTCACCATTAATGCGCTTACGAGCCACATTACTTTGTCATCGAGTTGCCGAGTATTTTCGGGATAAAGGCAACGATGTGTTGTTGCTGATGGATTCTTTAACTCGCTATGCCATGGCGCAGCGTGAAATTGCGTTAGCATTAGGTGAACCTCCGGCATCAAGAGGATATCCACCTTCGGTTTTCAGTGTCTTGCCTCAGCTGTTGGAGCGTGCCGGGAACAGTGAGCATCCCGATGGCAGTTTGACTGCCATTTACACGGTTTTAGCAGAAGGGGATGACCAACAAGATCCTGTGGTGGATTCTGCCCGCGCAATTCTAGATGGGCATGTGGTACTCTCTCGCTCATTGGCGGAGCAAGGACACTATCCCGCGATTGATATTAATGCGTCGATCAGCCGTTGTATGTCAGGATGTACTCCTGAAGCGCACAGTACGCTAGCCAATCAATTTCGTCAGCTTTATTCCAACTATTTGCAAGTGAAAGAGCTGCTTCCTTTAGGTGGTTATCAGCCAGGCCAAGACCCTGAACTCGACCAATCGGTGGCGGTGCACCCTCAACTCAAAAACTATCTATTGCAAGCGGCCAATGATGCGGTGGATTTTCAGACATCGTTAACGGAGTTGGCGCAGCTATTTCAAAACCCTAATTAAGCAGGAAGCCAAACGCTAACCAAAAACTATGGACAGTAAAATTCGTGCAGTCGGTAAAATAACCCAAGTAGAGGAATTACGACGTGATCAGATTGGTGCGCGTTTGGAATCTATGCGCCACCAAAATGAGCATTTGGCTAAGCAGCTACTAGCATTGTCTGAACTGAAAACACTAAATCACAGTGGCTCAAATCAAACCAATAGCATGGGGTTGATGAACCTTAACCTTGTCGACCAAATGCTGCAAAAAATGCTGAATCATCAAAAGCATGAGCAAGCGGTGATGGAAGCACAGTGTCATTCGGTTCAGAAACAGCTGCAACAAAAAGCGGCAAGAGTACACGGACTAGAGCAAGTGCTGGATCGTTGGAGTAAAAAACAAAACTACGAAAAAGCAAAGCGTGAACAGAAGCTTATCGAAGATATCATCAACTCACGTATCAAGCGGCGTGCCTTGTAAATATCTGGACATTTATCCAGTATAAATTACCATTAGCTATAGAACCTAGGCTGATGGCACGTATACAATGCAATGGATAATTGATAACCAAACCCTCCTACTTTCAATCACTTCTATTTCAACTTGTCTCGGATTTTCCGCCGCTGCAATTCTGCACTTTAAGTCACGTCAGATGGAGCAGATGTTTGAGCAAAAAGCGCAGTTAGAAAAGACCGCTTTAGAGCAAGAAATTGAACGCTTACGCCACGACCTTCAAGACGCAAAGCAAGAGCTTGACGAACTGGATGACGAACGAGATAAATCGGCGTTTGAGCTTAAGCAAGCGCACGGCAAAGTCATGGCTGCAATGGAAAAGTTGCGTTACTTTGAAGCGGTGAAGCAAGAACGTCAGCAGTATGCGACTGACCTTGAATATGTGAAGCAGCAGCGGGCTCAGTCTGAAGCCGAGCTGCGTGAACAGTTAGCGACCTATCAGCAACAACAGCGCTCTGACCAAGAAAAACTTGAGCTTCTGCAGCAATCTGAATTGCGCTTAAAAGAGCAGTTTGAACGTCTAGCCAATCAAGTGTTTGAAGCCAAAACGGCTAAGGTTGACGCACAAAACCGACAAAGTTTAGAGGGCATCCTGTCGCCACTCAAAGAGCAGTTGGAAGGGTTTAAAAAGCAAGTTAATGATAGTTTCAGCCAGGAAGCCAAAGAACGCCATACCTTGGTTCATGAACTAAAGAACCTACAACGTCTTAACGATCAGATGACTAAAGAAGCGATGAACCTCACCCAAGCGCTAAAAGGTGATAATAAACAGCAAGGTAACTGGGGTGAGGTGGTTCTTGCGCGCGTGCTGGCTGAATCAGGGCTGCGTGAAGGTCACGAGTATCAAACCCAAGTCAGCCTGCAAAATGAAGCGGGTAAACGATATCAGCCAGATGTGATTGTTCATCTTCCCCAAGAGAAGCAAGTGGTTATCGACTCGAAAATGGTGCTGGTGGCCTATGAGCGCTACTTTAATGCTGAGACAGACGCCGAACGCGATCGTGCATTGAGTGATCATCTGATTGCGCTACGTAATCATATTCGAGGATTGTCGCAAAAAGATTACCATCAACTAAAAGGTATCCGTTCGCTCGACTACGTCTTGATGTTTATCCCGGTAGAGCCTGCATTCCAAGTGGCGATTCAAGCCGATCCGAGTTTGGTGAAAGAGGCGATGGAGAGCAACATCATCTTGGTTAGCCCAACCACCTTGCTGGTGGCGCTGCGTACTATTGATAACCTTTGGCGCAACGACCGCCAGAATCAGAATGCACAGGTGATTGCTGACAAGGCGAGCAAGCTTTACGACAAGTTGCGTTTGTTTGTTGATGATATGGAAGGGCTGGGCGGCGCACTCGATAAAGCGAACCAAAGTTATCAAGGTGCAATGAACAAATTGGCCACCGGAAGGGGCAATGCGATCCGTCAAGCGGAGAGTTTTAAGCAACTCGGTGTGGAAGTGAAACGCTCCATTTCTCCTTCTCTGACAGAAATTGCACAAAATGATGCGTTGGTGGAAAGACAACCAGACATGGATAAAGTAAACTGACCGTCTGCGGCGTAGGTGATGTTGCGCCGCCTAAGAGGAAGAATAATGACGGATAGTAACGTGCAATCAAATCAGCTTAATCAACAAGACGAAACCACACACTTTGGTTTCACAACAGTCGCGAAAGAAGAAAAAGTGACAAAAGTTGCTGAGGTATTTCACTCGGTAGCAGCAAAATACGACATCATGAACGATTTGATGTCTGGTGGTGTTCACCGCTTATGGAAGCGCTTTACTATTGATTGCAGTGGTGCGAGACCGGGTCAACGTATCCTCGACCTTGGTGGTGGTACTGGTGACCTGACGGCTAAGTTTTCTCGTATCGTTGGTGACAAAGGTCATGTGATTCTCGCTGACATCAACAACTCCATGTTGAATGTGGGGCGCGACAAATTGCGTGATACTGGTATTGTCGGTAACGTTCATTACGTTCAGGCTAATGCTGAAGAGCTGCCATTCCCAGATAATTACTTTGACTGTATTACTATCAGTTTCTGTCTACGTAACGTGACC
The DNA here is from genome assembly GCF_023716845.1 of Vibrio sp. SCSIO 43133. Classification (NCBI taxonomy): domain Bacteria; kingdom Pseudomonadati; phylum Pseudomonadota; class Gammaproteobacteria; order Vibrionales; family Vibrionaceae; genus Vibrio; species Vibrio sp. SCSIO 43133. The sequence goes on from NZ_CP068024.1 coordinate 117,351, forward strand.
GATAAAGACAAGGCGCTGCGTTCTATGTATCGCGTATTGAAGCCGGGTGGTCGCTTACTGGTACTTGAGTTTTCAAAACCTATCCTTGAGCCTCTATCTAAAGTTTACGATGCGTATTCTTTCCATCTGTTGCCGAAAATGGGTGAATTGGTAGCGAACGATGCAGAAAGTTATCGTTATCTTGCTGAATCTATTCGAATGCATCCAGATCAAGAGACTCTGGAAGGCATGATGAAAGACGCTGGCTTTGAGCAGACCAAATACTTCAACCTAACGGGTGGTATTGTTGCGCTGCACCGTGGATACAAATTCTAAGGACTGAGCTATGCCCTTTGACCCATTAGTCACCGCGGTGGTGGAAACCACGCTCAATACCTTAATCAAAGATGACGATGCGTTGGTTAAGCGCGTTGCACGTCTTAAAGGTCAGATTATTCAAGTTCATTTGCGTGAGTTTAATAAGTCACTCACTTTTGTGTTTAGTCATCAGTTGGATGTCCTTTCCAACTATGAGGGCGAGCCGGACTGTTATTTATCTTTAAACCTTTCGGTACTTCCTGAACTAAAAGAGCAGGCGAATATCACCAAGCTTATCAAACAGGATAAGTTGCAATTGGAAGGTGACATTCAACTGGCTCAGAAGTTCTCTGCTCTGCTAACCGATTGCAAACCAGATCTAGAAGAGTGGTTATCCCGTGTAACTGGTGATGTGGTGGCACATACTGCGGTTCAAGGAGTAAAAGGGCTCTTTTCCTTCTTCGCATCACAAGCTGCAAAGCACCAAGACCACTTTGGTCAAGTATTAACGGAAGAGTGGAAAATTGCTCCGCCACCGTTAGCGGTAGCAGCATTTTGTGACGACGTTGATGAAGTGCGTAGCCAAGCAGATAGATTGAGTGTGCGTTTGGAGCGTTTAATTGAAGCGACATCAAGCGATGATTCTAATGATGCATCGGCGGAGCGCGCATGACTCCAAGTGAAATCAAACGTCTTTATCGAATCATAAAGGTTCAGCTTGAGTACGGCTTAGATGAGTTGATGCCCATGCATCAGCTCACCAAAGCCCCGTTGCTAGCACGCAAATCTTTGTTCTGGATGAAGAATAAACATCCAGACAAGCCGCTTGGTGAAAGGCTTAGGTTGGCACTGCAAGAGTTAGGTCCAGTATGGATTAAGTTTGGTCAAATGATGTCAACGCGTCGGGATCTATTCCCTCCGCATATTGCTGATCAACTTGCGCTACTTCAAGACCAAGTGTCGCCATTTGATGGACACTTAGCTAAGTCGCAAATGGAACTGGCTCTCGGTGGCCCTATTGAACAATGGTTTGATGATTTTGATATTGAGCCTTTGGCATCGGCCTCAATTGCTCAGGTTCACACTGCTAAGCTGAAAGACTCTGGGCAAGAAGTTGTCTTGAAGGTGATTCGTCCAGATATTCGCCCTGTCATTGATGCAGATCTTAAGCTGATGTATCGCATGGCTAGGATAGTGTCGAATGCTCTACCTGACGCTCGCAGGTTAAAACCTGTTGAAGTGGTGCGCGAATACGAAAAGACCTTATTGGATGAGCTTGATTTAAGACGTGAAGCGGCCAATGCAATTCAATTGCGTCGCAACTTCGAAGGCAGTGAAGAGCTTTATGTTCCTGAGGTTATGCCGGACTTTAGTAGCGAAAGCTTAATGGTCTCTGAGCGAATCTACGGTATTCAAGTGTCTGATATTCCGACACTTGAAGCGAATGGCACTAATATGAAGCTGTTAGCGGAACGTGGTGTGAGCGTATTCTTTACTCAGGTGTTTCGTGACAGTTTTTTCCATGCCGATATGCATCCAGGCAATGTGTTTGTTAGCTATGAGCACCCAGAGAATCCGCTTTGGATTGGCTTAGATTGCGGCATTGTTGGCACGTTAAATAGCGAAGATAAACGTTATCTGGCGGAAAACTTCCTTGCTTTCTTTAACCGTGACTATCGTAAGGTGGCTGAGCTGCATGTCGACTCTGGTTGGGTGCCAACCGATACTAACGTCGATGAATTTGAGTTTGCTATTCGCATGGTGTGTGAGCCAATTTTTGCCAAACCTTTGTGTGAAATCTCTTTCGGCCATGTGTTACTGAATCTATTTAATACCGCGCGCCGGTTCAATATGGAAGTACAGCCCCAGCTTGTCTTGCTGCAAAAGACCTTGCTCTATGTCGAGGGGTTAGGCAGACAGCTCTATCCGCAGCTAGACTTATGGGAGACGGCGAAACCATTTTTAGAAAAATGGATGGCGAACCAAGTAGGGCCGCAAGCTGTTATAAACGGAATTAAAGAACGCGCTCCGTTTTGGGCAGAAAAGTTACCGGAACTACCAGAGTTGCTGTACGATAGCCTTAAACAAGGTAAGGCTATGAATCAACGCATGGACATGCTGTATCAAGGATACCGTGAAACAAAACGGCAACAAGGTACAGGTAAATTTTTGTTTGGCGTTGGTGCAACTTTAATCGTATGCTCTGCCATATTACTGGGAGGGCCATATCAGCAGTTATCTGCATTGTCAGGCGCTGTTGGTATCACATTTTGGCTGTTAAGTTGGCGTACTTACAGACGTTAAGCGATAAACTCGTATTAATTTTTTATTTGTTAATCAAGACCCGAGGTAGAAAGAATGGGTGGTATTAGTATTTGGCAACTTCTTATTATTGCCGTGATCGTTGTTTTGCTATTTGGTACTAAGAAATTACGCGGTATCGGTGGCGATCTTGGTGGTGCGGTAAAAGGCTTTAAGAAAGCCATGAGTGAAGATGACAACACAACGGCGAAATCAGACACGAAAGACGCTGATTTTGAGCCAAAGAACATCGAGCAAAAGCAAACAGCAGACGCATCGACAGAAGCGAAGAAAGATAAAGAGCAGGCATAATTCGTGTTTGATATCGGTTTTTGGGAACTGGTACTCATTTCAGTAGTTGGTCTAGTCGTTCTAGGACCAGAACGTCTACCAACTGCAATCCGAAGTGTTTCTCGTTTTATCAGCTCTGCGAAGGCTATGGCAAATAATGTCAAAGATGAGCTTTCACACGAACTCAAGGTGCAAGAGCTTCAAGAGAACCTGAAAAAAGCTGAGAAAATGGGCATGGAAGACCTCTCTCCTGAACTGAAAAGTTCGGTGGAGGAACTGAAACAGGCCGCGCAAGAGGTGACTCGTCCTTATGCGAGTGACAAACCAAAAGCGTCGACATCGGAAGCCAGTGCAGAAGCACCAGCTGCTGAAGTGGCAAAGCCTGTTGAGAATGAGTCTCCAGAAAAAGATCTTAATAAGGGCTGAGCTTCAGCCCTTATCGTTTTCATTCCGAAAGTGCCAATGAGATAAACCTTCTCTTAGCACTTTTATTTTATTCGAGGTTTTCATGTCTAGCGTCGAACAGACACAGCCTTTGATCAGTCACCTGCTTGAGCTAAGAAATCGACTACTACGCGCGATTACGGCTGTGTTAGTGGTTTTTCTGGCTTTGGTTTATTTCTCCGGCGATATATACGATTTCGTTTCTAAGCCTTTGGTAGAGCGACTACCTGAAGGTGCAACGATGATAGCAACTGACGTTGCTTCGCCATTTTTTACGCCACTGAAATTGACGCTCATTGCGTCCATCTTTATTGCGGTTCCTTTCATCCTTTATCAAGTATGGGCGTTTGTTGCCCCTGGTTTGTATAAGCATGAAAGACGGCTGGTGATGCCATTGATGTTCTCAAGCTCGCTGCTGTTTTACTGTGGTGTGGCATTTGCGTATTTTGTTGTATTCCCACTAGTGTTTGGCTTCTTTACTGCCATTTCCTTAGGAGGGGTAGAATTTGCGACGGACATTTCGAGCTATCTCGACTTTGTACTTGCACTCTTCTTGGCGTTTGGTATTGCCTTTGAAGTGCCTGTCGCGATTATCTTATTGTGCTGGACAGGTGCGACGTCGGTAGACAGCCTCAAGCAGAAGCGACCATACATTATTGTTGGTGCGTTTGTTGTCGGTATGATGCTGACGCCACCAGATATGATTTCTCAAACCTTGCTCGCCATACCTATGTGTTTGCTGTTTGAAGTCGGGTTGTTCTTTGCAAGATTTTATACTCGCAAAGATGATGAGGAAGAGTCTGAAGCAGAAGACGCATAAGCATCCAAAAACAATAAAAAATAGCGGCTACTTTGGCCGCTATTTTTTATTGTTGAATCGTTGATATATTGTACAGTCACGAACTTTATGTTCTTGATATGCAATTGTGCCATCTCAAAGGTGAGGAAATGTCACGGTTTGATATGAATAAACAACAATTTATAATTTAAATAGTGATTTAGCATTTTGTGTAGTGATGTCCAAGATCTGCTGCTCACTCATAGTTCGAACGTCTGCGATACGCTTTAAGACTAACTCAGTGTAAGCCGGTTCATTTCGCTTACCACGATGTGGGACGGGCGCTAGGTAAGGACAATCTGTCTCAAGAATCACCCAATCTAAGTTCAATTCTGGAATCACTTTGTCCATGCCGGAGTTTTTGAACGTTGATACGCCACCAAGACCAAGATGAAAGCCGAGGTCATTAATGGCTTTGGCTTCATCCAAGTTACCGCCAAAACAATGGAATACGCCAGAAAGGTTGCCATCTTGCTCACCTTTTAGCAGAGCTAGGGTTTCTTCAATTGAGTCTCGGGTATGGACAACAACTGGCAAGTCGAGCTCTTTCGCCCAGTTTAGCTGGGTAATAAAAGCGCGTTCTTGTTCCGCTTTATAGGTCTTGTCCCAATATAGATCTATGCCTATTTCACCAACGGCGATAAAGTTGTGCTTTTCAAACCAAGAGTAAATGGTTTTTAAGGTCTGCTCGACGTCGCCATCCACGTAGCAAGGGTGAAGTCCCATCATTGAGCGACACACCTCTGGGTAGGCGGCTTCGGTGGCCAGCATGGGCTCAATAGACTCTAAATCGATGTTGGGTAACAGGATATGTTCGATGCCCGCAGCGCGAGCTCGTTGTACGACTTCGTCGCGATCGTTATCAAATTCTGTAGCGTAGATGTGAGCGTGTGTATCTATCATAGTCGCGTCATTGTAGTTTCACTGATCAAATAATAGGTTGAGTATATCGTTTCTGATTTAGCATTTTCCAATTTTACTACTAGCATGATGAAACAAGAGTGATATGCTTGGTTTTCGCATTTGTCCAGACAAGGAGAGAAAGGTGTCTGTATCGATTCAAGGTCAATTCCCAGCACGACGTATGCGCCGTATGCGCAAGCATGATTTCAGCCGACGTTTGATGGCGGAGAATAAAGTGTCGGTGGATGATTTGATCTATCCAATGTTTATTCTTATGGGGAAAAACCGCAGAGAGACGGTAGATTCTATGCCGGGTATTGAGCGTCTATCTATAGACTTGATGCTGGAAGAAGCGGAATATTTGGCTCAGCTTGGCGTTCCTGCCATTGCTCTTTTCCCAGTCGTCACCCAAGACGCGAAAAGTCTTTGTGCAGCTGAGGCTCACAACCCAGAGGGTTTGGTGCAACGTGCAGTGCGCCTACTAAAACAGAATGTACCCCAAATGGGTGTGATTACCGATGTGGCGCTCGACCCGTTTACCACGCATGGTCAAGATGGCATCATCGATGAAGACGGCTATGTGCAAAATGATGAGACGACAGAAGTACTAGTCAAACAGGCGTTATCTCATGCAGAAGCTGGTGCGGACGTGGTTGCCCCATCAGACATGATGGATGGGCGTATTGGTCGAATTCGTGAAGCGCTTGAAGAAGCTGGCTATATTCACACGCAGATCATGGCTTACTCTGCAAAATACGCGTCAAATTACTACGGTCCATTCCGAGATGCCGTTGGTTCCGCTTCGAACTTGAAGGGCGGGAATAAGAAAAACTACCAAATGGATCCAGCTAACAGTGATGAAGCCTTGCATGAAGTAGCAATGGACATCAATGAAGGCGCAGATATGGTAATGGTGAAGCCAGGTATGCCTTATTTGGATGTGGTGCGTCGTGTACGAAGTGAGCTACAAGTGCCGACTTTTGCTTATCAAGTGTCCGGTGAATATGCGATGCACAAAGCTGCGATTCAAAATGGCTGGTTGAAAGAGCGTGAGACAGTCTTAGAGTCTTTGCTTTGCTTCAAGCGTGCTGGCGCAGATGGTATTCTTACTTACTTTGCTAAAGATGTCGCGGAGTGGTTAGCTGAAGAAAATGGTCAAGCAAAGACCTTCTTGAAATAGTTAGCTTAGATTAGCGACATTCTTGAGTGTGAAAAGCCGGTTGTATAAACCGGCTTTTTTGGTTTTGCCAATAACAGTTAGGAGTGAATGATATGTTGGTTCGTGAAGGAACGCTTGAAGAGGTGGTGAGTATCGTTGAACTTATCGAGGAATTTGCTCACAAAGAAACCATCGAAAGCCTGCAAGCACGCTTGAATGGCCACAAGCATCTGATATTAGTGGCAGAAAAAGCGGGAGTCTTGCTGGGCTTTAAAATTGGCTATCAGATTGATGAGGCTAATTTTTATAGCTGGTTCGGCGGAGTCTCTCCTGTGGCAAGAAAACAGGGTGTTGCTCAAGTTCTGATGGAGTGCCAAGAACGCTGGGCGAAGCAACAAGGTTACCAACACATTACGGTTAAATCGCGTAATCAGTTTCCATCCATGTTAAGGCTGCTGATAAAAAACGGATACTTTATCTATGATTGTGAGCCGAAGCAGTTAGTGATTGAAACCAGAATTAAGTTCATTAAGTATCTGTAAAATATAAATAAATGGAAGATGGGTGATGGTAATAAAAATTTAATGAGAAAAATTCTCAATTAGTTGTTGACGATTTAAATGAGAATGATTACTATTAACTCGTCCTAAGGAAAAAGGTTCTGATTACTTCAGTCGCACTAGTGACCAGATTTCAATCAAGCTTGGTTCTTTTTGACACGACATTGCTCACATTGCTTCCAGTGTATTTATAGCTTTTTGGTCGGTTAGATGTACTCAGATAATGAGATAACCTCCTCCTATTTTTGCTAGGCGACATCCATGATGTCGCTTTTTTTCTGTCTGGTGACTGAGTATTATTTGAGCGGTTATAAATAGAACATAATTCTGCAACGATTGCTTTCTGTAAAAGAAGGTTTTCCACATGGCGTGATCCTGAAAGGATCATAGTTATACATGTAGATCTGAATATATTTACATATAAAACAAAGGCTTAATTTAAAGTTTTTGTTCTTTTTCAGTTATCCACTTCGATTTAAAACAACTATATAAACAGACTTATCCACAGAAGATGATGTCATAATCGCCAATATTATTCTTAAGCTGTGTATATAGCCAGTGAAAGGTCGTGGCATAGTGCAATGAGACGTGGCATTCTTATAGCTTATAACCTGCAATCTTGGATAATTAGACATGGCTCATATACCAGACAACCCACTGATTCTCATTGATGGATCTTCCTATCTTTACCGAGCTTTCCACGCCTACCCAGAAACGATGAGCAATGGTGAAATACCAACCAATGCGGTTTACGGTGTAGTGAACATGCTGAGAAGCATGATGCGTCAATTTGCTTCTGAGCGAATTGCGGTGGTGTTTGATGCGAAAGGTAAAACTTTCCGTGATGATATGTATCCGGAATACAAGGCAAACCGTCCTCCAATGCCTGATGATTTGAGATGTCAGATTGAGCCTCTGCATAATGTGATTAAAGCAATGGGTCTGCCATTGATCTGTGTACCAGGCGTGGAAGCGGATGACGTTATCGGTACGCTGGCACATCAAGCATCGCAAGCAGGTATGCCTGTGCTTATTAGCACGGGTGATAAAGATATGGCTCAGCTTGTGGATGATAATGTTACGCTGATCAATACCATGACCAACGTAGTGATGGATCGAGAAGGTGTGGTAGAGAAGTTTGGTATTCCTCCAGAGCTTATCATCGATTATCTCGCTCTAATGGGCGATAAAGTGGATAACATTCCAGGTGTCCCTGGCGTCGGCGATAAAACCGCGACGGCATTGCTTCAAGGCATTGGTGGGATCAAAGATCTTTATGAACGCTTAGATGATATCGCACCGCTTGGTTTCCGTGGCTCTAAAACCATGGCTAAGAAACTTACAGAGCATAAAGATAATGCAGTTTTGTCTTATGAGTTAGCGACGATTAAGCTTGATGTCGAGTTAGACTGCACACCAGAGTCTCTTCTAAAGCAGCAACCGAACGTGGATGAACTGACAAAATTGTACGGTCAGCTTACCTTTAAGTCATGGTTAAATGAGCTACTTGAAGGTGGTACTGGTGAAGTTGAAGCAGTGGAGAGCGCAGCAAGAAAAACCACCAGTGCATCTCAAAGTGATGAACAATCTGCGATGGACACGTCACAAGTCACCATTGATCGCAGTGCCTATGAAACCATCCTGACTGAAGAGAGCTTTAACAGTTGGTTAGAGAAACTGAAATCTGCTCCTGTTATCGCTTTTGATACTGAAACCGACAGCCTAGATTATATGGTGGCGAACCTTGTTGGTCTGTCATTTGCGATTGAAGAAGGGGTGGCGGCATATGTCCCTGTAGCTCACGACTATATTGGTGCGCCTGAGCAGCTTGATCGTCAGTGGGTTTTAGAACAGTTGAAGCCGCTATTAGAAGATGATGCTATTGCTAAGGTTGGACAAAACCTAAAATACGATGCCAGCGTACTGGCTCGTTACGATATTGAGCTTAAAGGCATCAAGTTTGACACTATGCTAGCGTCTTATGTCTACAACAGTGTTGGTGGCAAGCATGATATGGATAGCCTTGCTCTGCGTTTCTTGCAACATAGCTGTATCTCTTTCGAACAAATTGCAGGTAAAGGTAAAGCGCAGCTCACTTTTAATCAGATCGATCTTGAGCAAGCATCACCTTATGCTGCAGAAGATGCTGACGTGACCTTCCGACTCCATCAGCGTTTGAATGCAGAGCTTGAGAAGAATGAAGCGCTGAATCGTATCTACCAAGATATTGAAGTACCACTGGTGCCAGTTCTGTCTCGTATTGAACGTACGGGGGTACTGATTGATGATATGTTGCTAGGCGCGCAGTCTCAGGAAATTGCAGCAAGACTGGATGAGCTGGAACAAAAGGCGTTTGAGATTGCCGGACAAGAGTTCAACTTAAGCTCGCCAAAACAGCTTCAAACCATTTTCTTTGAGAAGATGGGCTTACCTGTAATCAAAAAGACGCCATCCGGTGCGCCTTCTACTAATGAAGAAGTGCTACAAGAGCTAGCGCTTGACTATCCATTACCAAAGCTGATTTTGGAATACCGTGGGTTGGCTAAACTGAAGTCGACTTATACTGACAAGCTTCCTAAGATGATCAATCCAGAGACTGGCCGTGTTCATACGTCATACCACCAAGCCGTAACGGCGACCGGCCGTTTGTCGTCGACTGATCCAAACTTGCAGAATATTCCAATTCGTAATGAAGAAGGACGCCGTATTCGACAAGCGTTTATTGCGCCGCATGGGTGGAAGATTCTTGCAGTCGACTATTCTCAAATTGAACTACGAATCATGGCTCATCTGTCTGGTGACAAAGCGTTATTGGATGCGTTCAAAAATGGCAAAGATATTCACGCGGCAACGGCGGCAGAGATCATTGGTGTCGATATTGATCAGGTGACCAGTGAACAACGTCGCCGTGCAAAAGCGATTAACTTTGGTCTTATCTATGGCATGAGTGCATTTGGCTTATCTAAGCAGTTGGGTATTCCTCGTGGGGAAGCACAACAATATATGGATACCTATTTTGAGCGTTATCCAGGTGTGATGCAGTACATGGAAGACACGCGCTCGTTGGCTGCTGAAAAAGGTTACGTGGAAACCATCTTTGGTCGTCGTCTACATCTACCAGAAATCAAATCGCGTAATGGTATGCGTCGTAAAGCAGCGGAGCGAGCGGCGATCAACGCGCCTATGCAAGGTACTGCTGCAGATATCATCAAGAAAGCGATGTTACTCGTTGATGAGTGGGTGCAAGCGGAAGGTGAGGGTAAGGTTAAGCTTCTTATGCAAGTACACGATGAACTGGTATTTGAAGTGGAATCGTCATCTTTGAGCGAAATTGAAAGTAAAATACAAAAATTGATGGAATCAGCAGCAGAGCTTGATGTTCCATTGGTTGCGGAAGCTGGTCACGGTGACAACTGGGATCAGGCTCACTAGACAATTTTTGAGCAATTTGAGCAAATTAACATGAGCCAGCGCACAGTCGTTGGCTTTTTTTTGTCATTAAAAAAGTTTTTATATCTAAAACAGTTATGTCTATTAACAAAACTTTCATGAAAAAAAACTACAAAAACGGTTTCATTTTCTGATCAGTTGTTGTACATTAGGACGCGTAGGGTACAGAGGTAAGATGTTCTATCTTTCAGACCTTTTGTTTCACGTTATTGGATTAGGCTGATTCAGCCGCCCCAGTCAGTATTTGACTGGGGCGTTTTTTCTTGTGGCAAAGAAAATTTCTCTACCGCATCATCTCTTAAACGCCTTGTCATTTTTCTTCTGTTTTGACGCCCATTTACCATCCAATTTGTAATTTAACGACCTTCACAGTATTGATAATTTACACATAGAACTAAGCCATCTTTAGAGGTTCATAATTCAGGTATAACTATATGAAAAATAAAGATTAGGATGGGTTTTGTTACGAGAGGTATTTGGGGTGGTAGAGAAGACTAGCTCACATTTTGCGTGGTAGGCAATTGAATTATCAACGGACTTGATAGATTCTTTTTGCAAACAATAACTAAATCTTCTCTCTCCCATTGCCCTGCCAGGATGGCGGGGCGTTTTGTTTCTGGAGGCTTACTCTTCGATATCGTCGTTGATATCGTCTTCTAACATTTCAAATGCTGGAGCAAACCAAGTATCAAGTTTGCTGCGCAGTTGGTCGACACCAATTCCTTTCAAAGAAGAGAACGCATCTACTTGAACATCGCCACCAAAGGCCAGCGCAGCTTCACGAATTTTAAGCACTTGCGCTTTACGAGCACCGCTCTTTAGTTTGTCTGCTTTAGTCAGTAGCACTTGTACTGGAATATGAGATTCTACTGCCCATTGAATTAGCTGTTGGTCGAGATCTTTCATTGGGTGTCTGATGTCCATTAGGACCACAAGACCTTTTAAACATTTGCGCTTCTGTAAGTACTCACCCAGTGACTTTTGCCATTTCTTTTTCATTTCTAGGGGTACTTGAGCAAAGCCGTATCCTGGTAAGTCAACGATATGACAACCTTCATCAACCTTAAATAAGTTAATAAGTTGAGTACGGCCTGGAGTTTTACTGGTTTTAGCCAGAGCTCTTTGGTTCGTTAGACGGTTTAGTGAACTCGATTTACCTGCATTGGAGCGTCCTGCAAACGCGATTTCGATTCCTTCATCTTCTGGCAAGTGACGAATATCAGGTGCACTTGTTATGAAATGCGTGTTTTGATAATGAATTTTTACGCTCACTGTTAACTCCATCTCGACTTTGTGTAGTCGATTGATTACTTTTTTGTGAAATTGTGTAAAATAACCGTGCTCGGCATATGGCCACACATTGTACCATGAACGGTATTAATTGCCCGTGTTACCTCACTTTGTCCTTTTGGCACCATTCTGTTGGGTTTCGCGAGGCGTGTAGTGGTACTGGAAGCTTGATAATTATAATGGAATGTCATGAAAAAATTAGCGCTAATCTTGAGTCTTGTAGTCAGCTGCTCAGTATGGGCCCAAGGCGATATTGAAGCTGGTAAAGCAAAATCCCAAACCTGTGTTGCGTGTCACGGAGCTGATGGTAACAGTCAGTTAACCATGTACCCTAGCATTGCTGGTCAACACGCCAAATATATTGAAAAACAACTAAAAGATCTGAAACTCGGTATGACGAGTAGTGGTAAACAAGGTCGTTACGATCCTGTGATGAGTGGTATGGCAATGCCGCTATCTGAGCAAGATATGGCGGATCTTGCTGCGTATTACTCTTCAATGCCTCTAGCACCAAACAGTACCCCTGAGAATGTCGTTGACCAAGGTAAAGTACTTTACATGGCTGGTGATGCAGAACGTGGTATTACGGCTTGTATTGCTTGTCACGGCCCTCGTGGTAACGGTACAGAACTTTCTGGTTTTCCTAAAATTTCTGGTCAACACGCTGAATATGTTAAAGCTCAGTTAGAGAAATTCCGCAGTGGTGACCGTGCTAACGATATGAACGCTATGATGCGTGATATCGCTAAGAAGCTGAATGATGATGATATCGACACCCTATCTAAGTATGTAGGCGGTCTACACTAATCCAATTCAACGTTGCAACAACTTAGCAGCCCAACAATAGTTTCTTTACGCCAAACCGAGCGAACAATGCCCCTTCGAATGAAGGGGCATTGTTGTTTTTGGTGACTTATCTCACGAGTTGCTCGTTAAGCGTGTTGCTCTCATTGTTCTACTTGGCTGATGAGGTTGTGAGATATTTGCCATACTTGCTGTCACTAAACTGCCAGTAACTAAATTTAAGTGTTTGAAATTAATGATTTTTGTTCATTCTTCTGTAAAGGCAACATGAAAAAAGCGCTCTGCAGGTTGTTTTCAATCCTCGCTCGGGTAAATTGTTCCTTGTCGACAGAAAGTAGGCACAGGGATTTCAGACCAAGATGGTTTTCAAGGATGTCTAACTAGGAAGGTTAGAAGAAACACAACGGATTGGCTTGTACTAGGAGTACAGGCGGATAAGGATGGTCAACTTTTCTCAGGATGAGAACTTAAACGGACAGGGTTTAGGAAGAACTCGCGCAAATGGCTTTGCTAGGGAACGCGAAAACGCATCAGGATGATGACAAACAAGAATTAGCAGTGGAAGCACAAATAACAAACGGATATTTGTGAAGCATCAAAAGATGCTAACAGTTTCGCCGTATGGCGATAGAAAGCGACAGGTCTTCCTGTCGCTTTTTTTACGTTTGCTCACAAGATAAATGACATTAGTTATCATTTGTCTTGTGAAGTTAATTGATATCGATTATCATTTGCACTCTTTCGGAGGGTGGGAAATGAAAAATCAAACGAGTCGTGAGTCAGAGCATTTTGATGTGCCAACTAAGTTGCTTCGACCTCTTTGGTTTCGAAGTCGCGAAAGCCTATTAGATGATGGCATTATTTATGACCCTATTGCAGCTCATGCTTGCCGTCGTTGTCATCTCGCTCCCGATTGTCTCACCGGTAATGTAGATCAAAGTCAGCTTCTCCATGCCACTCTGACACAAATTTGTGATCTTCAAGTAAAGCGCTTTCTCGAAACCAACCCTGATGGCTGGGTTATCAACGTTGGAGCTCGGCTCGATACCCGATTTTATCGCCTTGATAATGGTCGTTGTCATTGGGTTGAAGTAGATACCAATGAACACCTTGTTTGGCGACAACGATTGTTCCATAAAAGTGAACGTTATCAATTAAGGTGCGGATCTATTGATGATATGAGCTGGCTACAATCTTTATCGGTTCCAAATGACAGACCTGTACTAGTGGTTTGTGAGCAAGCACTACTTGAAAGAAGAGAAAACCGCATTGCACACTTTATCCAATCGATCGGTTGCTATTTTCAACATGCTCAGGCGTGTGTGGTGTTGGCCGGTGATTTGACGACCTCGCGGTTGGGTAAAAGGATGGGAGGCGAGCGTTATCAACATGGTCTGCGCCGCCCAACTCAGAAATTGCTGAATTGGTTGCCGTGGATTCATAAAGTGTCACTCCTTTCACCCATCGACCAACATTGTCAGCGCTGGTCTAAGTGGCAACGTATTATCGCCAAGCTGCCACTTTATAAGCATCGATTAACACCGAACGTGATCAATATTGAATGGTAGGAGTAGGAACCTAGGGTCAATTAACGCTACTATAGCCCCAACTATTTTTTAACCACCACCATAGTTTCTATGGTGGTGTTGTTTTTGGGGTCTGCGTGTTTCGACAATATTTCTCTACTCTGTCTAATATTGAACTTCATCGCCGTGTCTTGCTATTAGCCATTCCCATGGTGCTTTCGAATATTACCGTGCCGCTTCTGGGGTTAGTGGATGCCGCAGTTATTGGTCATTTAGAGCATTCTTGGTATCTCGGAGGCGTGGCACTCGGTAGCACGATGATCAGTGTGACCTTTTGGTTACTCGGCTTTCTTAGAATGTCGACAACTGGGCTGACAGCTCAATCTTTTGGTGCTCAGGATAATCGGCAGCTCGCCTTAGTATTTTTGCAGGGAACACTGATGGCGTTGGGCTTTGCGTTGGCATTTTTATTGCTGCACAGCGTCATCGCCGACCTTGTCTTCTCATTGAGTAGTGCTAGTGAGGATGTGAAATACTATGGTCACCAGTATTTTTCGATCCGTGCTTGGAGTGCGCCTGCGTCACTACTCAACTTTGTACTACTGGGTTGGTTACTGGGTACACAAAATGCCAAAGCACCGATGTGGATGGTAATCATCACCAATGTAGTCAATATTGTGCTTGATGTTCTATTTGTCATCGGCTTGGGCTGGAAAGTCGAAGGGGCGGCGTTAGCATCTGTGATCGCCGATTACTCGGGTTGTGCTTTCGGACTTTGGTGCGTATGGCGTACTTGGAGTCATCGTCAGTTGCCTGCTATACGCTCATTGCTGTCCGGTGTCGCAAGTGATATTGGTCGTTTTGTAAAACTGAACCGAGATATTTTCTTACGCTCTCTTTGCCTACAAGCGACGTTTAGCTTTATGACCTTCCAAGGTGCGGCTTTTGGTGATGACATTGTGGCTGCTAACGCTGTGTTGATGAGCTTTTTAATGATCATCTCTTATGGCATGGATGGTTTTGCTTATGCGATGGAAGCCATGGTCGGTAAGGCGATCGGTGCAAAGAGTCGAACGGCGCTAACCGAGTCGCTGCTTGCTACCTTCTTCTGGAGTTTGATTATTTGTAGTGGTCTGACGGTGGTCTTTATGGCGTGGGGCAGTAATTTGATTGGTTTAATTACCAGTATTCCCGATGTCCAACAACAAGCGATGGTGTTCTTACCTTGGTTGATTGCTATGCCTTTGGTGTCGATGTGGTGTTTCTTGTTTGATGGCATCTTTATTGGAGCCACTAAAGGTCGAGATATGAGAAACAGCATGTTTGTTGCGACCTGTAGCTTCTTTGCCATTTTCCACATAACAAGTGGAATGGGTAATCATGCACTTTGGTTAGCCATGCTGAGTTTTATGGGAATGAGAGGCTTTGGGTTAGCCATGATCTTTTTGCATCAATGGCGCAGCAAAACCTTCCTCGAAGCATAAAAAAGGCGGCTATCAAGCCGCCTTTTTTTACTTTCGTTAAACACTAGAATAAGCGATTCAAACCATTAAGCGCCGCTACGCGGTAGGCTTCAGCCATGGTTGGATAGTTAAAGGTCGTGTTAACAAAGTACTCGATGGTATTTGCTTCGCCTTTTTGCTCCATTATCGCTTGGCCGATGTGGATGATTTCCGCAGCACGCTCACCGAAACAGTGGATACCTAAGATTTCTTTGGTTTCGCGATGGAACAAAATCTTCAAGCTTCCCACGTCTTTGCCAGCAATCTGAGCTCGAGCAAGATGTTTAAACGATGAACGCCCTACTTCGTAAGGGACTTTTGCTTCGGTAAGTTCTTGCTCTGTTTTACCGACAGAACTGATTTCTGGAATGGTATAGATACCTGTTGGAATGTCTTCAATCAGTTTACCGTCTGCTTCACCTTGCGTGATGGCTTGGGCGACGAAACGGCCTTGGTCATAAGCTGCACTAGCCAAACTAGGGTAACCAATTACATCACCCACGGCATACACGTGGTCAACATCGGTTTGATAGTTACTATCGACTTTCAGTTGTCCACGAGAATCAGCACTTAGGCCCACTGCAGATAAGTTTAACGCGTCAGTATTACCCGTTCGGCCATTTGCATACAGTAAGCAGTCAGCGCGCATTTTCTTCCCTGAGTTCAGATGAATGATGACGCCGTCTTCGGTCCCTTCTATTTTGGCGTAGGTTTCATCATTACGAATCATCATGCCGCTGTTCCAGAAGTGGTACGACAGTGAGTCAGACATTTCATTATCTAAAAATGCCAGCAGACGCTCGCGAGTATTGATAAGGTCTGTTTTGACATCTAAGCCACGGAAGATCGAGGCGTATTCACAACCAATAACCCCCGCACCGTAAATAATGATGTGCCTTGGGTCATGTTCTAGTGACAATATAGAGTCGCTGTCGTAGATACGAGGATGGGTAAAGTCAACATCGTCTGGGCGATAAGGTCTAGAGCCTGTCGCGATAACAAATTTATCGGCCGTGTAGGTATCGACGGTGCCGTCAGTTTTCGTGACTTCCAGAGTATTTGAATCGACGAAGCGAGCCGTGCCAAACAGTAACGTACACTCATTTCGGTCATAGAACCCTTGGCGCAGTCGAGTTTGCTTATCTATCACGGTTTTGGCATGACCAAGAATATTAGAGAAGGTAGAGTGGAGGCTGGTGTTATTGCCACAGAACAGTGGGTTGCTGTTGAACTCGATAATACGGCTGACCGCATGTCTGAGTGCCTTTGATGGGATAGTGCCCCAGTGAGTACATCCACCACCAACGCTGCTTTCTTTTTCTATGATGGCAACGTTCAGTCCTGCTTTAGTCAGTCCCATAGCAGCACCTTCACCACCGGGTCCACTTCCTATCACGATGGCATCAAAATGTTTGGAGCGACTCATAGTGTATATCCTCGTTGTACCTAACTGCATCACGCAAAAGACCTCCAGTTAGGCTTGCCTATTTAGGCACAACAGCAGGCATTGCGGCGTTAACATTGCTTAAATTCTTGTTAGCGAGATTCTAACGGATTATTAACCTTGGTAAACCAAGTTGCCGTGATAGGGTGTGAAAGATCACGAGATTTGTCTTAAGTTGCCATACCTTATGTGGTTTAGCCTTTGTAAGCTGCCAATTTTATAGAATATGTTGAGTTGCAAAGTGAAGTGAGACTTACAAAGTGTTTTATTAAAAATCCTTTTGCATAGGCTTATACAAACAGGCTATTCGCGCTATATTACCAGCACTCCCTCAATTACCGTATGAATGGTAGTCAACAAGTAAACCTAGGTAAAACATGAAATCAATGGGTATCCGTGCACAACAAAAAGAGAAAACGCGTCGTTCATTGATCGATGCTGCTTTTAGCCAGTTAAGTGCTGATCGCAGCTTTTCAAATTTGAGTTTACGCGAAGTGGCACGAGAGGCTGGTATTGCACCAACGTCCTTTTATCGTCACTTCAAAGACATGGATGAGTTGGGACTCACCATGGTAGATGAAGGAGGCTTGTTGCTGAGACAATTGATGCGACAAGCGCGCCAACGTATTGTCAAAGAAGGTAGTGTGATTCGTACTTCGGTTGAAACCTTTATGGAGTTCATTGAAAGTAGTCCTAACGTTTTTCGATTATTGTTGCGAGAGCGTTCGGGTACATCATTTGACTTTCGAGCCGCAGTCGCTCGTGAGATCCAGCATTTTTCAGCAGAATTAACCGAATACCTTGTGAGCACGGGCATGGACCGTGATGAAGCAATCGCTCAGGCTGAAGCTTCGGTTATCTTGGTATTCAGTTCTGGTGCTGAAGCACTCGATCTTAATAAGAAAGAAAGATATGAACTGGCAGAAAGGTTAATTGTCCAACTTAGGATAGTTGCCAAAGGCGCACACTGGTATCGCAAAGAACGTGAAAGAAACCGTCAAAAAGAAGGGTTGAACTAATGTCCAATGAAGTATCCTCCGAAAGCCGTAATAGCGGTAAGAAAACCCTAGTGCTAGCACTTATCGCTGGTATGTGTGGTAATGCAATGTTGTCTTGGCTAACTGTTAGCGAAGTCGCATTCTCTATTTTCCCTCTGATAGCTCTTGTTCTATCTGTTCAAGCGCTATATCAAGAGTACCTAAAGAACCCAATTCCAGAAGACTTCCCGATGGTAGGTTTGGCTGCGTTTTTTGTTGGCGCATTTGGTCATTCGGCTTTCACTAAAGCCCAGTACCCAGATGCCGGCTCCAACTTCTTCGCGATCATCGTTGTATTGGTTCTACTGTTCTGGATTGGTAAGAAACTTGGCTACATTATGAAAGAAGCCTAATAGGTATTATTAATGTCCGCGAATAAAAAACGAGCCGCTTGGGCTCGTTTTTTTGTTTATGCTGTGGCGGATTACGCTTTACGTTCTAACAACACACCGGCTTCGATGTGATGAGTAAACGGGAACTGGTCGAACAGCGCAAATCGAGTAATAGTGTGAGTTTCACTTAGTACATCTAAATTGTCTTTCAGTGTTTCTGGGTTGCACGAAATATACAGAATACGTTGGTAACCTTGCACCATTTTACATGTATCAATATCCATACCAGCGCGCGGTGGGTCGACAAAAATCGTGTTGCAGTTATAGCTTTTCAAATCGACATTCTGTTGCTGTAGACGGCGAAATTCACGCTTTCCTTCCATCGCTTCAGTGAATTCTTCAGCAGACATTCGAATAATTTGTACATTATCAATCTTGTTTTCAGCGATATTGAATTGTGCCGAGTCAACTGAAGGCTTGGCTAACTCTGTCGCGAGAACGCGTTCAAAGTTTTGCGCCAATGCAAGTGAAAAGTTGCCATTACCGCAGTAAAGCTCCAGCAAGTCACCTTTGCTTTCTTGGGTACAGTCCACCGCCCATTCCAGCATTTTCTGAGCCACGGGACCATTTGGCTGAGTGAAGCTATTCTCTACTTGTTGGTAGTGGTATGGCTGACCATTTACATGCAAGGTTTCTAGCACATAGTCTTGGTCTAAGACGATTTTCATCTTACGAGCACGGCCAATGAGGTTGAGTTTGAACCCCTCATCATTAAGGCGTTGCTTGAGGGCTTTTGCTTCTGCTTTCCAAGCATCATCTAATTGACGGTGATACAGCAACGAAACCAGAATTTCACCACTGAGTGTAGAGAGAAAGTCTACTTGGAATAGTTTCTTACGCAGAACGTCATTACCTTTCATTGCATCCATAAGCAATGGCATCAAATCGTTGATGAGGCGGCTTGCTGCTGGAAATTGGTCAACGCGATACTTTTCACGAGTTTCTTGATTGAACATGATGTAATACATGTCCTCTCCTTCGTGCCAAACGCGGAATTCTGCACGCATGCGATAGTGCTTCTCTGGAGAAGTAAATACTTCGAGTTCAGGAGCAGAATAAGGCGCCATCATATCGATCAATCGTTGAGATTTTTCTTCGAGCTGAATTTGGTAGCCTTCTGGTGTGAAGTCGAGATTTGCCATTGTGGTTGCCTATCGTCGGTAATGAGTTTTTAAAAGGAGGGCAGATTTTATTCAATCTCCCGTCGTTGTCCAGTTTTTCCCAGAATTGTCTCTCAATATGGCTGGATATCTATAGCTTAGTTCAATCTGTTATAGACAAATTACCATGTTGTTAATACCATTCCGCCTAGCTGGTGTGAGAATGACAAAGGAATCTCACTGAAAAGGGAATCTGGTGTAAATCCAGAACTGACGCGCAGCGGTAAAAGAGAACGACCCCTCAAATGACACTGTACGAGTTACGGGAAGTCGAGGCAGTAGGTTTAGGTTCACTGTGATCCTTACGCTCTTGAGTCCGAATACCTGCCAGCAGCCAAGCTTCGTTAACCAACAACGCTAGCTTGGTAGGACTTACGCGATTTAGGACAACATAACAAATGAACAAATCATTTTTGGCGATAGCAGTGGCTGCATCGCTCTCTTCTTATGCTTCTTTTTCACTGGCAGAAGCAACAAACCCAAGTGAACAAAGCAAACTCGCAAATGAAACCATGGTCGTGACAGCGAACCGTGTTGAACAGCAACTGAAAGATGTTCTTGCTCCAATTGAAGTTGTTGATCGTGAGCAAATTGACGCTATTCAAGCTAAATCAGTTTCTGAGATATTACGACGTTTACCTGGCGTACAGATCGCAAACCAAGGTGGCATTGGTCAAAATGCCGAACTGTATATTCGAGGTCGCTCTAGTAAGAACACTTTGGTATTAATCAACGGTGTTCGAATTGGGAGTGCAACAACAGGTGCTGCGAATCTGTCAGCCATTCCTCTTGATGGTGTGCAACGTATCGAAATTATCCGTGGTGCCCGTGCTGCGGTATATGGTTCTGATGCCGTAAGCGGTGTGGTTAATATTATCACCACTAATAAAAATGGCTCTCCAAGTAGAGTTAAAGCTGGAGCGGGAAGCTTTGGAAGTTACAACCTTGGTGGAACATTATCGTTAGGTGATGCGGAGAATGGATGGCTCAATCTGACAGCCACTCATCAGTCTAGTAATGGCTACAATGTCCAACCGACCAGCACTAATCCAATAGATGCGGATGACGATGGCTATACCAGTCAATATCTAGTCCTCGATATGGGTAAACGATTGGATCAAAACTGGCAACTAAAGGCCAATGGTTATTACCAAAAACATAATACTGAATTTGATAACCCTTGGACTGGTGTAGATAAGTCAGATAGTGACTTGTACAGTTTTAGTGTTGCTGGTGACTATATGCGTAATAACTTTGATTCTTCGCTGACACTGACGACGAATCAAGATAAAGCGAAATCTTATGGTCAAGGAGAGCCAGAAGGGACTATTTCGACCAATCGCGTTGCAGTAAATTGGAATAACAACGTAAAAATCAATGATGAATTGAGTTTCTTGGGCGGCATTGATTGGTACAAAGATAAAGTTGATAACACAACTAAAGCTATGACTAAAGACACTCGAGACAATGGAGCCGTCTTCTTAGGTGCACTCTACAATCAAGAACGCTTATCACTAGAAGCTAATGTTCGACATGATGACAATAGTGCCTATGGAAACTACACCACTTACCAGTTAGGTGGTGGTGTGAATGTCACAGAGCAATTAAAGGTTGTAGCCATGCATGGAACAGCATTTAAGGCACCTACTTTTAATGAACTGTATTGGCCTAAAGAGTGTGGTCCATGGGGCTGTTATGAAGGTAATCCAAATCTGGTCCCTGAAGAGTCAGCTACCTCTGAAATTGCTTTAGAGGGTGAGTTTGCTTTATTAGGATTTAGATTAGGCGCTTATCGCAGTAATGTGGATAAGATGATTGCCAGTAATGGTTCAACGAACGTCAATATAAACAAAGCTAAGATTGAAGGTATTGAACTAGTAACTCGTTTTGATACCGGAGCGATTGAGCATGAGGTGTCGTACGACTATCTAGATGCTAAAGATGAAAGCACAGGTAAGGACTTAGTAAGACGAGCTCGCAATAGCGGGAAGTGGAATGCCTCATATAATATTGCCTCTTGGAGATTCGAGCTAAGCTACCTATATCAAGGGAAACGCTATAATGATGCAGCCAATACTCAAGTATTAGACCCTTATTCGTTAGTTGATATTGCCGGCACCTACTACTTTGATAACGGCCTAAGTCTAGGTGCGAAAGTTGGCAACTTATTCGATGAAGAGTATGAAACGGTGAGTGGCTATAAAACACCAGAACGTAATTACTACGTGAATGCCATGTATCAGTTCTAATAGCAAACAGCGCCTCCAATTAAGAGGCGCTTTTTAATAGGTAGTCCTAAATGAAAAACATCATCATCAGTTGGTCATCTGGCAAAGATTCAACCCTTACATTCGAACGACTAATGGAATCTCCAAATTATAATGTCGTTGGTCTTTACACCACTCATGTTAAAGGTGAGGTTCCATTTCAAGTAACCCCATTAGAAGTCGTTCAATTGCAAGCAGATAGGTTAGGGATGCCATTAGTAACGATAGAGCTGCCAGAAGTTTTCCCACCTAACGATGTTTACCAAGCGCTCGTTATTGAGGGGGTAAAATCTTCTGGCTTGGCAGTAGATGGGATAGCATTTGGTGACATGTTCTGTAATGGAATTGTTGAATATAGAAAAAGCTATGTCGAACCAGCGGGGCTAGAGGCGGTTTTTCCTTTGGTTGGTGAAAGTAGCGCAAAGCTTGCACAGGAGATCATTGCCAGAGGGATTGAGACAGTGTTGGTTACCGTCGATAGAAATGTGCTTTCGGAAACATTTTGTGGAAAAGTTTATACCGACGAGCTTATTCAAGAATTACCTAATAATGTTGACCCTTGTGGAGAAGATGGGGAATTCCATACCTTAGTCTGTAACTCGAGGTATTTTAGTCACCCTATTTCCATTCAACAGGTTGAAATTGAATCAGCGCCGAGATTCAGTCATCTAAGATACAGCGTTGAGTCAGAACTTCGCGGATAAGTTTACCGACAATAGGGTTATGAGTATTATGTTGGCGAACAGGTTAGTAGTGAGCGTGATACGTTAATCAATGAATCGAAAAAATATACTAATATTTGACTCTGGTGTGGGGGGACTTTCTGTATTTAAAGAAATAGTCCAACGCTTACCTCAAGAAAACTATATCTATCTATTCGATAATGAGGCGTATCCCTACGGTGAATTGGCACCGGAAACACTAGTAAACCGCACCTGTACACTGATACAACAAATGATGCAGCGCAAAGCGGTCGATATTGTTGTTATTGCTTGCAATACGGCCAGTACTATTGTGCTCCCTCATTTAAGAAAACGAATAGACATTCCTGTGGTTGGCGTCGTCCCTGCCATTAAGCCAGCTTCACTACTCTCTAAAACAGCAGTTGGCTTGATTGCTACACCAGCAACGATTACTCGCCAATATACTCATGACTTAATTCGTAACTTTGCTACTGATAAAGAAGTAAAGCTGATAGGTGATAGTCGATTAGTTGAAATGGCAGAGCAAAAGCTGAGGAATGAGCAGGTCGACCTTCAAGAGTTGGAACTCATACTTTCTCCGATTAAAGGAAAAATTGATGTAGCAGTATTAGGCTGTACCCACTTTCCTCTTATTAAGGAAGAAATAGCATTGGTATTGGGAGACTGTGTTGAATTAGTTGATTCAGGAGCCGCAATTGCAAGAAGAGTTGAAAGTCTATTGGAGATAAAAGAGGCATCTTTGGGACAAGGAACCATGGAGGCGTTTAGTAGTGCTCCTCCTTTTGAAAAAGAAGCACTAAATAAAACATTACGACAACTCTGTTTTACTCCTGTTCAGTTGTTGCCGATTCAGGGTGCTTCGGATCATTAGCAATACGCACTTTCAAAGTACGTTGCATATAATCCTTTTCATTTAGAGCTTTGATTGCCGCTTTTGCATCGGAGCTCGCCATCACGACAAAACCAAACCCACGTCGTTTACCTGTGCGTTTATCCTTCATTAACCTAACGGCAAATACCTCACCATGCTCAGCAAAGAGCTCCTTTACGTGAGATTCATTTGCTTTATAAGGAAGATTGCCGACGTAGAGAGTTTTGGTCGACTTTGTAGTTTCTGCAGATGGTGTTGGTGAAGCAGTAGAAAACTTAACAACAAAAAAGGTGGCTACTACACCGATGACAAAAGCAACAGCTGGTGGTACGTCAGCGAATTGAGAAAATACAATACCGCCTAATATAGCAATTGCTACTACAAGAAAAAGAGATTTATTGGAGTCCATATTAAAGTACTACTTTTTTATTTACGAATAATGGCATCTATCGTTAACAAATAGATATAAGAATATTACGTAGTTGAGTGTGATTTTTCCAATTAATTGGTGTGATGTATTTCAAATGTTGAATTTTTATCGAAAAAACACCGTATCGATGGCTTTTTGTGCGAACGAAAAATAAATTCAAAAAAACACTTGTCATAGTTTGAGTGATCTCTATAATGCCGCCTCACCGACACGGAGTGAGACGAAAGTCACAAAGCGGAGTCGGTTGAGAGAGAAAAGAAAGTTTGAAAAAAACGCTTGACTCTCAAAACGGGAAGCGTAAGATACGCACCCCTAACGACGAGACGCGAAGCGGCTTGAGAGTTAGAAAATGTTCTTTAAAAATATAGACCTATCAATCTGTGTGGGCACTCGTTGATGATAATCAAATTAGAAACTTCGGTTTCAAATTAGGTTTTCAATGAACTGAGTGACCAATCAAGTCGAAAGACTTGGCACAGTCAATTCATTATCGTTCTGTTGGAACGATAATAGCTTTAGATTACTAAGGTAGTTTAAAGTCAGTATTCATTGAGCCGACAAAATCTTAAATTGAAGAGTTTGATCATGGCTCAGATTGAACGCTGGCGGCAGGCCTAACACATGCAAGTCGAGCGGAAACGAGTTAACTGACCCTTCGGGTGACGTTAACGGCGTCGAGCGGCGGACGGGTGAGTAATGCCTGGGAAATTGCCCTGATGTGGGGGATAACCATTGGAAACGATGGCTAATACCGCATAATGCCTTCGGGCCAAAGAGGGGGACCTTCGGGCCTCTCGCGTCAGGATATGCCCAGGTGGGATTAGCTAGTTGGTGAGGTAATGGCTCACCAAGGCGACGATCCCTAGCTGGTCTGAGAGGATGATCAGCCACACTGGAACTGAGACACGGTCCAGACTCCTACGGGAGGCAGCAGTGGGGAATATTGCACAATGGGCGCAAGCCTGATGCAGCCATGCCGCGTGTGTGAAGAAGGCCTTCGGGTTGTAAAGCACTTTCAGCAGTGAGGAAGGCGGGTACGTTAATAGCGTATTCGTTTGACGTTAGCTGCAGAAGAAGCACCGGCTAACTCCGTGCCAGCAGCCGCGGTAATACGGAGGGTGCGAGCGTTAATCGGAATTACTGGGCGTAAAGCGCATGCAGGTGGTTCGTTAAGTCAGATGTGAAAGCCCGGGGCTCAACCTCGGAACTGCATTTGAAACTGGCGGACTAGAGTACTGTAGAGGGGGGTAGAATTTCAGGTGTAGCGGTGAAATGCGTAGAGATCTGAAGGAATACCGGTGGCGAAGGCGGCCCCCTGGACAGATACTGACACTCAGATGCGAAAGCGTGGGGAGCAAACAGGATTAGATACCCTGGTAGTCCACGCCGTAAACGATGTCTACTTGGAGGTTGTGGCCTTGAGCCGTGGCTTTCGGAGCTAACGCGTTAAGTAGACCGCCTGGGGAGTACGGTCGCAAGATTAAAACTCAAATGAATTGACGGGGGCCCGCACAAGCGGTGGAGCATGTGGTTTAATTCGATGCAACGCGAAGAACCTTACCTACTCTTGACATCCAGAGAAGCCAGCGGAGACGCAGGTGTGCCTTCGGGAGCTCTGAGACAGGTGCTGCATGGCTGTCGTCAGCTCGTGTTGTGAAATGTTGGGTTAAGTCCCGCAACGAGCGCAACCCTTATCCTTGTTTGCCAGCGAGTAATGTCGGGAACTCCAGGGAGACTGCCGGTGATAAACCGGAGGAAGGTGGGGACGACGTCAAGTCATCATGGCCCTTACGAGTAGGGCTACACACGTGCTACAATGGCGCATACAGAGGGCAGCCAACTTGCGAAAGTGAGCGAATCCCAAAAAGTGCGTCGTAGTCCGGATTGGAGTCTGCAACTCGACTCCATGAAGTCGGAATCGCTAGTAATCGTAGATCAGAATGCTACGGTGAATACGTTCCCGGGCCTTGTACACACCGCCCGTCACACCATGGGAGTGGGCTGCAAAAGAAGTGGGTAGTTTAACCTTCGGGAGGACGCTCACCACTTTGTGGTTCATGACTGGGGTGAAGTCGTAACAAGGTAGCCCTAGGGGAACCTGGGGCTGGATCACCTCCTTATACGAATAGATTATTGCGATGAGTGTTCACACAGATTGATTGGTTTATGAATTAAAGACACCGTGTCCCGTTCGTCTAGAGGCCTAGGACACCGCCCTTTCACGGCGGTAACAGGGGTTCGACTCCCCTACGGGATACCATCTTTAAGCGTTTTCTCTTTGAGAATTCTTAAAAATGGTTACTTCATTAGAAGTGATTAGCTCTTTAACAATTTGGAAAGCTGACAGATAACAATTTGATTGATTGTTATCTATTAAAAGTTCTCAAATCCTAATCGAAAGATTAGGTACCAACACACATTCAAGTGTTCTTGGAATTTGAGTCCGGCAAAATCGAGTCTGCACATGTATAAAAATGCAGACAACTTTGGTTGTTTGACCGTTTGCTTTCACTTTTCAAAAGTGAAGACAAATAGAAAGACCCTTTGGGGTTGTATGGTTAAGTGACTAAGCGTACACGGTGGATGCCTTGGCAGTCAGAGGCGATGAAAGGCGTATTAACTTGCGATAAGCTCAGATTAGGTAGTAAAAACCTGTGAGTCTGAGATTCCTGAATGGGGAAACCCAACTGCATAAGCAGTTATCGCTGAGTGAATACATAGCTCAGCGAGGCGAACCGGGGGAACTGAAACATCTAAGTACCCCGAGGAAGAGAAATCAACCGAGATTCCGAAAGTAGCGGCGAGCGAAATTGGATTAGCCCTTAAGCTTTTAATGAGACAGGTGAAGGCTCTGGAAAGTGCCGCGATACAGGGTGATAGCCCCGTAACCGACATCTCATCATCAGTGAAATCGAGTAGGGCGGGACACGTGATATCCTGTCTGAATATGGGGGGACCATCCTCCAAGGCTAAATACTACTGACTGACCGATAGTGAACCAGTACCGTGAGGGAAAGGCGAAAAGAACCCCTGTGAGGGGAGTGAAATAGAACCTGAAACCGTGTACGTACAAGCAGTAGGAGCACCTTCGTGGTGTGACTGCGTACCTTTTGTATAATGGGTCAGCGACTTATATTCAGTGGCAAGGTTAACCGTTTAGGGGAGCCGTAGGGAAACCGAGTCTTAACTGGGCGTTCAGTCTCTGGATATAGACCCGAAACCAGGTGATCTAGCCATGGGCAGGTTGAAGGTTGAGTAACATCAACTGGAGGACCGAACCGACTAATGTTGAAAAATTAGCGGATGACTTGTGGCTAGGGGTGAAAGGCCAATCAAACCTGGAGATAGCTGGTTCTCCCCGAAATCTATTTAGGTAGAGCCTCGGACGAATACTACTGGGGGTAGAGCACTGTTAAGGCTAGGGGGTCATCCCGACTTACCAACCCTTTGCAAACTCCGAATACCAGTAAGTACTATCCGGGAGACACACGGCGGGTGCTAACGTCCGTCGTGGAGAGGGAAACAACCCAGACCGCCAGCTAAGGTCCCAAAGTATAGCTAAGTGGGAAACGATGTGGGAAGGCTTAGACAGCTAGGATGTTGGCTTAGAAGCAGCCATCATTTAAAGAAAGCGTAATAGCTCACTAGTCGAGTCGGCCTGCGCGGAAGATGTAACGGGGCTAAGCTATACACCGAAGCTGCGGCAATGCATTTATGTATTGGGTAGGGGAGCGTTCTGTAAGCCGTTGAAGGTGGATTGTAAGGTCTGCTGGAGGTATCAGAAGTGCGAATGCTGACATGAGTAACGATAAAGGGGGTGAAAAACCTCCTCGCCGGAAGACCAAGGGTTCCTGTCCAACGTTAATCGGGGCAGGGTAAGTCGACCCCTAAGGCGAGGCCGAAAGGCGTAGTCGATGGGAAACGGGTTAATATTCCCGTACTTCTTACAATTGCGATGGGGGGACGGAGAAGGCTAGGTGGGCCTGGCGACGGTTGTCCAGGTTCAAGTGCGTAGGCTTAAGGTTTAGGTAAATCCGGACCTTTTTAAGGCTGAGACACGATGTCGAGCTACTACGGTAGTGAAGTCATTGATGCCATGCTTCCAGGAAAAGCCTCTAAGCTTCAGATTGTAAGGAATCGTACCCCAAACCGACACAGGTGGTCGGGTAGAGAATACCAAGGCGCTTGAGAGAACTCGGGTGAAGGAACTAGGCAAAATGGTACCGTAACTTCGGGAGAAGGTACGCTCTTAGTGGTGAAGTCCCTCGCGGATGGAGCTACCGAGAGTCGCAGATACCAGGTGGCTGCAACTGTTTATTAAAAACACAGCACTGTGCAAAATCGCAAGATGACGTATACGGTGTGACGCCTGCCCGGTGCCGGAAGGTTAATTGATGGGGTTAGTTTTCGGACGAAGCTCTTGATCGAAGCCCCGGTAAACGGCGGCCGTAACTATAACGGTCCTAAGGTAGCGAAATTCCTTGTCGGGTAAGTTCCGACCTGCACGAATGGCGTAATGATGGCCACGCTGTCTCCACCCGAGACTCAGTGAAATTGAAATCGCTGTGAAGATGCAGTGTACCCGCGGCTAGACGGAAAGACCCCGTGAACCTTTACTACAGCTTGGCACTGAACATTGAGCCTACATGTGTAGGATAGGTGGGAGCCTTTGAAGCAAGCACGCCAGTGTTTGTGGAGGCAATCTTGAAATACCACCCTTGTATGTTTGATGTTCTAACTTGGTTCCCTAATCGGGAATGAGGACAGTGCCTGGTGGGTAGTTTGACTGGGGCGGTCTCCTCCCAAAGAGTAACGGAGGAGCACGAAGGTGGGCTAATCACGGTTGGACATCGTGAGGTTAGTGCAATGGCATAAGCCCGCTTGACTGCGAGAATGACAATTCGAGCAGGTGCGAAAGCAGGTCATAGTGATCCGGTGGTTCTGAATGGAAGGGCCATCGCTCAACGGATAAAAGGTACTCCGGGGATAACAGGCTGATACCGCCCAAGAGTTCATATCGACGGCGGTGTTTGGCACCTCGATGTCGGCTCATCACATCCTGGGGCTGAAGTCGGTCCCAAGGGTATGGCTGTTCGCCATTTAAAGTGGTACGCGAGCTGGGTTTAGAACGTCGTGAGACAGTTCGGTCCCTATCTGCCGTGGGCGTTGGAAGATTGAAGGGGGCTGCTCCTAGTACGAGAGGACCGGAGTGGACGAACCTCTGGTGTTCGGGTTGTGTCGCCAGACGCATTGCCCGGTAGCTAAGTTCGGAATCGATAACCGCTGAAAGCATCTAAGCGGGAAGCGAGCCCTGAGATGAGTCTTCCCTGGCGCTTAAAGCGTCCTAAAGGGTTGTTCGAGACTAGAACGTTGATAGGCAGGGTGTGTAAGCGTTGTGAGGCGTTGAGCTAACCTGTACTAATTGCCCGTGAGGCTTAACCATACAACACCCAAAGGGTTTTGATGGACTCAAAGCAAGAACTTTGAATGTGTATTTAGATTTTTAAATCAGTTTTCCAGATTTTTTGCCTTCAGTTTTTAATAAAAGCTGAAAGTAAAAGCAGAATTTGCTTGGCGACCATAGCGTTGTGGACCCACCTGATTCCATGCCGAACTCAGAAGTGAAACGCAATAGCGCCGATGGTAGTGTGGGGCTTCCCCATGTGAGAGTAGGACATCGCCAGGCTTTAAATTCGACTTGTCTTTAAGTAGACGAGTCACCATAAAGTTTTAAGAGAAAATCTTAGAGTTTTATGTTGACTTTCAAAGTAGACAGCGTATTATACGCGTCCTGCTTAAGTGCTAAGGCACTGAAAGCAAAGCTCTTTAACAATATAAACCTATCAATCTGTGTGGGCACTCGTTGATGATAATCAAATTAGAAACTTCGGTTTCAAATTAGGTTTTCAATGAACTGAGTGACCAATCAAGTCGAAAGACTTGGCACAGTCAATTCATTATCGTTCTGTTGGAACGATAATAGCTTTAGATTACTAAGGTAGTTTAAAGTCAGTATTCATTGAGCCGAACAAAATCTTAAATTGAAGAGTTTGATCATGGCTCAGATTGAACGCTGGCGGCAGGCCTAACACATGCAAGTCGAGCGGAAACGAGTTAACTGACCCTTCGGGTGACGTTAACGGCGTCGAGCGGCGGACGGGTGAGTAATGCCTGGGAAATTGCCCTGATGTGGGGGATAACCATTGGAAACGATGGCTAATACCGCATAATGCCTTCGGGCCAAAGAGGGGGACCTTCGGGCCTCTCGCGTCAGGATATGCCCAGGTGGGATTAGCTAGTTGGTGAGGTAATGGCTCACCAAGGCGACGATCCCTAGCTGGTCTGAGAGGATGATCAGCCACACTGGAACTGAGACACGGTCCAGACTCCTACGGGAGGCAGCAGTGGGGAATATTGCACAATGGGCGCAAGCCTGATGCAGCCATGCCGCGTGTGTGAAGAAGGCCTTCGGGTTGTAAAGCACTTTCAGCAGTGAGGAAGGCGGGTACGTTAATAGCGTGCTCGTTTGACGTTAGCTGCAGAAGAAGCACCGGCTAACTCCGTGCCAGCAGCCGCGGTAATACGGAGGGTGCGAGCGTTAATCGGAATTACTGGGCGTAAAGCGCATGCAGGTGGTTCGTTAAGTCAGATGTGAAAGCCCGGGGCTCAACCTCGGAACTGCATTTGAAACTGGCGGACTAGAGTACTGTAGAGGGGGGTAGAATTTCAGGTGTAGCGGTGAAATGCGTAGAGATCTGAAGGAATACCGGTGGCGAAGGCGGCCCCCTGGACAGATACTGACACTCAGATGCGAAAGCGTGGGGAGCAAACAGGATTAGATACCCTGGTAGTCCACGCCGTAAACGATGTCTACTTGGAGGTTGTGGCCTTGAGCCGTGGCTTTCGGAGCTAACGCGTTAAGTAGACCGCCTGGGGAGTACGGTCGCAAGATTAAAACTCAAATGAATTGACGGGGGCCCGCACAAGCGGTGGAGCATGTGGTTTAATTCGATGCAACGCGAAGAACCTTACCTACTCTTGACATCCAGAGAAGCCAGCGGAGACGCAGGTGTGCCTTCGGGAGCTCTGAGACAGGTGCTGCATGGCTGTCGTCAGCTCGTGTTGTGAAATGTTGGGTTAAGTCCCGCAACGAGCGCAACCCTTATCCTTGTTTGCCAGCGAGTAATGTCGGGAACTCCAGGGAGACTGCCGGTGATAAACCGGAGGAAGGTGGGGACGACGTCAAGTCATCATGGCCCTTACGAGTAGGGCTACACACGTGCTACAATGGCGCATACAGAGGGCAGCCAACTTGCGAAAGTGAGCGAATCCCAAAAAGTGCGTCGTAGTCCGGATTGGAGTCTGCAACTCGACTCCATGAAGTCGGAATCGCTAGTAATCGTAGATCAGAATGCTACGGTGAATACGTTCCCGGGCCTTGTACACACCGCCCGTCACACCATGGGAGTGGGCTGCAAAAGAAGTGGGTAGTTTAACCTTCGGGAGGACGCTCACCACTTTGTGGTTCATGACTGGGGTGAAGTCGTAACAAGGTAGCCCTAGGGGAACCTGGGGCTGGATCACCTCCTTATACGAAAGATTATTGCGATGAGTGTTCACACAGATTGATTAGGTTTGTAAAGATAAAGAGATTTTGTTTTTGCTGAAAAGCGAAAGCAGAAAATAGTAAGTGCCCAACACTTACTGCTTAGTGTCCCGTTCGTCTAGAGGCCTAGGACACCGCCCTTTCACGGCGGTAACAGGGGTTCGACTCCCCTACGGGATACCATTGGGTCGTTAGCTCAGTTGGTAGAGCAGTTGACTTTTAATCAATTGGTCGCAGGTTCGAATCCTGCACGACCCACCATTTCCTTCCACGGGAAATGTAAAAAAACTAAATGTGGGCGATTAGCTCAGTTGGGAGAGCACCTCCCTTACAAGGAGGGGGTCACTGGTTCGAGCCCGGTATCGCCCACCATTCTCTAAGTAATTTTGGATTAAGATTTTCCAAACCACTTCATTAAAACGTACGTGGTTGGGATTTTTGACGCTGAGATTCTTTAGAAAATGCATTAAGTTTGCATTGCTCTTTAACAATTTGGAAAGCTGACGAATAACATTTGATTAATGTTATTCATTTAAAAGTTCTCAAATCCTATATCGAAAGATGTAGGTACCAACACACATTCAAGTGTTCTTGGAATTTGAGTCCGGCAAAATCGAGTCTGCACATGTATAAAAATGCAGACAACTTTGGTTGTTTGACCGTTTGCTTTCACTTTTCAAAAGTGAAGACAAATAGAAAGACCCTTTGGGGTTGTATGGTTAAGTGACTAAGCGTACACGGTGGATGCCTTGGCAGTCAGAGGCGATGAAAGGCGTATTAACTTGCGATAAGCTCAGATTAGGTAGTAAAAACCTGTGAGTCTGAGATCCCTGAATGGGGAAACCCAACTGCATAAGCAGTTATCGCTGAGTGAATACATAGCTCAGCGAGGCGAACCGGGGGAACTGAAACATCTAAGTACCCCGAGGAAGAGAAATCAACCGAGATTCCGAAAGTAGCGGCGAGCGAAATTGGATTAGCCCTTAAGCTTTTAATGAGACAGGTGAAGGCTCTGGAAAGTGCCGCGATACAGGGTGATAGCCCCGTAACCGACATCTCATCATCAGTGAAATCGAGTAGGGCGGGACACGTGATATCCTGTCTGAATATGGGGGGACCATCCTCCAAGGCTAAATACTACTGACTGACCGATAGTGAACCAGTACCGTGAGGGAAAGGCGAAAAGAACCCCTGTGAGGGGAGTGAAATAGAACCTGAAACCGTGTACGTACAAGCAGTAGGAGCACCTTCGTGGTGTGACTGCGTACCTTTTGTATAATGGGTCAGCGACTTATATTCAGTGGCAAGGTTAACCGTTTAGGGGAGCCGTAGGGAAACCGAGTCTTAACTGGGCGTTCAGTCTCTGGATATAGACCCGAAACCAGGTGATCTAGCCATGGGCAGGTTGAAGGTTGAGTAACATCAACTGGAGGACCGAACCGACTAATGTTGAAAAATTAGCGGATGACTTGTGGCTAGGGGTGAAAGGCCAATCAAACCTGGAGATAGCTGGTTCTCCCCGAAATCTATTTAGGTAGAGCCTCGGACGAATACTACTGGGGGTAGAGCACTGTTAAGGCTAGGGGGTCATCCCGACTTACCAACCCTTTGCAAACTCCGAATACCAGTAAGTACTATCCGGGAGACACACGGCGGGTGCTAACGTCCGTCGTGGAGAGGGAAACAACCCAGACCGCCAGCTAAGGTCCCAAAGTATAGCTAAGTGGGAAACGATGTGGGAAGGCTTAGACAGCTAGGATGTTGGCTTAGAAGCAGCCATCATTTAAAGAAAGCGTAATAGCTCACTAGTCGAGTCGGCCTGCGCGGAAGATGTAACGGGGCTAAGCTATACACCGAAGCTGCGGCAATGCATTTATGTATTGGGTAGGGGAGCGTTCTGTAAGCCGTTGAAGGTGGATTGTAAGGTCTGCTGGAGGTATCAGAAGTGCGAATGCTGACATGAGTAACGATAAAGGGGGTGAAAAACCTCCTCGCCGGAAGACCAAGGGTTCCTGTCCAACGTTAATCGGGGCAGGGTAAGTCGACCCCTAAGGCGAGGCCGAAAGGCGTAGTCGATGGGAAACGGGTTAATATTCCCGTACTTCTTACAATTGCGATGGGGGGACGGAGAAGGCTAGGTGGGCCTGGCGACGGTTGTCCAGGTTCAAGTGCGTAGGCTTAAGGTTTAGGTAAATCCGGACCTTTTTAAGGCTGAGACACGATGTCGAGCTACTACGGTAGTGAAGTCATTGATGCCATGCTTCCAGGAAAAGCCTCTAAGCTTCAGATTGTAAGGAATCGTACCCCAAACCGACACAGGTGGTCGGGTAGAGAATACCAAGGCGCTTGAGAGAACTCGGGTGAAGGAACTAGGCAAAATGGTACCGTAACTTCGGGAGAAGGTACGCTCTTAGTGGTGAAGTCCCTCGCGGATGGAGCTACCGAGAGTCGCAGATACCAGGTGGCTGCAACTGTTTATTAAAAACACAGCACTGTGCAAAATCGCAAGATGACGTATACGGTGTGACGCCTGCCCGGTGCCGGAAGGTTAATTGATGGGGTTAGTTTTCGGACGAAGCTCTTGATCGAAGCCCCGGTAAACGGCGGCCGTAACTATAACGGTCCTAAGGTAGCGAAATTCCTTGTCGGGTAAGTTCCGACCTGCACGAATGGCGTAATGATGGCCACGCTGTCTCCACCCGAGACTCAGTGAAATTGAAATCGCTGTGAAGATGCAGTGTACCCGCGGCTAGACGGAAAGACCCCGTGAACCTTTACTACAGCTTGGCACTGAACATTGAGCCTACATGTGTAGGATAGGTGGGAGCCTTTGAAGCAGGTACGCCAGTATCTGTGGAGGCAGTCTTGAAATACCACCCTTGTATGTTTGATGTTCTAACTTGGTTCCCTAATCGGGAATGAGGACAGTGCCTGGTGGGTAGTTTGACTGGGGCGGTCTCCTCCCAAAGAGTAACGGAGGAGCACGAAGGTGGGCTAATCACGGTTGGACATCGTGAGGTTAGTGCAATGGCATAAGCCCGCTTGACTGCGAGAATGACAATTCGAGCAGGTGCGAAAGCAGGTCATAGTGATCCGGTGGTTCTGAATGGAAGGGCCATCGCTCAACGGATAAAAGGTACTCCGGGGATAACAGGCTGATACCGCCCAAGAGTTCATATCGACGGCGGTGTTTGGCACCTCGATGTCGGCTCATCACATCCTGGGGCTGAAGTCGGTCCCAAGGGTATGGCTGTTCGCCATTTAAAGTGGTACGCGAGCTGGGTTTAGAACGTCGTGAGACAGTTCGGTCCCTATCTGCCGTGGGCGTTGGAAGATTGAAGGGGGCTGCTCCTAGTACGAGAGGACCGGAGTGGACGAACCTCTGGTGTTCGGGTTGTGTCGCCAGACGCATTGCCCGGTAGCTAAGTTCGGAATCGATAACCGCTGAAAGCATCTAAGCGGGAAGCGAGCCCTGAGATGAGTCTTCCCTGGCGCTTAAAGCGTCCTAAAGGGTTGTTCGAGACTAGAACGTTGATAGGCAGGGTGTGTAAGCGTTGTGAGGCGTTGAGCTAACCTGTACTAATTGCCCGTGAGGCTTAACCATACAACACCCAAAGGGTTTTGATGGACTCAAAGCAAGAACTTTGAATGTGTATTTAGACTTTTAAATCAGTTTTCCAGATTTTTTGCCTTCAGTTTTTAATAAAAGCTGAAAGTAAAAGCAGAATTTGCTTGGCGACCATAGCGTTGTGGACCCACCTGATTCCATGCCGAACTCAGAAGTGAAACGCAATAGCGCCGATGGTAGTGTGGGGCTTCCCCATGTGAGAGTAGGACATCGCCAGGCTTTAAATTCGACTTGTCTTTAAGTAGACGAGTCACCATAAAGTTTTAAGAGAAAATCTTAGAGTTTTATGTTGACTTTCAAAGTAGACAGCGTATTATACGCGTCCTGCTTAAGTGCTAAGGCACTGAAAGCAAAGCTCTTTAACAATATAAACCTATCAATCTGTGTGGGCACTCGTTGATGATAATCAAATTAGAAACTTCGGTTTCAAATTAGGTTTTCAATGAACTGAGTGACCAATCAAGTCGAAAGACTTGGCACAGTCAATTCATTATCGTTCTGTTGGAACGATAATAGCTTTAGATTACTAAGGTAGTTTAAAGTCAGTATTCATTGAGCCGAACAAAATCTTAAATTGAAGAGTTTGATCATGGCTCAGATTGAACGCTGGCGGCAGGCCTAACACATGCAAGTCGAGCGGAAACGAGTTAACTGACCCTTCGGGTGACGTTAACGGCGTCGAGCGGCGGACGGGTGAGTAATGCCTGGGAAATTGCCCTGATGTGGGGGATAACCATTGGAAACGATGGCTAATACCGCATAATGCCTTCGGGCCAAAGAGGGGGACCTTCGGGCCTCTCGCGTCAGGATATGCCCAGGTGGGATTAGCTAGTTGGTGAGGTAATGGCTCACCAAGGCGACGATCCCTAGCTGGTCTGAGAGGATGATCAGCCACACTGGAACTGAGACACGGTCCAGACTCCTACGGGAGGCAGCAGTGGGGAATATTGCACAATGGGCGCAAGCCTGATGCAGCCATGCCGCGTGTGTGAAGAAGGCCTTCGGGTTGTAAAGCACTTTCAGCAGTGAGGAAGGCGGGTACGTTAATAGCGTGCTCGTTTGACGTTAGCTGCAGAAGAAGCACCGGCTAACTCCGTGCCAGCAGCCGCGGTAATACGGAGGGTGCGAGCGTTAATCGGAATTACTGGGCGTAAAGCGCATGCAGGTGGTTCGTTAAGTCAGATGTGAAAGCCCGGGGCTCAACCTCGGAACTGCATTTGAAACTGGCGGACTAGAGTACTGTAGAGGGGGGTAGAATTTCAGGTGTAGCGGTGAAATGCGTAGAGATCTGAAGGAATACCGGTGGCGAAGGCGGCCCCCTGGACAGATACTGACACTCAGATGCGAAAGCGTGGGGAGCAAACAGGATTAGATACCCTGGTAGTCCACGCCGTAAACGATGTCTACTTGGAGGTTGTGGCCTTGAGCCGTGGCTTTCGGAGCTAACGCGTTAAGTAGACCGCCTGGGGAGTACGGTCGCAAGATTAAAACTCAAATGAATTGACGGGGGCCCGCACAAGCGGTGGAGCATGTGGTTTAATTCGATGCAACGCGAAGAACCTTACCTACTCTTGACATCCAGAGAAGCCAGCGGAGACGCAGGTGTGCCTTCGGGAACTCTGAGACAGGTGCTGCATGGCTGTCGTCAGCTCGTGTTGTGAAATGTTGGGTTAAGTCCCGCAACGAGCGCAACCCTTATCCTTGTTTGCCAGCGAGTAATGTCGGGAACTCCAGGGAGACTGCCGGTGATAAACCGGAGGAAGGTGGGGACGACGTCAAGTCATCATGGCCCTTACGAGTAGGGCTACACACGTGCTACAATGGCGCATACAGAGGGCAGCCAACTTGCGAAAGTGAGCGAATCCCAAAAAGTGCGTCGTAGTCCGGATTGGAGTCTGCAACTCGACTCCATGAAGTCGGAATCGCTAGTAATCGTAGATCAGAATGCTACGGTGAATACGTTCCCGGGCCTTGTACACACCGCCCGTCACACCATGGGAGTGGGCTGCAAAAGAAGTGGGTAGTTTAACCTTCGGGAGGACGCTCACCACTTTGTGGTTCATGACTGGGGTGAAGTCGTAACAAGGTAGCCCTAGGGGAACCTGGGGCTGGATCACCTCCTTATACGAAAGATTATTGCGATGAGTGTTCACACAGATTGATTAGGTTTAGATTAAAGACGATGCTTGGGTCTGTAGCTCAGGTGGTTAGAGCGTTCGCCTGATAAGCGAGAGGTCGGTGGTTCAAGTCCACTCAGACCCACCAATCTTCCTCCCAGATGATTGGCGGTAAGCATCACACTGATGGGGCTATAGCTCAGCTGGGAGAGCGCCTGCCTTGCACGCAGGAGGTCAGCAGTTCGATCCTGCTTAGCTCCACCATCTTTAAGCACATTTGCTTAAGTGTTCTTAAAAATGGTTTCGAAAGAAATCTCGTTCTTTAACAATTTGGAAAGCTGACGAATAACATTTGATTAATGTTATTCATTTAAAAGTTCTCAAATCCTATATCGAAAGATGTAGGTACCAACACACATTCAAGTGTTCTTGGAATTTGAGTCCGGCAAAATCGAGTCTGCACATGTATAAAAATGCAGACAACTTTGGTTGTTTGACCGTTTGCTTTCACTTTTCAAAAGTGAAGACAAATAGAAAGACCCTTTGGGGTTGTATGGTTAAGTGACTAAGCGTACACGGTGGATGCCTTGGCAGTCAGAGGCGATGAAAGGCGTATTAACTTGCGATAAGCTCAGATTAGGTAGTAAAAACCTGTGAGTCTGAGATCCCTGAATGGGGAAACCCAACTGCATAAGCAGTTATCGCTGAGTGAATACATAGCTCAGCGAGGCGAACCGGGGGAACTGAAACATCTAAGTACCCCGAGGAAGAGAAATCAACCGAGATTCCGAAAGTAGCGGCGAGCGAAATTGGATTAGCCCTTAAGCTTTTAATGATGCAGGTGAAGAGTCTGGAAAGTCTCGCGATACAGGGTGATAGCCCCGTAACCGACACATCATAATCAGTGAAATCGAGTAGGGCGGGACACGTGATATCCTGTCTGAATATGGGGGGACCATCCTCCAAGGCTAAATACTACTGACTGACCGATAGTGAACCAGTACCGTGAGGGAAAGGCGAAAAGAACCCCTGTGAGGGGAGTGAAATAGAACCTGAAACCGTGTACGTACAAGCAGTAGGAGCACCTTCGTGGTGTGACTGCGTACCTTTTGTATAATGGGTCAGCGACTTATATTCAGTGGCAAGGTTAACCGTTTAGGGGAGCCGTAGGGAAACCGAGTCTTAACTGGGCGTTCAGTCTCTGGATATAGACCCGAAACCAGGTGATCTAGCCATGGGCAGGTTGAAGGTTGAGTAACATCAACTGGAGGACCGAACCGACTAATGTTGAAAAATTAGCGGATGACTTGTGGCTAGGGGTGAAAGGCCAATCAAACCTGGAGATAGCTGGTTCTCCCCGAAATCTATTTAGGTAGAGCCTCGGACGAATACTACTGGGGGTAGAGCACTGTTAAGGCTAGGGGGTCATCCCGACTTACCAACCCTTTGCAAACTCCGAATACCAGTAAGTACTATCCGGGAGACACACGGCGGGTGCTAACGTCCGTCGTGGAGAGGGAAACAACCCAGACCGCCAGCTAAGGTCCCAAATTATAGCTAAGTGGGAAACGATGTGGGAAGGCTTAGACAGCTAGGATGTTGGCTTAGAAGCAGCCATCATTTAAAGAAAGCGTAATAGCTCACTAGTCGAGTCGGCCTGCGCGGAAGATGTAACGGGGCTAAGCTATAAACCGAAGCTGCGGCAATGCATTTATGTATTGGGTAGGGGAGCGTTCTGTAAGCCGTTGAAGGTGGATTGTAAGGTCTGCTGGAGGTATCAGAAGTGCGAATGCTGACATGAGTAACGATAAAGGGGGTGAAAAACCTCCTCGCCGGAAGACCAAGGGTTCCTGTCCAACGTTAATCGGGGCAGGGTAAGTCGACCCCTAAGGCGAGGCCGAAAGGCGTAGTCGATGGGAAACGGGTTAATATTCCCGTACTTCTTACAATTGCGATGGGGGGACGGAGAAGGCTAGGTGGGCCTGGCGACGGTTGTCCAGGTTCAAGTGCGTAGGCTTAAGGTTTAGGTAAATCCGGACCTTTTTAAGGCTGAGACACGATGTCGAGCTACTACGGTAGTGAAGTCATTGATGCCATGCTTCCAGGAAAAGCCTCTAAGCTTCAGATTGTAAGGAATCGTACCCCAAACCGACACAGGTGGTCGGGTAGAGAATACCAAGGCGCTTGAGAGAACTCGGGTGAAGGAACTAGGCAAAATGGTACCGTAACTTCGGGAGAAGGTACGCTCTTAGTGGTGAAGTCCCTCGCGGATGGAGCTACCGAGAGTCGCAGATACCAGGTGGCTGCAACTGTTTATTAAAAACACAGCACTGTGCAAAATCGCAAGATGACGTATACGGTGTGACGCCTGCCCGGTGCCGGAAGGTTAATTGATGGGGTTAGTTTTCGGACGAAGCTCTTGATCGAAGCCCCGGTAAACGGCGGCCGTAACTATAACGGTCCTAAGGTAGCGAAATTCCTTGTCGGGTAAGTTCCGACCTGCACGAATGGCGTAATGATGGCCACGCTGTCTCCACCCGAGACTCAGTGAAATTGAAATCGCTGTGAAGATGCAGTGTACCCGCGGCTAGACGGAAAGACCCCGTGAACCTTTACTACAGCTTGGCACTGAACATTGAGCCTACATGTGTAGGATAGGTGGGAGCCTTTGAAGCAAGCACGCCAGTGTTTGTGGAGGCAATCTTGAAATACCACCCTTGTATGTTTGATGTTCTAACTTGGTTCCCTAATCGGGAATGAGGACAGTGCCTGGTGGGTAGTTTGACTGGGGCGGTCTCCTCCCAAAGAGTAACGGAGGAGCACGAAGGTGGGCTAATCACGGTTGGACATCGTGAGGTTAGTGCAATGGCATAAGCCCGCTTGACTGCGAGAATGACAATTCGAGCAGGTGCGAAAGCAGGTCATAGTGATCCGGTGGTTCTGAATGGAAGGGCCATCGCTCAACGGATAAAAGGTACTCCGGGGATAACAGGCTGATACCGCCCAAGAGTTCATATCGACGGCGGTGTTTGGCACCTCGATGTCGGCTCATCACATCCTGGGGCTGAAGTCGGTCCCAAGGGTATGGCTGTTCGCCATTTAAAGTGGTACGCGAGCTGGGTTTAGAACGTCGTGAGACAGTTCGGTCCCTATCTGCCGTGGGCGTTGGAAGATTGAAGGGGGCTGCTCCTAGTACGAGAGGACCGGAGTGGACGAACCTCTGGTGTTCGGGTTGTGTCGCCAGACGCATTGCCCGGTAGCTAAGTTCGGAATCGATAACCGCTGAAAGCATCTAAGCGGGAAGCGAGCCCTGAGATGAGTCTTCCCTGGCGCTTAAAGCGTCCTAAAGGGTTGTTCGAGACTAGAACGTTGATAGGCAGGGTGTGTAAGCGTTGTGAGGCGTTGAGCTAACCTGTACTAATTGCCCGTGAGGCTTAACCATACAACACCCAAAGGGTTTTGATGGACTCAAAGCAAGAACTTTGAATGTGTATTTAGACTTTTAAACAGTTTTCCAGATTTTTTGCCTTCAGTTTTTGATAAAAGCTGAAAGTAAAAGCAGAATTTGCTTGGCGACCATAGCGTTGTGGACCCACCTGATTCCATGCCGAACTCAGAAGTGAAACGCAATAGCGCCGATGGTAGTGTGGGGCTTCCCCATGTGAGAGTAGGACATCGCCAGGCTTTAATTTTGAAAGAGCCCGTTTGAAAAGACGGGCTTTTTTAGTCCTGAAGGACAACCACTATGCTGATATAGCTCAGGTGGTAGAGCGCATCCTTGGTAAGGATGAGGTCCCCAGTTCGAGTCTGGGTATCAGCACCAGTATTTAGAGTCATCTTGCAGAGCAAGGTGAACCCAAACAAGATTTTGTTTGGCGACCATAGCATTGTGGACCCACCTGATTCCATGCCGAACTCAGAAGTGAAACGCAATAGCGCCGATGGTAGTGTGGGGCTTCCCCATGTGAGAGTAGGACATCGCCAAGCTTTATTTCCACGCCTCAGCATTTGCTGAGGCGTTTTCGTATGTGTTGCTTGTAGATCGTCGCACCGTAGGATATTACCAAGCTTTAATTCCACGTTTCCGCATTTACTATAGTGCTTTGTTACCTATTTCCCTTCGCTACAGTTGTAGTAATGTTTGGATCTATTATTTAATTCCGTCCACCTTCTTCAAACTGCCATCTTTTATCACATCAAAACAGTGTTAGACTCGTTACTATCTTTACCTACTAGCAAGATTACGATGGAACGACATAGTCCCTTTATTATTACAGGCGGGCCAGGGTCTGGTAAGACAACACTGCTTGATGCTTTAGCCGCTCGTGATTGTAAGACGTTTGAAGAAGTACCGAGAAAGC
This sequence comes from Vibrio sp. SCSIO 43133, assembly GCF_023716845.1. NCBI lineage: Bacteria > Pseudomonadati > Pseudomonadota > Gammaproteobacteria > Vibrionales > Vibrionaceae > Vibrio > Vibrio sp. SCSIO 43133. The sequence goes on from NZ_CP068024.1 coordinate 158,733, forward strand.
TTATTGAAGAACAGTCGAAACTAGAAAATGGAATACTTCCTTGGAATCAATTAGCTGCTTTTGCTGAACTATGCTTTAAAGATATGATGAATCAAAAGCAGGTAGCGTCGACAAGTGAACAACTGAGCTTTTTGGATCGTGCCATTCCGGATATATGTGCCTACTTAACCTTTGGAAACGAGTCGATTCCGCCAAAAGTAACGGAACATGCTAAGGTAGGATATCAGGCCCTAGTTTTTACTTGCGAACCTAACACTGATACATACGTTCAAGATGACGTTCGACCTTATCCGTTTGAAGAAGCATTAGAGATTCATCGACAATTGATAAAACAATACCAGTCTCTAGGATACCGCTGTATATCAGTGCCTTTTTTAAAACTAGAGCAACGAGTAGAGTTTGTTTTGGCCGAGTCTTATGCTCATTTGGACCAGACAGGATAGCAAGGATTAATTAGATGCCAATCAAAAGCCCAGATGTGGTTATTAAGAGACTGTTATTTGTTGGGCAAGAAACCTTAAATTTCTCCCGTTATTTAGCTCAAAGAATGTCTCACGATAGGATTAATGTGAATGCAGGTTATCTTGCCTATATCACTTTGCTATCAATCGTCCCTCTTTTGACGGTACTGCTCTCGGTACTGTCCTCATTTCCTGTTTTTTCTAATACGGGAGAAGTGCTTCAAGACTTCATTATTCAGCACTTTGTTCCTGCTGCCGGAGATGCTGTGTACTCAGCGTTAGTCGAGTTTGTATCAAATACCGGTAAAATGACGGCAATAGGTAGTGCTTTCTTATTTATCGCGGCACTCATGTTGATTTCTAATATTGATAAGAATCTCAACTATATTTGGCGTGTCAGAGTTAAACGCCGCATGGTTTTTTCATTTTCCATGTACTGGATGATACTAACCCTTGGACCAATTTTAATCGGCGCAAGTATAGTTGGTACTTCCTATGTGACCTCTTTGAAAGCTCTAGAACATAATGTGGTTAGCGGTGCTTTTAGCCTCTTCATCGCATGGTTACCAGCAATAATGGCGTTCTTTGCGTTTATCGGGCTGTACATGTTAGTTCCAAACAAAAAAGTACGCTTCAGTCATGCTGTTGTTGGCTCAATAGTCGCTACCTTATTGTTTGAAATAAGCAAAAAGGGGTTTGCTTATTACATCACTCAGTTTCCGTCATATCAGCTTATCTATGGTGCTTTAGCGGCGATACCAATCTTATTCCTGTGGATCTACTTGTGTTGGTTTATTGTACTTATCGGTGCGGAGTTCACGGCTGCGATGGGGGAGAAAGAACACTGGCTACCCGATTCGGGCATGTTACAATCTGAAGCTGTGACTGAAATGCGTGATAACAAGGAAACCATAAGTGATAGCACTAATTCAAAGAGTGAGTGAATCGGCGGTAAAAGTAGACGGCGACGTCGTCGGAGAGATCGGCAAAGGTTTATTAGTGCTACTTGGTGTAGAAAAAGACGACGATGAAGCGAAAGCAAAACGTTTGGTCGAGCGAGTCACGACATACCGTGTTTTTGAAGACGAAGACGGAAAAATGAATCTCAACGTCAAACAAGTCGGTGGTAGTGTTTTAGTCGTATCGCAGTTTACCTTACCTGCGGACACTAAGAAGGGAACAAGAGCTGGGTTTTCGCGAGGGGCTCATCCTACTGATGCAGAGCGTCTGTATGATTACTTTTCAGATCATTGTTCTGAAGTTTTACCGACTGAACGCGGCCGTTTTGCTGCTGATATGAAAGTATCATTAGTCAATGATGGGCCTGTTACCTTCTGGCTACAAGTATAATCGAGTAGAGCATTAGTTTGCATGCGAAAGGATATCTATGTTTAAGCTTATTACTCCTAAAACTGACAACCAGTTAGCTAAGTACTACCAATTTAGATGGCAGATGCTAAGAGAGCCGTGGCGACTACCAGTCGGTTCTGAACGTGATGAATACGATGAAATGAGTCATCACCGTATGATAGTGGATGGTCGAGGAAGACCTATGGCTATCGGACGTTTATACATTACGCCAGATAACGAAGGCCAAATTCGTTATATGGCGGTAAAAAGCAATCGCCGTGATAAAGGGATGGGCTCTCTTGTTTTAGTAGCATTGGAATCATTTGCACGTCAAGAAGGGGTGAAGCGCCTAGTTTGTAATGCCCGCGAAGATGCAATTTCATTCTACGAGAAAAATGGATTCACTAGCCAAGGTGAACTTAATGATCAGAAAGGTCCTGTTCGTCACCTACAAATGGTTAAACAGCTTGACCCTTTGGCTAAAGTATTAAGAAGACCTGAATGGTGTGCTGAGCTGCAAGAGCGTTGGGAGCAACAGATACCAATCAGTGACAAAATGGGTATTAAGATTAACCAATATACTGGTTACCGCTTTGAATGTGGTGCCCAACTAAATCCTAACCTCAATCCACACAATACAATGTTTGCCGGTTCTGCCTTTACTCTTGCGACATTAACAGGATGGGGGATGACATGGCTCTTGATGCGTGAGCGAGGTTTACATGCTGATATCGTGTTGGCAGACAGTAGCATTCGTTATCGTCATCCCGTAGAAATGAGTCCAGTATCGGTGACTTCTCTTGATGGTATTAGTGGCGACTTAGACCGATTGGCAACTGGTAGAAAGGCGCGCATCATCATCAATGTTACGATCTACAGTGGAGATGTGCCTGCCGTCGAGTTTGTTGGTACTTATATGTTGCTACCAAACTATAAAGACACGCTACTTTCCACATAATAATCTCAATCGCAGCAGGTTATGGTTGAATCTGCTGCTTTTTTTGATCTGCACATTCCGCTTCTTCAAGCCCGATGTGACCAGTCAACAACTCAACATGATATTGAGAGCGGCACTCGGAGTGCAATGTTAATCGAAGTGAACGTAGTGGATCCTTTCTTAGGTCGATAGTGCTTTCTGCTTTCCCATTCCACTCTTGGCTCGAGACCTCGAATGCGGCAAGGGTCAGCTGCCCTCTATCTGCACTTAACTTAAATGGCGATAGAGAAACATTATAAGTATCAGTTTCTTCAGTTGTCATTTGAGTGTTGTAGAAATTGGCTTCAAGAGAGCCCGATAAAGTGTGCTGTAACGATAACTTGTCTGCCGTAAGAGCATTTACTGACAGCGCCACATCGGCTAAGCCGGAAATTTGTATTTGTTTACTGCCAGTTAAGTAATTGAGTAGCTCGACAGGGGCTGAATATGCTTCAGCATCAATTCGTAAAGGCTGACTTGGCGCAGCAAAGTCAAGTTCTGCTGAGGCGCTGATGTATCCTTTGTCATAAGGGATAAACAGCCGGTTGAGTTGCCACTTTCCATCAGTGCTTTTGGTTTCAACGGCCACCTGGTTGGCGATTATTTTATCGATACTAGCGCTATTGGCTGACGCAATAGTGCTTCCCTGCCAAAAGCCCCAACGATAATCTTTTTTGATAAGTAGATCTTCAGCTTGTAGGTTTAGACCCGTAACTTGCCAATAAGGCTTTCGAGCAAGTTGAATCCATTGACTACGGTTGATATTCAGCGAGTCGATAGAGAGCTGTTTAAGATCGCTGAGATGCAAGTGAGTAAACAGATCCGTTAAAGAGTGATTTTGTTGTTCTTGGTAATACTTGATGCCATCTAAATCGACTTTGTTCAATGCTATTGAATTTGGAGTTAACGTACCTGCTATTTGAATCCGACCTTGTTCAAGGTTGGTATCGAGATCTTTGATGTCGAGTTTATTTGGTGAAAAGCTGAGTTCTAGAGTCGGCTCAATGAAATCAAACTGTTGCCATTGAAGCTTGTCAGCATCGAGCGAGAGATACGCTTGACTTTGTGTCCATATCGAGCGAGTGAGGTCGATGTTTTCTAACGACGCACTAACGTTTTCTGCATGCGCTCCCTGGTAGGTAATATCAGAGTTTAAAAGATCCAAACTGTTAATATGGCCAATCACAGAAGTGAGTGAACTTAACGGTCCTTGGCTGAGTTCTGACAAATCAAATTTTAGCTTGTTGATAGTGGTGTTGACTAAAGACCAATGACCATTCTCAATTTGCGCTTGAGTGGTAACTTGCGCCTTTTTCCACGTGAATGAGGCACCGTAGATTTTCGTGTTGTCGCCAGCAAGGGAACCATCAAGGAGAAGCTCATCAATAGCTTCACCTTGATAGTAGACCTGGGAAGCACGAACTTGAAAGTCTGCTCTAGTACTTTCGATTGATGTACCTACCTCTAGGTTTCTTAGTTGGAGCTGCAGATCATTGATGATCACGTCGTGTCCAGAATAATCCATATGATCGAGAGCGATGTTGTTGATCTGGTAATCAGCTAATGCATCTAGGCCCAGCGTAAGGTTTGATAGATTGGCACCACTAACATACAACTCGTTAATGTGTAGCCACTTAGAAGTCGACGTTGGCAGTGAAAACCACACCGATAGCTTGTTGACACTAATGGAATCGTGCTCAGCTTTTGAAAAGTTGGCATTCGAAAAATCGATTCTATTAGGGTAGTGATAACTTATCGCCTCACTATCCACTTTTATGTTCAATGCTTGCTGCAGAGCATAAGTGATAATTGGTTTGGCATACTGTGTATGCAAGACACCAAAAACGATCAAAACTGAAAGTAAGCCAAGTGCAAGCAATGCTATCCAAAGTGCAATTATCTTTCTTATCACGAAGTTATTTTCCTACCTTCCAACATAAACAATAATTTAGCGTGAAAAACACGAAAAAGCCCCTCAAAAAGAGGGGCTAGAGTTAAAAAATTGAACGTTTATCTAACAATTAGTCCAATTGAGGGCCAGCGGCTACCAATGATTTACCTTCTGCATTATCAGTATACTTGTCGAAGTTATTGATAAAGCGTTTCGCTAGATCTTCGGCTTTGCTCTCCCATTGTAGTGGATCTACATAAGTGTCTCTTGGGTCCAAGATAGTTGGGTCAACGCCTGGAAGCGAAGTCGGTACCTCTAGATTGAACACAGGAATAGTCTTCGTTTCTGCTTGTTCAATAGAGCCATCTAGAATCGCATCAATGATACCGCGTGTATCTTGAATCGAGATACGTTTACCACTGCCATTCCAACCAGTATTCACAAGGTAAGCTTCCGCGCCTGCTGCTTCCATACGCTTCACTAGAACCTCTGCGTACTTAGTTGGGTGTAGCGTTAGGAATGCTGCCCCGAAACATGCTGAGAATGTTGGTGTTGGCTCTGTGATACCACGCTCAGTACCTGCTAACTTCGCTGTAAAGCCTGAAAGGAAATGGTACTTAGTTTGCTCAGGTGTCAATTTAGAAACTGGTGGAAGTACACCAAACGCATCTGCTGACAAGAAGATGACTTTGTTCGCATGACCACCTTTCGATACTGGCTTCACGATATTTTCGATATGGTGAAGTGGGTACGAGACACGAGTGTTCTCTGTCTTCGAACCATCATCAAAGTCGATAGAACCATCGTTGCGAACAGTAACATTCTCTAATAGTGCATCTCGACGAATCGCGTTGTAGATGTCTGGCTCAGCTTCTTTCGAAAGGTTGATTGTTTTCGCATAACAACCACCTTCGTAGTTGAATATACCGTCATCATCCCAACCGTGCTCATCGTCACCGATCAGTGCGCGTTTTGGATCGGTTGATAGCGTTGTTTTACCCGTACCTGATAGGCCAAAGAAGACAGCCACATCACCTTCTTCGCCCATATTCGCAGAACAGTGCATGGATGCGATATCTTTTAGAGGAAGGAAGTAGTTCATCATTGCGAACATACCTTTCTTCATTTCACCACCGTACCAAGTACCGCCGATAAGCTGCATTCTTTCCGTTAGGTTGAATACAGTGAAGTTTTCAGAGTTGAGCCCTTGTTCTTCCCATTTTTGGTTAGTGCACTTAGCACCGTTCATGACCACGAAGTCTGGCTCAAACGTAGCGAGCTCTTCTTCTGTTGGACGGATGAACATGTTTTTAACGAAGTGAGCCTGCCAAGCCACTTCTGTGATAATACGAATGCAGAGTCGAGTGTCTGGGTTCGCACCGCAATATCCGTCAATGACGAATAAGCGTTTGTTAGAAAGTTGACCTGTAACGAGTAGTTTTAGGTCATCCCATGCCTCTTTAGACATAGGTTTGTTGTCATTTTTAACTTTATCGGATGTCCACCACATGGTGTCGCGAGTGGTGTCATCATTAACGATAAATTTGTCTTTTGGTGAGCGACCAGTAAAGATACCCGTGTCTACAGCGACGGCGCCAAGTTCAGTGACTACGCCTTTCTCGTAGCCCTCTAGACCTTCGCGAGTTTCCTCTTCAAATAACTGTTCGTAGCTTGGGTTGCGTACAATGTCAGTTACGCCAGTGATTCCGTACTTGGTAAGATCGATTTGTGCAGCCTTATTAATGTCCATAACGGTCATAGGTGCTCCTTATTGGATTTTTGTAGGGATTTTAAAATTTTTTTTGTAATTCGTTATTTATTATTTGTTTTTTATTTTGAACTCCATGCTAGCAACGGCGACCCGAGAAAACAGGGATATAGTTCAAAAATTATTCATCAGTTATTGATGGTTTTAAGTGTTTTGTCACATATTGAAATTAGGCTAATTCTCCCCAAAGCAAACCTTTGCGTTAGATCAAATGTAACACATGATTTACGTCTTTTGTTAGTGCATTTGCATTAATAATTTGCGTATTTGTTAAATAAAACGAACAAAAAAAGCCAGATCACATCTGATCTGGCTTTTATTCATTTTTACACTCTAAAAATTAGTGTACGGTCTTGTTATCCGATTGGGCATCTGCGTAAAGTGCTTTGATCTCTGGCTCGTCAAAAGCGTAGGTTGAACCACAGTAATCACAGTGCAGGGCAACTTCGCCATCTTGAGCCAAAATGTCAAAAATTTCTTCCTGAGCGACAGTGACAATAGCTGCGCCGCTACGTTCACGTGAACAACCACAGAAAAATTCCACTTCTTTTGGTTCGAATAGCTGTACTTTATCTTGGTTATATAGACGGTAGAGCAATTCATTGGCTTCTAAACCAAATAACTCTTCATCTTTTACAGTATTCGTGAGCTGCTCTAGATGCTCGAAATCTTCTGGAGAACCGGTACCATCAGGCATAACCTGAAGCAGCATGCCTGCCGCATGCTTGTGACCATCAACTTCACCAGTACGGATCCATAAACGAGTCTTCAACTGTTCAGAACGCTCGAAATAGCCCTCTAGCACCTCTGACAAATTGTCACCTTCCAATCCGACAACGCCTTGATAGCGTTCACCTTGATCTGGAGTAATGGTGATAACTAGGTAGCCTTTACCCATCATGTCGTGGATTGAAGCATCATCAGCAATATCGCCTTCCCAGCGAGCAACACCACGTAGTTTTTGGTTGTGGTCTCCATTAATCACCGCTAAGGAAACTGGGCCATCACCCTGCAACTGCATGGTAATTGAACCTTCGAACTTCAACGTAGCAGTTAGTAGACTTGTCGCAACAAGCAACTCACCTAGAAGAGTTTGCAGTGGAGCTGGGTATTCTTTGCTGGATAGTATCTCCTGATAGGCGCTATCCAATTGCACGAGCTCTCCGCGCACTGATAGCTCTTCAAAGAGGTAGCGATTTAATGTGTTGTTAGCCATTTAGGAAACTCCAGCTTATTGATGTTTAAACTTAATAATGTCGCGACGCTGTTTTTTGTCAGGTCGACGCTCAGGGCTTGGGTTGTGAGCATTTAGTTTTCTGCGCAACGCGTTATCTTCTCGTTTGGCAATACTCTCTGATGTTTCTGAGTAGAGAGTTTGGGCTTCCGGTGCACCTCTGCGTTGATCTGAAATACGCTCAATAGTCACTGTCTTTTCTTCATTGCCTTGTCTGAGGGCGATGACAGCGCCTAATTCTACAATTTTACTTGGTTTAGAACGTTGTCCATTATAGTGGACTTTGCCACCATCGACCATGTTGCGAGCGATGCTTCTTGTCTTGTAAAAGCGGGCGGCCCACAGCCATTTATCGAGGCGAACGGCTTTTTCTTCGGAACTCATACTGAATCCTGCTATCTAACTCAATATCAGTGCTCTTGTGCTCAATAACCTGACAGTTTTAAGTAATTACTGACAAATTGAGGAGAGCTGCTGATAGGTTTATCATGCTAATATTCCTCTAAATGGAGTTTAGATCTAATTATTTCAACCCCATTCTGCGGATTGCACTACAGTCATAGTAGTTATGCTATAGTCAGATGATTAACCATACAAAAAACGATTGCTGATAATTTAGCAATAACAATTAATTACACAGTCAGTAAATGTTTAGTAGGGCAGGAAGTTAGGAGAGTGAAAGGAATATCCATATCGGCTGCGAGTATCAACACCGCTTCTATATCTTCATTTTTTCGTCGTTGTCTGCAGTATCAATCTCAAATTAGCCTAACGCTTACTCTAACCATGTTAGCGGTGTCCGCTTGGATTGCTGGCGTTTTACTATGGCAATTGTTTCCTCAAACTCATTCTGTTAGTCAATGGGTTGCGCCCGTTGCTGTTAATAACCAAGCGCAAACTCAATCTAATAATTTACACTCTTCCGATATCAACAAAGCCAATATCTTTGGACGGTACAATCGCGAGCAAAAAGTAGTACAGGCGCCAGTGGTGACTGATGCACCTAAAACACGTTTGAATGTGGTTTTAGTCGGCTCGGTAGTAAGTAGTAATCCTAACTTGAGCCTTGCGGTGGTTGCCAATCGTGGCAAGCAAGGAACGTATGGGATTGGAGAACAGATTGAAGGCACGCGAGCGACGGTGAGCGCCGTGATGATTGACCGAATCATTATTTCCAACTCCGGACGTGATGAGACGGTGATGTTAGAAGGCTTGGAATATAAAAAACTTGAGTTGAAGACGGCGCCACAAGTGGCAGCCTCCAATATTGCGGGAAATAACCCTATTGATTCAGAAGAAAAGCTGACAGCGATTCGCAGAACGATTACTCAAGATCCACAACAGATTTTTCAGTATGTCCGACTTTCTCAAGTGAAAAGAGATGGTCAGGTAAAAGGTTACCGAGTCAGTCCTGGACGAGATCCAGAGCTGTTTAACGCCGTAGGACTTCAAAATGGTGATATTGCTGTTGCACTTAATGGTGCCGATCTCACTGATCCTGCTGCTATGGGGAAAATTTATCAGTCTATTTCCGAGCTTACCGAACTCAATCTAACGGTAGAGCGTGACGGGCAACAACATGACATATTCATTCAGTTTTAGTTATGCGTAAGGCATTACAAGGGAGCAACAAGTGAAAAGTTGGCTTAAAACAAGTACCTGGTTATTGATGGGGAGCCTGATGGCTGCGCCAACGGTATCAGCCAATGAATTCAGTGCCAGTTTCAAGGGAACTGACCTACATGAGTTTATCAATATCGTTGGACGCAACCTCGATAAGACCATCATTGTTGATCCGTCAGTGCGCGGTAAAGTCGATGTGCGTAGCTATGATGTTCTAAATGAAGAGCAATATTACAGCTTTTTTCTTAATGTCTTAGAAGTCTATGGTTTCGCTGTCGTAGAGATGGACAATGGCATTTTGAAGGTTATCAAAGCAAAAGATGCCAAGACCTCGGCGATTCCCGTAGTTGGTGATTCCGATAACGTCACAGGAGACAGTGTCGTGACACGTGTGGTCGCGGTGAAGAATGTTTCGGTAAGAGAGCTTTCTCCTTTGTTGCGCCAGCTAAATGATAATGCTGGTGCAGGTAATGTGGTTCATTATGACCCTGCGAACATCATTCTTATTACCGGCCGTGCCGCCGTTGTTAATCGCCTAGCAGATATTATTCGCCGTGTAGACCAAGCGGGTGATAAAGAAGTTGAAGTGGTTGAATTAAAGAATGCTTCGGCCGCTGAAATGGTTCGTATTGTTGATGCTTTAAATAAGACGACAGACGCTAAAAACACCCCAGCACTCTTGCAACCTAAGCTGGTGGCGGATGAACGAACTAACTCTATCTTGATTTCTGGTGACCCTAAGGTTCGTGAGCGTTTACGTCGTTTGATTAATCAGCTTGATGTTGAGATGGCGACCAAAGGCAACAACCGAGTTCAGTATCTTAAATATGCCAAAGCTGAAGACCTTGTGGATGTGCTAAAAGGGGTGTCAGATAACCTTCAGAAAGAGAAGCAGTCTGGCTCTACGTCAGGCAGTGGAGCAAACCGCTCTGAAGTGATGATCAGTGCGCACCCTGATACCAACGCGCTTGTGATTACTGCGCCGCCAGACATTATGAAAGCCCTGCTTGAGATAATTAAGCAGCTAGACATACGTCGTGCGCAAGTTCTAATTGAAGCGCTGATTGTTGAACTTGCCGACGTTGATGGCGCTAACCTTGGCGTGCAATGGGGTAATGCCTCGGCGGGTAGTGTGGTTCAGTTCTCCAATACAGGCGCTTCTATCGGTAACGTTATGGTTGGTATGGAAGAAGCCAAAGACAAGACCACAACAGAAACTCGTTATCGAGCGGATGGAACGCCGTACAACGTTGAAACCAAAACCTCAGGTGATTATACCAAGCTTGCCAGCGCACTCAGCGGTGTTCAAGGTGCGGCTGTAGGTATTGCTCTTGGCGATTGGACCGCTCTTATTACTGCCGTTTCCAGTACCTCCAACTCAAATATTCTGTCTTCTCCTAGCATTACTGTTATGGATAACGGCGAAGCGTCGTTTATCGTTGGTGAAGAAGTGCCGGTATTGACTGGTTCGACAGCAGGCTCAAACAACAGCAATCCATTCCAAACGGTTGACCGTAAAGAAGTAGGTATCAAGCTTAAAGTCGTCCCACAGATCAACGAAGGTAACTCGGTTCAGCTTAATATTGAGCAAGAAGTTTCCAATGTTCTTGGTGCTAATGGCGCGGTAGATGTGCGTTTTGCTAAGCGTCAGCTTAACACTTCGGTGATGATCCAAGATGGTCAGATGCTGGTATTGGGTGGTTTGATTGATGAACGTGCCGCTGAAAGTGAGTCGAAAGTTCCTTTCCTCGGGGATATCCCATATCTGGGTCGTTTGTTCACTTCCACCAGTACAACGGTTGAGAAAAAGAACCTTATGGTCTTCATTAAACCGACGATTATCCGTGATGGCATGACGTCTGATGGTATCACTCAGCGTAAATATAACTACATTCGTGCAGAGCAGTTATTCAAGGCGGATAAAGGCTTGAAGCTGATGGATGACGGCTACATTCCAGTATTACCTGAGTTCAATAATACCACGCGCTACCCATCTGAAATTCAAGCATTCTTTGATCAGGTAGAAGCGAAGTAATTATGGACACTATCCAACAGCGCCCTTTGGTGACTCGCCTGCCGTTTAGCTTTGCTAATCGCTTTAAGGTAGTGTTCGAGTCTCTAGAGTCAGACGCCGTGCTCTACTATGTAGAGCCGCTGGCGTTGAATGCATTGCAAGAAGTTAAGCGAGTGTTTCGTCAGCCTTTCTCCTTACATGCTCTATCTTCTGAGGAGTTTGATTCAAAGCTTACTCAAGCTTATCAGCGCGACTCGTCTGAGGCTCGTCAGTTGATGGAAGATATTGGTGCTGACAGTGATGACTTTTTCTCTTTAGCAGAGGAGTTACCACAAGATGAAGATTTGTTGGAATCGGATGACGATGCACCGATAATCAAGCTAATCAACGCCATGCTTGGCGAGGCCATCAAAGAAGGCGCCTCGGATATTCATATTGAAACCTTTGAAAAAGTACTGTCGATTCGATTTCGTATTGATGGGGTACTGCGTGATGTGTTGGCGCCAAGTCGTAAGTTGGCACCGCTGTTGGTATCACGTGTCAAGGTTATGGCTAAGCTGGATATCGCGGAGAAGCGAGTTCCCCAAGATGGCCGTATTTCATTGCGTATTGGCGGTAGGGCAGTAGACGTTCGTGTCTCTACGATGCCATCATCACATGGTGAGCGAGTGGTGATGCGTCTACTAGATAAAAACGCGACGCGTCTAGATTTGCATAGTTTAGGTATGACAGCAGCCAACCATGAAAACTTTAGACACCTGATTAAGAGGCCACATGGCATTATTTTGGTGACCGGTCCAACTGGTTCTGGTAAATCCACGACTCTGTATGCAGGTCTGCAAGAGATCAACAGTAATGAGCGCAACATACTGACCGTTGAAGATCCTATTGAATTTGATATTGATGGTATCGGTCAGACGCAGGTTAACCCCAAAGTAGACATGACCTTTGCTCGAGGTTTGCGTGCTATTCTACGTCAAGACCCCGACGTGGTGATGGTGGGTGAGATTCGAGACCTTGAAACGGCCCAAATTGCTGTTCAAGCCTCATTAACTGGTCACTTGGTGATGTCGACACTGCACACTAATACGGCTGTTGGTGCGATTACGCGAATGCGTGATATGGGCATTGAACCGTTTCTGATTTCCTCTTCTCTACTCGGCGTTCTAGCGCAGCGCTTGGTCCGCACCTTATGTAATGACTGTAAAGCACCTTATGCAGCGGATGGCGCTACTAAGCAGTTATTCGGGCTGGCCGAGTATGAAGAGCTGGTACTACATAAAGCTGTCGGCTGTGAGAAGTGTAACCACAAAGGTTATCGTGGACGTACTGGTATCCACGAACTCTTGATGGTTGATGAAACAGTACAGACCCTTATTCATGATGAAGCAGGCGAGCAGGCGATTGAAAAAGCAGTACGCTCACATACTCCGAGTATACGAGATGACGGTTTCCATAAAGTGAAGCATGGAATTACCTCTCTTGAAGAAGTCATGCGTGTGACCAAGGAAGCGTAAGTGGCAGCGTTTGAATATAAGGCTCTGAATGCCAAAGGAAAGCAAGTAAAAGGGTTAGTTGAGGGAGATAATGCTCGCCAAGCTCGCTTACGCCTGAAAGAGCAAGGCATGATTCCTATCGATATTGTCGAAGCGAAAGGTAAGTCGAGCAAAAGTGCCAATGGTGAAACGTCAAAACCAGCCTTTAAGCGTGGTATCAGTACGCCTGATTTAGCGCTTATTACACGTCAGTTATCGACGCTAGTTCAATCGGGTATGCCGTTAGAAGAGTGTTTAAAAGCGGTTTCAGAGCAATCAGAGAAGCCACGAATTCGCAGTATGCTTGCTGCAATACGCTCTAAAGTCACCGAAGGTTATACCTTATCAGACAGTTTGGCGGAGTATCCGCATATCTTTGATGAGCTATTTCGTTCCATGGTTGCGGCTGGCGAAAAGTCGGGCCATCTAGACTCTATCCTTGAACGTTTAGCTGATTACGCAGAGAACCGTCAAAAACTTCGTTCCAAACTGCAACAAGCAATGATCTACCCTGTGGTGCTGGTGGTGTTTGCCGTCGCCATTGTGGCGTTCCTTCTAGCTGCGGTGGTACCAAAAATCGTCGGTCAGTTTGTCCAAATGGGACAAGAGTTGCCTAAATCGACTCAGTTCTTGCTTTCTTCCAGTGACTTTGTGCAGCAATGGGGCTTTGTCGTTGTCGCAGTATTTCTGGTGTTGTTTTACCTCTTCAAAGCTGCATTGAAAAGACCAGCAATACGAATGAGTTGGGATACCAAGGTGCTTAATCTCCCGTTGATTGGCAAAATAGCACGTGGTCTTAATACCTCTCGCTTTGCTCGAACATTGGCAATCTGTACCTCGAGCGCAATTCCAATTCTTGAAGGCATGAAGGTGTCAGTGGATGTGATGACCAATCATTTTGCTAAGAAGCAAGTTTCTAATGCCGCCGACAATGTACGCGAAGGTGCAAGTCTTCGTAAAGCACTGGAACAAACCAAACTGTTCCCTCCAATGATGCTGCATATGATTGCGAGTGGTGAGCAAAGTGGTGAGCTCGAAAGCATGTTAACGCGTGCAGCTGATAACCAAGATCAGAACTTTGAATCGACCATAAATATTGCTTTGGGAATTTTTACTCCCGCCTTAATCGCATTGATGGCTGGCTTGGTACTATTTATCGTAATGGCGACATTGATGCCAATTTTAGAAATGAACAATTTAATGTCTGGATAATCTAATCAGATAATGAAATCACAACCCTCTGTCTAGAGGCGTTTTCTTTGGAGTGAGAAATGAGAAAAACAAACAGAAAACAGGCTGGCTTTACGTTACTCGAAGTAATGGTGGTTGTCGTTATCTTAGGTATTTTGGCAAGCTTTGTTGTTCCTAACCTATTAGGCAACAAAGAGAAAGCGGATCAACAAAAAGCCATTACCGATATTGTCGCGTTAGAAAATGCGCTTGATATGTACAAGTTAGACAACAGCGTTTATCCAACAACGGATCAAGGTCTGGAAGCGCTAGTGACTAAGCCGGGTAACCCTGAGCCGCGTAATTACCGTGATGGTGGTTATATTCGTCGTTTACCTAATGACCCGTGGGGCAATGACTATCAATATTTGAGCCCTGGTGACAAAGGCACTATCGACATCTTTACGTTAGGTGCTGATGGTCAAGAGGGTGGTGAAGGCGCAGCAGCCGATATTGGCAACTGGAATATTCAAGACTTTCAGTAATCGGTAATCAGTAGGGCGAGTATTCGCCCTACCTTTTTCAATGGTATGTCATGCGTTCTCTCATACGGCAACATCATCAAGGCTTCACCTTACTGGAAGTGCTCCTAGTATTGGTACTGTTATCCATCAGTGCCGTCGCAGTCATTTCGACCTTACCTCAGCCGCAAGACGAACAAGTGAAACAACAAGCTCAGCGCTTATTCCAAAGGCTTCAGCTCTTCAATGAAGAGGCCATGTTAGCTGGAAAGGACTTCGGAATACGAGTTGATGAAGATAAAAAGCAGTATGTGTTTCTGGAGCTCCAAGCTGACGGTTGGCAAAGAGTGTCATTGAATCAGATTCCTGAAGAAACCACGTTGCCGGAAGAGATGACTGTCAAACTCGATTTAAGCAATGGTGTCTGGGGCAATGATGACCGATTGTTTGAACCTGGTACTTTGTTTGATGAAGATATGTTTGCTGATGTCGAGAAAAAGAAAAAAGCAGAAAAACCGCCGCAAGTTTTTATTCTTTCAAGTGGAGAGATTACGCCGGGAACCTTTGTTTTAGCGCCTGTAAATCGAGCGCTTAAAGCGCAGTCTTGGTATGTACAAATCCAAGATAATGGTTCGTTGCAGCTAATGGACGACAAGGATTGGAATGAAAACAAACGCTAGAGGGATGACCCTACTTGAGGTGTTGATTGCCCTTGCTATCTTTGCAACGGCGGCCATTGCGATCATTCGTTCAGTGAGTCAGCACATCAATACCTTAAACTATCTAGAAGACAAAGCCTTTGCCGCAATGGTGGTGGATAATCAAATGGCCAAGGTTATGCTGGATACGTCTGCGCTTAAAGCCCAAAAAGGGAGCGAGAAATTGGCGGGACGCGAGTGGTTTTGGAGCGTCACTCCCGTAAAAACATCTGATAATTTACTTAAAGCCGTTGATGTGAGTGTGGCACTAGATAAAAAAGCCAGTCCCATTGTTACGGTGAGGAGCTACGTTGATAGGTAAGCGTTCTCAAGGCTTTACACTGATTGAAGTATTAGTGGCTATCGCCATCTTCGCAAGTCTCAGTGTTGCTGCTTATCAAGTGGTTAACCAAGTTCAGCGAAGTAACGAACTCTCGCAGGAGCGCAGTGCTCGTTTGCAAGAAATCCAGCGAGGGTTTGTCTATCTGGATAGTGACTTTAGGCAAATGGCACTTAGGCAGTTTAGACACGAGGGAGAGGCGCCGTTAAATCGGTTGATCTTGTGGCAGCAAAACTTATTGGAGTCTGAAGGAAAAGGGTTACTTTTTACTCGTCTAGGGTGGCTCAATCCGCAAAATCAATTTCCGCGAGGTGAAGTAGCGAAAATTGGCTATCGACTAAAACAGGGCAAACTAGAAAGAGTATGGTGGCGCTACCCTGACACGACTGTGGGCGAGCCTCCTGTGGTGCTCCCTATCTTTAGCGGTGTAGAAGACTTTGACATGCGTTTTTACAATGGGGAAACGTGGCTTAAAGAGTGGCAAGCAGACTTGTCACTGCCATTAGCTGTGGAGATTAAGCTTACCTTCGAAGATTATGGCGAGATAACCAGGATTTACCTGACTCCTGCAGGTACCATTAACGCGTCATCGGCACCTAATAATGGTGATGGGAATCAAGATGGCAGTGGGAATCAAGGTGGTAATAACCAAGGAGGCAACTCGTGAAGAGAGTGATGCCTAACTCCCAAAAAGGGGTTGCCTTGATTGTTATTCTGCTGCTTTTAGCCATCATGGTATCAATAGCCGCTACGATGTCTGAGCGCTTGTTTAGTCAGTTCACTCGAGCATCGAATCAGGTTAATTATCAACAGGCCTATTGGTATGCCATTGGTGTTGAGGCATTGGCCTCTGTTGCGATAAAAGAGAGCTACAAAGATAACAAAGACAGTATTAATCTGAATCAACCTTGGGCTCTTGAGGAACGCACTTATCCTCTCGATTACGGTCAAGCAACTGGCTACATTCGAGATATGCAGTCATGCTTCAATGTCAATGCTCTGGCGAATGTGACACCGAATGCCAATAGCGCCACTAAACCATTTTTGGTGCGTTTCTTTCAGCGATTGCTGGAAGAAAGTGAAGTCGAGAATTACCAAGCCGAACAAATTGCTGATTCGACTTGGGAGTTTATCAATAAGGAAACGACTGTTCGCTCCGTGTCTGGAGTTGGAGACAGTTACTACGAGTCTTTGTCGCCAGCGTATGTTGCCGCTAATGGTCTAATCGCCGACAGTTCTGAACTGAGAGCAATTAATCAGATGTCTGGTGAAGCTATGTTGAAAATTGCTCCACTAGTGTGCGCGTTACCGACATCCAGTTGGCAGCTCAATGTTAATACGATTTCGGTCGAGCAAGCACCGTTACTCGCTGCGTTATTTGCACCGAATTTGTCGGTGGATAATGCCAAACAGCTTATTGAAAATCGCCCCTTTGATGGGTGGTCTGGTGTGAATCAGTTTTTAGCAGAGCCACAAATGGGTGCGGTGGATGACAATACAAAGCAGCAAGGTTTTCCTTTCCTGACTGTGGACAGTGTTTACTTTGAGTTAGATGCGCAGGTAGTTGTGGACGAATCAAGACTGCGACTAAGAACCTTATTTTTTAGCCAAGATAGGCAAGATGTGACGGTAGTGCGCCGTCGATTTGGAGGATTTCGTGAGCGAGTTTTTAACCGTTCGCCTGAATAGTCAGCCGACTAGCCCTGTACATTGGGCGGTTTGGTCGACCAATCAGCAAGAAGTGATAGCGAGTGGTGTGCTTGACAGTTTAGCGCAGCTCGAAGAGATCAAGGAATACGCGCAGCAGCGTGTCACAATGCTTATGCTATGTGCACAGGATGTTCACTTCGCTCAAGTTGAGATCCCTGCAGGTGGAGCTAGGCAGTTTGAAACCATGCTGCCATTTCTTGTAGAAGATGATATTGCTCAAGATGTCGAGCAGCTTCACTTTACGATTCTTAATAAACACGCTGACAAAGCGACAGTGTGTGCGGTTGATAAGCGCTATTTATCTGATGTGCTTGAGGCGTTTTTGCAACATGATATTGAAGTTAAAAAGGTCGTTCCTGATGTTTTAGCTTTGCCCAAGACACAACATGTTTCTGCGATTGAAATGGATGAGCAGTGGCTGTTTCGTACCTCTGAATGGTCGGGTATGACGGTTGATAACAACTGGCTTGAAGCGGTTATTAAGTCGGATTATTTATCCTCTCGGGAGCAGCAAGATCAAGAAGAGTCTGCTGTAGTAGTCGTAGAGAGCTATTCAGAAGAACCTACGATTGTTGCTTCGTATTCTGACCATGTTTCATGGCAAACTTTGCCAGCAGAACCCGCCATGGCACTACTTTCAAAAGGAGTGGTGGATAGCGGCTTTAGTTTACTCAGTGGTGACTTTAAACCTAAAGCTTCTTTCTTAAAACATTGGAAAGTTTGGAAGAAAGTAGCTATCGCGGCCTCAATACTTATCGTTGCTCTGATTGCGGAACAAGTAGTGCTTGTTAATCAGTATGAAGCTCAGGCAGCAGCTTACCGAGCGGAAAGTGAACGTATTTTCCGAAGCGTGTTTCCAGATAAGAAACGCATTCCTACAGTGAGCTACCTGAAGAGACAAATGCAAGATGAGCTAGGCCGATTAGGTGGCTCCGATATCTCCAGTGCGTCTGTGTTGGAATGGTTGTCGAAATTGCCCGACACCGTGGGTCAAGTGAATGGCATGCAAGTTGAGAGTTTTACCTTTGATGGCAATCGCAATGAAGTTCGTATGAGTGTCACCAGCAAGGATTTTGAAAGCTTTGAAGCGGCAAGAATAAAACTGGAAACGCAGTTCGATGTGTCACAAGGTCCCCTTAACCGTAATGGTGAAGTGGTGATGGGTAACTTTGTGTTGAAGGCAAAATAGGGTTAATCATGAAAGGTCTACTACTTAGCGCACAAAGCTGGTGGCTTAGTATCAGTCAAAGGGAACAGCGACTGGTTTTGGCATGTTCTGTCGTTGCCATTATTGGGATCATCTATTGGGGGATACTCGCCCCGTTTGCTCAGCGAACTGAGAATGCTCAAATGCGCATTCAATCAGAGCGTCAATTGTTGTCTTGGGTAAGTGAACAAGCCGATACCATCGTTGAAAAACGTCGTGCAGGCGGTGTGGTTGTCTCCAAGCAGCCTTTAAATCAGGTTATCACGTCGTCAACAAATCGATTTAATGTCGAGTTGATTCGAATGCAGCCTCGTAACGACCAGCTGCAAGTCTGGATCAAACCGATCCCGTTTGAGTTCTTCGTAAATTGGTTATTCTATTTACAGGAAAACCACGGAGTGACAGTGGAAAATATGGATATTGATAAGGCGGATTTGAGTGGTGTGATAGAGGTGAACCGTCTGCAATTTAAAAGAGGTAGCTAAGTGAAACGAGTCATTAAGTACGCGTTACTTTGCACCAGTGTATTTACCGCTAGTGCTATCTATCACTTGCCTGCAAGCGTGGCATTGAGCTTCTCACCGTTGCCTCAAGGTGTATTTATTGATAGCGCAGAAGGGACGGTTTGGCAGGGGCGAGCTCAAAATGTACGAGTTCAGAACTACCAATTAGGAGAGCTTAACTGGTCCTTCTCATGGTCGAGTTTGCTAACTCTGTCCCCAGAATATGCCGTTAGGTTTGGCCGGGGCAGTGCTCTTGGTCTCTCTGGAAAAGGGAATGTCGGTATTAGCTTCTCAGGACCTTACGTGGAGACCTTGTTAGCTTCGATACCGGCAGATACCGTTCTGCAATACTCTCCTATGCCCGTGCCTGTTTCGGCAGGGGGGCAGCTTGAATTGGCGATCAAATCGTTGCAATACCAATCTCCTTGGTGTGGAACGGGAGAGGGCAGTCTGTCATGGAGTGCTGGCTACATTGAAACCCCTGTCGGCAGCTTAAGCTTCGGGCCGACTATTGTTGATTTGGCGTGTAATGACAGTGTATTAACCGCGAAAGGCAGTCAATCTAGTAAGCAAGTCTCTAGTGAGTTCTCAGGGCAGCTGACGCCGAACCGACAATATCAATCCAGCGCGTGGTTTAAACCGGAAGGTGATTTCCCTGCGACCATGCGTCAGCAGTTGAGTTGGCTAGGTAACCCTGATAATCAAGGTCGTTATTCCTTTAATTATCAAGGAAGATTCTAGGAACTGGGGACGAAGTTGTTTGTTGAGTTAACAACTAAAAAAGGAGGCTTAGCCTCCTTTTTTAGTTTTATTTTAGTGTCTATTCTTGAATGAGAATCTTATTCCAAGCTAGCGATTGATCGCCAATCACAATGAAGTTTGGATTTTCCAATGTCTCTCTTTGGTTGTAGGACAGCGGACCTAACTCGGTGCTTAAGATGGCACCGCCAGCTTCTTCGACAATGCATTGGGTTGCTGCTGTGTCCCATTCACCTGTTGGGCCTAAGCGCAGGTAACAGTCCACCGCGCCTTCAGCCACTAGACACGCTTTTAGTGCCGCAGATCCAAGAGGAACCAAATCGTAGTTCCACGCAGAGCTCATCCTTGCTGTGACACGGTTGATATTTTGGCGACGACTAATCGCAATCGCGATGGATTGATCTTGAGTATCATGTTTGAGGACGTTAATTCTCAAGCTTTCATCCATGGATGGAATTTTCCAAGCCCCTTTATTCTCGTAGGCGTAATAAGTCACGCCTGACACTGGAGCATAGACGATTCCCATAATCGGCTTATTATTGCGAACCAGAGCAATAATCGTAGCGAAATCGCCACTGCGAGCAATGAACTCTTGAGTACCATCAAGCGGGTCAACAAGCCAGTAGGTATCCCATTGTGAACGTTGTTCAAGGCTGATATCTGCTGCTTCTTCAGACAGTACAGGGATGTCTGGTGTTAACTGACTAAGCTTTTCAACAATCAGTTTGTGAGCTGCGAGGTCGGCGGTGGTGACTGGAGTCTCATCTTCTTTGGTAAACGCCTCATATTGCTTGTTTTCATAGATGTCTAATATGAGCTGCCCAGCAAGGCGAGCAATGCTGATGGCGTCGGGAATGAGGTGGGAGAGATCTTTATTCAGTGCCGTCACGTTATAGTCCTAGTTCTGACTTCATTCTTAACATCAGCAGTAATGCGGTAATACTGCGCGCTTCGGAGAAATCCATATGAGAGAGGAGCTCGTCTGCCTGAGCCAGTGGCCATTTCACTATCTCTAAAGGCTCTGGTTCATCGCCTTCAAGCTGTTCAGGGTACAGATCTTGAGCAACGAACAAGGTCATGCGACTTGAAAAATAAGACGGTGCTAAGATCACTTCTTTAAGCGGAGTTAGCTTATTTGCCCCAAAGCCGATTTCTTCTTTCAACTCTCGCACCGCTGCTTGGTCAGGTGACTCGCCAGGGTCGATAAGTCCTTTAGGAAAGCCCAGTTCGTATCGCTCTGTGCCAGCTGCGTACTCACGTACCAATAAAATATCACCATGCTCTGTAATCGGAACCATCATGACTGCGTTACGACCACTTGGCTTCATTCGCTCATAAGTGCGCTTAGTGCCATTAGAAAACGCTAAGTCTAACGCCTCAATCTTAAATAGCCGAGATTCGGCAACGGTCTTTTGGGCTAAGATTTCAGGTCCTTTTTTGGACGGCATGGCTTATCTCCTTAGCGTTGTTCCACATAGATTAGTGATGTGAGTGTGCGGAACAGAAATTATTGTACTGCTTAATATATATAGGAATTGAGTCATCGCCAAATAGAACCATAAAAAAGCAGAGCGCAAAGGTTTCCCTTGGCGCTCTGCTCGAACTTCATGGCCGCTTGGGGCGAAAAAGTCACTTAGTAGTATGAGTGCTCGCCACGATCGTGCTCGGTCATATCTCTAACCGCTGTAAGTTCACCAGAGAACTCTTGAAGAAGTTGTTTCTCAATACCTTCTTTCAGGGTCACATCAACCATAGAGCAACCGTTACAACCACCGCCAAACTGAACGATGGCAATACCGTCTTCAGTAATTTCCATCAGACTAACGTGGCCACCGTGACCAGCAAGCTGAGGGTTTACTTGAGTTTGGATAGCATACTCGACACGTTCCATTAATGGCGCATCATCAGCGACTTTACGCATTTTCGCGTTTGGAGCTTTTAACGTAAGCTGTGAACCCATTTTGTCAGTGACGAAGTCGATCTCAGCATCTTCAAGGAAGGGTAGAGATAGCTCATCAACATAAGCAGATAGGGCTTCGTATTTAAATTCGGTGTCGTTTGACTCAATCGCTTCTGGTGGGCAATAAGACACACCGCATTCAGCGTTTTGAGTGCCTGGGTTAACGACAAAAACACGGATGTTCGTACCCTCTGGCTGTTGAGCCAGTAGTTTGGCAAAGTGGCTTTGTGCACTTTCTGTAATAGTAATTGGATTTGACACGACGAATACCTGAGTATAGTTGTAGGTTATTACCACTATTCTACTCCTGTCGTGAGTAGATGCCAAAATTATTTGTCTGTATTGTGTGCAACTTGAGGTTGCAGTGGTTTACCAACTCATTTTGGCGTGCGGCACAAGCAGTAAATATCGATTTTTTCGACCCCTACATCAAGTAATAATTCGCTTAAATGTCTGACAGTTGCGCCAGTTGTGACCACATCATCAATTATCGCAACATGACTTGCTTTTGGTCGTTGATGTAATGAAAACGCTCGTTGAACATTACGCAGCCTCGCGGTTTTATCCAAGGTTTTTTGCATAGGAGCCCGAGCGTGTTTGAGAAATACATTAGGCATGAGTTGAGTTTGAGGCGTGGACTTAGCTATCTCGTTAGCGATCACTTCACTAAGATTAAACCCTCTTAACAGATATTGATGCCATGTCATTGGTACGGTGATCACCATGGGAGCAGGGTGAAGAATCAAACCGTTGAGCATTCGTGCTAGAGGAGGAAGTAGCCAATAGCGTTTCTGCCGCTTTATCTGCTGGATGAGTGTTGAAAGTGGGTATTGGTAGTCACCCAAACAATACATTTGGTGCCATGGAGGCGGTGATTTAAGGCACTGACCACACTTATCGGCTTGTGTCTCTATTTGTAAACCGCAGCAATGACAGCGTTTAATGTGTAACGCCATTTGTCGATGACAATGTGGGCACCATAAATGGTGCTCCATGGTTGAGTCGATACGCAAACCGCATAAATGACACAGAGAGGGTATTGGAAGTGACAGTTTCATTGGTCTAATTTGACGTTTGAGAATATCTGTTTAGCATGAAGCAAAACAACCCCAACATAGTATGAATTCGGTAGGAGATAACGTGAGCTCAGCATCAAAAGTACATTGGCATTCTGAAGGTCAGGGACCCGATATCGTTTTGCTTCATGGCTGGGGCATGAATGGCGCGGTATGGTCCAAGTGCAGTGCCGAACTGGCTCAGTCTTTCACCGTGCATAGCGTTGATTTACCCGGTTATGGCTTCAGTCATGATGTTGAGTATCAGTCCCTTGAGCAGTTTTGTGAGTTGTTACTGGCGGATGCTCCCGACCAAGCCATTTGGTTGGGTTGGTCTTTAGGCGGGTTAGTGGCGACTCATATAGCTCATTATTATCCGCAAAGAATCTCGCAGTTGGTGACATTAGCAAGCTCGCCCAAGTTCTCTGAAGGTGAACAGTGGCGTGGGATTAAAAAGGATGTACTAGCTGCATTTACGGAACAGCTAACTGAGAACTTCAAGCTAACCATTGAACGATTTATGGCACTGCAAGCCATGGGCAGTCCAAGTGCTCGTCAAGATGTGAAACAACTAAAAGAGGCGGTGTTATCGCGGCCTATGCCTTCTCAAGAAGCGTTGATGCTAGGACTGAATTGGTTGGACTCCCTCGATCTGCGTCAACAGTTGGGAGAGCTATCGATGCCAGTTCACCGCTGGTATGGTCGATTAGATGGTTTGGTGCCAGTGCGTGTTGCAAAACAGCTAGATGAGCTCACATCCGGTCATCAATCACATGTATTTAAGGATTCTTCGCATGCTCCGTTTATTACCGAGCAAAGCGGTTTTATCGACAAGGTGCAGGCGCTAGTTCGCTGATATTTGCAGGATTTTTACACAAAATCGGTAAAGCTTTATGCATTTTGTCCGATACTGTATTGAGATGATTGACGATAATTCAATCGGTTAAAGATAAGGCTAAGTGTAGAGGTATTGGCTGTAATCACTCATTACAGAGGAGAGTGACCATGATAGTGTCACCCAACAGTGTAAGTGCCCCGGTTATTGCACCGTCCGTGAATCCGCAGACAGAGCAAGTGGCTCGTGACAACAAAGTGAGAGAGCCGATCATCGCTCCCGTGGAACTGGCGAGAACCAATGCTGAACGACGCATCAACGAAGATGAAAAACGCCGTAAGCGCAGCGCCTGGGATCCTGCTGAGCACCCAGAGTATGAAACGGAAGAAGAGGATTCTCAGCCGCATAATCCGGTAGAAAATTGGTTTCGGTTGTTGTCGCTAAATACCTATAGTCAGTCGCAAGGGAAAGGCTATGCTATGCGCTTTCGTTTACCGAAGAAAATAGTCGATGCAGCGATACTCGAAGGGAAGATGGCCAAACGTCGCACCGTGATTCGTTATCATTACGGCCATGCAGTAGCGCCTAATACACCCTCTGATATTCTTGCGGTCACTTAGTTGAACGGTTCGATATAACGTGAATTAAAAAGAGCACCTTAAGGTGCTCTTTTGTTATTGATAGAAACTACTTTTTCGCCTTGGCAAACGCCGCTGCGAATGCGCCACCCATGGCGCTATTACCGGATTCCTGACGAGGTTTGTGTTGACGCTGTCCGCCTCGAGGCTCTCTCGGCTTTTGAGATGAGCTGCGGCTAGTTCTGTTATCTTGTCTAGGTTCATCGTTTAAACGCATAGACAGGCTGATGCGTTTACGGGCTGCATCGACTTCCATTACCTTAACTTTAACGATGTCACCTGCTTTAACTACTTCGCGAGGGTCGGCGACAAACTTATCCGTTAGAGCTGAAATATGTACCAATCCATCCTGATGTACACCAATATCCACAAAGGCACCAAAGTTAGCGACGTTAGACACCACACCTTCTAGCACCATGCCGGGTTCTAAGTCGGAGATCTTGTTAACCCCTTCAGCAAAGGTTGCAGTCTTAAACTCAGGTCGAGGGTCACGGCCTGGCTTATCCAATTCGCGGATAATATCGGTGACAGTTGGTAAACCAAATGTCTCGTCGGTGTAATCAATGGCGTTAATAGACTTCAAAAAGCTGCTATCACCGATAATCGTTTGCACTTTACGGCCAGTTTTCTCAGCAATTGTTTTGACCACTGGATACGCTTCAGGGTGAACCGAAGAGGCATCAAGAGGGTTTTTGCCATTCATGATGCGAAGGAAACCTGCGCACTGTTCAAAAGCTTTAGGACCTAAACGGGCGACTTTCTTCAAGGTTGTACGGGCTTCGAAGCGGCCATTTTCATCACGATAGTCGACAATGTTTTGCGCCAGTGTCGATGAAAGTCCTGCTACTCGAGTGAGTAGCGCAGCTGAGGCCGTATTTACATCAACCCCAACTGCGTTTACGCAATCTTCCACGACTGCATCTAGACGTTTAGCTAGCATGGTTTGACTTACATCGTGCTGATATTGACCAACACCAATAGACTTAGGGTCGATTTTCACCAGTTCAGCCAGTGGGTCTTGCAGTCGGCGTGCAATAGAGACGGCACCACGTAGTGACACGTCCATATTTGGGAACTCTTTGGCAGCAAGTTCCGAGGCTGAGTACACTGAAGCACCAGCTTCGCTGACGATAATTTTCTGAACTTTAAGATTGCCACGTTTAATCACATCGGCAGCAAAGCTGTCTGTCTCGCGTGAGGCAGTACCGTTACCAATCGCGATTAGGTCGACATTGTATTGACGCACTAACTGCTCAATAACCTGTGCTGACTTATCGTATTGCTTTTGCGGTGGATGAGGGTAGATGGTCTCTGTTGTTAACACTTTACCTGTAGTGTCGACGACAGCCACTTTACAGCCTGTCCTCAAACCAGGGTCTAGACCTAGTGTTGCTCTTGGGCCAGCTGGTGCGGCCATCAGAAGGTCTTTCAAGTTTGTGGCGAATACGGTAATGGCATCGACTTCAGAGCGTTCTTTGAGCGCGCCCATCAGTTCGGTTTCCATATGCATCGATACTTTAATGCGCCATGCCCAACTGATGACTTGTTTGCGCCAAGCATCCGCTGGCGCTTGGCTTAGATGAACATCGTAATGCTCTGCAATGATGGTTTCACAGTGAGACTCGCGCGCGTTTTCTTGATTAGCTGGATCGGCGTTGAGAGACAATTGCAAGAAGCCTTCATTGCGACCACGAAGCATGGCTAGTGCACGGTGCGACGGAACTTTGCTGATGGCTTCGTCGTGTTCAAAATAGTCTTTGAACTTCTCGCCTTCGTGTTCCTTGCCTTGGATCACTCGAGCGCTAAGTTCCGCATTGCGGTTTAGGTAGTGACGAATTTTCTCTAATAGGTCGGCATCTTCAGCGATTCGTTCCATGATGATAGCGCGTGCACCATCAAGAGCGGCTTTGCTATCTGCGACACCTTTTGACTCATCAACATACTGTTGGGCAGCGTCTTCCGGAGTGTTATTTGGTTGATTCCAAAGCAGATCTGCAAGTGGCTCTAGTCCTGCTTCAATGGCAATCTGCCCTTTAGTGCGACGTTTTGGCTTATATGGTAGATACAGATCTTCAAGACGTGTTTTGTTATCGGCGTTTTCGATTTCAGTGCGTAATTCGTCACTGAGTTTGCCCTGCTCATCAATGGATTTCAGAATTGTCTGACGTCTTTCGTCCAATTCTCTTAGATAACTAAGGCGAGAATCCAAAGTACGTAATTGGGTGTCGTCAAGCCCGCCTGTTACCTCTTTTCGGTAACGTGCAATGAAGGGTACGGTGTTGCCGTCATCAATCAAAGTGACAGCAGCTTCAACTTGCTTAGTGCTGACGCTCAGCTCTTTAGCAATCAGTTGACAGATAGCTTGGCTCATCCGTGTATTCTCTTGTTGTGTGTTAGGGAAAGGAAGGTCCTTTCTTCGATATCTATAGGATATAAGGGCTTGAGCTAAGTTTTGCAATTGCTTGGTTATTTTTCTCTATCACTTAGCCGTGAAACAATTCAGTAATTTGCTAATTTATTGATAATCGCGTGGATATTCCGTTAATTTTCTGTAAAGTTAAAGAGAGTTGGCAATGAATTACAGTGGCCGTTGTCTCAAGACAAACGGGGTATTAAAAGTCGGTCAATGAATGGATGTATTAAAATGAATAGAACAGCAACTAAGTTGGCGTTAATTCTCGCCTCAATGACCAGTGGGTGGGCTATGGCTGCACCAGATCTCTCTACTACTCAAGCACCTGTACTTTCTATCGAAGATAAACTCGTCTTAGGTCGCGTTGAGAGTGTGTACTATCAAGATATTGATGCACTTAAAGGTATCCCTTTTGTTGGCAAGATTGATACTGGTGCGGACACTACATCGATGCACGCTGAAGATATCCATGTCACCAGCGACAACCCAAAGTACCAAGGGTTAACTGATGAGAAGCTGTTGCAGACCATCGTAGATGAGTATGGCGGCTCTGCCAGTGACTGGTGGCTAGAAGAATTTGATAATGAAGAACGAAACTTCGGTGGTATGGTGACTTTTACGCTTCGTCATCCATACACTGGAGAGAAAATCACTATGGAGCGACCTTTGACGCGCACCAGTGTGATTCGTAGCCGAACCAGTGCGACACCTATCTATCGTCCTGTGATTACCCTGCCGCTGACCATTGCAGGTAAAACAGTAGAAACCGAAGTGAACTTAACTGACCGAAGTGGTTTTAGTGCTCCTATCTTAATTGGTAAAACATTCTTAGCTGACAATGCCTGGGTCATGGCTGGTTACGACTATTTGCAAGAACAGAAAGACGCTCAAGTTATTGGTCGTCGTGAGTCTGGTGAAGTTGATGGTGTGCCAGTCGATGTAAGCCTATCTTTGCAAAATAACTACAGCATTCTTAATGCTCAGAATGTCGAAGTAAATAAAAAAGATAACAGCGTGAGCTTTGACTTAGCGGGGAAAGAAAACGCGAAAAAGCGTGTGACGTATCCACTGGTGAAAATGCTCTCTGTCAGTGGTAATGAATACCCAGTTGTTTTTGTGCCTTTCAAAGGTGGTAAAGACTTTGAGCAGACGATTCAGGTGTATTTAAAAGATCGCTCCAAATATAGTACTCAGCTTCGATTGGGTCTAGATACACTCAGTAAGAACTTTATTGTCGATACGGGTGCCAAAGATAAGCTAGACAAAAAGAAGCAAAGCTTTGAGTCTCGTATGAAGAATAAACCGCTGGTGGTTTCTCCTGTGGAAAGTCTGATTCTTGATGGCTACAAGTTAAACGCTGAGCCTTCGTTTGCGGTTAGCACGCCGTTATTAAAAGTCGCTAGCTTTGAAATGATTGAAGCTAAAGGTCGTGATAAAGTGGAGTACTACTTATCTAACGACCAAGGTAATGAAGAAAAAATCCGCAAGACCATTCTTCGTAAAATCAAAGTAGGTGATACGGTGCGTCCTGTTGTCGACGGTGAGTTCATTGTTGGCGACAAAGAAGTGACAGTTGAATTTGCTTTGGAAGCGTTGGATAGTGATGAAGGTGAAGAGCCTTATTTCATCATAGGCAAGAAAGCGACGAAAGCTGGTGTCTTGGTGAATACTCGAAGCGAAAATCTGCTGGACGCCTATCCTATCTTTACCGCAGGTCATATTGAGAATGCAACGGTAGAAGGCTTAAAGTTCCCTGTGAAACTTGATACCGGCGCTGATGTTAGTTCAATGAATGCATTGGATATTAAACAGTTCAAGAAAGACGGTAAAGACATGGTGACCTTCACTTATGCCAATGATATGGGGATGAAACAAGAATTCACCCGTGAAGTGGTGGATGTAATGCGCATCAAAGCGAAGGCGGGTGAAAAAGCCAATGTACGCCCAGTGGTTGAAATGCGGGTGAAACTTGGCGATGTCGAGAAGACGGTTCGAGTCAACCTACAAGACCGCTCTCGTTTCCACTACAGTATGATTTTAGGGAAAAATTTCCTTAAGTACGGCGTGGTGGTCAGTAGTGATGAGAATTTCCTTTTAGGAAATGATATCGGCAGTCACTAACTCAAACGTGAGCCAATAAAAAACGGCAGCGCCTAGGCGCTGCCGTTTTATTTTCTAGAGATTATTGCTGTTCATCTTTTTTGTTATCAGCATCGAGTTTCTTTTCTGAATCTGAGTTGTTGTCGACTTCTTCGTATTCTTCATCATCAGAACCATCGATCATACTGTGCTTCTCTTTCCAGTGTTCCCAACGCTGGTAAGCCAGTTCTTGCATGTCTGTGGTTTTGTCTGCTTCGTCGACGATCTCTTGGCCTAGTAAGTGCTCAAAAATATCTTCTAGCGTAATGATGCCCTGTATGGTGCCATATTCATCCACAATCATTGCAATCTGTAGGCGTGCAGCCATCATTTGCTCAAAGGCTTTAGGCAACATAATCGTGTTAAACAACACGTGGATAGGGCGCATTACAGAGCCTAACTGCTTTTCCCCACTGCCTTGTTGCTGCAACTTAAACAATTCCAGACGGTGTACAAACCCGAGGATATTGTCTTTTTGTTGGCTATAGACCAGTGGACGAGAGAACGGAGTCTCTTTGTGTTGGTCCAAGAATTCATTGATGGTCATTTCAGCTGCAACGCGGAAAACCACCGGGCGCGGTGTCATAACTTGCGTTACCGGGATATCTTGAATATTAAGAATATTGTTCAAAATATTGGATTCACCCTCAGCAAACTCACCACTTTCTTTTGCCAACATCGCCATCGCAGACAGCTCATCACGCATCTTTGGCGCTTCATGACCACGAGCCAGACGCTTAGTGATTTGCTCAGAAAACCAAACAAATGGAGTTAGTGCCCATACCATCCAACGTAAAATCGTGGCTGCGGTAGGAGCAAGCTGACGCCAGTAGGTTGCACCAATGGTTTTCGGGACGATCTCTGACAACACTAAAATACCTAATGTCAGTACCGCTGAGAAAACGCCTAGCCATTGACTACCAAACACTTTAGCAGCTTGTGCACCTGCCGTTGCTGCACCGATAGTGTGCGCGATAGTGTTAAGTGTCAAAATAGAAGCCAATGGTCGATCGAGTTCAGCTTTAAGCTTGCTAAGCTTTTCTGCTGCAGGGTGTTCTTGTTGGCGAAGCTGAGCCAGGTAGCTTGGTGTAATACTAAGTAACACCGCTTCAAGCACAGAACAGATAAAAGAAACACCGATAGCGATCGCTATGTAAACCGTTAAAAGAAACATTCATTTCCTAATATGTGCACACATCAACCTAACTTTGCTGCAAATGAGCCTGTGCATTGTTGGTGAGTGCTTAAAAAACAGTAGCCGCGCAATAGATTTATCAGGCTTATTAATTGTGCGGCAGTGCATTTATGGGACTTTATGCAATAAATTACAAGGTTTCAAACTCAATCTTCACGTAACAAATTGTGAGTTATTGCTCATAAAACGGTTAAATCTCGGTCATAAGTGAGAAAGATCGGCTACAAACCTTTGCCAGATGGGGGCTTTATGATTTAGAGTGGGCTCTAACTCGATAACATGAAGAAGGGAAACCTAATGAACAAGACCCAATTAATCGACTTTATCGCTGAGAAAGCAGACCTATCTAAAGCACAAGCTAAAGCAGCGCTTGAAGCGACGCTTTCAGGTGTTTCTGAAGCGCTAACTGAAGGTGACCAAGTTCAACTAATTGGTTTTGGTACGTTCAAAGTAAACCACCGTGCAGCTCGCACTGGTCGTAATCCAAAAACTGGTGAAGAAATCCAAATCGCTGCAGCGAACGTTCCAGCTTTCGTAGCTGGTAAAGCGCTAAAAGACGCAGTTAAATAATTTCTACAGCACCGATGAGTTTTCATCGGTGCTGTTTTCCTTCCCCTGCGGTTGATCGATAAACGTGTTAGCCGATGTAGTGCGCTTATCCATCAATCTCTCCCCAATACTCTGAATTGAAGTGAACGCCTTGTCATTCACGCTGTCCTACAGTAAGTAGAAGCTGTTGTTTGCCTACGTTGCTTTTGTTTGAGGTTATAGACATCAATGAAGAAAACTCTGTTGGTATCACTATTAGTTGCAACGCTCGCTGGTTGCTCTTCTTCTCCGTCACCATCTCTGAATCAGTATTCGGAATACACAGGTGGTCAAACGTTAGGGGATGCAACGAGCTTGTATTGGTATACCGAGCGGCTGACAAAACCGTTCAGTGCTGCTGACTATGTCAATATGAATGACTATGGTTGGTATAAGTCCAATTATCGTTGGAGCGGTGACACACTGCGTGAGTTTGTGCGAGAAGGGGTACAGAATGAGCTTGAGTCAGGTTCAGTCAATTACCGTATTCACGTGCGCTTCAATAAAGATGGCGAAGCTATTTATCAACAATACCGTCGAAATGGCAAAGTCCTACCTATTAAACGTGCTCAGTTAGAAAACTACCAACGTGAAGCTGACTTACTTGTGGAAAGAGTAAAAGAGCAGGATAGTGATGGTTTAGAGCTTATCCAAGGTCATTGGGATGGAAAATCGTTGGAAACCTGTAGCGGTATTGAATTTAACAATATTAAGTTTGAACAGAGTTTGCCAGACTTTGTTGTGCAGCGTTTGGCGGAAGTGGAAAGCTATGTCGCGTTTTTAGGCAGTACTCGACTGACTGGAGCAAAAGTAGAACAATTGCTAATGCTTTCTGATGGTTCGACCGATTGCATTAAACGTCCAGTGCTTGCCACTGAATAACCAGCACAAGGTGACTAGACTACAGAATAAAAAAAGGCGCTCAATTGAGCGCCTTTTTGCTACCGTTCGATAGAGCGAAAGCTACTCGCCTTGCTCGCGTGCAATGGCACGATAGCCGATGTCGTTACGGTGGAACATGCCGTCCCAGCTGATTTTTTTGGTTAGCTCATAAGCACGTGCTTGAGCTTCAGATACAGTGTTACCCAGTGCAGTTGCACAGAGCACTCGACCACCGTTAGTCACAACATTGCCGTCTTTGTCTGCTGTACCTGCGTGGAATACTTTCTCGCCTTCCACTTCTGTTGTTGGTAGACCAGAGATAACATCGCCCTTGTTGTAAGACGCTGGGTAGCCACCTGCCGCTAGAACGATACCGATAGATGCACGTGGATCCCACATAGACTCAACTTGGTCTAGCTTCTTGTCGATTGCAGCTTGGCAAAGCTCAACCATGTCTGATTGCATACGCATCATGATAGGTTGTGTTTCTGGGTCGCCGAAACGACAGTTGTATTCGATAACTTTAGGCGTACCGTCTTTGTCGATCATTAGACCCGCGTATAGGAAACCAGTGTATGGGTTTCCTTCTGAAGCCATACCGCGAACCGTTGGATAGATAACTTCTTCCATGATGCGGTTGTGGATTTCTTGAGTAACCACTGGAGCAGGTGAGTATGCGCCCATACCGCCAGTGTTAGGACCTGTGTCCTTATCACCAACACGTTTGTGGTCTTGGCTCGTTGCCATTGGCAATACATTTTCGCCATCAACCATCACGATGAAGCTTGCTTCTTCGCCATCTAGGAACTCTTCAATAACCACGCGGCTACCAGCGTCACCAAATGCGTTGCCAGCTAGCATGTCTTTGATTGCATCTTCTGCTTCTTCAAGCGTCATCGCAACGATAACACCTTTACCAGCAGCAAGACCGTCAGCCTTAACAACGATTGGTGCGCCTTGCTCACGAACGTAAGCCAGTGCAGGTTCAATTTCCGTGAAGTTAGCATAAGCGCCAGTTGGGATAGCGTGACGAGCTAAAAAGTCTTTGGTGAACGCTTTTGAGCCTTCTAGCTGAGCTGCAGCTTGAGTAGGACCAAAGATCGCTAGACCTGCTTCTTGGAATGCATCAACCACACCAATCACAAGCGGTGCTTCAGGACCAACAATCGTTAGCTCGATGTTTTTATCTTTTGCAAACGCAACTAGACCTTGAATGTCTTCAACATCAATCGCAACGTTCTCTAGCTTAGGCTCAAGCGCAGAACCTGCGTTGCCTGGTGCTACGAAAACAGTTTCAACATTTGGATTCTGAGCCACTTTCCAACCCAGAGCGTGCTCACGACCACCAGCACCAATAATTAGAACGTTCATTTAATAATCCTTTCAAAATTTGGATTACTCTAAGCAGTTGGTGTTGCAGCGCTAATGTGGCTACAGCACCAAATGCGATGAGTAATTAGTGACGGAAGTGGCGCATGCCTGTGAAGATCATCGCCATGCCATGCTCATCAGCGGCTGCGATAACTTCGTCATCGCGCATAGAGCCACCTGGTTGGATAACGCACTTGATGCCAGCTTCTGCTGCAGCGTCAATGCCATCACGGAACGGGAAGAACGCATCTGATGCCATTACGCAGCCTTCAACCTGCAGACCTTCGTCAGCAGCTTTGATACCAGCAATTTTCGCAGAGTACACGCGGCTCATTTGACCGGCACCTACGCCGATAGTCATGTCGCCTTTCGAGTAAACGATCGCATTGGATTTCACGTATTTAGCCACTTTCCAGCAGAATAGTGCATCTTTCAGCTCTTCTTCGGTCGGCTGACGCTTAGAAACTACTTTAAGGTCATCAAGTGATACCATGCCTTGGTCACGGTCTTGAACCAGAAGACCACCGTTAACGCGCTTAACGTCAAAACCAGTTGTCTTAGTTGTCCACTCGCCACACTCTAGCAAGCGAACGTTTTTCTTAGCGGCAACCACTTCTACTGCTTCAGCTGAAACAGAAGGTGCGATAATCACTTCAACGAACTGACGCTCAACAATGGCTTTCGCTGTGTCTGCATCTAGCTCTTGGTTGAAGGCGATGATGCCGCCAAACGCTGATGTTGGGTCAGTTTTGTAAGCGCGGTCATACGCTTCAAGGATGTCTTTACCCAGTGCAACACCACATGGGTTTGCGTGCTTAACGATAACGCAAGCTGGTTCATCAAACTCTTTCACACACTCAAGCGCCGCGTCAGTGTCAGCGATGTTGTTGTAAGACAGCGCTTTACCTTGAATTTGGTGAGCGGTAGATACAGACGCTTCTTCTGGGTTTGCTTCTACGTAGAATGCAGCGTCTTGGTGGCTGTTTTCACCGTAGCGCATGTCTTGTTTCTTCACGAACTGTTGGTTGAACGTACGTGGGAATTTAGACTCTTCATCACCCTCTTTGTTCTCACCGTAAGATGGAACCATAGTACCGAAGTAGTTAGCAATCATGCCGTCGTAAGAAGCTGTGTGCTCGAACGCAGCGATAGCTAGGTCAAAACGTGTCTCTAGAGTCAGAGACTTTTCGTTTGCGTCCATTTCAGCAATAACGCGGTCGTAGTCGTGTGCGTTAACAACGATAGTCACATCTTTGTGGTTTTTCGCAGCAGAGCGAACCATAGTTGGACCACCGATATCAATGTTCTCAACGGCGTCTTCTAGCGCGCAGCCTTCTTTAGCAACCGTCTCTGCGAATGGATAAAGGTTAACGACAACCATATCGATAGGGTTGATACCGTGTGTTTCCATAACAGCGTCGTCTTGACCGCGACGACCTAGCACACCACCATGAACTTTAGGGTGCAGAGTCTTGACGCGACCATCCATCATTTCAGGGAAGCCTGTGTAGTCAGATACTTCAGTTACTGCGATGCCTTTCTCTGCAAGTAGGCGAGCTGTACCACCTGTTGATAGGATATCAACACCACGTTGTGCTAGCGCTTCGGCAAACTCAACAATACCAGTTTTGTCAGATACGCTGATAAGAGCGCGGCGAATTGGACGAGCGTTATTCATGCTTCTGTCTTCCTCAAAATCACGGAGTTAACGTTGCTGTGTGTAGGTGTTTATACCTACGGCATAAAGATAGTTGCCAAAATAGCGTGGCTTGCACCATCATAGGGACAGGTCACTAATACTTTGGCAATTATCCTTGAGCAAAAAAGCATCATTTGTGTCGATGGCGCGTATTCTAACCAATCTATTACAAAAAAGCTCGCGCAATCGTTTGGCATCGCAAAAAAAAGTGCAAAAAAAAGGATTATAGGCCAGTTTTGTAACAAAGAGGTTAATTTAAACGGTTATGTTTCAGATAGGTGAGTTAGCAAAACGCTGCAAAGTCACAGCGGATACGTTGCGATTTTATGAGAAAAACCAACTTATCGCTCCCGCAGGGCGCAGTGAATCTGGGTATCGTCTTTATAATGAAGAGAGCCAAAAGCAGGTTAGCTTTATTTTAAAAGCCAAAGAGCTCGGCTTGAGCCTAGACGAAATCAAAGAACTGCTAGGCATTAAACTTGAAGCTACCGAGCATAGCTGTGCAGAGGTGAAAGCTATCACCTCTGCCAAACTTAGCATCATCGATGAGAAAATAGCGGAGCTAACACGTATTCGGACCGCGTTGAAAAAAATCAATGACGCGTGTTGTGGGCATGGTCATGATGCCAGTCATTGCTCTATATTAGCGGCGTTGGAATAACCACACCTCATAGCTATCCGCGAGGCTACCAACCTTAGTTTGCACCTTTGATCATCGGCATTGTATAGGTGAAAACTCTCAAGACCTCTATAATCGCGCCTTTCCACCGTCATCCGCTGGTAGCGTGGGGCTATAAAGTGCGGGGACGTGCAAGTGAGAGACGAAAATTCATATGGTAGAGGTCTATTTTCAAATCAACGACTGGGTTCTCAGTGTTGATGA
Organism: Vibrio sp. SCSIO 43133; assembly: GCF_023716845.1. Lineage (NCBI taxonomy): Bacteria > Pseudomonadati > Pseudomonadota > Gammaproteobacteria > Vibrionales > Vibrionaceae > Vibrio > Vibrio sp. SCSIO 43133. The sequence continues at coordinate 194,151 of NZ_CP068024.1, forward strand.
AAATAAGCTGTATCGACAAGATAGGGAAGTCTCTGTTGAACCACGCTTAATCAATCTATTACATTTCTTAGCCGAACACTCTGGCCAAGTCTACTGTCGCGATGAACTAATTCGTTACGTTTGGGACGGCGCCATTGTCACTGATCAGGTTGTGACTCAGTCTGTGTTTGAACTGCGAAAAATCCTCCGAGATGGTCGTGAAGAGAATCTGCATTATGTCGGAACGGTGCCCAAACGTGGCTACAAACTAGTGGCTGCCGTCACACCAATGACGCCAGAGCAATTTCTTCAATATCGATCTTCTTCTATTGCCCCTGCAAGTTCGGAGACGTTAACGTTACACTCTAAATCCGATCCAATAATTGCGGAGAGTGACACCGATACTCAGGAAGCGATCGCTTTTCCGGCTGCGCCATTGACTCGAGCTCTGTACCAGAAGCAGAAGGCAACGCGAAGCAAAAAGCCCAAACGACTGTTAAGTCCATGGCGTTTAGGGGTTATCAATGCAATTTGGATTGGTATTTTGGTGGCTGCGATTGGCATCTTTACTTACCAACAATCTGAGGTGAGCATTACCCAGGTGATTGACACGCATCTTATCGAGTTTGAGTTTCAAGATGGCATTCGCAGCTTGGGGCGTAGCTATGAACTGGCGGATGGTTTTGCTCAAAAGTTGATGTCGGATATTACTCAAGTCAGTGGCTATCGGGTGATGCTGCATAAAACGGCATTCAAAACGGGAATTGTCCCCGGTAAAACTGTACTGGTAAGAGTGGATGAAGACGATGGCCGCGACTTTCTTGAATTGGAATATCGAGATAACTCCTCCGAAAAAGTGTTGTTTAGCCGTCAATATGCCTTAGCCGACAAGCATTTGAAATCTGTACTCAAACAAAGCTCCTTAGATTTGATGCGAGTGCTTAATGTAGCCAATGCTGAGCAACGTGCGGTGACCATGATGGCTGGAGTACCTAGTGATCCTGAAGCACTAGGGTTGTTTATTCGTGCTAACCATTATTTGAATATGTCTGATGTTAGGCAGTTCCAATATGGCATTGATTTGTTGGAAAAGGTGGTAGAGCAAGAGCCGGATAACGCCTATGTACAGTCTGAATTGCTGGCCGCCTATTATGTTAGAAGTGCTTTAGACGAGAGTAGCCCTTTAACCCAAGAGAAGCTAGGCAAACTCAGTGGTGCGCTAAAACAATACCTTGCGACATCGAATGGACCGATACAACCGCGTATCTACGAGGCACTGTCTTTACATGAAACCATGGTGGGAGACCAAGAGCAGGCCGCCGCCTACCTGAACCAAGCGCTTCAACTTCGTGATTCTGTGTTGGCTTATATCATTAAAGGTAAGCACGCTGAGTTATCAGGGGATGTGGATAGTGCAAGTGAGGCCTACAGTGAAGCCTTCTATATTGATACGTCCGTAGAAACCTACTTGTTGTGCGAAAATCTGATTTTTTATAGCAATCTAAAACAGATTGACCACGCCATGTATCGTGCAGTTCATCCTTCTGTTGTCCGACTTATCTAATCCTTGTTGAGCGCGTAGAGAATTCAGTAGCGCACCCATACTCAAATACTCGCCCTCCTTATTGGAGGGCGTTTTTGTATCTGGCATAGGGCTGTCTTGATATCAGGAAAGTACGTTTTTGGTGATAAAGGCTCACCTTGATATTTTTAGAATGGTTTAGCTTGGTAGTTTATTTTATCTATCTCATTGTTTTTTAACGGTTTAATTTTATTTTTGATAAGGTTTATATCAAGGTTGAACGTTTCTAGCTAATGGTTTTATTGATAACTTCAGATTGATTTCTTTGCTTGAAATTGGGCGTAACCTGCATCTCGAAAATTCACGAGGTGTTGCTCAACCTTCTTACGGTGACATCTCGAATCGGCTTCAGTTTGAACGCATGACGTTCAAGTAGAACTAATTTGGAGATGTTATGTCATCGAATACAAAGAAAATCGGCCTCATTGCCTGTACTGGTGTTGTGGCGGGTAACATGATGGGCAGTGGTATTGCGTTGTTACCATCGAGCCTGGCGGCTGTGGGTTCCATTTCACTCTATAGCTGGGTGATATGTATTGTTGGCGCGTTGAGCCTTGCATTTGTGTTTGCACGTTTGGCAACGAAGAACCCTCAAGAGGGGGGACCTATCGCGTATGCCGGTGAAATTTCTCCTGTGTTTGGCTTCCAAACCGGTGTGCTCTATTACCACGCAAACTGGATCGGTAATTTAGCGATTGCAATTACAGGTGTTTCTTATCTCTCGGTCTTTTTCCCAGTCTTAAACAACCCGATTCCTGCCGGTCTTGCGACGATTGCCTCGGTTTGGGTATTTACTATGGTGAACTTGCTCGGTGGTAGTTGGGTTAGCCGCTTATGTACATTGGGGCTTGTGCTTATCCTCATCCCTGTGCTCGGTACCGCGTTATTTGGTTGGACGCACTTTGAACCTGCGTTGTACAGCCAAAACTGGAATGTCTCTGCAGGCAGTGATAGTCACGCTGTTATCGCGGCGGTATTGATTTGTCTATGGTCTTTTGTTGGTGTTGAATCAGCAGCGGTGTCCTCCGGTATGGTGGATAACCCAAAACGTACTGTTCCACTAGCAACCATGTTAGGGACCGCTATTGCTGGTGTGATTTACATTGTGTCGACTCAAATGATCAGCGGTATGTTCCCTGCTTCGGAAGTTGCTGCATCTGGTGCACCGTTTGCACTAGCTACCACAGAGATCTTTGGTCACTGGACTGCGCCTTTCGTTGCCGCTTTCACTGCACTGGCCTGTTTTACCTCTTTGGGTTCTTGGATGATGTTGGTGGGTGAAGCCGGTAAACGGGCGGCCAATGATGGCAACTTCCCGAAAATTTATGGTGAAGTCGATAAAAATGGTGTTCCTAGAAAAGGTCTCATTCTCGCTTCAATCAAAATGACAGCGTTAATGTGTGTATTGATGGTGTTCAGTTCAAAAACTGCTCATGCGGCAGACCTATTTAATCAACTGACGACTGATGCCGTATTGCTCACTATGCTGCCTTACTTCTACTCCAGCATTAACTTGATTCGTTTTGAAGGTATGACGACTCGCAATGGTTTCGTGATGTTCTTCTCTGGTATCGCATGCTTGTTCTGCATGGTGGCATTAGCAGGAGCAGAAGGAACAACATTAACAGCCACCTTTATCATGTCACTCATCATCTTGATGTTCTACAGCAAAAAAGCGGGCTTAGCTCAGTACATGGAGCAACACCCTAACGAACTGTCTTCGCAGCAAGCGAGTCACTAATTCTTCGCTGGTGCGAAGTGCACCAGCCCATTTATTCCTAGGCGCTCTATTTACTCACTGTCTTTGGCAGGGAGCGCCCTCATTCACCTTGGAGATGTCCAAATGAATATTTTCGCAATCCTTAATCACATGGGTGTGTTCTTCAAAGAAGAGCCTGTTCGTCAACTGCACGCTGCGCTAGAAAAAGCAGGTTATGACGTAGTTTACCCAGTTGACGACAAAGACCTAATTAAACTTATTGAAATGAATCCCCGCGTCTGTGGTGTGCTGTTTGACTGGGATAAATACTCGCTCAATCTTTGTGAGCGCATCAGCGCAGTAAATGAGAAGCTGCCAGTACATGCATTTGCTAATGACCAATCTACATTGGATATTTCACTGACGGATCTGCGTTTAAATGTCAGCTTCTTTGAGTACGCTTTAGGTATGGCGGACGATATTGTCATCAAAGTGAACCAAGCAACGGAAGCGTATAAAAACGCTATCATGCCGCCATTCACTAAAGCGTTATTTAAATATGTCGAAGAAGGAAAATACACTTTCTGTACTCCAGGACATATGGGAGGCACGGCATTCCAAAAAAGCCCTGCGGGAAGTATTTTCTACGACTTCTATGGACCAAACACCTTCAAGGCCGATGTCTCAATCTCTATGCCTGAACTAGGGTCGTTACTTGATCATTCTGGTCCGCACAAAGAAGCGGAAGAGTATATCGCGAGAACATTTAACGCGGATAGTTCTTATATTGTAACTAACGGTACATCGACATCGAACAAAATCGTTGGTATGTACTCAGCGCCAGCGGGCAGTACTGTGCTTGTGGATCGTAACTGTCATAAGTCACTAACTCATTTAATGATGATGAGCGACGTGACACCGATTTACTTCCGTCCAACTCGCAATGCTTACGGTATTCTTGGGGGGATTCCACAACGCGAGTTTAGCCGTGAGGTTATTGCTAACAAAGTAGCAAATACTGAAGGGGCTAGCGCACCGACCTATGCGGTAGTCACTAACTCAACGTATGATGGTCTACTTTACAATACCCAGTTCATCAAAGAGTCTTTGGATTGTAAGCACATTCATTTTGACAGTGCTTGGGTGCCTTACACTAATTTCAACGCTATTTATGATGGCAAGTGTGGCATGAGCGGTGAAGCAATGCCGGGTAAAGTGTTCTATGAGACACAATCGACTCACAAATTGTTAGCAGCCTTCTCTCAAGCTTCCATGATTCACATTAAAGGTGAGTTTGATAAAGCTTCTTTCAATGAGGCATTTATGATGCACACCTCAACCTCACCACAATACGGTATTGTGGCATCAACAGAAACGGCAGCGGCAATGATGCGTGGTAATACTGGCCGTAAATTGATGCAAGACTCTATCGATCGTGCGATTCGTTTCCGTAAAGAGATCAAACGCCTTAGAGGTGAGAGTGAAGGCTGGTTCTTCGATGTATGGCAGCCTGACAACATCGACACAACAGAATGCTGGAAATTGGATCCTAAAGAGACATGGCATGGATTTAAAGATCTAGACGATGACCACATGTACTTAGATCCAATCAAAATCACGCTATTGACTCCGGGTATGAGTAAGTCTGGTGAGATGGAATCAACCGGTATTCCGGCTTCCCTAGTTGCTAAATACCTTGACGAACGCGGTATCGTGGTGGAGAAAACAGGCCCATACAATTTGTTGTTCTTGTTCTCCATTGGTATCGATAAATCTAAAGCAATGCAACTGCTGCGCGGTTTAACCGAGTTTAAACGCGGTTTCGACCTTAACCTAACCATACGTACTATGTTGCCGTCACTATATCAAGAAGACCCTCATTTCTATGAAAGCAAACGTATCCAAGAGGTGGCTCAGGGCATTCATGAGCTAACAATGAAATACCAATTACCAGAATTGATGTACAAAGCATTCGATGTTCTGCCTGAAATGAAAATCACACCACATGCGGCTTGGCAACAAGAGCTACGTGGTCAAATTGAGGAGATTAACTTAAAAGAGATGGTGGGTCGTGTCAGTGCTAATATGATCTTACCTTATCCTCCAGGTGTGCCACTTGTGTTACCGGGTGAAATGGTGACTGATAGTTCACGTCCTGTGTTGGATTTCTTGGAAATGCTGTGTGAAATCGGCGCGCATTACCCAGGCTTTGAGACTGATATTCACGGTGTTTATCGTCAGAAAGATGGCTGCTATACCGTTAAAGTATTGAAAGACCAATAAATAGATTGATTAGGGCGTCTGATGTCGTTTGCATGCTCCATCTTGATGCACTCATCCTAGAAAGTGGCCGCTACCCCGATTGACGACCGCTTAATATCAAAGGCGAACAGCGTGACTGTTCGCCTTTTTTTATTCTTAGTACTTAAGGCTAAGAGACTTTAAAGGTGCTTATACCAGAACTGAGTTGATGGCCGTTTTCCATTAACCGCTCACTAGCTTGAGCTAGTTTTTGAGCTTCTAGTGCTGATTGATTACCGTGATCTGCAATTTGTGTTAGGTTTTGGCTAATTTCATCAGTCGCCAAGGTTTGCTGTGAACTGGCTTCAGCGATTTGCTGATTCAGTGCAACGATAGCGTTCACTTGGGTGTCAATCTCTTGCAGCGCAAGCTTGGCGTTGCTCGCTTGTTCTAATGTTTGTTGTGACTGTTGCTGAGTTTGGGTCATCGATTGACTTACTTGCGCCGCTTGATTTTGCAACTTCTGAATAATCAGTTCGATTTCGTCCGTGCTGCTTTGAGTGCGGGTGGCCAATGTGCGAACTTCATCTGCAACCACCGCAAAGCCTCGACCCTGCTCTCCCGCACGAGCTGCTTCGATAGCAGCATTGAGCGCGAGCAAATTGGTTTGTTCAGCCACGCCACGAATCACCTCTAAGACAGCCCCTACCTGTTGGGTGTCACTCGCCAGTAGCTTGATGTTGTTATCCGTTTCTGTAAGACGCTCTGAAAGGGACTGCATGTATGACGCGGCAAGTTCTATCACTTCACTACCTTGCTGTCCTTGTTCACTGGCTAAAGTGGCAGCATGAGCGGCATGCTGAGCAGAGTTGGCCACTTCTTGGTTACTGGCATGCAACTCGTTCATAGCGGACGCTACGGTATCCACTGCTTGTTGTTGCTGCTGTGATTGACTAGCCCCGTTTTGTGCTACAGCGTTAAGGGAAATAGCAGCTTGGGTGATGTTGTCGGTTACCGGCTTAATATCGCGAATGATATGTTCCAACTTATGTGTGAAGCGGTTAAATGCAGCGGCAATATGGCTTAATTCATCATTGCCTTGCTCTGGTAGTTTCTTCGATAGATCGCCGTCACCGCTGGCAATCTCTGTCAGTGCCTCTAATGTTTCACGGCAAGGTTTCGCAATACTACGGCTGATGAGGGTGGCACATGCCAACATAAAGCCCAACGCGATCACGACGGTTATCAAGACTTTCTGTATGGCTTGCCAGACTTGCGCTTGAACATCATCGACATAGACACCAGTACCGATAATCCATCCCCAAGGCTTAAAGGTCTTGATATAAGAGACTTTTTCTACGGGTGTTTCTGAACCAGGCTTAGGCCAGAGATAAGGTACAAAACCCGCTTGTTGTTGTTTTGCAACTTGCACCATCTCAACAAACAGTTTTTTACCACTGGGATCGGCAATTTGACTAAGGTTTTGCCCGTTTAGTTGGGGCTTGATAGGGTGCATGACCATGGTGGGGGTAAGATCGTTAATCCAAAAATAATCGTTCCCTTCATAACGAAGACTCTGAATCGCTTTAGCGGCCGCTGCTTGAGCCTGCTGTTGACTCAACTTACCGGACAATTGTTGCTGGTGGTAATGGTCGACAAGCGTGTAGGCACTCTCAACTAAGTGGCGAGTTTTAGTTTTCTTTGCCGCTATCAGGGATTGTTGATAATCAACTAGGGCGAGAACGAGCGGGACCATCAGCGTGATAGAGACAATCGCTATCAGTAGATAGAGACGAGTTTGAATAGAGCTACGGCGCAAAAATGAGGCATTCATCCTAAGAACTCCTTTTTCTTATAGGTGAACACATTACCAACAGGGCAGTTGGCATGATGACTTTCATTGTTTGTTATTGTGTGGCCAGTCTGACAAGGTTTTGTGGTTATTGTGTGTTCTACGATACGTGATGGTGAAACATCCGGCTATTCCCTAATGGTCTAAGATTTGACCCAAGTTCCGTTTTATCGAATGCAATATGGCTGATAACAGCAGAGTTGTGATCTACAGACAATAAAAAAGCCAGAGCTAGGCTCTGGCTTTTTCACAAAAACAATCACAATGGATTAGTTCATGCCGTATTATCAGTTTTCTTATTTCTTTTTAATTCATTGTGACTCGCATTAGATTACCTAAGCCTTTCTATATCAGTGCCTTGTGAGGGTGTTGTGTCTACCTTTGTTTCCTTTTATCTTTGTAGTTGTAGGTTTAATTGTGGGTTTGTTTGTGGGTTCAAAGCAGAAGCCTATCAAAATATTTTCAAACTCATTATTACTTAGGACAGTTAGGACACTTAGGACAAAGTTATTAAATACAATGACTTAGCATGACCTAACTTACCTTTCAACTTAGGACACTATCAGGACAGGGTTAGGACATGGCACTAACAGACTCAAAGCTAAAGGCGCTGAACGGTAAGAAGCACGACAAAGCACCCATTAAGATTGCTGACCGTGACGGGCTGACCGTGTACCACCGCAAGACAGGCAAACTCTCCTTTGTGTATCGCTACAGGTACAACGGAAAACCTCAAGACCTAACTCTAGGCTCATATCCAGTGATCGGACTCGCAGAGGCAAGAGCGGAGGCACTTGAATGCCGTAAGCTCTTAGCCGATGGTCACGACCCCAAATTAATGCGCCAGCTTGCCAAGACAAAAATTCTTGAGGCTGTGACTGTTAAAGATGCCCTCACATACTGGCTGGACAACTACGCAGCAAAGAACAGGGCAAACCATGAAAAACACCGCTCTCAGTTTGAAAAGCATGTATTCCCATTCATTGGAAACCTACCACTAGAGAAATGCGAAACGCGCCATTGGGTGAAGGTGTTCGATGACATTACTAACGGCGCCAACCACCGAGCAGCTCCGAAGGCTAGTGGTTACATTCTCCAAAACGCAAAGCAAGCCCTTAAGTTCTGTAGAAATCGACAGTACGCACACTCAACCGCATTGGACGATCTCAACATTGCCGACATAGGCGAACACCAGAACAAGAAAGACAGGGTTTTGTCATGGTCTGAACTTATGGACGTTTGGCACTGGACTCAAGACATCAAATCAAACTGGTACTACAGAAACCTTGTCCATCTACTAATCGTGTTTGGTTGTCGCACACAAGAACTGAGGCTATCAAAGGTTGATGAGTGGGACTTGGAGGAAATGATCTGGACGACTCCTAAAGCCAATAGCAAAACTGGACAGGAAATCAAACGACCAATACCCGACCTCATAAAACCTCATATTGAAGCACTGATAGAGCAGTCAAAGAACGGGTTCATCCTTGGAGAATTGAAAAGACCAGAGGCCGTATCGTCATATGGAAGGGCTTTATCCAAGAAACTTAACCACAAAGAGCCGTGGACGCTTCACGACCTAAGAAGAACATTCACAACGGTACTAAATGACATGGAAATTGAGCCGTATGTGGTAGAGCAATTGCTAGGTCATGCTCTAGGCGGTGTTATGGCTGTCTACAACCGCTCTCAGCACTTAGAAAAGAAACGAGTCGCTCTCGATGTATGGATAGCAAAGCTTAATGAAACAGAGTCACAATCAAATGTTGTAGGACTCAGATAAAGAAACGCCCCGAGCAGCTACCAACTATCACGGGGCAGAACCGACACACAAGCAAAGGTGAATCAGTATGTTATCAAGTCTAACACTCAAGGACATTCAACGCATAGCACATCTTTTAACTCGCTCGCAGTTAATCAGTTTAATTTCAACACTGGAGGCTAACTAAATGGAATCACAAAAGCAGCAAGCACTAGAGCCGCAATCGGTCAGAAAAATCATAGAGCGATGGGATGCTAGAGGAGATAAACCAGATCTACAACTAACCACGCAGCACGCACAGCTAATATTCGCATGGAGAGCATTTCAAAAAGGAGAAGCCAATAAGCAGCAGCAACTAATAGTGAAAGAGATTTACCGCTATTTGATGACTTCACGCATACCAAAGAAGCAGCCTAGGTACGTTAGAAATATTAGAGTCGACGGCATGGTTGTAAGGCATGGCATGTCGGTAAATGAGGCGTCTGCTTATATCGCCAATATGGACGGAGAGAAAGTCAACACCGTCGAAAGAGCGTACTCAGATTGGAAGTCAGAGGGTGCTGAAGCAAATGAGCTAGATAGGCGTAGATTCCTTAAAGAACACAAGAGACTTTTTTTTCAAGAAATTGAATGGTAAGGGGTGCGAAATAATAAAAACCGCACTCATCCCAACAGAAGGACAACCCCTTAAACTGGTAGTCAAAGGTAAACAAGAGGAGATAAGGAATGGCACCAGAAAAGCTAATCAGCATTAAAGAAATGATGAATCTACTTGGTAAAGCACGCCCAACTTTATACAAGATGGTTAAAGAAGGACGCTTCCCACAACCAGTAAAGGTAAACAACCGGACTCAAGGCTGGACGGTATCCTCTTACCAAAACTGGATCGAATCACACAGCTAGTGGGTATCTATGTGGGTTTTATGGATTGAATCTCACTTGCTTGATTGCTTTGAGGTTAATTAAAACAATCACTTAAATGGACTTGGTTAATTCATTAGTAGTTATCAAAGGGGAAATTATGACTCTTATCTATAAAGATGAATGCTTTGAACTTGGCTTACCAGAGCCAAAGAAAGGCGAACAGCAAACACACTATGTCACTAGGGTGATGATGGAGGGAATTCAATTGGACACACGGCAAGCCCGTTATATTGGTATCGGAAACCTTCATAGTATCGTTTCAACACTGACTAAGAAGAAACTACCTTTCACGGTTAAGCATGATGTTAGGCGATGTCCCAAAACTGGAGAGACTCCACCGTATCAAGTCGATGTCATTTGGATGACTGACGAACAACGAAACGCTTACTCAGAAATGAAAAAAGCCCACTAAGTAAGCAGGCTTTCCAAAACTGGCTGGTGGTGTATCCGACCAAAGAATGACCGCCAGCCCTTAACAAGAGTTTATATCATTATGGCCAAGACCGCACGTAAAAAAGACGAGTCTTACCGACTTGAAAAGGCACTAGCTGACGCCATTTGTCACGAAATGCCCATCTCTTTTGGTGATGCTGAAAACATTGATTTGGCTTTGATCGCAGATGGCAGCAACAAGCGAATCATTGCTACATTCAAAGAGCTTTACCAAACGCCAACAACTCAACCAAACAACAAGCAAATAGCTGATGACATTCATTGTGAAATGCTAAGTAATGGCTATACAGCTACGGACGCAGATAAAGAGTCTGACGCTATCGAAAACCTTACAGGGCGCAAGCGAGAGCCATTTGTAAGCTTAGTATCTGAAGCGATCAAGCACTTCACTACCGACACAACCAAACCTACATATCTCCATTTGGTAAGCAGTGATGATTCTCCACTCGCTTATGATGCGCTGTTGGACCTTTGTCGAAAAGCTGACGGTGAACACCTGGAGGAAAACAGAAGCTCTATTGTTAACACGTTCAACTCTAGCCATTCAGTTGTTCTACATGGCTCAAAGACTCTGATTTGTGAAAGAGTGGCCGACCATAAGGATAATGTTGGTTATGTGTTCTCAGCAGTACCACAGAAGCGCTCATTCTACGCAAACCTAAACTTTCCACACATGGCAGACGATAAGATCAAATATGCGAACTGCTTTGATTTATGGATGAAAGACCATGATCGCAGGACTTATCACGGTGTTGTTTTTGACCCGTCCAACCGAGCCGGTGATAGGTTCTTGAATATGTGGTCAGGCTTTGCGGTTAATGCCATTGAGGGTGATAGCAAGTTGGATAACATAATGTCTCACTTGAGATATGTGATTTGCGGCGGTGACGTAGAGCACTTTCAATATTTATTAGCGTGGATGGCTCACATAGTTCAAAAGCCAGAGGAAAAGAGCGGTGTTTGTGTGGTTCTTAAATCCGAGGCAAGAGGTACAGGCAAAAGCACAGTGTCCATTTTACTTGAAAGGCTATTAGGTCAGCACGCTATGCGCGTACAGGACGGCAAGCATTTACTTGGGGCATTCAATAGCCACTTAGCTAATAAGCTATTTGTGACGATTGAGGAGGCTTTCTGGAGTGGTTCAGCAAAGGATGCTGGTAAGCTAAGAACGCTAATCACAGAGAGCACCGTCACTATTGAAGCAAAGGGCAAGGACGCTATTGAGGTCGATAGTTATCATCGCTTTATGATGTGTACTAACAATGATTGGGCAGTACCACAGACCCAAGATGAAAGACGTTTCTTTGTGCTGGAAGTTTCCGATGAAGTTAAGCAGAACAAGGAATATTTCTCACAGCTTTACAGTGACATTAAATCAGATGAAGCAATGGGACAATTGTTCAACTTCTTGAAGAACTACGACATTGAACCGTACAACTTGAGCAAAGCGCCAAAGACAGCAGCCACACAACAGCAGATAATGGAGTCATTACCCAGTGAGGGTGTATGGCTTAAGTCACTGCTTGATGACGGTTCGCTTATTGATGGAAATGCTTCATACGATCTCGACAATGCGCAGACCATACCAAAGAACAGCTTTTTCGATGCTTACATAGACTATTGCGACAAAATGAACGTTCAAGGTTATGACCGGTGTAGCCCTAACAAGCTTGGTATGTACTTAAAGAAAGTGGTCGGTTTTGGTGACGGTGGCAAGCAAACCATCAATGGAAATCGATTAAACTGCTACAGAACCAAACCACTGGAAGAAATGGAAACGCTATTCAATGAACACTATGAATACAGTTAAGGGGCGACATGAAGATAACCCTTATAAACCTCACAACAGTGGTAGTGTTCATGGTTGGTCAAAATGTAATGGCTGAAATTATCAACATACTACAAAGCTACTTTAACTAATCAAGGCCGCTCGAAAGGGCGGTTTTTTGTATCTGATAATGAATGATGAACAAATTTAATTATTTAAGTTGTTGTTATTATTTAATATATCTAAACAATTTAGCATCAAGTCATCTCCTGAAACCCACAGCAGAACCCATTTTAGGGTAAGTAATGGCTTAAAATAAAAGGTTCCTTGATAACCCTACCTTGATTCTTCGAACAATCCTTATCCCATTCAGCGCATGAGTTAACCCAGCACGCGGCTGAATTCATGTCGAAACTTTCGTTATGACAGCCCGGCTTTGGTGGATCAAACGCGAAAGTCACTGCGCAAAATTGCGCACTTTAAATTGATGGGATTCCAGCATTTAGATAGCTCAAAAGTTAGCTCACCTCAAAGCGCGCTACCTAGGGAAGAAGTTTCCCCAACTACAGTTGCCAAAACTGGCAATTGCTACCATTTACTAAAACCTGACAAAACCCGACATCCCAACCGTCACGACTGGTACACGATTCGTGCGAACACATAGCAAACGCATCCTAAGTGACCGAATAACAATAACGTTTCATTATGAATAAATGGCAATTACGCCCATTAATTATTGTTTATTGATAGGTAAAAGCTTTCACTGATGGTAAAATAAACAATAGATAAACAGTCGAATAACAAGGAATCTAAAATGCGTGAACAATTTAAGGCAGACATCAAAGAGCCACTAAAACAAGTTAAGAAAATCATGCGCGAGACAGAAGCAGCAGCGCGTGATCAGTTATCAACAATTGAACCTTCTAGTTGGATGCTTTATCGAAAAGAACAGCTTAGAGAGGCATTCATGAGCGTTAAGCCTGCAAAATTGGACGAGTCTACATTGAATCAAATCATTGGTAGCGTCGTTAATCCTGATGCCAATCGAGTGCTGATGGTTAAGCTTGACGAGGTTCGACGCAATGAAATTAAGGGCGAGTTAGGGACAAAGGTTTTTGGTCAGCTACATGCTGCGATTGTTGGCGAAAAGAAGATTGGTTTTTGTGACTTCTCCTCAATCAACTTTCACAACATTTCTGATGGTGATTACTCTTCAATGCTTGGCTTTATCTCACCAGGCGTGTTGGAGGCCAAACAGAAACAGTTCTCGGAACTGGAAGCTGAAATTGCCGATCTTAAATCATTGGTTGCGGATATTGAGGCTAAGAAGCCACTAGTCAACGAGGTATTCTGATATGAGCAAACCATTTAAGTTTTACGATGTGGTAAACGGCAAGCCACGTAAGCCAACACAAAAGACATACAGTGACGCGAAGGCAAACGAGGCAGCGAAAGCATTTGGTGATTTTGCGAAGGAATTACGCGACCACATGAAGCTTGAGAGCATTAAGCAAAAAGAACTATAGGAACAATGTTAGAGCAAAGGCAAGGGCGGTAGGGTTCGATTCCTTTACCTGCCGCCCGAACCTTTTATTGTAAACAACAGCGAATAAACAAGGGGTGTGTATGGCGTTTAAGAAAGGTGAATCAGGTAATCCTAACGGTCGCCCTACAGGTTCAAAGAACAAGCGAGGCAAGTTTGATGAAAAACTCACGAGTAAGGCGATCGAGAATATCCGCAAATTGGTGGATGCTGGCGACTATGCCGCATCAGTCGAAGTCCTAAAGCGTACCCATCCAACACTAAAGCCAATCACTCCAGAAGGCTCAATTGATGCTGAATACATTAATGCCAGAATCTTCGAGCTAACCGAGTTAGAGGAACGATTATCAGCACTGGAGGCAAAGAGCCATGAAAGCAACTAAGAGGCGCATAGAGGCTCTAGAGAAGCAATCGAATCCATCTAATAACATTCCCTCTATCACTCCAGACATACCAGCCACACAAGCAGCAAAGCTTTATCAAATGCTTATGACAACGCCTTACACGGTAAAGCAAACCAAACCAGCAGAGATAACGACACAAGAAGCACAGCGAGCTTATGACGAGGTGATGAAATGAAAGCCAGTATTACTAAGCGAATTGAGCAGCTAGAGCAATTGCCGGAACGAAAGGAGACCGTTGACGAAATTTACTTGGCTTCACCTGATGGTGATAAGGTTCTTTACTGGAAGCGCGAGGACAGCAAGCATGACGACAAAGAATGAAAGAGAAATGATCGCATCAATGGCGGTGAGTGAATACTTTGCTGAAATGTACGCCTTGATGAATGAGTTTATCCCCAAAGAGCGATTATCTAAAGCGCATCATAAATGCCAGAAGAAAGCAGTCTCTAACGTTCGCAGGTTAGGTGATGGAGAGTGGTGTAGTGATTGAGATTGCTGTCTGGTCTTTCATGTTGGCGTGGTTAGTGTGGATATTTATCAAAGACACGAAAATAGAAGTGTCCTAAGTAGTGTCCCAACTAGGTTAGGACAGTTGGCTAACTTAGGACACCAAAAAACCATTTAAAATCATAGGTTTGTCCTAACGTCCTAAGTGACCTGACTTTTTTGCGTTTTTTTCTCCACATATTTTTCCAACTTCACATGATTTATTTTTGGGTGAATTACGTGGGGTGTTTTTTGTCGTGTGGGTATTATTGTGGGTTTAGAAATAGAAAAGGCTCGTCAAATAAATGACAAGCCTTTTCAAAACAATAACTTAAAGAAAAATCTTTAGTTCATGCCGTATTTCTTAAGTTTCTTACGAAGAGTACCGCGGTTGATACCCATCATAGTTGCTGCGCGAGTTTGGTTACCGCGAGTGTACTGCATGATGGTGTCTAGTAGCGGCTGTTCTACTTCCGCTAGAACTAGTTCATACAATTCAGTGACGTCTTGACCATTTAATTGAGCAAGGTAGTTCTTTAGAGACGCTTTTACAGAGTCGCGTAGAGGCTTCTGTGTGATCTGGTCTTGAGATGTTACTGTAGTAACTGTCAATGGTTCTGAAGTCAAATTTTGTTCGAACATAATCGGTTTAGCTCTTCTCGTAATTATGATGCAACGTTTTCAAAATAGCCTTGCAATGCGTTTAGCTGCTCATTAGCCGCTTCAATCGCGTTGAAGGCACGGCGGAACTCACTGGCTTGTTCATGCTCTTTTAAATACCAGCCAACATGCTTACGAGCGATGCGTGGACCTAAATATTCACCATAAAATTGATGAAGTGCCTGAACATGACCTAGCAAAATGCCTTGTACGTCCTCGGTGGGACGCTCTGGCATCAGTGTACCGTTTTCCAAATAGTGTTGGATTTCCTCAAAAATCCATGGCCGTCCTTGGGCCGGACGTCCAATCATCAAAGCGTCTGCACCGGTATAATCCAGTACGAATTTCGCTTTCTCTGGGCTATCGATATCACCGTTAGCAATAACCGGTATAGAGATAGCGTTTTTAACCGCTTTGATGCTGTCGTATTCTGCCTCGCCTTTGTACATACAAGTTCTAGTTCGACCGTGAAGGGCGAGTGCTTGTATGCCGCAGTCTTCGGCTAGTTTTGCAATTTGGACACAGTTCTTATTGTCTGTATCCCAGCCCGTACGGGTTTTCAATGTCACAGGGACATCTACGGCATCAACCACAGTACGCAGAATATCTTCGATAATGTCTGGGTACTTAAGCAGAGCTGAGCCCGCGAGCTTTTTATTCACTTTTTTAGCAGGGCAACCCATGTTGATGTCGATGATTTGCGCACCGTTCTCAACACTGAATTGTGCCGCCTCAGCCATAAGCTTGGGATCGGCACCTGCTATTTGCACCGAGCGAATACCAGATTCACCCTCGTGCACCATGCGTTGCTGTGACTTAGCTGTTTTCCACAGTTTCGGGTTGGATGACATCATTTCACTGACCGCCATTCCCGCACCGTAACGAAGGCACAACTCTCGAAACGGTCTATCCGTAACACCCGCCATAGGCGCCACAATCAGATTGTTCTTAAGTTGGTATTGTCCGATTCTCAAAACATTGCCACAGGTTTACACAAGCAAGGGCGCGCATTTTACGCATTTTTTCGGTGCGTGAAAAGACTAATATTTGAGCATTTACAATTTGTTTCTGCAAATTGCCTGATTTTCAGGCGTTTAGTGGTAAAACTATTCTGTATCAACAAAAAAAAGCAGTGCGTTAGCAAGCTAACGCACTGCTTTGTAAATAATAATGGTTACTTTTTACCCGAGATTCGGCACCATTCATTGAGCTCAACGATTGGGTCGATAGTCATCTCATCACGGTAATAGTTCGCAACATCTTCTGCTTGGGTGTCTAACACGCCAGACATGGCAAGTTGGCCACCTTCTTTCACTAAGCCTTTAATGATGCCAGATAGGTCACGAAGAGGACCCGCAAGAATATTGGCAACGACCACATCGGCAATTAAGCCTTCCGGTTGGTTTTGTGGTAGGAATAGCTCCAATTGGTCAGCAACGCCATTGCGCTCAGCATTATCTTTCGATGCGGTTAGAGCTTGAGGATCGATGTCGATCCCGATTACTTTTGCTGCACCAAGCTTGATCGCGGCGATTGCTAGGATCCCAGAGCCACAACCAAAGTCGATAACGGTTTTGCCAGCAAGGTCTAAAGATTCAAGCCACTCAAGACACAGAGCTGTAGTAGGGTGCGTGCCTGTGCCAAAAGCCAAACCAGGGTCTAGCATCACATTTACGGCATCTGGCTCTGGAACATCGCGCCAGCTTGGGCAAATCCACAGGCGTTCGCCAAACTTCATTGGGTGGAAGTTTTCCATCCACTCACGCTCCCAATCTTTGTCTTCAAGCTGTTCAACTTTATGAGCAAAGCCCTCAGCGAGCATGTTTGACGCAGTGATTTGGGTCAAAATAAGCTTGGTGTCTGCTTCTGCATCGTACAGGGCTACGATGTCAGTATCGCCCCACAGACGAGTTTCGCCAGGTAACGGCTCAAAAACAGGGGTATCATGTGCATCTAGGAAGGTGACGGATAGAGCGCCAGTTTCTTCCATCAACATATCGCCGATTTGTTCTGCGTTTTCGTTGGTTGCATTTAGTTTGATTTGAATCCAAGGCATGAGTTGGGTCCTTGCTTGACGAATTTTGCGCAGAGTGTAGCAGATTCGCGTTAAGTGAGCATAAAAAAACCCACCGTAGTGGGTTTTTAGTATTTTTAGAAAGGGCTTAGCTCATGCCAAGCTTTTTCTCTAGGTAATGAATGTTGGCACCACCGTGTTGGAAGTTCTCATCATTCATAATCGATTCTTGAAGTGTGATATTAGTTTTAATACCTTCCACAATCATCTCACCCAGTGCGTTCTTCATACGAGCAATGGCAACATCGCGGTTCTCACCAAAAGTGATTAGCTTACCGATCATTGAGTCGTAGTGAGGAGGCACAGTGTAGCCAGTGTAGATATGAGATTCCCAACGTACACCCATACCACCTGGCGCGTGGAAACGCGTGATAGTACCTGGACATGGTAAGAAACGCTCAGGATCTTCCGCATTGATACGACACTCGATAGCGTGGCCACGAAGTTTGATGTCATCTTGAGTGAAAGACAGTGGCTGACCTGCAGCAACACGAAGCTGCTCTTTGATTAGGTCTACACCTGTTACCATCTCTGTTACTGGGTGCTCTACCTGAATACGAGTGTTCATTTCGATGAAGTAGAACTCACCGTTTTCGTATAGGAATTCGAACGTACCTGCACCGCGGTAACCAATTTCAATACATGCACGAGTACAACGCTCACCGATGTACTTACGCATTTCTTCTGTAATGCCTGGAGCTGGAGCTTCTTCCACTACTTTTTGGTGACGACGCTGCATAGAACAGTCGCGCTCACCTAGGTGAATTGCGCCACCTTGGCCATCAGCAATCACTTGAACTTCAACGTGACGTGGATTTTCTAGGAATTTCTCCATGTAAACCATATCATTGTTGAAAGCGGCTTTTGCTTCTGCACGTGTCATAGCGATAGCTTCAATAAGCTCACCTTCGCTACGAACAACACGCATACCACGACCACCGCCACCACCAGAGGCTTTGATGATGACAGGGTAGCCAATGCGCTTAGCGTGCGCTTTGTTCTTTGTTTCGTCGTCGTCTAAAGGACCATCAGAACCAGGCACGCAAGGAACACCCGCCTTCTTCATCGAGTTGATTGCCGAAACTTTGTCACCCATCAGGCGAATCGTTTCTGCTTTCGGACCAACAAAAATGAAACCACTACGCTCTACTTGTTCAGCAAAGTCAGCGTTCTCAGATAGGAAACCATAACCCGGGTGGATAGCAACGGCACCAGTCACTTCCGCGGCACTAATGATGCGTGGGATATTTAGGTAGCTATCGATGCCGCGTGCAGGACCAATACAAATGGTTTCGTCTGCTAGTAGAACGTGCTTAAGATCGCGGTCAGCCGTTGAGTGAACAGCAACCGTTTTGATACCTAGCTCTTTACATGCTCGCAGAATACGTAGTGCAATTTCACCACGGTTCGCGATTACTAATTTATCTAACATAATGAGCGCTCTCTATTATTCGATAATTACTAGAGCTTGATCGAACTCAACAGGTTGGCCATCTTCAACAAGGATTGCTGCAATCACACCAGACTTGTCTGCTTCGATTTGGTTCATCATTTTCATCGCTTCAACGATACATAGAGTATCGCCAGCGTTAACTTGTTGGCCTACTTTTACAAATGGTTTCGCATCTGGACTTGGAGCGCTGTAGAACGTACCAACCATTGGAGAAAGAACTTGGTGACCCGCAGGAGCTGCTGGCTCGTCTGCTGATGCTGCTGGCGCTGCCGCCGCAGGAGCAGCTGCAGGTGCCGGTGCTGCCGCTGGAGCAGGTGCTGCTGCGTATTGAACTGGTGCTGGTGCTGCACTGACCGGACTGTTACGGCTGATACGTACCGATTCTTCACCTTCAGAAATTTCTAGCTCTGCAATGCCAGATTCTTCTACAAGTTCAATTAGCTTTTTAATTTTACGAATATCCATGTTTCTTTCTCTTTATCTTGTGAGTAAGACGGCCTCAAATATTGAGCCGTAGAGTATTTGGTTATTTTGCTTTCAGGGCTTTAATGGCAGCTGAAAGCGCAAATTCATAGCCTTGCGAACCCAATCCGCAGATAACACCTTGGGCAACATCAGACAAATAAGAATGATGACGGAATGTTTCTCGGGCATGAACGTTAGATAAGTGCACTTCAATAAATGGGATTGAAACACCCAGTAATGCATCACGTAGTGCAACACTCGTGTGCGTAAAAGCAGCAGGGTTAATAATGATAAAATCAGTATTACCATGCGCAGCATGGATGGCTTCAATCAGTTCATATTCACGATTTGACTGGAGATGGGACAATTCAATATCCGCAAGTGATGCTTGATCAGTTAAGTTATCAACGATTTGCGCTAGTGTTTCATTTCCATAATGACCAGGTTCTCTTAGACCTAAGAGGTTAAGATTTGGTCCATTTAAAACTAGAATTCGTGACTTTGCTGCCATAATGTCGCCATCTTCGGTTAACGTGAAATAAACGTGATTTATTTCAAGTCTACATAAAAAAACGAGGGTATGAAAAGCTCATAACCATCATATTTTTAAAAATTGACCAAGATTATAGCTAATTCACAGCATTTAGCAGCAATTTACTGGTCTAATCACCTCTTGTCTGTCAGAAAAATTGCAACACAGAGCACATTTTGACGTCACCTTGATAAATCCTGATACAAAAAAACCGCCCGAAAAGCGGGCGGTTTGTTGATTAAGTGTCAAATAAGTTAAGCAAGTTCGGCTTTTTCTGCAATCAGCTTATCTACGACGCTTGGATCTGCCAAGGTCGAGGTATCACCAAGGTTGCTAGTATCACCAGTCGCAATTTTGCGTAGGATACGGCGCATGATTTTACCTGAACGAGTCTTAGGTAACGAGTCAGTCCAATGAAGTACATCTGGTGTAGCGATTGGGCCAATCTCTTTTCTCACCCAATCTTTCACTTCTTTATGCAGCTCTGCCGATGGGAATTCACCGTCATTAAGAGTGATATAAGCGTAAATTGCCTGACCTTTAATATCGTGTGGGATACCAACAATGGCCGCTTCAGCAATTTTATCGAAGGCAACCAAGGCGGATTCAATTTCGGCGGTTCCCATACGGTGGCCTGAGACGTTCAGCACATCATCAACACGACCAGTAATCCAGTAATAGCCATCTTCGTCGCGACGAGCACCATCACCAGTAAAGTACATACCTTTAAATGTAGAGAAATAAGTTTGCTCAAAGCGGTCATGGTCACCATAAACTGTACGCATCTGACCTGGCCATGAATCAAGAATGACAAGGTTACCTTCGGTGGCACCGTCAATAACATTGCCCATGTTGTCTACCAGAGCAGGTTGAACACCAAAGAATGGACGTGTCGCTGAGCCAGGTTTAAGTTCGGTTGCCCCTGGTAATGGGGTAATAAGAATGCCACCCGTCTCAGTTTGCCACCATGTGTCGACGATTGGTGATTTCTCATTGCCGATGGTCTTGTAATACCACTCCCAGGCTTCTGGGTTAATAGGTTCACCAACTGAGCCCATAATGCGCAGACTATCGCGAGTCGTGCCTTTGACGGCTTCATCACCTTTAGCCATTAATGCGCGAATTGCTGTTGGAGCGGTATAAAGGATATTAACCTGATGCTTATCAACCACTTCACTCATACGACTTGTGTCAGGGTAGTTTGGTACACCTTCAAACAGAATCGTTTTAGCCCCGTTTGCCAGTGGTCCATAAACCAAATAAGTATGGCCAGTGATCCAACCTACATCAGCGGTACACCAGAAGGTTTCACCTGGTTGATAATCGAAGACGTATTTAAAGGTCATGGTGGCGTACACGAGATAACCACCAGTAGTATGAAGTACACCTTTTGGCTTACCAGTAGAGCCAGAGGTGTATAGAATAAACAGCGGGTCTTCCGCTTTCATCTCTTCTGGAGGACAAACGTCAGAAGCTTGCGCTGTCGCTTCATGCCACCAAACGTCGCGGTGCTCGTGCCATTCGACATCGCCTCCGGTGCGCTTTAACACCATCACTTTGCTAATGGTTTTTACATCTGGATTGGTCAGTGCCTCATCGACATTTTTCTTAAGTGGAACTGCACGTCCACCACGTACTCCTTCGTCCGCCGTAATAACGACTTTGGCATCGGAGTCGATAATGCGTCCAGAGAGTGCTTCAGGCGAGAAACCACCAAATACCACCGTATGAACTGCACCAATACGAGTACAAGCTAACATAGCGATGGCGGCTTCTGGCACCATTGGCATATAGAGGCAGACGACATCGCCTTTGTGAACTCCTTGAGCTTTTAATGCATTAGAGAACTTACACACTTCTTTATGAAGCTCATTGAAAGTTAGAGTCTTGTCATCTTCTGGGTTGTCGCCTTCCCAAATAATGGCAACCTCATCACCTTTATCCGCTAAGTGACGATCGATACAGTTGGCAGATACGTTCAGGGTGCCATCTTCAAACCAACGAATATCAACGTGTCCAGTGTCGAATGAGGTTTGCTTTACTTTGGTAAATGGCTTAATCCAATCAACGATTTTTCCATGCTCACCCCAGAAGGCTTCAGGATCGCTGACGGATTGTTGGTACATGGATAGGTAAGTGTCGTCATCCGCGTGAGTGTTTGTTTTAATATTTTCTTTGACCGGATAAACATGAACTTCACTCATTGCTTCTCTCCTTGTGAATTGAGCTTTTTTGACTAGGGCTGAACTAGATCGTGTATTAACTCTCGGCTAGATTGCGGTATTCAGCAATTAGACTTTAGGCTTAGTATAGGAAAGACAAACAAAATTAATGACTTACAAGCCTACGTTAATGAGAGCTAAGTCGCATTCTGACCGATTAGCATAATTAGCTCTGTGGGCGAAAGGGTGGAAGTGAGCCTCGAGTCAGCTTGAGATAGACCATGGCGGCGGCTTTAGCGTCTTCCAATGCATCATGTTTGTGATAATTAGGAATCTGCAAATGTCGACAGATTGCCTCCAAACTTAGATCGAAGTAACCATTGGGAAGCAGCTTGAGTAGTTTATCATTGTAGATCTGACTAACTTCAATGAGCTCATTGGGTAGGGGGAACCCAAGGTGTTTTTTAGCTGCGCGATCAAGAATCTTCTTATCATAACGGATGTGATAGCCTACCAAAGGTCGATTACCAATAAAGTTCAGCAGTGCTGACATCGCTTGTTTTTCGCTAATGCCGTGTTTGAGCTCATCGTGAGTAATATGGTGAATCTTCACCGAGTCTTCTCCTAGAGATTTGGGTGCAGATAAACGCACTTCAAATGGGTCACTAGTGATTATTCGGTTATCAATAATTTTAGTTGCGGCGATGGTGACAATCTCTGCCACACTTGGGTCTAAGCTTGTCGTCTCACAATCCAAGGACACATACTCATTGTGTTTGGGGCGAGCAAACAAGTGCCGATGTGGCGAGTGGCGCAAATGATAGCGCCAATAGGCTCTTGAG
Organism: Vibrio sp. SCSIO 43133; assembly: GCF_023716845.1. NCBI lineage: Bacteria > Pseudomonadati > Pseudomonadota > Gammaproteobacteria > Vibrionales > Vibrionaceae > Vibrio > Vibrio sp. SCSIO 43133. The sequence continues at coordinate 217,032 of NZ_CP068024.1, forward strand.
ATAATATTCATGGTACTGCCTTGCTCCGCTGAAATTAGTGACGTATTTGGTAGTGATATCCCAGCCACTGTTTAAATTTTTTCACGACATGGAATCCATGTCGTAGTAAGTCTCGCTCTGGTCTCTCTAAATCATTAAGTTGAATGGCATTGCTAATATCGTGATGAGACAGCTGCTGCTGCAGTCTGAGTTTAAAGAAATGCTTGAGCGCTTCGGCCAAGTTTTCTGCGGTGGAGGTTTCCAATACTCGCTTACTGACCAGTTGTTCGATGCGATCAAAGGTGTTGGTTTCGTTGATACCATACTCAAGACTGATGGCGCGCACCCCGTGAACTATCGGGAAGATACCCCCTTGTTTAAGATCAACACCTTGTTTTGATGATTTAACATTACCAAACAAAGTCAGAGGCACTGCAAAGTTGAGGGCTGGGCGAGTGAATTCGGTAAGGATTGCTTCTTGACCTTCCATCTGCTGTTGCAAATGTTGCTTAACTGGTGTTAACAATTCAGCGTTTCCTGCGACAGCTCTGGCGTCGGCCAGAATCGCGATTTCCATGACACTTTCACTATTAGCGCTACTCACGAGTTGTTCTATGCGCTGTTTCCATTCGCCGGTGGTGTTGACCCAATGAGCATTGCTGACCATCACATTGCCAGGGCAAAGTGGGTAACCTAGCCTGGCTAGTGTATGGTTTAACTCCTTGAGCGCGCTGTCTTTATTAGGCCAATCAATACCATCTTCTAAGATAAGCGCGTTATCTTGGTCAGTTTTTAGAATCTGTTCTCCACGACCTTCTGAGCCCATGACGATAAGACAGCAGTGACCGTGCATCGCAGGTGGCAGAATAAGCTCAAACGCGCGCTCAATGATTTGCTCGTTGATAGCAGAAACCAGTTCCATCATAAATCGAGTTCGGATTCCGTTAGTCACGAGACTATCTACCAGTTGCTGCTGTCGATTAGATGCTAACGCCAACTCATCAACATTGTTGGCTCTGGCGATACTGAGTGACAGCACATGCGAGTGTGTAGAGAAAGCACTGAGGATTTGAGTCATATCGAGCATGCCCACCGCTTTCTTCCCTTCGCATACCATTAGTCGCTTTACCCGTTGTCGAGTCATAGTCACCATTGCATTGAAAAGGAACTCTTCTTTGTCGACTTGGTGGACTGGAAAAGTAGCAATCTCACTGATTGGAGTGGTATTAGGTAGGTTTTCTAGCACGACGGCATGGAGCATATTGGTGCGAGTGACTATGCCGTAAGGCAGGGTATTAGGGTGGCGCTGCTGCGTGTCAGTATCCAGATTCAGTTCAATTAATGCGGCGTCGACACCATGATTGAGCAGCTGCTTAGTAACGTCAGTAATGGTTAAGTCTGGCCCTAGAATTAAAGGAGGGTGGTAGATGTCTTCGTCGACTTTGGTCAATATGAACTCAGCAAGGTTTTGTTGCTTCTGTGCTTCTTCTATCAACTGCTGACGGGTCGCCAAACTGGTATCAAAGTAGGCCGCAAACTGCCCGTTACTATGATAAAGAGATAAGAATACCTCTTTAGGTAACAAGTAAACTAAGGTGTCCTCTAAAGCGACATAATTGTGTTTCACGCTATCGCCCAGTAATGCACGGACGTCGAAGAGATCATCATAGGTATAGTGGGCAAATACTTCTTGGTTGTGTTCATCGCGCTCTTCGACAGAGCCTTTAATAATAATATGTAAACTGTCGCTGGGTGACCCGGCACGCAGCATGACGTCCTTATCTCGAAAGTACGCGACATCTAAGGCTGTTCTTAGCTGATTTTGTTGCTGTTCGGTGAGTCTGTCGAAAGGAGGTGACGACATATTGAATTTATCAGGCATAAAAACGAGCTCCGTAACCGTGGCTATGCTGATAGTCTGGCAAAATTAACGGCAAGCTCCAGACGACTTTAGTCGAATGTTGGCCACGTAATATTTAAGGCATTTTGATATGGGGAAATTCATTTCTATAAACAATTCCCTTTTTTGCAAACGTTTCGCATTGCATAATGGGCGCGATCTTATTCAGAGCGTCTCTTTGCTCTCTTTCCTGTCGTTGTTTTAGGTTGCTGCTATGTTGAGTCCATCCCCATTCGCTTGGGTATCCCAATATTTATTTGGTTTCTTTTTTGCCTACGGTGTTTATCTGCCTTTTTGGGCGTTATGGTTTGAATATCAAGGGGTATCTGCAGCAGATGTCGGTATGTTGATGGGATTAGGCTTTGCGACTCGCTGCGTTGCAAACCTATTGATTACCCCACGAATTCACAAAGCAGAAAGCCTGTTACCAGCACTACGCTGGGCAACGTTAGCGTGCACCATTTTTGTCGCTGCTCACCTAGCAGCAGGCCCAAGTTTTATGATGCTAGCCTTGGTCACAGTTCTGTTTAACCTCAGCTTTGGCCCGGTTGTGCCTTTATCCGATGCGATGGCTAACCACTATGCGAACCGCAGTATGTTGGATTATGGCCGTACCCGACTTTGGGGCTCTATTGCCTTTATAGCGGGTTCTTCTGTGGTGGGTTATTTAGCCTCACAGTTTGGCGCGAATATGATTGTTTACACCGCGATTGCGGGTTTCGTGTTCTCGATGCTGTTGGTGATGCGTAGTCCAGCGACTATGCCAGTTTCTCAACATGAAGATGATGCGGTTAGGCCAAAGCTGACATTACTGTTAAAAGATTGGTCGGTGATACGCTTTTTGGTGCTTATTGCGCTTATTCAGGGAAGCCATGCGGCTTATTACAGCTTTAGCTCTATTTATTGGAAGGAAGCAGGGCACCCAGAAAGTCTAATCGGCTATTTGTGGAGCCTAGGTGTGGTATCGGAAGTGCTATTGTTCGCTTTCAGTAAGAAATGGTTTGCAGGATGGTCGCTACGCACTCTGTTTGTTATTTCTTCTGTTGGTGTCATGGTTCGTTGGGGTTTGACGGCTTCAACGACCGCCGTTGGGGCACTTGTCGTTATCCAGTTACTGCATGGTGTGACGTTCGCAATCGCTCATATTGCTGCCATTCAATATATCCAAAAGTCTGATGCTAACAAGATGGTGGCATTGCAGGCCCTGTATAACGCCATCCCATTAGGTGCATTTATTGCGTTGATGATGGCCGTCAGTGGCTGGGGCTACGAACTGTGGGGAGCCAACGTTTTCTGGGGGATGGCGGCGATGGGCTTCTTCGCACTGTTTATTAAAGTTGAGCCGAAAAACAAAGGTGTGCGAGATATCAACGAAAATTCTCAGCCTGAGCCACAGAATTGAGGTTGAACATTTGTGAAAATTAGTGATAGCCCTTTAAATAATAGTTAAGGAATTTAAAGGGATATCACAACATGCAAGGATGGGTAGTCGTCCCCGTTTCACTGGCGTATTTGGGGATTTTGTTTCTTATTGCGTGGTATGGAGACAGACAAAAGAAATGGTTGTCTAACTGGCGACCTTGGGTGTATAGCCTGTCTATTGCTGTGTATTGTACTTCGTGGACCTTTTATGGAACCGTTGGTCAAGCCAGCTCCAATCCTTGGGCATTTCTACCCATTTATATCGCCCCCATTATCGTCTTCACATTAGGCTGGCGTGTTATTGCTCGCCTTATTTTGATAGCAAAGCGCGAACACATTACTTCAATCGCGGATTTTATTGCCGCACGATATGGCAAGTCTCAAGGCTTAGCGGTAGTGGTGACGCTGATTGCGGTAGCAGGCATCTTGCCTTACATAGCATTACAGCTTCGCGGTATTACGATGGGATTGGATGTCGTCGCACCGAATTTAGCGGATGAACTGGGCTATCAAGATAATCATATTTCGTGGTTTGTTGTTGGTGCGCTAGCAATTTTTACCATGCTGTTCGGCACTCGCCATATCGATAATACCGAGCACCATCGCGGCATGATGATGGCTGTTGCTTTTGAATCAATTATCAAATTGGTAGCATTCCTCGTTGTTGGCTTTTTTATTCTTTACTTGGCATGGCAACGCCCAGATATCCATCTTGGTGAACTGGCATCGAATACCTATCAATCCCCTAATATTCCTACCTTGCTAATTCATACCGGCCTGACCATGATGGCGATCGTGTGTCTGCCGCGTCAGTTCCACACGATTGTAGTGGAGAATGAGCGCGCCCAAGATTTACATACTGCAAGGTGGTTGTTCCCCGCGTATTTGGTCCTGATGGGGATATTTGTGTTGCCAATTGCTTGGGTAGGACAAGGCTTATTGATGGGAACATCTCCAGATACCTTTGTCATCAGTATTCCTAAGTTTGCAGAGGCGAACAATATCGCCTTATTGGCGTTTTTAGGAGGCACATCAGCCGCCAGTGGTATGGTGATTGTGTCTACCATTGCGTTGGCGATTATGGTGTCGAATGATCTGGTGATGCCATTGTTACTGCGCCGAATTAAACTGGCGCACCGCTCACACCGTCATTTATCCGGTCTGCTGCTTATTATTCGTAGAGCACTCATTTGCTTGTTGTTGTTTGGCGCTTGGGCGTTTTATCAGGCGCTGGACACAATACACTCGCTATCGGCGATTGGTTTTTTGTCATTTTCGGCTATTACCCAGTTTGCACCTGCTTTGATAGGGGGGATGTATTGGCGTCTCGGTAATCGAAAAGGGGTGTATGTCGGACTGTTTGTTGGATTCGCAATTTGGCTGATCACCCTGATGAGTGAAACTGGGCTTTTAGCTGGCGATGCGACCAATAACCTACTTTTACGAGTGATTACGCCGCCTGACATTCTCTCATCTCTACATATTGAAAGCTCTGACTGGGGCATGCTAATTAGCGTCGTGTTGAATGCTATTTGCTTTGTAGTAATTTCACTGGCCACTCGTTCAAGCCTAACAGAAAGACTGCAATCGGCTTCGTTTGTTGGTACGCCTCTTCCTGAAAGTGAGAATCTCAGCTTATACCAAAGCCGAGTCACAGTGGCTGAACTGGAGATGCTCGCTTCTCGGTTTGTTGGCAGAACAAGAGTCAGAAGTGCATTTCGACAGTTCTGGAAGCAGCAGGAAAAGCAGCCTTTACCCAATCAGCAAGCTTCTGCAGAGCTAATTCGTCATACAGAACGTGTTTTAGCCGGGGTGTTTGGCGCGTCATCGGCCAAACTGGTGCTAACGTCGGCCTTGCAGGGACGAAATATGCAGCTTGAGGAAGTGGCGACCATTGTTGATGAAGCGTCGGAGCTTTATCACTTTAGTCGCGGCTTGTTGCAAGGGGCAATTGAACATATTGGACAAGGCATAGCAGTAGTAGACAAACAGCTTAGGTTGGTAGCGTGGAATCGTCGATACCTCGAGCTATTCAGCTTTCCTGCTGGTTTAATCCAAGTTGGCAGACCCATTGCTGATGTCATTCGTCACAATGCACAACAAGGCTTATGTGGGCCAGGTGATCCTAATGAGCATGTTCGCAAACGCATCCATTATCTAGAGCAAGGCTCTCCTCATACGTCGTCTCGAGTGCGTCCCGATGGTAGCGTGATCGAAGTTCAAGGTAACCCTATGCCCGGCGGCGGCTTTGTTATGAGCTTTACCGACATTACGGTATTTAGAGAAGCGGAAAGTGCCCTACGTGATGCGAATGAACGGCTTGAAGAGCGGGTGATTGAGCGAACGCAAGAGCTCGAACAGCTCAACAAACGATTGGTGTTTGCCACCAAAAAGTCGGAATCAGAATCGCAATCAAAAATGCGTTTTCTAGCTGCGGTGAGCCATGACTTAATGCAGCCGCTAAATGCAGCTCGTTTATTTGCCTCTTCTTTATCGGAGGCAAGCAAGGATGATGAAACACGCCAACTCTCTTCTCATATCGAGAGTGCATTGGGAGCCGCAGAGGAGTTGATTGGCGATTTGCTGGATATTTCACGCCTTGAATCTGGGAAGTTGCAGACTAACGTGCGCGGGTTTCAACTGTCGGAAGTCTTTAACAACCTGAAAGCGGAATTTAGTGCTATCTCTATTGGTCAACAGATCGATTTCTCGGTCGTCTCTTCCTCGCTCATCGTAAAGTCTGATCCAAAATTGCTGCGCCGCGTGTTACAGAACTTCCTCACTAATGCGTTTCGTTATAACCCAGAAGGTAAGGTGCTGTTAGGTGCAAGAAGAGTTAACGGGCGAGTAAGAATTGATGTCTGGGATGATGGCATTGGTATTCCTGAAGACAAGCAAAAAGAGATCTTTAATGAGTTTACTCGGGTAGATCAAGCACGCGCGGATCAAGGCCTTGGGTTAGGGCTTGCGATATCACGTGGTATTGCAAGAGTGCTTAATCACCAGATATCGATGCGCTCGTGGCCGGATAGAGGAAGCGTTTTCTCGATAACTCTGGATGTGGCGACTGAAGTGGCTCCTGCTGCCGACAAAGCCAAATTGGCGCCAGATGCGGGGCTAAGTCATCTCAAAGTGCTATGCGTGGATAACGAACCCGACATTTTAGTCGGGATGCAAACCTTACTAGCTCGGTGGGGTTGTGATGTTCGTACCGCATTGGATTTGGTTGCTAGTCTTAAGCACTTAGAAGAGGGGTGGGAGCCTGATGTCATTCTATCGGATTACCGGTTAGACAATGGACGTACTGGGCTGGAAGTGCTTCAACAGTTTAGGTTACGTATCGGTGATTCATTTAATGGCGTTATTATTAGTGCCGATAGAACAGACTCAATGCTTGAAGGCATTAAGTCGAATGGATTCAAGTTTATTGCTAAACCTGTCAAACCATTAAAGTTGAGGGCTATATTAAGTCAATAAAATGTCAGAGAAAATGTAATTGTTATGGTTATGTTTTCTCTTTTTCTATGTCTTTACTAAATATGTTGTTGTCTTTACCTTCGTTGACAGACTCTTTACAAATGGCTCGGTAATCTAGACACCACTCACAGAGAGTCAGCCAACAATAAAAAGGTGAATACATGAAAAAACTACTAACCATCACATCATTAGTTTTAGTTTCTGGAAGTGTGTTCGCAGGAAGCGACTTAGGCAATACGGAAATTAGAACATCAGCTTTCGACTCGAAGCAACAAGCTTATGAAGCTGGGTACGACCTAGTTAAAGACCTAAAAGCAATGCCACATGGCGAACTTGCTCACGAGTTAAAACTCAATGGCCATGATACGGGATTTAACAGTATTGAACTAAATGACACAGAAATTGTGGTTCAGGAATTTGCGGAAAAACAAGGTGTTATTAAATACCGTGCTATTGTTGACGTAAATTATCAATATGACGCGAAAGATAGTTAATATCACGACGGTCTTTATATATCGAGATGCGTTAATCTGAATTGGTTATCTGACCGTAGAAACAGTAGCAAACTATTTTGCTAATGATAATACACATCATTTTGCGTTGTATTGTCACTACTGTTGGGTTGCTTAACTTTTAGTAAGTATGCACCGTAAGTAAGTTGGAGTCCGTTGAAGTACTTGGCTTAACACCAACATATTTGTATGTACGGTGAGGGGATATCCCCAAAAGGAAACAATGAGGTGAAATCATGAAAAAACTAGCATTTATTACAGCATCATTAGTTATGTCTACTGCCGCTATGGCAACTACTACGAGTTTGGTAGGTGATGCCGATTTCCGTACAGAAGGTTTTAACACTAAAGAGCAAGCGTATGAAGCTGGCTTCAAAATGGTAAACGATTTGAAATCTACCCCTTCTACCGATTTAGTGTATAAGCTTCGTGTCAACGAAAATGACCTTCTGCGTAATTCTATTGAGGTCCAAGATGCTCAAGTTACTGTCGAGGAGTTCGCTGAGAATAGCGGCAACGTCATGTATCGTGCGGTGATCGATGTCGATTACTCTTATAAAGAGCGCTCATAAGTTCGGCGTTGAACGAGAAAGCCACCGCAATTGCGGTGGCTTTTTAGTTTTAGCGTTTTAGCGCTATACTAGTGGTCGTGTGCTGCGCCCGCACCTTTCGGATAGCGGATTGACTCAACCATATCTTGTACTTCTTTCGGCACTTCAGCGGTGAACTTGTTAACGATGATAGAAACCGTGAAGTTCAAACACATACCTAGAGTACCGATACCTTCTGGGCTGATTCCAAATAACCAATTATCTGGTGTATTTGCTGCTGGGTTTACAAACTTGAAGTAGATGATGTAAGCAGCAGTGAACAAGATACCTGAAAGCATACCTGCGATCGCACCTTCTTTATTCATCTTCTTATAGAAGATACCTAAGATAATCGCAGGGAAGAAGGAAGCCGCTGCTAAGCCGAAGGCGAACGCTACTACCTGAGCCACGAACCCTGGTGGGTTGATACCTAGGTAACCTGCACCTATTACGGCGAGTGCGGCGCCTATCCGGGCATACATCAATTCTTGCTTATCGGTCATGTCGGGCTTAAACCCTTTCTTGAGCAAGTCGTGCGAGACGGCTGTTGAGATAACAAGCAGTAGACCTGCTGCGGTAGAAAGTGCGGCGGCAAGACCACCAGCAGCCAGCAATGCAACTACCCAGTTTGGTAATTGAGCAAGCTCTGGAGAAGCCAGTACGATGATGTCACGGTTAATCTTCATCTCATTGCGTTCGTCGCCTGAGTAGAACATTCTGCCGTCACCGTTCTTATCTTCCCAACCTACTAGACCAGTGCTTTCCCAGTTTTTGTACCAGCTTGGTGCTTCAGCTGCTGCGACACCTTTCATGTCTGGACCGTTGATCGTGTCAATCATGTTAACGCGAGCGAAGGCTGCTACTGCAGGCGCAGTGGTATAAAGTAGCGAGATAAAGACAAGTGCCCAACCTGCTGAGATACGTGCATCTTTTACGCGAGGTACTGTGAAAAAGCGAATAATAACGTGAGGTAGACCCGCAGTACCGACCATTAGAGCTGCACAGATAAAGAAGACGTCGACCATACTCTTCGAGCCATCAGTATAAGCGGTAAAGCCAAGCTCTTGAGTCAAGCCATCAAGTTTATCAAGTAAGTAGGTTTCAGAGCCCGAGATAGTTGAGCCAAAGCCCACTTGTGGGAAGACTGAGCCTGTCATCATGAGTGAAGTAAACACGGCTGGTACTAAGAATGCAAAGATTAACACACAGTATTGCGCCACCTGAGTATACGTGATGCCTTTCATCCCACCCATTACCGCGTAGAAGAAGACGATCGCCATACCGATAACGATACCAAGGTTAATATCTACCTCTAGGAATCGAGAGAATACAACACCAACGCCACGCATCTGTCCAGCCACGTAAGTGAAAGAAACGAAAATTGCGCAGAATACTGCTACCATACGTGCCGTTTTAGAGTAGTAACGATCACCGATAAAGTCAGGCACGGTAAATTTGCCGAACTTACGTAGGTATGGTGCTAGACATAGAGCAAGTAGAACATAACCACCTGTCCAACCCATTAGATACACCGCACCATCGTAACCGATGAATGAGATAATACCTGCCATTGAGATAAATGATGCTGCCGACATCCAGTCAGCTGCCGTAGCCATACCGTTCGCTACAGGGTGAACACCACCGCCAGCGACATAAAATTCACTTGTTGAACCTGCGCGTGCCCAAATCGCGATACCGATATAGAGCGCGAAGGTAATACCAACAAGAATAAACGTCCAAGTTTGAATATCCATTAGTGTGCCTCTTAGTCTTCCTGTACGTTATATTTCTTGTCGAGAGCGTTCATACGAGCGACATAAACAAAAATCAGTGCAACAAAGGTGTAGATTGAACCTTGTTGTGCAAACCAGAAGCCCAGTTTAAATCCGCCAAACTGAATAGCGTTAAGTGCGTCAACAAACAGGATTCCTGCGCCGTAAGATACGATGAACCAAACGGCTAATAGGGATCCCATGATTCCTAGATTTTCCTTCCAATAGGCTTGAGCTTGTTCTGATGATTCGAACGCCATGGCCTTCTCCTTTTGTGTGGTGTTAACGTATTGTTACGTTTTATAAGGTAGCAGGCTAAAGGCGATAACTCAGTGCAACTTTAGTCGACAGAAGAAAATGATTAAGCATATACAAAACAAAGCTTTGCTGAATTTCGGTATGAAAAGTGTGATGTTAATTTGATGTTAAATTAGCCAAAGGTCTAACGTTTATCGATAAGATTGGAAATAAAAGTAGTTGAATGAGGTAGGAATTTATTGCAAATACTGCATGAAATCCCCTTCAGAGCGCATAGTAACTAGCTCTAAAGGGAGTAGTGAAGCGAGTTGAGGAGCGGAAAGAGCTAGCTGTCGGATTCCATTTGCTGCAATAGAATCACCGCTTGAGTACGATTCTTTACACCAAGTTTTCTAAATATCGCCGTCATATGTGCTTTGATTGTAGCTTCAGAGACATTCAAATCATAAGCAATTTGCTTGTTCAGTAAACCATCAGACAACATGCCTAATACTTTGTATTGTTGTGGAGTAAGTGTTGCCAGCTTTTCCGCAAGGTCGTTGTTCTCAGCACTATCAATCAAAAGCTCAGCAGGGAAATAAGGTTCTCCGTTCAACACCTGATTCAAAGCATTAATCAGTTCACGCATGTCACTGGATTTAGGAATAAAACCAAAAGCGCCATGCGTTTTAGCTTGAGACACGATACTGGGCTCTTCACTAGCAGAGATAACGACGACCGGAATATCCGGATAGTCAGCTCGTAGGTGAATCAGTCCGGACATGCCATTGGCTCCTGGCATTTTAAGATCAAGCAAGATCAAATCTGGTTCATCATTCTTGGCAAGCAATCCAAGTAGCGAATCCAAGGAATCAGCTTCTAGTAGATTGGCACCACTTATCGCCATGTGCACTGATTGGAAAAGTGCATTCCTAAAGAGTGGGTGATCATCAGCGATAATAATGGTGTAGCTGGGTTCCATAACATCTCAACTTTTTACGAAAGTGTTAATTTATATTATTAATTCAGACGGCTCTTTGAACAAATGAATCAATGCAAAACTCTGATGAGAATCGAATTTTTATTGTCTATCATGGGCTAAAAGTATCAATCAGCTGGTTTTTACGAAGATGTTGCAAAAAGTCCTCAGCAGGAACAAAGCCTGTAAGACGAGCGCTGGACACCGCATTGCCTTTTGCATCCCAAAATTCAATCGTAGGGAGCCCAAGCACATCCATCTGTTTAAGCAACTCAATATCTTGAGGTTGGTTTTTAGTGACGTCGGCTTGAAGTAACACAAACTGAGACAACACGGGCTCAACCGAGGCATCATGGAAGGTGTACTTCTCGAACTCTTTACACGCCACACACCAGTCGGCATAGAAGTCCAGCATAACGGGTTTTCCGGCTTGTTTTGCTTTGGCGAGTTCCGCATTGAGCTCTTGCACATTATTAATCTGGATGAAACTGACAGTGACTTCGCTGCTTACATTATTGCTGGTGGAGCCAAACCAATGGTTCAGCAAAGGTTGTGCTGAAGCAAATAAACCTAGGATGGCCAGTATCCCAACACAGCTTTGTTTCCAACCGCCGAAGGGCAGTGCGTTTTTCTGATGATAAAGCCAACCAAAGGCAGAGATGCCCAGTACTGACCAAAGCACGGTACTCCAAAACTCAGGCAGTAGTCTTTCAAGTAGAAAGATTGGCGCTGCGAGTAAGACAAAACCAAACAGTATTTTAACTCGTTCCATCCAATTACCCGCTTTAGGCAGCAGTTTATTTCCAAATACCGCGGCAGCCATAAGAGGGATACCCATACCTAGGGCAAGAGCATAAAGCGCGATACCGCCAGTCAGTAAATCTCCACTTTGTGCTACATACAACAACGCTCCTGATAACGGAGCTGTAGTACAAGGAGAACAGACTAAACCTGAGATAGCTCCCATGGCGAAAACACCAAATAAGTTGCCACCTTGCTGTTTATTGCTGAGATTATTGAGCCAAGTTTGCAGTCCGCTTGGGAGCTGTAGGGTATACAAACCAAACATAGATAATGATAGCGCGACAAACAAAGTACTGAGGCCGATTAACACATACGGATGCTGCATCGCGGCTTGAAACTGCATACCAGCAGAGGCGACGACTAGTCCCAGTAGTGTGTAAGTTAACGCCATACCTTGTACATATACGAGGGATAATACCAGTGCTTGTTTATGGCTGCGTTTACCACCGCCCAATACAATGCTGGTTAGGATAGGGTACATAGGTAGCACACAAGGCGTGAATGCGAGCCCTATGCCTAATAGTAAAAATAACGCAGGTGTCCACCAGTTTTGAGCCAGTTTATCAGTCAGTTCACTATCTCGAGTTTTCGATGGTGTGGCGTTAGCAGTATCCGCAGCTGTTGTTTTAAAGACATTCGCGTTATCGAGAGGAGTTGCACTGTCAAAGTCGAATGGACTGATGTCTATGACACGTGTTTCTGGTGGATAACAGAAGCCTGCTTTTGCACAGCCTTGGTACTGCACAATGAGCTTGGCTCCAGTCTGATATTGACTCAATGGTACTTCGACAAAAAGGGGTTCTGTGTAGATATTGACGTCACCAAAAAATTCATCTTTATACGGTGTTCCGTCTTCCATCTTGATGCTGCCAATAGCGACATTTTCACCACTGATTGCAATGCGCTCTTGATAGAGGTAATAGTCCTCTTTGACCTGCCAATCGATGAACACTTTATTACCTTGTTGGTAGAAGTTCATAGGGAAAGCTTCATCAACAGGGACAAAAGTATTGGCGGTATTTGGAGCGAAAGCTGGTGCATTATTGGAGTTGCCAAATAGCGCCCAGCTCGGGGTAGAGAAGGCAATAGCGAAAAGTAAGATGAACGGAGACAATATTCGGTACATACAAGCCAAGTAAACGCGATCGTGAATAAGTTGAGGTTATATTAACTTAGGACAGGAAGATAGGCTGTTTTGTTTCAACTCAGACAAAAAAAGAGCCGCGTATCAACGCAGCTCTCATTTTTTAGAATAGCCTAAGGTTAGCCAATCAAAATGCCGCCAAAGGCAAAGCCTAGTGCGACTGCTGTTGCGATAGTTGCAACACCAGGAATGAAGAATGGGTGGTTAAAGACTAGATTACCGATTCTCGTTGAACCTGTGTCATCCATTTCTACCGCCGCCAATAAGGTTGGGTACGTTGGAAGAACGAATAGTGCACTAACCGCTGCAAATGAGGCAACCGCTGTGAGAGGAGCAACTCCAATCGCTAATGCTGCTGGCATAAGTGCAACTGTCGTTGCACCTTGAGAATAAAGCAGCATAGAAGCAAAGAACAGTACTAGGGCTAACATCCATGGGTAGTCAGCAAGTAGCGCGCCTGCAAACTCTTTGATGCCGTCCACGTGTGCGTTAACGAATGTTGAGCCTAACCATGCAACACCTAGTACGCACACACATGCTGTCATGCCCGAGCGGAAGGTGGCTGCTGAAGGAATTTTAGACGCATCGATCTTAGTGGTTAGCGTGATGATTGCTGCCGCTGCTAACATTACCGTCATAATTGCTTCGTTACGTCCAAGCGCAGGGTCTTCAATCAAACCAATAGAGCCAGAGATAGCCGCTGCGTAACAAACAACGAAGGCAATCGCACCTAGGAAGATGTAGGTTGCTTTCTTCGCTGTCGGTAGGATCTCACGTTTTTGAGCAGTGTTTAGTTTGATAAGACCTTGAGCCAAGCGTTCTTGATAAACCGGATCATCTTTAAGCTCGCTACCCATAAAGTTGGCAACAAACGCACCGACCATACAAGCGATAAAGGTGGTTGGGATACAAACCGCAAGAAGTGTTAAGTAATCAATGCCCATTGGCGCTAGCATAGCTGCAAAAGCGACAACTGCGGCTGAGATTGGAGATGCTGTAATCGCTATTTGGGAAGCGACAACGGCGATTGAAAGCGGGCGAGATGGACGAACGCCCTGACCTTTTGCCACTTCGGCAATTACAGGTAGTGTAGAGAACGCGGTATGACCTGTACCAGCCATGAGTGTCATCAAGAAAGTTACAATTGGAGCGTAAAAGGTAATCCTTTCTGGATGTTTGCGAAGAAAATCTTCAGCAACTTGTACTAACCAGTCCATGCCCCCAGCAACTTGCATTGCGGCAATCGCAGTAATGACCGACATGATAATTAGAATAACATCCACCGGGATGTAAGCTTGGCTTGTCGGTACGCCTAAGACTAAAGATAGGGCAATAACACCCGCACCACCCGCTAAACCAATTCCAATACCGCCTATACGTGCACCTAAATAGATAAATAGCAGTACGACGGCCAGTTCTATAGCAACCATAGCAATTCCTCGCATTATATCTTTGGGTCATTTGTGTAAATGACGGAAGATATTTGTTTATGTCGTGTTATTTGAATTTTATAAAGTCTTTAATTTGGCAAAGTAACAACTAAAAAGGCTCCCCAAAAGGAGAGCCTTAACTGCAGTATTACTCGTAGCGTTTCGCTTTATACTGAGGTTTCATCAGATTGTCTACTGAGAATATGTCATCGAGCTCTTCTTCTGAAAGTAGCCCTCTCTCAAGCACTACTTCACGAACACTCTTACCAGTTTCAGCACAAATCTTACCCACAATGTCGCCTTCGTGGTGACCAATATAAGGGTTTAGGTAAGTCACAATACCAATAGAGTTAAAGACATAGCCCTCACAGATTTCTTTATTAACGGTGATGCCATCTACACATTTATCACGAAGGTTAATGCAGGCATTCTTCAGAATATCGAGAGACTCAAACATGCTTTGTGCAATGACTGGCTCCATCACGTTAAGCTGAAGCTGTCCACCCTCTGCTGCAAATGAGATAGTGTTGTCATTACCAAGTACTTTGAAGCACACTTGGTTAACCACCTCAGGCACTACAGGGTTTACTTTAGCTGGCATAATGGATGAACCAGCTTGAAGCTCAGGTAGGTTCAGCTCGTTCAAGCCTGTACGTGGGCCTGAAGACAACAAACGAAGATCATTACAGATCTTAGATAGCTTAACGGCCAAGCGTTTTAGAGCGCCGTGTGTCATTACGTAAGCGCCACAGTCTGACGTTGCTTCAATCAAATCTTCAGCTGGAACACATTCTAGTCCTGTGACTTCAGTTAGGTGTTTAACGGCTAACTCTTGATAACCTTCTGCAGCGTTTAGGCCTGTACCGATGGCTGTTGCGCCTAGGTTTACTTCAAGCAGTAACTTAGAGGTGTAGTCTAGGTTACGAATTTCTTCGTTCAAAGTGACAGCCCAAGCATGGAATTCTTGGCCCACAGTCATAGGAACGGCATCTTGTAGCTGGGTACGGCCCATTTTTAGAATCGTAGAGAACTCTTGGCTCTTGTCTTCAAATGAACCTTTTAGATACTCGATAGCATCAATGAGTTTACGAACACTGTTGTAAACCGCGATGCGGAACCCTGTTGGGTACGCACAGTTGGTAGACTGGCTCTTATTTACATGGTCATTAGGGTTGATGAACTCATATTGACCCTTTTCTTTACCCATCAGCTCTAGCGCAACGTTAGCAATGACTTCGTTGGTGTTCATGTTGACAGAAGTGCCTGCGCCGCCTTGGAACACGTCAGATGGGAATTGGTCCATGCACTTGCCAGTTTCCAAAATAACATCACATGCTTGAATGATGAATTGCGCGATGTCTTTTGGAATGACGCCTAGTTCTCTGTTGGCTAATGCGGCTGCTTTCTTGGTCATTACCATACCGCGAACAAAGTCGGGTACATCAGAAATGGTAACGTTGGAGATATTAAAGTTTTCGATAGCGCGCAGCGTGTGAATGCCATAATAAGCATCCGCCGGGACATGACGTTGGCCTAATAGATCTTCTTCAATACGAGTGGCTTGAGTTGCTACAGGATTAGCGTGTGTGGTTGTAGCCATATTTTGGATCCTTAGATTATTGTTCTGCGTTGATTACAGTATATTTGCCAAATCTGTTTTAAGAATCCATTCGCCAGAATAATTGGCTAGTTATTACGTCCTGACTTATGGGGTACATATTACTCAAAGTAGCACATAAAAATAGTATCCAGATCACCTTTTTCACCGAAAGTTTGCACAACGTTGCGTAACGAGTCGGAGATGCGATAACCATCAAAAAAATTCATGAATTTATTGTTCAAATTTATACTTTGTAAAACTAAATCTGTGCTTTAGGCTGGTGAAACTGAGCATTTTATTTGTGGTTTGGTTCTAGGTCAGCGTAAACTGACATCAAACCAAGGAGGACGTTGTGTTTCCGATATTATTATTACTGTTTATTTTTGTACCAATTATCGAAATTGGGTTGTTTATTCAAGTCGGTGGTTTCCTAGGATTGTGGCCAACAATCGGGTTAGTTTTACTAACGGCTTTTGTGGGTGCGTCTTTAGTAAGAAGCCAAGGTTTGCAAACGCTAATGTCGGTGCAAACGCGACTTCAGCAAGGTGAAATGCCTGCACAACAAATTGTTGAAGGTGTCATGCTAGCGGTATCGGGTGTCCTATTGCTTACCCCTGGCTTTATGACGGATGCCCTTGGCATGTTAGTCCTATTACCGGCACCGCGTGCGGCGATAGCGAAATATTTGATGAGTAAAATGGTAGTGAAAACCATGTCTAACGGAGGGTTTCACCAAGGCGGCTTCCAAGGTCATGATCCTTTCCAACAAAATCCTTTCGACAAGCACCAAGATGGCAATACTTTTGAAGGTGAATACGAACGTAAGGATGACGATGATCGTAATAAGTTAAACTAACGTGATATTCAAACGTTTCAAGCTCACCAAGCGTCGTTGGAACAACATATTAATTATCGCCATCTCGGCGTTTATGTTGTTGATGGCGGCGCCAAATCTCATTAAGCAGTATCTTATTGAACAAGATGTCGAGCCTCAGGTTTTAACTGGGTTGGTGCTGGATCCAAATGCCAGTCCAATTGAAATTAACTACGCAGGCATACAGTTTTATCTTGATGACGAGACTTGGCATGCTATTCCTGAAAAATGGACGTCAGACGCAGCTAGTGTCATTCAGCGTTGGCGAGCCATTCAGGGGACTCCTGTGGATGAGAAGACCTACGCCAAACTAAAACCTGTATTGGAAAACCCAATGACGGTCGAGGTGTGGTATCAGGAGAAAGAAGAGCCTCAACGTATTACGGCCTATCAGCTTGAAAAATTCTGGCTGCTGAATACCTACGATGAAAATTGGGTTGCAGTCAGCTTTGAAGCCAGTAGTCTAATACCTACCGAATCCAATCAATAAAGGGCTCTTATGCCAGAGTTACCTGAAGTAGAAGTGTCTCGTCTTGGGATCAGTCCACACTTATTGGATGAGACCATTAAAGAAATTGTGGTACGCCAAAGACAATTGCGCTGGTTGATCCCACAAGAAATTCATCAGTTACATGGGCAAGCGATCACGTCGATTCGTCGTCGAGCTAAATATTTGCTGATAGACACTGACAAAGGAACGGCAATTGTTCACCTTGGTATGTCGGGAAGTTTACGTGTTCTTGAGAACCCACCTGAAGCGGAGAAACACGATCACGTTGATTTGGTTTTGAGTAACGGTAAAGTGATGCGTTACAACGATCCACGTCGCTTTGGAGCTTGGCTTTGGTGTGCGCCTGGAGAATCTCATGAACTCCTAGCGAACTGTGGTCCTGAGCCATTGACTGAAGAGTTTTGTGCCGATTGGATGTCGGAGAAAGCAAGAAACAAACGTGTGGCGGTAAAAACCTTCATTATGAACAACGCCAATGTTGTGGGGGTAGGCAATATATACGCTTGTGAGTCATTGTTTAGCGCTGGAATACACCCAACAACACCCGCTTATAAAGTGACTTTGACTCAGTGGCAGTTACTCGTTTCAGAAATAAAGCGTGTTTTAGCACAAGCGATCACTCAAGGTGGTACGACGTTAAAAGATTTTTCTCAATCGGATGGTAAGCCAGGATACTTTGCTCAAGAGTTGCAAGTCTATGGACGAGCTAACGAACCTTGCCATCAGTGCGGAGAACCAATAGAACAAATGAAAATCGGGCAAAGAAACACGTTTTTTTGCTCCCATTGTCAGCAGTAATCTTGTGTCTTGTATTCAAACAAAAGCGCTTGCCGAGGCAAGCGCTTTTGTTTTTGATTGATGCTTGGTGACTAGATATTGTCGTAGATACGAACACCATCACGTTGGGTTTCGAGAAGGTATAAGTTCCACATATACTGTTCAGGTTTATCTCGTAGCAAATCTTCAATCGCTTTATTCATCGCCCGTGCATCTTGCTCTTCATCACCCGTAGGGAAGTTATCGATAGCAGGCAGAATATGCACTTCGTATTTGCTGGTTTTGTCGTTATAGGCAGGCAGGACGGGCACTACTTTTGCTCGCGATAATCGAGACATTTTGCCAAAGCCTTTTAATGTGGCTTTTTCTGTGGCAAAGAAAGGCACAAATACTGAGTTTTGTGGGCCATGGTCCTCATCAGGCAGCCAATATCCGATATACCCATCTTTAATAGAGCGCACGAATGGTTTCACTCCAGCACTACGAGCAAAGATACGACCACCATATTGCATACGCTGAACATGCATCAGCCAGTCACCAATAGGGTTGTTTTGTGGCTTCATGATCGTTGCGACTTTGTAACCTTGCGCAGCGAGCATCACCGCCGGGTAATCAACAGCCCATGCGTGTGGTGCTAAGATAATCACATTCTCACCAGCATCTAATAAAGGCATCAGATTTTCTTCACCGATCATAATGCCACGCTGCTGGTTGTGTTTAGTTGAGCGAATCAAAAACTCTGAATACCCTAACAAGTATTGACCTGCTTTAGCAAACGTCTCTTCGACAATATGCTGGATCTCTTGCTCGGACTTTTCTGGAAAACACTTTTGTAGATTGAGGCGAGTACGCCTGACTACACGACCATTTTTGCCAACGATAATACCAGAGATGTAGCGGGCAAATTTATCGCGTGGTTTAGCGGGTACAAAAGCCAGTAAAACAGCAAAGAGAATACCGAGCCAAGTTCCCCAGTGCTTTGGGTGTAAGAATGCCCATTGGAAAGTAGGGTTATAGAGGTTTTTATCTATATTTTCTTGATTACTCATAAGGCTTAACAGTTAAAGATAGCGTGAGTTAGTTTGAGTTTCATCTGGCACAGATTTGAATCGTTTGTGCATCCACAGCCACTGTTCTGGAGCTCTTAGGATAATTTGCTCGACATATTGGTTCATCAGGGCAGCCGCGGCAACTTCATCTTTCTTCGGGTATTCATCTTCAATGGATTGATTTGCGATGATTTCATATTTGCACCTTTCGTTCCTAAATCCAGAGCCAGGAACAATAGCGCATTTGCTTGTATAAGCCAAAATACTAGTACCTGTTGTTGTACAAGTTTCTTTTACGGCGAAGAAAGGTACAAAAACGCTCTTATTGTGGCCATAGTCTTGATCTGGTAAATAGAACAAGCGGTGACCTTGACGCATTACGCGGATCATCGATTTGAGGTCTGTACGATAGATCAATTTATTGCCATTTCGGGTTCTGCCTCTATATTGGATGAACTCATAAGCAGGGTTGCTATGAGGACGATAAGCACCATAACCGGGAAGCCCTAACACTGCAAAAGCTCGAGCGGTAATTTCGAGGTTTAATGCATGCACACAGCACAACAGTACACCTTTACCTTCTGATTCATGTTTTTCGAGCGCACTGATATCTTTTGCAACCAAAATACGCTTGAAGCGCCATGTTGGCCAAAACCAGGTAATCCCTGTTTCAATCAAAGCCATACCTGAATTCTTGAAGTTCTCTTCTATAAAGGCATCATGCTCTTGCGGTGTTTTTTCAGGGAAGGCGAGCTCTAAATTGCGTTTGGCTATCTTGGCTCGTTTACCACCAAAACGCATCCCAAATTTGCCCAAACCTCGGCCTAACTTGAAGAGGAGTGAATAAGGAAGCAAATTTACAATCAGTGCGAGTAGACCAAACCCGAACCATACTCCCCAATATTTAGGGTGAAGTAACGACAAGGTAAAGTCTGGCTTTTTATCTGTTTTCATTCAGTTTACTGCAATTGTAGTTTGAGTAACGCCCAGTATTCATCAAAGGTGGACGTTGGCGTGTATTTAAAGTCAGAGCGAACAAAGCGGTTTAAGCTACCTTCAACTTGACCAAGCAGTTGTGCTGCTAGAATTTTATCATCAACAGGGAAGCTTTTACCTTCGCGAATTTTGCGCTCACGAAGGATTTGACGCAAAGATGTCTCAATTCTTTCATAAAGCTGATTAATTCGGTCGCGTAATCGTTCATTCTCAAACATTAGAGCATGACCAGAAAGAATGCGACTTAATCCTGGGTTGCGTTCGGAGAAAACGAGTATCAATTGAAGTACCAGGCGAATACGTGTCAGTGTGTCTTTTTCTTCATCGAGAATGCGGTTAATTCGAGACATTAAAGATTCTTCAATAAACTCGATAAGCCCTTCGAACATACGGGCTTTGCTGGGAAAATGACGATAGAGGGCTGCTTCAGACACCCCAACTTGCTTGGCAAGCTTTGCGGTGGTGATGCGAGATGTTCCTTCATTAGACTCAAGCATTTGAGCGAGTGCTTGAAGGATTTCCTCTTTTCTATTCGACTTTTTCGTAGCGGACATAAATCCTTTTCCTTTTGATTACTGCATGCCAATTTCAGCACGATATCGCCCATAAGTAGATCTGTTAGTGTACCTAAGCGGCTTATAACTACACAGTTCAACGTGGTAAATGGTTGAACTGTGTAACAATCTCTGTTTAGGAGAGTACATTAACGGAAAGGCACTCTGTGATAAGCAGTTTGCCTATGAGTAACACAAACAGCCTGTGCCACCTTGTCTCATTAGATTTATGCTAGCTGCTCTGAGATAGCTTCCAAAATGGCGTGACTTAACTCAGTTTTCATTGCGCTGCCTAATGACTTGCTACCGCCTTGCCAATATACGGTAATCGCATTCGAGTCACTGTTAAAGCCTTGACCAGCGATAGATACATCATTTGCACAAATCATATCCAGATTCTTACGTTGTAGCTTATCTAAGGCGTATGCCTCGACATCTTGTGTCTCAGCGGCAAAACCTACAGTAAAAGGACGTGATGCTGATAACGAAGCCACTGAGGCAATGATGTCAGGATTCTTCACCATAGTGATATGCATATCATCGTTATCTGCAGTTTTCTTGATTTTTTGAGCGGCAATATCGACAGGGCGATAGTCGGCTACAGCGGCGCAGCCAATGAAAATATCGTGATGGGTGGCATTGGCCATAGCCGCTTGATGCATCTCTTCGGCACTGACAACGTTAATGCGTTTTACTCCATTTGGCGTTTGGAGAGAAACTGGACCTGAAATCAACGTAACCTCAGCTCCGAGCTGCTGTGCTGCTTGAGCCAAAGCGAAGCCCATTTTTCCAGAGCTGTGGTTAGAAATATAACGGACAGGATCGATAGCCTCACGAGTTGGGCCTGCGGTGATCACAACCGACTTGCCCGACAATGGCTTAGGACCAAAGAACTGCTCACATTTCTCGACCAATTGCATTGGCTCAAGCATGCGTCCTGGACCAACGTCACCACAGGCTTGTTCACCAGCAGCGGGTCCCCAGATCATCATTTCTCGACGCGCGAGTGTGGCAATGTTTTCTTGGGTCGCTACGTTAAGGTACATTTGTTGATTCATTGCCGGTGATACGGCAACAGGAGCGTCGGTAGCCAGAACCAGCGTCGACAGTAAGTCATTCCCCATGCCCGCTGATATTCTAGCAATAAGGTCGGCAGTCGCTGGGGCTAGAAGAACAAGGTCAGCCCACTTAGCTAATTCAATATGACCCATGGAAGCTTCTGCAGCAGGGTCGAGTAAACTATCGGAGACTGGTCTGCCTGAGACGGCTTGCATGGTGAGAGGGGTAATGAACTCTTTGGCCGCTTTCGTCATGACGACTTGCACTTCTGCGCCGCGCTCGATGAGTCGACGCGTTAGCTCTGCACATTTGTAGGCTGCGATACCACCGCTAATGCCCAATAGTATTTTCTTTCCAGCTAATGTTTGCATAACCAGCTCCTTAAATTTTTCTGCGGCTAAGATACCAAATGCGTTGATGTCCCGCCACTTTCAAGGGGCTTACCTACAAAACTGCTGTTTGATAAACCTCGCAGTTACATACTAACGAGTATTCATTCGCAGCTTACTTGTTGCCTCCTGTCTATTTATTTCTAATTAAGTAATAAAGCAGAGACCGAAGTTCTACTTTAACTATCCATCATGGTTCTAAAACATCTCCCTAGTGAATCATTACCTCGAGAGAAGCTGCTAAATAGAGGCAGTCATGCTCTGAGTGATGCTGAGCTGCTTGCCATTTTTCTGCGTACCGGAACAAAAGGCATGAATGTAGTGCAACTGGCAGATGCTTTGTTGTCAGATTTCGGTTCCTTAAGAGCTCTGTTTACTGCTAGTCAGGAGGCATTTTGTCAGCGTAAGGGGTTGGGGCTGGCAAAATACGTTCAGTTGCAAGCTGTGTTGGAAATGAGCCAGCGCTATTTATGTGAGACCATTCAGCGAGGAGATAGCTTAAATAGTCCAGAGCAGACTAAACACTATTTAATGAGTGTGCTGCGAGATAGGCATAGAGAAGCTTTCTATGTTCTGTTCTTAGACAACCAGAATCGTGTCATTGCCGATGAAATAATGTTTGAAGGTACGATAGATGCTGCGTCTGTTTATCCTAGGGAAGTGGTAAAGCGCGCTCTGCATCATAATGCGGCGGCTTTAATCCTTGCTCATAATCATCCTTCGGGAGTGGCAGAGCCCAGCCAAGCCGATAGGCGTATCACTAGACGGTTATCTGATGCACTCGGTTTAGTTGATATTCGAGTTTTGGACCATTTTGTCGTTGGAGATGGGGAAGTCGTCTCTTTTGCAGAAAGAGGCTGGATTTAACGGCCTAAATAGAAGAAAGTACATTTTATTGTAATAACTGTGATACAGAGCTTTTGTTTTGGTGATTTTCTGCTATGATTCGCGCACTAAATTATCAACCAACATCAGCTCAAAGTGAAAAAGATCAGCAAATCCTTAAAAAAGGATCTGTTCGGGTCTTGAGCAATGCATGTCAAGTTAGTATAATGCGCGACCTTTGATAGCCTTGTATGGGTACTCCATAATGGTTATGGCCTCTTATAATTGAGGTTCGGCCACCAAGGTTGATATCGAGCTGAAACGATTTGGAGAAGACATTCATGTCCCGAGTATGCCAAGTAACTGGTAAGCGTCCTGTAACGGGTAACAACCGTTCACACGCACGAAATGCTACCAAGCGTCGTTTTCTGCCGAACCTACAAACTCATCGTTTCTGGGTAGAAAGCGAAAAACGCTTTGTTAAACTACGTCTGACCGCTAAGGGTATGCGTATTATTGATAAGAAAGGCATCGATGCTGTTCTTGTTGATATCCGTGCTCGTGGCGAGAACGTATAAGAGGAATTAAGCAATGGCTAAAGGCATTCGTGAGAAAATTCGTCTAGTATCATCTGCTGGTACTGGTCACTTCTACACAACTGACAAGAACAAGCGTAACATGCCAGGCAAATTTGAGATCAAAAAGTTTGATCCAGTTGTTCGCCAACACGTTATGTACAAAGAAGCTAAAATCAAGTAATTGATAAGTTTCTTCTTGTTATGTATTGAAAACCCAGCCTAGTGCTGGGTTTTTTATTGCCTAAATTTCAGGCTCGGTTAACGCTCTCGCTAATAAAGGGCTTAAACCGCCCCTTCAAAACCAAACTGTCGCCACGCTTCATAGGCAATAATCGCCACCGCATTGGATAGGTTTAAACTGCGCGCATCTGGCATCATCGGAATGCGAATGCGTTGCTCCATCGGTAGACTTTCAATCACTTCTGCGGGCAGACCGCGGGTCTCTGGTCCAAATAGCAATACATCACCTTGTTGGTACTTCGCATCCGTGTGATGGCCGGTGGTTTTTGTGGTGCAAGCAAACAAGCGGTAGCTCGGATTGTTCTCTTCAAGGTAAGCGATAAAGGCGGCGTAGTCTTTATGACGTTTGACGCGAGCTAGATCATGATAGTCGAGACCGGCGCGACGCACTTTCTTCTCTTCTAAATCAAAACCAAGTGGCTCAATTAGGTGTAGGTTTGCGCCACAGTTGGCACAAAGTCGGATAATATTTCCGGTGTTTGGAGCAATTTCAGGCTCGTAGAGGGCAATATCAAACATATAGGGTGTCGACTCAAATAAAATAATGAGTTGAGTATACCCGAAGTGATGAGAACGTGAGGCGACTAATTACAATAATGACGTCATCCCGAAGCATAACGTCACCTTGATAATCACGTCATCCCTGCGCAGGCAGGGATCTACCTAAAGCGATCACTCGACCTTAAGAAAATTCCTGCTTGCACATGCATATGTAAATAGGTAGTGACGAGAGAACAAAAAAACGATGTTCGCTCCCAGATTACAGCTTATCAGTGACCGCTAATGTCGCTGCCAACATATCACGACCAAACATAATACTGCGCTCAGGTGACCAACCGTAGAAAGGATCGGGATAGTTATTGTTATCCTTAAATGGCATTTCAATGGTGTAAGACAAGCACTTAAATTGCTCTGCAACCCAATTAGAGCCAACCGTTAGGTTAGCCTTGCCCGGTTCATCCTTATCATAGCCATAGTCGTCTTGGAACTCAGGTGTGATAGTCAGTAGTGCCTGTTTGAACGCTGATTCCAGTGATGCTAAGCGCTCATCATAAGATGGGATCCCTTCAGAGCCAGCAGCAAAGTTGTATGGAATTGCTTCGTCACCGTGAATATCAAGGAACATATCCACACCGGTTTGCAGCATACGTTCACGTACTAGATGGACTTCAGGACTCTGTTCCATAGAAGGCGTTTGCCATTCACGGTTAAGGTTCACGCCCACTGCATTGGTTCTAAGGTGGCCGCGAATGCTGCCATCAGGGTTCATATTTGGTACCACATACACAACGGCTTGCTCAAGTAAGGCTTGAGCGGCGGTGTCGCTGTCATCAACAAGACGCTGAATTAGACCTTCAATAAACCATTCCGCCATAGACTCACCTGGATGCTGGCGTGCAATGATCCAAATGTTCTTCTTACCTTCTTCTGGCTCACCAAACGTTAGCAACGACATATCGTTACCATCAAGAGTATGGCCTAGAGTTTCAAGGGTACAGTGGTGTTCGTTTTGAGCCATGTGTAATAAATCGAGATGGCGATCGTAGCTGTAGGGAGCAAAGTAAGCGAAGTACATTGAACTTCTCTCTGGAAGGAAGCTACAGCTCAAGGTGTCACCGTCAAAGTCACAAGGAATACGGAACCACTCCTCACGATCGTAGGACGCGACAATATCGTATCCCTTCCAGCCCTCTGGATAGGCTGACTTAGCTAAGTCTATGATCTTAATGGTATGTGCTAGCTCAGGTGTTGACTCCAAGCGAAAGTGAAACCACTGATAAAATTCTGACTGATTGTCGTTGACGATTTTAACTTGGATATCATCTTTGTCATCGGCTTTGACTACTTGGATATTGCCACTTTCAAAGTTGCTGAAGATTTTCATCGGCTGAGTTCTCTTTATTCTGTGTTTGAGCAAGACGTCGAGGCTACCACATACCGCGCCTATTTGAGTATAAATACAATGTCAGTTTCGTGCCGACTTTATAGCGGGAGCTCAACATGCATCTTTAAACCACCTAAATGGCTTCGCGATGCTGTTATCTGACCACTATGCTGCAAGATTGCGCTCTGTGTTATAGCAAGTCCCAAACCCGTGCCTCCGGAATCTCTATCGCGAGCTGTTGATACGCGGTAGAAAGGACGGAAAATATCTTGTAGCTCGTCATCTGGTACGCCTGGACCGTCATCCTCCACAGTAATCAGCAATGTCTCTTTATGAGTAGACAGGGTGATATCAATAGTGGTTGTGCCGTAGCGAATGGCATTTCTTACGATGTTCTCAATAGCACTCATGAGCAGTTTTGGGTTACCAGTGACTGTGACGTCTGGGATAGTGGTAAAGCGTAAGGTCTTGCCTACTTGCTCTGCTTCAAACTCCGCATCGCTGAAGATCTCTTCCCATAAGCTGCTAGCTGGTTGTGACTCGCGTGTTACATGGCTGTCAGTGTTCATGCGTGACAGCTCTAAAAGCTCGCCAATCATCTGTTCTAACCGTTGAGCTTCAGTATCAATACGCAATAGTTCTTGGCTTTCACCTTGCTTACGAGTTGCGAGTGCCGTTGCCATTCTCAAGCGGGTGAGTGGCGAGCGTAGTTCATGAGAAATATCGGACAATAAACGCTGCTGTCCAGAGATCATTTGATTTACGGCCATTACCATTTGGTTAAAGCTGCTGCCTGCTTGCTTGAACTCGGATGTGCCTTTTTCCAACTCAGGATCCTGTTTGAACTCACCGTTTGCCACTCGCTTCGCTGCACGCTCCAATCTTCTTGCGGGTTGGCTTAGTGCCCATGCGAGCCACAAGAGTAGTGGGGTACTGACCGCCATCACGGCAAATAGCAGTTGGAATGGCTTATCAAACATTCGCAGTAAGAACGGTGGCGGCTCAGTCCAACGTAAGCCTATATAAAGATAAAAATCTTGGTTGGCTAACTTAATCGGAACGGGACCTGCGAGCATGTAGCGGCCATACAATTTCTGCATCGGTGTATCGAATGAGTCGACAGAGGTGATAAAATTCTTGAGGATTTTGGTCTTAAAATCTGGGTGTTTTTGCGTACTGAGAATATTACCTTCTTGATCGACGATAAACATACTTGGGCTACGTGGCTTACGGTTACCCATATGTTTAGGTTCAGGTTTATCAAGCTGATAGATAATGCGCCCAAGGTTGGTTTGTCCTTCAAAACGTTTCTCTACTTTATCTCTTAAGGACAATAACTGTTGTAGTGGCTCTCCGGAGATCTCTTTAGTGACGCGCGGATCAAGGTGCGGCAAAGCAAGTACCGCAATGAGGACCAACAACATGGTAAACCAGAATATGGCAAAGATACGGCCATAAAGGCTGGTTATCTTGGGCAGTTTCATCATTACTCCTTAACCAACAAATATCCGCGTCCACGTAGTGTCTTGATACGTGGTTTGCCATCGGCTTTTTCTGGGAGTTTTTTACGTAAATTCGAGACATGCATATCGACGGCGCGATCGAAAGCAGACAACCTTTTCCCTAGCACATCAAGACTGAGAGACTCTTTGGTTAAGGTCTCCCCTGGTTTTTGTACGAAATAGTGTAACAGTGCAAACTCTGTAGTAGTTAAGTCCAGTAACTGCCCTTGGCAGTGAGCTTCTTGTTTGCCTGGGAAAACTTGAATATCGTCGAACGAAAGGCAATCAGCAGTTGCTGATTCTGGCTTAGATTGAGTGCGGCGAAGAATCGCTTTAATGCGAGCGAGCAGTTCTCGATCACTAAACGGTTTCGGTAAGTAGTCATCGGCGCCAAGCTCTAGACCGATAACACGATCTATTTCCTCACCTTTAGCCGTCAGCATCAAAACAGGGGTTTCCCACTTTTCGCGTAGTTTCTTTAGGGTATCCATACCATTGAGCCGTGGCATCATGACATCCATCAATACCAGATCGATATCCTGATGCATTGCTTCTAATCCGGCGATTCCGTCATTAGCCTCAGAGATCTCAAATCCTTCAAAGCTCAAGATGTCTTTAAGTAAGCTGGTTAGCTCGGTATCGTCATCAATGATAAGTATGTGTGCCATAAACTACCTCTATCTTGTCCTGTGCCTTGTAATAATAAAGCGTTAAATATCAGAAAAAGCGATCTTTACGATTCTTTACGCTCACTGTACGTTACTTTACTCACCAGACCCTATTCTATACTCAAGCGCTGCAGAGGCAGCCATGGTATGAATCACATAAGGGTAAAGATTATGAAATTTTCAAAAAAACTGGTTATCGCTGCAACGGTTCTTCCACTAGCATTAGGTTCAGCAAGCGCATTGGCATACGGTGGTGGCAAAGGTGGTCATCATGGTAAAGGCGGCGAAGGGATGTGCGGTGGCTTCGATGGTAAGCGTATGTTCCGTGAACTTGACTTGACGGATGCTCAGAAAGAGCAAATGAAAGAACTTCGTCAGGCAAACAAAGAAGCCATGAAAGCGAAATTCTCGGGTGACTTTGCTGCTAAGAAAGCAGAAATGCAAGCTCGCCAACAAAAGATGCAAGATCTAGTACTTGCTGACAACTTTGATGCGGATGCAGCGAACGCTCTGGCTTCAGAAATGGTACAGCAACAAACAGAGCGTCGTGTTCAAATGCTTGAGAAGCAACATGAAATGCTTAATATTCTAACGCCAGAGCAAAAAGTGAAGTTCAAAGAGCTTCAGCAAGAGCGAATGGAAAAGTGTTTCTCTAAAATGGAGTCTCGTGCGGAGAAGCGTGCTGCTCAGTAATTATAACGAAATCTTGGCTCGATAATATATAGCCCCTCTGAGCTTCCTAGTCAGAGGGGCTTTTGTTTATACGATGCACTAAAGAATTCTGTCTTCAGAGCCTTGTCCGAATATTTGTCACCATTTGGTGTGACATCCAGCACGCTTTTTCTATTTTTGTCATCATTTATCAGTATACTTATACCGTGTTAGCAACAAGACAGGGAACGAGTGCAAGCATGACAAAGGGCAACTACGCTAAGTTGGTGACTACCGCAGCATGGGCTGCTACCACGATCGCGACTATCCTTCTTATTACCAAAGTGGTTACATGGTGGATAACAGGTTCTGTTAGTCTGCTAGCGTCAGTGATCGACTCACTGCTAGATATTGCAGCATCAGTGGTTAACTTGCTGGTGGTGCGTTACTCACTGCAACCTGCTGACAAAGAACATACTTTTGGGCATGGTAAGGCGGAGTCGTTAGCTGCTCTAGCACAAGCTATGTTCATTTCTGGCTCCGCTTGCTTTCTTATCTTAAACGGTGTTGAACGATTCTTTAGACCTCATGAATTGAATTCGCCTGAGCTTGGCATCTATGTCAGCTTTTTTGCGCTAGTGGTCACCTCTGGTCTAGTTGCATTTCAGAAATACGTGGTGCGCGAAACAGGCAGTCAGGCGATAGCGGCGGACTCGTTACACTATCAAACTGACTTGTATATGAACGCCGCTATTATGATCGCGCTCGCCTTGAGTTGGTATGGCATAGGTCAAGCAGACTCAGTATTTGCCATCGGCATTGGTATCTTCATACTGGTAAGCGCCGTTAAGATGGCTTATGAAGCAATACAGTCATTGCTTGATAGGCAGCTTCCCGAAGAGGAACTCGTCAGAATTCGAGAAGTGTGTAACGAGGTTGAAGGTGTCATCGGCGTCCACCAACTACGAACACGAATGTCTGGACCAGTGCGTTTTATTCAACTGCATTTAGAGTTAGATGATAACTTGCGCCTGATTGATGCTCATAAAATTGCCGATTGTGCAGAAGAGCGATTAATGCTGGAGTTTCCTGAAGCGGATGTCATTATCCATCAAGATCCATACTCTGTTGTACTGTCGGAAGAAAAACAGCAAAAAGAGCAGGGCTGGTAACCAATACGTAAACAAAAGTGACTGTGAAAGCATTGAGAATGGCAACTTCAAAATCGATTGTCTATTATCAAGGCTCATGATAAAAAAGTGCGATTCTGATGTGAATCAACACAATAGTTCTTATAAACTGTAATACTCTTACATAAGTAATAAAGTTACGTCGGTGATGTTTTGGGGAACACATCGAAAAATCGTAGCAATAACAACAAATTCCGTGTATCGCTACCAGGCGGTGCACTCAAAATTGAAATTAGATTGCCAAATCGAGGGTGAGCATGATTAAGAAAATCGGTGTTTTGACAAGTGGTGGTGATGCACCAGGTATGAATGCTGCGGTACGTGGCGTAGTTCGTACGGCTTTGTCAGCGGATTTAGAAGTATACGGCGTATACGACGGTTACCTAGGTCTGTACGAAGACCGCATCCAAAAGCTGGATCGTTCAAGCGTTTCTGACGTTATTAACCGTGGTGGCACTTTCTTAGGTTCTGCACGCTTCCCAGAGTTTAAAGAAGTGGAAGTCCGCGAAAAAGCGATTGAAAACCTTAAGAAACACGGTATCGATGCTCTAGTAGTTATCGGTGGTGACGGTTCGTACATGGGTGCGAAGAAGCTGACTGAAATGGGTTACCCATGTATTGGTCTACCAGGCACTATCGATAACGATATCGCAGGTACTGACTACACCATTGGTTATCTGACCGCGCTTAACACTGTTATTGATGCGATTGACCGTCTACGTGATACGTCTTCATCTCACCAACGCATCTCAATCGTTGAAATCATGGGTCGCCATTGCGGTGACTTAACGCTTATGTCTGCGATTGCTGGTGGTTGTGAGTACATCATCACACCAGAAACTGGCTTGAACAAAGATCAGCTTATCAACAATATCCAAGACGGTATTGCGAAAGGTAAGAAGCACGCTATTATCGCGTTGACTGAGCTTATGATGGATGCTAACGAGCTGGCTAAAGAAATTGAGACTGCAACTGGTCGTGAAACTCGTGCAACGGTTCTAGGTCACATCCAACGTGGTGGTCGTCCAACTGCGTTTGACCGCGTACTAGCGTCTCGCATGGGTAACTATGCAGTACACCTTCTAATGGAAGGTCATGGTGGTCGTTGTGTGGGTATCCAGAAAGAGCAATTGGTACACCATGACATCATTGATGCGATCGAGAACATGAAGCGTCCAGTTCGCGATGACCTATTCAAGGTTGCAGAAGAGTTGTTCTAACTGACAGCGATTCTAAAGATAAAAACCGCGGCTTAAGTCGCGGTTTTTATTTGCCTCAATAAAATGAAGGCATAAAAAAACAGGCTCGAATGAGCCTGTTTTTCAGTAATGCGATAAGCGATTACTTAGCTTTTGCTGCTGCCGCTGCTTTAGCGATTGCTGCGAAGCTCTTAGCATCTAGAGATGCACCACCAACTAGAGCACCGTCGATGTCTGGTTGTGAGAAGTATGCTTCAGCGTTCTCTGGCTTAACAGAACCACCGTATTGAATGATTACTTGCTCAGCAACTGCAGCGTCTTTTTCTGCGATTAGAGCGCGGATAGAAGCGTGGATGCGTTGCGCATCTTCAGCTGTTGCTGCTTTACCAGTACCGATAGCCCAGATTGGCTCGTATGCGATGATAGCGTCGTTTAGCGCTTCAACACCGTATGCGTCGATTACTGCGTTGATTTGACGTGCACAAACTGCTTCAGTTTCGCCCGCTTCGTTTTGAGCTTCAGATTCACCGATACAGAAAACTGGCTTCAGGCCATTTTCTTTTAGGAAAGCAAATTTCTTAGCGATGAACTCGTCAGATTCGTTGTGGTATTCACGACGCTCTGAGTGACCAATGATGATGTGAGAAGCACCAAAGTCTTTAAGCATTTCTGGAGACATGTCGCCAGTGAATGCACCGCTGTTGTTTAGGTCTGTGTTTTGTGCACCAAGAATGATCTTGTTGCCGCCTTCAGCGATTACGCGCTCTGCTAGGTCGATGTATAGTGCAGGTGGAGCTACCGCCACGTCTACACCAGTTACGCCTTCAAGTTCAGCGTTTAGGCCAGTTAGCAGCTCAGTTACCATTGCTTTGCTGCCGTTGAGTTTCCAGTTACCCATAACTACAGGTTGACGCATGAGATTTTCTCCAAAATCAGTGTTTGTAAAAAACGAATGTAAAAAATAAACGTGATTACGAAAGAATATAACAGATTAATTCATGTAGATCATGATTGGGGTCATTTCTTTATCGCTTTGACGTTTTATCCTAGTAAACAAGCCCAGAAGCTCACCTCAGTGATCCAGTAAACAGAATAATAGAATACTTCTCGGAATTTTCCTTATAGCTTGTTATACCTTGTCGCTTGATGGTTAAAAATAGGGATGTACCATGCCAAACCTTGTACTAGAGTACTCAAATACAGCGGACGAAAGACTGAATGTTCAGGGGTTGCTGGAAGACTTACACAGAGTCACGCTAAACTGTGGATTATTCGAGAAAGATTCTGTGAAATCACGCTCTTTACGTAGCCACAATTGGTTGATTGGTGAGTATGGAGACAGTGAAGATTTTGTTCATATTAGCTTTGAACTTTTGTCAGGTCGCACTGAGGAACAGAAAAGAGAGCTTTCGAGAAAGTTAATGGAAGTACTTCGAGAGCAGGCGGGACATATCAAGAGCTTGACGGTCAATGTTCGTGATATGGATAAAAGCTGCTTTCAAAAAATTACCAATTAAAAGAGATTATGTGATGTCGTTTAAATCGTTACTGTTTTCGTTTCAAGGTCGTGTGGGACGCAAAACATTCTGGATGTGGAATGTCTGTTATTACCTTGCCATTATGATTTTTGCTCAAGGTATGAACGTGCTCTTCCCTGCATTGGTACATATTTTGTTGCCAATCTTCTTGCTCATTATCTTGATTCCAGATTTGGCGATTACGGCAAAGCGTTGGCATGATCGTAATAAATCGAGTTGGTGGCTATTGTTGAATATCCCATTGGTCTTTGGTCGAATGAGCCTGCCGACATTGGATCCAGCAACCGCAGCTCAGCCGTCCATGGTACAAAGTGTTATCTCCTTTGCTGCGCTGGCTTGTGGTTTGTGGATATTAGTTGAATGTGGCTTTATGAAAGGCACAGAAGGCGAAAACCAGTATGGACGTGAGCTTCAATAAAATTGACGAACAATCAAAAAGGGAAGCATGGCTTCCCTTTTTTGTTGGTTTAGCGCCATTCTTCAGGTTTAGAGAAAGGCAAAATATCGGCGCTTTTGTTGCTCTCTGACGCTTCTCCATTTAAGGCTTGCGAGAATTTAACGATTTGACGATGCAATTCTTGACGTAATAACACATTGGCGTGAATGGGGTTTTTGGCGCGCTGTAAAACCCGTTCAATGTGAGATTGTTGAGCGTGCAGTCGAGGCTGCATCTCATCAGAACAGGTAGCGATAAACTGCTGGGACAAGTCGTGACGCAGTCGACTCAACTTCTCGGGGTTGTCCTTGGCCATTGCGGCTAGTTCATCGAATGACGGTAGAGTAATAGGCGTTACCATGTACGTTCCTCACCAAAAGAATCTCCATGCATATAATCAGCGTAGGAGTTAATGAGAAAAGACAAAATAAAACTGTAAATAGTCTCAGGAGTGAGACGAGCCAGCAGCGTTGCTATGAGCTGTTTATTGAAGTTAGCTTCTGTTGCTAAAGATA
Source organism: Vibrio sp. SCSIO 43133 (assembly GCF_023716845.1). Lineage (NCBI taxonomy): Bacteria > Pseudomonadati > Pseudomonadota > Gammaproteobacteria > Vibrionales > Vibrionaceae > Vibrio > Vibrio sp. SCSIO 43133. Next base: position 250,314 of record NZ_CP068024.1, read on the forward strand.
TATACGCAGCGACGAGCACCTTGAACAATATGTTCGTCTCGTTGAACCGAAATATCGTTACCAACGAGGGCTTGAAAGACATTCAGCTCAGACTGACACAGAGTTTCACAGCGTTGTGCGGCTTTACAGATTGGGCAGTGATTTTCAATTAAGACAAAACCATCTTCAACCTGTTGAAATTCAGCCATGTACCCATCCTTATCGCGCAGTTCAGTGAGTTTCTCTACTTTACTTTGTAGGTCGGGAAGGCTGTCAAAATGAGGACGATAAGTCGCGAGGGTGTTTGTTTCGCGCTCTTTGGATACTTTATTGAGTCCTTCAGTACCAAACACTTGTTCAATTGCATCAATAAACTGAACCGTTAAATCACTGTGGCGATCGGAAAACTGGGCATGCCCTTTGGCAGTGAGTGACCAATGTCGATTCGGTCGACCTACTTTAACTTTAACATCTTCAAAACGTAGAAATCCTTCCTCTTCTAGGCCCTGCAAATGTTGCCTAGCGCCCATCGTGGTGATGTTTAAACGTGAAGCAATCTGTTTAGCGGTGACTGCGCCTTCTCGTTTTATGATGTCAATAATTTGGTCAGTGGCTTTCATTAGTGCGTCCGTTTCTCTTAAATCAGCCTATGGATAACGATAGTTGGGGTATTATGGCGAATAAGGTTAATAAAGCAAATTATTTACTATCTTCATAATAGATGAAAAAAACGCTGGCTACAGCCAGCGCTTTATCTCAATAATGGCGATTATAAGATGATATCGCGAATCTCTGGGTCTTTACGCTCTAAATAGTGCGTTGATTTAATACGGCGAATAGTACGGCAGCGGCCACGAATAAGCAGTGTTTCACTGGTCGCGATATTGCCCTGACGTGTGATGCCTTCAAGCAGGTCACCTTTAGTAATGCCTGTTGCCGAGAACACCACATTGTCACTACGTGCCATGTCTTCCATGCGAAGCACAATGTTGGCTTTGACACCCATTTGTGCGCAGCGCTCAAGTTCAAGTTCACCCGCTTTACGATTTTCTTCGTTATCGCCTTTCACTTCATGACGTGGAAGTAAGCGACCATGCATGTCACCATCTAGAGCACGAATAACAGCGGCAGACACTACGCCTTCTGGTGCGCCACCAATGCAATACATAACATCTACTTCACTATCCGGCATACAAGTCAGAATAGACGCGGCTACATCACCATCTGGCACAGCAAAAACACGTACGCCCATGGCTTGCATTTCAGCGATAACGTCATCATGACGTGGCTTTGCCAGTGTCGTAACCACAAGCGTATCAAGAGATTTGCCTAAGGCCGCTGCAATGTTGGTTAAGTTTTTAGAAAGTGGTTTTTCTAGGTCGATAACCCCTTTAGCGCCCGGGCCCACTACCAACTTTTCCATGTACATATCAGGTGCTTTCAAGAAGCTGCCTTTTTCACCAGCGGCTAGAACAGCAAGTGCGTTCGACTGGCCCATTGCTGTCATGCGAGTACCTTCAATAGGGTCAACCGCGATATCAACAGCGTCACCACCAATACCAACTTGCTCACCGATATACAGCATAGGTGCATCATCAATCTCACCTTCACCAATAACGATTTCACCTTCGATATCGGTTTTGTTCAGTAGGCTGCGCATGACTTCTACTGCGGCACCATCCGCAGCATTCTTGTCGCCACGTCCAAGCCATTTATAACCTGCTAGGGCGGCACCTTCGGTAACTCGTGAAAAAGCCATTGCTAAATCGCGCTTCATACTGACTCCAATTAAATGAAAAATGACAAAAGGATTTATGGCGCGAATTCTAGCATATCCAAAAGGAAACGTTTGCTTTTTTGTGGTTTTGGTCGCTATCTTGTCGCTAAGTTATGATTACTCATTGAGAAAGTGCAGGGAGAAAGGTCAGAGTAAAGTGATAGCAGGGAAGGTTTGACAAGTTTTAGGTAAAGCTTATGTCATTTTGCGATGCTTTTTTGACCGAATGGTGAAAAATCTGCAATATAGGGCGTGTCTATCTTCTCTATGCTGAGTAGAATGGGACAATATAGAGTATGAAGTCTTTTCATGTCACAGAATTAAATTAAGGGTAGGCCGAGATGTCTTTTGAAGTACTGGAACAACTAGAAGCAAAAATTCAAACTGCAGTTGACACAATCGCGCTTCTTCAAATGGAAGTTGAAGAACTGAAAGAAGAAAAAGTGCAACTAGCAAATCAAGCGGAAGAGCTACGTAATAGCCGTGAAGAATTGGTTCAAAAGACTGAGCAAATGCAACGTGAGCACGGCCAATGGCAAGAGCGTATTCGTAACCTGCTTGGTAAAATGGACGAAGTAGAGTAATTCATTCGTCAAACGTATTCGAAAGCACTCATTTGAGTGCTTTTTTTATATCATTTGGTCTAACCAGTGCGACTCACCGTCTCATGACTTTTCGTACACAACTTGAGCACGTATACTAACCCCAACTAGGGAAAGGAAAAGTTAGAATGAAAACACGTGACAAAATAGTGTATGCCGCCCTCGACTTATTTAATTTAGATGGCGAGCGCAACGTGACGACCAACCATATTGCTGCTCATATCGAGATTAGCCCAGGTAACCTCTATTACCACTTTCGCAATAAACAAGAGATAGTGAGAGAGATCTTTGCGCTGTATTCGCAAGAGCTCATTGAACGTTTTACTCCTATCCAAGGTCAGCAAGAAAGTTTGGCGCTCCTCAAGCACTATCTTGATTCTATCTTTAATCTAATGTGGAAATATCGTTTCTTCTACGCCAACCTGCCAGAGATTCTGCAACGTGATCCTAAGCTGCACGAAGAGTATATTGAGGTTCAGGAGCGATTGCAGGGTAACTTAGTTAATATCCTAAGAGCCTTTGTTGAACTCGATTTATTGACGATTAACGAGAAAGAACTTAAGTCATTGGTGACCACTCTGCATATGATGGCGGTTGGTTGGTTGAGCTACCAATCGGCGATGTCACCGAAGACTCAAATTACTGAAGAGGTAATTCAGCAGGGTATGCTACACATGATTAATGTCGTGAAGCCACTATCAACGGCAAAAGGTCGTGAACAGCTGTCTCTACTAGAAGATGGTGTAAAAATGATGGGGTCGACAGACAGTCGCTCGCTCTAACGGCATGATATATAGCCAATTCATCTTGTTACAAACCCTGCTATCTTAGTAGGGTTTGTTGTTTTAGACACCAGATTAATTGGAGAGTGACGACGGGATGGCTGATAACGAAATGAAAGCAAAAGCACACTATGATGTATTCAATGGTGATGCCGATGGTATTTTGTCATTGCTGCAATTGCGATTAGCTCAGCCGAAAGAAACACAGCTGATCTCAGGGATTAAGCGTGATATTGCGCTGTTACAACGAGTCCCCGTCGCAGAAGCAGGCTCTGTTACAGTGCTTGACATCTCCATGGATAAAAACCAAAACGCCTTAGATGAGCTTTTGGATCATAATGTGCCTATTGCTTATATCGATCACCACAAAGCATCAACTATTCCCCACAGCGACATTTTGGATGCACATATCGACCTTGATGCCAATACGTGCACCGCACTGATTGTAGATAAGCTATTACAAGGTCAGTATCGAACTTGGGCGATTGCTGCGGCCTATGGAGATAATATGTTGAGTAGTGCTGAGCATTTAGCGAATGAGCTTAAACTCACGCACGAGCAACGACACTTTCTCAAGCAATTAGGAACCTTGGTGAATTACAACGGTTATGGAGAGAGCTTAGCTGATCTGCATTTTGACCCAGTCATCCTTTATCAGGCGTTATTGGCATACCCTGACCCGTTTGATTGCCAGAAAGACGCCTCTTCTCCGTATTACACTCTTAAATCGGCGTTTGAGAGTGATGAAATAGCGTTAGAGGGAACGGAAACTGTCTTTGAGTCGGACATCTTGAAAGTGGTAAAGCTGCCAGCAACGCCAGCGGCGAGGAGAATGTCGGGGACTTGGATAAATCGCTTGGCGAATGAAGCGCCTGACCAAGCTCATATTTCGTTAGTGCCGAGAAGCGGCTCGAGCAAAAGCGCTAGTTATACCGTTTCAGTCAGGGCTCCGCTGAACAATAAGCAAGGCGCTGCTGAGATTTGTAGTCAGTTTGCCACAGGTGGTGGGCGAGAGGCGGCAGGGGGCATCAATGAGTTGCCGGAGCATGAGGTAGAGCGACTGATTCAAGTCGCTCAAGAGTGTTATCGCTAAGTACCCACACTTGGCTTTACGTTATCGTTTTAGCCAGCTTTTTGGGTTTTGTACTTTACTGTTGCGGCGGATTTCGAAATACAGCGATGAGCTTGATTGACCGCCCGTGTCACCAGCAAGTGCGATGGTCTCTCCTGCGGAGACTTTATCCCCTTCTTTTTTCAGCAATGTCTGGTTATAACCATAAAGCGTCATGTCACCTTTACCATGGTCCAATAGTACCACCAGTCCGTAGCCGCGTAGGTAGTCGGCGAAGACGACAGTACCAGAATAAACAGACTTTATAGATTCTCCGTAATTAGCTTGAATAACCATGCCTTTCCAGTTCACTTGTCCAGTTTGCTTGGTCCCAAAGCTATGTAGAACTTTCCCTTTTACCGGCCAAGGCAGCTTACCTTTCTGTCGAGCCAGACCATCCATAGGTACTTGATTGCGCTTAGCGGCTTTGGCGATTTCCGCCTTCAAGCGTGTTTCATTACGTTGCAGTTCAGCTAGGTAGGTCTTATCGCTTGAGATGCTCTTTCTGATTTTAGATACCGTACTTTTGCGACTGGCTTGGTTTTTCGCAAGAGAGTTTCGCTTGTCTTTTTGTTGCTCGAGTAATTGTGCAATTTGATTACGTTCAAGCTCAAGGGCACGTTCACTCTCTGCCAGCTCCAGTTCAGTTTGTGCTAATTTCTCCAAAGTCTCAGCACGTGCTTTGGCAAGATATTGGTAGTACTGGCTAATACGGTCTTCATCTGGATTGGTACTAAACACATTCGAAGCTGAGTTGTTCTGCTTGGTCACGTAATAGGTTTGCACCAACTCGGCGAGGATCTTTTGCTGTTGTTTTTTCTGCTCGGTGAGCTCTTCGACTTGTTGATGAAAACTATCGAGGTTGCGATTAGCTTGAGCAAGTTGAGCGGTGGTCGATTTTATCTCTTTCTCAATGTTAGAAATGCCGACTTCTTGTTGACGCAAAGACTTTTGTAATTTATCGAGCTCTTTTTGCTGCGCAGACAGTTCTTTCTGTTGGCGTGTAATTTCGCTCTTTACGCCAGTCAGTTCATTTTGATTGGCTAAAGTGAGAGTCGGGTACGTAACAAGCCCGATGCTAAGAATCCATGCCGATATAGAGGGGATGAAAGGCGTTTTATTATTGGGTTTCATTCTACTTCCGTTAAAAATACCGACCAAGTCTGTTCGTGCCCAGATGCGCAACCACCATTATATCCACACTTAGGGCCAGAGGTGCAAGCATACAAAAACGCCGATGCGTATGCACCGGCGTTTTATCAAGCTTATGTCATTACTTTGCGAAGCTGATTACTTAACCAGTACGTCGCCAGACATTTCTGCTGGAATTTCCATGCCAGTCATAGAAAGCATAGTTGGAGCTAGATCAGACAGCTTACCACCTTCTTTGAACTCAACCGCTTTATCACCTACGTAAATTAGCGGTACTGGTAGGTTAGTGTGAGCAGTGTGAGTACCACCTGTCTCAGGGTCCACCATCATTTCAGCGTTACCGTGGTCAGCAGTGATCAGCATTTGACCGCCAACTTCTTTAATCGCTTCAACCACTTTACCTACACTTGCGTCTAGAGCTTCAATCGCTTGCTCAGCGGCTTCGTATACGCCTGTATGGCCAACCATATCTGCGTTTGGATAGTTACAGATAATAGTGTCGTATTTACCTGACTTGATAGCCGCAACCATTTTTTCAGTCAGCTCTTCAGAGCTCATCTCTGGTTGTAGGTCATAAGTAGCCACTTTTGGAGAAGCAACAAGTTGACGCTCTTCGCCGTCAAATTCGGTCTCAACACCACCGTTGAAGAAGAAGGTTACGTGTGCGTACTTTTCTGTCTCAGAAATACGTAGCTGAGTTTTGCCTGCTTTAGATAGCCACTCACCGTAAGTGTTTTCAAGAGAGGCTGGTGGGAATGCACACGAAAGTGGGATATCAGCTGCGTATTGAGTCAGCATAACGAAGTCAACCGCTGGGAAGACTTTACGCTCGAAACCATCAAATGCAGGTACGAATGCACGAGTAATTTCACGAGCACGGTCAGCACGGTAGTTCATGAAGATAACGGCATCGCCATCAACGATAGCAGCTGACTCTTGGCCTTCTGCACGAATTTCTGTTGGTGCAACGAATTCATCGTTTTCATCACGAGAGTAAGCCGCTTCTAAACCTGCAACTGCAGAATCAAATGTGAAGGCACCTTCTGCTTGAGTCAGTAGGTCGTACGCTTTTTCTACGCGATCCCAGTTGTTATCACGATCCATTGCATAGTAACGACCAACAAGAGACGCTACACGGCCTTTGCCTAGCTCTGCAAATAGAGCGTCAAAACGTTGCAGTGAACCTTCCGCGCTACGTGGTGGTGTGTCACGACCGTCTAGGAAGCAGTGTAGGTAGATTTTCTCTGCGCCACGCTCTGCTGCCATTTTCACTGCAGCGTAGATGTGATCTTCGTGAGAGTGAACGCCACCTGGAGACATAAGACCCATTAGGTGAACCGCTTTACCTGCTGCGATAGCTTTATCCATTGCCGCAACAAGGATTTCGTTTTGACCGAATTCACCGTCAGTAATAGATTTTGTGATGCGAGTAAGGTCTTGGTATACCACGCGACCAGCACCAATATTGGTGTGACCCACTTCTGAGTTACCCATTTGACCATCCGGTAGACCTACGTCCATGCCAGAAGCCGAAATTAGTGTACGTGGATTGTTTGCCCACAAGCCGTCCATAACTGGAGTTTTTGCGTTGTTGATTGCGTTGCTTGCGTTGTCTTCACGGTAACCCCAACCGTCAAGAATCACTAGAGCCATTGGCTTCTTAGCTGACATAGTTATAACCTCGTCAAATCGATAGTAACTTTACAGAAAACAAATTAGCGTAATTTTACTACACTTTTTAACCAAAACTGTAGTGGCAGATCAAATAATGTTTGTGATTGCCGTTACTTGTTTTCAGTTTTGGACAGTTGAAACCACTAATAGTTTTCCGCGTGAGGTAATCATAGACGCTATTTTTGGATGATTCCTCGCCTTTGTTTCTATTAATACGCCTTTACTAGCAGGTTTGGCTAATTGGTTTTCTCTATCTCTGCAATAGTAATGTCGCCTAGGTTGAGGAGAGGGATCTCAATTCTTTGTTCGAAACATTTTCCCCTCTCGCCAGAGCACGACTAAGCCGCTATACTCCTCGACTGATTTAATGTTCAACTATTAAGAGCGCAAGCTATGCAAGAGTATTTAGAATTTTTTCAACAAAACATGATCATGGCACTAGTGTGGGTTGCACTATTCGTCGCTCTGATTGCCAACATCTTCAAATCAGCAAATGCTGCATATAAAGAAGTATCGGCTGCGCAAGTGACTCATATGATGAACCGTGAGAATGGTTTAGTGGTTGATATTCGTTCAAAAGACGACTTCAAGCGTGGCCATATTACTGACTCGGTAAATGTGCTGCCGTCTGATATTAAGTCAGGTTCAATCCCAAGCCTTGAAAACCATAAATCAGACCCAATCATTGTTGTATGTAAGACTGGTCAAACAGCGCAAGAGAGCGCGAATCTGCTAGCTAAAGCAGGGTTTGAGAAAGTTTACTTGCTGAAAAATGGTCTGACGGCATGGAGCGAAGCGAACCTGCCACTGATCAAAGGCAAAAAGTAATCGAGAATTTTGAGTAATTTCGCGGCAGTTATGACTAAGGGATGTGATAAGTGCCACGGAATTAACGGCTCGCCTAGTCATAGAAGATTGGCTCGGATAGTCTGCAAGACAACTCATAAACGTTTTTGACAATTTTAGACGTATTTAAGGAAAAACATCATGGCTGAAGCAGCTCCACAAGAAGCACAACAAAACTTCGCAATCCAACGCATCTTTCTAAAAGACGTATCTTTTGAAGCGCCAAACTCGCCAGATATGTTCCAGAAAGATTGGAACCCAGATGTTAAGCTAGATCTTGACACTCAAAGCCGTGAACTAGGCCAAGGCATCTATGAAGTTGTTCTTCGCCTAACTGTGACTGTGAAAAACGCAGAAGACACAGCATTCCTATGTGAAGTTCAACAAGGCGGTATTTTCACTGCTGAGCAGATGGAAGCAGGTCAACTTGCACATTGCTTAGGCGCGTTCTGCCCGAACATCCTATTCCCATATGCTCGTGAAACTATTTCTAGCCTAACGATGAAAGGTACGTTCCCTCAACTGAACCTAGCGCCAGTTAACTTTGACGCTCTGTTCATGAACTACCTACAACAGCAAGCTCAACAAGAAGGCCAAGCAGAAGCTTAAGCCTTTTTCGCAGAACATATTTTCTGCACGAGTAAGCGAAGTGAATAGACTTAGCTAATAAAAATGCACAGCGCATCGCGATGTGCATTTTTTATTTGCTCCGTACGGAGTAGACTAACTACATTGAGCCATAACGAAAATTTGGTGGTGTTATGAATAACGCATATGGAAAAGAAATCGCAATGACCGTTATCGGTGCCGGTTCTTATGGAACCTCATTGGCGATCTCTCTTGCTCGTAACGGAGCAAACGTGGTGATTTGGGGACACGAGCCTGAACACATGGTGAAGCTTGAAGCAGACAGAGCCAATCATGAGTTCTTGCCTGGGATTGAATTTCCAGAAACGTTGATTGTCGAGTCTGACTTGAACAAAGCCGTTCAAGCCAGTCGCGATCTTTTGGTTGTGGTACCGAGCCATGTATTTGGTATTGTGCTTAACAGCATCAAGCCTCATCTTCGTCAAGACAGCCGCATCTGCTGGGCAACCAAGGGGCTAGAGCCTGAAACGGGTCGATTGTTGAAGGATGTTGCTCATGACATTATTGGTGATGACTATCCGTTGGCTGTGCTTTCTGGACCTACTTTTGCCAAGGAGTTGGCGGCGGGACTTCCAACTGCGATTGCCGTGGCCTCTCCAAATGCTGAGTTTGTGGCTGATCTTCAAGAAAAAATCCACTGTAGTAAAACCTTCCGTGTTTATGCTAACGATGACTTTACTGGCATGCAATTGGGCGGTGCGGTGAAAAACGTGATTGCGATTGGTGCGGGTATGTCGGACGGCATCGGTTTTGGTGCAAACGCACGTACCGCGTTGATTACCCGAGGTCTAGCTGAAATGACACGTCTAGGTGCTGCCTTGGGTGCTAAGCCGGATACCTTTATGGGTATGGCCGGTCTTGGTGATCTAGTCCTGACGTGTACTGATAACCAGTCTCGTAACCGCCGTTTTGGTTTGGCACTTGGTCAGGGTAAAGATGTGGATACGGCTCAGACAGAGATCGGTCAGGTTGTTGAGGGTTATCGCAATACTAAAGAGGTATGGTTGTTATCTCAGCGCATGGGTGTGGAAATGCCAATTGTTGACCAAATCTATCAAGTACTGTATCAAGGTAAAGACGCAAGACTTGCAGCGCAAGATTTGCTTGCTAGGGATAAAAAAGCGGAGCAGCAATAACGCTCTGTTGGTGATTGAGTACCAGTCGTAGGACAAGAAATGAAACACTGTGAAAAAAAGAATGTCTGGGAGTGCATTGTAAGAGAAGCGCGCGAACAAGCAGAGCAAGAGCCGATGCTTGCGAGTTTCTATCATGCCACCATAATCAACCACGAAAGCTTTGGTGCAGCATTAAGCTACATTTTAGCCAATAAGCTGAAGACTGCGTCAATGCCAGCAATGGCAGTACGTGAAGTGGTTGAGCAAGCGTTTAATGCTGATCCATCAATTACTGATGCTGCTGCTTGTGACATTTGTGCGACAGTGAACCGAGATCCTGCGGTTGCCATGTACTCAATGCCGTTACTTTATCTGAAAGGCTACCATGCACTACAAGGTTATCGCGTCGCCAATTGGCTGTGGAACCAAGGGCGTATGGCTCTTGCGACCTATTTACAAAACCAAATATCCGTTGCGTGTCAGGTAGACATCCACCCTGCGGCTCGCATTGGTAAAGGAATCATGCTTGACCACGCCACCGGCATTGTTATTGGTGAAACCGCTGTCGTTGAAAATGATGTTTCCATCTTGCAGAACGTCACACTAGGCGGTACTGGTAAAGAGTGTGGTGATCGACATCCTAAGATCCGTGAAGGCGTTATGATTGGCGCTGGGGCGAAGATTCTAGGTAATATTGAAGTCGGTAAGGGAGCCAAAATTGGTTCTTGCTCTGTGGTACTTCAGCCAGTACCTCCGCATACTACTGCTGCTGGTGTTCCTGCAAAGATTGTCGGTAAACCGAAAACCGATAAACCATCATTGGATATGGATCAGCAATTTAACGGTAAGTCACAAACCTTTATGGGCGGTGATGGTATTTAAACAAGTCTGAGAAATGAATCAAAAACGTAGAGCCAAGGCGAGCAGCCTTGGCTCTACGTTTTTAACTGGCTGGGTAAAGATGCTTTTTTCTCACACCAAGTGCATAAAGATACGCCAATAGTCCGCCCAGAACATTACCGACCGCAACGCCAATAAACATGCCTTCGACATCATAATAATGGCTACCTAGGGCCGCGGCTGGCAAGGTGAAGACAAACAGTCTCATCGCACTCCACATAAAGGCTTTGTTCGGTTCGTGTAACGCATTCATACCACTCCCCAGCATCATGATGATCCCTTGAAACCCATAGCTGAATGGTACTACGAGTAAGTAATGCCAAAGAATGTCTCTTACGGCTTGTTCTTGGGAAAACAGCGCAGAAATTGGAATGCTGAGTGGTACCATCATTGCGAAGATAAACAGCTGGAATACGATCGAAAACCGCATACTCAAAAATAAGCCGGCAAAACTTCGATCAGGCTGTTTGGCGCCAAAGTTCTGTGACATAAATGGCGTTAGTGCAGAGCTTAGCGAGATTAAAACCAAAATTAGAATCGACTCAACGCGCTGTGCAGCTCCATAAGCGGCGACCGCAGCGGTGCCATGAGAAGACAGCATCTTCATTAAAATTGCACCTGAGATCGGAGACATGGCCGTTGATAGTCCTGATGGTGTTCCAATGCGTAATATAGCGATCCAATCTTGCCAAATTTTCTTAGGTTTGAGCTTACCCAATAACTTTTCGCGTTTGATGAGTACAAACAGCGAGCCAAACAGGGCGCCAAACCAAGCAATGCCGCTAGCAATGGCAGCACCTTGAATGCCCAACTCTGGGAAAGGGCCTATACCAAAGATCAACAGAGGGTCGAGCACGCCATTAATGAAACCGGACAGCATCATGATTTTTGCGGGGGTTTTGGTATCACCAGTAGCTCGAATCGCACTGTTTCCCGCCATCGGAATAACCAGCAATGGAACCGTTAAATACCAGATCACCATGTACTCGCTGATTAATGGAATGATGTCATCGCTAGCACCAAGTAGTTTGAATAGTGGTTCTATGGTCAGCAGCCCGAATGCTGAAGCAATGGTCACGAGTACCACCGCGAGCAGTAATCCGTGAGTGGCAAAACGAGCCGCGTTTTGAGTATTTCCTTGTCCCAGTAATCGCCCAATATTGGTAGAGAGTCCCATACCAATACCCATGGTGATGCAATTGACCCCAAACGTAACCGGAAAAGTAAAGCTGATGGCGGCCAGTGCTTGTGTGCCAAGCAGCGATATAAAGAAGGTATCAACGAGGTTAAATGCCAAGATTGCAACCATGCCAAATACCATAGGAACAGTCATGTTTCTAAGGACAGTAGAGATGGGAGCGGAAAGTAAGCCGTGTTTATCTTGCATGGCATTCAGTGCTGATGAAACAGGCGCTTAGAATACAGCAATTGATGAGTTGGTGCGAGAATGGGTTTGGTAAGGAAGGTCATTCACTAGCCAAAGCTCATTTTCGTTATTTTTGTCACAATTTTTTGTCATGCTGCCCTTGGGATCGTAGAAAACGCCCCCAACATATTCAACACAAGGCCTTGAAGGCTATCTAATAAGCTAAATGGAAAATAATCAGGAGAATCGACCGATGAATATCCGTCCTCTACACGACCGAGTTATCGTTGAGCGCCAAGAAGTTGAATCTAAATCTGCTGGCGGCATCGTTCTAACTGGTTCTGCTGCAGAAAAATCGACACGTGGTACTGTTTTGGCTGTCGGCAAAGGCCGCATCCTAGAAAACGGTACAGTACAGCCATTGGACGTGAAAGTAGGTGATACGGTTATCTTTGCTGAAGGCTACGGCACGAAAACAGAAAAGATCGACGGTAAAGAAGTTCTGATCATGTCTGAAAATGACATCATGGCTATCGTTGAATAATTAAGTAGACGTTGAGTAATTTTTTACTCTAAACAAGCTATCCACTGAATTTAGATAAGGAAATAACAATGGCTGCTAAAGACGTTAAGTTTGGCAACGACGCACGAATCAAAATGCTAGAAGGTGTAAACGTTCTAGCTGACGCAGTAAAAGTTACGCTAGGCCCTAAAGGTCGTAACGTAGTTCTAGACAAATCTTTTGGTGCACCAACCATCACTAAAGATGGTGTATCTGTAGCGCGTGAAATTGAACTGGAAGACAAGTTCCAGAACATGGGCGCACAAATGGTGAAAGAAGTTGCTTCTCAAGCTAACGATGCTGCAGGTGACGGTACAACAACTGCTACTGTACTGGCTCAATCTATCATTTCTGAAGGCCTAAAAGCGGTTGCTGCTGGCATGAACCCAATGGACCTTAAGCGCGGTATCGATAAAGCTGTCGCAGCTGCAGTTGAAGAGCTAAAAGCTCTGTCTGTTGAGTGTAAAGACACCAAAGCGATTGCTCAGGTTGGTACTATCTCTGCAAACTCTGACTCTACGGTTGGTAACATCATTGCCGAAGCAATGGAAAAAGTAGGTCGTGATGGCGTTATTACTGTTGAAGAAGGTCAGGCTCTACAAGATGAGCTAGACGTAGTAGAAGGTATGCAGTTCGATCGTGGTTACCTATCTCCTTATTTCATCAACAACCAAGAAGCTGGTAGCGTTGATCTAGAGAGCCCGTTCATTCTTCTTATCGATAAGAAAGTGTCAAACATCCGTGAACTTCTACCAACTCTTGAAGCAGTAGCTAAAGCATCTCGTCCGCTGCTTATCATTGCAGAAGATGTAGAAGGCGAAGCGCTAGCAACACTTGTTGTGAACAACATGCGCGGTATCGTTAAAGTAGCGGCGGTTAAAGCACCTGGTTTCGGTGACCGTCGTAAGTCTATGCTTCAAGACATCGCTATCCTAACTGGCGGTACAGTAATTTCTGAAGAAATCGGTCTAGACCTTGAGAAAGTGACGCTAGAAGATCTAGGTCAAGCTAAGCGTGTAACCATAACTAAAGAAAACTCAACCATCATCGATGGCGCGGGTGAAGAAGCGATGATTCAAGGTCGTGTTGCACAAATTCGTCAACAAATCGAAGAAGCAACGTCTGACTACGATAAAGAGAAACTTCAAGAGCGTGTCGCTAAACTTGCTGGTGGTGTAGCTGTTATCAAAGTTGGTGCTGCAACTGAAGTTGAAATGAAAGAGAAGAAAGACCGAGTAGAAGACGCACTTCACGCTACTCGTGCTGCTGTTGAAGAAGGCGTAGTGGCTGGTGGTGGTGTTGCACTTATCCGTGCGGCATCTAAAGTTGCTGGTCTTGAAGGTGACAACGAAGAGCAAACAGTGGGTATCCGCGTTGCACTTCGCGCAATGGAAGCACCAATTCGTCAAATCACTGCAAACGCAGGTGACGAAGAGTCTGTAGTAGCGAACAACGTGAAAGCGGGTGAAGGTAGCTACGGTTACAATGCGGCAACGGGTGAGTACGGCGATATGCTAGAGATGGGTATTCTAGACCCAACAAAAGTAACGCGTTCTGCACTTCAGTTTGCTGCATCTGTTGCGGGTCTAATGATCACAACGGAAGCAATGGTAACAGATATTCCTCAGAAAGATGCTCCAGCAATGCCTGATATGGGCGGTATGGGTGGCATGCCTGGCATGATGTAATTCGTATCAGAATGTTCTGACAAGCCGAAGGGAAACCTTCGGCTTTTTTGTATCTGGTTCAATAATAACCAAGTAATTTGTGAGAATGTTGCTGAATATGACATTTCACTGACAAATCGTATGGTTGTCCTTTTTAGCATCGTCTAAACTTATTATTCGACAACAAGAAAATGTCAGTGGAGACAATATAATGAAAAAAGTCATTTCAGCCCTAGCAGTGGCAGCAGCGGTAGCTTCACCAATGGCGTTAGCAGACAGCACGCCAGTTATGTTCTCATCACTAAACGGCTTTAACGCACCAGATGCAAATGCAGTTGGTGGTGTTCGTTTAGCAGTACTTCATGGTCAAGTGAATGAAGTGAAAGGTGTCGACTTCTCTGTACTAGGTATGTCTGAAACTCAACGTACAACAGGTGTGAACTTCGGTCTATTCTTTGGTGCGTCTAAAGTAACTCAGGAGATGAAAGGTGCTTCTCTAGGTATCTTCAACTGGAATACTGGTTCAACAACGGGTGTTAACCTTGGTGCCGTTAACGTAACTAACGATGTGAAAGGTCTGAACTGGAGTGCAGTGAACTACTCTGAAGGCTATACAATGGCTGATATCGGTCTTGCTAGCTTCTCAAACAAGTCTAACTTCCAGTTTGGTTTCTTCAACAAAACCAACACGATCGACGGTGTTCAGATTGGTCTGATCAACTGTGCAGATAACGGTTTCTTCAAGTGCTTCCCAATCATCAACTTCGCGAAGTAATTTGAATTGATTCGTCAAAAAAGCCCTGAATAATCAGGGCTTTTTTATTTTCTCATTCGATTGCGATTTTGCATGGTTTGATGAACGCCGCGACGTAAGCTTTTAAAGCTGCTTTCAATCTTATCTACGCCCAATAGGACAGTTAATGCCAAAACGGTTAAAATGATCGATTCTTTATGATGACCGAGTCCAATCATCATTCCTAACCCTGCCAAAACCCAGATAACGGCCGCTGAGGTTACGCCATGAATTTTCCCATCTTGAGTCATCATCACCCCCGCACCTAAAAAGCCAACGCCAGTAATTATTTGCCCTAATACTCGTGCTTGATCAAGCGTGTTCGGAGAAAGGGATACGGCCATGGACATAAACAAGTACGTCCCCGACACAATTAGAATCGCGGTACGAATACCAACAGGTTTTCCGCGTGTTTGGCGCTCAAGGCCTACTAAGGCACCATTAAGCATACAAGCCCCAAGTGCAGGCCATGAAAAAGGCCCTAAGTCGAGCAGTTGTGCATTGAATAACTGTGTCAGTTCCACATTGCCTCCTAAAAAGCGCAGTATCTGACTATTAGACCGTCTGATCGAACAAAAATATTTTGTCGAGACGAAAAAGGTTACTCAAGATGTAAATCCAGTGGTGTCTTGCTGGCTCTACCGCCTTCTTCTCGCGTCAGTTTAGGGACTAAATACCCAGACACTCGTTTGATCAGCCCTTGAATGATGGCTTTGGCGTCGTCATCGCTAATAAAGAAGTGTGCCGCGCCTTGAACCTTATCCAACACGTGAAGGTAATAAGGCAATATGCCCACAGAAAACAGCGCATGACTGAGCTCAAACTGAGCATCAACAGAATCATTGACACCTTTTAGCAGCACTCCTTGATTCAACAATGTTGTGCCCGTGTTCTTAATACGTGCCATTGACGCAGAGAATTCAGAATTCACTTCGTTAGCGTGGTTGATATGCGTTACCAAAATGGTATTCAGTCGAGTCTGTTTAAGAAGCTGACACAACTCTTCTGTAATGCGCTTTGGGATCACCACAGGTAATCTGGAGTGAATGCGAAGTGTTTTTAAATGATGAATAGATTCTGCTTTTTGAACAAGCCATGCTAACTCAGAATCTTTGGCCATCAGTGGATCGCCGCCAGACAAAATGATCTCGTCGATCTCTGGATGAGCCGCAATATAGTCGAGTGCGACTTGCCAGTTAGCTTTACCGCCTTTGTTATCTTCGTAGGGGAAATGACGACGGAAGCAGTAGCGACAATTCACAGCACAGCCACCTTTGACAATTAGTAGTGCGCGATTGTGGTACTTGTGTAGTAGACCGGGCACCGCTGCATCTTGCTCTTCTAAAGGATCTTCAGAGTAACCGTTGTGGACTTCAAACTCTTGGCTTAATGGTAAAACTTGCCTTAATAGAGGGTCGTACGGGTTGCCTTTTTCCATACGATCGACAAAGCTTTGTGGAACACGCATCGGGAAAAGACGTCGAGCGGTTAAGCCGTTTTCCCACGGAGTCGCATCAATTTCTAGCTGCTTAAGCAGTTCATAAGGGTCTGAGATCGCATTCGATAGCTGTTTGAGCCAGTTTTGCTCAACAGAAACAAGATTTCGGGTTATGATAGGCGACATTAAATTTTAACTCGAAGAACACTAAGAGGATACAATGGCTACTGTTAGCACGAATGAATTTAAAGGCGGCCTTAAATTAATGCTGGATAACGAGCCTTGCGTAATTCTAGAAAACGAATACGTGAAGCCAGGTAAAGGTCAGGCATTCAACCGCGTAAAAATTCGTAAGCTACTGTCTGGTAAAGTTCTAGAGAAAACCTTCAAGTCTGGCGAAACTGTTGAAGTTGCTGACGTGATGGACATCGATCTAGATTACCTATACACAGATGGTGAATTCTACCACTTTATGAACAGCGAAACATTCGAACAAATCGCTGCGGAAGTTAAAGCTGTTGGCGATAACGCGAAATGGTTGGTAGAAAACAACACTTGTATGATTACTCTTTGGAATGGTAACCCAATTACCGTGACTCCGCCTAACTTTGTTGAGTTAGAAGTAACTGAAACCGATCCAGGTCTAAAAGGTGATACGCAGGGCACTGGTGGTAAACCAGCAACACTAACGACAGGTGCTGTTGTACGTGTACCGCTATTCATCCAAATCGGTGAAGTGATTAAAGTTGATACTCGTACAGGTGAGTACGTAGGCCGCGTTAAGTAAGCTTACTCTTTGCTGTATGAAGAAAGGTCGCTTAGGCGACCTTTTTTAATGGAAGAGGTATTACTCTTGTGGTCGCCAGCTTAAAGCACTGGCTACGGTGCCAAGCGCTAAGGTGTCCATTTCTGCTTTAGGCAGATTGGCTAAGGTTTGTAAGGTAATAGCGCCGTTGATTTGTGCTGCGGCTACCTCGATACTACCACGGCTAAAACTATAACCAAGTGGGTTATCGACACTCATCATTAAGCCTTCACCATCGTGGATGGATTCCACGTTAAAATGGGTACTGTCTAAGCGAATGAAGCCAGTTTCTTTTTTAGCTGTCGACAAACTAATAGCTTCCGACTTTCTGGCCATTTGATACTCACCAACCGACTTACCATTTTCGCTGATCTCACAAACATAGGGACCGTTACCACCGAACGAGAAGCTGCCAAGGTCGACGCTGGTACCGCCACCACTGCAAACGAGCGTCCAAGTTTTACCGTTATCCTTGCGAGTCACCTCTGCAACCATCTCTCCTTCTTTGGTATTAATGGTATTGAACCAAGAGCTAGTGGAAGCACTGCGCGAGTATTTACCTTGATACAATCCGGCAAGATCAAAACTGCCCTCAGGACCAAAGCCCCAAAATGTACCATCCGTTTTAAGCATCAGTTTTGGTTGAGCTGCCACGGCATCTGATGTGGTCATATTAACGGTAGAACCACACCCAAAAAGTGCACTAGAAATAAGCAGTGCGTAAATAGACTTCTTCATTGTTACATCTCTTTTTTATTATCAAGCGGCGCGGATTGTATAGAGAGAGTTGGGTTCTGCGTGTAAGCATTTGTCTTCTTAAATGCTGAGTCACAAAAAAACTGGCAATAAAAAAGGCAGCGATATCGCTGCCTTTGAGGTTTGTGTCTGTTGCTTAGATCATAAAGATGAAGATAACAGACAGTGCGCTGATTAAGCCTGCAAAGAAGTAGCAAGCGATTTTACCTGCTACGCCCGCGTGGATTTTCAGATCGTGCATACCGTGATGCAGGCGGTGCATCGCATGCCACATTGGAAGCGCTAATGTGGCTATGATGAATAGGGCACCAATGATGCTTGTAGCAAAATCTGCGACACGTTCATAACTCATCGCTTCTGGGCTAATAATGCCCATTGGCACTAGAATACCAAGCACAAGTACCGTTACTGGTGTAATCATGGCAAACCAAGTACCACCTGCACCAAATAGTCCCCACCATACTGGTTCGTCAGAGCGTTTTGGGTTTTGATTAATCACGATTCACTCCTTATACAATGATGAGAACGACTAGTGAGATAGCGGCTACCGCTGCCCACTGAGTAAGAACGATGGTTTTCTTTTCGACCAGTTTGCCTTTCAGCTTGATCGGCATAACTTGCGGCATCATGCTAAAGAAAGTTTGAGCATGGAATAGACTGCCTGCGAGTGCCACGATGTTAATCGCGATGACGATAGGGTTTGCCATAAACTCCAGCCAACCTTGCCACGCTTCAGGGCCTTTCACTAATGCACCCAAACCAAAAGTCAGGAAGATAGTGAATAGAATAAGAGGCAGTACCGTCGCTTCACGCAACATATAGAAGCGATAGAATGGATGGTTTTTCCACCACGTGCGTTTGATTTCACGAACATAAGGTTTTCTGTTACTCATTCTACGCCTCCTGTGGTTTTAGCATTGCAATGACGAAGTCTTTAGAAGACTCCACTTTACCTTGGTTAACCGCTGCTGCTGGGTCAACGTTCTTCGGACAGACTTCAGAGCAGTAGCCCACAAACGTACAGCCCCAAGCACCGTTTTCGCCGTTGATCATCTTCATACGCTCTGCGGCACCATTGTCACGGCTGTCAAGGTTATAGCGATGAGCAAGTGTCAGTGCTGCTGGACCGATGAACTCTGGGTTTAGACCAAACTGAGGGCAGGCCGCGTAGCAGAGGCCGCAGTTAATGCAGCCAGCAAACTGCTTGTACTTCGCCATTTGCTCAGGTGTTTGGATGTTGGTGCCATCTTCTGGTTTGCGATCATTACCGATGATGTATGGCTTGATAGCTTCAAGGCGCTCGATGAACGGCGTCATATCGACAATCAGGTCTTTCTCGATAGGGAAGTTAGCTAAAGGCTCAATCTTCAGGCCATTTTGATGGTCACGAAGGAAGCTTTTACAAGCTAACTTAGGCACTCCGTTCACCATGATGCCGCACGAACCACAAATCGCCATACGGCAAGACCAGCGGTAAGACAGATCTTTATCTAGGTGATCTTTGATGTAACCAATCGCATCAAGTACAGACATGGTCTCATCAAACGGAACTTCAAAGGTTTGGAAGTAAGGTTCTGAGTCCTTTTCTGGGTCATAACGCAGGATCTCAACTTTCTGAATACGATTAGCTGACATTATGCTTGCTCCTCCGCACTGTTATCTTGAGATGCTTTCGCTTCTGCCGCGGCAGCTTTTTCTGCTGCTTCACCGTATAAGCGCGCTTTAGGTTGAGACTTAGTGATCTTCACATCGCTGTAATCGATGCTTGGCGCGTTATCCTCTTGGAAGAACGCCAGAGAGTGCTTAAGGAAGTTCACATCATCACGCTCAGTACAACCATCATCTAAACGTTGGTGTGCGCCACGTGACTCTTTACGCAGGATAGCGGAGTGAACCATAGCTTCTGCAACTTCAAGCCCATAACCCACTTCAATGGCGTAAAGAAGGTCAGTGTTGAACACCTTACCTTTGTCTTTGATGCTGATTTTCTTATAACGCTGTTTGAGCTCAGCAATCTTATCAAGCGTGGCTTGCATTAGATCTTCTTGACGGTAAATACCGCAACCCGCTTCCATGGTGTGACCCATTTCAGTACGGATTTCAGCCCAGTTTTCATCGCCTTCTTGGTTCATTAGTGCAGCAATACGAGCTTCAACAGCTTCAACTTGTTGTGCGATAGCAGCGTCATCCCAGCCTTTAAACGCTTTGGCACGCTCTACAGCTTGTTCACCTGCAACACGGCCAAATACCACGAATTCAGCTAGAGAGTTAGAGCCTAGGCGGTTAGCACCGTGCAGACCAACAGAAGCACATTCGCCCACAGCAAATAGGCCTTGAATACGTGTTTCACATTGACCATTGGTTTCAATACCACCCATGGTGTAGTGAACGGTAGGACGGATTGGAATTGGCTCTTTCGCTGGGTCAACGTTCACATAAGCTTTTGCAAGCTCACAGATAAACGGTAGACGCTCCTGTAGATACTCTTCACCAAGGTGGCGAAGATCGAGATGTACAACATCACCAAGTGGATGCTTGATCGTGTTGCCTTTTTGCTGTTCGTGCCAGAATGCTTGTGAAACTTTGTCACGAGGACCCAGTTCCATATATTTGTTCTTCGGCTGGCCAACTGGCGTCTCAGGACCCATGCCGTAATCTTGTAGGTAGCGGTAACCATTCTTGTTAACGATGATACCACCTTCACCACGACAGCCCTCTGTCATCAGGATACCTGTACCAGGAAGACCTGTTGGGTGATATTGAACAAACTCCATGTCACGTAGTGGTACACCATGACGATAGGCCATCGCCATGCCGTCACCTGTTACGATACCGCCATTGGTATTACAGTGATAAACGCGGCCAGCGCCACCTGTTGCAAGCACAACAGACTTGGCTTTAATGGTAACCAGTTCACCTTCAGACATATGAATAGCAATCAGACCTTGAACCTCGCCTTCAACGACAAGTAGGTCAACCACAAAGTATTCGTCAAATCGTTTGATTTGCTCATACTTCATCGAAGTCTGGAACAGAGTGTGTAGCATATGGAAGCCGGTCTTATCAGCGGCAAACCATGTACGTTCAACTTTCATACCACCGAAACGACGAACGTTAACTTCGCCATTTTCCTTACGGCTCCATGGGCAACCCCATTGTTCCATTTGGATCATTTCACGTGTGGCATTTTCTACGAAATATTCGACAACATCCTGTTCACAAAGCCAGTCACCACCACCAACAGTATCGTTGAAGTGGTTATCTAGGCTATCTTCATCCTTGATTACAGCTGCAGAACCACCTTCCGCGGCCACAGTATGTGAACGCATTGGGTAGACTTTAGAAATCAGAGCAACTTCCATTTCTGGGTTTGCTTCTGCTGCTGCAATGGCAGTACGAAGACCGGCGCCGCCTGCGCCGATGACTGCGATATCTGTGGTAATTGTTTTCACAGTTATCCTCCAGTGTGTGAGAGCGAGTTAGCTCGCGAGTTATAATTAAATGCTTAAGTAAGCTTTTATAGAGTAAGGTTTTATATTAGATAAGCTGTATGGCAAAAAAATTGATTGAGTTAGGTTTTTGCTCCGGAAATGCAAAGAGAAGCATAGTATTTATATGATGTGTGATTAAAATCACGCGTTATTGAGTAGAAATCTCCACAATCGTATAATTATCAATAAACAGAGCTAATGAGTTTAATTATGATTTGCAATGAGTGGCAGCCCACAGCATCTGTGGCTTTGCTGAAAAAAAGAGCGCAAATAATCCATTCAATACGAGACTTTTTCCTATCAAGGAATGTAATGGAAGTGGATACGCCTGCTATGAGTCATGCGACCGTGACAGATATCCATTTACATACGTTCCAAACGGAGTTTGTTGGGCCGGGTTATGCGGATGGTCGTAAGCTGTATTTTATGACTAGTCCTGAGTTTCATATGAAGCGTTTGTTGGCGGCAGGCAGTGGCTCTATTTATCAAATCAATAAAGCATTCCGCAATGAAGAAAGCGGTCGCTACCACAACCCTGAGTTCACCATGCTTGAGTGGTATCGCGAAGGCTTTGACCACCACCAGTTAATGGATGAAATGGATGAACTGTTAAGGATGGTGTTGGCGTGTGATGGCGCTGAGCGAATGACATATCAACAGGCGTTTATGACCCACTTAGGAGTGTGTCCGCTAGTAGCGAGTATGCCAGAACTCCGAACGGCGGCTGGAAGCTTAGGGCTAAGTGATATTGCGGATAAAGAACAAGATCGAGATACGCTGTTGCAATTGCTTTTTAGCATGGGAGTAGAAACCAAGATCGGCCAAGACGTTCCTGCGTTCGTGTATGACTTTCCTGCCTCACAAGCTGCTCTGGCTAAGGTTAATCCAAACGATGAGCGTGTTGCTGATAGATTTGAAGTCTATTTTAAGGGCATAGAGCTAGCGAATGGTTTTCATGAGCTAGACAACCCAAACGAACAATTAGCTCGCTTTGAAGAGGATAATCGTAAGCGTCAGCAAATGGGACTTCCTCAGCAGCCAATTGATTACCATTTAATAGATGCACTAAAGTCAGGCCTTCCTGCATGTGCCGGCGTTGCTTTAGGTATTGACCGCCTCATTATGTTAGCACTTGGTGCAAAACATATTGATGAAGTGGTTGCGTTTCCGTTCCCGCGCGCTTAACTGACCAATATGCTGGTGCCCGCGACAGCTAATAGGGCACCTAACCAAGCATATTTATTGGGGCGCTGCTTGGTGTACAACCAAAGTAGTGGCAGCACCATAATCGGCGTGGTCGAAGAAAGCAAAGCGACCATCCCCACATTTCCGGTTTGCAATGCAAACAGAATCAGCGTCATGCCTACCGCCATCGCTAAGAAACCGTTAAGTGCCGTAATACCAAATATCGACCAAGTAATAGGGTTAATGCTCTTAGCGTGTCGAGCCCCGGTAAATAGAAACAAGCTATGAGCGATAAAAGCGGTGATCATACGTATGGCTGAGGCCGCGACAGGGTCCACTGAAGTTTGCATCACGGGCTTGGCAATAATTCCACCAAGAGCCTGACACAAGGCTGCGGTGATACCAAGTCCTACACCAAACCACACATTACCTTTGATGGTTTCGAGTTCGCTGGCTTTATGGTTACTCTTCCCACGTCGCCCAAAGAAAATAGCCGTAGCAACCCCGGAGAAAACTAAAGCGGAGCCGACCAACTCTAACGATGTCATGGTTTCTGCAAATAAGAAGTAACCTAATACCGCCGAGAACACGGCGTGGCAGGAAAATAGTAGCCCTGCTTGTCTCGGTCCCATACGGTTTAGGCAGGCGAACAGGGCGGTATCGCCTATAAAGATACCAATAAGCCCAGAGAGCATCATCGGTGTAATATGACTGGCTTCTACGCTTGACCAGCCACCAGTAATGGCAGCCATCGTGGAGAGTATGATTGCGGTACAACCCATGCGCCAGCGACTATAGGAAAAGGATCCTAGATGCTTGGCCGGGGTGACGGAAATAATGCTAGATACCGCCCATAAAAAAGCGGCGATCAACGCCAGCCATTCAAATCCCATTGTTATCCCTAACGTGTATTATCCCTGTTAATTCATTAGGTTTTACTATGGCACGGTGAAAACTGCAATGAAATCCTCTTACTTGTAAGCAAGAGGATTTCATTCACCTATGATCAGGTGAGGATGAGCGTTGCTGCATAGACTATGAGCAGGCCGATTACACCAATGATAAGACCGGTTTTTGCCATGTCTTTACTTTCTATAAGCCCGGTTGAGTACGCCAAGGAGTTTGGTGGTGTGGACACTGGCAAAATCATACCGAGGGATGCTGAGAATGCGACCACCACGAGCAACCCTTGTAAACCGCCAATGCTGGCTAAGCTTTCCATTGATGCACCGATTGCCGCCGCGATAGGCATTAACAGGTTTGCGGTTGCGGTATTGGACATAAAGTTAGCCATTAACCAACAGACAATCGACAGCGTAATCACGACTGCAAATGGAGAGAGGGACTCGTAATCAATGGCATGCGCTAATGCTGCGGCCAGTCCGGTTTTATCCAAACCAATCCCAATGGCGATACCACCAGCGACTAACCAAAGTACGTCCCAGTTAATGAGCTTCAGTTCATCTTTACCCATGATGCCTGTTAGCGTAAATACAGCAAGTGGAATGATAGAAACTACATAGGTATTCATGCCATGAAGCTTGGTGGTCATCCATAGTAGTATCGTTGTGGCAAAGGTGACATAGACAACCATAGCCCGCCAGTTTCTCTGGAAAGCGCCTTCCAGTTTGAGCACCATTTTGTCTTCAGAAGATGGAAACAGTTTCTGCAGTAGGAACCAAGCTAATGTGAGCTGAACGATGACAAACGGTAGTCCCATCATCATCCATTGCAAGAAATCAATCGTGTTTTCACCAGTAAGATATTGCAGCGCGATAGCGTTTGGTGGTGTTCCGATCGGAGTGGCAATCCCCCCGGTGTTGGCGGCTATCGGAATACAAAGTACTAAAGCTTTGATACCCAAGTCACCTTTGGGTGCTGAGGCTACGATAGGACCAAGAAGGGCTAACATCATGACTGTTGTTGCGGTATTAGACATGAACATTGAGAACACAGCCGTAATCAACATTAACCCTAGCATAATGAACTTAGGCTGCTGTCCAAAAGGTTTAAGCAGTACGCGAGCTAGGTTGTTATCAAGTTCGTATTTTGAAGCGGCGATCGCAAGCGCGAAGCCGCCCATAAACAGAATAATAATAGGGGATGAGAAAGCACTGAAAATATCGGTGTAAGCCATCAGTTCACCAAGTTCATGACCTGCTGGTGGCGTGCGGAATAAGTGAAGTCCTTTGTCAGAAATCATGATCAACTCAAGCGCAATGATCAAAATTGAGGTGGCAAAGACTGGTACTGGCTCGAGTACCCATAGCAAAGCGGCAAGTAAAAAGATGGCTAATAATCGGTGCTGAATCAGCGTGAGGTCATCAATCGGAATCCAATCAATAGGCATCATCAGGACGCCTAACGGCACTAAAAAGCAGATGAATAGCTTAATGAGTGTCCCAGTATGTATCTTCGGCATAGGGGCGGTCACCATGGTGGATATTTAAACTGCACCTAGGTTAAAAGATATTCTACTTGGGGTCTTAGACTGGTATTAAAGTTTTGAAAAGTAGAGGGAAGATTCGTAAGGTGTTTTGCTTTGCGTCAAAATCTGAATGGCTATTTATCACGGGATTTTAAAGTGAAGTATCGTTATATCATCTAAACAAAAAACGGTGCCTAGGCACCGTTTAAGTTTGTTATTCGTCGTCTTGTAACACACTTTCCGTTTGGTTTTGCTGATGAGCGTATGGGGTGCCCATAACTGTTGGCGCGTTATTCTGCATGCTGTCATCAAAGCGAATGCTGTCTTTAGCAAATAAGTTGATGACCGTTGAGCCCAGTTTGAAGCGACCCATTTCTTCGCCTTTCTTCAGTACGACTGACTTATCACCTTCTGCAGGGTAGTCCCAGGTGTAAACAGTATTACCGCGAGGTGGTGTTACTGTGCCAGCCCAGATAAGCTCAATACTGCCCACGATTGTTGCCCCAACCAGTACTTGAGCCATTGGCCCAAACTCAGTATCGAAAATACACACAACGCGCTCATTTCGGGCGAATAGGTTTGGTACATTTTCGGCTGTCAATGGGTTTACAGAGAACAGATCGCCTGGAACATAAATCATCTGACGCAAGGTGCCATCGCATGGCATGTGCACTCGATGGTAGTCTCTAGGCGATAGATAGAGAGTCGCAAATTCGCCTTCAGCAAATTCAGCCGCTAAATCAGCATTGCCACCAAGTAGCTCCTGCGCGGTATAGTCGTGGTTCTTCGCTTGGATGAGCTTACCATCTGTGATTGGCCCAAATTGGCTCACGCATGCGTCTGCAGGATGGGAAATCACCGTTTCACCTTCAGCAATTGGACGCATTCCTGGTTTCAGCTCACGCACAAAAAACTCATTGAAGGTTTTAAAGTGAGCCGGATCTGCGTGCAAAGCTTCGTCCATATTGACGTTATATTGCTTGATAAACCAACGAATGATCGCTGTTGTTAGACCGCCTGCTTTTGCTGATGCCAGTTTACCTACCAAACGGGTCAAGCCGTGCTGAGGTATCCAGTATTGCAGTCCAACTTTAATCTTATCCATTGTTTACTATTCCAACATTAATTGAGTGTTATTAATTCAGGGCGCGAGATACTAATGTAATTCGCCCTAAATGTCAGCAATTTGTGAATGATACACGGTCAGAGTGTTAATCTCGCCCATGTTCTAGGGTTATCACAAATCGGCTTTTTTGTTTCTTGAATATTGTCGGTTCGCTTTGCCT
This sequence comes from Vibrio sp. SCSIO 43133, assembly GCF_023716845.1. Classification (NCBI taxonomy): domain Bacteria; kingdom Pseudomonadati; phylum Pseudomonadota; class Gammaproteobacteria; order Vibrionales; family Vibrionaceae; genus Vibrio; species Vibrio sp. SCSIO 43133. Next base: position 276,677 of record NZ_CP068024.1, read on the forward strand.
TCGCTCATGCTATCGATAATTCGATGGTAGTTATCAAAGCGTACTTGGTCGATTTTACCTTCTTCTACCGCTTCACGAAGAATGCAACCAGGATCATCGAGGTGTTTACAGTCCCTAAACTTACAACCACCTAGATAGGGCTTGAACTCAACAAATGCTTCGGTGACTTCATTTGGTTCCAAGTGCCACAAGCCAAACTCACGTACCCCTGGAGAGTCGATAAGATCGCCGCCTGATGGGAAATGGTACAATCTTGCTGCTGTCGTGGTGTGTTGGCCTAAACCAGAGTTAGTGGAAACTTCACCTTCCTCTACATCGAGTTCTGGCATCAGGGCGTTAACCAAGCTTGATTTGCCGACACCAGATTGACCAACAAAAATATTGATCTTGTCTTTTAGGTGGGCCTCGAGCTCTTCGATGCCTTCGCCACTTTCCTTACTGACCAACAGTACTTTGTAACCGATGTTCTTGTAGACATCTAAAAGTTGGTAAAACGTCTCGCGATCTTGCTCTGGAAGTAGGTCTATTTTATTTAGAACCACAAGTGGCGCGATTTCTAATGTTTCAGAGGCAATCAAATAGCGATCAATGATGTTTAAAGACAACTCTGGCACTACAGCAGAGACGATCACCATTTGGTCAACGTTTGCTGCTACGGGTTTGAGACCGTCGTAGTAGTCAGGTCTAGTTAGCATTGAGGTTCGTGGCTCTACAGCTTCTACAACGCCAGAAATACCATGCATAGATTCAAGGCCAACTCGCCATTTAACGCGATCGCCAGACACCAAAGATTCAATGCCGCGCCTTAAGTTACAGCGGTGAATTTCTTTAGTTTCGAGATCTTCAATGTCGGCATGTTGCCCAAAACGCGTGATAACAAGCCCCTGCTTGACTGCACCAAGCATGGTTTCATCCCACTGGACCGTTTCTTCCTTTGCCAGTTTTTTCTTTTGGTTGCTGCGTACACGACGCACCTGACCTTTGGTTAGTTTTTTCTTTTTCGCCACGATATTTCAATGATGCAATTTGCATCAAACCATTTGGGTTACTGAATTTAATTTCGGTATAGTACCTCTTTTAGCAGAAAACAAATAGACGAGGGCATTATGTCTTTCAGTGATGACAACTTGATCTGGGTTGATTTGGAGATGACAGGACTGGATCCTGAGCAACACAAAATTATCGAAATCGCCAGTATAGTGACGGACAGCGAGTTAAACATTCTTGCTGAAGGCCCAGTAATCGCCATTCACCAATCGGATGAAGAGTTGGCCAAAATGGATGATTGGTGCACTAATACCCATACTGCAAGTGGGCTGGTGGCTCGCGTTAAAGACAGTGAGTATGATGAAGCGGAAGCCATTAAACAAACCATCACGTTTTTAGAGCAATGGGTACCAAAAGGAAAATCACCGATTTGTGGCAATAGTATTGGTCAAGACCGACGTTTTCTCTACAAACATATGCCGGAACTTGAAGAGTATTTCCATTACCGATACGTGGATGTCAGTACGTTAAAAGAATTGACTCGTCGTTGGAAACCGGAAGTCCTTGATGGTTTTTCTAAACAAGGAACCCATCTAGCGTTGGATGACATTCGTGAGTCTATTGCTGAACTCAAATATTATCGTGAGACTATTTTTACTATCTGATCTTCGAATATTTGTTAAAAAGATAAGTTTAGGGCTGTAGCTGGCGGAAAAATAACGTATTTTTGTGTGCTTTTTCATCAAACGAAAAAAAAGTTGGTTTTTTTGCTGATAAGGACTTGCATCACAAAAAAATGCTCTTATAATTCGCAGCCCTGAACGACGAAAGACGTTCAATGCGACACTAGCTCAGTTGGTAGAGCGCAACCTTGCCAAGGTTGAGGTCACGAGTTCGAACCTCGTGTGTCGCTCCAGTTTGAAAGTTCTCACGGTACTTAACGGTGACACAATACGGACGCGGGGTGGAGCAGCTTGGTAGCTCGTCGGGCTCATAACCCGAAGGTCGTCGGTTCAAATCCGGCCCCCGCAACCAAATTTAATCAATAGCGTTTGCTGTTGATATGCGACACTAGCTCAGTTGGTAGAGCGCAACCTTGCCAAGGTTGAGGTCACGAGTTCGAACCTCGTGTGTCGCTCCAGTTTGAAAGTTCTCACGGTACTTAACGGTGATACAATACGGACGCGGGGTGGAGCAGCTTGGTAGCTCGTCGGGCTCATAACCCGAAGGTCGTCGGTTCAAATCCGGCCCCCGCAACCAAATTTAATCAATAGCGTTTGCTGTTGATATGCGACACTAGCTCAGTTGGTAGAGCGCAACCTTGCCAAGGTTGAGGTCACGAGTTCGAACCTCGTGTGTCGCTCCAGTTTGAAAGTTCTCACGGTACTTAACGGTGACACAATACGGACGCGGGGTGGAGCAGCTTGGTAGCTCGTCGGGCTCATAACCCGAAGGTCGTTGGTTCAAATCCGGCCCCCGCAACCAAATTTAGTCAATAGCGCTTGCTGTTGATATGCGACACTAGCTCAGTTGGTAGAGCGCAACCTTGCCAAGGTTGAGGTCACGAGTTCGAACCTCGTGTGTCGCTCCAGTTTGAAAGTTCTCACGGTACTTAACGGTGACACAATACGGACGCGGGGTGGAGCAGCTTGGTAGCTCGTCGGGCTCATAACCCGAAGGTCGTCGGTTCAAATCCGGCCCCCGCAACCAAATTTAGTCAATAGCGCTTGCTGTTGATATGCGACACTAGCTCAGTTGGTAGAGCGCAACCTTGCCAAGGTTGAGGTCACGAGTTCGAACCTCGTGTGTCGCTCCATTTTCCTAGAGTGAAAGAAATAATCGTTATTTAATTAGCGATAATAATGCGACACTAGCTCAGTTGGTAGAGCGCAACCTTGCCAAGGTTGAGGTCACGAGTTCGAACCTCGTGTGTCGCTCCAATTTCTTCCTCATAATGGACACCAAAAGCGGTCATCTCGTTAAGAGATAGCAAAGTTGAGAAACTTCGTCCCTTCACCGCATGCTCTTTCCTAATGCTGAGAAGCATCACTCCCAAAAATTAAGTCATTCAGTTATTGCATTACTCATAAGTAACGCAATGCACTGAACTGTGTATCTAATTTCTACACACCTGAACAGCACTAGGCGTCTGCCTTTGTTGCGATTCTGTCACAGTTAAATTAACAGACTTATCCACATTTTTATTTTGTGGATAACTTGGTTGATAAATTGTATTTGAAGGTCCTTAAGGTAGGGGGCTTGAAGGATCTTTACACCGACATTGGTAATACTAAAGATTGATATTTGTTACTAAGTGATTGAAATTAAATAAAATAAGTGGCGTTCTGTTGTTTTTTTCTTGACAGCAAAATGATCAGCAAGTGACGTTTTTTTGATCCTAGTCATATATTGAAACTGTGTTTAACCTGATTTCTCAACGACTAACCGCTAATGAAAATGTAGTTTTTCCACAAATGTAGATTTGAGATATTAGTCAAGAAAATTAATTTGATTTTTCTACAACCATTGATGGCTATGCGTCTCGGGGTAACCCTTTTTTTACGATACGGATGAGACGTTGGTTTTTAGTATGAAGGCTGGTATCTAGATTCACAGGTAGCTGCCCGAGCTGTTTCTGCAAGGCCCATTCGATGTGTGGATCTAGAAGGTCGGATTGTCCCTCTATCTGTTCTAGCTGCTCGATATAAGTTTGAGAGAAAGGCGCATTCCCCATCGCGATGATGATATTTCGTTGCCATTGCTCGTGACCGATTCTTCGAATGGCTGAGCCTTCCATATTTTTAAGGAAAGTGGCTTCATCCCAGGAAAGCAAAATGTCGAGATTGGTATCGGCAAAACTATTGCGTCTTTGAAAGTCTTGTCGTTGGCTGAGCTCTGCATAACGATTCCAAGGACAAACCAGTTGGCAGTCATCGCACCCATAGATTCGGTTTCCCATCGCTTCGCGAAATTCTAGTGGAATGACCCCTTTGTATTCGATGGTGAGGTAGGAAATACAGCGGCGAGCATCAATAACGCCGTTTTCCAAAATCGCACCAGTAGGGCAGGATGTTACGCACGCTCGACACTTTCCACACTCGTTATTTACCGGGTTATCCGTAGGAAGAGGCAAGTCGATAAATAGTTCACCTAAAAAGAACCAAGAGCCAGCTTCTTTATCCAGTAATAATGAGTGTTTGCCTATCCACCCTAATCCGGCTTTTTCTGCTAGAGGGCGTTCTAAAACGGGGGCTGAATCGACAAATGGACGATAACCAAGCTCTGAGACTTCTTGTTCTATTTTTTGACCTAGTTTTTTGAGTAGATTACGAATCAGTTTGTGGTAATCACGTCCAAGAGCATACCGACTGATATAACCCGAGTGCTTATCTTCTAAATTGGATGCAAAATTCGCGTCTTCCGGAAGGTAATCCATTCTGACACTGATAATTCGACAGGTATTTGGATGTAGCTTATCTGGGTGAATTCTTAAATCTTGGTGTGTTTCCATCCAAGCCATATCACCATGATATCCAGCGGCCAACCAGTTTTTGAGAACAGTTTCTTGGTCTTGCAAATCGATATCACTAATACCGACCTTTTGAAAACCGAGCTCTTGTCCCCATTGTTTGATGTCACTGGCAAGCTTGTTTAAGTCCATCATGATTACTCAAATAGAAAAGGACGCGTATTCTATACTCAAAACCAATACTAACCCAAGTATGAGCACCAAAAAGTCCTTAATCTACTTTAGAACAAACTTTCATCGACTATTTTGTGTATGCACAGTAGGGATAACGATAAAATAATGGTAAATTTTCTGATTACTTACATAAGATCACTTGTCTACGAAAAGCGACACAGTTTACTATTTCGACTCTCAAAGGCACCACTCAGAGAAAAATGTGATGAGCACTAAAAAATTTACCTTAGCAGATGAATCCGCAACGATTTTAATTGGAACTAAACTGGCCAATCTCTGTTCAAAACAGACAACGATTTATTTGCATGGTGATCTTGGCGCTGGGAAGACCACATTCAGTCGTGGCTTTATTCAGAGTCTCGGACATAGGGGTAATGTAAAAAGCCCGACTTATACCTTGGTAGAGCCCTATCAGCTTGATGGTTGGAACGTATATCACTTCGACCTATATCGCTTAGCGGATCCTGAAGAACTTGAGTTCATGGGTATTCGTGATTACTTCTCGGATGATGCCATCTGTTTAGTGGAGTGGCCTGAAAAAGGAATTGGTGTCTTACCTGATGCCGATATTGATATCGAGATTAAGTATGTTGGCGAGGCAAGAGAGATTGCCTTCACCGCAAATAGCGATTATGGAAGAGAATTAATAAGTCAGTTGGAGTTAAATTGATCAGTCGTTTTCTTAGCAGCATGGTTAAAGTCATGCTGCCAATCTTGTTGATGTTTCCTACCGTTACTTTAGCCAATGCGTTAGAGGGTCTCCGCGTTTGGCCGTCACCAGACGAAACGCGTGTTGTTATCGACCTTAAGTCTGAAGCGGACTACAGTTATTTCTCACTATCGGGCCCAAGCCGAATTGTAGTGGATCTTAAAAACACAACCTTAAACACCAAGTTACCAATGAACGTAACCGATAGCCCGGTGCTGAGCAAAATTCGTAAAAGCTCACCCCCTAGCAAAGGGACCTATCGTTTGGTGTTCGAGTTAAAGAAGTCTTCAACGCCGCAAATATTTAAACTGAATCCAACACCGGGGGGGCAGTACGGACATCGTCTGGTTATCGACTTGCCTCACGGTAAAGCGAGTAACCAACCTAAAGCAACGGTACTAAGCAGTAAAACGGCAGTAAGTCGTGATGCTTCTCAGTTGAGAGGCACAGCAGATATTATCGTTGCAATTGATGCTGGCCATGGTGGTGAAGATCCGGGTTCGATTGGACCAACTAAGAAATACGAAAAACACGTGACCTTGAGCGTGTCGAAAAAACTGGCTGCACAGATCGATGCTATTCCGGGCATGAAGGCAGTATTGACTCGCCGTGGTGACTATTTTGTCAATCTTAATAAACGTTCTGAGATTGCACGTAAGAATAAAGCACACTTATTGGTTTCAATTCACGCCGATGCGTTTAGAACGCCACAACCTCGTGGTGCGTCAGTGTTTGTCCTGAATACTAGACGAGCGAACACCGAGATTGCGCGCTGGGTAGAGAATCACGAGCAGCAATCTGAATTATTGGGCGGTGCTGGTGAGGTGTTATCGAAGAACACCAACGATAGAAATGTCAGTCAAACGCTCTTAGATTTGCAATTTAGTCACTCTCAAAAAGAGGGCTACAAAGTCGCAACTAAGATTTTAAAAGAGATGGGTAAAGTTGCGCATCTTCATAAGAAAGAGCCTGTTAATGCGAGCCTAGCGGTGTTGAAATCACCGGATATTCCTTCGGTTCTGGTTGAAACTGGCTTTATTTCCAACCCAACAGAAGAGCGCTTGCTGACGACTCGTAGTCACCAAGATAAATTGGCGCGTGCCTTAGCCAAAGCGATCGTCCAGTATTTTGAAGCGAATCCGCCGGAAGGGACTTTGTTTGCCAATCGCGGCCAGCAGAAAAAACATACCGTGAAGCGTGGTGAATCCTTATCTGTGATTGCTCAAAATTATGGGACGTCGGTCTCGGCTATTAAGAGTGCCAATAACCTGAAGAGTACTTCGCTGGCGGTAGGACAAACTTTGGTGATTCCTGGGAGCAGCGCACCAGTGAAGGTCAGCAGCAAGGTAAATACGGTTGAAACTAAAACGGTAACCCATACTGTGGCCAAAGGTGACTACTTGGGTAAGATTGCCAACAAATACAAAGTCTCCGTTGCGGATATTAAACGTGAGAACAACCTCAAATCTGATGTATTGAAACTGGGGCAGAAACTCAAAATCACAGTCAGTTTAAAAGACCTACCTCTTCGTAAGCACAAAGTGCAGCGAGGGGAGTTCTTAGGCAAGATCGCATCTAAGTATGGTGTGACCGTTCAAAGTATACGAGATGCGAACAAGCTACGTTCAGACTCATTGGCTGTAGGCCAAGTCTTGTTGATACCTAATAAGTAAACAAGAATGATGTAGCTCATTTTGGAGAAGATAAGTGACGATTAAGATACTCCCCGCTCGACTGGCTAACCAAATTGCCGCGGGTGAAGTGGTGGAACGACCAGCTTCGGTAGTAAAGGAGTTAGTCGAAAATAGTCTTGATTCTGGTGCGACTCGTATCGATATTGATATCGAAAAAGGTGGTGCCAAACTTATCCGCGTTCGTGATAACGGCAAAGGGATTGCTAAAGATGAGTTGCAACTGGCACTTAGTCGTCACGCGACGTCGAAGATTCATACCTTGGATGATCTTGAAGCCATTATGAGCCTAGGCTTTCGCGGTGAAGCATTAGCAAGTATAAGCTCTGTGGCTCGATTGACACTGACCTCTCGTCCAGCCACGCAAGAACAAGCTTGGAGTGCATATGCCGAAGGGCGTGACATGGCAGTGAAGCTTAAACCTGCTGCACACCCCATTGGTACTACACTTGAAGTCCTTGACCTATTTTTCAACACACCAGCAAGACGCAAGTTTTTACGTACTGAGAAAACGGAATTCACTCATATTGATGAGTTATTAAAACGGATCGCCTTGAGCCGTTTTGACGTCTCGATCAACCTGAAGCACAACGGTAAGTTAGTAAGGCAGTACCGTGCTGCAAAGACCGATGCGCAAACAGAGAAGCGAATAGCAGCCGTGTGTGGAGCGCCATTTGTGCGCAATATGCTTAAGATTGAGTTGCAGCATAATGATTTGAAATTACATGGCTGGATTACCACCCCGGAAGGTGCCAGAGCTCAAAGTGATCTGCAATATTGCTATGTGAATGGTCGTATGATGAAAGACAAACTCATCAATCATGCGATTCGTCAAAGCTACGAAAACAGTCTAGCCCCAGAGCAGTTTGCTGCTTATATCTTGTTTATTGATATCGACCCTCATCAAGTGGATGTGAATGTGCATCCTGCAAAACATGAAGTTCGCTTTCATCAAGCTCGTCTGGTTCACGACTTTATATACCAAGCTCTGAGTGATGCTTTGGTTCAGGCTAAGTCTATTGACGCTCAGCCAGTTTCTCCAGCAGCTTTTAGCACATCGGCTAACAGTCAAAATGAAACAAAAGTCACCGAACACCGAGAGCCGGAGCAAACATCGAGAATTGATGTCGACGATGCTACGCTGAGCGCTGTGGAAAGCATACCTGCTTATCCTGGTAGAGCGGATTATCAAAGACGCGATAGTCAATCAGAGTATGCTGTGCAAAGTACTTCGGTAGGTCATGAAATTGCAGAGCATTCTCCTCGCAGCGACTGGGTATCTGAGAGTGGTGCGAAGACTTCTAGCAATAAGAGTTCGGCTCGTGTCATAGAAAAAGCGCCAACGGCCGACGAAGTTCGAGTCTATCAGGAGTTGATGCAAACGCCCGATATTGAAACTAACGTCCATCAGTTGCCTGAACCTGAAATGCAAAAGCCAAACCAGATAGACGTGAATATTGAGCGAATTGGTAAGGCCATTGCCATTGTCGAACAATGTTATGTGCTGGTGAAGGCGGAGCCCATTTGCGCGGTGGTGTCTTTGCGCCGGGCTGAGTTTTACAAACTGTTCGCTCAATTGAGCCCAAAAACAAGTGCGTTGACCATGCAGCCACTGTTGGTGCCACTCTCATTGAAAGTCAATGAAGGGCAATTAAAGGCGGTTGAGACTCATGAGCAGCTTATGTTGAACTTTGGAATCGATATTAAGGTACGCAATAAACAAACTGCAATGGTGATGGGGGTACCTTCACCATTAAGGCAGCAAAATTTGCAATTGTTAATTGATGAAATGCTGTCATACTTGGCAACCCTTGAGCAGCATGATCAAACCACCAGTCAGTTAAGCCTTTGGTTAGCGAAAAAAGTGCTGCAAGTGAAAAGTAGCTACACTTTATCTGAATCCGTTCAGTTGCTTGGCAACCTTGAACAGCTCTACGAAGGTCAGCTACCGTTAAGCGACCCTAAATTTGTTCGACCTGTCGATTTTACGGCCACAATTGCAGCATTTTCATCATGAATCAAAAATTACCACTCGTTTTGTTTTTAATGGGTCCAACCGCATCCGGTAAGACCGACTTAGCCATTCGTCTTCGTCAGCAATACCCTGTGGAGATCATCAGTGTTGATTCAGCCTTAATATACAAGGGCATGGATATTGGTACCGCAAAGCCAGATGCCGATGAGCTTGCACTAGCGCCACATCGCTTAATCGATATTTTGGATCCAGCAGAGGCGTATTCTGCGGCGGATTTTAGACGCGATGCTTTGAACGAAATTGCCAAAATTCACGCTGAAGGTAAGATCCCGCTGCTGGTTGGTGGCACAATGCTGTACTTTAAAGCACTATTACAAGGCCTATCGCCGTTACCTGCAGCGAACCCGGAAATCCGCAAACAGATCGAGCAAGAAGCCACAGAAAAAGGGTGGCAAGCACTTCATAATGAACTTCGAGCGATAGATCCTGTCTCAGCAGAGAGGATACATCCAAATGATCCTCAGCGACTATCACGTGCGCTTGAAGTGTATCGTATCTCTGGTAAGTCATTGACAGAATTGACTGAAACCAAAGGCGAGCCTCTACCATTTCGTGTTAAACAATTTGCGGTAGCGCCCAAAGATCGTGCTTTGTTACATAAACGAATTGAATTGCGCTTTGAGAAAATGATACAAGCAGGCTTTGAAGATGAAGTCAAAGCGTTATATGCTCGTGAAGATCTTCACCCAGATCTGCCGTCTATTCGTTGTGTCGGATATCGTCAGATGTGGGAATATTTGGACGGAGAGAGCACTTTAGATGACGCGATCTTTCGCGGGATCTGTGCGACTCGCCAATTGGCCAAGCGTCAAATCACCTGGTTAAGGAGTTGGGATGATTTGGTTTGGTTAGACAGCGAACATGTTGAGGATTCAATGAAAACTCTCACAGATGCCATAGCATCTGATGGCATTAACTGTGTATAATGTGGTCGCTTTTGCGTATTTGTACCCAAAAAGGAACTGAGTTTTGTTTTCAAAGGCAATAGTTGTTCTATGATTATAAAACTAAGGGGTATTTCATTGGTTTAGCTCAGATGCAAAGGCAGCACCTAACATTGCAGTGCACCAATAGCTAAATAATTAAAACTACAATATTAATATAAGGAAAATAAAAATGGCTAAGGGGCAATCTCTTCAAGACCCATTCCTAAATGCACTACGTCGCGAGCGTATTCCAGTATCAATCTACCTTGTAAACGGGATCAAGCTACAAGGTCAAATTGAGTCTTTCGATCAGTTTGTGATCCTTTTGAAAAACACCGTTAATCAAATGGTTTATAAGCATGCGATTTCTACGGTTGTTCCAGCTCGTGCGGTTAGCCATCATAGTGGTGAGCGTCCAGCTGGTGATCGTCAACAAGAGAAATCTGACGATTAATACCGAATTTAATAAAACAAAACAATTAAATAGGAGTTGGTAGCTTGTTTGACCGTTATGAATCGGGGGAGCAAGCTGTACTTGTTCATATCAACTTCACGCAAGAAGGTGAGTGGGAAGATCTTAGCGAATTTGAGATGCTTGTATCTTCTGCAGGCGTTAATGCGTTACAGGTAGTAACCGGAAGCCGGCAGTCCCCTCACCCGAAATACTATGTTGGAGAAGGTAAAGCTCAGGAGATTGCGCAGACTGTGCAGTTAACTGGTGCTGACATTGTGATTTTTAATCACGCCCTTTCTCCTGCCCAAGAGCGTAATTTAGAAAGTCTGTGTAAATGTCGAGTCTTGGATCGCACTGGTCTGATCCTCGACATTTTTGCTCAGCGAGCACGTACCCACGAAGGTAAGTTGCAAGTTGAACTAGCACAGTTGCGTCATATATCGACTCGATTGATTCGAGGTTGGACGCACCTTGAAAGGCAAAAAGGTGGTATTGGTTTACGTGGTCCCGGCGAAACTCAGTTAGAGACCGACCGTCGACTTCTGCGTGATCGAATTAAAGCGATTTTGCGTCGTCTAGAAAAAGTCGCAAAACAGCGTGAACAAGGCAGACGAGCCCGAAACAGAGCTGAAATCCCAACGATTTCCCTAGTAGGTTATACCAACGCGGGCAAATCAACACTGTTTAACCGTATTACTGAAGCAGGGGTGTATGCTGCTGACCAGTTATTCGCAACACTCGACCCCACTTTAAGAAAAATACAATTAGCGGACGTCGGTCCGGCTATCCTTGCGGATACGGTAGGATTTATCCGTCATCTACCGCATGATTTAGTCGCGGCATTTAAGGCAACACTGCAAGAAACGCAGGAAGCTGACATTTTGTTACATGTTGTCGATGCCAGTGATGACCGATTTCGTGAGAATATTCAAGCTGTTCATGACGTGCTAGAAGAGATAGATGCACATGAAGTGCCTTCTCTCGTTGTGATGAATAAAATAGATAATCTAGATGGCCAACGTCCACGTATAGAACGTAATGACGAAGGAATTCCGAGAGCCGTTTGGGTTTCTGCCATGGAAGGGCAAGGAATCGAACTGTTGTTCGAAGCGCTAACAGAGCGCTTAGCGAGCCAAATGGTTCAATATCAATTGCGAATTCCGCCGCAGTTTCAAGGGCGATTTCGTAGTACATTTTTCCAGATGAATTGTATTCAACGTGAAGAATACGACGAAGAAGGTAACTTGTTGATTGATATTCGGATGCAACAAGTAGATTGGTCTAGACTTGAAAAAAGAGAAGGGGCAGTTTTGAGTGACTTTATAGTTACTTAAAGGACTGCTACAGTATAACGTCATACTAAATGATGGAGCTTCCTAATGGCGTGGAATGAGCCTGGTAATAACAATGGAAACAACGGCCGCGATAAAGACCCATGGGGTAATAACAATCGTGGTGACCGGAACTCCGGTGGTCGTGATCAAGGACCGCCTGATTTAGATGAAGTCTTTAATAAGCTGAGTCAGAAAATCGGTGGTAAGTTTGGTAAACGTGGTGGTAATGGTGGCCCATCAATTGGCGGTGGTGGTAGTGCAATAGGCTTTGGCGTCATTGCATTAATCGCAGTCGCTATTTGGTTCTTTTCTGGCTTCTATACCATTAGTGAAGGTGAGCGAGGTGTCGTTCTCCGTCTCGGTAAATTCGATCGAATCGTCGACCCAGGTCTGAACTGGCGTCCTCGCTTTATCGACGAATACCAACCTGTTAACGTGCAAGCAATTCGCTCGCTTCGTGCATCAGGTACCATGCTGACAAAAGACGAAAACGTAGTTTCAGTTTCAATGGACGTACAGTACCGCGTCTCTGATCCATACAAGTATCTGTTTGTTGTCACTAACGCTGATGACAGCTTAAGCCAAGCAACTGACTCGGCTCTACGTGCAGTAATCGGTGATTCACTGATGGATAGTATCCTGACCAGTGGTCGTCAACAGATTCGTCAAAGCACTCAAGAAACGCTGAATGAGATCATTGATAACTACGATATGGGTCTGTCCATCGTTGACGTCAACTTCCAGTCAGCTCGTCCACCAGAGCAAGTTAAAGATGCATTTGATGATGCGATCGCTGCTCGAGAGGATGAAGAGCGTTTCATTCGAGAAGCAGAAGCGTACAAAAACGAGATTATTCCTAAAGCGACAGGTCGTTCTGAGCGTTTGAAGAAAGAAGCTCAAGGTTATTCCGAGAGAATAACCAACGAAGCGCTAGGTCAAGTTGCTCAGTTTGAAAAACTACTCCCAGAATATCAAGCGGCGCCTGAGGTTACTCGTAACCGTCTGTACCTAGATACGATGGAAGAAGTGTACTCAAATACATCTAAGGTTCTTATTGACTCTGAATCAAGTGGTAACCTGTTGTACTTGCCTATCGATAAGCTAGCAGGTCAAGAAGGTACATCTAAGTCACGTAAGCCAAAGGAAACATCGGCTTATGAACAGATTCAATTGGATCCGTCGTCCAGCGATACTTCTTCAAGCAACAATACGTCTCGCAATAACTCGACGCGTCAAGGGAGATACTAATAATGCGTAAATTGATGATACCAGTATTAGTCGTTGCCTTAGCATTGATGCTGATGTCTTTGTTCGTCATCCCTGAAGGTGAGCGTGGCATCGTAATTCGATTTGGTCGTGTTCTTACCGATGACAACCAAGTATCTCGCATCTACGAACCTGGTTTGCATTTCAAAATGCCACTGTTCGATCGAGTGAAAACATTGGACGCACGTATCCAGACAATGGATGGCCGCGGTGACCGTTTCGTAACGTCAGAGAAAAAAGACGTCATCATCAACACTTATGTTAAGTGGAAGATTGAAGATTTCCGTCAATACTATCTGGCAACGGGTGGCGGTAATGCTCTTACTGCGCAAGCGCTTTTAGAACGTAAGGTTACCGATGTGCTTCGTTCTGAAATCGGTGCTCGTGAGATCAAACAGATTGTGTCTGGTCCTCGTAACAACGATGTACTTCCTGAAAGTGCAGACAGTGAAGAAGTCACCACTGAAGCGGCTAAGCAAGCTCTAGAGATTGATGGCGAACGCGATAAGATCATGAGCAACGTGCTTCGCGACACCCGTGAAAGCGCGATGAAAGATTTAGGTGTTCGTGTTGTTGACTTCCGTATGAAGAAAATCAACCTTCCTGATGAAATCAGTGAATCGATTTATCGTCGTATGCGTGCTGAGCGTGAGTCAGTAGCTCGTAAGCACCGTTCTCAAGGTCGTGAGAAAGCAGAAGTTATTCGTGCTCAAGCTGAGCTAGAAGTGGCAACACTATTGGCTGAAGCAGACAAAACAGCTCGTGTAACTCGAGGTGGTGCAGACGCAAAAGCAGCAGCTATCTACTCTTCGGCGTATAACAAAGACCCAGAGTTCTTTAGCTTCCTACGTTCACTATCGGCGTATAAGACGTCATTCTCGGACAAGAGCGATATCTTAGTTCTTGATCCTAAGAGTGAGTTCTTCCGTTACATGAACGATATGAACGGCGCTCCAGTTAAATAATCTTAAGCTATACCGTAATAGGGCTCCTCAAGGGAGCCCTATTTTTTGGGAGAAAAACAATGTCACAGTCGTTATGGATTGCCTTGGGTTTAGTGTTAGTTGTCGAAGGGTTAGGGCCCTTATTTGCCCCGCGAGGTTGGCGAAACATGGTTTCTCAATTAGCTCAGCAGCCTGATGAGTATTTAAGAAGAATCGGCGGCTGTCTTGTTGTGGCAGGTGCTGTAATTACCTTCATGATGCTAAACTAGCCACAATATCGTTTTTTTATTAGCCAGCATCAGTCACTTACCACAAAGCGGGATTCTAATGCTTAAAAAATGACTGCAAATTTGTGATTTCGATGCTAGAATCCTTTTTTAACTAGCAATCAGATTTGGAAAGATGGGTAATAACGTAGTCGTTCTGGGCACCCAATGGGGTGACGAAGGTAAAGGTAAAATCGTAGACCTTTTAACTGAAGATGCAAAGTACGTGGTTCGCTACCAAGGCGGTCACAATGCAGGTCACACTCTAGTCATTAACGGTGAAAAAACCGTTCTTCATTTGATTCCATCAGGCATTCTTCGCGATAACATTAAGTGTGTTATTGGTAATGGTGTTGTTCTTTCACCAGAAGCACTTCTTAAAGAAATGAAGCCTCTAGAAGAGCGTGGTATTCCGGTTCGCGAGCGTCTTTTCGTTTCTGAAGCTTGTCCTCTAATTCTTCCTTACCACATTGCTATTGACCAAGCGCGTGAAATCGCTCGTGGTAATAAAGCAATTGGTACAACTGGTCGTGGTATCGGTCCAGCATACGAAGACAAAGTTGCACGTCGCGGTCTACGCGTTGGTGATCTTTTCGATAAAGAAGTCTTCGCTGAGAAGCTAAAAGAAGTCATGGAGTTCCACAACTTCCAACTAGAGCACTTCTACAAAGCAGACACAGTAAGCTATGACGAAGTTCTAGAACAATGCATGGGTTATGCAGACCTTCTAACTTCAATGGTTATTGATGTAACTGATGAACTTGATGCAGCGCGTAAGCGTGGTGACAAGATCATGTTCGAAGGTGCTCAAGGTACGCTTCTAGATATCGACCACGGTACATACCCTTATGTAACGTCTTCAAACACTACCGCTGGCGGCGTTGCTGCAGGTTCAGGTTTTGGTCCTCGTCATATCGGTTACATTCTAGGTATTACTAAAGCTTACTGTACTCGTGTTGGTTCTGGTCCATTCCCAACAGAGCTTTACGATGGCCTAGATAAGCAAGACCCAGTAGGTAAACACCTTGGTGATGTTGGTCACGAGTTCGGTGCTACAACAGGTCGTCTACGTCGTACTGGTTGGTTTGATGCAGTAGCAATGCGTCGAGCAGTACAAATCAACTCTATCTCAGGTTTCTGTCTAACTAAACTAGACGTGCTTGACGGTCTAGAAGAGCTGAAAATCTGTACTGGTTACAAGATGAAAGATGGCTCTATCTTGGAAGTTTCTCCAATGGCTGCTGAAGCTTTTGAAGAAGCAACACCAATTTACGAAACTATGCCTGGTTGGTCTGAAACAA
Organism: Vibrio sp. SCSIO 43133; assembly: GCF_023716845.1. Classification (NCBI taxonomy): domain Bacteria; kingdom Pseudomonadati; phylum Pseudomonadota; class Gammaproteobacteria; order Vibrionales; family Vibrionaceae; genus Vibrio; species Vibrio sp. SCSIO 43133. The sequence continues at coordinate 292,293 of NZ_CP068024.1, forward strand.
CATTTGGTGCAACGTCTATCGAGCAACTTCCTCAAGCCGCTCTAGACTACATCAAGCGTATTGAAGAACTGACAGGCGTACCAGTAGATATTATCTCTACAGGACCAGATCGTAACGAAACGATCATTAAGGTTCAGCCATTCGAGGCTTAATCGATTGAAAGTTCCAAAAAGCCAGCATTTACGCTGGCTTTTTTATTGGTGATGAACATTGAGCAAATGTGATCTTGTGCCAAGGTTTTGACGCCTTTGAGCTTCAGTTATTTAAAAGTGGCAATATATTGCCACTTTTCCTATTTTTTCTCTAAAGCGAGGTGAGTAACTGCCGATAAAAGTTAAACCATCCATAAGCTTTGGTTAGCTTTGGTACTTGCGTATGAGGAGTAGTTACACAGTGATTAAGCGACACAAACTAGCAGCACTTGTTTGCATGGCGCTACTTGGCTCTGTAAAAACACTTCACGCCAAAGAAGTGGGGGCTCCGATCCCTATCTATTCTGAAGATGAACTGATTGGTTTAATTGAAGAAAATCGACATCTAGCTCGAGTCAAAGCAGATAACTGTCAGTTGGTTGAAGATATTATGGCGCGCGCGACCCGCATCAACTTACCTTCCTATGAATTTCTTTATGGCGATATGCTCGCTTGGGGTGTTTGTGTGCCCCAAGATGTTGAGTTGGGTCTGTACTACATGGAAAATGCAGCCCATCAAGGGTTACCGGTAGCGCTTGAACAGCTAGGTCGTTATTACTCTCGTGGTACTTTTGTGCAGCAGGATAAAGAGCGAGCCATTCCCTATTTTAGAGAAGCGGCGTCAATGGGCAATATTGATGCGAGGATTCAACTTGCAGAATTGTTGCTTCGAGATTTTGGTAGCCCTCTGGACTACGAAGATGCATATCGTTGGCTCTACAACTCGGTGACTTCCGATAGTCGTAAGCATAAACGTATCTCTATGTTAAGACGTGGCTTAGAGCAACGTATGCCTGAAAACATTATCGCAAGGGCAAAGCGTCGAACGACGTTCTGGTAATCTTTCAGCAATACGAGAAATTCAAAGCATTTCTGTAGCTTATCTGCTCTGTCAGTTATAATCGACGTATCCCTCCTAAAATATAGGTCAGACTATGTCGAACAAGCCTAGCGATATCAAAGTAGACGACCCTTTTGCAGAAAGAGAGTCCCAAAACTACGACAACCCAATTCCAAGCCGAGAATTCATCACCGATTTCTTAGAAAGCGTCAATGTACCAATGAACAGAAATGATCTGTTTGAAGCATTAGGGCTTGAAGGCGAAGAGCATTATGAAGGGCTGCGTCGTCGTTTACGTGCTATGGAGCGTGATGGCCAGTTGGTCTTCACTCGACGCCAGTGTTATGCCTTACCAGATAAATTAGAAATGATTAAAGGCTATGTCATAGGTCATAAAGATGGACATGGCTGGGTGAGACCTGAAGGAAGCATGAATAAGGACAATGATGTTCTGCTTCCTCATCACCAAATGCGTACACTATTGCATGGCGATTTTGTATTAGTACAGCCATCTGGCACCGATAAACGTGGTCGAAAGGAAGGGCGACTCGTACGTGTGTTGGAAGAGCGCAAGACGCAAGTCGTAGGCCGATTTTTCCTGGAATACGGTTACGCCTATGTCGTTGCTGATGATTCTCGTATTAGCCAAGATATCCTAATCCCGAACGAACACCGAGGCGGTGCCCGAATGGGCAATGTTGTTGTGGTTGAAGTGACTGACCGTGGCAGCCGATCTCGTGGAATGATGGGGCAAGTAGTTGAAGTGCTCGGCGAGAACATGGCGCCTGGCATGGAAACCCAAATAGCAATTCGCACTCATCAAATTCCTCATGAGTGGCCAGCTGAAGTTGAAAAGCAAGTTCAGCAATTTGGCGAATTTGTACCTGAAGAGGCTAAAAAGGGCCGCGTCGATCTACGCGAGTTGCCTCTTGTCACGATTGATGGTGAAGATGCTCGTGACTTTGATGATGCCGTCTACTGTGAACGTAAAAAAAGTGGTGGTTGGCGCTTATGGGTTGCGATCGCAGATGTCAGCTATTATGTTCGTCCGGATTCCCCTCTAGATAAAGAAGCCATCGTACGTGGTAACTCTGTTTATTTCCCATCTCAGGTGGTTCCTATGTTACCTGAGGTATTGTCGAACGGATTGTGTTCGCTTAACCCTCAAGTAGACCGTTTATGTATGGTGTGCGAAATGACCATTTCGGAAACGGGCAAACTTTCAGGTTATAAGCATTACGAAGCCGTGATGAATTCCCATGCTCGTCTGACCTATAACAAAGTGAGTGATATTTTAGAGGGTAACGAAGAGTTACGTGAACGCTATAGTGCGTTAGTGCCGCACTTGCATGAGCTCCACAATATGTATCAAGTGCTGAAAGAAGCACGTGACTATCGTGGTGCAATTGAGTTCGAAACAGTAGAAACCAAGTTTATCTTCAATGCAGAGCGTAAAATTGACCGCATCGAACCTGTGATTCGCAATGATGCCCATAAGATCATCGAAGAATGTATGATATTGGCAAATATTGCTTCCGCTTCTCTGGTTGAGAAAGCCAAAGAGCCGGCCCTGTATCGTATTCACGAGACTCCGGGAGAGGAAAGGCTGCAAGGCTTTAGAGATTTCTTGGGAGAGCTTGGCTTAGATTTATCTGGTGGTTTAGACCCGTCACCAACGGATTACGCTGAGCTGATTCGAAAAATCCAGCAGCGCCAAGACAAAGAGTTGATCCAGACCATGCTATTACGCTCAATGAAGCAAGCGGTGTATAACGCAGATAATGCAGGTCACTTTGGGTTAGCGCTCAAACGCTATGCGCACTTTACTTCTCCAATCCGTCGTTATCCAGACTTGTTGCTGCATCGAGCTATTAAGTATCTAATTGCTAAGCAAGAAGGTCGCAACACCGATCGATGGACACCAACCGGTGGCTACCATTATTCCTTCGATGATATGGACTTCTATGGTGAGCAATGTTCGATGACAGAGCGCCGAGCGGATGATGCGACACGTGATGTGGCAGATTGGCTCAAGTGTGAGTACATGCAAGACCATGTTGGCGAAGTTCTTGATGGTGTTATTGCGAATGTCACCGGTTTTGGGTTCTTTGTACGTTTAACGGAATTGCACATTGATGGTTTGGTACATATTTCCTCACTCGCTAATGACTACTATCAGTTTGATCCAATAGGTCAAAGACTTATCGGTGAAAGCTTTGGTGCGATTTATCGATTAGGTGATGCGGTAAAAGTAAAAGTGCTGGCGGTTAACCTTGATGAGAAGAAAATAGACTTTGAATTAGAGGAAACAAGTCGTAAGCTACGCGGCAAAGGAAAAACGGCTAAAAAACGTGTTGCTGAAGCTGAGAAGAAAAAAGCGAAGGCAAAACAACGTGTCGCAGAAGTAAGAGGTAAGCGAGGCGCAAAGGCTAAGCCTCTTGTCGAAGCAACGAAAAGGCCTGACGGACAAGAAGACGTATTGCCGCATAAGCGCAAAAAGTCCAAAGCCGAAAAAGCTCGCAAGAACAAAGCGCGCAGTAAAGCGGGTCGAGCGAAGAAAAAATAGAATTCAAGGTTAAACCATGAGTAACGAATTTATCTACGGCATTCATGCTGTGAAAGCTGTATTGGAAAGAGATCCAGTACGTTTTATAGAAGCGTACGTATTAAAGGGGCGTCAAGATGAGCGCTTGATGCCAGTGCTGAATGAATTGACTCAAATTGGTGTGTCGATTCAGCAAATGAACCGTAAGACGCTTGATGACAAAGCACGTGGTGCCAATCATCAGGGAATCATTGCGAAAGTAAAACCAGCTAAGCAGCTCAATGAGAATGATCTAGACAGTATTCTAAGCCAGCATGCTCAGCCACTATTGCTAATTCTTGATGGTGTGACTGACCCTCATAATTTGGGTGCTTGTTTACGTAATGCCGATGCGGCAGGTGTTGCTGCTGTTATTGTGCCGAAAGATCGCTCTGCGCCGTTAACGGCCACTGTCAGTAAAGTGGCCTGTGGTGCCGCCGAGACCGTTCCTTTGGTTCGCGTAACTAACCTCGCTCGTACAATGCGATCATTGCAAGAGCAAGGAATCTGGATTGCAGGGACTGCTGGGGAAGCGACTCACGATATCTACCAAGCGAAACTTGATGGACCTTTAGCGATTGTTATGGGTGCGGAAGGTGACGGTATGCGCCGTTTAACTCGTGAGACGTGTGACGATCTGATTAAAATTCCAATGGCGGGCTCGGTATCAAGTTTGAACGTTTCGGTAGCATCGGGGATTTGTTTATTTGAAGCGGTACGCCAACGCGCGCTTTAGTGATTTAGCAGGACTTATAGATAATCCAAAAGCCCCAGCATTACGCAGGGGCTTTCTTATATCTGGACAATCAGTAATGAGGAGGGGGCGTTTCTTCTGAAGGATCGGCAAGGTTGGACGTATCCATATTTTTCACTTTACCAACAACATACTTCATTTGATCTTGCATTTTACTGATCAGTAGCTGCTGTTGAGTTAAGGCGTCATTGAGCTCTTCGATGGTCTGCTCTTGGAATGCCATTTTGCATTCCATATCGTTAATTCTCTCTTCGAGAGCCTGAACTTCTTTATTACTCATAATCTCTACTCACTCAAATTCCAAGCCTGCACAACACCGGCAGAAGAGGCTGAGAGGACGCGTTGGTTGCTCTCAAAAGCGGCATCATACACTACTCCTCGAGGCGGACGAACATCTTTTAACATCTCAACTTCGAAGCCTTCTATCCGTTTACCAGATTGCGTGTCCCAGATGACCATTCTAGAAGAGGGAGAGCCGGTGACTAAACGAGTGCCGTCATCGGAAAAGCGCGCAGAGGAGAAGATAAGCTGTCGAGTCCAGCTGCTTAGCTGACTGACCTCTTTGCCAGTTTTCAGATCCCAAATAATGGCATTATTTCCACTATCTGAAGTGAGGGCGTACAAACCATCGCGTTGTAGTTCCACTGTGCCGACCCGTTGCTCATGTTCAAATTGCTGTAATATTTGACCAGATTCGGTGCTCCAGAAGTAAGCATTATGGTCGTTGCCTCCTGATAGTGCGTATTTTCCATTAGGCGATAGTGAAACAGAATTCACTTTTTCTACATGAGCGAGGAACTCTAGGCGCCTTCCAGTGACTAAATCGATGAATATGGCTTTACCATTACTGAGACCAATAAGCACTTCATCGCCATTATTGCCCAAAGCGATGTCTTGTATGAGTCCGTCAGAGATAGACCAAAGTCCGGTAGATTGAGACCAGGCTAAATCCCAGACGGCGAAGTTGGTTTGTGTGGCAGTGACAGCAAAGCGGCCATTATCGCTAAAACGAATGAGGGAAATAATATTCTGCTCAGGATCTTGAATGCCCAAGCGAGCTAACAGTTTGTTTTGGTTGAGGTCCCATAGCTGAAGGTGCTGCTGCTTGGAGTAAAGCAAGGCGAATCTGGCATCGCGGCTTAACGCAATGGCACTGGTTCCCTCTAGCGCTAGGTCCCATTGTCTCTCTGAATCACTGGAGAAAAAGCAGCCATTTAACAGGCTGATGACAATTAACCACAGCACAGAATGAGATATTATTCGCATCATTAGCGTTATTCCACGTTGAGTCTTGAGTTTAAGCTAGTATATTTAAAGCTTGAGCTATGTAGAAATAGTTACTAGATTGAGATAGTTACGCATGCTGCGCTGAAAGACAAGTTTAATAAGTATGAGTAGGCGTTGAATTCCATAATCGGAGAATTAAATGAAATCACTATTTAAAGTGTCGCTACTTGCTGCGACAGTAATGTTGGCAGTCGGTTGTCAAAAAGAAGAACCAAAAGCAGAGCCAGCGGCGCAAGAGCAAGTTCAAGCGGAGACAGGCAAAGCGGTTCACTTTAAGACAGAAGATGATAAAGCAGCTTACGCAATCGGCGTTTCTTTCGCTAACTACCTAAGCACGAGCATTGAAAAACCGGCTGAGTTTGGCATCGAGCTGAAGAAAGAACTGGTTCTTAAAGGTATAGAACAAGCGTTTGCGGGTAAAGCTGAACTGACAGAAGATGAGATTCGTGCTGCACTGGAAGGTTTAGACAAGCGTGTTGCTGAAACTATGCAGAAGCAATCAGAAGAAAAAGCGGCTGCAGCTAAGAAAGCTGGTGACGATTTCCGTGCTGAATTCGAGAAACAAGATGGTGTGACTAAAACAGACTCTGGCTTACTGTACCAAGTAGAAACAGAAGGTACTGGTGCGCAACCAAAAGAGACTGACACAGTAGAAGTACACTACAAAGGTACTTTGATTGACGGCACTCAATTTGATAGCTCATACGATCGTGGTCAACCAGCGACATTCCCGCTTAACCGTGTTATTCCAGGTTGGACTGAAGGTGTTCAGCTAATGAAAGTGGGTTCTAAATACAAGTTCGTTATCCCACCAGAGTTAGCTTATGGCGAGCAAGACACACCAACGATTCCTGCGAACTCTACCTTGGTATTTGAAGTGGAGCTGCTAAAAATCGATGGCGATGACGCTCAAGCAACTCAATAATTAATGCATTGAACGATAAAGACTCACTACGGTGGGTCTTTTTTTAGTTTGATGAAAGCCACGGTAGATAAAAAACTGCACTTTTTTTGCCCTAAATCACTTGTTAGAGACATACTTAGAGGTCAGCTTCAAATTTTCTGATAAACTTACGGTAATTTTTTTAAGTTATCTCTAGGGTCAAAGTACAGTGACTGAAATTACCAATCCCGATGAGCTGCTTGAAATGGAGTCAGTCGATGTGGCGCCATTTAGCGAGCATGACAAAATCATCCTTAAGTCCTATGAGGCCGTGGTCGATGGATTAGCGAGTTTAATTGGTCCATTTTGTGAAATCGTTTTGCACTCACTGGAGTCGTTAAATACTTCCGCGGTGAAAATTGCCAACGGTGAAAACACAGGGCGTCAAGTTGGCTCACCAATAACCGACCTGGCTCTTAAGATGCTCAAAGATATCGAAGGCTCTGAGCGTAACTTCTCTCGCTCATACTTCACTCGCGCTAAAGGCGGCGTGCTGATGAAGTCGATTACTATTGCGATTCGCAATGGTGATAATCGTGTCATTGGTTTGCTGTGTATTAACGTGAACTTAGATGCGCCATTCTCGCAAATCCTTCAATCTTTTATGCCTACACAAGATGCAAAAGATGCCGCATCTTCAGTAAACTTTGCCAGTGATGTAGAAGAGCTAGTAGACCAAACCGTAGAACGCACTATCGAAGACATCAATGCGGATAAATCGGTATCGAACAATACTAAGAACCGCCAGATTGTTATGGAGCTCTACGACAAAGGTATTTTTGATATTAAAGATGCGATAAATCGTGTCGCAGATCGTCTCAATATCTCAAAACACACCGTTTATCTCTATATCCGTCAGCGTAAGACTGAGGACGAATAACGTGTCTGCGTTAACCTATACATTAGTTATCAATGGATCGGTTTATGGGACTCAGTCTGCACGTAACGCGTTGCTCTTTGCTAAGGCTCTTATTGCTAGAGGACATAAGCTAGTGAGTGTGTTCTTTTATCAGGATGGGATTCACAATGCGTCGCGCCTTGTGGTACCTGCGAATGATGAGCTAGATTTGACAGCTGAGTGGCAGAGTTTGGCACAAGATTATGGTGTACGCTTAGAAACGTGCGTTGCCGCCTCTTTGCGACGTGGTGTCTTGGGTGTTGACGAAGCCTCACAACATACGCGCGATGTCGATAACTTAGCTCCAGGCTTTGAACTCGCTGGGTTGGGGAGCCTCGCCAGCGCTATGTTAACGCAAGACAGGGTGGTGCAGTTTTGACAACACTAGCGTTTGTATTTAACTCATTACCACATTCAACAGCAAAAGGGCGTGAAGGACTAGATGCACTGTTGGCGACATCGGCGTTTACTGAAGACATCAAAGTATTCTTTGTTGGCGCAGGTGTTAATCAGCTCAGACAAAACCAACACAGTGCCGACGTGTTATCACGTGACTACATCAGCGCATTTAAGCTGATGGAGTTGTATGACATTGAAGACGTCTTTGTCTGCGAGCAGAGTATGCTGCAATATCAGCTAGACCCCGAGCAACTGGTTATTGGTGCACAAGTAGTTGAAACGGGTGAAATTGCCAAACAGTTGAGTCTTTGTCATAAAGTATTAACGTTCTAGGTCTCCCTTTATGCTTCATATCATCAAAACCGAAATTGGCTACCAACAAGCACTTCGCTATTTATCGCAAGATGACCAAGTAATTTTGGTCGAAAATGCGTGTTATTTAATCACTGACAAAAACTTAACGTTACCTTCGGCGTGTTTCGTGTTGCAACCGGATCTTAGTGCTAGAGGGTTGATGCCTCTAGTATCAGAATCAACTCAAGTTGTGGATTTTAATGGGTTTGTTGAACTCACCGAACGACATGTTAATAGTACTACTTGGGAGTAGTCGTTTCATATCGCTTGCTGTAAACATGAAAACCCGGCAGTTAATCTAAAAAAGATCTGTATATTTCTTGACACACCTCCCACTGCTGCATAGAATTTTGCGTCCCTAATTGCCATTGGCGGTTAGGGCTAGATTTTTCACAAAGCTTACTTTCAAGTAAATCAGGAGCTAGTTAATGGCAACTATTAACCAGTTGGTACGTAAGCCTCGTGCAAAGCAAGTTGTTAAAAGCAACGTGCCTGCACTAGAAGCGTGCCCACAAAAACGTGGTGTATGTACTCGTGTTTACACTACTACACCTAAAAAACCTAACTCAGCACTTCGTAAAGTATGTCGTGTTCGTCTAACGAACGGCTTCGAAGTGACTTCGTACATCGGCGGTGAAGGTCACAACCTTCAAGAGCACAGTGTTGTTCTAATCCGTGGTGGTCGTGTTAAAGACCTTCCGGGTGTACGTTACCACACTGTTCGCGGCGCACTAGACTGTGCTGGCGTAAATGACCGTAAACAAGGTCGTTCTAAGTACGGTGTGAAGCGTCCTAAGTCTTAATGGATTCCGTTAAGTAAGGCCAAACACTAAATTATTTTTAATTTTTGAAGAAACTGTAAAGTTTTGGATAACCTGAAGAAGACAACGGAGAATATCCATGCCACGTCGTCGCGTAATTGGTCAGCGTAAGATCCTTCCAGATCCTAAGTTCAAATCTGAATTGCTGGCAAAGTTCGTTAACATCCTTATGGTTGACGGAAAGAAATCTACTGCAGAGAAAATTGTTTACACTGCACTAGAAGCTATGGCTGAGAAGTCTGGTAAAGACCACTTAGCTGTATTTGAAGAAGCTCTTGAAAATGTTCGCCCAGCGGTAGAAGTTAAATCTCGCCGTGTAGGTGGTTCAACTTACCAAGTACCTGTAGAAGTTCGTCCGGTTCGCCGTAACGCACTTGCTATGCGTTGGTTGGTTGAAGCTGCGCGTAAGCGTGGTGAAAAATCTATGGCTCAACGCCTAGCTGCTGAAATGCTAGACGCGTCTGAGAACAAAGGTACTGCGGTTAAGAAACGTGAAGACGTTCACCGCATGGCTGACGCTAACAAAGCGTTTGCTCATTACCGCTGGTAATACCTTTTCAGTGCTGCGAGGTTCTCTCGCAGCACTTTTCTATACTCTAAGGTTAACCTTAGTAAGAGGATACAATCGTGGCTCGTAAAACTCCTATTGAGCGCTATCGTAATATCGGTATCGTTGCTCACGTAGATGCAGGTAAAACAACCACAAGTGAGCGTATTCTGTTCTACACTGGCCTTTCTCACAAAATCGGCGAAGTTCACGATGGTGCTGCAACCATGGACTGGATGGAGCAGGAGCAAGAGCGTGGTATCACTATCACATCTGCTGCTACTACTACCTTCTGGCGTGGTATGGAAGCACAATTCCAAGATCATCGCGTAAACATCATTGATACCCCTGGACACGTTGACTTTACTATCGAAGTAGAGCGTTCTTTGCGTGTGCTTGATGGTGCAGTGGTTGTATTCTGTGGCTCATCAGGTGTTGAACCTCAGTCTGAAACTGTATGGCGTCAAGCTGATAAATATCACGTTCCACGTATGGTATTTGTGAACAAGATGGACCGTGCAGGCGCAGACTTCCTACGCGTTGTGGACCAAATTAAAAATCGTCTCGGTGCGAACCCAGTTCCAATCCAATTAAATATTGGTGCAGAAGATGAGTTCAAAGGTGTCATCGACCTTATCAAGATGAAAGCAATCAACTGGAACGATGCCGATCAAGGCATGACCTTCACTTACGAAGAGATTCCAGCAGAACTGCAAGATGAAGCTGAAGAGTGGCGCAACAACATGGTTGAAGCCGCTGCAGAAGCAAGCGAAGAGCTGATGGATAAATACCTTGAAGAAGGCGAACTAACGGAAGCTGAAATCAAGGCGGGTCTGCGTACTCGTACACTAAATAACGAAATTGTACTCGCAACATGTGGTAGTGCATTTAAGAACAAAGGTGTGCAAGCGGTACTAGACGCGGTTATCGAATATCTTCCTTCTCCAGTAGACGTACCTGCGATTAAAGGTATCGACGATGATGAGAACGAAGTAGAGCGTCACGCGGACGACAACGAACCATTCGCTGCACTTGCATTTAAGATTGCAACCGACCCGTTTGTAGGCACTCTAGCGTTTATGCGCGTTTACTCAGGTGTCGTAAACTCGGGTGATGCCGTTTATAACTCAGTGAAGCAAAAGCGTGAACGCTTTGGCCGTATCGTTCAAATGCACTCAAATAAGCGCGAAGAAGTAAAAGAAGTTCGTGCGGGTGACATTGCAGCAGCGATTGGTCTGAAAGACGTGACCACAGGTGACACACTATGCGATCAGAACCACAAAGTGATTCTAGAGCGTATGGAGTTCCCTGAGCCAGTTATTCAGATCGCGGTAGAGCCTCGCTCTCAAGCTGACCAAGAGAAAATGGGTATTGCGCTAGGTAAACTGGCAGCAGAAGACCCGTCGTTCCGTGTGGAAACCGATGACGAAACTGGCCAAACGCTAATTTCAGGTATGGGTGAGCTTCACCTAGACATCATCGTTGACCGTATGAAGCGCGAATTCAGTGTTGATTGCAACGTGGGTAAACCTCAAGTTGCGTACCGCGAAACGATTCGCGGCAGCACAGAAGTTGAAGGCAAATTTGTTCGCCAATCAGGTGGTCGTGGTCAATATGGTCACGTATGGCTTAAGCTTGAGCCATCTGAAGCGGGTGAAGGGTTTGTGTTCGTTGACGAGATCGTGGGTGGTGTGGTTCCTAAGGAATACATCAGCTCGGTATCGAAAGGTATCGAAGAGCAGATGAACAACGGTGTTCTTGCTGGCTATCCTGTACTGGATGTCAAAGCAACACTGTATGATGGCTCTTACCATGATGTCGACTCTAGCGAGATGGCGTTTAAGATCGCCGGCTCGATGGCCTTCAGAAAAGGTGCGCTTGAAGCACAACCTGTTCTGCTTGAGCCAATGATGAAGGTTGAAGTAACGACTCCAGAAGATTGGATGGGTGATGTTGTTGGTGACCTTAACCGTCGCCGCGGCATGATCGAAGGTATGGATGACGGCCACGCTGGCCTTAAGATCATCCGTGCACAAGTACCGCTCTCTGAGATGTTTGGTTACGCAACTGACTTGCGTAGTGCGACCCAAGGTCGTGCGTCATATTCGATGGAATTTAGCGAATACGCTGAGACTCCGAAGAATGTGGCGGATGCGATTATTGCACAGCGCAGCTAATCAGCTATTGTTTAGTAATGAATCTGTTGCGTTGAGTAAAATTGACGCATAAAATAGCAAATTCTGGCGCGCCCCGACAAAATTCGTTCTCGGGGCGAATCATAACTAGGAAGGAACACGATCGTGTCTAAAGAAAAATTTGAACGTACTAAACCGCACGTTAACGTTGGTACTATCGGCCACGTTGACCACGGTAAAACAACTCTAACTGCTGCAATCTGTACTACTCTAGCTAAAGTGTACGGCGGTGAAGCGAAAGACTTCGCATCTATCGATAACGCTCCAGAAGAGCGTGAGCGCGGTATCACAATCGCAACTTCTCACGTTGAGTACGACACTCCAACTCGTCACTACGCACACGTAGACTGCCCAGGACACGCGGATTATGTTAAAAACATGATCACTGGTGCTGCGCAAATGGACGGTGGTATCCTAGTTGTTGCTGCAACTGACGGCCCAATGCCTCAGACTCGTGAGCACATCCTACTAGGCCGTCAGGTTGGTATCCCTTACATCATCGTATTCATGAACAAGTGTGACATGGTTGATGATGAAGAGCTTCTAGAGCTAGTTGAAATGGAAGTTCGTGAACTTCTATCTGAGTATGATTTCCCAGGTGATGACCTACCAGTTATCCAAGGTTCTGCACTAGGCGCACTAAACGGCGAAGAGCAGTGGGAAGCGAAAATCGTTGAGCTTGCAGAAGCACTAGACTCTTACATCCCAGAGCCAGAGCGTGCAGTAGACCAACCGTTCCTACTACCAATCGAAGACGTATTCTCGATCCAAGGTCGTGGTACAGTTGTAACTGGTCGTATCGAGCGCGGTATCCTACGCGTAGGTGACGAAGTAGAAATCGTAGGTATCAAAGAGACTACAACTACTACTTGTACTGGTGTTGAGATGTTCCGTAAGCTTCTTGACGAAGGTCGTGCTGGTGAGAACGTTGGTGCACTTCTACGTGGTACTAAGCGTGACGAAGTTGAGCGTGGTCAAGTTCTTGCAGCTCCTGGCTCAATCAACCCACACACTAAGTTCGAGTCAGAAGTATACGTACTTTCTAAAGATGAAGGCGGCCGTCATACTCCGTTCTTCAAAGGCTACCGTCCACAGTTCTACTTCCGTACAACTGACGTAACTGGTGACATCTCTCTACCAGAAGGCGTAGAAATGGTAATGCCAGGTGACAACATCCAAATGCAAGTTGAGCTAATCGCTCCAATCGCAATGGACGAAGGTCTACGTTTCGCTATCCGTGAAGGTGGCCGTACAGTAGGTGCTGGTGTTGTTGCTAAGATCTTCGACTAATATTTAGTTGATAATCGCAATAAACATAAAAAGAGGAGCTTAGGCTCCTCTTTTTTTTGTGCGACTAAATGTATTTCTTGCTCAGTAGGTTAGCTGATTGCTGCCAGCTCAACCAAAAATAGCACTAGTAATGCTAACAATTCTCGTTTATATTTATATCCGTGAATTGTTTAAGGTTGTATTATGTTTGTTTGTCTTTGCCACGGCATCTCTGATAAAAAACTGCGTAAGCTTGCTATCGAAGAGGGTATCAGCGATATGCGCACCATCAGAAAATGCACTTCTCTTGGCTCTCAATGTGGTAAGTGTGTGAAACAAGCTAAAGAAATCTTGAGCGAAACACAGACGCTTCAGCTTGCAAAAGTAAGCTAACCTCAAGACCTTCGTCTGGTCACTTTGACACCTCCCCAATTGGTTCTACAGTTATTAATGAGCCAAAGAGGAGGGTTTTGTCATGAAAGGCGATCCAATCATAATTCAACATCTCAACAAAATACTGGGCAATGAACTCGTTGCTATCAATCAATACTTCCTTCACGCAAGAATGTACAAAGACTGGGGGCTAAAGCATCTAGCCGATAAGGAATACCATGAATCTATCGATGAGATGAAACACGCTGATCATCTTATTGAACGTATATTATTTTTGGAAGGTCTACCCAACCTCCAGGACTTGGGGAAGCTCATGATCGGAGAAGACACCAAAGAGATGCTCGAGTGCGACCTTAAACTTGAGATGGATGCGATACCAGACTTAAAAGATGCTATTGCTTATGCAGAAGATACGCGCGATTTCGTCTCAAGAGATCTGTTCCAAGATATTCTCGAAGATGAGGAGGAGCATGTCGATTGGCTAGAGACTCAATTGGGACTAATTGAAAAAGTCGGAATAGAAAACTACTTACAAGCACAGTTCGTCGACGAAGAATAATGAGGCTAAATGGTTTCCAAGGGCTTAAGCAACCAGCTTGAGCCCTTTTTAAATGACATTTCTGATTAATTTTCCCTCACCCCTTGCATACCTTTTTGTGATCTGTATAATGCGTCGCACTGGTTAAGCCAGTTGTGAACCAATGAGCAAAGAGGAGTAAGTGGATTACCTCGGTAAATCACTTAGTAACGTAGACTCAGCTTATGTTCGCAGTTAATACAATTAACCCGCTATCATTGATAGTAGGCTAATCGAAAATTAGCTGACAATGCGCTCAATTAGAGTGCTACGGTTTCACATAAATCAATCGGCATTCTCTCGCCTTCGCGAGTATGAGTGGCGATATTGTTTGTGTAATAATTAATTATTGGAGCTCTGTCTCATGCAGAACCAACGTATTCGTATCCGCCTAAAGGCTTTCGATTATAAACTAATCGACCAGTCTACTGCGGAAATCGTTGAAACAGCTAAGCGTACCGGCGCACAGGTTCGTGGTCCAATTCCACTACCTACTCGTAAAGAGCGTTTCACTGTTCTTATCTCTCCACACGTCAACAAAGATGCACGTGACCAGTACGAAATCCGTACTCACAAGCGTTTGATCGACATCGTTGAGCCAACAGACAAAACTGTTGACGCTCTAATGCGTCTTGATCTTGCTGCTGGCGTTGATGTTCAAATCAGCCTAGGTTAAGGGAGATTAGAAGAATGATTGGTCTAGTCGGACGTAAAGTGGGTATGACCCGCATTTTTACCGAAGAAGGCGTTTCTATCCCTGTAACAGTTGTTGAGGTTGAAGCGAACCGTGTAACTCAAGTACGTACACTTGATACTGACGGTTATGCAGCAATCCAGGTAACTGCAGGCGAAAAGAAAGCTAGCCGTGTTTCTAAGCCAGAAGCTGGCCACTTTGCGAAAGCAGGTGTTGAAGCAGGTCGTGGTCTTTGGGAATTCCGTTTGGAAAACGGTGAAGAGTTTGAAGTTGGCGCTGAGCTAAACGTAGAACTTTTCAACGACGTAAAAAAAGTAGACGTTACTGGCACATCTAAGGGTAAAGGTTTCCAAGGCGCTGTTAAGCGTTGGAACTTCGCTACTCAAGATATGACACACGGTAACTCATTGTCTCACCGTGCTCCGGGTTCAATTGGTCAATGCCAAACTCCAGGTCGCGTATTTAAAGGCAAGAAAATGGCAGGTCACATGGGTGCTGAGCGTGTAACGACTCAAAACCTAGAGATCGTACGTGTTGACGCTGAGCGCAATCTGCTTCTTATTAAAGGTGCAGTCCCAGGCGCAACTGGCGGCAACGTGATCGTAAAACCAGCTATTAAAGCTTAACGTCTAGGAGTAAGTAATGGAATTGATGGTTAAAGGTGCTGATGCACTAACTGTTTCCGAGACTACTTTCGGACGTGACTTCAACGAAGCTCTTGTACACCAAGTAGTTGTTGCTTTTGCAGCAGGTGCTCGTCAAGGTACTCGTGCTCAAAAGACTCGTTCTGAAGTATCTGGCGGTGGCGCTAAGCCATGGCGTCAAAAAGGTACTGGCCGTGCTCGTGCTGGTACAATTCGTAGCCCTATCTGGCGTACAGGTGGTGTTACTTTTGCTGCGAAACCACAAGATCACAGCCAAAAAGTAAACAAAAAAATGTACCGCGGTGCTATGAAGAGCATTCTTTCTGAGCTAGTTCGTCAAGAGCGTTTAATCGTTGTTGATAACTTCTCTGTAGAAGCTCCAAAAACCAAAGAGCTTGTAGCTAAGCTAAAAGAGCTTGAGCTAACAGATGCGCTTATCGTGACTAGCGAAGTAGATGAGAATCTATTCCTAGCTGCTCGTAACCTATACAAAGTTGACGCACGTGACGTTGCTGGTATCGACCCAGTTTCACTAATCGCGTTCGACAAAGTTGTAATTACTGCAGAAGCAGTTAAGCAAGTTGAGGAGATGCTAGCATGATCACTGAAGAGCGTATCCTAAAAGTTCTACGTGCTCCTCATATCTCTGAGAAAGCAACTATGGCAGCAGAGAAAGCGAACACTATCGTTTTCAAAGTAGCTAAAGATGCAACTAAGAAAGAGATCAAAGCAGCTGTAGAAAAGCTATTTGAAGTTGAAGTTAAGTCTGTAAATACTCTTATTCTTAAGGGTAAGACTAAACGTCAAGGTCTACGTCAAGGTCGCCGCAGCGACGTTAAGAAGGCGTATGTGACTCTGGCGGAAGGTCAAGATCTTGACTTCGTTGGCGGTGCGGAATAACAGGAGTAGTTAAACAATGGCTATTGTTAAATGTAAGCCGACTTCCCCTGGTCGTCGTCACGTAGTTAAAGTTGTTAACGCTGACCTACACAAAGGTAAGCCTTACGCTCCACTTCTAGAGAAAAACTCTAAGAATGGTGGTCGTAACAACAACGGTCGTATCACAGTACGTCACATCGGTGGTGGTCACAAGCATCACTATCGTTTGATTGATTTCAAACGTACTAAAGATGGCATCCCAGCGAAAGTTGAGCGCCTAGAATACGATCCAAACCGTAGCGCAAACATCGCTCTAGTTCTGTACGCAGACGGTGAGCGTCGCTACATCATTGCACCAAAAGGCATCCAAGCGGGTGACTCTATCCAGTCTGGTGTTGATGCGCCTATCAAAGCAGGTAACACTCTGCCGATGCGCAACATCCCAGTAGGTTCTACAGTACACTGTGTTGAACTGAAACCTGGTAAAGGTGCACAAATTGCTCGTTCTGCAGGTGCATACGCACAAATCATCGCTCGCGATGGTGCATATGTAACTCTACGCCTACGTTCTGGCGAAATGCGCAAAGTACTATCTGAAGGCCGTGCAACAATCGGTGAAGTAGGTAATGCTGAGCACATGCTACGCGAACTAGGTAAAGCTGGTGCTAGCCGCTGGCGCGGTGTTCGTCCAACCGTTCGCGGTGTGGTAATGAACCCGGTAGACCACCCACACGGTGGTGGTGAAGGTCGTACTTCTGGTGGCCGTCACCCAGTATCTCCTTGGGGTCAGCCAACTAAAGGCTTTAAGACTCGTAAGAACAAGCGCACTGACAAGTACATCGTACGTCGTCGTAACAAGTAATCTATAAAGAGGAATCGCCATGCCACGTTCTCTCAAGAAAGGTCCATTTATTGACCTACACTTGCTGAAGAAGGTAGAGAAAGCGGTGGAAAGCGGAGACAAAAAGCCTGTTAAGACTTGGTCCCGTCGTTCAATGATCATTCCATCAATGATTGGTTTGACCATCGCTGTCCATAATGGTCGTCAGCACGTACCAGTATTCGTAACCGAAGAAATGATCGGTCACAAGCTGGGCGAATTTGCACCAACTCGCACTTATCGCGGCCACGCTGCTGATAAGAAAGCTAAGAAGAAATAAGGAGTAGATGATGGAAGCTATCGCTAAACATAACTTTGCTCGTATTTCTCCACAGAAAGCTCGCTTAGTTGCAGACCAAATCCGCGGTAAAAACGTGGATCAAGCTCTTGAACTACTAACTTTCAGCAACAAAAAAGCTGCTGTACTAGTTAAGAAAGTTCTTGAATCAGCAATCGCGAATGCGGAACACAACGAAGGTGCAGATATCGACGATCTATCAGTCGCTAAAATCTTCGTAGATGAAGGCCCAATCATGAAGCGTATTATGCCTCGTGCAAAAGGCCGTGCGGACCGTATCTTGAAGCGTTCTTGCCACATCACTGTTGTTGTTGCAGACGCTTAAGACTAGGAGATAAGCAATGGGTCAGAAAGTACATCCTAATGGTATTCGTCTTGGCATCGTTAAGCCTTGGAATGCTACATGGTTTGCTAACACCAAAGAATTCGCTGACAACCTAGACGGCGACTTCAAGGTACGTCAGTTCCTTACTAAGGAACTAGCAAAAGCGTCTCTTTCACGCATCGTTATCGAGCGTCCAGCTAAGAGCATCCGTGTGACTATTCACACTGCTCGTCCTGGCGTTGTTATCGGTAAGAAAGGCGAAGACGTTGAGAAGCTACGCACTGCTGTAGCTAAAATCGCAGGTGTACCAGCGCAAATTAACATCGCTGAAGTACGTAAGCCTGAGCTAGATGGCCAACTTGTGGCTGATAGCATCGCGTCTCAACTTGAGCGTCGTGTTATGTTCCGTCGTGCTATGAAGCGTGCGGTACAAAATGCTATGCGTCTTGGCGCTAAAGGTATCAAAGTGGAAGTAAGCGGTCGTCTAGGCGGCGCTGAAATCGCACGTTCTGAGTGGTACCGTGAAGGCCGTGTGCCTCTACACACTCTACGTGCTGACATTGATTACGCAACTTCTTCGGCTCACACTCAATACGGTGTGATCGGCATTAAAGTTTGGATCTTCAAAGGTGAGATTCTAGGCGGTATGCCAGCAGCTAACGCTGTAGAGCCAAAAGGCGATAAGCCTAAGAAGCAGCGCAAAGGCCGTAAGTAAGGAGTCGACAGATGCTACAACCTAAACGTACTAAGTTCCGTAAGGTTCAGACTGGTCGCAACCGTGGTCTAGCTAAAGGTACAGACGTAAGCTTCGGCACATTCGGTCTTAAGGCTGTTGGTCGTGGTCGTCTTACTGCTCGTCAGATCGAAGCGGCTCGTCGTGCAATGACGCGTCACGTTAAGCGTCAAGGTAAAATCTGGATTCGTGTATTCCCAGACAAGCCTATCACAGAAAAACCACTAGAAGTTCGTCAAGGTAAGGGTAAAGGTAACGTTGAGTACTGGGTAGCCCAAATCCAACCTGGTAAGGTTATGTACGAAATGGACGGTGTACCTGAAGAGTTGGCACGTGAAGCGTTCCGCCTAGCGGCTCGCAAACTGCCGTTCAAAACTACATTTGTAACTAAGCAGGTGATGTGATGAAAGCACAAGATCTACGCGAAAAA
Organism: Vibrio sp. SCSIO 43133; assembly: GCF_023716845.1. Classification (NCBI taxonomy): domain Bacteria; kingdom Pseudomonadati; phylum Pseudomonadota; class Gammaproteobacteria; order Vibrionales; family Vibrionaceae; genus Vibrio; species Vibrio sp. SCSIO 43133. The sequence continues at coordinate 311,229 of NZ_CP068024.1, forward strand.
AACGTTGAAGAGCTTAACGCTGAGCTTTTGAATTTGCTACGCGAACAGTTCAACTTGCGCATGCAAGCTGCAACTGGTCAGCTACAGCAAACTCATACTCTGAAAGCTGTACGCCGTGATATCGCACGTGTGAAAACTGTTTTGACTGAGAAGGCAGGCGCATAATGAGCGAACAAATCCGTACTCAACAAGGTCGTGTAATTAGCAACAAAGGCGACAAGTCTATTGTTGTTGCAATCGAACGCATGGTTAAACACCCAATTTACGGTAAATTCGTAAAGCGTACGACTAAACTACACGCACATGACGAAAACAACGAGTGTGGCATTGGCGACACAGTTGAAGTTCGTGAGTGCCGTCCACTGTCTAAGATGAAGTCTTGGACTTTGGTTAGCATTGTAGAAAAAGCGAAGATTTAATCGTTTTTTTTATGAAAATCAAGCGGCTCCAAATTTTTTTTGGGGCCGCTTATTTTTTGTCTACCCAATCACAAAAAAGGGTGGTACAATTCGCGTCCCTTTAAAGAGGCAGCCCGACCCGAGAGGGTCTAGTTTTTAATATTTAGCGGAGCACTAACAATGATCCAAATGCAAAGTACACTTGACGCAGCAGATAACTCTGGCGCGCGCAAGGTAATGTGTATTAAGGTTCTGGGTGGCTCACACCGTCGTTATGCACACATCGGCGACATCATCAAAGTTACTGTGAAAGAAGCAATTCCTCGCGGTAAAGTTAAAAAAGGTGATGTTCTGAAGGCGGTAGTTGTTCGCACCCGTAAAGGCGTTCGTCGTCCAGACGGTTCTGTCATTCGCTTCGACCGTAATGCTTGTGTATTGTTAAACGACACTACTGAGCAACCAGTCGGCACACGTATCTTTGGTCCTGTGACTCGTGAACTTCGTAACGCGAAATTCATGAAAATTGTGTCACTAGCACCTGAAGTTCTGTAAGGAGCGTCAACATGGCAGCTAAAATCCGTCGTAACGACGAAGTAATCGTTCTTGCTGGTAAAGATAAAGGCAAGAAAGGTAAAGTAACTAAGGTTCTAGCAACCGGTAAAGTTATCGTTGAAGGTATCAACCTTGTTAAAAAACACCAAAAGCCTGTACCGGCTCTAGGTCAACAAGGTGGCATCGTTGAACAAGAAGCAGCTATTGATGCTTCTAACGTTGCAATCTTTAACGCGGCTACTGGCAAAGCTGACCGCATCGGTTTCCGTATCGAAGATGGCAAGAAAGTTCGTTTCTTCAAGTCTAACGGTGAAACTGTTTCTAACTAATTAGAAAGTAATTTGGAGTTCTACTATGGCGAAACTGCATGATTACTACAAGTCGTCTGTAGTTGCTGAATTGACCAAACAATTCAACTACTCAAGCGTCATGCAAGTCCCTAGGATTGAGAAAATCACCCTAAACATGGGCGTTGGTGAAGCAATCAACGATAAGAAACTGCTAGAAAACGCAGCAGCTGATATGGCAACGATCTCTGGTCAAAAGCCTCTTATCACTAAAGCGCGTAAATCTGTTGCTGGTTTCAAAATTCGTGAAGGCTACCCAATTGGTTGTAAAGTAACCTTGCGTGGCGAACGTATGTGGGAATTTTTAGAGCGTTTAATCTCTATCGCACTTCCACGTGTACGTGACTTCCGTGGCGTTAGCGCTAAGTCTTTTGACGGACGCGGTAACTACAGCATGGGCGTTCGCGAGCAAATCATCTTCCCGGAAATCGACTACGATAAAGTAGATCGTGTTCGCGGCCTAGACATCACTATTACGACGTCTGCTGCAAACGATGAGGAAGGCCGAGCTCTGCTGGCTGCCTTTAACTTCCCATTCCGTAAGTAAGGTGAAGGGTTACTGTTATGGCTAAACAATCAATGAAAGCGCGCGAAGTAAAACGCGCGAAGCTAGTAGCTAAGTTCGCTGAAAAGCGTGCAGCTCTAAAAGCTATCATCAGCGATGTAAACGCATCTGAAGAAGATCGTTGGAACGCGGTTCTTAAACTGCAGACTCTTCCACGTGATTCAAGTGCATCACGTCAGCGCAACCGTTGCAACCAAACTGGTCGCCCACACGGTTACCTACGTAAGTTCGGTCTAAGCCGTATCAAAGTTCGTGAAGCTTGCATGAAAGGCGAGATTCCTGGACTTCGTAAGGCTAGCTGGTAATTGCCACTTAATCATTTGGAGTAAATCTTATGAGCATGCAAGATCCGATTTCGGATATGCTGACCCGCATTCGTAACGGTCAGGCAGCAAACAAAGTTGCTGTTAAAATGCCTTCTTCAAAGCTTAAAGTTGCAATTGCTGCACTACTGAAAGCTGAAGGTTACATCGTTGACTTCGCTGTTGAAGGCGAAGCAAAACCAGAGCTAGAAGTTACTCTTAAGTACTTCCAAGCGAAACCTGTAATTGAGCAAATCAAACGTGTTTCACGTCCTGGTCTGCGTGTCTACAAAAACAAAGACTCGCTACCAACTGTGATGGGCGGTTTGGGTATTGCTGTTGTTTCTACTTCCAAGGGTCTGATGTCAGACCGCGCTGCGCGTAAAGCAGGTCTTGGCGGTGAAATCATCTGTTACGTAGCTTAATAGGAGTAGATTATGTCTCGTGTTGCTAAGGCACCTGTCGCTATTCCAGCTGGCGTAGAGGTGAAACTTAACGGTCAAGAAATTACCGTTAAAGGCGCTAAAGGCGAACTAACTCGCGTTCTAAACAACGCTGTAGTTATTGCGCAAGAAGAGAACAACCTTACTTTCGGTCCACGCGACGGTGTTGCTAACGCATGGGCACAAGCAGGTACTGCTCGTGCACTAGTAAACAACATGGTTGTTGGTGTTACTGAAGGCTTTACTAAGAAGCTAACTCTTAAAGGTGTAGGTTACCGTGCTGCTATCAAAGGCAACGCTGTAGGTCTAACACTAGGCTTCTCTCACCCAGTTGAGCACGAGTTGCCAGCGGGTATTAAAGCTGAATGTCCAAGCCAAACTGAAATCGTGATCACTGGTTGTGACAAGCAACTTGTTGGTCAAGTAGCGGCTGACATTCGTTCTTACCGTGAGCCTGAGCCTTATAAAGGTAAAGGTGTTCGTTACGCAGATGAAAATGTGCGTACTAAAGAAGCTAAGAAGAAGTAAGGTAACACTATGGATAAGAAAGCATCTCGCATCCGTCGTGCTACACGTGCACGTCGTAAGATTGCAGAACTGGGTGCAACTCGCCTAGTAGTACACCGTACTCCTCGTCACGTTTACGCTCAAGTAATCGCAGCGAACGGCTCTGAAGTAATCGCAGCCGCTTCTACGGTAGAAAAAGCAATTCGTGAAGAAGTTAAGAGTACTGGTAACATCGATGCAGCTAAAGCAGTAGGTAAAGCTATTGCTGAGCGCGCGCTTGAGAAAGGCGTATCTGCTGTTGCATTCGATCGTTCTGGTTTCCAATACCACGGTCGAGTAGCGGCGCTAGCAGAATCTGCTCGCGAAGCTGGTCTGAAATTCTAAGGTAGGGTTGGAAGATGGCTAAAGAACAACAACAAGCTAGTGATTTGCAAGAAAAGCTAATCGCAGTTAACCGTGTTTCTAAGACGGTTAAAGGTGGTCGAATCATGAGCTTCACTGCACTAACAGTAGTTGGTGACGGTAACGGTCGTGTAGGTTTCGGTTACGGTAAAGCCCGTGAAGTTCCTGCTGCGATTCAAAAAGCAATGGAAAAAGCGCGTCGTAACATGGTTACTGTAGCGCTAAACGAAGGCACTCTTCACCACCCGGTGAAAGGTCGCCACTCTGGCTCTAAAGTTTACATGCAGCCAGCAGCAGAAGGTACGGGTGTTATCGCAGGTGGTGCGATGCGTGCAGTACTAGAAGTTGCAGGTGTACACAACGTACTATCTAAAGCATACGGTTCTACGAACCCTATCAACATCGTTCGTGCAACGATCGACGCTCTAGACAGCATGAAGTCACCAGAAATGGTTGCTGCTAAACGTGGTCTAACTGTTGAAGCTATTTCGGAGTAAGAACACCATGGCAACTATCAAAGTAACTCAAACTAAGAGCTCAATTGGTCGCCTACCTAAGCACAAAGCGTGTCTAAAGGGTCTTGGCCTTCGTAAAATCAACCACACAGTAGAACTTGAAGATACTCCGTGCGTACGCGGTATGATCAACAAGGTTTACTACATGGTTAAAGTTGAGGAGTAATCAGAATGCGTTTGAATACTCTATCACCGGCTGCGGGTTCTAAGCCTTCTAAGAAGCGCGTAGGTCGTGGTATCGGTTCTGGCCTAGGTAAAACTGGTGGCCGTGGTCACAAAGGCCAAAAATCACGCTCTGGCGGCAGTGTTCGTCCAGGCTTCGAAGGCGGTCAAATGCCTTTGAAACAGCGTCTACCTAAATTCGGTTTCACTTCTCGTAAGAGCCTAGTGTCTGCTGAAGTTCGTCTAGCTGAGCTAGCGAAAGTAACTGGTGATGTTGTTGACCTAAACAGCCTTAAAGCAGCTAACGTTATCACTAAGAACATCGAATTTGTAAAAGTTGTTCTTTCAGGTGAAATCAACAAAGCTGTGACTGTTAAAGGTCTACGCGTGACTAAAGGCGCTAAAGCTGCAATCGAAGCTGCAGGCGGTAAAATCGAGGATTAATCTCGAGGGACGAGGTACAGATGGCTAAGAAACCAGGACAAGATTTTAGTAGTGCTAAGAGCGGCTTAAACGAACTCAAGTCGCGCCTTTTATTTGTAATTGGTGCACTTTTAGTGTTCCGCGCTGGCTCTTTTGTGCCGATTCCTGGTATTGACGCGGCTGTACTTGCCGATTTGTTCGAACAGCAAAAAGGTACCATCGTAGAAATGTTTAACATGTTCTCCGGTGGTGCATTAGAGCGTGCATCTATTTTAGCACTGGGCATCATGCCGTATATTTCGGCTTCGATTGTTGTCCAGTTGCTAACTGTAGTTCATCCAGCGTTAGCCGAGCTCAAGAAAGAGGGTGAGGCAGGGCGTCGTAAGATTAGCCAATATACGCGTTATGGTACGCTTGTACTTGCAACATTCCAGGCAATAGGTATCGCAACTGGCCTTCCAAACATGGTCAATAATCTGGTTGTTATCAACCAAACCATGTTTACGCTAATTGCTACCGTAAGTTTAGTAACTGGTACCATGTTCTTAATGTGGTTAGGTGAACAAATTACAGAGCGTGGAATCGGTAATGGTATTTCCATTCTGATCTTTGCAGGTATTGTTGCTGGATTGCCTTCGGCAATCGGTCAAACAATCGAGCAAGCGCGTCAAGGTGAACTGCACGTACTTCTTCTGCTGTTGATTGCTGTACTTGCTTTCGCAGTTATTTACTTTGTGGTCTTTATGGAGCGTGGTCAACGTCGTATCGTCGTTAACTATGCAAAACGCCAACAAGGCCGTAAAGTGTTTGCTGCACAAAGCACGCACCTACCGTTGAAAATCAACATGGCAGGTGTTATTCCAGCAATCTTTGCATCAAGTATTATCCTGTTCCCAGGAACATTGGCTCAATGGTTTGGCCAAAATGGTGAGAGCAGCGCGTTCGGTTGGTTAACTGACGTGTCATTGGCTCTTAGCCCAGGTCAACCGTTGTATGTAATGCTTTATGCTGCAGCGATTATATTCTTCTGTTTCTTCTACACGGCGTTGGTATTCAACCCGCGTGAAACAGCAGATAACTTGAAGAAGTCTGGTGCGTTCGTACCCGGCATCCGCCCAGGTGAGCAGACAGCTAAGTATATTGATAAAGTAATGACTAGACTTACCCTTGCAGGTGCTCTATATATTACCTTTATCTGTCTGATTCCCGAGTTCATGATGGTCGCGTGGAACGTTCGTTTCTACTTCGGCGGTACTTCACTACTAATCGTAGTGGTAGTAATTATGGACTTTATGGCACAGGTACAGACTCATCTGATGTCACAACAGTATGATTCTGTGTTGAAAAAAGCAAATCTGAAAGGTTACGGCCGTTAATCCGGCGGTAGTCTCAGATTTCATTTACGGAGTTTAGCAATGAAAGTTCGTGCTTCCGTTAAAAAAATCTGCCGTAACTGCAAAGTTATCAAGCGCAACGGTGTTGTGCGTGTTATCTGCAGTGAGCCAAAGCACAAACAGCGCCAAGGCTAATTAAGCAGAAATTTTTACTTGAAATTAAAGGTATGGTCGAGTATATTCCTCGGCCTACCTTTTGCGTGCAAAAGAAGTAGCACTCCGCAGCGTATCCATAACGGGCTTTGCTGCGGCTATTCTTTTTAAGAAACACTAGGAGTGAATAATGGCCCGTATAGCAGGCATTAACATTCCTGATCAAAAACACGCTGTAATCGCACTAACTGCGATCTACGGCATCGGTAAAACTCGCTCTCAAGCTATCCTAGCTGAAGTGGGTATTGCTGAAGATGTTAAGATCAGTGAACTAACTGAAGAGCAGATCGATCAACTGCGTGATGGTGTAGCTAAGTACACTGTAGAAGGTGATCTACGTCGTGAAGTATCAATGAACATCAAGCGTCTTATGGACCTTGGCTGTTACCGTGGTCTTCGTCATCGTCGCAGTCTACCACTACGTGGACAGCGTACTAAAACCAACGCTCGCACCCGTAAGGGTCCGCGTAAGCCGATCAAGAAATAATCGGGAAGGTAGAGTACAATGGCTAAACAACCAACTCGCGCTCGTAAGCGCGTACGCAAGCAAGTTGCAGATGGCGTTGCGCACATCCATGCTTCTTTCAATAACACAATCGTAACTATCACTGACCGTCAAGGTAACGCTCTAGCATGGGCTACTGCAGGTGGTTCAGGTTTCCGCGGTTCTCGTAAGTCTACTCCGTTCGCTGCACAGGTTGCTGCTGAGCGTTGTGCTGAAATGGCTAAAGAATACGGTCTTAAGAACTTGGAAGTTATGGTTAAGGGTCCAGGTCCAGGTCGTGAATCTACTGTTCGCGCACTGAACGCTGCTGGTTTCCGCATCACGAACATCGTTGACGCGACACCAATCCCTCATAACGGTTGTCGTCCACCTAAGAAACGTCGCGTATAACGTTTCTAGGATAATTGGAGAAGAATCATGGCAAGATATTTGGGTCCTAAGCTGAAGCTTAGCCGTCGCGAAGGTACTGACTTATTCCTTAAGTCTGGTGTACGCGCGATCGATACCAAGTGTAAAATTGATAACGCACCAGGTGTACACGGCGCTCGTCGCGGTCGTCTATCTGAGTATGGCGTTCAGCTTCGTGAGAAGCAAAAAGTTCGTCGTATCTACGGCGTTCTAGAAAAACAATTCCGTAACTACTACAAAGAAGCAGCTCGCCTTAAAGGCAACACTGGTGAAAACCTACTTCAGCTTCTTGAAGGTCGTCTAGATAACGTAGTTTACCGCATGGGCTTTGGCGCAACTCGCGCAGAAGCACGTCAGCTAGTTAGCCACAAAGCTATCCTAGTTAACGGTAAAGTTGTAAACGTTCCTTCTTTCAAAGTTGCGGCTAACGACGTTGTTTCTATCCGCGAGAAAGCTAAACAGCAAGCTCGTATTAAAGCGGCTCTAGAAGTTGCTGAACAACGTGAAAAACCAACTTGGATTGAAGTAGATGCTGGCAAGATGGAAGGTACATTCAAGCGTATGCCTGAGCGTTCAGATCTATCTGCTGACATTAACGAACACTTGATCGTCGAGCTTTACTCTAAGTAAGGTTTAAACTAAAGAGAGGACACAATGCAGGGTTCTGTAACAGAATTTCTTAAGCCACGTCTTGTTGACATCGAACAGATCAGCACGACACACGCAAAAGTAACTCTTGAGCCATTAGAGCGTGGCTTTGGTCACACTCTAGGTAATGCACTTCGCCGTATTTTACTTTCGTCTATGCCAGGTTGTGCAGTGACAGAAGTTGAAATCGAAGGCGTTCTGCACGAGTACAGCACTAAAGAAGGCGTTCAAGAGGATATCCTTGAGATACTTCTAAACTTGAAAGGCCTAGCTGTTCGCGTCGCGGAAGGCAAAGATGAAGTGTTTATTACACTGAACAAATCAGGCTCAGGCCCTGTTGTTGCAGGTGACATCACCCATGATGGTGATGTAGAGATCGCTAACCCAGAACACGTTATTTGTCACCTAACGGATGACAACGCTGAGATTTCTATGCGAATCAAAGTTGAACGTGGTCGTGGTTACGTTCCAGCTTCAGCTCGTATCCATACTGAAGAAGATGAGCGTCCAATCGGTCGTTTGCTTGTTGACGCAACTTACAGCCCAGTAGACAAAATTGCCTACGCTGTAGAAGCGGCACGTGTTGAGCAGCGTACTGACTTAGACAAGCTTGTTATCGATATGGAAACGAACGGTACTCTAGAACCTGAGGAAGCTATCCGTCGCGCAGCTACTATCCTAGCTGAGCAATTGGATGCATTCGTAGATCTTCGTGATGTACGTGTTCCTGAGGAGAAGGAAGAGAAGCCGGAGTTCGATCCTATTCTACTGCGTCCTGTAGACGATCTTGAACTAACAGTTCGCTCTGCTAACTGTCTAAAAGCAGAAGCGATTCACTACATCGGTGATCTTGTACAGCGTACTGAGGTTGAGCTACTTAAAACGCCAAACCTTGGTAAAAAATCTCTTACTGAGATTAAAGACGTACTTGCATCACGTGGTCTTTCTCTGGGCATGCGCCTAGAAAATTGGCCACCAGCGTCTATCGCTGAAGATTAATCGATACTAGTTAGAAGGATTAGGTCATGCGCCATCGTAAGAGTGGTCGTCAACTCAACCGCAACAGCAGCCATCGCAAAGCGATGTTCAGCAATATGGCTAGCTCTCTTGTACGTCATGAAGTAATCAAGACTACATTGCCTAAAGCAAAAGAGCTACGTCGCGTAGTTGAGCCTTTGATTACACTAGCTAAGACTGACAGTGTTGCTAACCGTCGTCTAGCATTTGCACGTACTCGTGATAACGAAGTAGTTGCGAAACTATTCAACGAACTAGGTCCACGTTTTGCTGCTCGTCAGGGCGGTTACACTCGTATCCTAAAAGCTGGCTTCCGTGCTGGTGATAAAGCTCCAATGGCTTACATTGAGCTTGTAGATCGCCCAGAAGCATCTGAAGAAGCTGCTGCTGAGTAATCAGTAGGTTCGTAAGAACTGAAAAGCCGAGCATTTATGCTCGGCTTTTTTGTATCTATAGAATTTGCTATCGATAGAACATCGCGTAGCAATGTTGCCTATTCCTGCCATAAGCCACTCAACGAGTTCATTAAGCCACTGCTCGCGCCTTGTGTGCCCAGATAATCCAATATTACTGGCGTGAATTGGGAGATCAAAGCTGGGTCCAATCCTACTGATGCAAAGGCATTTTTAACACTTTCCATATTCTCTACTGAACTGAGTAAACCACTATTTGTGAGTGAACTTAGCCCTGGAATTAGTGAATTCAATTCACTCCCTTGTCCTGAGCCCAACTGATTTTTAGCTAGAGAAAGCAGCGCACCAGTGCCTGTTGCTGCCTGTTGTGGTGAAATCGACAGCTCTTTAACTAAGTTGTCGACAACTGGTGAGTTAGTTTGAGCCAATTGAGAGGCGCTATTTAATAGACTACTCGCAGAGTCAGAACTAACGCCAGATATATCGAATTCGGCGTAGCTATTGAATGAGAAGGTGGTAGTTATCGCTAAGGTTAAAATCACACTTTTAGTCATGCTTTGTCCTATTAATTACTGATAGTTAAAGCATAGCGTAAAAAAAAGCAGCGCTTAATAGCACTGCTTTAGATTCAATTTAAATGTGACATTACGCCAGAATGTCTAGAAGCTCTACTTCAAATACAAGAGCAGCGAATGGAGGGATAGCAGCACCAGCGCCACGCTCACCATATGCTAGGTCTTGAGGGATGTATAGTTTCCACTTAGAACCTACAGGCATTAGTTGAAGTGCTTCAACCCAACCTTTAATTACGCCAGTCACAGGGAACTCTGCAGGCTGACCGCGAGATACTGAGCTGTCGAAGACAGTACCGTCTGTTAGTTCACCGTGATAGTGAACACGTACTGTGTTCTCTGCCGTTGGTACTGTACCAGTACCTTCAGTAATTACTTCGTATTGAAGACCAGACTCAAGAACAGTTACTTCTGAACGTAGAGCGTTGTCTTTTAGGAAAGCTTCGCCGTCTGCTGCCGCTGCTTTCGCCGCTTCTTGACGAGCTGATTCTGCACGAGTGTGAAGCTCTTGAAGAGCTGCATTGATTGCGTCGATTTCGATTTCTGGCATGTCACCAGTTAGCGCAGTTGCAATGCCTTTAGCGATTGCGTCTACGTTTAGGCCTTCAAGGCCGCTACCTGCAAGTTGTTGGCCCATTTGTAGACCAATACCATAGCTTGCTTTCTGTTCTACAGTTTCTAATTTCACGTCAGACATGACGGTCTCTCTTGCTATTCGAATGAAGGTGAAAGGATACCAGTTCTAGTGTGAAACCGAAACGCTCTAACCAACTTTTACTAATTAATTCGTTTTCGTTGTTAAAGTTGTGACATTTGACTGCTATAAAAGGTAATTCCTGCGATTTTCCTATACTCTAAACGCAGGTTTTTTTAAACTGAAGCGGTTGTTTATTAGGAGACGGAATGTAATGAATCGTCGTCAAAGAAAGAAGCAAAAAGTTGACCACGTTCAAGTGCTAAAGGACAAATGGCAGGCTCTCGACTTTTCGAGCTTAAAGAAAATAAATAAGCCTGATGTTTCACAATGGACGTCAAAAATTAAGGCGTTCTGGATGAGACTTCCACGTCTTCATCGACGTCTATTAAGCGTTCTAATTCCTCTATTGGTGGTATTACTACTCATCCCAACCAAAAAGAACGAACCCGCTCAAGCGACTCAGTCCAATCAGCGAATCGCTGTAAGTGTTAATACCGAGTCTCTTAGCGAACAACCCTCCAGCGTACAGTCTGAGCAGTTAGTAGAAACCAATTGGCGTGAGTATACCGTCAAAAAAGGTGACACACTGGCGCAGGTGTTTCGTAAAAACCAGTTATCTATGGCCGACCTGAATTCGTTAGCAAGAATAGAAGGAAGCGACAAACCGTTAAGTCGTATTAAGCAAGGTCAGTTGATTCGGTTCAAATTCAGCCCAGAAGGTAATCTAGATATTCTACAAATTGAACGTGGCGATCAGTCCATCATGTTCTTTAGACTATCAGATGGAGGCTTCGGTCGTAGTAAGTGACAACGAAGTAATTAAGAGCAATTCAATAAACAAAGGGGCCTATATTGGCCCCTTTGTTTATTTTAGAAGTTTCATATCTATATGGGGGATATCGTCTTCCATATACTCTTCAGAGCAAGCTTCAAAACCGTGTCGCGAATAATATTTTTGTAGATGAGATTGTGCGCCAATCTTTATGGTTTCATTAGGCCAAAGACGCTGGCACTCCTGCTTGGCTTGAACAATGAGATCATGACCAAGTCCGCCACCTCTATGTGACGCTTTAGTTGCGACTCTACCGATACTTACATAGTCGTATGTAGTGCCTTTGGGTAATAGTCTTGCACATGCGACAAGAGTGTCGCCATCATAGCCCATTAAATGATGAACTCCGTTAACTTGGTCATGATTATCCAACTCAGGGTAAGGGCAGGTTTGCTCTACGACAAACACGTCGACTCGAAGCTTCAACAGTTCATACAACTCAAGTGTGGTTAGCTGGGTAAAGGTTTTAGTGTTCCAATTAATCATAGTTCTCACTTGTCACTGTTTTTTCTTAGACTAAACGGACAGCAAAAAAAAAGCCACGCATTATGCGTGGCTTAATATCGATTAACTTAATTATTTTTGTAGATCGATTTGGTAAACCGCGAAACCGACATCATCAGTAGCGACTTTCTTCATTGGATATTGACCTTTGTCCTTGATGAACTGTGCCGCTTTATCCGATGGTGATGTTTCAAAACGAACATCTAATGCAACATCCGCTTTGATCGGAGCAAAACGCCAGTTGTTATCTGCGCTTGGTGTGACTTCACCTTTTTCTTGGCTAACTTTAGAGATGTAGTTGGCCACGATAGTACGGTTTTCATCCGGTGAATCAAACGCAATAAAGTCACTGCCTGTACCTGGGAACTTGTTGCTGTATGCACGGTAGTTATTAGTCGCAATGATAAAGGTTTGTTTCATGTCGATTGGTTTACCTTTGTAGGTAAGATCTACGATTCGCTCACTGTTACCGTCAAGTAGTTTGCAGTTACCATCATAACGAGCAGGCTTACTGACATCGACCTGGTAGTTTACCCCGTCCATAACATCAAAGTTATAAGTGCGGAAACCATCCCAATCGATAAGCGATTGAGGCTGGCTTGATGTCACATCAATTTGCTTGAATTGGCCAGCAGAGCACTCAAGCCACTCTTTGACTTCTTTACCGGTTACTTTCAGAGCAACTAGTGTATTTGGATAGAGATAAAGGTCGGCTGCGTTACGGAATGTAAGCTGACCTGACTCTACTTCAGTGAAGTTTGCTGGGTCATTTTTACGACCACCGGCTTTAAATGGAGCTGCAGCAGAAAGTACCGGTAAACCATCTAGGTCCGGATCACCTTGAATCATGGTCTCTACATAGTCTTTTTGCGCTAAGTTGACGATTTGAACCGTAGGATCATCCTGAACTAGAGCAAGGAAGCTGTACATCACGTCATTCGCTTTACCAATAGGTTGATTAACGAAGTCGCGTGTTGCATTGTGATCTTCTTTGACTGCGCTAACGATGCCTTTATCAGCGTCAACAAGTGGTTTCTTATTGGTAGCGTCGAAAATAGGGCGTGCTTCTGTTTGCGCTTCCGCGACTTTCCAGCTATCGCCATCTTGTTCTAACACAAGATCCATCACACCGACGTGGCTACCCCAACGGCCAGGCATAACCGCTGCAACACCGTTAATTGTACCTTTTTGGTTATCAACGCCTTGAATATTGTCAAAACCTTTACCAGGGAATACGGCATGAGAGTGACCAAATGCAATGGCATCAATACCGTCTACTTCAGATAAGTAATAGGTCGAGTTTTCTGCGCCAGCTTTGTAAGGGTCACTTGATACGCCAGAGTGAGGAATCGCAACAATAATGTCTGCGCCTTCCTTTTTCATTTGAGGGACGAGCTTTTCAGCGGTTTCTTTAATGTCTTTGGCGAAAACTTTACCTTCTAAGTTCTTCTTATCCCATACCATGATTTGTGGTGGAACAAAGCCGATATAACCAACTTTAACTTCGTGAGCATTGCCATCAGTGTCTTTGAAGGTGTGTGTTTTGATTAAATAAGGCTTGAAGTAGTGTTCGCCCGTTTTCTTATCAAATACGTTAGCGCTGACGTACGGGAAGTTAGCACCTTCCAATGTTGTCGCTAAAAACTCTAGACCGTAGTTAAACTCGTGGTTACCGATGTTACCCACATCGTAGTCTAATTGATTCATCGCTTTATAGACTGGATGTGTTTCACCAGGCTTGATGCCCTTAGACGCCATATAATCGCCCATCGGACTACCTTGAATAAGGTCACCGTTATCAACGAGAACACTGTTCGTTACTTCATTACGCGCTTCTTTTACTAGTGTGGCAGCTCGAGCTAAACCAATCTTCTGAGTTGGCTTATCTTTGTAATAGTCATAGTCCATGACATTGGTGTGAATGTCAGTTGTTTCGATAATTCGGAGCTTAATTTCATCTGCCATTGCTGGGCCCGCCATCGCTAGCATGCCACCAAGAACTGCAATTGAAATAGGTTTCACTGCCACTTTCATCTTCATATCCTTTGTAGGGGTAATTGATTTTAAACTTGCTAAGTGTAGCAATTTGTTGTGTAAGAAAGTTTACGTATACATAAAAAGTGTGATCTTAAATGCACGCTCAAGTGCAATCTGATACTCATCTCGCAACTTTTGTTTCAAGCCTAGTTCCATTCGTCAAAACCGGGCGGAAGATGGATCAAAAATTCACATTGTTCTGCGCTAATAAAATCTTCTTAGTGACTTTTGGAATAAAAAATGAAATTTTAGAATTTCAGGTAATATAGAGGAGTGGTCATAATGCCATCATTCGACTAGCGAAGGATTGTTATTATGGATTCGTCTCAACCACTCCCAACGGGCAAGGTAGCCACACCAACTTTGGTGAGCAGTTATCGTAAGCCCAAGTTGCCAAGTTCAATATTACGAGCGGGTGAAGTTGCGCTAATTGGTGCAGGCCCTGGCGATCCTGAACTACTGACCCTGAAGGCTCTCAATCTACTTCAACAAGCGGATGTCGTACTTTACGACTATCTGGTTTCTGATGAAATCATGGAGTTGGTTCCAGAAAGTACCATTTTAGTTTGCGTAGGTAAGCGTGCTGGTCATCACAGTGTTCCGCAAGAGAAGACCAATCAATTATTGGTAGAGTTTGCGCAAAGTGGACATAAGGTCGCACGTATTAAAGGTGGTGACCCCTTCGTATTTGGTCGCGGCGGCGAAGAGCTGCAGGTACTCGCGGCAGCAAGCATCCAATTTCAAGTTATTCCTGGTATCACGGCAGCGGCAGGTGCGACAGCGTATGCAGGCATTCCGCTTACTCATCGCGACTACGCGCAATCTGCATTATTTGTTACAGGACATCTAAAGCCTGACGCTGATGATATGGATTGGTCAACCCTAGCTAGGGGTAACCAAACGCTTGTCATCTATATGGGACTGATGAAGTCCGACTACATACAGCAGCAACTGCTTGCGCACGGTCGTAGTAACGCCGTTCCAGTCGCAATTATTGAACGTGGGACTCAGCGCTCACAAAAAGTGTTGCGTGGCCAGTTATCGAATTTACCTGAGTTAGCGCAACAGGCTGAATCACCGGCACTTATTGTTGTAGGAGAAGTCGTCTCTCTTGCTGACGAGCTATCGTGGTTTGAGCGAGAGCATGATGAGGTTCAGCCAAACCAACGAGTCGCAAGTCAGCGCGCCTAATCACAGTCATTATTGAATCAGTCTTGTGTTGGTCACAGTGTGGCCGACATAGAAAAAGGAAGCACAACACATGGACCAAGAAAGACTCACACACCTAAAACAATTGGAAGCCGAAA
Organism: Vibrio sp. SCSIO 43133; assembly: GCF_023716845.1. Taxonomy (NCBI): domain Bacteria; kingdom Pseudomonadati; phylum Pseudomonadota; class Gammaproteobacteria; order Vibrionales; family Vibrionaceae; genus Vibrio; species Vibrio sp. SCSIO 43133. Next base: position 326,332 of record NZ_CP068024.1, read on the forward strand.
GCATCCATATCATCCGAGAAGTGGCTGCCGAATTTGATAATCCAGTCATGATGTACTCCATCGGCAAAGACTCTTCTGTCATGCTGCATTTAGCTCGCAAAGCATTTTATCCCGGAAAAATCCCATTTCCGTTGCTGCATGTTGATACCGATTGGAAATTCAAAGAAATGATCGAATTTCGCGATCGCACTGCAGAGAAATATGGATTTGAGCTTTTGGTTCACAAGAATCCAGAAGGGCTTGCGATGGGGTGCAGTCCATTTGTACACGGATCTTCAAAGCACACCGATATCATGAAAACACAGGGACTTAAGCAAGCGTTAAATAAATATGGTTTTGATGCAGCGTTTGGTGGTGCAAGACGTGATGAGGAGAAATCGCGAGCTAAGGAGCGTGTCTACTCTTTCCGTGACAAAAACCATACTTGGGACCCTAAAAACCAACGACCAGAGCTGTGGAAAACCTATAACGGTCAAATCAATAAAGGGGAAAGCATTCGTGTATTCCCACTATCTAACTGGACTGAGCTTGATATTTGGCAATACATCTACTTAGAGAATATCGAAATCGTTCCACTTTATCTTGCAGCCCCGCGTCCCGTTGTCGAGCGTGATGGCATGCTGATCATGGTTGATGATGATCGCATGGAGATTGGTTCTGATGAGACTGTGGAACATAAGAGCGTACGCTTTAGAACATTGGGTTGCTATCCATTAACGGGGGCCGTTGAATCGGAAGCAAATACACTGACAGGCATCATAGAAGAAATGTTAGTGGCCACATCCAGTGAGCGACAAGGGCGAGCGATCGACCACGATCAGTCAGGATCGATGGAGCTTAAGAAACGTCAAGGCTACTTTTAAGGATCGAAGGAACAGATTATGAATAGCGCAGTAGAAGCACAACTTGCTGAACTAGGTATTGAAGGCTACCTGAATCAGCATCAACACAAATCTTTACTCCGATTCCTGACATGCGGTTCGGTTGATGATGGCAAGAGTACTTTAATTGGCCGTTTACTCCACGACTCTAAGCAAATCTATGAAGATCAATTGGCGGCCGTTCACTCTGATAGTCAACGAGTGGGAACAACGGGTGAGAAGCCTGATTTGGCCTTATTGGTTGATGGTCTGCAAGCAGAGCGCGAACAAGGTATTACCATCGATGTAGCTTACCGTTATTTCTCAACTCAGAAACGAAAATTCATTATTGCCGATACGCCAGGGCACGAACAATACACTCGTAACATGGCGACCGGTGCGTCGACCTGTGATCTTGCAGTTATCTTGATCGATGCTCGAAAAGGAGTATTGGATCAGACGCGTCGTCATTCGTTTATTTCGAGCTTGTTGGGTCTTAAGCACTTTATCGTTGCGGTTAATAAAATGGACCTAGTGGACTTCTCTCAGCAGCGTTACGAAGCAATTCGTGATGAATACCTAACGTTTTCGGAAAACTTAGGCAAAGACATCAATATCCAGATGATTCCTATCTCTGCTCTAGAAGGCGATAACGTGGTCGACTTGAGCAACAACATGGATTGGTATCAAGGAGAGCCACTGCTTGATCTGCTAGAAAAAGTCGATATCGACCAAGAGAAGCAGAATGGAGATTTCCGATTCCCAGTGCAATATGTGAATAGACCTAACCTCGATTTTCGCGGTTTTGCTGGCACCATTGGTTCAGGCGAAATACAGGTTGGCGATGAAATCAAAGCACTACCTTCTGGGAAAACATCACGTGTAGAACGTATTGTGACGTTCGATGGTGATTTGCCTCGCGCATTTGCTGGTCAAGCAGTAACGCTGACTTTAAGTGATGAGATCGATATTAGTCGCGGTGACTTGATTGTAAAACAAGACGCGAAAGTGGTGTCGTCAAATCGTCTGCTTGCTGATGTGGTTTGGATGACTGATGAGCCTTTGGCTGCAGGTAAAAGCTATGACATCAAGATTGCAGGTAAGAAAACTCAGGGCCAGCTAGAAGGTGTTCGTCATCAATATGACATTAATACACTGAAGTCTTTTGATACTGACGCTTTGCCTCTCAACGGTATTGGTTTATGTGAGTGGTCACTTACAGAGTCAGTTGCGGTAGATAGTTATGATGCGGTGCAAGATACCGGTGGTTTTATTGTTATCGACCGACTCACTAATGTCACAGTAGGTGCAGGCTTGGTTCGTGAAGCATTAGCTGAAGAACAACGTTCACCTCAAGAGCGCATGGGGGCATTTGAGAAAGAACTGAAAGCACTCATTATGAAGCACTTCCCTGAGTGGGATGCCAATATCTAACGTCTTAGTTAGTTGGAACCATTGTGACGTGAAATCAATGTAACGTAGCATTAAGCAGTAGGGAGAAGGATATGTGGGAACAAGGAGTAGTGCTAGCATTGTTGATGTCTATCATTGCTTGCTTGATCGCGACCCAGATAAAACCGAGCCTTATCTTTGCTGGTGCTGCGTTTATCGCGTTTATTTCCGGTATGTTAGAGCTCAATGCGATAGCGACCAATTTTACGAATTCGTCGCTATTAACATTGGTGCTACTGATTCTTTCATCCGCCGCGTTAGAAAAAACGCGATTGATCAGTTGGGTCAGTCGTTCCATTGCTACAGGCCGTTTAGGCTCAGTGGTGGCAAAGCTTGGGGTCTCTACGGCTTTGCTCTCTTCTTTTACCAACAATACCGCTGTTGTTGTGTCATTAATTGGCGCTATTAAGCGCAACCAGCGTCATGCCCCTTCAAAGCTGCTTATTCCTTTATCTTATGCGGCTATCCTTGGAGGCACACTGACGCTAATTGGTACTTCTACCAACCTTATAATCAATAGCTTCGTCGAAGATGTGGGCTTACCCAGTTTGGACTTTTTCGCACCAACTTGGATAGGACTTAGTGTCTTAGTCGGTGGAGTATTGGTACTGATTCCATTAAGTTATCTTCTGCCTAATTATGATGATGCGAATCAAGATGATTTGCCCTACTTTTTGGAAGCTCGAGTGGAGCCTGGCTCACCACTAGTGGGACGAAGTATCGCAGAGAACAATCTCAGGGCATTACGAAAGTTGTTTTTGGCCGAAGTGGTACGAGATGGTGAAACTCTGGCTTCAGTTGACCCTAACTTTGTCCTTCAAGCTAAGGATCGTCTGCTGTTTTGTGGTGATGTGGAAAGTGTTGCTACTCTTCAAGAAATTCAGGGTTTGACGTTTTTCGGGCAGCACCATCTCAACGGACAGAACCTATTGGAAGTGGTGGTCAGCTCATCGGCGACCTTCTGTAATAACACGCTTAAATCGAGCCATTTTCGTGACCGTTTTGATGCGGTTGTGGTGGCTATTCGGCGTGGTCATGAACGACTGGAAGGTGGTCTCGGCAATATTATCTTACAGGCCGGAGATACATTGGTGTTGGCGCCTGGTAAAGGGTTCGAACAGGCTCGTCGCCAACATCGAAAAGAGTTTGTGCTGGTCAATGACTTAGATTCCAGTGCCAAACTTGATTTTGCTAAATCGAGTTACGTGCTGCTTGGTTTTGTTGCTGTGATTGCGTTAGCACTCACTCACATTCTCCCCATAATTAAGGGGCTAGCACTGTATCTAATTGCCGTTCTGGCCTTTGGCATCGTTAATATCGGCGAGCTAAGGCGTCGCTTTCCGGTCGACATTGTGGTGATTGTTGGCTCGGCGTTGTCTATCGCGCAGTTGATGATATCTACTGGCCTCTCTGAGCGAATGGGAGCGATGTTTATCGAGCTATTCAATGGTTGGGGAGTATTTGGAGCGTTAGTGGCTACTTACTTGGTGACACTTATCCTAACCGAATTGGTGACCAATAATGCAGCCGCGGCATTGGCGTTTCCCATTGGCTACAGTATGGCGGTCGGCTACGGCGTTGATCCCATGCCTTTCATAATGGCTGTGCTGTTTGGTGCGAGCGCGAGTTTTATCTCTCCTTATGGTTATCAGACTAATCTACTGGTTTATAGCGTTGGTAATTACCAACTGAAAGATTACATGAGAATTGGGATACCTATCTCTATTGTCTATTCCGTTTTGGTATTGGCACTTATTCCCTATTTCTTCCCGTTTTAAGTATTTTTACAAGGACTTACTATGTCAAATAGTGCACTGGCAAGCGCCGAAATAAACAAAGATGAAAACGTTATTTGGCATCAGCACCAGGTAACCAAGTCAGAGCGTGCAACCTTAAAAAATCAGCAGCCAGTAGTGTTGTGGTTTACGGGGCTTTCCGGTGCTGGAAAATCAACGGTGGCAGGCGCTCTGGAAACTGAACTTACGCAACGCGGTTATCACACCTATTTGCTAGATGGCGATAATGTGCGACACGGGCTCTGTCGAGACCTAGGCTTTTCTCAGCAAGATAGACGAGAGAACATTCGAAGAGTTGGTGAGCTAACAAAATTGATGGCGGACGCGGGTCTTATCGTGCTCTCAGCCTTTATCTCTCCTCACCGAGAAGAGCGAGCTTTAGTGCGTGAGCTATTACCTCAAGGCGAATTCTTGGAAGTCTTTGTTGATGCGAGCTTGGCGGTTTGTGAAGCGCGGGATCCTAAAGGGTTATACAAGAAAGCACGAGCGGGAGAAATCAAGAATTTCACCGGGATAGATTCTGAATATGAACAGCCCATCGAACCCGAAATTCATTTAAATGCCGACGCATATAAAGTTGAGGAACTGGTTGAACAGTGTATTCAGGCACTGGCTGAGCGAAGTATCATTCGCTAAACCGTATGATGAAACGAGTTGGCCGTGTCACCCTTCACAATGAACTTTCTATTCAGTAACTCTAGCAGTTTATCGCGGTACTGGTTATTGCTACGGTTTCCAAGCAATTGGCACAACTCGTTACCTGTTGGGGTAAATCGGTAGTAGGTTAACGTGATGCCTTTATGCTTTGGCTGCAACGTCATTTCTTTACCTTGATAACCGAGCTTAAGTGCGGGCTCTTTGGTGATTTCACCAGACTCTAATTCGGTGGCGAGCAGGATGCCGAGCTCAACAAGTAATAACAGGCTGGAATAGGGAAATTGAAATTCACCTAGGCTTAGTTCATCAAGGCTTTCGCGTTTAGAAAAGCTAAATAACCCTGCCTGATGGCGAATACCAAGTAGTAGTTTTCGGCTAGTATCGGTACCAAAACTGCAAGCCAAAGAAGCTGCGCGTTGTAGAGTTTGTGCTTCTTTTGGCGTCATGTCTCTAAGGGTTTTTAGAGCTTTCATTGAAGTTGAACCAGGATTGGTCACCTCCCGTTTTAGCACCTGTGCCCATAGCTTTTGCATTGAGCTGTTGTGAATTTCCTTAGCCATGTCGAAATAACGCACCAGCCAGTCAAAGTCTGGCTCTCCTGCCACTTCATTCTTGCACGATGTCAGCGCGGCTTTCACAATTTGTTCTAAGTTCTTTTGTCGCTGCTCTTTACTCTGCTTTTCGCGCAACATGGCGCGTTCAAATAGGCTTTTACTTGGGGTTTCCTCTGCAATCAATGCGTCCAAACTATGTGCTTGAGCAATAGCACGTATTCTGCTGCCACTGTCCTTCATATGGTGGCTTTTTTTGTGAGCCTGTTCGTTCTGCGTGTTTGGCTCGGTAGTTTGTGATTGCTGATCGACAGGTAATTTGCTCATAAAAACGAATTCAAGATAGGCAGTAAAATTGTACGATTGATCATCAATTTAGCGATATTTTATGGTGCTGACTAGTTCTATTTATGTGAGCTATTTTCCGAATTAACAATAACGGCCATCATATTGTAAAAAATGCTGGGATAAATGATAAATTTTTGTTAAATTTGAGGTGTAACTAAGGAGGGCTTTATGAGTCACTCAGGAGAGAATAGAGTTAAAAAACACGTTTCGGTAGCATTATTGCTATGTGTTTATCTCGGAGTGCTAGCTTATCTATCTACTTTCATCAGCTAAGTAGAAGATTGATTGGCAATATGACAAGCTAGCACTGTTAACGAAATGTTTACTTTTAACGCCTCTACGCTATTCAGCGTGCATTCTAACCATCGTCATAATCTTCAATACGGATTCCATCAATCAGATAGGCAGTTTCAGCGAGCTCAGAATTGATGGTTTCCGTCTTCAATGTTCCTACCACGTAAATAACATCCCACAAACGATGTACAGGTGCACCTTCTTTAAACTTTACATAAATGATTTGGTTTGGTGGCGGTGGTGGTACGTGAATACAGGCGCCAAAGTAAGGAACCAATAGAAATTCAGTCACCATGTCTTCATCGCCTTCAAGTGGAATAACAAAGCCAGGGATCTTGACCATACTGCCATTAAGCTCTTGTCGGACAGAGCCCAATTTTGATTGCTCCATTACACCGCCAGAGTGATCAATGGCAGGCATGCCCATCGCATCAAACTGGTTGCGTTCTTTCTCGGGGATCAAATCGATCCAATCGAGTTTTAATAGATCAGATTCATCCTTTGCTAACGCCATATGTGGCATTAGCATGCTTATCGTTAATAATAGAATGCCAACGAGTTTAGGCAGTATTTTCATGTCAATCTCGCTAAATTCGGATGGTCATGCCATCGCTTAATGATTGTCGGTACGCGCGCAGTGCAGGGAAGAATCCAATGATCATTCCTGCGATTTGAACAAACCCTAGCAACATCCACTCATGAGCAGTAATTGCGGTTAGCGCAATATTGATACCGTAGTTTGCAGTGATGATTGGCGCAGCGACCGCTAGCATGGCATACATGCCACCAATACCGCAAATGATACCGACAGAAGTTAGAACGGTGGCCTCACTGACCAACAAGGTGAACACGTGTCGTGGTCTAGCTCCCATGGCACGTAGTATCGCCATCTCTCTTCGTCTCTCTTGTAAACTAGTCAGTAAGCTTGAGAGCATTCCCATCAAACCTGCGACGACAACAAAAATAGAGACGATAAGCAACGCTTGTTCAGCCACGCTCATCATGCCCCATAATTCATGCAAGGCGACACCTGGAAGAATGGCGCTTAGTGGCTCTTGCTTATAGGTATTAATCTGTCTTTGTAGAGCGAAGGTCTGAATCTTGCTCTTAAGACCTATCAACATGGCCGTGATTTGCTTAGGTTGGAAGTCAATCTGTTCCAGCTGTTCTTTGCTTGGTGTGTTACCCAGATTTGCACCAGATTCCCAACCAACATGTATCGCTTCAATTGCTTCAAGAGAAACATGAACGGTTTTATCGACTGGTGTCCCTGTAGGGGCGAGTATACCGACCACTTTGAAAGGGAGGTTTTCATGACGGCTAAAGCCGACATCGCTGATGCCGTGCGCAATAATGATTTCACTGCCAATATCATAGCCTAGGGATTTGGCAACATCGGAGCCCAGCACGGTTTCAAATAGCCCATTAAATTCATGGCCTGAAGAGAAGCTTAAATGTTGCTTCTGTCCATATTGGTAGTGCTCGAAATAGCTGTGATTAGTTCCCATGACTCGAAAACCTTTGTGTGAGTCTCCAAGAGAAATGGGAATTGCCCAGTCAACAGCGCGATGTTGGCTAAACTCTTCATAGCTTTTCCAATCGATATTATTGGTGGCATTACCAATACGAAAGACAGAGTAGAGCAGCAGGTTCACTTGGCCAGAACGACCACCGACGATGAGGTCTGTGCCTGAAATCGTGTTGGCAAAGCTGCTTTTTGCTTGAGTTCGAATACGTTCAACACCCATGAGAAGAATAACCGAAATCGCCACTGTCATAACGGTTAACAATGCGGTGGTTTTTCGGTTGAGAAGACTTTTCCAAGCTAGTTTCAATGTAATACTCATAATGCTCTCGCTTGGTTGATATCCAGTAAATTTTCGCTTCGCGTAAATAGGGATTCGAGCGTCGGGTCGTGGCTGACAAAGATCAGCGTGGAATGAGCTTGGTTGGCTTGTTCCATAAGTAATTCGATAAAAGCTTCTCGGTTATCGTGATCCAAAGCCGAAGTTGGCTCATCGGCAATAAGAAATTCAGGCTGACCAATTAAGGCACGTGCGGCGGCCACACGTTGTTGTTGACCAATACTGAGCTCAATCACCGGTTTGTTGAGAAGGTGTGAAGGCAGCCTTAAGTGTTCGAGCAGCCGCTTGGCTTCTTGCTCTAAAGGGCCCGCTACCTTGTTTTTTCTGACTTGAGAAAACCGGCAAGGTAAAGTGACGTTATCAATGACAGAGAGATACGGCAGCAGGTTAAACTGTTGGAATATATAGCCTATATGATCCGCCCTAAATTTATCTCTAGCACTGGCAGATAATGATTGTAGTGACTGTCCCAGAGCGACAACATTGCCTGAAGTTGCTGTATTGATACCAGTGAGTAGCCCCAATAAGGTCGATTTCCCGCAGCCACTTGGTCCTTTTAAGAATAGATGTTCACCCTGTTCTATAGTGAGTGAAGGAATATCGAGTGTGGGGGCTTGTTCTGGGTGCCATTTGAAAGTGAGATCGGTGAGTTCGATTACTCTAGCCATAATGTCCTCTTATCCAAGAAGATGCCCTAAGAGAGCAAAGCTACTTCTTAGGGCGAGATGCTTACAGTTTAATGACAGTGTTGCCAGAGGTTAGTTCAGTTGCAGATTGTGCTGTGTCCGTTAACAGGTTAACAGAGACTTTTTCAGTTGCAGGGAAGTAGCTAAACCATTTTGTGTCAATTTGGTTTAACTCACTGAAATCACTACAGGTAAATTGGTATTGCACGTTGAATTCACCATGTCCATCATGATGGTCGTGGTCGTGGTCGTGGTCGTGGTCGTGGTCGTGGTCGTGGTCGTGGTCGTGGTTGTCATGACCTTTGTGATCATCGTGTTCTTTATGGTCATGATGGTCGTCATGACCCTTATGATCATCGTGTCCGTCATGGTCATGGTCATGATCGTGGTGGTCGTCGTGACCTTTATGATCATCATGATCTTTATGGTTGTGATGGTCATCGTGGTCATCATGGCCTTGATGAGACTCTAGCGTGTTATCAATATCCGCATCCACGAGCTGGCATCCAGCAGCCTTTGGTAGGATCAGTAGGTTATTTACGTCGTTGAGTGTCGCTTTGGCTTTGGTAAGCGCCGCTTTTTCTGCGTCAGTTTTCGGGGCATGCTCGAAGCCGACTACATCCGCGCCAGGAGCTGTAATCTCCACCAAAAGGTCTTGTCCATCTTGAGCAATATTGAACTCGACATGGCCGTGAACATGAGCATCGTGTTGTCGGAAGTTTTCTTCTGCCACTGCAAATTGGGAGACTACGAGTCCAGCTAATAGAGTCATCTTGAGTTTCATTGGTATTCCTTAAATTTTAGTCTGTGATAACAATAGATGATTTTAGTGAGTCTAGGTAAGCAAAGGCGGCGAGCGTGCACTGATGCACTCCGGCTTTGAATGGCAGACACTATTATCTATATTGATCAATCTTGAATGAGAAACAACCACTGACGCTGCATGGAAAAGACTGACGGGAAGTGAATGGGTGCCTTTGGTAAATAAAGGGCAATGATGTTCCTGGTGGTCGATGTGAGAATCGTAGCTGTGCTCGATGGATAGGGCATTGAGAGCAAGCAGCAGCAAGCTTAAGCACAATGCAGCTCTTAGCTTAGAACCTGTTTTCATCAGTTGAATCAGCGACATGCGACTTGTTCTCGTTTAATTTTGATTTGTTATGTTATAACAAATCAAAATATTTACCAACGTAAACAATGGTCCGCTTTGGGTTTCTAACAGGAAAAAAACAATGGGAGCGACTTTGCTCCCATTATGATTTCAACATAGCGAGAGGTTATAGGTTATCGCTGATCATCGTCAGCACTTCTTGAACCTCACTATCTGTTAAAGCGCCTTCTTTAACATACAGAATCTTGCCTTGCTTATCTTGAACGATAATTGCTGAATTATCTTCTTTGAGTTGCCATGCGTTGGCGACTAGGCCGTGTTTATCGAGCACCATGGATGACCATGGGAATTCTTGCTTGCTGTCTTCAGCTGAAGATTTGACAAAGGAGCTTGTGCCCCACATTGCATCATCTTGGTTGATGATCGTCGTGGTTTGGTAGCTGTCTTCTGGAAATTTCGCATCCGTAATGGCTTTCATTAGTGGGGCATTCATCTCTTTTGAGCTACTACGGCCAGCGATGGCTTGAATAACTCGTACTTTGCCAAGCATATCGTTACTGCTCCACGCTTGGTAAGTAATTGCGTCATTGTTGAGAATAAGCTCACCATGATCCTTCACAGATATTGAGCGCGCGTTGCCACCAACTTGTAAATTCGTGGCCATAGCAAGAGTGGGTAAACACAGCATTGCTATTGTTAGGAGAGGCTTTAGTTTCATTGTAATTGTTTCCATTACTTTGTGTTGAGCGGCATACCATAGGTTAACCTAGGAATTACCACAATGTTATTGGTGCGATTTGACCAAGAGATGTCCTTTACTTGATAAAATCATACCAAGCATAACAGTAATTTATAGTTTGTTGCAAAGATGTTAATTTATCTTTTGTGAACAAATAAATATGCTGTATACTTGTCACGAGCGCAAAAAATATTGCGACAACACTCGCATAAAGCGGGAACATGATGGTTGTACTCAAACGGATATTGAGGTTAGGTTATGCTGCGAAAGTTTACGGTTTATCGTCCGAGACAAATTGCTAAATTTGTTAAAACGCTTTTTAAGGGACAGTTTTTCATTGCGGGTATCGGGGTGTTTCGGTTCGATAACGGCAAAGTGTTACTACCAGAAGTCGGTGACAAACAAAAGCTCGATGCATTTAAAGAAATTAACATCGAGATCGCTGCGCTAGCGATGTAAAATACAAATATCAATAGAATTTTTAGAAACGCTCTTGGTTTAAAGCCAAGAGCGTTTTTGTTATGTGCCGTCTGGTTATTGAGGAGGAAAACAGACGCCTGTGCCACCAATACCACAATACCCATTGGGGTTCTTAGCGAGATATTGTTGGTGGTATACCTCAGCAAGGTAGTAGTGATTGAGTAAGGCAATTTCCGTTGTGATGGAAGTATCGCCAAGTGCCTGTTGGTATTGCTGCTGAGTCTGTTGCGCCGTCAAAAGCTGTTGCTCATCATCAACATAAATAGCAGAGCGGTACTGAGTACCAATATCGTTCCCTTGACGCATCCCTTGCGTTGGGTCGTGTTTCTCCCAAAAGACTTTGAGTATGTCTGTCAAAGAGATTTCCCGACTGTCGAATACAACACGCACCACTTCAGTATGCCCTGTATTTCCAGAACAAACCTCCTCGTAGGTCGGATTTGGCGTGTAGCCACCTGCATAGCCGACGGAAGTCGAGACAACACCGTCCAGCTGCCAAAACACACGCTCAGCTCCCCAAAAGCAACCAAGGCCGATAACGACAGACTGTTGATGCTCTTGAAGTGAGGCATTGAGGTCAGATTGATTGATGAAGTGTGGCTCCATTTTTGCGATGGCATGGTCACGCCCCGGTAGAGCTTGGTCTGCTGATATCATTTCCGTTTTACGCATCATAGGCTCCTTTTTGGACTATTATTGGGTGTACGAAGTTTCTGAAAACCATCAATAAAATAACGCTAATCTGTCATCATGTGGGTGGTGACTACAGACTTCTAAATTGATCGGGGTTATCATTCCAGTTCAATACAAAAACAACGAATCACAGTCTCAACAATAAAGCATGATAAAGAGAGTATTACCACCGCTAATTCTGTTGCTGTCGTCGAGTTTAGCGATGGCAAAAGATGGTGTGTCATTGGATATTAATGGTTTAAGTGGCGCATTGAAGGATAATGTTGACGCCTACATATCCGCTATTGAGCCCAGTGAATACTCAACTTCACTTCGATTTCAATCTCGCCTTACTAAAGAAATCAATACAGCCTTGAATGCTGTAGGTTATTACAATGCCCGCATTGAGTTCTCTGTGGATAATAAGGACTCTGAATTGATTGTTAACGTCAATGCAGGTGAGCCGACGAGAATCAAATTGGTTGATATTGATATCTCTGGTGAAGCGAAGAGCGATGAAGATTTTCTGCGCCTTATCCGACTAACACCACTTAAAGAAGGTGTCATTTTAAACCACAGCCAATACGATGCGATGAAATCAAGCATTCGTAATCTTGCTTTGCAAAAAGGTTACTTCGATGGCGGATATGTGCTGAGCCGACTCGAAGTGGTCCCTGAACTTAACCAAGCTTTTATTCGATTGCATTACGATAGTGGTATCCGCTATCAATTCGGCAAAACCACTATCACCGGCAGTCAGATCGATATTCAAAAAGTAGAATCATTACAACCATATAAAACGGGTGATGATTATCTTGCCTCTAAAGTCGGTATTCATAACCAGAACTTATCTAATACCGAATGGTTTTCATCGGTATTTGTTGAGCCTGACTTATCGCAAGTAGGTAAAGGGCGAGAGTTACCTATGAAGGTGTCACTGGCCCCGCAAGTAAGAAACCAATTTGAAACGGGTCTTGGTTACTCCACTGACGTGGGGGCAAAAGTTAAGTTCAAGTGGAAAAAACCATGGCTGAACGAACATGGCCACAGCTTTAATACTAGTCTTGATCTCTCTATTCCTGAACAACAGGTGACAGCGAGCTACAAGATCCCTTTGGATGATGTGCTGAAAGATTATTATCTCATTCAATATGGTCTAAAAAACGTAAACCGAAGTGATAAAAAGACTTTGGAATCTAACTTGGCCTTCGAGCGTCATTGGGTGCTCGATAGCGGTTGGCATCGCACAGCTTACTTGCGTTATTTGGTGGAGAACTACGAGTTCAATACGCAAGGCGAGTTAGGTCAGTTCGTCTTACCTGGTCTATCGTATTCACGAGTGGTATCTCGAGGTGGTGTACTGCCGATGAGTGGCAACAAACAGACCATCATGTTTGAAGTCGGCGACGAGCGTGCCCTCTCAGAAACTTCCGTGTTCCGTATGCGTGGAACGTCCACATGGATTTCCAGTATTGGTGAAAATCATCGTGGTATTTTTAAAGTGGATGTTGGTGCCAATATTGCTAGCGACCCTTCTAAATTATCACCGTCACTACGATTCTATGCGGGTGGTGATAACAGCATCCGAGGTTACGACTATGAGAGTATTTCTCCCGAGGATGATGTCGGTAATAAGACCGGTGGCCAATACTTGGCGACCAGTACACTAGAGTATCAATATCGTATTACTGGAAACTGGTGGGCAGCGACGTTTTTCGATGTTGGTGATGCATTTAATGATAGTCCAGAGTGGAAACGTGGTGCCGGTTTCGGTATTCGCTGGGTGTCGCCTGTTGGTCCAGTGAAATTTGATTATGCGAAGGGGTTAGATCAGAAACCGCAAGCAGAATGGCGTATTCACTTTAGTTTAGGGCCAGAATTATGATGTTAAAAGTTTGGCGATTGACCAAGTGGATCTCTATCGGCTTTGCGACGTTGATACTACTTATTGTGGCAACGCTGTCCTTCGCTATGTTCACTAATGCTGGGTTGAACAGCATTCTTTGGGGAGTAAACAAAGCGCTGCCTCAGTTACAGGTGTCGGAAGCCAAGGGCTCACTATTCCCCAGGTTTACCCTTAACCAAGTCAGTTTTGTTGACGAGAGTCTCCATATTGATCTTAACGCTCAGTCATTGACGTTGGCCGTTGATCTTAACTGCTTGAGTGATCCTAGGGTATGTATTAATGAACTGGCGATAACAGGTTTGAACTTTTCGATGCCTGAAGTTGCACCAAGTGAGCCTTCTACCGAGCCAAGTGAGCCGCTAACGTCAATCTCAACACCCATTCCAATTGCGATCGGTAAGGTGAATTTTAGTGATATCAATTTGGATATCTTAGGCACTAAAGTGAATTGGGATGTCTTTTCTACGTCTCTTGCAATGACCGGTTCTAAACTCACGGTCGGTGATACCTTGCTAAAATCACCGAGAGTAGCGTTAGCGCCGTCGGATGAGACCAGTGCAGAACCACAAGAGCCTCAACAGGAGAACAAGCCTCAGGCCATTGAGCTGCCAGAAGTGTTAATTCCGCTCTTCGTTAATATTGCGGGAATCGAAATTCAAGACTTTAAACTTGAGCAAGATGAACCTGTCATTGTCAATAATTTGCAGTTGGTGGGCCGAGCAGGTGAACACGATGTTCATGTAGATAAACTGCAGTTAGACATGCCGCAAGTGGATGCCCTTCTTAATGGAGATATCACCTTAAATCAGGGCTACCCATTAGACCTGTTCCTTACGGCTCATCTCAAACAAACAGATTTGGCGGGTCAGAGGTTACGACTAGAGGCTAAAGGAAGCGTTGAAAAGCTATCTCTAGATAGTCAGTTTTCCGGGCTAATCACTGGTGCTTTAAATGGAGAGTTGCAGCCACTGGAACCAACACTTCCGTTTGATGCCACGATCAGTGATGCAAAAGCGACGTGGCCATTAACCGGTAAAAGTGATTATCAAGTTGCTATTGAAAGCTTGAAAGCGAAAGGCTCATTGGAAGGGTATGACGTTGCTCTAAACGCTCAAGCATCAGGTAAGGACATTCCAGATGTGGCAGTCCAGTTGATTGGTAAGGGTGACTTGAAGCAAATTGACCTAAGTGAGCTCTCTATTGATAGCTTAGGTGGCAACATTACTGGTCAGGTTATGGCGAACTGGGAGTCGCCGATAAACTGGAAAGGGGATATTAACCTTACGCACATTCAACCAGGTCTTCAATGGCCGGAGGCAGAAGGTGACATTAGTGGCCATATTGTCACCAGCGGCCAACTTACAGAAGCTGGTGGCTGGGATGTGTCGGTTCCTACACTCGACATTGTTGGTGTACTTCGTAATTACCCTCTAAATGTTAAAGGGCAGCTAGAAGCTGCAGATACTTCGGGCAAGGGCAAGTATAAAGTTAGAACTGAAGGGCTGTCAGTCGCTCATGGCCCAAACCAACTAAGTGCAAAAGGAACGCTTGATAAGGACTGGAATATGGATGTTCGCATCGATTTTCCTGACTTAGCGAAATCGGTTCCAGATCTCACTGGTCTTCTGAAGGGGACTGTGGGCATTAAAGGGGCGATGCTAGAACCTGATATCGCCACCGACCTAAAAGTAGAAAAGGTAAAATGGAAGCAAGAAGCCAGTATCGATAGCCTATCTTTATCCGGTACTGCGAAACCCTTACCTCTTGAGCAAGCTCAGGCGAAACTCTCTTTAAAGGCTTCTGGGATTACTTATCAAGAACAGGTTGTCGAGAGTGTGGAGCTCGCCTTAAGTGGTACCCAAGCAAGCCATACACTGTCATTGGATCTTGTTTCCAACCTCCTGTCTGCAAAGATTGACTTAGACGGTTCTCTTCAGGATAAGCCAAGTCTTGTTTGGACTGGGAGGCTTGCTGATGTTCATTTAGAGTCAGAACAAGGGCCGCTTGATTTAGTGGATCCTATCGATATCAAAGTGGATATCGATAAACAAGTGGCAGATGTCTCGGCGCACTGTTGGGCGCAAGCTGACTCGAAAGTGTGTTTGGAAAAAGATATCCAAGCTGGGACGTCAGGTGAAGCTTTAGTCACCTTGAAGAATTTCAACTTTAAACAGCTTGATGCTTACATTCCTAAAAATACCAATGTAGAAGGGACCGCCAATGTGACGGTGTGGGCCAAATGGGCACCAGAGGCTGCTCCGCAAGTGAAGCTGGATGTGAGCCTGCCTAAGGGTAAGGTCACGCAAACACTAGAAGCCCCTCTTGTTATAGGTTGGGATAAGGTGAATGTATCGGCGAATTTAGCGGATGATAAGCTCGAAGCTAGTTGGTTAGTGGACGTAACAGATAACGGCGATCTTTCTGGTCAAGTGACCTTACCGGATGTGCTTGCGGACAACAAAAAGATAGAGGGTGAGGTTAACCTTTCTACGTTTAACTTGGACTTCCTGCAGCCTGTTATTGGTGAGTTCAATAAGCTCAAAGCGAACCTTGATTCAAACATCAAAATTAAAGGGGATGCTCTACATCCACAGTTGTTTGGTGACTTTTCCATTTCGGATCTTTCCCTTCAAGGTGACATTTCGCCAATTCAAGTGAAGTCGGGTGGTGTGAACATTGCTTTCAATGGCTATGACGCCAACTTAGATGCGAAAATTCAGACTGATGATGGCGAACTGCAATTATCCGGTGAGGGTAATTGGCAGGATCTCAATGCATGGCGCACCAAATTGAGAGTGTTTGCCGATGAGTTGAATGTCGAAGTGCCACCGATGGTGAAAGTTAAGGTTGTCCCGGATATGACCATCGAGGCCAACCCACAGCTGGCGAAAGTAACGGGTACGATAGGCTTGCCCTGGGGACGAATTTTGGTTGAGGAACTGCCCCAGAGTGCAGTGTCGGTATCCAGTGACCAAGTACTACTCAACCCTGATATGACGCCTATCGACAAAGAAGCAGTGGTTCCTTTCAATATCGAAAGTGATGTTGTGATTAACATCGGTAATGATTTTCGTGTATCTGCATTTGGCTTAAAGGGTGACTTAAGAGGGCGATTACAAGTTTCCCAAAAAGATAAAGGGCCATTTGTTCAAGGTGAAGTCAATATCATCAACGGTTCGTATACTTCATTTGGTCAAGACTTGTTGATTGAAGAAGGTAAAATCCTAATGACTGGGCCTGTTGATCAGCCTTACGTCAATATTACCGCGATACGAAACCCAGAGACCACAGCTGATGATGTTAAAGCTGGGGTAAAAGTAACCGGTTTGGCATCAGAGCCTAAAATCGAGATTTTCTCTGATCCAACTATGCCACAAGCAAATGCCCTTTCTTACTTGTTACGTGGCCAAGATATTGATGGCGAAACAGGTGGTAATGCACTAACCACGACCTTGATTGGTTTGAGTTTAGCTCGCAGTGGTAAAGTGGTCGGCGATATTGGCCAAGCTTTTGGTGTACAAGACTTACAGCTTGATACTGCAGGTAGTGGTAATGACTCTCAAGTAACCGTGAGTGGGTATGTTCTGCCAGGGCTACAAGTGAAATATGGGGTAGGTATTTTTAACTCCCTCGGTGAATTCACCATACGCTATCGAATCATTGAAGACTTTTACGTTGAAGCGGTGTCTGGGCTTTATAGCTCTGTAACCTTCCTGTATCAGTTTGAAGTGGATTAACACGAGCCGCTGCTGCGCCGCCGCACAACGTAATCGATTCGCGCTTTTTCTCGTATACTTATGAAGTAACAAGCGGAATAGAGAGGGTAATATGAGGCCTTGGTTGTTGTTAATAATTGGAGGGCTGTTAGCGGGTTGTGTCCAACTACAGCCTCCCACTGACAAGAGTGATATGAGCTGGCAACAGTTTGGCGAGCAATGGGCGTTGAAGGGCTATATTGTTGAACCAGAAACGAAGCTACGCTCTAAAGTGCCTGACGTCACAGCTAGTCAATACAAAGCGTATCTCAAAGGATATCAAGAAGGTAAGAGTGAATACTGTAAACAAGATCCGTTTGTCTTAGGAAGAAATGGAAAAATCTATTACGGTATTTGTAACGATGTAGACCGAATGTATCTCGATGAGTATTGGCGTGGTAAAAATGCTCGCGCTAAGCGCTAGCAATTAGTGCTGGGGGGATCGTATGAGGCTGTTATTCATCATTGGCTTACTAATCATGTCGGGTTGTGCTCAACAAGTTTCTCTTACTTCTGTTATGCCTCAAGACTGGCAGCAGTACGGTCAGGAGCAAGCTCTTATAGGGTATGAGAAACTGTCAGTTCAACAGTTACAATCTTCGACTACCATAGATTTCACGGAAGATTTATACCAGGCCTATTCTAACGGCTATGAGGAAGGTCGTATCGCATACTGTCAACAAGACCCAAGCATTCTGGGAAAGCGAGGGGAAATGTATCGTGGCATCTGTGATGATATCAAACCAACTTTTCGAACCTGGTATAACAATGGCAAAGCTTCTCGTGGCCGCTACGGCTATTAGCTCCTTTACTCTAAGCCAAAGTAAAAAGCTCTCTAATTTAGAGAGCTTTTTAATGTATTCAGCGAGCGTTATTTTGACTTAGCGCGCTCAAAGGAAGTTTCAATCTCTTCTCTTGCCGCTTGAACATCGGCCCAGCCATCGACTTTGACCCACTTACCCGCTTCGAGTTCTTTATAGCGCTCAAAGAACTGTGTGATCTGAGCTTTGAGTAGCTCTGGGATATCATCTACATCTTGAATGTGGTCGTACTCTTTAGAAAGCTTGCTATGAGGTACGGCAAAGACTTTTGCATCTTCACCAGATTCGTCGGTCATCTTAAGTACGCCTACTGGACGGCAACGAATTACTGAACCAGGCATCAACGGATAAGGTGTCGGTACCAACACGTCAACCGGATCACCGTCAAGAGAAAGCGTTTCGTTTACGTAACCATAGTTACATGGGTAAAACATAGGTGCTGACATAAAGCGATCAACGAAAACAGCACCAGAGTCTTTGTCGACTTCGTACTTAATTGGATCAGCGTTAGCAGGGATTTCAATCACTACATAGATATCATCAGGCAATGATTTACCTGCAGGGACATTGTTCAAGCTCATTTTGACTTTCCTTTTCTTTATTCATTATTCCTTTGAGGAGGGAATAGAGGGCTGAAACACGAATCGTTTACAAAGAGTATACTTGGTTAGTTTTAAAACAAAAAGTGCCTCTATTGAGAGGCACTTCGAAGTTATTGGTCTTTATATTCTTCTAGGAAAGATTCGACCTTTTCAACCATTCGGCTTGAGCCAACGAAGAATGGGACTCGCTGGTGTAGTTCGGTAGGTTTGATGTCCATGATACGCTGAGTACCATCCGATGCTAAGCCGCCTGCTTGCTCCATGATGAAAGCCATTGGGTTGCACTCATACAGTAGGCGCAGTTTACCACTTGGGTGACTTTGCGTGCTTGGGTACAAGTAGATGCCGCCCTTAAGCAGGTTGCGGTGGAAGTCAGATACCAAGGAGCCAATGTAGCGAGAGGTATACGGACGCTTCTCTTCTGGCACATTCTCTTGGCAGTATTTGATGTACTTTTTCACGCCCATAGGGAAGCGAATATAGTTGCCCTCGTTAATAGAATAGATGGTGCCATCTTTAGGGATCATCATATTTTCATGAGATAGGCAGAAGGTACCGATCGATGGGTCGTAAGTAAATCCGTTTACGCCTTTACCCGTGGTATAAACCAACATAGTCGACGAGCCGTACACTACATAGCCCGCTGCAACTTGCTTGTTGCCCGGTTGTAGGAAGTCTTCTTGAGTCGGAGGAGTTCCAACCGGTGAAACGCGACGATAGATAGAGAAGATGGTACCTACTGATACATTGACATCAATGTTCGATGAACCATCAAGTGGGTCCATTAGTACAACGTATTTGGCATTTTTGTTGAGCTCTTTGTTAAAGGCTACTGCCTCATCTTCCTCTTCACTGGCAACGCCACAAACTTGGTCACGCGCTTCCAAAGCGGCTTTAAATTTGTCGTTGGCATAGACATCTAGTTTTTGTTGGGCTTCACCTTGAACGTTTTCAGAACCTACAGAACCAGTAATATCAGCAAGGCCAGCCTTGTTAATTTCTCGGTTTACGATTTTTGCAGCGAGTCGAATCGAAGACAAAAGGGAAGATAAATCACCGCTAGCGTGGGGGAAATCAGTTTGTTTCTCAACAATGAATTCGCCAAGGGTGCGCATTTCAGACATGTTATATCCTTAACTTTTCTGCTTATTTTCTTGGGGGTAGTGTGTGAGAGAAATGTGGCAACCAAACGATTGCGTTTATTGGGGGTATTCATCAACACACATGTGTATTGTAGGTGGCAGAACTTTTTAATGGTAATGAAGTAACCCTGACACGCTCCGTTTTGTATGATGAATGTCACATTTATTTCCCTAACCGCTAACTTTCTCGCTTTTGACGCACGCTTTGGGTATATATAGCGACAATAGCGTAAAATTAGACGCAAAGAGTTAAGAGAGCGAACTATGCACATTCATATTCTGGGTATTTGCGGTACCTTTATGGGAGGCGCTGCGGTATTGGCCCAGCAGTTGGGACACCGAGTTACAGGCAGTGATGCTAACGTTTATCCACCAATGAGCACATTATTGGAGTCGGAAGGCATAGAGATTATCGAAGGGTTTGACCCAGCTCAGCTCGATCCTGCTCCAGACCTTGTCGTCATTGGGAATGCGATGAGTCGTGGCAACCCTTGCGTTGAGTACGTGCTTAACCATAATCTGAAATACACTTCTGGCCCACAGTGGTTACAAGAGTTTCTTTTGCATGATCGCTGGGTGCTGGCTGTTTCAGGGACTCATGGAAAAACTACCACATCCAGTATGTTAAGTTGGATTCTTGAAGATTGTGGTTATCAACCGGGTTTCTTAGTCGGTGGGGTATTAGGCAACTTCGGTCAGTCAGCTCGTTTGGGTGAATCTATGTTTTTCGTGGTGGAAGCGGATGAGTATGACAGTGCTTTTTTTGACAAACGTTCTAAGTTCGTTCACTACCATCCACGCACTCTCATTATGAACAATCTTGAGTTCGATCATGCGGATATTTTTGACGATCTTGAAGCCATCAAACGACAATTTCATCATTTAGTTCGCACTGTTCCTGGAAACGGCCGCATCCTTGCTCCACGTAAAGATAAGGCGTTGGGTGACGTACTAGGAAGAGGGTGTTGGAGTGAAGTGGAACACACGGGAGAGAATGCGGATTGGCATGCTAACAAGTTAAAGCGTGATGGTTCGCATTTTGAAGTGTACCTACATGGCAGCAAAGTCGGGGAAGTTAAGTGGGAGCTAGTGGGGGACCATAATGTCGATAACGCCCTGATGGCTATTGCTGGAGCAAGGCATGTTGGCGTGACTCCGGATCTTGCGTGCGAAGCATTAGGCAAGTTTATCAATACCAAGCGACGCTTGGAGCTGAAGGGCGAAGTGAATCAAGTCACGGTATACGATGATTTTGCCCATCATCCAACGGCAATTGAACTGACTTTAGGCGGTTTACGTAACAAGGTCGGCAAGCAGCGAATCCTAGCTGTTTTAGAGCCACGCAGTGCCACCATGAAACGCGGCGTGCACAAAGAGACATTAGCGCAATCGCTCACTCAAGCCGATGCGGTGTTCTTATTCCAACCCGACAATATTGATTGGTCAGTAGAAGAGATTGCGCACTCATGCTCGCAACCAGCCACAGTCAGTGACTCTATTGATGAACTGGTGCAGGCCATTGTTGAACAGGCTCAACCAGGCGATCAAATTCTGGTGATGAGCAATGGTGGCTTTGGTGGTATTCATCAAAAATTATTAGAGGCATTAGCGTAATGAAACCCGTAGAGAAAGCGATCACGCTGGCATTTACTGGTGCATCTGGCGCTCCTTATGGGATGCGCCTCCTTGAGTGTTTGTTAGCTCAAGATTATACCGTGTACTTATTGATCTCTTCCGCTGCGAGAGTGGTGTTGGCGACTGAACATAATATTAAACTGCCGAGCGGTCCGGATGCCGCGCACAAAGCACTAGTACAAAAACTGAATTGCTCGCCAGATAAGCTGGTGGTGTGTGGTAAAGAAGATTGGTTTTCACCAGTGGCTTCCGGGTCAGCAGCGCCTAAACAGATGATCGTCTGCCCATGCTCGGCTGGTAGTGTGGCTGCGATTGCTCATGGGATGTCTGATAACTTAATTGAGCGTGCTGCTGACGTGGTAATGAAAGAGCG
This sequence comes from Vibrio sp. SCSIO 43133, assembly GCF_023716845.1. Lineage (NCBI taxonomy): Bacteria > Pseudomonadati > Pseudomonadota > Gammaproteobacteria > Vibrionales > Vibrionaceae > Vibrio > Vibrio sp. SCSIO 43133. Next base: position 348,077 of record NZ_CP068024.1, read on the forward strand.
TGGTCAACTTCTCCTAGTGGTACGCGAGACGCCATTTTCAACCATACACCTAGAAAACATGCACAAACTTTCGCAAATGGGCGTGACCATCATGCCAGCTGCGCCTGGCTTTTATCATCAGCCAGAATCTATTGAGGATTTAGTCGACTTTATTGTGGCTCGTGTGCTTGACCATATGGGTATCGACCAAACTCTCGTGCCTCGCTGGGGCTACGATCAGCGATAAATCCACATCAATCAAACGAGTTTAGGGATAGATTTGGCGAATCTGTGACGAAAAGGTTACAATTCGCTTTCTAAAGGTTGTGACTCACGGGGTGCACTAGCAGTGGTGCTGAGAGAAGGTAATACCTGACACCCGTATACCTGATCCAGATAATGCTGGCGTAGGGATGAGAACTCCGTTCTATGGAGGCTTTTTCTGGATCATATAATATAAAAATATATATCTAAGGATAGAACCAGTGAAAGTACATCAACTCGCTAAACTTGCTTTGGCAACGACACTTCTAAGTGCCTCTCAACTCGCTGCGGCGAATACACTTACCGTTTATACCTATGATTCGTTTGCTTCAGATTGGGGCCCTGGTCCAGCGATTGAAAAAGCATTTGAAGCTAAATGTGGATGCGATCTCAATTTTGTTGCACTAGATGATGGTGTCTCGATTCTAAACCGCCTGCGTCTAGAAGGCTCCAGCTCCCAAGCCGATGTCGTACTTGGCCTCGATAATAACTTAATGAGTGAAGCGAAAGCCTCTGGCTTGTTGGCTAAACACAATGCTGATCTTTCTGTGCTTGAGTTACCAAACGGCTGGAGTGACGATGTTTTTGTTCCTTTCGATTACGGTTACTTTGCGTTTGTTTACAACAAAGAAAAGGTAAAGAATCCACCGAAAAGCCTGAAAGAGTTGGTTGAGCAACGTGATGACCTTAAGGTGATTTATCAAGATCCTCGCACTTCAACTCCGGGTCAAGGACTCTTACTTTGGATGAAGTCTGTTTATGGTGATGACTCCAGTGAGGCATGGCAAAAGCTCGCGAAAAAGACCGTAACTGTGACCAAAGGTTGGTCGGAAGCGTACTCTATGTTCCTTGAGGGAGAGTCTGACTTGGTTCTCTCTTACACGACCTCTCCGGCTTACCATATTATTGCCGAGCAAGATAAGCGATTTGCAGCCGCAGACTTTTCGGAAGGCCATTACACTCAGGTGGAAGTGGCGGCTAAAGTGGCTAGCAGTGACAAGCAAAAGTTGGCTGATGAATTTATGCAATTTATCGTCTCAGAAGACTTTCAATCAAAAATCCCAACAGGCAACTGGATGTATCCTGTTGTTGAGAGCAAGCTGCCTGAAGGTTTTGAGAGCTTAACCATTCCAAGTGAGGCGCTGACATTTAGTCCAGATGAAGTGGCGAATAACCGTAAGGCTTGGATTCGCGAGTGGCAGTCTGCGCTGATTAAGTAGTATTGGCATCTAAGAAAATCTACAGATTATCGCCCCTGTACAAGCAGGGGCAAGCCAATACTGCACCAGAGCTTCACTGGTGTGACGAATCGTTATCGTGTCTACTTCTCCATTGAGGTTATTGTGACCCAAATACCAAAATCAGGTTTAGTGATTGCTTTGCTCATTGCCATATATGTGCTGGCTTCGTTGTGGACACTGCTTTCCTACTCGTCAATGACTGATATTGCTCTGCTGTTTACGGACCCATACTATCAGCACGTAGCCAAATTTAGCTTTTGGCAAGCAAGTCTATCAACGTTGCTAAGTGTAGGGCTTGCTATCCCAGTGGCACATGCGTTTTCTCGTCGCCATTTTTGGGGAAGATCATGGTTGCTCAAATTGTTTGCGACCACCTTGGTGATGCCAGTACTGGTCGGTGTGTTTGGCATTGTCGCCATTTATGGCAATCAAGGCGTTATTGCTCAATGGTGGCTCACTTCGAACGATTCTATGCCGTTTTCCCTCTATGGCTTGAACGGTATTTTGCTCGCACACGTATTCTTTAATTTGCCTTTTTCAACCCGTTTGCTTTTAGTGACGATAGAAAGTGTTCCACTAGAGCAGCGCAAGTTAGCACTGCACTTGGGAATGAACAGCTGGCAGTGTTTTAGATTAGTGGAGTGGCCACGACTAAAAGCACATTTACCTCATGTTATTGGCTTAGTCTTCATGTTGTGTTTTACCAGTTTTGCAACCGTCATGGCGTTAGGTGGCGGTCCGAAAGCCACTACGATTGAACTAGCGATTTATCAAGCGATCAAGTTTGATTTTGACCTACAAACCGGAGCGGTTCTGGCATTATGGCAAATGTTAATTTGCGCATTACTGGTGCTGTTTATTGGCAAATTCAGTCGAGACTTGGAGGGTAAAACCAATTATAGCGACATGCCAACCATTCAACCTCAAGACTCATGGTTGAAAAAGTGCTGGGATAGCTTTTGGATCATGGCAACCCTAATGCTGGTCATTCCGCCACTTATTGCCATTGTTGCAAGTGGACTGAATGAGAAATTGTGGTCAGTGCTTGCTGATAGCAAGTTCTGGTCGGCAGTTATGACCTCGTTACAAGTGGCAATCATGGCTGCTAGTATCGCGTTAGTGGTTGGCATTGTGCTATTGAGTAGTTCACGAATGTTACGAATAAAGTCTCACTATGGCCGTGCGGATGGCGTGGAGTTTGTTGGTACGGTTATTTTGGTGACACCCGCGTTGGTATTGAGTACAGCGACTTTTCTAATGCTTCGCGGAATGACCAATGTGTTTAGTCTTGCGTTTGGGATCGTTGTCGTTGTGAATGCTTTGATGGCGCTGCCGTATGTTATCAAAACACTTAATCAGCCAATGTTGAGGTTAGCCAAGCAATATCACCTGCTTTGGCAAAGTTTAGGACTGCATGGCATTCGACGATTTTGGTTAATGGAATGGAGAGCAATCCGCGCACCGATATTGCATGCTTTCTCGATTAGCTTTGTCCTTTCCATGGGCGATCTTACCGTTATCGCGCTATTTGGAAGTCAGAACTTTAATACCTTACCGCTTTACCTCTATCAGCTGATGGGCAGCTATCAACTGCAAGCAGCGGCTGTAGTATCCCTAGTGCTGTTTATTTTGAGTATTGGTGTATTTACCTTAACGGAGTCGTTGTTAGGGCCTGTAGCGAACGAGCGAGAGAAATCATAATGTTAACAATGGATCATGTCGATTATCGCTACCACAGTGATTGGTTTCGGTTTTCTATCTCAGTAGAAAAAGGTGATGTGTTGGCGTTGATTGGCCCCAGTGGTGCAGGTAAATCGACACTGTTGGCGCTTATAGCGGGTTTTTGTCAGCCTGAATCGGGAACGATATCTGTCGATGATGAAGAGATTCAATCTAAGCAGCCGCATCAGCGGCCTTTATCAATGTTGTTTCAAGAGCACAACTTATTCGAGCACCTTTCAGTGTTCGATAATATTGCTCTAGGACTCAATCCAGCCCTAAAACTAACCGCAGAAGATCAACAGCGAGTGCGAGATGCGGCAGACAAGGTGGGTCTTATTGATAAGATTCAACGGTTACCGTCTGAGCTTTCCGGTGGGCAGAGGCAGCGAGTGGCTTTAGCTCGTTGCTTTGTTCAGCCTCACCCGATTTGGCTACTTGACGAGCCGTTTTCGGCGTTAGACCCGGTACTTCGTAAAGAAATGCTGTCGGTTGTTCACTCTCTAGCTCAAGAAAAACAAGCGACAGTTATTATGGTGACGCATCACCTTAGTGATGCCAAAGCCATTGCCAACCGGTTTGCCTACCTTAGTCATGGCATCATCACTGCTGAAGGATACATCTCGGCGTTGACGGCGCAGCATGACAATCAAGAGCTCGCGCGGTTTGTAAAAGCGGCGCATTAGCGTTTTGCGGATATAAAAAAGGCAGCTTACGCTGCCCTTATGGTCTTAAATTGAGCGTTGAAGTTAGAATTCTTGTTCTTCTTCGTGCTTAAGTGCTTGGAAAATTTCACGGAATGCTTTCGCAGGCTTTCCAGCTTTCTTTTCTTTGTTGGCTTGACGAGCAAGTTGGCGTAGACGCTGACGGTCGAGGTTTGGATACAACTCAAGTGCATCCGCGATGGCCTCATCGCCTTGTTCTACAATACGATCACGCAGTTGCTCAAGCTTGTGAAGTGCCGCAGTAGACTGTGAGTGCTTGTTACGTACACGGTCGAGAGCCGCTTGAATTGGCTCTGGGTCTTCGGTACGCATCAGCTTACCAATGTATTGCAGTTGGCGACGTCGAGCTTCGTTCTTGAAGCGCTGGGCATCGGCGACCGCTTCTCTCAGATCTTCACTAAGAGGAAACTTATCCAACACAGCAGGCTTTAGTCCAACTAACTCTTCACCGAGTTTTTGCAACTCTTCCATGTCGTTTTTCATTTCGGTTCTGCTCACCCAAATGATTTCTTCTTCCTCTTCCCAAGGCGCTTTCTGATTTTTGCGGGCCATGTTTACTGCCTATATCACTATCTCATTACGAATATTGGCTATTTTAGCAAGAAATCTGGGGAGAATGCGAAAACCTTGTTATTCTAGTCTCAATTAAACGATAAAAGTTAGATGAATTATGGATGTAAGAGAGCAAGTTGCTCAGCAGCAAGCTGAGCTAGAAGCCGCTGTTGCTAAAGCGCTGGATATGGCTTCAGTAAATTCAGATGCCGCTGAGGTCGCTATTACTAAAAGCACTGGCTTAAGCGTCTCCACGCGCATGTGTGAAGTGGAAAACGTAGAGTTTAATAGTGACGGTGCGCTGGGTATCACGGTATACCGTGGACAGCGTAAGGGCAGTGCTTCAACCTCTGATTTGAGTGAAAAAGCCATTGCACAAACGGTAGCTGCTGCACTGGATATTGCCCAGTACACCTCCGAAGACCCATTTGCAGGGCCAGCTCCAAAAGAGTTGTTGGTAACGAATATCCCAGACCTTGATCTCTTCCATCCAGATGAGCCAAATCCCGATGTAGCTGCGCAAAAAGCGATTGCTGCTGAGAAAGCAGCATTAGCTTACAGTGACAAAATAAAGCAGAGTGATGGTGCTAGTTACGACAGCCACTATGGCGTTAAGGTCTATGGTAACTCTCATGGTCTGTTGGCCGGTTATGCGTCTAGCCGTCATAGCATTAGCTGTAGCGTCATTGGCCAAGGCCAAAATGGCGATATGGAGCGTGATTACAGTTATACCCTTGCTCGTCACCGTGATGATTTGTGGACACCAGAATCGGTTGGAGAAAAGGCTGCTATCAAAACAGTTGAGCGTCTAGACCCTAGAAAAGTCAAAACGGGTCAATACCCAGTGCTTTTTGCTAACGATGTTGCGACTGGCCTCATGGGACACTTAGTAATGGGGATTAGCGGCGGTAATTTATACCGTAAGTCGTCATTCTTGCTAGATAAACTGGGTGAACAGATTCTGCCAGATTGGTTTGCTATTGAAGAAAAACCTCACCTACTTAAAGGCTTAGCATCTAGTCCGTTTGATAACGAAGGTGTGGCAACTCAAGATTTAGATATTATCACTGACGGTAAGTTGGCGACCTACTTACTGACCAGTTACGCTGCGCGCAAACTGAATATGACGCCAACAGGGCATGCTGGAGGTATTCATAACTGGTTTGTTAAGTCGACAGGGCAAGATTTTGATGCCATGTTGAAAACGCTTGGCACTGGCCTGCTGGTAACCGAAGTGATGGGGCAAGGGGTAAATATCGTGACTGGTGATTACTCTCGCGGTGCAGCAGGATTCTGGGTCGAAAATGGAGAAATCCAATACCCAGTCTCGGAAATTACCGTTGCTGGTAATCTGGCGCAAATGTTCAAGCAAATTGTAGCAGTTGGCAGTGATGTTGAAACGCGCTCACAAATTCAAACGGGCTCTATTCTGTTGGAATCAATGAAAGTCGCTGGTGAGTAAATCTCAAATAGAGAAAAAGGGCGTAACCTGCTGGTTACGCCCTTTTTGTATCTAGCATTAGCTGATCATTATGGTAGCTAAGCCTAAGAAGACCGAAAGACCAACAACATCGGTAATGGTCGTAAGAGCCATTCCGCCCGCTAAGGCAGGGTCAATATTCATTTTTTTGAGCAGAATAGGGATGGTAACGCCAGCAATGCCAGCAACCAGTAAATTGGTCATCATGGCGGCAGAGATAATCCCGCCTAACATCCAATCACCTTTCCAAGCTACTACGATACCACCGATAATTAGAGCCCAGAGGACACCATTGAGAAAGCCGATGGCGGCTTCTTTGAGTAGCAGTTCTCGACGGTTACTGTCACCGATATGACCCAAAGCTAAGCCTCGGATTACGAGGGCAACGGTTTGGTTACCTGCAACCCCTCCCATGGAAGGTACAATAGTCATCAAGACTGCTATCGCTGCCATCTGCTCTAATGTGGCCTCAAACATATTGGAGACAGATGCTGCTGCTAAAGCGGCAAGTACGTTGGCGCCTAGCCAAACACTGCGTCGACGAGCAGATTTCACAACCGGCGCAAAGGTATCTTCATCGTCATCCATGCCCGCCATACTCATCATTGAGTGTTCGGCGTCTTCTCGGATAATATCGACCACGTCATCGATGGTGATACGACCGACTAGGTGGTGTTCGCTATCGACAACAGGGGCAGAGACCCAGTCGCGTCGTTCAAATAACGAGGCAACGTCCGAATCGCTAGTTTCAACATGGATTGCCTCATCGGCATCGTCCATGACATCGACGACTTTGACATCGGGCTGAGTGGTTAAAAGTGTGGTCAAAGAAAGGTGACCAATCAGCATGTCTTCTTCGTCTATCACATACAGTGCGTCTGTCGCTTCCGGTAGCTCACCTTTCATGCGCAGGTAACGTAGAACCACATCGACATCGACATCGCCACGAATAGTGATTACATCGGTATTCATGATACCGCCGGCGGTATCTTCTGGGTAAGAAAGGGCGGTCTCGACACGCAAACGGTCTGCGGTGTCCATTTGTGACAGGACTTCGCGCGATACGGTATCAGGCAGACTACGTAGGACATAAGCTACGTCATCGGTGTCCATGCCTTCCGTTGCTTCAGCCAGTTTTTCTGGCGCCATTTTGGAGACTAGACTATCTTTGACGTCCTCATTGAGTTCATCAAGGATTTCACCATAGTCTTCAGGGTCGGTGAGTTGCCACAGGACTTCACGACTTTTACGTGGAGAGGCTTCTAGAAGATGGGCAATATCTTCAGGCTCCATGTCCTGAAGTTGTCTTCTTACGTAAACGAAGCGGCCATTTTCTAGCGCTTCACTAACTTCTTGGAGGGTTTGGTGAGCTTGATCGAATTCTATTTGCTCCGCCATGGATGCCCCCTACACTCAACTGCTTTTTAATGTATTGAATAGTAGCTTAATTTTGGGTTCAAGTAACCTACAGGGCGCGAAGAAGTTATCGGAGAGTGGAAATAAAACAGAAAAGTGTGCGGAATCTATTCGTCTTCGTCAAAACGGTGTTCAACCAACTCGCATACCGCTTGCAGAGCATCCTCAGCCTGGTTTCCTGACGCTTTAATGGTGATGTTCTCACCTTGAGCAGACTCGAGCATAAGAAGACCCATCACGCTATCTGCTGTCGCTTCTTTCTGTTCATGATTACAAATCGTCACGGTTGCCTCGAAGCTCTGTGCTAATTCTACTAACTTGACCGCAGCACGAGCATGCAAACCAAGACGATTTTGAATGAGAACAGTGCGAGATAGTGACATTTGGATTCCTGTTAGTTGTTTTTCTCTAGCGATGCGTGACGAATTTTTACTTGATGGCCGAGCTGAGCAAAATATTCACCAATCTGCTGAGTGATATAAACAGAGCGGTGTTTACCGCCGGTACAACCAATTGCGACTGTTAGATAGCTGCGATTGTTCTTTTCCAGTTGAGGTAGCCAACGTTCAACAAAGCCTTGAATTTGTTGTTTCAACTCGATGACGTCAGGATAAGCTTCTAGGAAAGACTTAATCGGTGCATCTAACCCAGTCATAGGTCTTAATTCTGGCTGCCAATGTGGATTGGGGAGAAAACGAACATCAAATACGTAATCTGCATCACTTGGCATACCGTATTTAAACCCAAACGATTGGAAAACCATGACAAGATCTTTCTTCTCTTGGCCTTCTAATTCAAAACGAATAGCTTCGCTTAAGTCGTGTATGGATTGTTCACTCGAATCAATGATGTAGTCAGCATGCTCTTTGATGGGTTTGAGAAGTGTGTGCTCTACATCAATAGCCTGTTCAAGTGACAGTTTATCTTTACGCTGAGAAAGAGGGTGGATACGACGAGTTTCACTGTAGCGTTTTAACAACACTGGCTTTGACGCATCAAGGAAAAGCACTTTGACGTCATGTTGTTTAGACAATTGTTTCAACTTAGAGGTTAAGTTATTCAGGTTGTCAGGCAGGTTACGAATATCAATACTGACGGCAACACTTTGTTGGGAATCTTTCGATGAATCCACAAAGGCTTCTAGTAAATCGATTGGTAGGTTATCAACGCAGTAGTAACCAGAATCTTCTAGCACTCGCAACGCCACACTTTTACCTGCGCCTGAATGTCCACTTACAACGACTAATCGCATTTTTTCTCAGCTTGTTCTAATGGCTAACAATAATATCGTAAAGCTCTTGATCGGATTGAGCATTACGAAGTTGCTTTAGGACAGTTTTATCATTTAATCGCTCTGCCATACATGACAAAGTCTTTAAATGTTCTTTACACTGCGCATCTGGAACTAGCAGTGCGAACATAAGGTCAACTGGGCGGTTATCAATAGAGTCGAAGTCAACGGGCGCTTGGCACTGAAGTAACACCGCAACCGCTTTATCGCTGTCATGCATTCTAGCATGAGGAATAGCAATACCATTGCCAATACCAGTGCTACCCACTTTTTCACGGCTCAACATGCATTCGAACAGTTCAGTAGAGTTTTGACCAGTATGCTCTGCAGCGATTTCGCTAATAATTTCTAAGGCGCGTTTTTTACTCGTACAAGGGACTGCACTTTTGGTGCAGTCCAGAGTTAATACTTCACTTATTTGCATTTTAGTGATTACTTAATTTTTCTTTATGCTTGTTCAATTGTCTGACGAGCTTATCGACTAGCGCGTCAATGGCAGCATACATACTTTCATCATTTGCCGCCGCATGAATTTCAGCTTGATTAACGTGGAGCGTAGCTTCTGCGATCTGGTTTAATTTTTCAACTTTTAATATGACGTTAATGCTATTTATATGATCGAAAAAACGTTCCAGTTTTTGGAATTTACTCTGAACGTAGTCCTGCATTGACTCAGTGACATCGACGTGGTGGCCTTCAATTTGAATTTGCATAGACTTTCCTTCTTAGTTATTGGCCTTAAAGTAGGCGTTTACGCTGACTGGAAGGGGCGATGCCCAACGACTCACGGTATTTCGCTATTGTTCGTCTAGCAACCTGAATTCCTTGGTCAGCTAGTTGCGCTGCGATTTTACTATCGCTCAATGGCTTGGCTGGATTTTCAGCAGCGACAAGCTTCTTGATTAGTGCTCGAATGGCTGTCGAGGAACACTCGCCGCCATTGTCAGTCGATACGTGGCTTGAGAAGAAATACTTCAGCTCAAAAATGCCGCGTGGGGTATGCATATATTTCTGAGTGGTCACTCGAGAAATCGTCGATTCATGCATGTCTACAGCAAGGGCAACATCGTTGAGAACCATAGGTTTCATTGCCTCTTCACCGTATTCAAAAAAGTCATGCTGATGTTCGACAATGCATTTAGCGACTTTGAGTAAAGTTTCATTGCGACTTTCAAGGCTCTTAATCAACCATTTCGCTTCCTGCAAATTAGAGCGAATATATTGGCTGTCAGCACTGTTGCCTGTACCGAGCTTCGCGTATTGTTGATTCACTTTCAGTCTTGGAACACTGTCCGGGTTAATCTGAACTATCCATTTTCCGCGGTCTTTAAATACGGAGACATCAGGCACTACGTACTCAGTTTCATCAGGTGTTATCTTACTGCCTGGTCTAGGGTCAAGCTGTTGGATTAGCTTCAAAACTTCTCGAAGATCCGCTTCCTTAAGCTTCGTCTCTTTAATCACGAGTTTGTAATCACGGTTACCCAGTTGATCGATATGATCAGACAAGACCAACTTAGCTTCAGCGAGCCATGGAGTGTCTTCAGGGAAAGTCGCGAGTTGCAGTAATAGGCAATCTTGCAGATTAAGAGATGCAACGCCTAGTGGATCGAATTGCTGAACGCGTTTTCTTACCGCTTCAATTTCATCAAGCTCAACATCCTCAATATCGACACTATCGAGAATCTCTTCACAGGACAGGGTCAGATAGCCGTAATCATCGACAGCATCAATGATGGCTAAGGCGATGGCACGATCTGTTTCAGTAAATGGCGTGAGGTCTAATTGCCAAACTAAGTAGTCTTGAAGAGACTGTGTGGTTTCACCTTGATATATTGGCATGTCATCATCAGCGGCAATACCCGTGTTACCGGTATTGGCACTATAGACATCATCCCAAGTGGTATCCATTTCAAGTTCTGTCGATATTTCAGAACTTTCAATTTGCTCAGAGCTATCTTTCGGTTCTGGTTCGCTAACTGGCTCTGCAGATACTTCTTCTTTACTTTCAGGGCTCGACTTTTCCTCATTAGAAGGCGGTGCTTCTTCCGCGGTTTCTTCCACGTCAAGTAATGGGTTTGAGTCTAGGGCCTCTTGAATCTCTTGTTGCAGATCGAGCGTCGACAATTGCAGCAAGCGAATTGCTTGTTGCAACTGGGGCGTCATTGCTAACTGTTGACCTAGCTTGAGTTGTAATGAGGGTTTCATGCAGTATTGCTAGCCTATTATTAAAATTTTATCCAAGCCTATTAAATCATAGTCTGAATTGTTCACCGAGATAAACCTGTTTTACGTGTTCATTATTGAGAACATCTTCAGGACTTCCTTCGGCAATTAGATGACCTTGGCTCACAATGTATGCTTTTTCACACACATCTAAGGTTTCACGAACGTTATGGTCGGTGATAAGAACTCCTAAGCCTCTATCGCGTAAGTGCTCGATGATCTTCTTAATATCAATCACTGAAATTGGGTCGACACCCGCAAACGGCTCATCCAGTAAGATGAATTGTGGGTTAGCGGCTAGAGCCCTAGCAATTTCGACACGTCGACGTTCGCCGCCAGACAACGCCATCCCAGCACTTTTTCGAATGTGCTGAATATTGAACTCATCCAGCAGGTCCTCTAGCTTATCTTGTCGCTCTTCTTGAGTGATCTCATTACGAGTCTCAAGCACTGCCATAATGTTGTTTTCAACACTGAGCTTTCTGAAAATGGAGGCTTCTTGTGGCAGGTAGCCAATGCCCATTTTGGCGCGGCTATGCATTGGGAGAATACTAATATCTTCTCCGTCAATAGTGATGGTGCCTTCATCACGGGCAACCAGACCAACAATCATATAAAACGACGTAGTTTTACCTGCGCCGTTAGGGCCCAGCAATCCCACTATCTGACCAGACTCAACCGAAAGACTAACGTCTGAGACCACTTTACGGTTTTTATAGCTTTTTGCTAAATGTGTCGCTTTCAATAACGCCATAAATACAATTACTTCTCTTGAATCTGTTGTGGTTGAAGCACAGTAGATACTCTTCCTTTCGAGTCGCCATCAGCGATGAGTTTTTGTGATGAGATTCTGTACTTAATGACACTGCCACGAATGATACTGTCGTCTTGAGATAGCATCGCTTTATTTGTCATGGTCAATTGATCGTTTTTCAGTGAGTAATGTAACTGTTTTGCTTCACCATATAAGGTTTTGCCGTCGTCAGTAAGTTGCGAAAATGTCGCTAGATCGCCAAAACCTTCGATAACCTGAATTGTGCCCGTTTCTGCTTCACGTGTAACAATCACTTTATCGGCATTGATGTTAATACTACCTTGTTTAAGCTTTACATCGCCTTCGAAGGTTACTTGGTTGCTTTTCATATCAAGCTGCTGAGAGTCAGAGTCAATATACACCGGTTGCTCTGAGTCTGTTGATAATGCCATTGCTGATATAGGTAAAAGTAAGCAAATACCTAAACTAAGGTGTGAGAGTTTCATATCTACTGTTCACTTTGTTATAAACCTCGGCGATATTGTCTGCGAAATTTCCTTTCATCGCTTCGCCGCGTGTTTCAAATTGAGGGCCGAGCATAATGACTTTGGTATCGGACCAAAAGTCTCTGTTGGTTAGTTTAATGCTCATCTTCTGTGTTGATAGTGTATCAAATCCTGACTCTGGTAATAGATTTTGAGCTAGAACATTGTCGTATAAAGTGAGTACTTCATCCTTGTCTAAAATGGCTTTATCTGCGGAAATTTCCCACTCTTTTGTTGTACCATTCGCGTAAATAGACAATACAGGACTTTCAAAAATAGTATTCCCTTTTTGAGCGAAATGTTCCAGATGTACGGAGTTGATCGTATAGCTTCGAATACCGGTATCAGAGTAAGAAATGTTATGGACATTTATTCCACTGAAAGCTGGCAGTTCAATATCAGGGACAATCTGAATCGTGCTCGATTCATCCTTGGTGTACAAATAAACCGCACACCCAATAGAAATAATGGCAAGTAGACTATAAAGAATACGAGACAAACTCATATACTAAGACCTTTGTGAAGCTCTAGTTCGCCCTTTGATTCTAGGATCAGATCACAAACTTCCCTAACTGCACCGCGTCCACCCGGAATCGTAGTGACGTGATCCGCTTTTCTGGCTAGCAGTGGATGTCCATCCGCCACGCAGATGCTTAAGCCGACCTGCGCCATGACAGGCCAATCAATAAGATCATCACCGATGTAAGCCGTTTTCGATGCTGGGATAGCAAGCTTTTGGCAAATATCTTGGTATGCGGTGACTTTGTCATCTTGCCCTTGGTAAATCAAAGAAATACCCAGTGCGGTCATACGATTTTCAACGATCTGTGAGCGACGGCCTGTAATGATGGCTACTTCTACGCCCGCACTCATTAAAGCTTTAATACCGTAACCGTCACGAGTATGAAAGGTTTTGAGCTCTTCACCTTGGTTGCCCATATAAATCAAGCCATCGGAGAAGACGCCATCCACGTCGCAAATCAGGAGTTTGATGTCTGCTGCTTTATCGTAAGTGGATGAAGCCACCAAACCATAGAGCGTTTCAACTTGTTTAGACACTACATTACTCCTGCTTTTAATAAGTCATGCATATTGAGTGCACCCACGACTTTGTTATCATCGAGTAGTACAAGACCGTTAATATTCTTCGATTGCATTAAGTTTAACCCTTCAGCCGCTAGCATATTAGGCGCAGCAGTGGTTGGGTTAACGGTCATGACCTCGCCAATGGTGGTGTCATGAATATCGACTCGTTTATCAAGAATACGTCGCAAGTCTCCATCGGTAAAGATACCTAGCAAGTTCATATCGTTGTCCACGATAGTTGTCATGCCTAGTCCTTTATCGGAAATTTCTAGTAGTGCGTCGCGTACCAAGGTCTGCGGACCGACGACAGGCAGCGCTTTACCTGAATGCATGATATCACTCAGTTTAAGTAGTAACTTACGACCCAATGCGCCGCCCGGATGAGACAGGGCAAAGTCTTCTTCACCGAAGCCACGAGCTTCTAATAAGGCGATGGCTAATGCATCTCCCATAACCAGAGTTGCCGTCGAGCTAGAAGTAGGTGCTAGGCCAAGTGGGCACGCTTCTTTAGGAACAGTGATTTGCAAATGAAAATCAGAGAGCTTTGCCATGTTAGATTCAGGCTTTCCAGTCATACTTACCGTAGTAATACCAAGGCGCTTAAAGACAGGAAACAAACTAATGATTTCGTGTGACTCACCAGAGTTAGAGATGGCGATAACGAGATCGCGAGCTTCAATCATACCCAAATCGCCGTGAGCAGCTTCTCCTGGGTGGACAAAAAACGCTGATGTGCCAGTGCTAGCAAGCGTAGCCGCAATTTTCTTACCAATGTGTCCTGATTTACCCATCCCCATGACAATAACCTTGCCTTGGTGGTTGAGAATCGCATCACATACCGATTCAAATTGCTCGTCAAAGTAGCGCTCAAGGTGTTGAAGTGCTTGTACTTCGGTATCTAAAACACGCTTTGCCGCGCTAACATAATCAAAACCAGACATGATAACCGCTCCTAAGCTGCCATATTAGCGAATAGATAAACCTGATAACCAAGGAATAGCACGAACAAAATAAAGCCTTCGATTCGATTAATGCTCTTAGATTTGCCCAGTGCCATTACAACCAGTAATAGCGAAACGGCCAGCATAACCCAGAAATCACGGCCCATAGCATGTTCACTGAGTATAGAAGGGTTAATGATACCTGGAATACCCATAACGGCGAGGATGTTGAAGACGTTTGAACCTATGATGTTACCTACCGCCATATCATCTTCGCCTTTTAGAACACCAGCAAGAGAAGCGGCCAGTTCTGGTAGGCTGGTACCAATCGCGATAATTGTTAGACCAATAACAAGGTCGCTCATACCAAAATACTGGGCGATCGTTACGGCGCTATCTACCAGTCTATCTGCTGCGATAGGGAGGATGATTAGGCCAATCACCACCCACATGGCTGCTTTAGCGTTACTCACACCTTCTGGAATTTCGGACTCTTGGTCTTCCAGCATGGCGTCATTGTTACCACTCTCTTTTTCTGCTTTGCTGATACGAAGCATGGCAAGGATAAATGCGCCAAATAAGGCAAACAGAATAATACCTTCATAGAAACCAAGGTGGCTATCCCAAAGAATAAGACCCGCGATAAGCGTTACCGCGATCATTAAAGGTAGCTCGCGTCTCAGAACCGCAGATGAAATAGAAAGAGGCTTAATCATGGCCGTAATACCAAGAATAAGCGCAATATTGGCGATGTTGGAGCCTAGTACGTTACCAACCGCAGTATCCGTTTTCCCTTCTAGGGCGGCGGTGGCCGAAACCATCATTTCTGGCGCTGATGACCCCATAGCAAGAATAGTCATACCGATAACTAGTGGCGAAATACCCACATTGCGTGCCAGTGCCGCGGCGCCGAATACTAATTTATCAGCACTCCAAACGAGAAAAACCAGTCCAATTATCAGAAACACTACGGCTTCAAGCATGTTTTTATCCACTTCTATTTTTCTGAGACATTTGGCGGCTAATTTTGACGGTTTGTCGGCCAAAATGGAAGCTAATCAACAAATAAAATAACAATAGTGCGCCGAAGCTAATACGCTAATAGATAGACTAAGGTTAGGAGCGAAGTCATAAATGCGTGTAATGACGCAAGTTTGTTGTAATGGGGTTTGACTCTGTAATTATCCAACCATTTGGATATAAGGGTTTTAATTGTCCGCTTGTATCATTATTATTGTTTAGCATAGGACTACTGTTAGGATGATAAGGAAATGTATGTCAAACAATGACTTGGTTTCCGTTAAGGGACTGACTTTTGCGCGTGGCTCACACGTCATTTTTGATGACGTCGAGTTGCATGTACCCAAAGGTAAGATAACAGCCATCATGGGACCATCGGGAATTGGTAAAACAACATTACTTCGTCTGATCGGTGGACAAATCTCGCCTGACCATGGGGAGATTTGGTTCGAAGGCGACAATATTCCTACGCTTTCTAGAAAACGTCTTTACCATGTTCGCAAGAAAATGAGCATGCTATTCCAATCGGGTGCACTATTTACCGACCTTAACGTCTTTGACAATGTCGCGTTTCCTTTGCGTGAGCATACAGAACTGAGTGAGTCGATGATTCGTACTTTAGTGCTGCTAAAGTTAGAGGCTGTCGGATTACGTGGGGCATCTCAACTTATGCCAAGTGAACTTTCTGGAGGCATGGCAAGACGTGCGGCGCTCGCAAGAGCTATTGCGCTTGATCCTGAATTAATCATGTACGATGAGCCCTTTGTTGGTCAGGACCCTATAACGATGGGAGTGCTGGTGGAGCTTATTGGCAAGTTGAACAAGGCACTAGACCTTACCTCTATTGTTGTTTCTCATGATGTTCCTGAAGTTATGTCCATCGCAGATTGGGTTTACTTGCTCGCTGATGGAAAAGTTGTTGCTTGTGGTACTCCTGATGAATTGAGAAGTAACCCTGATGCTCGAGTCCAACAGTTCTTGCTCGGCGAAGCCGATGGACCCGTTCCATTTCGTTATCCAGCAAAAGCATTAACTGAGGAGCTGTTCTAATATGTCGTTTCCTTCAGTATGGATTCAAAAAGTCGGTCAGCGAACTTTATCTCTTTGCCAATCATGGGGTAGGGCAACCTTTATGCTATTTGGTGTCCTGTTTTCCAAACCACAGCCCAAAAAGCACTTTCCACTATTAATAAAACAGCTGCATAACGTTGGTGTGCAATCATTGGCCATTATTATGGTATCAGGGCTGTTTATTGGAATGGTCCTCAGCCTGCAAGGGTATGTAGTTCTCGTCGATTATGGGGCGGAAGGCAGTTTAGGACAGATGGTGGCGTTATCGCTATTAAGAGAGTTGGGTCCAGTTGTTACTGCACTATTATTTGCTGGGCGTGCAGGCTCGGCACTAACCGCTGAAATTGGCTTAATGAAAGCCACTGAACAGTTATCGAGCATGGAAATGATGGCCGTTGATCCTCTTAAACGAGTGATCTCGCCTCGTTTTTGGGCCGGGGTTATTTCCATGCCGCTATTGGCTATGATCTTTATGGCGATAGGTATTTGGGGGGGCCAACTGGTTGGTGTGGACTGGAAAGGTATCGATCACGGCAGTTTTTGGTCAGCGATGCAATCGTCCGTAGAGCTGGGTCGAGACATTGGTAATAGCGTCATTAAGTGTTTGGTGTTTGCGATTACGGTGACGTGGATCGCGCTATTTAATGGGTATGATGCCATACCGACTTCGGAAGGTATTAGTCAGGCGACAACGAGAACCGTCGTGCACTCATCTTTGGCGGTATTAGGTTTAGATTTTGTGCTTACAGCACTGATGTTTGGCAATTAAGAGTAAAGGACAATTCAATGCAACAAACCAGAAAGTTAGAATTGTGGGTAGGCAGTTTTGTCATCATCGGACTTTGCGCAATCTTGTTTATGATTTTTCAGGTTGCTGACGTGAAAGGGTTGGGCTCAGGGGATACTTATAAGCTGGAAGCAAGGTTCGATAATATCGGTAGCCTAAAAGTTCGTTCTCCTGTGAAAGTTGGTGGCGTCGTTATTGGCCGAGTCAGTGATATTAGTCTTGATAAGGAGAGCTATTTACCGGTGGTAACCTTATCTATTAGCTCGGACTACCGTTTCCCAGATACCTCGAGTGCACAAGTGCTAACATCAGGGTTGATTGGTGAGCAATATATAGGTCTAGTGCCTGGGTTTATCTTTGATGATGAAGGTTATCTAGCCGATGGTGACAGAATTGAAGACACCAAATCAGCGTTGGTGCTCGAAGATATGATAGGTCAAGTGCTCTATAGCATTGGCGGTTCCGATGAGAAAAAGGAGTAAAGTGA
This sequence comes from Vibrio sp. SCSIO 43133, assembly GCF_023716845.1. Classification (NCBI taxonomy): domain Bacteria; kingdom Pseudomonadati; phylum Pseudomonadota; class Gammaproteobacteria; order Vibrionales; family Vibrionaceae; genus Vibrio; species Vibrio sp. SCSIO 43133. The sequence continues at coordinate 365,661 of NZ_CP068024.1, forward strand.
TGTTCAACAAATGTTTACTGATATTTAGTGCCTTGATGCTCTCATTTGGTCTACATGCTAATGAGATTGATGCCACCAAGCCCTATGACATGATGCAGAAAGTCGCCGATAAAGCGTTTACTCGTTTAGCGAATGAGCAAGAGCAAATTCAGAAAAATCCTGACTATCTTAAGGTGGTAGTCGAAGAGGAACTAATGCCTTACGTGAACGATCGCTATGCGGCGTTGAAGCTACTGGGTCCTAACTTAAAAGGTGCTAAACGAGAAGATGTGTTAGAGTTTGCCAGAGCATTTCGAGAGTACTTGATTACTTCTTATGCGCAAGTTTTAACCCAATATACTGGACAGGATGTTCAATTTGGTCCAGAACCAAAAATTGATGATAAGACGACCATTATCGGTGTTCGTGTGACAATTATGGACTCACCGAGACCTAATATTAATCTCGAGTTTAAACTCAGAAAGGATAAGAAAACAGGCGAATGGAAGGCCTTTGATATGATTGCAGAAGGCATTAGTTTGCTCTCTAGCAAGCAATCTGAATGGAACAGCAAAATTCGTCAAGATGGCATATTAGCGGTAGCAGAAGAACTTGAGCAGTTGGCACAGGCGCCGATTCGTTTTGAAGGCAGCAAAAAATAATGGACACTAAATTAGTGGTTCGTAACGAAGGTGTATTAGAGCTAATTGGTAACGTTGATCGTGATACTGTACCAGAGCTTTGGAATACTATTCAAAGCGTTAATTTTGATGAGCCTGAGATGGAATTGGCGTTAGATAAAGTAAAACGGTTCGATTCTGCGGGATTGGTGATGCTAATTCACTTATTAGAGCATGCAAAAAATCGAAAGTGTCATATAATGCTCAGCTTCGTGCCCGATGAGCTGAAAATACTGTTTCAGCTGTATAACGTTGAATCAGTTATTGAGAAACACATTTAGGAGTATCTTGTGGATAGCACAAAAGTACAGGAACTATTACAAAACGCATTGAACCTAGAAGAGCTACACGTAAAAGGTGAAGGTAGCCACTACGAAGTGATTGCGGTAGATGCTCAATTTGAAGGCATGAGCCGAGTTAAAAAGCAGCAGATGATCTATGGTCCTCTGATGGATTATATTCAGCGTAATGACATCCACGCAGTTTCAATTAAAGCCTATACTCCAGAAGAGTGGGCTCGTGATAAAAAGCTGATGTCTTTGTAAGGTTTATTAATGGATAAGTTTCGAGTTATTGGATCGGATCAGCCGTTATCTGGCGAAGTGTCGATCTCAGGTGCTAAAAATGCAGCACTGCCTATTTTATTCGCTTCTATTCTGGCTGAGGAGCCTGTAGAAGTGGCCAACGTACCACATCTTCGTGACATTGATACGACTATGAAACTACTTAGCCGTTTAGGTGCCAAAGTGCATCGCAACGGTTCTGTTCATGTTGATGGTAGCCAGATTAACGAGTTGTGTGCACCTTATGACTTGGTGAAAACCATGCGTGCATCGATTTGGGCATTAGGTCCACTGGTTGCTCGTTTTGGCAAAGGACAAGTTTCACTTCCTGGTGGCTGTGCCATTGGTGCGCGTCCGGTAGATTTACATATTCATGGTCTTGAGCAGCTCGGTGCCACCATCACATTAGAAGATGGTTATGTGAAAGCGGAAGTGGAAGGTCGATTGAAGGGTGCTCACATTGTGATGGACAAAGTGAGCGTTGGTGCGACTATCACGATAATGTGTGCTGCAACATTGGCTGAAGGTACTACTGTACTTGATAATGCGGCTCGTGAACCTGAAATCGTCGATACCGCTGATTTCTTGAACAAGCTAGGCGCAAAAATCACTGGAGCAGGTACCGATACTATCACTATCGAAGGTGTAGAACGTCTTGGTGGTGGCAAGCACTCTGTTGTTCCAGATCGCATTGAAACAGGCACTTTCCTAGTAGCGGCAGCGGTATCAGGCGGTAAGATTGTTTGTCGCAATACGCATGCTCATCTATTAGAAGCGGCATTAGCTAAGTTAGAAGAAGCTGGGGCTAAGATCGAGACTGGCGATGACTGGATCTCATTGGATATGACCGATAGAGAGCTTAAAGCGGTTTCAATTCGTACTGCTCCACACCCTGGCTTCCCTACAGATATGCAAGCTCAGTTTACTTTGCTTAATATGATGGCAAAAGGTGGCGGTGTGATTACCGAAACGATTTTTGAAAATCGTTTTATGCACGTTCCTGAGCTAATGCGTATGGGCGCAAAAGCAGAAATTGAAGGCAACACTGTGATTTGTGGTGATGTTGAATCATTGAGTGGTGCACAAGTGATGGCGACTGACCTGCGAGCTTCGGCAAGCTTGGTTATCGCTGGTTGTATTGCGCATGGTGAGACAATTGTAGACCGTATTTATCATATCGATCGTGGTTATGAGCGTATTGAAGATAAGCTGTCTGCACTAGGTGCTAACATCACACGTATCGCGGGTTCTGCTGAATAATAACGATAGATTATAAATAGCCGAAATCTTAAGGTTTCGGCTTTTTTTTGAAGCCATTAGCGGAGACCAAAATGGTTGCTTTCCTACGCTGCATTGCAGTGGCGATATTTGCGGTAATTATGTTCGTATTTGGATGTGGTTACTGTTTACTTAGTCCGAGAAATCCTAAACACGTGTTTACGTTTGGGCGTTATTTTGGCGCTATGTCGAAGATCTTTGGTATTAAACTCGATCTTCGTTTACCTGAAGATGCCTACAAACGCGGTCAACACATCTATATCGCTAATCACCAGAACAACTGGGATTTGTTTACGGTATCTTCTGCCGTTACACCAAATGTGGTAACTGTTGGTAAAAAGAGCCTGCTATGGATGCCATTCTTTGGTCAGCTTTATTATTTAACAGGTAATATTCTGATTGATCGTGCCAACCGCAGTAAAGCGAAAGGTACGATTGACCAAGTTGTTGATAGCATGAAGAAAAGTAACCTTTCAGTTTGGATGTTCCCGGAAGGTACACGCTCTCGTGGACGCGGCTTATTGCCATTTAAAACGGGTGCTTTTCATGCAGCGATTGGGGCTAAGACACCAATCATTCCTATTGTGTGTAGCAGTACGAGCCATCTAAAGCTTAATAAGTGGGATAATGGTCATATCATCGTTGAGATGCTGCCACCTATCTCGATCGAAGGCTACGGCAAAGAAGATGTGAGAAAACTGGCGAATGTATGCCGAGAGCAGATGGCAGAGAAGCTAGAGCAGCTTGATGCTGAAGTTGCTGAGTTAAACAGCAAAAAATAACACTAAAAAGGGTTGTCAATGACAACCCTTTTTTAATACATAGCAGAACTTACTTACGTACTGCGATAGCTTCGATTTCAATCTTCACATCTTTAGGAAGACGAGCAACTTCAACACAAGAACGCGCAGGGTAGTTAGCCACTTGGTGCTCGTCAAAGAACTTACCATACACTTCGTTTACTGTACCAAAGTCGTTGAGATCTTTAACGAAAACCGTCATTTTTACGATGTCTGAAACCGTTAGGCCAGATGCTTCAACAACCGCTTTTACGTTGTCTAGAGACTGACGTGCTTGCTCAGCGATATCTTCTGACACTTCACCCGTTTGCGGATTTACTGGGATCTGACCTGAAGTCAGTACCATGTTACCAAGGTCGACACCTTGTACGTAAGGACCGATTGCTGCTGGTGCAGATTCTGTATGAAGTACTTTTGTCATCGTTTTATCCATTGTTCTGTGAATTCAAAGAGAGTCTAGACTGCCTCTAGGCTCAATAAAAATCAAGCCTACAATGTGTAGGCTTGTTTAATAATCGTGTCATTCTTAGCTTTCAGTAACGATCTCACGCGAATAGACTTTTTCGCAGTATTTGCATTTGAGACGAATGTCTTGATGTTTCTCGAACACCTTAAAGCTACTGTCTACGGGTTCATTGTGAGTAATGCAGTTGCTATTAGGGCACTCGAATACTCCCGTGATTGTTTCTGGCAGTTTTAACGCCAGCTTTTTACACACTTCATAGTTTTCAATTTGGTTGACGGTAGCATGTGGTGCATAGAGTGCCAGCTTGTTCGCTTGTTCTTCAGTGATAAACACGTTCTCTATCTTTAATAGATCCTTACAACCTAATGCTGAAGAAGGAAGGTTTAGACCAATCGTGACACGCTGTTTGGATTGATCCATAGCGAACAGTTTGAGAACTTTGATGCCAATGTTTGCTGGGATATGGTCGATAACCGTGCCGTTTTTAATTGCTTCTACTTGCAACTGGGTTTCTTTAGACATGATCAATCCTCCTTAAAGCGTTTCGTTTAGAACTAGAGCGAGTAGAGCTTCACGGGCGTACACACCGTTTTCAGCTTGTTGGAAATAATACGCATAAGGCGTTTTATCTACGTCGACAGTAATCTCGTCAACTCGTGGCAACGGATGGAGCACTTTTAGGTTATCGCGCGCGCCTTTCAATGTATCAGCAGAGAGAATATAAGCCGATTTAATGTGTGCGTATTCAGACTCATCAAAACGCTCTTTCTGTACTCGCGTCATATATAGAACATCCAGTTCAGATACTACACTTTCCATGTCGGTATGCAGGCTAAATTGGATGCCAGCTTCTTCAAGCTCTTCACAGATATAGTCAGGCATCGCAAGTGCATCGGGAGCGATAAAGAAAAAGCGAACGTTATTGAATTTCGCTAGGGCTTGCGTTAACGAGTGTACCGTGCGGCCGTATTTCAAATCACCAACAAAGGCAACGTTGATATCATCTAAACGACCCTGGGTTTCGTAGATGCTGTATAGGTCTAGCAGTGTTTGTGTTGGATGTTGGTTGGCACCATCACCTGCGTTGATAACTGGTACACCGTTTGAGAATTCAGAAGCCAGACGTGCCGCACCTTCTTGTGGGTGACGCATGACAAACGCATCAACATAAGACGAAATAACCTGAACTGAATCTGCCAGTGTTTCACCTTTTTTAGCAAGCGAGGTATTGCCACCGCTATCGAAACCAATCACGTCTCCGCCGATACGTTGAATGGCGGTTTCAAATGACAGACGCGTACGTGTTGAAGGTTCAAAGAAACAGCTAGCAACAACCTTGTTTTTGATGAGTTCAGGTTGAGGGTTTGATTTTAGTTGACCGGCTGTCTGTACAATGAGTTCTAGCTCGTCACGTGACAACTCTGGAATTGAGATAATGTGCTTTTGAAAGAGCGTATTCGCCATGTTTATCTTCCCTATAGTTAAAACCAGACCAGATGGATATTCCAAGTGCGAAAGGCGTACGCTCAATCACAGCTAGGAATGCAGGCATAAAAAAACCCCCCATAATGGGAGGTTTAGTAATCAACAGGAAATAATAACGGTGCGTGATAAGCAAAAAGCTTATCGAGAGCGTGATGTGTTGTAAAACTCGCTTGCGCCATTGATTGTTCCCCAGACAAATTGCGGAGAATTATACGCCTAAAAATCGTGAGCGCAAGCGATTACATCAAAGGTTTATAGTTAAACTGCAAGTGAATTTGACTAGCTGCCTAATGTGGCGACCATGACGGCTTTGATGGTGTGCATTCGGTTTTCGGCTTCATCGAATACGATGGAGTAATCCGATTCGAATACATCATTTGTGACTTCGAGACCATTCAAGCCATATTTTTCGGCGATTTCTTTACCTATTGTGGTTTGGTCATCATGAAATGCAGGTAAGCAGTGCATAAATTTCACATCTTTGTTATTGGTAGCTTTAATCGTATCCATGTTTACCTGATACGGTTTCATTAAGGCAATACGCTCTTCCCACGCCGAGGCTGACTCGCCCATAGAGACCCAAACGTCCGTATACAAGAAGTCACAATCGGCTACACCTTGTTGTACGTCCTCGGTGAGAGTAATCGAAGCACCTGTTGATAGTGCGATAGTTTGACATTCATCAACGAGGCTTTGCTCTGGCCAAAAAGCTTTTGGCGCAACCAAACGAATATCCATTCCCATTTTTGCGGCACCGACCATTAGAGAGTTCCCCATGTTGTTGCGAGCATCCCCTAAGTAGGCAAATTTAATTTGGTGTAATAACTTGCCTTTGCCGTGCTCTAGCATGGTTAAAAAGTCAGCGAGAATTTGCGTTGGGTGGAATTCATTGGTTAAACCGTTCCAAACAGGTACGCCAGCGTGAGCGCCTAGCTCTTCAACGATATCTTGTCCAAAACCACGATACTCAATGCCATCGTACATACGACCTAGTACACGAGCCGTGTCTTTCATCGATTCCTTATGGCCTATTTGGGAGCCGGAAGGGCCGATGTAAGAGACTTGAGCACCTTGATCAAAAGCGGCAACTTCAAAAGCACATCGGGTACGAGTCGAGGCTTTTTCGAAGATCAGTGCGATGTTTTTCCCTACCAGTTTTTTTTGCTCTGTGCCGGCATATTTAGCGGCTTTAAGATCTTTAGACAGGTCGAGAAGAAACTGAATCTCTTTTGGTGAATAGTCGAGAAGCTTGAGAAAATTCCTATTTCGTAAGTTGTAAGCCATGATTCGTACCCTTTTATTTAGTTTCTTGGTTTATTTATACATAAAAATTCTTTTATTGTGAATAAGTATTTTAATTTAATGCAATAAAAGCCCCTAATAGGGGCTTTTGATAAATAATTATGTTTAAATGCCATCTCGTTCGATTGGACAGCTCATACAACGTGCTCCGCCCCGACCACGTCCTAGCTCATTACCTGGGATGGTTAGGACCTGAATGCCCGCTTTGTCATACTTTTCATTAGTATACACATTTCTCTCGTAACCGATAACGACACCGGGTTTGACGGTGAGCACATTGTTAGCATCATTCCATTGCTCGCGTTCTGCTTCGTAGTTATCACCACCCGTAGTGATGATCTTCAATTGATCAACGTTGAGAGCACTTTCTAGGGCTTTAAGATAGTTAGGTAATTTTTCAACTTGCATTTGGCCTTTGCTGTCGGCGGTTAGACGCCAAGTATCAAGTTTGTCGTTGATGATCTCTGGGTAAACTGAGAAGGTATCCACGTCCATATGAGTCATAACGGTATCAAGATGCATGCAAGAGCGATGTTTCGGAAGGTCAATGGCAATGACCTGAGACGCTTGTCCGGATTTAAATAGATTCGCCGCCAAGTTTTCCACGCCCTGTGGGGTGGTGCGCTCAGAGATACCAATTAATACAGCACCTTTACCAATAACAAGAACGTCACCGCCCTCGATGTTGGCGTTATCATAATGAAGATCTTCATCGCCGAAATATTTAATGAAGTCTTGACCTGCGAAGGTTGGATGCCAGCGATAAATAGCTCTTAGATGATTTGTCTCGCGTTGACGAGCGGGCTTCATCATTGGGTTCAACGATACGCCACCATACACCCAGCAAGAGGTATCACGGGTGAAAAGGTGGTTTGGCAGTGGCTCAATGACAAAATCAAGCGGCTTACTCATCTTTTGTAATATAGAAGGGGTTTTTATTGGTAGCTCAGAGTATGCGAGGCCGCCCAACAAAATAGTTGCTAAGTGCTCATCGTCCATTTCTGTCAGATAGTTACGAAGTTCGTTAGCGAAGATAGGACCATAACGGAAATCAGAAATCTGCGTTTCGAGAAGCCATTCCTTCGCTTCAGGGACGGCAAGAGTCTCTACTAATAAATCGTGAAGCAGCAGTACTTCCACATCTTGGCTGCGTAATGTATTGGCAAAAGCGTCATGCTCTTCACCAGCGGCTTCTACAGCCAGTACATCATCAAACAGTAGTTCATGGCAGTTTGATGGCGTGAGGTGGGTTAGGGCGCGTTCTGGACGGTTTAACAATACACGGCGTAATTGGCCTACTTCCGACCCAACGTACAACTTACTCATTGTGATTCCTTTCAGTTTTGATTGCGCTATTTATGACAAGCTTGTTATCAAGATGCAAGTCAAAATGTCAGTGTTTGTTACTGCAAAATCTTAAAATTGCAGTGATATTGTGGATTTAAGTAGAGAAATGCAGATAAATTTTTTATAAGAGAGTTGTGCTAGTTTCTGTGAATTCTTGCTTGAGTATGCAGGCCTCTTGAGCAGTTTTAATGCAATATTCATGAATGATATGTGCATAAAAAAACGTAAATTTGCAGAAAATACTGGGTATTGTGACTAAAGCAAAACCAGGTCAAAGTTAAGAATAGAGTGTTTGATATGCAAAATTGCCTCATAACCTTTCTGGGCGATTGTTGCTGATTAGCTATGGCTTTTGTCTAAGTTTATGCTGAAATCAGAGGTAAGTAATGAAATGTTAAAATTATGTTTCTGTGATCTCGATCTTGCTCGGTTTGAGTTCGATAACTGAAAAATAGTCAGGAAAGATCTCGGTTTGATCTTTCGATTTCAGCTGACTTCTCGTATCATTCATGCCGATAACCTATTTATAGCTGGAGCACTTTATGTCTCAACAAGATGAGTATATGTCCGTTGAAGATTTGATCGAAATTCAAAAGGAAGAAACTCGCGATATCATTCAGGCCTTAATTGAAGATGGAAGTGATCCAGAGGCATTGTATGAGATCGAACACCACCTGTTTGCTGAAGATTTCGATCGTCTTGAGAAGGCGGTTGTTGAAGCGTTCAAAATGGGCTTCGAAGTGCTAGAAGCGGAAGAGACCGAAGACGAAGACGGTAACAAACTGTTGTGCTGCGACGCGACAATGGAATCGACTCTGAATGCAGAGCAGATTGACGCACAAGTTGAAAAGCTAGTGAACTTAGCTGAGAAGTACGACATCATCTATGACGGTTGGGGTACATACTACGAGGGCGAAGATGCTCTTTATACCGATGAAGATGAAGGCGACGAAGAGTAAGCCTTAATTGTTGTTGAAAGGCCAGCTTAGCTGGCCTTTTTGCTATCTGGTGGGTTCAACTATCTTTCGATAACGGATTTGATTATACTGCGCTAAATATGATCTAGGTCAATTCACACCATGAAAAAGAATTTGGCTGGCCTATGGCAGCTGTCCCCACTTACTGATCTCTCTATACCTCAAGATGATCTCTCTTTCCCAGGCGCTTTAAGTCAGGTCTTACCTTCAGAGCTTACCGAAGAAATGATTGCCAACCAAGAATGGCACCTCATGCATGACTTTGAGTTAACGGAAGAAGAGTTGCAGAATCCGGCGGTCGATTTGGTGATCGGTGGTGTTGAGCATTATGCAGAAATTCGTATTAATGGTCGTGCAGTGTTGGATTGTGATGGCAGTGAAGCGACGTATCGTCGCGAAGTAAGAGCCCATTTACAACAAGGACCCAATCGCATTGAAATCTTGTTCTTAGAGTATGATGAAGAAGACTTGTTGATTGATCTTGATGAAGCGCCGCAGTGTTCTTTATCTGTTACCAAACCTGCAATCGAGACACGTATCGGTGTATGGCAAATGCCTTATTTGCAATTTATTCCACATGTTAGGCTAGACCATGTAGCAATGGAACAGATCTGGCACCATGGTGGTGGCTGTGAGTTTAAAGTCGACCTTCATTATCGTACCTACCGTGCAGGTTTAGTATCAGCGTCAGTCAGATTTAACGGTATGACATTACATTTGCCTATTGATGTTCGAGCACATCATGCATCGGCTCTGTTTCAGGTTGAAGCACCTAAATATGCTGATCCGAGTCAGCCTAATCCAGATGACTTGTACAGTCTGATAGTAAATTTAGATGGGCAAGTGCAGGAATTTGATGTGGCGTTAAGTCAATCACTTTGCGTGACTCATGTAGCTATGTAGCTATGTAGCTATGTAGCTATGTAGCGATATAGTCTTATTTGTTATCTGGCATTCAACATTGCTAGTTATGACAATTATGAGTGCATAATCAAGTTTGCTCTCTTGCTAAAAATCTCAACAAGAGAGCAAGTCGTTACTTCTATAACAAACGTTTCAGACGATATAGCTCCTCCAATGCCTGTCTCGGTGTTAGATCGTCAGGGTCGATTTGTGCCAGAGCTTCTTCCACTTCGCTTGGCTCTGGAATCAAACTCAACTGATTGGCAATGTCGACTTGTGGAGAATCGTTGGTCGTTGGCTTTTGACCTAATTGTTCCAACTGAGTGAGTTTTTGTCTCGCATTCTTTATGACCGCTTTTGGTACACCAGCCAATCCGGCGACAGCAAGGCCGTAGGATTTACTCGCCGCTCCTTCTTGAACCGCGTGCATAAAGGCGATGGAGTCACCATGCTCTACCGCATCAAGGTGAACGTTAGCGAGATGTGGTAGCTGGTTTGGCATTTCTGTCAGTTCAAAATAGTGGGTCGCAAACAAGGTCATAGCGCCAACTTTGGTCGCTAGCCATTCAGCACTTGCCCACGCTAGCGATAGACCGTCATAGGTGCTGGTACCACGGCCGATTTCATCCATTAACACCAAGCTGTTTTCTGTCGCATTGTGTAAGATGTTTGCCGTTTCGGTCATCTCGACCATGAACGTAGAACGACCAGAGGCAAGATCATCGGATGCCCCAATACGCGTAAAGATGCGATCCAGTGAACCGATTTCAGCGGACTCTGCAGGTACATAAGAGCCAATGTGAGCCATCAGTGCAATCAGTGCCGTTTGGCGCATATAGGTCGACTTACCACCCATATTCGGACCGGTAATGATTAACATTTTTCGCTCTGGGTTGAGCGAGATAGGGTTGGCAATGAATGGCTCATCCATCACCTGTTCAACGACAGGGTGGCGGCCACCTTGAATCAGAATACCGGCATTGTCACTGAGGGCTGGGCGACAATAATCGAGACTTTCAGCACGCTCAGCTAGGTTTTGCAAAACGTCTAATTGCGATAGCGCTGAAGCTAGATTTTGCAGTTGTTCCAACTGTGGCAGCAACAAATCAAACAGCTCTTCCCATAGCTTCTTCTCAATTGCCAACGCTTTAGACTTAGAGTTAAGCACTTTATCTTCATGCTCTTTTAACTCTGGAATAATATAGCGTTCGGCATTCTTCAAGGTTTGGCGGCGCACATAGTGCGGTGGTACTAGGTGACTTTGACCGCGACTGACTTGAATGTAGAAGCCGTGTACATTGTTGTAACCAACCTTCAGTGTGTCGATACCGTGGCGATCTCGTTCATCATGCTCCAGTTTCTCAAGGTAAGCCGTCGCACCGTTAGCTAAATCACGCCACTCGTCCAATTCGGCATTGTAGCCATCAGCAATGACGCCACCATCGCGAATTACTACGGGTGGGTTTTCTTTGATAGCGCGCTCAAGCAGTTCTGCCATGCTGTCCATAGGTGCGGAGTATTGAGCCAGTTGCAGCAAGTATGGGTGAGCAACGGTTTCAAGACTTAGTGCCAGCTCGGGCAAGAGGTTCAGAGCACTGCGTAATCGAGCCATATCTCGTGGCCTTGCAGAGCGAAGTGCCAAACGTGCCAAGATACGCTCGATATCACCAATTTGTTTCAACGTAGGCGAAAGCTCGGTATACAACGCATCTTGTTTGAGTTCTGAGATAGCATCAAGGCGATAGTTCAAAGTCTTAATACAGCGCATCGGTTGATGGATCCAGCGCTTCAGCATTCGGCTACCCATTGCTGTTGCGGTGTGATCCAAGACTTCGGCTAACGTGTTGTCTTGTCCGCCCGACAAATTCTGAGTTAGCTCAAGGTTGCGACGCGTGGCTGCATCAAGTACTACAGATTGGTCTTGGCTCACTAGCGTCAATGAACGGATGTGTGGTAGAGCCGTGCGCTGAGTATCTTTAACATACTGAATTAAACAACCTGCAGCGCAGAGTCCAAGTTGGCATTTCTCGACCCCAAACCCAATAAGATCTTTGGTACCAAACTGCTGATTCAGTTGCTGCCTTGCCGTATCAATCTCAAACTCCCAAATTGGACGACGGCGATTACCATTGCGGTTAGCCATCAGTTCAACGGGTTCAAAATCCTCAGGGAATAACAACTCTTTAGGTGCCGTGCGTTGCAGTTCTGCCAACATCGCTTCTTCGGTACTAGGTTCACAAAGTTGAAAGCGACCTGAGGTAATATCTAGCGTGGCATAGCCAAATTTACCGTTTTGGTGGTAGATTGCGGCAATTAGGTTATCCAATCGTTCCGATAGTAAGGCTTCATCTGAAACGGTTCCTGGCGTGACAATTCGAACCACGCGACGCTCTACTGGACCTTTACTGGTAGCAGGGTCGCCAACTTGCTCGCAGATAGCGACAGATTCGCCCAGTTGAACCAGTTTTGCTAAGTAGCCTTCCACGGCATGGAAAGGGACACCGGCCATTGGAATAGGCTCGCCCGCGGATGCGCCCCGTTTGGTTAGAGAAATATCGAGCAGTTGAGACGCACGTTTCGCGTCGTCATAAAAGAGCTCGTAAAAATCACCCATTCGGTAGAAAAGCAGGATATCTGGATTCTCGGCTTTGAGTTTCAGATATTGCTGCATCATTGGCGTATGTTTTTGTTCCGCTTTCACTGTCACATCTTTAGCTGCTTGTTTCAATTGCTGCTTAGGATACGTGAAACCGACGTGAGCGAAAAGGGAATATAAAAAAGTGGCTCTATGGCTTGGGGTCGTTGTCAAACATTGAGTTGTTTAGGAGTTTGCTAGATGAACACTATTGAAGAGTTAAGTTTCAACCTAGGCGCGTTACTCGAACAGAAAGATCATATCCTTGTGACCGCGGAGTCTTGTACTGGTGGCGGTGTGGCGACGGCAATCACTGATATTGCTGGTAGCTCTGCGTGGTTTGATCGAGCATTTGTTACTTACAGCAACGACGCAAAAATCGATATGCTTGGCGTCGCAACTGAAACCCTTGGACAGAATGGAGCGGTGAGTGAAGCCGTTGTTGTTGAAATGGCACAGGGTGCGCTGCAGCATTCTAAAGGGACGCTTAGCGTTGCCATTAGTGGAATTGCTGGTCCTGGAGGGGGGAGTGAAGACAAACCGGTAGGAACCGTTTGCTTTGCGTGGGCTTCACAACAAGGTTGGCTCAAGGTCGAAACCTGTTTGTTTGAAGGTGACCGAGCCGCAGTACGTCAGCAAGCTGTAATGCATGCTCTATTGATATTGTATCGTCACGTATTGGAAGACGAGCCTTACTGTTAACAAAATAACACTCGCGGCATCAACGATTTGCTGTTTGTGTCGGAAAAATTTTCATACAGGTATAGACACTGTATGAATCAACAGTATAATAAAACCATATCGCGATGCTTTTATGCATCGCTCACTAATTAGAAAACTGCCAAAGCAAGTAACTTGCGTAGAGCCTATATCCGTAAAGGATAGTTGTGGAGAAAGTAATGGACGAGAATAAACAAAAGGCGTTAGCCGCTGCATTAGGTCAGATTGAAAAGCAATTTGGTAAAGGCTCGATTATGCGCCTTGGTGATAACCGCACCATGGACGTTGAAACCATTTCAACAGGTTCACTTTCTCTAGATATCGCTCTAGGTGCTGGTGGTCTTCCTATGGGTCGTATCGTAGAAATCTACGGTCCTGAATCATCAGGTAAAACAACGTTAACGCTAGAGTGTATTGCCGCGGCACAGAAGCAAGGTAAAACATGTGCGTTTATCGATGCAGAACATGCCCTAGACCCAATCTACGCGAAGAAGCTTGGTGTTGATATTGATTCGTTACTTGTCTCTCAACCAGATACAGGTGAGCAAGCTCTAGAAATTTGTGATGCACTAGCACGCTCTGGTGCTATTGACGTGATGGTAGTCGACTCTGTTGCGGCTCTAACGCCAAAAGCAGAGATTGAAGGTGAAATGGGCGACAGCCACATGGGTCTTCAAGCGCGTATGCTTTCTCAAGCGATGCGCAAGCTAACTGGTAACCTTAAGCAGTCTAACTGTATGTGTATCTTCATCAACCAAATCCGTATGAAGATTGGTGTGATGTTTGGTAACCCAGAAACGACAACAGGTGGTAACGCACTTAAGTTCTACGCGTCTGTTCGTCTTGATATTCGTCGTACTGGTTCTATCAAAGAAGGTGACGAGGTTGTTGGTAACGAAACTCGCATCAAAGTTGTTAAGAACAAGATTGCAGCACCATTTAAACAAGCTGAGACTCAAATTCTATACGGCCAAGGTTTCAACCGTTATGGCGAGCTTATTGACCTAGGCGTTAAGCATAAGCTTGTTGAAAAAGCGGGTGCATGGTACAGCTACAACGGCGATAAGATTGGTCAAGGTAAAGCGAACGCATGTAAATTCCTTCGCGAAAACCCAGAAGCGGCACAAACGATTGATGCGAAGCTTCGTGAAATGCTACTAACACCAGCACTGGAAGAAGCTCCAGAGCAAGGTGAAGCGCCAGCTGAAGAGTTGTAAGCGTTAACAACCTCATTGAGATAAGCCCTGCAGAGCAGGGCTTTGTTGTATCTGTACTTTGTTCGTCGAGTGACTATGTTTCAACGAAAACCACCATCATTGTCAGCGAAAGAAGCCGCGATTCAATTGTTGAGTCGTCGAGACCATGGTGAGTATGAGCTTTATCAAAAACTTGCTTTTAAAGGCTACGAAGAATCTGAAGTAGAAGCGGCGTTAGATTTTTGTCGTGATTGTCGCTATTTGGATGACTTGCGTTTTGCCAAGAGCCAAATTCGTCAGCATGTATACAAGGGTCATGGTGAGCGTAGAATTCGCCAAGAATTAAACCAAAAGCGCGTCTCAGATTCTGTCGTTGATGAAGCGATGTTAGAGGAGCAAGTGGACTGGTTCGAGTTGGCTAAAACAACAGCGGAGAAAAAGTTTCGACTCGGAAAATCAAAAGATCCGAAAGAATACGCCAAACAAGTGCGTTTTTTGCAGTATCGAGGTTACACATTTGAACAGATTAACTATGCACTAAATGCCCTTGAGAATCCTTAGTTCACCTGCAACCACTTGTCCTAACGCGATTAATCTCTAATTTCTTCCAGTTTCCTGCCTTTTTTACCAGAATACTAGGCGAATCCTTACTCATGGGGTTACAATACGTCCCCAAAATCTAACTCGAATTATTTCAGGAAGAGCTGCATGTACATGAGCACAGATGAGGTTCGCAACGCGTTCCTTAAGTTCTTTGAGAGCAAAGGGCACCAAATCGTAGACAGTTCATCGTTGGTTCCACACGATGACCCAACTCTGCTTTTCACCAACGCCGGTATGAACCAGTTTAAAGACTGTTTCCTTGGCTTAGAAAAGCGTAACTACACTCGTGCCACTACGGCCCAGCGTTGTGTTCGCGCTGGTGGTAAGCACAACGACCTTGAGAACGTTGGCTTCACTGCTCGTCACCATACTTTCTTTGAGATGCTGGGTAACTTCAGCTTTGGTGACTACTTCAAAGAAGATGCTATCAGCTTTGCTTGGGAGTTCTTAACAGAAACGTTGAAACTGCCAAAAGATCGCCTACTTGTAACGGTTTATGAAACCGACGATGAAGCGTTTGAAATCTGGAACAAGCAAATTGGCGTGCCAGCGGATCGCATTGTTCGCATTGGCGACAAGAAAGGCGGCAAGCCATACGAGTCAGACAACTTCTGGCAAATGGGTGATACTGGTCCTTGTGGTCCATGTACAGAAATTTTCTATGATCACGGTGAGCACATCTGGGGTGGTCGTCCTGGTACCCCTGAAGAAGATGGTGACCGATTCATCGAGATCTGGAACAACGTATTTATGCAGTTCAACCGTCATGCAGACGGTACTATGGAACCGCTACCTAAACCATCGGTTGATACTGGTATGGGTATTGAGCGTATTTCTGCCATCATGCAAGGCGTTCACTCAAACTACGAAATCGATGTGTTCCAAACATTGATCAAAGCTGCAGCTGAAGTTATTGGTTACCAAGATTTATCAAACCAATCTCTACGCGTAATTGCAGATCATATCCGTTCATGTTCATTCCTAATCGTTGACGGTGTGATGCCATCTAACGAAGGTCGTGGTTACGTACTACGTCGTATCATTCGCCGTGCAGTTCGTCACGGTAACAAGCTCGGTGCGCAAGGTGCATTCTTCCACAAGCTTGTTGGTACTCTTGCCTCTGTTATGGGGAGTGCGGGCGAAGAACTTAAGAAGCAACAAGCCGTTGTTGAAAAAGTACTTCGCATCGAGGAAGAGAACTTCGGGCGTACTCTTGAACGTGGTATGACAATCCTGACAGAAGCTCTTGATAACCTTGGTGATGAAAAGGTTCTTGATGGCGAGACAGTATTCAAGCTCTATGACACTTACGGCTTCCCAGCAGATCTAACTAACGATGTGGCTCGTGAACGTGAGTTTACTATCGATGAAGAAGGCTTTGAGAAAGCGATGGAAGCACAGCGTCAGCGTGCTCGTGAAGCCGGTCAGTTTGGCACGGACTACAATGCTGCGATTAAAGTCGATACTGACACTGAATTCTGCGGTTACACAGGCACAGAAGGTTCAAGTTCTGTTGCTGCTATGTTTGTTGAAGGCGCAGAAGTTGATGCGCTATCAGCGGGCGACAAAGCAATTGTGGTGCTAGAACAAACGCCGTTCTATGCAGAGTCAGGTGGTCAGTGTGGTGATGCAGGTGTACTGAAAACAGCGGCTGGTCTATTCAAAGTAGAAGATACCCAAAAACTGGGCAACGCGATTGCACACCATGGTGAGCTTGTCGAAGGTGTTCTAGCAAAAGGTGATGAAGTCGATGCGATTGTTGATGCACAGCGTCGTGCTGCTATTTCATTGAATCACTCTGCAACTCACTTGTTGCACGCTGCACTACGCCAAGTACTTGGTGAGCACGTTACACAGAAAGGTTCTTTGGTGAAGCCTGATAACTTACGTTTCGACTTCTCTCACTTAGAAGCGATGACGAAAGCAGAGATCAAAGAAGTTGAACGTCTGGTTAACGCGCAGATTCGCACTAACCACGTTATTGAAACTAACGTGATGGATATCGAATCAGCGAAAGCCAAGGGAGCGATGGCTCTGTTTGGTGAGAAGTACGATGATGAAGTTCGTGTTCTATCTATGGGCGACTTCTCAACGGAGCTTTGTGGTGGTATTCACGCAAGCAATACGGGTGATATTGGTCTGTTCAAGATTACATCGGAAGGTGGTATTGCTGCTGGTATTCGTCGTATCGAAGCCGTCACTGGTGAAGCGGCACTAGACGCTATCGAAGCTCAAGCTTCTCAATATGAAGAGAAACTAACTGATGCGGCAAGTAAAGCTAAGTCATTAGAAAAAGAGATTCAGCAACTGAAAGATAAACTTGCAGCGGTTGAAAGTGCCAACATTATGGGCAAAGTAGAAGAGATTGCGGGTACGCAAGTTCTTGTTGCAGCTCTAGAAGGTGCAGATAGCAAGAACCTTCGTACTATGATGGACAATGCGAAAAACCAAATGGGCAGCGGTATTGCGTTTATTGCGAACGTAGCAGATGGCAAAATTGGTTTGATTGCAGGTGTGACGAAAGACCTTACGGGCAAAGTAAAAGCAGGCGACCTTGTTAAGATGGTTGCCGAGCAAGTTGGCGGTAAGGGCGGCGGTCGTCCTGATATGGCGCAAGCAGGGGGCTCTGATGTTGAAGCGCTACCTGAAGCGTTAAAATCGATTCGTAGCTGGTTAGAAGAGCGTCTATAACTCTTTAATCGACATCATAAAATGCCCAATCAATGTACGTTGATTGGGCATTGTTGCTTTTGGTCTCGGTGCATTTAAAGTACCAATTGCATAATACCTGCTGAAGAGCTGATTTAATAAGTGTGCGTGTGGACGTCGCTTAATATAAGGGAGCGGCTAAATTGGCCGTAATTTCAAAAATCGACAACGTAAAGTTGTCTTGGGAAGGTGAAGACTGGTGAAAAGACCACTAATCGTGCAAAAGTTCGGTGGAACTTCTGTTGGCTCTGTAGAACGCATTCATAATGTTGCAGAGCATGTAATTCGAGCTAAAGCGTCGGGCAAACAAGTTGTTGTTGTCGTATCTGCGATGTCAGGAGAAACCAATCGATTGGTTGATCTGGCTAAACAGATCGACAAAGTACCCAATGTTCGTGAACTGGATGTCTTGTTATCTGCTGGTGAGCAAATTTCTATGGCATTACTATCCATGACGTTAAGTAAACTTGGACACGCAGCGGTTTCTCTTACTGGCGGACAGGCAAGAATTACCACTAACAACAACCACAACAACGCAACGATTAGTAGTATTGATACCAGTGTGATTGATGACTATTTGGCTCAGGACAAAATTGTCATTGTGGCGGGCTTTCAAGGCGTGAATGAAATTGGTGACATTACGACTTTAGGTCGAGGTGGCTCTGATACGACGGCGGTCGCGTTAGCCGGAGCGCTTGTAGCTCAAGAGTGTCAGATATTCACAGACGTTGATGGCGTTTACAGTTGCGACCCAAGAATTGTCAGCAAAGCAGAAAGGCTTGATACCATTGATTTTCCTACCATGCATGAAATGGCACACAAAGGGGCGAAAGTCTTACATTTGCCTTGTGTTGCTTATGCATGGAAACATCAAGTGCCGCTTCGTGTGTTGTCGAGTTTCGAACCGGGCGAAGGGACCTTAGTCGCGGGCATGGAATCGAGGCCTGGAATTAGTGGCTTAGCAATACGAAAACAAATAATGGCTCTATGTATGATGGCAGAGCACGCTGATATCGTTGATAAACAGCGCCAAATGCTAGGGGTTGATGATTGCCATTGGGTGACAGATTCCACCTACAAGCAATTGTTTGTGGGGCAAGAGTGTTGCGATAAGCTTCGACTGGTTATTGATGAGAAAGTGGTAGCGACTAAAGAGGTTGCGTTATTGACGCTTGTTGGCGCCGATGCAAAGGCGCAAGCATCACAATATCAACAACTTCTCAACTTATCAGACATATCTGTTCTACACTTTTGTGAGGATAAGCACTCAATTACGTTAGTAATGGAACCGGGAGCTATCGACAAAGCGGCTAACGTACTGCATGATAACTACATTATCACCAGTGAATCCGTTATGAGAGAAGAAAAACAGGTACATTTGGGGTAAATACTTTTCATAAGATAGTTTACGAAAATATAACTTTTGTTGGATAATAAGTTTCGTAGCAAGATAATTAGAGAATACTCAAGGAGCAAAGAATGCTGATTCTGACTCGCCGTGTTGGCGAAACGTTGATGATTGGTGATGAAGTCACTGTTACTGTACTAGGTGTTAAAGGTAACCAAGTTCGCATTGGTGTTAACGCTCCCAAAGAAGTTTCAGTGCATCGTGAAGAAATTTACATGCGCATTCAGGCGGAAAAAGGAAATGGTAACGTTGCTTCAGGCAACTACTAATCCAAACTGAGAGGGCTGGCATTATGCCGGCCTTTTTGTTGCGCAAAATTCGTCGCTTAATAGAGGCACTAAGTCGGATTTTGTGTAGGAAAGCTACGATTAAATGGTGGTTTGGTTAATTTGCCAACGCTTAGTCTGTTTTTTCCTAATTTTGCCAAGAAAATGTTTGACTTATTTTTGGTAAATCGTAATATGTGCCTCCGCAAGACGGTGAGGTGGCCGAGAGGCTGAAGGCGCTCCCCTGCTAAGGGAGTATACGGTTTGTAGCCGTATCGAGGGTTCGAATCCCTCCCTCACCGCCATTCTTGCGAAGTGTTGTATAACGCTGTTCTAATTGAACATATTGCGCGCTCGTAGCTCAGCTGGATAGAGTACCTGGCTACGAACCAGGCGGTCGAAGGTTCGAATCCTTCCGAGCGCGCCATTTCTCTCTTAGGAAAGAAATACTGCGGTGAGGTGGCCGAGAGGCTGAAGGCGCTCCCCTGCTAAGGGAGTATACGGTTTGTAGCCGTATCGAGGGTTCGAATCCCTCCCTCACCGCCATTTATTGACTGTTTCAGTCAATTTTTTTGTTCAAAAAGAAATTAAATGTGATATGCTTCACAACCTTGCGCGCTCGTAGCTCAGCTGGATAGAGTACCTGGCTACGAACCAGGCGGTCGAAGGTTCGAATCCTTCCGAGCGCGCCATTCTTTTCGAATGATAGGTTAGGTAAAAGATTTAAGTGAGACTTAATTCAACACCTGTTACAGCATAAGCTGTACAAAGACTTGTTGCGCGCTCGTAGCTCAGCTGGATAGAGTACCTGGCTACGAACCAGGCGGTCGAAGGTTCGAATCCTTCCGAGCGCGCCATTTATTTAGGTAAAAGATTTAAGTGAAAACTTAATTCAACACCTGTTATAGCATAAGCTGTACAAAGACTTGTTGCGCGCTCGTAGCTCAGCTGGATAGAGTACCTGGCTACGAACCAGGCGGTCGAAGGTTCGAATCCTTCCGAGCGCGCCATTTATTTAGGTAAAAGATTTAAGTGAAAACTTAATTCAACACCTGTTATAGCATAAGCTGTACAAAGACTTGTTGCGCGCTCGTAGCTCAGCTGGATAGAGTACCTGGCTACGAACCAGGCGGTCGAAGGTTCGAATCCTTCCGAGCGCGCCATTTATTTAGGTAAAAGACTTAAGTGAGAACTTAATTCAACGCCTGTTATAGCATAAGCTGTACAAAGACCTGTTGCGCGCTCGTAGCTCAGCTGGATAGAGTACCTGGCTACGAACCAGGCGGTCGAAGGTTCGAATCCTTCCGAGCGCGCCATTATTTAGAAACCTCGCTTAGGCGGGGTTTTTTATTAACAAAAATTTATCATATCAATAACCTTATGATTACAACGTGATGTTTTTTAAGGATAAATCGCGGTAATTTTAAGCCTGTCTCAGTTTTCCAACCCCAGTTTGTTTATGTTGAAATCTATGGTTGAGTCATAGTATGAAGTTCTGTGTAAGTACAAATACACCATAAATTGTCGTGCTCATCATAGTTTTTCATTTGAATGACGTTTTAATGACGACTGTAGATTAAACAAAATTGACAAACTTTCACCAATCGAGATAATCCTAGACCTCTTGCAATGGATCAATGCAAGAACCATTGCTTGTCAATCTGTGTGCAGTGACGCCACGTTTTATGATTGAGTAACTTGTCAGGATGACAAAGAAAGGACGCAACATGACTAATATTGGAAGCCTGCTAGGAGACGCAGCCGCCCTAATGTTCACGGGTATGGCTGTTGTATTTGTATTCCTAACAATCCTCGTTTATCTCGTTCGGTTAATGTCGAAATTGGTACCAGAAGAAGTGCCCGAACCGATCGCAGTTCCTACAAAAATTAAAACACAACAATCCCCCTCAAATGGTGTTAGCCCAAGTGTTGTTGCAGCGATTTCTGCCGCTGTTCATCAATACCGCACTTCGGCCGCTAAATAGATTGAGTTAAAGCTTAAAAGGAGTTAATGAGCATGTCTAAACCACTAGCTATCACGGACGTGGTACTTCGTGACGCCCACCAGTCTCTGTTCGCAACGCGGATGCGTATTGAAGATATGTTACCTATCGCAGCTGAGCTCGATAAAGTGGGGTATTGGTCTTTAGAAACTTGGGGGGGCGCAACCTTTGATGCGTGTATTCGTTTCTTAGGGGAAGATCCTTGGGAACGCTTACGCGAACTTAAAAAAGCCATGCCAAACACGCCAATGCAGATGCTATTGCGTGGACAAAACCTATTGGGTTACCGCCACTATGCTGATGATGTGGTGGAAAAATTTGTTGAACGTGCCCATGCCAATGGTATGGACGTGTTTCGTATTTTTGACGCGATGAATGATGTACGCAACTTTGAAAAAGCAGTAAAAGCTGCTGTTGATGTTGGTGCTCACGCGCAAGGTACACTGTCTTATACAACAAGCCCTGTACATAATACGGATACATGGGTTGATTTAGCCAAGCGCTTAGAAGACTTAGGTTGCCATTCTTTATGTATTAAAGACATGTCTGGCTTACTTAAACCTTATGAAGCCGAAGAACTTATCTCACGCGTAAAATCATCATGTGAAGTGCCACTTGCGCTGCACTGTCATGCAACAACCGGGCTATCAACGGCAACGGCGGTTAAAGCAGTCGAAGCTGGGATAGATATTCTAGATACGGCTATCTCTTCAATGAGTCAGACTTATGGCCACACGCCTACAGAGACCGTTGTGGCAATGCTGCAAGGCACTGAACGTGATACTAATCTTAAGCTCGAGCAGATTGAACCTATCGCAGCGTATTTCCGTGAAGTTCGTAAGAAGTATGCGAAATGGGAGGGTCAACTGAAAGGTGTTGATTCACGTATCCTTATTGCGCAAGTTCCAGGTGGCATGCTGACCAATATGGAAGGGCAGCTAAAAGAACAAGGTGCAGCGGATCGTATTGATGAAGTTCTCGAAGAAATCCCAAGAGTTCGTGAAGATCTTGGCTTTATTCCTTTGGTGACGCCAACATCACAGATCGTTGGTACTCAAGCGGTGATCAACGTATTAACGGGTGAGCGCTATAAGAGTATTACTAAAGAGACAGCTGGTGTGCTTAAAGGGGAATACGGTAAGGCGCCAGCAGAAGTTAACGCGGAACTTCAAGCAAAAGTGCTCGATGGTGCCCAAGCGATTACCTGTCGTCCAGCTGATTTATTGGAAGCGGAACTCGACACATTGACGGAAGACCTACTGCAAAAAGCAAAATCCGATGGTATTTCCCTTGCCGAAGATACAGTGGATGATGTTCTTACTTATGCGCTCTTCCCTCAAGTAGGGCTTAAGTTCTTGAAAAATCGCCATAACCCTGATGCGTTTGAGCCTGCTCCTGGTAAAGAAGAAGCAAAACCTGCTGCCCCTGTTGCAGCTCCAACAGCAAGTGCCGCGGGAATTGAGTCTTATAGCGTGAAAGTCGATGGTCAGGTTTATGATGTTGAAGTGGGTCCAAAAGGTGAGCTTACTTCAGTGACACCTGCGTCCGTAGCACCTGCCACCACTCCAGCACCTGCTGCTGCAACGAATGTTGAAGCGGTTTCTGCTCCGTTAGCGGGGAATATCTTTAAAGTTAATGTTGCATCTGGTGCTCAAGTTCAAGAAGGTGATGTGCTACTTATCTTAGAAGCGATGAAGATGGAAACAGAAGTGCGTGCTGCGCAAAGCGGCGTGGTTCAAGATGTACACGTGAAAGAAGGTGATGCTGTTGTTGTAGGCGCACCTCTTGTTAGCTTAGCGTAAGGGAGCACCATGGAAGGATTGATGACCTTATGGTCAGAAACAGGGATCGCTAACTTTGAATTCGGCCAAATCTGCATGATCTTGGTCGGATGCACCTTGCTGTTCTTAGCGATTCGTAAGGGCTTTGAACCACTACTACTTTTACCTATTGGCTTTGGCGCTATTTTAGCGAACATTCCAAATGCTGGTTTTACCGAGCCGGGTGGTTTGCTGTACTACGTCTATTATATCGGTATTGAGTCTGGCGTCTTCCCATTACTCATCTTTATGGGTGTCGGAGCAATGACTGACTTTGGAGCATTAATCGCTAATCCGAAAACCTTATGGTTAGGGGCTGCGGCTCAGTTTGGTATCTTCGCCACCTTGTTTGGTGCAATTTTGCTGAACTATGTACCGGGTATGGAGTTCTCGATGCAAGATGCTGCTTCCATTGCCATCATCGGTGGTGCGGATGGCCCAACTGCTATCTTCTTAGCAAGCCGACTTTCGCCGGATCTTCTCGGTGCAATTGCTGTCGCAGCATATAGCTACATGGCATTGGTTCCTATTATTCAGCCACCGATTATGAAAGCACTGACCACGCCAGAAGAGCGTACTATTAAGATGGCGCAACTTCGCCATGTTAGTAAAGGTGAGAAGATCTTATTTCCATTGGCCGTGTTATTGATGACTATCTTGTTCCTCCCTTCAGCAACACCTTTAGTGGGTATGTTCTGTCTGGGTAACTTGATGCGAGAGGCGGGCGTTGTCGATCGATTATCGAAAACGGCACAAAATGAGCTCATCAATATTGTGACGATCTTCTTAGGTCTTGGTGTGGGCTCGAAGCTTCAAGCAGAAGAGTTCCTAAATTTTGAGACCTTGGGTATTCTCGCTCTCGGCGCTGTTGCCTTTAGTATCGGTACCGGGGCTGGGGTGTTAATGGCGAAGCTGCTTAACAAATACTCTAAAGAAGATATTAACCCGTTGATTGGTGCAGCTGGTGTTTCTGCGGTACCTATGGCTGCGCGTGTCGTAAATAAGGTGGGCTTACAAGCTAACCCACAAAACTTCCTTTTGATGCATGCAATGGGTCCTAACGTAGCTGGCGTATTAGGCTCGGCAGTAGCTGCAGGTATCTTGTTAGCTCTGGTAGGCTAAATGCGAATCCATATTGTATTAATCGGGGGAGCTTAGGCTCCCCCTTTTTTTTATCTTTGGTTATCAGGCCAAGATAATGAGTCACAAAAGTGATTGAATTTGTTACATACTGGATGTGGGTTGATGAAAAGATAATCTAGACTCAAACAGGTATTTCGTTACTATGGAATCTCAAATTGGAAGAGGAAGCCGCGATGAAGTGTAAACAAATAGTCATCCCAGAATTTGGTTCAGCAGAAGTATTGGCATTTCAGGAGGTCGATATTCCTCAACCAAAAGCCGGTGAGGTGCTGGTAAAAGTCGCCTATGCTGGCATTAATCCTATTGATGTGAAGACGCGTGCTGGATTGGGGTGGGCGGCAGCTGAAAACAAAGATAACTTACCTTGGGTACCGGGTTATGATATCTCGGGCTCAATTGCTGGTTTAGGTAAAGGCGCACAGGAGTTTGAAGTAGGCCAAGAGGTCGTGGGATTTATTGGGTTTCCTCTTCGTGCGGGTGGTTATAGTCAATATGTGTGTGTACCCGAAACAGAGCTTACTGCGTTGCCTAACACGGTTGCCTTAGAGGCAGCAGCAGCGTTGCCATTGGCTGGGCAAACAGCAGCACAAGCAATTAATAAAGCTCAGGTGCAAGAGGGCGAGCGAGTGTTAATCCTAGCGGGTGCAGGTGGCGTTGGTCACATCGCGGTTCAACTAGCAGTGGCGACTAAAGCAGAGGTGTACACCACTTGCAGTGAGCGCAATCTCGATTATTTGGCTACATTAGGCGCTCATGCTATCAATTATGAATTCGCGCCAGCTTCAGAGCGACTAAGCGATGTCGATGTACTGATTGACCTAGTCGGTGGTGATGTCGCGTTAGATGCACTTAAGTGTCTTAAAGATAATGCTAGAGTTATCACCATTCCGACGATTACGGCAGAGCTAGTATGCGAAAAAGCCAAACTTCTTGGTTTTGAAGCGAGTGGAATGCTAGTGTCTCCCGATACCAAACAAATGGAAACCTTACTGTATATGGTAGGTGTTGGACTGTTAAAAACCGAAATTCAGCACGTTTTCCCTTATTCACAAGTGGTTGAGGCTCACCAACAAGTCGAAACCAGCCGCACTCGCGGCAAAGTCCTACTTGATATGCAATGCTAGAAACATTTTCTCAATACCTAGCGGAGTCATGGTTTGCCGACTCCGCACTCGCGGTTCTTTTTATTTCTGGGTTTTTAAGTGCGACCTTACTTCCAGGTGGCTCAGAAGCCGGGCTAGTGGCAACCTTAAGTTTGCAACAATACACTCCGGCCATGGTGATTTTGGTTGCTACCATAGGTAATACTCTTGGAGGGTTAACCAACTACTGGATTGGTATTTGGTTGCCAAATCGAACTCAGGAAGAGAAACATGGTCATAAAGCCATGGCATGGATACAGAAATATGGTTACTGGACGTTATTATTGAGTTGGTTACCCGTCATTGGCGACCCTTTGTGTTTAGCAGCAGGTTGGCTGCGGATGAAGTTTCTGCCATGTGTTGTGCTTATTGCAATTGGTAAAGCGCTACGTTATATCGCGCTGACCGCTATCTTCTACGGTCTTTTCTAAGGAGCATTTATGAAAAAGATCTGGCTCGGCGTTCTATCGCTGGTCTTTCTATACGGTTGCAGTAGTAACGAACCGTCAAATCAAGCCAGTAGTGCTTTACCTAAAGGTGTCACTCTAATTGAAGAGGCCAAAGCTGACCCAGACAAGGTCATGATTCCTTATTCTAAATACCGTTTGGAAAATGGCCTCACTGTTATCTTAGCGCCCGATGACTCGGATCCTTTAGTACATGTGGATGTCACCTATCATGTGGGATCGGCTCGTGAAGAGGTCGGAAAGTCCGGTTTCGCACACTTCTTTGAACATATGATGTTCCAGGGTTCAGAACACGTCGGTGATCAGCAACATTTTAAGATCATTACCGAAGCGGGTGGCACTTTAAACGGTACGACCACGCGCGATCGCACTAATTATTTTGAAACTGTTCCATCTAACCAATTAGAGAAAATGTTGTGGCTTGAAGCGGATCGTATGGGCTTTTTGCTTGGAGCAGTTTCTCAGAAAAAGTTTGAAATTCAGCGTGATACGGTAAAAAACGAACGTGCTCAAAACTACGATAACCGTCCTTATGGCCTGATATGGGAGAAAATGGGTGAAGCCATGTTCCCTGAAGGGCACCCCTATTCTTGGCAGCCAATTGGGTATGTTGAAGATCTTGATCGTGTTGACGTGAATGATCTTAAAGCATTTTTCCTACGTTGGTATGGACCAAACAATGCCGTGCTCACCATTGGTGGTGACATCGATAAAGCACAAACATTGGCATGGGTAGAAAAATACTTCGGTTCTATTCCGAGAGGACCTGAAGTCGACAAAGCACCAAAACAGCCAGCAGTGCTGCCAAACGATCGTTACGTGACGTTAGAAGATCGTATTCGTCAGCCGATGGTAGTGATTGGTTGGCCTACGACGAGCTATCGAGGCGCAAAAGATCAAGCCGTGCTCGAGGCAATGGCTGACGCCATCGGTGGTGGCACCAATAGCTTGTTGTATCAAAAACTAATCAAGACGCAAAAGGCGCTCGATGCTGGGGCATTCAACGATTGTAATGAGCTAGCTTGTAACTTCTACGTGTACGCTATGGGCGCTTCAACAGATAAAGATGGTCTAAAAGCGCTATACAACGAGTTGTTAGCGACGTTAAATGAGTTTGAAAAACAAGGCATCAGTGAAGAGAGGCTGAAACAGATCACAGGCCTTTCTGAATCAGGCGCTGTTTTCGCACTGCAAAGTGTCAAAGGTAAGGTCTCTCAGTTAGCCTCTAACGAAACCTTCTTTGGGCAACCAGATCGCTTAGAACAGCAATTAAAGCAGATACGTGCGGTTACTCCTCAGGATGTGGCTAATGCTTACGACACCTTCATCAACGATAAGCATAAAGTAACCTTGAGTGTGGTGCCTAAAGGCCGTAAAGATATGGCGGTAGAGCCTGCTAACTTCGTGACTCCGCCTAGAACATTACCGAAATATAGCAAAGTGACGGAAGAGCAATTGGTATTCCGACGACCTGTTGACACCTTTGATCGCAGCGTTATGCCTAAAGTAGCGGAAGGGGTTAAAGCTAAGATGCCAGCACTTTACAGCTTGCAGTTTGATAATGGCAGTGAGCTACTAGGTACAGAAACACGAGAAACACCAACGGTGGAGATTCACTTCCAATTGCCTGCAGGCGATCGCTATGTTGCGAAAGGAAAAGAGGGCTTAGCGGGGCTAACAGCTTCCATGATGGAGGAAGGAACCACAACACGCAGCGTGGAAGAACTGCAAGCAGAGCTCGATCGATTAGGTAGCCGAATTGGGTTTAGCGCAGGAGCTTACACCACACGCGTGTCGGTCTCGGCTCTAGCGAAGAACTTGCCAGAGACCTTAGCGCTGCTCGAGGATGCGCTATTCCACCCTGCCATGAAACAGGAAGACTTTGACCGCTTGAAAGCACAAACGCTAGAAGGCTTGGTTTACCAACATCAGAAACCAAGCTGGATGGCATCACAAGCGACAAGAGAGGTGTTGTTTGGAGACTCTGTATTTGGCCGCTCATCTGATGGTACTGAAACGTCGATTGCTTCAATTACGCTTGATGACGTGAAGCGCTTCTATCGCAAGCACTACACACCACAAGGGGCTCAAATAGTGGTGGTTGGCGATATTTCCCAGAAACAGATCAAGAAGCAATTGGCATTTTGGCAGTCTTGGAACGGAGAAGCGGCACCACTGATTCGTCCGGAAGCAGTAGCGCCTTTAACTGGTCAACATATCTTCTTGGTAGATAAGCCAGCTGCACCACAAAGTATTGTACGTTTGGTGCGCCGAGGGTTGCCGTTTGACGCAACGGGCGAGCTGTATTTGAGTCGACTGGCTAACTTTAATTTGGCGGGTAACTTCAATAGCAGGATCAATCAGAATTTGCGAGAGGACAAAGGTTACACCTATGGTGCGAGTGGTTATTTCGCGAGTAATCGTGAAATTGGAGCGATTGTCTTTAGTGCTCAAGTGAGAGCTAACGCGACGATTCCTTCAATTGAAGAGCTCATTAAAGAGTTAAAAGACTACAGCCAAAATGGTATGACCGATGAAGAACTAAAGTTTATGCGCCTTGCTGTGGGACAACAAGATGCATTGACTTACGAAACACCAAGTCAAAAAGCCAGTTTGTTGTCGTCAATTTTAACCTATAGTTTGGATAAGGATTACCTCCAGCAGCGCAATGACATTGTAGAATCGGTCGACAAATCGGTGCTTAATGAGCTGGCTGCGAAGTGGTTCGATCCAAACCAATACCAAATCATAGTTGTGGGAGACGCGAAGAGTCTAAAACCGCAACTTGAGAAACTGAATATTCCAATTGAAGAACTTGAAATCACACAATAGAGTGACCATATAGAAGGGATGGGTGGCATCGGCTCTTGTTTATTCAATAAGATAGCGTGTATGGTGTCCCCAGTCTTCAATTGGAATAACGAACTATAAGCGAATCGCATTGTGACTAAATTTGCTGCGCGACTGGATCAAGTTGCTAAAGACCAAACCATTTTTAAACAGTTTGGACGAGGTGTGGAAAGGGAATCGTTGCGTTATACCGACGATGGCCACTTAGCGACAACGCCGCATCCAGAGGCGCTAGGCTCAGCCCTAACGAACGAATACATTACGACGGATTTCTCCGAGTCACTACTGGAGTTTATTACACCAGTTTCTCGTGATGTTGATACGCTGATCAATCAGTTATCTGATATCCATCATTTTACTCAGACGAAATTAGGCAACGAGAAATTGTGGCCACTGTCTATGCCTTGCTATGTGGGCAGTGAAGATGATATCGCCTTAGCTCAATATGGCAGCTCGAACTCTGGACGTATGAAGACACTTTATCGTCAAGGACTAAAGCATCGCTACGGTAGCTTAATGCAGATCATTTCCGGCGTGCATTTTAACTTCTCATTTCCTGAGTCATTCTGGGATGCGCTATTTGGTGAGCAAGACGAAAAAGCACGCCAAGATGCGAAATCGGAAGCCTACTTTGGTCTTATCCGAAACTATTACCGTTTTGGCTGGTTAATTCCTTATTTCTTTGGTGCGTCACCGGCCATTTGCGCGTCTTTCCTGCAAGGAAAGGAGACTAAACTGCCATTTGAAAAAGTGGGCGGCACGCTCTATTTGCCAAAAGCAACGTCGCTGAGACTGAGTGATTTGGGTTATACCAATAGCGCTCAGAGTGCACTTAAGATTGGTTTTAACAGCCTTGACCAGTACCTTGAAGGGCTAAACCAAGCGATCCACACTCCTTCTGAAGATTTCGCCAAGATTGGCGTAAAAGTGGATGGTGAGTATCGCCAGCTTAACGACTATGTGTTGCAGATTGAGAATGAGCTGTATGCTCCGATTCGTCCTAAACGTGTTGCTCAAAGCGGTGAAAAACCATCAGAAGCGCTATCACGTGCAGGTGTTGAGTACATTGAAGTTCGCTCTTTAGATGTGAATCCATTTAGTCCAATTGGAATTACTGCGGATCAGATTCGTTTCTTAGATCTCTTCTTAACCTGGTGCGTTTTGAAAGACTCTGAGCCTATGGACAATTGTGAACTTGAATGCTGGCGTGAAAACTGGAACAAAGTGATTGTTGAAGGCCGACAAGTTGGTCTTGAACTGAAAATCGGTTGTGACGGTGAAGTGCTTGATAGCCAATCATGGGTAAAACGTGTGTTTGTGGACCTTCGAGAAATCGCTAAACATATGGATGCTGCTCACGGTGGCAACGAATATCAAAAAGTGTGTGACACACTGGAAGCTTGGAACGACGACCCTGAACTGTCCATTTCTGGCCGTTTACTTGAGAAAACAAAGGCATTAGGTGGTCTAGGTAAAGTGGGTTGCGAGCTTGGTAAAGAATACCGCCAGAAGAACTTAGATCATCAATATAATGCTTATTCGTCTGATCTTATGGAAACGGAAGTGATTCGTTCGGTTGAAGTTCAGAAAGTGATTGAAGCTTCAGACAAAGAAAGTTTCGATGATTTCTTAACGAACTATTTTGCGTATCTCACCCCAGAACGTATGCAGGCGATGAACAAGTAAGTGAGGTTGCACCATACGGTGTAGCCACTTACAATCGAGCCACTAATCACTTACTCACTGCGTTAGCGGTGAGTAACGCTAAGGAGAATGAATCATGCCACTACTGGATAGCTTCACGGTAGACCACACAAAGATGCACGCACCTGCTGTACGTGTAGCGAAAACAATGCAAACCCCAAAAGGCGACACTATCACGGTGTTTGACCTACGTTTCACGGCGCCAAACAAAGATATCCTTTCTGAGAAAGGCATCCACACGCTTGAGCACCTATACGCTGGCTTTATGCGTGCACACCTAAATGGTGATGCTGTTGAAATCATCGATATTTCTCCAATGGGCTGCCGTACAGGTTTCTACATGAGCTTAATCGGTACACCTTCAGAGCAACAAGTAGCGGACGCTTGGTTAAGCGCGATGCAAGACGTTCTGAAAGTAGAAAGCCAGAACAAGATTCCTGAGCTGAATGAGTATCAGTGCGGTACGGCGGCTATGCACTCTTTAGAAGAGGCAAAAGCGATTGCGGAAGCGATTATTGCGGCGGGTATTCAAGTAAACAAAAACGACGAACTGGCTCTGCCAGAGTCAATGCTTCAAGAATTGAAAGTCGATTAATTACGTGTTTAATTAATGACCTTAGTAGGTTGAGTAGACATAATCGATTAAAAAGGATGACTCATTGGTCATCCTTTTTTGTTACTGAACTTAAGCCCATTGCGCTTCAAACCAGCTTTCTAAAATCACTACCGCTGACTGACAGTCAACATTGCCCTTCGATAGAGCTTTATAACCGCCCATCTCAAATAATTCTGCTCGCGCTTCCGCGGTGGATAGACGCTCATCGTGCAACTCTACTTGAAGCCCAAATCGGCCATGAACTCGATTAGCAAACTTTTTCGCTCGTGCGGTAATTTCCTCCAGTGCTTTGCCATGCAGATCCGTCGGTAATCCAACAACGATCAGATCTGGTTGCCACTCTTTGAGCATAGCCTCAATATCATCCCAGTTTGGAATGCCGTCTTTGGCTTTGAAGGCTTTCAGTGGACTTGCGGTGCCAGTGACTTCTTGACCAATGGCGCTACCAATACTCTTGGTTCCATAATCGAAGGCGATAATGGTTCTGGATGTCATAGTGTTTTGTCTCTTACGTCGTACAGTAAACGATTCGGGAGGTTAGGCATGCCCGACTTGCGTGGATAACTGGGCAATATCAATGCCAAGCATAGCAACGGCGGTACTCCATCTTTCTTCGACTGGAGTATCAAAAATGATGCTAGGATCAGCTTCAATGGTTAACCAAGAGTTTTCAGCCAACTCAGATTCAAGTTGGCCGGCACTCCATCCAGAGTAGCCGAGAGCCACCAGATAGTTATCAGGCTGAGCATCAGTACCGAGTACCGCCAGAATATCTTTTGAGGTCGTGACAGAAACCTTGTCCGTGATCTGTATGCTTGATTGATATTTATCTTTGGGTTTATGGAGGATAAAACCTCGATCTTCAGACACTGGGCCTCCATTTAGCACCGGCTCATCGAGGCTCTTGCTGTGAGTGGTTTGAGAGGCAATGGGTAACTCGACCTGCACTTGCTTGAGCATGTTGGCAACGGTGACATCAATAGGGGTATTGATCATAATCCCCATTGCGCCTTCTTCATTATGTTCACACACATAAATGACGCTGCGCTGAAAGTAGGGATCTTGCATCCCCGGCATAGCAACAAGAAAATGGTTGGCTAGGTTCATCATGGCCTCTCCCACGGTTACTTCCCTAAACGGCGCTCGATGGCATCCATCAGCTTGCCAGTAATAGAGATGTCAAAGGCGGCCTCAATCTCACGAATGCAAGTTGGGCTGGTGACATTGATTTCAGTTAGTTTGTCGCCAATCACATCCAGACCTACAAATATTAGGCCTTTCTCTTTTAAAGTTGGAGCAACGGCTTCGGCTATTTGCTTATCTGTCTCACTTAAGGGACGAGCTTCACCACGGCCACCTGCAGCCAGGTTACCACGTGTTTCACCTTTCGCTGGAATACGAGCTAAGCAATATGGCATAGGCTCTCCGTCAACGACGAGGATGCGCTTGTCACCATTGCTGATGTCAGGAACAAAAGTCTGTGCCATTGCGTAATTTTGACCGTGATTAGTCAACGTTTCAATAATAACGGACACGTTAGGGTCATCTTGCTTAACGCGGAAAATGGAGGCACCGCCCATACCATCTAGTGGCTTAAGAATAACGTCACCATGCTGGTCACGGAACTGCTTAATCTTCTCGGCTTTGCGAGTCACAATCGTCGTTGGAGTAAGCTCCGGGAACCAAGCTGTGAACAGCTTTTCGTTGCAGTCACGTAGACTTTGTGGCTTGTTAACGATTAATGTGCCTTTCTCTTCTGCGCGCTCAAGGATATATGTGGCGTAAATATATTCAGTATCAAATGGTGGATCCTTGCGCATCAATACGGCATCAAGTTCTGACAGCTCAATAGTTTGCTCAGAAGTGAATTCATACCAACCAGTCGGGTCTTCTTTCAGCGTGACAATCTTGGTATCGGCAACAGCTGTGCCTTGATCTAAATGCAGATCGTTCATTTCCATATAATGGATTTCATAACCACGACGTTGGGCTTCCAACATCATTGCGAAACTAGAATCTTTTTTAATGTTGATGGATGAAATTGGATCCATCACGATACCGAGTTTGAGCATTATTTTTCTCCCGTTAACCTAAATCGCCAAAGCGTACTTGCAGTGCAGTGATGGCCGTTAATGCCGCCGTTTCTGTTCGCAAAACACGAGGACCAAGCAGGGTTTCTTCGAATTGATATTGTTCTGTCATTTCAATTTCTTGCGCCGATAGACCTCCTTCAGGGCCTATAAGCAAGCGAACCTTAGTTACAGGTTCTGGCAAGGTATTGATTGAATATTTCGCTCTTGGATGTAGGTTGAGCTTAAGGGCTTCCGATGGCTCTGCACACCATTGCTCTAACGACATAATCGGTCGAATTTCAGGAATGGTGTTACGCCCGCATTGTTCGCAAGCACTGATAGCAATTTTCTGCCATTGCTGCAGTTTCTTTTCAAAGCGTTTAGCATCGAGCTTAACGCCGCAGCGCTCTGAGATAAGCGGGGTGATGGTATTGACGCCTAACTCAACCGACTTTTGAATAGTGAACTCCATTTTGTCACCACGAGAAATGACCTGACCTAAATGCAGATCTAAAGGCGATTCTATGCTGGTCGACACTTTTTCTTGTATGTCGACATCCACATTCTTTTTACCAATCTGAGTAATAGTGGCTGGAAATTCATGGCCCGAGCCATCAAACAACAACACTTCTTGACCTTCTTTCATGCGCAATACGCGGCCCACATGGCCAGCGGCATCTTCACTTAGTGCAAGAGTCCCTAAAGCGTGGATTGGTTCAGGGTGATAGATACGAGGTATACGCATAAAAACTTCCAAAGAACAAAACTGTATAGAGGTATAAGATGGATGCCCGACCTCAAAATTACAAGGGCTGGCGTCTCGATTTAGCTAGGATTTTTACAGGCTTCTGCCACAAATGGGTTATCGTTGCCTTGAATGCGCTTGATGCGTTCATTGCGAGTGCACTCCCAAGTGTCGACAGGGTAAGTTTTATTCCAAGCTTGCATTAACTGTGTTTGTTGTTTGGACAGCTTAAACCCGTACTCTTTACTCATATATAAGTAGGTACGGGCGATGGAACCTTTAGCTCGGTCTGGTGGCATGACTTTGCGTTGTTTGAAGTTAACTTGCATCTCGCAGCGGCCATAGCTGACGCCATCAATACCATTCCACTGAGAGAAGTTGTAATTGGAGCGGTCGCCATTGACTTCACCGATAGCTGGTGTGAGATTGTGTAAATCCGCCTCCATTAATTTGAACGCTTTATCGTTTCGAGTGCAGTTCTTCCGGCCACCTTCTTGCCAGCATTGACGCTGGTGGCCAAATTGCCATGCGGGTACGACATGTTCCCATTCAATACGACTTGCACGTTTCTGCTGTTTGCGGACTTGATAACCACAAGATGACAGGTCTGGAACGCCTTTTTTTCCTTGCCATTGAATATCACACCCACAGTAAAAACTGATAGGGTGATCCGCATAGATTTTGACGGCTTCTTTCTTCGCTTTGCTAAAGCTACTAGGTGGGGCACTAAGCACCGAGAATGAGGTTAAACCGATGAATAGCGCCAAGATAAAAGATAAATAACGATTCATTGCAAGTCTTTAAAAAGGTTGAGATAACCTAGTTTAACTCGCAAAAAGTGCCCAATCTACCGATAGATATGTAGATTACTCGGCAAAGATCCTCAATTTAACTGAGTTGTTTGCCCGTGAATTCAATTTGGCTGCCACATTTTCGGCAACGATAACTGGCCTGCTGACGCATCACTTTGTTGTGTCTTCTTATGGATACGGGGAAAGTGTCGCACTGACAGCGGTATTCGAAGGTACGACCTTGAACGGATTGAACATTCATAGAATGTGTGGTCTTGGGTGTTAACGAAAAGACTTGGTTCATAACCATTTGCCACTCCATTCCATGTGGGCGCACTCGACCAAAGCAAGCAAACGTAATGAGGTGAGCGACTTCATGTGGAATCACTTCGTTGATAAAAGCTTGTTGGTTCTCGGCAAACAAGACTGGATTTAAACGTATCTCCCACGCTTGCAAGTAGGCTTTTCCCGCCGCTTTGCCACGAAGTTGGTAGTTGAGCGCGGGCATGCGAAAGTCTCGCTCAAAGTAGTGACGAGCCTTTTCGATACATTGTGCTAGTTTTTTTACTGCGAGGTAGTGCAGTTCTTCGGATGGAGATGATTTCATTTAACTCAATCAAAAAATAACGCCCAAATGAGGGCGTTATTCTAGAGACATTGGTTATGTTTGCAATATATTGCTCGTTGGCTTAAGGATGATGTTTTTTCTTAATGGTTTCGTGATAGGCGTGCCATGTACCATAGCCTAGGATTGGCATAGTAATGATCATTCCAATGCCATAGGTAGCGAAGCCAATCAAGATACCGCCACAGATTACTAAAGCCCATACAATCATGGCTGGAATATTCGATTTGACCGCATTGAAGCTAGTAAACACGGCGGTCATCACATCGACGCGTCTCTCCATCATGAGTGGAATCGAGAACGCTGAAATGCTGAAGATAATCGAAGCAATCACAGCTCCAATAACACTACCCGTAATCAAAAATGGTGCAAAATCTGTCAAGGGTGCGCCTTGAACAGAAGGGTAGAGAGCGTGCAACAAGGCTGCGATTCTCATCCAGAAAATCATCGCTACAGCGAGCAAAACGGCAAATGCCCACTGTGAGGTGGAATTTCTACCGATGGCTTTCATGGAGTGGAACAGACTGGGTTTGTGTCCTTTTTCTCTTTCCCATGCTGCGTCATACAACCCAAGTGCCAAAAATGGCCCTATGAGCATATAAACCACCAAACTCGGCATGATGACTAGGTGGGTTCCTTGCCATTGTACTAATAGCACAATCGCGACAGCGGCAGCCGTAAAGCATAAGCCATAAAACGCGCTGATAATTGGCATTCGAATTAGGTCATGCAAACCAAGCGCTAGCCAGTGAAATGGCGCTGATACACTCAGTTGATTGCAAGGAATAGTTTTAGCGTAATCTTGATCCCTGACTTCGTGTTTCTTGTGGAAGTCGTCGGTATTTACAGTTCGAGGCATATGTCCTCCCTGATTTGACAAACTGGCCTACGTTTCTCAGGGATGGCGCTAACGATGCTGGTTATTCAGCACGAACAGTTATAGCAAAGTGTCGTTGTTTAGCGTCTTCCCCTTATAAGTGCTCTATTTACAGTACGAAACTCAGACCCCAAAAGGTCTGTTTGCAAGGGCACTTTTGATTAACTATTAACCGAGTTGCGAGAAAACACAATTTTCAGAAGGGTATAAATTACGTGCCGCAAAGTTCATTTTTAACAATAATGCAACAAAGTGTTTGAAATGGTTAGTAATAAAAACAAAAAAGCCTTCAAAAAATATTTTGAAGGCTTTTTAGAGTATTAGTTCAGAGTTGGCAGATTATAAACCAGCGAAGTCGCGTAGGATTACTGCTTTGTCTGTCGCTTCCCATGGGAACTCTTCACGACCGAAGTGACCGTATGCTGCTGTCTTCTTATAGATTGGCTGAAGAAGGTTTAGCATCTCTTGTAGACCGTATGGACGCAGGTCGAAGTTTTGACGTACTGCTTCGACGATGATGTCGTGAGATACTTTTTCAGTACCGAATGTTTCCACCATGATAGAGGTTGGATCAGCAACACCGATAGCGTAAGAAAGTTGGATTTCACAGCGATCTGCCATGCCAGCAGCAACAATGTTTTTCGCTACATAACGTGCTGCATATGCTGCAGAACGGTCTACTTTTGATGGATCTTTACCAGAGAATGCACCACCACCGTGACGAGCAGCGCCGCCGTATGTATCAACGATGATCTTACGACCTGTTAGACCACAGTCACCCATTGGACCACCGATTACGAAACGACCGGTTGGGTTGATGAAGAAGTTAGTTTCTTTGTTGATCCACTCTGATGGTAGTACTGGTTTGATGATCTCTTCCATCACTGCTTCGCGTAGGTCTGGTGTAGAAATTGAATCACAGTGCTGAGTTGAAAGAACAACGGCATCGATACCAACGATCTTACCTTGATCGTACTGGAACGTTACCTGAGATTTAGCGTCTGGGCGCAACCAAGGTAGAGTACCGTTCTTACGCACTTCCGCTTGTTTTTGAACAAGACGGTGAGAGTAAGTAATAGGAGCTGGCATTAGGATGTCAGTTTCGTTAGTTGCATAACCGAACATGATGCCTTGGTCACCAGCGCCTTGCTCTTTAGGATCTGCTTTATCAACGCCTTGGTTGATGTCTGGAGACTGTTTACCGATAGTGTTTAGTACCGCACAAGAATCAGCGTCAAAGCCCATATCTGAATGAACGTAACCGATCTCACGAACAGTTTCACGAGTCAATTCTTCGATATCAACCCATGCTGAAGTAGTGATCTCACCGCCTACCATCACCATGCCAGTCTTAACGTACGTTTCACAAGCAACACGTGCTTTTGGGTCTTGTTCAAGGATTGCATCAAGTACCGCATCAGAAATTTGGTCAGCGATTTTATCTGGATGGCCTTCTGATACAGATTCAGAAGTAAATAGGTGCTTAGCCATGAGAGCTCCAATTACATTTTAAAGCGAGCATATCGTACTCACTTATAGAAAATTCAATGATATATTGTAGGTGTATCTACATCTAGACGTCTATTCTATTCATCAATGTGCGATTAGCAAGCGATTTTTGCTTTTAAGTTATAGCCAATCGTTTGCCCATTTTTGTCAAAGAAACGCGCTTTAGTACGACATTATCGCGGCAAAAAGCCAAAAAATGACGGTAAAACGTTTGCAGAGAGTATGGGGCTTTGCGACAATAGCGCCGCTGATTATTCGTTCAGCTTATGAAAAACTTGGAATTCGCTTAATGCACTCAGGAGCCTACATGTCTTCTCGTAAACAACTCGCTAATGCAATCCGCGCGCTAAGCATGGATGGTGTTCAACAAGCTAACTCAGGTCACCCAGGTGCGCCAATGGGTATGGCTGATATCGCTGAAGTTCTTTGGCGTTCTCACCTAAATCACAACCCGTCAAACCCAGAATGGGCTGACCGCGACCGTTTCGTACTATCAAACGGCCACGGCTCAATGCTGATTTACTCTCTGCTTCACCTAAGCGGCTACGAGCTATCAATTGACGATTTGAAAAACTTCCGTCAACTGCACTCAAAAACACCAGGTCACCCAGAGTACGGCTATGCACCAGGTATCGAGACGACGACTGGTCCTCTAGGTCAAGGCATTACCAACGCGGTTGGTATGGCGATTGCTGAGAAATCTCTTGCAGCACAATTCAACAAAGAAGGTCACGACATCGTTGACCACTTCACTTATGTCTTCATGGGTGACGGCTGTCTGATGGAAGGTATCTCTCACGAAGCATGTTCTCTAGCAGGTACGCTAGGTCTAGGTAAGCTGATTGCTTTCTGGGATGACAACGGTATTTCTATCGATGGTGAAGTGGAAGGTTGGTTCTCTGATGACACACCTAAGCGCTTCGAAGCATACGGCTGGCACGTAATTCCTGCAGTAGACGGTCACGATGCTGATGCAATCAATGCAGCGATTGAAGCGGCAAAAGCGGATCCTCGTCCAACACTAATTTGTACTAAAACCATCATCGGTTTTGGTTCACCAAACAAAGCGGGCTCTCACGACTGTCACGGTGCACCACTAGGTCACGACGAAATTGCAGCAGCACGTGAATTCCTGGGTTGGGAACACGGTCCATTCGAAATCCCTGCTGACATCAAAGCAGAGTGGGATGCAAACGAAGCGGGTAGCGCAAAAGAAGCAGCTTGGAACGAGAAGCTAGCGGCTTATGAAGCGGCTTACCCAGAACTAGCAGCTGAGTTTAAGCGTCGTGTGAACGGTGAGCTTCCAGCTCAGTGGGAACAAGAAGCAAGCAAGATCATTGCTGATCTTCAAGCTAACCCAGCAAACATTGCATCTCGTAAAGCGTCTCAAAATGCTCTAGAAGCGTTCGGTAAGATGCTTCCAGAATTCATGGGCGGCTCTGCTGACCTAGCACCATCAAACCTCACCATGTGGTCTGGCTCTCAGTCGCTAACGGCTGACGATGCGTCTGGTAACTACATCCACTACGGTGTACGTGAATTCGGTATGACCGCGATCATCAATGGTATCGCTCTGCATGGTGGTTTCGTCCCTTACGGTGCAACCTTCCTAATGTTCATGGAATACGCTCGTAACGCAATGCGCATGGCTGCACTGATGAAAGTGCAAAACATCCAAGTTTACACTCACGACTCTATCGGTCTGGGTGAAGATGGCCCGACACACCAACCGGTTGAGCAAATCGCATCACTACGCGTAACGCCGAACATGAGCACATGGCGTCCATGTGACCAAGTAGAGTCTGCGGTTGCTTGGAAATACGCGATTGAGCGTAAAGACGGTCCAACATCGCTCATCTTCTCTCGTCAAAATCTTGCACAACAAGATCGTGACGCAGAGCAGCTAGCCAATGTTGCTAAGGGGGGTACATCCTGAAAGACTGTGAAGGTACACCTGAGCTGATCCTTATCGCTACGGGCTCTGAAGTTGAGCTAGCAACAAACGCTTACGCTGAACTGACGGCTGAAGGTAAGAAGGTACGTGTAGTGTCTCTTCCTTCTACTGACGTATTTGATGCGCAAGATGAAGCATACCGTGAAGCGGTTCTTCCTGCGGCAGTGACTAAGCGTATTGCTGTTGAAGCAGGTATTGCGGATTACTGGTACAAGTATGTTGGCTTCGGTGGCAAGATTATCGGCATGACAACATTCGGTGAATCTGCGCCAGCGGGTGAGCTGTTTAAGATGTTTGGCTTCACAACTGAAAACGTTGTAAACACAGCAAAAGAGCTACTTGCTTAATTTAGAAGACTCAATAAGCATCGTTAGTACATGAAAAGCCGAGCCCTAGAGCTCGGCTTTTTTATGACTATTCAAATTCACTACCTTTGTTATCCAACTCGCGTCTGCCACAGGTTTGGCAAGTGACATAGCGGTCCATATCATAGTAGTGCCCGCCATTGATAAACGCGTGCAGCAATAACTTAATTCGACCAAGGATCTTTGGGTCTTTGTCATAGCGACTTGGTTTACGTATCAAGACTTCGTTATGAACAGTTTCTTTATTACATGATTGGCAGTAATGCTGACCAGTAAACATGGGACACCTCCTGTGCAGTGAAAACGAGGTCGTTAAATGGCACGAGAGATGAACCCTTTAACCATGGTAGCAGAGTGAATTTTTAGCGGATGGCGTGTTTTGGAGACTTGCCTCGCAACTGTTAATGCGAAATG
The DNA here is from genome assembly GCF_023716845.1 of Vibrio sp. SCSIO 43133. NCBI lineage: Bacteria > Pseudomonadati > Pseudomonadota > Gammaproteobacteria > Vibrionales > Vibrionaceae > Vibrio > Vibrio sp. SCSIO 43133. Next base: position 406,075 of record NZ_CP068024.1, read on the forward strand.
ACAGTTGATCGGTTACTATGCACACCTTCATAACGTGAACTAAGGATGTAGTGCGATGTTAAAAGTGGCTATTAATGGCTTTGGTCGCATTGGACGAAATGTACTTCGAGCAATCTATGAAAGCGGCAAAAACGATAAAATACAAGTCGTCGCGGTCAACGAGCTTGCTCAACCTGAAGCAATGGCACATTTGCTTCAATACGATACTAGTCATGGTCGATTTGCCAAGAAGATCTCTCACGATCAAGAGCACCTGTATGTTAATCACTGCGATGGCAAGTTCGATACGATTCGAATTTTACACTCTGCTGAGATAAATTTGCTGCCTTGGCGTAATTTGGACGTTGATATCGTCTTGGATTGCACCGGGGTATTTGGTTGTCGTGCCGATGGCCTGGAACATATCGCTGCGGGTGCTAAAAAAGTGCTATTTTCTCACCCTGGTTCACACGATCTTGATAACACTATTATTTATGGTGTGAATCATGACTCCTTGACACAAGAGCAGGTTATTGTTTCTAACGGCTCTTGTACCACTAACTGTATTGTTCCTGTCATTCAAGCGTTAGATGAAGCCTTCGGCATCGATTCCGGTACCATTACCACTATTCACTCGGCGATGAATGACCAACAAGTTATTGATGCCTATCACAGTGACTTACGAAGAACGCGTTCAGCAAGCCATTCTATCATTCCAGTTGATACTAAGTTGCATAAAGGTATTGAACGCATTTTTCCGAAATTTTCTAACAAATTTGAAGCAATTTCTGTCAGAGTGCCAACAATTAATGTCACCGCTATGGATTTAAGTGTAACTATAAATACGAATGTGAAAGTTAATGACGTAAATCAAGTCATTATTAACGCATCTCGGTGTACATTAGACGGCATTGTTGACTATACTGAAGCACCGCTGGTTTCGATAGACTTTAACCATGACCCACACAGTGCCATTGTCGATGGGACACAGACCCGAGTAAGCGATGGTCGCTTGGTCAAGATGTTGGTTTGGTGTGACAACGAGTGGGGCTTTGCTAATCGTATGTTAGACACTGCTTTAGCGATGCAGGCGTCCAAGTAGTATCAAGGGCGCAATTTGGGAAAATATTAATTTTGATGCTTGAAATTAATATTCATAAGCCCAATATAAGTAAGCAGTTGATGAATTCCAAAACTTGGCAAGAAGCCGGGTTTTCAAAAACTTTATTTATTTTTTAGTTGAGAGGACTAAACATGTCTGTAATCAAGATGACTGACCTGGAACTAGCAGGTAAACGCGTATTTATCCGTGCGGATCTGAACGTACCTGTGAAAGACGGTAAAGTAACTTCTGACGCGCGTATCCTAGCGTCTCTACCAACCATCAAGCACTGCCTAGAAGCTGGCGCTAAAGTAATGGTTACGTCTCACCTAGGTCGTCCTACTGAAGGCGAGTACGCAGAAGAGTTCTCTCTACAACCAGTTGTAAACTACCTAAACGACGCTCTTGATTGCGAAGTTAAGCTAGCAAAAGACTACCTAGAAGGCCTTGAGCTAAACACAGGTGAACTTGTTGTTCTTGAAAACGTTCGCTTCAACAAAGGCGAGAAGAAGAACGAAGAAGAGCTATCTAAGAAATACGCAGCACTATGTGACATCTTCGTTATGGATGCATTCGGTACAGCTCACCGTGCACAAGCATCTACTCATGGCGTTGGTATGAACGCACCAGTTGCATGTGCAGGTCCTCTACTAGCTAACGAGCTAGAAGCGTTAGGTAAAGCAATGGATAAGCCAGCTCGTCCAATGGTTGCTATCGTAGGTGGTTCTAAAGTTTCTACTAAGCTAACAGTTCTTGAATCTCTATCTAAAATCGCTGACCAACTTGTTGTTGGTGGTGGTATTGCGAACACGTTCATCGCAGCTGCGGGTCACAACGTAGGTAAGTCTCTTTACGAAGCAGACCTAGTAGACACAGCTAAGAAGCTAATGGATGAGTGTGCAATTCCAGTGGCAACTGACGTTGCATGTGCAAAAGCATTCGACGAGAACGCTGAAGCAGAAATCAAACACGTTTCTGAAGTTCAAGACGACGATATGATTTTCGACCTAGGTCCAGACTCAACTGCTGAACTAGCGAAAATCCTAAAAGATGCTAAAACTATCCTATGGAACGGCCCTGTAGGTGTATTCGAGTTTAAGAACTTCGAAGCAGGTACTGAAGGCATTTCTAAAGCGATCGCTGAATCAGACGGTTTCTCTGTAGCAGGTGGTGGTGACACGCTAGCGGCTATCGACAAGTTCGGTATCAAAGCTGACGTTTCTTACATCTCTACAGGTGGCGGTGCATTCCTTGAGTTCGTTGAAGGTAAAGTACTACCAGCAGTAGCAATGCTTGAAGAGCGTGCTAAAGCATAATCATCTTTATAGAGCGGGCTTATTGGTCCGCTTTTATCTATGCTGCAATGGGTGATTAACTTTGATACAATGCCGCCCATTGTGAGCAAACGATTGCCAATTTTTATTTAAAACGACAGAAAATAGGACTTATTCCATGTCTAAGATCTTCGACTTCGTAAAACCAGGTGTTATCTCTGGCGATGACGTTCAAAAAGTATTTGAAGTTGCTAAAGAGAACAACTTCGCTCTTCCTGCAGTAAACGTAGTTAACACTGACTCTATCAACGGTGTTCTTGAAGCAGCAGCTAAAGTTAAAGCTCCAGTTGTTGTTCAGTTCTCTAACGGCGGTGCTGGCTTCTTCGCTGGTAAAGGCGTTAAGCTTGAAGGTCAAGGCGCGCAAATCCTAGGTGCAGTTGCTGGTGCAAAATACGTTCACGCAGTTGCTGAATCTTACGGTATCCCAGTAATCCTTCACACTGACCACGCTGCTAAGAAACTTCTACCTTGGATCGACGGTCTTCTAGATGCGGGTGAAGAGTTCTTCGCTCAAACTGGTAAGCCACTATTCTCTTCTCACATGATCGACCTTTCTGAAGAGTCTCTAGAAGAGAACATCGAAATCTCTGCTAAGTACCTAGCTCGCATGGCGAAAATGGGTATGACTCTTGAGATCGAACTAGGTTGTACTGGTGGTGAAGAAGATGGCGTTGATAACTCTCACATGGACGCATCTGAGCTATACACTTCTCCAGAAGACGTAGCATACGCATACGAGAAACTACACGCTGTTAGCCCACGTTTCACTATCGCTGCTTCTTTCGGTAACGTACACGGTGTATACAAGCCAGGTAACGTTGTTCTAACTCCAACTATCCTACGTGACTCTCAAGCATACTGTGCAGAGAAGTTCGGTATTGCACCTAACGCTCTAAACTTCGTATTCCACGGTGGTTCTGGTTCTACTGAAGCAGAAATCCAAGAGTCTATCGGCTACGGTGTTATCAAAATGAACATCGATACTGATACACAGTGGGCAACTTGGGACGGTATCCGTTCTTACGAAGCTGAGAACCACGATTACCTACAAGGTCAAATCGGTAACCCAACTGGTGAAGATGCGCCAAACAAGAAGTACTACGACCCACGCGTATGGCTACGTGCTGGTCAATCTTCAATGGTTGCTCGTCTAGAGAAAGCATTCGCTGACCTAAACGCTATCGACGTACTATAAGATTAAATCGTATAAGATTTAACTGATAGTCAGATTAAAAAAGTCGCTCTTTAGAGCGGCTTTTTTTGTGTCTGATGAAAATTATGTGATTGTGCTTAAAAAAACTGGCATAAACGTATATGTTTGCGTAACCTTTTGTTAAGTAATGTGTATTGGTATTCATACTCTCAATACATCTCACCAAGTGCACCTTTGCTAATAGTACAGTGGTATTAGCTAAGGTTCGCTACGCACTATTTATATTTTCAAGAGGTAAACAATATGGCCAATGAGTCAGTTGATATCCAAGCACCTATTGTGGATGGATTGTCGAAAGCGGAGCAGTGGTTAACCAACAACTCCGATTTACTTGTTCAATATGGCGTGAATATCATTTCAGCTATTCTGATTCTGTTTATTGGTAATATCGTTGTAAAAGCGGTGGCTAATAGCGTTTCTAAATTGCTGCATAAGAAGAAAATGGATAAGGCCGTTGTTGAGTTTATCCACGGTATTGTTCGCTACACATTATTCGTTATTGTTTTAATTGCCGCATTAAGCCGAATTGGTGTTCAAACTGCGTCAGTGGTAGCGGTAATTGGTGCCGCTGGTTTAGCCATCGGTCTAGCACTGCAAGGTTCACTATCAAACTTTGCAGCAGGTGTCTTGATTGTGGGTTTCCGTCCTTTCAAATCAGGTGACTATGTTGAGATCGGTGGAGTGGCTGGTTCAGTGGACTCTATTCAAATATTCCAAACAATTCTAACTACTCCAGACAATAAGATGGTTGTTGTGCCTAATGCCTCGGTTATTGGCTCACCGATCACGAACTACTCTCGCCATGCCACGCGTCGTATCGACCATGTTATCGGTGTCTCTTACGGTGCAGATCTGAAGAAGACTCAAGAAGTGATTCGCAAAACCCTTGAAGCGGATGAGCGCATTCTAAAAGAGCCAGGCACTACAATTGGTGTCGTCGCCCTTGCAGATTCTTCAGTGAACTTTGTTGTGCGTCCTTGGGTTCGTACCGAGCAGTACTGGGATGTATATTTTGACTCGCTCCAAGCGATCAAAGAAGCATTAGACGCAGAAGGCATCGAAATTCCATTCCCTCAAATGGATGTTCATTTGAACAAAGTTGAAAGCTAATCCGCGTTTTACTGTCAATAAAGCAAAAGGTGAAGCATTATGCTTCACCTTTTTTCATGTCTAGTTCAATGATGTCATTTGGCAGCAGAAACAGTACTCGTTTTAAATCTGCTCCTGACAAACCGAAAGTCCATTCAGGTAAACCTGGTGTGTATAAGACTTCCTGAGCTGAAAACAGAGCCTTATCGACGACAATCATTATCTCTTCTGGTAACCCAATAGGACAAACCGCTCCTGGTACACAACCTATTTGTTCAGTCATATCTTCGTTGCTGCAAATTGAAGTGCGCTTTCCAACCGCTTGCTTCAATAGAGCTTTGTCGAGTCGGGTATCTTTATCGGTGAGAAAGAGTGCAAACCCGCCTCCTTTCTTCTTCAAAAATAAACTCTTACTATGAGTGCCTGTCCATCCTAACTCTTTGGCAATTCGTTCATCAGTGGCAAAGTCAAGAATAGGCTCGTGTTGCCACTGGTTAAATGAAATAGCATGCTCATTGAGTAGGGCAACATTGGTCAAATATATCTGCTGGGTATTATCCATCGTTAGGCCATCAATCCTTTAGTCAGTAGCAAGGCGATAGTAAACATCATAGCGGCCACTGCCAAGTCGATACCTTTCTTCACCTTTGGTTTAGACAAGGTTGGTCCCAGTTTTGCGGCTCCAAGCGATAAGGAATAAAACCAAACAAACGATGCGAGTACTGTGCCAATTGCAAAAGCGATACGATCGTTTCCTTCAAACTGACCACCAATGGAGCCGAGAATGACCACGGTATCCAGATACAGGTGAGGATTTAATACCGTAACCGCTAATGCTCCTAGAACGACAGTGCGGCGACCGCGAGCTAAGACTTCACCTGAAGACTCTTGAGCCGATGGCTTTTTAAAAGCGCTCTTTAGAGAGAGCAGACCATAGCCAGTTAAAAATGCAATGCCGCCTAACGTTACCCCAGTAAGCAACAGTTCATTTTGCGATAATATCGCACCGCCACCGAAGATCCCCAAAGAGATAAACGTCATATCTAGCAGGCTACAAACCGTTGCCGTCGTAAGATGATGATTACGCTTAATTCCTTGATTTAAAACGTAAGCGTTCTGAGCGCCAATTGGGATAATCATTGTCGCGCCCAATCCGAAACCTTGAAGAAGCACCCAAAAATTCACTTTAATTTCCTCACCGCAGCATAAAAGAGAGCGTGAGAATAGCGATTCGTTTATGATTAGGATAGTTAATAATATTAATGAGAAATAAGTCATACTTATGATGTGTGATTTGTAATCAAAGCGATGAAAAAGAGGGCGATTTATGCGCGGATTAGATTACAAATGGATCGAAGCGTTGGACGCAATTGTTGAGCAACGAAGCTTCGATAAGGCGGCAGAGCACCTGTATATTTCTCAGTCTGCCGTGTCTCAACGAGTTAAGCAATTAGAAAAATGGCTGGCTCAGCCTGTCCTTGTTCGAGAGCAACCACCAAGACCGACCGCTGTAGGGAAAAAGCTCTTAGGTTTATATCGTCGAGTGCGGCTACTTGAGCAAGAACTGGTGCCAGAACTCGCGGCTGACTTGGGGGATAAACCGCTTTCAGTGTCATTAGCAACCAACGCTGATAGCTTAGCGACGTGGCTGCTTCCGAGTTTGTTTCCGCTTTTGGAAGCGAAACGAGTTGAGCTCAATCTCATAGTTGATGATGAAGGTCGCACCATCGAAAAGCTCAAAAACGGTGAAGTAGTCGGCGCAATAAGTTTAGAGTCGCAATCTATCCCTGGGTGTGTGGCTGACTATTTAGGGCGAGTCGATTATCTTTGTGTGGCAAGCCCAAGCTTTATTAAACGCTACTTCAGCCAAGGAGTGAACCGAGAAAGTTTAATTAAAGCGCCAGCAGTGGCTTTTGACCAACATGATAAGATGCATCAGCGATTTGTTAATCAACACTTTAATATTATGCCGGGCAGCATACTCAAACATACGGTGCGCAGCTCAGAAGCCTTTGTGAAGCTTGCGGTCGCGGGTGTGGCTTACTGTCTTATCCCCAAGTTACAAATTCAAGATGAACTGGCATCGGGGGCGTTAATTGAGCTTACGCCTAATATTTTGCTGTCTCATCAAATTTATTGGCACCACTGGCAACTTGAAAGTGGGGTGCTTGGTGAGGTTTCAGACGCCATTATTAGTCACGCGAGACAGTATTTGCCTCAGTAGTGGAACGTCATGTTTGTGTCAGTGTTTACTTTTTAGGGAACCTATATTCTCAACTTATGCCTAATCTTGAGTATAAAGGTTAAAAACAGAACGAGGATTCTTCAATGAAACGCTCATTTGCACTAGGTACAATAGTCGTTGCCCTGTTTGCTACGCCAGTTTTTGCAAGCCAACCAGATTTCCCCCATATCTCAACCACGGGTTATGGTGAGATAGAGGCAACACCAGATATGGCAGAGTTTTCGGTGCGAGTTGTACAGTCTCAAATGAATGCTGACCAAGCGAAACAAGGTGTTGACTCTGTGGTAGACAAGTTTCTTTCTGGCTTGATGTCTGAAGGCATCGAAAAGAAAGATATTCAGAGCTCAAACCTGTACTTATCGCCTCAGTATCATTATCCAGAAAAAGGTAAACCTGAGTTGGTTGGCTATCGTGCATCGCGTACAGTGACTGTTCAGGTGATGGACTTAGAGAATCTTAATAACTATCTCGATCTTGCGCTTGAGTCAGGGATTAACCAAGTTGACAACATTCAACTTAAAGTGAAAGACCAAGGTCAGTACCAAGAAGCGGCACGCATCGCGGCCATTAAAGATGCACAAAGCAAAGCTGCTTCGCTAGCGAAAGGATTTGATCAAAATCTTGGCAAAGTATGGCGTATTGAATATCGTCAGCCGATGAACCAACCCGTAGTGATGCGCAGTATGGCGATGGATAGTAAAATGGAGTCTAATAGCTATCAAGACTCGGTAATTACTATTCGTGACCGAGTGGATGTTACCTATCAAATTGGAAAATAAAAAAACGCCCTGACTAGTCAGGGCGTTTTTTTTAGCTGTTGTTAGCTTAGTGCAGAATACGAGCTCGTAGTGTGCCTTCAATCAACTTTAGCTTAGCCAGCGCTTCTTCAGAGCGTGCTGTTTCGACATCAATAACCACATAACCGATATCTGAAGCTGTCTGCAAATATTGACCTGCGATGTTGATACCTTCATCCGCAAAGATGGTGTTTATCTGAGTTAGAATACCTGGGCGGTTTTTGTGAATGTGCAATAGTCGTGAACACTCGGTGTGCTCTGGCAGTGATACTTCTGGGAAGTTCACACTTGAAAGCGTTGAGCCGTTATCAGAATATTTCGCCAGTTTTCCAGCCACTTCTATACCGATGTTCTCTTGAGCTTCTTGCGTAGAACCACCGACGTGCGGCGTTAGGATCACATTGTCGAATTTCATCAATGGAGACTCAAATGGGTCTGCATTGGTCTTTGGTTCTTCAGGGAATACGTCAATTGCAGCTCCTGCAAGGTGACCTGCTTCGAGGGAATCGCAGAGAGCAGGGATATCCACCACGGTGCCACGGGCAGCGTTAATGAAGATGGCGCCCGGCTTCATTCTTTCAAACTCAGCGGCTCCCATCATATTCTTGGTTCCTGGGGTCTCTGGTACATGCAGAGAGATAACATCACACTTATTTAGTAGCTCAGTCATGGTATGAACCTGAGTTGCATTACCAAGTGATAGTTTGTTCTCAATATCGTAGAAGTACACACGCATACCTAAGTTTTCAGCAATAATGCCAAGCTGGGTACCGATGTGACCGTAGCCAATGATACCGAGTCGCTTACCACGCGCTTCGTATGAGTTATCGGCACTCTTCTTCCAGATTCCACGATGGGCAAGGGCATTTTTCTCAGGGATACCGCGCAGTAGTAACAGGATTTGACCAAGAACCAATTCTGCAACACTTCGCGTGTTAGAAAATGGTGCGTTGAAAACAGGGACGCCACGTTTCGCAGCAGCATCAAGGTCAACCTGGTTGGTACCAATACAGAAACAGCCGATTGCGACTAATTTGTCTGCGGCATTAATCACTTCTTCAGTCAGGTTAGTTCGTGAACGAATCCCGATAAAGTGAACGTCTTTAACGGCTTCAATCAGCTCTTCTTCTGGTAAGGAGCCTTTATGATAGGTGATATTGGTGTATCCAGCCGCTTGCAAAACTTCTACTGAAGATGGATGTAAACCTTCAAGTAGCAGAATCTTTATCTTATCTTTTTCCAGTGAAACTTTGGCCATTTAACTCATCCTTAACATGGGAAATTCGGGCTTAATTAGCGCACATTTGACAGTGAGAATATCGAGGAGGGAGCTTCCAACTGCTTGAGGCAAACGTTTTCCTTGTGCGTCTTGTGACCAATAAAGTAACAAAAAAGTTGTACGTTGGGTAAGAAAATTACGGAATAAGGCATAATTTTCTTATAGAAAAACGAAAAAACGGCACCTAAGGTGCCGTTTGTAGTCTAATGACGTAATCGCGTTTAATATATTGACCAGCTTTGCTAGGTGCTATTAGAACCCGTTTAGTCTTTATTCTTCGATTTTTGCACCTTCTGGAGTGCCAGTAATGATCACATCAGCGCCACGGTGTGCAAATAAACCTACCGTTACCACGCCTGCTAGAGCGTTGATTTTGTCTTCCATATCTTTAGCATCAGTGATTTGCATACCGTGTACGTCTAAAATGACGTTACCGTTGTCTGTAATCACGCCTTCACGGTAAACCGGGTCACCACCAAGTTTCACTAGTTCGCGAGCCACGTAAGAACGTGCCATTGGAATAACTTCTACAGGTAGTGGGAACTGGCCAAGAACATCAACAGCTTTAGTACCATCAACGATACATACAAACTTGTCTGAGATAGCGGCTACGATCTTCTCACGTGTTAGTGCTGCACCACCGCCCTTGATCATGTCACGAGTTGGGTTGATTTCATCTGCGCCATCAACGTAAACATCAAGATAAGCCACATCGTTGCAGTCGAAGACTTCAATGCCTAGCGCTTCTAGCTTCTCTGTTGAAGCAATCGAACTGGATACTGCACCTTTGATATCTTCTTTGATTGTGCCTAGTGCATCAATGAAGTGGTTTACAGTTGAGCCTGTGCCAACACCAACAATGCTATCTTTTTCGACATACTTTAGCGCCGCCCAACCAGCAGCTTTCTTCATCTCGTCTTGAGTCATGGTTGAATCCCAGTTTTGATTTAAGGTGAAAATGCGGGCGAATTATATATCAATTTCGACGACAAATGCGCTGAAAAAATAGTGATATGACAAAAAACTGCGAAAAACAGCAATCGATTGCTCTATTTCTCTTTGGAGGTGAAGTAGGAAGCTATTTGTTCCAGTGCCAGATCTTACTTGGTGTGACTATGGTGGCTAGTGGAATGTCCCATGACTCACTAGGCAGTGTGTCTACTCGTTGGCAATCATGCGCAAGGCCAATAGCAGTCGGCCCTAAATCAGTGTTTTCCCAAGGAGCTAACGTTCGATCATAGTATCCACCTCCCATGCCTAAGCGTTGACCTGAATCATCAAAGGCGACCAAAGGAGTAAAGATAATATCCAACTCGGACACAGGACAAATAGCTCGCTGATCAAGCTTGGGCTCTAAAATCTTATATTGATTGAGGACTAAAGGCGTATCTTGAGCGTAGCGTAGGAAAAGTAACTGACCTTTTGAGAAGGGGTGAATTACTGGCAAATAGGTTTCGATACCCTGTTGCCAAAACCATTGAATGGTCGGTAACGTATCCAGTTCACCATCTGTGGCTAGGTACAAAGCGACTTTTCTGGCAGTACTAAGGACGCTCAATTCGCCAACTCTTGTCATTAAGTTATTGGCGTAGATGGCTTGTAGATCTTGGTTTATCGATTGGCGACGAGAGCGTACAAGAGTACGTATTTGTTGTCTTGTAGAAAGAGACATTAGGAATACCCCAGAGTGCCGTTGAGGATTGTGGCCCTTGAACCAGCTGGTTCAAGGCGGATCAGCAATGTTAACCGTAGGCTTCTCGGTACGAGCCGAGCTTGCTCAATAGTTATCAAATACTAACCCTTTGGTATTGCTTATCGGCTCAGGGACTTAAATCCACTGACGTACACCCCAGGGTAAAATTAGGTTTGCTGTCCTTGCTTTACTTTACTAATTGCATCTTCTAGAGATGCGGTGAGCTGTTCCATACGCTCGTTCATTTGTGCCACTTCTTGTTGTGACTCATCGCTACGATTATTGAGTTCATACGACATGTTCAATGCAGCAATGGTAAGCAGTTTAAGCTCGTTGGTTACTTTAGTCCTTTGGGACATTTCTTGCAATCGATTATCTAGGTCTTGGGCTGCTTTAATCAGGGTTTCTCTCTGATCTGGGGGGCAATTCACCCGTGTCAGTTTTCCCAAGATTTCGACTTCGACAGCTTGATTTTCCATAATGACAAGAACTCTTTTAAGTATCACCACATTAGGTAATGTTGAGGAAGAAACTATAGGTAAACGAGCATTAAGATTCAAGCTTTTCTGTAGTGTCGGTGCCAATTGCGTGGCTAACAACACACGAAATCGACAATTCGCACAAAAGCTACTCAGAAACGTGTGGGATGGCGTTTTCGCCAGAGGTGGGAAGTGATAGCATTGCAGGTCAGATTCAAAAATCTATGTTATGAATAGCGAGCTTATTCATAAACATGGTGCTAATTCATTGAAACGAGTATTGCTATGAGTGAAACAACACTACCTAATTACATTACGATTGCTACTGAGCTGCAGCAGGCAGGGTTGGCAGTATCGCCAGCGGAACTTCATGGCTTGCTTGTGGGTATGGTAAGTGGTGGATTAGGGCTGAGCGATGACAGCTGGCAGCCACTTATTTTCGATTACACCAATGATGGTATGGGTTGGCCGCAATCCAATTTGGCTACGGCGAAATCTCTACTCGCTTTTTCAATCAAAGAACTAACGGCAGAACAGGGTTTTGAGCTTTCATTGCTTATCCCTGGAGAAGAGGTTGAAGCAAGTGTCTTTGAAATTGCCGATGGTTTGAGTGAATGGGTAAACCACTTTATTTCCGGACTGGGCTTAATTAACGCGCCTCTAAAAAAGGCATCTGCTGATGCCAAAGAAGCGCTTGCTGATTTGGAAGAAATAGCAAGACTGGGCATCGATGAAGATGATGATCTAGAAGAACAAGCTCAGCTTTTAGAGCAGGTAATCGAGCACGTAAAAGCGTGTGCATTGACCATTCATGCTGAGTTTGGCGTAAAACCAAGTAAACCGTCAGAAACACCGACCATTCACTAATTAGTTCGTCCGTCTTATAAAGGAGAAAGGCAGTGTCAAATAAGTATGATGTTGTAATTGCAGGAGGAGCAATGGCAGGGGCGACTCTAGCTATGGCTCTCGACTACTGCAGTAATCATGCATTGAAGATTGCTGTTATCGAACCATTTCTTTCGGACAGTCAGTCGCACCCTGGCTTTGACGCTCGCTCGATCGCTCTTTCCCATGGGACCGTAGAGATTCTCAAGCAGTATAAGTTGTGGTCGTTGATTCAAGACCATGCCACACCTATTACTCATATTCATGTCTCAGATCGCGGTCACGCCGCCATGACTGACTTCTACGCGGCGAAAGAAGGGTTAAAGGCAATGGGGTATGTGGTCGAACTTGCGGAGCTAGGGCGCCGATTTAATCAAAGACTCACCAGTAGCTCGAACATTGATTTCCTTTGCCCTTGTTCGGTAGAGGATGTGGCTCAACACCAGCATCATGTTGCCGTCTCAGTCAAAGATGAGTCTGGCAGCGTCAGCCTACTTGAAGCAAAACTTCTTGTGGCTGCTGATGGAGCAGACTCAAAGAGCTGTCAAGCTGTAGGTTTAGAGCAGCTGAGTCATGATTTCGGACAAGTTGCGATCATCGCTAACGTCAAAACCAGTGAAGATCCTAATGGCCGCGCCTTCGAGCGTTTCACTGAACATGGTCCGTTAGCCTTGTTGCCTATGTCTGATGAGCGAAGTTCTTTAGTATGGTGTATGACTCCGGAGCGTGCACAGCAAGTCGTGAACCTTCCTGACACTGACTTCTTGTCCCTTCTTCAACAAGAATTCGGCTGGCGCTTAGGTCGTTTTACTAAGGTAGGGGCGGTTGCCAGTTACCCACTTTTGCTACGTCATCGACCACAAATTGTTAAACATCGAGTCGCTGCTGTCGGTAATGCAGCTCAGACGCTACACCCTATTGCAGGGCAAGGCTTTAACCTTGGGATTCGCGATATTGCGACTTTGGTCGATTCGTTGCTTGAAAGCCTTCAAGATGTAGGTGAATACGCTAATCTAAATAGATTCCAAAGCAATCGCCAGCAAGATCGAGAGCTGACGATCACCATGACGTCTGGGTTAGTACACATATTTTCAAATGACTTTTTTGCCCTTCGATTAGGCCGAAATGTAGGTTTAGGGCTAATGGATAATTTTCCACGGCTCAAGTCGCCGATTTTTAATCGAGCACTTGGGGTTGTGAATAGGTAGTACAGAGATATGCAAAGTTTTGACTTAGCCATCATAGGTGGCGGAATGGTGGGCCTTGCTCTCGCCCGCGCACTGAAAGACACCGATCTGCGAATCGCAGTCGTAGAAGGGAATACTCCAGACAAAGATATTTCAGGAGACCCTGATATTCGTGTCTCAGCCTTAAGCCGTGCCAGTGAGACCATATTGAAAAACCTCGGGGCATGGGATGCAATTCAGAAACATCGCTGTGCTCCTTATTACGCTATGGAAGTTTGGGAGCAGGACAGCTTTGCTCGTATTGAGTTCTCTGCTAGTCAGATGTCTCAACCAGACCTTGGCCATATCGTTGAAAATCGTGTCATTCAGTTGGCCTTGTTAGAGCAAGTTGAAGGACAAAATAACGTGACGCTCTTTATGCCGCATCGTTGCCAGTCAATGGCCGTAGGTGAAAGTGAAGTGTGGATGACGTTAGATAATGGGCAGTCATTTACTAGCAAATTGGTAGTGGGTGCAGACGGTGCCAACTCATGGGTGAGAAAGCAGCAAGATATCCCACTTACTCATTGGGATTATGGACACAGTGCCCTAGTTGCGAATATCTCGGTTGATGACTTTCATGATTGTGTTGCGAGACAAGTGTTTACACCGCAAGGGCCGCTTGCATTTCTACCATTAGATGACCGCAGTCTATGTTCTATCGTTTGGTCAACCGAACCACAACGAGCAGAAAAACTTGCCAAAATGTCGGAAGCGGAGTTCAACAAAGCGCTGACCGCTGAATTTGATAGCCGCTTAGGTCTCTGCCATGTGAAGTCTGAACGACGAGTTTTCCCTTTGAAGATGCGTTATGCGCGTGACTTTGTTACCGAGCGAGTTGCACTTGTTGGTGATGCTGCACACACCATCCATCCACTCGCAGGGCAAGGTGTTAACCTAGGATTGCTTGATGCTGCCAGTCTGTCACAAGAAATATTTAAGTTATGGCGCGCAGGAAAAGATATTGGTCGCAAGCGTAACCTGCGTGAATATGAACGTTGGCGCAAAGCGGAGGCGGCTAAAATGATCGCTGCTATGCAAGGCTTTAAAGACCTGTTTGAAGGAGATAACCCTGCGAAGAAACTTATTCGCGGTATCGGTATGAGCTTGGTAGGACAGTTGCCTGGTGCGAAGCAAGAAATTATGAGCCGTGCTTTGGGAATGAGGGGGCACCTACCAGAACTAGCAAAGACAGAAGTCAGTCAGAGTTAACCACTGAGTTAAATTTAAAAACTAAAAAGGGGCAGCGTGGCTGCCCCTTTTGGATGGTTGTAGTTGTTGCCCATCTTGGTGGGCTTAAGTTTAGCGTAGGGTTGTTATCGTTATTCGATTGTAATGTTCTTTAAGCGTATGCGCAGCGAAGTTTCATAACCTCTTGGTTTATCTCTTTTACCGCTTGGAAATGACGCTTTTCGGCGCGTTCAGGAATGATCAATTTACCATTGTCAAACTCAAATCCGCCTAAACCATAAATATAGATTCTGCCTCTGAATAGTCGACTCACATGTTTAGCAATCATACCTGGTGTATAGCGCTTAAACAGTCTCATTTAGCCTTCCTTATAATGTTACCTAGCGAACGAATTATAGTTAAAACCCTAATCTAAATGTGTGATAGCACGGGCTTTACGAGCGTGCTGATACAACCAAGTGAGCGTTTTGTGGAGCGTTTTGCAATTCCATTGCGATGTCACGATATCTCCGTGATATTTAGCACAAAAGCCTCGATTGGGGTCTTCCATTCTCAATTTTTGCTCTATTTGAATAGCTTAGTATGACACTGGTATGAATCGAGCTTTTTAGTCGCCCTGCAATCATCAACCTGTTTGTTCCATTGGCTATTATTAATAGGTACGTATATGTAGACCGACCAAATCAGAAAAAGTTGTCACGAGGACACACTCTTTTACAAAACCTAGACATAAAGGGGAGAGATCGTGTGGAAGGTAGCAAGGGAACTCGAAAAAAAAGCCCGCATAGCGGGCCAAATGTCACAGATGCATTACACAAAAGTGGAGTTACTGCCTGAGCAGAGATTCACTCTAGTGTTGCCACCAGTAGCCTTGAAGTGCTAACTGGTGACAATATGTACAATACCCCAAAAAAACATCAATGACTATTTATGCTTAAAAAATGTATAAAATCTCATTGCATCTAAGTGTTAAATTAGATCCATTTCACGCTTCTATGATCTAAGACGACATTAATTTGCATCGATTGGTTACGGAAACCGCTACCGAGTGATATCCGACCATTGAGGAGAACAGTGAGCAACGAGATCACTGAGCGCGATCTCAAGACCCGCAATGCGTTGCCCACTGCTGATGGTGACTAAGGTATTTTGCTTTAATTCATTATCAAAAATGATAGGCATGGGGTTTTTTAACAGCAAGGGAGTGACTGTGCCAATAGCAAAACCTGTAAGAGCTTCAACTTGTTCACTGGAAACACAGGTCATTCGACGAGTATTCAATAAAGCGCGTACTTTTTTCGGATCCACTTGTTTGTTGCCCTGACAGCAGGCAAGGACAAGTTGGTTATCCATATCTCGCAGTAACAAGGTTTTGACCATTTTGTGAGTTTCGATACCACGTAATTTGGCAGCATCCTCAATGGACACTGCCTCACGGGATTGCATCAAGACTCTATAGGGAATATCACGTTCATCCAGATAGGCAGTTATGCGTGTATCAATCATCCCTTACTCTTGGTCGAGTGGGTAAGGTGGCAATTCTAGGCTCAAACGACTGTTTGGTTGAGAAGCTAAACGGAACTGAGAATCTTCATCGAGATTGTTGGCAATAACCATAGCGGCAACGAATTCGCCATTGCTGTACTGGTAATGTGCCAGTACCTCTCCGGCCTTACGCCAGTTCTCTCCCACTGAACGCTCGATGTCAATAATGTCGTCATCGCTAAGTGGAGAATCGAGTAGACCTCTCACATTTGCCAGCATGCGTTTGTTGATGCCACGATATTTCGCTCTTGCGACGGTCTCTTGACCTGTGTAGCAGCCTTTATTGAAGCTAATGCCATCTAGTGCTTGTAAATTCAAGGCTTGAGGTATGTGTTGATTTTGCTGCTCTGCTTCTAAGATAGGTAGCCCTTGCTCAATATCGAACTTGGTCCATAGTGATTCCGCGACCCAAAGTAACTCAGAATCAGAAGAAAGTAATGATTGCAGGTCACCATCAACTAACAGCATCCAACGCTCATCATTAATTTGAATAGCGGTGCTGCCTTTGTTTTGGCGCACAGCACCAGAGGTTGGGAATTGTTGATCAATCCATTGCTGAGCGCTTGTTCCCATCACACCGATAAGTGGTTTGGTGCTAATAATGAGTTCTACCTTAGAAAAAACGGCATATTTCTTGAGCTCCGTCAGTTCTTTCTCTAGTGCCGATTGAGGTTGAATCATGGCGTATCCGTTCTCAATGTGACACAGTCTAAAAGCACTCCACACTTTACCTTTAGCGTCACAATGCGCTCCAAAGGTGGATTGATTCTGCTCCAGCGAAACCACATCACAGGTAACTTGACCTTGAAGGTAAGACTTACGATCGTCGCCGGTCATTTCGAGAGCACCCCAACGATTCAGTTTGGTAAACAACAAATCGGGTAGTTCTGTGGTAGGTGTTATTTCAATTGCCTGTGTGTTTGGTTGCCAATCCATAGTTCTTGGTCTCGTTGGTAAACATATCACCCATGTTAATCTTCAGGATGGATTTTGTCAGCTGAATGTTGTTGCACGAAATCTTGTGATGAAAGTAGAGTTTGTGTGATGCAGACAGTGGTGAGCGATAAACTTGCTTGTTACACTCGGCCGATATTAGTTGTAGATGGAGAATGGAATGTACTCTAGTGAAGAAAAAGCTCGAATTAAGTGGGCATGTCGTCGGGGTATGTTAGAACTGGACGTAGTGATTATGCCGTTCTTTGAGGAATGCTTTGACACTCTCAACGATCAAGAACAGAAAGACTTTGTCTCTCTGTTAGAGTGTGACGATCCAGATTTATTTACTTGGGTAATGGGCCATGGTCGTAGTGAAAACTTAGGACACGCCTCTATGGTTGATAAAATCGTTGCTCATAACCTCAGCAAGGTCCGCTAAGCTCTTTTCAAGTCATGCAGGTAAGGCTGCGCTCGATAATGCCTACCTGCAGATTCATCCCTCATGTCTCGCTGCGATTATTAATAGTTCACTTACTATTCTAGTATTGGCAACTTGCATCGCGTCGTCCGCCCCGCTTTTACTCACACTTTACGTCATCGCTATATTCGGTCGGACTTATTGGTTGCATCCTGCCTTAAATGGCCAATTAATCTTGAAGTCATCTTTGGTCACATTAAATAATACCGAGCTTAACTCCCCCCGTTACTTTCTTGCTTTTCGCTACTGGCTTATAGGAATTTATGATCAAGACAATGGCTGGCGCTTAATCTGGCGGGATAGTTGTGATGAGTCAGCGTATCGTCGTTTGATTTTGGTAATAAAAAAGCAGTCACATCAGTGACTGCTTCGATATCATGGTGACGAGATAGGTCCCCAGATCAGACCGTTGGAGCTTGGTCTTGAGGCGATAGTATCGTTGGTCCGCTATTTTCTAACATATCAGGGTAGTCGAGAGTATAGTGCAGTCCGCGACTTTCTTTACGCTGCATTGCGCATCTCACCATCAATTCGGCAACTTGCAGTAAGTTACGCAGTTCAAGTAAGTTATTCGACACTTTGAAATTGCTGTAGTACTCATGTGTTTCTTGTTGCAACATTTGAATACGACGAAGTGCTCGCTCTAGTCGCTTGTCTGTGCGTACGATACCCATGTAATCCCACATAAATAGGCGTAACTCGTGCCAATTATGTTGAATAATGACTTCTTCATCAGAACAGCTAACTTGGCTTTCATCCCAAGCTGGAAGACCATCAACCAGAGCTGCATCGTCGAATTTCTCTAGAATGTCATTGGCTGCAGCCCAAGCATAGACCACACATTCAAGTAGAGAGTTTGATGCCATACGGTTCGCACCGTGAAGTCCGGTATAACTTACTTCACCGATGGCGTACAACTGTTCAAGGTCTGTTTTACCAGACTTATCCACCATGACACCGCCGCAGGTATAGTGAGCGGCCGGAACGATTGGAATTGGCTCCTTCGTCATATCGATGCCAAGGTCTTGAAGGCGCATATGGATGGTTGGGAAGTGTTTAATAATAAACTCTTCAGGCTTATGGCTGATATCCAAATACATGCAATCTGCACCGAGACGCTTCATCTCGAAGTCGATAGCGCGAGCCACAACATCACGAGGAGCAAGTTCTTCACGCTCATCGAAATCGGGCATAAAACGCGTTCCATCAGGGCGTTTTAAGTAAGCGCCTTCGCCACGTAAAGCTTCCGTCAACAGGAAGTTTCGCGCGTCAGGGTGGAATAGACAAGTTGGGTGGAATTGGTTGAATTCTAAGTTAGCAACACGACAGCCTGAGCGCCAAGCCATAGCGATACCGTCACCAGAAGAGACATCAGGGTTAGATGTGTACTGATACACTTTTGATGCACCACCTGTGGCTAAGACAACAAACTTAGCGCGTACCGTTTCAACGTGCTCTTTATTGCGGTTCCAAATATAGGCGCCAACCACTTTGTCTTTATCACCGCCAACCTTGTCTTCAGTAATAAGGTCTAGTGCGTTGTAGCGTTCGAAGATTTCGATATTAGGATGGCTATTAACGTTATCTTGCAGAGTGGTTTGCATTGCCATGCCTGTGGCATCGGCGGCATGCAGAATCCTACGATGGCTATGACCACCTTCACGAGTCAGGTGATAACGAGGTTCTTCGTCTTTGGCGGTTTCTACTTGGTCAAAAGGAACACCACCATCGATTAACCATTGCACGCACTCTTTCGCATTTTCTGCGATAAACTGAACGGTGTCTTGTTCACAAAGCCCGGCTCCAGCGATATTGGTATCGTTAACGTGAGACTCGATGCTGTCTGTCTCATCGAATACCGCAGCAATGCCACCCTGGGCGTAGTAGGTCGCCCCTTCACTTCTTGGGCCTTTACTTAATACGATAACTTTAGCGCGTTCGGCGACTCGTAAAGCCAACGATAAACCTGCGGCGCCACTTCCTATGACTAAAACATCACAAAGATGCTCTCGGTTTGTGTTCATAATTACTTTAAAATCCTGACCTATCGTAGAGTAAAATCACTCTACCTAGATAAAAGTGCGCGATAGGAAGCTGCATAGACAGCTGGCGAAGGGCACTTGCATCAAGGATTACCTACCTGAGATAACACGTTGAAAAATCGATTGTGTTAAGGAGCTAAGTAATCCATTCTTGTAAATTGACAACATTGTAGTTGACGCCAAATCACATTGTGAATGATTAATGACAAAAAAACTGAGAAAGTTTTGAACTTTCCTATCTGCCTAGAGTCACAATAGTGCTCATGTTAGCGGTGGTGTCAAGACTACAATATGCATAATTAATACTCATATCTGTGAAGGTAAGGGTAATAACGAATAGGAGTGAACGCTCGCATGAACGAGCAGCCGACCGATCAGGTGTTGATTGAGCGCGTTCAAAGTGGAGATAAACAAGCATTTAACCTATTGGTTTTGCGCTATCAAAACAAGGTTTGCAATCTCATATCAAGATACGTGAGCAATTCGGGTGATGTAGCGGATATCGCCCAAGAAGCGTTTATAAAGGCGTATCGTGCGATCCCGACGTTTAGAGGTGAGAGTGCCTTCTATACTTGGTTGTATCGCATAGCAGTGAACACCGCAAAGAATCACATTGTGGCTCAGAGCCGTAGGCCGCCAGCCAGCGATGTTGATGCAGAAGATGCCGAATTTTTTGAAGCCGGTAACGCTTTGAAAGAAATTTCGAACCCAGAGAACTTAACGTTGTCGAATGAATTGAAGCGAACTGTTTTCGCTGCAATTGAAGCGTTACCTGAAGATTTGAAGACTGCAATGACGCTTCGAGAGCTTGATGGTTTGAGCTACGAAGAAATTGCAGAAGTAATGGATTGCCCAGTAGGAACGGTACGTTCGCGTATCTTCCGTGCTCGTGAAGCGGTAGAGAAGAAGATTAAGCCTCTTCTTCAACGCTAAAACTAGTTACAACTATGGTGAATATAATGGCTGACAAACAGAAGCTTTCAGCATTCATGGATGGAGACCTGATCGATGACGCGCTTATTGAAGCGTTGGAAAAAGATCAGGAGAGCAAAGAAACTTGGCATAATTATCATCTTATTGGTGATGTCATGCGTGGTGATGAGCCACAAAGTTTAGATTGGAATATTGCTGAAAGTGTGGCGTCTGCGCTCGAAAATGAGCCAGCGCATACGAGTGATATCGTAATGCCTATCGAGTCACAACCTACGCCTTCACAAGCGAAGCGCTTATTACCAGCTTGGATAACACAGTTTGGTCAAGTAGCGGTAGCGGCGTGTGTGTCTTTGGCAGTTATTTTAGGAGTACAGCAGTACTCTGGCCAAGATCCAGCACAGCCTGAAGCTGAGCAATTACCTGTTTTGCAGACTATTCCGTTTGCGGGCAGTGCTGAGCCAGTCAGCTTGACACGTGATTCGGTTGCAAAAAGCTCGAATGAAAGTGTCAACGTGCAAGAACAGCGTCGTCGTATCAACGCATTACTGCAAGATTACGAGTTACAGCTAAGACTAAACAGCGAAGATAATGCTTCGCACTCTGCTGATACAGAATCGGTAATTGAATGAAAAAATTTCTGACCAGTTCATTATTGCTGTTCAGTTTATTTGGTACCCAAGCCTTTGCAGAAGAAGAGTCTTCTGCGGAGGCTTTGTTGCATCAAATGAACGATGCCAGCCAGCAATTGAATTATGAACTGTCCTACATCCTTATCAAAAAGAACAGCATAGAGCCGTTACTTTACCGACACGCGAAAAGCGATACTCAACAATTAGCCCATCTTGTTTATCTAAGTGGTCCAGTAAGAGAAGTCATTCGACGTGGTAATGAAGTTAGTTACATCGAACCGGGTGTCGATCCGTTCACGATTGAATCTGGCAAGATGGTGGCCCCGTTGATGCCTTTACTCAACAGCGATGTAAAGCAGCTGAGTGAATACTATGATTACGTTCGAGTAGGCCGTGCGCGTGAAGCGGGAGCGCCGACACAAGTATTTAGAGTCGTTCCAAAAGATGGACTGCGTTACTCTTATGTATTGTGGGTGGATGAAAAGAGCAAGCTTCCGTTACGTGCTGATCTATTGGATCGTGACGGTGAAATTTTAGAGCAGTATCGTGTGATCTCATATGCGGTGAATGATCATATTGCCACAATGTTGAGCTCGCTTGATGACGTGCAGCTTCCGGCGGTTCTATCACTACCGAAAGGTAATATTGAGCAAACATTTTGGCATGTGGGTTGGGTTCCCAATGGTTTTCAACCTAAAGATCTTAATCGCTACCGTATGCTAGCAACTGAAGATGTGGTTGAGAGCCAAATGTTCACTGATGGTTTGTTCAGCTTTTCGGTCTATATCTCTGATCGTGATAGTAATTCTCTAAAAGGTCAGTTGATCCGCCAAGGCCGACGTACGGTTCATAGCATTGTTCTTAATGACAAACAAATTTCAGTCGTTGGTGATATCCCTCCTGCCACAGCGCAGCGTATTGCACAATCTGTTACACTTAACAAAGTAAATAAGGCAGATGAAGGCATTACCCCATGATGACCGCACTCGCGACGGTGACCTCGGTTGAACCCCAGGGTCACCAGTTCCACGTTGAACTAAGCTGTGATCAGCAAACCAGTTGTAGCTCCTGCCAGTCAAAGAGTAGTTGTGGAACTGGTATTGTTAGTAAAGCAGTGGGTAAGAAGCAACTTCATTGGCAGCTTGCTACGTCTAAACCTGTAAAGGCAGGCGATGTGGTTGAAATTGCGTTTCCGGAAAAGAGCTTACTTCAATCCGCAGCGTTGATTTACCTACTACCGCTACTGTTTTTGTTCATTGGAGCTATTGTGGGTCAATTGTGGTTAGCGCCATTATTAGGTGCTGGCGAGCTGGTGGTCATACTGACTTCTGCGTGTTTTGCTTTTATTGGCTTTAGGTTAGCCAAAAAGTGGGTTACCCCAATGGAGCGAGCTTCTTTCCAGCAAGTGAAGTTGGTCAGAGTGCTTGGTGAGTCGATTCTCTAGCCCATTGTCTAAATAAGGTGCGAACCGCATCGAAATTGGGTAGAATCTGCCAACTTAATTGAAATGCGCGTTTTTTCCGCATTTTCTATTCCTTTTTGTTTAAGAGTTTAGCTACATCAAATCTATGAAGCACATTCGTAACTTTTCGATTATCGCCCACATCGACCATGGTAAATCAACCTTGTCGGACCGTTTGATCCAGGTTTGCGGCGGCTTAAGCGACCGTGAAATGGCGGCCCAGGTTCTTGATTCTATGGACCTAGAGCGTGAGCGCGGTATTACCATCAAAGCTCAGAGTGTTACTCTGGATTACACGGCGAAAGATGGGGAAACCTATCAGCTAAACTTTATCGATACTCCAGGGCACGTAGACTTCTCGTATGAAGTATCTCGTTCTCTAGCGGCTTGTGAAGGTGCGCTTCTTGTTGTTGATGCGGGCCAGGGTGTGGAAGCACAAACACTGGCGAACTGCTACACAGCCATTGAAATGGAGCTGGAAGTTGTTCCAGTATTGAACAAAATCGACTTACCAGCTGCGGAACCAGAGCGTGTAGCTGAAGAGATCGAAGAAATTGTTGGTATCGACGCAATGGAAGCAGTGCGTTGTTCAGCAAAAACAGGCCTTGGTGTTGACGATGTTCTAGAAGAAATCGTCAAAGCGATTCCTGCGCCAGAAGGCGATCCAGAAGCGCCACTTCAAGCACTGATTATTGACTCTTGGTTCGATAACTACCTTGGCGTAGTTTCTTTGGTTCGTATTAAAAACGGTAAACTGAAGAAAAACGACAAGATCAAAGTGATGAGTACTGGTCAAGTTTGGGGTGTAGACCGTTTAGGTATCTTCACACCAAAACAGATTGATACGACAGAGCTCAACACCGGTGAAGTAGGCTGGGTTGTTTGTGGTATTAAAGACATTTTAGGTGCGCCAGTTGGTGATACGCTGACTACCGCGAAAAACGGTTGTGAACAAGCGTTACCTGGTTTCCAAAAAGTGAAACCACAGGTTTATGCAGGTCTGTTCCCAGTCTCCTCTGACGATTATGAGAACTTCCGTGATGCACTTGGTAAGCTAAGTCTAAACGACGCATCTCTATTCTACGAGCCAGAGAGCTCTGCAGCACTTGGTTTTGGTTTCCGTTGTGGCTTCTTGGGTATGCTTCACATGGAAATCATCCAAGAACGTCTAGAGCGTGAATACGATCTGGATCTGATTACAACAGCTCCAACCGTAGTCTACGAAGTAGAGAAAACCGACGGTTCACTTCACTACGTGGATAGCCCAGCTAAGCTACCTGCTACCAATGATATTGAAGAGATTCGTGAGCCAATCGCACGCTGTAATATCTTAGTGCCGTCGGACTACCTAGGTAACGTGATTACATTATGCGTTGAGAAACGTGGTACTCAGGTTGATATGGTTTATCACGGAAACCAAGTTGCGGTGACTTACGATATTCCGATGGCAGAAGTGGTATTGGACTTCTTTGACCGTCTAAAATCAACGTCTCGTGGTTATGCATCACTGGACTACAACTTCCAACGTTTTGAAGCGTCAAACATGGTACGTGTTGACGTGTTGCTGAACGGTGACACAGTTGATGCATTGGCGATCATCACTCACAAAGACCAATCACAAAGTCGTGGTCGTCAGCTAGTTGAGAAGATGAAAGAGTTTATCCCTCGTCAGATGTTTGATATTGCGATTCAAGCGGCAATTGGTAACCACATCATCGCGCGCTCTACCGTTAAGCAGCTACGTAAAAACGTAATTGCAAAGTGTTACGGTGGTGACGTGAGTCGTAAGAAGAAGCTGTTGAAGAAACAGAAAGAAGGTAAGAAACGTATGAAGCAGATCGGTAACGTCGAGCTGCCACAAGAAGCGTTCCTTGCAATTCTGCACGTTGGCAAAGACTAATTCTTTGTTTTACGACGACATAATTTAAGTTTGAAGTGAAAGTGCCGTTGTGGTGCTTTCACTTTCGTTATTTTTATAGATACGAAAATTAAGGGAATGAAATGGCAAATACCTTCTCATTGATCCTCGTCATCGTGACGTTAGTGACAGGTGTCGTTTGGGTGCTGGATAAGCTCGTATTGAGAAAAAAACGTGAGCAAAAGCTCGCGGATATCCAAGCTCAAGCTACCCAAATCGATGAAGCAACCGCAAACAAAGCTGTTGCCCCATCATGGTTTGTTGAGAACAGTGTTTCTATTTTCCCTGTTATCGCCTTTGTTTTGGTATTGCGTTCATTCATTTATGAACCATTCCAAATTCCATCTGGTTCGATGATGCCTACGCTTTTGGTTGGCGACTTCATCTTGGTTGAGAAATATGCTTATGGTCTAAAAGATCCAGTATGGCGTACTCAGCTAGTTGAAACCGGTAAACCAGAGCGTGGCGATATTGTGGTATTTAAATACCCACCTCAGCCAAGCATCGACTACATCAAGCGTGTTGTTGGCTTACCAGGTGATACTGTTCGATATAGCGCGCGTAAGGATATTTGCATCCAAACCAAAGGTACATCGACGTGTAAACCGGTGAAGCTATCCAATGTGGAAGATAGCCCATTTGTACAAAATGGTATCCCTCTGATTCAGATGGACGAAAAGCTGGGTAAAGTGGAACACCAAATCTTGGTTAACCCTTTGCGTCGTGACCGTGTTGACCAGTATCAACCACGTAACGGTGTGAATGAATGGGTGGTTCCAGAAGGCCATTACTTTGTAATGGGTGACAACCGCGATAACAGTGCTGACAGCCGCTACTGGGGATTTGTGCCAGAAGGTAACTTAGTGGGCAAAGCTGTTGGTATCTGGATTAGTTTTGAATTTGAACGTGGCGCAGATAGCATTCTGCCTACATGGATCCCAACCGGTGTAAGATTTAATCGCATCGGTGGAATAGACTGAACGAGAGAGCATGAATTCTTCTATTGAACGATTAGAAAAAAAGCTCGGCTATCATTTCAATGATAGCGAGCTGCTCATGTTGGCGCTGACTCACCGTAGCGCCAATGGTAACCATAATGAACGACTAGAATTTCTGGGCGATTCAATTTTAAGTTTTGTCATCGCTGACGATCTTTATCACCGCTTTCCTAAAGTGAATGAAGGGGATATGAGTCGAATGCGTGCCACCTTAGTGAGAGGGAATACTCTGGCTGAACTAGGGCGCGAGTTTGTCTTGGGAGATTACTTAAAATTAGGTCCAGGCGAATTGAAGAGCGGTGGTTTCCGTCGTGACTCAATTTTAGCGGATGCCGTTGAAGCGATCATTGGCGCGATTTATCTCGACAGCGATGTAGAGATGGTTCGTAAAATTGTATTGAGCTGGTATATGACTCGCTTAGAAGCAATTAAGCCAGGTGTTTCCCAAAAAGATCCAAAAACTCGCTTGCAAGAGTTCTTACAAGGTCGAAGAAAACCACTACCAGTCTATACAGTGACTAATATTAAAGGGGAAGCGCATAACCAAGAGTTTACCGTTTCCTGTGAAGTGGCAGGTGTGGATGAACCTGTTATCGGTCGAGGCACCAGTCGCCGCAAGGCAGAGCAAGCGGCTGCGGAACTGGCTTTAGAGAAAGTGACCAATGTCTGATAAACCTGAGTCTGAACAAGAATTCGATATTGATGCATACTTTGCATCATCTGGCGAAGCGACAACCAGCGCAGAAAACCAACACTGTGGTTTTGTTGCGATTGTTGGTCGTCCAAATGTAGGTAAATCAACGCTGCTAAATCATATTTTAGGGCAAAAGATTTCCATCACATCGCGTAAACCGCAAACTACTCGTCACCGTATTATGGGTGTCGATACCGATGGGGATTACCAAGCGATTTATGTGGATACGCCAGGGCTACATATTGAAGAGAAGCGAGCGATTAACCGTTTGATGAATCGTGCAGCTAATAGCTCATTGAGTGATGTGAACCTAGTGTTATTCCTAGTTGATGGCACTCACTGGACTGACGATGACGAAATGGTGCTTAATAAGCTGCGTAAGTCAGACTTCCCAGTCATCCTTTGTATGAACAAAGTCGATAACGTGAAAGATCGTAACGACGTAATGCTGCATATGCATGAGCTGTCGAAGAAGATGGACTTCGTGGATGTAGTGCCTATTTCTGCCAAACATGGTAAGAACACAGATGTGCTTCGTAAGCATGTACGCGAACATCTACCTGAAGCGGTACATCATTTCCCTGAAGAGTATGTCACGGACCGTTCTCAGCGTTTCATGGCGTCAGAAATCCTGCGTGAGAAACTCATGCGTTTTACGGGTGATGAACTGCCTTATTCAGTGACGGTTGAGATTGAGCGTTTTGATTACAACCCAGACACTGATGGCTTCCATATCAATGCTTTGATTCTTGTTGAGCGTAACGGCCAGAAGAAAATGGTTATTGGTAAAGGCGGCGAAAAGATCAAGACGATTGGTCGTGAGGCTCGTCTAGATATGGAAGAGCTGTTCGATCGTAAGGTTTACCTTGAGACTTGGGTAAAAGTGAAATCGGGCTGGGCTGATGATGAGCGTGCTCTGCGTTCATTGGGCTATATCGACGATATCGAAAACAAATAATACTATTAGGTAGCGAGGACGCTGAGCGTCCTGCTCCGAGACCTTAGACAAGATATAGTTATGGATGGATTACAACGCTGTTTTGTTTTGCATCGAAGACCCTACAGTGAGTCGAGTCTTATTCTTGACGTATTCAGTGAAGAGTATGGTCGAGTTACGCTTTTGTCTAAAGGTGCTAGAAGTAAGCGCTCCAACCTTAAAGGGGCGCTGCAACCTTTTACCCCTCTCCTGTTAAAATGGTCCGGCGGCGGTTCCATGAAGACCCTTCGTCAAGCTGAAGCCATCAGCCTTGGGTTACCTTTATCTGGTATCAACCTTTACTCAGCTATGTATGTGAACGAACTCATTGCCCGTGTTCTCGCCAGTGAAATCCCGTTTCCCGCTTTATTTCATGACTATCTTCAAGCTTTAACAGAACTGGCTCACAATACCAATCCTGAGCCCGCTTTACGGCGATTTGAACTCGCTCTCCTTTCTGCAATGGGATACGGTGTAGACTTCCTTCACTGTGCCGGAACAGGTGAACCTATTGAGCCAACGATGACTTATCGTTATCGAGAGCAGAAGGGGTTCATTGCCAGTGTGCGTAAAGACAATCTCACCTTTCTCGGTGAGGAATTGATTGCCATCAGTGAGCGTCGTTTTAACAGTAAAACACAGTTACAAGCGGCAAAACGCTTTACACGCATAGCATTAAAGCCGTATCTTGGCGGGAAACCATTAAAAAGCAGGGAGTTGTTTCTTCCGAGACTGAAACAGCTCTGACCATGGAGTAAACATCGATGAGTTCTATCCTTTTAGGTATCAATATTGACCATATCGCTACGCTACGTAATGCGCGCGGTACTAAGTATCCAGATCCAGTTCATGCAGCAGAAATTGCAGAGCGTGCTGGCGCTGACGGTATTACTATTCACCTTCGTGAAGACCGTCGCCACATCTTAGATCGTGATGTACGCATTTTGCGCGAAACACTACAGACTCGTATGAACCTAGAGATGGCGGTCACCGATGAGATGATCGATATTGCCCTAAAAACTCAACCTGAGTTTGTTTGCTTAGTACCTGAAAAACGTGAAGAGCTGACGACCGAGGGTGGGTTAGATGTAAAAGGTCAGCTTGAAAAAATCAAAGCGGCAACTGAGAAGTTGTCTGCAGCAGGCATTAAAGTGTCGCTATTTATTGATGCCGATCGTGAGCAGATTGATGCCGCTAAAGCAGCTGGTGCCCCATTCATTGAACTGCATACTGGTCATTATGCGGATGCAGAAACTGAAGAAGATCAGCAAGACGAGCTGAAAAAAATCGCGGCAGGCGCAAGCTACGCTGCAGATATCGGCATCACAGTGAATGCTGGTCATGGTTTGACTTACCACAACGTCGCACCTATTGCGGCATTACCTGAGATTTATGAATTAAACATTGGTCACTCTATCATTGGCCGCGCGGTATTCGATGGCCTACATAAAGCCGTTGCAGATATGAAAGCGGTCATGGAATCGGCTCGTCGAGGTTAATGAATCGTGGCAATTCAAGGTCTAGGTACCGATATCGCAGAAATAGAACGTGTTGAGAAAGCCTTAGCGCGTTCAGGCGAGGCGTTTGCGCAGCGTATTTTGACCGATAATGAGCTGGTTCAGTTTCAGCAATTGAAACAGCAAGGTCGCTTTCTTGCTAAGCGCTTTGCTGTAAAAGAGGCGGCATCAAAGGCATTGGGGACCGGGATTGCTCATGGTGTGACTTTCCAAGATTTTGAAGTCTCTAATGACGAAAACGGCAAGCCAATACTCACCCTGACAAAAAAAGCCGCAGAAATTGCGGCTTCAATGGGTGTGACGTCCAATCATTTGTCTATCTCTGACGAGCGTCACTACGCTGTCGCTACCGTCATCTTCGAAAGCTAAACGATAGAACCTAACCTAGTCGTTAGGTTCTCTATTTCCCTTCAAGTAAAGCTCAGACGTTTTTAGCACTTTTTCCATTTCATCTTGCAGTTCAAAGAGCTCTGGCTCGATATCTTCTAAGCTGTCGCCAGCGCACAAGGCTTTCTCTATGGTCGCGCAGATAGATTTAAGTCTCGGTACGCCGCAATAAGAGCAACTGCCATGCAATTTGTGGATTAGATGGATAACCTGTTCCTTATCATCGAAATCAGTGTCCAACACTTGCTCTGAAAGTGCATACACTTCAGGGATAAAGTCGACTAACATTTGCAGCATATCGACGGCTAAGTCTTCTTTGTTAGCGGCTTGTTTGAGTGCCGCTCCCCAATCGATCACCAAATTAGTTTCCGTTTCCGCTTTAGGCTGAATGCTTGGCTCATCAGATGTTATGTCCACTTCATTTGGAGCAACGAAATCTAAGCTGGCATCAGTGTCATGATTGCGAACTGGTACCCATTTGTTGAGTACTTGCAACAACATTTTTTCATCGATAGGTTTGGTGAGGTAATCGTCCATTCCTTCAGATAAAAGTCGGTCTCGTTCACCCGTCATTGCGTGGGCAGTGACGGCGACGACAGGCGTCTGACTGTTCTGCTGGGTCTCTTTAATTAATTTGCAGGCAGTAACCCCATCCATATGAGGCATTTGAATGTCCATAAATACCATATCAAAGTGCTGCTCTTGGGCTTTCTCAACCGATACTTGGCCGTTGGTGCAAGAGACCACGCTCTCAACACGCTCCGACAATAATGCTGTAATGAGCTTGAGGTTGGCAGGGTTATCATCCACTGCCATTACGGTGAGTGCGCGCTTCTCGGTAGACTCAACTTCCATAACAGGTGCGAGTATTGCTGGCTGTTTTTCCACTAACGATTGCAGTAACTTCTTACGTGATAATGGTTTGGTTAAGCACTGTACTTGATGGGTTTGCATCAAGTAGTCAGATAGGGCGAGCTGGGTGCTGGCAGTACCGATGATGATGTTTGATGTAGCTTCCTGACAACGGGTGATCCAACTTTCAATCACCGTCAATGGCACTTCTTCATTGGTAGGCAAACACAAAATGATGTAGTCGAACGCTTCCACTTTATCTGGCAACGTTGAGCGATAGGTCACCATAACCCCTTCATTAGTAAGGGTCTGTTGTAATACCGATGCCGCTTGCATATTTGGTTCAATCAGTAGTAGTCGCTTGTTATGGATGACCGCAGGATCGATAAGGTCGATCATTGGAATATCTGTAGAGTTCAGTTTAACCGTAAACCAGAATGTTGAACCTTGGTGCAGGCGACTGGTTAAGCTAATTTCACCGCCCATTTGTCCAACTAGCTTTTGGGTAATAACCAAACCAAGTCCAGTACCGCCATAACGTCGAGAGATACTGGCGTCCGCTTGACTGAAGGCTTGGAATAACTGCGCTTGTTGTCGCTCTGAGATACCGATACCGGTATCGCGAACCATAAACTGCAGCTCAACACGGTCTTCTTTCTGAGATTTGAGTTCAACGCTGATATCAATGTTGCCACGCTCAGTAAACTTGATGGAGTTACCCACAAGGTTGGTCAAAATCTGTTGAATACGAAGTGGGTCACCAACAAGGCCGCTTGGAATTTTTGAGTCAACTTTTAAGGTTAGTTCCAAGCCTTTTTCATGGGCACTGGTTGCTTGAAGGGCGACAACTTCCTCAAGACTGTCTTGGAATTCAAATGGAATATTCTCAAGTGCCAGTTTACCAGCTTCGAGTTTGGAGAAGTCTAAAATGTCATTGATGATGTTAAGCAGGTTATTTGCCGATTTCTCAATGGTCTGTAGATAGTCTGTTTGACTGTTGGTCAGCTGAGTTTTCAGCATCTGACGAGTAAAACCAATTACACCATTAAGTGGGGTTCTTAGCTCATGAGACATGTTAGCAAGGAACTCTGACTTCACTCGTGCCGCTTCTTGCGCACGCTTTTTGGCGATATCCAATTCAACGTTTTGAATTTCAAGCTGTTCTAATGTCTCACGTAGATCGGACGTTGCTTGGTCGATACTGTGCTGCATTTCCACATGATATTCGGACAGCGAGACTGCCATGGCATTGATACCATTTTTCAACGAGTCCAGCTCGCCGTGCATTTTGCCTTCGATACGAACATCCAAGTGACCACGACGAATACGGTCTACCATGTTTTTCATGTGAGAAATTGGACGCGTCACATCGTACATCAAACGGTAGGCAAAGATTCCCGATAGGATAAGACCAAGAACAAGGACTAGAATCGCAGAGAAGACTTCCTGATATTGTTGTAAACGCAGTGAAGAAAGGTCGAGCTCTACGGCGATATAACCGAGCGTCTTATTGGTTGAGGTCAATTCTCGCGTATCTGATACCAGCTGACTTTCAGCTAGAATAGGGGCTCTCAAAATTAACGTATTGTCGTGAATTTCGTAGGAGCTTAAAAAAGGAATCGGCTGATCTTTCGGGTAGGTTAACGTATCAAAGTTGGGATGAAAGTTTGAGGTTACAAACAGCTCATGAGAAGCATCGAATACCGCAATACTGCGAACGAATTTAGAATTCTTACGGTGGGCGTAACTAATCAGGCGTCTAACCGATTCACGACTTTGGTTGATAAGACCTTGTTCACTGGCAATCGCCAGCGGTTCAATAATGCTAGAGCCGGCGTTAAGTACTTGTGATTCTAGGTCGTGGTAGCGATTGTAAGAGAAGAAGGCACTCAAAAGGAGACCGATAATTAAGGTCGGTGCCAAAGTCAATGTGATTACGCGAGCGCGCAGGCCGTATCTTGTCATTTTAATTCGAAGTCATTATTTGCCAACAGAGTTACATCTGCTGGGTGGATATGGGACAATAGCCAGTATTGCATCCTCAAGATGACGTAAGCTTAATCAAAGCAGCGCTGTTCGACAATCATTCAAATAAAGAATAGTGAAACTCTAACAAATTTTTATCGAAGCAGCGCATTACGCTCTGCTCACTGGGTACAGTAATGGCACGTTTTTTTAAACCAACAAAGAAAACTTCATTCTCAAAAAAGCACCAAGAGGTGAACATTGAACGCATGGACCATCATGGTGCAGGTATTGGTTACTTAAATAACAAACCGGTATTTGTTGAAGGTGCGCTCACAGATGAGAAGGTGTTGGTGCAGTTAACGGAAAGCAAAGCAAAGTTTGCTAAGGCTACCTTGATCAAAGTGCTAGAAGCTTCTGAGCAACGCGTGAAGCCATTTTGTCCTCATTACCATGAGTGTGGCGGCTGCAATCAGCAGCATGTAGAACGTCAGCAGCAGATTGAAAACAAACAAGTAGCCTTATCACAATTGATGAATAAGTTAGCGGGCCAATCCGTGCCGTTAGCTTCTTCTATTACCGGAGAAGGTCTTGGTTATCGCCGTCGTGCTCGCTTAAGTATTCACCTCGATAAGCAGCGCAACTTAGTCATGGGGTTTCGCCGTAAGCAGAGCAATCACATTGTTGAGATTGACCACTGTCCGGTATTGAATGCGCAATTAAACGCATTGATACCGCCATTACGAGACATATTCGCAGGCTTTAAACAGCAACAGTCACTTGGCCACCTTGAATTGGTCATGGGTGATAATGGACCTGTGGTTGTTGTTAGGCACATCAAACCTTTGACTAATCACGATCAAAAACACTTGGTCGATTTTGCTGACAGTCAGGCACTCACGCTTTACCTGATGCCAGAGTCAGGGCAGTTACAACTAATAACGGGTGAACAGCCTTATTATTCGGAAGTAGGGGTTGAATTACCCTTCCTGCCGACACACTTTATTCAAGTGAACCGCGAGATAAATAGCAAAATGGTCGCTCAAGCACTGGAGTGGCTAGCGCCTAAATCCAGTGACAATGTACTCGATCTTTTTTGCGGCTTGGGTAACTTCACTTTACCTTTGGCGAAACTATGTCAACGTGTCGTAGGTGTTGAAGGTATTCAAGATATGGTGGATTGGGCGCAGCAAAATGCCGCGCTTAATCACCTAACGAATGTTGAATTTTATCAAGCAAATCTCGAGCAAGATCTCTCTGAGATGTCATGGGCAAAACAACAGTTTGATAAAATCCTGCTTGACCCTGCCAGAGCAGGCGCAAGCGGCGTGATAGATCAAGTTTCTGCACTAGGAGCAACGCGAGTGCTTTATGTTTCTTGCAATCCTGCTACCCTTGCCAGAGATACTCAAAGCTTGATTGAGCAGGGCTATAAGTTGGTTCGATTGGGTATGATGGATATGTTCCCTCACACCAGTCATCTAGAATCCATGGCGCTGTTTGAGAAGTAGCTGAATTAAAATGAGAACAAGCTAACTGGGATAGGTTAGTTAACCAATAAAACTAGGAAGAAAAAAGAAATGGTTGCGGTAAGAAGCGCGCATTTGAACCCTAACGAACAGTTCGAGCTAGACAAATGGATTGCTTCTCTAAAGCAAGACAAGAACACCTCGAAAAGGCTTAAAGAAGTTTACCGTCAGTGCGAAGATATTGTCGCTGGCAGTGAACAGGGGTCCTTGTTGTTGTGGCGCGGCAGAGAGATGATTGAGATCCTCATTACCCTTTCGATGGATAAAGCCACGCTGGTGGCTGCTCAGTTGTACCCTGTTGTTTCTAGTGGCATCTACGATAGAGAGCAGCTAGAAGAAAACTATGGCAAAGAAACCATTAAGCTGATTGATGGTGTCGAAGAGATGGCGGCTATTGGTCAACTTAACGTGACGCTAGAAGGCTCAGAGGCGTCGGGTCAAGTCGATAATGTCCGCAGAATGTTGCTGGCGATGGTGGATGATTTCCGTTGTGTGGTCATCAAGCTGGCTGAGCGTATTTGTAACCTTCGTGAAGTCAAAGATGAGTCTGACGAAGTTCGCCGAGCCGCCGCTAAAGAATGCGCCAACATATATGCTCCTCTTGCCAACCGTTTAGGGATTGGTCAGCTAAAATGGGAAATCGAAGATTACGCTTTCCGTTATCAGCAACCAGATACTTATAAACAGATTGCTAAACAATTGTCTGAGCGCCGCATTGTTCGTGAGCAATATATCAAAGACTTTGTGGATGATTTGACGGCTGAAATGAAGGTGTCGAACATCCTTGCTGAAGTCAGTGGTCGCCCTAAGCATATCTACAGCATTTGGCGAAAAATGCAGAAGAAAAGCCTCGATTTTGATGAGCTTTTTGACGTGCGCGCTGTACGCATCATCGCTGAGCGACTGCAAGATTGTTATGCGGCACTCGGTGTTGTTCACACCAAATACAAGCACCTTCCTAGTGAATTTGATGACTATGTGGCGAACCCTAAGCCCAATGGTTATCAGTCTATTCATACCGTTATTCTTGGTCCTGAAGGTAAAACGATAGAGATCCAAATCCGAACTAAGCAAATGCATGAGGATTCGGAGCTAGGTGTTGCTGCACACTGGAAATACAAAGAAGGTGCTAGTGGCGGCCGCAGCGGATACGACGAGAAAATTACCTGGTTGCGTAAGCTACTGGATTGGCAGGAAGAGATGTCAGACTCTGGCGAAATGCTGGATGAACTTCGTAGCCAAGTATTTGATGACCGTGTGTATGCCTTTACGCCTCGTGGCGATGTGGTTGATTTGCCTATGGGGGCAACACCACTGGATTTTGCTTACCACATTCACTCCGAAGTGGGACACCGCTGTATCGGTGCCAAAGTGGCAGGTCGCATTGTTCCATTTACTCATAAGCTATCTATGGGTGATCAGGTTGAGATCATTACTGCCAAAGAGCCAAACCCGTCTCGTGACTGGTTAAACCCATCGCTTGGCTTTGTTCACTCTGGTCGTGCGCGCGCCAAAATTAACGCTTGGTTTAGAAAGCAAAGTCGTGAGAAGAACTTAGAAGCTGGCCGTGAAATTCTTGAAGATGAATTAGCCAAAATCGGTGCAACGATCAAAGACGCTGAACAATATGCCTTGAAGCGTTTTAACGTTAACACTCCAGATGAGCTGTATGTTGGTATTGGTAGTGGTGATTTACGAATAAACCAAATCATTAATCACATCAACGCATTGGTTAATAAGCCAACGGCCGAAGAAGAAGATCAACAAGCGCTTGAGAAACTTCAAGAGTCAGAAGGCAAAGCGCCAGCTCAAAGCCGACCGCATAAAGACGCAGTTGTCGTGGAAGGTGTCGATAACTTGATGACGCATTTGGCACGCTGCTGTCAGCCAATTCCGGGCGATCAAATCAAAGGTTATATTACTCAAGGTCGTGGTATTTCGGTTCACCGAGCTGATTGTGAGCAGCTAGAAGAACTCAGCCATCATGCACCAGAGCGTATTATTGATACCGTTTGGGGTAGTGGCTTTGTTGGCTCTTATATTTTGACTATTCGCGTTGAAGCTATGGAACGTGGCGGATTACTAAAAGACATCACCACACTGCTTACTAACGAAAAGATCAAAGTGACCACTATGAAGAGTCGCAGTGATTACAAGCGTCAGTTATCGATTATGGATTTTGATCTAGAGCTGACGAATATCGAGGTGCTGTCACGCGTGACTAAGCGTATTGAACAAATTAAAGACGTCATGAGTGTGAAGCGCTTGGGTTAAGCAAGACTCAAGTGAGCGTTATACTGACGTAATCACATCATGTTGAACAATAATAAAAGGTTGGTTTTCCAACCTTTTTGTTTAGGAATCTAACTATGTCTCAACCCATTGAACAACTTCTCACTATTATGGCTCAGCTTCGAGATGAGCAGCATGGCTGTCCATGGGATCGCAAACAGACCTTCGAAACCATCGTACCGCACACCATCGAAGAAACGTTTGAAGTGGTCGACGCTATTCATAACCAAGACTGGCAAAATCTAAAAGAAGAGCTGGGCGATCTGTTGTTTCAAGTGATTTTTTATAGCCAGATGGCAAAAGAGCAAGGGTTATTTGACTTCAACGAGGTTGTTGAGGGATTGAATGACAAGCTCACTAGACGTCATCCGCACGTTTTTTCTGATGTGGAATTTGCAGATGAAGCCGCTATCAATGCCAATTGGGAAGCTGAGAAAAAGAAGGAAAAGGCTGAGGTAGGCAAAAACGAAGAAAGTATTCTAGACTCAATACCACAATCGTTACCTGCACTTTCAAAGGCCAATAAAATCCAGAAACGTTGCGCTAAATATGGCTTTGATTGGGATGCGTTAGGACCTGTAGTTGACAAGGTTCAGGAAGAAGTTGAAGAGGTGGTTCAGGAAGCGATTCAGGTTGATGTTGATGAAGAGAAGCTGGAAGAAGAGGTCGGAGATCTATTGTTTGCCGTAGTGAATCTTTCTCGACATTTGAAAAAAGATCCTGAGGTTGCGCTGAGAAAAGCGAACAATAAATTTTCTCGTCGCTTTAAAGGTGTTGAGGCAAGGGCTGGCGAAGATGGTAAATCCCTTACAGACTTTAGCCTTCAAGAGCTTGACCAGTTTTGGAATGACGTAAAAAAACAAGAAAAGTCCTCGGATTTGTGAACCGCTTCTCATTGGTGTAAGTTTCTACAATTGATTTGAAGCAAAAAATAAAAATTTTGAATGTGATAAGTTTCACGTTGTGGCGGTAAAGGGCTTCTGGTATATTTGCATCCCGTCCAGAAGAAATCCATTTTCCCTCATTCAACCAACTTCAGGTTAAACATGACGACAAATTATATTTTTGTTACTGGCGGGGTAGTATCCTCTCTAGGTAAAGGTATTGCAGCAGCATCTCTTGCAGCAATTTTAGAAGCACGTGGTCTTAAAGTGACCATGATGAAGCTTGACCCTTACATCAACGTTGACCCGGGCACAATGAGCCCAACTCAGCACGGTGAAGTGTTCGTCACGGAAGATGGCGCTGAAACTGACCTTGACCTTGGTCACTACGAGCGTTTCATCCGTACCAAGATGACAAAACGCAACAACTTCACTGCTGGTCGTGTTTACGCTGATGTTCTTCGCAAAGAGCGTCGTGGTGACTACCTAGGTGCAACTATTCAGGTAATCCCTCACATTACTAATGCTATTAAAGATCGCGTGATCGCTGGCTCTGAAGGCCACGATGTCGCTATCGTTGAAGTTGGTGGTACAGTTGGTGATATCGAATCACTACCGTTTATGGAAGCCATTCGTCAGTTAGCCGTTGAGCTTGGTCGTGAGCGTGCAATGTTTATGCACCTAACTTTGGTTCCTTACCTAGCAGCAGCTGGTGAAGTGAAAACCAAGCCGACTCAGCACTCTGTAAAAGAGCTACTGTCTATCGGTATCCAACCAGACATTCTTGTTTGCCGTAGTGATCGTATGATCCCTGCAAACGAGCGTAAGAAGATTGCGCTTTTCTGTAACGTTCAAGAAAAAGCGGTAATCTCAATGAAGGACGTAGATTCTATCTACAAGATCCCTCAACTAATTAAAGCGCAAGGTCTAGACGACCTAGTATGTTCACGCTTTGGTATCTCTGCTCCAGAAGCTGATCTTTCTGAGTGGGAACAGGTAATTTACGAAGAAGCTAACCCAACGGCTGAAGTAGTTATCGGTATGGTAGGTAAATACATCGAACTACCAGATGCTTATAAGTCTGTAAACGAAGCGCTAAAACATGCAGGCCTTAAAAACCGCCTGAGTGTGAAGATTAAGTACGTTGATTCACAAGACGTGGAAACAAAAGGCGAAGAAGCGCTAGCTGGTCTAGACGCAATCCTTGTACCTGGTGGCTTCGGTGACCGTGGTGTTGAAGGTAAGATCCTTGCTGCAAAATACGCTCGTGAAAACAAAGTACCTTATCTAGGCATCTGTCTAGGTATGCAAGTGGCACTTATCGAATACGCGCGTAACGTTGCGGGTATGGAAGGTGCACATTCAACAGAATTTAACAAAGAGACTAAATACCCTGTGGTAGGCTTGATCACAGAGTGGGTAGATGGTGAAGGTAAAGTTGAAGAACGTACCGAAACGTCTGATCTTGGCGGTACAATGCGCCTTGGTTCTCAGCTATGTCACCTAGAAAAAGGGACAAAAGCGTACGAACTATATGGCAACGCTAAGATCCATGAACGTCACCGTCACCGTTACGAAGTGAACAACGTACTTCGTCCACAGATTGAAAAAGCAGGTCTTAAAGTTTCTGGTCTGTCAGCAGACAAGAAACTAGTTGAAGTGATTGAGAACCCAGCTCACCCATGGTTTGTAGCTGCGCAGTTCCACCCAGAGTTCACTTCAACGCCTCGCGATGGTCACCCGTTATTTACAGGCTTTGTGAAAGCGGCGGGCGAATTCCAGCGCGGTACTGAAGAAAAGTAAAAGGATACGGGCGGTTGCGAAGGTTGTGCGGCTGCCCTTAATTTTGACATTTATATTCAATGAGAGGAAACATTAATGTCTAAGATCGTTAAAGTTCTAGGTCGTGAAATCATCGACTCACGTGGTAACCCAACTGTAGAAGCTGAAGTACACCTAGAAGGCGGTTTCGTAGGTATGGCGGCAGCTCCATCTGGCGCATCTACTGGTTCTCGTGAAGCTCTTGAGCTACGTGACGGTGACAAAGCACGTTTCCTAGGTAAAGGTGTTCTTAAAGCTGTTGAAGCTGTTAACGGTGCAATCGCTGAAGCTCTAGTTGGTAAAGACGCTAAAGCTCAAGCTGAGATCGACCAAGTGATGATCGACCTTGACGGTACTGAAAACAAGTCTAAGTTCGGTGCGAACGCTATCCTAGCAGTTTCTCTAGCAAACGCTAAAGCAGCAGCTGCTGCTAAAGGCATGCCTCTATTTGAGCACATCGCTGAGCTTAACGGCACTGCTGGCGTATTCTCTATGCCTCTTCCAATGATGAACATCATCAACGGTGGTGAGCACGCAGACAACAACGTTGACATCCAAGAGTTCATGATTCAACCAGTTGGTGCTAAGACTCTTAAAGAAGGTCTACGTATCGGTGCGGAAGTATTCCACAACCTAGCTAAAGTTCTTAAGTCTAAAGGCTACAGCACTGCAGTTGGTGACGAAGGTGGTTTCGCTCCTAACCTTAAGTCTAACGCTGAAGCTCTAGAAGTTATCGCAGAAGCTGTTGCAGCTGCTGGTTACGAACTAGGCAAAGACGTTACTCTAGCTATGGACTGTGCAGCATCTGAGTTCTTCGACAAAGAAGCTGGCATCTACAACATGAAAGGCGAAGGTAAGACTTTCTCTTCTGAAGAGTTCAACCACTACCTAGCTGAGCTAGCTAACCAATTCCCAATCGTTTCTATCGAAGACGGTCTAGACGAGTCTGACTGGGATGGCTTCAAGCACCAAACTGAACTACTAGGTGACAAGCTTCAACTAGTAGGTGACGATCTATTCGTTACTAACACTAAGATCCTTGCTGAAGGTATCGAGAAAGGCGTTGCTAACTCTATCCTTATCAAGTTCAACCAAATCGGTTCTCTAACTGAGACTCTAGCTGCTATCAAGATGGCTAAAGACGCAGGTTACACAGCTGTAATCTCTCACCGTTCTGGCGAAACTGAAGATGCAACTATCGCTGATCTAGCGGTAGGTACTGCTGCAGGTCAAATCAAAACTGGTTCTATGAGCCGTTCTGACCGTGTTGCTAAGTACAACCAGCTAATTCGTATCGAAGAAGCTCTAGGTGAAAAAGCACCTTACAACGGTCTTAAAGAAGTTAAAGGTCAAGCTTAATCGCTGATTTTTAAATAGCTTTTGTAAAGCCGCTCTTTATAGAGCGGCTTTTTTTATGCCTGAATATTATTGAATAGGACATCCAACGGGGTAACGAAGGAGTAACAGTATCCAGTATGTTACTTATGAAATAACTCAGATGCGCTAAAGTGATTACAGTTCAATAAAACGTATCCCTACTTACTAGAGGAAAAGATCATGGCTAAAGTGACCAGCCCTACTACTACGTTTAATAACGAGTATTTTTCATTCATTGTTTCTGAGTCATGGAAACACATCGGTGCTGACCAAACTCACGCTGATATCCTTGCTCACAACCTATTGGTTGGTGGCCTACAAGGTAAACTTCACCAAGGTCTTGGCGTTATCGAAGCAGTAACGATTCCATACGAAGCAGGCATCCTAGATCCTACATCGACGCCAGAGCTAGAGTCTGAAGGTGATACTTGGGCAGTATACAACGGTAAGAAATCTTCTGGTCACTACGTTTGTACGCTAATGGCTCAAACGGCTATTGAGAAAGCACGCAAACACGGTATCTCAATCGTATTTGGTTACGACCACTGTGACGGCGGTAACTTCTCTAACTACACACAGATGGCAATGAAAGAAGGCATGTTTGCGATGTCTTCAAACAACTCTGTACCTCTTAATGCACCATTCGGTGGTATGGATCCAGCAATGTCTTGCCCTCCGTTCGATGCAGCTCTAGTTGGTGGTGAAGAACTACCTCTAGTCACATCTATCATGATCGGTGAAGGTTACGACTCTCACATCTGTGACGCTATCGTAAACGACCGCGACCTACACGTTGCAGCGCTTGTTGACCAAGACACTGGTGAGCTAACAGCTGACGCTCGTAAGTGGGGCTCACTAATCGAAGGTTACGGCCGTGTAGCTGACTGTAAAGCACCGTGGACATTCCTAACACCACGCCTTTACTCTCTAAACATCTGGAATGAAGTGATGACGGCAATCATCAACCCGAAAGGTAAGATTGCTCCTGAGCTTCCAGCAGTGCCAAGTGACTTCTTCACGATGGAAGATGCGCCATGTCCAGTAGGCGGTTCTTACATTCTAGTCATCGACCCAAGCCACTTTGGCCCAATCGAAGAAGTGAAACGTAAGAGCGACATGTTCGTGAAAGCGATTAAAGAAAACCGTCCTCGTGCTGGCTTCAACGAAGTTTACATTCCAGATGAATGGGGCTTAAAAGCACTCTCTACGGCAACCGATGAGCACCAAGTTATGGACGCTCACTGGGTTGGTTTCAAAGACTTCCTAAAACGCTCTGGCACTTCTATCGAAGAGTTGAACGCGAAATGGGAAGCGAAAGTTGGCGCTGAACGCGCAGCTGAAACTATCCGCAAATAATTTTAAAATCAGACGCACTTGATTTTATGCCCAGTCTCCCTCGGACTGGGCTTTTTTCGTTTCTAGCTTGAATTGTGAAGGCGAAACCTGATGATAAGCTTTGAACGCACGAATAAACGGTGGTGCCGAGTGATAGTCGAGGAGGTTGGCAATATCGGATAACGATAATGAAGTCTTCAGTAAATACTCATTGGCCATTTGCATTCGAACGTCGAGCACGAGTTGTTTGTAAGTTTTACCTTCATCATGAAGTCGTCGTCGTAAGGTTCTTGCGGTGAAGCCTAAATCTTCAGCCATTTGTTCCATGGTGGGTACTCCGGAAGAGAGAAGAGCGTACAGGCGCATTCTTATCTGATCGCAACTGGTGCTGGCTCGTGATTGCTGGTTCATCTC
The DNA here is from genome assembly GCF_023716845.1 of Vibrio sp. SCSIO 43133. Lineage (NCBI taxonomy): Bacteria > Pseudomonadati > Pseudomonadota > Gammaproteobacteria > Vibrionales > Vibrionaceae > Vibrio > Vibrio sp. SCSIO 43133. The sequence continues at coordinate 447,571 of NZ_CP068024.1, forward strand.
CGCACTGTGCTTCGCTGCGATATTGGCGACTAAGGATTCATTCGCAGAGATGGGCATATCGATCCACTCAATGGGGAGCCTAATTTGATTACTCGCTGCGTTGAAGGTCGGCATGATACCTAAATACTGGTGATAGAGGTGTTTATAACTTGGCGCGGCATAACTAAGGGAAATTGAGACTTTATCTTTATCAAATTGCTCTCCCAAGAGCTTTTTTATTCCAAGGTAGTAATGACCAATGCTGTCTTCGATAGTGTAGGGCTGCGGCGTCCAAAATGCGGAACGATCTTCGGCAGTGATATAGGCATATTCTCGGTCGTAGGCAATACGAATATCCACATAGTCACTGGTCATCCAGGGTATATGAATGATCGTTTCTAATAGCTGCTTAAGTGTCTTACAGCCTAGCATGGCAAAGCCCAAAGCTCCGGTGTCTTCAATGGTAAGCCTACTTGCGATGCGTAATCCGATACCATCGATGTTCAACTGTTCCATGGACAATTTCATTAACGTCAGCACTTGTTGAGTCGTCATCAATTCATAATGACCATAGCTAATACGTCTGATTTTAGCGCGGCGAAGAAACGGATCGATAGCCAGTGGCTGTTTCGCCAAATCTCTGAGTAATGATTCCCAGTGGCCAACAATGGCTTGCAAAAACTGCTGCTGATGTAGTGAGCTCATGTTGTTGTCCTGAAATGTAATCTCATTGGCCGGAAATGTAATTATAGTAAGCGAGGTGAGTGGATACAATATAGACATCGCTGAAAAGCAGAAAAAACAATGAGGACAATAATATGTTCAAGCCAAAACGTGTAGAAATTTCAAAAGAGAAACTCGAACTTTACCAAGATATTTATTGGAATAAGTCGGATGCAGACTTTTATATCAATGAAGACATCGCTCCAATGCAGCAGCGTATGGCGGAACAAGGTGTAGAAGCATTCAGTTTACTGGGTAAAGAGCATGTTGGTGCATTTGGCGCACCTTATGTGAACAGCTTTGAAAACGCGGACATTGTTATGTATGGCTTGACCATGGATAAGTGTTCACCAAATGCTGGTGGTCATAAATTTGGTCCTGGTGCGATTCGTGATGCCTCTAAAACTGGTATGGGCCTTATTCACCAAGATGGCACGATGCCATTTGAACTATGTAACATCATCGATTACGGAAACTGGGATGGCCTTGGTCAGTTCAACTTAGATGAAGAAATGCGCAATGCGCAGAAAGTGGTTGATGACATGGTGATCAACCACGGCTGTACTCCATTCTTCTTTGGTGGCGACCATACCGTTGCTTACCCAGGGCCTGCGGCACTTGCGAAAGTGCACGGTCCGGTTTCACTTATTCATATTGATGGTCACTTTGACTTGCTCACTCGCGCAGACTTTGATTACGAGTCATATTCAGGTAACTGGTATTGCCGCCTAGCATCAGAAGGTGCTATCGACCCAACGACCAGTGTCAGCATGGGTATGCGCGGTCGCTGGTGTGCATCTCAACAAGGCAAAGCGAAGGCGATTGGCGGTAACTTCTACTTGGCTGATGAAATTTACGATTTAGGCGTGGATTACATTGTAGAACAGATCCTTGAGAAACAAGGTGACGGTCGTCCGGTGTACCTAACCTTTGACTTAGATGGCCTAGATCTTCTTGATCACAGTGCAAACTCAAGCCCAGATCCATTTGGTGTTTCTGCTCGCATGTATTACGACATCTTCCGTAAACTTCGCGCGACTAAGCGCATTAACTTAGTGGGCGCTGATATTGCCGAGTTTGCGCCTCAGAAAAACTCTGACGAGAAAGATGCGCTGCTTACTGCTGCATTCGGTTGGGAGCTTCTAGTATGGCTAGCTGAATGTCGCCACATCCGCGAAGGTAAGAAAAACCCAACAGAATGGCCAATGAGCTTCGGTCGTAACATCGAGTTCTAATAGCATTTCTTGCGCTTAACGCGAAGGTAGGAATGATAATAAAAAATGCCCACTCAATTGAGTGGGCATTTTGTGTTTCTAAAGCGGATTATTTGCTGAAGTTCATCGCCATTGCCGCTGCAATATTACGAGAGGTCATTTCAACGTTGAACGCCGCTTCTTTTAAGGCGGTTGGTAGGTCAGTCGCACCTAGTACTACGCTGTACGCTGCATCAATACCGTGTTCGTGAACCACTGCGCAGTCTTTTGCTGTGCTACCTGCAATGGCTATCACAGGAATGTCGTATTGCTTCGCAGTACGTGCCACACCGATAGGCGTTTTACCATGAATAGTTTGGCTGTCAATTCGGCCTTCACCTGTAATCACAAGATCGGCGTCTTTTACCACTTCGCTTAGGTTCACCGCATCCATCACAATTTGGATACCTGGACGCAGTGATGCATCAAACAAACCAAGTAGCGCTGCACCGAGGCCACCAGCAGCACCGGCGCCTGCGGTATCAATGACATCACGACCGTTAGTAGCTTTGATGACACTGGCATAATGCGCAAGGTTGCTATCGAGGGTTGCCACGATCTCTGGTGTTGCGCCTTTTTGTGGACCAAACACGTGCGAGGCGCCTTTAGGACCACACAGAGGATTATCAACGTCGCACGCGACTTCCAAGTGGATGTCTTTCAGGCGAGCATCAAGGCCTGATAGGTCAATGCTGGCTAGCTTATTGAGTTCTCCACCGCCAAAGCCAAGTTCATTACCTTGTTGGTCCAGCAATTTAGCACCAAGAGCCTGCGCCATACCTATGCCACCGTCATTGGTAGCGCTGCCGCCAATACCAACAATAATGTGCTTCACACCGTGCTCTAGCGCCGCTTTGATTAATTCGCCAGTTCCATAAGTTGTGGTAACAAGCGGGTTGCGTAGCTCAGGTTCAACCAGATGTAGGCCTGACGCCGCAGCCATTTCAATAATAGCTGTTGAACCATCTCCCATAAGGCCATAGAAGCCTTCAACTTGCTGACCTAAGGGGCCAGTAACTTGGCAAGTAACAATCGATCCTTCAGTAGCATCAACCAATGACTGAACCGTACCTTCACCGCCGTCCGCCATTGGAAGTTTGACGTATTCAGCATCGGCAAAGATTTTCTTAAAACCGGTTTCGATCGCTTCGGCAACTTCCATGGCCGTTAAGCTTTCTTTGTATGAATCTGGAGCAATAATAATTTTCATAATAGGACCTTATACAAATAGACCGAACACACCAAAGATCATTACAGAGACAAAGGCGATCACTAGACCAACCGCAGACTCGTAAGGAATGAGTTTGAGACGCTCGCGAATATCCATATGCACAGCGCCACCAGTGGCGTGGAAGAAACTACCGTGTGGCATGTGATCCAATACGGTAGCACCTGAGTGAATCATGGCTGCACCGGCTAATGCTGGAACACCAAGTTCAAGAATTGTGGAACTAAATACACTAGACGCAACGGCGGTACCGGCTGTAGTAGAAGCGGTAGCAAGCGCCATCATTGCACCTGAAATTGGTGCTAATAGATAAGAAGGAAGGCCCGATGCTGTTAAGGAATCGATAAGTACATCTTTCAGACCAGAGTTAGCAATAATGCCAGCTAAGGTACCGGTACCTAATAACATAACTGCGACAGGTGCCATACGTGATAGACCGGAAACGGCAAAATGGTTAGTGTCAGCAAAACGACCCATGACCACGGCACCAAGTAAACCACCTAATGGAAGCGCGATAAGCGGGTCTACGTTAATACCAGCAATAGGGCGAAGAGAAAGTAGAGCGATCGCCACAAGTGGAGCAACAATCGATGCGCCAAATGACGGTAGTCTAGAGTGATCAACAGCAACCACTTCGCTTTCTGCTACTTTAGAGCCTTTGTTGACGAGCTTTTTCGCGAGGAAGTAAGCGAAGATCATGCCGCAAAGTCCTGGAATCACACCTGCAGCCATCACCGAAGTTAGTGGAACGTTGAAAGCGTCAGCTGCTGCAATTGAGTTTGGGTTAGGTGACATGACGTTACCGGCTTTACCGCCGCCAACCATAGCAAGCAAAATTGCTGTTTTAGAGATGTCCGCGCGGCGAGCAATGGCAAGAGCAATTGGAGAAACGGTAATAACTGCAACATCGACGAATACGCCAACGGCAGTCAGAATCATGGTGGCGATAGCCAGAGCAAGAAGGGCGCGAGTCTCACCGACTTTCTTAACGATGGTCTCTGCGATAGAGGTTGCCGCCCCTGATTCAATTAGAACGCCAGCAAGAACACCAGCAGCAAGAATACGCAATACAGCAGTAACAATGCCTTGTGCACCGCCAATCATTAGAGCAACCGTATCGGTTAATGACACGCCACCTACAACACCGCCGATCAGGGCACCGATGATCATGCCATAAGCTGGTGGAACTTTTTTGAGAATAAGGGCAATGGCAACAACAAGAGCTGCGAGTGCGCCTAAGGTAGAGACTTCAATCATGGTTTAGTTTTCCGCTAATTTAATAATTTTTTTATTGGGTGTTTGCACCCTTTATGAGCGGAAGATTAGCTATTCAGGCGAGGATTTTCTTTATGCGAACTGACGAATTTATCATTGTAGGTAATAGATAACTTGTGCAAATGCACAAATTAACGTAATGTTTACAAACATTTTAACGCAAGATAAAGCTGGATTTTGTCATCTAACTTATTGATATCTAAATTTGTTTCTTGTTGTATTTTGTCTAGGCGGTATCGCAAAGTGTTACGATGAATATGGAGGGATTCACAAGTTTGAGCCAGATCGCAATTTTGAGCAAAAAAGGTGCTCAGGGTTTTCAATAGGACCTGTTTGCTGTCGGCTGCCATTAATTTCTCGATGGGTGCTTTAAGCTGAGTAGCTCGCCATGGGTCTTGTTTGATACTGCTGACCAGTACCGAAAGTTTGCGATCTTGATAGAACATGACAGCATCATCATTACTGGTACTACTCTCTATCGTTGCTTTGGCCGTTTCATATGAGCGCGCAAGGCCGATTAGCCCCGGAAAATAATCACCAATCGCCATTTGAATCGAAAAGTCACACTCATTGTCGATGCGTTTTACCAGTTTAGCGACTCGCTTCTGCTCTTCTTTACGATTCCAAGTGTGATTAACAATAGTCACGGGCTTAAGAACCACGATCTCATTCATAGAAACTGAAGCAATACCGACTATATTGTCGCGCTCCGGGTGTTCCAATAGATGAACCAGTTTCTGTAAGTGTTCTAGTGTGACTGGTTCGCCTGCGCGTGGAATTACTTTAATAACAGTGGCGACTCTTGGCTGGGAAAGATCGAGGTCCAGCCTTTGGGCAATGGAGAGCAACTGGCCATCATTCAAGCTCGAGCCTTCGATAAGTTGTAGCAGCAGCTCTTCCCTATGACGTTTATTCCATTGGACCTGAGACATTAATGCCGCTTGTTCGACGATCAGCTCAGCCGTCATTTTAACCAGTTCACCGTAGCTTCTTACCTCTTCCGGTGTCCCAGAAATACCCACTACGCCAATAACATGTTCGCTGTAAATAATAGGGAGGTTAATACCAGTTTTTACGCCAGAAAGAGTGGAGGCAACAGAGTCATTGATCTCAATCGTGCGGTTATCACGAATGGCCAACAGTGCACCTTCGTGTGTTTGATGCAGTCGACTAGGATCGCTTGAGCCAATGATCACGCCATTTTCATCCATAACGTTAATGGAGTAGGCAATGATCTTTTTTGCACGATCAACAATTTGCTTAGCAATGAGAGAGTTAAGTTGCATTGTATTGGCTCTTCTAAGGAATTGTTGTTGAGTATACCTGATTGCTAGTGATTCTGAGGTATAATCGGCGCGAGTTTACAGAGAGAAAAAGTGATGGAATTCGAGTTTATTAAAAACAGTTTCACTGGTGAATATCTGGTGAAGTGCGAAATGGGTCAAGAAGTGATCGCTAGATTACTTCAAGAAGAAGTTAGTACCGACGACCGCACCATCATGGAAATAAAAGCACTGCTATCGAAAGCGTCACAATTTTCTGGTAATGAACACAAGTGGCAGGGCAAAGAGATTTCTTTGAGTATTCTCGAGTCTGAAGTCCATGTGTATGAAAATACGTTAGCTTTTGAGACGTTAACGGAGTCCGAAGAAGAGTTTTCACTGTATGAAAGTGAAAGCTACAGTGAGTGTGGTTTGGAGGATTTCTTGTCTGTTATCGAGCAGTGGGAGCGCTTTATACATAATCGCTAAGTGGATAATACGGTTATTTTGCACATTCTTAGTGCTAATAACATTTAACGCATTATTTTTGTGAATACCTTGCACCAATAAAGTGCAAGGTATTTTCATTTTTATAACATACAAAACTAGAATTCTTATATTTCAATAGGTTAAAAAGTTGGCACGCACCTTGATTGCTGTTTTAAGCAACAGGGATAAAAAGGCGAAGGGGATGCCATGAAACTTATTAACGCAATCATTAAACCATTCAAGCTGGATGATGTAAGAGAAGCACTTGCAGATGTAGGCATTGAAGGGATGACAGTTTCTGAGGTCAAAGGATTTGGTCGTCAGAAAGGTCACACAGAATTATATCGCGGTGCAGAGTATCAAGTGGACTTTCTACCGAAAGTGAAGCTGGAAATTGCAACGCACGCAGACAACGTAGACCGAGTTATAGAAGCTATCACTAATGCGGCTCAAACCGGCAAGATTGGCGACGGAAAAATATTTGTGTACGACCTAGCCCAAGCAGTACGTATTCGTACGGGCGAAATGGATGCTGAAGCACTTTAAGGGATTGGAGAACATATTATGGAATTAGCAACAACAGTCAGCGAACTGCGTTATGCGCTAGACACTTTTTACTTTCTTATTTCAGGCGCGCTCGTAATGTGGATGGCGGCAGGCTTTGCCATGTTAGAGGCTGGCCTAGTTCGCTCAAAAAACACCACTGAAATTTTAACCAAAAACTTTTGTTTGTACGCTATCGCATGTACTTGTTATCTCATTGTGGGTTACAACATTATGTATGTGGACAATGGCGAAGGTGGCTGGCTACCATCGTTTGGTGCGCTAATCGGTACTCAAGGTGAAGGTGCAGACCACTCTCTAGAGTCGGACTTCTTCTTCCAAGTTGTTTTCGTAGCAACAGCAATGTCAGTGGTATCCGGTGCGGTTGCTGAGCGTATGAAGCTTTGGTCTTTCCTTATCTTCTCTGTCGTACTAACGGCATTTATTTATCCTATGGAAGGTTATTGGACTTGGGGTGGTGGTTTCCTATCAGAAGCAGGCTTTAGTGACTTTGCTGGCTCAGGTATCGTTCATATGGCGGGTGCAGCGGCTGCATTAGCTGGTGTTCTGTTGCTAGGTGCTCGTAAAGGCAAGTACGGCAAGAATGGTGAAATCTACCCAATTCCAGGTTCAAATATGCCTTTAGCTACTCTAGGTACGTTTATCCTATGGTTAGGCTGGTTCGGCTTCAACGGTGGCTCTCAATTAATGGTTTCAGATTTTGAGAACGCGACAGCAGTAGGTCAAATCTTCCTTAACACTAACGCAGCAGCGGCAGCGGGTGCCATTGCAGCAATGCTAGTGTGCAAAACAACGTGGGGTAAAGCTGACTTAACTATGATTCTCAATGGTGCGTTAGCGGGTCTTGTTGCTATCACTGCTGATCCTCTATCTCCTTCACCTGTATACTCAGTAGCTATAGGTGCAGTAGGCGGTGCGCTAGTCGTATTCAGCATCATTGGCCTAGACAAGCTTAAGATTGATGATCCAGTTGGTGCTATCTCTGTTCACGGTGTGTGTGGTTTCTTCGGCCTAATGGTAGTGCCACTGAGCAACGGCGATGCAACGTTTGGTGCTCAGCTTTTAGGCGCAGCAGTTATCTTCGGTTGGGTGTTCGCGGCAAGTCTTGCTGTCTGGGCAGTGCTGAAAGCGACAATCGGTATTCGTGTAACAGAAGAAGAAGAATTAGAGGGTATGGACATGCACGATTGTGGTGTAGGTGCTTATCCTGAGTTTGTTAGTGTTAAGTAATGTTTTGTTACAAACTTAATCAAAACCTGCCTTTTATGGCAGGTTTTTTTATATCAGATCATTGTTTTCAGAATTAATATGAATATAATAACGCAACTGATAAACGTTCTCATTATGAATTAAAGGAACTAAAACGATGAAAAAACTGCTAACTCTTTCAGCAATTGCAGCTAGCTTTGCAGCACCAGCGATGGCCGCTGAAGAAGTCAACGTTTACTCTTACCGCCAACCTTTCCTTGTTGAGCCTATGTTTAACGAGTTCACTAAAGAAACGGGCATTAAAGTAAACGTAAAGTTTGCTAAGAAAGGTCTGGCAGAAAAACTTCAGCAAGAGGGCGAATACAGCCCGGCTGACGTAGTGTTAACAACAGATATTAGCCGTCTAGCGGAATTGACTGACAAGGATGTAGTTCAAGCGGTAGATAGTGACGTAATCAACGCTAACGTTCCTGCTCAGTACCGCGATAAAGAGAATGAGTGGTTTGCATTAACACTGCGTACTCGTAACGTATACTCTTCTCGTGACCGCGTAGGCAAACTAGGTAATGATTTTGATTATATCGACCTAGCAAACGCTGAGTACAAAGGCAAAATCTGTACTCGTAGCGGTAAGCATCCTTACAACGTATCTCTTGTGTCTTCTATGATTGCTCACCACGGTGAAGCGGAGACAAAAGAGTGGCTAGAAGGCGTAAAAGCTAACCTAGCACGCAAACCACAAGGCAATGACCGCGCTCAAGTGAAAGCGATCAGCGAAGGCCTGTGTGACGTATCTCTAGGTAACAGCTACTACCTAGGTAAGATGGTTAATGACAAAGAGCAAAAAGCTTGGGCTGATGCGGTATACATTAACTTCCCGAACCAAAACACAACGGGTACTCACGTAAATATCAGTGGTATGGCGATGGCGAAATACTCGCCAAACAAAGACAACGCATTGAAGCTAATGGAGTTCTTAACAGGCGACAAAGCTCAGCAAATGTATGCAGAAGTTAACTATGAGTACCCAGTAAAAGAAGGCGTTAAGCGTTCTGAGCTTGTGGCATCATGGGGTGATTTCAAAGCAGATAAAATTTCGCTCGATGAGATTGCCGAATATCACAGTGCTGCAATCAAATTGTTAGACGAAGTTAAGTTCGACCTATAATCGATAGAAAGGGGGTATAATACCCCCTTTGTTATTCTGGTTAAGAACTTCCGACTTCGTGTCGCCTGCTGTATGTTTAGGCAATGAAAGAAAAAAATGATGTTTGGAAAACCAGTAGTGGAGTGATAACTCTGCTACTGGTTTTGCCTATTTTAGCGATCTTCTACACGGCACTTGGTGAATCAAGTGATCTCTTCTCACACCTCCTTGCGACGGTGATGCCCACCTACATCTCAAATACGGTCAAATTGGTTGCTGGTGTCTTGGTACTCTCTTTGTTTCTGGGGGTCCCTAGTGCATGGCTGATGGCTATGTGCAAACTGCCAAGTGAAAAAGTGTTGCAGTGGGCTTTAGTGCTACCACTTGCCATGCCAGGGTATATCATTGGCTATATTTTTACCGATTGGTTTGACTTTGCTGGTCCCATCCAAATATGGCTACGAGATGTCTTTAGCTGGCAAGCAGGGGATTACTGGTTTCCTGATATTCGCACCGTTGGAGGTGCTACAGTTGTCTTGTCGCTAGTACTGTATCCTTATGTCTATCTGCTGTGCCGCGCGGCATTTATGGAGCAGAACGTCTCACTGTTGCAATCGGCACGTCTGTTAAAGTGTTCTCCGTTGGCAAGCTTTTGGCGCATTTCATTACCACTTGCTAGACCATCGATCGCCGTTGGTTTGTCATTAGTGGCGATGGAGACCATAGGCGATTTTGGTACCGTGAGCTATTTTGCCGTGAGTACTTTAACCACGGCGGTTTACGATACTTGGTTGGGGTATTCTAATTTAAGTGCTGCTGCGAAGATCTCGGCCATGATGATGGTGGTGATCGTGTTGTTACTCGGCGCTGAACGCTATAGTCGACGTAAGCAAAAGCTATTTCAAAGCCAATACAACAGTCACGAAGATTTTCGCTATGAACTATCGGGCTGGAAAAAATGGTTAGCGCTGTTCTGGTGTTGGGGCTTAGTGTCGATTGCATTTATCTTGCCGCTTGGTCAGTTGATGATTTACGCCTACAAGTATTTTGCGCAAAGCTGGACCGAAGAATTTCAGACCTATGCCATGAATAGCCTTAAAGTGTCATTGATGGCAGCGATTATTGGTGTCTTTGTTGCTATCGTCGTGAACTTCTATCGTAGGCTTGCACCAAATAGAAAAAGTGTGGTCTTTATGCGCGCTTCTTCGCTTGGCTATGCCGTACCGGGAACCGTCTTGGCGATTGGGGTTATGGTCACCGTGTTATTTATGGACCACAGCGTCAACGATTTTGCTAAATGGATGGATTGGCAACGCCCTGGATTGATTTTCTCTGGTTCCATGTTTGCACTTGTTTTTGCAATGGTGGTGCGCTTTTCTGCCGTTGCTATCGGTAGTATTGAAACCAGTTTAAGTAAGGTATCGCCGTCTCTTGATATGGCTTCACGCACTATGGGATGTAAGAAGAACCAAATGTTGCTTCGAGTGCATTTGCCGCTTATCAAACGGGGCGTGTTGATCGCTGGTTTACTGGTGTTTATTGAATCCATGAAAGAACTTAATGCAGCCCTGTTATTGCGTCCTTTCAATTTCGAGACTCTGGCTACTTACGTGTACAACTTTGCTTCTGACGAGCACTTAGAACTTGCCGCGATGCCAGCGGTATTGTTAGTGTTGGTCGGCCTACTACCTCTTATTATTGTTAACCGTTCACTGGAGCAAAATCACTAATGACTACGGCTTTGTCTATCAAAAACCTATCTTGCCAATATGATGGTCAGACGATTTTAGAGTCCTTATCGCTTCAGGTTGAACAAGGTGAAATTGTTTGCTTGTTGGGCGCGAGTGGTTGCGGAAAGACCACGCTACTTAAAGCGGTGGCAGGTTTATTGCCTCTTTCTCAAGGTGTGATGACGCTTGGTGAGCGCGTGATCGACAATGGTGAGACATGGCTAGCGCCAGAGCAGCGTAATATCGGTATGATCTTTCAAGATTATGCGCTATTTCCTCACTTAACCGTAGCTCAAAATGTAGCCTTTGGTCTAAAGGGCATGGCTAAGCAAGAACAAGATGCGATTGTCGAGGAGATGCTGACGTTGGTTCATTTGGATCAGTTTAGTGATCGTTATCCTCATCAACTATCGGGTGGACAACAGCAGCGTGTCGCCATTGCTCGTAGTTTAGCTTATAAACCCGATCTACTTCTGCTCGATGAACCATTTTCTAATATCGATACACAAGTACGACATGAGCTGATTCGAGAGATCCGCAAGATTTTCAAAAAGCAGGGTGTAACAGCCATCTTTGTGACTCACAGTCGAGAAGAAGCGTTTGCGTTTGCCGATAAAATGGCGGTGATGAACCAAGGTGTGATTGAGCAGTACGGTACAGCATCAGAGCTGTATTTCTGTCCATCGAGCAAGTTCGTTGCTGACTTTTTAGGTGGCGGAAGCTATCTAGCCGCAACGTACTTGTCAGGCTCTACATTTAATACGGCCATTGGTCAGATAGAAGCATCGTCATGCACCTTGATTGATCAGGGAGCAAAATGCCAGTTGCTTGTTCGACCGCAGCACGTTCAGTTAAGGGCCTCAGATAGCAGCTCGATCGCTATTCTTGAGCAGCACTTCATGGGTGATCATTGTCGCTATGTGGTAGAAATTGAGGGTACTAAGGTATTGGGTACTTCGATGGAAGCCTTGGATGTCGGCCAGAACGTGGCTGTGAGCGTAGAGTCACAAGGTATTGTGGCTTTTGCCTAATTACTCAAGTGTAGTTCATTTGCTCTGCTCAAATACGCACGAAAGGTCACTCTCTTGCAATAAAGTGGCATCCCCAATGACTAGGTACAAAAAAGCCCGGCGACAGTCACCGGGCAAAATGTTCTTCACCTATAGGGAGCTTCTCACTATTTACTTGGATTGAAAGGTGACTCAACCCAATATACGGTAAGAAGACGCGGACGCAGAGACTATAAAGACAAGAAGTCTTTCATCTGCTGAAGAACATATTCTGCTTGCGCTTTATCTTCCATCTCACAAAAAATACGCAATAGTGGCTCGGTACCAGAAAAGCGAGCAATGACCCAACCACCGTTTTTGAAGTAAACTTTTGCTCCATCGGAGTAGCTGACTTTCTCTACCTCATAATCGAACTCAGGCAGAGACTTTTCGACATAAATCTTATGGTAAAGGCTGTCCTTTTGAGCCGGCTTGAAGGTGCAATCACCTTCTGCCGTGTAGGCATAACCGTATTTGCTATAGATCTCATCAAGTAGTTCAGAGAGCTTTTTGTTGGTGACACTAAGCATCTCCACCAATAAGCTAGAAGCAAACACGCCATCCTTACCTTTGATATGGCCACGAATGGTTAAACCGCCGGAGCTTTCACCGCCGATTAATGAGTCGTCTGCCTCCATTTGGGCACTGATGTGCTTAAAGCCTACGGGAACCTCAAAGCTCTTTTCACCATAACTCTGTGCGATTTTATCGAGTAAGTGGGTTGTGGCGATGTTACGCACTACTGAGCCTTTCCAACCTTTGTATTCAAGAAGGTAGTAATAAAGCAGCATTAAGACTTCATTAGGGTGAATAAAATTACCTTTTTCATCAATAATCCCTAAGCGATCAGCGTCGCCATCAGTACCAATACCAATATCGTACCCTTCTGCTGCCACCAAGTGTTTCAGGCGATATAGGGTTGCAGCACTAGGGGATGGCATAAGCCCACCGAAATCAGGGTTCTTCCCATCGTTAATCACATCGACATCACAGCGACCATTAATCAGTACAGTTTGTAGTGCATTTTTGGCTACGCCAAACATAGGGTCGATCAACACGCGTAGATTAGCTTTTTTAATGGATTCAATATCAATAAGCTCAATGATTGAATCGACAAACTCGTTCATTGGGTTTATTTCGATGATCTGTTGTTTGTCCACGGCGTGCTCGAAGTCGATAGATTTGACCTCCGTAGTAGTTAAGGTCGCGATTTGAGACTCTATCTTTTCAGTAATCACTTCATCGGCATCGCGACCACCTTCAATAAATACTTTAATGCCGTTGTAATCAGCAGGGTTGTGAGATGCGGTGATGCAAGCCGAGTAAGCGCAGTTCATGCTCTTGGCTTTAAACATAACGATAGGCGTTGGCACAAACTTATTGATAAAGTGCACTGGGATTTGGTTCGCGGCTAGCACTTCGGCAAACCAGCGGCCCGCTTTGTCCGATAAAAAACGTCGGTCATAGCCGATGATAAATCCTCGTTCTGCGACGTTTTCATCATTGATGATGTTAGCCAGCGCTTGCGCTACCAGTTTGACGTTATCACGAGTGAACTCTTCACCAATAAAAGCGCGCCACCCGCCTGTTCCAAATTTGATCATACATTGCTCCTTGAGAAGAGCCCCGCAGGGCTCATTATTATGGTCAACTCAGGGTTTTGATTAGCCGAGAACAACGTTGACTTGGTTAACGCTACCCGCAGGTTGTGCAGGAATAGCACCTTCAATATCGTCACCGTTTAAGGTGATACTTGTGACGCCTTTGCTGACATGGTTGGGGTTGGTAACTTTGATATGGTAAGTTGCGCCTTGCCATTCTCGAGTGACGTCAAACTCAGGCCAGCTTGTTGGAATGCATGGGTCAACGATAAGACCGTCAAAGCTTAAGCGAACCCCAAGGATGTAATTAGTCGCGGCAAAGTAAGCCCATCCTGAGGTACCGGTTAACCATGGATGATTGGCGCGGCCATGATCCTGATGGTCACGTCCCATAATAAACTGCACATAGGAGTACGGTTCGGTAACTCGAGTTTCAATCATGTCATTCTGGTTATACGGATTTAGAGCGTCATAGAACTTCATCGCTTGATCACCGCGTCCTAACTTAGCTTCGGCGACCCAAGCCCATGGATTAGGGTGAGAGAATATTGCCCCGTTCTCTTTTACTCCTTGGTAAACCCGAGTAACGAAGCCAATATCGTCGTTCGGAGTGGCGAAAGATGGTGCGTTGAGATGTAAGCCATAATCGGAGTAGAGATATTCATCGACCGCGTCCATGGCTTTCTTACCACGTTCTTCGGAGACAGCACCCGATACTACCGCCCAAGTGTTTGATTCTAAATGAACCTTGCCTTCGGTCTGTTCGTTGGTTCCGACTTTATCGCCATTTTTGGTAATACCACGGATGTACCAACCACCATCCTCATCCCAAAGGTGAGTCTCGCAGGCATCTTGAACTTTTTTCGCCATCTGCCCATAGTGCGCCACATCGTCAAGTTGCCCCAATTTACGAGCTAAGTCGACAAACTCTTGCAGCGCCCAGTAGTGAAGGAATGCCACCATGGAGGATTCTCCTCCGCCTAAGTTGAGGCAGTCGTTCCAATCGGCACGCAGACCTTTTGCAATACCAGTAGCACCAACATGTTTGTCTGTGAAATCAAGCGCTGCCTTCATATGCTCATACACAGTGGCATCACCACCATCTGCGTAAGGTATGACGTCATTGAAGAAGTCCATTTCACCAGTTTCCATCACATAGCGGCAGATAGTTGGCACTAACCATAGGTGGTCATCAGAACAGGTATCTGCGATACCGTGGATCTTATCTTCATCACTAGGTGTTGGTACTACCGTCGGTGATTTAGAAGGTTTAACGTCCGCTTTTTCTGGATCGAACCAATCAGGATCGAACAGGTGCAAGCCATAGCCAGCCTTAACTTGGCCACGAAGCAGATCGACAATGCGTTTTTTAGTCATTTCAGGAGCAGAGTGAGGGACGGCCATAGCGTCTTGAGCCGTATCTCGGTACCCCAAGCCAGTGCGACCTCCCACCTCGATAAATGAAGCAAAGCGAGACCAAACCACACAGGTTTCAGCTTGGTACAGAGTCCAAGTATTCAACATGGTATCTAAGCCTTCATTCGGAGAGCTGACTTGGAATTTCGCGCAGCGTGTCTCCCAGTGAGCCTTGATGGCCTCAAAGGCACTATCCACTTCAGATAGGTTTTGATATTTAGCGCGAAGTCTGGCCCCGTTGCCCTTGCCAATACCTAGAATGTAAGCGAAACGAACCTCTTCTCCTGGCTGAATAGTGAATTGTTTATGCAGGGAACCGCAATGGTTATAACAGGTTTGCGTATGATTCGAACAACGTCCTTGTTCAACGGCAATAGGGTTCGATTCATCTCGGTAAGCACCAAGGAAATTATCTCTTTGACCATCGTAGCTATCGGGTTCAAAGGTTGATGCTAGATAGTAGAAGCCTTCAAAATCGTTGGTGTTGTAGAACAAGTCATACTCAATCACACCATCGTTATAATCGGTGCCTGCTGAGTAAAGTGACATCTGGTGGTTTTGGTTATCAGAGGCGATATGACTGAATGAGAACTCAACAAAAGAAAAGGCACTGATAGTGCGAGGCTTATTACTGGTATTACGAATGACAACATCCCAAATCTCAGCATCTTCACCCTTAGGAACAAACAAGGTTTTGGTTGCCTCTATTCCCGCATAGTCACATTTAAATTTCGAGTAAGAAAGACCGTGACGAACCTCATATTGAGCCTCGTCGAGACTCTTTGCTACAGGCTGCCAAGAGATGGACCAGTAGTCTCCGGTTTCATCATCGCGTAGGTACACATAGTGCCCTGGGCGGTCAAAGCTTGCATTTGGTCTGAATTTGGTGACTCGATTGTATTCTGGTGAGTTGTAGAACGAGTAGCCACCGGCATTATGAGAAATCACAGTACAGAATTTTTCAGTACCAAGGTAATTGGTCCATGGCGCAGGAGCATCGGGACGAGTGATGACGTATTCACGATTCTCGTTGTCAAAGTAGCCGTATTGCATGTCTATATCCTTATGGGGAAATTAAATTCTATCGTTGTTATTGTTGTTCGTCTGGAGATGCGCGTTTTCAGTTTCCTCGATCTGAGTCCAAGGATCGCGATATTGAACACCTTGGCGTTGCAACAAGCTAAGGTGAGCTTTCAGTCTTGCTAAAAATGCGCTGTAGTTTTTTCGATTCTCTGGACACCAAGCAGTCTCTGCTAGAGCGAGTAGTCGGGGGAATATCATGTAATCTAGGCGTTGCTGGTGGCTGACTATTTCAGTCCACAGCGCAGCTTGCATGCCTAGTATCCGTTTTTTGATTGGGTCATCAGAGCTCAGCTCAGAGAGAGGTTCATATAGGTAAGCTTGCTCCAGTGTGATGACGTTTGCCCAATCAACACCAGGCTCTGTTGGGCAGTGATCTTGTGCCATATCCAGATAGGTGGTTTGACCCGGCTGCAGTACGACGTCATAGCCGAGTTTGGCGCAGTTAATAGCTGCTTCTTCGCTTAGCCACGAGTATATGACCGTGTCTTTGCTAACTTTGTGTCCAAAGTGTGCTTCTTCCCAGCCCAGCATGCGTTTACCCAGAGACTTCAGTTTGTCTTCAGCGTAACGGAGTAAATGACCTTGCAGCTCTTTAGAGCTGCTGTAGCCGTGAGTCTCCATTAAAGCTTGGCAACTTGGGCTTTTCTCCCAAACACCCACAGGCACTTCATCTGCACCAATATGAACGTAAGGAGCAGGGAATAGCTCGCTAATCTCTTCTAAGACGATATCAAGAAAGTGATAGGTGCCATCGATACCTGGCGACAGCGTATTGTCGTTGTAATGTTGGACACTGCGGTAGATAGAGCGGTCATCAGGATCAACCAGCATATGTGGCAATGACTTGATGGCGGCACGGCAGTGGCCTGGAATATCGATTTCTGGAATCACTTGGATGCCGCGTTGTGCGGCAAATGCGACGACGTCCCTAATCTCTTCTTGGCTATAAAATCCGCCATAACACTGATTGATATGATGAAACTGAGCCTCAAGGGTTTCACTTGGGCCTCGCCAAGCGCCAATCTCAGTGAGCTCAGGTAGCGCTTTTATTTCAACACGCCACCCTTCATCATCCGTTAAATGCCAATGGAAGGTATTCAATTTATAATGAGCAAACAGATTGATAAGGCGTTTGATGTCTTCAACTGATTGGAAGCTACGCGCACTGTCTATCATCATTCCACGATAAGCAAAACGAGGTTTATCATGAATTTGGCAGAAAGGAATGTAGAGAGTATGGCGCGCCGCATCAAAATCCATCAATTGAATTAAGGTCGCTGCACCATAGATAAAGCCAGACTGACCGGTTGACTCAATGACCACACCGTTATCATTGACGATCAGCTTATATTCTTCAGAATCCAGTACTGGTGAGTGTCTAAAATGAATATCTTGCTGACCAATAGACTTGGATTCGATACTGAACAAGCGAGTTACTTCTTCGGCTAACCAATTGGCAGCAGATTGAAACTCACCATTGTCGACGGTTATCTGACTATAACGAGTTAGCTCATAGACACCATTATTAAAGTTAGCTGACATCGGCTCTGGAATAAGCTTATGTCTTGCTGCTTTGACGCTAGGTACTTCAGTTGGTTGGTCGATCGCTTCTTTCAACACAATAGGTGACACAGATACGGTGCATTGCGTACCGGAATCTGTGGTTAGGTACGCTTCTTTTATGCCATCAGAGAGCAGTTTGAATGGTGATGTAGAAATAGCAAACTCTACGTAGCAGTGGTTGTTGGCATAAAGTGGTGTGTTGTTTATCGATAAAGAGCATAGGCTGCCTACTTGCTTCAGCGTTCCATGAGATAAACTGGTTTTCTCAATATGCCTGTCGAAAGCAAAATTGAGTTGCCAATTAGCCACGCTTTTTTCAGAGAGATTGTGCAGTGTAAGCCCAAAACGGCTGCCTTTGGGTAAGATTTCAATCACTGCTAAGTCGATACGAAAGTCCATAGATATACCTCAATCGTAAAGATTGTGACTTGGCTGTCCTGCCATCATCAACGCACCGTCCATTGCATCTCCTTTTGGAGACACTATCCAACGTTGCGCTGCTGGCGATAACCAATCAAAAATACGTTCGGCAATACTGCCCATTAAACAGATGTTTTCTGCCCCACGTTGATGCAAGGCGGTAAGAAACATCTCAATATCACTGGCGGTTTGCATCAGTAATTTTTTTGCAAGAGGATCATTGAGATAGGCATACTCAAAAATCTGTGGTGAAAACTGACCGTAATCTCTAGGCAAGGCGGTCTTTGACCATTCAACAATATTGTCAATGTCATTGTTAAAATGCGTCATTACGATGTCGGCCAAAGGAGAGGAATCCAAAATACCGTCTTGAATAAGCAACACATCTTGAATCAACCTTAGCCCCATGATAGCGCCGCCTCCTTGGTCAGAAATCGGAAACTCGCGCCCACCAACGACGTGCTGCGTTGTACCTGAAATAAACAGACCAACAGAGCCTGTGCCCGCTATCATGATGGCGCCATCTTTGCCTTCATGAGCGCCCAAACATGCACCGTAGCCGTCGGTATTTAGAGTGATACTGGCAAATGGATGCGGGGCTGATAGTAAAGCGAGGTAACTGGCTTTATGCTCTGCGCCTGCTAGTGCTAGACCCACGTCGACTTGGTTAAAGTAGGAGTTATCCAAACCACCTTGTGTCAGCGCAATGGAGATCGCTTCGATGATTGAGGTTAAAGCAACCTCAGCCCCCAACATGATATTGGCGCTACCACTTTTGCCTTCACCGATAATCGTGCCATCTTTATCTAGAACTCTGGCGCGACACGAGGTGCCGCCCCCGTCGATCCCCGCGATGAATCTAGCCATGATGCTCACCTTTGCTATCGCTATGCTTTAGTGCCACGGCCAACAGATACCATGCAGCATGAGGAATCCACTGCTCACCCCAACGCCAGTTTTGCAGCATGTCGTCTTTTTGATTTCTGGGGTTAAATGCAATATCTCGTTCATCGTCAAAGCCGCCAGTAATGCCGTTACAGATACCGCCATGGGCATTGAAAAATCCTAGCTGCGGTAGATAATCGGGGTTATTAAAACCGTAACCGTCTAACATACACATGTCATAGGGGTTCAACCCTAATATCCAGTCGAGGCAGTGAGTAGCATAGCTCTCTAGCTGTTGCTTTAATGAACTGTCCGAGGCTACGTCCTTGGCAATCAAAGCCATGGATGCGAGAGAAGCAATACGGGCATTTTCACCTTGCCACCAATATCCAGATTCGTTGTTATGTGGAATGAAAAAGGCAGAGCGTTTCGGCTCATCAACACCTTTTACATACTGTCTTGGGTAGCTAAAGGGGTTAAATAGTTCAGCGGTTACTGTTAGTTCAAATTGACAGGCTTGTGTGACTAATTGCGCGAAACGTTGTTGACGTTCAAGGTTAGTTTCAATAGCCAGATATTCTGCTAATGCAATGACAGGTAATCCAGCTTCAGCAGCGTGGTAAAACGGTCGAGAACCATCGCTGTCAATAGACCAGAAAAAGTCGTAGTTGTCGTCGGCTTTGGCTCGCAATGCTAATGAGTCCGCCCAGATTCTCGCTTGATCTAAATAAAGGTCTTCACTACTCGCTTTATAAAGCTCGACCGTTGCCAGCAGTGCACAGTACTCATCAATGATATTAGTAATGCCGTCGTTGAGGTATTGCGTATTATGTTGTTGTAAGTGCCAATAGCCTTTTCGGGCTATCTCAATAAAATGCGTTGCTTGAGAAGAGGTGGCCGACTCAGATTGGCTTGCTTTGGCAAGAGCGGCAATAGCGATGCCAGCACCTTGTCTAAAACCCGCTTGATAGTCTTGTTTCTTGTGACCTAATTGAGTCTCGTAGGCACAGATATCGCGCTGTTCGACATCTTTGCTCCACTTATCAAATACGGTCATGTAAAAGTAACCGTCGCTATGTTGCATGCGAGCAAGAAACTCGGCGCCATAAAGCGCTTCCTCTTGTAAACGTGCACGCACAAAGTGTGGGGCGTCTTGTTGTGCAAGCAGGAGATCGTCCGCTTTCAGCATATTCCAAACCACCATTGGAGTTTGCTGTGGATTGAGGTAATTCGCGTAGGAAAGGTGGCTTAGATATTTACTGACATCTCCAGAAGCATCATACCAACCACCGTGCACATCGGCGGTTTCATCGCTGCCGATAATACGCGCCTGCTTATCGTGTTCATCGAATTGTCCACCGCAGCGTTGAGATTTGAAATAATGAATGACATCTGAAAAACTGCGCGTTAATAGGTTATGTTCTTCAATAACAAAATCATGAGAGCGAACGGACTGGTAGCGAAGGTAGTAACGTCCCGCCTGCTGATACTGACTGAAGTCGATAGTAAAAAACACTCCACAATGCCAGTTGTCGACAGATTGTCCGCCTTCGAGTGTGAGCTCTAGAACGGTGTTTTCAGAATACGCATCAACTAAATATGCAGTCGTCACTGGATGATGTGGATCAGTACACATCAACACTGCGCGTTTCGCATTGTTTACCTGATAGCCAATATGATTAGTGAGCAATTGCATCGTTTTTTCATTCACCTGTCGAGAAGAAGCGCTCCCATTACAGGAGCATTTAATTAGTTTTCGTAGAGATAACAACGTACAAAATGGTTGTCGGCGAGTTTGGTCACCGGCGGCAAGGCTTCCGTACATTTACTGGTTGCGTGTTTGCATCGACCCGCAAATGGGCAACCAACGGAGGCTGGTGTCCAGAGTGGAATCTCGCCTTTATTACCTTCCAACTTCTCATGAATAGATTTCTTCGGATCCGGTACCGCAGAAACAAGAAGTTGGGTGTAGGGATGTTGAGGGTTGGCTATGACCTCATCGGTATCGCCCCATTCCACCATATGGCCGACGTACATCACCGAGATATCTTCTGCGATATAGCGAGCGGTTGCGATATCGTGAGTGATGTAAAGCAATGACATTTGTTTCTCAAACTTCATCTCTTCCATCAGGTTGAGAACGCCAGCGCGAATCGAGACATCGAGCATAGAAGTTGGCTCATCAGCCAGGACAACTTCTGCTCCAACCGCAATATTCCTCGCTAAGTTAACACGCTGCCTTTGACCACCTGAAAGCTGGTGAGGGTATTTGGCTGCGGTTTCTTTAGGTGGAATTAAACCCACTTGATCGAGCAGATCGTATACTCGCTCTTCTAGCTCTTTTTTGTTGCTTTTCGACACCTTGTTATGGATCAGCAATGGACGTGCAATATGATGAAAGATCGTGTGTGTTGGGTTTAATGAACCAAACGGATCTTGCCATACCATCTGCACGCCTTCGCGGTATTTCATCAACTCACTGCGCGCTTTGATCTCTTGAATATCACGGCCGCGATATTTAATTTCACCACCACTTGGGGCATACATTTTGGCGATCATTTTTGCCGTTGTTGATTTGCCAGAGCCTGACTCACCAACCACCGCAAGGCCGCGACTTTTGTACATTTTGAATGAGACGTCATTGATAGCACGCATCATTGGTTGTTTTAGCGTATTACTGTTTATTGCGAAATCTTTGACAACATTTTTGCCTTCAATCAGCAGTTCACCATAGTTGCTCATAATGTTTCTCCAGAAATTCCTTGTATAACTTGCTCAGTTCGTTGCTGGTTGCTTATGACAACTCTTGCGATACAGCGATGGTGTCGCCATATAAGTGGCAGTTAGAAAAACGGTTCGGTTCAATTTGGCGTAACTTCGTTGGCACGCGGGTACATGTTTCATGGACACGATCGCACCGTGCTTGGAAGCGACAACCTTGTGGAATCTCCAACAGGTTTAGTGGATTACCTGGAATGCCCGTTAACTTGGTTTTAGGACCTGTTAAAGGAGGGAATGAACTTCCCAGCCCTTTTGTGTACGGATGGTAAGGTGAATCTAAAATCTGTTGTGAAGGGGCGACTTCAATAAGCTCACCGGAATACATGATCCCAATGCGATCTGAGAACTCCACCATGAGTGAAATGTCGTGAGTGATGAACAAGATCGAAAATCCAAACTCCTCTTTGAGGGCATAGATCTTTTGCAGAATCTCACGCTGTACAACCACATCAAGCGCAGTGGTTGGCTCATCCATGATGATCATTTTCGGGTTGAGGGCGAGAGCAATCGCAATCACTAAGCGCTGACGCATACCACCAGAAAACTGGTGCGGGTAGTCGTTTAGACGGCTTGGATGAATATCAACAATCTCCAATAAGCCTTGAGCACGTCTTACGGCCTGTTCACGAGTCATATTGGTATGGCGCATAATAACGTCACAGAACTGCTCTTCCATGGTCAGTACAGGGTTCAAAGCATTCATGGCGCTTTGGAACACCATAGACATTTGGCTCCAGCGGAAAGTTTGCATACGATCATCACTGTATTGAAGGATATCTTCGCCATTGAAGATCACTTCTCCACCTGAAATAAACGCGGGCGGCTTGTGCAAGCGCATTAGTGAGAAGGCAACGGTTGATTTGCCACAACCAGATTCCCCAGCAAGACCAAACACTTCGCCTTTAGCGATATCGAAACTAACATTGTTGCACGCTCGAACATCGCCTGCCTCAGTGATGTAATCTACGCACAAATTGCGGACTGAAATTAGTGGTTCTGACATGATTAACGATCTCCGCTCCAAAGTGCATTTTGTGGCGCGACTTGTACTTCGCGTTCCTGTTTGTCTTGTTCTGCGATTTTCTTCCAGCGTTTAAGGCCTTTGTGAGAACGAAGTTGCGGGTTGGCAATTTCATCAACGGCAAAGTTAAGCAGTGCTAAGCCGGTAACAAGAAGAGTCAACGCGATACATGGAGCTAGAATTTCCCACCATGCGCCAATCAGCATGGCTGAGGAAGTTTGAACGTTATAAAGCATGATGCCCCAGCTGATGGTGTTTGGATCGCCCATTCCCAAGAAAGAGATAATGGCTTCCATCAAGATGGCGTAAGACACTGAGCCGATGAAACTTGCACCAACAATTGAGATTAGGTTTGGTAGCAGCTCAACAAAAATGATGCGTAGTCGTGATTCACCAAGTACTTCAGCCGCTTTTACAAACTCTTTCTCTCGCAGCGATAAGGTTTGTGCACGAATAACCCTTGCTCCCCATGCCCAAGAGATGGAGGCAATAACGACCGCGATGGTCATTGGCCCCGCCTCACCAACGAAAGCGGCAACAACAAAGAGAAGAGGCCAGGGCGGAATCACCAGCATGATGTTCATTGCCGAGGTCAGTACACTATCAACACGGCCGCCAAAGTAACCCGCGGAAATTCCGATTACCGTGGCTAACACGCATACGATTAGGCCAGCACTAAAACCCACCATCAGTGATACGCGAGCGCCGTAAGCTACTTGAGACCATACATCACGCCCCATACGTGTGGTTCCCAATACATGATCTGCCTTTTTCGACATGAGTAACGTTCTACGATCATCCGCTAGATTTTGCGCTACCCAGCCGTCTGGGTTAGCTTGTGCTAACTTAACCACCGCTGATGGGTATTCGTGAGGGTTACCCGTACGCTTGTCTGGTGCATGTTTGGTGACTAGAGGTGCGGCAATGGCCACAAACATAAATAAGCCGATGATGATAAGTCCGATACGCGCAGTGGTGTTACGCCAAACTAAAGAGAGAAAACCTTTCATGACTATTTGCCTCCTTTGCGTAGACGTGGGTCTAGCACGACATACAACATGTCTGCAGCTAAGTTAAAGAACAGCATAAAGAGCGTCATAATAAGAAGTTGTCCTTGCAGTACTTGGTAGTCACGAGCATGAATCGCATTTAGCATGACACTGCCAAGCCCTGGATAGTTGAAGATTATTTCGACAATTAACTGACCACCAATCGCCATACCTAACGCCATGGAAAGCGCGGTGACACTTGGTAGGAGCGCGTTACGCGCTGCGTAGTTGAATACTACGCGGTTTTCACTTAAGCCCTTACCGCGAGCCATGGTGATGTAGTCTTCTCCCAACAAGTTGATCATGTTGTTACGCATGTTCACTAGAAAGCCGCCGATTTGAATGATTGTGGCGCAGAATAGGGGAAGCGCTGCGTGATAAAGCATATCTTTGATAAATGCCCAGCTTGTCCACTCAGGAATGGTGCCTGGGGTATACGCATAGCCCGTAGGAAACCATTTCAGGCCTATCGCAAAGATGAACATAGCTAACATGGCAATAACCACAGGTGGAATCGCCTGAATAATGAGCATTCCAGGGGTAACGAATGTGTCGAAACGAGAACCGCGCTTCCAAGCTGCGAAAATGCCAAGAACCGAGCCGATAGAGAAAGACATCACGACAGCGGTGCCCGCCAGAAACAGTGACCAACCGAATGCGCCGCCTAACAGCTCACTAACTGTTAATGGGAAGAACTGAACCGAAACACCAAGCTCCCAACTTAAAATGTTCTTCATGTACGTTAGATATTGAACGAATAAATTACCGTCAACAAAGCCCAGCAGCTCTCTCATTGCTGCAATACGCTCCGGTGTAATTTGCACCGTTGTATGGGCGAACATCATAGTGACCGGATCGCCCGGCATCGCCCTTGGAATAATAAAGTTGATAGTAGCCGCAACTAATAGTGCTACTGCATATAATGACAAACGTCTTAAAAAATAACCCATAACTCACACCTTAATTACCCAGCTTTTCCTTGGCTGGCTACGCCGCCTCCAAATTAGAGACGAGCAATCCCCTAACGACGAGCGCCAAACATCAAATAGACATAGAGAGGGGAAGAAAGCGGTACGGATGTACCGCTTTTAGTTTGTGTTTACTTAACTGGTTTTAGGTCCAGTACGTGTAATAGACGCTCTGGAATACCTGCCCAGATATTTGGACGACCTTTAGGATTTTGCTCGTTCCACCAACCCGCAAAACGAGTGGTGTTGTATTGGTACATGTAAGCACCTGACATCACTGGAATAGTGACTTGGTCTTGAGCAATGATCTTCTGGATGCCATGAGCAATTTCTAGCTGCTCATCTTTATCTGCCGTCTTGTAGAAGCTATTTAGCAAGTTATCTAGCTCAGCATTCTTATAGAAGTGCATTGCAAAGCGAGGCATACCGTCACCAGCTTGAAGCGTTGAGTTATAACCAGAGTTCCAATACGTGTATGGATCTGCACCGTGGAAGTAGTTGGTATAAGCGACGTCGTAGTTACCTTCTAACATTGCTTGATTATAAACAGAGAAATCAGGCGTACGAGCTTTGGCTTTGATGCCCGCTTCAGCTAGTTGCTCTACAGCAAGTTGAACCGTGTTGTTAAAGTCTGTCCAGCCGTTAGGTGATTGGATAAAGAGCTCAAATGATTTACCTGATGGAGTGTCTACAAAGCCATCGCCATTCACATCTTTAAAGCCTGCTTTTTCTAGCAATGCTTTTGCACCCTCAACATCGTAGCTATTGTAGCCTTTGTATTTATTGTGAATCGCTTCGTCAGACCAAGTGGCGAATGCGTAGCCAAGGCCAGAAGCGAAGTCATTCACAGTACCGCCGCCATAGAAGGCGATGTCGATGATAGTTTGACGGTCAAGAGCCATTGAGAATGCACGACGGAAGTCGACGTTAGTAAGGGCTTCTTTTTTCGCAGCATCATGGTTTTTGAAGTTAACAACAAATGCTTGTGTACCCGCTGGTGGATACCAGTATTGATGGTTTGGAGAAGCGGCAGCATAAGTGCGGTCGATGTCAGGAATGAACGATGATGTCCAATCCATTTCTGAGTTAACAACTTTGCCTAGGAACTGGTCATTGTTAGCAATTTGTGGAACACGCAGACAATCAACCTCTAGGTTGTCGTTGTCCCAGTAGTTAGGATTACGACATTGAACGTATAGCTGTGGAGTGAATGTATCGATCTCAGTAAATGGACCAGAACCTACAGGATTTTCGTTAGTGAAGGTCGTTGGATCTTTAACGTCTTTCCACACGTGCTCAGGAACCACTGGCACTTTAACTATCTCGTATGGGACGTTAGAGTTTGCTTCTGTTAGATAGAACTTCACTTGGTAGTCATTCAGCTTTTCAACTTTCTCTACCCAAGAGTTGATGCCGCTTTGGTCTAGTGCTGGATTTTGCTGCACTAGATTGAATGAGAATAGAACATCATCTGCGTCGAATGTTTCGCCGTCAGACCATTTCACACCTTTACGGATATCAAAGGTCACTGTTTTTAGGTCATCAGACATTTTGAAGCCTTCAGCCAAACGGAATACTGGTTTGTTGCCATGCATTTCGTTGAAAACAACTAAAGGTTCGAATAGGAAATCTGTCGTAGTATGCAGGTTGGTCGCACCCAGATAAGGGTTAAAGTTGCGTACAAAAGTGTTGAACTCTTTCGGGTGGATGGTCAGTTCGCTGCGTTCCGCTGCGACGGTAACAGAGCTAAAGCCTGTTACTGAGGTTGCGATAATTGCTGTCGCTAGTGCTGTTTTTTTAATATGCGCAAGCATAGCTATTCCTTACTATTTGCTTTTGTTTCACTGGAAGGTAAGCCTACCTTCCTCACATTGTGCTAAAGCCTACCTCTTAACATGTGTCCTAAAGAGTGGCCTGTAGGCCTTAGGCGTTATTAAGAAAACACCTTAAAAGATAATTTATCAATTACTGTTCCCGTTAAAAACGTCAAAATAGTATTTTGACACGTCAAAAACGTCAAAAATCGATGGCAATGAGTGTTTTTTGAACAAATTTGGTGGTGGGTAAACATCACATTTTTAAGTGGTAAAAACAGAGTTTGTTAGTGATTACAAACCAGGTGTATCTTTATTTATAAAGCCTTGAATTCAGTTTTAGATTTGCTGTGACTATGATCACTAGGTGAATTTAAACGTTAATTTTTAATGGAAAATTGAGTGAGCTATTTGTTGTGATTACTATCGCAAATTGATGAATAATCCGTTCTTTTGGCCTCCATTATCGCGACGAATACACTCAATTAGATTTGATTAATGTGTTTTTTAATACTTAATTTACAGCGAGAAAATTAAGTGTTTTGCGTCAAAAGATGCTTTAGATTGAAGTGAGCACTGAAGACTTAAGTAACACTAACAGAGAGAATTTTCGAACAGCAGAGGACAGCTTCTGTATGTGAGGGAAAGTTTGTGTGGATGTGCCTGAGAGAAAAACTGCTCTCAGGCGTTGGAGAATTATTCGCTATGGAAGATCTGCTCGGTTTCTAATGACGTCATTTGTCTGATTTGGCGCCACAGGTAGTAGAAGATGCCAACCATCATCAACATACTTGGAACTGCGATGATAGGGTAGCTATATAGTGTGAGCTTACCAAGCTCCTCGTTAAACGCTGGTGTTCCTGCTGGGCTGGTAACAATCCATGTTGCTAAGAAATAGTTCATCGCTGAGGAAAAAGCAAAAGTACTCGCAAATAAGTAGTTTGAGGAGACTAAGCAACGTTCGAAGCCTTCGGTATTACCATTCTCATTCAAGCGCTGTTTGATTAATGACAGATTAAACACGCTGTCATTCAAAATCATCTTTTGCATGAATGGGTAACGAGTAAATGTTGAGCCTAGTACCGCTAAACCGATTAGGCCAGGTATCAGGGCTTCTTTAAAGGCCAACCAGCGCGTGTCTAGTTCTAATAGGCCTATACCACCGGTCAATAGGACGCTCACGAAGCCTAGCGCAGCGATAAAGTTAAACTTATTGTTGCGGATTAGGTCCATGCCACCGTACACGACAGGGAAGAGTAAAGCGACAACCAACGCCATGGTCGTCCCTAGGTGTTCATCACCGCTAAATTTCATCAAAATGAAGGACGGGATGAAAACGTTAAATAGGATTTCAAATAGGGGATTCGACTTTTTAGCCGTCGCGTTATTCATAATATCTTTCAGACTCTACTTTATTGACTGCTAACTACACGTTGCAAGGCAGTGTTCAACGCCAAGAAGCAAGTGTAAAGCGTTAACTGGTTAAGTTATGTAACGATATATTAACTAGCAGGGTTTCGATGCTCATTTGATAACGTTACTCGCTTAGCGTATTGAGTGCTAGTAGTAATTGTTTAGTACGACTGAAAAACGAAAAAGGCGCATGGATTTCTCCATGCGCCTTCTCTAAATTTGGTGGCCCCTCGCAGACTTGAACTGCGGACCAATCGATTATGAGTCGACTGCTCTAACCACTGAGCTAAGGGGCCGATAGGTGGATGATTATAGGGGAAGGGACGCTGGGTGTCTAGACACAATAAGGGGTAATTGCGCTTGCTTTTTAATCACTTAAACCGCATAAAACAAAAAAGGTGAGCTAGTGCTCACCTTTTTGCTAAATTGCTTACGAATTACTCGTCAAGGAAGCTGCGCAGGGTCTCTGAGCGGCTTGGGTGACGCAGTTTACGTAGTGCTTTCGCTTCGATCTGACGGATACGCTCACGCGTTACGTCGAACTGTTTACCCACTTCTTCTAGAGTGTGGTCAGTGTTCATATCGATACCGAAACGCATGCGTAATACTTTTGCTTCACGAGGAGTAAGACCTGCTAGCACGTCTTTAGTTGCCACTCGTAGGCTAGTCATTGTTGCAGAATCAACAGGCAGCTCTAGAGTAGTATCCTCAATGAAATCACCTAGATGCGAATCTTCGTCGTCACCAATTGGCGTCTCCATAGAGATAGGCTCTTTAGCGATTTTTAGTACTTTACGAATCTTATCTTCCGGCATTTGCATACGTTCTGCCAATTCTTCTGGAAGAGGCTCACGGCCCATTTCTTGAAGCATTTGGCGAGAAATACGGTTCAGCTTGTTGATCGTTTCGATCATATGCACTGGAATACGGATTGTACGCGCTTGGTCTGCGATAGAGCGAGTGATTGCCTGACGGATCCACCATGTCGCATAAGTTGAGAACTTATAACCACGGCGATATTCAAACTTATCTACTGCTTTCATTAGACCGATGTTACCTTCTTGGATCAGATCCAAGAACTGTAGACCGCGGTTGGTGTACTTTTTAGCAATCGAAATTACGAGACGTAAGTTCGCTTCAACCATCTCTTTCTTCGCACGACGAGCTTTCGCTTCACCGATAGACATACGACGACTGATGTCTTTGATGTTTTGAACAGAAAGCGATGTTTCTTCTTCAATGATGTCTAGTTTTTGAATCGAACGACGAATGTCATCTTCGTAACGTTTGATTTTCTCTGCGTAAGGCTTGTCAGAGGCAAGTACTTCATCTAGCCAAGCTTCACTTGACTCATTACCAGTAAAGACAGCAATGAAAGACTTCTTAGGCATCTTGCCGTATTCAACAGCTTGACGCATGATCAGACGCTCTTGAGTACGTACACGATCCATAGAAGTGCGCAATTCGTTCACTAGGTGATCAAATTGTTTTGGTGTCAGACGGAATTCTTTAAAGACTTCTTGGACCAACTCATGTGACTTAGCCACCTGTGGGCTGTCGTAACCATATTCGTTGATAACCAGTTGAAGGTCTTGATAGCTATTGCGAAGCGCTGTGAACTTCTCTAGAGCAAGTTCAGGGTCGATACCTGTATCTTCTTCCTCTTCCTCACTATCGTCATCTTCATCAACGTCTTCGTCGTCTTCATCTTCCAGATCTGCTTCAGAAAGCTCAGAACCGATGTGAGTCGCCGTTGGCGCTGTCGTTTCTTCTTCGTTTGGATCGACGAAGCCTGTGATTACGTCGGTAAGGCGAAGCTCTTCAGCTTGAACCTTGTCAAACTGTTCAAGAATATAAGGGATAGTGCCTGGGTATTCAGCTACAGAGCTTTGAACTTGGTTGATACCGTCTTCAATACGTTTCGCAATGTCGATCTCGCCTTCGCGAGTCAATAGCTCAACGGTACCCATTTCACGCATGTACATGCGCACTGGGTCAGTTGTACGGCCGATTTCACTTTCTACACTTGAAAGTGCCGCTGCAGCAGCTTCGGCAGCATCTTCATCAGTGATGTTGTTGTCATCATTCAGAGCAAGGTCATCAGCATCAGGAGCAGTTTCTACTACCTTAATACCCATGTCATTAATCATCTGAATAATATCTTCTACCTGTTCAGAATCGACGATTTCTTCAGGTAGGTGGTCATTTACTTCTGCGTAGGTCAGATAGCCTTGTTCCTTGCCCTTAATGACAAGTAATTTTAGCTGTGACTGCGGATTTTGGTCCATAGACGATATCCAACTTAAGATCTGGTGAAGGAATTTTAGTATGCGAAATGCAAACCACTAATATTAACAAATTTATTCATTGCTGACTAACTGAATTGGGTTACGCTTTTAAGTCTAGCATCAAGGCTAGCAGCTCCCGTTTTTCTTCGACTGATAAGCCGACACTTCTTTCTTTGGCCTGCAGGTTTTCAATTTGTTTTTCGATGCACTGAGACAATATCTTGTCCAATGAATCGATAAATACGTCTTCTTGATTGTCGTCGTCAAGTGGAATAACCCAACTTGCGAGACGAGACAGAAGTGCCTCATTGTTGCTACCACGCCATTGTTCTAATAACTGGCCTGTAGTCATATGGGGATGCGCTTGACATTTATCAACCACTTCCACGAATAAATTCAACCCCGGTAATGATAAATCTCTTACCGTTGAGAGGTCAGGTACCATTTCAGCATAGCTCGGATTTTGCAAAAGGAGAGCTATCACTTCACGCATTGGTGTGCGTTTAATCTCTTTATGAGGCTGAGCTCGCGTTTCTTGTTGGCCTTGTCGGTCAATTAGTTGCTGAAGCTGCCTTTCATCAACAAGCCCAAGTTTGCGTCCGAGAAGTTCTCTCAAGTATAGACGCAGGGTTCCACCTGGCACTTTATCAATGAGTGGAACGGCTAGCGTACTAAGCTTCGCCATTCCTTCTTTTGTTCGGCTATCTACCTGCTGCATTAGCGAGGAGAACATAAAGTCAGAGAGAGGCATTGCATTTTGTACTTCAGTTTCAAATGCCTCTTTACCGTTTTGACGAATGAAGGAATCGGGATCCTCGCCATCCGGCAAAAACATAAATTTTAGTTGTCGGCCATCGTTTAGATACGGCAAAGCATTTTCCATGGCGCGCCATGCTGCATCTCGTCCCGCTCGGTCACCGTCGTAACAGCACACCACGGTGCTTGTTTGACGAAACAAGACCTGAAGGTGATCGCCTGTGGTCGATGTGCCAAGTGAGGCGACGGAGTAATCAACACCGTATTGAGCTAAGGCAACAACGTCCATATAGCCTTCAACAACCAAGACTTGTGGCGGCTCTCTATACGCCTGCAACACTTCATAAAGGCCGTACAGCTCTTTACCTTTATGGAAAATCGGTGTTTCGGGTGAGTTGAGATACTTAGGCGTGTCGTTACCAAGAACGCGTCCGCCAAACCCAATTACTCTTCCGCGCCTATCGCGGATTGGGAACATGATACGTCCTCTAAATCGGTCGTATCGGTTACCTTTGTCGTTCTCAATTAGCATACCGCCGGACACCAACATGTCTTGGGTAGCTTTCTGTTGACCGAAGTTCTTTCGAACACTGTCCCACTCGTCAGGCACATAACCAATGCCAAACTTTTGGACAATTTCTCCAGAGAGTCCACGACCCTTTAAGTACTCTATAGCGGCTTTATTTGATGAAACTTTAAGCTGATCTCGGTAGTACTGTCCGATCGTACCCATGAGATCGTACAAAGATCGTTTCTGCTCACTATTGGCTGTAGGCCCTTTGGAAAAATTGCCTGAGCTGCCATTACGTTGTTCACGAGGGACATCTAACCCAAGTGAAGCGGCCAGCTCTTCGATCGCCTCAACGAACTCAAGGCGTTCATATTCCATAAGAAAATCAATCGCATTACCGTGTACACCACAGCCAAAACAATGATAGAACTGTTTCTCTTGGCTAACACTAAATGACGGTGTTTTCTCGTTATGGAAAGGGCAGCAAGCACCGTAGTTCTTGCCTTGTTTTTTCAGTTTTACGCGCGCATCAATGATGTCGACTATATCGAGACGAGCCAACAGATCATCAATAAAGCTACGAGGGATAATTCCTGCCATAAAACCTTTTTACGAGAGTGAGATACAAACAAGCCGTGCGTTCCAAAGGATAGCACGGCTTGCTGCAATTTGATTGGGAGATTAAGCGAGTTTAGCGCGAACTAGACCACTTACTTTACCCATATCTGCACGGCCTTGAATTTGTGGCTTAAGCACACCCATTACCTTACCCATGTCTTGCATGCCCGCAGCACCAGATTCGGTAATCGCACTTTCAATCAGTGCAGATACTTCCTCGTCAGTCAGCGGTTGAGGCATAAAGTCCTCAAGTACGGCAATTTCAGCTTGCTCAGCTTCAGCAAGGTCTTGACGACCAGCTGCTTCAAATTGCGTAACAGAGTCGCGACGTTGTTTAACCATTTTAGTCAGCACAGCAAGAATGTCGTCTTCGCCCAGAGTAATCTGTTCGTCAACTTCACGTTGCTTAATGGCGGCTAAAGCTAAACGAATAGTGCCAAGGCGCGGTTTGTCCTTGGCTTTCATCGCTAGTTTTTGCTCGTCTTTGAGTTTATCAATCAGAGCCATAACTTAAATCCTATTGGACCTAGTTATTAGTACAGGCGAACGCGACGAGCGTTTTCGCGAGCTAGCTTCTTAGCGTGACGCTTTTGAGCTGCTGCTTTAGCGCGTTTGCGAACTGTAGTTGGTTTTTCATAGTGCTCACGACGACGCACTTCAGAAAGGATACCTGCTTTTTCGCAAGAGCGCTTGAAACGACGTAGTGCAACGTCGAACGGTTCGTTTTCACGTACTTTAACTACTGGCATATGCCTTTCACCTCAGGGGTTAACTATTCATTAATGCTGGCGCTTGTTTGTTAGGTCTAAGACGTTCCTATCGAAGTTCTTAGTTCTAAGCGATAAACCAGCTAGATCAAAAATGGTGCGGAATTTTAATCCGATCAGATGGGCTTTGTAAAGTACTTTGTCGTCTATCTCTTGTACAAAATTTGTTTGAGAGCCAATGACGAGGTAATATTGCGCCAATTTCGAAATATGTCGAGAACAATATGCGCATTTTAGGTATTGAAACCTCTTGTGATGAAACTGGCATCGCAATCTATGAGGATGAGAAAGGATTGCTTTCGCATCAACTATATAGCCAAGTGAAACTGCACGCCGATTATGGTGGTGTGGTTCCTGAACTGGCGTCTCGTGATCATGTTAAAAAAACGATCCCGTTGATCAAAACTGCATTAGCGGAAGCGAATTTAACGCCAAAAGATATTGATGGTGTCGCGTATACCGCCGGTCCGGGTCTGGTTGGTGCACTGTTAGTGGGTACTACGATTGGTCGAAGCATGGCGTACGCGTGGGGAGTTCCGGCTATTCCTGTACATCATATGGAAGGTCATCTGCTTGCCCCAATGTTAGAGGACAACCCACCGCCATTTCCATTTATTGCGCTTTTGGTCTCTGGTGGCCACAGTATGATCGTTGAAGTAAAAGGCATTGGTGAATATCAGATCCTTGGTGAGTCTATTGACGATGCTGCGGGTGAAGCCTTTGATAAAACCGCTAAATTGATGGGGTTGGATTATCCAGGCGGACCTTTGTTGTCTAAATTAGCTGACAAAGGCACACCGGGTCGATTTAAGTTCCCGCGTCCAATGACGGATCGCCCAGGTTTGGATATGAGTTTCTCTGGTTTGAAGACTTTTGCTGCGAATACAATCGCGGCCAATGATGATAGTGAACAAACCCGTGCAGATATCGCTTATGCATTCCAAGAAGCGGTGTGCGATACATTGGCTATTAAATGTAAGCGTGCTCTAAAACAAACTGGCATGAAGCGCATTGTTATTGCTGGTGGTGTGAGTGCTAACAAATTCTTGCGTCAAGAGCTTGAAACTCTCGCGAACAAAATTGGAGGCGAAGTCTATTATCCTCGTACTGAATTTTGTACCGATAATGGTGCCATGATAGCTTATGCCGGTATGCAGCGACTGAAAAATGGTGAAGCCGCTGAGCTATCAGTAGAGGCTACGCCACGTTGGCCAATTGACCAACTAAAGCCGATTAAAGCATAAAGAAAAGGTCACTTAGGTGGCCTTTTTTAACGACATATTTTAACAAAACAGCGAAAGTCTGTGACTTACTATCTGTGTTAACCTGTTAAAAAACATAGGGAATGAACGAATATGAAACAATTCAAGGTTGATGGCCAAACCATGGCATATCAAGATGTGGGTCAAGGACCAGTAGTTCTTTTTGGTCACAGCTATTTGTGGGACAGTGCGATGTGGCAACCGCAAGTGCAAGCGCTAAGCCAACACTATCGCTGCATTGTTCCAGACCTTTGGGCACATGGCGAGTCCGAGGCAGCGCCAACTTCGATGTTGAATCTTAAAGATTATGCGCAACATCTCTTGGCGTTAATGGATGAGCTTGAAATTGATGAGTTTTCTATCGTTGGTTTGTCCGTTGGCGGGATGTGGGGCGCAGAGCTAACCGCATTAGCACCAGCGAGAGTCAAAAGCTTAGTCCTTATGGACACGTTTGTAGGTCTAGAGCCTGAAGTTGCTCATGCTAAATATTTCGCCATGCTAGCAACGATCACCGAGCTTAAAGCCGTGCCAGCGCCAATTGTTGAAGCAGTGGTGCCACTGTTCTTCGCCAATAATGCCAAACAGGTTAATGCTGATCTTGTTGAAGGTTTTGAAGCTAAGTTGTCTGCGTTAAGCGGTGACAGAGCGGTTGAAGTTGCACGGATTGGTCGTATGGTCTTCGGTCGACGTGATTTGTGCGATGAAATTGAGAAATTCGCGCTACCTTCTCTAGTAGCTGTCGGAGCAGAAGATAAGCCACGTCCGGTACTTGAATCGTATTTGATGAATGATTTGATTTCTGGCAGTGCGATCAACGTGATCCCAGAAGCCGGTCATATTAGTAATTTAGAGCAGCCAGAATACGTGACTGCCATGCTGACAGAGTTCTTAGCTCAGCATAGCTAGTAGTAATAGCTATCCATGCTCGAATAGTATTTAGCGGTGCCAATTGGCGCCGCTTTTTGCTTTTTAGTTAGCTGAAAATTACGAGATTTTTTTCTTACCAAGCTTGGGCTCACTCCCATCAAACAATCGGCGAATGTTTTGGTGATGCCTCAGTAAAATAAGACAGCTCAACATAGCAACAGGAAGCGTAAAGAGTGGTCTTGCCATCCAAGTGTAAACTGGTGCAAGCAAAACAGTGACTATGGCCGCTAAGGACGAATAACGAAAGATCACAGCAACCAGTAGCCAAGTGCCAGTGATAAGTCCGGTGAGATCCCAGCCGATAGGTGCAATTGCACCAAGTGCGGTCGCGACTCCTTTTCCGCCTTTGAAGTGAAAGAAAATAGGGTACATGTGCCCAAGACACGCAGCAATCGCAATGACACCAAGAATGACAGGGTCTATCCCCAGATAGTAGCCACTCCAAACCGGAATTGTACCTTTGAGCATATCGCACAATAGTACACCCACCGCAGCCCCTTTGCCTCCGATACGAAGCACATTGGTAGCGCCTGGGTTATTTGAGCCTACTGTTCTTGGATCGGGTAATCGCAGCAAACGACAGATCAGCACTGCACTTGAGACTGAACCAAGTAAGTAAGCTGCGATGATCATAGCAAACGCTAATGGGGTCATTAGGCACCTTTTCGCAAGAAATTATCTAAGGGGACTGATATCATATCGAAAATAGTACGTTTTTTCCCGACAAATGGGTATCCGACCTCTAATAAAGGACAAATCATGGCATTGGATAAAGTATTTATAGAACAGCTTGAAGTCATTACTACTATTGGTGTTTATGACTGGGAACAAGAAATAAAACAAAAGCTTATATTAGATATTGAGATGGCTCACGACAATGCTCCAGCTGGAAAAAGCGACGATGTCATTGATGCATTAGATTACTCAAAGGTGAGCGAAGCCGTACTCAACCATATTGAAAACGGTCGTTTTCTGCTGGTAGAAAGAGTTGCTGAAGAAATTGCTGAGTTAATTCAAACTCAATTTTCAGTGCCTTGGGTGAAAATTCGTTTAGCGAAACCGGGTGCAGTACCACAGGCCAAAAGTGTTGGTGTTGTCATCGAAAGAGGCGAGGCATGATTACTGCCTTTATTGGTGTGGGCTCTAATGTGGATCGTGAAAAACACATTCGCGCTGCGTGCCAAGAGCTATCGCTCATCGCTAGTAACTTAAAGATGTCACCGGTGTATGCTTGTGAATCTTTTGGTTTCTCTGGTAATGATTTCTACAACATGGTGGTTCGTTTAGATACATCGCTGAACTTGGTTGAGTTTAGTGCAGCTCTGAAAGAGATCGAAGTAAAGTGGGGGCGAGATATTGACGCGGCTAAGTTTCAAAATCGCACCATAGATCTCGATATCCTGTTGTTTGGAAATGAAATCTCACAAAAAAAACCGCTTGTTCCACGTGAAGACATTTTTAAATATTCATTTGTAACACAACCTCTGTATGATCTTGCTCCAGATTTGGTCATTCCAAATGATGAGCGCTCACTCTGTCAGATCTTAGCGGCGATTCCAGCTCCTGTGGCTTTAAGAAGAATCGATTTTCAATTTTAGTTGGTAGTTAATAATGAGTTACTTTGAAGCCTTTATATTGGCGCTAATTCAGGGGCTTACTGAGTTTTTGCCTATCTCAAGTTCGGCTCACCTGATTTTGCCTTCAGCGGTTTTAGGATGGGAAGACCAAGGCTTAGCCTTTGATGTGGCAGTACACGTGGGTACGTTAGCTGCGGTGGTTATCTATTTCCGCAAGGAAGTGGTTACCCTGTTTGGCGCGCTAATCTGCTCTATTTTCAAAGGGGAGCGCAGCAAAGAGGCTAAGTTGGCTTGGATGATTGTCCTAGCTACTATCCCAGCGTGTATCTTTGGTTTGCTGATGAAGGACATCGTGGAACTGTATTTGCGCAGTGCTTATGTGATTGCAACAACGACAATTGTGTTTGGTTTGTTGCTTTGGTGGGTGGATAAAAACTCCAAGTTAGCAGACGATGAATACCAAGCGGGGTGGAAGAAAGCGTTATTTATTGGCTTAGCACAAGCTTTGGCGATCATACCTGGTACTTCTCGCTCTGGTGCAACCATCACCGCGGCGCTGTATCTCGGATTTACTCGCGAAGCGGCAGCGCGTTTCTCTTTTCTGATGTCTATCCCAATCATCACTTTAGCTGGTGCTTACCTTGGTCTAAAACTGGTGACAGGTTCTGAGCCCATTCATGTTGGTTTCCTACTGACTGGCATCATCGTGTCTTTTATTAGCGCCTACATTTGTATTCATTTTTTCCTAAAACTGATTTCAAGAATGGGTATGACACCATTTGTGATCTATCGATTGATTTTAGGTGTAGGCCTATTTGCGTTTCTACTAATGAGCTAAGACGACAAAGCCTAAGTCTTGAGGCTTAGGCTTTGTTCTACGGCTTTAACACGACGCTTATCCAGTTCTTCTTTAATCGCTTGACCTTTAAAACCATCTGCTATGATGTCTTGTACTTCCACACTGATTGCCGCTTGGTAGGCTTGCATGAAACGTTCGGCTTGTGGATACGGGTTACTCTCCAGTCCTTTTCGTCCTTTATGGTCGGCTTCACAGCACATCAAAACTTGCTGTAATTTCTCGGGCTTACGCCAGACATCGAGTTGACCAAAAATCTTAATGAAGGTTGCCGGCCTTAGTTCGGCCGCGCGATGAACGTTGGAGTGCTGAGCACAAACCGCAACAGCTAAATCACGGTACTCATTAGGCACACGTACACGACTACAAAGAGACTTTATAGCTTTTTGCCCAGTGTGTGTATGAAGCTTATGGCTTGGCCACTCTTCTGCTGGCGTTAGAGCTTTTCCGAGGTCATGGACTTGAGCGGCAAAACGGACAATTGGCGATGTGCTTAGCAATGCGGCTTGCTGCGCAACCATCAGCGTGTGTATGCCTGTATCGATCTCAGGATGCCACTTTTCAGGTTGCGGAACACCAAACAGTGCGTCTAATTCTGGCAAAACAACCGCAAGAGCACCGCAGGAACGAAGTACATCTAAAAATACCTCAGGATGACGAGTTGTCAGTGATTTGTGCCACTCTTGCCAGACTCGTTCGGCGGTTAAGTGTTGCAACTCTCCATCGTTAACGATGGATTTCATTAAATCCATGGTTTCTGGAGCGACCGTAAACCCTAGATGTCTAAGCTTGGCGGCGAAACGAGCGACACGTAATACTCTAAGCGGATCTTCAACGAATGCCGGTGATACATGACGTAGTACTTTATCTTTTAAGTCTTGTTGTCCGTTGTAGGGGTCAATAATACGCCCTGAATCATCTTGTGCCATGGCGTTGATGGTAAGGTCACGGCGCATTAAGTCCTGCTCTAGAGTGACATCGGGCGATGAAAAGCATTCGAAACCAGTGTAGCCTTTACCAGCTTTGCGCTCAGTGCGAGCGAGTGCATGCTCCTGTTTCGATTTAGGATGTAAGAAGACGGGAAACTCTTTGCCTACAGCTTGAAAGCCGTCAGCCAACATTTGCTCAGGAGTTGCACCAACCACGACCCAATCTTTGTCGTAGACCTCAAGTTTTAGTAATTGGTCGCGCACTGCGCCCCCAACAAGATAGACTTGCAAATTGGCTCCCCTTTTTCGTACTTAGCCGTTGGCATTCATCTAGCTCAATGGTACTTTGCTTTGACTGATATTGTAAGGTTGAATGGATGTATAAGGATTATTTTGGCTTTTACGAGGTGCCTTTTTCAATAGTACCAAGCTCTCGTTATTTATTCTTGAGTCAGCGACATCGAGAAGCAATGCAGCATCTTCAAGCCGGTCTCGGACAAGGTGGTGGATTTGCCATGTTAACGGGGGAAGTTGGGACGGGAAAAACCACTGTAGCCAAAGCTATGTTAGCGTCACTGGATGATAAAACAGCATCTGGATTGATCCTAAATCCAACCTTTTCGAGTCAAGATCTGCTTGAAGCTATTTGCGATGAGTTTTCTCTTAGTTACCCTGAAAAGGCCTCCTTAAAACAGCTCAGTCAAGCCATATACCAGTATCTTATCGATAATGACCAACAAGGTATTAATACGCTGCTTGTAATCGATGAAGCGCAGCATCTCTCTGCGGAAGTTCTTGAGCAGTTGCGACTGTTGACTAATCTTGAAACGGATGATCATAAGTTACTGAAAGTGTTGTTGATTGGTCAACCTGAGTTGCAAGACAAACTGCGTACAACCCAATTACGTCAATTGGCCCAACGAATCACCGGACGTTATCACTTATTGCCGCTTACGGAAGGGGAGACTCGCCAATATATAGAGTTTCGTTTGTCGACGGCTGGCGGTGACACTTCGCTGTTTTCGAAGGGGGCTATCGCTGTGATGAATAAAGCCAGTCAGGGTATTCCGCGTTTGATTAACCTCATCGGTGATAAAGCGTTGCAGTATGCTTATCACTCAGGCGAGAAACAAGTATCTAAGTCCTTGGCACAAAGCGCTTGTGAGGACATTCTTTCGTTCCAAGCTCCTGGTGTAGGACATTCGGTGCAAAATACAAGTGGTGGTTTGTCAGAGTTATTGTCGACGTATGCAATGCCTGCGCTACTAGGTATTGCGATTGCAGGGGGGCTGTACTGGAAAGGCGCCGAAGGATTAGCGTGGTTGTCATCATTATCAAACCAACAGCTTGTTGCTGAGCCAGTCAGTACCTCAAACACTCCCTCCCAAGAAGTGATATTACCTGTTAACAATGTTGCAGAACCTTATCCTAAAGAGCTACTGCAAGATTTGTTTAAACGAAAAGATAAAATATCGGCGATTCAAGAGCTTTACGCGGTTTGGGGCTATAAAGCAGGCGTACTTGATGGCATGTGCGAAGAGTCACCGAGCAGTAGTTTTGAGTGCCAAAAGTATTTAGGTACCTTGTCTCAGATAGAACAACAGAATCTGCCCGTTGTGATGTCTCTGTATTTGGATGGGCAACAAAGCTATGTGGTGCTGTATCAAGTTTCAGACGACCAAGTGCAAGTACTGAATGGTCAGCAACGTATCTCTTTGCCGAAGTCATGGCTTGAGCAGTTATGGACTGGTGAATACTACTCTATCTGGCAACGTGAACTGCAAACGACGCTCCGATTAAATCAACAGGGAGCGCAAGTTCGGTTATTGGATGAAAAACTGTCAAAAGTGCTTGGAGGTACACCTTCTGGTAGCGATATTTTCGATGAAGCACTAAAGCGCAAAGTGGAAATCTTTCAGCGTTGGCAGAATATTGATGTTGATGGTATAGCTGGGCGTAATACGTTACGTAAATTGGAGCTGTTAACCCAGAATAACCCTCCTACTATCGAAGCTAAACAGAACCAAGAGGGGTCACTATGAAATCTCTAATCTGGAGTAGTTTGGTCCTCGTATCTATCGGTGCAATGGCCTCTCAGAATGCACCTGAGGACTCACAACAACTAAGCAAACCATATTCTATTTTGGCATACCCTGATTTTTCGGAGCTTAAACCGTTGCCGCAAGTACGCGTGCCCGTTACTACGACTCAGGTCACTCAAGTCGTAAACACAACGAGTGCCAGTTCACCTATTGACGTTGTGCCAGATACCAACACAGTTTCAGAAAAGCCTTTTGATTTAGAGAACTTAGATCTGAGTGGTTTAGACCCTGAGATTGCTCGCAAGGTTGCATCTGCCATCAATAAGACAGAACCTTCTTTAATACCAAGTAATTCAGATCATATTGCTCTAGAAGATAATCAAGCTCGTTATCGTGGACGTCTGCCTGCCTTGAACTTACAAACTCATATGTATTCGTCTGACGCTCAGCGACGTTGGGTCAAAATCAACGGTCAGGAGTTAAAAGAGGGGGATAGGCTGAATAACATCCAACTACTCGCTATAGAACCTCAGTTTATTACGATTCGCTTTGATAACGATATCATTGATATTCCTGCTCTATATGAATGGGGTGGATAAAAAACGGGACGCTAAAGTAGCATCCCGTTTTCTTAGTCATTGAGCGTATCTAGTTTATAGCTGAGACTTCGCCTGTACTGGTTCGGTAGCAACTAGCTCAAACTGCTGATAAGGGAACAGATACTCCGCTTCGGTTTTTACTTGCTGAGCTTTACTCGTATCTCCTATCCCTTGGTAAGCCAATATGAGATTACGATAAAAGGCAGGACGTGGCTTGTGACGGATAATATCCACAGACCAGTCAATATAAGGTTGAATAAGCGTTTTATCGCCAGTGCGTAACCCGAGCTTTAGATAAGTGCTATAGACATCCCAGTCATAACGAGCTTGCCATGCCATGGGGTTACTGACTTTCTCTAAGATGGTGGCGTCGACTGGGTCAGATTTTTCAAACCTGTTTAATACATAATTGGTATGTAAAGACGCAACCATATAGGTGGTAACCAAAATTGGTATCAAAAGAGACATCACTCGAGTCAGTGTCTTCGTTACACCGGATAACGAAGCTTGTTTTAATCGAGGCGTACGTTGATCTACCCAGTAAATCAGGATGATAAAGGTAATCCAGTGTATCAATGAATGATAAAACGGATACTCCAATTGACTGTGCAGAACAATGGGTAGGAATAGAGCGAATATAGCCAAGCGTGTCCCAGGTTTAGCGGTGTAAATTCGGCTTAGGACGAAAAGAGCCGCGAGCAAAATGCCTAGAATCGGCAGCAATCCCCCCTCAATTCCCCAAAACAACAATTCGTTCTGTGGGTGATCTAGAGCAGGTACCCCAGCAGCAAAATGGTTGTTGAGCTGGTGCTGTCGAGCCGTATACACTATGTACTCAGGTTCAAATTTTCCTAATCCATAGCCAGTAAATGGCTTCTCGATCAGCATATCTATGGACTGGCTGTAAATCGTTGCACGAATGTCGGTAAAGCTGGCTTTTTGTTCGATAAGGTTTTGGCTACTGGTGTTCCCAAACCCAAGCAAAAGTCCTAATGCTACGCCAGCTAAACTAGCAAAAGTCCAGCCTCGAAAGCGCTTCCTAGTCGAGTGTTGGTACAGATAAGGGATAAGCAGCAATGTTCCGATTAGTGCACCTAGCCAGCCAGTTCTTGAGCCTAAAACGACAATTAGAGGTAAGGTAATTACGGGTGTTAAATATAAGATGGA
This sequence comes from Vibrio sp. SCSIO 43133, assembly GCF_023716845.1. Taxonomy (NCBI): domain Bacteria; kingdom Pseudomonadati; phylum Pseudomonadota; class Gammaproteobacteria; order Vibrionales; family Vibrionaceae; genus Vibrio; species Vibrio sp. SCSIO 43133. Next base: position 489,792 of record NZ_CP068024.1, read on the forward strand.
GACATCGCTGATGTGCCAGTTATATTTATGTCGTTGACGTGCGAGCAGATAACCAGATAGAACCAGAGCGGTAGCGAGAAAGCTTGCCATCACATTAGGCTGTTGGAAGATGCCGTAGGGGCGGTTAATGACTACGTCATATCCCATGAAATTATCATCGGACAGCAAGAAATACTGGCCATAGCCAATCGTAGACTCAATCAGAGCCGCTAGGACAACTAACCACAGAAACCGTTGTTTCTGCTTATTGGTGAACTGAAACTGCTGCAAAACAATGAACAACAACATGCCACTCCACAGAGCAATAAAGCGAGGAGCGACGGAAATTATGTCGGGCTTGCTGTAGAACAGTGGAGTACTTAACAGAATACAAGATAGCAACAAACCAATAGTAAGTTTGCTGTAACGCAATATTTGGTTGCTACCGAGTTGATAAAGCCCAATAGCTAAAGCGACGCTAAATGCAATCCATGCTGTGTTATTGAAGGTAAGTGCAAGCCCTAAGCCGCCTGGATTTGGCCAGAAAACATGTGTCGCGATGAGATAAAGCATCGCCATAGCGGCCATGAATTTTCGATTGAGCGGGGGACGAACTCGGTTTTCAGCCAGTTCTGTACCGTTGGTATGAATAATTGCCATGCTTGCTACTAGTTAATGAACAAGAAAGAGAGTGACGTAACCATACGTCACTCTTCTAAGATGCCCTAATTTAACCTTTTAGCATAGGTTTTAGGAAGCGTGCTGTGTGAGAACCTTCGACTTGAGACACATTTTCTGGGGTGCCTTGAGCGATAATTTCTCCTCCTCCTTGTCCACCTTCTGGCCCTAAATCGATGATCCAGTCAGAAGTTTTAATGACATCAAGGTTGTGCTCGATAACCACGACGGTATTGCCATGGTCACGCAGACGATGAAGAACGGACAAGAGTAGCTCTATATCGTGGAAGTGCAGACCGGTTGTTGGCTCATCTAAAATATAGAGTGTTTTACCCGTATCACGTTTAGAGAGTTCTCTAGCCAGTTTAACCCGCTGAGCTTCACCACCTGAAAGTGTCGTCGCAGCTTGACCGAGACGAATGTACGAAAGACCTACGTCCATTAAGGTTTGTAGTTTTCTAGCAATTACAGGAACCGGATCGAAGAACTCACGAGCATCTTCTACAGTCATTTGTAGCACTTCATCAATGGTCTTGCCTTTGTAGCGAACTTCTAACGTTTCACGGTTATAACGCTTCCCTTTACATACGTCACAAGGCACGTATACATCAGGTAAAAAGTGCATCTCTACTTTGATAACGCCGTCACCTTGACATGCTTCACAGCGGCCGCCGCGAACATTGAAGCTAAAGCGACCAGGTTTGTAGCCACGAGAGCGTGACTCTTGAGTGCCTGCAAACAGTTCGCGAATGGGGGTGAAGATACCAGTATAAGTAGCAGGGTTAGAGCGGGGTGTACGACCTATTGGACTTTGGTCAATATCGATCACTTTATCGAAATGCTCTAAACCTTCAATCTTCTTATAAGGGGATGGTTCGGCAGTTGTTGCTCCATTGAGCTGAGTGTGCGCTATCTTAAAGAAGGTATCATTAATCAGGGTGGATTTACCTGAACCGGAAACACCAGTAATACAGCTAAATAGACCAACTGGAATAGTTAAATCGACATTCTTAAGGTTATTGCCTGTTGCACCTTGCAGCTTCACCATCTTCTTGGCATCCATTGGTGTACGCTGTTGAGGAATCGCAATTTCTCGTTTCCCGCTTAGGTACTGACCGGTTAGTGATTCTTCTGATTGGATAATGTCTTCAATAGTACCTTCAGCTACTACAGAACCACCATGTACGCCTGCACCAGGGCCAATATCAATGACGTGGTCTGCCGTTCGGATAGCGTCTTCGTCGTGTTCAACAACCAATACGGTGTTACCTAGGTCTCTTAAGTGCGTTAGCGTATTGAGAAGACGTTCATTATCGCGCTGGTGGAGACCAATAGAAGGCTCATCGAGAACGTACATTACCCCGACTAGACCCGCTCCAATTTGACTTGCCAAGCGGATACGCTGCGCTTCCCCGCCTGAAAGCGTTTCGGCACTGCGTGACAGGTTTAGGTAGTTAAGGCCGACATTAACGAGGAAGTGCAGACGATCATTGATCTCTTTCATGACCTTCTCTGCTATTTGGGCACGTTGTCCCTCAAGCTCTAATGATCGGAAAAAGTCCATGGCACCACTGATGCTCATTTCGACGATTTCTGGCAATGTGGTATCAGCAATAAAGACATTACGAGCTTCTTCACGCAGACGAGTACCGCCACAAGAACCACAGGATTTTGTCGAGATATACTTCGCGAGGTCTTCACGCACTGAGTTAGATTCAGTATCACGATAACGACGCTCAAGGGTATTTAGGATCCCTTCAAATGGATGGCGTTTCACGCGGATATCACCGCGATCGTTAACGTAGTTAAATTCCACCTCTGTGCGACCTGAGCCTGTAAGTACCACATCTTTGATCTTTTTGGGCAGAGATTTAAAGGGCGCGTATAAGTCAAAGTCGTAGTGCTTGGCCAGTGAGGTCAGCATTTGGAAGTAGTAATAGTTCTTCTGATCCCAACCGCGAATCGCACCTTCAGCAATGCTCAGATCTTCATCCATCACGACTCGTGCTGGATCGAAGTATTGCTGGACTCCTAAACCATCACACGTGTGGCAGGCACCTGCAGGATTGTTAAACGAAAACAGGCGAGGCTCAAGCTCTTGCAAACTATAACCACAGTAAGGGCAAGCAAAATTGGCAGAAAAGATGATGTCCTCTTTTTCTGGTTCATCCATCCAAGCAACACCGACGATGCCACCTGAGAGTTCAAGCGCGGTTTCAAAAGATTCGGCAAGACGCTGCTGTAAGTTATCTCGAACTTTAAAGCGGTCGACAACCACCTCAATGGTGTGCTTTTTATGCAACTCAAGTGTCGGTGGATCTGAAAGATCGCAGGTTTCTCCGTCAATACGGGCGCGAATAAAACCTTGAGCTGAGAGGTTTTCTAGAGTTTTAACATGCTCACCTTTACGCTCCTTAACAATTGGAGCTAGTAACATCATTTTAGAGCCTTCCGGTAGCTCTAGAACTTTATCAACCATTTGGCTAACGGTTTGTGCGGCTAATGGTGTTTTGTGTTCTGGACAGCGTGGCTCGCCCACTCGAGCATACAGCAAGCGCAAGTAGTCATAGACTTCTGTGATGGTACCTACAGTTGAGCGAGGGTTATGCGAGGTGGACTTTTGTTCAATAGATATGGCTGGAGACAAGCCTTCGATGTGGTCAACATCAGGCTTCTCCATCAAGGATAAAAACTGTCTTGCATAAGCGGATAAGGATTCCACATAACGACGTTGCCCCTCTGCGTACAGAGTATCAAAGGCAAGTGAAGACTTACCTGAGCCCGAAAGGCCAGTGATAACGGTCAGTTTGTCGCGAGGAATTGTCAGATTGACGTTTTTTAGGTTATGGGTTCGAGCACCCCTAACTTCGATCTTATCCATTGTTGCCACTCATGTAATACTTAGTGTGACAAGTATTACATAGTGTGAAGTTTGTGCAAAGAAATACTGGATAAAAAAACAGGTCCATAAACGTAAAAAGCGCCACTTCTCGATGAAAGTGGCGCTACGGCTTACCGTTTATTCTTTGAGCTCAAGGCTTACGCTTTCTTCGTAGCGTGTTTGCCAAGCTCTGCAGTTTTCTCATCTTTTAGGTAAAGATTCTCAAAGCAGTAGTTCGTTGCTTCGATATAGCCTTCTACGCTGCCGCAGTCAAAACGTTGACCTTTAAATTTGTAGGCCAAAACGCAGCCAGCTTTTGCTTGTTTAAGCAAGGCGTCAGTGATTTGGATTTCACCACCTTTGCCAGGTTCTGTCTGTTCAATTAGCTCGAAAATATCTGGAGTCAGAATATAACGACCAATGATCGCTAGGTTGCTAGGCGCTGTGCCTTGCTCCGGCTTTTCAACCATATCATCTACACGGAAAAGATCGTCTTTAATCATTTCGCCAGAGATAACACCGTATTTGTGCGTTTCATCTTCAGGAACTTCTTGAACCGCAACGATTGAGCAGCGGAACTGCTTGTAGAGCGCGACCATTTGAGCCAGTACACCTTGATCTTCGTTAACACAAAGGTCGTCCGCTAGAACGACGGCAAATGGTTCGTCACCTACAAGCTCACGACCAGTCAAAATTGCATGGCCGAGGCCCTTCATTTCACGTTGGCGAATGTAGGTGAATTGTGCTGAATCAATGATGTCGCGAATATCAACAAGAAGCTCTTCTTTATTAGTGCCACTAATTTGGTGTTCAAGCTCGTAGTTTTTATCGAAGTGATCCATGATGGAGTGTTTACCACGACCTGTAACAATACACATTCCGTCCATTCCCGCTTGAATGGCTTCTTCCACACCGTATTCAATCAGTGGTTTGTTAACCACTGGCATCATTTCTTTAGGCATAGATTTTGTGGCGGGTAGGAAGCGAGTTCCGTAACCAGCTGCCGGGAATAGGCACTTCTTGATCATGATAAAACCCTTTATCTTTATTCGTTTTAATTTGTTGCCACTGACGGGCGATTGGACCTAAGTCTACATAGTATCGTTAGTTTATGACAGTAGAAATGTGTCAGAGTTCGCTCTGTTTTGCGGTGAAAACTCATAGCGAACTCTCTACTTAGAAGAACGTGTATTGTTTATATTGTTAGGAGAGAAGGTTTTGATTAGCCCAAGCTATCGCTTGTAGGCGGTTTTTTACCGAAAGTTTTCTAAATACCTGATAAAGATGGGATTTTACTGTGGATTCAGTAATAAATAGGTCTTCAGATATTTGTAAGTTGCTGGCTCCCGATTGCAGACACCGCAGAATCTCGATTTCTCTGGCTGTCAAATCCACCACAGTGGGAGAGGTGTTTGCTGAGACCACATGGCGATAGTGATGTAACAGTTGGCTGGTTACCTCTCGAGGTAGCCAGTTTTTGCCGTTAATGATTTCTCCTAAACCAATCACGATTTTCTTAGCGTCTTCGTGGCTGTAAAAGAGCCCTTTGATATGACCATATCTAAGGATCTCCTCGGTCGTTAGCCGATGCGGAACATTGATCAGTACGGTCTCAAAATTTTTGCTTGCTAAAGGCAGGTTTAACACTTGTTGGAAAAGATCTAAGGATTCTTCGTAATCAAAGAGCAAAATACGATTACGAGAACCGGAGGTGGTTGAAAGTAGATCCTGAGGAGTGATGGCTTCAATAGCATTAATACTTAGATGGGATAAGCGCTTTACCCTTTTGGTAACTGAGTCCTCTTGATTAAGAGTGACATGTTGAATGACGCGTTGGTAATTATTTCTTCTCATAGCACACTTTTACTCGTGGTTTTTATGCATATTGACGAGTATGTAGTTTATGTTCTAGTGATAAAAAAGTAGTTTGAGAGTGACTTAAAACTATCTAAGTAATTGATATAAATATAAAGTTTATCATTGTTTGCTTCGCTCGTAATAACGAGGGGAAAGGGGTTATTTTGGTATCCTCAGGATAAGCGCTGTTGCGGTACCAGTGGTTCGTGTTATCCTACTGGGCTAATTTGAAACACACTGTGGTTACGGAGCAAAACATGGCAAGCCGTGGAGTAAACAAAGTCATTCTAGTGGGTAACTTAGGTAACGACCCAGAAATTCGTTACATGCCAAACGGCGGTGCCGTGGCGAATATTACAATCGCAACCTCTGAATCTTGGCGTGATAAAGCGACAGGCGAGCAGCGTGAAAAAACTGAGTGGCACCGCGTTGCTCTGTTTGGCAAGCTAGCGGAAGTTGCTGGTGAATATCTGCGTAAGGGCTCTCAAGTTTATATTGAAGGTCAACTGCAAACCCGTAAGTGGCAAGATCAAAGTGGTCAAGACCGCTACACAACGGAAGTCGTTGTTCAAGGCTTCAACGGCGTGATGCAAATGCTAGGTGGCCGCCAAGGTGGTGGTGCTCCTATGCAGGGTGGTATGCAAGGCGGTATGAACCAAGGTGGTGGCATGCAGCAGCAAGCTCCTCAACAACAGGGTTGGGGACAGCCTCAACAACCTGTACAACAACCAGCTCAGCAAAAACCTGCTCAACAGCAGCCGCAGTACAATGAGCCACCAATGGACTTCGATGACGATATCCCGTTTTAATCAGTGCTGAATATCAAGTCAAATTAAGTTCTATTTGATTATTGCATAGAAAAAGCCGCGATGAATTCGCGGTTTTTTTTGTTTCTTAGAGACAACGCATTGCTTGTTGCTTAACGGGTTATAGTAAATTTGATATAACAAACAGTTAACGCGATAGCTTATTTTATATAATGTACGCATGAATCTCTCTTGTTGCATCAACGAGTTGAGTTCGGACGATAAACGTTAATGACATCATCGGTTCAAAAAGGACTTTAGTACCTATGAGGCAAACTCCCACCCTCAAACTGAGCACTCGCTTAGTGGCTTTTGTGACAGTAATTGTCATGAGTGCCGTATTTATTCTGTTTGTTGGCGGAACACTATCCATTAAAAGGATGGGCCAAGAGTACCTCAATCACCACTTGGCTGGCATTGTTCGAGTTATCGATAAAGAATTAGAAGACCCCGATGCAGCCTATATGATGCAGCGTTGGATGCCTAAGATGCTGCAAGCCAGTAATATCATTGAGATGCAGCTGACCTCTTCAGCTGGTGTGGTATACCGATACAAAAACACCTCTCCAACTATAGATCGCACCATTGTGTATCGAGAAGGTTTTGATTTAGAGCGCAATGATGGCTATCGCGTCGAATTTACCGCGCTGCCCCCTTATTTGGATGTGCGTTATTCCATTGAAGCCATGTGGTCGGTCACTTTAGCTTTTGGGTTGATTGTCTTTTGTCTAATGCAAGGGGTGAAGTGGCTTCGTAAACAGCTAGTTGGCTCAGAGTTATTGGAAGAGCGAGGTCGGATGATCTTAGGCGGTCGCGTAGAGCAGTTTGCTAAAGGAGATGAAAGAGAATGGCCTTATACCGCTAGTGAGGCTTTAGACATTCTAATCGAAGAATTGCAAGATGCTCGCCAAGAGCGCAGTCGATTCGACACCTTTATTCGCACGCAAACCTTCCTTGATCCATTGACCGGTAGTGCAAATCGAATGCTATTTGATAGCAAACTAGAATCTGCGATACATGAAAGCGGCGCTCAGGGCGGTGTTATGCTATTTCGAATCGAAGACTGGGATCAAGTACAGGAGGTTCAAGGTAAATCAACGTCAGATGACTTCCTCGTGGAAGTTGGTGAAGTGATTTCCAACGCGGTTCAGAAATATCCTGATGTGATTTTCTCCCGTTACTATGACGCCGATTTTGCCGTATTTATTCCGCATCAAAGCAGCAAAGATGTTGCTAACCTAGCAAACCAATGTATTCGTCAACTTGAAAAGATCACGCCGCCAACGCCTCTTGATGAAGAGAACTGGTGTCACATTGGCGTCAGTATGTATTCCGAAGGTGAGCGCCAAGGGCGCATCATGGAAGAAGCAGAAACGGCGCTGAAAAGTGCTCAACTGCAAAAGGTGAATAACTGGAGCCGATTTAGCAAGCAAGTCCAAAAATTCGATGAGCGTGGCAGTGTGCGTTGGCGTACATTGTTTGATAAAGCGCTTCTGCCTGAGAATCTACTTATTTTTTCGCAGCCCTGTTATTTGTACGAAAAAGGGAAGGAGCTCGACGTACTTCACAAAGAATTGTTTGCACGAATTGAAGATCCGGAACGAGGTATTGTTAAAGCGTCACGATTCCATTCCGCTTTACTTCAAGTAGGTTACGAGTCCAATTTTGATCGTGCGGTGCTCAATAAAGTGTTACGAAACATTAAGAAAAGTCCGGCTATTCTACCGATTTCTATCAATCTTTATGTCGTGCCATTTGCCAACAAAGGTTATTTTAAGTGGTTTCGTGATGAGTTGTTGCAGTTACCTATCGCGGTACGCTCACAACTGAGCTTTGAATTTTCCGAAGCAAGACTAGTTCAACATCTGGACTATATTCGCCCAGTTGTTAGAATGCTGTCCGGTTTAGGGTGCACAGTAATCGTAGGTCAGGCTGGTCGTTCGATTGTGAGTACTCATTACATCAAAGATCTGAAAGTAGATTATCTTAAGTTGCATCGCAGCTTAATTAAGAAAATTGATCAACGGGATGAAAACCAATTGTTTGTTCGCAGCATGGTTGGTGCTTGTGGGGACTCCAAAACACAAGTTATTGCCGTAGGCGTGGAAAATAAAAAAGAGTGGCATACGCTGCTTGATCTTGGTGTTAGCGGTGGTCAAGGACGTTATTTTGCAGCTGAAACACAACTCATGCCAGATCCTAAGCCAAAAGCGGCAATGATAAAGCCTGGACGAAGAAATCGTTGGAAAAGAACCTAACGCGGAAATGTTATGACGTTTAAAAACATCGTTGCTCGATTTAGGTCGAAACAAGCGAATACTTCCCCAATGGTAGTTATTATGCAGTCGGACGGCGTCTTTTTGTCAGAGAAAGGACAGCTTAAGGTTAGTAACTGTGATATTACTGCCAACAATTGGCAAAAGGCGCTTGAGCAACTGCTGCAGCCCAAAGCAACCAAGGGCCAAGGCGTCAATGTTGTCATTGGTAGCGACCTTTATCATACCTATCAAATAGACACGCCAAGAATACCAAAATCTGAATGGCCTCAAGCTCTGCCTTTTTTATTAAAGGATGTTATCAGTGAGCGAGTGACTGAGATTGTTGCCGATGGTCTAGAGCTGCCAAGCTTGAATAAAACAACTGCCTATGTGATTCAGAAATCCTGGCTGTTACAGCTTCGTGGTGTATTAGAAAACTTAGGATTGGAACTGTCTCAAATTATTCCAGAAGAGCTATTTTGGGCAAGAGCTCAAAAAGAGAGTCACAGCGCTGTTTTACTGCAAAGAAGTCGTTTTCATCATTATCGAGTGAGTGCTTTTGTTGAACAATTGCCGATTTTCCATCGAACCATTCGTAGTGTTTCTGGCCCTGTTATTCAAGGTGAAACCATTGGACTTGATGTCGACAGCTTAGCGCTTGAGTTGCAAAGGTCTCTTGATTATCTGTCATCACAATTAAAAACAGGTGGCGTACATGCGTTGCAAGTTTGCTGTGATGAAGAATCGGAAAACCAACTGGCTGAAGCACTCACTGCACGATTGAATGTCAAAGTGAAGCCGCTCGTTTCCGAGCGTACGGGGTGGTCTGGAGCGTTATTAGCTCAAATTGCTAGTGAGCAGTTGGAAGGGCCAGCAGTTAACCTGTATCCATCGTATTTAAAGCCTAAACAAGAACATTTCACCTTAACTAGAGTTGCGTCTGTAATGGCTCTGACAGTAACAGCTGCTGTTGCGGTGTATGGGTATATTTCAGTTTCAACAGTTCAATTAGAAAGCGAGCTAGCACAATCGGAGTCTCGCGCAGACTCATTACACGATGAATTAAGCCAGCAAAAAGCGGCGTTGGAGTCACATCGACCTTCTCCGGTTAAAGTTGCCGCCGTAGAGCGCTTAAAGCAGGAGATCGCCGCGAAAAAAGACGCGTTGGATGCGGTAGATGACTATGACAAAGAGCAGCAAGTTGGCTATTCAAGCGTGATGAACTCGCTTGCGACGTTGGGAAGAAACGACATTTCAATTCAACATATTTACCTTGATAAAAGCAATATTGATATTTCTGGATTAGCACGAAACGCCAGTGTGATTCCAAACTGGGTTGGGCAATTCAAGCAAGAGCAAAGTCTGGTTGGAAGAACCTTTAAGACCTTGAAAATTGGTCGTAATACTAATGATGTCGTGACATTTGAATTGCGTACTAGTCCAGAAAATCGATCTCTAGATACTGTGGTAAATGCGGGTGAAAAAGTGGATGCGACACAAGTATTGGAGGCTCAGCAGTGAAGGACTATTGGCTGAAGTTAGATCAGAAGTTCCTCGCCTTAAGTACAAGAGAAAAATCGTTACTCTCAATCTGTGCTTTCGTCATTGTGGCTATGATGCTTTATCTGCTGTTGCTAGAGCCTAGTTTATTGCAAAAGAACCGTTTGGAACGACAACTTCAACAAGTTTCTAGTGAAAACATGGAATTAGAAGGGCAGCTTTCAGTATTGAGCAGCCAGCTTAAACAAGATCCAGACAAAGACATTAATCTTGAGTTCAATCAGTTAATTGATGAGAGCCAAGCGTTATCAGAACAGCTCTCTGGATTGGTGGATAATCTTATCTCACCGGTCCAAATGACTAACCTGCTTGAATTGGTGTTAAGCAAGAGCCAAGGTTTGAAACTTGTCGCTCTTGAGTCGCTACCACCAGAGCCTATTACTGGCACTGATGGAGCAAGTGAGTACTCCGGTTACTTCGTTCATCCTGTTAAAATTGAATTGACGGGTAACTATTTTGCTATCGCCAAATATCTGTCTGAGTTGGAGCAAATGCCGGTTAAATATTATTGGCGTAGCTTTAAATATGATGTGGAAAAACATCCTAAAGCTCGCTTGATTCTAGAAGTGTACACACTGGGCACTCGCAAGGAGTTTATCGGTGGTTAGAGCAATATTTATCGCCTTATTGAGTGTTTCCATGTCTTCGTGGGCGACCCAAGATCCCACTGCACCTTTAGGGTGGGCGCAGCCAACACAAGTACAAACGAAACCGAAGAAAAAAGTGGTGTACCGATTGCCGACATTGCAAAGCATTGTTTGCGAACAGGCAATGCCGTGTTCAGCCGTGATGAATGACAAAGTGGTTGAAAAAGGTGATGTCATTAACGGTTACAAAGTCGTCAATATCAACAGTGAAAATCTCCTCCTTCAGCGCGCAGGCAAGCAGTGGAAACTTGGCTTATTTGCGATGGACGTAAAAAACTAAGGCTATAAGAATATGATGCGTAAGGTAGTAGTCGGTATATGTATCGCCGCATTGGTGGGATGTTCAATGGGACATCGAGATCCGGTTGAAATAAAGCAAAGTCTCAATGAATCGGTAAACAATGCGAATAACAAGAGCCTAGATGAGTTGCCCCCAACGGTGGAAGCCGACCTAATGCCTGAGCTAGACACTCAGGCAGGCTCACATTCAAGCCGAACGCTGAAGCGTTTCCGAGTACAAGCCAATGGTGTTGAAGCCAAAGCATTTTTCACCAGTTTGGTAAAAGGAACTGAGTATAGCGTGTCTATTCACCCGAGCGTATCGGGTAAAATTACTGCTAATTTGAGTGATGTGACGTTAGATGAAGTGCTGGATAACGTTAGTGATATGTATGGTTATGACATTGAGAAAAAAGGTCGAATCATCCAAGTGTATCCAGCGGGCCTACGCACAGTTTCTATTCCAGTGGATTACTTGCAGTTCAAACGTTCAGGTCGCTCATTAACCTCAATCACGACTGGAACCATCTCCAGCAGAGATTCGAGCAATAACAACAATAGCAGTAATTCAAACAATAACTCGAACTCGAACTCGAACAGCTCAAGTTCGAGCTCGTCCAGTTCATCGAACTCAAATAACGTTAATGGTGGCAATAGCAACAATAATGAGCAAGGTGGTACCCGCATTGAAACCACTAGTGAAAGTGATTTCTGGCCTGCGCTTGAGCAAGCAGTGAGTAAGTTGATAGGTACTGGTGACGGCCGCAGTGTAGTGGTTACCCCTCAAGCCAGTTTACTTACGTTACGCGCTTATCCCGATGAAATTCGTCAGGTTAGAGAATTTTTAGATATGTCGCAGCAGCGACTTCATCGTCAAGTGATTCTGGAAGCAAAGATTCTAGAAGTAACGCTGAGCGACGGTTATCAACAAGGTATTAGCTGGAGCAATATTGGTGCGGCAATTGGTAGTGGTGGTGTGTCTATCTCCCGACCAGCACAAAACCCAGCACCACCTTTAAATCAGATTGGCACCCTGTTGGGTGGGCAAACTAACGTGACCATTACGGACGGACACTTTGAAGCCGTATTGAGCTTTATGGCGACGCAAGGCGATCTCAATGTCCTCTCTAGTCCTCGAATCACCGCCGCTAACAACCAAAAATCGGTTATCAAAGTGGGTACCGATGAGTACTTCGTGACTGATATCTCAACCGTTATTGGTTCTGGTGAAAATGCCAACGTAGCGCCTCAAGTTGAATTAACGCCCTTCTTCTCGGGTATTTCTTTGGACGTGACGCCGCAAATTGATGAAAAAGGTAATGTTCTGCTGCATGTTCATCCTGCGGTTATTGAAGTTCAAGAAGAGAAAAAAGAGATAGAAGTGTTAGGGGATTCTATCATTGTGCCGCTAGCGAAAAGCTCTATTCGTGAATCAGATTCTGTTATCCGTGCAGCTGACGGCGACGTTGTGGTGATTGGTGGCCTGATGAAATCAGCAACTACTGAAATGGTCTCTAAAGTGCCATATCTTGGGGATATCCCTGCACTGGGGCACTTGTTTAGAAATACGCAAAACGTGACAGAGAAGACGGAGTTGGTCATCTTGCTACGTCCGACTGTTGTTGGCGTGAATACATGGCAGAAAGAAGTTGAGCGTTCTCGTGACTTACTTAACGAGTGGTTCCCTGAAGATTAAAAGGCTTAGGGCTTGACGTTTGAGTTGAAGCGATTGGAACGATAAACGGTGTACTTAGACTATTTCGGATTTGAGCAATACCCATTTGCACTGACGCCCAATACTGCGCTGTTTTTTGGTCTGTCGCCGCATTATGAGGCGATACAGACTGTGACGGCGGGCGTGGCACTTGGTGAAGGAGTCCTCAAAGTCACGGGCGAAGTAGGTACTGGAAAAACCTTAGTCTGCCGAATGTTAATCAAACAGCTCGAGGCTGATTACAGCTTAGTTTATCTGCCCAATCCGGTGTTGTCCGGTGCTGAGTTAAGAATTGCTATTGCTAAAGAACTTGGCATAGAGCAATGCCAGCAACATACGTTGCTCGAAGATATTCAGAAAAAACTTATCGAAGCCAAACAGTCCAAGCGACCAGTAGTCGCTTTGATTGATGAAGCTCAGGCCTTATCTGATGAAGCACTAGAGACGCTTCGTTTATTAGGAAATCTAGAAACCGAAGACAGCAAATTGATGCACTTAGTGCTGTTTGGGCAGCCTGAATTGGATACGCGACTTGAACAGCATCACCTAAGGCAATTTAGACAGCGAATCACCTTCAGTGCCACATTGCGTACTATGGCAAAAGCTGAGTGTTTTGCTTATGTCCAGCAGAGAACGATGAGCGCTGGACGTGAAGAACATCTGTTCAGTCATCATCAACTGGCTGCCATATGGCGAGCAAGTAAAGGCGTTCCAAGATTAGTGCACCAAATTTGCCATAAAACACTGTTGTTAGCGTTTGGTGACAACAGCCAGCAGGTATTAAACCGCCACTTGTATCTGGCGATAAAAGATACTTTTGATGCCACCAAACCGATATTCAAATACCCAGTACTCTGGGGATGGAAATAACTATGAGTGCGATTAATAAAGCCTTATCAAATCTGACTAGTAAACCCAATAATTCTCATGTGAATATTGAGCAAGCTGTAATACCCAAAGTGAGAAATACCTCTCCCATTGTGTGGATTGGGGTTGGAATCTTAGTCAGTTTAGCGATGGGAAGCTGGGCGTTTTCTACAGCAAATATGCCACCTTCTATGAGTGTGCCTCAAGAAGGTGCACGCTCTTTAGCGCCGCCTCGTACCCAATTAAACTCACCGACAGCGAATTTAGGCTCCGCTTCTTCTAATGTGTTTGACTTACCAAAGGCAAAGCTGACTGATGTTCAACGTGTATCGTTAGTCAAAGACCAGTCAAAAGCCGTCACTACGATGGCAGATATGCACGTATTGCCGTCCTCTGCTGAACCTATTTTGTTAGCCCAACTATCTCCAAATAAAGTTGAGCCTCAAGCCAACGGTGGAGAGATGGTGGTTGAGCAAGTAGAACTCAGCTCGGAACAGTTAGCGGAAAAGGCCATTCAACGTGCCAAGAAATCGATTGATGCCAATGATATTAATGGTGCACTTGAGAATTATACCGCTGCACTTAGATACGCACCGGAAAACGAGCAAGTGAGACAGCGATTGTCGGCGCTCTACTACGGTAAAGGTCAGACCCGAAAATCGTATGAACTTTTGCAAGAAGGGATTAATCGTAACCCGTCTGGTGAAAGGTTGCGTTTGGCGTTAACGAAATTACTTATCAAAGAGAATCAACAGGAGGCAGCCCTCACGCCATTGGTTTATCTGCCCGAGTATCCATCGATTGAATACTTATCACTAAGAGCCGGTCTCGCGCAGCGAAATAAACAAGCCGATTTGGCCTATCAAAGCTATGAGTTGCTTACCCAACAAGACGGTGAAAATGCTCGTTGGTGGATGGGGCTGGCTATTCAGCAGGAGCGTAAAATGGAGTTTTCACTGGCTAAAAACTCTTATGAAAACGCGCTCGAAAAGATAGGTGTTTCAAGCCAGTCGAAAGCATTTATTCGCGACAGACTTAAGGTCATAGAAAGCCTCGAAGGAAGTAATGATGCAAATTAAACTTCGTAAACGTCTCGGTGATTTACTGGTTGAAGAAGGCATTATCAATGAACAGCAGCTACAGCAGGCTTTGTCGATTCAGCGTAATACAGGCCGAAAGCTTGGTGCAACACTAATAGAGCTGGCTGCCCTGTCCGAACAGCAGATGCTAACGTTTTTGTCGCAGCAATTAGCTTTACCATTGATCGATTTAAGTCGGGCACAAGTTGATGTGGATGCGGTTCAGCTTCTTCCTGAAGTTCATGCAAGACGCTTGCGAGCACTTGTGATTGGTCGTCGAGACGATACATTGCGAGTCGCGATGAGCGATCCTGCGGATCTTTTTGTTCAGGAATCGTTGTTAAACCAACTTGGTCAATACGCTATCGAGTTTGTTATTGCCCCCGAAAAGCAATTGCTTGACGGTTTTGACCGCTACTATCGCCGTACCAAAGAAATCGCTTCATTTGCCGAGCAGCTTCATGCTGAGCATCAGTCGACGGATGTTTTTGACTTCAATATTGAAGAAGATGAAAGCGAAGAGGTGACGGTGGTTAAGCTGATTAACTCTTTGTTTGAAGACGCCATTCAAGTAGGTGCTTCTGATATTCATATTGAACCAGATGCCGACGTGTTGCGTCTTAGACAGCGTATTGATGGCGTGTTACATGAGACGTTATTAAATGAAGTGAATGTTGCGCCAGCAATGGTACTGCGACTGAAGCTTATGGCAAATTTGGACATTTCGGAAAAGCGTCTACCTCAAGATGGCCGATTTAATATTAGAGCCAAAGGACAATCGGTTGATATTCGTATGTCGACTATGCCTGTTGAACATGGCGAATCTGTGGTCATGCGTCTGCTCAACCAATCAACAGGTGTCAGAAGGCTTGAAGAGTCGGGGATTCCAAATGATCTGCTGATTAAATTGCGAAAGCAGTTACGTCGCCCTCACGGAATGATCTTGGTCACTGGACCAACGGGGTCCGGCAAAACCACAACTTTATATGGTGCGCTGACTGAGTTAAATAGTCCTGGAAAAAAGATCATTACTGCAGAAGATCCGGTTGAATATCGTTTGCCTCGAGTCAATCAGGTTCAAGTAAACCCAAAAATTAATTTAGACTTTTCATCGATCCTGAGAACTTTCCTACGCCAAGATCCAGATATTATTCTCGTCGGCGAAATGCGTGACCAAGAAACCGTGGAAATTGGTTTGCGTGCGGCATTAACCGGGCACTTGGTTCTTACAACTTTGCATACCAATGATTCTGTCGACAGTGCGTTACGAATGATGGATATGGGGGCTCCTGGGTACTTAGTTGCTAGTGCCGTAAGAGCGGTCATTGCCCAACGTTTGGTGAGAAGAATTTGCCCCGATTGCAAACGTGAGCATCCAGCGGATGAGCATGTAAAGCAATGGCTGATGACTCGCTTCCCTAATCAAACAGAGATGACCTTCCATAAAGGGCAGGGGTGTCAAAACTGTAATCTAACCGGCTATCGAGGACGGATAGGCGTATTCGAAATGCTGGAACTCGACCAAGGAATGATGGACGCTTTACGGGCGAATGATGCTGTACTGTTCTCACAGCGAGCTAGAGCCTCGAAAGAATATAAACCCTTGCTCGCGTCCGCAATGGAACTCGCAATTCAAGGAACCGTCAGCTTAGATGAAGTGATGGCACTGGGTGAAGGGGATGCTTCCGGTAGCATCGAACCTATTTACATTTAGTTTAATGGTTTATAGCTAGAGATAAGACAATGCCAACCTATCGTTATAAAGGGCGCAATCTTGATGGTTCAGAGATTTCTGGTCATCTAGAGTCTGCCAGTGAAGAAACCGCGGCGGAGATTTTGATCTCTCGTGGGGTGATTCCAACGTCGATCTCACAAGGTGGTAAGTCAACGTCATTTAGCGACAGCCTAAGTGCATTGATAGCGCCGGCGGTACCTTTAGAAGTGCTGGTTATTTTCTGTCGTCAGTTGTTCAGTTTAACGAAAGCCGGTGTGCCATTGTTACGCTCCATGAAGGGCCTGACGCAAAACTGTACTAACAAGCAGTTGAAATACGCCTTGGAAGAAGTCGTTAATGAACTAACTAACGGTCGTAACTTATCGAGTTGTATGCAGCTTCATCCTCGCGTGTTTAGTCCACTTTTTGTTTCTATGATTGCTGTGGGTGAAAATACGGGACGTTTAGACCAAGCATTAGAGCAACTGGCTGCCTATTATGAGCAAGAAGTCGAAACTCGTAAGCGTATTAAGGCGGCAATGCGCTATCCAACCTTTGTGTTGACCTTTATCGTTGCCGCGTTGTTTGTACTGAATATCAAAGTTATCCCTCAGTTTGCTGATATGTTTGCCAGGTTTGGCGTCGATCTTCCTCTTCCCACTCGTATTCTGATTACTACCTCGAACTTCTTCGTCGGTTATTGGCCGCTCTTATTGGGTGCGATGGCTGGCAGTTTGTTTGCGTTTCGTGCTTGGCTTGCTACGGCCGCGGGTAGGGAAAAGTGGGATCATATTAAGTTGAGGCTGCCTATTGTCGGCGGCATTGTAAATCGTGCTCAACTTTCACGTTTCTCAAGAACATTTGCTCTTATGCTTCGTGCTGGCGTGCCTTTGAATCAGTCATTGGCGTTATCGGCTGAAGCAATAGACAACAAGTACTTGGAAAACCGCATTATGGAAATGAAGGCGGCTATTGAGGCCGGAAGCACGGTGTCTTCAACTGCTATTAATGCCAATATTTTCACGCCGCTTGTTATTCAGATGATCTCTGTCGGAGAGGAAACGGGTCGTATTGATGAGCTTCTGTTAGAAGTTTCGGATTTTTACGATCGAGAAGTTGATTATGATCTGAAGACCCTAACCGCCAGAATTGAGCCGATTTTGCTCACTGTGGTTGCTGGAATGGTATTAATACTGGCTCTTGGCATTTTCCTGCCTATGTGGGGCATGCTCGATGCCATGAAAGGAATGTAACGAGCGATGGCTATCAAGAGTGTCTTTTTCCAAAGAGATGCGCTGCGCTGGCTAATTTGGAGTTGTGTGATTCTAGTACTTGTAGGGTTTTTCTTATCTACGGTGAATCGTAATCAAGAAAAAATCACCCGTACTAAAGCGGTAGTGATCGGCAAAGTTATGCAACAGCGCATTAATGAATTGCATCAAGCTTGGTTAATAGAGAAACAACCAAATTATCTACAAGTTGATAATACCGTCGTAAAATTTGACCAAACCGGTTGGATTACCCTATCAAATAATGAAAATAGAAACTGTAAATACTTGTTATCAATACTTTACAACGACGCGGATTCTATAAAACACAATCTATTTATAAAATCAGAGCGAATTGATAAAAAAAACTATAGTTGTGTATACGGTATAAATACTGATATTGAAATTAAAGCAATTAAAATTAATAGCTTGCATATGGAAGTCATTTTTTTGACTTGAGTAAAAAAATTGACGTTAATGCTTTGTAATCATTATTCAACTAGTTATAATTTGGGCAGAAAATCACACTTTTGATATAAATGGATCAAATAATGAAAAAAGCTCAAGGTTTTACACTAGTCGAGTTAGTCGTGGTTATTGTGGTATTAGGCCTACTTGCAGTAGCGGCTCTACCACGATTTGTTGATGTAACAGAAAGTGCAAAAGAATCTAGCGTTGAAGCGGTTGCTGGTGGTTTTGCAACTGGTGTGTTATCAGCTCGCGCGCAATGGGAAGCTAATGGCCGAACTAAGTCAGGTGTAAATAACTACGTTGATTACGATGGTACTCGTTTCTGGTTGACTCGCTCGGAAGATGGCACAACAGGCTTCCGTGATGGTTACCCTAGTAAT
Source organism: Vibrio sp. SCSIO 43133 (assembly GCF_023716845.1). NCBI lineage: Bacteria > Pseudomonadati > Pseudomonadota > Gammaproteobacteria > Vibrionales > Vibrionaceae > Vibrio > Vibrio sp. SCSIO 43133. Next base: position 508,230 of record NZ_CP068024.1, read on the forward strand.
ACTAACGCTAACAATAGCAACAACGTAAATGTCGAAGCGTGCGTATTCCTTATGGAGAACTTACTGCAAAACTCTCCAGCGGTTGAGCAGTATACAAACAGTCCTTCAAAAGGCACTAAGTACTTAGCGCAGGCAGTGAGCAGCACTAAATGTCGCTATACACAAAACGAAAGTAACCGTCATTACTTCGAGTACGATATTCGTACCGGTAAAGTTACTGTTGAACTTAAATAAGTTGTAGGAATATAAAAATGAAAAGACAAAGTGGTTTCACGCTAATTGAAATGGTCGTGGTGATCGTTATTTTGGGTATTCTTGCAGTAACTGCAGCACCTCGTTTTTTAAATCTACAAGGTGATGCTCGTGAATCATCTCTTAATGGTTTAAAAGGTGCGATTTCAGGTGCAAATGGCATTGTTTACGGCAAAGCTGCAGTAGAAGGTGTTGAACAGCAAGCAACGGCTACCATTAATGCGGGTACTAATGAAGCAGTAACGGTTGCATTTGGTTACCCAACTGCTGATGCTGCTGGCCTTGTAAGTGCAGTAGATGGCTTGCAACAAGATTGGATGTTTGCGACTCGTCGTGACGCGCTAATTGCTACCTTTGATGATGGTTCAAATGCTAACTTCCGTACGATTCGTCAATCTAACTGTTTTGTAAGATACGACGAATCAACTCAAGCGGGTACAGCACCTAGAGTAACCGTTGAAGCGTCAGGTTGTTAATTAGCCAAGACGCAAAAAGGTCAGCTCCGGCTGGCCTTTTTTGTGTTGTGATAGGTATTCTGATTTTTAACGATTTCTAATGATAGATAGGTGAGTTAGTACTGTCCTTTTGTATACTATTTATCAATCATTTTCGCAGGTACTACTATGTTAATCCCACAACGTAAGTTATCAGGGTTTACGCTAATCGAACTGATCGTGGTGATCGTTTTAGTTTCGATTGTGTCGGTAGTGGCTGCGAGTCGATTTTTAAACCGTTCGGGCTTTTCCGTCATTGCAGCACAAGAACAAGCTATTGCGATTACTCAGCAAATACAGCTTGGGCGAATGCAATCCAATATCAGCGATATCGGTGAGCTCAATAGCCGCTACCAACTGGCGATTAAAGATGGTTGTTTTGGCTCTCGGTACAGTTGCACTCTTGCGAACCCTGAAGAGCAATCGGATTATTTAGCGTTGGATAACATTCAGGTCTCTGCTCCCACTAGCTTGTTGAATTTTGACTTACTTGGTCGTCCAGTATGTGAATCTTGTACTTACCCCATTACGATTCAATTCACTCAATTTAGTGAATCGGCATCCATTTGTATTAATTCAGAAGGTTTTGTCGATGCGTGCTAGAAAAATGAGTCAAGGGATGACGCTGATCGAAAGCGTACTTGCCATAGTGATCTTGGCTATAGCTTTGATTACATTGACGAGCTTCTTATTCCCTAGTGTGCAGAAAAGCGCTTTACCGCACTACCAAGTACGAGCAGCTTCATTAGGACAAGCGGTGTTGAACCAGATATTAGCTGTGAGTTTTGATGAGCAGAGTGATCGTAACGGTAGCCTATGGCGTTGCGATGAACTTGATAAGCAATGCACATCACCCGCTTCATTAGGTCCGGACAAGAACGAGCAGCCCGCCTTCTATAATGATGTCGATGACTATATAGGCTGCTGGTACGGTGCCAACGCCCAGCAGCAGTGCCAGCAAGGCTTATCTATTACAAGACTTCTCGGTGGTGATGAGCAAGACGACTACCGCAATTTTGTCGTTAATATTCTGGTTAGCTACGACTACGATAACGCACTCGGTGGTCAAGTAACTCCGCATCAAACAAGCTCGTTCAAAAAGATCATTGTCCGTGTGTCAGCGAGTAATTTCACCGAATATGAGTTTGTTGCGTATAAGGGGAATTACTAATGTCATTCTCCGTTAAGCAATCAGGCGGTTTTACCTTACTAGAAATGATCATCACCATGGTGGTGGTTGGAATTCTGTTTTTAGGAATTGCTGGTTTTGTCGAGTTTGGTGCCCGTGGTTATGTGGATTCAGTAGCGCGCACTAAAATCCAGAACCAAGCACAGTTTGTTATTGAGAAAATGTCCCGTGAGCTTAGGCACGCCGTCCCCAACAGCATTCAAACCTCTTTGAACGGTCAATGTGTCTCATTTTATCCAATAACCTTTTCCGGCTTTTATCATTTGGATGAGAAGTTAGGAAAAACTGAGTTTGTGGTGGGTAACATTAACCAATATCCCCATAAATTTGCCAATACCGAAAGGTTGATCATTAATCCAAGTCGACAGCAAGATCTTGAAGGTCGTCGAGCGATAAGTTTGGCAAGGGTCAGCTCTGTGGTCGAAGCACAATATTTTACGTTAAATCAACTACCAGAACAGAACTCGGTTGGGCAGCGTTTGTATATCTACAATTCAGCAAACAAGGTCGATTATTGCATTACCACGTCTGGTCAGATAGAGCGAAACGGTATTCGTGTTGCCACCAATATCGAACCAGTAAAAAGCAGTTTTACTCACCTGGAAGCGTCACTACTTCGCTCAGCTTTAGTTCGTCTAAATTTAGTATTTAATCAAGCGGGAGAAGCGTCTAACTTCCAACATGATGTACAGGTGCTCAATGTCCCCTAGAAAACGTTCACAGCAAGGGAGTGTCTACATCGTTGCCATTTTTGTTGTGGTGGTAATGGGTATGTTGGCAATGAATCTCAATAGAATTCAATGGTCAAGTAACGAGGCGCTATCACGTGAGTTGATTGGTACCAAAGCTTGGTTTTTGGCGAACTCTGGTGTTGAGTGGGCGTTGACGCAGCTCTATCCATTAAATGAATCGAGTCTAACAGAAGAGCTAGAAATCAGATGTAACCAGCTTCAACCATCGTCATCTGTAGCAATGTCTTATTTAATTTCTCAAGTGGGTATTAACTGCCGTAGCCTTTCAGTTCAGTGTGAAACGGTTAATGGTGGCGACCTAGAACTTATTCCAAAACAGCTCAGCTATTTTAAAATTACCAGCACGGCAATATGCGGAGATGGACAAGGGTTTGATATTCAACGTCAGCAAGAAGCTTGGGTAAAAGGATTCTCTGAATGAAGCAATTGATCGCTCTATTTATTAGCTTGTTCGTCGTAGCAAATAGTTATGCAATAGAATATTGCGACTACTTTCCAGAATCAGTTCAAACTAACTATCGCCAAGATGGTTACCCTTACGTCTCTCAAGTGGACTTTTCGGGACATGACCAGACGCTTATTTTTGATGTGGATGGTTTTAAAATGCCATTCAATTATCTAGCGAACAGTCCAGCTTATAGCGGTACAGCGGCCCACTGTTACTATCCAAATGCTCCAACTGATAGTTGTGCAGTGAACCCAACTAATCATGCGCCCACTTTACCAGTTGATTTACCTGTCTTTCCTACGAACCTTGAACCCTCAAGTTGTAGTGATAAGCACTGCTCATTGCCAAGTGGTAGTAAAGTGCAATCTATAACGATGAGGCAAGGTAAGACTCTTACGTTAGAAGGAGGGGAGATTTGGATTGGCTCGTTGACCTTGGAGCATGCAGCAAAAATCAAAGTAAGTGCGCCAACAATCCTGCACTACCGCCAGTTCTACATAAGTGGTCATTCACATATCAATAAAGATGGCGCAATAACTGATCTTATTTTAATTGGACACGGCTCCAACGCAGCTATCAATCTGACGAATCACAATAAGATCTCTGCTGCCCTATACGTAGATCCATCTAGTTTTCAAAAGGGGTTTAGGGTAAGCGGTGAGCACAACGATCTTAATATGAATATTACGGTCAACCATATGTCGGTCACAGGTAAGAAGAATAGCTTTAATTTACCTAAGTTGTGCGATGACACACCACCCCCACCTGAGTTTAAGCTTGATCTTTGCCCTTATTTCAAAGAAGAAGTGCAGACTACCCTTTATGACACATCTGGTTCGCCACAAGGGCTTCTGAATGTGAATAGTGAATATGACAATGATAGAGACGAATGGTTTGATGAATTTGATGTCAACGCTATCGTTTTACCGCGCAATAACACTGGCCTCGCGTTTTCTCGCTTTACTAATAACAGCACTTATGGCGGCTGCTTTTATACGTCTTCATCCATTGGTTTACGTGGCTTTGGTTGGCAAAACTGTCAAGTGGAGCCCACGAAGAGCTTTGAAAACTATCCACCGCAATTGGATGATTTTCCGAGTGGTGACTATTCGAGCGATTTTAAGTGTAAAGACGGCAAAGTATGTCATTTGAAATGGACTAATAATAAGATCAAGAAGTTAGAGGTTAAAGATGACAGTAAGCTTATTATTGACTCTGGCGAGTATTGGGTTAATGAGCATATACATCTGGAAGATGCGGAGATACAACTGATCAATGGGCCAGTTAAGATCAATTATCGAGGAATAAAAGCAAACGGAGAGCTGTATCCGCCTCACTTCAAAGATGAGCTAAAAATCAATACATTAGGAAACAGTGAAGATTTACTTTTTGTCGGGCATGGCGCGGGCAGTGACATTGAAATAGAGAGTGAAGACTCTGTTATCAAAGCCTATTTTTATGTCCCTCCTAAAGCTGCTACTGTCGGAACGCGAGGTTTCTTAGTCAATGGTGAAGACAACTACATCTTTGGTGGGGTTGCTGCCCCAAATGTGACGCTTGGTGAGCGTGACTATGATGATCGGAAACGACATAAAGACAGAGATGATAATGATATTGAAGGTGAAGGTAATGTGTTGTTTGCGCGTATTCCTGCGCAATGTAAAGCGCCACCACCAAGTCAAGACTACTATTTGGAATTAGAGCCATTAAAAGGTATCGCATTGAGTTGTGAAACCCAACGAGTCACGTTTAATGTGGTAGATAAGTACGGTAAGCCTATTGAAGACTACACCAAAGGCGTCAGAATTACAGTGCCTGCCTCTGCCACAATGCAATTGATAGAAGGGATTCGTATTAGCGAGGGGCTATACAACCCAAGTACTAACGGCCGGGTTATATTTGATGTGAGTAGCCAACATATCGAACAGCTCAGCGTGTCCGGTGAATTGGTGGAGAGTGCGAACAATACGCTTGTGACAGGTAACTACGAGTTTACGGCAAACAAGTTTGAATTTACGCCGCAAGCGTCTAGTTTGATTGCTGGAAAATCGGCAACGCTCGAAGTACGCCCTGTGACCTGTAATGTAACGCGTTCAGGTCTGTCCCAAGTTGTAGCAGCAAAAAACTATTCTGGAGTGCAAAACGTTGATATTACAACGACACGTTATCTAGAACCCAAATCTCCAACAGTACAGGCATCAGTTAAAGTCAAAGCTGCACAGAGTAATGATTTTGTGCCAATTCCAGTGACGGATCTCGCACTAGATTTTTCTCATGGCAGCAGCACCCCTGATGCTGGTCGCAGTGCTCTGATGGATATTCAATACGATGAAGCTGGGCGAGTTTCTTTTGAGTTATCTCAGACGCGTTGTGTCAATGAGAGTGAGCATAACCCTTCAGACCAACAAGGTGCGGACGCCGCGAAGCAATGCGTCACATATAAAGGAGTTCACGAGTTAAAAGTAAGGCCGTGGACGTTCGCGATCTGTGATGCATCAAACTACCAATTAGCATTAGATGGTACTTCATCTCAAGGCAGTGGCTATAAAGCAGCAGGGGAACGCTTTAACCTAGATGCCGTTCCAATTCGATGGCAGAAAAATGGCGCGACTCAAGGTGAAATTCCGATATTGCCATCCTTTTGCCAGTCGCAATTTATCACCAAAAATTACTTCGATAATGATGCGCCTGTCTCCAGTGTTTTACTCACTGCCACTGAGAACACGCCTGCAGTTAGACCTGTCGACGAAAGATTCCCTATTAAAATGGATGGTGAGGACGGGTCAACATTTGTTCGTAGTAATCGAGGTAGTAATGGTGCGTTGCCATTTTACGCTCTCTATTGGGAAGATGTCGGAAGTCTTCTAGTACAGACTCAAAGTCAATCGAACTATTTGGGGATGGTAATCAATCCAAGTAGCCGTAGTATCGGCCGCTTCTATCCTCATCATCTTGCTATGGTCTCCAATCAATGGGGCTATGAGTCAGGGCATTCAGGGTTTGCATATATGGGCCAACCAATAAAACCAAGCTTTGTTGTGGAGGCGCGTAATCTAGAAAAATCACCTACCCCTAACTATGGTTATTTTGCCTCCAATTTGATGGTGACCTTAAATCATGTTGCTGCCAATGAAAGTGGTGATAGTTACTTACCGAGAATAAGTGCGACGGCAACGAGTTGGGATAGTGAAGCTTGGAAGTGCGATTCTACTGACTTGTCATGCAGCACTTCACGAGCTCGACTTGAGGCTAGCTTTGGTGATTATGTTTTCTCTAAACGTTATCAACTGGATGGTGTTACCTCGATAAAAGAACTGCCTGTTAAAGGGCACTTTGGGGTACAGTCTAATTTAGTTGACGGTGTAGATTTTGAAAGCCCTTCTTTAACCGTAAGTGGTACCAACGCGAAAGCGTTCCCAATACAACCCGAGTTTCGTTATGGCCGTATGGTGATAGATAACGTTGGTGGCGATTTGACAACGGACATCAATATCCCTTTGAGAACAGAATATTGGACTGAGACTGGGTTTGTGCTCAATGATGAAGACAGTGGTTCTGTATTCAATGGTAAGCACTACTGCCGGCAGATCTTGTGGTCAGGTCAGCTAGAGACAGATGCAAAGCTGTTTAATAAAGACGGCAATACTATAACCACAGAAGATGCTGCCATCAGCCAAGGTAGCAGCAGCCAACTCTTTGCAAGCAACAATAGGATTCGCGAACAAGTTAATTTGTGGTTAAGGCTTGATCAAAGTGCCCCAATTAAACTGAACCAAAACGATAGTGCTGTTAAGTGTTTTGACAGTAATGCCGGTCGTTCCTGGTTGAGATATAACTGGCGCGGTGTGGGTGATGAAGATCCACATGCTGTAGTGACCTTCGGATCACATAGAGGAAATGATAGAGTCATTTATCGAGGTGAGCCACGCCTTATCGGACAATAAATCCTGTGAATTTTTTGCGTTAAGTAAGGAAACTGTAAGAAAATGCGGGTTTCACCCCATGTTTCTGCTTCAATGCCTTGCTGTGATGGCAAGGCATTGGTACATTTAGTGCAATTTTTGTCTTCTCATTCTTGCAGGACGAGCGAAGAATATGTTTAAAAAACTGCGTGGCATGTTTTCTAACGACCTATCGATAGATCTAGGTACTGCCAACACACTGATTTATGTAAAAGGACAGGGTATCGTCCTTGACGAGCCTTCTGTAGTAGCAATCCGCCAAGATCGTGCGGGTTCAGCCAAAAGCGTTGCGGCGGTAGGCCATGCAGCGAAGCAGATGCTAGGTCGAACGCCTGGTAATATTTCTGCGATTCGTCCAATGAAAGATGGCGTTATTGCTGACTTCTATGTGACCGAAAAAATGCTTCAGCACTTTATCAAACAAGTGCACGACAACAGCGTTCTTAAACCAAGCCCACGTGTTCTAGTTTGTGTCCCTTGCGGTTCAACACAAGTAGAGCGTCGTGCTATCCGTGAGTCTGCACTGGGTGCAGGTGCTCGTGAAGTGTATTTGATCGATGAACCTATGGCTGCTGCTATTGGTGCAGGTCTACGCGTTTCTGAGCCAACAGGTTCTATGGTTGTTGATATCGGTGGTGGTACAACAGAAGTTGCGGTTATCTCACTTAACGGTGTGGTTTACTCTTCTTCAGTACGTATCGGCGGTGACCGATTTGACGAAGCGGTTATCAACTATGTGCGCCGAAACTACGGCAGCTTGATTGGTGAAGCGACTGCTGAGAAGATCAAGCACGAAATCGGTTCTGCGTATCCAGGTGATACGGTTGAAGAGATTGAAGTACGTGGTCGTAACCTTGCAGAAGGTGTGCCTCGTAGCTTTAGCCTAAACTCAAATGAAATTCTAGAAGCGTTGCAAGAGCCATTAACTGGTATTGTATCGGCAGTGATGGTTGCGCTTGAGCAATGTCCGCCAGAACTTGCTTCTGATATTTCTGAAAACGGTATGGTACTAACAGGTGGCGGTGCACTGCTACGCGATCTAGACCGATTGCTCACTGAAGAAACTGGTATCCCTGTTGTTATCGCTGAAGACCCACTAACATGTGTGGCTCGTGGTGGCGGTAAAGCTCTAGAAATGATCGACATGCACGGTGGCGATCTATTTACAGAAGAATAATGGTTTCACTCTAGTTTTGGTGTGGCACTGAAACTAGAGTCCACATCAGGATTATGAGTACATGAAACCAATATTTGGTCGAGGTCCTTCTTTACAACTTCGGTTATTTCTTGCTGTTACTTTATCAGCCGGCTTAATGCTGGCTGATAGTCGTTTAGATACATTCTCAAATTTCCGTTACTTATTAAACAGTGCAGTCGCACCGATTCAGTATGCCGCGAACCTTCCTCGTACCATGTTTGATGGCGTCTATGAAAGGCTAAATACTCGACAAGGTCTAGCCGAGCAAAACGTAAACTTAAAACGCGAAGTGTTGCGCCTTAAAAGTGACTTGATTTTGCTTGATCAATACCGTGAAGAGAACCAGCGTTTTCGTGAGCTTTTAGGCTCATCTTTCGTCCGAGATGAAAAGAAGATGGTGACAGAGGTTATGGCTGTGGACACGTCACCATATCGTCACCAAGTGGTGATTGATAAAGGTCGTATCGACGGTGTTTACGAAGGTCAGCCGGTTATTAATGAAAATGGTATCGTTGGTCAAGTGACCTTCGTTGGCGCTCACAACAGCCGTATTATGCTACTGACAGACTCTAACAGCGCAATACCAGTGCAAGTCATTCGTAACGATATTCGAGTTATTGCATCAGGCAATGGGTCTATCGATGAGATTCAACTAGAGCACATTCCAACAAGTACTGACATTCAGAAAGATGACCTGTTGGTGACCTCTGGTCTGGGTGGAATCTATCCCGAAGGCTATCCAGTTGCTCATGTTAAATCGGTACAACGAGACAATCGACGAGAGTTTGCCAGCATTATTGCGGAGCCCGTGGTCGACTTTGATCGACTACGATACTTACTGTTGATTTGGCCGAGTAATGATAGACAGCAACAAGCGGTTGAAGATACGCTGAACGCGCAATAAAGGATTCTCATACTATTATGGCTAATAGTTCATTTCGCAGTCACTTAGTGATCAGTGTGTCACTGATAGTGGCGCTTGTATTGCAAACCATACCTTGGCCAGGCGTGCTAGACTTCGTAAGACCGTCATGGTTATTCTTGGTTTTAGGTTACTGGGTTTTAGCACTTCCGCATCGAGTAAATGTGGGTACCGCATTGATCGTTGGTCTGACTTGGGATCTGCTAGTCGGTTCTACCTTGGGCATTCGCGGGATGATGATGTCGATTGTCATCTATATCGTGGCTCTTAATTTCTTGGTACTTAGAAACATGGCACTTTGGCAGCAGGCTACGATCATGGCCTTGATATCTATGCTGCTAGAAGTGTTTATCTTTTTTGGTGAGTATTTGATCCAAGACGTCACTTTTAATCCGATGTCGCTGTGGAGTGGTCTGATTAATTGTATACTTTGGCCATGGATGTTTTTACTGTTGCGTCGTGTAAGACGGCATTGGCATGTCAGGTAAATCAATGACTACAAAGATAGTATTGGCGTCAACTTCACCAAGACGCAGAGAGCTGTTAAGCCAGCTCGGATACCAATTCTCAGTGGTGAGCCCTGATATTGAAGAAGTGAAACAAGCCCAAGAAAGTGCTCAACAGTACGTTGAGCGCTTGTCGTTAGAGAAAGCGATGGCTGGGCTTGAGCTGAGCGACTCCAGCTCTGTAGTTGTCGGTTCTGATACGGTCGTCGTTTTAAACGAACATGTACTAGAAAAACCCAATGATTTCGAACATGCCAAAGCTATGCTTCAAGGGATGTCGGGAGAAAAACATCAGGTGCTCACTGCTGTCAGTGTTGTATCTAAGAATAAGCAGTCATCGGTCGTGGTAACGACGGATGTATGGTTCAAAACACTTAGCGAAAAAGAAATCGAACAATACTGGTTAAGTGGAGAACCTCAAGATAAAGCTGGCAGTTATGGAATCCAAGGATTAGGGGGACGCTTCGTCACTCGAATCGAGGGCAGCTATTACGCTGTAGTTGGACTGCCACTGTATGAAACTGACCAGCTCTTGCAAGAATTTATAAATAATTAAAAATATTGAGGTGCGCTCATGAGTGCAGAGCTGTTAATAAACGTAACTCCTAGTGAAACAAGGGTTGCCATGATTGAAGGTGGGGTTCTCCAAGAAGTCCACATTGAGCGCGAAGCAAAGCGTGGAATTGTTGGCAACATCTATAAAGGTAAAGTGAGCCGAGTCTTGCCTGGAATGCAGGCTGCTTTCGTGGATATCGGCCTCGAAAAAGCGGCGTTTCTGCATGCTTCCGACATCGTACCGCACACTGAGTGTGTGGCTGAAAATGAAAAGAAGCAGTTTCAAGTCCGTGATATTTCTGAGTTAGTTCGTCAAGGTCAAGACATCATAGTGCAAGTGGTCAAAGACCCGCTTGGAACTAAAGGTGCTCGTTTAACCACGGATATCACCCTCCCATCCCGTTACCTCGTCTTTATGCCTGGCGCGAGTCATGTCGGTGTTTCTCAACGTATCGAGAGCGAAGAAGAGCGTAACCGTTTAAAGAATGTGGTTGCTGACTACTGCGATGAAAACGGTGGCTTTATTATTCGAACTGCAGCAGAAGGAGCGAATGAAAAAGAACTGGCGCAAGATGCTGCATTCCTTAAGCGTTTGTGGACCAAAATCAATGAACGTCGTACTAAATATAAAACGCGTTCAACGTTATATGGTGAATTGGGTCTAGCGCATCGTATTCTTCGTGATTTCGTTGGGACGGAAATTACTCGTGTTCAAGTGGATTCAAGACTGATTTTTGAGAGCTTAAAAGAGTTTACTAGCGAGTTTGTACCTGAACTGGAGAGTTTGCTTGAACTATATGAAGGCGATAAGCCCATTTTCGATATGTACGATACCGAGAATGAGATTCAACGTTCACTTGAACGTAAAGTCGACTTAAAGTCTGGCGGTTACTTGATTATTGATCAAACTGAAGCGATGACAACGGTTGATATTAACACCGGTGCATTCGTAGGTCGTCGCAACTTAGAAGAGACTATCTTCAACACCAATGTCGAAGCAACGCAAGCTATTGCTCGACAGCTTAGACTGCGTAACTTAGGCGGTATCATCATCATCGACTTTATCGATATGGGCCTTGAAGAGCATCGTCAACGTGTGTTGAACTCTCTAGAAGGGGCACTTTCTAAAGATCGAGTGAAGACGAATATCAATGGATTCACCCAGTTAGGGTTGGTTGAGATGACACGAAAAAGAACTAGAGAAAGTATTGAACATGTTCTTTGTAGTGGTTGTCCAACTTGTGAAGGCCGAGGTTCGGTTAAAACCGTCGAAACAGTTTGCTATGAGATTTTACGCGAGATCACGCGTGTTAATCGAGCTTACGATGCCGACAAATTCGTGGCTTATGCGTCTCCTGCTGTTGCTGAAGCACTTGAAGGCGATGAATCTCATGCATTGGCTGAACTGGAAGTCTTTATAGGTAAACAGGTTCGAATTCAAGCTGAGCCTTTATATATTCAAGAACAATTTGATGTTGTTATGATGTAATGAGTAATTTGTGAGTTCTCGCGTTAATCGGGTTGTCCGTTTTTTTCTCTGGTTACTACTGACCGTATTGGTATTACTTGCCTCTGCGGTCACAGTGTTGCGTGTGGGTTTGCCACAGCTAAACAAAATTCAACCAGAAATTGTGACTTGGGTAAACCAAGGAACAGGTCTCAATATTTCTTTGAAAGATGTGCGCGGTTTTTGGCGTAACACTCACCCTTCTATTTCTCTTCAAGGTGTTGTTGTAGGTCTTCCTGAAAGTCCTGAAACCAAATTCGAAGTCGGGAATTTAGAGCTCGAATTTGACTTGATTCAAACCATTATTCAAAGACAGCCTGTCTTAGCGGATATGGTCATTAATGACATGATGTTGGACATTCGTTCGGTCGATTTACTAAAAGCGACCGAGCCAAAAACGGTTCAACAGCCCAAGCAACCCGCAGCGAGTGGCGAGCAGTTGGTCAACCGCCTAGATAACTTGTTATTAAGGCAGTTAGATCGCTTTGCTGTCGCTAATTCAACTGTGTTGTATCAATCTATATCTGGTGAAGAACGTCAGTTAGATATAGAGAATCTGCAATGGCGGAATCAAAAGGCACGCCATTTAGCACAGGGCACCATCTCCATTGCCGATGCAAACTTAAACTCACTAGAAGTGAGAGCGGACTTTATTGATAAAGGCTCGCTGTCGAATGTTTCTGGCGACTTTTACGTCGCTGTGGACCAAATGTCACTGTCCCCGTGGCTGTCTGAAACTCAAAAGCAGCAAACTGGTATTAAAGATGGTGAAGTCAGCTTACGCAGCTGGATTACATTGGATAACAGCACTGCAAAAGAAGCTTATCTTGAAGTGTTACCATCTGAGCTTAGTTGGTCTAAAGATGGCAAAGACCACGATCTATTCGTCGAGTCTGCGGTTATGCATTTATTGCCATCAGATGCTGGTTGGCAGCTAAATGTTCATGAAGTTCAAGCCAGAACTAATGATGTTCCGTGGCCTGAACTGGATATTGCAGCAGAATGGAATCGCCAACAGCAATGGCAAGTGAATATTTCTCAGCTCGATGTGAATGCGTTAAAGCCATTGGCATCACTAAGTCCTGACCCGAGTGTGGAAGAGTGGTTAACTAAACTCAACCCAGGTGGGCTGATTGAAGATATTCGACTGTCCCAAACTAATGGTACTGACTCCCTGAAATATTCGGCACACCTTGAGAATATGTCGATGTCGCAATGGGAACTTTTGCCAGGCTTCTCTCATGTCTCAGGATCGGTGCGCGGTAACATGAAGCAAGCTCATGCCCGCGTTAACGTTATTGATGATCGTTTCCCTTATGGTGATGTGTTTCAAGCTCCACTGAATATTAAGCAAGGTTTGGTTGATATTCATTGGCAAAATAACGGCGAGCAAGGTTGGTCGTTATGGTCTGATAAAGTGACGGCTGCGACGCCAGACTTGCAAGTGCTTGGTGCTTTTAGACTTGATTTCCCTAAGAATGACAGCCCATTCTTGTCATTCTATGCCGAAGCGGATCTTTACAATGCAGGTGAGGTTTGGCGTTATCTGCCAACTTTAGCTATGGGGCAAAGTCTTACAGACTATTTATCGGCAGCGATCCAAGCGGGTCGAGTCAATACATCTAAGCTGTTGTGGTATGGCAAACTGTCAGACTTCCCATATCGAGAACATAACGGCATGTTCCAAGCTTGGGTGGGACTTCGCGATGCTAAATTTAGTTTTGATACCAATTGGCCACCACTGACTGATTTACAACTCGATTTGTTGTTCCAGAATGAGACCATGTATTTGGACTCTCGCTCTGCGACACTGATGAATGTTAAAGGCCAGCGAATTACGGGTCGAATTCCAGTACTCAGTGGTGATGGGCACCTTGAAATAGAAGCGAAGGCAACAGGTCAAGGCAGTGCCGTCAGGGATTATATGACCGCTTCGCCGCTGGTGGACTCGGTTGGTGCCGCGTTAACCGCGGTTCAAGTTAGTGGCGATGTTAATGCCGACTTCCAGTTGTATATTCCGTTTTCTGGCGACGATACTCCGTCCAGAGCTTGGGGGTATGCGGAGCTAAAAGACAATCATGTCGAAATTGATGCTCCCCCGATGACGCTGGAAAAAGTGTCCGGTAGAGTTGAGTTTGACAATGATGTGGTGAAAGCGACAGGGCTGTCTGCAAACTTACTGAACCAGCCGATTTTCCTTGATTTTCAAGGGCAGAATGCTGGCAAAGGTTATTCGGTTGGAATTGATGCGGTTGGAGATTGGAAAACCGCACCTCTAGAGCCTTATGTTGGTGATAAGGTGGTCAGTCGACTGGCAGGGCATTCGCCTTGGAACCTAGACGTGGATATTCAGCTTAACGATGTCGGCTTTACTTACCAGCTTGATCTGAATGCTAACCTTGCAACCATTGCGAGTGACTATCCTTATCCACTCAAAAAAGCGTTTGGTGAATCAGGTAAAGCAAGGCTTCAAGCTTCCGGAAACCAACAAGCTATAACCGCTAGATTGCAGTTACCCTCCGTTAAATACCAAACCGAGATTGATATCACAGGAGAGGTTCCGGTTCTTAAGGCGACTAACTTGGTGTTGGGGAAAGGTGGGTTCAAAATCAGCCCTATAGTTGGCCATCACTTCCAAGTACGGTCCGATAAGTTCAATGTCGACCAGTGGAGCGAGTTGTTTAAAGAGCCGCCGAGTGAAAAGAAAGCATTACTAGATGAGCTGAATAAACCGGAGCTTCCATTACCTAAACGGGTAAACGTGGAAGCGAAAGAACTGATGTTAGGTGGTATTGAGTGGCACGATGTGAACTTCAATGCCAGATACAAAAAAGGTGGCTGGCAGTTCGATCTTGATAGCCAAGAGGCAAAAGGGCAGGCGAGTTACAGCGACAACAACGAGTTGTATGTTGCGTTGAAGCGTCTGCATATCTACGTGCCAGAATTTGATAAGAAGGCACAGGATGATGAGTCGCTGATCACTCAGGAAAACCTTGAAGCACCATTAGTGACTGAGTTTGATAAAACCTTCTTTGATATCATGCCGGATACTCAACTGACAATTGATAACTTCTGGTTCCAAGGTTACAAAGTCGGCAAAGTGGATATGGATGTTGAACGACAAGGTAATAAGCTCGTTTGGAAAAAACTGGACTTATCGAGTGGGACAAACAAAGTACATATTGACGGCAACTGGATGGTCGCTGGTCAGCAAAATAAAACACAGGTCAACCTAGCAGTCAGTGGTGAGAACAACAGTGATCTTATGGAACGATTTGGTATTACCTCTGGTATCCAACGTGCACCATTTGATCTCGACTCAAAGTTAACGTGGGATGGCGCACCATGGTCGATGCGAGTAAATACCGTCAGTGGTGAAATCAGTACTAAGCTAGGTAAAGGTATTATCTCTGATGTGAGCGGTGCCGCACGCTTGCTTGGTTTGTTTAGCTTGGATTCCATTATTCGTAAGATGCAGCTCGATTTTACCGATGTATTTGATAAAGGGATGGCGTTTAACTCAATTACAGGTAGCGGCAAAATCAGAGATGGCGTGTTTGTGACCAATGACATTAAGATGGATGCGGTCGCTGGTGAAATGACGATTAAAGGATTGGCTGACCTCTCGACTCAAACCGTCGACGCTGAAGTAAACTTTACGCCTGACATGACTTCAGGGATCCCTATCATTACGGCTTTTGCGGTGACGCCTCAGACAGCATTGGTTGTGCTTGCCGTGACGACAGTGATATCACCAGTGGTTGAGGTCGTGACACAAGTTAACTACTCAGTTAAAGGTCCACTGGACTCACCAACGGTAAGTGAGATTTCGAGGAGTCAGGGAGAGTATAAGTTACCTGAAAACCTCAAGAAGGAGATTAAGTAACACCATGAGCAAGGAACGCTTTGGCATCATACAAATGACATCAGGACCTGAACCAGAAGAGAACTTCAAGTTCATTGAACATAAGGTTGAGTTTCTTTCTGCTAAGGGGATGAAGTGGATTCTTACCCCAGAGAACTCGCTGGTTTTTGGTTCCCGTGACGATTATCACCGTCACGCGGAATTTTTAGGAAAAGGCAAGTATCAAGACAAGTTATCTGACTTAGCAAGACGCCATCAGATTCACCTTATTATTGGCAGCTTTCCTATTCGGGTTTCTGAAACGGAAGTGACTACAACAACGCTGGTCTTTGACGTAAATGGGCAGCGTATGAATCATTATGATAAGCTGCATATGTTTGATGTAGACGTCAATGATGGTCACAAAAATTACCGTGAATCAGAAACGTTTAAAGCGGGTACAAGCATTGCGATGGTGCCGACTGATTTTGGTGCGGTGGGCTTAACCATCTGCTATGACCTGCGTTTCCCACATCTATTCAGTGCGTTGAGGGCTCAAGGGGCGAGCGTAATTGTTGTGCCTGCGGCATTTACTGCGGTGACTGGAAAGGCACATTGGGAAGTCCTGTTGCGTGCTAGAGCGATTGAAAACCAATGTTGGATAGTCGCAGCTAATCAATGTGGCACCCACCCGTGTGGAAGAGAAACCTGGGGACACTCTATGGTGATATCGCCTTGGGGAGAGGTTCAAGGACAGCTTGAGCAGCAGACAGGTACAATAACCGCCGAACTGAATTTTGATGTTGTTGAAGAAGTGAGACAGAGTATGCCTGTCGCTAAACACATTCGATTTGAACAGCACTTACACTAATTATATTTACTATAAAGAGTAATCATATGGAACGCATAGAAGACGCGCTATTAGGGCCTACAGGTCTGTCTGAGCAAGATATTGAAGCTACGCTTGCGAGCATTGCAACTCGCCAGATTGACTATGCGGATATCTATTTTCAATCCAGCTGGCACGAATCTCTAGTGCTCGAAGACAGCATCATCAAGGACGGTTCATTTAATATCGACCGCGGTGTTGGTGTTAGAGCGGTTGCTGGCGAAAAAACGGGTTTTGCATACTCAGACCAAATCACACTGGATGGTCTGAAGCAAAGTGCAGTAGCGGCAAGAGGCATTGCACAGCAAGGTCAAAGCGCGCAAGTTAACGCGCTTACTCGTCGCGATAATCAAGCTTACTATGCAGCGGTTAACCCATTAGAAAGTTGGGAAAAACAACAAAAAACTGAACTGCTAAAGCAGCTTGATGCCTACATTCGTACTAAAGAGCCTTTAGTTAAAGAAGTCTCTGTCAGCTTAAGTGGCGTCTATGAGCAAATGCTAGTGGCGGCAACCGATGGAACCTTTGCTGGAGATGTGCGCCCATTGGTGCGCTTATCTATCAGTGTATTAGCACAGAAAGGTGACCGTCGTGAGCGTGGTAGTGCCGGTGGTGGTGGCCGCTATGGTTACGATTTCTTCCTCTCAACAGAAGAAGGTCAACAAGTCGCTTACAACTATGCCGATGAAGCCATTCGCCAAGCGCTAGTCAATCTGGAAGCGATTGACGCACCTGCTGGTACTATGCCAGTTGTACTAGGTTCTGGTTGGCCGGGAGTACTGTTACACGAAGCCGTAGGTCATGGCCTAGAGGGTGATTTTAACCGTAAAGAGTCATCAGTATTCTCCGGCAAGGTAGGTCAGCAAGTTACATCAAACCTGTGTACGATTGTTGATGATGGAACACTGCAAGACCTTCGTGGTTCGCTTAACGTGGACGATGAGGGTGTTCATGGACAGTACAATACGTTGATTGAAAATGGCACTCTGAAAGGTTACATGCAAGACAAGCTTAATGCGCGTCTAATGGGAGTAAACCCTACAGGTAACGCACGTCGTGAATCCTATGCCCACTTACCTATGCCTCGTATGACCAACACTTATATGTTGCCGGGTGAGCATTCTCCAGAAGAAATTATCTCTACCGTGAAGAAAGGTCTTTATGCACCAAACTTTGGTGGTGGTCAGGTTGATATTACCTCTGGCAAGTTTGTGTTCTCAGCATCAGAAGCGTATCTCATCGAAGACGGTAAGATTACTGCGCCAGTGAAAGGTGCGACGCTAATTGGCTCTGGTATCGAAGCGATGCAGCAAGTCTCTATGGTGGGTAATGACCTGAGTATCGACCGCGGTGTTGGCGTCTGTGGTAAGGCTGGGCAAAGTGTGCCAGTTGGTGTTGGTCAGCCAAGCTTGAAGTTAGATGCACTAACTGTCGGCGGTACTGACTAAGTTCACAAGTATAAAGCAAAAACTACCGTCATCCCCTTTTTCAAGGGGATGACGTCTCAGCCACTTACAAGTTTTCCTCTGCAAATTCGGCCAATCTACTTCTTACTACACCATTTAAGTGAATGTTGGCACTGCCTCCGAAGTTCTTAAAGCGCTCAACCATATATGTTAACCCTGATGTTACTGGCGTTAAGTACGGGGAATCAATTTGTGCTAAGTTACCCGAGCAGACAATCTTAGTCCCCTCACCACAGCGAGTAATGATGGTTTTAATCTGAGAGGCTGTTAAGTTCTGGCACTCATCGAGTAAAACAAACGCATTTTGGATTGAACGTCCGCGCATGAAGTTAATAGATTTGAACTGAATGTTCGCTTTATCACAGATGTATTTCAGTGAGCCCTCAGTGCAGTGATCGTTCTTGTGTAGCGCTTCGAGTGTATCGGTAATGGCAGCCAACCAAGGCATCATTTTTTCTTCCTCAGTACCCGGAAGAAAACCGATGGACTCGCCAATATCTGGTGTATTTCGGGTGACGATGATCTTATCGAACATACCTCTCTCTATCGTCATCTCTAGCGCTGCAGCCATAGCGAGTAGCGTCTTACCACTACCAGCGGCACCTGTGAGAATCACTAAATCGATATCAGGGTCGAGTAAAGCATCCATGGCCATGCCTTGGTAGATATTCTTAGGGCGAATGTCCCATGCTTGTCGACACAATAGGCGTTCTTGGCTCAGATCTCGAATTGTCACTTTATCACTATCAATGTCGGCTACTCGTCCAGCAAAATCACTACTGTCATCGATCAAGTATTGATTGATAAACGTTGGGTCAATCGCGGCTCTGTCGAAAGTGTGATACGTCTTGTTGGCGAGGGTCTTGGTTTCCACCTCGTCAATATGTTCCCAAAACGCCCCTTCAGATTTTTGAAAACCTTTTGTGAGGTACTGAACATCATCGATTAGTTGATCAGTACGATAGTCTTCAACAAAGCGAACACCTGCTCCTTTAGCTCTTAAGCGCATGTTGATGTCTTTAGTGACTAAAACGACTTCTCGAGGAGAGCGTTTATTTTGCAAGTAGAGCACCGCATTGAGAATCCGGTTGTCGCCTTCCTTGTCGGCGAAAGCTTTGACTGTTTCTTGCAGCACATAGTCTGCCAATATTGAAATGGTTCCTGTTGCTTCCATTTGGTGAGAGAAGGGAATTCCTTCAGAAATTTCATCAGGCGTCGCTTCTTTAAAGATATCTTCAAGAGCTCTAATTGCGACGCGTGCATCACGAGCAACATCGCGTTTGCTGTCCTTAATACGATCGAGTTCTTCAAGTACGGTCATGGGTATGACGACATCGTGTTCTTTGAACGAAAAAATGGCGTGGGGTTCGTGGAGAAGGATGTTGGTGTCGAGAACGAAAAATTTACGGTCGGTATCGCCCATAGAGTCTCCTTGCCGCAACTGGCGCTTGTCCTTTGCGGTTAACTCGGATTGGGAACGAGTCAGACTGGGGTCAATGCTGGCTCGGATTTCCTATCTTAGTGAGTCAACCTTGCTATGTTCAATCGATGGTTAGTCTGATTGAACCTGATACCCTTGTATTCAATTAAAACATGGTTCTTTGGTAACATGTTATTAACGTTTACAATTTGAGTATAAGTGAAAAAACTCACTTTGGTCTTTACATTTGCCACTATTTTTTTGCAGTTTGATGTCAGCCACGACAATACAAAAAAAACTTAGGATTTCCTTGTAATTGGCGTGACCTGCATCACGCCTTCAAGTAAGATTAGCGACCTTTCACCCTAGGGTGAAAATGAGCAATATTTGCTCTATCACCTACTATTATTTGGGCGGGGTTTTGAGCTTAGTTTTCGACTGAGTTACCGTTTGAATGACCAAAAGATATCGATACGAGTTGAGGTAGTCTCTCTATGACATTTGCTTTAGGGCAGCGCTGGATTAGCGATACGGAAAGTGATTTAGGTTTAGGTACGGTCGTCGCATTGGATGCGAGAACAGTGTCTCTTATGTTTGCTGCATCAGAAGAAAACCGTGTGTACGCACGCAGTGATGCGCCAGTCACCAGAGTTATCTTTAATGTTGGCGATGTCATAGATAGCCAAGAAGGTTGGACGCTTCTAGTTGAAGAAGTGCTCGAAGACCAAGGCGTATTAACGTATGTCGGTACACGTCAAGATACAGAAGAGCAGGGCGTTTCATTGCGCGAGATCTTCTTGAGCCATCAAATTCGTTTTAACAAGCCGCAAGACAAATTGTTTGCAGGTCAAATCGACCGAATGGATAACTTTGTACTGCGCTATCGTGCACTAAGTAATCAATACGAACAACACAAAAGTCCAATGCGCGGTCTTTGTGGTATGCGTGCAGGCTTGATTCCTCACCAGCTCTTTATTGCTCATGAAGTGGGTCGTCGTTATGCGCCACGTGTATTGCTAGCTGATGAAGTTGGTCTCGGTAAAACCATTGAAGCAGGTATGATCATTCACCAGCAAGTGCTGTCTGGCCGTGCTCAACGTGTTTTGATTGTGGTACCAGAGACACTACAGCATCAATGGTTGGTAGAAATGATGCGTCGTTTCAATCTGCATTTCTCTATTTTTGATGAAGAACGCTGCATTGAGGCATACGCAGAGGCGGATAACCCGTTTGATACTCAACAGTTTGTCCTATGCTCTTTGGACTTTTTACGTAAGAGTCGTAAACGTTTTGAACAAGCATTGGAAGGCGAATGGGATCTGCTGGTCGTGGATGAAGCGCACCACCTTGAGTGGAGTCAAGACAATCCAAGTCGTCAGTACCAAGTCATTGAAGCGTTGGCCGAAAAGACACCGGGTGTCCTTTTGCTAACAGCAACACCAGAGCAGTTGGGACGCGAAAGCCACTTTGCACGATTGCGCCTTCTCGATTCAGACCGTTTCTTTGATTATGAATCTTTCGTTAAAGAAGAAGAGCAATATGCGCCAGTTGCCGATGCAGTAACAGCTCTGTTCTCAGGGGAAGCGCTGAGCAATGAGGCGAAAAACCAAATTACTGAGCTATTGTCTGAGCAAGACGTTGAGCCATTGTTCAACGTTCTAGAAAGCAATGCCAGTGATGAAGAAAAAACCACTGCACGTCAAGAGCTTATCGACAACCTAATGGATCGCCACGGTACTGGACGAGTGCTGTTCCGAAATACGCGTGCCGCGATCAAAGGCTTTCCAAAGCGTAACGTAAACCTTGTGCCGATGCCGATTCCACAGCAATACACCACCTCTATGCGCGTATCAGGCATGATTGGTGGCAAGATGGCACCAGAAGCACGCGCGATGAAAATGCTTTATCCTGAAGAGATTTTCCAAGAGTTTGAAGGCGAAGACTCTAGTTGGTGGCAGTTCGATTCTCGTGTTAACTGGCTGATTGAAAAGATCACCGCAAAGCGCAGCGAGAAAGTGTTGGTGATTGCATCACGTGCAAGTACCGCTCTTCAGCTTGAGC
Source organism: Vibrio sp. SCSIO 43133 (assembly GCF_023716845.1). NCBI lineage: Bacteria > Pseudomonadati > Pseudomonadota > Gammaproteobacteria > Vibrionales > Vibrionaceae > Vibrio > Vibrio sp. SCSIO 43133. The sequence goes on from NZ_CP068024.1 coordinate 529,695, forward strand.
AAGCGTTGCGTGAACGTGAAGGTATCCGTGCAACTGTGTTCCATGAAGGTATGTCGATTCTTGAACGTGATAAAGCAGCAGCCTACTTCGCTCAAGAAGAAGGTGGTGCTCAGGTCTTGATCTGTAGTGAAATTGGTTCTGAAGGTCGTAACTTCCAGTTTGCGAACCAACTGGTGATGTTTGATTTACCATTCAACCCAGACTTGCTAGAACAGCGTATTGGCCGTTTGGACCGTATTGGTCAGAAGCGTGATATTGACGTGCACGTTCCCTATTTAGAGAACACCTCTCAAGCGATACTGGCACGTTGGTTCGATGAAGGACTCAATGCGTTTGCTGAGACGTGTCCAACGGGTCGTATGGTTTATGACCGCTATGAAGAGAGCATTATAAACATGCTTGCCAGTGGCGATACGACCGAGCTGGATGAGGTGATTGAAGGCTCAAGACATTACAACCTGGAGCTTAAGCATGAACTTGAGCAAGGTCGTGACCGTTTACTTGAGATGCATTCTAATGGTGGTGAAGCGGCGCAAGAGATTGTCGAAAAAATCGCAGCGACCGATGGCGATACTAACCTAGTCACCTTTGCACTGAGTTTGTTTGACACCATTGGATTAAACCAAGATGACAAAGGTGAAAACGCCCTAGTGGTGACGCCTTCTGAACATATGATGGTACCGAGCTATCCAGGCTTACCGTATGAAGGAGCAACCATTACGTTTGACCGCGATACGGCGCTTTCTCGTGAAGATATGAACTTTATTAGTTGGGAACATCCAATGATTCAGGGCGGTATCGATCTTGTGATGAGTGAAGGCGTAGGGACGTGCGCCGTTTCGCTTCTGAAAAACAAAGCACTGCCAGTCGGTACTATCTTATTGGAGTTGGTGTATGTTGTGGATGCGCAAGCACCAAAACAGAGTGGTATTAGCCGCTTCTTACCACCAACACCGATTCGCTTGATGATGGATGCTCGTGGTAATGATCTCTCTTCACAAGTAGAGTTTGAAGGCTTCAACCGTCAACTTAGCCCAGTTAATCGCCATTTAGGCAGTAAATTGGTGACGTCTGTTCAAGCCGATGTTCATCGATTGATTGAATCGGGTAATGAGGTGGTAGAAGAGAAAGTCGTGGCGGTTCGCGAGCAAGCGCATAAAGCGATGTATGCGAGCTTGAATGGTGAACTAGAACGCTTACAGGCGCTAAAAGCGGTAAACCCAAATATTCGTGACGAGGAAATCGAAGCGATTGAAGCTCAAATCAAAGAGCTTGATGGCTATATTGCGAAAGCTCAAGTCCAACTGGATTCACTACGTCTGATCGTTGTCAGCCACAACTAATAACACAAAATAGGGCGCAGATATCTGCGTCCTACGTCATTGTGATGCGGTAAATTATTATGGCCATGCTTAGCTACACACCTCCAACAGATCCTTGGATAGATACTGTATTTGAAGATGAACATATTCTCGCGGTAAACAAACCTTCAGGCTTGTTATCTGTACCAGGGAAAGCGCTCGAGCATTATGACAGTATGTGGAGCCGTCTTGTTGAGGTGTATCCCGAGATTCAAGTAGTGCATCGTTTAGACATGTCGACCTCTGGGCTGATGTTACTAGCGAAAAATAAAGAAGCAGAACGTTCTTTAAAGAAACAATTTCAGTATCGGCTTACTCATAAAGTCTACTATGCGCGAGTTTGGGGAACACCTGATGAATCGGAAGGGTTAATCGATTTACCGCTTATTTGTGATTGGCCGAATCGTCCAAGGCAAAAAGTGTGCTACGAACATGGCAAGCCGTCGCAAACATACTATCAGGTGGTAAAGCAGGAACAACAGACAAGTATTGTGCGCTTATTCCCCATTACCGGACGTTCACATCAACTAAGAGTGCATTTATTGGAACTGGGGCATCCTATCGTTGGTGATGAATTCTACGCCCATGAAGAGGCGATGAGTTTCTCAGATAGATTAGAGCTGCATGCGGCAGAGCTGTGTTTCTACCATCCTGAAACTGAAAAGCTACAATCCATTTTCGTTCCATGCGATTTTCATCAAGTGTCTGAGCCATTAGTGGTGCAACACTTTGACCCCGCGACAGATTTACCGGATTATAAGACCTTGCCTCGGTCATAAAGTGTGTGGCCGTACGACATCAAGGAGAAGTCATGGCCACCAAGAAAATTGTCTTTTTAGATCGTGATACCATTCCAGCATCCATCGCGATTCCCACTCCAAATTTCGTACATCAATGGGTCGAATATCAGTCGACCTCGCCTGAACAAGTGTTAGAACGCATTTATGATGCAGATGTTGTCATTAGCAATAAGGTCTATTTAGGTTCAGACATTCTTGAACAGGCTAAGCAAGTAAAACATATTGCGGTGGCTGCCACTGGGGTTAATAACGTTGAGCTCGATTACTGCGCGCAACGCGGTATTACCGTTACCAATGTCCAAGGTTATGCGACTCAATCGGTGCCTGAACATGTGATTGCATTGCTATTTACTTTGATGCGAAATATTCCTGCTTACCACAACGATATCCGCAATGGTGAGTGGCAACGTCAGAATAAGTTTTGTTTCTTCACTCATCCTATTCAAGATATTGCTCACTCTACCTTAGGTATTATTGGTAGCGGAGCCCTAGGGCAGGCGACAGCGGCGCTTGCTAGAGCAATTGGTATGAATGTGCAGTTCTCCGAACGCAAAGGTGTAACACAATGCCGCGAGGGCTATGTGCCTTTTGAACGATTTTTGAAAACGAGCGATGCCATTGCCCTTTTGTGTCCTTTGACCGAGGAAACGACCAATCTTATCGATAGTGAAGCGTTGTCGAATATGAAGTCTACGGCAGTATTGATTAATACTGGACGCGGTGGCTTGGTTAACGAAGCGGCTTTGGTTTGTGCTTTAAAGGAGAATCACATTGCTGGAGCAGGAGTGGATGTTTTTACAGAAGAGCCAGCGCCTCAAACCAATCCTCTAGTCGAGAATATGGATTTGCCCAATCTCATTTTAACGCCGCATGTCGCATGGGGAAGCCGCTCTTCCATAGAGAAGCTTTGTGAAATATTAGTGAGTAATATTGAAGCGGTAGAACAAGGCAAAACGCAAAATAGAGTGGTCTAGAAATAACTCGCCCCACGTAAAGTGGGGCGAGGAAATTAATCTGCCTGTGGTTTAACGACCAGTACATTGATGGGTGAGTTCTGAACCACTTTACTTGCAACAGAGCCAAGAACTACCTTGTCGATCTTAGAGCGTTTGTGACTTGGCATAACAATTAAGTCTGCGCCTAAGCGCTCCGCATAATCAAGTATAGTTGCATAAGGTTTACCCTCAGCAACATGAACTTTATAGACGACTTCATCAGGGATGTGCTGATCAGCAAATGATTTAAGTTGCGCTTTGACATCATTTTTCATTTGCGAGGCGGCATCTTTAGGGAAATACGTAGCCACCATAGACATATGGATACCCGGCAGAACATTTAGTAAATGCACTTCGGCATTAGAGTGCTTAGCATGCCAGACCGCGATTTCTACAGCTTTGTCTGAAAAGCCTTTATCGTTTAAATCGACAGGAACAAGGATTTGCTTGTACATGTGTTTTCTCTTTTTGGTTTGTACCCTACTAGCATAGGGTAAAGCATACGCTTGGCTAGTTTTATCCGTTCCGTATTAAGGTTTTTAGGCTCTGGGTTCAAAAGCGAGTCCAGAGCCTGATACCTTTATGCGCTCAAGTTTTCACGACGAGCACGACGCTTTTGGTTCATCGCCATCGCGAGAAGCAAGAGCAACGCAGGTACAAATACCCACTCTTTCATTGGTCTATCGGCATCCTGCACAATAGATTTTATTTCCCAGTCAAAGTCTAGACCGGATGCTTCTGCTGGGCTTCCAAACTCAACCATATCGATGATCATTTTATCAGCATCTTTGTCGAGCATTAGTCCCATCGAAGCGATACGCTCTTCTGCGGTGACAGCGCTATCATCAAAAGGTAGTCGAACGGTTTTTTCAACGTACTTACCTTCGAGGGTTTCACCTGCAACACGTAACTCGATGGATTGTCCAACATTTAGCTTCTCAACAACTTGAGCTATCTCAACACCTGGCGAAAGAACTTTCGCAGGGAAAGCCATATCCCACCAAAAACCTGGTCTGAAGAAGGTAAACGTTAATACAAGTAGCAATACAGTCTCCCACCACTTGTTCTTAGTAAACCACCAACCTTGAGTGGCCGCTGAGAAAATAAGCATCGCAATAACCGCAGAGATAACCGTCAGAGCAAGGTGCCACCACGAGTCAATTCCCATCATCAATAATTGAGTGTTAAAGATGAACATGAAAGGCAAAATTGCAGTTCGAATATCGTAGGTGAAGCCTTGAATACCGGTGCGAATTGGATCGGACTTAGCAATTGCAGCTGCGGCAAAAGCAGCAAGACCAACTGGTGGTGTGTCATCGGCTAAGATGCCGAAGTAGAACACAAATAGGTGAACGGCAATCAGTGGGATGATCAAACCGTGTGCTGCACCCAATGTGACGATAACAGGCGCCATGAGAGTTGAAACAACAATGTAGTTTGCTGTTGTTGGTAGACCCATCCCGAGGATGAGAGAGATGACGGCGGTAAATAGCAGCATCAAGATAATGCTACCACCTGAGATAAACTCAACGAAGTCGGTCATTACAAGGCCAATACCCGTTAGTGTAACCACACCCACTACGGTACCCGCAGCAGCCGTCGCCACACCGATACCAATCATGTTGCGTGCACCAGACACTAGGCTTTCTGCCAAATCGACAAAACCAGCTTTGATCTCTGCATTGACATCACTGGTTTTCGACATGATTGCGATCAGTGGACGCTGGGTAATCAGAATGAAGATCATAAAGACCGTTGCCCAGAATGCTGAGAGACCCGGAGAAAAGCGCTCAACAGTCAAACACCACACTAAAACCACGATTGGCAGTAGGAAATGTAAACCAGACTTGATGGTTGGACCTGGATCTGGCACTTCAGTAAGTTCTGCATCAATTTCAATACCACCTTCTTTCGCGTACTTAGCTGAGACACGCAGTAACGCGATATAAGATATCAAGAGAGCAACACCTACGATTGGGGTCGCAGCGTCACCAAACACGTCTTTGGTCCAGCCAATGCCGTAGTACACCACAGCACTAATGACACAAAGACCAAGAATGGTGCCGGTAAATGATAAGAGACTTTGAACAAGCGTCGGGTTATGGCGGCGCGGTAGGCCAGTCATACCCGCTTTGCAAGCTTCAAGGTGAACAATGTAAATCAAAGCGATATAAGAAATCAGCGCAGGTAGTAGCGCCGCTTTGATTACTTCAACGTATGAAATCCCCACATACTCAACCATCAGGAATGCCGCAGCGCCCATGATCGGTGGCGTTAGCTGACCGTTGGTTGATGCAGCAACTTCCACAGCCCCCGCTTTCGTCCCCGGAAAGCCAACGCGCTTCATTAGAGGTATGGTAAAGGTACCTGTAGTTACTACGTTGGCGATGGAAGAACCAGAAACCAAGCCTGACAGACCTGATGCCACAACGGCCGCTTTTGCGGGACCACCACGCATGTGACCTAATAGAGAAAATGCGACTTTAATAAAGTAAGCACCTGCTCCAGCTCGCTCCAACATGGCTCCGAACAAAACGAATAAGAATACAAATGACGTTGAAACACCAAGAGCAACACCAAATACACCTTCTGTCGTTAGCCACAGGTGTGACATCGCTTTGTTTAAGCTTGCGCCTTTGTGAGCGATAACATCCGGCATGTATGGACCGCCAAAGGTATACAACAAGAATACTGCAGCGACGACCATTAGCGGCGGACCTAAAGCACGACGTGTTGCTTCAAGTAGTAGAACCATACCTGTACAGGCAACGACAATGTCCATTGTCGTTGGTGCGCCCGAGCGGCCTGCTAATTGAGTGTAAAAGAGGTAAATGTAGGCAGCAGATAAACTACCTGCCAGTGCTAAAATCCAGTCGATGGCAGGGATTCGATCGCGCGGTGACCCCTTCATTGCAGGATAAGCGGTAAACGCTAGAAAAATAGCAAACGTTAAGTGAATTGAACGTGCTTCTGTGTCGTTTAGTACGCCAAAGTTAAAAATGAACGGCAGTGGGGATGCGTACCAAAGTTGAAATAGCGACCAACATAGTGGAACAAACCAAAGTATTTTTGCGGGAATCCCTTTCGGGCTTCTTGCTCCAGTGTCAGCTTGTGCGACCATTTCTTGCACATCTTGCGACGGTTGTGTTGTCTGCGTCATGTACTTTTTCCTTTATTATTTTATGGTCCAGTGTTTTTCAAACAAAATGAACGAACCATATTTCGCATTTAACATTGTAGTCAATGGATGCAAACGTGTGGTTTTAGTTGTGTTTCTTAAGGCTCTAAAAATGACGGGCTTGGAAAGAGAGCCCAAATAGCCACACCAATTGGGTTAATTGGTGTTGATTGTTTTGAGTGATACTCATATTAGAAAAGTGATAGGGGAAGGGAGCCTTCCCCTACGGAGTCGTCTTACTTAAGAAGACCAACTTCTTTGTAGTACTTCTCTGCACCTGGGTGAAGAGGAATAGATAGGCCTGCTTGTACCATGTCTTCCTTCTTCAGGTTAGCAAATGCAGGGTGCAGACGTTTGAATGTGTCAAAGTTTTCAAACACTGCTTTTGCAACGTTGTAAGCCACTTCATCAGAAACATCTGATGTGGTTACCATTGTTGCTGCTACACCAAAGCTCTTCACATCTTGATCCGTGCCACGGTACATACCCGCTGGTACATTGCTGTACGCGTAGTATGGGTTTGCCGCTACGATCTCATCGATTTGTGCGCCCGTTGCTGGAACTAGCTTAGCATCACAAGATGTTGTTGCTTCTTTGATTGATCCGTTTGGATGACCAACCACATAAACGAATGCGTCGATTTTATTGTCACAAAGTGCTTGAGAACGCTCTGAACCTTTAAGCTCTGATGCAAGTTTAAAGTCTGCGTTGGTCCAACCCATTGCATCCATAACAACGCCCATTGTCGCACGGTCACCTGAGCCTGGGTTACCGATGTTCACGCGCTTACCTTTAAGGTCAGTTACGTTTTCGATACCAGCATCAGTGCGAGCGATAATGTTGAATGGTTCTGTGTGCAGAGAGAACATTGCACGAAGCTTTTTGTAAGGGCCTTGCTCTTCAAATTTGCTTGTGCCGTTGTAGCCGTGATATTGCCAGTCAGATTGAACGATACCGAAATCTAACTCACCAGCACGCATTGTGTTGACATTGTAGATAGAACCACCAGTGGACTCTACTGAACAACGAATATTGTGTTCCTTACGGCCTTTATTCACAAGCTTACAGATTGCGCCACCAGTTGGGTAATAAACACCTGTTACCGAACCTGTACCAATTGTGATGAACTCTTGAGCGTTAACAGCGCCAGTGCCCATAACTGCAGCGGCAATAGCACCAATTTTAACAAGTTTCTTAAATGCCATGAATTTCCCTTCCTTATTCATTATTAGCCCTGAATAACTATAGATGTCTTCAGAGGTTTCCTATGTGGAAACGGCATCTTTTTCAATCCATATGTTGAAAAAGTGGCGCAATCATACCAAAAAAATTGGCAGAAAATTACTGAATTGTTAATGAATATAGGTGAATTGTCTGTGCTAGAGGATTTGGAAGGATAGGGATAGCTAGGGTGTTATTCAATAAAAACAGGCAATTAGGCGTTTTTTGTGGCTTACTTTTCGATTTATCAAGATGTGATATAAATCACGGAACAATCATGTTCCGTGATACTTTATTCTAAATGTTAATGTTTAAAACTTAGCCAGCGTAATCAAATAGATCACATACCGATTCAAACAATTGCTGGGTAGACACACTCAAGGTTGGTGTGATGAAGATGGTATCGTCGCCTGCAACGACCCCTAGAATCCCTTCTGCTTTACCCAAAGAATCGAGCAATCGAGCAATCAACTGTGCAGCACCTGGGCCAGTGTGAATAACGACGATAGCGTTGTTGTAATCTATATCAAGAACCAATTCACGTAGAGAGCTAGAGACAGTTGGAACGCCAAGCTCTGCTGGTAGGCAGTACACCATTTCCATTTTTGCGTTGCGGGTCCTCACTGCGCCAAACTTAGTCAACATGCGTGACACTTTTGATTGGTTGATGTTCTCAAACCCTTCAAGTTTTAATGCGTCGACAATCTCGCCCTGAGAACCAAAACGCTCTTCTTTTAGTAACGCTTTAAACGCGCGAACCAGGTTGTCTTGTTTGTCATTATTGCGCATAAACGCCTCTTATTTTTGTTCAACTAGCAGTGATCCGGCTATTGTGGCACAGAACCTCGATCTTGACCAAATAATCCATGGTTTATGCCAACGGTATCACTATTATCAATGCTGAAGTTAGCGATGATAACCTTATAATTAGCAAGGGGAAAAATGGGTTCTCATCACCCTCTTGTCATGATAGCGTAGTAGCACGTAATCAGTGAGTTGCGCGAGCTCGCAAAGCTGAGGTTAATTGATTGTAATCGATTAGTGATTACTATAACTTTTTAGCTAATCGACGAAAAATTACCCTACAAGACTATTAATAAGAGATATAAATCTCAAGGAGAACTCCCATGAAAGTAGCTGTTATTGGTGCCGCAGGTGGCATCGGCCAAGCCCTAGCCCTATTGCTAAAAAACCGTCTTCCTGCTGGTTCTGATCTAGCCCTGTATGATATTGCTCCCGTCACTCCAGGTGTTGCAGCTGATCTAAGCCACATCCCAACGCCTGTTTCTATTAAAGGCTATGCGGGTGAAGATCCAACACCAGCACTTGAAGGTGCTGATGTGGTTCTAATTTCTGCGGGTGTTGCGCGTAAGCCAGGTATGGATCGCTCAGACCTATTCAATGTCAATGCAGGTATCGTTAAGTCATTGGCCGAGAAAATCGCGGTCGTGTGTCCTACTGCTTGTGTTGGTATCATCACTAACCCTGTTAACACCACAGTGCCTATCGCAGCTGAAGTCCTTAAGAAAGCAGGTGTGTATGACAAGCGTAGACTGTTCGGTGTGACGACGCTTGACGTTATTCGCTCTGAGACATTTGTAGCTGATCTGAAAGCGAAAGATCCAGGTGATATTCGCGTACCAGTTATTGGTGGTCACTCTGGTGTGACTATTTTACCGCTACTTTCTCAAGTTGAAGGTGTTGAGTTTACTGCGGAAGAAGTAGAAGCGTTAACTAAGCGTATTCAAAACGCTGGTACTGAAGTGGTTGAAGCGAAGGCGGGTGGCGGCTCTGCGACCTTGTCTATGGGTCAGGCTGCGTGTCGCTTTGGTTTAGCTCTTGTTAAAGGTCTTCAAGGCGAAGAGAACGTTATTGAGTGTGCTTATGTGGAAGGTGATGGTGAGCACGCTCCATTCTTCGCACAACCAGTTAAGCTAGGTAAAGACGGCGCAGAAGCTATCCTTAGCTACGGTGAACTCAGTGATTACGAGAAAGCAGCACTAGATGGCATGCTAGAGACGCTTAATAAAGATATTGAAATTGGTGTAGAGTTCGCTAAGTAAACTCCTACATTAATTTAAATAGCAAAAGCCGGTCTTTTTAAGATCGGCTTTTTTGATCTATACCCTATAAGACTCCGTAATAAATCGGAGCGGGGAGGAAGGGTCATGGAAATGAAAGATGTAGTAAAAGGTATGTGGGTGGATTCACAACACGGCGCTGGCAGAGTGCTTGTTGTCGACGAGCAGTCACAGTCCGTTTTGGTTGAACCAATAGGAAGCGAGGAGCAGTGGGCACTATCTGTTGACGAAGTTGAAGAAGAGCTGCAGCTTCATAACGGTTGTGATAAATACTACTAGAGCTTAGTGTCAGAAACGAAAAAGGGCAGTGATATAAAATCACTGCCCTTTTGGCTTTATGCCGTTCTTTTCACTGCCATGTAGGCAAGCGCGATTAAGGCTTCTTTATATTCACTGTCAGGCACGATAGAAAGCGCTTCAATGGCCTTATCAGCTTCTTTAAAGGCCATGTCTTCAGTGTACTTTAATGAGCCCACACGATTCATTGTTGCCATAATGGTATCGAGCTTATCAATCCCATTACCTTTTTCAATTGCTTCGCGAATCATCGCACTTTCGTGTTCTTCACCGTGCTGCATGGCGTGGATAAGCGGTAATGTTGGTTTACCTTCAGCTAGGTCGTCACCGACATTTTTACCCATGTCTTCACCCGTAGAGGTGTAATCCATGACGTCATCAATAAGCTGGAACGCGGTTCCAAGGTACTTACCGTAATTCTGTAGTGCAAGTTCGACTTCTGGAGAGGCATCGTTGAGGATAGCTCCAACTTGAGTCGCGGCTTCAAACAAACGTGCCGTCTTAGAGTAGATGACTTGCATGTAGCTTTCTTCAGAAGTATTAGGGTCATTGCAGTTCATTAGCTGCTGAACTTCACCTTCTGCGATGACATTCACGGCATCACTCATAAGCTCTAAAATGCGCAATGAGCCAAGACCCGTCATCATTTGGAAAGAACGAGTATAGATGTAGTCACCTACTAGAACACTCGCAGCGTTACCAAAAGCAGCGTTTGCTGTTGCTTTACCTCGTCGCATATCAGACTCATCTACTACGTCGTCGTGCAATAACGTCGCAGTATGGATGAACTCAATAAACGCAGCAGCCGTTGTATGTGCGTTACCTTGATATCCTAAAGCTTTCGCTGAAAGCAACGCGAGTAGCGGTCTTAAGCGCTTGCCGCCACTACTTACAATATAGAAACCAAGTTGATTGATTAGACTAACTTCTGAGTTTAATTGTGCTTGTATTGTTTCATTCACTTTTGCCATATCATCGGCAGTCAGTGCTTGGATAGCTTTAAAATCCATTACGTACCCGGTTGAGCTTAGAGCCAATAAGGCTTAGTCGTTGGTTATAATCTGTGAATAATACACTAAAAAACGTTGATTAATACATGGTGAAAGGGCATTATTGCCGCACTTTTCATTGGCGATTAGTGTTTCGCCAATTTTTTCAAAATATGGCTTGTCATAGGGTAATCATTCGCGTAGAATCTGCGCCCTATTGATGATTAGTTTAGCGCACACCCTATTTGTTGAAATAACAATCAAAAGGCTGTGCGGAAAAAGCGGAGTAAAATATGTACGCTGTTTTCCAATCTGGTGGTAAACAACACCGTGTAAGCGAAGGTCAAACTCTTCGTTTAGAGAAATTAGACGTTGAAACTGGTGCAACTGTTGAATTTGATAAAGTTCTTCTTGTTGCTAACGGTGAAGACATTCAAGTTGGCGCTCCTCTTGTTGAGGGCGGCAAGGTAGTTGCTGAAGTGGTACAACACGGTCGTGGCGATAAAGTAAAAATCGTTAAGTTCCGTCGTCGTAAGCACTCTCGTAAGCAACAAGGTCACCGTCAGTGGTTCACGGAAGTGAAAATCACTGGCATCAACGCTTAATTCGATTAGGAGAGTTTAACAATGGCACACAAAAAAGCTGGTGGTTCTACTCGTAACGGCCGCGATTCAGAAAGCAAACGTCTAGGTGTTAAGCGTTTCGGTGGTGAGTCTGTTCTTGCAGGTAACATCATCGTACGTCAACGTGGTACTAAGTTCCACGCTGGTACTAACGTTGGTATCGGTAAAGACCATACTCTTTTCGCTCTTACTGAAGGTAAAGTGAAATTCGAAGTTAAAGGTCCTAAGAACCGTAAATTCGTTAGCATCGAAGCTGAGTAATTTTAGCGCTAAGCTAAATTACGAATAAGCTTTCTAGCTGAATTCAAAAGCCCTGCCGAGTCGGCGGGGTTTTTTATTTATATGGGCAGTCGATAGAGACGAGTCTCTAGGCATAGCTATGTTGAAGCAACAAGCTCTGCACCATGGGGAATCGTCTCTGTCATCTGCTAAAATGTAGTGATAATTGATTGAGCCCACAAAGTGATCTTATGTCTTTTCGGCAGGATGGCTTTGGTGGTGGGTAGCGAAGAAGTAGTCGGAGTAAGAGATGAAGTTCGTTGATGAAGCGGTAGTAAAAGTCCAAGCGGGCGATGGCGGTAGCGGTGTCGTTAGTTTTTGGCGTGAAAAATTCGTAGCGAAAGGTGGTCCTGACGGTGGCGATGGCGGCGACGGTGGCGACATCTATATCGAAGCAGATGAGAACCTAAATACGCTCATTGACTATCGCTTCCAACGCTTTTACGAAGCTGAGCGTGGCGAAAATGGTCGCGGTGGTAACTGTACTGGTAAGCGTGGTAAAGATAAGGTACTTAAAGTGCCTGTCGGTACTCGAGCTGTAGATATTCACACTAATGAAATCGTTGCTGAAGTTGCTGAACATGGCAAAAAAGTGATGGTTGCAAAGGGTGGTTGGCACGGCCTAGGTAATACTCGATTTAAGTCATCGGTTAACCGAGCTCCTCGCCAGAAAACACTGGGTACTAAAGGCGAAATTCGTGAATTGCGTTTAGAGCTGTTGCTACTTGCTGACGTGGGTATGCTTGGTTTGCCAAATGCGGGTAAATCAACATTTATCCGTGCAGTTTCGGCGGCTAAGCCAAAAGTAGCCGACTATCCATTTACTACGCTGATCCCTAGTTTAGGTGTGGTTAGCGTTGTTCCTGAGAAAAGCTTTGTTGTGGCGGATATCCCAGGTCTGATTGAAGGTGCCGCAGACGGTGCTGGCTTAGGTATTCGTTTCCTTAAGCACTTAGAGCGCTGCCGAGTATTGCTGCACATGATCGATATTATGCCTATCGATCAAAGTAACCCTATCGAGAACGCACTGACGATTATCGATGAGCTAGAGCAGTACAGCGAAAAGCTAGCGGATAAACCGCGCTGGTTAGTATTCAATAAAGTCGATCTTATGCCAGAAGAAGAAGCGAATGAAGTGATCCAAGAGATCCTCGACGCACTTGGTTGGGAAGATGAGTACTTCAAGATCTCTGCAGTGAATAAGCAAGGAACTAAAGAGCTTTGCTATAAGCTTGCTGACTTTATGGAAACACTGCCACGCGCTGAAGAAGAGATTTCTGAGGAAGAGAAAGTCGACTTTATGTGGGACGATTACCACAAAGATGCAATGTCTGGTAAAGACGTGATTACTGAAGACGATTGGGATGATTGGGACGACGAAGAAGATGACGGCCACGTTGTCTACGTCCGTGACTGATTGTTACCTCAATGATTTAAAAAGCTGCAAAGTTACTTTGCAGCTTTTTTTGTACTCAAATTATTTCAGTGTGGCTTGTACTAAGGCAAACTGATGCAAACTCTCTTTTCTCCCCCTTTATGCTAAAGGAAGCCTTTTAAATGGATTTAAATCGGCGAATTTCGGATGTGGATGCTCTGATATTTAAACACTACCGTGTTGTACATGGCATTCGGATTTCCGTGGCATTCGTTTTAACTCTAGCTTTAACCAGTTATTTTCAGATTCCCGAAAGCACCTGGATACTCATTACGTTAGTAGTAGTGATTGGCCCTATCTCGTATTTAGGTAATGTTTTACCACGAGCTTGGCATCGCACTATGGGAACGATTATTGGAGCATTGTCAGGGATTACCGCCATTTTACTTGGACAATGGTCAATGTTGGCTATGTATGCTTGGTGCGGCGCTGTGATGTTTTGTAGTGCCTATTTTGCGTTAGGTAAACGCCCTTATGTGGGTTTGCTGATTGGTATTACCCTTGCGGTCACTATTGGAGCAGGTAATCACGATATTGAAGTTGCGTTGTGGCGTGGTCTTGATGTAACGATTGGCTGTGTATTAGCGGTGTTGTTTTGCATTATTTATCCGCAAAGAGCGTTTATTCATTGGCGCATGCGTCTAGGCGCCACGCTGGACCGGTTTGCTAAGGTCTATCAAATATCCACATCATTGAACATGCTTGAACAGCCGAACCTTGAGCGCTACCAGCAAACGCTAATGAAGGAGATGGTAACCTTGAGAAGTCTCATTTCTCCTTCAGTTAAAGAGTCAAAGCTAAGTGCACAATTATTAGAAGCGATTCAAGTACAGCTTCGCAACATGCTTTACTCCATTGAACTTTTGAACACCTCTTATTGGAGCGACAGGCACAGTCATTTGAATATGCTTTGGTCCAAACCCCTTAATGATTGCCAGAAAATCATTGAGAAAGAGTTCGAAGCACTTGCAACATTAATAATGACCGGGAAATTAGAGACCGAGCTTTCAGGTAAAGAAATTGCGACAGCAAGAGAGACCTTAAAAAACAGTTTGCCAAAGATTGATGGTGAGGAGACGAGCATCAATGGCTACTTATGGCTTAATTTGAAGCTAATGGAAGACCTTGTAAGCCTAAAACGACTGTTAGTTTATTCGCTGAATCTGTCTCAAGAGTAGTTTTCACAAATTTGTTGTTTTCTGTCAATCGTGCCCCAGTTTTTAGTTCATCAACAATGAAAATGCCCCTAAAATGGATTCAATACTGAATGACCACGAAAAAACTGGAATGGATTCTAAGCAACGAGCCGTCTCTCGGCTGATTGCGCAAGCAGGGCAAATGTTACTTGCTCATGGCGCAGAAAGTACGTTAGTTGGCGATATTACTCGAAGAATGGGTATTGCTGCTTCTATGGACGAAGTAGAAGTATCACTGTCAGCAAGTTCATTAGTGATTACCACGGTTTACAAAGAACATTGTGTTACGACGGCAAGACGAAGCCCAGATCGTGGGCTTAATATGCGTGTTGTGACTCAGGTTCAACGTATCTGTATCATGATGGAGAAAGGCATTCTTGACTATCAACTAGCTCAGAAAAAACTGAATAAGATCAGTCCTGAACGCTATAATCGTTGGCTAGTCGTGGTGATGATAGGGCTATCATGCGCTGCTTTTAGTCGTCTCGCTGGCGGTGACTGGTCAGTGTTTGCAATGACTTTTCTAGCTTCAGCCGTTGGTATGACGGTACGTCAAGAAATCGGCCATCGCCATTTTAACCCACTCTTAAACTTCTCCGTCACGGCGTTTGTTACCACACTTATTTCTGCCCAAGCAGTTATCTATAGCATCGGAGCGCAGCCTCAGCTAGTGATGGCGTCATCAGTGCTCATGTTAGTCCCCGGCTTTCCACTAATTAACTCTGTTGCTGATATGGTCAAAGGTTATGTAAACATGGGGATTGCTCGTTTTGTGTTTGCCAGCTTATTAACCCTAGCAACCTGCTTGGGGATAATTGGTGCCATGAGTCTGACGGATGTTCTAGGGTGGGCTCAGTAATGACAATAGTGGAATTATTATTTGCTCTGCTTAACGACATGTTCTTTGCCGCTATTCCAGCAGTAGGGTTTGCGTTGGTATTTAATGTTCCTCAAAATGCGTTAGCTTATTGCGCGATTGGTGGGGCAGTTGGCCATGGCTCTCGCTTTTTGATGATGCATTATGGTGTTCCGATTGAATGGGCTACTTTTTTTGCCGCAACGATTGTCGGTATGATTGGCGTTCATTGGTCGCATAAGTTTCTAGCTCATCCTAAAGTGTTTACGGTGGCCGCGCTAATACCGATGGTTCCTGGGGTGTTTGCCTATAAAGCTATGATTGCTATGGTGGAAATCAATCATCTTGGTTATACCCCAGAGCTTCTGGCTACTCTAATGGAGAACTTCCTAAAGGCGATGTTTATAATTGCTGGTTTGGCTATTGGTCTTGCCATGCCGGGACTGTTATTCTATCGCAGCCGACCCGTCGTTTAATTAGGAATACAGTACCTCAATGATTATTAGCATGATTGCCGCTATGGCAGACAATCGAGTCATAGGCAAAGATAACCAAATGCCTTGGCACTTACCTGCCGACTTTATCTGGTTCAAAAAGTGCACCATGGGAAAACCCGTTATTATGGGTAGAAAAACCTATGAATCTATAGGACGCCCTTTACCTGGTCGTCAAAACATTGTTGTTAGTCGAAATTCAGAGCTTTGCATAGATGGAGTAGAGACGGTAACGTCATTGGAACAAGCTTTGAGCCTAGTGAGTGATGTGGAAGAAGCGATGATCATTGGTGGTGGCAGCTTTTACGAACACTGTATGCCGATGGCAAACAAACTTTATCTAACCTATATCGATGCAAATGTTGATGGCGATACTCAATTTCCTGATTGGGGAGAAGGCTGGAAACAAGTGCATAGTGAGCAATATCAAGCGGATGAGAAAAACGCGTACGACATGCAGTTCGTCATTCTTGAGCGCTAATAATTGGGTGCCTAAGAGAGGTTTCTTAGGCGTCTTTTATTGAATATTTAGCCCAAGGCTGGTTGTTCAAAAACGGCCTTATCTTCCCAACGAATCATAGTAAGGCTACCTCCCCAAACACACCCGGTATCCAATCCTATAACCTGTTCACTGATGTAGCCACCTAGTGCTGCCCAATGCCCGAATAGTACGGTTTTATTAAGCGGGACACGATTTTCTAATTTGAACCACGGAACATATTCCAGAGGATTTACGTCGCTAGGAGGTAGCTTACAGGCCATATCTAAGCGCCCATCTGGATAACAAAAGCGCATTCGGGTGTAGGCATTAATGATGTAACGCCAACGTTCGAAACCGGTGAGTCCTGATTGCCAGAAGTCGGGGTCATTGCTGTACATATTATGGATGAGTGCTTGCCAACCATCACTTTGTAGTTGTTGCTCAACTTCTCGAGCATTGACTCTCGCCTGTTCTAAAGTCCACTGAGGAGAAATACCTGCATGACAAACGACAAATTCATCATGTTCTAAGAGCAAAGGCTGGTGTCTGAGCCAGTCTAATAAATCTGTCTTGTCTAGAGCTTCTAAAATCGGAAGTGTTTTGTCTTTGGGTTTCGCTTTGTGTACGCCAAGCGATACGGCTAATAAGTGAAGATCATGATTGCCCAGACAGACTTTTGCAGCCTCTCCCATAGCTTTGACGAAGCGGAGTGTTTCCAGTGATTTAGGGCCTCTAGCGACGAGATCTCCGGCAATCCAAAGGGTATCTTTTTGTTTGTCGAAATGACTTTTCGACAACAGTAGTTCCAATTCATCCAAGCAACCTTGAATGTCACCAACAATGTAATTTGCCACAAAAAACCTCAATTTAGAATATTGGGAATAGCTAAGCGGAATGGCTCTATTTCGGTAATGAATTCTTTGCCGTTGGCATCGATCATTATGTAATGACCTTGCATCACGCCAACAGGTGTCTCAATAGCCGTGCCACTGGTATACGTGTACTCATCACTTTTTTCGATTATTGGTTGTTGGCCGATCACACCTTCACCCTCGACACTGATCTGTTTTCCGTTAGCATCAGTAATCAGCCAACGTCGACTCATTAATTGCACAGTTTGCTGACTTAGGTTTTTTATCGTGATGACGTAAGCAAAGACAAAGCGCTTATTGTCTGGGTCAGATTGCTCTTCAACGTATTTGGTATGTACTTGGCATTTCACGCATGGCGAAGTTGTATCCATATGACTCTCCTATGCTGTTGAAAGGGCTGCCTATTCACTATGACAAAAAAAAACGCCCATTAGCAAGCTAGTGAGCGTTTTTTAATGAATTAGTTATGATTTTCATCTAACCAGTTAGCCATGGCTACGAACTGTTGTAATGTTAGATTCTCTGGTCGCATAGAAGGGTTTACGCCCAGTTCTTCCAGCGTTTCTGCCGACATAAGAGACTTGTAGCAATTACGAACGGTTTTACGACGCTGGTTAAAGCCATCACGACAGACTCTATCTAGCCATTTCAAACTAGTCGCAGGATAAGGTAGTTCTTCATAAGGAACCAATCTTACTACCGCTGAATCTACTTTCGGTGGTGGAACAAATGCTGTTGGTGGTACTTCAAGTACTGGAACCACTTTGCAGTAATACTGAGCCATGACCGTCAGACGGCCGTAAGCTTTTGTGCCTGGACCGGCGGCAAGGCGATTCACCACTTCTTTTTGTAGCATAAAGTGCATATCTTGGATGTCTTTATGGAACTCAAATAAGTGGAACATCAAAGGTGTAGAGATGTTGTACGGCAGGTTACCGAAGATACGCAGCTTGTTATTTGGATTAACAAGTTGAGTAAAGTCAAAACGCATAGCGTCACCTTCGTGAATGGTGAGCTTATCTCCCAAATCTGGGTGATTGCGTAGACGTTCCGCAAGATCTCGGTCTAATTCAATAACTGTAAACTTGTCGACTTCTTTGCCTACTGGTTCAGTAATCGCACCAAGACCTGGGCCAATCTCAACTAAGTTTTGACCTGGACGCGGATTAATTGCTGATACAATTCCGTCGATAACGTAAGGATCATTTAGGAAGTTCTGACCAAAACGCTTTCTTGCTTTGTGCCCTAGGTGGACATCATTTCTCATTGTCTGCTCTCTACTAAATCTATTGCGTACGCCAGTGCTGTCTCAAAGCTGCCAAAATCTGCTTGGCCTGTGCCAGCAAGATCCAATGCAGTGCCATGATCGACCGATGTCCTTATAAAGGGTAGACCAAGAGTGATGTTTACTGAACGACCGAAGCCCTTGTATTTAAGTACAGGGAGAACTTGATCGTGATACATGCCTAAGACAGCATCCGCATCGCGTAAATATTTGTCATTAAATATCGTATCGGCGGGTAATGGGCCGATAAGTTGATAATCTTTTTCTGTGCGAAGTTTCTCTAGGGTAGGAGTGATAGTTTCTATCTCTTCCATACCTAAGCAGCCATCTTCACCTGCGTGAGGGTTGAGGCCACAGACATAGATATTGGGTTTGGTAATACCAAACTTGGTGACCAAGTCGTGATGCAATATATCAACAATGCGTGTAACACGATCTTCGGTGATGGCTGCAGGTACTTCCGATAATGGAAGGTGAGTCGTGACAAGTGCGGTTCTTAATCCTTCCGTTGCCAGCATCATGACCACAAGTGGTGTATTTGATACTTCTGCAAAGAACTCAGTATGGCCACTAAAGCTGACACCAGCTCGATTGATCACCCCTTTATGCACAGGGCCGGTGACAATAGCATCAAATTCACCTTTCATACAGCCTTTTGCTGCTTTTTCTAGGGTATTTAACACGTATTGTCCATTCGCTTCGTTTAACTTTCCTGCTTTGGCTGGGGCTTGCAACGGCTCATGTAAAATAACCAAGCGGCCTTTGCAATGTGAATCGTGAACAGTCGGATCATAATCGATTAGGTCGATGTCAATGCCAAGCTGCTGTGCACGCTCGGCAATTAAGGTCTTATCAGCACAGACAACAACCTGATGCGGCCAGTCTCGCTGTGAGAGAGCAACCGCGAGATCGGGGCCTATACCTGCAGGCTCTCCGGCGGTAACAACAATACGCTTAGTTGGCATTGTTATCTTCCTCATCATCGTTCACCATTTCTACGAATGCACTGGCGCGAAGTTCTTGAATCCAGGCCGAAGCTTCTTCATTGAACTTACGATTGAACAAGATGCGGTATGCGCGGTTCTGCATGGCTGAGCCTGTCTTGTCGACATCTCTACGATCTAGAACTTCGACGATGTGCCAACCGTGTACGGTTTTAAATGGTTTACTGATTTGGCCAATAGGTAAGGTTTCAACCTGATGCTTGAACTCCGGAACGTATAGTTCTGGTGTTTGGTAACCCAGTTCGCCGCCTTGGACGGCTGAGCCAGGGTCTTGGCTATATTGCTCGGCCATTTCAGCAAAGGTAGATTCACCAGATTGAACTTTAGCGATGATATTGTTGAGCTCTCTTTGAACCCCTTCATCACTTAAAATAACCGTAGGTTTGATAAGAATGTGTCGTGCGTTCACTTCAGTAACAGACACCGTCTCTAAGCCTTTAACGTCTTCAATTTTTAAGATGTGAAAACCAACACCGCTGCGGAATGGACCAATAATAGTGCCTTTAGTTTGCATCTTAATTTGGTCAGCAAAGATGGTTGGCATCTCTTCTTTACGCATCCAGCCCCAATCACCGCCTTCTAGCGCTTTCGGACCTTTTGAGTAGGTATATGCCATAGTGGCAAAATCTTCGCCTGATTTTAGGCGTGCAACTAGATCCTTCGCTTGCTGCTCTTGAACGCTTTTATCTTCGCCATCATTAAAGCGCAATTGAATGTGACGAATCTTATAGGTCACTGTGGCGTCGCTTTCTTTAGCAAGCAGCTCTGCGAGGTTATCGACTTCAGCTGGTAGAATGTTGATTCGTTGTCTTACCATAGCGTTACGAGCTTCACTGGCGGCGATTTCATCACGAATTTGTTCACGAAATGCTTCCCATGTTAGTCCTTCTTCACGTACGGTTTGGCGAAGTTGCTCGATGGTTTGATTGTTGTTTTTAGCAATATCGTTAAGCGTGCTTTCTAGTCGGTTATCATCGATACGAACACCAATGCGATCAGCTTCTTGTAACTGCAGCTTTTCTAAGATCAGTTTATCGAGGATTTGCTCTTGGATAATATCTGCAGAAGGTAGCTCTTGGTCATTCTTACGAGCGTTGGCAGTAAGAGTCTTAGTGGCAGAATCAATATCACTTTGTAGGATAACGCCATCGTTGACGATAACACGAACGCGATCAAGCTCAACGGGCTCGGCAATGGCATGTAAAGCCATAACCGACAAAAGACATGTTGAAAGGAGTTTGCTTATAAATTTCATCGATATTCCTAGTGAAAACTTCACAGACTAAGAGTCTGTGAAGTTGATAAAGTTCCTAATTTCAGTCTAACGATCAGTTATTCAGGGTAAATGGTCGGCTGTATCTTAGCGCGTTTCCTGTAGGTGATGGTGGCGGAGCAGTACTTCCACCTAAACCAGTAATTCCGAAATTCACTCTAATATTTTGCTCGAATACTGGGTTGTTGCCAATGCCATTCTCCCATGATCTAAGTTGTTTACTAAGGTCAAACCCAAGATACCAGCAATCAGACTCATACTGAATCTGAGCTAGCCATTCCATCGACGTCTTTTCTGTTGTATCGTAAAAATACTGTCCCTTGAAAATCCAATTTGGATTAAGACGATAACCTCCCAATAACCCAATCTGAGAGATTCCATTTTTGGTAATAGAATCAATATTATTCAAACTAACAGTATTCTCTATGTATTCTTTTGTCACATAACGGTAGTTGGCCTGAATGAAATCACCACCAACACGGTACTCAATCGCACTATTACCTAATGACACTTGAGAACTATCAATGTCGTATTGAATACCACCGCGGTAGAATACACGATCATTGTAGTTGAAGTCCGTTTCTATAGCCCAAGCGGAGTAGTTTGATAAGGTATCATCAGATGGTGCATTTGATTGTTTTGTTTCAGAGTCTAAATAGTAAATTTGACCAAACGATACTGCTAGCCTTTCTCTATTCCCCGAATCAAAAAAGCGGCTAGTAGCACCATAGCTTACTTGATTAGCTGCGGCTATTTTGTCCACGCCACTGTATTTTCTCGAGCGGAACAGGCCATAGTAGTCAGTTTGTAATAGTGTCGTGTCATATTCGTAAATGCCACTTTGATCAACTTGTGGCACATATAGGTACTGAGCTTGAGGCTCTAAGGTTTGAGTATAACCACCAATGAAGGATGTATCTCGTTCTAAAATTAAGCCTGCATGTGTTCTAAATTGTGGAATATTACGAAAAACCGTTTCTTCTAAAGGCCTAACGTTACCATTATTATCAAGGACAGGTTTACGTATGTCTTGATCGTAATAGGTAGATAAATAACGAGCTTCTGTTGTCCATGTACCCCAAGTTGTGGCGAGAGGTAGAGTTAGTCCTGGCTCGATATGAACACGGATGGCTTCTGGCTTCCTTTCATCATTTATTGTGAAATGTGAAATATGGCTAACCACGTCAAAATCTAATCCCTTGTAGAAACTAGGTAGGTAATAGTTAGCTTCAAACTGTGGTGCTAGCTGGTAGGGTTGACTATTTTCAACCAAAATTTGGAAATCTCGAACTCTAAGAGCAGTATCCCAATTGGCATTTCTATAGGTAACATCACCTTCTTGTAATAGCTGGCCATCTGAGCGATTACCCAGACTCGAGTCCATATCTGTAAAATAATCGATGTCACTGACTTGAGAGTAATCGACCTTCAGACCCCAGTTGGAGTTAAATCTAGAATTGTTCGTGAATTGACTAGCCCAGCGAGCGCCCTTATCCTCGAACTTCTTATCTTTCCCCAAGACTTCAGCCCGTAATCGACCATTATTGTTTGAAGTTAAGTACCTAAAATCGCCTTTTAATTGCAACCCACGGTTTTGCATATAATTGAAAGTAGTAAGCAAATCGTAGTTTTCAGCTAGATTCCAGTAAACAGGCAGTGCAAACTCAAAACCATTCTTAGAACCAAGTGATGCAGATGGTCGTAACACACCGGTTTTGCGTCTGTCACCAATAGGCATCTGCATATATGGCAAATAAAATATAGGGACGTTCTGAACTTCAACTCTTGAATTATAAAGTGTTGCGACCTCCTCGTCTGGATCAATATCAATACCAGAAGCTAAGAAACGCCATGAGTTGTCTCCTTCTGGGCATGAAGTAATCGAGCCATCTTCAATCTCATATAGCTTTTTACCAGTCTTGGAAACAAATACTGCATCGCCACGGCCTGGGGTACACAAAAATTGATATTGCGTGTTCTCAAGAGTAATTTCATCTTTATTGAGGTTGTTTGTGGCTTTGTCAGAGACTGCTCGGATCTCACCATCATTCATTACCACGTTACCTTCAGCGACAACGATATTTTCTTTTTGATGAAGTGTGACATTATCTGCGGTGATGGTTTTATTGCCTTGAACTACCACTACATCGCCTTTATATGTCGCGCGTTGTCCACTGATCGCTTCCAAAGAGTCCGCTTCTATATTGATTGGCTCTTGATTGGAATCGGAACTTTGTGCAGTATCAACAGAGCACTGCTCTGCTGGTGGCATAGTTTGCCCACTATTTTTCGATGTTTCTTCGGCATGTGCGTAAGACGCTAGCAGCGCAGCACCTATTGAGGCCGCTAGATATGTGCGGGAAAAACGTGACATCGAGTTGTACTATCCTGTTTAACTTGATTCATTCAGTTGAATTCGATTGATATTGAATCGTTTATAAGACGGTCTCTATCATAAAGGAAATTGACCTTAACGACACTAGTAGACTGCGAATCAGCGCAAAAATTCATAAATAAAGAGCACAAAAATCACATGATAGGTAAAATTTTAGGCGTATTTTTCGGCATGTTATTTGGCGGACCGTTAGGTGCGCTGTTCGGTTTATTCATTGGGCACCAGTTCGACAAAGCGAGACGATTAAATCAAGGTGGTTTTGCACGAGGTGGATTTGGCGGTGCAGATCAAGCTAAACGACAAGAAGAATTTCTCACCTCTGCCTATGCTGTGATGGGGCATGTTGCCAAAGCGAAAGGACAAGTCACCAAAGAAGAGATTCAACTAGCGACCATTATGATGGATCGTATGAACCTTAATAGTGAGCAAAAAAGAGCAGCTCAAGAAGCGTTCCGCGAAGGGAAGTCGGCGGATTTTCCGTTAGAACGCATTCTTGATAAGGTCCGTATTTCGTCGGGCGGTCGTCATGATCTGCTTCAGTTCTTTTTGGAATTGCAAATTTCAGCAGCCTTTGCTGACGGAAGTGTTCACCCTGCTGAACGAGAAGTGTTGCACCGGATTGCACAAGGGCTTGGCTTCTCAGCTCAGCAGTTAGAGCAGCGATTACGAATGCAAGAAGCGGCGTTCCGATTCCAACAAGGTGGTAATTTCGGTGGTGGTCACTATCAAGGTGGTCAACAATCAGGAAGTTGGCAGCAAGCGAGCAGTGCGTCGCAGCTTTCTGATGCGTATGATGTGCTTGGTGTGTCTGAAGATGCCGATGCGAAAACGCTCAAACGAGCTTATCGTAAACTGATGAATGAGCATCATCCAGATAAACTGATGGCTAAAGGTTTGCCACCTGAAATGATGAATATGGCAAAAGAAAAATCTCAAGAGATTCAAAATGCCTATGATTTAATTAAGAAGGTGAAGGGATTTAAATAATGCAGACAGACAAGGATGTACTGGACTTTTGGTTTGGTGAATTAACCCCCGCAGATTGGTTCTCGGGCGATGAGGCACTAGATAGCCTTATAGAGCAGCGCTTTTTGGCGCTGCATAATAAAGCCGCGCTCGGTGAACTGTATACGTGGCGTCAAAGCCCACAAGGACGCCTAGCTGAAATCATAGTATTAGACCAGTTTTCTCGGAATTTATATCGCGGTAAGCCTCAGTCATTTCTGTCCGACCCAATGGCGTTGGTACTCGCCCAAGAAGCGGTAGCATTAGGCGAAGATATGAAGCTAAGTGAAGAGCGACGTAGCTTCTTATACATGCCTTATATGCATAGCGAATCTTTGGTTGTTCATGAAGAGGCTGTGCGCTTGTTTAAACAAAGCGGTCTTGAAAATAACCTGGATTTTGAATATCGCCACAAAGTGATTATCGAGCGATTTGGCCGCTACCCACATCGGAATAAGATTTTAGGGCGACAATCTAGTGAGGAAGAGCTGGAATTTCTTACCCAGCCCGGCTCTAGTTTTTGAAATGTAGTAAGGTCTAGGCAAGCAAGCCTGGACCCTAATACTATTTTTTGTTTAAAGCCCAATCGTAATCGTAATCAATTATACCCGCAAACCCTGTTAGCTTAGGGCTGTATTTTGCCATATGAGCAATGACGCCACCTTGAGCTTTGAAGTCCTCAGCAAACCAGTCGTAAATCGACGAAAGTGTTGCCTTGTCACCTTTGATTTTCACGCCTTTATTTGAGTTGATAAAAGTGCTTGCCGCCTGTTCCAGTAACGCTTCTGTATTGCTTGATGTGAATGCTTGAGGTTGCAGGTTTGGACACCCTAAACTGGCGCAGTTAACGGCGTAATGGGTTCTTGGGTCATTCCAAATAGGACGAAGGATTCTATGCTCAATATCATTAAGCGTCAGTGTCTGACCTGTAATTGTAATGACATCATCTCCCCAAGGTCCAAAGCTAAATAAACCACCCAGCTTTGTAATCGATTTTACTGGGTAATTATCCAAAATTAGGTCAACGGTAATCGCATTGTAGAGGTTCACCCAGTAAGCATATTGCTCCGCTTTATTCAGTGTTCTTGGGTCGATGGCTGCGAGTTCCGACAGATAACTTTTTAATTGCTGCTTATCGTTTGGAGAAACTCGAACGTAACGTACCAAGGTGTTATCACCTTCTACTACCAAATACTTATCAAGAAAGGCTTGCCAACTTTGGTGTGACACGTTTTGAAGGTTTGCTTCATTACTTGAATTCCAGTAAGCCCAAAGCTCCGATTTCGGTGCGGAAAACGCAGTAAAACTAAACAATAAGAGAGAAGTCGTGAGTGCTCTAAGCAGTGTTTTAACCATAGCAACGATCCATTTTATGTAAGGCTAATCCATCAGACCTGTAAAGATGCCGAGTTATTTCAATTGAGTGAAAAAAATCCCAGCACTTGGCTGGGATTTATCAATTCGTTTTGGCATTTATTTTAGGAAGCTAGGAATGTTGGCTTCATAAGCTGCAATTTTGTCTTCGTGCTGCAACGTTAGACCAATGTTGTCTAGACCGTTTAATAGGCAGTGGCGACGGAACTCGTCAATCTCAAAGCTGTAAGACTTACCGTTAGCGGTTACTTTCATTGCTTCTAGGTCGACAGTTATTTCTGCACCTTCGTTTGCTTCGACGTATTGGAACAGTTCATCCACCTCTTGCTCCGTTAATCGAACTGGTACCATTTGGTTGTTAATAGAGTTGCCATAGAAGATATCAGCAAAGCTTGGAGCGATCATTACTTGGATGCCGTAATCAGCCAGTGCCCACGGAGCGTGTTCACGCGAAGAGCCACAGCCAAAGTTTTCACGAGCAAGTAAGATGCTAGCGCCTTGATAGCGAGGAGCATTCATGACAAATTCTGGATTGTCTTGCTCGCCTGCGTCGTCCAAGAAGCGCCAGTCGTGGAATAGATGTTTACCAAAACCAGTGCGAGTTACTTTCTGTAAAAATTGCTTAGGGATGATGGCGTCGGTATCGACATTCGCTGCATCTAAAGGTACGACTAAGCCTGTGTGTTGTTTAAATCCTGACATGTGGGTTTCCTTCTTAGTCTAGCTCTCTGATATCAACAAAATGACCTGCGATAGCCGCTGCGACTGCCATTGCAGGACTCACTAGGTGTGTGCGACCGTCACGGCCTTGACGACCTTCAAAGTTACGGTTACTAGTAGAGGCACAGCGCTCCTGTGGGCCTAGGCGGTCATTGTTCATCGCCAGACACATTGAGCAGCCTGGCAAGCGCCATTCAAAGCCCGCTTCTTTAAAGATAGAGTCTAAGCCTTCCGCTTCAGCCTGAGCTTTTACCTGCTCTGAGCCAGGGACAATCAAAGCTTGCACATGACCTGCGACTTTACGACCTTTAGCAACAGCGGCTGCAGCACGCATATCTTCGATACGGGAGTTAGTACAAGAACCTACAAATACTTTGTCTACTGGGTAGTCTTTAAGTGATTTACCCGCTTCTAGACCCATATAAGCCAGCGCTTTTTCTGCAGATGCTTTTTCTACTGGGTCAGCAAAGCTTTCCGGTGATGGAATAGGTTGGTCAACGGCAATAACTTGGCCGGGGTTGGTGCCCCAAGTAACCTGAGGTTTAATATCGGCACCGTTAAGAGTAACGACTGCGTCAAACTTAGCATCGTCATCCGTTTTAAAGGTTTTCCAGTATTCAACGGCAGCATCCCAGTCAGCGCCTTGAGGAGCGAACTTACGGCCTTTTAGATACTCAAACGTCGTCTCATCAGGAGCGATTAGACCTGCTTTCGCACCGAGTTCGATAGCCATGTTACATACCGTCATACGACCTTCCATAGAAAGGTCAGTAATCGCTTCACCACAGAACTCAACGACGTAACCCGTACCACCTGCTGCTGTAGTTTCACCGATAATGGCTAGGACGATATCTTTTGCCGTTACACCGGGAGCTACTTTACCTTTGACTTCAATCTTCATCGCTTTAGCGCGAGATTGTTTTAGTGTTTGAGTCGCTAGGACGTGCTCTACTTCTGAGGTACCAATGCCAAATGCCAATGAACCAAATGCACCGTGAGTAGCCGTATGCGAATCACCACAAACAATGGTCATCGCTGGTAGCGTAATACCAAGCTCTGGGCCCATAACATGAACAATACCTTGGTATTTATGATTGATATCGTAAAGCGTCACCCCGAATTCTTCGCAGTTCTTGGATAGCGTTTCCATCTGGATACGCGCCATTTCACCAGAGGCGTTGATGTCTTTGGTCGTTGTCGAAACGTTGTGGTCCATCGTCGCGAAAGTCTTACCTACTTGGCGCACTTGGCGACCTTTTTCGCGCAGACCATCAAATGCTTGAGGAGATGTCACTTCATGAACCAAGTGACGATCGATATATAGGATTGGGTTTTCACCCTCCGCTTCTACGGCGACGTGTGCATCGTAGACTTTTTCGTATAGTGTTTTTGACATTGCTAAATTCCTTGCTTCTTCCGCCACGCCCCTATAGGCGCAGCGAAGGCGATGTTGTAATTATGGGTTCAATACGTAACTTGCGATCTTGTCACCCATCTCAGAGGTGCTAAGTGCTGGCTTATCGCCTGCTAGATCCGCCGTTAACTCGCCTACAGATAGTGCCTTACTAACTGCGGCTTCGATGTCTTGCGCTGCGGCCTCTTCACCTAAGCTGTAACGAAGCATTAGCGCAGCAGAAAGAATTTGTGCTACTGGGTTAGCAATGTTTTTACCAGCGATGTCTGGTGCACTGCCGCCAGCTGGCTCGTAGAGACCGAATTGACTTTCATTAAGACTTGCTGATGGCAACATGCCCATAGAACCTGTGATCATCGCACACTCATCAGAAATGATGTCACCAAAGATGTTAGAGCAAAGCATGATGTCAAACTGAGCCGGATCTTTGATTAATTGCATGGTCGCGTTATCGATGTACATGTGGTTTAGAGTGACATCTGGGTACTCTTTTGCTACTTCTTCAACGACTTCACGCCATAGGATAGAGCTTTGTAAAACATTCGCTTTATCGATGGAGTAAACGTTTTTGTTGCGAAGACGTGCGGACTCAAAGGCAATCTTGGCAATGCGTTCAATTTCAAAACGGTGGTAGACCTCAGTATCAAACGCTTTTTCTGTCGGGCCTTCACCTTCACGACCTTTTGGCTGACCAAAGTAGATGCCACCTGTTAACTCACGAACCACTACAATATCGAAGCCTTTTGCTGAAATATCAGCACGAAGAGGTGAAAAGTCTTCTAGACCAGCGTGAATTTGCGCTGGACGTAAATTACAGAATAGTTGGAAGTGTTTGCGAAGTGGTAGAAGGGCGCCACGTTCTGGCTGGTCATTGGGTGGAAGGTGCTCCCACTTGGGACCTCCAACTGAACCGAATAGGATTGCGTTTGATTCTTCACAGCCTTTCACTGTGCTCTCTGGAAGAGGGCAACCGTGATTATCGATGGCGATACCACCTACATCGTATTCTTCACGTTCTAGTGTAATGCTGTGCTTCTCTGAAATCGCATCCAACACTTTATGTGCTTGAGCCATAACTTCTGGGCCAATACCATCACCTGGTAGAACTGCAATCTTGTAAGTACCTGCCATGGGGCTAATTTCCTTAAATGTTGTATTTGCTTATATTTCTTAAGCCCCTTGAAAACTATTGTCTGGACAACAACAGCAAGGGGCTAAATTTTCCTGTGGTCTTGGGAATGAACGCTTACCTTAGACCGCTTCTACTTTTTTCTGCTTCATCTCTTCAATCTGATCAGCGCGATGAATACTATTGATAACATGAAGTAGGGCTTGACCAGAAGCTTCAACGATATCCGTTGAGACACCAGTCCCGTGATATTTGCGACCCTTGTAGTTAGCAATAATATCGGCTTGGCCCAAACCATCTTCGCCTTCACCTTTTGCAGTCAAATCAAACTTATCTAGAACAATGTCGTAACCCGTCACGCGATAGATACATTGATAAAGCGCATCAACTGGGCCGTTACCGACGGCCGCCTCGCATTTCTCTTCATCACCACATTGAATCTTGATGCTTGTCGTTGCCATGATGCTACCAGATTGAACGCTTAGATAGTTCAACTTAAAGAAGTCGTCTTCGGCACGCAAGTTCGCAAAGTGCATTAATGCTTCTAAATCGTAATCAAAGACCTGACCTTTACGATCCGCTAGCTTCAAGAAATCCTCATATAGCGTGTCTAGATTGTATTCATTCTCGTTGTAACCCATCGCATCCATATGACTCTTAACAGCAGCTCGACCAGAACGACTCGTTAGGTTCAATGCTTTGTCTTTTAGGCCAATGGATTCCGGTGTCATGATCTCGTAGGTATTTTTGTTCTTCAACATACCGTCTTGGTGAATGCCTGAAGAGTGGCTAAATGCATTCGCACCAACAATGGCTTTGTTGTCTTGAATTGGCATGTTGCATAGCTGGGAAACCAGTTTACTGGTGCGATGGATTTCTTGATGTTGCAGGCCAGTATGAACACCTAGAAGCTCTTGGCGCGTTTTAATAATCATCGCAATTTCTTCTAGAGAGCAGTTACCTGCGCGCTCACCGATACCATTGATGGTGCCTTCAATTTGGCGAGCACCTGCTTGGACTGCTGCGATAGAGTTCGCCACAGACATGCCTAAGTCATCATGGCAGTGCACCGAAATAATCGCTTTGTCGATGTTAGGAACGCGATTGAAAAGGGTTTGGATGATACCACCGAATTCGTTTGGAACCGTGTAGCCTACCGTGTCTGGAATATTGATAGTACTTGCGCCAGCGTCAATAGCGGCTTCGACCATACGGCAAAGATTGTCGATTGGTGTGCGTCCTGCATCTTCACAAGAGAACTCAACGTCGTCGGTATAGTTACGTGCATGTTTCACCGCTTTTACGCCCATCTCGACTACATCGTCATAACTACGACGCAATTTATCTTGAACGTGAACCGTTGAGGTAGAGATGAACGTGTGAATACGGAATGCTTCTGCGATTTTTAACGCTTCAGCGGCGGCATCAATATCTTTAGCCACTGCGCGCGACAATGCACAAACTCGACTGTTTTTGATGTGTTTAGCGATGGTTTGTACTGACTCAAAGTCACCTGGAGAGGAGATAGGGAAGCCAGCTTCAATAACATCAACACCTAGACGCTCGAGCGCATAAGCAATTTGCAGTTTCTCTTTAACTGTCAGACTTGCTGAAAGTGCTTGCTCGCCGTCACGCAATGTGGTGTCGAATATTATCACCTGATCTTTCATAGTTGCTTCCTCTTTGTACAGGTTAATCGTTTACGTCCAGTTCAATCGATATAAAAAAACCCGCTTGTCTAAGCGGGTTTTTTTAGAATTCTTAGTGGTGTTTTTCGTCCACAACCTACCCGCGCGATGTTTTCACGATAAGGAGGAGGTTCAGGAGTAGAGAAAAACGTAATGACACTGTTATGCATTCCACAAAATTAAGTTACAAGATTAGTACCGCACTCAAGCTCATGCGTCAAGGGTTAATCTAATTTTTCTTGGATATCGGATCAGTGAGCACTGCAGTCTCAGCGTTTTCAATAGTAAATTAATCAAATGATTAAATTGTGATGAATTATTGTTCTGCATAAAGCAAAGGTATCAGTCCTATAATTAATCTAGTGATTAATAATTAAGGTTAAATTATGCAGCCTGTGGAACAAGAAAAGAGAAAGGTAGGCCGCCCTAGAAAGCAAACTGACGCGCGACAAAAGCTGCTAGAGCATGCTCGTGAACTGTTTGTTGTCATGCCATACGATAAGGTATCGACTCGCCTGATTGCGCAACGAGCGGGTGTCAATATTGCGATGATTCGTTACTACTTTGGCAACAAAGAGGGGCTCTTCGAAACCATGGTTCGTGAGACCATCGCCCCGATGAAAAACAAAATGGATGAAGTCTTTATGAAAGGCGATCATCGTAACTTGTTTGATTTTATGCGTATTTATTATCACGAAATGAACAAAGTTCCACAGTTCCCGCGTTTAGTCGCTCAAATCATGCATATGCCTCCCTCGGCGACACAGAGACGACTGTTTGAAAAAGTGTTTGTTGATCTTGCTCGCCCAGACCATGACCTGATGTTTGGTCGACTGCAACAGGCAGGATATTTACGTGATGATATTGATCCGAAGCTTTGTAAAGTATCGTTCATATCACTCATGGTGTTTCCGTTTGTCGCGCCACCTGCCATGTTGCAACTACACGGAATCGAACTGAATGAAGCCTTTCTAGATGAGTTGCTCGAACACAACATCTCATTGCTATCACGTGCGCTGTTACGCGACCCTACTAACGACTAATCAGAATGTGACCTTATGACGTCTAAAAATAAAAAGCTGTTGTTTTTTCCTGCCTTTGCAGTTGGTGTAATTGCGCTCATTGCTGCAATAAACCTGAGACCCGATGTGCCAACGAAACCCGCTGGAGATCGCTCAAGAGTCGTGGATACCATGACTCTGGACCCTCAGATGTCAGCGCCTATCGCAATTGGCTTTGGTCGAGCTGAACCGAAAGTTGAGTGGAAGGCCATCGCTGAGGTGACAGGAGCGGTTGTTTACAAGCATCCAAATTTAGAAAAAGGCACCGTGGTAGCGGCGGGAACGGAAATTCTTCGTATTGACCCTTTAGATTACGAACTCAAATTATCACAGGCGATTGCCGACCTTAAATCAAGCGAAACTCAATTGGCTCGTTTAGACCAAGAAGAGGCGAACCTGAAACAAACACTATCTATTGAGATAAACCGCTTACAACTCGCGGAAAACGAATACCAGCGTCGTGTGGACCTCAATAAGCGTGGCTTAACGTCTCAATCTGATGTCGATACTCAAAAACAAAATATGTTGTCGCAGAAAAAGTTGGTTCAAGATATTGAAAACCAATTGGCGTTGATGCCGGATGAAAGAGGTGTCTCCCAAGCTTTGGTGAAAGTGAACCAAGCGAAAGTAGATGAAGCGAAGCGCTCATTGGAAAAGACTCGTATTGTTTTGCCCGTTACGATGCGTGTTTCTGAAGTGGATGCTGAGTTAAACCAAGTAGTGAACTTGCAGCAAACCATGGTTACAGCACACCTAAACGATGTGATGGAAGTAGAAGCGCAGTTGTCGATTCACGATTTGCAGCTGTTGTCGAATACCCTGAATTGGGATGAGAGCCAAAGTGGTAATGTTGAATTAGATAAGCTGCAAGCCACTGTGGAATTGAGTAGCGGAAACCTTACGGCAACGTGGCCAGCTAAAGTGGCACGTGTCAGCGAAACCGTTGATGCCAACCAAGCGACAGCAGGTGTGATTCTGGAAGTTTCTCAATTACCAAGCAACAACGGCCTTGCGGGTACGCCAGTGCTGGTCAATGGGATGTTTGTAAAAGCAACCATTGAAGGACAGAAACAGCCATCTTGGCTCGTGCCTGAACGCGCTTTACACGGCGATAAAATCTATTTAATGAACGATGAAAATCGCCTTGAAATGCGTTCGGTACAAGTCTCTTACCGTAGGGATAATCAAGTGATCATCACTGGTGACCTACAGCAAGGTGAAAAAGTGATTCTGAACGATATTTTGCCCGCTATTGAAGGAATGTTAGTCAGAGAGAGCATCGACGAGGCAAGCCAATGATTCGATTTTTCTCTAAGCACCCAACTGCTGCCAATTTGCTGATGTTAGCATTGTTGATATTGGGTATCTCGTCGTTGTCGACCATAAAACGTGAAACCTTCCCGGAGTTTGATCCGCCTTATATTATGGCAGCTATCACTTATCCGGGGGCATCGCCACAGGAAGTGGAAGAGAGTCTCTGCGTACGAATGGAAGATGCCGTCGATGGCCTATCAAATATTGAAGAAACCAAATGTGAAGCGATTGAAGGTTCTGCGCGTTTAACGCTTAAACTCAATGAGCGAGCAGACATCGGCCGTATGCTGGTGGATGTGCAAACTCAAATTAATGCTATCAACGATTTTCCTGACGAGATTGAATCTCCAGTAGTTCAAGAGCTGGATTGGAATGAGCCTGTGGTAGACGTTGCTATTACAGCGGACACCAGTTGGCCAGAGTTAAAGGCATACGCCGAGCAGCTTAAGCGCACTCTAAAGCTGGATTATGGTGTGTCACTTGTTGATGTGAGCGGTTTCTCGGATCACCAATATCGTGTGGAGTTGAACACTCAAATCATGCGCCAAATGGGGCTCAGTATCAGTGATATCGCGGTACAAATTGGTAATCAGAACATCAAGTTACCGAGTGGTAATGTTGAAACTGAAGACAAAAATTTCTTAATTCGTTTTGATGAACGACGAGTAACCCCGCAAGAGTTGGAGTCTATTGTTGTCGGTTCAAGTCCCAGCGGTGCACTTATTCGCTTGAAAGATGTAGCGACCATTACTGACCGCTTTGAGCTTGATGAGCAAAAGGTACTGTTCAACGGTAAGCCTTCTGCAGTGCTGAAGATCAGTAAAAACAAAGAAGATGATGCACTGCGTGTAAAAGAACAGGTCACCAAATTTGTAGATGCACAGCGACTTATCGCACCAGAAGGCGTGACGTTAGAAATGACCAACGATATGTCATCGGTACTTTGGGATCGTCTGACCATGATGGTCAAAAATGGCTGGCAGGGTATCTTATTAGTCTTTGCGACGATG
This sequence comes from Vibrio sp. SCSIO 43133, assembly GCF_023716845.1. NCBI lineage: Bacteria > Pseudomonadati > Pseudomonadota > Gammaproteobacteria > Vibrionales > Vibrionaceae > Vibrio > Vibrio sp. SCSIO 43133. The sequence goes on from NZ_CP068024.1 coordinate 563,525, forward strand.
TGGTTGTTCTTTAGTTTCCGTTATTCGTTTTGGGTTGCCGCTGGCTTACCGGTGGCATTTCTTGGTGGTCTTTTCTTGATGGCTAACCTCGGGCTGTCGATCAATATCATGTCGCTAGTTGGGCTATTAATGGCCATCGGTATCATGATGGATGATGCTATCGTTATCGCAGAGTCGATTCAATCTCACCTTGATCGAGGACAGAGTATCGATGATGCGGTCATCAATGGAGTGAAGAAAGTCCTACCCGGTGTTATCTCCTCGTTTTTGACTACCGTGTGTATTTTCGGCAGCTTGCTCTTCCTGCAAGGAGAAATGGGGGCGGTGCTGCGCGCTGTGCCACAAGTGTTAATTTTGGTGTTGTCGCTTAGTCTGGTTGAAGCATTTTTGATTTTGCCGAATCACTTGTCTCACTCGCTGCATAAGCATAATAAAGATAAGCCTCCCGTGAAGTTCAAGCGCGTATTACTCGAGCGGTTTGAGCATTTTCGCAATACAACATTAGTGAATGCGGTCGACAAAGTTGTTTCCTACCGCTATGCCTTTATGGGCAGTGTCTTTGCGATGTTACTTATCTCGGTAAGCTTAATCGCTGGTGGAGTAGTGAAGTTCCACCCATTCCCTTCATTAGATGGCGATATTGCTGAAGCGAGGATCATCCTGCCACCAGGAGCTTCCTTGTCTCAAACAGAGCGTGTTGTTGATAAAATTGTAGCGTCGGCTGAAAAACTCAATAAGCAGTGGAGCGACGAAATGGAAGGTGGCGAACCACTGGTAAAACAAATTACTAGTCAGTTCAATACCAACCGTGATGCTAACGAATCAGGGCCACATATTGCTACTGTGAGACTGGATTTGCTCAGTGCTGAGCAGCGAAATACCTTGATCGATGATTTTATTGCGGCTTGGAGAGAAGATGTGGGAGAGCTTGCTGATCCGATCTCATTAGTCTTCAAGCAACCGACGATGGGGCCGGGTGGCCGTGCATTGGAAATTCGCATTAAGCATGATGACCTAGACATGCTAAAAGCGGCGTCCGTTGAGATACAACAATACTTGAATGAGTTTGATGGTGTCAGTGGTGTTTTGGACGATATGCGTTTAGGTAAAGAAGAAATTCTGGTCAAATTACGCCCAGGTGCCGAGAGCTTTGGTGTTAATGGTCAGCTGATTGCTAGCCAGCTTCGAGCCGCGTTTTTTGGTCAAACTGCTGATGAAATTCAGGTAGGGGTGGAAAACATTAAAATTGAGGTGAAACTCAATAAGCAAGATATTGGTGATATCCAGCAGTTGGCTAATTTCCCGATTTTCCTGGCGGACGGTTCACAAGTTCCTCTGGCTTCTGTCGCGACGTTAGATTTTCAGCGTAACTATGTGCGTATCCAACGTGTTGATGGTTTGAGAACCGTGAGCGTATTTGGTGATGTTGACGCATCTAAAGCTAGCTCTACCGATATTATCAGCCAGTTCCGCGCTGAAGAAGTCAACAAGCTACAGCAAGAATATCCAGGATTGAGATTCGACTTCGAGGGGGAAACCAAAGACAGTGCAGAAACTGGCGCGTCAATGGCAAAAGGGTTCCTATTAGGATTATTTGGCGTATTCACCATTCTGAGTTATCAGTTCAGAAGTTACCTTGAACCTTTTGTGGTTATGTTGGCGATTCCTTTAGCCTTTATTGGTGTGGTATGGGGGCACTTGCTGTTAGGACACTCAATGAGTATGCCAAGTATTATGGGATTTGTGTCGCTAGCCGGTATTGTAGTGAATGACTCGATTCTATTGGTGCAGTACATACGTCACCATGTGGATGAAGGCGATTCAGTGCATGACTCTGTGGTTAAAGCGAGCCGTGAACGTTTTCGTGCGGTGTTCTTAACCTCAATGACTACGGCGGCAGGTTTATTGCCTCTACTTACCGAGACCAGCTTGCAAGCTCAGGTTATTCAGCCGCTCGTTATTTCGATTGTGTTTGGTATTTTTGCTTCGACGGCCTTGGTGTTATTTATGATTCCATCGGCGTACGCCATATTGGCTGATTGGGGATTGGTCCACAAACACGAAGAAATCTAATTCGCGTAAATATAATATTCCTTACTTCCATTCTACAAGTTAGTGAGCTGAGTTCCTCAGCCACTAACTTTCATCATTTCTCCAATAAATCGTCACCTAATTGTCATTGTTGCTGACTACTTTTTGATCATGAGTTACTCGTTATCACAAGGAGTGAGTTATGAGAACCATTGAGCCAATTGCGCGAATGGATTTAGCCTTTTCATTGTTTTGCTTGCAGCATCGCTTTAATGCCCCGGTCGCTAAGATAAGCCGTTGGGTGTCCAGAACTGGAGATGGTCATCTTTACCTAATATTAGGATTGATGATTTGGTTTATGGACGATGTAGCAGGGCGTTTGTTCTTTGCTGCTGCGTTGCTGGCTTTTGCCATTGAGCTACCTATTTATTGGTTAACGAAGAACAGTTTTAAACGTCGCCGTCCTGAAGAGTTCTCTCATCTTCTTCAGGCCTTCATCACACCTTCTGATCGTTACAGCCTGCCTTCAGGGCATACCGCAGCGGCGTTTCTAATGGCAACAATAATCGGGCACTTCTATCCAGCTTGGTATGACGCTGCTTTGATATGGGCGTTGCTGATTGGTGCGTCACGAATTCTGCTCGGGGTTCACTTTCTTACTGATGTGGTTATTGGTGCTGTATTAGGTGTATCCGCTGCGCATGTATCGATCAGTTACGTGCTTGAGTTAGTTTAAAAGGTGATATTGATGAAGATTCTTTACGGTGTTCAGGGGACTGGAAATGGACATATTGCCAGAGCGAGAGCGATGTCTCAGGCACTGAAGTCTCATGATGTCGAGGTAGATTTTCTATTTTCCGGACGCGACAGAGACAAGTATTTTTCCATGGAGCAATTTGGTGATTACCAAACCCGGCGGGGATTTAGTTTTGTCACCGAGGATGGCAAGGTTAATTACTTGAAAACAGTAATGGAAAATAGTTTAACCAGCTTTTTTAGTGAAGTGAGACAAATGGATGTCTCGGACTATGACTTAGTCATCAACGATTTTGAGCCAATCACGGCTTGGGCAGCACGCTCTCAAAACATACCAACCGTCAGCATCAGCCATCAAAATGCGTTTTTATTTGATGTGCCACAAAAGGGGGCGAACTGGATTGATGACTCAGTCATCCAACATTTTGCACCTTCCAAGTATCAACTGGGTTTGCATTGGTATCATTTTGGCCAACCTATCTTACCGCCTATTGTTCATACCAACGGACATGATGTGACTTCGGAAGACTTCGTATTAATTTATCTGCCTTTTGAAAACACACAAACCATTATCGATGTGCTATTGCGCTTCGTAAATCAAAGCTTTATCTGTTATCACCCTGAGATTATTGAGCAGCAACAAGTCGAAAACATTCTGATGAAGCCGCTGAGTCATGAGCAGTTTCAGCGCGATCTGCACCGTTGCCAAGGGGTAATCGCCAATGGTGGGTTTGAGCTGCCGTCTGAAGCACTGAGCTTAGGTAAGAAGCTATTGGTAAAACCACTTGATGGTCAGTTTGAACAACAAAGTAATGCCGCAACGCTAGAGAGCTTAGGGCTTGCTCAGTCCATGGACTTCCTTGATGCATCGGTCATTCGTGCTTGGTTAGATGAAAAGCAAGCTGAACGAGTAACCTATCCAGATGTTGCTAACGAGATTGCGGAGTGGCTAATAGCTGGAAACTGGGATTGTAGCCAGCAGCTACGTCATCGTTTATGGGAGAAAGTTGATTTTCCGAGCTACGCATCCATTTAACAACCATTGAGGCACTTTATCACTTTAACGAAAAGCCGCATTGAGCGGCTTTTTTGCGATTACAGCCCTGTAATGTGTTGCTGTTGTATTTATACCAGGTATTAATGCCTATTAAATAATAGATATCATGTATCTGTTATTTAAATACTTTGAAAGTTGTTCTATATGGTAGTTAGATACAGATAATGCGTTGGAAACTATGGTAGATATACTCAGTAATTATGGTTTTAGAGTTTGTGACGGACAAAAGTTATTAAAAATGTAATTTATCTTTTTTTATATATAATGTAACTTATTGTTGTTAATGAATAATGTATTTATCTCGATAAAATTTGGTGATTCTTTGTCAAACTTGTTGGTGTTGGGTTTGTTATTAGTAGATAGTTTGTTTTGTCCTCGAACTATGCAGAGGATTAATAGAACGTTGTAAGGTACGTAGTGGTAGCGAGTAAATAACTCCTGTTGCTAACCATTAATCCTTACTCACATATTCGAGATTGAAATTACACGAGGCTTACTAAATGTTAGACAAAAAAGATGCTATGAGCGCTATCGCTAGCTACCGCATGGAAAGCACATTACGCGGCGTAGATCTAAACCTATTGACTGTTTTCGACGCAGTGATGCAAGAGCAGAATATCACTCGCGCGGCACACAATTTGGGTATGTCGCAACCAGCAGTTAGTAATGCCGTTGCGCGCCTTAAAGTGATGTTCAACGATGAGCTATTTATGCGTCAGGGCCGTGGTATTCAACCAACACAACGTGCTCGTCAGCTGTTTGGTCCTGTGCGCCAAGCATTGCAGTTGATTCGCAATGAACTACCGAGTTCTATTTTTACACCAGAAACATCAACTCGCCTGTTCAAAATGGCAATTTGTTCTCCATGTGATATGCGTTTTGCTCCAAAAATCATGCACACTATTTCCGAGCAAGCGCCTCACGTTCAATTGCACTTGGACGCTGAAGCTGACCGTCAATTAGCAGATCGCATGCGTTATCAAGAAATTGATTTTGTCATTGATTACGCTCGTTATGATGCGCAAGGCTTCTCAAGCACAGAGATCTTCCAAGATGAACTGGTTGTAGTTGCTGCCAAGAATCACCCACGAATTCATGGTGTAGTGAGCACAGCTCAGTTAGCACATGAAAAGCACGCTAAGTTATCTAAAGTACACGGTGTTCGCAGCTTCTCTGAGCAAGCATATCGTGAACTGGAGTGCCAAGCATCTTATGAAGGAACCAGTCTAAGCAACGTGCTTTATGTGGTTGGTCAATCTGAGCTTGTGACTATCGCACCACGTTGGTTGGTAGAAAATGCGGTTAATAAAGAGCAGCTACAAGTACTTTCACTGCCATTAGAAAACACCAAAATCAGCGGCTACTTGAGTTGGCATGAGTCGAGTGAGAAAGATAAAGGTCACATCTGGTTGCGTGATCAGTTGATGGTCATCTGCGGCGAAGTTGTCGCGTTGTCATAGTCTATTACAACTTTCTAGAGCAAGCCCTGAACAGTATCTGTACAGGGCTTTTTTAGTTTTTACAGAAAGTTATTATCATTGAATGATTAAACCGATAACTATTATTGATAACTTTGATATAGGTCGGTTGCCTTTTTTACGAGCATAGGTACACTTGTGCGCTCAAAAAGCTTACATGTGTAAGCTAAAAGGTAAAGATAGAACATGGCTAATTTAGATTTCCATATTGTAAAGAAGATTCGTGACCGAATCGCACAAGGTGGCGACAAGATCGCCTTACGACATAAAATCAACAATGTGTGGCAAGGGATTAGCTGGAAGGAGTTTGGGGTAAACGTTGATGCGTTATCTCTGGCTCTACTTGGAAAAGGAATCCAACCTCAAGACAAAATCGGTATCATTTCCAATAACATGCCGAAGTGGACAATTGCTGACTTAGCAGCATTGCAAATTCGCGCGGTAACCGTGCCGCTATACCCTACAAATACCCCAGCTCAAACCAGCTATATCGTTCAGAACGCTGACGTTCGTATCTTATTCGTTGGAGAGCAAGCGCAGTATGATGCGGCTTTATCTATTTATGAAGAGTGCAGTCAGTTAGAGCTTATCGTCGCGATGAGTGATGACATCGTTCTGGCTGAAAATGATTTCAGTGTGAGCTGGCAAAGCTTTATGTCTGATGCCAGCATTGAACAACAGTCCACGCTATCAGAGCGACTAGAACAGGCCAATTACGATGATCTGCTAACGCTGATTTATACGTCTGGTACCACAGGTCAACCTAAAGGTGTAATGCTAGATTACGCTAACATCGCAGCACAGTTGAAAGGTCATGATGCAAGGTTAAGCCTTACTGATCGAGACGTATCATTGTGCTTCTTACCGCTATCACACGTGTTCGAGCGTGCTTGGACGTTCTATGTATTGTATCAAGGCGGTACCAACTGCTATCTACAAGATACAATGCAGGTTCGTGATGCATTGAGTGAGATTCGTCCTACAGTAATGAGTGCGGTGCCTCGTTTCTACGAAAAAATCTTCTCAGCTATTCATGAACGTGTTTCTAAAGCGCCCGTTCATCGCAAGATTATGTTTACCTGGGCGGTCAACATGGGTGCGAAAATGGCACAATGCCGTCAGGACAACGTTGAGCCTTCATTGATTCTTAAGAAGAGTCATGCATTGGCAGACAAGTTGGTGTTGAGTAAGTTACGTGAGCTACTAGGTGGACGTATTAACTTTATGCCTTGTGGCGGCGCTAAACTTGATGAAACCATTGGTCGCTTTTTTCAAGCCATTGGTATCAATGTCAAGCTTGGCTACGGTATGACCGAAACAACGGCAACCGTCTCGTGCTGGGACGATACTTGTTATAACCCAGACTCTATCGGTATGCCGATGCCTGGTGCGGAAGTGAAAATTGGCGAGAACAATGAAATATTAGTTCGCGGACCAATGGTTATGCGTGGCTACTATAAATTGCCGGAAGAAACCGCGCAAACGTTTGATGCCGATGGTTTCCTAAAAACTGGTGATGCGGGTCAATTTGATGAGCGAGGTAATCTGTTTATCACTGACCGTATTAAAGAGCTAATGAAAACCTCAAATGGTAAGTATATTGCCCCACAAGCGATTGAAGGTGCGATTGGTAAAGACCATTACATCGAGCAAATTGCTGTTATTGCCGATACTCGTAAATTCGTGTCGGCGCTGATCGTGCCATGTTTTGATACGTTAGAAGAGTACGCTAAAGAGCTTAATATTAAATATCATGATCGTCTTGAGCTGATTAAGCACAATGAAGTGGTTGAGATGTTTGAGAAGCGTATTACTGAACTGCAAAAAGAGCTGGCAAAGTTTGAGCAGGTGAAAAAGTTCAAGTTGCTGCCGACGGGTTTCTCTATGGATAAAGGTGAGCTGACGCCAACGCAAAAGCTTCGCCGTAAAGTGATCAACGATCGCTACCAAGATGAAATTGAAGAGATGTATCGCGATACCCCAAATAAGCCACACTAAGCTCTAGCGATTAAGCTGCAGTAGTAAAAGAAAAACCCTAGCTATTCGCTAGGGTTTTCTATTTTGGTGTTCCGGCTTTTGAACTTAGTTATTGGCGTACAACAATTCACTGTATCTATCTAAGGTGTTGAGTCGGTTCTCAGCATTGGCTAGGAAGGTCTGCTTAGCTTTACCTGTTAACGACTTAGACTGCGGCAGTTTTACCGTTCTCGGGTTCTTATGGACGCCATTTACTAAGAATTCATAGTGAAGGTGAGGACCGGTTACACGACCTGTTCCGCCAAGTGTACCAATAGTTTGACCTTGTTTTACTCGTTGTCCGGTTTTTACGGTTCGCTTCGTCAAGTGCAAGTACTTGGTGATATACGTATTGCTGTGTTTGATGAATACATAATTACCATTGAACTGGTTATAACTGGACTTCTGGACAATACCGTCACCGGCAGCCCAAATTGGTGTGCCGACTGGCGCGGCATAATCGGTGCCTCGGTGGGCGCGAACTTTTCCGGTCACTGGGTGGCGACGAGTTGGGTTAAAGTTTGAGGTTACACGGCGAAAATCGAGTGGGGAACGCAAGAACGCTTTCTTCATTGCGCGACCATTTTCGTCGTAATAGTTACCCGTCTTATCGTCTAATATCGCCTTGAAGGTATCGCCTTGGTTTTTAAAAATCGCAGCGATAATTTTGCCACGACCGATCACTTCTCCCTCCACGACTTTTTCTTGGTATAGCAATTGAAAACTGTCACCGGAGCGAATATCTAACGCGAAGTCGATATCCCAACCGAAAATACCGGCCAACTCCATAATTTGATTAGCAGTTAATCCAGCTGAAATCCCAGCGTTCCAAAAGTTAGATGAAATTTGTGCTTGTGCGTAATTGTATTGATAGTCGACCTCTTTTTTAGCCCAAGTCGAGGTAAATCCGTCATCAGTACGAGTGATCTTGAACGTTTCATAGTCGTTAATCCTACGTTTTAGCTGGATAAAGTCGCTATTCTCGTCGAATCCGAATGTTAGCTTATCTCCCGGTCTCAATTTCGAGAGCTGCTGTTTAATATCGTTATTGGTATAAATTAACTCATGCAGCAAGCGTGGCGACAGTCCTAAACGTTGAAAGAGAATGGCAGCGCTTTCTCCAGAGCGAACAGTATGCTCTTCCCAATTGAGTACAACGGTTGGTGGAATGGCATCACCAATAGGAAAGGCGCTATTGTCAATCGTTAGGGCGTAATGCTTGCCGACTTCAAGTCGGTCATTCCCATCATCCAGCTCAGTTACGTCTGGCAGGAACAAGGCAACAACGATTAGTGCCGTAAAAAAGGCGATGAGCGCACGGTGAAGCCAAGGCAGGCGCTTAAAAACAGATACCATGAGAGTTCAATTCAACATTATTTTTGAAATTTCCTAAACCAATTAGTCTAACTGGTTTCAAAAAACATCGCTATTCAAGTAAGATGTCCAACTATTATATTTTTGCCAAATCTGTGGGAGTGAACAAGAATGGCGAACCTTGAAGCAGCGTTGGCTGAGATCAAACGTGGTGTTGACGAGCTAATTCCAGAAGAAGAACTGATTGCTAAGTTAAAAGAGGACCGTCCTCTACGCATCAAACTGGGTGCCGATCCTACAGCACCAGATATTCACCTAGGCCACACAGTAATTTTGAATAAGTTACGTGCATTCCAAGACCTAGGTCATGATGTGACTTTCTTAATCGGTGACTTCACTGGTATGGTTGGTGACCCAACGGGCAAAAACACGACGCGTCCACCGCTAACTCGTGAAGACGTTTTGCGTAACGCTGAAACGTACAAAGAGCAAGTGTTTAAGATCCTAGATCCAGCGAAAACGACGATCGCATTTAACTCTGAGTGGCTATCAGAACTGGGTGCTGAGGGCATGATTCGCCTTGCAGCTAACCAAACTGTAGCTCGTATGCTAGAGCGTGATGACTTTAAAAAACGCTATGGCAACAACCAGCCAATCGCAATTCATGAGTTTATGTATCCACTGCTACAAGGTTACGATTCAGTAGCGATGAAAACGGATGTAGAGCTTGGTGGTACAGACCAGAAGTTCAACCTATTAATGGGCCGTGAGCTTCAAAAATCACATGGTCAGAAACCACAGGTTGTGCTGACTATGCCGCTTCTAGTAGGTTTGGACGGCGAGAAGAAGATGTCCAAGTCTGCACACAACTACATTGGTGTCAGCGAAGCGCCGTCAGAGATGTTTGGTAAGATCATGTCTATCTCTGATGAGCTAATGTGGAGCTACTATGAGCTGCTGTCATTCCGTCCTCTAGGCGAGATTGAACAGTTCAAAGCCGATGTTGAGGGTGGCGCAAACCCTCGAGATATTAAGATTCTACTTGCGAAGGAAATCATCGCACGCTTCCATACTGAAGCGGATGCCGATGCGGCTGAGCAAGAGTTCATCAATCGTTTCCAAAAAGGTGCGATGCCGGATGAAATGCCAGAATTCGAATTCGAAGCAGGCCTTCCAATTGGTAACCTTTTAAAAGAAGCAGCACTGGTTAACTCAACATCGGATGCAATGCGCATGATTCGTCAAGGCGCAGTGAAGATCGATGGCGAGAAAGTGGAAGATACTAAGCTAGTACCAGCTGCGGGCCAAGCGGTTTACCAAGTCGGTAAACGTAAGTTTGCTCGAGTGACACTGAAATAATCGGTGATATTGTAAGCGCATTAGTTAGCTCCCTGCCTGCGCAGGGATGACATCTCTAAGATAGAGGAGATGTCTAATATAGATGACATGCCTAAGGTGGATGGCATGATTGAAATATTAGTGTGTGCTTGATGTGCTTTGAAAACCTCCTTCGGGAGGTTTTTTTGTATGTGTCAGACACCATTTTACATACATAAAAAAACAGACGCGCAAGCGTCTGTTTTTCTGTATTTGCTTACATCACGTCTCTAATTATAGAGACTCAGTAAATGTACGAGCGATAACGTCACGTTGTTGTTCTGGAGTTAGCGAGTTAAAACGTACTGCGTAACCAGAAACACGGATAGTTAGCTGTGGGTAGTTCTCTGGGTTAGCAACAGCGTCTTCTAGAGTTTCACGCTTAAGAACATTTACGTTTAGGTGTTGGCCACCTTCGATGCGAGGTGCAGCTTCGATTGCTACTTCGCGGCTTTCGTATTCGCCTAAGTCGCTAACAGAGATAACTTGGTCAGCTTCAAAACCAGCATTTGCTGCAACGCAACGTGCTTCGTTTTTGTCACCGTCGATCAACCAGATTGAGTTTAGTAGATCGTCATTTGCTGCTTTAGTAATTTGGATACCTTGAATCATCACTATCTCCTAATCCACTTTCAGAGTGGCATTTTTGTGGTGTTAATTTTCAATTCTTGTCGAGCTGGCTTATATATAACCCGTTATGGGTATTCTAGTATTGATTTGGATCAAAATACAACAAAAAACATTAATGAAGTTGTGGTTAATTTTTTGATTGAGGTCAATCAAACCTTTAAAAATGGTGCTTTAAAATGATATTTTAATAATTAAAAATTATTTGAATTCCCATTTTGTAGTAATAAAACAACAAAAACACCGTAAGAAGCTAGCTATCTAGGTAAAATCAATGGCTTCCATAACCAAAACTGAAAGTATAAGATCGCTAAATAACAGTTCAAAAACTGTGAACTCGATCAGGTAGTCAATCATATGAAAAAATTTATTGGTGCACATGTCTCCGCCGCTGGTGGGGTTGATAATGTGCCACAAAGGGCAAATGAAATCGGTGCGAACGCATTTGCTCTTTTTACTAAGAATCAGCGACAGTGGGTGGCAAAACCGTTGACCGACGAGGTTATCCAACGGTTTAAATCGGAATGCCAAAAGTACGGCTTCCGTGCGGAACAAATTCTTCCGCACGACTCTTATCTCATTAACTTAGGTGCGCCGGAGTTGGATAAACTTGAAAAGTCTCGAGCTGCTTTTATCGATGAGATGGAGCGGTGCCAACAATTGGGGCTTACACTACTTAACTTTCATCCGGGAAGTCATTTAAAAAAGTTGTCTGAGAGTGATTGTTTAGACCGTATTGCCGAATCCATTAACTTAGCGCATCAAGAAGTACCGGATGTCATCGCGGTCATTGAAAACACCGCAGGTCAGGGCACTAACCTTGGCTGGCGCTTCGAACACTTAGCTCACATCATTGATAAGGTAGAAGATAAATCGAGGGTCGGCGTATGTCTTGATACCTGTCATACCTTTACAGCTGGCTACGACTTACGAACTAAAGAGGCATGCGAGCACACATTTGCAGAGTTTGACCGAATTGTTGGCATGCACTATTTGCGAGCCATGCACCTTAATGATTCAAAGATCCCATTGGGAGGTAAGGTCGATAGGCATCACTCGCTTGGTAAAGGAGAGATTGGATGGGCGTGCTTTGAGTACATCATGCAAGATCAACGATTTGATTCTATCCCACTGATTTTAGAAACAATAGAGCCCACTATTTGGCCTGATGAGATCCAACAATTGAGACATTTTTCAATAAATTGCTGATTTTTTCGTGTGCTACATGGCATTTTGGCATCTTTCTTTCATACTATGTTACATGCATGTTGCATAAATGTGTGATTCGATAAGGTAGGTGCCATTATGACTCGTCCAGTAACTCCTAGACCAAATGCTACGCGTTCTACTCGCTTTCCGACCCCAAACCGACATATTCATGGTCAAGGTCATTACCGAACACCGCAAATAAAGCATCCTAATCATTGAGCGATAAATAATATAATAAGCACTGCCTCTGGCGAGGAAAAGTGCATGGCGACACGCCAAATTGACAGTAGTGGTGACCCTTCGTTGAGTGATAGACTACCTGAAGTATTCATCTTCAGGGACCCACAATGACAACACTCACATGGCACGACGTAATCGGTAATGAAAAGCAACAAGAGTACTTTCAACAAACCATGGCGTATGTTGAAGCACAGCGTACTCAAGGGAAGGCGATTTTCCCTCCTGCTCAAGATGTATTTAATGCATTTCGATTTACTGAGTTCTCGGATGTGAATGTGGTGATGTTGGGGCAAGATCCCTATCACGGACCTAATCAGGCTCACGGACTTTGTTTTTCCGTCTTACCAGGCGTAAAGACACCACCTTCTTTGGTCAATATGTATAAAGAGCTCGCTCAAGATATTGAGGGGTTTGAGATACCTGCGCATGGTTATCTGAAGAGCTGGGCAGAGCAAGGTGTGTTGATGTTAAACACGGTGTTGACTGTGGAGCAAGGGCAGGCACATTCTCATGCTAAATTAGGTTGGGAGACATTTACTGACCGAGTTATAGAAGCTTTGAATCAGAACGGTGAAGGCATTGTCTTCCTGCTATGGGGTTCGCATGCTCAAAAGAAAGGTAAGATGATAGACCGTAGTAAACATCACGTATTGACTGCGCCTCATCCTTCCCCATTGTCTGCACACAGAGGCTTCTTCGGTAGCGGCCACTTTTCTAAAACAAATCAAATACTTCAAAGTATGGGCAAACGACCTGTTGATTGGCAACCACGACTAGATTAAGCAATCTTAGTCAATTGGTGGTTTTTCGAGCATCCTCAAAACATGATCCTACTTTCTCTTATACACTTACAAAGAGTATGGAAAATTAGGGAGAAGGATCATGATGATCGAAAGGATTAGACGGGAGCATGGTTATATGGTGCGATTGCTCGCGATTTTAAATCGAAAATTGCACTTACTAGAAAAAGAGCAGCCAATTAACTACAGTATCGTCAAAGAGATTGTCGATTACTTAGCCAATCATTCTGAAAAAATACATCACCCCAAAGAAGACATTCTCTATCACTACTTTATCGAAAAATACGGTGCTCAAGAACAAGTAGAGAACCTTGAGACAGACCATCTAGATCTATCAGAGAAGACGCATGCTTTTCTAGATGTTGTCGAGATGATTCTCCAAGACTCAGTGGTGCCTCAAGAAGTATTCATGGGGCGTTTATCGGAGTTCATTCAAGACCAAAAACGCCACCTTGATTTGGAAGAACAATCTGTGCTGCCTTTGATAGAAAAACGGTTTACTACCCAAGATTGGCAAGTAGTGGAAAGCCAATGGACGGTGACTGAAGACGACCCGGTCTTTGGTGATACGATAGCTGACCGATACAAACAGCTAGCTGCTCGCGTCAGGCAAAATGATGTCGAAAGTGTTTAGTTTTGACATTTGGAAATGAAAGAACAATAAAAAACCCAAGCTGAGCTTGGGTTTTTTATTGTTAGCGAGGTTGACTCATTTGTTCTAAATACTGCAACCAGTCTGCGGTTTGTGTGGTTGGCTTTTCTCTATGCGCTGCTTGAGCTACCTTGGTCGCCTTGGCGTAATCTTTCAGGCCCACATAGGCTCTCACTTGCAGTAACAGTTTCTCTTGTTGATTAATGCCAGTGACTTTATTGAGCGAACTTAGCGCCTGATTGAATGCGCCTTGCTGAAGCTCCAACCTTGCCACCTCTTCATAGTACTTACCATTAAGCCTTGCTGCAGCTAGCCAAGCCGTTTGAGCGTTGGACCACTCACGAGCCATTTGCCAATGCCTTGCCTGCTTGATAATGGTGTCAATATCGCTCTCTTTAACTTGTAAATTGGCATAGGACTCAGCAGCCTTCTCGGGAATACCTTGCTGAGAATAAAGCTGAGCTTTACTGACCTGAAGATTCTCTGGTAGCTCGATACCAGCGCGTTCGGCGGATACTAAGGTTGCCAGTGCCAATTTGTACTGCCTAGTTTGCATATAGAGTGAGCTCAACTGCTGCCACCACATTAGGTTATCCGGCTGTAACGCCAATAACTTTTGTGTCGTTAAAATCGCATTCTTCAAGCGTTTTAATTGCATCTCACCCGTTAATTGCAAACTTAATGGCTGTAATTTAGGGGTATTGTCACGCCTGTGATATTCATTAATTGCCGCCAATAAAGGTTTCCATTGCTGCAATAAGTAATGAGTTCGCGCTTTATTGAGCCATACTCCGGTGATTTGGTCTTTGCTGATGTTGTTTGCTTCAGCGGTTTTGGTCAGCTGATTGAAGTGCACTAACGCCTGTTCAGGTTTATCTTCAGAGAGTAAAAGTTCTGCCAGCATACGTTCCGTTTGCCAACCTTGTTCATCTTCGAATGCCCCCGTATTCACGGCTATTTGTAGCTGTTTGACGGCTTTGTCAGCTTGTTCAGCTTGCCAATAATAGATGCCTAGCATGCGTGCCACATACGCTTTGTCGTAATTGGCACTCGGCTTTAGTCCTTCTAAAAGCTTAATGGCTTCGCTCAGTTTATCCTCTTGCTCCAGCTCATAGGCCTTGGAAACTTGTGTTGCTGTTCGCATACCAAGTTGCGGGGCAGCAGCTACGCTAGTGGTCACTAAGAGGCTGCTCAGAGCTAGGGCGGAGATAACAAATAGACGCTTTATCATTGATTCAACTTAAACTCTAATTTGACGGTTTGGCCGATGCGCGGAGTCGCTTTGCCATTCACAATCATCGGTTGATATTTCCATTGTTTAAGTGCCACCATTGCCTCACGTTCAAACATTCGTCTTGGTTTGGCTTCTACCACTTGAACATCCGTCGGGCGACCACTTTCATCGATAGTAAAAGACATCACCACATAACCTTCGATATTACGCTGTAATGCACGACGCGGATAGCGAGGCTCCTTACGGTGTAATGGCATGACTTGCTGGTTTTGACCTATATCTGGAACGGTTGGAGCATTGAGCGCCACGCCTGCCACTTGAGTTGAAATGGCGATGTTAGGTAGTTGAGGTGTACTTGGTGTTTGTACACTTGATACTTGTGAGCTTTGTTCTACCACCGCTGCCGAAGGAGGCGTTGAAGGCATTTTGGGTGGCTCAGGGAGCACACGTTGGCGCCTTGCTGTTTCACTATCTGGTTCCACCATAACTAAATCATAACTCAGCCTTGGCTTATCATCAGGCTTAGCTTTAGGCCCAATATCGATCATCCAACTCATAAAAGAGAACAGGGCAAAAGCTAACGCAGCTGCAAGTGGGACACTAGCCAGTAGTCGAACCATTATGGGCTCTCCGTCGCCAACGCAATTTTCGTGACACCTGCTCCTTTAGCGCTGTCCATCACCTCTACCACAGTGCCATTGAAAGCGTGCTTGTCAGCCTGAATTACCATCGAAGCATTAGGTTGTTCTAACAACAGTTTCTCAATTGTTGCTTGCACACGTTCCACGTCCACGCGACGTTTATCAATGTAGATATCGTTAGCGGAAGTAATGGCCACAAAGATCCCTGCATCTTTCTGGCTAACGGCGTGGCTTGCCTGTGGTCGATTAACATCAACACCAGACTCACGAACGAATGAACTGGTGACAATAAAGAAGATCAACATGATAAATACAATATCGAGCATTGACGTCATATCGATATTGGCTTCTTCGGTCTGTTTTCTACGATGACCTAATCTCATTGAGAGTCTCCTGAGTGAGCCGCATTGGAAGACAAGTGACGTTCACTTCTAAGTAACTGTTCAAGTTGAAGTAGGCTTTTGCTACTCCATTTTTGAATACGTGAATAGGCGAGCATGCCTGAGAGTGCGGCGACCATGCCTGCCATAGTCGGAATCGTCGCCATTGAAATACCAGCTGCCATTAAGCGAGGCTGCGCGCTACCTTGAGCGGCCAGAGTATCAAATACTGTGATCATACCGGTGACAGTTCCAAGTAGTCCTAGCATGGGACACAAGCTAAGTAGGCACTTCAGCAAGTTTAAGTTTTGCTTAAGCTTATTCTCTGCTTCACTTAGCATGGCATTGCGCTGTGACTGAGCGTACCAAGAATAATGATCTTGGCGTGCTACCCATTTCTCAACCCAGCTTTTTTTCTCGGTAGGAAAGACCTTGGCGAAATAGATCACTCGTTCAAAGGCCACTAACCAAAAAATAAACACCACCGCGGCGAGCCACCATAATACTGGCCCACCTTGCGTCATAAACTGGTTCAGATGCTCGCTACCGGGTAGCCAACTGAATAGGTTATGCGGCATACGCTTCCTTATGCTCAACGGTTTGAACTTCGGCTTGCTCTGCAACAAGACCAACACTCTGACGTTCTAGGATATTGCGAATCGTTTCGGCCTTAGAACTCAGTAAGTTGTGAGCAAGAAGTAGTGGCATCGCAGTAATCAGACCGAGTACGGTTGTGACCAATGCCATAGAGATACCACCCGCCATGACACGAGGCTCGGCATTACCAAACTGGGTAATAACTTGGAAGGTTTCGATCATACCGGTAACTGTACCTAACAGACCTAGCATTGGTGCCAGAGCTGCCAATAGCTTAAGCATGCTCAGACCACGTTCAAGGTGCTGCTGCTCATCCATGATGGACTCAAGCAGTCGTAGCTCAAGTGCTTCAACATGAAGCTGTTTCTCGCTGTTGTAGACGCTAAGAACACGACCTAGTGGGTTATCTGTAGGGGTGCTCGGTGATTTTAGTTGTTTGTTGATCTTTTGCTCAGTGGTAATCAGAACAGCTGCTCGATATAGAGCGATGATCATGCCTAGAGCAAAGAGCCCTGCAATGATCTTACCGACAATACCACCGTGTTCGAATCGCTCGGCTAAGGTCGGGTTATCCGCCAGCTGCTTGTAGATATCACCACGGCTTGGGTCGATAAGGGCGGCAGTTTGGCCTGTCACAATACCAGCCGCATCTGCTGAGGTGGGAACGTTTTTAGGAAGGCGAGGGAAATCACTGGCCAACTTGCCATCCCAATCAATAGGACCATGGTCCGACAGTAAAGCAAAGTTGCCTAAACGAACCGCATCGAGCTGGGTGATTTCACCGTTACCCGCAACAAAGGGAACTTGGACGTTGGCGTAGGTCGCGCTGGTGGCTATTTGGGCTTGATAAGCACGCCACAGTCCCGTCAGCTCCTGAATGGATGGCAATGTTTTCGCCGCGACGATACCATTGATGTCAGCGATTTGCTTAGCTTGCTCAGTATTGGCGACAGAATGATCGAGTTCCACTTGAAGCTCTTTGGCTGATTGTCTGACTACGCCAAACAGTTCTCCTAAGCTGCCTGTTTCTAAATGCAGCTTCTTTTGTTGCTCTGCTAAGGTACGTTCATTATCAGAAAATGCAGTGCTGAGCGATTCAATGCTTGCGTCCAGTTGAGCTTTACGTTTCTCGAGTTCAGCTTTACGGGCCGCTAGTTGCTGCTCTTGCTTCTTAAACCCAGCTTCACGGTTTGCATTGTGCTGACTCTCTTGTTGCTGAGCAGTTTTGGCTTTTGAAGTTAGACTCTCTGCGGCTAAAGAAGGTTGTGCTAATCCAAGGCTTAGCAGCGCAACCATAAGCGGAAATTTATGCAATGATAACGTACGCATTAGCTAGGATCCTGTGTTTGAGTCGCTGGGGTCAATGATACTGGAAGTTCAACAAGCGATGGAGACGCTTGCTTGTGAGCAATAGCAAAGGCTTTGTCAATCTGTGGGGCTAACGCACTATCAACGGCAACCCAGCGGTTTTGGTTGATATCCCATGACCAATATTGGTTTCTGTCTAGACTGCGAGCGACCAGAGAAAGGCGGCCTAAATAAAGCTGCTCAGCTTCAATGTCGTTGCCAACATGGATAAGGCCTCGGTAACTACCTAGCTTAATGCCGTAGTCCATTTCAATCTGATACGCTTCTAAAATTCGACGGTACTTTTCAGCATCACTGACATCAGCTTGAGGCATCAAAGCCTTCAACTCATCAAGTCTCGTTAGACGTGTATCAATTCGAATCGGTTTGTCCTGCTTAATATGTGCTTCAAGCCCTGCAAGCATTTGATACATCAATGGCACAACACCTTGGCGAGTTGCACTGATTTGCTCTAACTGAGTATCAATACTAGCCATCTCTTCTTCTTGATTAGCAACAACGGCTTGTAAGTGCTTTTCGTATACTTCTAAGTTCGCCACTTCTTGCTCAAGCATCGCGATATCAGACTTCAGTTCAAATGCTTTATCGCTGCTTTTGTTGATGCGAGTTTGGCTTTGTGCACTTTGCGTGATGGTTTGCGCCTCGACATTTCGAGCACTATTAAGATCGTTGGCGGTCGCGAAGCTGCTTACGGACAGCAGTGGGAGCGAACACAAGGTCAGGCGAAGAGCCGTTTTGTTCATTTCAAGAGCCTTCTGCTTTCTAGTAGAAAGTACCAGTTATTTAGTTGAATTCGGGTTCCAAATGTCTGCTACTGATTTGCGGAGTTAACGCAGTGAATCGAGTCAGAAAGAATGGCATTAAACGAGTCGTGTTACCGTTTTCATGTCTGCATTGGAAGCGCGGTTATTGTATTGCAACTGCGTGGAGAAATACAGTCTAAATGATATTGATATGAGTTATCATTTGTTATCTCTTAATCAATATCTTGTAACGAAATATCATCAGTTTTTGGTTAAGGATAAATAACTCATATAAATCAATGTCTTTAATAATGTTATGTTATTTGTTTTGAGGACACCCTTGGCAATAATCACCGTCTGCACGTCGGTAATGCATGCAGCAGGCGCGTCGTTGGACGAAATATTCCCCGTCGATGGAGACATCGAGCCGTCCAAAGCGAGTAAGCGGCAATTCCAGAGCCTGTTGCCAATGCTGAAGTTCATGAGCAAAGGTAGGGTGCAGTTGTTCTTTGGTTAGTAGATTTACGCTAACCATATGATTGAGTCCTCGAAGCAACATTTCCATCACAGTGTCAGCAAGCAGCTTCTCTTGAGTGGCTGGGCTCATTCTGCATACGTCACTGAGTTGTCGCGCTAGATCGGCAATAAGTAATTTTAGCTCTTTGGCGGCAATGGCTAAGCGCTGATGTTGGTCGCCAAGTTGCCAATTGTGTTCAGCAAAATCAAACTGCCCAACAACACCATTATCAAGATTTACCGCTTGTTTCATTGTGCTGATTGGCGGTACGTGTTCGACATAATAAGTAGTGACTAAAGCGATGGTAATTGGCTGCCAAACTAACATGGTCCAAGTACGTGTTTGCCAGTAGACCGCACCAGCTTCGGGATAGTGTTGCTTCCAGTATTGATAAAGCGACTGTACTTCTTGGCGTGATGTTGAATTGGGTTCAATAACGTGTGCTCCCTCTGTCAGTTCAACTAACAGAGGGGAGACTTGTTGTGAGACATGCGTCAACGCCTCAAGGCGTGACGCATGTTGATTAGCGAGTGAGGTTTGCATTAACCATTAAAAACCAAATTTCAACCTAGCAACGATGCGACGTTCGTCATTTGCCCAACAGTTTAATGAGTCATAGCATGTGTATGTTTCGTTATTGAACAAGTTGGTAACCGCAACGGATGCAGATGACCCTTTCATACTGCTTCCTAGTGTGCCTAGGTCATAACCTAAAGATAAGTCGACAACAGTGTATCCCGGAATAGTTCCAGAGTTAGCCGCGTCGAGCTGAGTTTCACCGATGTAGCGCACGCCACCACCAAGAATGGCACCGTCTAGCGCAGTTCCGTAGAAGTTATAGTTAGCCCATAAGTTGGCCATTTGATCTGGTACCCACACCGGTTTTTTACCAATTTGAGTCGGATCGGTATCTTCCGTAATTTCCACATTTTGGTAGGTATAGTTAGCCGCGAGATCTAAACGATCCGTCGCGTACCATTTACTTTCAACTTCGACCCCTTTAGAAACGCTTTCACCGACCTGTATTTGATGCTGCGGTAACGAGCCATTTGGATCTTTGACTAGTGCACCTTTCTTAGTGATATGGAACGCAGCAATATTTAGCATCTTGGTCATGTCGGCAGAGTTATACTTCACACCCGCTTCCCATTGATGACCTGTGGATGGCTTGAAGGCATTACCGTCTTTATCCGTTCCTGCAACAGGCTCAAAGCTATCTGCGTAGTTGATGTATGGCGATATACCGTTGTCGAACTCGTACAAAGCACCAACACGATATGAGGTGTTATTTTGGTCTAGGGTAGTTGTCGCGCCTGTTGAGTTGGCTGTTGTATCGCTCTTGTAATTGTCAAATCGAACACCAGCGATCATAACAAGGCGGTTAAGACGCATCTGATCTTGTAAGTACAGTCCCAGCTGTTTCGAATCGACTTGGTTGCCGTAATTCGTTGCACTGGCCATCTGCTTTTTGATCTCTTCCTCACTTAGCTGATTATTGTTAGGGTTATAGATATCAATGGTCGATGTGGCAACGTCAAAGTAGTCCACTTTTGAATCTAGCTGCTGATAATCCAAACCAATAAGCAAGTTGTGCATCAAGTTGCCAGTATTAAAATTACCGTTTACCTGTGCATCAGACACCCAACCTTTGGACTTTTCATCGGTTAGATAGGCGTTACGACTCAAGGTTCGACCGTCGGCAGCTAAGCCAGTACCGTAGGTATTGTGCTGTAGAGCCGAGCCATCCATGTAGCGAGTATTTACCAATAAGGTCCAGTCATTACTGAATTCATGATTCAGTTTAACCCCGTAGAGACCAACTTCTTTTTCAAACTTGTTCCAGTTTTGATCGCCGGTGAAGAGATTTTTGCTGAGATCACCGTTTGGATTAGGCAGTACCGTTCCGTAGCCTGGCATAGAAGTATAAATGCCCGCTTTAGGGTCATTTTGATAGTAGGCATTAAAGTTAATCAGTGTTTTGTCACTGACGTTCCAATCGACAGAAGGTGCGATTAAGTAACGCTCTTCTTCGGAAGTATCTGCCATACCGTCTCTTTTTAGAGCTTTTCCTAAGAAACGGTAATTAAAGTTGCTATCGCCAATCTGGCCGCGAGAATCGATAGTGAACTCTTTGTGAGCGTGAGAACCACCCGCTACGCTAATGTCTGTAGCGCGCTCTTGTGTTGGTCTCTTGGCCACTAAGTTGACCATACCACCAGGAGGCATCGCTCCATAGAGCACGGATGTTGGACCTTTAAATACTTCGATTTGCTCAACAGCGAACGCGTCCACTTGAGGTTGAAGGTTCCATGCATTGTATTGGAGTTGGAGACCGTCGTAATAATTTTGGTAGTTGGTAAAACCGCGTATATTAAATAGGTCCAGACGACCTACTGCGCCGCCACGCAGCTGAGTATGTACCCCTGGCGTATAACGTAGGGCCTCAGCAACGGAGTTAACGCCGCGCAGATCGAGTGTTTCTCGATCAATGACTGAGATGCTTTGCGGTGTCTCTTCCGGCGTCAATGAAGTTTTAGTGGCAGTATTACGATAAGTCTTACCCAGTACTGTCATTTGCTCGTCGGTTTGAGGTGTTTGACTTGTCTGGTTATCTTCTGCAACTGAAAGTGTAGGCACGGCAATTAGCATGCTTACGGCCACTGCAATTGGGCTAAGTTTTGTTTTTAACATCATAGAAAAAGATTCTTAAAGAGTATGTAAATGTTATTGATAATTACTTTCATTTACAATTCTAAGGATTTTGATTCTGTGATACTTAACAATTTGGTGCAAGTTTTTTCTTGGAAACGATTTGTCGAAAGTACTGCTATAACGATTGAATAGGTAACCAAAACTCCATTTTGGCTTCGTGGCTCTCCAGTTGATAATCTCTTGGATAACATTCTAGCTCAAATCCCTCTAGACCCATGTAACCGGAGCTTGGTAGCCAACTTTGCAGTACCCACTCGAGTGTTTTTGGAAACGTAGCGGCAGGCCCTACGTGGGTAATGACGGCATACATCTGTGCAGGGATGGTAACGTGCTCAAGCTGTGAAATTTGAGAAAATGCTGGGTTATCACTGGCTGCCCAATACACTAGCTGTGAGTTGGGCAATACTCGCACTGTATCGACAATACCGTAATAGAAGTGATTTGGGGCGATCGAATGTTGCAGTGCGATTTGAGTAAAGGTGCCCCAAATATCGAGAACTTGCTGACTAAATTGTGGATTCGCTGCATAGATGGAGTCGATGGGCCCATACACGCCCCAAAACTGAGTTTCTGGTTTACTTTCTATTCTAACGACTTGCGTTGCGGCTTGCGCAAGAGGCAATTCTGGGCTCATTACTAGAGGCAGCCTGATACCATTAAGTTTGCCTACTAGGCGATATTGTCTTGGAGAGATGGCAAAAAGCTGCTTGAAGGCACGGCTAAAGCTCACTTCGGAATTAAAACCAAAATCGAGCGCAATGTCGGTGACCTTTTGGTCACTCTTTAAAAGTTGCTCTGCTGCGCGGCTGAGCTTTTGTTCTCGCACGTACTGGGCAAGGTTGTGATTGGTTTGCTCTTGAAACACACGTTGTAACTGCCAGCGAGACCAGCAACTTATATCGGCAAGTTCAGTGACCGTAAGCGGTTTATCTAAATTCTGATGAATATAATCAACGATCTTTTCGACGCGATTTAGATGAATAGGTTTTCGCTTTGAGACCATAACCGAAGTCAACGTGGTTAAACATTGCACTATCTTGACATTTTTGTCACCGGAGGTCGAATACAACGCACATTTGAGAAAAAACAAAACCCTCTATAAAGAGGGTTTTGTATGTTATCACTCATGAAGTTTCAGGCTCTTCACAAGCGAAAATTCTTATTGAGATTGAATCAGTGGTGGTTTAGAGATCAACGTCATCAAGTGAGAAGTCGAGTCCGATATCCATATCGTTCAGTTCTTTTTGTAAGCGCTGTCTGTCTTTAATAGCTTCAATTTCTCGCCATTTCCTTTTTACCGGTTTAGAGCGTCCTGCGCGAGCACGTGGAGCACCTAGTTCCGCAATGTCATCCAGTTCAAAGCCTTCCATAAGCTACCTCTACTATTGTTATTCTCCTCACGGAGACCTTTTAGTACCACATTACAAGGCAGACTAACTTTGATTTGTTTCTCATTTGTTTCGCAAGTATGAAGTTTTTATGCCATTTTGAATGCAACCTCACACTTTTTAGTAACGCATTTGTCTAAAAAACAACCGATTGAATCACATTATGAAAAAGAAATTGTTCAGTGAGATTGTTAATACCGTGTGCTGAGAAGGGAGTAGATAGCGAATCGTGTGCTACGAGAAAGGTTCTCATTGCGTGATAATGTCTAAAAAGTATTCCATTTGGTAAAACAACGTTCATCCGTTGCCATGTCTAGGCTTGCCCGCAAACAAGCGAATGCAAAGATGATTACTTGCTATGCTTATCTATTGTTAATAAAACAAGTCGAATTTGATAACGGTAAGTGACCAAGTTGCTTTGTAAAGTGTTAACTTTTCGTGATTTTATGGTGAAAAATAACAATAATATACCACTTGTTGCGTATTGATTTTTGCGCGCCATGACTGCAAAATCCGCCCGTCAAAAAATAAGCCGACTTGTGTGTCGTTCCCAATGGGTAAGAAATACAAGCTAAGTTGCAGTGAAAAACAGTGAAATTAACAAAACCACATGGATGGGATAACCACGCAATTTAGGACGCACTTGGATGTGCAGCTCGGTACTCTAACTTTAAGTGAGGTTTAAAGTGACAGACGTTATTAATCTAATGAATGATCTTCTTTGGGGATCGATTCTGGTTTACTTACTCGTAGGTGTGGGGATTTACTTTACAGTACGCCTAGGGTTTATTCAGTTCCGCCATTTTGGTCACATGTTCAGTGTGCTAAAGAACAGCCGCAAAGCAGACAGCGCTGGTATCTCTTCTTTCCAAGCTCTTTGTACCAGTCTTGCAGCACGTGTTGGCACCGGTAATATGGCAGGGGTTGCCGTTGCGCTAACCGCAGGTGGCCCAGGTGCAATCTTCTGGATGTGGCTCATTGCCATGCTAGGTATGGCGACATCATTTGCTGAAAGTACGCTTGCACAGTTATACAAAACCAAAGATGACGACGGCAACTACCGTGGTGGTCCTGCTTACTACATGGAAAAAGGTTTAGGCATGCGCTGGATGGGCGTGTTGTTCTCAATCTTCCTGATTATTGCTTTTGGTTTGGTATTTAATGCCGTACAAGCGAATGCTATTGCAAACGCAATGAACACGGCATTTGGCTTCGACCCTATGATTGTTGGTGTTGCCATAGTACTTATATCTGCGTTCGTTATTTTCGGTGGTGTTCGCAAGATTGCTCGTACTGCTGAACTTATCGTTCCAATTATGGCGCTGGCTTATCTTGCGCTTGCGATTGTGGTAATGGTAATGAACCTTGAGAAGGTTCCAGAAGTTATTGCGTATATCTTCAAGAGTGCTTTCGGTCTGCAAGAAGCAGCTGCTGGTGGTCTAGGCTACGCCATTGCACAAGCGATGATTCAAGGTATCAAGCGAGGTCTGTTCTCAAACGAAGCTGGTATGGGTTCTGCGCCTAATGCTGCAGCGTCTGCTACGCCTTATCCGCCACACCCTGCGTCACAAGGTTATGTGCAAATGCTTGGTGTGTTTACCGATACCATCGTAATTTGTAGTGCAACAGTAGCGATTATCCTGATGTCAGGAGAGTACGTGCCTCACGGAGAAGTGACAGGTATTGAACTGACTCAACGTGCATTGAGTTCACAAGTAGGTGAGTGGGGTGGCATTTTTGTTGCTGTAGCGATTTTCTTCTTCGCATTCACATCAATCATTGCTAACTACTCTTACGCAGAAACCAACCTTATCTTCCTAGAGCACAACCACAAAGCGGGTCTTGGCCTGTTCCGTATTATCGTACTAGGTATGGTGATGTTTGGTTCAGTGGCGACGCTGCCAATGGTGTGGGCTTTAGCGGATGTTTCGATGGGCTTGATGGCTATCGTTAACTTGATTGCGATTATCTTACTATCGGGCATCGTGATTAAGCTTGCTAAAGATTACAACAGACAGCTAAAAGCGGGCAAAGTGCCTACATTTGATGCTAACGACTACCCTGAGCTTAAGTCTCAACTTGAGGAAGGTATTTGGTATAGCAAAGAGACAGATAACAAGTAATCACTTTTACCTATCTCAAAAATAGATTAAGCCATGCACTATTTGATTGAAGAAAGTGCATGGCTTTTTTTATACTGGGTAAAACCATTATTAAAAAGAGTATAGTCATGCTTATCGTTGTTTCACCAGCAAAGACCTTAGATTACGAGTCACCACTCGCAACTGAGCGATTCACTCAACCAGAACTTGTCGAGCAGTCTGCGGAGCTTATCGAAGTGTGCCGCAAGCTAACGCCTGCTGATGTATCAGCATTGATGAAAGTCAGCGATAAGATCGCAGGGCTGAATGTGGCTCGATTTGAACAATGGTCTCCGACATTCACTACCGACAATGCTCGTCCAGCCATTCTGGCTTTCAAAGGCGATGTGTACACGGGCTTAGCCGCAGAGACGTTATCTGAAGATGATTTTGACTACGCACAGCAGCACCTGCGTATGTTGTCTGGTCTTTACGGTCTTTTAAAGCCATTAGACTTAATGCAGCCATATCGTCTAGAGATGGGAACCAAGCTCGCTAACGCACGTGGGACCAACCTTTATCAGTTCTGGGGCAATATTATTACAGATAAGCTGAATGAAGCTTTGAATGCTCAAGGTGATAATGTGTTGATCAATCTTGCCTCGAACGAATACTTTAAAGCGGTAAAGCCTAAGCAGTTAGACGGCAAAGTTATTACTCCGGTCTTTAAAGACTGTAAGAACGGTCAATATAAAGTGATCAGTTTCTACGCTAAAAAGGCGCGAGGCATGATGGCTCGTTATATCATTGACAACCGCATTGACTCTATTGAAAAACTCACCGCATTTGATGTGGCGGGTTACTACTTTGTTGAAGAAGAGTCGACGGCAACAGAGTTAGTTTTCAAGCGAGAAGAGCAGTAAGTTTCTTTTCCTGCTTCGCGTGATTACAGGTTACAACAATGAAAAAAGGCTCTAATGTTTCATCATTAGAGCCTTTTAGATTATTGAGAGAAAGTTAACTTACTTCTTCTTGCCATTTTTCTTTTTCACGGCTTTTTTCTTGTCTTCTTTCTTCTTCTTTTTCTTAAACACAGGCTTTTTGTGTGTAGGACGTAAGCCATCAATAAAGCGCTCTTTTATCAGCTCTTTAGTGTAACGACCTACACGATCCATCATTGGCTGGTCGTGAGCTTCCACAATAGAGATTGCTGTACCTTTTTTACCAGCACGTGCAGTACGGCCAATACGGTGCAGATAAACATCAGCACTGCGTGGTAGGTCGTAGTTGATCACGTGTGAAACGTCGGGAAGGTCAATACCACGAGCAGCAACATCAGTTGCCAGTAGGATATTCACGCTACCGTCACGGAAACGGCTGATCGCATTGTTACGGCGATCTTGAGGCATTTCACCTTGAATCCATGAACATGGGATTTGTGCACTGTCTAGTTGCTGACGAAGTTCACCTAAGCGTTCACGGGTCTTTAAAAATACGATAGTGCGCTGAGCTTGTTCAGTGAGTATATGCTTGAGCAATGCCAGTTTGTGCTCAGCATTGTCGGCACGGTGATACCACTGAGTGATTTTTTTACGTTCACGCGTTGATGGCTCTGCAGAAATCTCAGCAGGAGCTTTCAGTAGATCGGCAGTGAAGCCTTCTACACCACGACCTTCCAATGTGGCAGAGAACAGTAACGTTTGCTTGCGCCATCGGCATTCTGCAGACAAGCGGTCTACGGTTGGCCCAAAACCAAGGTCGAGCATACGGTCTGCTTCGTCCAATACCAACCACTCAATCGCGCGGCAATCAAAACGCTCTGATTCGATGTATTCCATCAGACGTCCTGGTGTCGCTACCACGATATCTTGGGTTTGAGCGAGCGTGTCAGCATGAGTGTCGTAAGTCACGCCACCAGTAATGGTCGCAACCTTTAGACGAGTGTGTTTTGCCAGATCTTTGGTGTGCTCAGCCACTTGCATCGCTAGTTCACGCGTTGGCGTTAAAACTAGAATACGTGCAGGGCCAGCTTTTTTGCGTGGAAAATCCAGCAGATATTGAATCGCTGGAATAGCAAAGGAAGCCGTTTTACCAGTCCCTGTTGGCGCTGAGGCTAAGATGTCTTTGGCATCAAGTGCTTGTGGGATAGCCTGTGCTTGGATCTCTGTAGGGCGGCTATAGCCCATTTCCTCTATCGCTTCTAAAAGGACAGGATCTAAATCTAATTCAGCGAAGGTTCTGATCACTATGGTGTCTCCACAAGACGTAAGTTAGCCCTGAGCAAAAAAACAGCAATCAGGGGAAAAGTAGGGCGGCTATTATACTCAAACAGAGCCAGAGCGCACTTACATTTTAAGGTAAAAGTCTTTGGTTAGGGCAATAAAGTCTTTGGAATAGCCCCCAGTCTCGGAATGAATGATCAAATGCTCTGTATTTAATGAAATTGCCTGTTTGCAAAGGGTAAATAGAAGTCGGTTACACGGCTTTTTTGTTGTCGATTGAATTTGGCAAATTCGGTTTAATTGCCAGCCTTTTTGTTGTGCGATAGCAATAAACTGTTCCCCCTCTACTTTAGGCAGAACAAAACTGGCTTCGCCCTCATCTGATAACAGATTAAAACAGGCGTCGAGTAATTGATCGTGAGAGAGTGTATCAGTGTGGCGGGCTGTTGCTCGGTGCTGGTTCTTAGATTGCTCACCACTATTAAAATAAGGTGGGTTGCAGATAATGCCACTAAATGACTCAGGAAATGGTGTAGTTAATACGTCACTATGAAGAAGAGAGACTCGTGAATGCCAAGGTGAGCGATTGATATTGATTTCGGCATCTTGAATCGCCACTGCATCGATATCGATAGAGGTGATTTGAGCGTTGCTATATCGCTGAGCAATCATTAAGGACAGTAAACCTGTTCCCGTTCCAATATCCAAAATATGTGTTGAATCGCGGTATTGTGCCCACGCTCCTAATAACACTCCGTCGGTGCTCACGGGCATACCGGAATGACCATCGAAGATGGAGAACTGTTTGAACTGAAAGCCTTTGGTTTTTGTTGTGCTAGAAGTCATGGTTTATTTTGTTAATCGTTTGCTTTTGAGTAAATATCACTATTGTTAAATAATTGAGTAGTGATATGTTCTGTCTGTGATCGACTTGTTTTAATTTTTGGTCAGTATAAATAATTGCTTATTTGTTTTAATCTAGAGAATCTAACTGCTTTTTAAAGGTCAAAGCAAATTAATGTAGTGTTTATTTCTATATCTATTGCTTATTGACTAGTGATTCGTCATCATGCCCGCCTTATTTTTACGGTAGAGCAAAGACTCTTCCGGCTAACACACAACATAACAAGTAAGGGCATATCTGTGAAACAGACGTTGAAAACAACAGATATTATAGCAGTCGGCTTTATGCTGTTTGCATTTTTCCTTGGCGCGGGAAACATCATCTTCCC
This sequence comes from Vibrio sp. SCSIO 43133, assembly GCF_023716845.1. Classification (NCBI taxonomy): domain Bacteria; kingdom Pseudomonadati; phylum Pseudomonadota; class Gammaproteobacteria; order Vibrionales; family Vibrionaceae; genus Vibrio; species Vibrio sp. SCSIO 43133. The sequence continues at coordinate 592,197 of NZ_CP068024.1, forward strand.
TCCATTGGCAGGTCAATTAGCGGGTGATCATTTATTACCAGCAATGACTGGCTTCCTTCTCACTGCTGTAGGTCTTCCTCTTATTACCATTATTGCCGTTGCAGTGGCTGGGGGCTCATGGGAGCACTTGACTAAGGATCTTCCTAAACGAGCGGCAACATTGATTGCTGTACTCATCTTTATCATTATTGGACCTGCATTTGCAGCGCCACGTACTGGCTTAGTGGCTTATGAAATGGCCGTTCGTCCATTCTTTGCTGACGCTGCTCAAATGCACCTGACTGTGTTCTCAATCCTGTTCTTTGCTATCGCCATGGCATTTGCTTGGTCTCAAGGCAAGTTGATTGATGTGATTGGTAAAGTGCTAACGCCTGTGCTGTTTGTTGGTTTGATTGTGTTGGCTGGCGCGGTATTCATTGATCCCCAAGGTGAAATGATTGCACCGGTAGGCGATTATCTAACTCAACCTCTGACTAAAGGTTTCCTAGAAGGTTATAACACCATGGATACGTTTGGTTCACTGATGTTCGGTATGTTGATCGTCGATGCGCTTCGCAAGAAAGGCATTACGGAACAAGCGGCAACGACTAAGTATTTAATCAGCTCAGCGCTTATTGCTGCGGCTGGTCTGGCGTTTGTTTATATCTCTCTATTCTACTTAGGCGCGACCAGTGCGACAGTGGCAGCAGGAGCTGACAACGGCGGTGCGATTCTAAGTCAATATGTTCAAGCGCTATTTGGTCCATACGGTCAAATCGTGTTATCAGTAATTGTATTACTGGCTTGTTTAACAACAGCAATTGGCCTGATCTCTGCGTGTTCTGATTACTTCAGCTCACTCACGTCTATCAGCTATCACAAGTGGGTCATCATTATCGGCGTTGCTTGTGCAACCGTGGCGAACATCGGCCTAGCTCAGCTTATTTCGCTGTCTGTACCGGTTCTGTTTGCACTTTACCCAGTAGCTATTGCATTGGTTGCCTTGACGTTTGCACGCAAGAAACTAGCAAACCCTAAACTGGCGTATCGTGTGGTGGTACTTGTTGCACTGACCTTCGCACTGATTGATGCTGCAAAAGTATCGGGTATCGATGTATCGTTATTCAACGTGCTACCACTGTTTAGTGTTGGTATGGGTTGGGTAATGCCAACATTTGCAGCTATTATCTGTATGTGTTTCATTGGTCGAAATGATCAAGAATTCACGCAAGAAACAGCGTAGTTTACTGATTGATTACAAAAATGGCGCTTCTTATGAAGCGCCATTTTTTATGCGTGAGAATGTACAAGGTAGGACTTACAGCAGCGCTTGGTATTCCACTAAGATCTGTTCACACCAAGTTGCAATGCGTTCGTCACTGAGCTCGTATTGAGAGTCTTCATCTAATGCTAAACCAACAAACTGGCTGCCATCTTCCGTTAAGGCTTTTGACGCATCAAATTCGTACCCAACATTAGGCCAGTAGCCAACGAATTTCGCTCCGGTGATCTTTAGTTCATCGTGAAGCATGCCCATTGCATCAAGGTACCATTCGCCATAGCCTTCTTGATCGCCAAGACCGAATAGGGCAACCACTTTTCCTTGCAGTGATACGCCAGAAACTTGATCCCAAATCGCGCCCCAGTCTTCTTGAATTTCACCAAAGTCCCAAGTCGAAATACCAAGAATTAACAGGTCATAGTCGCTCATATTAGAAATAGGCGTATCTTTTACGTTGAAAATGTCGACGATGTCTGGACCTATAATCTCGCGAATTTTCTCCGACGCCATTTCGGTATAGCAGGTTGACGAACCGTAAAACAAACCTATTTTCATCATTCTTTCTTGCTGTCGTTCTATATGATTCGAGATTCTACCCTTAATCTGACCATCTTTGCAGCGCTTATTCATCTTCTATAGGTTTTTTATGGCATTATCGTTTCTTCTCGCATACTCTGTTGAAAGTACTGTATAAACATCCAAGAGGCGGTTGTGAGCGACGTAAATATCCAAGATCAAGGCTTAGTGGAGCAATTTTTAGACTCCATGTGGATGGAGCGAGGGTTGTCTGAGAATACCCTTTCTTCGTATCGAAATGATCTCTTTAAGCTATTGAAATGGATGAATGAGCACAATTACCGACTAGACTTTATTAGCCTGTCGGGATTGCAGGAGTATCAAACGTGGTTAATGGATCAGAATTATCAGCAGAGCTCACGGGCAAGAATGCTCTCTGCTATTCGTCGTTTGTTTCAATACCTTCATCGTGAAAAGCTGCGCTCCGACGACCCAACGGCACTATTGGTGAGCCCTAAGTTACCCAAACGATTACCGAAAGATTTGACGGAAGATCAGGTGACAGCTTTATTGGAAGCGCCAGATCCTAATGACCCCATTGAACTTCGTGATAAGGCGATGCTGGAGCTGTTGTATGCTACGGGGCTACGTGTGACTGAACTGGTTAGTCTAACTATGGAAAACATCAGTTTGCGTCAAGGCGTGGTGCGAGTGATTGGTAAGGGCAATAAAGAGCGCTTGGTGCCAATGGGTGAAAATGCGATTGATTGGATTAGCGAGTTTATTGAAAAAGGGCGTCCGGCATTACTCGGAGATAAAACCTCTGACGTTGTATTCCCAAGTAAACGTGCAAGGCAAATGACCCGACAAACCTTCTGGCACCGTATTAAGTTTTACGCCGTATTGGCGGATATTGATACCGAATTGCTTTCACCGCATGTTCTTCGCCACGCTTTCGCGACGCACTTATTGAACTATGGCGCTGATCTTCGTGTCGTACAGATGTTGTTAGGGCATAGTGACTTATCGACCACACAAATTTATACTCACGTAGCAACAGAACGATTGAAAAATATTCATAGCCAGCATCATCCAAGGGCTTAACTTAACGTTTTTATACAAAGGTGATTTTAATGAGCGTAATGCGCCGTTTGACTCTACTTACTCTTCCACTTTTTGTAACTGCTTGCGGTGCGGAAGAAACACAAGCGACTCCTCAGAAAGCGGAAACGATGGCGGTTGCTGCCGTGCAGGCTGATGAGGCTGCTATTAAGGCTCGATTTGCCAAGATCGGTATTGAAGTTGATGAGATTGTTGCTTCAGACATTAATGGTTTGGTTGAAATACGCACTGCTGGAGGTGTTCTGTTTGCTTCGCCAAACGGTGAGCACTTTATTGCTGGGACACTGTACTCTTTGGATGAAAACGGTAACTACAAAGACGTCATTGCTGAGCGTCAGGCTCCAATCAATGCAGAAAAAATCGCGCAGTTTAGCGATAGCATGATTGAGTACAAAGCCAAAGACGAAAAATACGTTGTGACCATCTTTACTGATATTACTTGCGGCTACTGCGTTCGTCTCCACAGTCAAATGCAGGGTTATAACGATCTAGGTATCACAGTACGTTATCTTGCTTATCCACGCCAAGGCGCAACAGGTCCAGTGGCAGAGCAAATGGCGAAAATCTGGTGTTCAGAAGACCCTGCAGCGGCAATGCATGATGCTAAAGTCAACCGTCAAGAGCCTCAGTTTGATGGCGACCTAAAACAGTGCAAAGAAACAATAGCTAAACATTACAACTTAGGGCGTGAGCTAGGCATTAGCGGTACACCTGCTATTTTCCTACCAAACGGTGAAATGGTTGGTGGTTACTTACCACCAGCTGACCTTCTTAAGCGCCTAGAGCAAATCAAATAACTATTAGGATAAGGGCTCGATAATACGAGCCCATTTTTGTTTATGATAGAAATTCAACGTCGTCCTGAAGTCGATATTTCCGCTTTACCTGATTCTATTCCTTCGCTGCTAAGACGCCTGTATTTATCGCGAGGTGTTACCGATGTTGCTCAGCTAGAAAAAACAGCACGCGGCCTTATTTCATACCAACAATTGGCTGGTATAGATGCGGCTGTCGCTTTACTGTTTGAGGCGATTAAGCAACAAAAACGCATCATCGTTGTGGGTGATTTTGATGCCGATGGCGCAACGAGCTCCGCGTTATCAGTTCTAGCTCTGCGAATGCTAGGCAGTCGAAATGTCGATTATTTGGTACCAAACCGCTTTGAAGATGGCTATGGTTTGAGCCCTGAAGTAGTGGACCAAGCAATCGAAATTGGCGCCGAAGTGATCATGACCGTTGATAATGGTGTGTCTTCGATTTCTGGCGTGCAATACGCTAAAGACAATGGCTTACAAGTGTTGGTCACCGACCACCATTTACCAGGGGCAGAACTTCCCAATGTGGATGCCATGGTGAACCCAAACCTTAATGAATGCGGCTTCCCTTCTAAGGCATTAGCTGGTGTTGGCGTGGCATTTTACCTCATGATGGCGCTTTGCGTGTTCATGCGTAAACAAGGTTGGTTTGCCAAGCAAGGTATGGCGGAACCTAAGCTGATGGAGCTCATTGATTTAGTTGCGCTTGGTACAGTCGCAGACGTAGTGCCATTGGATGAAAATAACCGAATTTTGGTGCATCAAGGTTTGCAGCGTATTCGTGCTGGTAAGGCTCGTCCCGGTATACAAGCGTTAATTGAAATCGCCAAACGCGATGCGCGTAAATTGGTGGCATCAGACTTTGGTTTTGCGTTAGGGCCAAGAATTAATGCCGCAGGACGACTTGATGATATGTCGTTTGGCGTTGAATTGCTGATGTCCGATAACATTCATGCAGCACGACGTATGGCGAGTGAACTTGATGGTTTGAACCAAACTCGTAAAGACATTGAAGAAGGCATGAAGCAAGAGGCGCTGGCGTTTTGTGAGCGTTTGCAAATCAGTGATAAATCCGAGCTTCCTTACGGCTTAGCCCTGTTTCAGCGAGATTGGCACCAAGGCGTTATTGGAATTCTAGCATCTCGAATTAAAGATAAATTTCATCGACCTGTTATTGCGTTTGCTGATGGCGGAGAAGGAACCATCAAAGGCTCTTGCCGTTCCATCCAAGGATTACATATGCGAGACGCTTTGGATCGAATCGATACGCAAAATCCGGGACTTATTTTGAAGTTTGGTGGGCACGCGATGGCGGCCGGTCTGACTATCATGGAGAAAGACTACGAACGTTTCAGTAAGTTGTTCGATGAAGTGGTTCGTGCTGAGTTAGGGGATACCGCACTAAAAGGCATTATTTTGTCTGATGGCGAGTTAACACCTGAAGAGTTTTCTATGCACACGGCGGAGCAGCTTCGTGCCGGTGGACCTTGGGGTCAAGCGTTCCCCGATCCGTTGTTTGATGGTGAATTTAAAGTGCTCCATCAAAAGCTGGTGGGCGAAAAACACCTAAAACTGATGGTTGAGCCAATGCACAAAGGGTTTGGCACTCATATTATGTTGGATGCAATAGCCTTCAACGTAGATTTACGCCGCTGGCCAGATGCTTCAGTGAAAACGGTTACGTTGGCATATAAATTGGACATTAACGAGTTTCGCGGAAACCAATCGTTACAGTTGATGGTAGACCATATAGAACCTCGCTAGAGCTGGATATTTTAGGTCAAGGAAGTTCGATATTTTTCTGTATCTTCGTCACATTTTTGAGTAGAATTCTTCGGTTAAATTCTACTCATAAATGCTGAGCAAATATGTTTGAAATCAATCCAATTAAAAACCGCCTACAGGATGTGACCGAGCGCACTAATATCCTGAGGGGGTATCTTTGACTATGACGCCAAGAAAGAGCGTCTAGAAGAAGTTAATGCAGAACTAGAGCAACCGGATGTATGGAATGAACCTGAGCGTGCTCAAGCGCTAGGTAAAGAGCGTGCATCACTTGAAGCTGTCGTAGAGACTATCGACCAACTTGACCAAGGTGTTGAGGATGTTGATGGCCTTCTAGAGCTTGCGGTTGAAGAAGAAGACCAAGAAACCTTCGACGAAATTGAACCTGAACTTGCTGAACTGGAAGCCAAGTTGGCTAAGCTTGAGTTCCGTCGTATGTTCTCGGGTGACCATGACGCATCAGATTGCTATATCGACTTGCAATCTGGTTCTGGTGGTACGGAAGCACAAGACTGGACCAACATGATGCTACGCATGTACTTGCGTTGGGCTGAAGCGAAAGGCTTCAAGACCGAAGTGATTGAAGTATCTGAAGGTGAAGTCGCAGGTCTAAAAGGCGCAACAGTAAAGATCTCTGGTGAGTATGCTTATGGCTGGCTTCGTACTGAAACGGGTGTACACCGTTTAGTTCGTAAATCACCTTTTGATTCTAGTGGTCGTCGTCATACTTCATTTGCCTCTGCATTTGTTTATCCTGAGATTGATGACAACATTCAAATCGATATTAACCCTTCTGATCTTCGTATTGACGTATACCGCGCTTCGGGCGCAGGTGGTCAGCACGTCAACACGACAGAATCTGCGGTACGTATTACTCACGTTCCAACCAATATCGTAGTGCAGTGTCAGAATGACCGTTCTCAGCACAAGAACAAAGACCAGGCGATGAAACAGCTTCGCGCAAAACTGTTCGAATTTGAACTTCAAAAGCAAAATGCTGAGAAGCAAGCGAACGAAGATGCGAAATCTGACATCGGCTGGGGTAGCCAAATTCGTTCGTACGTTTTAGATGACTCGCGCATCAAAGACTTACGTACAGGTGTCGAAAATCGTAACACTCAAGGAGTACTTGATGGCGATCTAGACAAGTTTATCGAAGCTAGCCTTAAATCAGGCCTTTAAGCTTTTCACCAATTTAAAACGGGATACATCGAAAATGACTGATGATGTTCAAAATGAAAACCTACAAGAAGAAAACAAGCTGATTGCTGAGCGCCGCGCTAAATTGGAACAAATCCGAAAGAGCTGCAAGGCGAACGGACATCCGAACGATTTCCGTCGTGATGCGCTTGCTGGTGATCTGCAAAAAGAATTTGGTGAAAAGAGCAAGGAAGAGCTGGAAGCACTAAACCATGTAGTGTCAATTGCTGGCCGTATCATGGCGAAACGTGGTCCATTCCTTGTGATTCAAGAAACTTCTGGTCGTATTCAAGCGTATGCTGCAAAAGACGTTCAGAAAGAACTTAAAGAAAAATACCAAGGTCTAGATATCGGTGACATCATCGGTGTGAAAGGCGCGCTTCACAAATCAGGTAAAGGCGATCTTTACGTAAACATGGAAGAGTATGAGTTGCTAACTAAAGCACTTCGTCCACTTCCTGAGAAGTTCCACGGTCTGACTGACCAAGAGATGCGCTACCGTCAGCGTTATGTTGACCTGATCGTAAACGAAGATTCTCGCCAAGCGTTTATTGTACGTTCTAAGCTTGTGTCATCGATTCGTAACTTCATGAGCTCTAAAGGTTACCTAGAAGTTGAAACGCCAATGATGCACGTGATCCCAGGCGGTGCGACGGCTCGCCCATTCATCACGCACCATAATGCACTGGATATCGACATGTACCTACGTGTTGCGCCTGAGCTATACCTTAAGCGTCTAGTGGTTGGCGGTTTTGATCGCGTATTCGAGATCAACCGTAACTTCCGTAACGAAGGTCTTTCTCCTCGTCACAACCCAGAATTCACAATGATGGAATTCTACCAAGCTTACGCAGACTACAAAGATTTGATGGATCTTACTGAAGAAATGCTGAGCACAGTTGCGATGGATGTTCTAGGTTCGACTTCAATGCCTTACGGTGATGAGACGGTAGAATTTGGTGGTAAATATGCTCGTATGAGCATGTTTGATGCGATCAAACACTACAACCCTGAGCATGAGCAAATTCAAGCGCTAACAGAAGAAGACCTAACTAATCGTGAGCTTATGGTTTCTATCGCGAAATCAGTACACGTTGAAGTGGAAACGTTCTGGACATGTGGTCAGCTTCTAGAGGAAATCTTTGGTGAAACGGCAGAACCAAAACTGATTCAGCCAACCTTCATCACGGGTTACCCAGCGGATATTTCTCCATTGGCTCGTCGTAGCGATGATAATCCATTCTTCACAGACCGTTTCGAGTTCTTTATCGGTGGTCGTGAAGTAGCTAACGGTTTCTCTGAGCTTAACGATGCAGAAGACCAAGACGCTCGCTTTAAAGCACAAGTTGATGCAAAAGACGCTGGTGATGATGAAGCTATGTATTACGATGCAGACTACATTACAGCGCTAGAGCACGGTCTACCGCCAACAGCAGGTCAAGGTATTGGTATTGACCGTCTGGCAATGCTGTTTACTAACACGCACACGATTCGTGACGTGATTCTGTTCCCAGCAATGCGTCCACAGCAATAAGCTGAAACGGTGACTCATTCTTACAAAGCCTCTCATTGAGAGGCTTTTTTCATGCCATATTTCTAAAAATGTTTATAGAAAAGTCATAAATCGTGCACTAGTCTTAATTATGAGACAGTAGCGATTGTGTTAATTGCGATAGTTCTATTTGATAGCTATGACGAATTCAATAGAATTAACAAGTTGAATCTAAAAGCAATAATAAGGAATGATGTAATGGGAACCGAGTTTCGGATGGATTCTATCCCCGGCTCTTTAGTCGTAGTGGGTGGAACCTATGAGCCATGGCTATCTGTATTGGAGCAGGCTGGATGGCGATGCACGCAATGTTCCGACTTGCGAAAAGCCGATGCCTTGTTTTCAGAAATAGGCCCTTGTATTGGGATTGTAGACTTAACGAGGGATGATTTTAGCCTTAATGGCATTGCGAAACTTGTAAGTACACACAAGCAAGTTCGTTGGATTGCGTTTATCCGTGAGTCGCAGCTGAGTTCGGATACTATTTGCCAATTTATAGTTAATTTCTGTATTGATTTTTTCACTACGCCTATTCCTGATTCCCGTTTAATGAGCACGATAGGTCACCAGTTAGGAATGCTAAAACTGGAACAAAAAGTGTGGCCTCATAATGGAAATGACAATGACCTTGGTTTGGTTGGTCAGTCATTACCAGTGAGACGGTTGCGTGATCAAATTAGACGTATCGGCCCCACCGATGTCAGTATAATGATTCATGGCGAAGTTGGATCTGGCAAGGAGTCAGTAGCTAAAGCCATTCATCGCTGTTCTGCGCGTTCTCAAAAACCCTTCATCGCCGTCAACTGCCGAGCATTTTCCGACGCGCGTTTTGAAAATGAATTCTTTGGCATGCATGATGCCGACCGAGCATCGCTTTTAGATCAAGCCTCGGGCGGAACCATTGTTCTAAATGACATTTTTACCTTACCTCCCAAACAGCAACTTAACCTGCTTAAGTTTTATCAAGATGGTCAAATAGAGACGGCAAAGGGCATCAAAGAATTTGATGTGCGTATTTTAGCAGCGGATACATCAGATATTGAAAAAGCACTAGGCGATGGCATGTTCAACGAAGAGCTATTCCATTGCATAAATGTTCTTCGTATCAATGTACCAAGCCTTAAAGAGCGTGCGACGGACATTGGTTTGCTGGTCAGTCACCATATCGGTCAGTTTGCTAAAGAGTTTAATTCTCCAGTCAAATCTATCGATGATGATGCTCTGAAAACGCTGACGTATTACCATTGGCCTGGAAATGTGAAAGAGCTGATGAATCAGGTGAAACGTGCGGTGCTGATGACGGAAGAAGAAGTGCTGACTAAAAAGCATTTTGAGCTGCCCGGTACTTTCTCTGGCAAGCGCAGCTTGAAGAGTATTCGAGAACGTTCTGAGCGTGATGCGTTGATCTTAGTGCTAGATAGCCACAATGGACAAGTTACACTAGCTGCCAAAGAGTTGGGCATTTCTAGGGCGACGATGTATCGTTTGCTCAATAAGCATAATTTGATTACTGAAGAGACGGTGTAGTCGTTGTTCATGATTAAAAAAAGGCGCGGTCGCGCCTTTTTTAGTTTCTGTCGGGATATTTGGTATTACTGTTAATTAAGTGATGTGAATCGAAAGATTACAGAGTCATACAATATCTAGTTGTTTTATTTGGAAATAAAACGAATCACTAACACAAGCTATTTCTACAGTTCAATACATTGGGTATAAGTTATTACAACGGAATATATTGAAATATTCCTTTGTTTTTTACATTTCTTGTTACATGTCTGTTGAAATTATCATCAATTTGCATAAGAATTACCCCTGAGCACTACGCTCAACCTTTCAAATTTATTTCGGATTATTAAGTGAGTATGGAGGCACAGAAAATGATGAATCGTATTTCTTTTATCAATATTTGTGCTGGCCGTTTTACTCATGCGGATCGAATCGCGACTGATCTATCTACTGCAATGGCAGCGGATAAACCGTCAATCGATACAGCACACGCTTAATTAGTCCGTAACCTCAAGAGGCTGCGGAAATAGCAGTCAACTGAGGAATCACAATATTTCTCCTTATATCCTGACCGCTATTTCTCTCCTCAAATTATTTCTAGGAGAAAACTATGCGTACTTCAATTTACTTAACTGTTGCAACTTGGCTTATTAAAGCAGACATCCAAAAAGAAGAGCGTGAGTGGAGACGACGTTACCGTCGCAATGCACACCACTTGCCACTTCACAATGAGCACTTGTTAAAGGACATTGGTTTGGATAGACATGGCCGTCCACTTGGTCAAGTTGCTCCACCTCACATTGTAGCGAAACGTAAAGCTCGTCACCTTCGTCGAGAATTACACTCTAGAATCGCTACGTAAAAAAAGGGCAGGTCGCTTATCGCGACCTGCCCATACTGTGTGAAAAACCTATTTAGGGGCATGGGTTAGAATATTTAGCCCCTATTTCTTGAAGTCCATTCAAGAGTTCATCAGAGAGTTCTACATCGATGCTGTTTATGTTGCTTTCTAGCTGCTTAAGATTGGTTGCACCAATAATATTAGAAGCGACAAATGGACGTTGATTAACAAATGCCAATGCCATCTGAGCGGGGTCTAGGTTATGCTCGCGAGCTAGGTCCACATATGCTTGTGTTGCTTCAATGCCTTGTGGAGTAAAGTAACGGACAAATCGCTCAAATAGACTGCAACGCGCTCCCTCTGGACGTTGCCCATTGAGATATTTTCCGCTCAAACAGCCGAAAGCGAGTGGTGAGTAAGCGAGTAATTCCACACCTTCGTGGTGGCTAATTTCAGAAAGGCCGACTTCAAAGCTACGGTTGAGTAGGTTGTAAGGGTTTTGAATCGAGACTATTCTTGGCAAATCATGTTTTTCGGCCAGTTTAAGTAGCGTCATAACTCCCCAAGGCGTTTCATTAGAGACTCCGATATAGCGTATTTTTCCAGCTTTGATGAGTTCGTTTAGTGCCTCTAATGTTTCGATTAGTGTAACTTCTTCATTTCCTTCAGGGTAAGGGTAGTTTAGTTGTCCAAAACAATTGGTTTTTCTTTGTGGCCAGTGCAATTGGTATAAATCGATATAATCGGTTTTTAAACGGCTTAAACTATCGTCTACTGCTAAATGTATATTACGTCTATCTAGACTCATATTGTCGCGGATATAAGGAATATTTCGCGGTCCAGCGACTTTAGTCGCTAACACTACTTTTTGTCTTTTATCTGAATGCGAAAGCCAATCGCCAATATGTTGTTCAGTTTTTCCTTGAGTCTTAGCACTTGGAGGAACGGGATACATCTCTGCAGTATCAATAAAATTAACACCGCGTTCTAGAGCAAAATCGAGCTGACTGAATGCTTCCTGCTTGGTGTTTTGCTCACCAAACGTCATTGTCCCTAAAGCTATCTTGCTGATTTCTAGCGAAGAGTGCGGGAGGTTATGATATTTCATTGAGCCTTCCTTGTTTGTTGTTGTTTTTATCCACTATACCTCGTTTTGGTAAAAGATCTGCTTGTTTAGTACCTAATGCGATTATTTTTACTAAACTGACTTTTATCAGTAACGCATTATCCACAAAAATAGTAAGGGGGTGGAATATGCAAAAACATCAGCTCGATCGTTGGCTACATGGGTATCACAAAGACACTTATAAACAACCCAAAGTTTTTGTGATTGGTTGTGCTGATATTTCACACTATCTGTTAGCAGTGGAATACAAACATAAATTAGAACCAATTAAACAAGATGATGAGCCAATTCATTTTGAGTCGTTGGACTCGGTGAAAGAGGAGTTGCATCGATTAGGTATCGAAAAAGCGTACCTTAGGTTGCATAACGCTTACGATGAATGTGGCAGTGCAGAAATGAATCGTTATTGTGATATCGAACTAAAACTTCATTAACTGGTTCGAAAATCTTCTGTTTAGACAAAGTACTGTTCAAGTATATGAGCAGTAAAGCGTGCTCTGAGGTAGAAACCTCGGGGCAGGGTACGTATTTTTTGTCCTGACGTACCGTAAGCTTCTGTTTTCACACGGCTATTGGCTGCTTTAGGGCGAATTTGTAACACCTCGCCGGTATGGGCCGTGATCTGATTGATTTGACCTAATGAAATAAGCTCCATCAATTCTTCCCAATCATTTTTCAACATGGTTTCTTCCTCTGGAGATGGGCTCCAGATTAGTGGAGAGCCAACATGTCGCTCTGCAACGGGGATCTCTCGTTCACCCTCAACCGGTAGCCAAAGGACACGAGACAGCTTATTGCGTATATGGCTAGTTTCCCACGTTACTCCATGAATGCCGGTAAGCGGTGCAACACAAACGAAAGTTGATTCTAAGGGCTTGCCGGTATGGCTAATAGGGAGGCTCTTGAGCTCAATACCAATGTCGGGAAAGTCTTGAACTGGCTTACTACCGGCCTTTGCACCTAAGTGCCACTCAAGTAGTTGTCCTACCCAACCTTTATCGCGCTTAAGATTATCTGGTACACACATGCCTGCCTGTGCAGCGAGTTCGCCAAATGTTAATCCTGCGATATCACGAGCGCGTTGTAATAGTTCTGTTTCGGAGGTCGGAGTTGGTTTCATAAATACGTTGCAGGTTAATTTAGGCCCAATAGGGAGCTAACTATTCTATCATGGCGATGAAGAATTTATCGGTATAAAAAAAGATCAGTCTGTTTGAGATTTGATCTATTCATGACTTATCCACAGAGAATTTATTCTCTAAGTTGAATTTGCCATGTGCTGTATGAATAATCAGTATTTTAACGCGGATTAACACTTGATAAATCGAGGTTTGTTTGAAACTCGACAGTTTCAGTGTGGATAAAATAGCCATAGGTTGATCTTTGACCGATCTGAGTGTGTGTATTTATTTGTAGTAAATTAGAGACTTTTACTTGATTGATTTGATTTTAAGTTTATGAAAATTATAAGTTTAATTTTCTCGCGTCGATCTTGGAAAAATTCGGCTTGGTAGAAAAAGAACCAAAAACTCGTAAAGATCATAGATTCTTCACATGGTTATTCACAGAAAAGGTGAATAAATGTGGGCTGGGTCTCATTGTTGTGTTGATAACTAAGGCTTTGCGCGAAACTTATCCAGTATGGCAGCATTTAATGGTAATTGTTCAAATTTACGGGCGACTAAGTTTGCTCAACTTGGGGATATGTGGAAAAATCAGGGTAATGAAAATTTAATTGAGGTTGGCCAGTGATAGATGGCGATGGTTACCGACTTAATGTTGGTATTGTGATTTGTAACAACCATGGTCAGGTCTTCTGGGCTAAGCGATACGGACAACATTCATGGCAGTTTCCTCAGGGCGGCATTGACGATGGTGAATCCCCTGAGCAAGCCATGTATCGAGAACTTTATGAAGAGGTGGGATTAACCAAGAACGACGTCAAAATCGTTGCAGTTAGTCGCCATTGGCTGAGATATAAGTTACCCAAGCGATTAGTACGCTGGGATTCGAAGCCAGTCTGTATTGGGCAAAAACAGAAATGGTTTTTACTGCGTTTAGATTGTGATGAATCTAAGATCAACATGCAGCGTGGTAATACCCCTGAATTTGATGGTTGGCGCTGGGTAAGTTATTGGTATCCAGTCAGGCAAGTGGTTTCTTTTAAACGGGATGTGTATCGACGTGCGATGAAAGAGTTTGCATCATTGGCAATGCCGTTTAAGGAACGTAAATTTAAAGGCAAGAGAAAGCATCGAAGAGGGTAAGTATGCTATCGCAACTAAGGGATATAGTTGAGCACGTTTCAAAGGTTGAAGATGTGCACGCCGCCCTCGAAATTCTTGTTCAACAAACTTGTGCAGCTATGCATACTGAATGCTGCACAATTTATTTGGCAAATAACGATAAACAGCGTTTGGAGTTAATGGCTACACAGGGCCTGACCTTCAAGGGCGACACTATCCATATCGATTTTAACGAAGGTCTAGTCGGCCTCGTAAAACGAACTGCCGAACCGATTAACTTGGCAGAAGCCGCCAAACATCCCGCATTTAAATTCTTCCCAGAACTTGGTGAAGATATCTACCATTCTTTCCTCGGTACACCGATTATTCATCGTAAACAGGTCCTTGGCGTTTTGGTTATCCAGCAAAAAACGTCGCGTCAGTTTAGCGAGATGGAAGAGTCTTTCTTAGTCACACTCGCAGCTCAGATAGCGGTTTTGATAGCACATGCAACTGCGCAAGGGCATGGCTTCTTTGACGATAATAAAACGGCGGTGATTAAAGGGATTGGGGCATCATCGGGAGTAGCTATTGGCCCAATCTGGTGGGACAACACTCAACCTGACTTAAGCAATGTATTTCCAGCTTCCGCGTTGGATATTGCGCGTGAACACGAAACGTTATCGGTCGCCATCGAAAATGCATTGGCTGACTTTAAGCGCATGCGTAAGAAGTTGGATCTTGAATTAAATAAAGATGCACTAGCAATATTTGATCTGTTCACTCACTTACTAAATGATCCTATGCTGCGCAATGATTTAAAAGCGCAGATACAAAAAGGCGATCGAGCAGACTGGGCTTTGCGCCAAGTAGTAGAAAGTTATGCGAACCGTTTTGCCAAGATGTCTGATGTATACATGCGCGAGCGTGCTCAAGATGTCAAAGAACTTGGCCAACGTTTGCTGTTTTTCTTGCACAATACTGAGCAGCCTATTCATGAATTCAACGAGCCTGTTATTCTTGTTGTGCGTGAACTTACTGCGTCCATTCTCGCTTCAGTACCCAAGGAACAGCTACTAGCTGTGGTGTCTCTTGAGGGGGCGGCGAACTCTCATGCGGCTATCTTATCCCGGGCGATGGGAATTCCTGCCGTTATGGGAGTGAACACTAACCCTGAGCTCCTAAGTGGCAAGGTTGGTATTGTGGATGGGTATAGCGGTGAGATTTTCCCTGATCCTAGTAATGAATTACTACTTGAATACCAAGAGTTAGTGACAGAAGAGACTGAGTTGTCTCGAATGGTTGAACAAACCGTTGATCTTGAAGCAAGTACAAATGATGGTAAACGCATCCAAATTATGCTGAATGCTGGCCTTAGCGCTGATACTAGTATTTCTTTGAATAAGAATGTCGATGGTGTGGGGTTATATCGAACCGAAATTTCCTTCTTGCTTCAGCAGCAGTTCCCTTCGGAAGAAGAACAGGTGCATCAGTATCGTTCGGTGCTCGGTGCTTATCCGACGAAGCGTGTTGTGATGCGTACGCTTGATATCGGCGGCGACAAGCCTTTGCCTTATCTGCCTATTGATGAAGACAATCCTTTCTTAGGTTGGCGCGGTATCCGCTTTACTCTCGATCATCCTGATATTTTCTTGATTCAGTTGCGCGCTATGCTTCGTGCGAGCGAGGGATTAGATAACTTAAGCATTCTTTTGCCTATGGTGTCGTCGGTACAAGAACTTGACGGAGCGACGGCGCTTATTGAGCAAGCTTATCAAGAAGTATCCGCAGAACATCCGAAGGTAAAACGCCCGGAAATTGGCGTTATGATCGAAGTACCTTCTATGCTGTATCTCTTACCATTTATGGCACAGAAGGTGGATTTTGTATCGGTTGGAACGAACGACTTAACGCAATATTTATTGGCTGTTGACCGCAACAACGCTCAGGTGGCCGATATTTACGAAACCCTGCATCCTTCCGTATTGGCGGCAATGAAACATATTTTTGAAACTTGTCAGTCGTATCATCTTCCTGTTTGCATTTGTGGTGAGCTGGCGGGTGACCCTATTGGTGCATTGCTGCTGGTGGGGCTTGGTTACGATACTTTAAGTATGAACACGTCGAACGTCGCGAAAGTGAAGTACTTACTCAGACAAACCTCACAGCAGGAGCTTAAATTACTTGCTGACAAAGCATTGATGCAACCGTATGGTGAAACCATTTATAATCAAATGCGTGATTACTTTGAGGATAAAGGACTAGCTGGCTTCATCCGTGCCGGTAAGTCTTAAACCAACCCTTTTGGAATACATGTGAACTACGAACTGATCTTATTACTACTGTGTCTTGGCGCAGTAGTCGGCACTATGTCCGGGTTGCTCGGCATTGGTGGGGGACTTATTGTTGTCCCAGCGCTGGCTTTCATCCTACCTAAATTTGGTATCGCGAGTGATATGGTTATGCATATTGCACTGGCGACTTCCTTAGCCTCTATCATTATTACATCAGGCTCTTCGGCAGTTAACCATCTTAAACTGGGTAACGTTGATTTGTTTGTTATTAAATGGCTTATGCCCGGCGTGGTGATTGGCGGATTTGCGGGCTCCAATGTCGCAGAGTGGATTCCTTCTCACTATCTACCGAAGGTGTTTGCTGTCATTGTACTGCTTCTAGCAATTCAGATGTTTTTGTCTATCAAATCGCAAGTGACGCGTAATCTCCCTAGTCCTTTTATCACAACATGTTGTGGCGCGGGAATCGGTATGGTATCGAGCTTAGCGGGGATTGGTGGGGGATCAATGTCGGTTCCTTTTCTTAGTAAACATGGCGTTGAGATGAGAAAAGCGGTAGGCTCTTCGTCAGTATGTGGTTGCGTGATCGCGATCGCAGGTATGATTGGCTTTATTATGCATGGCGCTAAAGTACAAGGACTACCGGAATACAGTATCGGCTATGTCTACTTGCCGGCTTTACTGTCCATTGCTGCTACCTCAATGTTAACAACGAAATTTGGTGCAAAATTGGCGACAACTATGCCAACACCGAAACTAAAGAAGATTTTTGCAGTCTTCTTATTATTCGTTGCATTTTCAATGATGTTTTAATCTCAATACTCAAACCTGATAAGTGAGCGTTTTATGTCTCAGGGATATATCCAGTTTCCTAATATCGACCCAGTTCTTGTTGAATTAGGTCCCATTTCTATTCGTTGGTACGGCTTGATGTATCTTGTCGGCTTTGCATTCGCGATGTGGTTAGCTAATCGTAGAGCCGACAAGCCAAACTCAGGATGGACGCGCGAGCAAGTATCAGATCTGTTGTTTGCAGGTTTCTTAGGGGTGGTGCTAGGTGGCCGCATAGGATACGTCCTATTTTATGGTTTTGATGAACTGCTACGTGACCCGCTCTACTTGTTCAAAGTATGGACCGGTGGTATGTCGTTCCATGGTGGCTTGTTAGGCGTTATTACCGCTATGTTCTGGTATGGCAGAAAGAACGGACGCACGTTTTTTAATGTCGCAGACTTCATCGCGCCTCTTGTTCCTTTTGGTCTAGGTATGGGGCGTCTAGGTAACTTTATGAACAGTGAGCTTTGGGGACGAGTGACTGATGTGCCATGGGCGATCATCTTCCCTAATGGTGGACCTTTTCCACGTCACCCGTCTCAACTGTACGAATTTGCCTTAGAGGGTGTTGTACTGTTCCTAATTTTGAATTGGTTTATCAAGAAACCTCGCCCAGAAGGGGCTGTGTCAGGTTTATTCCTTCTGGGTTATGGTACATTTAGATTCTTGGTCGAGTTCGTACGTGAACCGGATGCACAATTAGGACTGTTTGGTGGCTTTATTTCTATGGGCCAAATCTTGTCTTCACCAATGATTATCCTTGGTGCACTAATGATTGCATGGGCATACAAAGTCAACGGACCGAAACTACAAAAAGTATCAAAGTAATAGGAATTGTCGTGAAGCAGTATTTAGACTTATGTCAGCGAATCGTTGACGAAGGCGTTTGGATTGAAAATGAGCGTACGGGTAAACGTTGTTTAACCGTAATCAACGCAGATCTGACCTATGATGTCGCCAACAACGCATTTCCTCTAGTTACTACAAGAAAGAGCTTTTGGAAAGCAGCCGTAGCTGAGCTATTGGGATATATTCGTGGCTACGATAACGCGGAAGACTTTCGCAAGTTAGGAACCAAAACATGGGATGCTAACGCGAACTTAAATGAAGCGTGGCTGAACAATCCTTACCGTAAAGGTGAAGATGATATGGGCCGTGTCTATGGTGTGCAGGGCCGTGCATGGGCTAAGCCAGATGGTGGTCATATAGATCAACTTCGTAAGATTGTGGATGACTTAAGCAAAGGGATCGATGATCGTGGTGAGATCTTAAACTTCTACAACCCAGGCGAGTTTCATATGGGGTGTTTGCGCCCATGCATGTACAGTCATCACTTTTCGCTATTAGGTGATACGCTGTATTTGAACAGTACGCAACGTTCATGTGACGTACCCCTTGGTTTAAACTTCAATATGGTTCAAGTCTATGTGTTCTTAGCGATTATGGCTCAGATTACCGGTAAAAAACCGGGACAAGCATTTCATAAGATCGTTAATGCGCATATTTATGAAGATCAACTGGAGTTGATGCGAGATGTTCAGCTAAAACGTGAACCACTGGCTGCTCCGACGTTCCGTATCAACCCAAAGATTAAGACGCTTGAAGATTTAGAAACCTGGGTGACGCTTGATGACTTTGAAGTAGAAGGTTACGAGTGCCACGAGCCTATTCGCTATCCATTTTCTGTCTGAAAATAAGGCCGAGCATTGCTCGGCCTTATTTTTGACGAGAGCTACCAGTTAATTTTCTCTCTTTCACTAAAGAATCCCGCTGTTGGTCCATCGGCATCGAGCGTTGCTAACCAAATGGCTGTATCTGCACCTTCTTTAGGGGACTTTAATCGAATATGTTCACCATAATCAGGCAGATCATCCAAATTCATTCCTGAATCAACCCATCCAGGACAGTATGAATTTACTTTAATTCCAAATGGCTCTAGCTCTTTTGCAAACAATACTGTGTTGGCATTTACACCAATCTTCGAGGATTGATAGGCCGCGCATACATCGTCTTTAATCGGCGAGGCCATGTCAGAAAGTTGAGTAAGTTGACCTGCTTGACTGGAGACATTGACTATTCTGGCTTGAGAAGACTTTTTGAGGAGTGGTGTTAGAGCACGAGTCAGTAAGAAAGGGCCAATCTGGTTGACCTCAATCACTCGGCGGTAGGTATCCTCATCTATAAGAGAAGGATGTCTACCAAGATCGACTAAGATAGCTGCATTATTAACGAGTACATCAAGACGACCAAACTGCTCTTCTATCTTATTAGCAACCGCAGGAAAGACCGATGACATGGCAAGGTCCAATTTAAGATGGGAGGCGGTATAGCCTTTCTGGCGAAAATCATTAACTAATGCTGAGCAGGATTGAATGTCGGCCATGATGACATGAAAGCCTTGTTCCATTAATAACTCAGAGGTGGCTAAGCCGATACCCTGATAAGCACCGGTGACTAAGGCAATTTTCTGCATGACTGACCTTTTTGTTGACTACATTTAGGCCAGTCTATCGATGGGGCTATCAAAAGGGGAGTAACAAGGGGAATGTTACTCTGTCCCATACGTTATGCTGTCAATGGTAATGCTTAGTCGTAATAGGCATCCTCGATAATTTCTTCTTCAACGATTTCTTCTTCAATAATCTCTTCTTCTACAACGACATCCGTCGCCACTTCACAGGCTCCTTCATCGTATGCACCGTCGATGGTTCCCGCCACTGCGCCAGCACCGCCACCAATAGCTGCTCCAGCAGCAGCGCCGGAACCACCATCTACAATACCGCCAACGACTGCGCCAGTAATCGCCCCGTCGACTGCACCATCAATAGCGCCTTCAGCGGTTTGGTCACAGTAATAGGCATAACTCGGTGAAGATAAGATTAGAGCTAGGGCAAAGAACTTGAGTTTCATGGTTTATTTCTCGATTGATGAGTTTGCCTATTAGCCTAAGTGATTGAATTGGTTATTATAAGTAACATCTCGTCAAACCTTGGTTAGTTTAGAGTGTGTTTATTGTTGAGAGTAATTAACAGAAGGGAACGGATTTTTCTCACTGATAGTATCGTTAATAAATCCAGAGAAGGAGTTATAAGGTACTTGCGAGATAGTAAATAAGTCACTCATACTTGAGCTAAAAGAACCTGTGGAGACGGAACATGCGATTACTAGGGATAGCGTTGAGTCTTATATTAATAGGATGCAGCGGTGCGCCTAACGAAATCAAAGTTGCTGATGAGAAGTTATTGATTGAGTTTAATCAAGCGGTAAAAGAGGCGACACCGTATGTCGGCCAGCCAGCTAGATGGGGTGGAGTGATTGCAAATTTGATCAATTTAACCCCTAACACCAGTGAGCTACAAATTAGTCAATTTGCATTGGACTCAAAAGGTCGTCCTGATGATACTCAACAGGACAGTCAACGATTTGTCGTCAATGTCGATAGGTTCTTAGACCCTGAGGTGTTTACTCAAGGTAAATCAATGACATTTGTTGGTGTTATAGAAGGCATGACTTCAATTACGGTTGGGCAACAGGAGCTTAAGGTTCCGGTATTAAAAGCCTCAAACTACTATCTTTGGACTGAAGATAAACGCATTAAAACTTATTATGTTGGTGACCCATATTATAACTACTATTACGACAGCTATTATTACTGGGATGATATCGACGACGCCGATTTGATCGAGCACTATGATGACTTTGATTATGACTACGGTGATTTCTAGATAGTAAAAGGCCCAGCTACATGTAGCTGGGCCTTTTTAGTAGAGCTTAGCGTCTGGCTGCTTAGTGTCTATGCTGTTAGCGCTAGAATAGTGCCTGGAATAACAACAAAGATAGAAGCGAGGTAACCAGCGACGACGGCTTTGTTCTTGATAGCCATGTCCGAGATATAGTCTGCACCTTTCACTGGCAGTTCTCTCAAGAATGGAATACCGAAGATAAAGACGGTTGCCATGATATTGAATACCAGGTGCACCAGCGCGATTTGCAATGCGAATACTGCGTATTCTCCAGAAACTGCTGTCGCTGCTAATAAGCCAGTGATACACGTACCGATATTAGCACCTAGTGTAAATGGGTAAACATCACGAACTTTCAGCGCACCTGAGCCAACGAGAGGCACCATTAAGCTGGTCGTTGTTGATGAAGATTGCACAAGAATCGTAACGATAGAGCCTGATGCGATACCATGTAGCGGACCACGACCAATAGCGTTTTTCAAAATTTCACGTGCACGACCAACCATCAAGCTCTTCATTAGCTTACCCATAACAGTAATCGCCACGAAGATAGTTGCAATACCAAGAACAATCAGTAGTACGCCACCTGTTACGCTGCCAAATGAGCTTAATGGCTCCTGAATCGCACTTACTACAGGCTTGGTGATTGGCTTGATGAAGTTCAGGCCTTTCATGCTCATGTCACCTGTTGCTAGCATTGGTGATACAAGCCAGCTAGAGATTTTGTCTAGAATGCCAAACATCATCTCCAATGGAAGGAAGATAGCAACGGCTAGCAGGTTAAAGAAGTCATGGATCGTTGCACTTGCAAAGGCACGTTTAAACTCAGTGTTACAACGAACGTGACCCAAACTTACTAGTGTATTGGTAACCGTAGTACCAATGTTTGCACCCATGATCATAGGGATTGCTGTCGTTACAGGTAAACCACCAGCAACCAAACCAACAATAATCGAAGTGACGGTACTAGAAGACTGAATTAGTGCAGTAGCAACTAGACCAATCATTAACCCAGCTACAGGGTGTGAGGCAAATTCAAATAGTACTTTTGCATGTTCACCTGTTGCCATTTTAAAGCCACTACCCACCATTGAAACAGCAAGTAGCAATAAATAAAGCATGAACGCCAAGTTAGCCCAGCGTAACCAACGCGTCGTATTCGACATTGGAGTCGCAGCTGTTGTTGCTTGGTTCATCATAGTTTTCTCCATTTGGCCGTGTAATTCGTAAGTTGGCCTGTTGTTGAATCTGAGGCGATATTAGATCTCAAATATTACAGAAATATGACGTTTCTATTTCTGTGTTAATTAACTGCGATGTTTGCTTGGTTTTTGTATTTGTTGGTATTTTTTGTTTGTGTAAATTATTGATTTTTAAAGACTGTTTTCTTTGGGAGAAAAAGAGATTAATTTGCCGTCATCAATGAATAAATTCGATTTAGAGCGAGTATTATGATGCTTATATGACATTGAGGTGGCTAATGTGACAATGTAATTTTCGGAAAAATCATCTAATTTTAATTGTAACGTAAGTTTTATCGAATATTGTCGCTTGAGGCAGATTTTGCTATAAATGAAACACACTCATTTTAGGCGATATCGCATGTCACACCTTAACTATAATCACCTCTATTATTTCTGGATGGTCTGCAAACAGGGTTCAGTTACGAAAGCTGCCGATGCGTTATTTTTAACGCCTCAAACAGTAACAGGGCAGATTAAAGCATTAGAAGAGAGAATGGACGGTAAGCTCACTAAGCGAAATGGACGTAGCGTTGAGCCAACTGAGTTAGGGCAGTTGGTATATAAGTATGCTGACCGCATGTTTGGTTTAAGCTATGAAATGTTGGATATCGTAAACTATAGCCAGCGTTCGAATGTACTGTTCGATGTTGGTGTGGCCGATGCTCTTTCTAAACGTCTGGTCAGTAAAATATTGATGACCACTATCCCGCCAGACAACAGTATTCATCTACGCTGTTTTGAATCCACTCACGAAATGTTGCTGGAGCAATTGGCTCAGCATAAATTGGATATGATCCTATCGGACTGTCCTGTGGATTCAAGTCAAAGTCCTGGTTTGTTTAGTAAGAAGTTAGGTGAGAGCCGCATGAGTTTCTTTACGTCGGGCTATATCGATAATGTGAGTTTCCCTGAGATTCTTGAACAAAGACGTTTGCTGATACCCGGTAGTCGTACCTCGATGGGACGTAAAGTACTGCAGTGGTTTGATCAACAGGGTATTCAACCGAATATTCTTGGTGAATTTGATGATGTCGCATTGATGAAAGCCTTCTCAATGTATAAAGAGGATGTCATTTTTCTTGCTCCAAGTATTTACATGTCAGAGATGAGAGACAAACGCCACCTTCAACTGATCGGCGATATTGAAGATCTGAAAGAAGAATATTACGTTATTTTTGCTGAGCGAATGATTCAACATCCGGCGGTAAAGAGTGTTTGTGAGGCAGATTTCACCGATTTGTTAGCGTTTTAAGATTTGTGTTAGGTAACAAATTGGTAAAGAGAAATACACTATTTTAAACAAAGCGCTACTAACAACATTTTTATCCATGTAAAATGTGATGAGATTTATGGATTTATTACGAGAAAGATGGTTAGTGTCTAAGTGATAAAGAAGTAAATAAAGACGGATAAAACATAGAGGTAAAGTATGAACTTGCAGGAGATGGAAAAAAACGCATCACAAGCGGTAGTTCTCCTTAAGGCGATGGCTAATGAGAGACGCCTGCAAATTCTGTGCATGCTCCACAATACAGAGTTATCAGTAGGGGAATTGTGTACTCGATTAGAACTCAGTCAGTCAGCATTGTCACAGCATTTGGCCTGGCTGCGTCGAGATGGCTTAGTGTCGACGAGAAAAGAAGCGCAAACGGTCTACTACACATTAAGTAGTAAAGAAGTTCGTCAGTTGATTGAACTATTACACGGCCTTTATTGCAGCTCAGAATAGTGTGATTTACAGATACAAAAAAACCGGCATTAGCCGGTTTTTTTAACACAATACAAAGTCTAAATTATAGAGCTTTGATTGCAGCAGAGAAGCGTGCCTTGTGACGAGCTGCTTTATTCTTATGAATAAGGCCTTTAGTCGCCATGCGGTCAAGGATTGGAGTAACTTCTGCAAATGCTGAAGTTGCTGCTTCTTTATCGCCAGCTGCGATAGCTGCGATTGTTTTCTTCATGTAAGTGCGCATCATAGAGCGACGGCTAGCGTTGTGCTGACGACGTTTCTCAGCTTGGATAGCGCGCTTCTTAGCAGATTTACTGTTTGCCAAGGGTCTAACTCCCAAAAACTTAGTTCGGTGACAATTTAAGGGCGAGGAATATCCCTCATTTGCGCTTAATTGTCAAATGATTTGTGCAAAAACCCGACGATACAAAACAACTTTTGATATCTGTGGGCTATCGCGGTTAAGATGGCGGGGATTCTAACAGTATTTTTCGACCAATGCTAATACTAATCCTCTCTTCAATAACAAACGCTATTGAATCCGATAAATAGCAGGCATTGGCTAGGTAATTCAGAGGTTATTGTGAGTAAACGCCTTCTTAAGTCAGGCATGATTGTTAGTGCCATGACGCTGGTGTCTCGTGTATTGGGACTCGTTCGAGACGTTGTAGTTGCCAACC
Source organism: Vibrio sp. SCSIO 43133 (assembly GCF_023716845.1). Taxonomy (NCBI): domain Bacteria; kingdom Pseudomonadati; phylum Pseudomonadota; class Gammaproteobacteria; order Vibrionales; family Vibrionaceae; genus Vibrio; species Vibrio sp. SCSIO 43133. Next base: position 616,670 of record NZ_CP068024.1, read on the forward strand.
TTATGGGGGCAGGTGCAAGCGCAGATGTTTTCTTCTTTGCTAATAAGATTCCTAATTTTCTACGTCGTCTGTTTGCTGAGGGGGCTTTTTCCCAAGCATTTGTTCCGGTGTTAACGGAGTATCACGCATCAGGAGATAAAGATAAAACTCGTGATTTAATAGCGAAAGCGTCAGGTACCTTAGGCGTCATTGTGACAATAGTGACGCTATTAGGTGTTATAGGGTCAAGTGTTGTCACGGCACTATTTGGTTTCGGTTGGTTCTTAGATTGGCTAAATGATGGGCCTGCTGCGCCTAAGTTTGAGCTTGCCAGTTTGATGCTTAAGATTACCTTTCCTTACTTATGGTTCATCACCTTTGTGGCGTTATCTGGGGCTATTCTCAATACCTTAGGTAAGTTTGCTGTTTCTTCTTTTACCCCTGTTTTTCTAAACGTCATGATTATCCTCTGTGCGTGGTTTATTTCTCCAAACCTTGCCCAGCCGGAAATTGGCTTAGCCATTGGCGTATTTTTAGGTGGTTTTGTCCAGTTTGCCTTTCAATTGCCTTTCTTAATAAAAGAGGGCGTATTGGTAAAACCTAAGTGGGGCTGGCGCGATCCTGGCGTAGTGAAAATCAGAACTTTGATGATTCCAGCATTATTTGGTGTGTCGGTTAGCCAGATTAACCTGCTTTTTGACACCTTTATTGCTAGTTTTCTTGCCACGGGGTCGATCAGCTGGCTTTACTATTCCGATAGACTACTTGAGTTCCCTTTGGGCTTGTTTGGAATCGCTATCGCGACGGTTATTCTTCCTGCGCTGTCACGCAAACATGTAGATGCGCATAGTGAAGGATTCGCTAGCACGATGGATTGGGGAGTTCGAATGGTTATCCTGTTAGGTCTTCCAGCCATGTTAGGACTGATGGTGTTAGCCAAGCCGATGTTGATGGTCCTGTTTATGCGTGGTGAGTTTACTCCTCACGACGTTCATCAAGCCTCATTGTCACTGTTAGCTTACGCATCTGGCCTGCTTAACTTTATGTTGATTAAGGTGCTGGCTCCGGGTTACTACTCGCGTCAGGATACCAAAACACCAGTGAAGTATGGCATTGTAGCCATGGTGTCTAATATGATCTTCAATGCTATTTTTGCTTACTTCTATGGATATGTTGGACTAGCGATGGCAACCGCGTTGTCGGCATTTATCAATATGGCGTTGTTATACCGAGGGCTACACCTACAACGTGTTTACCAGATTAGCCGTCAGACTATCGGCTTTGTGGCACGTTTAGTGGTGGCGGCCGTGGTTATGGTGCTAGTGCTTCGTTGGCAGTTACAAGATATGCAGCAATGGCTGACTTGGGGCTTAACAGAGCGTGTGTATACCTTGATCGGATTGATTTTGATGGGTGCTGTGAGTTATCTAGTTAGTCTATTTGTTCTTGGAGTTCGAGCTCGAGATCTAAAAGCAGCGACAGATTAACAATGATTGGTTATAATCCGTCGGTTTCACACTAGTATTATTTCATTAAGCAGGTGGTTTAGTCGTTTCATGGAACTCATTCGAGGCATACATAACCTAAAAAATCAGCACCATGGCTGTGTGTTAACCATCGGAAACTTCGATGGTGTGCATTTGGGGCACCAACGTGTACTCGAACAGGTGAAGAAGAAAGCATTGCTTTTGGGTTTGCCTGCTGTAGTAATGACTTTTGAACCGCAACCGATGGAATTGTTTGCTAAGGATAAAGCGCCGGCTAGACTGACTCGTCTTCGTGATAAGTTTGAATTGCTTGAAGCAATGCACTTGGATCGTTTGTTGTGCGTTAACTTTAACCGTCGCTTTGCCAGCATGTCACCGGAGTCTTTTATCAAAGACTTGTTGGTGAATAAATTGGGTGTTAAGTTCCTTGTTATCGGTGATGATTTTCGCTTTGGCAAAGGGCGAGAAGGCAACTTCGATATGCTCAAAAAAGCCGGTGAAGAGTTCGGCTTTGAGGTGGTGAATACCGCTAGTTTCTGTGTAGAAGACACACGTGTGAGCAGTACGGCGATTCGCCAAGCACTAGCTAGTGATCATCTTGATGAGAGTGCAGAAATGTTAGGGCGTCATTATACGCTGTCTGGGAGAGTGGCTCACGGTCAAAAATTGGCGCGTGATTTTGGTTTTCCAACTGCTAACATTTCTTTGAAACGCTATGTGTCACCTGTTCGTGGTGTATACGCTGTGCAGGTGTATGGGGTTGATAGTCAACCGTTACCTGGCATTGCTAATGTTGGTAAAAAGCCAACCGTAGCAGGGACTACCCCAGATTTAGAAGTGCATATTTTCGACTTTGAAGGCAACCTTTATGGCAAGCAAATTGAAGTCGCTTTATTGCATAAAATTCGTGATGAGAAAAAGTTCGAGTCACTTGAGCTGCTTAAGCAGCAAATAGAATTGGATGCTGATGTAGCAAGGGTGTGGCTACGTCAGTTTAAGGGTTAGCGGAAGATTCCACCGCTAACATAATGTCTAACTTTCGCCCAATACAACGGAATTAAGAATCGATGAGTGAGTATAAAGATACCCTGAACCTACCTGAAACAGGGTTTCCTATGCGCGGCAATCTGGCAAATCGTGAGCCAGAAATGCTTAAGCGTTGGTATAAAGAAGATCTTTACGGTGAGATCCGTAAAGCTAAGAAAGGCAAAAAATCCTTCGTGCTGCACGATGGACCTCCATACGCGAACGGTGACATTCACATTGGTCACGCACTAAATAAGATTCTTAAAGACATTATTATTAAATCCAAAACACTTTCAGGTTTTGACGCCCCTTATATTCCTGGTTGGGATTGCCACGGTCTACCAATTGAATTAATGGTAGAAAAGAAAGTAGGCAAACCAGGTCAGAAGGTAACGGCTGCTGAATTCCGCGAAAAATGTCGCACTTATGCGGAAGGCCAAGTTGAAGGTCAAAAAGAGAGCTTCAAACGTCTAGGTATTCTTGGTGAGTGGGATAAGCCTTATCGCACAATGGACTTTGATACTGAAGCGAACATTATTCGTGCGCTTGGCAAAATTGCTGATAAAGGTCACCTATTGAAAGGCTTCAAGCCTGTTCACTGGTGTACAGATTGTGGCAGCGCACTAGCAGAAGCAGAAGTAGAATATAAAGATAAAGTTTCTCCTTCTATTGATGTACGTTTTAAAGCGGCTGATGAAAGCGCGCTTATCTCTAAATTCTCATTGAATGAAGGTCATGAAGGTCAAGGTGATATTTCAATCATCATCTGGACAACAACACCTTGGACTCTGCCAGCAAACCGAGCAGTCTGTCTACGTGATGACTTAGAGTACGTATTGATTCAAACAGAAGGCGACAACCCAGAGCGTATTATCGTTGCGTCTGAGTTAGCAAAAGATGTGATGGATCGTGCTGGTATCGAGCACTTCCATAATCTAGGTTTTGCGAAAGGTGCAGATCTTGAGTTATCTCAGTTCAACCACCCATTCTATGACTTTACAGTACCAGCTATTCTTGGTGATCACGTAACTACCGATTCTGGTACTGGTGTGGTGCATACAGCACCTGGCCACGGCCAAGAAGACTTTGCAGTAGGCCAAAAATATGGTCTAGAAGTTGCGAACCCTGTAGGTTCTAACGGTGTTTATCTACCTGACACTGAGCTATTTGCTGGTCAGCATGTATTTAAAGCTAACGACGCTGTGGTAGAAGTACTTAAAGAAAAAGGTGCGCTACTGCATCACCATGCTTACGAGCACAGCTACCCACACTGCTGGCGTCATAAAACGCCAATCATCTTCCGAGCAACACCACAATGGTTCGTATCAATGGACCAAGCTGGCCTTCGTGCTAAAGCACTAGAGTCAATTAAAGGTGTTGAGTGGATGCCTGAGTGGGGCCAAAGCCGTATCGAAGGTATGATTGAAGGTCGCCCTGAGTGGTGTATCTCTCGTCAGCGTACATGGGGTGTGCCAATTGCTTTGTTTGTTCACAAAGAAACTGCTGAGCTTCATCCGAATTCGCTAGAGCTTATCGAAAAAGTAGCTCAGCTTGTTGAACAAAAAGGCATTCAAGCTTGGTGGGATGTTGAGCCTGCTGAACTATTAGGTGATGAAGCCGACAACTACGAGAAAGTGCTTGATACACTAGACGTATGGTTCGACTCAGGTGTGACACACTACTCTGTTGTGGATGCACGTGAAGAATATAACGGCAATAGTGCTGACCTATATCTAGAAGGTTCTGACCAACACCGTGGCTGGTTCCAATCGTCGCTAATTACGTCTATTGCGATGAAAGACGAAGCACCATACAAGCAAGTGCTGACTCATGGCTTTGTGGTTGATGGTCACGGCCGTAAGATGTCGAAATCTATCGGCAACGTTGTAGCTCCAAAAGATGTTACCAACAAACTGGGTGCGGATATCCTTCGTCTGTGGGTAGCTTCAACAGACTACACTGGTGAAGTGGCGGTTTCTGATGAAATCCTTAAGCGTTCCGCTGATGCTTATCGTCGTATTCGTAACACAGCCCGTTTCTTCCTAGCGAACCTAAATGGCTTCAACCCAGAAACGGATCTTGTTCCTGCTGATGAAATGGTAGCGCTTGACCGTTGGGCGGTTGGTCGTGCGCTAGCTGCACAAGAAGAGATTGTAAAAGCTTACGGTGAGTACAACACACACGCCGTAACACAGCGTTTAATGCAGTTCTGCTCTATCGAGATGGGCTCTTTCTATCTTGATGTGATCAAAGACCGTCAATATACAGCGAAACTTGGTGGTCACGCACAGCGTAGCTGTCAAACTGCTCTTTACTACATCGTAGAAGCTCTGGTTCGTTGGATGGCGCCAATCATGTCGTTCACAGCAGACGAAATCTGGAATGAAATGCCGGGTCAACGTGACAAGTTTGTGTTTGCAGGTGAGTGGTTCGATGGCCTATTTGGCCTTGCTGAAGGCGAAGAGCTAAGCAACGAATTCTGGACTGAAATCCAGTCAGTTCGTAACGCGGTGAACAAGCAACTTGAATCTGCACGTGCAGAAAAGATCATCGGTGGTGCACTGCAAGCAGAAGTCACTCTATATGCAGACGATACGCTGACGGCAACCATCAACAAGCTTGAAGATGAGCTTCGTTTTGTGCTTCTTACTTCAGCAGCAACAGTTAAGCCGCTATCAGAGAAAACTGACGCTGCGAAAGAGACGGAAGTTGAAGGTCTGTTTGTTGAAGTTAAGGCAACGGAAAACGAGAAATGTGACCGTTGTTGGCACCACACTCCAGATGTAGGCACGATCGAAGGTCACGAGAAGATTTGTGGTCGCTGTGTTTCGAACATCGCAGGTGAAGGTGAAGTTCGTAAGTTTGCTTAATTGACAGTAAGTCAACGGAACTTTTAACTAATATGATAGCCCCAGTTTTTACTGGGGCTATTTTTAGCTAGTACTTTTCTTATGCTTGTTTAAGCATGACAATTTAAGGATTGGAATGAGCGAAACAACAATTACCTTTAAGCAATCGGGTGTGCGCTGGCTTTGGTTAGCCATTGTCATTTTTATTGCCGACATTAGCATCAAGCTGGTTGTTATGGACAACATGGGATATGGCTGGGCAAATCGCATTGAAATCCTGCCATTTTTCAATTTATTGTACGTTCACAACTATGGCGCTGCGTTTAGCTTTCTAAGCGAACAAGCGGGATGGCAACGTTGGCTGTTCACTGGTATTGCGTTTATTGTTACGGGGCTATTAACCTATTGGATGAGCAAGCTACCAGCGAAAGAAAAGTGGAACAATATTGCGTATGCCATGATCATTGGCGGGGCGGTTGGTAATGTTTTTGACCGTGTTGTACATGGTTTTGTTGTTGATTACCTAGACTTTTACTGGGGAACATACCATTGGCCAGCTTTCAATTTAGCTGATATGGCTATCTGTATCGGTGCCGGTATGATTATCATCGATAGCTTTCGCAACAAAGAGGCTAAGTAATAATTGCCAATAACCTTAAGCGCTGTGCGTTGATATGCACGGCGCTTTTTTATATAACAATAGCGATAACGAAACGACAAATAACAAAGAGCAATACTAAGACTCTTTGAGAGCAAAGGAAGCAGTAACGTGAGTAAAATTTCCCAAGATAGTGCGGTCACTCTACATTTTACCATTAAATTGAAGGATGGCTCAGTCGCAGATAGCACCCATAATATGGGCAAGCCCGCTAAATTTATTATTGGTGATGGAAGTTTAAGTGAGAACTTTGAAAGTTGCCTGATCGGTTTATCAGTAAACGAGAACAAAGCTATCGAGTTGAAAGCAGAAGACGCTTTTGGTATGCCGAATCCAGACAATATTCATCATATGGACAGAGCGAAGTTTGTGGGTGACTCTGAGGTGGAAGTCGGTACAATAATGGCCTTCTCTGGTCCTGATGGTATGGAAATTCCAGGTATTATTACCGATATCGCAGGTGATTCTGTAACGGTTGATTTTAATCACCCGTTGGCCGGACAAGACGTGACATTTGAAGTGGAAATTCTCGAAGTAGAATAGCAAGCAGAGTAAGTAGAAGCGGTTGATCAATGAGTAATGAAATGAAAATTAAATTAGCTAACCCACGAGGCTTTTGCGCCGGCGTAGACAGAGCGATCAGTATTGTGGAGCGTGCTTTAGAAATGTATCAGCCGCCAATTTATGTTCGTCATGAAGTGGTTCATAACCGATTTGTGGTAGAAGGTCTAAAACAGCGTGGTGCGATCTTCGTGGAAGAGCTCAGCGAAGTGCCAGACGATAACATTGTTATATTTTCTGCTCATGGCGTCTCCCAAGCGGTTCGTAAAGAAGCTAAGCAACGTGCTCTCACTGTGTTTGATGCGACGTGTCCTCTGGTAACGAAAGTTCATATGGAAGTAGCACGCGCCAGTCGTAAAAGTATGGAAGTTGTTCTTATTGGTCATGCTGGTCATCCAGAAGTGGAAGGCACAATGGGTCAATACTCTAGTGAGACAGGTGGCATGTACCTTGTTGAGCGACCAGAAGATGTTCTTACACTTAAGGTAAACGATCCAACCAACCTTCATTATGTAAGCCAAACGACCTTATCTGTGGATGAAACGGCCGATGTGATTGAAAAGTTGCGTGAAGTGTTCCCTGAGATTCAAGGGCCTCGCAAAGATGATATTTGCTACGCGACACAAAACCGTCAAGATGCAGTCCGAGAGCTAGCACAAGCAGTGGATGTGATGGTTGTTGTTGGTTCAACAAACTCATCGAACTCCACTCGTCTTAAAGAACTTGCGGAAAAGCTAGGGACACCGGCTTATCTCACTGATACTCCAGACTTGATTGAGGCGTCTTGGTTTGAAAGTAAGGGGTTAGTGGGCGTAACGGCGGGCGCTTCAGCTCCTGAAGAGCTCGTGAATCAGATCATTGATAAAATTAAAGACTTGGGTGCTGATGATGTTGAAGAAGTATTAGGCAGAGAAGAAAACATGTTCTTTGAAGTCCCTAGAGAGCTGCAAATCAAGCAGGTTGATTAATAAAAAAACGCCGCATCATAATGCGGCGTTTTTTTATTAATTATTGACATTACCATGGCGGCTTTCTAAAGCATTGCGTAAAGATTACGAAAGGTAAAAAATCGTTTCAACTACGATAATCACCTTTACTCATTGACGAATTTTGGTATCCTAGCGCCGCTATCGAATCGATAGTTTTTTCGGAGATAACTATGAACAATACCGACCATCCTCCTAGTATCAAGGGAGAAAAGTAACAACTCGTCGGTAATTGCGATCTTCGTACCTACCTTCGAGGTAGGGCTCCTTTCCTTTTAATAACTTATCGTTATTTTTCTCCTTTCTGCTATTTCGTTAAGACGTCTGCACATTCGCGTGTAAGGCTATTATTTTGACGTTTGATGGTCGTTACCAACGCTAATCGGGAGATTCGCCATGACGGTAATGAACAATACTTATATTGAGAATGCACCACTGTTTTCAGAAGAAGAAATTAGTGCAGCAACTCAAGCATTTTTGAAATACGACACACCACAGCAATTGAACCTATTGACCGTGATGCCAATAGACGAAGCCGTTGGCGTGTTGCAACACTGTGCTTTAGGGCAGGTGCAATATTTAATCGAACAACTCGACTTACAAGGCCATGATAGACGAGCCAGGCATTTTGCTCACCAATTGGGACTGATTCACTCTGAAGCAGAGACCACTGGTGGGTATCTGACAACAGGTGTTATGGAACACGTAAAGCAACGCATTGGTTGGATCATTACGTTGGCACTGTTAGGGATTGTCTCGGGTCTTATTATAGCTCAGTACGAAGATACGCTTAGCCAGCTAGTACTGCTAGCGGTCTATATGCCTGTAATAGCCGCAGCTGGTGGTAACACTGGTACTCAAGCGGCGACATTGGTGATCCGCGCTCTAGCAACAGGAGAGCTAAGAAAGCGTCAGTGGCTAGAGGTACTTTGGAAAGAAAGCCGAGTTGCAGTCTGTCTTGCGGCGGCGGTTGCTTTAGTTATGGTTGGCCGAATTCTCGTCTTCGGTGATGTGAACTCAGCCGGTGGCTTTGACATTCATTTAATTGCCATGGCCATTGCAGTGGCGTTGTTTATTCAGGTAACGGTATCAACGACCCTAGGTGGTGTGCTGCCTATTATTGCTCGAGTCTTTAAACTAGACCCAGCAGTACTGGTGAGCCCAGTACTGGCTTCGATTGTTGATATTTCAGGGATGTGGATTTACTTCACTGTTGTGAATCACTTCTTAGGTTTATCTTAAATCTGCCTAAAGAGTCACTTAAGTAAAGCGCAGCTAAGGCTGCGCTTTGTTTTTTGAACGTCCCAAAGAGTAGCTATAGTCTACTACTTGACGATAGTAGCTCTGCTCAAACTGCGTTAACGGTGAAATAGTGGGAGTTTTAGTTTTTGTTTTTTGAGGGTGATAGTCGGTGACAAACTGCACAAATAGACTCTCTGGTTTCCCCTTATCATCAAGGCCATATCCCATCATATTGTAAGTTCCGAATAGCGACCCACTTTTGGCGATAAGCGCGCCTTTGATAGGAGCCTTTCTCATACTAGAGCGATATTTCAATGTGCCATTGTTACCGGAAACGGGCATAAGCTTGATGAGTTTTAACGTGCTGTCATTATCATAGATGTAGCGCAATACTTGCTGCATCTGGTTGGCTGTAAGGCGATTATTGCGTGAAAGCCCAGAGCCATCTTCAAGCACGGCAGATTGAATGTCGATACCTGCTTTAGTCTTCAAAATCTCTTTAATTGCCGCTGTTCCGTTATTAAATGAGCCCGCTTGCCCATAATAGCGAGCGCCGAGTGTTTTGGTGATATTGTCGGCATAGAGGTTGTTGGAGTCCTGAAGCATCACTGCCAATAACTCAGGAAGAGGTTTTGAGCGTTGGATAAATAGTGGCTGCTCATTCGCTATCTCAGGATTACCCATCTTTATTTCACCTTTAAGATTCATTCCTAAACGCTTGAGCTCTGTTTTGATGACTTCTGAGGTAAATAAATCGGGTGAGGCGACAGCAAATTTAAGTGGTAAGGGCGAGCTCCTATTGACCACACAGCCATCAATTGAGTAATGATTTTGTCCATCAAATTTAAGTTCGAGGTCGCAGTGAGCTTGTTCTTGATCTTGTTTAGAAAGACTAACGGCAGAAGTAGAGACAGTAATAGGCTGATGAGCAGGAACATTTACCCGCGTAGTGCCATCTTTATTGGTATAAAGTGCACCTTGGACACAGTTGCCATCTAAGGTGATCGCTGAAGATGGGGCACTATAACAGACACCAAGAATATCCCATGGCCACCCTACAGCTCTTTCGTATCCACTGAACACTGTATCATCAAGCCATATCGTATCGATGTTCTTGCCGACACTTGATTTAGCTTCTTTTAGCATCGTTCTTAGTGCTTCGCGACTAAAAGTTGGATCGCCTGTATAGCGAATAATTAAGGTGTTTTTAGAGTGTGATAACACTGTTTCAAAACGAAAATCATTGGGTAGCGCCAGCTTTGCTGCGAGCGCAGTGACCACTTTAAGCGTGCTAGCGGGAGGAAAAAACTGGTCGGCATCTAGTGAGATGAGCGTTTCTGTTGGTGAATGTAATGGCGCCAAAAGTAATGCGTTGCGGCTACCATCTGGTAAGTACTGAGTCGCGTCGACACCAGTAGCGAAAGAGGAAAAAGGTAGCATCATTAATGCAGTGAGCAAGCATTTGGATTTCATAAGTCGGTTCGTTAAGTTGGGCTTATTTTTAATGTAGGCTAACAACCTATTAAGTCGAGATAAAGTGATAAATTATCAAAGAAATCTATGAAGTTTTTATCTCAAGATAGACAGTGAAATACGATATGCATTTGTTGACAATATAAGTCTCAACTTAGTTGAGTTGACCTTGCGTATGCTAAGAGACCTAAGCTATATTGTCTTGCTGACCAGTAAGCTTTCGAACTTAAGGCAGAATAGAGCCAGTGTTCACTTCGAAACACACAGGAAACACACAGATAGTCGTCGCAATTGTGAATTTTAAGATGACTGATTGTTTCTAGCATCAATGAACGAATGTGTGAATTTCAGTGATTTGTATACGCACTTTGATTACACTAGGCTTAATCCAGTTATTTTTTTAAATTGTACTCAGGCTTGCCTGAGTAGGGTTTTATTGTCCAAAGTCTGCTTTGGAAAAGAGGTTGTTAAAATGGAAAAGGTTCCAATGACTGTACGTGGCGAACAAAAGCTACGTGAAGATTTAGATCGTCTACTTAAGCTTCGCCCACAAATTTCTGAAGCTATCGCTGAAGCTCGTGAGCTAGGTGACCTAAAAGAAAATGCTGAGTACCATGCTGCGCGTGAAGAGCAAGGCATCTGTGAAGCTCAAATTCGTGATATTGAATATAAACTCTCTGTAGCTCAAGTTATTGATGTGACGAAGCTAGATAACTCTGGCAAGATCATCTTCGGCTCTACAGTGACTTTGATTGATATCGATACTGACGCTGAACAGACTTACCAAATCGTTGGTGATGACGAAGCTGACATTAAGTCAGGCCGTATTTCAGTGAGCTCCCCAATTGCACGTGGATTGATTGGCAAAATGGAAGGCGATGAAGTGACTATCGTGACTCCAGGCGGTCAAAAAGATTTTGAAATCGATAAAGTTGCTTATATTTAAGCTGATTTCACAGAGAAAAAGTCGCCAAGAGCGGCTTTTTTTGTAGATGAGATACGAGTTCAGGATGTAAGAAAAATGAAAAGGCCGCTGTTGCGACCTTTTCCACTTTGAAACAAAATGTTTCAATCAAATCAAACGGTGGGCAAATTATTTGCGTGGCAGTTCGATTTTCTTTTGCTCTGACTGACGGTAAAGAACAAGCGTCTTACCGATAACTTGAACTTTTTCAGCTTTAGTTTCGCGCACAATCGCGTCGATAATCAGTAGCTTAGTTTCACGGTCTTCTGATGCCACTTTCACTTTAATCAGTTCGTGGTGGTCAAGAGCGATTTCTACTTCCGCTAGAACAGCCTCTGTTAGTCCATTTGCGCCTAGAAGCACGACAGGTTTAAGTGCGTGTGCTAGGCCTTTTAGGTGCTGCTTTTGTTTGGTGCTTAGGTTCATAACGCGGCCAAATTTATTTACTATTAGGGTTGAAAAGTCGTATTTTAACGCCATCTAATGACGAAGACTATACTTTATTCTGAGGGCGTGCCCTTATTGAGTTGGAATTTGAATGAGTAAGCAAAAACATTCGGCCAGTTCTGGTCGTTGGTTGAAAGAGCATTTTGATGACAAATATGCGAATGAAGCCAGAAGAAAAGGTTACCGCTCTCGTGCTATCTTTAAGATTGAAGAGATTCAAAATAAAGATAAGCTACTGAAACCTGGGATGACAGTGGTTGACTTAGGCGCTGCTCCCGGTGGGTGGTCTCAATACGCCGCAAAGGTTTTAGGTGATGAAGGGCAGGTAATTGCTTGTGATTTATTGCCGATGGATCCAATATCAGGTGTAAGCTTTCTTCAAGGGGACTTTCGAGAAGAAGCAGTTCTAAATGCACTACTCGAAAGAATCCAACCGGATATGGTCGACGTAGTAATGTCTGATATGGCTCCTAACATGGCAGGTAACTTATCTGTCGATCAGCCTAGAGCAATGTATCTTGTTGAACTAGCATTAGATATGTGTCATCAAACTTTGGCACCAGGCGGCAGTTTCGTAGTGAAAGTGTTCCAAGGTGAAGGATTTGATGAGTACGTCAAACAGGTGCGCGATGCCTTTAAAGTAGTGAAGATTCGCAAACCAGACTCATCTAGAGCTCGCTCTCGTGAGGTGTTTATTGTAGCTAATGGTTTCAAAGGCTGAACATTAGTTTACAAAGACAAAATTAACAATGTAGCTACAGCCGAAAAACTGTAGTACCCTACCTTTAATTACAATTAGTTATCGAGAGGCTGACACCTTGAGTGACATGGCAAAGAATTTAATTTTGTGGTTAGTCATCGCCGTTGTGTTGATGTCGGTATTCCAAAGCTTTGGACCAGGCGAAAGCAACGGTCGAGCGGTAGATTACACCACGTTCGTACAGGAAGTTGGCAATGGCCAGATTCAAGAAGCTCAATTTAAAGACAGCGAGATAACCTTTACTCGCCGTGGCGGTGGCAGTCGCTTTGTGACTTACATGCCAGTTTATGATCAAAAGCTACTTGATGACCTAATTAACCAAAACGTAAAAGTTTCAGGGACACCACCAGAAGAACAAAGCCTGTTGGGCACTATCTTTATCTCATGGTTCCCAATGATTCTTCTTATTGGTGTTTGGATTTTCTTCATGCGTCAAATGCAAGGCGGCGGTGGTAAAGGTGCCATGTCGTTTGGTAAGAGCAAAGCTCGTATGATGAGTGAAGAGCAGATCAAAACCACGTTTGCTGATGTTGCAGGTTGTGATGAAGCAAAAGAAGACGTAAAAGAGCTGGTAGATTACCTACGTGATCCAAGCCGATTCCAGAAATTGGGCGGTAAGATCCCAACTGGTGTTTTAATGGTTGGTCCTCCAGGTACTGGTAAAACGTTGCTTGCTAAAGCTATTGCTGGTGAAGCAAAAGTACCGTTCTTCACTATCTCAGGTTCAGATTTCGTTGAAATGTTCGTTGGTGTGGGTGCATCTCGTGTACGTGACATGTTCGAGCAAGCGAAGAAAGCTGCACCTTGTATTATCTTCATCGATGAGATCGATGCGGTAGGTCGTCAGCGTGGCGCTGGTGTTGGTGGTGGTCACGATGAACGTGAACAAACATTGAACCAAATGCTAGTAGAAATGGATGGCTTTGAAGGTAACGAAGGTATCATCGTTATCGCAGCAACTAACCGTCCTGACGTACTTGACCCAGCACTACTTCGCCCTGGTCGTTTTGACCGTCAAGTTGTGGTTGGTCTACCAGATGTACGTGGTCGTGAGCAGATTCTTAAAGTTCATATGCGCAAAGTACCTCTAGCGTCAGACGTAGAGCCATCTTTGATTGCACGTGGTACTCCGGGCTTCTCTGGTGCAGACCTTGCAAACCTAGTTAACGAAGCGGCACTATTTGCGGCGCGCGGTAACAAGCGCAATGTATCTATGGTCGAGTTCGAATTAGCGAAAGATAAGATCATGATGGGTGCAGAGCGCCGCTCTATGGTGCTTTCGGAAGAAACCAAAGAGTCGACGGCATACCACGAAGCGGGTCACGCGATCGTTGGTCGTTTGGTTCCTGAACACGATCCAGTGTATAAGGTTTCCATCATTCCACGTGGTCGAGCACTGGGTGTGACTATGTATCTGCCAGAGCAAGATCGTGTGAGTATGTCTCGCCAACACCTAGAGTCTATGATCTCAAGCCTATACGGCGGTCGTCTTGCTGAAGAGCTTATTTACGGCAAAGACAAGGTATCTACAGGTGCATCAAACGATATTGAACGCGCAACAGATATCGCTCGTAAAATGGTTACTCAATGGGGTTTCTCTGAGAAACTTGGGCCTCTTCTGTATGCAGAAGATGAAGGCGAAGTATTCTTGGGTCGCAGTGTAACTCAGACTAAACATATATCTGGTGAAACAGCGAAACTGATTGATGAAGAAGTTCGTTTGATCATCGACCGCAACTATGACCGTGCGAAGAGAATTCTTGAAGAGAACATGGACATCATGCACTCGATGAAAGATGCACTTGTTAAGTACGAAACCATCGACGCGGGTCAAATCGATGACCTAATGGAACGTAAAGATGACATTCGTGAGCCAGCGGGTTGGGGTGACCAAGCTAAATCTCAGCAGGAAAGTGCTCTAGAGCCAAAAGCGGAAGCGAAACCGCAACAAGCTGAGCCTAAAGTAGAAGAGTCTGCACCAGCGGTTGACTCCGATGCTAAGGCTGAAAAAGTAGATTCTGAAACTACGAAGAAAGATTCAGAATAAGCAGTAATAAATAAGCCCCGAGTTTTGCTCGGGGCTTTTCTTGTTTATGGCAACTATGATTTTAAAAGCAAACAATAAATCCCTCCCTTTGGATCGCCCACATGTCATGGGTATCGTCAATGTTACCCCTGATTCGTTTTCTGATGGCGGTAAATTCAATTCTATCGATGCAGCTTTGACTCAGGTTGAATCTATGATTCAAGCCGGTGTATCGATCATTGATATCGGTGGCGAGTCAACACGTCCTGGTGCGCCAGATGTGACACTTGAGGAAGAATTATCACGCGTAGTTCCGATTATACAAGCGATTCGTGAACGCTACGATGTCTGGGTCTCAATCGATACCAGTAAAGCTGAAGTGATGCAAAAGGCAATTGAAGCGGGTGCGGATATCATCAATGACGTTCGAGCACTGCAAGAACCCGGAGCGCTTCAAGTTGCAGCTGATGCTGGCGTTCCTATTTGCTTAATGCATATGCAAGGTCAGCCTAGGACAATGCAAACGAATCCAACTTATAACGATTTACTTGGAGACGTCGCTGAGTTTCTAGAACAGCGCATCAAGGCTTGTGAGGAAGTGGGAATCAAAAAAGATCAATTGATTCTTGACCCTGGATTTGGTTTTGGTAAAACGCTAGAGCATAATTATCACCTTCTGGCTCACCTGGAGAAATTTCACCAGTTTGGTCTGCCAATACTGGCGGGCATGTCGAGAAAGTCGATGATCTTTAAATTACTTGATAAAGCACCAGCAGACTGTCTTGCTGGGAGCTTAGCTTGCGCGACGCTTGCCGCAGCTAAAGGTGCGCAAATTATTCGTGTGCACGATGCAGAAGAAACCATCGAAGCGATGAAAATCGTCCAGATGATGCAATCAAATATATAAGAATAAAATTAGGGAAATACTATGTCACAACGACGTTATTTTGGTACTGATGGTATTCGTGGAAAGGTCGGTCAATTTCCGATCACTCCAGACTTTGTACTAAAACTCGGTTGGGCTGCCGGCCGAGTACTTGCGAAACAAGGCACTAAAAAGGTTATCATCGGTAAAGATACTCGAATCTCTGGCTACATGTTGGAGTCTGCCTTGGAAGCTGGTCTTTCTGCGGCGGGTCTAAAAGCTATTTTCACAGGCCCATTGCCAACGCCAGCCGTTGCATACCTTACTCAGACGTTTCGTGCCGAAGCTGGTATCGTGATTTCAGCGTCACACAACCCATATTACGACAACGGTATTAAGTTCTTCTCTTCGGAAGGCACGAAATTGCCGGACGCGATTGAACTGGCTATTGAAGAAGAGCTCGACAAAGATATTGAATGTGTTGAATCTGCTGAGTTGGGTAAAGCAAGCCGTCTAAATGATGCCGCTGGCCGTTATATTGAGTTTTGTAAAAGTACTTTCCCACATGATCTGAGCCTAGCGGGATTAAAAATCGTTCTAGATTGTGCTCATGGTGCGACGTACAAAATTGCACCGTCTGTATTTGCCGAATTAGGTGCTGATATCATTACGATGGGTGTTGAGCCAAATGGAACGAACATCAACCACGAAGTAGGTGCAACGGATGTACGTGCCTTACAAGCTCGAGTGGTAGCTGAAAAAGCAGATATTGGCTTAGCGTTTGATGGTGATGGTGACCGTATTATTATGGTTGATCACCTAGGCAATAAAGTCGATGGCGACCAAATCGCTTATATTATTGCTCGCGATGCACTGCGCCGCGGTGAACTTAAAGGCGGTGTTGTTGGTACATTGATGACCAACTTAGGGATGGAAAACGGTCTTAAGCAGTTAGGAATTCCTTTTGTTCGCGCAGCAGTTGGTGACCGTTATGTAATGGAGCAACTGTTAGAGAAAGGTTGGCGTATTGGTGCTGAAAACTCTGGGCACGTTATTCTACTTGATAAAGTCACCACTGGTGATGCGATTGTTGCGGCACTGCAAGTACTGGCTTCTATCGTTGGTGCGAAAATGTCACTCAATGAACTAGCAAGTGGCATGATGCTTTATCCGCAAGTACTGATTAATGTTCGTTTTAGCGGTGATGCAAATCCATTGGAAGCGGATGCTGTTATTGCTGCGGTGAAGAAAGCAGAAGCAGATCTAGGTGATAAAGGTCGAGTACTTCTGCGTAAATCAGGTACTGAACCTCTGCTGCGAGTTATGGTTGAAGGTGAGGACGAAACTTTGGTTAACGATTCAGCTCAGTACATTGCCGATATTGTAAAAGAAAACTGCTAACCTTCGCAGGCTATTGTATTTAACAAG
Organism: Vibrio sp. SCSIO 43133; assembly: GCF_023716845.1. NCBI lineage: Bacteria > Pseudomonadati > Pseudomonadota > Gammaproteobacteria > Vibrionales > Vibrionaceae > Vibrio > Vibrio sp. SCSIO 43133. The sequence continues at coordinate 633,421 of NZ_CP068024.1, forward strand.
AACCAAAAATTGCTTTTGGTTCTTGTTTGTTTTCTATATGATTAACCGCTTCTTCTTTACGATAATTGAGCTTTCGCCTTTTTTTTGAGCGGTTAACGGCTCGGCGAAAGATTTTTGTCATTTTTCTCTTGTCAGTCAGTGCGGCATTCGCTAGTATTGCCACCGCCTTCTCTTAGGAGGTCATAGCCAGGTTTTCAATGCATGTAGCAATGAAAGCGGCGCTGGCTCAACAATTTGGAACATAGGTGGACAAATGATTCAAGTTCTACTTGTGATTTACCTGTTGGCTGCGCTTGGTGTTATTGGCCTAGTGTTAATTCAACAAGGTAAAGGCGCAGATATGGGAGCCTCATTCGGTGCTGGCGCGTCAAACACTGTGTTTGGTGCTAGTGGCTCAGGGAATTTCCTAACCCGAATGACTGCAATTTTTGCAATCGTATTTTTTGTTATCAGCTTAGTACTTGGCAACATGTACACTCACAAAGGTGAGTCTCAATGGGTTGACCCTTCTCAAGGTCAAGTTGTTGAACAGCAAGTTGATGCAGCGAGTGATGTTCCTGCTAAAAGCAGTGATGAAATCCCTCAATAAGTTAATTGCTATTTATTAGACGATTAACTTAAATGCCGAGATGGTGAAATTGGTAGACACGCTAGCATGAGGTGCTAGTGCCTTTGGTGTGAGGGTTCGAGTCCCTCTCTCGGCACCATTATTTATAAACTTGTAATACAGTTTGGTGAGCGTATAATGCTCAGCAAGTCGGACGCGGGGTGGAGCAGCTTGGTAGCTCGTCGGGCTCATAACCCGAAGGTCGTCGGTTCAAATCCGGCCCCCGCAACCAATACTTTCTAAGTGTTGATGGATTGCAAGTTTAGCAGTGTGAAAAAATCACTGCACACTAAGAAAACACTGACTACTATGTGTAGAGTGTTAATTTTTCTTAGTGATCAGGGTCCAGCAACAAACAACCCCGACTTTCGGGGTTTTTTGTTATTTGAGCTTTTTGAAACGCTCGAATAAATGCTTGGAATTTAAATTGGGCTATATGCCCTTTTTTTGTTTCTGGAGTGGTTAAATGACTGGTTTAGAAAGACAACTTACAGAATTGCTCGAAGCGCCTGTTGAGGCACTTGGCTACGAGCTTGTTGGTTTAGAGTTCATCCGTGCTGGTGAGCATTCTACCCTTCGTATCTATATCGACCATGAAGATGGTATTACTGTTGATGCTTGCGCAGAAGTAAGTCATCAAGTAAGTGCAGTAATGGATGTTGAAGACCCAATTACGGTGGCTTATAACCTAGAGGTGTCTTCACCAGGCTTAGAAAGACCACTTTTCAAAGCAGCACACTACGAACAATTTATTGGTCACGAGGTCAGCATCGTTCTGAAAATGGCTGTGGGTAACCGTCGTAAATGGAAAGGTACAATCCAATCTATTGAAGGCGAGACTGTCACAATCATTGTTGACGGCAACGAAGAAGAAATGGCACTGAGTAACATTTCTAAAGCTAACCTGATCCCTAAATTTTAGGTCCCTAATAATAAAAGCTTAGAGGCTAGATAAATGAGTAAAGAAATTTTAGCGGTAGTAGAAGCAGTTTCTAACGAGAAAGCTGTTCCTCGTGAGCGTATTTTTGAAGCGCTAGAAATTGCGCTAGCAACATCAACGAAAAAGAAACACGAAATCGAAATTGATGTACGCGTAGCTATCGATCGTAAAACGGGCGAATTCGAAACATTCCGCCGTTGGATGGCAGTAGAAGAAGTTGAGTTCCCAACAAAAGAAATCTCAATTGAAGCAGCTCAATTCGATGATGAATCTATTCAGGTTGGTGACTTTGTAGAAGAAGAAATCGATTCTGTAACGTTTGACCGTATTACGACTCAAACTGCTAAACAAGTTATCGTGCAAAAAGTACGTGAAGCTGAGCGCGCACAAATCGTTGAGCAGTTCATTGATAACGAAGGCGATCTAGTGACTGGTGTGGTTAAGAAAGTTAACCGTGACACTATTATCCTAGACCTTGGTAACAACGCTGAAGCGGTTATTTTGCGTGATGATCAATTACCTCGTGAAAACTTCCGTCCGGGCGACCGTGTACGTGGTCTTCTATACAAAGTTGCACCAGAAGCTCGCGGTTTCCAACTATTCATTACTCGTTCTAAGCCTGAAATGCTTGCAGAGCTATTCCGTGTTGAAGTGCCGGAAATTGCAGAAGAGCTAATTGAACTTAAGGGCGCAGCTCGCGATCCTGGTTCTCGCGCTAAGATCGCCGTGAAAACTAACGACCGTCGTATTGACCCTGTGGGTGCGTGTGTTGGTATGCGTGGCGCGCGTGTTCAAGCTGTTTCTGGTGAACTTGGCGGTGAGCGTATCGATATCGTGCTTTGGGACGATAACCCAGCACAGTTTGTTATTAATGCAATGGCTCCAGCGGATGTTGCTTCTATCATCGTTGATGAAGACGCGCACTCTATGGATATCGCTGTTGAAGCAGACAACCTAGCACAAGCTATCGGTCGTAGCGGTCAAAACGTACGTCTAGCGTCTCAACTAACGGGTTGGGAACTGAACGTAATGACGGTTGCAGACCTACAGAAGAAACACCAAGAAGAAGCTATCGCTTCTATCGAAAACTTTATGAAGCACCTCGACATCGAGCAAGACTTTGCAGAAATGCTGGTTGAAGAAGGCTTCTCAACACTAGAAGAAGTGGCATATGTGCCAGTGAATGAGCTTCTAGAAATCGACGGCTTAAACGAAGAGCTTGTAGAAGAACTTCGTAGCCGTGCAAAAGATGCCCTTACTACACTTGCGCTTGCTCAAGAAGAGTCATTTGAAGGTGTTGAACCAGCAGAAGACCTACTAGCACTAGAAGGTCTTGAGCGTGAAATGGCATTTAAACTAGCTGCCAAAGGTGTAGCTACGCTTGAAGATCTTGCAGACCAAGGTGTAGACGAGTTAGAGGGTATTGAAGGGCTAACAGAAGAGCGCGCAGGCGAGCTAATCATGGCTGCACGTAACATCTGTTGGTTCGGCGACGAAGAATAATAATCAGCAAGGAGGTAGTTGCATGACAAAACTTACGGTTAAAGCACTTAGCGAAGAAATTGGTACGCCAGTGGATCGCCTAATTGAACAACTTGCTGATGCTGGTCTTAACAAATCAGAGAGCGATCAGGTGAATGATGAGGAGAAGCAAACGCTTCTTACTCACCTGAAAAAAGAACATGGTGATACATCGGGCGATGCTGAGCCTACACGTCTTACACTACAACGTAAGACTCGTAGCACGTTATCTGTTTCTGCAGGTGGCGGTAAAAGCAAAGATGTACAGGTAGAAGTGCGTAAGAAGCGCACTTATGTAAAACGCAGTGCGATCGACGAGCAAGCAAAACGTGAAGCTGAGGAAGCAGCAAATCGTGAGGCGGAAGAGCGTGCACAACGTGAAGCCGAAGAGCTAGCCAAACGTGAAGCTGCAGAAAAAGCACAGCGCGAAGCTGAAGAGAAAGCGAAGCGAGAAGCCGAAGAAAAACGTTTAGCTGAGGAAAAAGCAAAACGTGAAGCGGATGAGAAACGCAATGCAGAATCAACAGCAGAAAAGCGCGACGAAGCGGAAAAGGCTAAGAAACAAATGAACGCAAAGAATGCTGAAGCGAAGAAAGAAGCGGACGAGCTGAAGCGCCGTCAAGAAGAAGAGGCGCAACGCAAGGCAGAAGCTGAAGCGGCTCGTCTAGCAGAAGAAGCTCGTAAACTAGCTGAAGAAAATGCAGCTCGTTGGTCTGAGGAAGAGAAGAAGTCAAAAGACAGCGAAAAAGCTGACTATCACACAACGACTTCAACTTACGCTCGTGAAGCGGAAGACGCTCAAGACCGCAGCGAAGAGAAAGCACCTCGTCGTCGTAAGAAGAAATCTGCACAAGAGCGTGATGATTCACGTGGTGGTCGCGGTGGTCGTAACCAACGTGGCAAGAAAGGTAAGTTGGCTAAACCAACTTCTATGCAGCACGGCTTCGATAAGACAGCAACCGTTGCTAAGCAAGACGTTGTAATTGGTGAGACAATCGTGGTTTCTGAGCTAGCTCAGAAGATGTCAGTTAAAGGTACTGAAGTCATCAAAGTGATGATGAAGATGGGTGCAATGGCGACAATCAACCAAGTGATTGACCAAGAGACAGCTCAACTTGTTGCTGAAGAAATGGGTCACAAAGTTGTTCTTCGTAAAGAGAACGAACTGGAAGAAGCAGTACTGTCTGATCGTGACGCAACGTCTGAAGCCGTATCTCGTGCGCCAGTTGTTACTATCATGGGTCACGTTGACCACGGTAAGACTTCAACACTTGACTACATTCGTCGTACACACGTTGCTTCTGGCGAAGCGGGTGGTATTACACAGCACATCGGTGCATACCACGTTGAAACTGAAAACGGTATGATCACCTTCCTTGATACTCCAGGACACGCGGCGTTTACTGCTATGCGTGCTCGTGGTGCTCAAGCGACAGATATCGTTGTTCTTGTAGTTGCGGCGGACGATGGCGTAATGCCACAAACGGTTGAAGCTATCCAGCACGCGAAAGCAGCAGGTGTACCTCTAATCGTTGCTGTAAACAAGATCGATAAAGAAGACGCGAACCCAGATAACGTTAAGAACGAGCTGGCACAGTACGATGTTATTCCTGAAGAGTGGGGCGGTGAGAACATGTTCGTTCACATCTCTGCGAAACAAGGTACTAACATTGACGGTCTTCTAGAAGCGATCCTACTTCAATCAGAAGTACTTGAGCTAACAGCGGTTGCTGACGGCATGGCATCTGGTGTGGTTGTAGAATCATTCCTAGATAAAGGCCGTGGTCCAGTTGCTACAGTCCTAGTTCAATCTGGTACGCTACGTAAAGGCGACATCGTACTATGTGGTCAAGAATACGGCCGTGTGCGTGCAATGCGTGATGAACTAGGTAAAGAGGTAACAGAAGCTGGTCCTTCTATTCCTGTAGAAATCCTAGGTCTGTCTGGTGTGCCATCGTCAGGTGATGAAGCAACTGTAGTACGTGATGAGCGTAAAGCTCGTGAAGTAGCAAACTACCGTCAAGGTAAATTCCGTGACGTGAAACTTGCGCGTCAGCAAAAAGCGAAACTAGAAAACATGTTCTCTAACATGACAGCTGGTGATGTTGCTGAGCTTAACGTAGTACTGAAAGCAGACGTACAAGGTTCTGTAGAAGCAATTGCAGACTCGCTACTGAAACTGTCTACTGATGAAGTTAAAGTAAACATCGTAGGTTCTGGTGTTGGTGGTATTACAGAAACTGATGCAGTACTTGCAGCAGCATCTAACGCTATCATCCTAGGTTTCAACGTACGTGCTGACGCATCTGCTCGTCGTGCCGTTGAAACAGAAAACCTAGACCTTCGTTACTACTCAATCATTTACCAATTGATTGATGAAGTGAAACAAGCAATGGGCGGTATGCTTGCTCCTGAGTTCAAGCAAGAAATCATCGGCCTTGCAGAAGTACGTGACGTATTTAAGTCTCCAAAACTTGGCGCAATCGCTGGTTGTATGGTGACAGAAGGTACTATCAAACGTAACAACCCAATCCGCGTACTGCGTGATAACGTTGTAATCTACGAAGGTGAGCTAGAATCTCTACGCCGCTTCAAAGATGACGTTCAAGAAGTTAAGAACGGTTACGAATGTGGTATCGGCGTTAAGAACTACAACGATGTTCGCGTTGGCGACCAAATCGAAGTATTCGAAATCGTTGAAATCAAACGTACTCTAGACTAATTGACAAAATCGTTACTCAGTTTTTAACTTGAGTATTAATGGTTGTTGAATACGCCATGGGGGGCTGGTTAATACCATCCCCCCATTCTTTCTATAGTGAGAAAAGAAATGTCAAAAGAATTTAGCCGCACACAACGTGTTGCGCAGCAACTACAAAAAGAGCTTGCTCTTATTCTTCAACGCGAAGTTCGTGACTCTCGCCTAGGTATGGTGACGATTTCAGACGTAGAAGTCTCTCGTGACCTCGCATACGCGAAAGTATTCGTTACTTTCCTATGTGTTGGTGAACAGACTCCAGAATCGAGCCTAGCAGCCCTTCGTGAACACGAAGCTCACATTCGCATGATGCTAGGTAAGCGCATTCGCCTACGCCTAACACCGGAAGTACGCTTCCACTATGACAACACGCTTGTCGAAGGTATGCGTATGTCTAACCTAGTGAGTGAAGTGGTTAACGAAGATAAGCGTAAGCAAGACGAAGCAGGTCGCAGCGAAGAAAACGGTGCAGAGGGAGAAGAGCAGTAATGGCTAGACGTCGCAAGGGACGTCCAGTCAACGGCGTTATCCTTCTAGATAAACCTACCGGAATCTCATCGAATGATGCTCTACAAAAAGTAAAGCGCATCTACTTCGCTGAGAAAGCAGGGCACACTGGTGCACTTGACCCATTAGCAACTGGCATGTTGCCAATTTGCTTGGGCGAAGCAACTAAGTTTTCTCAATTCTTGTTAGATTCAGACAAGCGCTACCGTGTTATCGCTAAACTTGGTGAGCGTACCAATACCTCTGACTCTGATGGTGAAGTGGTAGAAACTCGCGATATCAATGTAACACCTGAGCTTCTTGATGAGTGCATAGACAAGTTCCGTGGTGAATCTGATCAAGTGCCGTCAATGTTCTCTGCACTGAAATACCAAGGTAAGCCACTATATGAGTACGCTCGTCAAGGTATCGAAGTTCCTCGTGAAGCGCGCAAAATTACCGTGTATGAAATTGTCCTACATCGCTTTGAAGGTGATGAAGTAGAGATGGAAGTACATTGCTCGAAAGGCACTTACATCCGCACTATCGTCGATGACCTCGGTGAAATGTTAGGCTGTGGTGCGCACGTAACTATGCTACGTCGTACTGCTGTTGCTAAGTATCCTTATGAGAACATGGTGACCCTAGAGCAGCTTAACGAGTTATTTGAGCAGGCAAAGCGAGAAGAGCGTCAGCCGCGCGAGTTGCTTGATCCACTGCTAATGCCAATGGACAGCGCAGTACAAGATCTTCAAGAAGTGAATGTATCACCTGAGCTTGGTGACTTGCTTCAGCATGGTCAGCCGGTGCAGGTTTCAGGCTTACCAGTCGATGCACCAGTACGCATGACCATGGGTGAAGAGCGTTTATTCATCGGCGTTGGCGCTATGAATGACGATGCTAAGCTTGCACCCAAGCGACTCGTTGTTTTCCGTGAGGAAGAAAGTGCTCAATAGAGCCACGAATACTCCTTGCTCTAGCTAGAATTATTCCCTATAATTCGCGCTTCGCGTAGCGGCTGAATCAGAGATTGGCTGCTACAACTTTTAAACTTACTCTTATTAGGAGAGAATTATGTCTCTGAATGCAGAAACTAAAGCAGCAATCGTTGCGGAATACGCACAAGGCGAAGGCGACACTGGTTCACCAGAAGTACAAGTAGCTCTACTTACAGCTTCTATCAACCACCTACAAGGTCACTTCAAAGCACACAAAGGCGATCACCACAGCCGTCGTGGTCTTCTACGTATGGTTTCTCGTCGTCGTAAGCTTCTAGATTACCTAAAAGGTAAAAACCTAGCTCGCTACCAAGACCTAATCAAACGTCTAGGCCTACGTCGCTAATCAGCGTCTGCATAGAAAGTTTGTTAAAAGGGGCTATATGCCCCTTTTTTGTTAGCTAAATTTCTTAGTTAATAGCAAAACTTCCACTAAGTAGTTTATACTACGTCCCGTCTAAACTGAGTTGTGAAGAGCAAGCACGTTTAGTCACAATTTGTTCAGTACATTACAGTCCATTTAGTCGACCTCAGGGTCGCGACTATTCCAAGCACACTTACTTTTTTCAAGTGAAGTTTGTTTGAACTAGTCGCGATTTGTAATGCATTGAGCGCACAATCAATTATCTGGAATGATTCCAGAAAAAAGGAAATACAATGTTCGAAAAACCAGTTGTTAAGTCGTTCCAATACGGCAACCACACTGTGACGCTAGAAACTGGCGTTATCGCACGTCAAGCTACTGCAGCTGTAATGGTAACAATGGACGATACGTCAGTATTCGTTTCTGTTGTTGGTAAGAAAGAAGCAGTAGAAGGTCAAGACTTCTTCCCGCTAACAGTAAACTACCAAGAGCGTACTTACGCTGCAGGTAAAATCCCTGGTGGTTTCTTCAAACGTGAAGGTCGTCCTTCTGAAGGCGAAACACTGACTGCACGTCTAATCGACCGTCCAATTCGTCCTCTTTTCCCAGACGCATTCAAAAACGAAGTTCAGGTAATCGCGACAGTAATGTCTGTAAACCCGAACGTTCAGCCAGACATGGTAACAATGATCGGTACTTCAGCTGCTCTTGCTATCTCTGGTATTCCGTTCAACGGTCCTATCGGTGCAGCACGTGTTGGTCATATTGATGGTCAACTTGTACTGAACCCAAGCAACACTGAGCTAGAAAACTCTAAACTAGACCTAGTAGTTGCTGGTACTGAAGGCGCTGTTCTTATGGTTGAGTCTGAAGCAGACAACCTAACAGAAGAAGAGATGCTATCAGCAGTGGTTTACGGCCACGACCAACAGCAAGTTGTTATCAAAGCAATCAACGAATTTGCAGCTGAAGTTGCTACTCCAGCTTGGGATTGGGTTGCTCCAGAAGAGAATACTGCTCTTAACAACCGCATCGCTGAGCTAGCAGAAGCTAAGCTTGTTGAAGCGTACCAAATCACTGAGAAGATGGCTCGTTACGATCGCATTCACGCGATTGCAGCAGAAGTTAACGAGGTTCTTCTTGCTGAAGATCCAGAAGCGAACACTAAAGAAATCCACACTATCTTCCACGATCTAGAGAAGACAGTAGTACGTCGCAGCATCATCGCGGGTAACCCACGTATTGATGGCCGTGAAAAAGACATGGTTCGTGCACTAGATGTACGCACTGGCGTTCTTCCACGTACTCATGGTTCTTCACTGTTCACTCGTGGTGAAACGCAGGCAATCGTAACTGCGACTCTTGGTACGCAGCGTGATGCTCAAATCATCGATGAGCTAACAGGTGAGCGTAAAGATCACTTCCTACTACACTACAACTTCCCTCCATACTGTGTTGGCGAAACTGGTTTTGTAGGTTCTCCAAAGCGTCGTGAAATCGGTCACGGTAAATTGGCTAAGCGCGGTATCGCAGCAGTAATGCCTTCTGTTGAAGAATTCCCATACACAGTACGTGTTGTATCGGAAATCACTGAATCTAACGGTTCATCTTCAATGGCATCTGTATGTGGTACGTCTCTAGCGCTTATGGATGCTGGTGTTCCAATCAAGTCTTCTGTTGCGGGTATCGCAATGGGTCTTGTTAAAGAAGGCGACGATTTCGTTGTTCTTTCTGACATCCTTGGTGACGAAGACCACCTAGGTGACATGGACTTTAAAGTAGCAGGTACTAACACTGGTATCACTGCACTTCAGATGGACATCAAGATCGAAGGTATCACTAAAGAGATCATGCAAATTGCTCTTAACCAAGCGCAAGGTGCACGTAAGCACATCCTTTCTGTAATGGATGAAGCTATCTCTGGTGCTCGTGAAGAGATCTCTGAGTTCGCTCCACGTATCCACACAATGAAGATCAGCGCAGACAAGATCAAAGACGTTATCGGTAAAGGTGGCGCGGTTATCCGTCAGCTAACTGAAGAAACTGGTACGACTATCGAGATCGAAGATGATGGTACTATCAAGATCGCTGCAACTGACGGTGACCAAGCGAAAGATGCGATCGCTCGTATCGAAGCTATCACTGCAGAAGTTGAAGTGGGTAAGATCTACACGGGTAAAGTTGCTCGTCTAGCAGACTTCGGTGCATTCGTAACGGTTCTTCCTGGCAAAGATGGTCTAGTACACATCTCTCAAATCGCTCATGAGCGTGTTGAGAAAGTGACTGACTACCTAAAAGAAGGTCAAGAAGTTCAAGTTAAAGTACTTGAAATTGACCGCCAAGGTCGTGTACGCCTAAGCATGAAAGAAGCAATGGAAAAGCCTGAAGCGAAAGCTCCAGCAGCGGATGAAAATTCAGCGTCTGACGCAGAATAATTCGCTTTTCTAGACCATTACGTTAAAAAGCGTGCTATAAAGAGGGGGCAATAGCCCCCTTTTTTAATGCGCGAAGGATAATTCCCGCTACTACGCATTACGCTGTGCAACTATAACGATACTTTAAATGTTGCCAATAATAGCGACGCCATAGTGGGTACAAGGAGAATGATATAGTGAAGTTGTTTCGAATCTTAGGATTAAGCTTAGTGGTGGCAGTGACTGGTTGTGCTACCAACTCGTCAACACAAGATGAACAATGGTTGAACCCACCAATGGCTGTGCCATTACAGGCAAATGTTCAATACGAAGTTCAAGTCGCCCGATTGACACAGCTTCTGCAGCGCAGTGACCTTGAGAATGACGTCAGAGCAAAAATGCACTTCGAGCGAGGCTCTTATTACAACAGCCTCGGATTACGTGACTTGGCTCAGTTAGACTTCAATCAGTCATTACAACTTAACCCAGCGCAACCTGTCGTTTTTAACCAAGTCGGACAGTACTTCACCCAAATTGGCGATTTTGACTCTGCGTATGAAGCCTTCGATTCGAGTTTAGAGCTTGACCCTTCAAACTCTTATGCACTAAGAAACCGTTCTATTGCGCTTTACTATGGTGATCGTATCCCATTAGCGATTGAGGGCATGACGCGTTATTACCAAGAGAACCCTGCCGATCCGTATCGTGCACTTTGGCTCTACATCATTTCTCGTGAGGCAGGTCCACTGGATGCCGCTATTGCACTAGAGAAGCGCTACCAAGCACGTAATAATGATTGGGGCTGGATCCTGGTTGCGTTGATGTTGGATAAAGTCTCTGAAGAACAGGCGTTTAAAGCGATTCTTGCTAGCAGCCGAGACAATAACGTGTTAGCGGAAAGACTCACTGAAGTCTACTTCTACTTGGCAAAACGTCATCAAATAGATGGCAATTATCCAGCAGCTGTCTCTCTATATAAACTGGCCATCGCCCAGAATGTCTACGATTATGCCGAGCATAAGTACGCATTTCTTGAGTTAACTAAAATCTTTGAAATTGTGAGAGCACAACAAGCAGAGCAGGCTAAGCAAGAAGCTAAGCAAGCAGCAGAGAGAACCACCGACTCACAGTAATGTGAACTTTTCACAATCATCGCTAAAAAAACACCAGCCTAGCGCTGGTGTTTTTTTATCCGTTGACTCTAGTTCTAATTTAGCTAAACTAGTTAGCTATGCTAATTAATAGTTAATATGAATGACTATAGAAACTAATTTAGAGAAGATGGAGCGGCTGACGTCGAAAGTATGGCGTAGCTACAGCAAAGAAGACCCACTAGGGCACCTGAGCTTCAATGAATACGATTATTTAAAAGCAATACAATCTTCAGCAGAGCCGATTCGATTAACCGATCTGGCAAAAGAATTAGAGGTGTCCAAACCCTCAGCAACCAATATGGTAAAAAGACTTGAGCGTAAAGGTTTGGTGAAGCGATTATCGTGTACCGAAGACGCGCGTTCAAAGCGAGTGACCTTGACGGAGAAATCACGATTACCGCTAGTGTCGGAAGCTGAGATATACAGTGTGGTAGCGGAAAAACTGCGGGCACATTTAGACGAGCAGGAGTTCGCCTTGCTTGACACGTTATTGACCAAAGCACTGAGATAAAAATTTAAGGATTTAGTTAGCCAAGATAACTAACTATTTGGATGATATGACTGAGAAATCAATCTATAAACAATTCTGGCGCTATGCCATTCCGACCGTTGCGGCTATGTTGGTTAATGGTCTTTACCAAGTGGTCGATGGCATCTTTATTGGACAATATATGGGAGGGGATGGCCTAGCCGGCATTAACCTCGCGTGGCCAATTATCGGTACGATTCTTGGTCTAGGTATGATGGTCGGCGTGGGCACTGGTGCGCTGGCCTCGATTAAACAAGGCGAAGGTAAGCTTACAGATGCTAAGAATGCTCTGGCTACTGGATTAATTGCGCTTGTGGCCTTAAGTCCTGTTATCGCTGTGATTTTATGGCAATACTCAGATGTATTTCTAAGCATTCAAGGTGCTAAAGGGCGAGTACATGACTTGGCTATGCAGTACTTGGACATCTTGATTATTGGTGGTGTGTTTACTCTGGGCTCGATAGCAGTGCCATTTTTGCTACGTAATGATGATAGTCCTAACACCGCTACTATGTTGATGGTACTGGGGGCCATTATTAATATTGCCTTGGACTATTGGTTTATCGCGGTTCTTGATTGGGAGTTGCGTGGTGCCGCGTTAGCGACAGCGATTGCTCAAGCGGTAGTGACACTGCTAGGTTTTGCCTACTTCTTCTCAGATCGAGCTAAGATGCGCTTATCGTTAGCCGATCTTAAGTTCCAATTTAGTATGCTGCCATCAATCATATCTATTGGTTTGGCGAGTTTCTTTATGTATGCCTATGGCTCGTTTATGGTCGCGCTACACAATGGATTGTTTGCTGATTATGGTTCGGTAACCTTAGTGGGAGCCTATGCAATATTGGGTTATATCGTCGCGTTTTACTATCTTGTGGCTGAGGGACTGGCGAATGCTATGCAGCCATTACTGAGCTATAACTATGGTGCGAGAAGACAAGATAATATGCGCAAGCTATTTAACATTGCGACTTTGAGTGCGGTATTAGGTGGTGCCATTTTTGTCACTGTGCTAAACCTGTTCCCATATCAAACAGTATCAATCTTTAACTCGAGTGAGCCATTGCTGATTGAGCACACCGTAAACGGGATTCGTCTCCACTTATTCTCAATGTTCTTAGATGGCTTTATCGTGGTGGCTGCTGCGTACTATCAAGCGATCAGTCATAGTCGCAAAGCGTTGTTCGTGACGCTGGGTAATATGTTGGTTCAGTTGCCATTCTTGTACATTATGCCCAAGCTATGGGGAGTGGATGGTATTTGGGTAGCATACCCACTTTCCAACATCGCGATCAGCTTGGTAGTCGGTGTGATGATATGGCGTGACATTAGTAAGCTTGATAGAACGGCTTTAAAGCCGATCACGGCATAAAAAAGACCTCGCGTATCAGCGAGGTCTTTTCATTTAAAGTCGGGACTAAATCTGCTTGATATCGAGCCCAGCGATTTGATGCCAGTAGCCGTTACATTGTCTATCCAATATTTTGGCCGGTTGTGTGCCATCTTCGTTCGCTTTAAAGCGATCAACTTCAGCGAAGGTATCCAACCCTAGCGGGCTAAGCCTAACCACATCTACCAAACCTTGCATAGATTTCAGGTCATTGATCAGGTTGTATTGGTAACCAGATTGAGTCTGAATACCATTGAGATTAAAGACTGACTGACCTTCTTGGCTCTCCACTTGAAGACCCGTTGGATACTTAATACAGCAAGTTTCGCAATCGTCTTTTGCTCGGTTCTCTGCACGAGCAGTAAAGCAGCGTGCGGAATAAGCTAGCGGTAGATAACCGTGACTAAAGACCTCTACCTCAAATTGATCGCGGATACCAATATTGTCGGCTTGCTCTAGAGCGTTGCTTAACCACTCACGCGATAACTCAACAGGCATACACCAGCGAATCATGCCTTGTTTGGCAAATAGCTTCAGTGTGTGGGCATTGTAGGTATTAACGGCAGGACCAACAACAAATGGAACTTTGTGTTCACTTGCTAGTTGAATCGCTGAGACATCATTGGCTTCGATCGCAAAGTCACCATTATCGATGTACTTTTTCATGATGTTAACTTCGCTTGGTGCTTCTAGCAGTGCCATTGTTGACAGAACTACCTGCTTGCCTGCTAGATTTAGCTCCTTAGCGATATCTAACCAGTGTGCTGGTTTCATCTCTCTGCGTTTTGAGCACACGGTTTCTCCAAGATACACGATATCTGCGGAGCTCGATTTAGCTTGCTCATAGAAACTTTCAACGTCTTGTTTTGGCCAAAAGTACAGTAATGGGCCTAATGCGTATTTCATAAGTTGCTCCTTACTGCCATTTTCTATGGTATGCACCCAATGTGGTTTGGGTTCCTTCAGAGACATTTGCCAAGGCCTGATCCCAGCTTGGTTTCACTTGATAGTTCTCAGGGTTACGTTGATACGCATCGATGGCTTCACGCCAAGTTCGAGTGACTTGTTCAACGTAAGCTGGACTGCGCTGACGTCCTTCAATTTTCACCGACGCGACATTAGCGGCGAACAGTTCAGGAAGCATAGACAAAGTGTTCAAACTGGTTGGCTCTTCAAGTGCATGGTAGCGCTTACGCTCTCCTTCTATTTCGGCTTCAAAGCGGCCTTTACAGAGTGTCGGATAGCCTGCATTTTCGCCCTGAGCGTAGCGGTCAATAAGAATGTCATTTAGACGAGACTCTAACCCTTGCTCAGTTTCTTGCCAACGCACGTATTTCGCTGGAGAACACGCACCAACCGTATTAGGTGATTCACCGGTCAAGTAGGACGACAAATAGCAGCGCCCTTCAGACATAATACAAAGACTGCCGAACGCGAATACTTCAAGCTCGACATCAGAGGTAATGTTTCTAGACAGTTGTTTTACCTGATGAATAGACAGCACTCGAGGTAACACAACGCGCTTTACATTAAAGTTTTTATGGTAGAAGTCTACAGCAGCCACATTAGTTGCTGAGGCTTGTACTGAGAGGTGTAACTCTAGCTCTGGATACTTATTGGCAGCGTAATCCAATACAGCAATATCAGCGACAATCAATGCATCGACACCAAGATCGGCAGCTTGGTCGACGGCATTAGTCCAGCGCTCAAAGCCATTAGGGTGTGCGAAGGTATTCAACGCGATATGTAGCTTTTTATTGCGATCGTGAACATATTGAGCCGCACGCTCGAGTTTCTTTCCCGTAAAGTTCAGACCAGCGAAATGACGCGCGTTGGTATCATCTTTGAAACCGATGTAAACCGCATCCGCACCGCAATCAATTGCAGTTTTTAGAGCAGGTAAATTCCCTGCTGGGCATAAGAGTTCCATATGCTCATTACCATATTTCTGACAGTAGCCCGCATTTTATGAACAATTATGAACAGCGAATTTGATGTAAGGCAGGTTTACCTTAATAAACACGTAATTAACACCAAAGAGGTAACGTTAACATGGTCAATTTCGATGACGACGGTTTTGCGCAAATAGTGCTTCGACTTCGTGTTTAGGCTGTGGTCGGTGGAAGTGGAAGCCTTGAATGGAGTTACAGTTAAGATTGGAGAGTAGTGTTGCTTGGTGGCGTGTCTCCACGCCTTCGGCGACCACAGAGAGATTGAGTGATTTACCGAGGTTGATGATGTTTTCGATAACGGTGAGCTGTTTTGGTAATGTATCGATATCCATGATAAAGGCACGGTCGATTTTTAGTTCATCTATTGGAAAGTGCGCTAAGTAGGATAGCGAAGAGTATCCTGTACCGAAGTCGTCAATAGACAACGCAAAGCCGAGTTTCTTAATGGCATCGAGCATTTGCAATGTGTGTTCACTGTTGCTCATTACCGCACTTTCAGTGAGCTCGAACGTGATACAGCTAGGGTCCAGTCCTGTGCTGCGTAATAAGCGCTCCATGTAATCGATAAGCTTAGGGTTGCCAAATTGTTCTGGAGACAAGTTGATCGCCACGCGACCTGGTAAGATACCTTGTAGTTTCCAGCGTTTGACGGTATTGAATACATCACGCATGACCACGCGGCCAAGGCTTTCGATCAGTCCTGCTTGTTCTGCCACTGGGATGAACGAAGCCGGGCTTATATACCCTTCGACGGGGTGCTTCCATCGAACTAGCGCTTCTGCACCGTTGATACTAAAGTCACGGGCATTGACCTTGGGTTGATACCATACTTCCAAGCCATTTTGCTGTAGCGCTTTTTGCAGTTCTATTTCCAACCAAAGGCGCATGCGCGCTTCTTTGTTCATTTGGTCATTGAACTTAACAAGACGGTTCCTACCTCTGGCTTTGGCTTCATACATGGCCGTATCGGCATTTTGCAGCAGGATACGCGCATCATTTCCATCGTTTGGGTAATGAACACTGCCAATGGAGCAAGCAAGGCGTTTGCTGAAGTGGTGTAAATCGAAAGGTTGGTTGATGAGCCCAATGATTTTCTCAGCCAACATTTCTACCGTGCTGTTGCTTTCCGGCTCTGGGAGAATAATCCCAAACTCATCACCGCCTAAATGGGCCAGGACCGATTGTTGAGGAAGATGACGCTTCAGTCTAGAAGATACCTCCTGAATCACTCGGTCGCCAATGTGGTGTCCTAAAGAGTCATTGATGTTCTTAAAGTTATCAATGTCGAGGTACAGCATGACGAGCGGAGTTTTATCTTGAATAAAATGATCCAAGCAACGGGTGAAACCTAGTCGGTTGTACAGCTTCGTCAGAGTATCAATGTTGACGTCTTCATTGCTGTTTTGAGCCACTGGGTTTGGCTTTTCGTCCATATCTTGAATTAGGACTAAGTGAGCGCTATTGCCAAACAGATTAGCGTCATCGACATGCAGTGACAGTCGGCGCTGCGTTCCGCAGTACTCACTGGTCAAAAAGTGCAGTGGTGTGCCGTTAACGATATTGGCTAAATCGAGTTGCACACGATTGTTATTTTTCTCGTTACTTAGTAAGCGATTTAACGACTCACCTAGTAAATCGGTACTTTTTGCGTAACCAAATAGACGTGCAGACGCAGGGTTGGCCGATAAAATACAATCGTCTTCAACCAGAATTAATCCATCTGGGATAAGCTGAGAAAGTTTGAGGAATTTGCTTTCTGATTCTTCGAGAGAGCGGGTTAGGATCTGTTTTTCGGATGTGTCTATGGCATGGAATACGATGTATTCGATGACGCCGTCATTGAGAATTGGCGACACACTGAAATGCAGGCTGGATTCGACATCTGACTCATCGAGTGTCACTTCCGCCTCAATCGACTCGCCTTGTAGCGCTCGATCGTAATAGGGTTTTAACTGGTTATAAAAACGCTCACCTAGTATTTGCAAGTCATTCATGCCAACTAAGTCGCTGTGTGTTAACCCTGCCACATCACAATAACGGTCGTTGACCATACAGTAATGATGTTCGTCATCCAAAATAGCAAAAAAGAAGGGGCTATTGGATGTTAACTTAGCAAAGTATTCCTTTAACATTTTGGATGACATCAATGTACTACCAGTTCTCCGGAGAGCTTATATATCAGTAACCCCAACACTATAACTGTGATTTATCAGTTAGAAAAGGGCAAAGGCGAAAGCAAAAAATTTTTGATGCACAACAGGATTTTTTTTGTACTAATGCCGTATTATTAGCCTTCTGAACTACAAATTAACGGAAAAACCGCGTGTTAGACAAGATTCGAAGTCAACTAGTTAAAAACGCAGCACAAATTTTGCGATCTCCAGTCCACTTTCTGCCAACTAAAATCCAGAATAGAGCTTTGCTTGAAGGACTAAAAACCGTTTTTAAAGAAGCACTTGAGGACGGTGACTTTGAATTTCTCGAAGAAAAATGGTTAAAAGTTCATATTCGTGATCTAAACCTCAGTTGGTATATTTCTTACAGCGATGAACAGCTGGTGGTTTCTGAAACTGTCGAGCAGGAAGATGTCAGTTTTAGCGGTAATTTAAATGACTTAGTGTTGATTGCGGGTCGTAAAGAAGACCCAGATACTTTATTCTTCCAACGCCGCTTGAGTATTGAAGGTGATACCGAGTTAGGCCTAGAAGTGAAGAACTTGATGGATAGCGTTGATCTTGACGCATTACCGAAACCAATGCTTTCAGCATTGACTCATTTAGCGGATTTTGTTCAGAAAGGCATGCAGCCTGCAACAAATCCTAACGAGGTAGCGAATGCTTATTCGAACTGAAGCGCCGGCCGATATACTTGCCATTGACCGATTACTCAAATCGGTATTTGATACGGATGCAGAAGCCAATTTAGTAATGGCACTGAGAGAAAATGGTCGTCTAACGTTATCTTTGGTAGCGTGCTCTGATGAAGGTGAAGTCATTGGGCATCTGTTGTTTACACCTGTCACTATCGATGGCGACGACTTATCATGGCAAGGTTTAGCACCTTTAGCGGTTGCCAAGGAACACCAGGGTCAAGGAGTAGCATCTGCACTCGTTGAAGAGGCATTCACCACTTTACCTGAGTTCGGTTATCCCGCTTGTGTGGTGCTTGGAGACCCAAGCTATTACGGACGATTCCAGTTTTCTGCTGCAGCTGACTATGATCTTCATTGTCAGTGGGAAGTACCAGAAGGTGCATTCCAAGTTCGTTCATTGACGGAAGATTCGGTGGCCGAACAGCTTGCGGGCCGTAAAGGGTTGGTGGATTACTGCCCTGAGTTTAACGGTCTGTAATAGCGTTCAAAGTGAAATATCAAGCCTAGCGCTGTGTCATCACCGCTAGGCTTTGCTTTATCCGCACGTTGATATCTTGGTAATCAAATAGAGCTCTGCTAAACTGCGCGTCATTATGACGGCGAATTACTTGGCGCAAATCAATCATGCAAGACAGCATAAAACTACAGTTAATGGGCGTTCAAACATGGGAACTAACTCACCCTGAGCGTATTCCTGTGCGTAGTAGCCCTTCGTTGTCACTTCGGCCTGACTGTCGACTCTTGTTTGTGTCATCAGTAAAGCCGCAAGGCGATAATGTGCTGTTCTATCAGAAGATCCTTAAAGCGATGAAGTTGGATCTTAGTGAGACGCTACATATTGTTCCAGAACAATTACTTAGTCTTGATGGTCAACATATACCAGAATGGATATGGTTTGCTGGAGAAGAACAGGCAAATGAGCGCTTTGCTCAATTAACGCAACAGTATCAATTCACCTCGTCCCCGAAAAAACTCGTTTCTCCGCAACTGTCTAACATTGATGGTAATGATATGGAAAGACGTGCACTTTGGAATCAAATCCGCAGCTATGGCTAATCTTACCTTTGCAATCATGGATACTGAGCACTTAGATGCCATCTTATCCATAGAAAATATGGCACACTCCCATCCTTGGAAAGCCTCCATGATTACCGAATTGAATGGGCGCGGAGCTTTCAATTATGTGCTATTGGCCGACGAACGCGTTGTTGGCTACTTTTATGCACAGAACATTGTAGGTGAAGTTTCGTTGCTTAATATTGCGGTCTCACCGAGCGAGCAAGGCAAAGGCTACGGTAGGGCATTGCTGAATCACTTTTTAGAACAGTGTGAATCTCGTGAAGCAGAAAGTGCTTGGCTAGAGGTTCGAGAAAGTAACCAAGCCGCAGTTTCTTTGTATCTTGATGAAGGGTTTAATGAAGTTGACAGACGTCGTGATTATTACCCATCAGACCAAGGTCGAGAAGACGCCGTTATCATGAGTTATTATTTTTTATTCTCAAGTTAATTCTGCTGTCTATTTCTAAATCACGAGGGTAGTGACCTATCCGCATGGACCTCTATAAAGCAAGGTAATCTAGTCGTTCTGTAAATAGGTTACATTACCCGTAGTTACTTCGATAAAAAATCGATTTCCTCATACTTCCTATTAGTTATTGATAACAATAGGAATAGAATATGAAACACTTCTCTGTACTTTCTGCTGCCTTATTGAGTGTTACTAGCGCTCAAGTAATGGCAGATGAGGCACAAGTGAATGATCCTGCCGATGTAACCCGCCCCCAAACTTATCTTAAAGTTGATTCTGGCGCCAAAGGTAAAGATGGTATGACTCGCCTACAGTTAAACATGGCGGGCTCATACAGCGAAGATATTGGCTATTTAGGTCAGTTCGAAACAGACTTTCAAACTAATCTGGATGCGCAGCCAGGCAAATCTAAAGACTTTGGTTTGTCGCGTATTCGAGCTCGTTATTTTCAAGTGCACGCAACGGGCTTAGAGGTACTCCCAGAAATAGGTTTCTCATTGGACTACATCAGCTATGGCTCTAACTGGGTAGCTAAGAACTCAGGCACAGAGCAAACTGCTGCTATTGGTGCCGTGGCTAAAGTGATTACGCCATTTGAAAATTGGGTCTCTTATCCAAATTTGGCTGTAATGAAGAATGAGTACGACAATGGTCGCTCAGAAAATGGCTGGCAAGCGAATTGGTTTAACTCTTTCTATCTAACTGAAAAAGGGTCTTACATCACAGTAAACCCACAGTACGCTAACTATAACAATGCTATCGGTAAGAACGAACAATCTCTTGAATTGAACTTTGAAGGTGGTATTCCACTTACCAATGACGGCAGCATCTGGGGTAACGTGACCTATTCTGAACACTTCTTTAAAGCGGCAGGTGAATCGCGCATGAAACACTTAGACGGTAACCGAGAAGTTCGCATTGGTGCGACTTGGTTCTTCTAATCTCATCGCTTTACTCAGTTTAAGGCACGGAAGCCTTTATTCATCCTCTCTAATTGTTTCTTACTTTTTTCTCCGTGTTACTGGATCGATTCCAGTTAATAACTCAACAGCTGTTATCGGTCGAGATAGAGTGCATTTTGACTTTATACCCACGTTACTCAGCTCGTTTAATCTCAGTGTGAAAAATAGAAGAGAGGCTAATAATGAAAGTGCCATTTCAGCTAACAGATAGAGTTGTTGTCATTATTGGCGGCACCTCTGGTATCGGAGAGGCGATTGCTCATCGTTTTAGCTCTGCGGGTGCAAAGCTGGTCATCGCTGGAGTTAATGCATCAGACAAAGAATTGCAGTCACTAGAAGCCCTTTATATTCATGCGGACGTGACGGATGAGCTGTCACTGAGTGAACTGATGGCTATTACCTTCGAGAAGTTTGGCAAAATCGACGTGTTAGTGAATTGCGCGGGTTCGACTAATGGTTACAGCACCATAGTGGAATCGAAAAAAGATGAGTATGAAGCCAATTTTTCCGTCAACGCACTAGGGACAGCATTGTCGATGAAGCATGCGGTGCCCTATATGCCCAAAGGCAGCAGTATCATCAATATTGCTTCGGTGTCAGGAACTCAGGGTGTGCCTTATCTTGGCGCGTTAGCTAGTTCAAAGTGGGCAGTGCTTGGCATTACTCAAACGGCAGCTTTGGAGCTTGGCAGTAAACAGATTCGTGTCAATGCCGTTTGTCCCACCTCTGTCGATACCCCTCGTGCTTATGCCAAAGGAGGCGAACCTCAACTGAGAATGGAGAGACGTTCGATCCCGATGGGAAGAATTGCTCAGCCTGAAGAAGTGGCGGCCGTTGTCCACTTCTTGGCCTCTGAAGACAGCAGCTTTGTTAATGGTCAATCTATCGGGGTGGACGGTGGCTTTAGCGCAGGTATGAGTATCGAAGCCTACAACCAACTTGCGCAGTAATTGAGAGCAAATAATGAAAAAACACATTCAAATCACTTTAGCATTACTATTATCAGCCAGCTTTAACAGCTACGCTTACTACTGTGACCAAACCGCGGAAGGTACCATAGTAGGTGCCGTGGATGGGGCAATAACCGGCGCCATCGTTGGTGGTATTGTTGATGGTGGCGAAGGCGCGAAAACTGGTGCAGTTATTGGTGGTGGCGCTGGGGCAGTCGGTGGGGCTATCGATGGCGCTTATTATGAGGGCGCTTGTGAGATGGCAACTGACGCTATTGTTGAAGATGAGATCATCGCTGAAGAGTATATTGCTGAGGAATATATCGAAGAAGAATACATTGCCGAAGAAATCGTGGAAGAAGAGATTATCGAAGAGGAAATGTATGATGATTATTACGATTAGAATCTAAATAAAAAAGAGAGCAAACTGCTCTCTTTTTTATTAGTATCAATGAGGTTAAAGCCTGCCTAAAGCGTCGAGTAGCTTTGATTTTATCTCTGGACTCGCAATATAAGCGCTGAGATAGTGCTCTTCATTATTCTCAAAATCTGGCTGCATTTGCAGCATTTCTTTATAGCTGGCTTGAGCCTGTTTGAACTCACCTTTGTATACTTGAATGATCGCTTTTAGCATCGGAATCCAAAATACACGGCGTAAAGACAGCTTGCTAATGGCTTTATCGGCACCCTCAAAATCATCAAGCATGATCTTGTGAATAATAGAGGCCACAGAGAACCATGGCGGTCTAAATGGGTTCAGAGCTTTTGAGTCTTGGATAAGTTGCAATCCTCGGTCAAATTCCCCTGCCATGCATAATGCCCAACCGGATAAGCCAATCTGATAGGCGGCATTGGGGTTAATCGCAATCACTTTGTCGACAGTCTCGATGACGCTATTGACGTCTCCAGCAACTTGGTGCGCCATTAACATCGCTATTTGAGATTCTTGGTTAGTCGGCTCTAGCTCAACCGCTCGTTTGGCATAGTTAAGAGCTGTTTCGACAGCACTGTCGACCTTATTCATTCCTAACATGTCAGCATCAAAGTAAAGCACAGCTAACATAGCATGCAGCAACGCAACATCAGGTTCATTTTGTACAGCGCTCAACAAGGCTTGAGTGGCCTGCTGGTGGGTATCTTCCGAGAGCGTCATTAAGTAGTGACGATAACGCAGTGTCGCTTCATAGGTAGAGAGATGCTCAATCTTTTTCTGGTTACAGCTTTGATAGATTTCTCTGTGAATAATGCCAAAGCTGGAAGCCAGCTCAGCGACGACTTCCGCAATGATGTCATCTTGAACAGAAAATAGATCGTCGGTTGCTAAATCACAGGTGTACTTCTCAGCCCAAACTTGCTCACCGGAGTCAGTGCGATACAGCTTGGCATAGATTCTCACCTTATTACCTAGTGCCTGCATGGTGCCAGAGGTAATAAACGACACACCTAGCTTTTCGCCTAAACCTTTGACATCGGCAGAGGTTCGAGGATCAATGCTCGTTTCACCGAGAGCATGCATTGAGACGACTTTGAGCATATCAAAGCGCGCAAGCTCAGTGGCTAACTCTTCGCCGAAACCTTCAGCAAAAAAGCGTTTCTCAGGATCATCTGACAGTGAAAGAAACGGTAATACCGTCAAGGTAGGGCTTAAGGATTTCTGAGTTTCACGTGCAAACTGAGCCAAGGATGCTGTTTGTCTTGCTGCTTGAGGCGCTTGCGGCGTAAATAGTGGACTATAGCGCCCTTTTGGAATTGACAGGACAATGGGGTCATTGACACCTTCGGTAAGGTAGTAGGTTTCTAGAGTTCGGCGAACTCGCCCTGCTTGAATTCGAACGATAGGATCAGCTTGGTGGTCAAAATCGGCATCACGATCAAACACTTCAGTTGCGATCGTAAACTGTTTTAGACGATCACCGTTACCAACGAGAGTCTGCTCGACAACAAAAGACAGTAACTCTTTCATCTTCGGGCTTTGATCAAATGCTTTACTCGAAAGAATGCGGTTAAGCTGATCTTTGACTCGAGTTTGGTTCTCTTCTATTCGAATATCTAATGGAGCTTGTTCTGACACCGTAGTTAACTCTCTTATCGTAGGATCTGGGTATTTTGCCATTTTAAGACAGCTAAAAATAGTAATGAGTTCACTATTTGCGACTGCTCACCTGTGTTATTTAAGGTTAGCATCAAATGACTGAGACCTTAGCTAGAAAGCGTTGAAGTGTAGGGTAAGTCCGAGGTTTGTTGATAGATCTTGTCAAATTGCCTTTGTGTAGTAGCAAGTTTTTGAAATGATGTATATTTAGTTGGATAATTGTTAAAACATATAACTAGTGAGCCTTTCATTGTTTTGATGGATCGGTTTGCATAGCGTTCAAGGAAGAAGTATGAAGAAGCTACCAGTATGGTTGTTAGGTGGTATGGCAGCGGCGTCTTCTGTCTCTGCGATGGAACAGTTCCTCGACCCTAAAGATGGCATGTTCGATGCCAGTAAATGGGTACTTGATAATGCGGTTGGCTTTATGCCTGTACCCATAATTATCACCGATCCCGCTGTTGGGGCTGGTGGTGGTGCAGCGTTGCTGTTTTTCCACGAATCAGAAAAACGTAAGCAACTGCGTGAGGAAAATCCCGATGAAGTCGTGGGATTGCCGCCGAGTGTGACGGCGGTTGCCGCTGCTGCGACAGAAAATGGCTCGTGGTTAACTGGGGCGTTTCACTTTGGCTCATGGCAGGAAGATACGTGGCGTTATCAAGGTGGTCTGTTCTATGGCTCATTCAACCTAAAATATTACGAAGGTGATATTCCTTTCGATTTCAATATCGATGGCTTGTACTTCATGCAGGATATTGATTATCGCATTGCTGGTAGCGATTGGTTTGTCGGTGCCAAATATTCCATCCTCTCTTCTCAAAGTACTTTTGATATTGGCAATATAATTCCAGGTATACCGCCTATCGATTACGACATGAACGATGCGGGGGTTGAATTGAAAGTCACTTATGACAGCAGAGATACTATTTTCACACCGAATGACGGCCTGAAAGCTAAGTTGAGCGTCGATTTTCATAATTCGGCTTTTGGTGGCGATGTGGACTACCAAAAAGGACGCTTTCAAACCAACTATTTTGCACCGTTAACCAATGATTTTGTCTTGGGGCTACGTGGCGATTATCAAACCGTTTCCAATGATGCACCATACTATGCTCGTCCATTTATCAGCATGCGTGGTATTCCAGCAATGCGCTATCAAGGTGATGATATGGCTTTGGTTGAAGTGGAGGCTCGCTATGATCTTACCCCTCGTTGGTCACTAATTGGTTTTACTGGCACTGGCAAAGCGTTTGATGAAGGTGATAGTTTTTCAGATGCCAAATATCAAAATGTTGTCGGCGGAGGTTTTCGCTATTTGGTGGCGAGACAGTTAAACATGCGAGCTGGTGTCGATGTTGCAAAAGGTCCTGAAGAGTGGGCGTATTATATTACCGTTGGTCATGCTTGGCAGTTGTAATGAACAAGAGAAAGGCTGGATTCATCCAGCCTTTCTTCATTAATGTGGATATTTACTTACGTTTAAACAACAAAGTAGCGAATGCTAGCACTAAGGTCACAACGATACTTGCCGCGCAATAATCCACGACTGACACAAAACCTTCAACGTCAATGAGCTGACCTGCAATGTAAGTACCCACTCCAAACCCTATTGCCATTGCAAACATCAGAATGCCTTGTGTGAGTGCAGGTGTGCTTGGGCTGAGCTCTTCTGCAATCGCTGGTATTACCATATCGAACCAAGATATTGCTTGCATCAGTAGTACTATCAATAGAATAGGGACAAGGCTTGGAATGTTCGTTCCTATCGCCAGCCATAGACCAATTGAGGTTACTGCATAGCAAGCCAGTGACGCCACCCAGATGAGATAAGGGCTGCTTTTTTCTGCGAGGCGACCAGCTGGCTCAAGGAGTATCATGGTTAATACCGCGGAGCCTGCGAGACCAAACGCAGAATGTCCAAGGTCGACGTTAAACACCTCTTTGATGATGATTGGTCCAGTTTCCATCAAGTTACTGGCGGTAAACATGGAAATGAACACTGTTGCCAAGAACATCACGAATGCAATGGAGGTGCGTTTGTTGCTCTTCTTAGTTAGTGATTCATCGTCGCTTTGCTGTTCAACCTCAGGCACTTTGACTTTCGGTGGCGGTGCAAT
Organism: Vibrio sp. SCSIO 43133; assembly: GCF_023716845.1. NCBI lineage: Bacteria > Pseudomonadati > Pseudomonadota > Gammaproteobacteria > Vibrionales > Vibrionaceae > Vibrio > Vibrio sp. SCSIO 43133. The sequence continues at coordinate 659,052 of NZ_CP068024.1, forward strand.
AAATACAGTAACAATAGAAACGCAGACCAGAGTCATAAGCATCAGTAGCTTTTGTTCACTTGTCCAACCCAATAGACTTACCACTCCGAGGAGCGAGCCCGCAATCACCACACCCAAAAACTGGAACTGAAATAGACGACTTAGTCCACGCGCTTGCTCATTTTCTGGTAGAGAATTTAGGACAAATGTTGGGTTCAGTACCAATTGAGAGACAGTACCAATACCGATGGTAAGTCCGACTAACAAGTAGGTGTAGGTTTCAGTTTGCGCAAAATAGAGTAGCACCAGCGAAAGTAAGTGAGAGAACAACGCCACTTTTTGCATTTGACGGTGGATACCATATTTATCTGCAAGCCAACCAATGAGCGGTGCGCTGATGCCAAATAGGCCAATCAGAGACATTACGCTGCCCATAAGAGAGCCGCTGCCTGTGCGTTCGATAATAAGCGGTGTCAGCATCAGGGCAATGCCCGCCCACTGAACCACGCCGTTTGACATCTGTGCGATGTACCAAGGTTTAAGAGTTTTCATGGAGTGTTCCCCAAATTAAAGACCTTAAGGTCAAAAGAAATGAAATTGCGATAGGTAAAACCACAGGAAAATGCTCTTATTTATCGAAACTCTGTTTAAGGTAAAAAAGTATATGGGAGGCGATTTACGATGAGCAGTGTGTAACCCGTTGTTACTTAAGGGGAGCAAGTAAGTTACTGAGTCACTGAGTGGTTAGTCAGTAGCTTGAAGAAACTAGTGATTGAGAATCGAAGCCAGATCGGTGAAAATAGCGCCCATTATTTTTTCGACGCCTTCGAGTAGTAGTTGAGCCAATACTCTCAAACGCTATTCTACAAACCAAGAAGATCGAGATTCATGTCAAATCCTCAATTTCAGCAACAAGTTTCTAAGCGCAGAACTTTTGCGATCATCTCTCACCCGGATGCGGGTAAAACCACCATTACTGAAAAAGTACTGTTATTCGGAAACGCGATTCAGAAAGCAGGCACAGTAAAAGGCCGTGGCAGTGCGCAGCACGCCAAGTCAGACTGGATGGAAATGGAAAAAGAGCGTGGTATCTCGGTAACAACGTCCGTGATGCAGTTTCCTTATAACGACTGTTTGGTTAACCTACTTGATACTCCTGGACACGAAGACTTCTCGGAAGATACTTATCGTACGCTTACCGCTGTTGACTCATGTTTGATGGTGATTGATGCGGCAAAAGGTGTCGAAGACCGTACCCGTAAATTGATGGAAGTAACTCGTCTTCGTGACACGCCTATCGTGACCTTCATGAACAAATTGGACCGTGATGTACGCGACCCAATGGAAGTGCTAGACGAAGTAGAAAGTGAACTGGGTATGATGTGTGCCCCTATCTCTTGGCCAATTGGTTGTGGTAAAGAGTTTAAGGGTGTTTATCACATTCACCGTGACGAAACGATTCTGTACGAATCTGGCCATGGTCATGAAATCCAAGAAGTTCGTATCATCAAAGGGTTAGATAACCCAGACCTTGATGACGCGGTAGGTGCTGATCTAGCAGAAAGCGTTCGTGAAGAGTTAGAGCTAGTAATGGGCGCATGTCCTGAGTTTGATCTTGATTCTTTCCTTAAAGGTGAGCTAACTCCAGTATACTTTGGTACTGCACTTGGTAACTTTGGTGTTGACCATATGCTAGACGGCCTAACTAAGTGGGCACCAGCACCGCAAACGCGTCAAGCGAATGAGCGTGATGTTGAAGCAACGGAAGAGAAGTTTTCTGGCTTTGTCTTTAAGATTCAGGCAAACATGGATCCAAAGCACCGCGACCGTATCGCCTTTATGCGTATTGTATCTGGTACCTATTCTCAAGGTATGAAGATGAACCACGTTCGCACCAGCAAAACAGTCAGCATTTCTGATGCGGTTACGTTTATGGCGGGTGACCGTTCTCGCGCCGAAAAAGCGTATGCTGGTGATATCATTGGTCTTCATAACCACGGTACCATTCAAATTGGTGACACCTTTACTCAAGGTGAAGCGCTCAAGTTCTCTGGCATTCCAAACTTTGCACCGGAGCTATTCCGTCGCATTCGTCTAAAAGATCCATTGAAGCAGAAGCAGCTACTAAAAGGTTTGGTTCAGCTTTCTGAAGAGGGTGCTGTTCAGGTATTCCGTCCGCTACAAAATAACGACCTTATTGTTGGTGCGGTTGGTGTGCTTCAGTTTGACGTGGTTGTTGCTCGTCTAAAATCTGAGTACAACGTTGAAGCGATTTATGAAAGTGTTAACGTTGCAACAGCTCGTTGGGTTGAGTGTGATGATGACAAGAAGCTTGAAGACTTCAAACGTAAGAACCAGCAAAACCTTGCGCTTGATGGTGGTGACAACTTGAGCTACGTAGCACCAACTATGGTTAACTTGAACCTAGCGCAAGAGCGTTTCCCGGATATTAAATTCCGCGCAACACGTGAGCACTAATCTATAGTTGCTAATACTAGATAATAAAAAACCGCTCGTTTGAGCGGTTTTTTTTCGGTCTGCATATCGCATCCGGTTATTCGCGTTCTTTAGTGTAAGGCACGCCGATAGCTTTTGGTGCTACCGCCTTACCAATAAAGCCCGCGAGTAGGAATACGGTTAACACGTAAGGTACCGCTTCAATCGCTTGTACCGGAATAGGGAAGTCACCAATGGTCACGCCTTGCATACGAATAGCTAGTGCATCCAAGAAACCAAAGAGCAAACATGCACCCATTGCGGTAAACGGACGCCACTTACCAAAAATAAGTGCGGCCAATGCCATATAACCTTTACCTGCACTCATGTTTGGAATGAACTGAGCCGTTTGCGCTACCGATAAGTAGACGCCGCCAATACCCACTAATACCCCACAGATTGCAACGGCAGCGTAACGCATACGCACTACAGAGATACCTGCAGTATCCACTGCTGATGGTGACTCACCTACAGCACGTAAGCGCAAGCCAAAACGAGTTCGGAACAGTAGGTACCAACAAGCAGGAACGATAAACACCACAAGGTATACCAAAATGGAGTGTCCACTAATCAGCTCAGAGTAGATATCGCCCAAAATAGGCACGTCCGCAACGGCATCAGCACCAGGGAAGGTAATCGGTGCGAAACGAGCGTCACCAGATAGCGCTGGAGTTTGACCACCTTGTTGGAACCAGTGGCGACCTAACGTAATGGTTAAGCCTGCGGCAAGAATATTGATTGCCATACCACTGACGACTTGGTCACCTCTGTGGGTGATACAAGCGAAGCCGTGAAGCAAGGCGAGAAGCACCGAGATACCTACACCAGCAAACAAACCTAGCCACGCTGAACCGGTGACATGGGCTGTAGCAGCACCAGCAAATGCAGCGGCCAATAGCTTACCTTCTAGTGCAATGTTCACTATCCCTGAACGTTCACAGAACATACCGGCTAACGAGGCAAGTATCAGTGGCGTTGCCACACGTAAGGTGGCATCAAGCATGAGAATAATCGTTTCAAACATAATCAAGCGACTCCTTTCTCTGCTTGTTGCTCATTGTTTTTGCTACCAAAAAGTTTGAGGTAAGTACGTTCTAGTGAAGGACGGAACATGTGCTCTAGTGCTCCTGAGAAGAGAATCACCAGACCTTGCAATACCACAACGATATTTCGGTCAACGCCGTACTCAAAACTTAGCTCAGCACCACCTTGATATAGGAAGCCGAACAACAAACTTGCTAATAGAACACCGATAGGGTGGTTACGCCCCATTAAAGCAACCGCAATACCAGTAAAGCCAAAACCTTCAACGAAGTTGAGTTTGATTTGATGCAGTTCGCCTTGTAATACATTCAAACCAAAGAAGCCCGCTAACATGCCTGAGATAAGCATGGTAAGGACAATGATTTTTACATATTTAATACCTGCATAGCTTGCAGCTGATGGATTTGAGCCGACAGAGCGGATTTCGTAACCCCAACGTGAGTGCCACATAAATAGCCAGACAAACACACAACACAAGAGCGCAAAAATGAAGCTCAAGTTCATTGGGCTTGGTGCCATTTCAATACCGACCACAGCGAGCATTTCATGCATCTTTGGTAACCAGCTTGAGACTGCGAACACACGGCTTTCTGTTGCCATCGTGTTTTCAGGCTTCAAGATATCAACTAGTAGATACGCCATTAACGAAGAGGCGATGAAGTTGAACATGATAGTCGTGATTACGATATGGGAACCGCGTTTTGCTTGAAGGTAAGCGGGAATGAACGCCCACGCAGCACCAAATAAACCGCCAGCAATGATGGCAACTGGGAAGACGATATACCACGGTGCGTATTCACCTAGAGTCAAACAGACCAAGCCAACGCCCAAACCACCGATATACGCTTGCCCTTCACCCCCAATATTGAATAAGCCAGCATGGAAGGCGACGGCCACAGCAAGACCGGTAAAGATAAAGCCTGTCGCGTAGTACATAGTGTACCCAAAGCCTTCTGCGTAGCCAAAGGCTCCCGTCCACATGACTTTTGCCGCGTCAATTGGGTTAATATCAATATAAATAAACAGCAGAGCCGACACCAAAAACGCAACTAATACGTTGATGGCTGGCAGCAGTGCCACGGTTACCCAAGCGGGTACTTTAGCTTGGCTCATGCGCTTTCTCCTTGTGGCTCTGCGTGTTCCTTGGATGCTTTAAGATGCTCAGGCATGATATTGGCCATCATTAATCCCAGCGTTTTCTCATCGGCATCTTCAATGGATACTTCACCCACGATAGAGCCATCAAAGACCACTAAAATGCGATCAGATAGGCTTAGGATTTCATCTAGCTCAACCGAGACCAGCAAAACAGCTTTGTCTTCATCACGTGCAGCAATGATTTGCTGGTGGATGTATTCGATAGCACCGATATCTACCCCACGAGTTGGTTGGCCGACCAAAAGCACATCTGGGTTCTGTTCCATTTCGCGCGCGATGACTAGCTTCTGTTGGTTACCACCGGAAAAGTTTGCGGTTTTTAATGTGGTGTCGTTAGGACGAACATCCCACTTATCCATGCTGTTCTGGCAACACTCTTTAATGGCTTGCTTATCTTGCAGTAAGCCTTTGTTGTATTGTGGTAAGTGGTGGTAGCCCAGGATATACGCTTCTTGAGCTTCAAATTTGTTGATAAGACCCTGCTTATGACGGTCTTCAGGAATATGACCTACACCAATAGCACGTACCTGTTGAGGATCGAGAGGGTGATGTTTGTCGATATGGCTACCGTTAATGTCAATGCTGCCGGAATAAGGCTTAATAATCCCAGATAGCAGGCCAAGTATTTCTGATTGACCATTACCAGAAACACCAGCAATACCAACGACTTCACCCTGTCTGACACCAAAGCTGATACTTTTGACACGCTCAACACCTGCGTCATCAAAAAACTGTAACTGATCAACTTTGATAAGCTCTTTCTTCGGATTCGCTTCAGATTTATCCACTTTTAGGCGAACCTTGCGTCCCACCATTAGTTCTGCCAGTTGCTCTTTGTTCGTTTTCGCCGTCACCACGTGCTCGACCATTGTGCCTTGGCGCATTACCGAAATATTGTCGGTAATCGCTAGGACTTCACGCAGCTTATGCGTGATGATCATGATAGTAGTACCTTGAGCGCGAAGTTTATCTAAGATGCGGAAAAGGTGATCGGCTTCTTGTGGAGTGAGTACACCTGTTGGCTCATCAAGAATCAGGATTTTTGCGCCACGATACAGCGCTTTTAAGATTTCGACACGTTGCTGAAGACCAACAGGTAGCTCGCCTACAACGGCATCAAGGGGAACTTCGAGCCCGTAATCCTGTGCTAGCGCTTTCAGCTTTTTGCGCGCTTTACCTAAACTTTCATTTAGCTGCCATCCATCTTCGGCACCGAGAACAATGTTCTCTAATACGGTAAATGTTTCCACTAACATAAAGTGTTGGTGGACCATGCCAATTCCTGCTTTGATTGCTTCTTGAGAGTTAGCGGGCTTGTAAGGAGCGCCGTTCACTGTCATTTCACCAGCATCAGCATGATAAAATCCGTAAATAATACTCATAAGAGTGGACTTGCCAGCACCATTTTCACCAATGATGCCGTGAATCGTGCCCTGAGGAACTCTAAGATCGATAGCTCGGTTAGCGTGAACGGCTCCAAAGCGTTTATCTATCTGCTTAAGTTCAATGGCAATAGATTGTCCGTTTGTCACTAGATACTGCCTTATAATTATACGCCGCTGTTTTTAGGCAGCGGCGTTGTTATGTTTACTCAGCTTATTGATAATAAACCAAAATAAGCTGAGTCTTTCATTCTGAGCTAGAACGCTTAGAAGTTACACGTGTTGTCAGACATGTAGTCGTGAACTTCGATCTTGCCAGCGATGATGTCCGCTTGAAGCGTATCTAGGTATGATTTCATTTCAGGTGTGATTAGGTCTTTGTTGTACTCGTCGTAAGCCCACTCAACTGCGCCTTCTTTTAGGCCTAGTACTTTGATGCCTGCTTCCCAAGTACCGTTTTCAGCGTCGTCCCAAGTGTTGTATGCAGCAACACCGACTTTCTTAACCATAGACGTCAGCATAGTGCCTGGTTGAAGGTGGTTTTGGTTTGAGTCAACACCGATTGCGTATTTACCAGCATCTTTAGCTGCTTGGTATACACCCATGCCAGTACCGCCAGCTGCTGCGTAGATAACGTCAACGCCTTTAGAGAATTGAGATTTAGCAAGCTCTGAACCTTTCGCAGGGTCAGCGAAGGCTGCAGGAGTAGAACCTGTCATGTTTTGGAATGTTTCGATTTCTGGGTTCGCGTATTGTGCACCTTGACGGTAGCCACATTCGAACTTACGAATCAATGGGATATCCATGCCACCAACAAAGCCTACTTTGCCAGTTTTAGAAGCTTTCGCTGCCAACGCACCTACAAGGAAAGAACCTTCGTGTTCTTTAAAGACGATAGATTGAACGTTTGGCTTATCAACGACCATATCGATGATTGTAAATTGAATATCAGGGAATTCAGTGGCAACTTTTTCTACAGCTGATGCCATGTTGAAGCCAACAGCAACAATAGGAGTGAAGCCACGGCTTGCAAGGCGACGAAGGCCTTGTTCACGTTGCGCTTCGTTTTGAGGTTCAAATTCACGAACTTTAATGCCTTTGTCCGCATTAAATACTTTTACACCGTTCTGGAAAACAGCTTCGTTGAATGATTTGTCAAATTTACCGGCTGTATCGTATACCACTGCTGGTTTCGCTGCGAATGCACCAAATGAAGCTACTGCTACTGCGAGCGCAGACATTTTTAGAATAGTTTTTTTCACGATCAATTCCCTTGTAGTGTCGAATGATAGAGCATCATTGACGATTCGATAGGCTAGGCTCATTCCAGTTTTTAGGTGCCTAGAAAATGGTCGCATGTAAACGACACAGAAATGACGATAGAGACAATTTGTGTGGTTTACAAACAATAGGCAACATTTTATCGTTTGCGTATATGAAAAAAAACCGCTTCTATCACAGCATTGAGGGGTAAGTCACAACTTAGTGATAAAACTCTAACTATTGCGCTATCCTTTGTAACATAAGGATTTGAGATAATATCGATTGCAATCGATTACATTTATTTAGGTAAATTTACCATGGTTGAATTGCTCAAAAAGTGGCTTAAAAAATACGATGATTGGTGTGCCTCATTAGGACTCACTCCAGAGAATAAACGTAGTTGCGTGCCTTACCGAAAAGAGCCAAAAGATGGTGATTGATAGCCATTGCCACCTCGATCTATTGGCAAAGAAAAAAGACATAAACCAAGTACTATTAGAGGCAGCAAAGGCTCAAGTTGCCGCTATCGTTGTACCTGGTATTAATGAGCAAAATTGGCTGGCCATAAATAAGTTAGCCAGTGAGCATGCAATGGTGTATTTCGCTTTAGGGTTTCATCCTTTGTTTCTTGAGGAAGTGGATGATGGCTCTATTGCTCGCCTAGAGCAACGTGTTGCTGAGTTGAAAAACAACCAAAAGTTTGTCGCATTAGGAGAGTGTGGTCTCGACTTCTATCAAGGTAGAGAAAACGAGCTTCTACAAAAATCACTTCTTAGTGAGCAAATTCGTATTGCCAACCAGTACCAACTACCCATTATTCTTCATTGCAGGAAAGCACACCAAGAGCTTATTGCCTTATTGAAACAGAACCCTCCTCTATATAGTGGCGTTATTCATGGATTCAGTGGCAGCTACCAACAAGCGATGGATTACGTCAATCTCGGTTTAAAAATAGGTGTCGGTGGTGTCATTACCTACGAAAGAGCGCAAAAAACACGCTCAACTATCATTAATCTTCCACTAGAAAGTTTGTTACTAGAGACGGATGCGCCTGATATGCCTCTTTATGGATATCAAGGTCAGCCTAATGAGCCCAAAATGGTAAACATGGTTCTATCATCGTTAAACATGCTGAGAAGTGAAAATGAGCAAACGGTTACGTCACAGCTACTAAAAAATAGCAAATTGACGTTTAATTTTTGTGACTAAATGTGCTGTTAATTGTGAATTCGAAAACGTTTGCAGAGATGAATTGTGATCATGATCGCAAAATGACGTGTATCTTTTATGTGTTCAAGACGAAAGTGTGAGGGGGGTACTACTTTCTTTTCTGTGGGTTTGTATAATCGCCCCCGCTTTTGAGCTTCAAATTTTGTTACACGCCAAATTATTAAATATAAGGAAGTCATAAACTATGAGCCTGTTTATGAGCCTGGTTGGTATGGTTGTACTGATTCTTATCGCAGTACTTCTATCGGATAACCGCAAAGCTATTAATATCAGAACTGTGGCTGGCGCTTTTGCTATCCAATTTGCACTTGGTGCGTTTGTTCTTTATGTACCTTGGGGTCAAGAGATCCTACGTAGCTTCTCTGACGCTGTATCTAGCGTGATTAACTACGGTAACGATGGTACGTCATTCCTATTCGGTGGTCTTGTTTCTGACAAGATGTTCGAAGTATTCGGCGGCGGCGGTTTCATCTTCGCATTCCGTGTACTACCGACACTGATCTTCTTCTCTGCGCTTATCTCGGTACTTTACTACCTAGGTGTAATGCAGTGGGTTATCAAGATTCTTGGTGGCGGCCTGCAAAAAGCACTAGGTACATCTCGTGCGGAATCTATGTCTGCTGCGGCAAACATCTTCGTAGGTCAAACTGAGGCTCCACTTGTTGTACGTCCTTTCGTGCCTAAGATGACTCAATCTGAGCTATTCGCCGTAATGTGTGGTGGTCTAGCTTCTATCGCTGGTGGTGTACTAGCGGGCTACGCATCAATGGGCGTGCCAATTGAATACCTAGTAGCGGCATCATTCATGGCAGCTCCAGGTGGTCTTCTATTCGCTAAGATCATCAAGCCTGAAACTGATGAACCTGTTGAGCAGCTTCACAGCATGCAAGCTGAAGGTGAAGACAAGCCAGCTAACGTTATCGACGCAGCAGCGGGCGGTGCATCAGCAGGTCTTCAACTAGCTCTTAACGTAGGTGCAATGCTAATCGCATTCATCGGCCTTATCGCCCTAGTTAACGGTATGCTTGGCGGCATCGGTGGCTGGATCGGTATGCCAGAACTACGTCTAGAAATGATTCTAGGTTGGATCTTCTCACCACTAGCATTCCTACTAGGTGTGCCATGGTCTGAAGCGACAATCGCTGGTGAGTTCATCGGTATGAAGACTGTTGCGAACGAATTCGTAGCATACGCGAACTTCGCACCATACCTAGGTGACGCAGCACCAGTTGTTCTTTCTGAGAAAACTAAGGCAATCATCTCATTCGCTCTATGTGGTTTTGCGAACCTTTCTTCTATCGCAATCCTTCTAGGTGGTCTGGGTAGCCTTGCGCCTAAGCGTCGTGGTGATATCGCACGCATGGGTGTGAAAGCAGTAATCGCAGGTACGCTATCTAACTTGATGGCAGCAACGATTGCTGGTTTCTGTCTAAGCCTAGCTGGCATGTAATTGCTCGCGTAAAGGTTATTAGTATATAGACGCCGTATTAAATCGCCCCGTAGCAAGAAATTGCTGCGGGGCTTTTTTGGTTTTAGGAGCCAGATAATTCCTAATGAATCGTTACTGGATAAGCGATTCAACGACTGAATGGAAGTTTTTTGAGAAGCAAACCGTTTGCGTTTTAATCAGCTCTACCGTTTTGAACGAGAGTCCTATACTGTATAGGCTACTAAGTAATTCTTTCGTGTTTTCGCGAAGCTTTATGTAGCCAGAGCCAGTTCTCACCAAGATAGGAATCAGGTGATTTTAACGAGCAGGTACTGTGCGGTGACAAGGATAGCAATTGGTATTCAGCTTTAACCTAATAGCTGAACCGAGTCTTCAAGGAACCAAGTCCGTTCATTTATTGCTGACGAGTTTGTCAGGTAATTAATTGAATATATTGACCGGAGATAGAAATGAGCGATTTAAAAGCAGCAGCTCTACGTGCACTAAAACTTATGGATCTAACCACGCTAAATGATGACGACACTAATGAAAAAGTGATCGCACTATGTCATGACGCAAAATCGCCAGTGGGTAACACGGCGGCGATCTGTATTTATCCTCGCTTTATTCCTATTGCAAAGAAAACGCTACGCGAACAAGGTACACCAGAAGTACGTATCGCAACTGTGACTAACTTCCCTCACGGTAACGATGACATTGAAATTGCGGTAGCTGAGACTAAAGCAGCTGTTGCATACGGTGCAGACGAAGTGGACGTTGTATTCCCATACCGCGCACTGATGGCAGGCAACGAAGAAGTAGGCTTCGAACTTGTTAAGCAATGTAAAGAAGCGTGTGGTGATATCCTTCTAAAAGTGATCATCGAAACTGGTGAGCTTAAAGAAGAAGCGCTTATCAAGAAAGCTTCAGAAATCTGTATCAAAGCAGGCGCGGATTTTATCAAAACATCAACAGGTAAAGTGCCAGTTAACGCTACTCCTGAGTACGCGCGCATGATGTTAGAAGTGATTCGCGATATGGGCGTTGCTGAGAAAGTTGGCTTCAAGCCAGCTGGTGGCGTTCGTACAGCGGAAGATGCTGCTGCTTATCTAGCAATGGCTGATGACATTCTAGGTGCAGATTGGGCAGACAACATGCACTACCGCTTTGGTGCCTCTAGCCTTCTAACTAATCTCCTGAATACATTAGAAGTAACAGACGAAACTGCAGATCCATCTGCATATTAATCTGAATCTTTTTGTTGGTGGCTGATTTCCAGCCACCACTATTCCCTCTATCCCTACAACCCAAGCTTAGACTGGGGAGGTACTAATGTATTTACCACAAGAAATTATTCGTAAAAAACGTGATGGCCAAGAGCTAACTGCTGAAGAAATTAACTTCTTTATCCAAGGTGTTGCCAAGGACACCGTATCTGAAGGCCAGATTGCTGCCTTTGCAATGACCATCTTTTTTAATGAAATGACTATGCCAGAGCGTATTGCTCTCACGTGCGCAATGCGTGATTCTGGCATGGTTATCGATTGGGGCCACATGAACTTTGGTGGCCCGATTGTTGATAAACACTCAACAGGTGGTGTTGGTGATGTAACATCACTGATGCTTGGTCCTATGATTGCTGCATGTGGTGGCTTTGTACCGATGATTTCTGGCCGCGGTCTGGGTCATACAGGTGGCACGCTGGACAAACTAGAATCTATTCCTGGCTATGACATTACGCCAACCAATGACGTGTTTGGTGAAGTGACTAAAGACGCTGGTGTAGCGATTATCGGTCAAACTGGCGATCTTGCGCCGGCTGATAAGCGTGTTTATGCGACTCGTGATATCACTGCAACGGTTGACAATATCTCTCTGATTACTGCGTCTATCTTATCGAAGAAACTGGCGGCAGGTCTTGAATCACTAGTGATGGATGTAAAAGTCGGTTCTGGTGCTTTCATGCCAACTTATGAAGCATCAGAAGAGTTAGCCAACTCTATCGTTGCCGTAGCTAACGGTGCTGGCACTAAGACTACGGCTATCCTTACCGATATGAATCAAGTGCTTGCTTCTTCTGCAGGTAATGCAGTTGAGGTTCGTGAGGCTGTACAATTCTTGACGGGTGAATACCGCAATCCACGTTTGTATGAAGTGACGATGGCACTTTGTAGCGAAATGTTGGTGTTAGCGAAGTTAGCTGAAGACACTGAGCAAGCAGAAGCTAAGCTGAATGAAGTACTTGATAACGGTAAGGCTGCTGAGTGCTTTGGTAAAATGGTCAAAGGTTTAGGCGGCCCTGCAGACTTCGTTGAAAGCTACGATAATTATTTAGAGAAAGCAGAAATTATCAAGCCAGTATACGCTGACAATGAAGGTATTGTTTCAGCGATGGATACTCGAGCGATTGGTATGGCTGTAGTTGGCATGGGCGGTGGTCGCCGCGTGGCAACAGATACCATCGACTACGCGGTAGGCTTTGATCAATTTATTCGATTAGGCGAGACGGCAAGTGCAGACAAGCCACTAGCTGTTATCCATGCGCGTAATGAAGCGCAATGGCAAGAAGCAGCAAATGCATTGAAAGCCGCAATGACAATCGGTGAGCAAGCTTACGTAGAAACGCCTTGTGTGTACCGCCAAATTCGAGCGGAAGATCTCGCATAAGCGTGAGGAGAAATTATGAAACGCGCATTTATTTTAGTATTAGATTCATTTGGTATTGGCGCAGCAGCCGATGCTGAGCAATTTGGTGATGTAGGCTCAGATACACTGGGTCATATTGCAGAGCAGTGTGCAAAAGGTTTGGCTGATAACGATCAGCGCAGCGGTGAGCTAAAGCTACCGAATTTGAGCAAGCTCGGCCTAGCCATGGCGCATAAAGAGTCTACAGGTGCTTTGGCACAGGGCCTTCGTGATGACGTCGAAATTGTCGGTGCTTATGGTCACGCAGCAGAGTTATCGTCAGGTAAAGATACTCCGTCTGGTCACTGGGAAATTGCTGGTGTTCCTGTTTTGTTTGATTGGGGCTACTTCACGGATAAGCAAAATAGTTTCCCGAAAGAGCTGACCGACCGCATTCTAGAACGTGCAGGTTTAGATGGCTTTTTAGGTAACTGTCACGCATCAGGGACTCAAGTACTTGATGACCTGGGCGAAGAGCATATGAAGACGGGCAAACCTATCTTCTATACGTCAGCGGATTCAGTTTTCCAGATTGCATGTCATGAAGAAACTTATGGTTTAGATCGTCTGCTTGAGCTTTGCCAAATCGCTCGTGAAGAGCTTGAGGATTACAATATTGGTCGTGTTATCGCGCGTCCATTTATTGGTCCAGGTAAAGGGCAATTTGAGCGCACGGGTAACCGTCGTGACCTTTCTGTTGAACCGCCAGCGCCAACCGTGTTGTCGAAGCTTGTTGAAGAGAAGCAGGGACAAGTGGTATCTATCGGTAAGATTGCTGATATTTACGCGAACTGCGGTATCACTAAGAAAGTGAAAGCCACAGGCATTCCAGCGCTATTTGAAGCAACCAAAGAGCAAATCAAAGAAGCGGGCGACAACACGATCGTTTTCACTAACTTTGTTGATTTTGATTCAGCGTATGGTCACCGTCGTGATGTGGCGGGTTATGCAGCTGCGCTTGAGTACTTCGATTCTCGTATTCACGAAGTAATTGAACTGATGGAAGAAGACGATGTTCTTATTCTGACGGCTGACCATGGTTGTGACCCAACTTGGCCAGGTACTGACCATACACGTGAACACATTCCTGTTATCGTTTATGGTCACAAGGTTCCAGCAGGTTCTTTAGGCCTTCGTGATAGCTTTGCTGATATTGGTCAAAGCCTTGCAAGCTACTTTGGTACATCCTCAATGGATTACGGAAAGAACTTCCTATAATCATTAACGAACAACGCTCAAGTCTCACTTGAGCGTTGTACATTTAACATATCTCTAGGCACTAAGTCCTAGGAACAAGCACTGAGAATAAAGGGAAACAGTCATGGCTACTCCTCACATTAATGCGGAAATGGGTGATTTTGCAGACGTAGTATTGATGCCGGGCGATCCACTGCGCGCAAAATACATTGCTGATACGTTTTTGGATGATGCAGTACAAGTGTGTGACGTACGTAATATGTATGGCTATACAGGCACTTACAAAGGTCGTCGTATCTCTGTAATGGGTCACGGTATGGGTATTCCATCATGCTCTATTTACGTTACTGAACTGATCAAAGATTTTGGTGTTAAGAAGATTATCCGTGTAGGTAGTTGCGGTGCGGTTAATGAAGACATCAAAGTGCGCGACGTTGTTATTGGTATGGGCGCATGTACTGATTCTAAAGTGAACCGTATTCGCTTTAAGAACCATGACTTTGCGGCGATTGCTGACTACAACATGGTGAAGAACGCTGAAGAAGCGGCAAAAGCTCGCGGTATCAACGTAAAGGTGGGTAACCTATTCTCTGCTGAGCTGTTCTACACTCCTGATCCTGAAATGTTCGATGTAATGGACAAATATGGCATTGTTGGTGTTGAGATGGAAGCGGCAGGCATCTACGGTGTTGCAGCAGAATACGGTGCAAAAGCACTGGCTATCTGTACCGTATCTGACCATATCAAGACTGGTGAGCAAACGACCTCTGATGAGCGTGCAACCACATTTAATGAAATGATGGAGATTGCTCTAGATTCTGTTTTGCTAGGTGACGCAGAATAAGCAAGACGCTTAATAAAGTATGTAAAAAAGCCTCGCTTGTGCGAGGCTTTTTTGTATCTGGGAATGGCTTATGTTTTCAAAAGGTACACGAGCATTCTATTGCTTGAGCAGTAAATTCTCGCCTTTGGTTTTTGGTTGTTTTCTAAGGATGACCATCAGTAACACACCAGAGATAAAACTCATCAAGATCATCATATACATAAAGCGATCACTCTTGCGGTAGTGATGATCGGAAATTGCGGTTACCTTACCAGTTTCAAAGGTGATTCGAACAAAACCTATGATGGTATGATCGTTGATGATCGGCTCGACTAGCTGTTGGCGGCCAATGCTGGCAGTTGAGAGTGGAGTATCGAGCCCTAGGACTTCGCGCGCCGTTTTGGCGTCTGTACTGGCGGCAATTTTGACCCCTTCAGAATCATAAACGGTTGCATCTAACACCAGACGTTCTTGTGCTAACTGGTTGGTCAGAGCGCCTAAACGCTCTTGGTCTTGATCAATCAGCATCTGTCTAGCAGAGAGTGAGGCCTGAGAAATCAGAACTTTAGAAAGCACTTCTAACTGATTCGCTTGAATGCGCTCGTTACCTTTACTGATAACAAAGCTATTTGTTGTGATGAAGAACACCATAGCAGCGATTAAGCAAAGCGCTACTAACCTCAAAAAGTTGCGAAATGAAAACAGCGAACCGTCCATATAAGTTTAAAAGTACTATGAAATTACTGATTGGTTCATATTGATGCTTGCACAACCAAATTGCAATAGGTTAACGTTTTAGGAGCTTTTTAAAGGAAGGATTAGCCATGGACGCTGTAAAGCCGTTAGCGATTACCAAACGTATTCCATTGAAGGAACGTTTCCCTGAGACACTCATGTCTCATCAACTGGAGAAAAATAAAGCCAGTTGGATTATGTATTCTCATTATTTGTCTCCTGATATTTTCAATGATATGGATTTCTACATCGGTGAAACTAGCCGAATTCTCGACATTTGGCAGGTCGGGCAATATGAAGTGGCACTGATGGATGGCCAGTTAACCGCCGACCATAAAGTGATTCTGAATGAGCTCAAAGTGGATTGCGCAGCACTGTATGATGTTCCCGACCTCAATAAGCCGGGTGTGATTGTCTTGGATATGGACTCGACCGCCATTCAGATTGAGTGTATTGACGAGATCGCCAAACTTGCTGGAGTAGGTGAGCAGGTTGCAGAAGTAACAGAGCGAGCGATGCAAGGAGAGTTGGATTTTGAGGCGAGTTTGCGCCAACGTGTTGCAACATTAAAAGATGCAGATGAAGCGATTCTTGAGAGCGTTCGTTCACAGTTGCCGTTGATGCCAGAGTTAGAAGAAATGCTAAAAACTCTTCAGTCTTATGGCTGGAAAACGGCGATTGCGTCTGGTGGATTTACCTATTTTTCTGATTTCTTAAAGCAGAAATTAAATTTGGATTTTGCTCAATCAAATACGTTGGCGATTGAAAATGGCAAACTGACTGGCGAAGTACTTGGGGATGTCGTCTCAGCACAAACTAAAGCAGACATCTTGCTAGAGTTAGCGGAAGAGTATGATGTTGAGCCGCATAACACCATTGCCGTGGGTGATGGTGCCAATGACTTGGTGATGATGGCGGCGGCTGGTTTAGGTATTGCGTATCACGCAAAACCTAAAGTTGAAGCTCAGGCACAGGTAGCCATTAACCATGCAGGTTTAGGTGGGATTGTGTGTGTGCTGTCAGGGTTACTCGCAAGACAAAAACGAATCAACTGGTAAGTGAAAGATAACAAAGGGCGCATTGAGCGCCCTTTGTTTTATGGATGAAGCTTAATGATTTAGCTCTAAGCGAATTAATACTTCTTCTGTAATGTCGATAAGCTCGCAATAGCCGCAAATTGATGTCATCTCATTTTCTAAGTTGCGAGCGTGGCTCAAACTCAACGAAAGCAGTTCATTGATGTCTTTCTTCATCAAGGTTGTCAAAGCATCATACACCGGACCAGAGGAAATTCTTAACACGTAGAGTTCGCCCATACTTAGCGCATCTTTAATGAACTTAATCCGGCTTTGGGTGGACTCAAAGTCTTCGCGTAATTTGGTATGAATCGACTGAATACGTTGCCCTAGTTTCAATACTCCAATATACAGTTCGTGATAGACCGGCTTTGCTCCGGGCTTCTTCTTCATCGGTTCTGCAATTAACGTATTGCTGCGTCCTTTAAAAATAGGTTCTAAGGCAAATTTTTGATTGTGGCCAATTCGCTCCAAGAACTGCATATAGCCTGGCAGAGGGAAATTGACGCCAACAGTGCGACTCTTTATTGAGGTCCCTCGTTTATCGATATAGATAGGTGTTGAGACCATTTTAGCCAATAAGACGTTATGCAATGATTCCAGTAAAGCGGGACTTGGAAGCAGCTCTTGTTTAGCGATCAGCTTATCTTGGTTGTTATCAATCATGCCATTGAAAAAGGCGATGGTCTTGATGGTTTTGCCGGATTCGACAATCGATAAATGTACGGTTTTGCGATCCTGGGATAACCGAACCACCTCATAGGGGACTCGGTTCAATGGCAATCTGTCGTTATAGCGTTTCAGCTCCAAGTAATCTATCGAGATTAATGCCCCTGTTTTGACAGGCAACGGTTCCAATAGCTCTATGCTTGCACCACGTTTAGACAAGTCGAGCGTTTTTCCACGAATAACAGTGTTTTCATCACATTGAACAAACAGCGGCGTGCTGAATTGATATCGCGGTTCTTTTCGTCTGGATTGCGCATCGAAATACAACCCTCTTGGCTGGCTTTCTACTTTTCTTGGGTGTCTAAAGCGATTTAGACTGTTAGCCGGAAGACGAGGCTTTTCTGTAAATAGGTAGTCAGCGGCTGAATTAGCATCACTGATCTCCTGCAGAATACCGAAGTGAGTCAATTTTTCATTACCATTCACGAGATCGCTGTAGTTGTGCGAAATCGTGGTGACGTCTTCTTCGGACAGCTCGAATACGGAGAGACGAAACGCTTTCCAACTATCTCGACGTCCGCCAATATGCCAGAACAATTGACGTTCTTGACGATCTGCCTCTGGCATCATCATGGAATAAAACAGTTTCATCCCCTGATGTTCGTGGGTAAAGGTATAAAGTACGTTGCTACAGCCTTTGATGCCTGCTTTGACCAGTAAATCCATTCTCTCTCGAGAAAACAAAGCCCCCAGCGATTGTTGATTACGCTCATCATGCCAGTAGTGCCAAATGTCTTGGTTATTTTCTGTTAGCAGTGCCACCTTCAGTTCATTACCGCTAAAAAACAGCGGTAGGTTACAGGCGTGTTTAAGATAACTGTGTTCGAAACCTCGAGTACGAGCTCGGGTAATCCTATCTTGGTTATCGTGGCGGATTTTTTTTGATTCAGTATTCAGTAGCTTTTCAACCACCATTTCGACCGCATTAGTGCGCGACAATCTTAGTGTTCTTAGATACTTAACCGGGGATACACCGTGTAGACCATCGACACCGAGTACACGGTATTCGATCGGTTTGGTGATTTCCTTAACTTGACTGGTTTGGGCGAGTTCGTCAAAGCTAACACTAATCACTTGGCCTAAGTCGTAATCAAAGGTACCTGGCACTTTGAATTTGGCACCTGAACTGGAGAGATCGACACTAAGCCCAGTGACTACGTCTCCATTTTCCAATTGAATAGATACTTGAGATTCGAGTTTAAGGCGATTTTCTTTACGCTTCAGGTCGTAACCTAAGTTAATGGCGTCCGCCAGATAAGGACTTTGTGGATCGGTCAACTCGCCCTCATGCGCGGCGCGTTGCTCATCACCAAGATTGCTCAAGGTTTTCTTATTAACTAACGATTCCCATACGCCTTCGGTGTAGCCGCCAAATTTCTTGGTCAGTTTGTGGTAACTATCAAATGCACGGTCATCAAGCCAGTGAGCGAGTCCATTAAGTTGATACTCGTGGCAATTGCTGGTGACTCGACCACGAAGGTCAATACGCTTATGGCAAGGGGCCATAAGGCGATTGAGTTCCATTTTTACCAGGAGTTTTGTCGAGGGAGATTCACCCTCGGTCACTTGACTAAGTACATAATCAAAGTCATCAGCGTGATACGCCGAAATCAAGCGTTCTGCGATGGAAAGTATTTCAGGTTGCTGCATGAGTTTTGTTAAAGTGTCCCTTTGAGATGATGAGTGTCATCAAGAAATAGCACAGCGTGAAGCTATTATATCGGCTACCATGCCGAAAACCTTAATGTTATCTACTGATAAATATAAGGTAATTATCGGATCTATTTTTAGATTCTTGTCGATTCTTGACAAATTTTATCGCCGAACATTTTCGAAAATTAATACATTTCTCAATAAAAGGTGCAATGGATTGCATTTGTTTGAGTAATTATCGTGACGGGTTGAGTTAAAAATGGCAAAAGCGAAAAGAGCTTATGTATGTAATGACTGTGGGGCTGACTTCCCTCGTTGGCAGGGGCAATGTAATGCATGTGGTAGTTGGAACACCATCAGTGAGGTTCGTTTAGCGGCATCACCTCAAGTCGCTCGTAATGAACGCTTGACCGGTTACGCAGGCAGTTCCACGGAATCTAGCGTCCAAACCTTATCTGAGATTGACTTACAAGAGGTCCCTCGATTTACCAGTGGTTTTAAAGAACTTGACCGTGTACTTGGTGGCGGGGTGGTCCCTGGGGCAGCTATCCTCATTGGTGGTAACCCAGGGGCAGGTAAATCGACACTGCTTTTACAAGCAATGTGCTGGCTATCGTCGCAAATGCCAACCCTTTACGTAACGGGTGAAGAATCCTTGCAGCAGGTTGCCATGCGAGCATCTCGTTTAGGTTTGCCAAAAGAGCACCTAAAAATGCTGTCTGAAACCAACGTTGATCGTATTTGCCAAGTGGCAGAGAAGGAACAACCGAAGCTGATGGTTATTGACTCCATCCAAGTTATGCATGTGGCTGATGTTCAATCGTCGCCAGGCAGTGTGGCTCAGGTAAGAGAGTCGGCAACCGCATTAACTCGATATGCTAAACAGAATAACGTTGCTATCTTCATTGTTGGTCACGTGACTAAAGATGGAACGTTGGCAGGTCCTAAGGTTCTTGAACATATTATTGACTGTTCGGTGTTGCTCGACGGTGGAACGGACAGCCG
Source organism: Vibrio sp. SCSIO 43133 (assembly GCF_023716845.1). Taxonomy (NCBI): domain Bacteria; kingdom Pseudomonadati; phylum Pseudomonadota; class Gammaproteobacteria; order Vibrionales; family Vibrionaceae; genus Vibrio; species Vibrio sp. SCSIO 43133. Next base: position 678,936 of record NZ_CP068024.1, read on the forward strand.
ATTTAGAACGTTACGTAGCCACAAAAACCGTTTTGGTGCGGTCAATGAGCTAGGCGTATTCGCCATGACGGGACAAGGTTTGAAGGAAGTGAGTAACCCTTCGGCGATTTTCCTCTCTCGTGGTGAAGAAGAAACGTCAGGCAGCTCGGTTATGGTGGTGTGGGAAGGTACGCGTCCACTATTGGTTGAGATTCAAGCACTGGTTGATTATAGCCAGCTAGCAAACCCACGCCGAGTTGCAGTTGGCTTAGAGCAAAATCGCCTGTCTTTATTGCTTGCTGTTTTGCATAAACATGGCGGTCTGCAAATGGCTGATCAAGATGTATTTGTGAATGTGGTTGGTGGTGTCAAAGTGACCGAAACCAGTGCTGACCTTGCCTTGGTGATGGCCTTGCTTTCAAGCTTTAGAGACCGTCCACTACCTAAAGATGTCGTCGTGTTTGGTGAAGTTGGGCTGGCGGGTGAAATTCGTCCGGTTCCAAGTGGTCAAGAGCGATTAATGGAAGCGTTTAAGCACGGTTTCAAAAAAGCCATTGTACCAGCGGCAAATATGCCAAAAGGCGGTATTGAAGGTATGCAAATCCACGGAGTTAAGAAGCTATCTGAAGCGATTTCTGCTTTCGATGAACTTTAATGATGGTTTTTGTGAAAAATTAGGTAGAATGTCGCCAACAAAATGTATGATTTTACGAAATGACATCGAAAAATCACGAAGAGCAGCTAAAATTAACTGCGAACTAACAACAGTAGCCAACACGGATGAAGCTAGGTGTAACAAGCATTTAGAGGCAGTTTTGCTCTATTTGGCACCTTAATACGCCGCGAAGGCATAACTTTTTTTTAATACGAATGCACGCAAAGCTATCCGTCTTGACAGATTGTGATATACTCTGCGCGCATTTTATATCCTATTAACAGAGTAAAACGATGACTGATTTATCAAAATACAGAAATATTGGTATTTTCGCGCACGTTGATGCGGGTAAAACCACAACAACTGAGCGTATCCTAAAACTGACTGGCCAAATCCATAAGACTGGTGAAGTTCATGATGGTGAATCAACTACTGACTTCATGGAGCAGGAAGCTGAGCGTGGTATTACTATCCAATCAGCGGCAGTTAGCTGTTTCTGGAACGATCACCGTCTAAACGTTATCGATACTCCTGGACACGTTGACTTTACAGTTGAAGTATATCGTTCTCTGAAAGTACTAGATGGTGGTATCGGTGTATTCTGTGGTTCTGGTGGTGTTGAGCCTCAGTCAGAAACTAACTGGCGCTATGCGAACGAATCAGAAGTATCTCGTATCATCTTCGTTAACAAACTTGACCGTATGGGTGCAGACTTCTTCAACGTAGTTGATCAAGTTAAGAACGTTCTTGCTGCAAACCCACTAGTAATGGTTCTTCCAATCGGTCGTGAAGACGACTTCGTTGGTGTTGTAGACCTACTAAGCCGTAAAGCATACGTATGGGATGACTCTGGTCTTCCAGAAAACTACGAAGTTAAAGACGTTCCAGCTGACATGGTTGACGACGTTGAAGCTTACCGTGAAGAGCTTATCGAAACTGCTGTTGAGCAAGACGATGACCTAATGGAAGCGTACATGGAAGGTGAAGAGCCTTCAATCGAAGACATCAAGCGTTGTATCCGTAAAGGTACTCGTGACCTAGCATTCTTCCCAACATTCTGTGGTTCTGCATTTAAGAACAAGGGTGTTCAGCTAGTTCTTGACGCAGTTGTTGACTACCTACCATCTCCAACGGAAGTAGATCCTCAGCCTCTAACTGATCCAGAAACTGGTGAACCAACTGGCGAAGTTGCAACTGTATCTGCTGATGAGCCACTACGTGCTCTAGCATTTAAGATCATGGACGACCGTTTCGGTGCTCTAACGTTTATCCGTATCTACTCAGGTGTAATGAACAAGGGTGACACAATCCTTAACTCTGCAACTGGTAAAACTGAGCGTATCGGCCGTATGGTTGAGATGCAAGCAGATGAGCGTAACGAACTAACTACTGCACAAGCTGGTGACATCATCGCTGTTGTTGGTATGAAGAACGTTCAAACTGGTCACACTCTATGTGATCCTAAGCACGAGTGTACTCTTGAGCCAATGATCTTCCCTGAACCAGTAATCTCTATTGCTGTTTCTCCTAAGGACAAAGGTTCTACAGAGAAAATGGGTATCGCGATCGGTAAGATGGTTGCAGAAGATCCATCATTCCAGGTTGAGACTGACGAAGATTCAGGTGAAACTATCCTGAAAGGTATGGGTGAACTTCACCTAGACATCAAAGTAGACATCCTGAAGCGTACTTACGGCGTTGAGCTTGAAGTAGGTCAACCACAGGTTGCTTACCGTGAAACTATCACTCAAGCAGTTGAAGATAGCTACACGCACAAGAAACAGTCTGGTGGTTCTGGTCAGTTCGGTAAGATTGACTACCGTATCAAACCAGGTGAGCCAAACTCTGGCTTCACGTTCTCTTCAACAGTTGTTGGTGGTAACGTACCTAAAGAATTCTGGCCTGCAGTTGAGAAAGGTTTCGCATCTATGATGGAAACTGGTGTTCTAGCTGGCTTCCCAACGCTAGACGTTGAAGTTGAACTATACGATGGTGGTTTCCACGCAGTTGACTCGTCTGCAATCGCATTCGAAATCGCAGCGAAAGGTGCATTCCGTCAATCTATGCCAAAAGCTGGTGCTCAACTTCTAGAGCCAATCATGCACGTTGACGTGTTCTCTCCAGAAGACAACGTTGGTGATGTAATCGGTGACCTTAACCGTCGTCGTGGTATGATCAAAGACCAACAAGCTGGTGCTACTGGTGTTCGTATTAAAGCTGACGTTCCTCTATCTGAGATGTTCGGCTACATCGGTCACCTACGTACAATCACTTCTGGTCGTGGTCAGTTCTCTATGGAGTTCTCACACTACAGCGCTTGTCCAGCAAACGTTGCTGAAGAAGTTATTGCTAAAGCAAAAGAAGAGAAGAAGTAATTCGTCTTTTCCTTTGACTGATAAAACCCGCCTTATGGCGGGTTTTTTATTGCCTTTATAACGGCCTGAGTACGTAGTCGGTGTCGATAATATCTAAATGAGACATATCGCACTGCTTAAAGTCAGCGACTTCTTGCTGTAGCCATTGAATAAAGATTTTGAGTTTAGGTCGATTGAAGTAATGCTCTGGAGCACACAGGTAATAGGCAAATTTAGGCTTGAGTGCGTAATTGCCGATTCGCACTAGGGTTCCTTCTTTGATATAGCGATAGGCTAGGCTGTGTTTGATAAGCCCAACGCCTTGAACAGACAGTGCGCCTTCGACAACGAAGTGCGAGCCGTTATATTGTAGCGTTCGATTGCCTACAGGCGCACCGACATGTTGTAGCCACAAGTTCCAATCCATATCCGGCCAAGTATCTTCAATCAGGTCGGCTCGATGCAAATCTTGAACATCATAAATCTGGTGTTGCTGTTGGTACAGCGGGTGGCACACAGGGTAGATAATATCTTTCATAAGTAAGTGGCTTTGCACGCCCTCATAGATACCTTCACCATAACGTAGACAAATATCAACGGATTGATCCTGAAAAGCGACCAATTGGTTATTAGGCTCGATCAAAAGTGCAATATCAGGGTTTTGCTGACGAAAGCTTTGTATTCTCGGCACCAACCAGTGTTGAGCAAATGATGGCAATGTCGAGATGGACAAACGATTGGGGTTAGGATCTTGGTTGACACTCTGAACTCCGGTGAATATATGTTCAAAGCCCTTGGCAAGTTCTCTATATAGTTGTTGGCCCTCTGGCGTTAATAACACTTTCCTGTGCTGCCGATAAAACAAATGACAACCTAGGCTCTCTTCCAACTGTCGAATTTGTTGACTTACTGCAGCCGCTGAAACAAACAGGCGATTGGCGGCCACCTTAAAGCTGCCTAGTTCAGCCGCTTTATAGAAATAGTAAAGTCCTTGAAGGGGAGGCAGTTTTTCTTTCACTTAAGTTTTCCTTAACTCAAAGTCAAAATAGATCGTTTGTCACATATTGATGTTTTGCATAAAAATTATACAAAACAGAGGAGGATAGGCAATGGATAAAACAATCAACTCCGATCAATATGTACAAGATAGAGCGGTGAAAGGTTCGTTGACTAAGTTAATCTTAACTTACGTCAGGCAATGGCGTCAGAATCAACGTACTAGAAAAGTGTTATCGGAAATGCCAGATCATTTGTTAGAAGACATTGGAGTGACTAGAGAACAGGCCAATCGAGAAAGTCGAAGACCATTTTGGCAATACAAATAAAAAAGGCGACTAACGTCGCCTTTATCTAGTATGCATGGGTGTTACTCTTCCCAAACGACCAGCTTATCTTTAGGCCAGCTATGGCCGACTTCATGATACTTCTGTTCAAGCAAATGGCGTTTTATTTTCAGTGTTGGTGTCAGTAACCCGTTCTCAATACTCCATGGTTCCTTAACCATTAATACACCTTTGATTTGCTCATGAGACTCAAGTTCTTGATTCATGCGCTTAACGACACGCTCAGCGGTACGTGCGTAGCGTGCTTTGTCAAAGTTAGGGAAGTCGTGAGGCACAACGAGTAAGATTGGAGCTGGTAAGCCTAAACCGATTAAACACATCATTTCGACACGGCTGTATTCCGCCAGCTTTTTCTCAATAGGTACAGGTGCGACAAACTTACCTTTAGCCGTTTTGAAGGTGTCTTTCTTACGACCCTGAATGGTTAGATAACCTTCGCCATCAATAGCGCCGATATCGCCAGTATGTAACCATCCTTCGCTATCAAATGCTTCTTGAGTCGCAATGTCATTTTTGTAGTAGCCCGAGAAGAGACCTTGTCCTCGAACCATGATTTCATCATCCTCAGCAATCTTAAGCTCAATACCTGGGCCTGCGTTACCAACAGTACCTATTTTGTCGGCCCTAAATGGGTAGTTAATGGTACTGTAAGCGAAAGATTCGGTCATGCCCCAGGCTTCAGTAATATTCAGCCCGACGCTGTGATACCAATCTAATAGAGCTGGAGGCACTGGAGCGGAACCACAACCAAGTACTCGTGCTTGGTCAAGTCCTAAGCCGTCTGCCAACTTCTTCTTAATCAATGAATTGACAAACGGTATCTTAAGTAGAATGTTGAGTTTCTTCTGTGGCAGCTTATCTTGAATACGCTGCTGGAACAGAGTCCATAGTCGCGGCACTGAAATAAATAGTGTTGGACGCTGCATCTTCACATCTTCGATAAAGGTGTCTAGTGACTCTGGGAATGCAGTCTGCACGCCTCCTACTACTGATGAACCAAAGATGTACACTCGCTCAGTAATATGAGCTAGCGGTAAATAAGAGAACAGACGATCGTTGGGTTCAATGCCAATATGGTCGATAAGTCTTTGTACCGACCAGCTAAATGCGCCATAGGTCAACATGGCACCCTTTGGTAGCCCCGAGGTACCAGAGGTATAAACCAATGACATTAGCTTGTCGTCATAGTGAACAGGGCGCTCTTCACTTGGCTTGCTATCAGCGATCAATTGATTAAATGTGTGCTGGCAATCTGGCGCGGTATCGTAAGGCAGGGAAATCGTGATTAGATCACCAAGAGACTCAATGACAGAGGTGGTGGCTTTAGCATCATCAAGTTTACCTGCAATCAACACCTTACTTTCACTGTGTGTTAGACAGTATTCAATGGTATCGGCACCAGCGGTTGGGAAAATTGGTACACTGATGTAGTCGCCAAGCATCATCGCTAAGTCGCAAATAAACCACTCTGCGCAGTTTTTGGAAATGAGCGCGACCTTTTCGCCTGGCTGTATGCCAAGACCACGAAGAGCAGAAACAAGACGTAATGCTTTATCTGCTACGTCAGCATAAGTGAATTCGACGAACTCACGATTGATAATTTGTTTTAAGTAAACTTCATTCGGTCTTTCTTGCGCCCACTTTAGGATCATCTCGTTGGGCGGCGGTAGGGTACAACTTGAGAGAGTGCTTTCATTAGGCAGTATCATTCCTGAACTCCGTTTTCGTGTAGAACGATAATTTATAGTTATTGTAATGTTAATGTGTTGTTAACATTACAATACTAGTCACAATGGGTAAGTACCGCAAGATGCTAATGACGGATTATTGTGGGCTCAAGCACATTATTGGAGCAAAAGCTCCAATAATGTGAGTTAAGTGGAATATAAGGATTTAGATTGTCCAATAAGATTTTAATGCCAAGGAATATGTGTGGAATACATAACAAGCTTGATTGCGTCTTGCTGGCAGCGCAATGCGTGCACACAATTGCTATCAATCTTGCCGAGTGCGACCATCTTTTCTAGTTCCAATAATGCATGGATCAAGGACCAAGATTCACTGTAATGACGTTGACTGGTTAGGGCATCAAAAATGTTAGCAACGGTAACAATACGAGCAGCAATCGGAATTTCGGCATGACTTAGTCCGTTTGGCGCACCTGAACCATCTAAATATTCATGATGATATTGGATGATATCTGTTAACAGTGTCATGCTGGTTGGCTTCCGATCGTGGATCTGTTTTGCGAGCTGGTTGACTAAGTTCAGCCCTTGTTGAATTTGTCCTTGCATTGCGACATTGCTATGCCACATTTCTTGCCACGGAGAGCTCTGTTTCGAACTCAATGAAGAGTACTTACCTATGTCGTGTAACTCTGCAAAGTGCACGATATAGTCGATGGTTTCATCATCGAGTTGATACAGTTCAGCCACTTGCAGCGCAATGAGCCTTGCGTACTGACCGACTCGGTAAGCATGATCGAGGCTCTCATCTAGATGTTCGAAATTGGTACTACGAACGGTATAGCCCATATCAGCCATGGCATTGACGTAGCTGCGCTGTTCGTTGACCGCTTTAGCGAGCTCATTGGTACAAGAGGTTAATTGTTCAACCGTAGTATTGTCGAAAAACTGAGGTTGATTTGCATCTAAAAATAGTAACCCAGTAAAGTGACCATCGTTGAGGACGGGTAAGGTTAATGAGGCCGCATAAGGCTGTTGTAACAACCAACGCGAGTGTTGCGATGAGTTGGTAATGGTTGATGAAAGGTCATTAATGACGCGATGTTTATGCTTGCAGGCCAGTTGCCCAAGCGCGGAGTTAGCGCTAATAGGAGCACTGTATCGAAGCAGGGGCTCTCCTTGTAATGTACTATGTGCAAATGTACTCAACCTAGCATGCTGGGCATCGAAGAGCGCGACAGAGATTCTAACGATTTCGGGAGCATGAAGGCTAATAGCATGATGGGCACGTTTTAATTCATCATTAATAGAGCCTCGGCTCGAACTCCGATGATGGCTCCCAATAGAGCAGTCCTTTCTCATAACTCACCCCCTGTTTGTGTAGGTGTTTTAGCACCTAATCACTGCTTGTCGATATAAAACCCTTTTATTGAATTGAAACAGCAATGAGGGGAGCTCCCCTCATTAATTAGTGTATGACTAAGCTGAAAATCTGACGAGAAATATTACCTAAAATCAGAGTGATAATTGATTTAGATTAAACTTACCACGGCTGGTGATAGTAACCCTGCAAAAGCAAAGAACACCACCATCCAAGCGATAGGCAGTTTAAACTGCTTCATAAGGAGTGCACCTAAAAGCACCCAAGCAAGATCCATTGCACCAAAAACAGCGCTAACAAAGACAGGCTGGTAGAGGGCAGACAATAACAAACCAACTACGGCGGCGTTTACGCCCACCAATGCACCAGAAATCGCCGGTATTTTAGCGAGCTGCTGCCAGTTTTTTAACACGCCGATAAGGAGCAAAAAGCCAGGAACAAATACACCAAGTGTTGCAACAATCGCTCCCCATACTGGTGCCGAAGGCATTAGCTCATAACCGATGTAAGTAGCAAAAGTGAACATTGGCCCTGGCACTGCCTGCGCTGCGGCATAACCCGTCAAGAAAGCGTCTTGCGTTAATTGATCGCCCACAATATTTTGTAACAGAGGAAGAACTACGTGACCGCCACCAAATACCAAACTGCCTGCTTGGTAGAAATCGGAGAAAAGTGCTATCGATGACGACCATTGACCTATAAATGGTAGGGCGATAAGAAGTACGACGAAGCTGACTAATGGCAATACCGAGAAAGACAGTTTACTGGAGGTATTTACGATTTCTGTATTTGCGAGATATCGAACGCCTAGCAGAGCAGCTACAACTAAAACCAGAATTTGCGCTGCAATACTTTGGAACAAAAGCAGTGTAATGGCAGTAGCGATACAAATAGAAACAGTGAGTTTAGATTTGCAGAAATTCTTATACATACCCCAAGTGGCGTCAGCGACGACTAACACGGCGAGAAGTTTCAGACCGTGCACCACATTCTGAAAGTAACTGGATTCAGTGAGCTGACTGCTCAAGACTGCAAGAGCAAGCATGAGAATTACTGATGGCAGTGTGAAGCCAAGAAATGCCATGATACCACCGCCAATACCTGCGCGTTGATAACCGACAGCAAAACCGACTTGGCTTGAACCTGGACCCGGTAGAAATTGGCTTAAAGCAACAATTTGAGCGTACTCTTCATCGCTTAGCCAATTGAGTTTCTCAACAAAGGTATTGCGGAAATAACCTATATGAGCTGCGGGACCACCAAAGCTGACCCATCCTAGAGCGAAAAAGATCTTAAATATAGCAAACAATGACTCATTGCTGTTTGAGTGGTTGTTTGTGGTTTCTTTGCTTAACGTAGACACCAGCGCACCTATCTTATGAAAATAACAATTTCGATTAGCGCCGATGCTACTGACTCATCTATAATGATTCAAATTAATAGATTTGATAGATACTATGAGTGAAACTGGACGAGAGAAGATTGATTGGAAACGCATTGATTTAAATTTGTTGATCGTATTCTTTCACCTTTACCAAACACGCAGTGTGTCTGTAGCGGCAGAGAAGAGCTTTGTCAGCCAGTCAGCAATGAGTCACAGTTTATCTAAGTTACGAACTTTGTGTGGGGACCGACTTTTTGAACGCAAAGGTCATCAAATGGTACCGACAGAGCGAGCTGCAGAGCTGTATCCAACGGTAGAACAGATATTAAATCTGGTGCAATTTAACGTGTTACCCACAGAACAATTCTTGGCAAAGAATTATCGCGGAATCTGCAAAATAGGATTAACTGATTACGCGGAGTTTATCTTTGCTCCAACTATTTATGACGCCATAGTGTCACAAGCCCCTGGCGCGAAAGTCAGTTTCATCAATGTTAATCGACACAATTATCGTTCAGTCAGTGAGCAGGAAAACTTAGACATCATCATCGGTAGTATTCCCGATTTAGAGCAGCAGTTTAGTGCGCAAAAGCTCTACACTGAAAAACACGTCTGTATCTATGACAGTAGTTTGGTGAAGGTTGGCGAATTGGATATCGAGACCTTCGCCTCTCTGCCGCATTGCTTAGTCAGTCCGGAGGGTAACTTCACGAGTAACGTCGATAAGCAGCTAGAGTCAATTGGATTATCCCGTGAAGTCACTGCCGTCTCGCGAAACTTTCTGACGATAGGGCGTTTAGTTACTGGTCGTGAGATGTTTGCGATAGTGCCCGAAAAAATGGCCAAGATTAACCTGATTCAAACTAACCTTACATCCGCTCCACCACCAGTGCCCGTGGCTGATTTTGATATCTCTATGATTTGGAAGAAGCAGTCGCACATGAGCGATAAAATTCATTGGCTAAAAGACACCATATATGAAGCCATTTTATCGTCGCTGCATGAAACCACACTTTAGTGGTAAGGATTACACAAGTTTGCGCTGTAACAATTGTTAACGTATCCAAATTTAGCAGTTAGTTGCATATGGAGGCTAACTGCTAACAATTCTGTTAAGAAAGTGATCAGACCCACAACCTAAGCAATTTCTAGCGACAATAGATCAAAAATCCCATCTCTCCCCCTTTAATTCTAAAAAATAAATGCTAATTTCTCTGTGTAAACGTTTCCAAATGGAAGCAAAAACCCCTACAAAAAATGAGAATAACAGTTATGAAGAAGCAAATGGTTAAAGGATTAGTGGCCTCTGCAGTAGGTTTAGCTTGTTTCAGTCAAACAGCATTCGCGAAAGACATCACGGTGTGGGCATGGGATCCAAACTTTAATGTGGCCATCATGCAAGAAGCTGCCGAGAAATACGAAGCGAAGCATGAAGATGTAAACATTAAAGTCGTTGATTTTGCGAAAGCGGATATCGAACAGAAGCTGCATACTATGCTAGCGTCTGGAATCACGTCGGCATTGCCTGATGTGGTATTGATTGAAGATTACAATGCTCAGAAATACTTACAGTCATATCCTGGCTCATTTGCTCCTATGACAAATGTCGTTGATTACACTAAGTTTGCTCCGTACAAAGTGAATGTAATGACCGTCGGCGACGAAGTATATGGCCTACCATTTGATACTGGGGTATCAGGCCTTTACTACCGTACTGATATTCTTGAAAAAGCAGGCTTCAGCGCTAAGGACATGGAAAATATTACTTGGGACCGTTTCATTGAAATTGGCAAACAAGTGAAAGAGAAAACTGGTGTTTCCATGCTAGGTAATAATCCATCTGACCTTGGTTTGCTGCGCGTCATGATTCAAGGTGCAGGCAGTTGGTACTTCAACCAAGACGGTAGCCTAAACATTGCTAACAACAAAGCGCTTGAAGAAGGCATTAAGATTTTCCGTGATCTTCATACGACAGAAATCGCGCGTCCTACCATTGGTTGGTCTGAGTGGGTTGGTTCGGTAAATAGCGGCGCCGTTGCTTCTATTACGACTGGTGTTTGGATTACAGCATCAGTGAAAGCTGGTGAAGGTCAAGAAGGTAAATGGGCGGTCGCACCAACACCACGCTTGAATGTAGAAGGAGCAGTGAACAGCTCTAACCTTGGTGGTTCAAGCTGGTATGTATTGAGTGCATCGAAAGAAGCAGATACAGCCATCGACTTCTTAAATCAAACTTTTGGTTCAGACAAAGAGTTCTACAACGAAATTCTTAAGAAGCAAGGTGCAGTAGGTTCTTACTTACCAGCTGGTAACACACAAGCCTACCAATATGAAGATAGCTACTTCAATAACCAAAAGATTTACGCAGACTTCAACAAGTGGGCTGCTGAAATTCCAGCGGTTAACTATGGTATGTACACCTATGAAGTCGATGCTGCGATTGCAGCGCAGATGCCTTCAATCATGCAAGGTGCACCAATCGACAAAGTCTTAGAAAGTGTTGAGCAACAACTGAAATATCAAATTCAATAATCGTTTTTCCTTTGCCCCCATCTCTGCTGCGAGTCAGGGTGGGGGCCTTTTCTTCTCTTTGTTGGTGTCATTATGAGTGAATTAGTCAAGACGATTAAGTCTAACTCCAAAAACAATAAAAATAGCTTTCAGCGTTTTTATGATATTAATGGCTGGGGTTTCGTTTTACCTGCCGTCATATTAGTGTCCTTATTTATGATCTACCCAATAGTGAATTCACTTTGGATGGCCATGCACTCTGGACGTGGTGTTATTATGGAGTTCGTTGGTTTTGGCAACGTAACTCGTTTATTTAACGATCCTGTATTTTTAAAAGCACTCTCGAATACGTTTATTTTCTTGATTATTCAAGTGCCTATTATGATCTTGCTTTCGTTAGCATTATCGTCTTGTTTAAACTCACCAAATCTTAAATTCAGAAGCTTATTCCGCTTAGCGATTTTCCTACCATGTGTTACTTCCTTGGTAGCTTACTCGATTCTATTTAAGAGTATGTTTGCGTATGAAGGTATTGTGAACTCATTCCTTATGTGGACAGGCATTGTAAGCGACCCAATTCCATGGATGGCTGACCCATTTTGGGCCAAAGTAACCATTATTATTGCGATTACGTGGCGCTGGACTGGCTATAACATGATCTTCTTCTTGTCTGCAATGCAGAACATAGATAAGTCAATTTATGAAGCTGCGCGTATTGAAGGTGTGAGTCCTATTAAACAGTTCTTCTTTATTACGGTTCCCTTGCTTAAGCCAGTAATCCTATTTACTACGGTTATGTCGACCATTGGTACATTGCAGTTATTTGATGAGGTGGTGAATATTACCGCTGGTGGTCCTGCGAATGAAACTCTAACGTTATCTATGTATATCTATGACCTGTCATTTAAGTTTGTTCCAAACTTCGGTTATGCAGCAACGGTATCGTACGTCATCGTATTCTTTGCCGCTATTCTAGCAATGCTTCAATTTAGAATTGCGAGGGATAAATAATGAACAATAAAAACAAAGCGATGCGTGGTTTAATGTACGCATTTCTATCAATATTCTCGTTAGTCTCATTATTTCCGTTTTATTGGATGATTGTGTCCAGTACTAACACAACGACTCAGGTTAATACGGGTAAATTCACTTTTGGTGACCAATTACTGATTAACTTAGCTAAATTGAATGAGCAAATTGACCTTTGGCTAATTTTCTACAATACCTCGAAGATTGCCATTATTAGTACGCTGTTTACGCTGCTAATCTCATCCATGGCTGGTTATGGTTTTGAAGTGTATAAGAGCAAGGTTCGTGACCGTGTTTACAGTGCCATGCTGCTGACAATGATGATTCCATTTGCCGCGCTGATGATTCCACTGTTCACACTAATGGCGAAGGCAGGTCTGTTGGATACTCACCTTGCAGTGATGCTACCGACCATTGCTTCAGTATTCATTGTGTTTTATTTCCGCCAATGTACTAAAGCGTTCCCATCAGAACTTATTGATGCGGCGCGAGTTGATGGTGTGAAAGATTGGAAAATCTACCTGTTTGTTTATATGCCCGTGATGAAAACCACGTACGCGGCTGCCTTTATTATCGTCTTTATGACGTCGTGGAATGCCTTTTTATGGCCGTTGATTGTATTGCAATCTGCCGAACTAAAAACAATTAACTTAGTGCTGTCCTCTTTGTCGTCAGCCTACTTCCCTGATTTTGGCATCATTATGGTGGGGACTGTGGTGGCAACCATTCCAACCCTAGCCGTATTCTTTTTGATGCAGAAGCAATTTGTGGCCGGTATGACTGGCTCTGTGAAATAGTGAGATGTTTAGAATGAGAACTTTCGATCAAGTAATTTCCGCTAGAGAGTGGGAAAACCAGCATGTAACGCATCATAACGTTCTGGACGCACATGCGCCGCTTAATGCGTTTCACAGTGAAGTTGCTGCAAAAGAGAACCAACCGTCTGAGAATATGCGCTCGCTAAACGGTGAATGGAAATTTAAGTTGTTCTCTCAACCGGAGCAGGTTGAAGCATCGTGTGTTGAAACTGAGTTTGACGACAGTCAATGGGACGCGATTCAAGTGCCAAGTAACTGGCAACTGCAGGGGTTTGATAAACCTATCTATACCAATGTTAAGTATCCGTTTGCTGATACCCCACCAATCGTGCCGCAGGATAACCCAACAGGGTTGTATCGTGTGTCATTCACACTCGACAGCATCAAAGCTGATGAGCGCCAAACCGTGACTTTCGATGGTGTGAACTCGGCATTTCATATCTGGTGTAATGGAGTATGGGTTGGTTATTCTCAAGACAGTCGTCTAGCGGCTGAGTTCGACCTGACTGACTTTGTCGTTGAAGGTGAAAACCAATTATCAGTGATGGTTCTTCGTTGGTCTGACGGTTCGTATCTCGAAGATCAAGATATGTGGTGGCTGAGTGGAATTTTCCGTAACGTTACTCTGCGCACTAAGCCAAAAACAGCCATTGCTGATGTACAGGTTAACACTGAGCTTGATGCGTGCTACCGCGATGCAGTGCTAAACGTCACCACTAAGCTTACTGAGAAAGCCTCACCATTTAGCGTCAATATTGAGCTGTTTGATGAATTGGGCAATAGCATCTTTGGGCGCAAGTCTGCACTATGTGGTCAGCGCATCATCGATGAGAAAGGTCCGTGGCAAGAAGTCGCTGAGCATCAGGTTGCTATTGAAAACCCGAAAAAATGGAGTGCTGAAGAGCCGAATCTTTACCGTCTAGTGGTTTCTCTTAATGACGAAGATGGTCAGTTGGTGGATTGTGAAGCATACAACGTTGGCTTCCGCAGCGTTGAGATCACTGACGGTCAATTGAAGGTGAACGGTAAGGCACTGTTGGTGCGCGGGGTTAACCGTCACGAACATCATCCAGAAATGGGTCACACTATGACTCGTGAAGGCATGATTGAAGACATCAAACTGCTGAAACAATACAACTTCAATGCAGTGCGAACCGCACACTATCCAAATGATCCACTTTGGTATGAGTTATGTGACGAATACGGCTTATACCTAGTTGATGAGGCCAACATCGAAACGCACGGTCAGTTCCCAATGTGTCGTCTGTCAGATGATGTCACATGGATGAACGCGTATATGCGTAGAATGACTCGTTTGGTTGAGCGCGATAAAAACCACCCATCCATTATCATTTGGTCTTTAGGCAATGAGTCAGGTATTGGTAACAACCATCATGCAATGTACCAATGGACTAAACTTCGCGATCCATCACGTCCGGTACAATATGAAGGTGGCGGTTCCGATACGGCAGCAACCGATATTATCGTGCCGATGTATGCTCGTGTGGACAGCGATCAGCGTCATCATATCGACCCAACGGTCACTCCAAAACTTGCCATCAAAAAGTGGCTTGGAATGCCGGGTGAAGAGCGCCCGCTTATCCTTTGCGAATACGCACATGCGATGGGGAACAGTTTAGGTAGCTTCGACAAATACTGGGATGTGTTCCGTGAGTACCCACGCTTACAAGGCGGCTTTATTTGGGACTGGGTAGACCAAGGTTTGACTAAGACCGACGAAAACGGTACTCAGTACTGGGCATATGGCGGTGATTTTGGTGATGACATCAATGACCGACAGTTCTGTATCAATGGTCTCATTTTCCCTGACCGCACCGTGCATCCTACTTTGTTTGAAGCGAAAAAGGCGCAGCAATTCCATCAAGTTACTCTTCGCTCTACTGAGCCTGTAGTGATTCGAGTACAAAGTGAGTACCTATTTACATCGCCAAGCGATGAGGTATTAAACTGGACTATTACAGAAGATGGTTTTGCCATTGCTCAAGGCTCTACGGAGTTAATTATCTCTCCAGAAGGTCATCTTGATATTCAGTTAGCTGAAGCATTACCAGAAACTAAGTTAGGTAGTGATTACCATCTTAATGTTGAGATTGTAAAAACCTCAGCAACCACATGGTCTGAAGCTGGTCATCTTGTGTCAGCTGAGCAAATAACCCTACCTGCGAAGTTTGGTCTAGCACCGCGACTAAGTAACGATTCTGGTTTGCCTGATGCTGTAGTGAAAGGTGATACTTTGACGCTGACCGCGGGTGAGCAATCTATTACGTTTGATAGCGCAACAGGGTATCTAACGTCTTGGTTAGTGGCAGGACAAGAGTCGTTACTGCAAGCTCCAAAAGATAACTTCTACCGTGCGCCATTGGATAATGACATCGGCACCAGTGAAGCTGACCGAGTGGATCCAACAACATGGCTAGCTCGTTGGGATGCGGCAGGTCTGCCATCGTTGACGGCCGAGTGTATTGGCTTTGACCACTTTGCTCGTGGCAAATACCACCAAGTAGAATCTCGCTACGCTCATACGTTTGAAGGGCAGTTAGTGTTTGAAACACTATGGACTTATCAAGTCTTCAATGATGGTGAAGTCAACGTAGATGTAACGGTCAACGCGGCTAAAGGTCTGCCATCACTGCCTCGAGTCGGTATGGAGTTAGCACTTGCTAACACAATCGATTCAGTTAGCTGGTATGGACGTGGTCCTTTTGAAAACTACAGCGATAGAAAACTGGCGGCGCATATGGGACGTTATCAAGCGTCTATTGAAGAGATGCATACGCCCTATATATTCCCAACTGATTGTGGCCTACGCAGTGATGTTAAACAGAGCCAAATTGGCGCGTTATCGATTACTGGTGAGCACCACCTCTCCGTCAGTCGCTATAGCACTGAAGTGATGAAAGCAGCGAAACATACCAATGAATTGGTGGACAGCGGAAAACTGTTTGTGCGCGTCGATGGCTTCCATATGGGCGTGGGCGGTGATGACTCATGGACACCAAGCGTTCATGAAGAATTCAAGTTGCTTGCTGAACAATATCGCTATCAGTTGACGCTGCGTATGTCAGCGCACGCATAGCGTTTCATCATTCATAGAGATTGAACTTCGCTTGCTAAGTAGACGCTTAGCAAGCGAACAAAAAGAATAAAGGATAGAACATGGCAGATATTAAACTTTCCAATGTAGTGAAGCGCTATGGTGATGCAACCGTTATTCACGGTGTGGATCTTGATATCAAAAAAGGCGAATTCGTTGTTTTTGTCGGTCCATCGGGCTGTGGTAAATCAACGCTACTACGTCTAATTGCTGGTCTAGAAGAGATCACCGATGGTGTTTTAGAAATTGATAACAAAGTGGTGAACCATGTTGACCCGGCTGAGCGTGGAATTGCGATGGTATTCCAATCGTACGCGCTATATCCGCATTTAACGGTTGAGGAGAACATGGGCTTTGGGATGAAGATGAATGGCTTCCCTAAAGACGAAATCAAAACGCGAGTAGACCGCGCAGCAAAAGCCCTACAACTTGATCATCTAATGGATCGCAAACCTAAAGATATGTCAGGTGGTCAGCGTCAGCGTGTGGCGATTGGGCGTGCGATTGTTCGTGATCCAAAAGTATTCTTGTTTGACGAGCCTCTATCAAACCTTGATGCCGAACTGCGTGTAGACATGCGCTTGCAAATTGCCAGTTTGCACCGCGAGCTTGATACCACGATGATCTACGTTACCCACGATCAGGTAGAGGCGATGACCCTAGCTGATAAGATTGTCGTATTACGTGATGGTCAAGTAGAGCAAGTGGGTTCTCCGCTTGAGCTCTACAACAGTCCAGCTAACGAGTTTGTAGCTGGTTTTATCGGTTCGCCAAAGATGAACATGCTACCTGCACACGTTACCAGTGTTGGTGATGATAGCATTACCATTTCATTACCAGATGAGCAGTCTATTAAGGTCAAGGTGGATACGTCTAAAGTAAAAGAAGGCGATAAGGTGAGCTTTGGTCTGCGTCCTGAGCATATTGCTTTGGATAACTCTGGTGAGCAGAAGCTTCATTTCTCAACACAAGCAGTAGAGCGCTTGGGGAACAGCACATACCTGTTTGGTATGGTAGCGGGCTTTGATAACTATCGAGTGCACGTTTCAGGTGACTTTGAAGTTGTTCGTGGTGATGAGTTGGATCTGAGTTTCAATGTAGAAGATTGCCATATCTTCTTAGATTCACTTTGTATTTCGAACATCTAACTAAAATGGGCTAGCAATCGCTAGCCCATTTTTCTATCCGCTACTTTTTATCCGCTACGTCAAGGCGAAGCGTGTCCATACTTTAGAGCGCCAGCGTCGAATCATTACGATACCGCGAACCCACTCATCCATACCAATAGCAATCCAAGCGCCTATTACGCCATAGCCCCAATGAATGCCAAGCAGATAGGCAAACAGAACCGCAATACCCCACATGCTCAAGATCCCCATTTTTACAGGGAACTTGATATCGCCAGCACCTTTGAGTGCGGCGATGAATATTAAGTTGGATACGCGTCCAGACTCGACAAATATTGATCCGCCAATAAGCAGTGCCACTAAAACAACAATTTCGCTATCTTGTGTGAACAGATCAATCAATGGATAACGGAACAGAAACAGCAGTACAACAATACCAGTCGATGCGATTAGGCCCACTAAATAGTATTTTTGAACTCGGCCTAAGATGTCATCGATCCAGCCTTTACCGATAAAGTAGCTGGCCTGAATTTGTCCGGCTTGCCCAAGAGCTAATGCAAAAGCAAACGACACGCGAGTGATGTTCTGTGCGTAAGTGTAAGCGGCAAGGGAAGAGGTTCCCATCTGCACCACAAAATATACGATGGTCATTTGCGCCATGTTGTAAGAGAGAATTTCTCCGGCGTTCATGGCACCGATCTTCATAATCTTTTTGTACAGTGCTTTAGGGATCTCGCGCCATTGGTTAAATGGCAGCTCAATGCGTTTTTTACGAACGACCCAGATCATCAATAAGGTACCGATCACTTGGCTGACTACTGTCGCAGTTGCAACGCCACTAACGCCAAAGACTGGCAACCCAAATGGTTGGTACAGCGCGACATAGTTACCGGCGATATTAATCACCCCAGCGATGAGGTTGATGACCATAGGGGATCGTGAGTAACCATGACTACGCAATATTGTAGTCAGTACTATGCCTATGGTGACATTGAACGTCATGGAGCCGCTGATGATCAGGTATTCGTAACCAAAGGCTGCTACTTGATCTTCAAGGCCAAATAGCGCGATAAAATGTTCCGCCCCTAAAAACAGTGACAGACTGAGAACGCCACCGACCACTACCGCTAACAAGATACTAGCAACACCAGTTTGTGCAGACTCGCTGAATTTGGATGCGCCGTTGTATTGAGCGATAAGTATTCCTGTACCACTGCTTACCATCATGGAAACAACAATCAAGAAGAAAGTAATTTGGGTAATAACACCAACAGCGGATACCGCTAAGTCGGAGTACCCACTGAGCATAAACACATCCGTGGTATTAAGTGCGGTTCTTAGCAAAACTTCAATAAAGATTGGCCAAGTCAACGCTACGATATTCATTCGTTTGTTGAGCGCTGAAGCATTTTCAGACATTCGATTACGCCTAATTAAATAGAGGAGCTGATTAAAGGGGCGGCAAGTGTACTCTCAAATAGAGTAAACGCAATACCACTAGTAAAGGTAGGGGATAGTTTGACATATTCCGAACTATTGTAAACGTTCTCATAGAAGATCGAGAATGCGTAAGAATTACAGCAGCAAAATTCGGTAAAAAAGGAGACCAAGATCTCGATGTTACACTATGAAACGTTCAGAGAGCTTGTTTTTACATGATGTGTTAACCATTTCAAACAAATTAAACAACTCGTTACAGATGTTGTTACGTTTGTAAATTTTTTTAACTTCCTCACATTAATTGTTCATTTTATCACTATACTCTGGGTTAAACGTTTTCACTTTGAATGCAATTTAGTCAAACAATAACGTTTTTATCCCCTACACAAACACTATAAAATTAACAAATAGGACTTGTTCAATGAAAAAGTTAACTCTTCTAGCTGCGCTATGTGCTGGTATGGGCTTCGGAACTCAAGCAGTTGCAAGCACAACAGTAGGTTTTACTATCTACAAGTACGACGATAACTTCATGTCTGTAGTTCGCCAAGCTATCGAGAAAGAAGCAGGCCAAGACAGCGATACTCGCATCCTGATGAACGATTCTCAGAACAGCCAGTCTATGCAAAATGACCAAGTTGATGTAATGCTTGCTCGTGGCGTTCAAGCGCTTGCTATCAACCTAGTTGACCCTGCAGCGGCACCAACCATCATCCAGAAAGCGAAAATGGATGACGTGCCAATTGTTTTCTATAACAAAGAACCAAGTGCTAAAGCACTAGCAAGCTATGATAAGGCTTACTATGTAGGTACTGACTCTAAAGAGTCAGGCATCATCCAAGGTGACTTAATTGCTCAGCAATGGAAAGCGAATCCATCTTGGGATAAGAACGGCGACGGCGTTCTATCTTATGTTCTTCTTAAAGGCGAACCAGGTCACCCAGATGCAGAAGCACGTACTACGTACTCTGTAAAAACTATCAATGACAACGGCATCAAGACTGAAGAGCTACACATGGATACAGGCATGTGGGATACAGCGATGGCGAAAGATAAGATGGACGCATGGTTGTCTGGCCCTAACGGTAACAAGATTGAAGTGGTTATTGCTAACAACGACGGTATGGCAATGGGCGCAGTAGAAGCGCTGAAAGGTGCGGGTGCTGATATCCCTGTGTTCGGTGTTGATGCTCTAGCGGAAGCACTAGCGCTTATCAAGTCTGGTGAAATGGCGGGTACTGTGCTTAACGATGCAGACTCTCAAGCAAAAGCAACATTTGAATTGGCTCGTAACCTAGCAAATGGCAAAGCGGCAACTGAAGGCACTCAGTGGGAACTGAACAACAAAGTTGTACGTGTTCCTTATGTTGGCGTTGATAAGTCAACTCTAGAATAATCTCGCAAATAAGGGAGAAGTGATAACTTCTCCCTTAATCCCTACCAAGCATATCGATACCAATCATTAAAATTATTGGTATGGGATTGTTTTGTCTGATTTCTACCTAATACCAGATAATTAATAAGTGATGCCATGGAAAATCAACAGCATGAATTTCTGTTAGAAATGACAGGGGTGAGTAAGTCTTTCCCAGGGGTTAAGGCATTAGACAAGGTAAATCTTAAAGTTCGACCACACTCTATTCATGCGTTAATGGGTGAGAATGGGGCGGGTAAGTCGACGTTACTAAAATGCCTATTCGGAATATACGAAAAAGATGAAGGCGATATTGTTTTCCTAGGAAAGCATGTCGATTTTCAATCATCAAAAGAAGCATTGGAATCTGGGGTTTCAATGGTTCACCAAGAATTGAACCAGGTACTTCAATGTACCGTTATGGATAATATTTGGCTTGGCCGCTATCCAAAGAAAGGCCTCTTTGTCGATCACGACAAAATGTACCATGATACCAAAGAGATCTTTAAAGAACTCGACATCAATATTGATCCTAAAGTGAAAGTGAATACCTTATCGGTATCACAAATGCAGATGTTGGAAATCGCTAAAGCGTTCTCTTACGATGCAAAAATCGTGATCATGGACGAGCCAACCTCCTCTCTGACTGAGAAAGAGGTAAACCACCTGTTTACCATCATCAAGAAATTGAAAGATAAAGGGTGCGGCGTTGTTTATATCTCACACAAAATGGAAGAGATCTTTGCCATTTGTGATGACATCACCATTCTCCGTGATGGTCAATGGGTCGATACGCGCCCTCTTGAAGGTCTCACTATGGACTCTATTATCGCCATGATGGTAGGTCGTGAACTGACGCAGCGTTTCCCAGAAAAAAGTAATGTACCTAAAGAAACGATTCTTGAGGTCAAAAATCTCACCGCACTTAACCAACCTTCTATTCAAGATGTTTCATTTGAACTTAAAGCCGGCGAAATCCTAGGGGTTGCAGGTTTGGTGGGTTCAAAACGAACTGACATCGTAGAAACCATTTTTGGTGTTCGAGAGCGCAGCGAAGGCACCATTTTGCTTAACGGCAAAGAGATGCGAAATCGAGATGCGCATGAGGCGATCAACAATGGTTTTGCTTTGGTTACCGAAGAGCGTCGCTCGACCGGTATCTACGGCAATCTTGATATTACCTTTAACTCCTTAGTGGCGAACGTTGAGGAATACAAAACCAAGTCTGGTTTGCTAAGCAATAAGAAAATGAAAAGTGACACTCAATGGGTGATTGATTCAATGAGCGTGAAGACGCCGGGTCATGAAACGGCGATTGGATCACTGTCTGGTGGTAACCAACAAAAGGTCATCATTGGTCGCTGGTTGTTAACGCAACCTGAAATTCTCATGCTTGATGAACCAACTCGTGGTATCGACGTTGGTGCGAAGTTCGAAATCTATCAACTTATTTTAGAGTTAGCGAAGAAGAACAAAGGCATCATCATTATCTCTTCAGAAATGCCGGAACTATTGGGTATCACCGACCGAATTCTTGTGATGAGTAATGGTCGTGCTGCTGGTGTCGTCGAGACGAAGAATACTACTCAGAATGAAATTTTAGAGCTGGCCTCTCGTTACCTCTAGGAAAAATATTATGGACTCAGTAAAAACATTTGCACTAAAGCACCTCAAAGAAGGGGCTATTTATGCGGTTCTTTTTATCTTGTTAGCGGTAATCGTGATTCAAGAACCGTCTTTCTTAAGTTTACGTAATTTCAGTAACATCCTGACTCAGTCCTCGGTGCGTGTCATTATCGCTCTGGGTGTGGCTGGCTTGATTGTGACTCAGGGTACTGACCTTTCTGCAGGCCGTCAGGTTGGTTTAGCAGCGGTGGTCTCCGCGACGTTACTGCAATCCGTTGATAACGTAAACAAGGTTTTCCCAAGCATTGGTGAAGTGCCAATTGTTGCGGTTATCCTTGTTGTTTGTGCTATCGGTGCAATCATCGGTTTAGTGAACGGTATCATCGTTGCTTACCTCAAAGTAACACCGTTCATCGCTACTCTAGGTACGATGATCATCGTTTATGGTATTAACTCTCTTTACTACGACTCTGTAGGTGCATCACCGATTGCAGGTTTCGATGAGCGCTTTTCTGTGTTCACGCAAGGTTTTATACGGATGGGAGATTTTAGGTTCTCCTACATAACCTTCTACGCCATTATCGCCATCATCTTTATGTGGATTCTATGGAACAAGACGGTCTTTGGTAAAAACATCTTTGCAGTGGGTGGTAACCCGGAAGCTGCGAAAGTATCGGGCGTTAACGTACCAATGACGCTGTTAAAAGTGTACGCGTTGTCTGGTGTATTCTACGCTTTCGGCGGTATGTTAGAAGCAGGCCGTATCGGTAGTGCCACCAACAACTTAGGTTTCCTCTACGAGCTTGATGCCATTGCGGCCTGTGTGGTGGGTGGTGTGTCCTTTGCAGGTGGTGTCGGTAGTATCGCCGGGGTCGTTACCGGTGTTCTTATCTTTACCGTTATCAACTATGGTATGACTTATATTGGTGTGAGTCCGTACTGGCAGTACATCATTAAAGGTTCCATCATTATCTTCGCGGTCGCACTTGACTCAATGAAGTACGCGAACAAGAAGTAACTTCCAATAGGCGTCCATTTCGGGCGCCTTTTTGTTTCCTTTTCACAGCTATTGGTTAAATTTGTGTAATCGTTTAACTTTGGTTTTTGGGTTTAGGGTCCTTAACTAAAGGTGTTCATATCCACTTTTACGCTATCAGTAGCTGTTTTTTATTGAAATTAGTGTAAACGTTTACACTTTTTGCGCTTGATCACAGATCGATCTTGCTGGCTATTGCTACAATTTCCTCAGTTTGAGAATAACGAGCGTATTCGCGTAACAACTCGCTCAATAATCAGAGTTTAACGTAGGAGTGTAATGTGAAAGTACTAGTGACGGGTGGAATGGGCTATATCGGCAGTCATACCTGCGTTCAAATGCTGGAAAGTGGTATCGAGCCTATCATCATCGATAACTTGTGTAATGCGAATCAAGCCGTGCTATCACGCATTGAAGCATTAACGGGTCAAGCACCGACATTTTATCAGGGTGATATTCGCGACGAAGCACTACTTGACCGTATTTTTGAGGAAAATGAAATTCAGTCGGTGATCCATTTTGCTGGTCTCAAGGCTGTGGGTGAGTCTGTTGCCAAACCTATCGAGTACTATGACAACAATGTGAATGGCACATTAGTACTTGCACGTTCAATGAGAAAAGCAGGCGTGAAGAGTATTATCTTCAGCTCTTCTGCCACAGTCTATGGTGATCCAGAAGTAGTACCTATCACCGAAACGTCTCCTGTTGGCAATACGACTAATCCGTATGGCACCAGCAAGTTTATGGTCGAGCGCTGCCTAAGCGATGTATTCACATCGGACGAAGAGTGGAGCATCACCTTACTACGCTACTTCAATCCAGTTGGCGCACATCCCTCGGGCACTATGGGCGAGGATCCAAAAGGTATTCCGAACAACCTAATGCCATTTATTGCTCAAGTAGCTGTTGGTCGCCGTGAAAAGTTAGCGGTGTTTGGTAATGATTACCCAACACCAGACGGTACTGGCGTTCGCGATTATATTCATGTCATGGATTTAGCGGATGGTCACATCGCGGCGTTGAAAGCCGTTGGCCTTAAGTCTGGATTGCATATCTATAACCTTGGTACCGGCAAAGGCAGCAGTGTACTAGAGATGGTGGATGCTTTTGCGAAAGCCTGTGGTAAGCCTATTCCTTATGATTTGCAGCCGCGCCGTCCTGGTGATATCGCAGAGTGCTGGGCAAGTACGGCCAAGGCAGAAGCCGATTTAAACTGGAAAGCAACACGTACATTGCAAGACATGACCGCTGATTCATGGCATTGGCAGTCAAACAATCCTAATGGTTATGACAGCGAATAGACCGCTTTGTTATCCAATTGATTTTTAGAATTTAACTATTGAGTAAGCATTATGTCGAGCATTGAATTTAACCCAGTAGATCACCCACATCGCCGTTATAACCCTCTCACAGGCCAATGGATCCTAGTATCGCCACACCGTGCTAAGCGCCCTTGGAGTGGTCAGAATGAAGAGGTCTCTCACGTTCAATTACCAACTTACGATGAGAAATGCTTTTTGTGTCCGACCAACGAGCGCATTTCTGGTGATGTAAACCCAGATTACCAAGGCACTTACGTGTTCGGTAACGACTTTGCGGCTTTGATGCCAGATTCTCCGGATGCTCCTGAATCAGACAATCCGTTGTTTAAAACCCAAGGGGTACGCGGTTTAAGTCGCGTTATCTGCTTCTCGCCAGACCACAGTAAAACGCTTCCTGAGCTTAGCCCCCAAGAGCTTCGTTGTGTCGTTGATACTTGGAATGAGCAAATTGAAGAATTGGGCAAAGAATACCTTTGGGTTCAAGCATTTGAAAACAAGGGTGAAGCAATGGGCTGCTCACAGCCGCACCCTCATGGCCAAATTTGGGCGAACAGCTTTCTTCCTAATGAAATTGAGCGAAAAGACCGCTTAATGCGCGAATACTATCAGCAACAAGGCTCAAACCTGCTAGTGGACTATGTCACTGCAGAGATGCAAGACGGTTCCCGTACGGTAGTAGAAACAGAGCACTGGCTTGCCGTGGTCCCATACTGGGCGGCGTGGCCATTCGAAACGATGTTGCTCCCTAAGACACACATTCGTCGCATGAGTGAACTTAGTGAAGAACAAAAAGACGATTTAACGGTAGCAATTAAGAAGCTGACGTCTCGTTACGACAACTTATTTGAGTGTTCATTCCCTTATTCCATGGGTTGGCACTACGCGCCATTCTTTGATGAAGGTGAGAGCACAGAGCATTGGCAGCTGCATGCTATTTTCTATCCACCATTATTGCGCTCTGCAACCATTCGTAAGTTTATGGTGGGCTATGAAATGCTGGCCGAATCACAACGTGATTTAACCGCTGAGCAAGCAGCAGAGCGTCTAAGAGCATTGAGCGACGTTCATTACAAACAACAATAATTTAAGAATTTGATGTTGCTGCGTACCGAACGCATTAGTTGGTACGCAAACCAACATCAGGTATTGAGAGACGAAAACATGAAAGACCTAATCCAAAACGTAGCGAACTCTTTTGAAAACGTACTGGGCTACAAGCCGACACACGTTATCCAAGCTCCTGGTCGTGTAAATCTGATTGGTGAGCATACCGACTATAATGACGGTTTTGTCCTACCGTGTGCCATTAACTATCAAACGGTAGTTGCGGCCGCTAAGCGTGACGATAATCTCGTCCGTGTTGTGTCTGTGGATTACCAGGATGCTACTGACGAATTTGATATCACTAAAGAGATTACTTTCCAACAAGACAAGATGTGGGCGAACTACATTCGCGGTGTGGTTAAGTTCTTAATGGCTCGCGGTTATCAAATTGGTGGCGCGGACATTTCTGTGTCTGGCAATGTACCGCAAGGCGCAGGTCTGAGCTCTTCTGCGGCACTAGAAGTGGTTATCGGTCAAACATTTAAAACGCTTTATAACTTAGAGATCACGCAAGCTGAAGTCGCACTTAACGGCCAGCAAGCAGAGAATGAATTTGTGGGCTGTAATTGCGGCATCATGGATCAACTTATTTCTGCTGAAGGCAAAGAAAATCACGCATTGTTGATTGACTGTCGTAGCTTAGAGACTCAAGCAGTCTCAATGCCAGAAGATATGGCGGTTGTGATTATTAACTCCAACAAAAAGCGTGGCTTAGTAGACAGTGAATACAACACTCGTCGTGAGCAATGTGAAGAAGCAGCTCGCATTTTTGGTGTGAAAGCGTTGCGTGATGTCACTATTGAGCAATTTAATGATCGTGTCTCTGAGTTGGATGAGATGGTCGCTAAACGTGCTCGTCACGTTATTACTGAAAACGATCGTACGGTTGAGGCGGCAAAAGCACTAAGTACTGGTGATATGAAGCGTATGGGTGAGCTAATGGCACAGTCTCATGCATCGATGCGCGATGATTTTGAAATCACAGTGAAAGAGATAGACACCATTGTTGATATCGTTAAAGCGGTAATCGGCGACCAAGGTGGTGTGCGTATGACTGGCGGTGGTTTTGGTGGTTGTGTGGTTTCTCTTATCCCACCAACGCTTGTAGAAGCAGTTACGACGGCTATTGCAGAGCAATATGAAGCGGCTACAGGTTTGAAAGAGTCGATTTATGTCTGCCAAGCAAAAGATGGCGCAGGAGTTGTCTCACAATGATCACCACAAGCGAGCATTTTAGTACGATTGAAGACGCTATGACCCAATCAGCGTCATTTGATGGACTGCCTGCAAAGGTGATCCACCTTAAAAATGCATCTGGTATGACGGCTTCTTTTATGGATATCGGAGCAACGTGGCTGAGTTGCTCGCTCCCCTTGCCAGGGGAACAACGTGAAGTGTTGTTACGTTCGCCAAATATGGCTGAGCACATGAGGCAAGGGGCTTATTTTGGTTCAGTGGTGGGGAGATACGCCAATCGAATTGATAAAGGGCAATTCGAGATAGGTGGCACGTCGTATCAAGTCACTTGTAATAATGGCGAAAACGCTTTGCATGGGGGTGTAGAGGGTTTTGATAAGCGTCGTTGGAGTATCGACTCGCACACTGAATCAACTCTTGTTATGTCGTTACAGTCGGAAGATGGTGATCAAGGTTTCCCTGGTACGGCTAAGGTTCAAGTTGAATACCAGCTAACTGACGATAATGCGTTGATGATTACTTATCAGGCGTCTTGTGATAAGACAACGCCGATGAACTTGACCAATCATGCGTATTTCAACCTAGCTGGCGAATCTAGCACGGCGAAGAGCACGGATCATAAACTGCAAATGTGTGCTGATGCCTATCTACCTACTAGAGAGGATTTGATCCCTCTTGGTGAGCTAAAACCGGTAGAGGGAACCAGCTTTGACTTCACAGTGCTGAAGCAAGTGGGTCGAGACTTTTTGTCGGAGCAGGACCAAATCACAGCAGGTGGTTACGATCATGCGTTTGTGTTTGACGCCAAGCTCACTGATGGCTGCGCTGCGGTGGCGACATTGGAATCCCCTGAGCAAGATGTCTTGATGGAAGTCCAGACCACCAAGCCTGCAGTACAATTCTATTCGGGTAATTTCCTTGATGGCACACCTGGCTTAAGCCGCACTTACGATAAGCTTGATGGTTTAGCTCTTGAGACCCAGTTCTTCCCTGATGGGCCAAATCGCCCAGAATGGGGGAGCAGTAATGGTGTACTTGAAGCGGGAGAGAACTACCAACATCAAACCACTTACCGTTTCAAGTTTTAGTGTATTGGTGAAGTAACTCGTCTGGTAAAAAGTGAGCAGCTGCTCACTTTTTTTATGCCTTAGTGGAAGAGGCACGAACAATCAGTTCGCCTTCAACTTTTCGGATTTGCGACAGCAACGGCTGTTCTTGGATTTGTGCAAGGATATTATCTACAGCCAGCCTACCCATGTCAGCGTAAGGCAGTTCAATAGAAGAAAGTGCTGGGAAGCTCTCTGAGGCAATTTGTTGGTTGTCATAACCAACAACTGCAATGTCTTTAGGGATTTTTAATTGACGTTCAGCAATCGCTTGGTAACAGCCCATCGCCATATAATCACTACTACAAAATATAGCTTCGGGCGGAATAGCCAAATCCAGTAAACGATTTGTTTGCTCGTAAGCTTCTTTGAGGGACCAGTTGGCCTCTAAGACGTAATCCTCGTTAGGAATAATATCCGCATCAATAAGCGCTTGTCTGTAGCCATCAATACGTTGTGTCGATGCATACATCCAACTCTCTCCAGCTAACATAGCAATTCGTCTGTAGCCTTGATTCGTTAAGTGCTTGATGGCTTTATAAGCTCCGATCATATCTGCTGGTAGGATGGATGGCGTGTTTTGCTGATCGCTTATGGTGCAATTGAGTAAAACCGTCGGTAGGTGAGTTTGTACTCTTTGCGTTGAAAGCTCACGTGTCATGCTCGATGCATAAATAAGCCCCGCATAATCACCGTTATTGATCTCTGTTTCTATTTTATTGGCGAGTATTTCATCGTGATTGTAGCTAAAGGTAATCAGTAGATAGTCGTTGTTCCACGCTTCTTCTCTCGCCGTATTGACAGCGTCTATGAAAGGATCGTAACTGGTTAGCCCATTGACGACCATAGCAATTTTCTTCGACCTTCCTAACGCATGAGCGACCTTCTTGCTTTGATAGCCCAATTCTTTCGCAGTATCGAGAACTTTGCGCTTCGTTGCTTCTGAGATTTTTACCGTTTGAGAGCCATTGAGAACTAACGACACGGTAGGTTGTGATACGCCCGCTGCTGCAGCAATGTCACTCATAGTGATCTTTTTACTTTTCGTCATCTTGTCTCTGCCAATATTTTTATTAGCTATATATTAGCGAATTGCCTACTTAAATGCATCTTAGAAAGATCACGATCACAGAATGCTTTAATGATCCTCTAGTAGATGTGACGCATAACACGTATTCATTGCCTTTGTCTTTAATTGAAGTTATTAATAAATATATTAGCTAATATTATTAGTTAAGTTATTAATCTTATTAATTCAAGGTGAGTAAGATGCAAAGATGGTCTGAAGAGAAAGCGTGGCAATGGCAAGAAACCCATGGTTGGTTGCGTGGCTTTAATTATTTACCTCGTACTGCTGTGAACTGGACGGAAATGTGGCAGGCAAACACTTTTGACCCTGAGGTCATGGAGCAAGAGATCGAGTGGGCGGCAAGCGTGGGGTATAACACGCTAAGGACCAATCTGCCGTTTATTGTGTGGCAAGTCGATCGTGAAGGTTTACATCAAAGAATTGACCGTTTCCTTGATATTTGTGAGCGAAACAAAATCAAAGTAATGATGACTCCAATGGATGATTGCGGTTTCTCTGGTGACCATCCATATCTTGGCGAGCAGAAGTTACCTGTACCAGAGCTTCACAATAGCCAAGCAGCAGCAAGTCCAGGCCGTAATGTTGTTATGGACAAGTCTCAATGGGGAGAGGTTGAAGCGTATATTCGTGACATTATCTCAACTTACAATACCGATGAACGCATCGTTATTTGGGATTTATATAACGAGCCAACTAACCGAATGATTTTTACCACCTCTGGTGAGCTTGCTTTCGATGAAGAGATGGAGCGTTATAGTCATGAATTGATGGAAAAAGCATTCCAGTGGGCGCGTGAAGAACAACCCGTACAACCTTTGACGGTTGGTGCTTGGCACGCTCCAAGTATTCTTGACCTATCTTTGCCTCTCTATGAACACCCAACAGACCTTAAAGCGATGGAGCTATCTGACATCATCACTTTCCATGCCTATTTGCCTCTTGAACAGTTCAAACAAGCTGTCGAAATCGTTAAACAACATAACCGACCAATGATGTGTACCGAATGGTTAGCGCGTCACGCTGAGTCACATCTTCTTGAACAGCTGCCAGTGTTTCAGGCGGAACAAATCGGTTGCTATCAATGGGGGCTAGTTAAGGGCAAAACACAAACACACTTACCATGGCCTGAGATTAAGCGTAGTGATGAGAACTATGCGCAACGCTGGTTCCATGATCTGCTTAATGATGATGGCACCCCCTATGACCCAAAGGAAGTTCACCTAATTCAATCGCTAGCAACATTGGACTGAGGCTAGTGTTCGCCAGTGGCTTAAAGAAGCAACTGGCTTTACTATAATAATTCTGGATGAGTACACATTATGAATACCCTACAAAACAAACTCTCGAATAAGGAACTGATGTCCTATTTTGGATATGGCGTAGGCCAATGCTTTAGCTTTGGTCTCGTGGGTTCCTTTATCCTCTACTTTTATACTGATATTTTGGGCATTTCTCCCATCGCGGCGAGTACCATATTTCTAATTGCTCGAGTGTGGGATGCGGTGAATGACCCTATCATCGCCGGATACATGGATACCTTAGAGTCTCGCTTTGGTAAATTCAGACCCTATATGTTGTTTACGCCAATACTCATCGTATTGGTGACTATTGCGTCGTTCTACAATATAGATGCCGATACATCTACAAAAGTAATGTACGCCGGTATCACCTATATTCTTTGGGGCACGTTATACACTATTTCGGATGTTCCATTTTGGTCGATGTCTTCTGTTATGACAGATGAACCACAAGAGCGTGCAAAAGCAGCAACATGCGCAATGCTAGGTGTTAATGCAGGTATTGGCGCAACACTGGTGCTATTTCCTAAACTGAGCGCTTACTTTGCTGACGGCCGCGCGGACCAAGGTTATTTACCTGCAGTTATTGTCCTGATGGTGGCTGGTTTGCTGTTCATGTGGAATGGCTTCTATAACACCAAGGAACGAATTTCTACGGCGAGTGAGAAGGTTACACTTAAACAGACATTCCAAGCAGTGCGCAAGAATAAACCGTTGTTTTTTATTCTTGCTGCGTTCTTTATGAATGTGTTCTTTAACTTAGTTAATGGTCTGTATATTTTCTTCTTCACTTACAACATGGGTGATGCTGGACTAGTCTCACTGATCGGTACGATTACTTTAGTTAGTGCGATTGCCTGCTTAGCGACGCCAGTGTTAACGAAGCGCTTTAAGAAACGTGACATTTTTATCACGCTATGTGTATTAGAAATTATTGCACGTGTTGGTTTCTACATGACCGGTTACGATAACCCGACGGTTGTGATGTCATGGCTAGCCGTGATTACCGCTATCTTTATGATGACTAACCCCCTGGTTTCAGCAATGATCGCTGACACCGTAGAGTATTCGTACTATCACAGTGGTAAGCGTACAGCGGCGATTACTTTCTCTGGTCAAACGTTTACTGGCAAATTATCTGTAGCGGTTGCTGGTGGGTTAACAGGCCTTATTTTAGCTTCGATAGGGTATGTACCTAATGCAGAGCAGACTGAGACAGCGCTTGATGGCATGTTCTTCTGTATTGCGTTATTGCCTGCACTGGGGGCGCTGATTCGAATCTTTATTATGTCGAAATACACGTTTACGGAAGATCAGCATGCAATACTTCGTGAAAAATTACAGCGTGGTGAGTTTGCTGAAGGTGTTAATGTTGAAACGGTTAACGCACAGCAAGTAACAAACTAACGAGTTGATAAGCAATAAAAAACACGGCAAAAGCCGTGTTTTTTCGTTTATGCATTGGAATCAAATTAGTTCTTACGAGCTACAGATGCTCGCTGTACCAATGTTGGTGAGTAAATCATTGGGTCGGTTTCAACCGATTCACTTTTTGATAATGCCAAAGCGATTTGCGCTGCTTTTTCGGCCATCATTTGAATTGGGTAGCGGATCGTGGTGAGTTTTGGGTGAAGGTATTTGGCAATCAAACCATCATCAAAGCCGATAATGGACATTTGATTTGGCAAGGCATATTGGTTTTCTTCAAGCACTGATAGAGAACCCGCTGCCATATTATCGTTGTAAGCCACCACAGCAGTAATTGGCAGTGATTTCGTTAGTAGATTGGTCATGGCGATTTCGCCGCCATCACTGTCTGGAGAGCCGTATTCAATATAGCTGGCGGACAGCTTTATATTATTGGCCTTAAGGGCATCTCGATAGCCTTCTAGTCGCTGATCTACGTCTTCGATATTGTGTGAAGATGCTACACAAGCAATGTTGGTATGTCCGTTACGAATGAGATGCTCGGTCGCGATATAGGCTCCTTTATAGTTATCTAGCGAGATACAACGACCAGGGAGTTGAGGGATGTCGCGATTAATGTAGACCAAGCCTTTTACTTCTTCAGCGTATTGAATGAGTTCTTCATCAGACAAGGCTTTGGAATGTATCACCAAGGCATCACAGCGGCTGTTGATGAGCAGTTCAATTGCTTTACGCTCTTCTTCAGCATCGTGATAGCCATTACCCACTAAGATATGTTTTCCATGTTGGTGTGCAACTTTGTCTACGGCTTTCACCATGGTGCCAAAGAATGGGTCAGACACATCACTCACCAAAACACCTACAGTATTGGTACTTTGACTGACTAAAGCTCTAGCGTTTGCATTTGGGCGGTAGCCTAACTTTTTCATTGCGCTGGTGACGGACTCAATTGATGCCGCGCTTGCTTTTGGGGACTTGTTGATTACCCGGGAAACCGTTGCTACTGAAACGCCAGCTTCCTTTGCTACGTCTTTAATCGTTGCCATTTGAAACCTCTCATTCGATATGACTTCATTAGACTCCTATCGTGTAAATATCGCAATGTAAGTTTCACAAAGTTAGACATTTTGTGATGTGTAACGCCTTGTAGATATTGAACTTGATGCCAATGTAAACGTTTCGCACTTTGAGGGAGTTATATATCGTTCTAGAACAAAAAAAGCCCCGAGTCGGGGCTTTAAAGATAGGCGCAGGGGGCACCTTTAGGAGCTCGGGTTATGCAACAGCCATTTCTGCTTTTGCTGCACGCATTTTCTTCAAGCTGATACAAACTAGTGCTGTCACAACCGTACCTGCTGCCATACAAACTAGAGCAAGTAGAGGCTTGTTCATTGCGCCAAGTAGAGCCACAACTGGACCACCGTGTGCCACGCTGTTAGTAATACCGAATGAGAACGCCATGACTGCCGCAACCATTGAACCAACGACGTTTGCAGGAATTACTGACATTGGGTCTTGTGCAGCAAATGGGATAGCACCTTCAGAGATACCAACTAGACCCATTGCGCCAGCAGCTTTACCAGCTTCAAGTTCAGACTCTTCGAATAGGTTGAACTTACGGCCTAACACAGTCGCTAGTCCCATACCAAGTGGCGCAACTGGGATAGCACATGCCATCGCACCCATGAATTGAGTTTGACCACTTGCAATCATGCCAACAGAGAATAGGAACGCTACTTTGTTGAATGGACCACCCATATCAAAGCCAGCCATACCACCAAGTACGATACCGAGAAGAATAACGCTACCTGTACTCATGCTGATAAGCATCGCATTTAAGCTGTCCATAAGGCTTGCAATTGGCGCGCCGATAACGAAGATGAACAGTGCTGAGATGAAGAGAGAGCCAGTAATAGGTGCAATCATAATCGGCACAAGTGGTTGAATAAACTTGTGATAGTTACGAGTGACAACCCATTTGACGAAGTAACCGACAAGTAGACCAGCAACGATAGCGCCGATAAAGCCTGTACCTGCCTCAGCACCATAGAATGAACCGTTGTTTGCAATCCAGCCACCAATCAAGCCAGGGGCAAGTCCAGGGCGGTCGGCAATAGCGTAAGCAATATAACCGGATAGAACAGGAATCATTAGAGTGAACGCGACGACACCGACATCAAGTACTTTCTGCCACATGCTGCCTTCAGGGATAGCCATGCCAGCTTCGCTAGGTTGACCACCCACCGCAAGAGCCAAAGCAATCAAGAGACCACCAGTTACAACAAACGGGATCATGTGTGATACGCCGTTCATCAAGTAACGGTATAAGTCAGAACGCTTCGAAGAATTGTCTTCCGATTTGGCTGCTTTGGCATCAGCAACAAATTCAGGCGCTTCAAGCGCTTGGTTGATAACAGCTTTTGCATCGCTGATAGGGGCTTTAACGCCAGTTTCGATCAATTTCTTACCCGCAAAGCGATTCATATCCACTTGCTTGTCTGATGCGACGATGATGGCATCAGCGCGAGCAATTTCATCAGCACTTGGTGAATTTTTCACGCCGATTGAGCCATTTGTTTCTACCTTGATTTGATAACCAAGCTCGGCTGCGCCTTTTTCTAATGCTTCTGCTGCAAGGTAAGTATGTGCGACGCCCGTTGGGCAGCCTGTTACGCCGATAAGAAAGCCTTTGTTTGCTTCCAGCTGATTAGCTGGTGCTTCAGATTTAGCCAGCAGCAACTCTAACGCTTGCTGCTCTGTTTCTGCCTTTAGGAAATTCTCAATAAAACCATCTTCAATTAGTTTGGAAGATAATTCAGCAAGCACTTCAATATGATGATCAGAGCCGCCATCTGGAGAGGCGATCATGAAAAAGAGTTTTGACGGTTGACCATCTTCAGCGCCGTAGTCGATCCCAGATTGGCTCACACCAATCGCAACGGCTGGTTCAACAACCGCCTTACTTTTCGCGTGCGGTAGCGCAACACCATCTTCAAATCCGGTATTGCCAATTTCTTCACGAGCATAGATATCGGTTAGGAATTGTGCTTTATCGCTAATTCTGCCTTGAGCATGGAGCAACTGCGCCATTTCTGCGAATACTTCGTCCTTGCTCGTTGCTTTTAGATTTAGGCAGATCAGTTTTTCATTAATGAGATCCGTAATCATAATGATTGTCCTATTGACCATTGTAGGTGGAGGTTGGACTACACGATTTCTCATTTACAACATACTGACATCCCGGTAGTGGGGTGACCGATTCGCTGAGAAGTGATGTAGTCATTCGATAGGGTAATTATCGGTGGCTTTGGCAAGAAATTTTAGAGCACCATAAAGGCTTTTACTGGATTATTGTACCTATGGAATTTTAATGTGAACTGGCTCAATATTTTATATAACCCATTTTTGGTAAGTGAACAGTGTTAAACTTTTTATTTATCAATTACATATTTATTTGTTTCTAGTTGTTATTATTGTCGTAATTATCATTATGTTAGACTTGGCTAGAGCTTTGTAACCTCCTGAATGTCGCAGAAATGCATGACGCAGCTCACGAAAAGAGCTCATATTTCTATTTGGTCGCTGGAGAAATTCGCCAATGTTCCACAATTTAATTGAAACGTTAATTGCCGAAAGGGAGCATTTCAACCGAATCTGGTTTGCTGCCGATCAGCTCACGCCACCACCGTTTAGCTATCAAGTTAATTTCCCAAGGCTTGAGTTGGTAATTAGTGGAGAGTATGAGAATGAACTTGAAGATCCTGAACAGGGTATATCCTCAATCAAGGTATTATCGGGTGATGCGTTGTACATTCCTCCGAACTGCTGGAACAAACCAAATTGGCAAGGGGACTGCTCAGTATTAAGTTTGCTGTTTGGGAAGCGCCAACTAGGCTTTAGCTTGGTGAGTAAGAGACAGGGTGAAACTGGGTTTTACGATATCCAAAAACACAGTGTGCAAACACGTACGGGTCATGCCATTGACCATATTCTCGAGGCGCTCAATGCGATAGCAAGAGAGCCGAAGAAGTCCCCAATGGATGAGCACTTGCTCATGGCGTTACTTTCCTATAGCCAGTCTATGGTGTCAGAACCATCGGATAACTTACGAAGTGGCGACCTGTACCAGGGTATCTGTATTTACATTCAGGAGAATTTCCACCGCACTATTACTCGCAGTAGTATTGCGAAGAGATTTCATATTAGTCCTAATCACCTATCGAGACTGTTCCGCCAGCAAGGGCACATGACTTTAGCGGACTACATCACATGGGTGAGAATGGAACGCGCGAAGTTTATGCTGAAAAAATACGACTTTAAGCTGCAGGAAGTGGCAACACGCTGTGGCTATCAAGATGTGAATTACTTTTTTAGAGTATTTAAGTCAAGAACAGGGCAAACGCCAAGCGAGTACCGGCAGGTATTATAAGGCATTTGCCCGTTGACCTTTGACCAGCTGATGAATCAATATCGCTTTTATTGCTTCAGGCTCTCTACTGGAGGTCAGCAGTTGACAAAACTCCTCATCCAATAGCGATTTGGTGAGATGAGTAAAACTCACTAATAGCGAGCGCTCCGGAGGAGAGGGGAGTATTAGGGCAATAACCAGAGTAACGGGTCCTAGTTTAGGTGCTTGCCAATCGACAGGGTTCTCACACTTAATGACGGTCAGCGATGCTTTATCTACGTCACTAGTGAGTATGTGTGGTAATGCGATCATTTTACCCGTTGCAGTTGACGAATACTGTTCTCGTTTCAGTAAGTTCTGTGTCATCTCTGCGGAGTTAACTTGGGCTGTCAGATTAGCGACTTGCTCAAGAATGGCGGTTTTATCGTTGCTGCTATCACGAGCAAAATGGTAGTCGATTTCAAATGGTAACCGGAAGGTGCTTAATCCTCTCAATAACGATAGATTGGCGTGTTTATTGGAGCGATGAGCCGTATTCACCAACATAAAGTGTTCAGCAATAAAGTCCATCAAGACCATACAAGCAAGCTCAGCATCTGAGCCTTCAATGTGCAGCTGGCAAAGGTCATCTTGTTTGCCTGCTAGTGAAAGAATACGCAGTGGATGCTCTATATTAGCACTATCCCAGCAGGTTAAATTACGCAGAATCACCACTGAGCGAAACATGTTACTCAGTGTTTTTAATCGATTGATTTTCCATCCAGAAAACCCGTCTTCCGGTAGGACAAAGGTGATTCTACGTTCTATCAAGGTTAACCTCTAACAAGCCCCATGCAACGCTGTATAACCGAATCAACATCAGTCAGAACCTCTTCGATTGTGACGCAGTGTATTTTACTACCCGTAAATCGAGCTCGGTGCTCAACTTCAATATCGGAAGCAATGAGGACAAGATCGGCATTAGCGATATCTTGGGTGCTCAGTTGTCCTTCAATACCCATTGCACCTTGAGTCTCTACTTTGATGCCTATATTTTCTTTTTGAGCCGCTTTTCGAATAGCGTCAGCTGCCATATACGTATGAGCAATACCAGTTGGGCAAGCCGTGACCGCAACCATTTTCATTGTCTATTCTCTATATTATCAACCAGAATAAAGTGAGCGTTAGAGTACTAATTTGTCATTGATTCGTATAGCAAAGAGATCAAATTCTGGATGATTTAAATTGAACCTATATGAGTCATAATGACTTGTATTTTAGCTGTGTCCATTTGACTTTATTTTAAGTGATTTGGACTCGTGGTGCCCGAAATATGGGGCCTTTGTTACTTGGTATGATTTGTGCACTTACACAAATGTATGTCATTTTAAGTGAGTCGTTATGCTAAATATTACTGATAAAAAGGTTGAAGAGAAGATACCAGCTTGGCTTCGTCTTGGTTTTCGTCCTTTTTTCTTACTCGGAAGCGTTTATGCCATCTTTGCGGTGGTGGCCTGGGTCATCATGTTCCAAAAAGGTCAGCCCGAAGCGTTGCAAGTCCCCGCGTTATGGTGGCATGCCCATGAAATGATATTCGGTTTTGCGATGGCAATCGTGGTCGGTTTTGTCCTAACAGCAGTGCAGACATGGACCGGAGTTAACGGAACTAAGCATTATCGCCTATTATTGCTCGTTACACTGTGGGGGCTAACACGTGTTTTGTTTTGGACACCAGTACCGTTGTGGTTGACGTCTAGTATTGAGTCGTTGTTCATCCTGCTAGCCGCATACGAAGTGGGTTTTAGGGTTTACCAGTCAAAAGGCTGGAAGAACTTGTTTTTTGTGCCTTTGTTTTTGTTAGCTATTTTTGCCAACTTTGCCAGTTATGCCACTGTTAAAGGAATGCCTCCATTTAGTTCAAGTGCGGTATGGGGCGCGATGATCTGGTGGTTCACTATCCTGATCTCAGTAATGGGCGGTAGAGTGATTCCGTTTTTCTCTTCGCGCCGATTCCAGTTTGATAAACCCCAGCCATTAGTTTGGCTGGAGTGGCTAGCGACGCTGCCTCTGATGGGGTTATTTGTGTTGAGTTTCTTCCCGTTATCATTTGCTGTGCTGGGTAAACCGCTTATGTTGATTGCAGGGCTGTTTCAATTAGTGCGTTGGTTGCGTTGGAAGCCTTGGCTGACGCTTTCTGAACCTTTAGTTTGGTCATTAATGCTGACTTATTTATGTCTGCCATTAAGCCTGTTGTACCGAGGAATGCTAAGCGATGCTTTTGCATCACACGCTATGCTGCACTTGTTTGCGGTAGGCGCGTTAGGTGGCGTAGTTTTATCTATGATCAGTCGCGTGACGATGGGGCATACCGGTCGTGCTATCTATAAGGGCCCTAATATGACATGGGCATTTGTCGCTATTATTGTTGCAGCAGTCATTCGTAGTATTGGTGTGGCCGTGTGGCCACAGCACATGTTCCTGATGATTGATATTAGTGCGGGGCTTTGGGCCTTTGCGTTCGGTATGTATGTATACCACTTTGGCAAAATGCTAGTTACTCCAAGAGTGGATGGTCACCCGGGCTAACGTCAATTTAGTGTTCAAATAAAAAAACCAGCCGTGAGGCTGGTTTTTTTGGATTAGGTTAACTTTGACACTTAGTAAGAGTCGTTGTGAACTGCTTGAACAGCTCGACCTGAAGGATCAACACAGTTCTGGAAAGATTCATCCCATTCAAGTGCTTTTGCAGAAGAGCACGCTACCGACGGGCCACCTGGAACACATTGGGCCGCAGATTCGAGTGGGAACAGCTCTTCGAAGATTTCACGGTATGCGTAACCTTCTTTTGTTGTTGGCGTGTTGTATGGGAAGCGGAATGCTGCGGTTTCCATTTGTTGGTCAGTCACTTTCGCTTCAGCCACTTCTTTTAGTGTATCAATCCAGCTGTAACCTACACCGTCAGAGAACTGCTCTTTTTGACGCCATGCGATTGACTCTGGAAGGTAGTGTTCAAAACACTCACGCAGGATGTGTTTTTCCATCTTACCGTTGCCACACATTTTGTCTTCAGGGTTTAAGCGCATTGCTACATCGATAAACTCTTTATCTAAGAAAGGTACACGGCCTTCAACGCCCCATGCTGCAAGTGATTTGTTGGCACGTGCGCAGTCAAACATGTTCAATGCAAGCAGTTTACGAACTGTTTCTTCGTGGAACTCTTTTGCGTTTGGCGCTTTGTGGAAATACAGGTAGCCACCAAAGATCTCGTCTGCCCCTTCACCAGAAAGAACCATTTTAATACCCATTGCTTTGATCTTACGTCCCATTAGGAACATAGGCGTTGAAGCACGGATTGTGGTGACGTCATACGTTTCGATGTGGTAGATAACATCGCGAATCGCATCCAAACCTTCTTGAATGGTATAGGTCATCTCGTGGTGAACGGTACCGATTTGGTCAGCCACTTCACGAGCGGCTTTGAGATCTGGAGCGCCTTCGAGGCCAACTGCAAATGAGTGAAGTTGAGGCCACCATGCCGCTGACTTTTCATCGTCTTCAATACGCATTGCTGCGAAACGTTTTGCGACAGCAGAAGTGATAGAAGAGTCAAGACCACCAGAAAGTAGTACGCCATAAGGTACATCTGTCATTAGTTGACGTTTAACCGCTGCTTCTAGTGCTTCAGTCAGCTCTTCTTTGCTTGTACTATTGCCTTGCACTGCTGCGTATTCGTTCCAGTCACGAATATAGTAACGCTGCGGCTCTGCATCTTTAGAGCCATAGTAACTGCCTGGAGGAAATTCGCTAATAGTCTTACAAACAGGAACTAGCGCTTTCATTTCTGACGCAACATAGTAGTTACCGTGTTCGTCATAGCCCTGGTAAAGCGGGATGATACCAATATGGTCACGGCCAACAAGATACTCATCTTTCTCTTCATCATAAAGGACGAAAGCGAAAATGCCGTTTAGCTCTTCTAGTAGGTCTGCACCCATGTCTTGGTATAGCGCTAGAATGACTTCACAATCTGAGTCAGTTTGGAACTCATATTTGCCTTCATAGCGAGCACGAATTTCTTTGTGGTTGTAGATTTCACCATTAACAGCAAGGATGTGTTTTTTATCTTGGCTGTAAAGTGGTTGAGCACCACTATTAAGGCCAACGATAGCCAGGCGCTCATGCGCAAGAATTGCTTTGTCTGAAGCATAGATACCAGACCAATCTGGTCCACGATGACGAAGCTTTTTAGACATCTCTAACGCGACTGGACGTAGAGCGGCTGCATCACTTTTTATGTCTAAAATGCCAAATACTGAACACATACAACTTCCTTTTAGATGAAATTTAACGCTGTTGAGTTCAATTTGCCATCTGCTCAAAAAAAAGCAACCGTGATGAACGAAAAAGATGATAAAAGTGAGGTTTGATTAAATATTTTTTAATTGAATGGCCTTTTTGGTATATGGCATTTAGATATTGGTGCTTTGATGGTCAATTAACCACAAAAAAAGCCGGATTGACCGGCTTTTAATTATGTTTGTAGAGGTTGCTATTTGAGGTTAGGTTGCAGCTGATCGCATACATGGCGTGCGAAACCACTACCTGCTTCGCTGTAGATATTAAATGCCGCATTGACACCCATCTGCTCCAACTCATCCAATTGATCTGGGTAAGCGGCGATAGCAGCAATTTGCCCTTTAAACTGCTTT
Source organism: Vibrio sp. SCSIO 43133 (assembly GCF_023716845.1). Taxonomy (NCBI): domain Bacteria; kingdom Pseudomonadati; phylum Pseudomonadota; class Gammaproteobacteria; order Vibrionales; family Vibrionaceae; genus Vibrio; species Vibrio sp. SCSIO 43133. The sequence goes on from NZ_CP068024.1 coordinate 719,474, forward strand.
TGGTGAAGTAGGTCTAACGCAGTTTGATTACCTTGATGGTGGGGCATTGCCAGCAATACCAACTTTACATGAGCTGTGTCGAGAATACGTTCCCAGAAATCAGGGTCGGTGGCATCGCCGGCTATAACATTTCTGCCTTCCTCTCGATGTTGCTTAGCGGCTTCTTCGCGCACTTCAACACCTAGGCTAACTTTTCCATATCGTTGGTAGAGCTCGTCATAAGCACCAGTGCCGATTCGTCCCATGCCAAGAATCAGAACCTGAGCTTCGCCTGGATTGATGAATTGGTCGCGGGTATTGATCTTCTCTGCTGCTTGTTCCTTTAGCCACTTCGCACTGCGCAAGTAAATGCTGTGCCCAATTCGGTTTAGAGGGGCAGAAACGATAAAGGACAACGATACGGCAATGGCTAACGCGACTAAGATGTCACCGGAAATCCAACCCAGTTTGTAAGCCAAGCCACCGACAATGAGACCGAACTCACTGAAGTTAAACAGAGTGAGTGTAGTTAGAAGGCACGTACGGACACGGAATTTAAATGCGTTGATGACCACGAAGTAAAGAATGCCTTTCAGTGGCAGTAACAAGAGGAGCAATGCACCGAGCACAAAACCTTCGATTGTCGGCTGATCAGCAAGACCAATATTGAGGAAAAAGCAGACTAAGAACAGCTCTTTTAAATTGAAAAGTGATTTTGACAGCTCAGAAGCTTTAGAATGTGAAGCTAACAGCATACCCAAGATAAGCGCACCCAAATCCGGCTTCATTCCAACCAATTCAAATAACCCTGCACCCATGACGAGTGCGAAGAAAATGCCGCTTAATACGAGCATTTCGCCATGTCCGGCTTTATTTAATAGCTTGAACATGATGGGACGAAGGAGAGGAAGAGCAAATAGTCCGATGGCATACCATTCTGGGAACTTGCCTGTTGATGCTGTTAAAAAGATGACCGCGAAGATATCCTGCATAACCAGAATACCAATGGCGAGAGTGCCATAGGTAGCATTCATCTCACCTTTTTCTTGTAAGGTTTTTACTGCAAATACAGTACTTGAGAAGGAAAGAGCAAAGCCCAACAGAATAAGTTGCTCAACGTCGAGCGTAGCAAGGCTAGAAACACCCAGAATTTTCAAACCAAGTAACAAAACGGCGAACAAAAGTGTCGAAAGCAGATTATGAATGGTTGCGCCGGCCCAAATCTCTTTGGACAACAAAGTTTTAATGTCGAGCTTTAAGCCAATAGTAAACAGTAGAAGTGTCACACCAAGGTCTGCAAGAGTGGTAATAGTATCGGTCGATTCAAAACCAAAGTGATGCAGAATAAACCCAGCAAGTAGAAAACCTACTAAGGGTGGTAGTTGACATTTCAATGCGAGGAAACCCGCGATGAAGGCGACGGTTATAAGGATCAGTTCCATAGTATTTTTTATTATCTGAAGACAAAAAGACCACACCGAAGTGTGGTCACATATTCTACATAATTTATGTAAGGGTTTGTTTGTTATTTCAATACATTTTCTCAATCTTCGAGTAGTTTTTGTAACAAAACCCCATTTAGCATGGCGCGTTTGATCATAGCGAAGGCACCCATTGTAGGTTGCTTATCGATTTCTGAAGCAACAATTGGTAGCTCTGTGTGGAATGTCGTTAACGACTGGTTTTCGACATTACGACGAATCGCTGGGAAGACAATCTCTTTTGCCATGGTAATGTCACCAGCAATAATAATTTTTTGCGGGTTGAACAGGTTAATAGTGATTGCGATGGCTTTGCCGAGTTGGTTGCCTACTCGAACCAAGCTCTGTTTGGCTAACTCGTCGCCATTTAATGCGTGTGAGCAAACATCTTCAATAGTTATGTGCTCTTTTAGAGCAAGTGTTGACTCATACCCTTGTTCAATCAGCTTTTTAACGCGTTTGACAATTGCTGGGTTAGCCGCAACCGTTTCTAAGCAGCCAAAGTTGCCACATTGGCATTGTTCACCTAGCGGATCGATTTGGATGTGACCAATTTCACCCACATTGCGGTTGTGCCCTAAGAACACTTGGCCATTGACGATAATACCAGCACCAGTACCACGGTGAACACTGACCAATATGGAATCTTGGCAGTCGCGGCTTGCGCCAAAGTAATGTTCTGCCAGAGCTAAACCACGAATATCGTTACCTACAAAACACTCTACTTTGAACTGAGCACGAACTAAGTCAGCGAGCTCGAGTTTGTCGATGTCGGTATTTGGCATGTATTCAACAACACCCGTAGTCGGGTTAACCAGCCCAGGTAGGGTAATGCCAATAGCAATAAGCTGTTCGATTTTAGGGCTGTGTTCTTTTAGAAATTCGCGAAGCGATGTCACCAAGCCTTCGCTAAGTTCACTTTGATTGGTGTAGTAAAAATCATTATGGGAGAAGGCCATTTCACGGCCACCCAAATCGTAAAGAGAGAACTGCACATAATCTCGACCGAGACGTACAGCGACAGAGTGGAAAGGCTCCACAGCTGTCGTTAGAGAGATGGCTCTGCGTCCACCTGTTGAGGCTTGTTGAGCGACCTCTTTGATAAGGCCGCGCTCCAATAATTGGCGGGTAATTTTGGTAACGCTTGCAGGTGCCAGCTGGCTAACATCAGCAACTTGAATGCGAGAAATAGGCCCTTGTTGGTCTATTAAACGGTAAACCGCTGCACTGTTAAGTTGTTTTACTAAATCTACGTTACCTATTTGTCCGCCATTCATGCTCAATTTTGCTCGTATTGTCCGTTAACAATTGTGCCTTGGACATTATAATCTCTATCGAATACGGTCAAGTTAGCAATCATGCCTTTCTTAATGCGGCCAAGCTTGTCTTCTAAACCCATTGCTTTAGCAGGGTAAAGCGTCGCCATTCGTAGAGCTTCGTCCAAAGCGATACCAGCGTGTTCAACTGTGTTCTGAACCGCCTCAATCATTGTAAGTGCGCTGCCACCTAGTGTGCCGTTTTCATCCACGCACTTACCATCCTTGTAATATACTTTCTTACCGACAAAAATAAAGTAATCCATGTCAGCACCCGCTGGAGCTGTGGCGTCCGTCACTAATACTAACTTTTCACCTTTCACTTTATGCGCGATGCGAATGTTCGCATAGTCAACATGGAAACCATCGGCAATCACACCGGCGTAGACATCTGGCGTATCGTAAATAGCACCAACAACGCCCGGCTCACGACCTGTCATTGGCGTCATCGCATTAAATAAATGCGTTGCGAATGTAATGCCAGATTCAAAACCTTTACGGGCTTCTTCGTAAGTGGCATTAGTGTGGCCAATTGAGACCACAATACCTGCTTTACGTAGCTTTTCGATATGCTCTGGTGCGTTTTGTTCTGGAGCTAAGGTCACTTTTGCGACGAGGTCGCGGTTTTCACAGATAAGGTCGATCATTGCATCGTCAGATTGACGAATGAAGTCAGGGCTATGAATGCCTTTTTTCGCAACGTTTAGGTAAGGACCTTCTAGGTGTAGGCCAAGAGAGTGGTTTTGGTTCTGGCTGTGGTATTCGCGAGCTGCGGTCAATGCTTGGCGCATATTGTCATCAGATGAAGTAATCAGCGTAGGTAAGAAGCTAGTACAGCCTGACTTAAGGTTAGCTCTATGCATGGTATGGATAGTGTCGGCGGTTATTTCGTCATTGAACATCACACCGCCACAGCCGTTTAGCTGCAAATCAATAAAACCCGGGCTTAGGTTTGCGCCGTTTAAATCCACGCACTTAATGTCACTTGGAAGCTCTGCGCTAGGCAGAACCGACTCGATTTGGTCACCATTGATTAGCACCGCATGATTGGTGAGAACGTCACTACCCGTGAAGATCTTACAGTTAGTTAATGCATACATAGTTAGCGAATCCTTGTGTTGTATTCTCTTTAGCTCATTGCGGTTATCGAAACAGTGAAGATTCGACTTAGTTTTCTGCTTGTAGCAATGAGACGGATTTAGTAGTCAGCAAGTTTTAATTAGATAAAATAGTCAAAGTAACTTAATGATAATGAGGGAGTTATTGTTATTTTATGTGTAGTCATTACATTGGAAAAGTTGATTCCAATCGCAAAATAATCGCTACTTAGTGCAACTCTCTCAGGCAAAATCCTACTTAGATTTTGCTATTTTTTCGTATGATAAAATAAGTTTTATGATCTAGCTAGCAAAAAGCCTCTATTTTGGCAAAAACTGGTGATTATGATCACAAATGGTGAGGTTTTAATTTGCGGAGCAAAATTAATTTCATAAACTGAATAGGACTAAATTGAACGGCTAAAATAAGTCGTCCAACAAAATTCAAATCCTATAGGGGGAACTTAAGGTGAATATGCTAGGATATGCACAGAAGCTAGGTAAAGCGTTAATGCTACCTATCGCAACGCTTCCGATTGCGGCGCTTCTACTACGTTTGGGTCAAGGCGACCTTTTAGACATTCCATTTATGGCGCAAGCTGGTGGAGCGATTTTCGGTCAACTGCCTCTGCTATTCGGTCTAGGTATTGCGATTGGTCTTTCTAAAGACGGTAACGGTGCAGCAGGTCTTGCTGGTGCAGTTGCTTACTTCGTTCTAACTGCGACAGCAACAACAATCAACGCTGACGTTAACATGTCATTCTTCGGTGGTATCTTCGCAGGTATCATTGCAGGTCACTCTTACAACGCATTCCATGCGACTCGTCTTCCAGAATGGTTGGCATTCTTCGCAGGTAAGCGTCTAGTTCCTATCATGGCTGGTCTATTTGCTCTAGTAGCAGGTGCGATCTCAGGTGTGGTTTGGCCTAGCATCCAAGGTGGTCTTGACGCTCTAGCACACGCAGTATCAACTTCTGGCGCAATTGGTCAGTTCGTTTATGGTACGCTTAACCGTGCACTTATCCCTGTAGGTCTTCACCACGTTCTTAACTCATACTTCTGGTTCGGTATGGGTACGTGTCAAGAAGTTCTAGTTACTGGCGCTCAAGCTGCTGGTCAAGCGCTTCCTTCTCTACAACAGCTTTGTGTAGACCCAGCTCTTGCTAAGACTCTAGTAGCTGGTCAAGCTCATACATTCGAGTTTGCTAACTCTGTAACTCCTGAAATCACAGCAACAGTTAAAGAAGTTACTGAAACAGTGAAAACTGGTGACCTACACCGCTTCTTCGGCGGCGATAAGAGCGCTGGTGTATTCATGAACGGCTTCTTCCCTGTAATGATGTTTGGTCTACCAGGTGCAGCACTAGCAATGTACCTAGCAGCACCTGCTGAGAAACGCAGCCAAGTTGGTGGTGCACTATTCTCTGTAGCATTCTGTTCATTCCTAACTGGTATCACAGAGCCACTAGAGTTCATGTTTGTATTCCTAGCACCTGCACTATATGCAATGCACGCAGTATTTACTGGTCTAGCTCTAGTTGTTGCTAACATGTTTGGTACGCTACACGGCTTCGGCTTCTCTGCTGGTCTAATCGACTTCGTATTGAACTGGGGTCTAGCTACGAAACCATTCACACTACTACTAATCGGTCTAGGCTTCGGTGCTCTATACTTCTTCACATTCAGCTTCGCAATCCGCGCTTTCAACCTGAAGTCGCCTGGTCGTGAAGACGATGATGTAGAAGTAGAAGTTGACGGTGACGTGAAAAACGGTGACCTAGCTCGCCAATACCTAAAAGCCCTAGGTGGTCACGATAACCTAACTTCAATCGATGCTTGTATCACACGTCTACGTCTAACGCTTAAAGACCGCTCTGTTGCTGACGAAGCTGTACTTAAAAAGCTAGGTGCGAAAGGTGTAGTGAAACTAGGTGAAAATAACCTACAAGTTATCCTAGGCCCACTAGCTGAAATCATTGCCGGTGAAATGAAGTCTATCGGTGCTGGTGAAGACTTATCAGAAGTAAAACTTCCATAGTCTAGCTACTCATTGATTTCCATAGTAAAGCCTCTCATTTGAGAGGCTTTTTTTATGCCTCTTTTCTTCTGCTTTTTCACCGTTCAAGTTTCAGTACTAAAATAATCTTGTGAAAATGCGAGTTCTTGTTGAGGTTTCGCAAGGAATTGTGGATCATTAGCGTTTATATATCTGACAATACTTAAAACATAGAGGTGTTATAGATGAGTGAAGCTGAGGCTCGTCCATCGAACTTTATTCGCCAAATCATTGATAAAGATTTAGCGGATGGCAAGCATACTAGCGTGCATACTCGTTTTCCGCCGGAGCCAAATGGTTACCTGCATATCGGTCACGCAAAATCTATTTGTTTAAACTTCGGTATTGCTCAGGACTATCAGGGACAATGTAATCTTCGTTTTGATGATACAAACCCTGAAAAAGAAGACGTTGAATACGTTGAGTCGATTAAGAATGATGTAAGCTGGTTAGGCTTTGAGTGGTCTGGTGACGTGTGTTATTCATCAAACTACTTCGATAAGCTTTACGAGTATGCGGTTGAATTGATTAATAAAGGCTTAGCGTATGTTGACGAGCTAAGTCCAGAGCAGATCCGCGAGTATCGAGGAACGCTTACCGCACCTGGTAAACCAAGCCCATATCGTGATCGTTCAGTTGAAGAGAACTTAGCGCTATTCGAAAAAATGCGTGATGGCGGCTTCGAAGAGGGTACAGCTTGTCTTCGTGCCAAGATCGACATGAGTTCATCATTTATGGTTATGCGCGATCCTGTGCTTTATCGTGTTCGTTTCGCTCACCACCATCAAACAGGTGACAAGTGGTGCATTTATCCGATGTATGACTTCACTCACTGTATTTCAGATGCGCTTGAGGGCATTACCCACTCGCTATGTACGTTAGAGTTCCAAGATAACCGTCGCTTGTACGACTGGGTTCTTGAAAACATCACTATTGATTGCCAACCGCATCAGTATGAGTTCAGTCGTCTGAACTTGGAATACACAGTGATGTCAAAGCGTAAGCTTAACCAACTGGTGACTGAGAAACTGGTTAACGGCTGGGATGACCCGCGTATGCCAACGATTTCTGGTTTGCGTCGTCGTGGATTTACGCCTGCTTCAATTCGTGAATTCTGCAAACGTATCGGTGTGACAAAACAAGAGAACATGATCGAGTTTGGTTCTCTAGAGTCATGCGTTCGCGATGATTTGAATGAGAACGCTCCTCGTGCAATGGCTGTTTTAGATCCTGTGAAAATTGTGATCGAAAACTACCAAGGTGAAGGTGAAACCTTATCAATTGCAAATCACCCGAATAAACCAGAAATGGGTACACGTGAAGTACCATTTACTCGTGAAGTTTGGATTGAACGTGAAGATTTCCGCGAAGAAGCCAACAAGAAGTATAAGCGTCTTGTTTTAGGTAAAGAAGTTCGTTTACGTGGTGCTTATGTGATCAAAGCAGAGCGCATTGAGAAAGACGAAGCTGGCAATATTACTACGATTTTCTGTAGTTACGATGCTGATACGCTAGGTAAAAATCCAGCTGACGGTCGTAAAGTGAAAGGCGTTATTCACTGGGTATCAGCGGATAAAGGTCTACCTGCTGAGATTCGCCTGTATGATCGCTTGTTTACTGTTGCTAACCCTGCGGCGGCGGATAACTTTGCTGAAACCATCAATCCAGAGTCTCTAGTTGTGTCAAAGGGCTTTGTAGAGCCAAGTTTGGCAGCAGCAGATGCTTCTCAAGGTTACCAATTTGAGCGTATGGGTTACTTCTGTGCGGACATCAAAGACTCTAGTGCTGAATCTTTGGTTTTCAACCGTACCGTTGGTCTACGTGACACTTGGGCTAAGGTCGAAGCAAAATAATCACTTTAAGCCTCTCTTTTCTGAGAGGGGCTTTAGATACTAAAAAACCAGCCACAATGGCTGGTTTTTTTAATTCTACCCATTTAGCGTGTTAACGAGGTTCGTGCGCTTTAGGGTTATCTTTGCATGCACCACCAATGCACTTACCATAGAGGTAAAGGCTGTGGTTGGTGAGTTCGATATTATAACGAGCTGCAATCTCTTTTTGACGAGTTTCAATCACATCGTCAGAGAACTCGATAACCTCACCACAATCTAGGCACACAAGGTGATCATGATGGTGCTGAGTAGAAAGCTCAAATACCGATTTACCACCTTCGAAGTGATGGCGTGTAACAATACCCGCATCATCAAATTGGTTTAGAACACGGTAAACCGTTGCTAAACCGATCTCTTCTCCAAGATCGATGAGCTTCTTGTACAGATCTTCTGCACTGATATGTTGGTACTCTGGCTTCTGCAGTACTTCTAAAATTTTTAGTCGCGGCAGCGTGACTTTCAGTCCCGCGTCTTTAAGTGCCTTATTGTTGTCTGACATAAACTTTCCTGTAATGATCTGCAGCAATAAACAGATTTCAGTAATCTATTCATTATAGGGTACTACAGCGTAACAATAAACCTCGAACTTCAAAGGGTTACTAAGTATTAACATAGAAGGCGAACAATGTCACTTTACAAACACGTCTGACCAGTTACAATTCGTTTACATATGAAGTTGGATTGCGAGTTATGGATAAACGATTAGCGAAAATTTATAAACCCAAATACGTGAAGTTTGCATTGAACATCTGGCCACCTTTTTGGGGAGCCGGGATAAAAATCACTGAGATCAGTGAGGATTTTCGTTCAGTTAAAGTGCGATTAAAACTGAGGTGGTGGAACAAAAATGCCAATCGTTCCCAGTTTGGCGGCAGTATTTTCGCCATGACTGATCCTATCTATTCGTTGATGTTGATGGGAATTCTTCGCGAGCAATATTATGTTTGGGATAAAGAAGCCAGTATCGATTTTATCAAGCCAGGTTTTTCTGACTTAAATGCTGAGTTTGTAGTGAGCCAAGATATGTTGGACGGCATTCTACACAGTACGGCAACAGGGGATAAGTGCTTTCCAGAGTTTGTCACCCACATTCACAACCAGCATGGTGAGGTCGTCGCCACCATTCAACGTAAACTTTATATTCGTAAGAAGCCTAAATACCGCGCAGAAACAGAAAATGATACTACGTCGGTGCAAGCTTAGTTTTTGCCAGTAGTACACAACACGGTTATGGTTTGGTTTATTATTAACTGAATTAATGATGTAGTGAGGTGTCAGTGAAGCGTTTAGTCATTTTAGGTTTAACAGTGCTCTTTAGCGGCACTGTACTTTCAGAAACCTTAACACCTGAAATTTTGAGACAGCTCAACGACGATCTTGCTCATATTAAATTTAAGCAAGTTGACCCTAAAATCACAATCTCTGATATGCATCTTGCGCTCAATGATGGGATTTTGTTTAGAACGACCACATATCGATATGCGGGAGACCCTGAAACAGAATCAATGACTACCTGGATGCTAGAGGCGATGACTCAGCAAGTCTGTCAGCAACTGATGCCTATACTTAATGGACGGTTTAGCAATGTTAGCCAAATTGCTGCGACAGAGTCGATTGAGTTTGAAACAGGGCAAATTGCTTCAAAAACCCGAATTTGTAGTATTTCTGATACACAATCAAAATAAAAAAACCTCCGAAATGGAGGTTTTTTTGCATTCACTTTGGCGAGTGAATTAATCTTCTAGCTCAGCTAAGCACATTTCTTCATAAAGTTGCTTAGTCCAGTTAGATACACGCTCGTCAGTTAGTTCTGGCTGGCGGTCTTCGTCGATACATAGGCCAACGAATTGTGACTCATCGCCTTCAACAAGTGCTTTAGAAGCTTCAAACTCGTACCCTTCAGTTGGTGTGTAACCAATGATAGTACCGCCTTTTGCTTCAACGATGTCACGTACTGTACCCATAGCATCACAGAAGTACTCTGCGTAGTCTTCTTGGTCACCACAGCCAAAGATAGCAACAAGCTTAGTTGAGAAGTCAATGCCTTCTAGCTCTGGGAAGAAATCATCCCAATCTGCTTGAGCTTCGCCGTAATACCAAGTTGGGATACCTAAAAGCAGTAAATCGAAATTGTCGATATCTTCTTTGCTGCTTTTTGCAATGTCTTGAACGTGAACGAGCTGTTTACCCAATTGTTTTTGGATCATCTTTGCAATAGCTTCTGTGTTGCCAGTATCGCTACCAAAGAATAGACCTACACTTGCCATAGATTCAGTACCTTTTCATTGTCTGTGTTGGATTAAGGAACCGGAACGTTAGCCGAGTCCTGTGCCTTCCCAGCTGAGCTGAATAATGCCTTTTGCGACAAAACCTGCACACCCTAAGAACAGCACAAGCCATACAATACGTCGACCAAAAACAGGAACATTACCTTGTTTGAGGACATCTTTGATTGCCATACCGATCAAAAAGAAGATCGCTGCAAACAGTAGATCCAAACCAATAGATTCCAGTTTGTTTATGTAGTCGTAAAGCATGGTATTCCTTTATGCCAATATGCTTGCGCGGAACTATACCACTGTTGTTCGATAAAGTTAATGCGTGCTCGCAGTCGAGTAATGGTTTGACGTCAAATTTAGATAAATTTGCGTATAGCTCTTAGTACTTCTGCCGGTTTTTCTGCATGAAGCCAATGCCCAGTATTGGCAATAACATGCGCTTTGGCATTTGAAAATTGAGCTTGTATCAAAGGCTGATGTTCGGCCGTGAGGTAATCTGAGTCTCCGCCTTTAATAAATAAAATCGGAACATTACTTTTCTCAATTGGTTGCCAGCTCAAGATAGCTAAGTAGTTACGCTTCAAACTCTCAACATTAAAACGCCAAGCAATATAGTCATCCTGTTTATACAAAGATTTACCAAGAAATTGGCGAACCCCTTCCATTTCGATGTGTTGACTCATCAGTCCCATAGCATCCGCGCGCGACGTTGGCTTACTGGCAATCACCGCGTCTAGTCCAGACAATACATTGTCATGTCTGCGCACAGTGTACTCGACTGGAGACATGTCCATCACAATCAGTTTTGAAAGTGGATAATCAAAATCACACAAACGCATAGCAACTTTGCCACCCATTGAATGACCGATGACAATTGGCTTAGTGATATCTAATGACTCAAGCAGTTGCACCACATCTTGAGCCATCAAGGTGTAGTTATGATCATCGCTATGGAAAGAACGACCATGGTTACGTAGGTCGATACTAATGACATCGAAGTCTTGTTTTAGGTCTCTAGCCAAAACACCAAGGTTGTTCAAGTCTCCGAACAGACCGTGGATGAGGACGACAGGTAAGCCTTGACCTTCTCTTTTATAGTTCAATAAAGCTGACATTTTTCTGTTATTCGTGATGTGTTTAACGTAGAGGTTCATCGCGGAACTCGTTATAATCACCCAGAGTTTAAACATAGAGACTGTGAAAAGCGAATGAAAACAATTGAGGTTGATGAGGATCTATACCGTTATATTGCAAGCCAGACCCACCACATTGGCGAAAGTGCTTCAGATATCTTACGACGTTTATTAAAGGTAGATGCAGCCGAAACGGAACAGAAACCAGCTGCCGCTAAAACTATCGTCGTTAGTAAAGAGAACCCTCAGGTAGAGGCGGTAGATTCAGTAAAAGAAATGCGCTCACTGCTGATTTCTGACGAGTTTGCTGGATTGAAAAAAGCTATCGATAGATTTATGTTGGTACTATCAACTCTGCATCGCTTAAATCCAGAAGGCTTCTCTGAAGCTTCACAAGTTAAAGGTCGCAAACGCGTTTATTTCGCAAATAATGAAGCGGCTTTGCTAGAAAGCGGCAATACGACTAAGCCGAAAGCAATTCCTAATACCCCTTTCTGGGTTATCACCAACACTAATACCAGTCGTAAAAGGCAAATGGTGGAGCAGGTGATGACCATGATGGATTATCCCGCCGAACTCATCGAAAAAGTGACGGCATCCATCTAAGATTTCGATTCAAACCTCATAATGTTCATATTGAAACGAGTATTATGAGGTTTTTTTTATTTTTAAGCTTAATTTTGAAAGGACGTCTGTTATGGCTATACACCCACGCGCGGGCCAAAAGGCTCAGCAAGAAGACCTGCATAATATTCCTGCGCTCGTTGCTAATTACTTTTTAATTCAACCTGAAGCTGGCAACCAAGCACAAAGTGTGCAATTTGGTACTTCCGGTCACCGTGGTTGCGCTGACAAAGCAACCTTCAATGAAAACCACATTTTAGCAATAGCGCAAGCTGTTGCTGAAGTTCGTGCAGAAAAGGGCACTACAGGTCCACTTTTCGTAGGTAAAGATACTCACGCATTGTCAGAGCCTGCATTCTCAACTGTCGTTGAAGTGCTTGTAGCAAACGGCGTTACTGTTATCGCTCAAGAGAACAATGGCTACACCCCAACACCGGGTATTTCTCACGCTATTCTTACTCATAACTTAGCAAATGCGGATAAAGCGGATGGTATTGTTATCACACCATCGCATAACCCACCGCAAGATGGTGGCATCAAGTACAACCCAACGCATGGCGGTCCAGCAGAAGCAGAACTTACTCAGGCTATTGAGGATCGTGCTAACGACATCATTGCTAATGAAATGAAAGACGTGAAACGTCTTCCTATTGCAGTAGCAAAAACTCAGCCTTTATTCCAAGAGCGTGACCTTGTTAAGCCGTACATCGATGACTTGGTAAATGTGATTGATATGGAAGCGATTCAGAAGTCAAACCTGAAAATCGGCGTTGATCCATTAGGTGGTTCAGGTATCGATTATTGGCGTCAAATTGCCAGCGCTTACAACTTGGATCTGACGTTAGTCAGCGAAGCGGTAGACCCATCATTCCAGTTTATGTCTTTAGATAAAGACGGCGTGGTTCGCATGGACTGTTCATCACCTTATGCGATGGCGGGATTACTGGCGCTTAAAGATGACTACGATTTAGCATTTGGTAATGACCCAGATTATGACCGTCACGGTATTGTGACGCCAAAAGGCCTAATGAACCCGAACCACTATTTGGCTGTTTGTATCGACTATCTGTACCGTCATCGTAGCCAGTGGCGTGACGATGTGGCAGTAGGTAAGACGCTAGTATCGAGTGCGCTAATTGACCGTGTGGTTGCCGACCTTGGCCGTACACTGTGTGAAGTACCTGTGGGCTTTAAGTGGTTTGTTGATGGTCTGTATAACGGCGAGTTTGGCTTCGGTGGTGAAGAAAGTGCTGGTGCGTCCTTCTTACGTAAAGACGGAACGCCATGGTCAACGGACAAAGACGGTATCATCCTTTGCTTGCTAGCTGCTGAAATTACCGCGGTAACGGGTAAGAATCCACAAGAGTACTACGAAGAGCTGGCAGCGAAGCACGGTGAATCTAAGTACAACCGTATTCAAGCTGTTGCCAACACTGAACAAAAGAATGTACTTAAGAAACTGTCTCCAGAAATGGTAGCGGCAGAAACGTTAGCTGGTGATGCCATCACAGCTCGTTTGACGCACGCTCCAGGTAACGGTGCTGCAATCGGCGGTCTGAAAGTGACGACAGAAAACGGCTGGTTTGCGGCTCGTCCGTCAGGCACAGAGGACATCTATAAGATTTATTGTGAAAGCTTCAAAGGTGAAGAGCATTTGAAACTGATCGAGGCAGAAGCGCAAGAAATCGTCAATCAGGTGTTTGCCGCGGCAGGTCTGTAATCTTAATCTGATAGATTAACGATTAGTTCTACTATTAATAATATTGTAATAAGCGGTCGCAAATTGCGGCCGTTTTTTTATGCAATAGTTTCGAATAAAACGCAGATAAAAAAACACCGCCATTTAGGCGGTGTAAGAAAATTTGACAGACAGGTCAAAAATACAGGAAGTACACACATCGACTAGGGGATAACTAGCCAAAGTGTGGTGGTAGAATCTACCTAACTCGAAAATCGAGATTGCAAACACAACATCGCAAGCGCAAGTCAATTGATTCTACAGAGAATCAAGCCGTTCAGACTCGCGTTTGCGGGATGAAATATAGAATTTCTCTGGCTGTTCGGCAATGGACAATTTATAATGTTTCAGATTAAAAAAACTAATGCTTTAGAGAGTCGCTATGTCTAGACGTTTGCCTCCACTTAACTCGCTAAAAGTTTTCGAAGCTGCAGCGCGCCATTTGAGTTTTACTCGCGCAGCCGAAGAACTGTTTGTGACCCAAGCTGCGGTCAGTCATCAGATTAAAGCCCTTGAAGAATTCTTGGGATTAAAACTGTTTCGTCGCCGTAATCGTTCATTATTACTTACCGAAGAAGGGCAAGGGTATTTTCTTGATATCAAAGATATATTTACCTCTTTAGCCGAAGCGACAGATAAGGTGTTAGAGCGAAGCGAAAAAGGTGCGTTGACCATCAGCTTACCGCCGAGCTTTGCGATTCAGTGGTTGGTTCCTAGGCTTGCTGACTTTAATGAGCAAGAACCTGACATTGATGTGCGCATAAAGGCGGTGGACATGGATGAGGGTTCGCTAACGGATGACGTTGACGTAGCGATTTACTACGGTCGCGGCAATTGGCCTGGTTTACGTGCTGATAAGCTCTATCAGGAGTTTTTGGTGCCACTCTGCTCTCCAGCACTGTTACTTGGCAATAAGCCTTTAGATGCGCTATCCGATTTGTCAAAACACACCTTATTGCATGATACCTCTCGTAAAGACTGGAAGCAGTTTGCGAAACAAAACGAGATTGATGGCGTAAATGTGAATCATGGCCCGATATTCAGTCACTCGACTATGGTGCTGCAAGCTGCGGCACATGGGCAAGGGATTGCTTTAGGGAATAACGTATTAGCCCAACCCGAGCTTGATGCTGGGCGATTGATTGCTCCGTTTGATGAAGTACTGGTCACCAAGAATGCGTTTTACGTCGTGTGCCATGATAAACAAGCAGATATGGGACGTATCGCGACCTTTAGAGATTGGATGTTAGCTAAGGCACAGAGTGAGCAAGAGGAACTTCTGGATGAATAATGTTGTGTTTGATGGCCCAGAAAATGGACCACTGTTCTTATTTGCTCACGGTGCGGGCGCTGGAATGGACCACGAGTTCATGCAAGATGTCACCACGCGTTTGGCTGAAAAAGGGGTTCGCGTTGCTCGTTTCAATTTTCCTTATATGGAAAAACGTGCAATAGATGGCAAAAAACGCCCACCTGATCGTGCGCCTAAACTGTTAGAGGCGATGACTGCAGTCATAGAGGAAGTTGCTGGTGGTCAGCCGATAGTGATTGGTGGTAAGTCGATGGGAGGACGTATGGCATCCATGCTATCTGAACATCCCATGGTTCAATCCATTGCTTGTCTAGGTTTCCCATTCCATCCTCCTGGTAAACCAGAGAATTATAAAGGCACACATTTAGCGACGATCGATAAACCGATTCTTATTATCCAAGGAGAGCGAGATACGTTTGGGAAATTTGAAGAATTCGAACAGTTCGAGTTTTCAGACCAAGTCTCAACCAGCTTTATTCCCGATGGTGATCATAGCTTTAAGCCTCGCAAGTCTTCGGGGTTCACGGAAGCCCAAAATAGACAGTTAGCCGTAGATCGTCTCGCGTTGTTTATCAAAGGGATCTCTGATGTCTAGCCGCTTTCTTGTCATAGTCGCTTCTATTTCGGGGCTGTTGAGTGTTGCGCTTGGAGCGTTTGCTGCCCACGGTTTGAAAAAGATACTGTCGCCTTATCTTATTGGCGTTTTCGAAACGGGCGTGACTTATCAGTTTATTCATACTTTAGCTATCTTACTGTGTGCTTTGTTGGCAACGATCGTTAGCAACCCTAATTCTCGAAAGGCATTTCATCGTGCTGCGATTTGCTTTATCATCGGCATCCTTTTCTTTAGCGGTAGTCTATACGCCTTAGCGCTAACTGGGGTGAAGTGGTTTGGACCTATCACTCCAATGGGCGGCGTGATGTTTATGGTAGGTTGGGTATTTCTCGCCTACGCTGGATATCAGATGACTGACGAAACAACCAAAGATGGAGTCAATCAGTGAAACAAGTAATGCTTTATTGCCGCTCTGGATTCGAGAAAGAGTGTGCAGGTGAGATTCAAGACAAAGCGAATGCCATTGAAGTATTCGGCTTCCCTAGAGTGAAGAATAACTCTGGCTATGTGATATTTGAATGTTACCAAGCAGGCGATGCAGATAGATTGATTCGTGAGATCGATTTCCAATCACTGATTTTTGCTCGTCAAATGTTTGCCATCGCGAGTGAACTAGAGTCACTCCCAGCAGAAGACCGTATTACGCCGCTACTTGAGTCATTGGAGTCCATTGAGCAATTTCCTCGCTGTGGGGATTTACGTATTGAAACTCCTGATACTAATGAAGCGAAAGAGCTACTTAAGTTCTGTCGTAAGTTCACGGTGCCGGTTCGCCAAGCGATGCGTGGTAAAGGTTATCTGTTCAATAAAGAGCATAGTAAGAAGCCAGTGCTGCATATTTGCTTTATTCGTTCAGGACATTGCTTTGTTGGTTACTCCTATCCAGAAAATAGCTCCGCGTTTTTCATGGGTATCCCTCGTCTTAAGTTCCCGGTGGATGCGCCAAGTCGCTCAACATTAAAGCTTGAGGAAGCATTCCATGTCTTTATCCCTAAAGAAGAGTGGGATACTCGATTAGCATCAGGCATGTGGGGCGTTGATCTAGGTGCCTGTCCAGGCGGTTGGACGTATCAATTAGTGCGTCGTTCGATGTTTGTTCATGCTATCGATAATGGCATGATGGCAGACAGCTTAATGAATACTGGTCAAGTGAAGCATCATCAAGTCGATGGTTTTAAGTTTGAGCCACCACGTAAAAACGTTACTTGGTTGGTGTGTGATATGGTTGAGAAACCAGCTCGTGTTGCTCATCTGATGGGCGAGTGGTTGATTCGTGGTTGGGCGAAAGAGACTATCTTTAACCTGAAGTTGCCAATGAAAGGTCGCTATGACGAGGTTCTTCAGGATATTGAAAACCTTAAGGTATTCTTAATCGAGAACAAGGTGAAGTTTAAGCTTCAAGCTAAGCACTTGTACCACGACCGTGAAGAAATCACAGTGCACATCCAAGTGCTATCCAACATCTCGCCTCATTAAAGCGTATGGGGGCTTAAGACTGAGCGCTTGAGCCCTCGAATCTGATATCTTGTAAATTAAAGCCTAACTCAATGTCGGTTTTTAGTGCGGCAACCTGCTTACACTTTCTCGCCATTTCAATATGCTCATCTAACTTCTTACGGTATTTAGCTGCGAGGTCATCCGAGGTATAAGCCGACTCAATATCGGTGAACTGATTAAGGATTTCCTTGGCCGCTTTAGGTCCTACCCCAGCAACCCCAGGTACTTGTGATGAGCTGATTCCAGTTAACCCCCAGTAGTCGGCAAGTTGTTCCGGTTTGACCCCAAACTCTTGCTCAACAAATGGTGCGTCTAGCCAACGGTGTTGGAAATAATCGCGAATTTGTAATGTTGGCGAAAGTATCTGGCAATAGCCTTTATCTGTAGAAATAATGGTGACTTTCTCGTTGTGACTGGCTACTTTTACCGCCAAGGTCGCGACCAAGTCATCAGCTTCATCGCCTTCAGAAAGCAAGGAATCGATTCCTAATTGCCACCAAGCATCTTGTATTTTTTCCAAACCATTGAATAAAGGCTCAGGCATGGGTTTACGGTTTTGCTTGTATTCAGGAAGGATGTCAGCGCGCCAACCTCGATCCTGTTCATGATGGTCAAACACGGCAATGATATGCGTGGGTTTGGACTCGTCTAAAATGCGATGTAAGGTTCTCGACGTGGTTTGAATGGTTCTATCGATATCTGTTGGGTCGGGTTGAACCGCATGTACTCGGCGGATGAGATTGAGTGCATCGATGATAACGAGATGAATTGACATAAATTTAAGGCCACTTGAGAACGTGGCCTTATTGTAAATAATCTTCAGTTGAGTTTCAGTGTTTTATTCGCCGTTGGCGATTCGATAACATGGAACATACTCAGAACCCGGTAATTTCATGCGTTGTTGCGCCACGAAATCAGCTAACAATCGGTCCATTTTCTTCATTAATGATTTATCACCGTCAATGATAAATGGTCCATGTTTCTCTATCTCTTTGATGCCTTCAGCTTTAACGTTACCAGCCACGATGCCAGAAAACGCTTGGCGCAGGGCGGCTGCTAGGTTTTCAGGTCTTTGGTTAAGATGTAAATCTAACCCTGCCATATTTTCATGAGTGGGGTCGAACGGAAGTTGGAACTCAGGTTCAATATGCAGTGACCAGTTGTAGCTGTATGCATCGCCCGTTTTTTTACGATGTTCTTTTACCGTTGGCATCGCCTGTTTCATGATTTGTGCAGCTTTCTCTGGATTATCAATAATGATCTGATAATACTTCGTCGCTTCTTCGCCAAGGGTCGAACGGACAAACTCATCAATGGAGCGGAAGTAGGCTTCGCTCTCTTTTGGACCTGTCAGGACGATTGGCATTGGCTGGTCGGCATTATTCGGATGCATCATGATACCAAGGATATATAGTAGCTCTTCCGCTGTCCCTGGACCACCTGGGAAAATAATAATACCGTGGGCAATTCGAACAAACGCTTCCAAGCGCTTTTCAATGTCGGGCATGATAACCAGCTCATTGACGATTGGGTTTGGTGGCTCGGCCGCAATAATTGATGGTTCGGTTAAACCTAGATAACGCTGCTCAGTATAACGCTGTTTGGCGTGACCAATCGCGGCTCCTTTCATTGGTCCTTCCATTGCGCCTGGACCACAACCAGTGCAGATATTAAGCTCTCGTAGACCAAGTTCGTTACCGACTTCTCGAGTGTACTGGTATTCTGTTGGGTTTATGGAGTGTCCGCCCCAACAGACAATCAAATTAGGTTCGATACCTGGAATCAATGTGCCCGCATTACGTAAGATACCAAACACTAAGTTAGTGATATGGGTAGAGTTGGTCAGGTTAAGTCGCTGACTATCGGCCAAGTGCATGTTGACGTATACGATGTCACGTAACACAGAGAAGAGGTGTTCTTGGATACTTTTGATAATATGACCATCCACGAATGCATGTTCTGGTGGATTGGCTAGTTCAAGTTTGATGCCGCGTTCACGGCGCATGACATTAACATCAAAAGTCTTATATTTGTCGAGCAGCTCTTTTGAGTTGTCGGTGTGGCTGCCGGAATTGAGTACCGCTAAGGTACAATTGCGATACAGTTGATAAAGGTCACTAGATGCGGTTTTTTTAAGACGCTCTACTTCTAGCTGAGACAGCAGGTCCATACTCCCTGCTGGGCTAATATGCGTGATCATAAGCATTTCCTTTTCTAGAACCGAAAGCGATTCATGTCTCGCTACTGTCTGTATTTGTTGGCTGAAAGCTTAAGAGTCAAATATCAGACAGTGAACCAATCGCCTTAGTTATTCGTGTTGTTATAGTTATTTGCGTTGCTATAGTTACTCGCGCTTTGCAGTCGGTCGCGTAGTTTTAGTTATTGGCTGTGGACTTAGTTCCAGCAATAGCTTCGGTTAAGTACACAGATAACTATTAGATTAGCAAATGTGACACAAGTTTCTATAACTATTTGAAAAATAAAAGAGGACTAGGGCTTCCAAGCCAATTGGTTAGGACCGAGTTTTTGAGTGTGTGCGATCGTTTTGTGTAAACGCTCAAGCACTTCATCTGGGGTGTCATTGTGACTAAAGGCCGTACTTGCTGCTGATAAAGTGATAGTGATCAGTTGGTCACGGAATTTGAATGGTAAGTTGCTGATTTTAGTTTGTATTTCTCTAACTTTAGCTTGGCAATAAGCTTCATTTTGCTCAGGCATAATCAGTACAAACTCTTCGCCAGAGAAGCGAGCAACGGTATCTGTCTTTGAAACTGTGCTTGAAATGGTTTTAGCGATGATTTTAAGAGCCTTATCTCCAGCGCTATAGCCAAAGTTGTGGTTTATGCTCTTAAACTTATCGATATCAAAGATAATAACCCAGAGTGGATGCTGATTCTTAAGCCAGCGACGATATTCGATCTCAAGTTTATCCAGCAAAGCGGTACGATTGTAGACCTTAGTAAGGGGGTCTAACAGCATGCGTTTGGATTGATCCTCTAGGCGGCGTCGATAGTCTTGAGTGACATCGTAAAGTGACTCAAGCTGATTATTGCTGTGCGTCATTCTTTCTAACAAGGCTTGTTCACGAGCTTCGGCATGTTGCAGGCGCTCGGTTAGGGAAGCTAGTTGAGCAAACAATGGATTCATGGTTCGCTTAGCATCTTCTAAGTCTTGCAAGTTGGCGATACTGTTTTGTCCCGTAGTCACTAAATCACTGAGTTCTTTACTCATGATTTGTCGCTGCTCAAAGTAGATTTGATTCTGATCGAGGTTTTGAGCATTGCTTTTTAGTGAGGACGAAAGTGACGTATTTACTCGTTCTAAAAATTGCTCTGAGGTGCGACGCTCATATTTGGTGGCATCAATAACCAAACGTAGTACTTGTAAGGTCAGCTCGAGCAAGTTATTGCCGGAGGCGTCAGTAAGCAGCTTAGAGCGAATTTCAAACAGTTGCTCCCCAGGCTCACCGTCAAAATCAAGTTCTGTAATCAGGTTCTGAAGCTCGTCACCTAAGGTTAACAGTAAAGCGGAATCCGCACTGATTTCTGGTTCTTTGGAGGTTAACGCAGAGTTTGAGGTAATAATCTTGATGGCACGTTCATAAATTGCCAGCAGTTTCACCGCGTTATCAGTGAGTTTTAGTGAGTTGTTGTCGTTGTAAGCAAGGATAGAGCGCAGGTCACGCTTGATTTGAGCGGGTAGGCCAGCAACGCGCTGCAACGTTTCGCCACTGCGTCGAGTCTGCTCTTCCAATGAGCTTTGTTGTTTTTCCATGGCAACTGCCTTTTGACCGATCAGGCGCTCCAAAATAGCAAACTTTGGCACCAAACTACTGATGTCTTTGTTATGCTCTAACTCATGGCGTAATTCAATCAGTTTGTCATCAATTCGCGAGTGCGAACCAATATGGGCGTGACTTAAGGTACCAATAAAGCGTTTTAGAATGGTTTGCTCACGACGAGATTTCAGCGATGCATCTCGTTGAGCAACGCGTAATTGCTCCAACTGCATTCTAAGCTGATGGAGATTCTCCATTGTCTCGCTATCCTGTGAGCCCATAAATCCTATAAAAACAAACTAGTTGTCAAACTTATTGATGTATTGATTGATAATATCAAAAAACATCACAACGTCACGTAATCTTGCGTTCAAGTGCCGTATTTTTACTCACTAGTCAGTATTTTTTTGAACCCGTCCTCATTCTGAGAGGATGAGTGCACTTTTATTAGTCCTTGTTTTATAGCGGTTCGACATGCTTGTCGGATATCTTCAGTCGCTAAACTTGCAGCAGGTGCATTATCTATCGCCTTCAAATAAACCCAATGACTTTTACTTTCTTTCATACTGACATCACGTGCCATATGCGTGGCGATGAGTAAGATGTCAAGCAGCTCTTTATCATTGATGGCGGTGTAGGCTCGTGGCAAGAAGGGGTAGTTGGCCATGCCGACTCGGACGATACGATTGATGTTTCGATTTGGCTCAAATTCGTCCACCCAACTTTGAATTTCTTCGAATAAACTCTCTGCGGTTCGCGGCTTAATACTCGGCTCAATGTAGAGTAAGTTCGCGTCGGAGAAATGATAGATACGAGCGGGGCTTTCTATTTTGCTACGGATAAATTCACCAAATGCTCGTTCTAGTTCGAGACCCGATTTGTAACCGTTTTGAAGGTACATGTTTCTTAGGAACGGTACATCGATCATGACAAAACGAAGACGATCGCTTAGTGGCTCGTTAATGAGCTCACCAACCTGCCACTGTTCAAAGTAGCTTTGGGTACGCTGTAAAGAACTTGGTAAGTTAGCGTTCAATAAACGTAGGTTCGGTAAACCAGAGCGAGCATGGGTAAATAACGTGTCATTAAGTTCTTTTAACTCGGTTTTGTTACGTCGATAAACATAGAACAATCTCAGCCCCATCAGTGCCATGACAGAGAGGGCACAGAACAGACCAAAAGCGACTTTCTGGAACTTTTTCTGTTGCAGCAGTGCATCTTTGAGCTCTTGTTTTTGCGTTTCGTAGTGTAGGCCCTGTTCAACAAACTGTTTTTGTTGCCTGAAGGCGTCTTCACTTATTTGATTAAGCTGATCTTGCTGGTAAATGCGCAGCGAATTAGCTTTCTTAATTTCATCGAGTGCTTGTTGGTAGTGGCCTTGCTGTTCATGGCCTAACGCTAACAACTGGTATGCTTGCTGTTCTAGCGATGTTTGATTCAGGGATTTACTCAGCTCAAGTGCCTTGGTGGCATGTTCAATGACTTTGTCATTTTCTTGCTGGTGGTAAGCTAGTCCTGCGTACAATAGTGATGCACGCGCCTTAAGCGCCGGGTAATCGGCATAACTTAATAGGTTTTCTGCTCGGGTAAGATACTGCTCGGCAAGCGGATAGTTGTAGAGTTGCAAATACGTGGATGCCAAACTAATTCTAATATCGATGACTTTTTCGATATTTTTATCGGTTGCTTGGTGGTCGATAACATTAAAGTAATGCACTAAAGCCAAGTTGTATTTCCCTTGAAGGAAATAAATATCCCCCATGAGCTTTAACACATCCGCGAGGATAGGGGACTCAGGGTAATTGCCATAAAAATCGGCGGCTTGTGACAAGTGTTCAAGCGCTTTATCCAGTACCTGACGCTGCATGAATAACTGCGCTAGCAATTGGTTAATATGTGCCAGCTGATCGCTACTGTTCAGCTCGATTGCGGTCCAATAAGCGAGCAAGAGCTCAGATAGCGCTTCGTTGTAGCGTCGGTAGCGGAGGAAGTGGGTGCCATAAGCGGTATGATATTCAACTTCCCATTTCGAAAGTTTATCTTGCGGTACGAATTCATTCGCCTTTTGATACATATGATTCGCGAGATCGTATTCATTTTCCGCCGAAGCTATCTCTGCTTGTAAGATTTTGATGCGGTAGCTGGTGCGGTTAGCAATGCTTTGGCCTTTACGAATCGCCTCAAGGTCTTTTTCTATAGTCTTGAGCGCATCTAACGCCTTTGCCCCTTCGCTGTCTGTCAGCCACAGTAAACGTGTCTTGAGGATGCGTACATCCAGCTCTAAAAACAGCAAGTGATATTGCTTGGTCATTGACTCAGCTTTATCTAAGCCTTGCAAGGCCTCTCGGACTCGCCCCAAGTTAAACTGGGCTTGAGAAGCGATGATTAACGCATTCACCGTACTTAATGGCGTTCGAATGCGTTGGTCGGTATCGTCACGAGATAGGTTTGGAAGGCGATCATCATTGGGCTCTGCAAAACTGCGGTTTGTCAGGTAGTCGGTCGCGATTTCTAGCGCTTTGCTGGGCTCAATTTCGACCAACTTATCCGCCTCAACCAAGAGGGGAGAAGTAAAAGACGACGTTGCATTCGCCACACTACTTAGAAGCGCTGCAAAAATCCCTAATACAACCCAAAATTTAGAGCCCATGAAAGTGTCCATTTCCTGAAGTTTAAAAGGTTACTGTCTTGCCATACGAGCATTATGCTCAGGTGCTTGATATTGATTAGAACGGTATGGGTTGATGTCTAAACCACCGCGACGAGTGTATCTTGCATACACAGTTAACTTAGTTGGATTACAGTATTGCATCAAATCAGTGAAAATACGTTCGACACACTGTTCGTGGAATTCGTTGTGTTCGCGGAAGGACACTAAGTAGCGCAGTAACGCTTCTCGATCTATCTTTGCGCCTTGATATTGTATTTCCACGCTGCCCCAATCTGGCTGATTAGTGATCAAGCAATTTGATTTTAGCAGATGGCTATGAAGCGCTTCCTCAACGATTTCATCACCCGCAGCGTCTTTAAGAAGCTCTGCATCAAATTCGTAGTTATCGATGGCAATATCCTGGTCATCAATACATTCGCCTGCCATACCTACGATTTTGGTATTTTCGAAATCCGCGACAGGGGTCAGTTTGACACTGACCGTTTCGCCTGCGCAGTTAGACAGATCAGTTACAATTGTGGACTGCACTTGCTCCCAAGTTGCAAATCGCGTTTGATTGTAGCTATTCAAATACAGTTTGAATGACTTCGACTCGATAAGGTTTGCACTCGTAGCTGGAATGGACACTTCACCGACCGCGACTTGAGGTAAACCTTTAGCATTGAGCCATGAGATTTCATATAGCGTCCAAATATCACACCCTTGGAATGGCAGAGTTTTCCCTAGTTCAAGGTCATCACGATTTAAGCTTCTCGGCACTGGTTGCAATAAAGTGGCATCGTAGTGATTGGCGTACTCGGTTTTTTGGCCGAGGGTGAGACCTGAAAGCTCTTTAGCGTTGGAATATTTGCTCATAATTGTGTGATATTTCGATTAGAATAAGCTGAATTTTACGAGATCCCTGAATAGCTGTCATCCTTTGTCGTGGTAAAACGCGTTGTAAGCGAAGGATAACTGGAGAGAATATGAATCAAAGTGTACAACAAGCTTTGGAGGCGTTTTCAAAACGCTATCAACAAGCATGGCAAGAAAAACATCAAACACTTCCTGCTAGTGAAGAATTGCATGGATTAGTTTCCCCATGTATTGATAGCAAAGACGAGCAACAGGTTTATTGGACACATTGTCTTCGCGATGCTCCTGAGATGCTCGAAAACATCGAGCAAGGTATTGAGTTGAGCCTTCACGATGACATTAAAGGTTTTTACGGCCATCAATATAGTGCTGATATGGAAGCAACTTGGCAGGGTAACGAACTGACCTTACTGCAAGTTTGGAGTGACGATGATTTTACTCGTTTGCAAGAAAATATCTTGGGCCACTTGGTGACACAAAGAAGGTTGAAGCTTAAGCCTACGGTATTTATCGCGGCAACCGATGCCGATATGGACGTGATTTCAATCTGCAACATCACTGGAAATGTCATTCTGGAGCGTTTGGGTACCGATAGAAGAGATGTGATTGCTGAAGATATCGTCACTTTCCTCGATGGATTGGAGCCTAACGTTTAATTATGTATGTTGTTGAGCTTCATTTTGAGTGTTTTGATAACACCACCATCAGCGCAGTAGAAAAAGGTATTAATGGCCTGATGGATGCGCTGCGATATAACGGTCAGGTATTAGGGCGTGAATTTCCCATAGTGATGGGGGAAGGGGAGTTTTTTGTACGAGCTGTGTGTCCTGAACAAGAAAGCCTACATCCCAAACATCACTCTGATTTTGTGAAAGTCTGCCTCAAGCGTTTATCAGAGGCATGCCTGCTCGCACCTAAAGTAAGATTATTGGGACGCGATATTAACTCAGAGCAAGCGGCAGAAGATGAAGTACCAAGTTGGCAAGTGCTTTATACCACCTATGTGCACACTTGTTCTCCACTTCGAAGTGGTGAGACCTTATTGCCTATTCCGCTCTACCGAAACCCTCCGACTCTAAATGGAGACCATAAGTCGGTCATTAAATGGCAAACCGAATGGCAAGCTTGCGATGAGATTCAGATGGCAGGAGGATGTAAAGCTGAGCATGCCGCATTACGAGAGCTATCGGACATTGGTAGTGATATTTTCCGTCGTGGTTGGGATATTCGTGGCCGCATTGAGTACATTACACAAATTCCAACCTATTACTATCTCTACAAAGTTGGTGGTAAGGATCTAGCAGAAGAGAAAGCTCGCAAATGCCCTAAATGTGGTGGTGAATGGCTACTTGATGAGCCTTTGCATGACATTTTCTACTTCAAATGCGATACCTGCCGAATAGTGTCGAATATTTCTTGGGATCATCTGAAGTAAAACAGTTTGAACGCAGGGTTTAGAACGTAAAAAAGGTTGAAGCGAGATGCTTCAACCTTTTTTGTATCTGAATTAAAAGCGAGTCATTACCAGCCTTTAACAACACCACCTTGGAAGATATCAGAAGCGGCGTTGTAGACTTCGTCAGTTTGGTATGCTTTAACGAAGTTTTGTACATTTTCAGCGTTTACATTGTCTTCACGAGCTACGATAAGGTTTACGTATGGCGACTCTTTATCTTCAACAAATACGCCGTCTTTTTGAGGTGTTAGGTTGATAGAGCTAGCGTACGTAGTGTTAATGACTGACAGCGCAACATCGTCGAGTGAACGTGGAAGTTGAGCAGCATCAAGCTCAACGATGGTGATGTTTTTCGGATTGCTCTCGATGTCACGAACGGTAGCCAGTAGACCAACGCCATCACGTAGCGTGATCAGACCTTGTTGCTCAAGAAGCAGCAGAGAACGACCTAGGTTTGTTGGATCGTTTGGTACTGCAATGCGAGCACCATCTTGGATTTCATCCACAGACTTTACTTGCTTAGAGTAGCCTGCGATAGGGTAGACAAATGTGTTACCTGCAACAGTCAGCTTATAGTTGCGGTCTGCAATTTGTTGATCCAAATATGGCTTATGTTGGAATGCGTTGATATCAATAGAGCCATCATCTAACGCTGCGTTTGGCGTCACGTAATCTGTGAAGGTAACTAACTCAACATCAAGGTTGTATTTTTCTTTTGCTACTTTCGCTGCTACTTCTGCTACCTGTGCTTCTGCACCGGCCATAACACCAACTTTGATTTTGTTAGTATCGGCTTCTTTCTCACCACAACCGGCTAGAACGAGTGCAGACGCTGCTGCTGCGATTGCGAGTAAATTCTTAACGTTGAATTTCATGACTCTCTCCTTGTTATAAATCTAAAACTTCAATTATCTGTGGTCTACGCGGCGCACAATAGTGTCGCCAATAGACTGAATAATTTGTACTAATACGATGAGCATGACGACAGTAACTGCCATGATAACCACATCATATCGGTGGAATCCGTAACGTATCGCGACATCACCAAGACCACCGCCACCGACTGTGCCAGCCATTGCTGAGTAGCTTACAAGTGTCACTAATGTAATTGTCACTGAATTGACAATAGTCGGTAATGCTTCAGGAAGCAGCACTTTGGTAATAATTTGATAAGGGGTAGCACCCATTGACTGCGCCGCTTCCACTAAGCCCGTTGGAACTTCAAGCAAGGCGCCTTCAATTAAACGAGCGACAAATGGAATAGCCCCTACTGTTAATGGCACGATGGCTGCAGTTGTACCAATAAAGGTACCGATGAGCATTTTGGTCACTGGAATGATGGCGACCATTAACACTAAGAATGGTACAGAACGGCCTACGTTGACTATGGCACCTAGCACACTATTTAGGCGTGGATTTTCCAGCAAGCCACCTTTCTTCGTCGTATGGAGAATCACCCCTAGCGGAATACCTACTGCGAAGCCAACAATGCCAGCAACAGCGACCATGTAGAGCGTTTCCCATGTCGCGCCGAGCAGTAGATTGCCATTAAGTGATAGCCATTCAGAGACAGTATTAAAGGACATAGCCAAGTACCTCTACTTTTACATTGTGGTCACGAAGGTATTGGATTGCTGCATTATCATCGCTTTCATTACCGAATAACTCAGCAACCATCATGCCAAATTTAACCCCACCGGCATAATCAAGATCTGAGCTGAGAATGCTTACATCAATGTTGTATTTGCGCGCAATTTGCGTCATTAGCGGTGCGTCAACGGTTGCTCCAGTGAACTCAAGGCGTACCAGTGGGTAACTGCCTTCAACTCGTTCGGTTTGCAAGCGAGCTTGATAATCTTCCGGAATAGAAAGATCCAGTGTGGAGCGAATAAATTCGTGCGCGAGCTCGGTTTTAGGATGAGCGAAGATTTCGCCCACAGTGCCTTTCTCTACAAGGTGACCATCACCAATGATTGCTACTTCATGGCAGATGCTTTTCACCACATCCATTTCATGAGTAATAAGTAACATGGTGATTTTAAGTTTACGGTTAATTTCTTTGAGCAGTTCAAGAATAGACTGAGTCGTCGCTGGGTCTAGTGCGCTCGTCGCTTCATCGCATAGCAGAACTTTAGGGTCAGAAGCTAAGGCTCGAGCAATGGCGACGCGCTGCTTTTGTCCGCCACTCAGGTTAGCCGGATATGTGTCACGCTTGTCGGCAAGGCCTACTAATTTAAGCAGTTCAGAGACTTTGTTCTCAATATCAGAACTTGCTTTACCTGCAAGTTCAAGTGGTAACGCGACGTTCTCAAATACGGTACGAGATGAAAGCAGATTAAAGTGCTGAAAGATCATGCCAATATTGCGGCGCGTTTCGCTTAGCTCTGACTTGGACAGTTTAGTCAGGTCAATACCATCAACAATGACTGCTCCAGACGTCGGTGCTTCTAGCATGTTAACGCAACGAATCAGGGTACTTTTCCCTGCACCGGACGAGCCAATCACACCAAAGATGGTGCCTTCAGCAATATGAAGGTTAATATCAGACAAAGCGTTGATTTCCTTTGTCCCTTGATAAAACACTTTGTTTACCTGATTAATTTCGATCATCTAAGCAACCTAAACCCAATGAGTAGCATAAAAGTTTGAACTACATCTCAATTGATAGAAGATGCTATGGGTTTCACCGATTTGTGTCAATAGATATTTTTACGTCTAGACGTCTAAACGGCATTTTCATAGTGATGTGGATATAAAAGCATGTAATAATTCATGTCATTAGCACTTATCTAGAGCAAGAGAGTAACCTGTGGCAAAACCAGCTGTGTTTTTAGACCGTGATGGCGTAATCAATATCGACCATGGCTATGTAAGCGATGAACATGACTTCGAATATGTTGAAGGTGTGTTTGAAGCGACCAAGAAGTTACAAGATATGGGCTACATGCTCGTGCTAGTAACGAACCAGTCAGGGATCGCTCGTGGGATGTTCTCAGAAGACCGCTTTTTGTCTCTAACTCAATGGATGGACTGGAACTTCTCAGATAATGGTATCGAATTTGATGGTATTTACTACTGCCCTCATCATCCAGAGCACGGAGTTGGTGACTACAAACAAGATTGTGACTGTCGTAAGCCAAAACCGGGGATGTTCATTTCGGCAAGAGATTTTCTCAAGATAGACATGGCTAAATCCGTTATGGTGGGTGACAAAGCTGAAGATATGATGGCGGCTGAAGCGGCTGGTGTGGGTACTAAGATTTTAGTTCGTACAGGTAAGCCTGTTACTGAGCGCGGCGAGTCCATTGCGACTACGGTTCTTGATAGCATCCGCGACGTACCAGCGTATCTTGCTAAATAGACACATACTGAATGGGTGTTGGCCTTAAAGAGGAGAAATGATGCTTTCAATTGCAAAAAAAACGTTGTTACCCGTTTTATTGGTGAGTGGATTGGCGGCATGCAGTAGTGGCGGACAAACGGAATCCACAGCTGGTAGTTATCATGTGCTCCAATATGAGTGTGATAGTCAAAATTTCCAGGTCACTCAACTTTCCAGTGAACAAATCCTTTTGCTGATAGACAAGACGGAATATCCGTTGCATAGAGTCCCCTCAGCATCCGGCGTGCGCTATACCTTGGATGGTGAATCGCAAACCGATTCTAATATTGAGTTGTTCAGTAAAGGTCGAGAAGGCATGCTAACAATGAATGGTGTCACTGATAAGTCCTGCCGTATGACCACACGCAGTATTCCTAAAGGCTAATGACTAAAAAACTGACCATACTTGATATCGCGAAACTATCGGGAGTCGGCAAATCGACCGTCTCTCGAGTGTTGACCAATGACCCCAAAGTTAAGCCTGAGACTCGCGAAAAGGTAGAGCAGGTGATCGCGGAGCATGGTTATGTTCCGTCAAAATCGGCTCAGTCTATGCGAGGTGGTGGAGCTCAGAACGTGATTGGTGTGATCATTTCTCGACTGGATTCCCCTTCTGAAAACAAAGCCGTCAGCAGCATGCTTAATGTACTCTATGCGGCAGGCTATGACGTTGTGATTATGGAAAGCCAGTTCGATCCGGTGAAAACTAATGAACATCTTAACGTGTTGCGAAAGCGAAATGTGGATGGGGTAATAGTGTTTGGTTTTACCGAGTTGGATCTGGATGCCGTGGCAGATTGGGATGAAAAGGTAGTTGTGATTGCGATGGATACCGATCGAGTGTCGTCGATCAATTACGACAATGCCGGTTTGATCCACGCGGTTCTGAATAAGCTTAAAGATCAAGGCGTGAGTGATCTGGCGTTTATTGGTGTAGATCCTGAAGATAAAACTACAGGCTTAGCTCGCTTAAACGCTTATCAAGTTTGGTGTGAAGAGCAGCAATTGCCGGCTCGGTTTCGTACCGGAGCACTTCATCATGAGAGTGCATATTCACTAGTGGATGATGTGGTGAGTGATTCCCTGCAAGCCATTGTCTGCGCCAGCGATACTCTAGCACTGGGTACCATTAAGCGCTTACAAGAGTTAGGAAGAGAGGACATTATTGTCACGGGTATTGGTGGCAATGAATTGTTGTCATTTTTATTCCCGAATATCTACAGTATTGATCCTGGCTATCATCAAGCAGGTGAAAAAGCAGCTAACCTATTGATTAAGCAATTGAAAGGCGACGCTATCGTCTCTCATCTCACACAAGAAGCTGTGTAAACACGGCTTCTACTCTGTCTTCTCATCCTTTTCTTTTGATGCATTTCTCTACAATTATTGTGATCACTCTCAATTAATGGGAATGTTCCCATTTACGTTTTTTTCTCGTGTGTCACACTGCATTTAGATTTTTGGGAATGTTCCCATTGGCGCATTGCGGTATTATTAATACAACGAGACACATGGACGCTTGTTATCCAACGTCTCTATATCAGTAAAAAGGTGTACATACGATGAGCAAGATAGCGAAGCAAGATATTGCAGCCATCATCGAAGGGGTCGGCGGTGCCGACAACATTGCCAGTGTGAGTCACTGCTTAACTCGTCTGAGATTTGTTCTTAACGACACAGAAAAAGCAGATAAATCAGCACTAGAAAGCTTAAAGGTTGTTAAGGGCTGCTTTACCAATGCTGGCCAATTCCAAGTCGTAATTGGTACTGAAGTCGATGAAGTATACAAGCTACTTATTGACATGGCGGGCAAGAAAGCTGCATCAAAAGATGATGCCAAACTGGCTGCTCGCCAAAATATGAATATTCTCGAGCGCGGTATTTCGCATCTAGCCGAAATTTTTGTTCCTCTTTTACCTGCGATTATCACTGGCGGTCTGATTCTTGGTTTTCGAAATGTCATTGGCGACATTCGCATGTTCGATGGCAAGACGCTGGTTGAAATCAGCCAGTTCTGGGCCACGGTTCATTCGTTCTTATGGTTAATTGGTGAAGCAATCTTCTTCTTCCTGCCTGTTGGTGTGTGCTGGTCGACAGTGAAAAAACTGGGAGGCACACCTATTCTGGGTATTACTCTGGGTGTGACCTTGGTGTCGCCACAACTAATGAATGCCTACTTAATCGGTAAGCAGGTTCCTGAAGTCTGGGACTTTGGTTTATTCGTGATAGAGAAAGTGGGCTATCAAGCTCAGGTCATTCCGGCCATGTTAGCCGGTGTTGCGTTGGCCTTTATCGAAACGAACCTTAAACGTATTGTTCCAAGTTACCTGTATCTGGTTGTGGTGCCTTTCGTTTCAATCATTCTATCTGTGATTTTAGCGCACGCACTTATTGGTCCTTTTGGTCGCGTGCTGGGTGACGGTGTTGCATTTGCAGCGAAAGCTGCGATGACGGGTGACTTCGCGGTTCTTGGTTCTATGGTATTTGGCTTCCTATACGCACCACTTGTGATAACGGGTATCCACCACACGACTAACGCCGTTGACTTACAGCTTATGCAAGACCTTGGCGGTACGCCAATCTGGCCTTTGATTGCTTTGTCAAACATTGCTCAAGCTTCTGCAGTTGTCGGTATCATCATTATTAGTAAGCGCGAAGGCGAACGAGATATTTCAGTTCCTGCTGCTATCTCTGCGTACTTAGGAGTAACAGAACCTGCAATGTACGGTATTAACTTGAAATACAAATTCCCGATGTTGAGCGCCATGATTGGTAGTGCGCTTGCTGCAGCGATTTGTGGTAGCGCTGGTGTAATGGCGAATGGTATTGGTGTTGGTGGTCTACCGGGTATTCTTTCCATCCAACCTCAGTACTGGACGGTATATCTAATGGCGATGCTAGTAGCTATGGCGGTGCCAATTATCCTAACCCTGTTCCTGTATAAACGCGCTCAGTCAAAAGGCGAGCTAGAGCTTGCAAGCGCGTAACTCCCCCATTAGTGGCTCAATTTGAGCCACTGTTTTCTTTTTGTTTCTTTTGTAATGGTAAGTGAGATTGAAATCGATGAGTCAACAAGCTCAACAAGACTGGTGGAAAACCGCCACTATTTATCAAATCTATCCGAAGAGTTTTTGTGACAGCGGCAACAAAGGTATGGGGGATATCAAAGGCATTACCTCAAAGCTAGATTACCTTGATCAGCTTGGTGTTGATGCTATCTGGTTAACACCAGTGTATGCCTCTCCAATGATTGATAACGGTTACGATATTGCTGACTATTACGCTATTAACCCTGATTTTGGCACCATGCAAGATTTTGATGAGCTACTAGAACAAGCTCATCAAAAGGGGATTCGTATAATCATGGATATCGTAGTGAACCACACGTCAACACAGCATGAATGGTTCCAGTCGGCTCTTGGTGATAAGCAAAGTCCTTATCGTGATTATTATATTTGGAAACCTGGTCGTGATGGGCAAGCCCCAAACAACTGGCAATCTAAATTTGGTGGCTCTGCATGGGCACTAGATGAAGCCACAAACGAATACTATTTGCATTTGTTTGCCAAAGAGCAGGCCGATCTGAACTGGGAGAACCCTGCTGTTCGAGACGACGTAAAACGTGTGATTGAGTTTTGGGCGCAAAAAGGAGTCGATGGATTTAGGTTAGACGTCATTAACCTGATTTCAAAGCAGCAAGATTTTGCAGATGATCATATTGGTGATGGCCGTCGCTTTTACACTGATGGCCCTAGAGTGCATGAATATCTACAAGAGATCAGCGAAGCGGTATTCCAAAAGTATGGTTCAGTGACGGTCGGTGAGATGTCTTCGACAACGCTAGAGCATTGCCAGCAATACAGCGCGTTAGATAGCAAAGAGCTGTCGATGGTGTTTAACTTTCATCACTTGAAAGTTGATTATCCAAATGGAGAGAAGTGGACTAAAGCGGATTTTGACTTTGCCCAGCTCAAGCAGATTTTCAACCATTGGCAAACGGGTCTGAATGGCAAAGGTTGGGGAGCACTGTTTTGGTGTAACCATGACCAGCCACGTATTGTGAGCCGCTTGGGTAATGATACCCGCTATCACAATAAGTCGGCGAAAATGCTCGCAGCATCCGTCCATTTAATGCAGGGAACGCCATACATATTCCAAGGCGAAGAGATTGGTATGACTAACCCAGGCTTTACTGAGCTTGCTCAGTATCGTGATGTGGAAAGTTTGAATATGTACAAACTAATGGTTGAAGAGGGCACAACGTCTCATGATGAGATGATGGCGATTTTGCAGCAAAAATCTCGCGATAACTCTCGTACGCCGATGCAGTGGGATGGCAGTGTTAATGCTGGCTTTACTTCAGGAACACCTTGGATTGGAGTCTCTGAAAACTACTCGCAGATCAATGCTCAGGCAGCACTTCAAGACGAACAATCCGTGTTCTACTTCTACAAGGAGCTTATCGCTCTTCGCAAAACGATGCCTGTGATAACCGATGGTAGTTATACTGATTTGTTCCCGGAGCATGAACAGGTGCATGGATATCTGCGAGAAAACGCTGAAACCATGTTGCTATGCCTGAATAACTATTTCGGGCAGGAGACTCAGGTCACTCTACCTGAATCTTTCGTTGCGCTCACTGGACAACGAGTCTTGAGTAACTACGGCCTAGAACGCAAAGTAACGCTTGAGAAAAAAGTAGTCATGAAGCCGTATGAGACGGTAGCTATTTTGATTAATAAGTAACGAGCAATGCCCTTCGCCGAACTGAGAGGAAAGCGAAGGGCATTGGTATTAACCGTAGGTCACTACGTAGCGGGTAGGCTTATGGTTCATAGCTAGAACAAGGTTCAGCATCACTGCACCCAAGATGGAGATCATAATGACGCTCGGTGAGACAAAGAAGAACGAAGCGACTAGGATCGAGCAATCTATTGCCATTTGAGTTTTGCCAACTGAAATACCAAATTTATCTTGAATAAACAGGCAAAGCACATTGAACCCACCAAGACTTGAGCGATGTCTGAATAGAATCAGCATGCCGAGCCCCATCAGCAAGCCGCCAGCAATAGCACAATAAATATCGTTAATCTGATCCAGTGACACGACACGGTACATGTTATCTGTGATAACAGAGACCAACGCCCCCGAAATAGCACTACTCGCGGCAAAACGTTTACCAAAGCGTTTCCATGCTAACAGATAGAACGGGCTATTGAAGGCAAAATACAAGGTACCGAAAGAAACTGGCACAAACTGGCTTACAAGAAGCGCCAGGCCTGTGGTACCGCCAGTTAATAGTTGAGCCGACTGAAGAAAGAAAATACCTTGGGCAACAATAAATGTACCAGTCAGTATTGCTATCCAATCTTCTCTACGTGAGTGTTTTTGCATCAGTTCAAAATTCTTCTTAGTAATAATCGCCGCAATAGTATTGAAAAGATGATCTTTTCGGTAGCTTGAAGGCGAAATTTGCGGTAAACCTATGTAATTCAAATTTTACACTGTGTAAATGGAATTATTGACACTTAGTGTACACATTGTCGTACTAATTCAGGCGCCCATGATGATACCTAAGGTTCACTATGAGAAAACTGCATGAGAAATTTCCAATTTTCTCTTTATGACCTAGATCAAATTATGTATGATGCAAGTCATCAAATGTGGTGACGAAAACGTTTGCTTTTGGTCATTGTGTGGTTTTTTTGAAACTTTCAGAACAATCTGAGTCAGGAGATACAGATGCTTAAGCGTGATATGAACATCGCTGATTACGATGCGGAGCTATTTGCAGCTATTCAAGAAGAAACCCTTCGTCAAGAAGAGCACATCGAGCTTATCGCTTCGGAAAACTACACCAGCCCTCGCGTAATGGAAGCGCAAGGCTCTCAGCTAACAAACAAATATGCTGAAGGTTATCCGGGCAAGCGCTACTACGGTGGTTGTGAATACGTCGATAAAGCGGAAGCACTAGCGATTGACCGTGCGTGTGAGCTATTTGGTTGTGAGTATGCGAACGTTCAGCCTCACTCTGGCTCTCAAGCGAATAGTGCCGTGTACATGGCTCTACTTAACCCAGGCGATACAGTATTAGGTATGAGCTTGGCTCATGGTGGTCACCTTACTCACGGTTCTCCAGTTAACTTCTCTGGTAAGCACTACAACGTAATTCCTTATGGTATCGATGAAGCTGGTCAAATCAACTATGACGAGATGGAACAGCTAGCACTTGAGCACAAGCCAAAAATGATCATTGGTGGTTTCTCTGCGTATAGCCAGATCGTAGACTGGGCTCGTATGCGTGAAATTGCGGATAAAGTCGACGCGTATCTGTTTGTTGATATGGCGCACGTTGCAGGTCTTATTGCAGCTGGTGTTTATCCAACGCCTGTTCCTCATGCACACGTTGTGACGACCACAACACACAAAACATTAGCGGGTCCTCGCGGTGGTCTAATCCTGTCTAATGCAGGCGAAGACATGTACAAGAAGCTAAACTCAGCTGTTTTCCCTGGTGGTCAAGGTGGTCCTTTGATGCATGTTATCGCTGGTAAAGCAGTAGCATTCAAAGAAGCAATGGAGCCTGAGTTTAAAGAGTACCAAGCTCGCGTAATTAAGAACGCAAAAGCGATGGTTGCCCAGTTCCAAGAGCGCGGCTACAAGATTGTGTCTAACGGAACTGAGAACCACCTGTTCCTTGTTGACCTAATCGACAAAGATATTACAGGTAAAGAAGCGGATGCAGCCCTAGGTGCAGCGAACATTACTGTAAACAAAAACTCAGTACCAAATGACCCTCGTAGCCCGTTCGTAACGTCTGGTATCCGTGTTGGTTCTCCAGCGATTACTCGCCGTGGTTTTACTGAAGCAGATGCGACTGAACTTGCTAACTGGATGTGTGATGTTTTAGACAACATCAATGATGAAACAGTGATTGAAGCGACAAAAGCTAAAGTACTCGAGATCTGTAAGCGTCTACCTGTTTACGCTTAATAGATTTATCTAAGAAATAATAAAAGCGAGCTATGAGCTCGCTTTTTTGAGCTTGTATTCGTTTGAAAAGTAAACGCTAGCTATTTATTGATATTCAGTAAAGTTCCAGATTTACACTTGAACGAGTAGTACTTGCGACTTTCACTAAATTGACCCAAGCCTTCACCATTACAGTAATCGATATTAATGTCACGCATGATATCCAGCGTTTTCTCGCTGTTCAGTGCGAATTTAGCGCCGTCTTTACAAACGATACGAACTCGACCATCGTCGCTCACCGAGTACAGATTTACCTCGGTATTACACAGTTCAAATGACGCCTCTAAGTAGTTGTCTTGTTGAGTATTCTGCGCACAACCACCAATAACAGTAGCGGCTAAAATAGGCAGACCAACTTTAAGTAACTTCATGCTACATCCTTGATTGAATAATATTTTTCTTTAAGCCTACCTAAATATAGCGAAAATGCGAGTATGAGATTGTCATCTTGGCGATTTTTCTTAAAAAAAACACGGATGGCTCCGAGAGCGAAATCCGTGTTTAACAAAAAACCACAAATGGAATTACTTAATTTCTACGCCTTGAGCCTGTAAGTCCGCATGATAAGAAGAACGAACGAATGGACCACATGCCGCGTGAGTAAAGCCAAGTTCCAGTGCAATATCTTTTAGCTCATCGAACTCAGAAGGTGGAACGTAGCGTTCTACAGGTAAGTGGTGACGGCTTGGCGCAAGGTACTGGCCTAACGTTAACATGGTAACGCCGTGCTCACGAAGGTCTTTCAACACTTCCACGATCTCTTCTTTTGTTTCTCCCAAGCCCATCATTAAGCCCGACTTTGTTGGTACGTCAGGGTGCATCTCTTTAAACTTCTTAAGCAGTTGTAGCGACCACTTGTAGTTTGCACCTGGACGAGCTTTACGATAGAGACGAGGAGCGGTCTCTAGGTTGTGGTTGAAGACATCTGGTGGGTTGTCTTTCATTGCCTCAAGCGCAACATCCATACGGCCACGGAAATCTGGAACTAAGGTTTCAATACGGATTTCTGGGTTAAGTGCTCGGATTTCGCGGTTACAGTCAGCAAAGTGTGTTGCACCACCATCACGAAGATCATCGCGGTCTACAGAAGTCACCACAACATACTTCAGCTTCATGTCTTTGATTGTTTGCGCCAGCTTTTTAGGTTCACCAGCTTCTGGAGCGTTGGGGCGACCATGGGCAACATCGCAGAATGGGCAACGACGAGTACAGATTGCGCCAAGAATCATGAATGTTGCTGTACCGTGGTTGAAGCATTCAGCTAAGTTAGGGCAGGATGCTTCTTCACAAACAGAGTGCAGGTCATTTTTACGCATTGCAGATTTGATATCTTGAATACGTTGGCTGTCTGCTGGGAGTTTGATCTTCATCCACTCTGGTTTACGAAGGATCTCTTTCTGCTCGGTAGGCATGTTCTTAACTGGAATCAATGCCATTTTGTCAGCGTCACGGTACTTAACGCCTTTTTCCATTTGGATAGGTTTGCTCATCGTCTTATGCTTCTTCGCTGAATTCTACTTGCTCGTAATCAAGTATTGTTATGAGTGCTTTGATTAATTGGTCTTCTACGACGGACACTTGCTGTGGACCGCCCAACTGGCTGACCTGAACCATTTCCATTCCGGCATAGCCGCAAGGATTAATTCTTAAAAAGGGAGTGAGATCCATATTGACGTTCAACGCCAGTCCATGGAAAGAGCATCCTTTTCTGATGCGTAAGCCCAATGAACATACTTTTTTATTGTCAACATAGACGCCAGGTGCGTCGGGTCTCGCAGCCGATTCGATATTGTATTCTTTTAGCGTTTGAATAACGAGGTCTTCGATATGAGTAACCAGTTCACGAACGCCCAGTTTTTTACGACGGAGATTGATTAAGAAATAGGCCACTAACTGGCCTGGACCATGATAGGTGACTTGGCCACCACGGTCACTTTGTACAACGGGAATATCACCAGTGTTAAGTAGATGCTCGGCTTTGCCTGCTTGACCTTGCGTAAACACAGGGTTGTGTTCAACTAACCAAACTTCGTCGCGCGTTTGTTCTGTGCGATTATCAGTAAACTCATGCATCGCTTTCCAGACAGGCTCATAGTCCTTTCTACCAAGCTTTTTTACAACTAGTTGATTTTCCACCAATCACTCCGCTGCCACTTAATAAAGTATTCGCATTATAAACATGTTGGTGGTTTTGAACTACCAATAAATAACGAATTCTTAACGACTGAATCACTATTAAGTGCTAGGTTTTTGAAATATAAAAAGAAAGCAGCCTAAGCTGCTTTCAAAAAAAATTTAATTTTTCAAATTTTTATAGAACCATGCGAACAATATCGATTTCACCAAGTTCTTTGTATAAGGTCTCTACCTGCTCGATAGACGTTGCAGTGATGTTGATCGATACTGCATGGTAGTTGCCTTTTGCACTTGGTTTGATAGTTGGGCTGTAGTCCCCTGGCGCGTGGCGCTGGATTACTTCCACTACCTTTTCAGGAAGTTCTGGCTTAGCGTAACCCATCACTTTGAATGTAAAAGAGCAAGGGAACTCTAGTAGGTCTTTGAGTTTTGCATCAGAGTTGATGGTCAACATATTAGGGACTCCAAAAATACCAATTCGTTATAACGATGCGAATAGTAATGCCTTATGTGGATGATCTCAAGCCAACAAAAAGTAAAGCCGCATTATGCGGCTTTACGGAAACTTGATTACTTTTAGCTCTAGAGTTTGATTATTAGAACAAGCTCTTGAAAAGTAATACGATGTAATCCCATAGACGACTGAATAGGCTACCTTCTTGAACATCTTCAAGTGCAAGTAGTGGGTATTCAGCAACATCTTCGCCGTCTAGTTGATAGTATAGCTTACCAACGACATCGCCTTTAGATATTGGTGCTTCAAGCTGTTTTTCAAGTACGAAACTTGCTTTTAGGTTTTTCGCTTGGCCGCGTGGAAGTGTGACAAAGGTATCTTGGTCAACACCTAGTGCTACAGCGTCTTTGTCACCCATCCAGACTTTTTCTTCTACGAAGGTTTCGTCGGCTTTATGTGGATTCACTGTTTCGAAGAAACGGAAGCCATAGCTCAACAGCTTTTTACTTTCAGATTTACGTGCATTGGCGCTCTTAGTGCCCATAACTACCGCAACTAAACGCATCTTACCTTCAGTTGCTGAGCTCACTAAGTTATAACCAGCTTGGCTTGTGTGGCCAGTTTTAATGCCATCAACGTTCATGCTCTTATCCCACAATAAGCCATTACGGTTATATTGGGTAATGCCGTTGTAGGTGAATTTTTTCTCTGAGTAAATACGGTACTCATCTGGAACGTCGCGGATCAGTGCACGACCAAGTAGCGCTAAATCGTAAGGCGTAGAATATAGGTTCGGGTTATCCAAGCCGTGTACGTTGGCGAAGTGTGAATTGTTCATGCCAATAGACTTTGCCCACGCATTCATTAGATCGACAAACGCGTCTTCTGAACCTGCGATATGCTCAGCCATTGCTACACATGCATCATTACCTGATTGAATAATGATGCCTTTGTTAAGCTCTTCAACGGTTACCTTTGTGCCAACTTCGATAAACATCTTCGATGAATCAGGGAAGTTCTTTGCCCAAGCGTTTTTACTGATGGTAACTTCATCTTCTGGAGTGATGTTGCCACGCTTCAGTTCTTGGCCGATAACGTAGCTGGTCATCATTTTTGTCAAGCTAGCCGGGTGAAGTTGAGTGTTCATCTCTTTTTCAGCTAGGACTTTACCTGAGTTGTAGTCCATCAAAACGAAGCCTTTCGCTGCGATTTGAGGTGCATCCGGCATAACAACAGGCGCCGCAGAAGCAGAAGTTGCTGCTAAAGTTGCGGTAAGAGCAATGGAAGTTAGAAGTTTCATAGAAGGTTTATTCTTATTCATTTGAATACAATTTTTGTTTGTTGTCCGTATATTAACAGAACGGTCTGGGCAAACTAGATAGCTTACACTAAGTAACAACCGTTATTTATGTCAATGATGTTTACATTTTTTTGACGAAAGCTGAGGAGTAGCCAATCTTTTTCACTTGTTCGAGAACATCTTGAGTCTGCTTGTAGTCTTTGAAAGGACCAAGCATTAGACGGTAGTTGCTATTTACAGGTGCTAGAAATGTGTCCACTGATAGCTTTTGACCGAGTTCTTTCGATAAAGTTTCGACGCGATCCTTATGTGGAGATGCGGCAACTTGAATGGTGTACTCTGGGTGTTTGTCTACTTTATGTTGGCTAGTGGAGCGTTCGACAATGATTACCTCAATCTCAACATTGGCGGTACCTGTCTTAATGACATCGAGTTTCTTTGCCGCCGCATAGCTCAAATCAATGATTCGCCCTTCGTGAAAAGGACCTCGATCATTGACGCGAACGATGGTTTCTTTGCCATTGTCTAAATTGGTGACCTTAACATAGCTTGGTAGAGGCAAGGTTTTATGGGCAGCCGACATAGAATACATGTCATACACTTCACCATTCGACGTCAGATGACCATGAAATTTTTTCCCATACCACGAAGCCTGTCCGCGCTCTTTAAATCCGGTTGGATCTTTAATCACCTTGTAGCTGTTTCCTCGCAAGGTGTAGTTCTTGTTGCCGCCTAAGCTATAAGGTTCATATTTAGGTTGAGCTCCTTCAATATGGTCAACAGAGATAGGACTTGAAGGTGCAACATCATCGCTTAACTCATAGCGACTGTCAGACGACGAACAACCAGCAAGAGCGACCAATCCCACAGTAAAGCAAAGCAATGTTTGGTAGTGACGGTGGCGGATAGAAAATCGATTCATTACGTTGCCTTTGAAAATGCCTTTCTGTGCGTATGGATAGACATTAAGATGCCGAAACCAGCCATTAACGTCACCATGGAGGTGCCGCCATAACTGACAAGAGGTAGGGGTACGCCTACTACAGGTAATATACCGCTTACCATACCAATATTTACGAAAACGTAAACAAAAAAGCTAAGTACAATGCTGCCTGCCATCATTCTACCGAATGCGGTTTGTGCTGAACTGGCTAAATATAAACCACGGCCAATAATAAATAGATAGAGGGAAAGCAATAATAAAATGCCTATCATGCCCCATTCTTCGGCGATAACTGCAAAAATAAAGTCAGTATGTCGTTCTGGAATAAATTCAAGTTGTGATTGAGTACCTTGCATCCAGCCTTTGCCAGTAATCCCACCGGAACCAATGGCTATCTTACTTTGGATAATATGATAGCCCGCACCGAGTGGATCTGATTCTGGATCGAACAAGGTTCTGACACGGACTTTTTGGTACTCACGCATCAAAAAGAACCATAACACAGGGATAAAGGCTCCAAGTGCTACAACCGCACTAATAATGATTTTCCAACTGATACCTGCAAGGAAGATTACGAAAATACCAGAAGCGGCTATTAGTATGGATGTACCTAAGTCGGGTTGTTTCGCAATCAGAATAGTTGGTACAAATACCATCACTAAAGACATCACTAAAGTTTGGAAGGTGATAGGAAGTGAACGCTTACCTATGTATCGAGCGACCATTAAAGGCACGGCAAGTTTCAGTAGTTCTGAAGGTTGAAAGCGAACAAAGCCTAAATTGAGCCACCTCTGCGCTCCCTTAGATGCTTCACCAAAAAACAATACTCCGAGTAGCAATAGTACCCCAACAAAGAACATGATTGGAGCGAGTGACTCGTAGGTTCTCGGGGAGAATTGTGCGAGTACAATCATAACAACGAGGGCGAGAACCATACGCATGGCTTGCCTGTCCATCATGGCCAAGCTCTGCCCACTTGCACTGTACATAACAACTAGACCAAAGGCCATTAAAGCCAGAATACCTAATAGCAGTGGCAAATCGATATGGAAGCGTTCGAATAGAACTCTATTTTGTCCTGTTGATGGATCAAATCTCATTCTTCTTCACTCTTTTCGTCTCGAAGGGCCAAATCAAACAGCTGACGTGCTACAGGTGCGCCATTAGAAGAACCACCTCCGGCGTTTTCTAGTACAACTGTCACAACTACCTTTGGATCTTTGAAAGGTGCAAAACCCGTGAATAATGCGTGGTCTTTTAGGTGCTCCTCCAGTTCCTCAGCGTTGTACTCCTGGTCTTGAGCCAAGCTAAACACCTGTGCTGTACCGGACTTACCACCCGACTGATAAGGCATGTTCTTAAATGCGCGGCGAGCAGTACCTTTGACACCATGGTTAACCAACCGCATTCCTTCGAGTGCGATGTCCCAGTAGCTCTCTTTCACTCCAGTAATCGGCGGGCGAGAGTCAACTTCAGCCATTGTTTGGTGTTCAAAACTATCACCATTATCGATGGTGGCACGTAATAGGTGTGGAGATAAAACTTCTCCATGATTAACCAGCACGGAAGTAGCTTTGGCTATTTGCATTGGTGTTGCAGTCCAATAACCTTGTCCAATACCTACTGGAATCGTATCACCTTGATACCATGGCGTGCGATGACGAGCCATTTTCCATTCACGTGTCGGCATATTCGCTTTACTTTCTTCATAGATGTCAATGCCAGTATAGTCACCAAAACCAAACATCATCATCCACTTAGATAGTCTATCAATGCCCATATCATAGGCGATTTGATAGAAGAAAGTATCCACTGATTCTTCAATGGCTTTAAGGATATTGACTTTACCGTGTCCCCAACGCAACCAATCACGGAAGGGACGCGTTTTCGAGTTTGGAATTCGCCAATATCCAGGGTCATTACGCGTGGTTTGAGGCGTAATGACGCCTTCTTGGAGCGCCCCAACTGCAATAAAAGGTTTTACCGTTGATGCTGGAGGATAAATACCAAGCGTTGCACGGTTCACCAGTGGACGGTTTTTATCTTCCAAAAGGGCTTTATAAGCTTTACTTGAAATGCCATTTACAAAGGCGTTAGGGTCATAACTAGGGCTAGACACCATCGCGAGTACGCCATTGTCATTTGGGTCTAGGACAATCGCAGATCCGCGTCTTCCTGCTAACAGTTTATGAACTTTAAGTTGTAGTTTGATATCGAGGTTTAGCACGATATCTTTGCCCGGAATTGGCGGAACAAACTTTAAGGTACGTAGTACTCGACCACGACTGTTCACTTCAACTTCTTGATAACCTGCGGTGCCGTGTAAAATTTCTTCGTAGTAACGTTCGATGCCTAACTTACCAATGTCACGAGTAGCTTGGTAATTCGCGTCTCTTTCTTCTCTGACGAGGCGGCGCATATCACGATCGTTTATTCGTGATACGTAGCCAATAACATGCGTCAGTACATCGCCAAATGGGTAATAGCGCTTCAGATTTGCTGCTATTTCTACGCCAGGGAACTTATGTTGATTAACGGAGAAAACAGCAACTTGCTCCTCGGTTAATTGAGTAAGAAGAGGGATAGATTTGAATCGGCGAGTACGTTTTCGGTCTCGTTCAAATGCTTCAATACGTTCTTCGGGGATATCTAAAAATTTACGCAGCCCAGCAATAGTCTCATCCATGTTTTTCACCTTTTCTGGGGTGATTTCTAGGTTGAAGACTGGACGGTTCTCTGCCAATAGGATGCCATTTCTGTCATAGATAAGGCCGCGATTTGGCGCGATTGGTACGACTTTAATGCGGTTATCATTAGAGCGAGTTTTGTAGTCTTGATACTGATTAACCTGAATATTATAAAGGTTTGCAACAAGTACTAGCATCATGGCAATGATAAATACGAATGCAACGACAGCACGGCTTTTGAACAGCCGTGCTTCTGCCTGATGGTCCCGTATCTGGCTACGTTTACGTCTCATAACTTGTTGGCTTACTCTCTATGGTAAGGATGGTTTGCAGTAATTGACCAAGCGCGATAGAGGCTTTCCGCCATGACAATTCTCACCAGAGGGTGGGGTAGCGTTAGCGCTGAAAGTGACCAGCTTTGATCGGCAGCGGCTTTACAAGCTGGTGCTAGACCTTCTGGACCACCAATCAAAATAGAGACGTCGCGCCCATCTAGCTTCCAGCTCTCGAGTTGCTCAGCCAGTTGAGGGGTATCCCATTTCTTACCTGGAATATCTAATGTCACAATACGGTTTCCTTTAGGAACCGCTGCTAACATCGCTTCGCCCTCTTTTTGTAAGATACGTGCAATATCAGCATTTTTGCCTCGCTTCCCCGCGACAATTTCCACCAGTTCAAGTGGCATATCATGAGGGAAGCGACGCTTGTATTCTTGAAAGCCTTCTTCGACCCACTTCGGCATTTTAGTACCGACTGCGATGAGTTGGAGTTTCAATGTATTAGCTCCAAAGCTTTTCTAATTGGTAAAGATCACGATGCTGTTCCTGCATGACATGCAGCATGGTTGATCCCATATCGAGAACTACCCATTCACCTTCTTGTTCACCGTCAACGCCGAGAGGTTCCATACCCGCTTTCTTCACTTCAGAAGCAACATGATCGGCAATTGAAATTACATGTCTTTTTGACGTACCCGTACAGACAATCATAAAATCAGTCACGCTAGACTTCCCTTCAACATCAATCGTTACGATGTCTTGTGCTTTCATATCGTCGGCTTTGTCGGCTAGAAATAGTTTCAATTCTTCGCGTTGCAAAAGTTTTTCCTCGTTGTTCTTAATTAAGTTGAGCCTCAGGCTCAATTGACCCGCGATTATACCACGAAATTATGGATGTAAAGACAGGCTGCTGTCAGTAGCACTCAGGTTGAGCGTTAGCTGGTGTAGAAAGGGCCACGGGCTCAACTCGTATTGGGTCTTTACTTGGACCTCGATTG
This sequence comes from Vibrio sp. SCSIO 43133, assembly GCF_023716845.1. Classification (NCBI taxonomy): domain Bacteria; kingdom Pseudomonadati; phylum Pseudomonadota; class Gammaproteobacteria; order Vibrionales; family Vibrionaceae; genus Vibrio; species Vibrio sp. SCSIO 43133. Next base: position 764,464 of record NZ_CP068024.1, read on the forward strand.
AAGCGAGTAGTTGCATGGCTTGTTTAAGTCGTATTGCGGTAAGGCGCTGCAGAGCAGCGCTATAGAGTGGTTTTTTATTTTGCCACACTCTGAAGCTATCAAAGACTTGGTTAAGCGAAGATTGAGTCAACATCTGTTGCATTTTGATGAGCTGTTGTAGCTCTTTTTGAATCGAACGCAACAAAATAACGGCTTCTACTCCTTCTGCTTCAAGTTGTAAGAGAATTCGATTCGCTCGCTTTGGTTTACCCTCTAAGATCGCATCTATCCAGTGGAACACTGTAAAATGGTTATGACGGCTCAGGGACTCTTGAACACGGAGCAGATTGAGTTGGCCATCAGGATAGAGCAATGACAGCTTCTCTAAGCTTTGAGAAAGAGCAAACAGGTTTCCCTCATGCCACTGACATAGGAGCTGTATCGCTTCACCGTCAGGCTTAAGCCCTGAGGCATTGCATCGCCTCATTACCCATTGAGGGAGGTGTTTGACATCAGGGGCGGCGCAGCTCACCAAGCAGCCATTTAGAGCCTTGAACCATTTTGCTGATTCTTGAGCTCGCGTCAGCTTGGTTCCAGTGATGATAACAACAATGTCTTCATGTAGGTGTGACGATATTTCTAACAGCTGTTTGGCGATAGCTGCGTTAATACCTGATTCAGGGATGGATAACTCTATAATTTGCTTAGATGAAAACAAGCTAAGGGCTTGTGTGCAGTCATAGACATCATTCCAGTCCAATGAACTGTCCACGGAGAACCTATGATGTTCTTCAAATCCTAACTGTCGAGCATGACGAATGATCAAGTCTCGACTTTCTTGTACAAATAATGGTTCATTACCAAAAACAAGGTAGCAGTCATGCCACTGACGGTTCAGTGTTTCTGCAAGGCGGTCAGCAAATACTCTCACGTCGTTCTACTCTGCGTCACTAGGATTGAGGAGACGAGGTAGCGTCTGACTCTACGGTTTCTTGTTGTGCTTCGTACTGTTCAATATCGGTTTTAAGACGAGCCATTTGACGCATCATTTGTTGAGCTGAAAAGTTTCTCATCTCGTCTTCAATCAAAGAGCGCTCTTCTGACTTTGCCAGAGCTGAAAGTGGGTTATCGAGGTAGCTACGTGTGATTTGCGCAGAAAAATCTTTTGAGCCAAGTTCTGGAACAGTAACTCTATAGCGTACCCTGTAGGTGATTTCTTTTTCTGCTGCTCTCGTATTTTGATACAAAGATAGTGTGCGAGTACCGATAGACTCTCCGGTAATATGGAGACTAGGGATGTTAGGCTGTGGGTTGACGATTTCTATTTTACTTAATCTTAGTTGTTCTTTAACCAGTCGGGTGATCTTTCCATATGGGTCAAAGCTGGTGACTGAGATTTCTTTGATATCTTCGGGAACGTTGTACTCTCCACGCAAGTGAAAACCACAAGCAGTCAACAAAGTAGATAAGAAAAGGACTAAGCTGACTCTTGCAGTGTTGTTTTTTAGTAGGCGCATAGTGCTCGCAGACTCTGTTAAAAAGGCTTATGTAAGTTTCATCAGGCAGTGAACTTAAATAAGGCTTTTATGTTTGGCTGAAAAAGAGCCGCGAAGTATTTTCGCGACTCTTGGTATCATAAAGACAACTAAATTAATTAGCTACAATATTCAATAGTTTACCCGGTACGTAAATCACTTTACGGATGGTTTTTCCATCAGTGAATTTCGTCACGTTCTCGTCGTTAAGACCAAGTTCTTCTACTTGTTCTTTAGTTGCATCCGCAGCAACGGTCAGTTTAGCGCGTAGCTTGCCGTTAACTTGAACAACGATAAGTTTCTCATCTTCAACGAGGGCTTTTTCATCAAATGTTGGCCACACAGCATTGTCGATGTCTGCATTACCCAGTGCCGTCCACATTTCGAAACAGATATGTGGAGTGATAGGGTAAAGCATGGCAACGACTGCTTGTAGTGCTTCATCAAGAATCGCACGGTCTTGTGCTGAGTCTTGAGGTGCCTTAGCAAGTTTGTTCATTAGCTCCATGATGGCTGCAATCGCTGTATTGAATGTTTGGCGACGGTCAACATCATCGGTTACTTTTGCAATGGTCTTATGAACATCACGGCGCAGTGCTTTTTGGTCTGAAGATAGAGCCGAAACGTCAACGCTTTCTGCTGTACCTTTTTCTGTATGTTCTTTTACCAACTTCCAAACACGTTTAAGGAAGCGGTTTGCACCTTCCACACCAGATTCTTGCCACTCTAATGTCATATCCGCAGGTGAGGCGAACATCATGAAAAGACGTACAGTGTCAGCACCGTATTTGTCTACCATTTCTTGTGGGTCAATACCGTTATTCTTTGACTTAGACATTTTGATCATGCCCGAGTGTTCTACGTCACGACCTTGGTTATCTGTTGCAGAGGAAATGCGACCTTTACCGTCACGCTCAACTTTTACGTCTGTTGGAGCGATCCATTCTTTGGTGCCTTTTTCGTTGGTGTGGTAGAAAGCATCAGCAAGCACCATACCTTGGCATAGGAGTTTCTTGAACGGTTCGTCGGAAGTCACATAGCCAGCATCACGAAGCAACTTATGGAAGAAGCGAGAGTACAGCAAGTGCATACATGCGTGCTCGATACCACCGATATATTGGTCTACAGGTAGCCAATAGTTCGCTTTTTCTGGATCTAAAATATCATCAGCTTGCGGAGAGCAGTAACGTGCATAATACCAAGAAGACTCCATAAAGGTGTCGAAGGTGTCTGTTTCACGTAGTGCTGGCTCACCGTTGAAGGTCGTTTTTGCCCACTCTTTATCAGCTTTGATTGGGCTAGTTACGCCATCCATAACAACATCTTCCGGAAGGATTACAGGAAGTTGCTCTGCTGGAACCGGGTGAACTTCACCATCTTCAGTCGTTACCATTGGAATTGGAGCACCCCAATAGCGTTGACGAGAAACACCCCAGTCACGTAGACGGAAGTTTACGGTCTTGTGACCTTTGCCTTCTGCTTCTAACTTAGCAGAGATAGCATCGAACGCAGCCTGGAACTCAAGTCCATCGAACTCACCAGAGTTAAATAGTATGCCTTTCTCAGTGTAAGCCGCTTCTGAAATATCAAGCTCGCTGCCGTCAACCGGTTTGATTACAGGAAGAATATCTAGGTTGTATTTAGTAGCAAACTCAAAGTCACGTTGGTCATGACCGGGAACCGCCATAACTGCACCTGTTCCGTAATCCATCAAGACGAAGTTAGCAACGAATACTGGCACTTCACGACCATTCAATGGATGAATGGCAGTAAGGCCAGTTGCCATACCTTTTTTCTCCATTGTTGCTAGTTCAGCTTCTGCAACCTTGTTGTTTTTACACTCATCGATAAATGCAGCTAACTCAGGGTTGTTTTCAGCCGCAACAGCAGCAAGAGGGTGACCTGCAGCGATACCTACGTATGTAACACCCATAAGAGTATCTGGACGCGTCGTATATACTTCAAGGTCTTGATGACCCTGTACTTCAAACTTCAGTTCAACACCTTCAGAGCGACCAATCCAGTTGCGCTGCATGGTTTTAACCATTTCAGGCCAACCTTCTAAGTTGTCTAAATCATCAAGAAGCTCTTGGGCGTATTCTGTGATTTTAATAAACCACTGTGGGATTTCTTTTTGTTCAACTGGAGTATCACAACGCCAGCAACAGCCATCTTCAACCTGTTCGTTTGCTAGAACAGTTAAGTCATTTGGACACCAGTTAACAGAAGAGGTTTTTTTGTATACTAAGCCTTTTTCATAAAGCTTAGTGAAGAACTCTTGCTCCCAACGGTAGTACTCTGGTGTGCACGTAGCAAACTCACGGTTCCAGTCGTAGCCAAAACCAAGCAACTTAAGTTGGTTTTTCATGTACTCAATATTCTCATAAGTCCATGGTGCTGGCGCTGTGTTGTTTTTTACTGCTGCGTTTTCAGCAGGTAGGCCAAACGCGTCCCAACCAATTGGTTGCATTACGTTTTTACCTTGTAGGCGTTGGAAACGAGATACCACATCACCGATGGTGTAGTTACGCACGTGACCCATGTGCAGTCGTCCACTTGGATAAGGGAACATAGACAGACAGTAGAATTTTTCTTTATTTGGGTCTTCACTTACAACAAAGGTCTTATTGTTGTCCCAGTGCTGTTGAACGTTACGTTCAATATCTTGCGGGTTATATTGTTCTTGCATCGATGACTTCCGGTTATCTTGGAATTTGTGAGTTCTGTTACCACAGAAACTATTAGATCGTCATAGAATACCTAAAGGAAGCCCGGTCAACAATAGTCAATATACCCTTCGTGGGAGAAGAGGTGATGCACGTTAACGGTAATCACATAGTGTTCTGCTACTTTGGTGAAAATAGGGGGATGTATGCCTAAGCGTAAAGCCAGTTATGAAGAAATGATTGAAGATGTGGTTGACAACCTAAAACACAGTCCTGAAGAGTTACAGCACGTGCTTGAAAAATCAGGACAAGTGGTTGAGGCCGCCAACGATATGACTAAGGACGAAATGGCGTTAATTTCTGCGTATGTGAAGTCTGATCTAAAGGAATTTGCCGAAAACTACGAAGAGAGTAAAAGCGGGCCCTTTTATCTCATGATTGCTAATTCAATTTGGCAAGGTCTGCTGGATATCACAGATAGAACAAAAGTCGAGTGGGTCGAGCTGTTCCAAGATCTTGAGCATCAGGGCGTTTATTCCTCAGGAGAAATGATAGGGTTAGGTATTTTGGTGTGTGAGCAGTGTGGGCATAAGACAGAATACAACCACCCAACAACCATTTCTGATTGTCCAAAATGTGGTCATAGTACATTTAGTCGACAGCCCCTAAAACCATAGAAGCTAGCTGTTCTAGAGACTGTATGGCTTGCCTACAGTCTCTTTGGATACTGCTAGATAGTGAGAAACACTTACTTATATTGCTGTTTGAATTCTTGTACCCACATCGCTGTTGCGCCACATACTGATACTGGAACGATAAACAGGTTAAGTATTGGGATTGTTGTAAATACCGAGACAAGCATACCGAAGCTGTAGGCTTTTCCTTGTTTTTGCTTCATAGACATTCGCATGTCGTTAAATGGTACCTTGTGGTTATCAAATGGATAATCACAGTATTGAATTGCTAACATCCAAGCGGTAAAAATGAACCAAAGAAAAGGTCCTATCGTCTGACCAAGCGCAGGGATAAGTAGCAGTAAGAATAAGCCGATAGCTTTAGGCAAGGTATACAATAGCTTGCGCCATTCCCGAGCCATAATTCTTGGAACGTCTTTGACAACGCTCATTATCCCGTCTTCTGAAACTTTTTGACCGGTTAGCATTTCTTCCACTTTCTCTGCTAAAAGGCCATTGAATGGAGCGGCGATAAAGTTAGCTAATGTGCTAAAGAAGTAAGAAAAGGTCGCCAATATAGTGATGGCGAGTAGCGGCCAAAGCACATAACTCAGCCAAGAGAGAAATTCAGGCAAATAGCCCAGCCAGCCTTCAATCCATGCGTTGAGGTTGGAGAAAAGGTAGTACATTGCTGAACCAACTAACAAAATATTGGCAAGTAATGGTAGCAGTACATAACGACGGATACCCGGTGTAAAGGCGATTTGAAAACCTTGATGAAAGTAACCGAATCCGGTTTTGGCTTTGTTCAAAATATGTTTCCTTTTACCTTTTGCTACTGTTGTTTCTTAGCGACTATATCAAAAAAGACTTAAGGAAATCACAAACTTCTTATACTAAGGTGTTCTAATAGTCTATAGAGTTTTGGTAAAGTAGAGTGAGCTGAGGTGTATTCACCTCATTAAGGACTATTTTTTAACGTTGAGAGCAAACAATGCAGGAATTGCGATTCGTACTCATTATTGTCGGTGCCCTAGCTATCGCGGCGCTGCTGTTCCATGGCCTATGGTCTAGCAAAAAAGAAGGACAGAAGAAGTTCGGTGATAGGCCGTTAGGAAAGTTGGATGACAACGCTGAGCAAGAAGACGAATACGTTGCGCCAGAAGACGATTTCGAAATTATAAGAAAAACGCGTAATGAACCTGACTTTGGTTTGAACCAACAACAGACTAATTATGATCCCTTAGACGATGTCGCTAGTCACTCTGAACAGAGCTTTGAGCATGAAGAGCAGATTCATCATCAACCTTTAGAAGAACAATTCGAAAAGCCTCCGGTCTCTGCATTATCAGAAGAAATGGTTGAAGAAGAGCTACCATCATTTTCGGCCAAAACCGATGTCGAACCCGAAGAATTTGAAAAACTTGAACCTCAGCTAGATCTAAACAAATTCGATGATACTGACGAGGAATTGGAAACAAAACCTCAGCCTATTGAGGCATCAACCCTAACGTCGGCAAAGGAATCGAGTGCACCTATACAGGCTGAAAGTGAACCTGAAGAGCCCGAAATGCAGGTGATTGTGATGAACGTGCATTGTGCTGGTTCTGAAGATTTTGTTGGTACTCAGCTGTTTGATAGTATGCGCCAGAATGGTCTTATTTACGGTGAAATGGATATCTTCCACCGTCATGCCGATTTATCAGGCACAGGAAAAGTACTGTTTAGTGTGGCAAATATGATGCAGCCAGGTACGCTTCAACATAATGATCCAGCCACTTTTACTACTAAAGGTATCTCGTTCTTTATGACTCTACCTTGTTTTGGTGAAGCCGAGCAGAACTTCAAGTTGATGCTAAGAACAGCGCAGCAAATTGCTGATGATCTTGGTGGCAACGTTCTTGACGACAAGCGTAACTTAATGACACCGACAAGACTCGATGCCTACCGTAAACAAATTCAAGATTTTAACGCAGCGAAAGTAAGCGCGTAATCGTTCCACTTATGTTAGAGAAAAGGCTCCTCGGGAGCCTTTTTTATCCGTACTACCAAGGTATACCATGTCGCAACAACGATTAAATGAACTGAAAGAGCAACTTCACTATCATGGCGTGAAGTACTATGTAGAAGACAGCCCGGAGATTCCGGATGTCGAGTACGACAGACTAATGCAAGAATTGCTCGCTATTGAAGCTGAGCATCCTGATTGGGTAACTGTAGATTCGCCAAGTCAACGAGTCGGAGGGCTACCACTTGACAGTTTTACCCAAGTGAAACATGAAATACCGATGCTGTCTTTGGATAATGCTTTCTCAGATGAAGATTTAGATAGTTTTAATAAGCGCATTTGTGATCGCGTAAATCGAACCGATATTGGCGCTTATTGTTGCGAAGTAAAACTCGATGGATTAGCAGTGAGTTTACTTTATGAAAGTGGTGTACTTGTTCAAGCTGCAACTCGAGGTGATGGAACCACGGGGGAGAACATCACAGAGAATGTTCGAACTATTAGTGCAATTCCACTGAAGCTGCAAGGCGACGACATTCCAGCGCGCATTGAAGTACGCGGTGAAGTATTTATGCCTAAAGCTGGGTTTGCAAAACTTAACGAGCTTGCCGAAAGAAAAGGCGAGAAAGTGTTTGTAAACCCAAGAAATGCGGCAGCAGGTAGTTTACGTCAATTAGACTCTCGCATCACCGCAACTCGTCCTCTAAGCTTCTATGCCTATAGTCTGGGCATTGTTGAAGGTACTGAGTTACCAGCAAGTCATTTTGATCGTTTTCTAAAACTCAAATCTTTAGGCTTTCCAATGGGGCCTGAAACCAAACGCGTTAACAGTATTGAAGAAGTTAAAGCTTACCACAAAGCGATCCAGGAAAAACGTGATGAGCTTGAATATGAAATAGATGGCGTCGTCATTAAAGTTGACGACATTGCCCTGCAAGAGCAGTTGGGTTTTGTGGCTCGAGCTCCTCGCTGGGCGATTGCCTACAAATTCCCCGCTCAAGAAGAAATTACCGTACTGAACTCTGTCGAGTTTCAGGTTGGACGTACCGGAGCTATTACCCCTGTTGCGAAGCTAGAGCCAGTGTTTGTTGGTGGCGTGACGGTGAGCAATGCTACCTTGCATAATGCCGATGAAATTGAGCGTTTAGGTGTGAAGGTTGGTGATAGTGTTATTATTCGCCGTGCAGGGGATGTTATTCCTCAAATTGTTTCTTATGTGCCAGAGCGTCGACCTGCGGATGCGAAAGAAATCGTTTTTCCTTCTGAGTGTCCGGTATGTGCATCTCTGATTGAACGGATTGAAGGAGAAGCTGTAGCCCGTTGTACCGGTGGCTTGGTTTGCCAAGCACAGCGTAAAGAAGCGCTAAAACACTTTGTTTCTCGTAAGGCTTTAGACGTTGATGGTCTTGGGGAGAAAGTAATAGAGCAGCTTGTAGACAAAGAAATGGTCGAGACACCAGCAGATTTGTTCAAGTTATCTGCGGGGCAACTCACTATTTTAGAGCGTATGGGGCCGAAGTCCGCACAGAATGTCGTCAATGCCCTAAATGTGTCAAAAGAAACCACACTAGCGAGATTCCTGTACTCACTGGGGATTCGTGAAGTTGGTGAAGCCACCGCTGCGAATCTATCAACGCATTTTGAAACTTTAGAAAATGTGATGAACGCGACTCATGATCAGTTGATTGAAGTTCCTGATGTCGGTGAGATTGTTGCTAAGCATATTCGGTTCTTCTTTGCTGCTGAATCTAATCAAAAAGTAATTGAGGCATTGATTGCAGCAGGTATTCATTGGGCGGCAGTAGAAGCACCAGCGGAAGATACACCTCAACCACTTGCGGGCAAGACGGTGGTTTTAACAGGGTCGTTGTCACAGCTAAACCGCAATGATGCCAAGGCAGCGCTTCAGGCGCTAGGGGCGAAAGTGACGGGAAGTGTTTCTAAGAAAACCGATATTTTATTTGCAGGAGAAAATGCAGGTTCTAAATTGGCTAAAGCACAAGAGCTCAATATTGAGATTAGAACTGAGGACGACCTAATAGAATTAATCGGCTGATTTAAGGAATAGAAAAAAGAGCTCCTAATATGGGGCTCTTTTTTTGCGAGTGAGTTCAAATAATGATGGTTCTACTACGTCATAAATAAAAAACAATCGTATAAATAGCGTTTTTTTATTTAATTAAATTAAATAAAAAATCCATGCGATCCATATCACGAATGGCAATGTTGATGGTGTTTTAACTTCTTGAAAACAAAGGATGTAAAGCATTTCATTATAGCTGTGTTTGAAAAATAAGATCTTCATCAATAACCATGGTAAAAGTTTGTAGTGCGTCCTATTTTTTTTAGCTTAATTGATTTTGAAATTGATAATTTTCTCTGCGAAGTTAGTCTTGTGAATATGGATACACAAGGTGTAGACAGGAAAATTAACCAGTCTATTTTGGTTAAATAAATAAGGAAATATTTCACCCTTCGGCGGCCAACTTAAGAGTGAAATATAAAAAACAGCTATATCCATTTTTAGGAGTTATTCCATGGAAAAAATGTTTAAACGCACTCTTATCGGTGCAGCAGTGGCGTCTTTAACAATGGCGGGTGCAGTACAAGCGAAACCGGCAACAGATACAGTTGATCTTTATGGTCAAGTTGCATTGTCTGTATGGCAATATGGTGAAGATAAAATTGGTGGCGGTGATGCTCCACTGAAACTAGAAAATGAATCTCGCTTTGGTTTACGCGGTTCACATGAACTAGCACGTGGTCCTAAGTTTATTTGGCAATTGGAAGGTGGTAACGTTGGTGATGACGGTGCTGGTAGTGGTCTAGGTGTTCGTGATACCTACGGTGGTTTTGAGTTCGAGGAAGCTGGTCGCGTACGTATTGGTCGTATGTTGACACCACTCTATGAAATCATCGACTGGCCATACTCAGGTCAACGTGCTGGTGCTATTTTTGACTGGGGTGGCGATGTACTAGGTGGCGCACGCTATGATCGTCAATCTAATATGGTTCGTTATGACTCTGCTAACTTAGGAGGGTTTACATTCAACCTAGCAGCTGGTCGTGGTGATGAAGCAAGTGCTGACTCAAACTTCTATGGCTTAGGGGCGCACTATACTGTTGGAATGCTTACTCTACACGGTGGCTACGAGTACGGTAAGGATCGTAAGTTTGATACTCTCAACTCAGCTTACCAGAACTTCTTGAAGCAAAACCCTGGTGCTCCAATCATTGGTGATAAAGATACAGTTAATGGTCGTTCAGATACGCAAGCTGGATTGTTAGGTTTTGAGCTGAACTTTGACACATTTGCCTTTAATGGTGCATGGAAATACGAAGAAGCAGACTATAAAGAGTTGAAAGACAAAGACGATAATGATCTTCTACAGTATGGTTCGAAAATTTCTCAGAATAGCTACTCGTTAGGAGCTGTATTCAGTGGTGTTGAGAATTGGCAGTTCAAGCTTAATTATGCTGCGAATCTAGATCCTAAAATTGATAGTACCGATGCAGATGGCTATGCAGATTACATCGTTTCAGCACAGGCACTATATTTCTTGGATGACTCAGCGATTACCTATGTACGTCCTTATATGATTTCTAAAGACGAATCTTCTGCTGAATTCGGCTGGGGTCTAGGCGTAGAATACTACTTCTAAAATACAATCTGATACTGCCTTATACCTTCGGCTCCTAGAAATAGGGGCCGTTTTTTTATTGTGTAATTCACAGTGAGATTAATAAATAGTTGTTTTGACGAAAATATAGAAGATGGACGTTAAATAAAGTTGAGTTAAGAAAAGGAGATCTCGCGATAAAATGAAAATGTGCCCGCGAGTGCGAGCACAGTCGGTTAAATTACTCTTCGAGGTTGCTGATTGCCCAAGTAAGAAACTTCTTTCTTTCTTCGTATGAGGCACTTTTGAAAGAGCGTTTTAAAGATTGGTACACATCACCATCAAGTTGGATGTCAGCGGTTTCTATTTTGGATTGTGAGTAGTGTGACAAGCTAGCAACAGCGTTGGTTTGATTGTAGTCTTTTACTTCTTGTGCCATATCCGCAGTTAGACTAAACGTTAAACCTAACTGATCTTTCTTCACGCCAACGAGGGGCTTTGAATCGCTAACAAGTTCAAAGGTAGGTTTACTATTGAACTCTACACCTTGTTGCAGTGTCTTAATGTTAGGCACGGATATAGAGATATCCTTATCTTTTGCATCAAATGTTGCAACTAAAGGTTGAGATTTAAATTTGGTTTTGTCTGAGCCCGTTTCCATAACTATTTTAGAAATTCTAAAAACCAGTTGGTTTACACCGTTATCGAGAACGATGTTGTCGTTACTATCGAAACCAAAGTTTGAGTAGCCAGCGTCTTTACCATTAACAGTGAGCAGTTGGATGCCAGACGGCACGTCAATGGTCACTGACGAGTAGGCTAGTGACGGTGCCAAAATTAGACTCGCAAGTAGTGTTTTTGTTAATTTCATTACCACTCCTTAGTACTTTGCCAATATGGCAATTCTCTTGTAGGGTCTGTTTCATCTTAGTTTTTTTACATCGCGAATAATAGCGTTGTTATGAAAGCAGAAAGCGTCTGTACAGAAATTTGCGAGTCACTTATCATTTGAATAATTGTGTAGGTTTGCCTAAGTGGAGTTCGATATGAACATCAGTGAAGTTGCTAAAAAGACCGGTCTAACAACGAAATCAATCCGACTGTATGAAGAAAAGAAAATCATCTCGTCACCGTTGAGAAGCGATAATGGCTATCGCATTTATTCGGCCAAGCATGTTGATGAACTAAGTGTTGTTGCTAAGGCCAAACGAGTCGGTTTTACGCTTGATGAGTGTCGCGATATGGTGTCGTTAGCCTTCAAAACGGACAGGACGAGTGCCGAAGTTAAACGTCGAACCAGCGAAAAACTGGCGGAAGTTAAACGCAAGATTTCAGAGTTGCAAGCTATTGAACAGCAACTGGAAGTCTGGCTTTCTCAGTGCCCGGGAGACACTAATTCGGCATGTCCAATCGTTGATGATTTGATGCAAGGCTGCAATACAAAAGTCCAAAACTGATGTTCGTACTATGCAGCCAAGGGCTTGATATATCAAAAGCGTTTTTGGCCACCTAAACGTTCGCAACGCTCAATCGGAGTATACGTTTGAGAGCCATCGCTTAGTTGGCAGTCGACATATGGACCTAATGCAGAACTGTTTGAGGCATGGGTGATTGGAGCAAGCGTCAGCATGATGCCGAAGATTAGTGCTGAGAAAATTTTCATAACGATCCCTTTCAATTATTCAATATTTAGAGGCATCTCACACTTCGAGATAATCCTAAGTATGAACAAGAGAGAATAAAGATCAAAAAAAAGAGTAAGAATTAAAAAATTTTTAATTCCAAAAAAGTGAAACTTATTAATTGTGTGAAATTAATAACTATATGATTTAGATGGTAAAAATAATCTATAGTTTTATCATGTAGTATGGGGAAATGCCGCTCAACTACTTAAATTAACTTACTTAGTTTCTAGAACAATCTATGGCAATGATGGTTAACTAGTTGGTAATTAAGGACTCTAAGGAAATCTGATTTGCGGTGACGTGCTCCCAGCTCAAAAAGAGCTCGTTTTCGATGTTTTGTTCTAACTAGCAGGTAAAATGAACGAATTTCGATAACAGTCAGTTGTCTTGACTGGAATCAGAGATCGAGCAATTTGCCTTGTTTGGTGTGGAAAGTAGGTTTATGGCATAACCTTGCTCTCCTAGCTGTTCAACAACACTGTGTTTTCCAACAAGGTGCAGAGCGCCCACAGCCACAAAATGGGTTCCTGCTTTGTATTCTTGTGATTGGCTTAATATCTCTACCCACTTTTCGTTCCGCTCGTAAATGAATGAATGATAGAAGTCATCGTTATAGGCCTCTGCTTGTAACACTTCTTCAAGGTTCTTTTTATCCCCCATACGCCAAGACTCGATTAAACATTGGATGCTTGCTTCACTATTTGGCCACTCTTGGATTGTTTGTTTCAACATATCTAATCCGTCATCAGGCTGATTTGCGAGTAAATCGATTTGAAATTGTAAACTCTCTAATCCCTTTATTGGTAATTGATGAGTGTTTGCCCACTGAACAAACTGCATATCAATGCCGAACTGAGGTTGATAGTTAAGAGATTGGAATTGTAATTGTTGTAAGGTTAAGGCTGCTTGCCAAGGTGGTAAGTTCAATATTTTAGTTGGAGCTAGGGAGGTCTGTTTTAAGATTTTAACTAATGTAGCTAAGTGTTCTTCGTCTAACATTTGCTTAGTACTGGGTTGTGGTTCTTGCGGGAAACGAACTTTTTCATTTAGGCGTGTTTCGACAACCAGGCTATCAGAGCTATCTAAAGCTTCTGTCACTTTTCTAGAAAATGGATCGAGTTTGGTATCCCCAACGTGAATTGTCCCCATGAGATAGAGGCGCTGTTCACCTTTGTCTGCTTGCCATAACAACGGTTCTGCATGAGAGAAAAATGAGATCAACAACAGAAGGTTCATGAATGAAGGCCCCAAGTGAGCTCTCTTTATATAACTCGAAATATCTCTAAGCAATCTATCCACCACTTTCTGAACTACGGTTGAGTGTTCAGACTAACACAAGTTCGCTCCTCAAATGCCAAGGTTGAAGTAGAGAGTTACTGCTCTAGGTTGTTTTTCCTCGATAAAACTACTTTTTTAATGCGAATTAAATGCTATTTTAAACCTAAAAGTACGTTTGATATCACGATTTTATAAGAGTTATTTTGGACGGGTGTGGTTTTTACGACATTTTTGTCATCAATATGGCGATGTGAGTATGGTTTTTGTGACTTTCATCATAGGTAATTTTTCTTTGTGAATTTACGGTATTTTATATAACTTTTTTAAGTTACTGTTTTTTATGTGTTTATGTTTTTTGTCATTTTCTTGTTGTGATTTTGATCACTTTGGTGGGGTAATTATTTGTTAGCGCGAATTAAATCTAGTTATAGTGTGCTCAAGCCAGACGGCAGCATATCAAGGCAGCAACATAAGCTGCTCAAAACTAAAGCATATATAGGTGTTATAATGAAAAAAGTTCTCGCTCTTACCGCTCTTGCAGTTGCATCAACTAGCGCTTTCGCAGGCTCTTCTTACGTAACTGGTAACGTTCAGTTTCATGACACGTACCTTCAAGGTTCTAAAGCAACGTCTACGCTAGAAGCTGGCCACACATTTGACTCTAACACTACGTTATTAGTTGAGTTTGATGCTATTCCTCTAGGGAAAACTCAAACTCCAGCTCCAGGAACAAAAGGTCCTCTACCTGCGACCACGCTAGGTGTAGAGCAAGTGTTCAATGCAACTGATCATCTATGGTTTGCAGCAGGTTACCATCACTTGATTCAGGATGGCGAAACAATTCAGTATCGCCCACTTATTAAGATCGGTTATAACTTTGATAATGGTCTTTCTTTGAGCAACCGTACTCGTGTGCACATTAACAACCAGCTAGATGGCCAAGCACGCAAGTCAGATACAGATGTTCGTTTGGACAACAAAATTGCTTATCAATTCGCTGATCAGCCTATTGCTCTTTCTTATAACAACGTATACGTAGTAGCTGGCGACAAAGATGCGAACGGCGATGATAAAGTTAATACGATGGACCACGAGCTTCGTGCAACTTGGACTCGTGATGGCGTACAACCATACTTTGAGTTCCGTAGCCAAGCTCACGGCCTAAAGAATGCTGACGGAAGCAGTGCAGTAAACAACGCTGTTGTGTTCGGTGCTTCATACGGCTTCTAATCTATCCCCCAAGATTGTTCATATTTCCATATTTAGGGCTCCGTCAGGAGCCTTTTTTCTGTTCTAAGTTCGGATTTAGAATAGAGGTGCCTCGCAATTTCTTTTTATCTGTTCCTTATCTTAAGAGTGACACGATAAAATACGTGAACGACACTGAACGAATACTCAAGTCATGGCGTACTAAACTTCTTGTTTTCAGTAATGACTTAAAAGGATGATGAGATGAACATTAAATTTCTTGTATCTAGCTTAATCACAGTTGTATTTATGAGTGGTTGTACACAGACAGCTTTTCCAACAGATGGGACGAGTGATTCATGGCAGACATTTGGTTATGAGCAGTCAAAAAAAGGCTACATGAAAAAAACACCTGAAGAATTAAGTGTCAATGATGCGGCTTTAGAAACGGCTTACTCTGAAGGGTATGAAAAAGGCCGAACTGAATACTGCGCGCAAGATGCCTATAAGTTAGGGATTATGGGGAAAAGCTATCTGGGGATTTGTGACGACCTCGATTGGCGATTCCGAATGAAGTATAACGATGGACGTTCAAATCAAAGTCTTGGTCGCTTATAGAGTAACTGAGGCGGTACGCTGATATAAATCTGAACGTTTAGTTTGTTTTAATAAATTTGCGGTTTACTGAGCAACTTTTACTTATCCTTACTGAGGTCGACTATTGGTCGTCCTTTGTCGTTTTTCTGTCCAGAAAATATGTCTTTCAGACGGTTTATTTACATAGCGAAGTTAGGGTTAAGCTAGTTGATTGAATTTCCAGTATTTATCTGATTTTTTGACAATTTGTGTCTTGCAGAGTCATGACTTTGTTAGAATTTGCCACAAGGTAAATCGAGCGTGAAGATGCGTTTTTTTCTGACTAAGTTAGGACTAACGTCTTGCGTAAAATTACATTCTTGGCACTCGCATTTAGCTCGAGCAGCGCATTTGCTGCATTGTCATATATTGAAGGTAACATCCAGTTCAATAGCAGTTATCTCTATGATTCCAAAACCACAGCTAAGATGGCGGCAGGCCATACTTTTGATACGGATACAACGATTAAGTTCAAAATAGAAGATATTGCGATTGGTGCAACGCCTCACAGTGATGGTCACCATCACCACCATAATATGTACTATGGACACCGCGTGAGAGCTCCTTTGGTAACGCTAGGGGTAGAGCAGCGTTTTCAAATGTCGGACAACTTCTGGCTAGGGGCTGGATATGAACACCTAATGCAAGTGGGTGAAACCATGCAGTACCGTCCACTCTTTAAAATCGGCTATGACTTTGAGCAAGGTCTCTCTTTGAGTCATCGCACTCGAATCGAAGTTTATGCACAACATGACCGTTGGGGGTATAAGCCGGATACAGATTATCGATTTGATAACAAAATTGCCTATACGTTCCAAACGCACCCAGTGAAAATCCACTATAACAATGTGTACCATGCTATAGGAGCTTATGGGCCATACTACCCATACACGGACAGCACCATGGACCATGAGTTTAGGTTGACGTTAACGAAATACGCTTTTCAGCCGTATTTTGAGTACAAGAGTCAAGGGGATGTCAAAGTATCACGTTATGGCCATGGTGTAGCGAATAGTGCATTTCTTATAGGTGGGATTTATAACTTTTAGCCAGATAAACGCCACAGCGATTGCTGTGGCGTTTTTCTAGTATCAGTGCTTCACGTTACATATTGTAAGCACGGAAACTGTAGACTTGACCTTTCTCATTGTAAGCATAGACATGATAAGGGTCTTTCTTGTCGCCATATTCCATACCTGGAGAACCAACGGGCATGCCTGGAACAGCGAGTCCCTTAGCGTTCTTTGGTGGGTTCTCTAGGAAAGCCTTGATGTCATCGGCTGGAATATGGCCTTCGAAGACATAGTCACCGATAACCGCCGTATGACACGATGCGAGTTCGGGCTTTATACCTAGTTTTTCTTTTATTGGGTTCATATTCTTATGCTCTTCAACCGTAACGTTAAATCCAGCATCTTCCATATGCTTCACCCATTCTTTACAGCAGCCACAATAAGGTGACTTATACGTGAGCATATCCGTGGCAAACGCTGAACCTGTTACCATCGCAAACGACAGTGTTGCTAGTTTGAATAGACGTGTTTGCTTTGACATATTGAATCCTTTTAACAAGTAATTATTGGCTATATCGTTATCGGTTAACCAACTCGATTAGCCTTTATATTGAAAGTTTCTGAGTCTATTTGCGTTGCTGACAACGGTAATAGAGGACAGTGCCATAGCTGCTCCAGCAAAAACAGGGCTGAGCAGAAAACCAAAAATCGGGTAAAGAATCCCTGCTGCAATCGGGATCCCTAACGAGTTATAGATAAATGCACCAAATAGGTTTTGTTTTATGTTCTTCACTGTCGCCTTAGACAGTGAAATAGCGTATGCCACAGTCGCAGGGTTACTATTAAGCAATGTCATTGGCGCGCTTTCGATGGCCACGTCACTCCCTGAGCCCATGGCAATACCGACATCAGCAAGTGCTAAAGCAGGTGCGTCATTGATGCCATCACCAACCATAGCGACAGACCCAAACTTAGCCTTAAGTGACTCTACATGAGCGGACTTCTCATCTGGCAGTACTTCAGAAACCACCTCGTCGATACCTAGCTTCTTAGCGATTACGTTAGCAACATGTCGGTTGTCACCCGTTAGCATCACAGTATGAATACCTTGCTGTTTCAATGATGCCACTGCAGATGCGGCTTCTGGCTTAAGCTCATCGGCGATAGCAATCACAGCTACCGCTGAATTATCGATAACCACGACCACTGGTGTCGCAGCCATATTTGCTGCTTCATCGAGGCCATCTTGAATCGGCGTTGTATCAATGTTCAAACTTTGTACGTGATTGAGCGATGCAATGGTTATTTGCTTATCGTCAACTATCCCTTTAACCCCTTTGCCTTTAAGATTCTCAAATTGTTGGGGCTCACTTGTGTCAGTGGCCGACCAATATCGAGTGACCGCTTTTGCTAGAGGATGTTCTGAACGTTTTTCTAATGGCAATACCAATTTGGCCAGCTCATGTTCTGTCAGCTCATGTGCTGATGATAGGTTCGATGTAAATACTCGCTGTACGGTTGGCTGACCCATGGTCAGTGTGCCGGTTTTATCGAATACGACGACTTTTACTTTACTTAGTTTTTGTAAGGCGTCGGCATCTTTAATTAATACTCCTGCTTGGGCTGCTTTGCCTATACCTACAGTAATAGACAGCGGTGTTGCCAAACCTAATGCGCATGGGCAGGCGATGATAAGTACTGTTGTCGTCACAACAAGCATATAACTGGCTCTAGGCTCTGGTCCGACAAAGAACCAAACTGCCGCGGCTAACAAAGCGATAACCACAACGACGGGAACAAATACTGCTGAGATAGAGTCTGCTAATTTGGCAATGGCAGGTTTACTGCTTTGCGCTTCCCTTACTAGGTTAATTATACGCGACAACATAGTATCTGCGCCCACACCTGTTGCTTTGATAACCAAGCTACCATCGGTGTTTAATGTGCCTGCAGACACCGTGTCATTAATATCTTTTGCTGCGGCCACAGGTTCACCCGTCAACATGGATTCATCAATATAGCTGTGTCCTTCAAGTACTAGTCCATCAACAGGAACTTTTTCACCTGGCTTTATTCTAAGCAGCATCCCGAGACGAATATCGGACACTGCCATAGACTGATCTTGACCATCAATAATGGCAGTCGCATATTGTGGTTGAAGGTTCATTAGCGCTTGAAGCGACTGATTGGTTTTAGACTTTGCTTTGGCTTCGATGTAGTGCCCGAGAGATATTAATCCCACAATCATCGCGCTTGCCTCAAAATAAACATGTCTAGATTGATGTGGGAACCAACTAGGCTTAACCACCACTAACATAGAGTAAAACCATGCTGCGCCCGTGCCTAACGCGACGAGGGTATCCATCGTTGCTCGTTTGTGTGTTAGCGCTTTATAAGCATTTACATAGAAGTCGCGCCCGGCAGTAGCGAGTAGCCATAAACAGATGACACCAATTAGCCCCCAGGTCATTTGGTCTAGAGGGTTGCGGATCATCATATTGCCACCTAATACTCCCCAAAGCATGAGCGGAGCACCAATGGCTAAGGCAACAATAGTGTGTTTTTTTTGAGTCGCTTGATGGTCGAAAAGTGCTTGCTGTTGCTGACTTTGGCTTGTGGCTAAGTCTTGAACTAGCTCCCCTTGATAACCAGCACTCGAAACCGCAGCGAGCAAAGCGTCATTGATGCTTTCTACATCTTTGGAAGCTACTACCAAAGCACTTTGTTCAGCAAGGTTAACGCGAGCGTTCTCGACGCCATCAACACTGGCTAGTGCTTTCTCTACTGAGCTCACACAGCTTGCACAAGTCATTCCATGAATCAGGTAATTAAGTCTGTAGCCTTCTTGTGTTAACAGCAGTTCGTCATTTGACTCGTTTAGCAACGAGATATCAGGAGAAATAGGCTCAATACTTTCGCTTTGCGTAGACGTATCAAGGTCATTGCCGCTGGTAGAATTAGCCTCTTGCTTTGCTTGATATCCGACAGCTTCTACGCTATCGATAATAGTTAGCGGATTATCTAATGTTGCAATGGTCAACTCTGATTTACTCAAAGAGAGAATTTCGCAATCTTCCAATGATTCAAGTTGAGTGCGCAATTTCGCTACACATTTTCCGCAGTTCAGGCCTGAAAGTGCAAAGTGCCATACAGGAATGGCATGGTAGTTAAGGGATTGGACTATGGAAATAATCTCTTGGACATCCGACGAACTCTCCACGATAAGTTGTTCAGTGGTGAGTGTTTTGATATCCATCGATAGCGGGGAGGCATCGAGTGCTTTTTGCAGCTTATTCACGCACCCCATGCAGGAGAGTCCTGATAGATTTAGCGTATATTGATTCATAAAACACCTCGAAGAAATATTGAACTGTGACTAACGATAAACCTTACCGCAAGGGTAAGGTCAAGCTATTGATTGTAGATTTAGCTTAAGGTGATAAAATAGCGCCCAAATTTGCAACGCACGATGAAGCGCATCGTGCGACGTTGACAACAAGGTACATTCGATGACGGTTAAAACACGTTTTGCTCCTAGCCCTACAGGCTATCTTCATGTCGGTGGTGCACGTACTGCACTGTATTCTTGGCTATTTGCTAAAAACCAAGGCGGCGAATTCGTTCTTCGTATCGAAGACACCGATCTAGAGCGTAACTCGCAACAAGCAGTGGATGCGATCTTGGAAGGCATGCAGTGGATGGGTTTGGAATGGGACGAGGGTCCTTATTACCAATCTAAGCGTTTTGATCGATACAATGAAATGGTTGATAAGCTACTTGCGGAAGACAAAGCATATAAATGTTATGCGCCGAAAGAGTTGCTAGAAGAGATTCGTGCAGAGCAAGAAGCGAACAAAGAAATTCCTCGCTATGATGCGAACCACCCTAAAATTGTTGCAGCGAACGCAGCAGCAAAAGAAGGTGACCCGTGTGTTATTCGCTTCCGCAATCCGAAAGAGGGTAGCGTGGTGTTTGATGACCAAATCCGTGGTCGCATTGAAATCTCAAACAGCCAAATGGACGACCTGATTATTCGTCGTACCGATGGCGCGCCAACATATAACTTTGTGGTAGTGGTTGATGATTGGGATATGGGTATTACACATGTTGTTCGTGGTGAAGATCACATCAACAACACGCCTCGTCAAATCAACATCTATGAAGCTCTAGGTGCTCCAGTACCTACATTTGCACACTGTGCAATGATTCTGGGTGATGATGGTGCGAAACTGTCTAAGCGCCACGGCGCGGTTTCTGTGATGCAGTATCGTGATGAAGGCTACCTTCCGAATGCTTTGAACAACTACTTGGTGCGTCTAGGTTGGTCTCATGGTGACCAAGAAATCTTCTCACAAGAAGAGATGATCGAACTGTTCTCTTTGAATGCTATTTCAAAATCAGCATCTGCGTTCAATACTGACAAACTAAACTGGTTGAACAACCATTACATCAAGACATCTGAGCCAGAGTATGTGGCAAAGTATCTACAATGGCACCTTGATGAGCAAAAGCTAAACACAGAGAATGGTCCTGCTATCACAGAAGTCATTAAGCTAGTTGGTGAGCGTTGCAATACATTGGTTGAACTTGCACAGCAAATCCGTTACTTCTACGAAGATTTCTCTGAGTTCGAAGCTGGTGCTGCGAAGAAACATCTACGCGGTGTAGCTAAAGCGCCTTTAGAAGCTGCGCTAGCGAAAGTAGAAGCGTTGGAAGAGTGGACAACAGTAAATATTAAAGAGCAAGTCATTGCCGCGGTCTGTGAAGAATTAGAAATTGGTATGGGTAAAATCGGTATGCCACTTCGCGTAGCAGTAACAGGCGGTGGTCAATCTCCATCGGTTGATGCAGTTATGGAACTGGTTGGCAAAGAGCGTGTTATTGCTCGCATTAAGATGGCTTTAGCATTTATTGCTGAGCGTGAAGCGAACGCTTAATTACTCCTAATCTAAGATATTGAAAAGGCCGCAATAAATATTGCGGCCTTTTTTTCATAAAAACAAAAAAGCGACTCACAAGCCGCTTTTCATATGGAAGTAAGATTACTTCTCTAGATAGTCTCGAATGGATTTTTCTATACCCACCGCATCCAGTCCAAGCTCTGCGTGCAACTCATCTTGAGTGCCTTGAGCGACAAACCTGTCAGGAAGTCCTAGGTTTAGGACGGGCTTCATTAGTTTCTCACTCATCATGAACTCAATTACGCCAGCGCCTGCACCACCTGCAATAGCGTTTTCTTCTAGAGTAACTATGACGTCGTGACTATTGCAAAGCTCTCTAATTAGCGCTTCATCAAGCGGTTTGACAAAACGCATATCAGCGACGGTAGCATTGATGTTCTCCGCCGCGATAAGCGCATTATCTAAGAAAGTGCCGAAGGATAATATCGCTACTTTTTCGCCTTCACGTACGATGCGACCTTTGCCGATTTCTAGGGCGGTAAATTCAGCTTCTGGTGTTGTTCCATTGCCCCCACCACGTGGGTAGCGTACGGCACTTGGACCATTGTGCATGTGACCAGTGTAGAGCATCTGGCGACATTCATTTTCATCACTTGGTGCCATGATGACCATGTTAGGGATGCAGCGCATAAAGCTTAAGTCGAAGGCACCTTGGTGAGTTTGACCATCAGCGCCGACTAATCCTGCTCGGTCGATAGCAAACATTACAGGCAAATCCATAATAGCAACATCGTGGATCAGTTGGTCATAGCCGCGCTGTAAGAACGTAGAGTAAATGGCAACGATTGGGCGGTTACCAGCAATAGCCATACCAGTGGCTAATGTCACGGCGTGTTGCTCTGCAATCGCGACATCGAAATATTGGCTCGGATACTCTTTCGAGAAACGTACCATGCCAGAGCCTTCACGCATGGCAGGAGTAATTGCCATTAATGAAGGGTCTTTGGCTGCCATATCACATAGGAAATCGCCAAAGATCTTTGAATAGGTTGGTTTGCTTGAGCTGCTTTTTGGCAGACAGGAGTGAGAAGGATCGAACTTAGGTACGCCATGGTAACCGATTGGATCTTTCTCAGCTGGTTCGTATCCTTTACCTTTCTTGGTCATAATGTGCAGGAACTGCGGGCCTTTAAGCTCACGCATGTTCTTCAACGTTTTAACCAGTTCATTGACATCATGACCATCAACAGGGCCGATGTAGTTGAAGCCTAGCTCCTCAAATAGCGTGCCCGGAACGATCATACCTTTTAAATGTTCTTCTGTACGACGAACTAGCTCTTTAATTGGTGGCAAACCAGATAGTGCTTTCTTACCGCCTTCACGAATCGAAGTGTATAAACTACCAGATAAGACCTGAGCGAGGTGGTTGTTTAGAGCGCCAACGTTTTCTGAGATCGACATTTCGTTATCATTGAGGATTACGAGCATATCAGGATGAACATCACCAGCGTGGTTGAGTGCTTCAAATGCCATTCCTGCAGTAATGGCGCCGTCGCCAATAACGCTGACCACTTTACGGTCTTTGCCTTCTTTAGCCGCAGAGATGGCAATACCAAGTCCCGCACTGATAGATGTGGATGAGTGGCCAACGGATAAAACGTCGTACTCACTTTCTTCACGCCAAGGGAAAGGGTGAAGCCCATCTTTTTGTCGGATTGTCGACATCTTCTCGCGTCGACCCGTCAAGATTTTGTGTGGATAAGCCTGATGGCCCACATCCCAAATCAATTGGTCGAAAGGCGTGTTGTATACGTAATGTAGGGCGACAGTTAATTCAACCGTCCCTAAGCCAGAAGCTAGGTGTCCGCTTGATTGGCTCACAGAGTTTAACAAATACGTTCTTAGCTCCTCACAAAGCTTCGGAAGTGACTCTTTTGGCATCAAGCGAAGTTCTTCCGGTGTATTTGCTAATGTCAGTGTTGGATATTTTGAAATATCAAGTGTCATAGTGTTAGCGCTTTAATTCTGTTTAGTTGTTGCGCTCGATGACATATCGGGCGAAATCTTCGAGTAATTGAGTATTGTAGGGTATAGCCTCTAAAGCACAAAGTGCTTCTTCAAAAAGCTGCGCTGCTTTTTGCTGAGCCCCTTCTAATCCTAGCAAAGCAGGGTAGGTACTTTTGTTAAGTTCGACGTCTGAACCCTGAGGTTTACCTAAGGTTTCCGTGTCACCGACAATATCTAGAATATCGTCTTGCACCTGAAACGCGAGTCCAATTGCATCAGCGTAATTTTCCAACTGAGGTAGGTATTGAACCCCTTTATCCCCAGCTGCCAAAGCACCTAATTGAACAGCGCACTTAATCAGTGCCCCTGTTTTATGACGATGTATACGCTCAAGCTCTTCCAGCGTCACATTGCGGTTCTCTGCTTCTAGATCGAGTGCTTGCCCAATGCACATACCAGCAGCACCTGAAGCGTGAGCAAGCTTTTGTACCATAGTAATACGTTGCTCATTGGCAAAGGATGCCAATTCACCTTCAGATAAAATGGTAAAGGCCAGTGTTTGCAGAGCATCACCAGTTAGAATAGCAGTCGCTTCATCGAATTGAATATGGCAAGTCGCTTGACCTCGACGGAGTTCGTCATCATCCATTGCAGGAAGATCATCGTGGATCAATGAATAGGCATGGATACACTCAATAGCAGCGGCCGGAGTATCTAATTGTTCATTGGTGCAACCAAAAATCTGTCCGGTAGCATAAACAAGGAAAGGGCGAGCACGTTTACCGCCAAGTAGCAATGCATATCGCATTGCTTCTATTAATCTTTGTTCTTGGAAAGGGTAGTGGTCGAGCCAAGCGTCCAGTTGCTCGTTATTACGTTGTTGATAAGACTTTAAAGCCTCAATCATGGGGATACTCACTTTTGTTTCTATTCCGCTGACTGGGAGAAGTCATCAAGTTCTGCATCGTCATCTTTGGCTAGCAGGATGCTGACTTTTTGTTCTGCTTCTGTAAGCTTATGTTGCCCAGCACGAGCTAAAGCGATACCACGTTCAAACTTCTTCAAAGCGTCGTCCAATGCAAGGTCACCATTTTCTAATTGTTCGACAAGCATATCTAGCTCATCCACTGTCGCTTCAAACGACATGTTCTCTGGTTTTTTCGTCGCCATAACTTACTTGTTTTATCAGAAATGTTCGAACGTTACATTAGCCTTAACGGATGGTCAAACTAATGGTGCCAAAAATGTAACCAAGATGCTTTCCACTTTTTGTTTCTGCTACAAATTTGTTCAACAGGATGGATATAGAAACTGGGGAAGGTGTTGTTTTACGGCGATTTCTCGAATTGACTCCGGCTAAAAGAAGAGGGAACAGGGAATTTTGTGATTTTCAGGTCATAAATTACTTAAAGATATGGGCATGTGGTCGATAACCTGAATATAACGCGATAGACTCGTGCGGATATTCAGGTTCGTCAATGTCGATTGATGGCAATTATTTATGGAGTGTTGAGTGGATTTAGCAACGCTGATAGGCCTAATTGGTGGGGCCGCTTCGATCATTATGGCGATGGTGCTAGGTGGCAGCATCATGACTTACTACGATACCACGTCGGTATTCATCGTAATCGGTGGTTCGACATTTGTGGTGTTGATGAAGTTCACTCTGAGCCAGTTCTTTAGTGCAACGAAGATTGCTGGCAAAGCGTTCATGTTCAAAACCGATGAACCTGAAGACTTAATCGCGAAAATCGTCGAAATGGCGGATGCGGCACGTAAAGGTGGTTTCCTAGCTTTAGAGGAAATGGATATTCAGAACAGCTTTATGCAAAAAGGCATCGATCTATTGGTTGATGGCCACGATGCAGAAGTTGTGCGTAACGCGATGCAAAAAGACATCGCATTAACCGATGAACGCCATGTGAAAGGAGCGGGCGTTTTTAAGGCATTTGGTGATGTTTCTCCTGCAATGGGAATGATCGGTACCCTCATTGGTCTAGTTGCGATGCTTTCTAACATGGACGATCCGAAGTCGATTGGTCCTGCAATGGCGGTGGCACTTTTAACAACCTTGTATGGGGCGATTCTTTCCAACATGCTTTTCTTCCCGATTGCTGACAAGCTTACGTTGCGTCGCGAGCAAGAAAAACTCAATCGTCGTTTGATCATGGATGGTGTCTTGGCGATTCAAGATGGTCAAAACCCTCGCGTGATTGATGGCTATTTGAAAAACTACCTCAATGAGAGCAAGCGAGCCTTTGATTTGGACGGTGAGTAAACATGCTGGTCTCACATATTAAATTGGCGTAGGAGGAGCTGTGGAAGAGGAACAAAAATGCGATTGTCCACCACCGGGTCTTCCCCAATGGATGGGCACATTTGCGGATTTGATGTCGCTACTCATGTGCTTCTTTGTACTTCTGTTGTCATTTTCTGAAATGGATGTACTGAAGTTCAAGCAAATTGCGGGCTCTATGAAGTTTGCCTTCGGGGTACAAAATCGCCTTGAGGTGAAAGATATCCCTAAGGGTACCAGCATCATCGCACAAGAATTCCGACCAGGTCGCCCTGAACCAACGCCAATTGACGTCATTATGCAGCAGACCATGGACATCACTCAGCAAACGCTAGAGTTTCATGAAGGTGAGTCAGATCGCGCTGGTGGTAATCAGCGAGACGATGGCAAAATGACGGGTGGTCAAACAGCGGATAGGACTCAAAAGAACCAGATTGGTACGGCATCGGCACAGAGCGAACAAGAAAATGAAGATCTCGATAAACTAGAAGAGATCATCAAGAAAGCGTTGCAACAAGAGATTAAACAGGGTGCTGTTGAAGTAGACAACTTGGGACAACAACTGGTGATTCGGATTCAAGAAAAAGGAGCCTTCCCAGAGGGGTCGGCCTTCTTGCAGCCTAAATTTAGACCTCTTGTTCGTCAGGTTGCTGATTTAGTTAAGGATATACCTGGCCAAGTCCGTGTGTCAGGGCATACGGATAACTTGCCCTTGGATTCTGAGCTGTACCGTTCTAATTGGGATTTATCGTCTCAGCGAGCTGTTTCTGTTGCCCAAGAGATGGAGAAAGTAAAAGGCTTCTCTCATCAAAGGTTGCGAGTGCTGGGAGTGGCTGATACCGAACCTTTGGGCCCGAATGATACTGAGCGACAGAGAGCGCGCAACCGCCGTGTTGAAATCAGTATTATGCAAGGGGAGCCAGTGTACACTGATGAGGTGTCTGCAGACGGTCAATAAAATGTGCACTATTACTATGAAACACCAGCGTTCAGCGCTGGTGTTTTTTATTGTGCTGAACGCTACAATTGCAACACTCGCATCTTAACTACGTAGAGTATATACTTGCGCCCCAAATAGACGAATGCCCGCTCTAGTCTCAAACTTGGCACGATGAGTTGGGTGAGTTTGTACTAAAGTTGATATTTGTTACCTATACTGTCGTGCTCAGACAGCATTGCAACGAGATGTGAAAAGACTATGAGATTTATCGTAAAGCCCCATCCAGAGATTTTTGTAAAAAGCGATTCAGTGCGTAAGCGCTTTACAAGAATCTTAGAGTGCAACCTGCGAATTATTATCCAGCGCCGTACGGAATCTGTAGCGGTATATAACCGTCGTGACCACATTGAAGTGAATGCTAGCTCTGATGAATACTACAACGAGGTGTTGGAGATCCTAACTCACACCCCGGGTATCCATCATGTTCTTGAGGTTCAACAATCTGATTTTGAAGATATGCACGATATCTACGAGCAGGTGTTGGAACTAAACGGCAGCCGTATCGAAAACAAAACTTTTGTTGTTCGAGCTAAGCGACGCGGCAAACACGACTTCACCTCAATCGAGCTCGAGCGCTATGTTGGCGGTGGCTTGAATCAAGCTGTCGAAAGTGCTCGTGTGAAACTGTCTAAGCCTGACGTAACAGTAAACATCGAAGTTGCGAACGATAAACTGAATCAGATCATCGCTCGCCATAAAGGGCTTGGTGGTTTCCCTCTTGGCACACAAGAAGATGTGCTGAGCTTGATTTCAGGCGGCTTTGATTCTGGTGTGTCAAGCTATCTGCATATTAAACGCGGTTCTAAAACGCATTACTGCTTCTTCAACTTAGGCGGCCCTGCTCACGAGATTGGCGTTAAGCAAGTTGCGCATTACTTGTGGAACAAGTACGGCTCTTCAGCGAAAGTGAAATTCATCTCGGTGGACTTTGAACCGGTTGTTGCTGAAATTCTTGAAAAAGTAGAAGACGGCCAAATGGGCGTTATTCTTAAGCGTATGTTTATGC
The DNA here is from genome assembly GCF_023716845.1 of Vibrio sp. SCSIO 43133. Taxonomy (NCBI): domain Bacteria; kingdom Pseudomonadati; phylum Pseudomonadota; class Gammaproteobacteria; order Vibrionales; family Vibrionaceae; genus Vibrio; species Vibrio sp. SCSIO 43133. The sequence goes on from NZ_CP068024.1 coordinate 791,956, forward strand.
GTGCTGGTGGAATGCTTGCTGAAAAGTTTGGCATTGAAGCCTTGGTAACGGGTGAAGCACTCGGCCAGGTATCAAGCCAAACGCTGACTAATTTACGTCATATAGATGGTGTCACTGACACATTAATTCTTCGCCCTCTAATCAACTGGGATAAAGAAGACATTATCGACCTTGCACGTGAAATTGGTACTGAAGATTTCGCTAAGACCATGCCTGAGTACTGCGGTGTGATTTCTCGTAAGCCAACCGTGAAGGCTGTGAAAACTAAGTTAGAAGCTGAAGAAGAGAAATTCGACTTTGGGATTCTTGAGCAAGTCGTGCGTGATGCGCGAATGATGGACATTCGTGATATCGAAAAAGAAAGTCAGGAGCAAGCGCCTGAAGTTGAGCAAGTTCAAGCAGTTGAAGAGCACGCTATCGTTTTGGATATTCGTAGTGCAGAGGAAGAGGAAGAGAGTCCGTTGGAACTCGATGGCGTTGAAGTTCAACACCTTCCATTCTTTAAGTTAGGGACCAAGTTTGGTGACTTAGACCAGTCGAAAACATATCTGCTGTACTGTGATCGCGGCGTAATGAGTCGTCTTCAAGCCTTGTATTTGCAAGAACAAGGTTTTAACAATGTGAAGGTGTATCGCCCTTAGGGATCGTCTTTAAAGCGATAGACAAATCACAAGGTAAAAATGGGCGCTTTATTAGGGCCCATTTTTTATGCCCGTTATTTATGGCTTTAAAGTTACATACTACTCTGCGGCCAGTCATCGGGAACAATAAACCAAAACTGACCAGTTTCAGACTGACAATGGATAAAGTGTTGTGGCAGTTCAGTCACTGGCACTTTGTTTTCGTTGTTGAATCCCGTAGCCCAAAGAGGTTTGGATAGTTGGTACAAAGGCTCCGTAACCCTTTCAAACTGACTTTGATAACACCAAAAGCCAGTGACTCGCTCCGGATTGATCTTCAAACCTAGGCAGTATTCTGGAACTGTAGTCTTTTCAAATGGGTTGACGTAAAGTCTGCCTTGCATCAGTAGGTGCTGAGAAATGTCATCAATGTTCGGATACAAAGCTTGAAACGCTTCTGTACGAGTCATCATAAGTTGGTGCTCAAGCATGCGATGCAATTTCTTATCCAGGCGATCTTTGGCATTTGGTCCATACCAATAGCCGTCCTTGAGTAGATAGAACTTTATTGCCACTTCCCAATGCTCAATTTGCTCAGTGGCAAGGTTATCCAAAATAAAGTCGATAGCACCAATAGTTCGGTTATTTTGCTGCAACTGCAATTCTTCGACTATAACTTGATACTCATGACTGGCTTCAAACTGTCGACGACACAGTTCCTGATACAAAAAACCGAGTCTAGGGTTGCCGTCATAGTCTCTGTGAATCGTAACTTCTGAATCCATATTGACGCAGGGGAAGTAAGGCGAGATTCTGTGGTCATTCATCATTAGACTAGGACTAGTCCTTATCCAAGATAAGAATTCCTTTATAATATTCATGCTCATGTGTTTGCGTTTTCCTTTCGACAATCCTAGATTAAATTGCTATAACCACGGAAATCAAGAAATTGCTCTGGAAGTGCTATGAATAACTTACAACTCGAAGCGGTGCTCAATGAAAAGTTGTCTCCTCAATTGATTAAAGACTATTGTCCAAATGGACTACAAGTTGAAGGCGCTAGTGAAATAAAAAAGGTAGTGACAGGTGTAACGGCCTCGCAAGCACTGATCGATTATGCGGTATCTGTTAACGCGGATGCTCTATTGGTTCATCATGGTTATTTCTGGAAAGGCGAACCTGAAGCCATTCGTGGTATGAAAGGAAAACGTATTCGCACCCTTATCAAAAATGATGTTAATTTGTATGGTTACCATCTACCTCTGGATATACACCCTGAACTTGGCAACAATGCGAGATTAGCTGAATTACTCGACATTGAAGTGATTGATGGACTAGAAGGGCACCCTCAGTCTGTAGCTATGTTTGGTAAACTGGCTCAACCGATGACTGGTGAAGCCTTTGCTCAGAAAATTGCTCAGGTTCTCTCTAGAGAACCGCTTCACATTGCACCTGAACAAGCGGAGAAAATGATTGAAACGGTAGGTTGGTGCACCGGTGGTGGTCAGGACTATATTGAACTTGCTGCATCTAAAGGGCTCGATGCATTTATCTCAGGTGAGATCTCTGAGCGCACAACCTACACAGCCCGTGAATTGAACATCCATTATTTTGCGGCGGGCCACCATGCAACTGAAAGATATGGTATTAAGGCTCTGGGTGAGTGGCTAGCATCAGCGCATGGCCTTGATGTCGAGTTTATCGACATTGATAATCCAGTTTAGATTTTCTTCTAATAAAAAAGAGCAGCGTAAGCTGCTCTTTTGTTTTCAGATGTTGTGTCTGATTGATGTGCTCTGTTATTCACGCTCGTGAAGCGGTTTGAAATCACGCATTTCTTCACCAGTATAAAGCTGGCGAGGACGACCGATACGGTTGCCTGGATCGCTGTGCATTTCGTTCCAATGAGCAATCCAACCCACAGTACGAGACATCGCGAAGATAACCGTAAACATAGAAACAGGGATACCAATCGCTTTAAGGATAATACCTGAGTAGAAGTCTACGTTTGGATACAGTTTCTTCTCAACGAAGTACTCATCTGAAAGTGCTATACGCTCAAGTTCCATTGCCACGTCGAGTAGTGGATCTTTGATGTTTAGCTCTTTCAGTACTTCGTGACACGCTTCGCGCATTACTGTTGCACGTGGATCGTAGTTTTTATAAACACGGTGTCCAAAGCCCATTAGGCGGAATGGGTCGTCTTTATCTTTCGCGCGCTCGATGAATTCAGGGATCTGATCAACAGAGCCGATTTCTTCAAGCATACGCAAACATGCTTCGTTGGCACCACCGTGAGCAGGGCCCCATAGTGATGCAATACCAGCTGCAATACACGCAAATGGGTTAGCACCCGATGAACCAGCAAGACGTACTGTAGAAGTCGAAGCGTTTTGCTCGTGATCTGCGTGCAGAGTGAAGATTTTATCCATCGCACGTGCAACGATAGGGTTCACTTCATACTCTTCACATGGATTAGCAAACATCATGTGTAGGAAGTTTTCCGCATACGTTAGATCGTTACGAGGATAGATGAATGGTTGACCGATTGAGTACTTGTAACACATAGCTGCAAGTGTCGGCATCTTAGAAATCAAACGATAAGCCGCGATTTCACGGTGCGTATCATTATTAATATCTAAAGAATCGTGATAGAAGGCTGCAAGAGCACCTACAACACCGCACATAACCGCCATTGGGTGAGCATCGCGACGGAAACCGTGGAAGAAACTCGCGATTTGTTCGTGAACCATGGTGTGGCGTGTAACGATTTGTTTGAAACTCTCATATTCTTCTCGTGTAGGGGCTTCACCAACAAGAAGGATATAGCAAACTTCAAGATAGTCTGCATTGTTAGCTAACTGATCGATTGGGAAGCCACGGTGCAGTAGTACACCTTTGCCGCCGTCGATATAAGTGATTTGAGATTCACAGGATGCAGTGGCAAGAAAACCGGGGTCAAAAGTAAAGTAACCATTGGCTCCAAGTTTACGAACGTCGACTACTTGTGGTCCGATAGAACCATCCATAATCGGCAGCTCGATTGGCGCTTGACCTTCAATATGAAGGGTCGCTTTCTTATCTGCCATAACAATCTCCTTTGTTTATTATTTAATCCGTCCAGGATGTTTGTGTGCCAATTTTTTACTTCGCTTCGCAGTTAAAGTCAATTTTTAAACGGTGATGTGTGCACTTGTTATGATTTTTTATAGAAAAATGGTTAAAAATCTGTTCTGTGTAGCATATTTTGTTACACCAATTGTATTAGAATGTTGCCAACCGTATAGTTGCGGTGAAATTGTTGGTCAAATCCTTATAAATTCTAGGGTACAAACCGAGGTGAGGTCGATTTGGATCTTAGTCTGTTAACATTATTGTTACAATTATCTCTCTTGTAACACGAATTTATTGTTAACTTTATGTTAACTTTTGAGGCTTACGGACCAAAATTTATTCATAACAATAAATGGCTCAATGGAGCTGAGTGAGCAAGCCCGTGAAAGAAAGAAAGTCCAGACCTGTTAATTTAGATTTGCAGACAATTCGCTTTCCGATCACAGCAATCGCTTCCATCCTGCACCGTGTGTCGGGTGTGATTACGTTTGTGTCGATCGGTATACTTCTTTGGTTACTATCCAAATCACTCTCTTCTCCGATTGGTTTCGCAGAAGCTGCTGACATCGTCGATGGTTTCTTCGTGAAATTTATCCTTTGGGGAATTTTGACGGCATTGGCGTACCACATTGTTGGTGGTGTGCGTCATTTGATTATGGACCTAGGCTATTTTGAGGAGCTCGAGTCGGGCACCAAAAGCGCTAAGGTTGCCTTCATCGTGACAGGTGTTCTGTCACTGCTGGCTGGAGTATTGGTATGGTAAACAACGTCTCAACATTTGGTCGTAATGGCGTACACGATTTCTTATTGATTCGTGCTACCGCTATCATTATGACGCTTTATACGATTTATCTCGTGAGCTTCTGCGCTTTTGCAGGAGACATTTCCTACGTATCGTGGACCAATTTCTTTGGTGGTACTTTCACTAAAGTCTTCACTATGTTGGCGCTAGCTTCAGTGCTTATTCATGCGTGGATTGGTCTATGGCAAGTTCTTACAGACTACATCAAATGTGCCAAGCTTCGTGGTGCACTGCAACTGACTTTCATCGCAGTGCTTCTTGGTTATTTCTTCTCTGGTTTCTTTATTCTGTGGGGTGCGTAAGTGTCTATTCCAGTTCGTGAGTTTGATGCCGTAGTAATCGGCGCTGGTGGTGCGGGCATGCGTGCCGCACTACAAATTTCAGAGCAAGGCCTATCATGTGCATTGCTATCCAAAGTATTTCCTACTCGTTCACATACAGTATCCGCTCAGGGTGGTATCACAGTAGCGCTAGGAAACTCTCATAAAGACAACTGGCAGTGGCATATGTATGACACTGTTAAAGGTTCTGACTACATTGGTGACCAAAACGCTATCGAGTATATGTGTAAGAATGGTCCTAAGTCTGTTATCGAACTAGAAAAAATGGGTCTACCGTTTTCTCGTTTTGAAGATGGCTCGATCTACCAACGTCCATTTGGTGGTCAGTCTAAAGAGTTTGGTGGCGAGCAGGCAGCACGTACTGCAGCTGCAGCTGACCGTACTGGTCATGCTTTGCTTCATACGCTTTATCAGCAAAACATTAAGCACAAGACCACAATTTTCTCAGAGTGGTATGCACTTGACCTAGTGAAAAACCAAGACGGTGCGATTCTTGGTTGTACTGCGTTATGCATGGAAACTGGTGAGATTTGTTACTTCAAGTCCAAAGCAACCATTCTAGCGACAGGCGGTGCAGGTCGAATCTACGCTTCTACTACTAATGCTCACATCAACACTGGTGATGGTGTCGGTATGGCGTTACGTGCAGGCGTTCCTATGCAAGACATGGAAATGTGGCAGTTCCACCCAACTGGTATCGCTGGCGCTGGTGTACTAGTAACAGAAGGTTGTCGTGGTGAAGGTGGCTATCTTCTTAATAAAGATGGCGAACGCTTCATGGAACGTTATGCACCAAATGCAAAAGACCTTGCTGGTCGTGATGTAGTTGCTCGTTCAATGATGATTGAAATTCGTGAAGGTCGCGGCTGCGATGGTCCATGGGGTCCACATATTAAACTGAAATTGGATCACCTAGGCAAAGACGTACTTGAGTCGCGCCTTCCAGGTATTTGTGAACTTTCTCGAACGTTTGCACACGTTGATCCAGTTAAAGAGCCAATCCCTGTTATTCCAACGTGTCACTACATGATGGGTGGTGTACCAACGCAAGTTTCTGGTCAAGCTATTAAACAAGATGCTTCTGGAAACGACCTTGAAGTACAAGGCCTATTTGCTTGTGGTGAAATTGCTTCTGTATCGGTTCATGGCGCTAACCGTCTAGGTGGTAACTCATTGCTTGACCTCGTGGTATTTGGTCGTGCTACTGGTCTTCATCTTGGTGAAACTCTGGCCGCGCAAACAGAAGCTCGTCCAGCGACGGAATCAGACATTGAAGAGTCACTGGCACGTACTATGCGCTGGGAAAACAGCACTTCAGGTGAAGATCCTGTTCAAATTCGTAAAGATCTACAAACTTGTATGCAAAACAGCTTCTCGGTATTCCGTGAAGGTGATGCAATGGCAACAGGTCTAGAAGAGCTAAAAGTGATTCGTGAGCGCCTACAAAACGCACACCTTGCTGATAAGTCTTCAGAATTTAATACCCAACGCGTTGAGTGTTTAGAGCTTGATAACTTGATGGAAACGGCATTCTCTACAGCGGTTGCGGCAAACTATCGTACAGAAAGCCGCGGAGCACACGCTCGTTTTGACTATCCAGACCGTGATGACGAGCAATGGCTATGTCACTCTATCTACAACCCGGAAACTGAACAGATGACGAAACGTGATGTCAACATGACACCAGTTCATCGTGAAGCTTTCCCACCGAAAGCACGTACGTACTAGAGGGAGGACCAGACTATGAAACTTAATTTCTCTCTATACCGTTACAATCCGGATGTAGACAATAAGCCTTACATGAAGGCATACACGCTTGAAGTCGATGAAGGCTCTGACATGATGGTGTTAGATGCTCTGATTCTTCTGAAAGAGGAAGACCCAACGTTATCATTCCGTCGTTCTTGTCGTGAAGGTGTTTGTGGCTCTGATGGCCTAAACATGAATGGCAAAAATGGCCTGGCTTGTATCACGCCACTGTCAGCTCTGGAAGGGAACGAGATCGTAATTCGACCACTTCCTGGATTACCTGTAGTGCGTGACTTGATTGTCGACATGACTCAGTTTTATGATAACTACGCGAAAGTTAAGCCGTTTCTTATTTCGGATGGTAATTTGCCACCTTCGCGTGAAAATCTGCAAATGCCAGAAGAGCGAGCGCATTTGGATGGATTGTATGAGTGCATTATGTGTGCATGTTGTACGACATCTTGCCCGTCATTCTGGTGGAATCCAGATAAATTCATCGGACCAGCAGGTCTACTTGCCGCGTACCGTTGGTTGATTGACAGCCGCGATACAGCAACAGATGAACGCTTATCAAATCTTGACGATGCATTTAGCGTTTTCCGTTGTCATGGCATCATGAACTGTGTCAGTGTATGTCCTAAAGGACTAAACCCGACAAAAGCAATTGGCCACATCAAGTCAATGCTTGTGAATCGTTCGGTGTAACAAATAATAAAATTGCCGGCTCGACCTTTTGGAAGAGCCGGCTTCTAATAGCTCGGCGTAGACCGAAGCATACGTGAAAACTACTACTGGTTAAGGGAAAATATGCACAATGGTGTGATGAAGGCATGGCTCGAGTCTTCACACTTGGCAGGCGCCAATGCAACGTACGTAGAAGACCTCTACGAACTGTATCTAAGTGATCCCGATCAGGTAAGTGAGGAGTGGAGACGTGTTTTTGAAGGGTTGCCTGTGCAACCTGACGATGTGGTTGAACAACCGCATTCACGTGTCCGTGATTACTTCCGACGACTCGCTCAAGAAACAAAGCATTCAAGTGTTCAAGTAAGTGACCCCGAGGTCGATGCTAAACAAGTAAAAGTACTGCAGCTAATCAACGCTTACCGCTTCCGCGGTCACCAAGCTGCTAACCTAGATCCGCTGGGTTTATGGAAACGTCCGATTGTTGAAGAGCTGGAACCTGCTTTCCACTCTCTTACTGAAGACGATTTAGATGAGACATTTAATGTTGGCTCTTTTGCTATTGGGCAAGAAAGCATGACATTACGTGATCTTCATAAGGCGCTGCAAAAAACCTATTGTGGCTCCGTTGGTGCAGAATACATGCACATGACCAACACCGCACAAAAACGTTGGATCCAGCAGCGTTTAGAATCAGTAGTCGGTCAACCCTCCTTTGATATTGAACATAAACACACTTTCCTTGAAGAACTGACAGCTGCGGAAGGGCTTGAGCGCTATTTAGGTGCCAAATTCCCAGGTGCAAAGCGTTTCTCTCTAGAAGGTGGCGACGCCCTTATTCCAATGACTAAAGAACTTATCCGCCATGCTGGTAGCAAGGGGATGCGTGAAGTTGTGATTGGTATGGCGCACCGTGGTCGTTTGAACATGCTGGTCAACGTCTTGGGTAAGAAACCACAAGATTTGTTTGATGAGTTTGCGGGTAAGCATGACGAAACATGGGGTACTGGTGATGTTAAGTACCACCAAGGTTTCTCTGCTGACTTTGCAACGCCTGGTGGAGATGTGCATTTAGCTCTAGCATTTAACCCATCTCACCTTGAGATCGTTAACCCAGTAGTTATTGGTTCTGTGCGTGCTCGTCAAGATCGCTTAGGCGACAAAGATGGTCGTTCGGTACTGCCGATTACCATCCACGGTGACTCTGCAATCGCAGGTCAAGGTGTAGTTGCTGAAACGTTCAACATGTCTCAAGCACGAGGCTTCCGAGTTGGTGGTACGGTTCGCATTGTTGTGAATAACCAAGTCGGCTTTACTACTTCAAACCCACATGACATGCGTTCTACGATGTACTGTACTGACATCTCTAAGATGGTACAGGCACCGATATTCCATGTTAATGCTGATGATCCTGAAGCCGTTGCATTTGTTACTCAAATCGCATTGGACTTCAGAAATGAATTTGCTAAAGATGTGGTCATTGACTTAGTTTGCTATCGTCGCCACGGCCATAACGAAGCAGATGAACCAAATGCTACTCAACCATTGATGTACCAAAAAATCAAGAAACACCCAACTCCACGTAAGTTGTATGCCGATGTGCTAATCGAGCGTGAAGAGAGTGATATTGAAACTGCGACTCAAATGATCAATGAATATCGTGATGCATTGGATAGAGGCGAAGTGGTATGTAAAGAATGGCGTCCAATGGCTCTGCATTCAGTAGACTGGTCTCCATATATGGACCGAGAGTGGGACGAAAAATGGGCAAGTGAAGTGAAGACAGAGCGTCTTGTTGAGCTTGGCCAACGTCTTGGACAGTATCCAGATAGCCATAAACTGCAAAGCCGAGTCAATAAGCTCTACAACGATCGCGCTGCTATGATGAGCGGTGAGAAAATGATCGATTGGGGTATGGCTGAAACACTGGCGTACGCCACTCTTCTGGATGATGGAAAACGTATTCGTATTTCTGGTCAAGATTCAGGTCGAGGAACCTTCTTCCACAGACATTCGGTTCTGCATAATCAAGATGATGCAAGTACCTATATTCCTCTGGCTAACCTGCACGACAAACAGGGACCTTTCCAAGTCTTTGACTCCGTACTGTCTGAAGAAGCGGTACTGGCATTTGAATACGGTTATGCTACGGCGGAACCAAGCGGCCTAACTATTTGGGAGGCGCAGTTTGGTGATTTCGCTAACGGTGCACAAGTTGTCATCGATCAGTTCATATCTTCTGGTGAACAAAAGTGGGGGCGTTTGTGTGGCCTGACTATGCTATTGCCACACGGTTATGAAGGCCAAGGCCCAGAACACTCTTCGGCAAGACTGGAGCGCTACTTACAGCTTTGTGCTGAACAAAACATGCAAGTGGTAATCCCATCTACGCCAGCCCAGGTGTATCACATGATTCGTCGTCAAGTGGTTCGCCCGATGCGTAGACCGCTTATCGTTATGTCGCCAAAATCGCTACTAAGACATCCACTGTGTACTTCAACTATTGAAGAGCTTGCACAAGGTACGTTTGAACCTGCGATCGGGGAAATTGACGATATTGCTCCAGAGAACGTGAAACGTATCGTTTTCTGTTCAGGTAAAGTTTACTTTGACTTACTTGAGCAGCGTCGTAACAACGACCAAGATGACGTTGCTATCGTTCGTATTGAGCAGTTGTATCCATTCCCAATGGATGACGTTAGAGCGAAGATTGCTGCTTATACCAATGCGAAAGATTTTGTGTGGTGTCAAGAAGAGCCTCAAAACCAAGGCGCTTGGTATTCGAGCCAACATAACTTCCGTGCGGCAATCCCTGTAGGAGCAGAACTGAGCTATGCTGGCCGACCAGCATCAGCGTCTCCGGCAGTAGGTTATATGTCAGTACACTTAAAACAACAGAAAGCGTTAATTTCAGACGCGTTGACTCTAGATTAAGAACTAGAAGTAAAAGGAAGACACAGATATGACAATTGAAATTCTGGTTCCAGACTTACCTGAATCAGTTGCAGACGCGACAGTCGCAACTTGGCATAAAAAACCAGGCGAAGCGGTAGCGCGTGATGAAGTTATCGTTGATATCGAAACCGATAAAGTAGTTCTAGAAGTACCGGCTCCTGATGCGGGTGTTCTAGAGGAAATTATTGAAGAAGAAGGTGCAACGGTACTTTCTAAACAACTAATCGCTAAGCTTAAGCCAGGTGCTGTCGCAGGTGAACCAACTAGCGACACGACTGACTCTACAGAAGCTTCTCCAGATAAGCGCCATAAAGCCTCATTAACAGAAGAGTCCAATGATGCATTGAGCCCAGCGGTTCGCCGCTTATTGGCCGAGAATGATTTGACGGCAAATGATGTGACAGGCACTGGTGTTGGTGGTCGTATCACACGTGAAGATATTGAAGCGCACCTAGCGGCGGCCAAAGCAGCACCTAAAGCGGAAGCTGAAGTAGCTGTGGCTCCTGTGCTTGCTCGTAGCCAGAAGCGTGTTCCGATGACGCGCCTACGTAAGCGTGTTGCTGAGCGTTTGCTGGAAGCGAAGAACAGTACTGCGATGTTGACAACATTTAACGAAGTGAACATGAAACCTATCATGGACCTTCGTAAGCAGTACAAAGACCAATTCGAAGAGCGTCATGGTACACGTTTAGGTTTCATGTCTTTCTATGTGAAAGCAGTAACGGAAGCATTGAAGCGTTACCCTGAAGTAAACGCGTCGATTGATGGCGATGATATTGTGTATCACAACTACTTCGACATCAGCATGGCCGTCTCCACTCCTCGTGGCTTGGTTACGCCGGTACTTAAAGATTGCGACACTTTAGGTTTTGCTGACATCGAGAAAGGTATCAAAGAGCTAGCGATTAAAGGTCGTGACGGTAAGCTAACTGTTGAAGAGTTGACAGGTGGTAACTTTACTATCACAAACGGCGGTGTCTTTGGTTCTCTTATGTCTACGCCAATCATCAACCCTCCTCAGGCTGCTATTTTGGGTATGCACAAAATCCAAGATCGCCCAATGGCGGTGGACGGCAAAGTAGAAATTTTGCCGATGATGTACCTAGCTCTGTCTTATGATCACCGTTTAATCGATGGTCGTGAATCCGTAGGCTTCTTGGTAACCATCAAGGAACTACTGGAAGATCCAGCACGCTTGCTACTTGATGTGTAATTAAGCGTTGTTTTCATTTTGGACGTATGGACGTCTAAAATGAAAGGAGCTAGACTTGCTCACGTCTAGCTCCTTAGTAAGCCCTTAAGGCGACTCTAACGAGTACTCCTACAGACGTATAACCGATACCGGTTTTATGGAAATAAAAAATCCCTCAGGGATATAACAAATGGAATCGCACAATGAATTTGCATGAATATCAAGCCAAACAGCTGTTTGCAGAATTCGGATTGCCTGTACCAGAAGGCTACGCATGTGACACCCCACAAGAAGCGTTCGAAGCCGCTGGTCGTATCAGTACTGAAAAGAAAGTAGTCAAATGTCAGGTTCACGCTGGTGGCCGCGGTAAAGCGGGCGGCGTTGAACTTCACGATACCAAAGACGGTGTTAAAGAGTTTGCTCAAAAGTGGCTAGGCAAAAACCTAGTGACTTACCAAACAGACGCCAATGGTCAGCCAGTTACAAAAATCCTAGTAGAAGAAGCATCAAATATTGCTAACGAGCTGTACCTTGGTGCAGTCGTTGATCGCGCTTCTCGTCGTATCGTTTTCATGGCATCAACAGAAGGTGGTGTGGAAATTGAGAAGGTAGCAGAAGAGACACCTGAGCTGATTCACAAAGCAGCGATTGATCCATTGGTTGGCCCTCAAGCTTACCAAGGCCGCGAGCTTGCATTTAAACTGGGCCTTGAAGGCGACCAAATCAAACAATTTGTGAAGATCTTTATGGGTCTTGGCAACATGTTTGCACAGTACGATCTTGCTCTGCTGGAAATCAACCCTCTTGTTATTACTGGCGAAGGCAATCTACTGTGCCTAGACGGTAAGATCAATATTGATTCAAACGCGCTTTACCGCCAACCTAAGCTTCGTGAAATGCACGATCCTTCACAAGAAGACGAGCGCGAAGCACATGCCGCACAATGGGAGCTAAACTACGTTGCTCTTGATGGAAGCATCGGTTGTATGGTTAACGGTGCAGGGCTAGCGATGGGTACTATGGACATCGTAAACCTTCATGGCGGTCAACCTGCAAACTTCCTAGATGTTGGTGGCGGCGCGACAAAAGAGCGTGTTACAGAAGCATTCAAAATCATCCTATCTGACAGCAATGTAAAAGCTGTATTGGTAAATATCTTCGGCGGTATTGTACGTTGTGATCTAATTGCAGACGGTATCATCGGTGCGGTTGAAGAAGTAGGTGTTGAAGTCCCTGTAGTTGTTCGACTTGAAGGTAACAATGCGCCTCTAGGTTCGAAGAAACTGGCAGAAAGTGGTCTTAATATCATTGCTGCAAACTCGCTAACAGAAGCAGCGGAAAAAGTAGTTGCTGCAGCGGAGGGCAAATAATGTCTGTACTAATTAATAAAGATACAAAAGTTATCTGCCAAGGTTTCACTGGTGGTCAAGGTACGTTCCACTCAGAGCAAGCGATTGAATACGGCACACAGATGGTTGGTGGTGTATCTCCTGGTAAAGGTGGTCAAACTCACTTAGGTCTACCTGTATTTAACACTGTGCGTGAAGCTGTTGAAGAAACGGGTGCAACGGCATCTGTGATCTACGTTCCTGCACCATTCTGTAAAGACGCGATCCTTGAAGCTATCGATGCAGGTATTAAGCTTATCGTGACTATTACAGAAGGCATTCCGACACTTGACCTTCTTGATGTAAAAGTACGTCTCGATGAAGCTGGTGTGGTAATGATTGGTCCAAACTGCCCAGGTGTTATCACTCCTGATGAGTGCAAAATTGGTATTATGCCTGGTCACATCCACAAGAAAGGCAAAGTGGGTATCGTTTCTCGTTCAGGAACACTGACGTATGAAGCGGTAAAACAGACGACTGATGAAGGCTTTGGTCAGTCTACTTGTGTCGGTATCGGTGGTGACCCAATCCCTGGTTCTAACTTTATCGACATTCTTAAGCTGTTCGAACAAGACCCTGAGACTGAAGCGATCGTAATGATTGGTGAAATCGGTGGTACGGCAGAAGAAGAAGCGGCGGCATTTATCAAAGATAACGTCACTAAGCCAGTTGTGTCTTACATTGCTGGTGTTACAGCGCCTCCAGGTAAGCGTATGGGCCACGCTGGAGCGATTATCTCTGGTGGTAAAGGTACCGCTGAAGACAAGTTTGCAGCATTAGAAGCAGCAGGCGTTAAAACAGTTAAGAGCCTAGCCGATATCGGCAAAGGTCTGCGTGAAATTACTGGTTGGTAATTCAACGCATAACAAAAGCCCCTGTCTTGAAAAAGGCAGGGGCTTTTTTGTGTAAGGGCTTTATTTTGTAATGGAGGTTTAGGCTTTAGACGGTGCCAACTGAGCCAGTAAGAAAAAGCTCGCCGCACTGATGACTACCGATGGGCCTGCCGGTGTGTCATAAAACCAAGATAAACTCAGGCCACAGAATACTGAGATGATGCCAATAAACGAGGCGGTGATGGCCATCTGTTCTGGTGTCACGGTAAATTTTCGTGCTGTCGCGGCGGGAATAATTAACAGCGACGTCATGATTAACGCGCCAACAAATTTCATACCTATGGCGATAACTAACCCTACCATTAACATAATGATAAGACGCATTAAGTCGACATTGACACCTTCTACTGCGGCCAGATCCTCGTTGACTGTGGTAGAGAGCAGTGGTCGCCAAAAAACAAACAGCAAGGCGCCTATGACCGCCACACCAGCATAGATATACATTAAATCAGTTGGTGATACTGCGAGCAAATCACCAAACAAATAACTCATTAAGTCTACTCGAATGTTATCCAAGAAGCTGACGGCAACCAAACCTAACGATAATGCACTGTGCGCGAGAATACCGAGCAGTGTGTCAGTGGCGACCAGTCGTTGTTTTTGCAAGGTTACTAAGATGATAGCTAATGCCATGCAACAGACCGTCAGAGCTAAATAGAGATTGATATCCAGTAGGAAACCCAATGCGAGCCCCATAAGTGAAGCATGGGCCAGTGTATCGCCAAAATAGGCCATGCGACGCCATACTACAAATGAACCAAGAGGCCCAGCAATTAAAGCAATACCTATACCTGCGACAATAGAAGGTAGTAAGAACTCAATCATGATGTATGTCCGTGGTTGTGGTGAGCACATTGTGAAGCGTTACCCTTTACAGGCTCACCGGATAAATCATGATGATGGTGGGTGTGCTGATGTTGATAAAAAGCCAGTGTCTCTTTAGTCGCACTACCAAACAGAGCGATATACGATGGGTGTTGCGTAATGGTTTGCGGGCTGCCTTGGCAGCAAATATGGTGATGCAAACAGATAACGTCGTCGGACTTTGCCATAACGAGATGCAAGTCATGAGAGACCATAAAAACCGCGCAGCCAAAACGGTGACGCAATGTATCTATGAGTTCATACAGGTCAATCTGACCTTGAACATCGACGCCTTGCGCTGGCTCATCTAAAACGAGCAAGTCAGGTCTTTGTAATAGAGCGCGAGCTAGTAAGACACGTTGATTCTCACCGCCGGACAATTGATGCATATTGCTTTTCATTAAGTGCTCTGCACCAACAAGTTTGAGTGCATCTTGTCTTTCTTGTGCGCTGTATTTTCCGGCAAGTGCAAGAAAGCGTTCCACGTTAAGTGGAAGGGTGTCATTTAATTTAAGTTTCTGAGGGACGTAACCAATTCTAAGCTTTTTGGCACGGGTTATGTTTCCCTGAAAGCGAGTTTGCAAGCCAAGTAACACTTTGACTAGTGTGGACTTACCGGCACCGTTTGGGCCAATAAGCGTTAAAATTTGGCCTTTATTTATCGTGAGGTTTATGTCGTCCAAAACCTTACGTTTACTGAACTCAACGGTTACACCGCTCAGCTTTATCAGTTCAGTCATGAATAGAACTCATTTGCAATTGCTTATTGTTATAATGTAACATTTCGAATCATCACACGCTAGTAGACAATTAGAGGGCACATGTACCGTTACATTCCGATCTTGGCACTTACTACACTGCTTCCATTTAAATCGCAAGCATTTGAAGTACTTAATAGTATAAAACCGTTCGAGATGATTTCCCATGAACTGATTCTGGATGACCAAACGGCTTCTTCGTTGTTAAGCGCAAGCGCCTCACCTCATGATTATGCCCTAAAGCCCTCTGATGTGAAAAAATTACAAAGTAGTGAACTGGTCATTTGGTTTGGTAGCGACCTAGAGAGTTTTCTTGAGAAGTCTCTTGAGGGGAAAAATAACGTGCTGGAAATTCAAACTGTTCCTGGCTTAGCGTTGAGAGAATATGGCGATGAAGATGGTCATGATCACGGTCATGAAGGACACAACCACGGTAGCTACGACCCTCACGTATGGTTAGGGCCTGCACAGTCGCGACAGGTCGCAAAAGCCATTACTGCGAAATTGATAGAGCTCGATCCTAAAAACGAAGCGGGTTATTTGGCAAAGCTCAAAGCATTTGAGGCTAACTTAGATGCAACGGAACAGAAGATACAGCAGCAGCTCAAACCAATTCAGTCGGAAGGGTATTATGTTTTCCACGATGCTTATGGCTATTTCGAAAGTTACTTCGACTTGAACAATCTAGGTCACTTTACGGTGAGCCCAGAACGCAAGCCTGGAGCAAAAACACTGATCTCGATTAAAACCACGCTTCGCGAGCAAAATGTGAAGTGCGTTTTTGCTGAACCACAATATACACCTGCCGTGATTCAATCAGTTACTAGGGGCACCAGTACTTCCATCGGAACTCTAGACCCACTGGGGACCGATATTAAAGTAGCAGATGGGAGCTATTTCACTTTTCTTGAGTCAATCTCGACCAATATCGTTGATTGCATGACTCAATAATTGATCTGTGCCAGATTAATCCTACTTGATACTTGAGGTGTTGGTCGTTTTCTGAATTTTCCTGATGACGACCATCACCTTTAGCGTGATCCAACAATCATTTATATGAGTGAAGTCACACAATTACTTTCCCTGACTAAGTAAATCTATTAAATTATCGATAATTATCGACGCAAATTAACTAGGTTTATTTTGACCCATTGCTTTCATTACTCGTCTACGAATGTCTTACCGCTACCTTATAAAAGCGGTGGAAGCAGGGGCTTTTCATCTTACTTGTTTTGCTTTATAGCAAAACTATTGAGCTTAGCTGCGCTGGCGGTTTATTCCATCACTACGTTTGCCGTCGAATTACCGCCAATATTCTACCCACTCACTCTGCAAACCGAAGGAAAGTTTCTTGCTGCGAAACAGCTTTTCCCTGGAGAAGAGGGCGGGTTATGGTCTATTGATGTGCATGATAAAGTTCGATTTTTCGATGGTTCTCGTTTTGTTGAGCTCAGTGGTGCGTCTTTCAATAGTCGTACCGTTACATTTGCAGATGGCCGGTTTTGGTATGCCAGAGGTAATCAGCTATTGACTCGTTACCCACTGGGTAAAGAGCAAGTTGCCTATCAAGTAGAAATCACTGGTAGCATAAAACGTATTGGTCATAGTGGACCGCGAGTTTGGTTTGCCGATCAAAAACACCTTTACGTTCAGGATATAAATTCACAGAACTTCTCTCAAATCGACCTAGCTATCTTTGAACGGTTCTACAGCGGTTCAAATATTGATATACGTGCCGTTTTGAAAGTTGATGGGACTTGGTTTTTAGGGACAAATGTAGGTGTGTTTAAGTGGCAAGACCAAGCCTTGAGTCAACTCAAGACTAGCCATAGAGGCATGGTTACCGAATTATTCTATTCGTCCTCAACACGCCAGCTTTTGATAGGGTATAGCACAGGCGTAGAGCAGTTTTCCTTGGTAAACCAAGAGTCACATTACTATTTACTGAATCGCGCCCATGTACTGACACTCCAAGAATCTACTCAATACTTCTGGGTTGGAACGGAGCATGGTTTGTTCCTAATTGATAAAGCAACCTATCGCGCCGAACGTGTAGAACACAACATTAATGACAAGTTCAGCTTATCTGGTGAAAAGATATATTCGCTAGTATCAGACAAAATGGATGGGATGTGGATCGCCACCGATAATGGCATGCGTTATTTCTCGGAATATGGTGATCTATTTCGTCGTTTTACGGTGTCGCTAGAGGATGAGCTACAGCGCGTAGAGGCGAAATTGGAAGTCGTAGCAAACCCATTGGGAGGCTACTGGGTTATTACGCCATCTGCGCTCTATTCTATAGATCGTAAGGGAATTTCAACACTGGTATTTTGGGGACGTGTTTCATCTCTGACCCAACAAGACAAACAATTATGGTTAGCGACTGATAGAGGACTGTTGCAACTCGATCTCGCCAAATATCGTGTCACGGCTATTCGACAAGATATTGATAGCATCCCAACACACGTTGATCACTTGGCGATAGGGTCAGGTAATAGCCTGTGGTTGAGTGATGGACTAAGGTTGATGAGCGTAAACACAGTGACTAAAAAAGTCACAGACTTTGGTGATGAGTGGGTGGTGAGCAAGCACTTACCTGCAAAGATCACTGAAATCGAAGTTGTTAATCCAGAACTCACCGCTGTTGGGACAGACCACGGACTGTATCTGATTGAAAATGGCAAAAGTCACTTTATTAAGCAGAGTGAGCCCTTTGGCAGCGTTATCGAAATATCCTCCTCTGATGAGCAGATTTGGGTGGCGAGTGGCTATGGAGCCTTTTCGTTATCACTACCTAGTCGAGCCTTTAGGACCCTTCCTCTATTTCACGACAACATTCGTCCAGTATGTATTACGCAAGCGGATGAGCGTGTTTGGCTCGTGACATCAGCGGGGATTTCTGCCTATTCCACCTCAGGAGATATCACGAAACATTTTAGTGCGCCTTATGGGCTAATCAATAATGAGTTTATCAATGGCAGTTGTAGTTACAGTCAAAAAAGTGATGAAGTGATAGTAGGTTCACGCTACGGTATTGTCGAGTTCAGTTCGAAAGCACTACTTGATGCACAGCTGCCTTTGCCGGAAGTACTAGTGTCGAAGGTATCGATCAATAACCAACCCATTCACCTTGGTGGTGTAGCAGGATTAACACCTAAAGTGGAGTTTGGTGATTCAATTGCTTTGCAGTTAGGTTTATGGCCTTTTGCGCAAGGGAATAACTTGGTCTATCGAATCGGTGATTCTAATTGGCAGCAATTGCAGGGACAGCAGTTAAACATTGATAAGCCAAAGCCGGGCAAGCAGCATATCGAAATTGCAATATCAGGCGAGCAAGATAGTCCGAGGACCAAAGTGTTCGAGTTCTATGTACTCACACCTTGGTATATGACCGGGTGGTTTTATACCCTTCTTGGTATAAGTTTTGTTTGTGCAACGGCGATGTTTATCTACTGGCGTTCACGTCGAATACAAGCAATGAATACCGTGCTAAAAACACAAGTCGCGTTGAAGACGGAACAATTGCAACATCAAAGTCGAGTTCTGGTGGGGAATAATCAACAACTTAGAAAGGCATTTAATATACGTCACCAAGTGCTTCGAGAACTCACTGAGCAGGCGATCAGTCACTCTAAACAGTTTAAGCTAGAAAATTCCAGTTTCTCTCACAAAAGCAGTGAAGCGAGTGAAAGTCTAAAAAGTGTGCGTGCTGTGTTTGAGGATAGCAATCAAAAGCCAATGTTATGCTCGGTGACGCGGATCCTAAAGTTCACGCTGGCGGCGTGGCAGAAAGAGTTAGACAGCTATGGCATCAATGTTGAGCTGGTTAATCACGCCAGTCGCGATATTGTGTTAGTAGATAGTTGTGACTTAGACATCATATTTAATTCGATACTTGCTAACGCAATGAGACGTTTGGTTCGTGGGCAAGTCATACGTATTACTCTGGATGATGACCAAGCGAAGCTGAGCGTTTGCTTTGAAGATAGTGGTTTACCACTCCCTAACTTTAGCGAAAGTAATGCAACTCAATTGGATACGATGGCCGTTAATCAGTTGGATTTCAGTCCAAGTAGTCTTCCTTTCCATATACATCACTCTGGTGGCGAGTTGAAACCTGTAGAGCGAAACGGTCGAAATCGAATTACCATGCGCTGGACTCTGTCAGGTGAGCAGTCAACTACGGGACCGGCAGAGGAGAAGGCTCGCTCTTTACTGAATCCAGAGACGGAAACCTCATCGGTTGAAGTAAAAACCGACAAGTATGAAAGTTGGAAACGCCAAGTGACTCAGTTGGTGTCAGTACACTTCAATGACCCTGATTTTAGTACCGCTACGGCGTCTAAATCTTTGTTTATCTCCGAGCGCAGTTTTCAGCGTCGTTTTAAATCACTTTTTGGTGCGACATTTACCGACTATCTAACGGATGTGAGAATGGAAAAAGCGTGTGAGATGTTGTTACAAGGAGAAAAAGTGGCTGACGTGGCGTTTGCTTGTGGTTTCAACGATCCGTCATATTTCTCGCAACGCTTCAAACTCTATTTCGGTTTGCCGCCCTCGAAGTTTGCTGCCATGGATATAGAAGAAACGAGCGATTAGAGTTCAAAGTACTGATAAAAGGCTCGTTGCTTATGACGTTCGACTTCAAGGTTAGTCAGGTGGAACTTAATGTGGTCGCCAGGTCTTAACTGTGCAAGCCTCGCCAAGTCTCTGAAAGCGACGGTGCCAAGTTTTTTGTAGCCACCTAACGTTTGTCTATCTTGCAGTAGTATAATTGGCATCCCGTCTGGCGGGAGTTGAACAGCTCCGCAAACGATACCTTCTGAGATCATCGAACCAACAGCAGGTAAAGCCGTACTGGTTGATCCGTTTTCGTTTTCGAGTCTGATACCCATGCGATTGCTATTGGCTGAAATTCGATATTGCGATGTCAGTATTTCATTGGTCACCTGCGATGATAATTGATGGTATTGAAAAGTGGGGATGAGCCTGAGTCGATAACTGGATGCATAACGTGGAATTGCCGAATTTGGCATCTTGATGGGGTTGGTATGAGCTTTATCCGTAATGGTCAATATATCTCCCATAGCGAGTGGTTTTCCTTCTCCTAGTCCTCCTATTTGGTTTCTTTCAACCGTTGCGACGCTATGCAGAAAAGAAGGAATTTGGAAATTTCCTTTGACCGAGAAATACGTTCTTAGTCCTTGTCTGGGCGTGGATAGGTGTAGTTCTTCGCCATCATGCAAGCGAAAGGCTTGCCACTGAGGCAAGGCAATACCGCGAGTAGCGTTAATTGCGCGACAATCAGCTCCGGTAAGAACAGCGTCGATATCGCCGACTGCACGCAGCTTTATCCGCCCAAGCAGTATTTCGATGCTGGCGTTGGTAGGCGGGTTACCTAACAGTTTTTGGCCCCAGCAATGGGCGTGTAGATCACTGACTCCACCCGGACTTAACCCAAATTGCCCGCAATGGTGGCGTCCAAGATCTTGAATAGTTGCATGATGTCCTTGATTGAGCACTACCAATTTGGGCATATCTTGCCTCCAAGACTTATGAACTCTTGCTTGTCTATTGCTTCGAATCGAACGTTATTTCCCACCTTCAACTTGCTGTCTTGTGGCTTCTGAGGGTTATAAAGTTCAATAGGACAATTACCGATGATTTGCCATCCGCCAGGCGTATCTTGAGGATAAACCGCCGTTTGATTATTAGCGATACCGATACTTCCTTTTGGAACAAAGTGTCGCGGTGTGACCAGTCTGGGAACTTGGATTGCTTCTGACACCTGAGCTAGAAAAGCAAACCCTGGAGCGAAGCCGATAGCGCAAACGGTATAAAGTGTCTGGCTGTGTATTTCAATAATACGCTCAATTGCAAGAGATAAGTCACGAGACATGCTGTCTAATTCTGGGCCTACCTCTGGGGCGTAGTAGGCTGGTAAAACCGTAATTGATGACGGTGT
Organism: Vibrio sp. SCSIO 43133; assembly: GCF_023716845.1. Classification (NCBI taxonomy): domain Bacteria; kingdom Pseudomonadati; phylum Pseudomonadota; class Gammaproteobacteria; order Vibrionales; family Vibrionaceae; genus Vibrio; species Vibrio sp. SCSIO 43133. The sequence continues at coordinate 813,284 of NZ_CP068024.1, forward strand.
GGACAGACTGGTTTCGATTACCTTAATGTCTGTGATGAACTGTCGAAGCTGCTGCTCATCCACTCTCAAAGGATGATATTCCACCAATAAGCTGGTGTAGGAAGGGGTGAGGTTGAGTATACCTTCCCCAAACTGTTGCTCTATCCGGTCACAGAACTGACCAATAGCATTTGGTAAAGAGAGTTCAATTTCATCGCCAAAGTACACCATAAGTGCTGACTCAGATACCGCAATGATGCGTAAGTTGGTATTCATGATAAGACCTGAGCGTCAATAAGTGAGCGGATTGCTTTGGCGACTCGAATTGACGCCCCATTATCTCCATGCACACAGAGTGTCTCTGCATCTAACTTCAACGTCTTATTGTCAATGGTTTGTACAGAATGTTGTGAGACTAAGGATGAGGCTTGCCCAAGAATATCGGTTTCAGAGTGAAGCACGGCGCCTTCTAGATTTCGCGGCGCCAATAAACCAGAGGTTTGGTAGCGTCTATCAACAAACGCTTCGAATATTAATGATGCTCCACATTGACTCGCCATTTCTGAGTGGGTCATGGCACGATTTGTTGCCAGTAGCATAAGAGGTAAATTCAAAGAGGCTGACACCGTCAACATACATTTCAAAATATCATCGGACTGCATCATATCGTTATATAACGCGCCGTGTGGCTTAAAATAACTTACATGACTGCCTTGATATTCTGTCAGTGCTTTAAGAGCGCCAATCTGATAAATCACGGAGTGAATGAGGGCATTTCGTGTCATTGGTATCGAGCGCCGCCCAAATCCCTCTTTATCGGCATACCCAGGATGGGCACCAATTGTAACCTGATGTGTGACACAGAGTTCGATAGTCTTAATCATGTTGTCAGGATCAGAGGCATGAAAGCCACAGGCAATGTTAGCCATATCTAGCAGTGGGATTAAGGAGGCATCTTGTCCCATTTGCCAAGGGCCGAAACTTTCACCAACATCTCCGTTAAGTTTAAACATAGTGTCCAATTCCATTTGACCATCTATTACTGAGTATGGGGAATAGGTTAATTGTTTACAAATCAGAAAAGTAGACGTGAGAAGGAAGTTTGAGAGACGAGTAAGAAAAAAAATTCGCGGCATAGCCGGGGGACCATACCGCGGGTGCCAATGACACCTTCGCTTGCTGCCGGAGTGATGCGGTTACCCACATCACCTCTGGAATTTCGATTAACAGGAGCAGGTTTGCTCTGTTGGGATTTACTATAAGCAGTTCCACTTATTTTCCTTATAAAAAAAACGGCAACTTATTATGAGTATTACGCCATTGTTTTGTATTTAGTGTAAGGTGTTGATATTTAGTGATTTTATTTTTATTTATCTTTTTTGCTAGTCATCTTCTCGTCATGAAAGTTGGGTTTATTTTCAGAAATTGACGTAATTGACGGAAACATTTTGACAAATATTGCAGTTGCGTTGGCGCTAAAATTGATTTAGCGCAATGCGAAACCTTAGTTTTTAAATATAAAATTATTGTTAATGTTAATATTTCTCATTACCAATCATAGTTTGGGTGGATTTAATGAAACTTGCTGATTTGAATATCGGAAGCAGTGGAAAAATCACTGCACTGACAGGACTATCGAATGATGTCCGTAAAAAACTGATGGTAATGGGATTATTACCTAATACCGAAGTTAAAGTTATTCGTCGAGCTCCAATGGGTGACCCTCTGCAAATTGAGGTTCGTGGCGTCTCTTTGGCTGTTCGCAATAACATAGCGCAAGCGATAGAAGTGGAGTCAGTGTAATGAACTACACCATTCTGACAGTCGGTAACCCAAACAGCGGTAAAACGACCTTATTCAATGGACTTACAGGTGCTAAGCAACAAGTTGGTAACTGGGCTGGTGTCACGGTAGAAAAGAAAACTGGTCAATATCATCACGCGGGTGATGACTTTCAACTTACAGACTTGCCGGGGATCTACGCGTTAGATAGTGGCAATGATGGTAACAGTATTGATGAATCGATAGCTTCTCGCGCTGTCCTGACTCATCCTGCTGATCTTATCATTAACGTTGTTGATGCTACCAGTTTAGAGCGCAGCTTGTATATGACGCTCCAGCTACGTGAGCTGGGTCGCCCTATGGTAGTTGTACTTAACAAGATGGATGCGTTGAAGCGTGAACGAGTAAAATTAGATATTGCCGGGCTTGAGAAAGCGCTTGGCTGTCCGGTGATGACATTATCTGCGACGGATAAAGACCAAGTCAGAAACCTAAAAGAACGTCTACACAAAACCGTTGTTCAAGGTCTTACTCTTGACGCGCTTGCCATTAATTATGGTGCAGAGATGGAGCAGGCTATTGCGAAAGTGGAACCTGTTTTTGCTGGAGAAACGGTTAATTCGCGAGCACTAGCGATTCGTGCATTAGAAAAAGATGTGATGGTGTTGAACTCATTGACATCAGAGCAGCGTGACGACATTGAACTGGCTGGCAAGCAAACTCAACTTGATATCGATCTACAGGTTGCTGATACCAAATACACATTCCTGCATGAACAATGTAAGAAACTTCGCCGTAGTGAAGGTAAGCTAAGCCGCAGCTTCACTGAAAAAGTAGACGCACTTATTCTGAACAAATGGGTGGGTGTGCCATTCTTCTTTGTGGTGATGTACCTAATGTTTATGTTCTCCATTAACATTGGTAGCGCATTTATCGACTTCTTTGACATTGGTGTCGGTGCGTTGCTGGTTGATGGTGGACACTATCTACTGGATGGACACTTACCTGTTTGGCTTGTAACGCTTATTGCTGACGGTGTCGGTGGTGGTATTCAAACGGTAGCTACCTTTATCCCAGTGATTGCAGCTCTGTACCTTTTCTTGGCCGTTCTTGAGAGCTCTGGTTACATGTCTCGTGCCGCGTTCGTGCTAGATAAAGTCATGCAAAAAATCGGTCTACCGGGCAAAGCATTCGTCCCACTGGTTTTAGGTTTTGGCTGTAACGTGCCTTCCATTATGGCAACACGTACCCTAGATCAAGAGCGTGAGCGCAAACTCGCCGCATCCATGGCACCATTTATGTCGTGTGGTGCCCGCCTTCCTGTGTATGCCTTGTTTGCAGCGGCTTTCTTCCCGGAAAGCGGTCAAAATGTGGTATTCGCTTTGTACATCCTTGGTATTGTCGCGGCAGTGTTTACAGGTTTAGTACTTAAGCACACCATCTACCCAGGCTCGAGTGATAGCTTAGTTATGGAAATGCCAGACTATGAGCTGCCAACCTTCCAAAACGTCATGATCAAAACATGGCAGAAACTGAAGCGCTTTGTATTGGGTGCAGGTAAAACTATCGTAGTAGTTGTGACTATCTTGAGCTTCCTAAATTCTGTTGGTACAGACGGCTCATTCGGTAATGAAGATAGCGAAAACTCAGTACTGTCGAAAGCAGCTCAAGTGGTTACTCCAGTCTTTGCACCTATGGGTGTACAGCAAGATAACTGGCCAGCAACGGTGGGTATTATCACTGGTATTTTTGCGAAGGAAGCGGTCGTTGGTACACTCAATAGCCTTTACACTTCGAGTGAAGGTGAAGAAAGTGAATATGATTTGATGGGCAGCCTACAAGAAGCGGTTGAATCTATTCCGGCGAATCTAGCTGGTCTTAGCTACTCAGATCCTCTAGGTGTCGATGTTGGTGACCTTACTGATTCCTCTGCCGTAGCTGAAGAGCAGGCCGTAGATACATCAATTTTTGGTAACCTAAAAGGCTACTTTGTCACTGGCAATGCAGCGTTTGCTTACTTGATCTTTATCTTGCTTTACACACCATGTGTTGCAGCAATGGGTGCTTACGTTAAAGAGTTCGGTCAAAAATACGCACGCTTTATTGCGGTGTGGACAATGGGTCTAGCCTACGGAAGTGCAACGCTGTACTACCAGGTTACTCATTTCACGGCTCATCCTATGACCAGTGCTGCTTGGATCGCTGCCATTCTGTTAGTGTGTGTACTGGTGTTCAAGCTACTGCAAAGCGAAGGCCGAAAACAGAGTGCACTAGAGGCGCAAACTGCATGATTCTTACAGAGTTAAAATCATTCATTGAAATGCATCCTGGCGCGAGTCGTCAGGAGATTGCTAAGAAGTTCTCACTCAGTGAAGATGGTGTTGATGCGATGTTGTCCGTATGGATTCGTAAGGGCACAGTATCACGCATGCTTGATACCAATAAATCCGATCAAGTGACGCGTGTGCGTTATGCCATGAATCGTAACGATGGTTTATCGATTACCGTTACTATGTAAAACGTGATTGAGTCATTATATTAATAGCCGCCCAATTAGGGCGGCTTTTTTTATTTATGTTGATTGAGACCTAATAACTTGAGGCCACCACTTAGCAAAACAATTGCACTTGGCAAGACCAGCATTTCCCACTGAAGTTGGTTAAAGTTGATCAACACCAGTTCAAGAAACTTGACGAAGAGGATGATGATAATGACCTCGGCCAGTTTGTTTTTTAAGTGACCGATGTTTGGTGTTTTAATCCAGCTCAGAGTTGAATCTGTCTCTTCGGAGGTTTTATTCTTGATAAATAAGGTGTACACCCCATGTGAAAAAATAAACAGCACTAAAGCGACTAAGAAGGTATCCAAAGATTTAATAAGGTAGCTGATGGCTATATCTGCGCGGTCTAGGTGCAGTAACTCGGAAGGTGGCTCGGCGTTCAACAAGAACACACCAAACGCATTGTAAGTCTTTGTGGCACCAATTAGGAACAATAAGACAGAGCCAGCCATAGAGCCAATGATGGCAATCCAGCTGACATAACGGAATTGAACTAATAATCTTTTGGTCATGACTTGCTCCTATATTTCAATGGGGCAAGTTTATAGAGAAATTGGATTCGTGATAATAATAGGATTTTTTTAAAGATTATTACGAATACGTAATAGTACCCAAGATCTTTATTCGAGCGGAGATCTTGGGTAGGTAGGCCAATGGTCACTCGCTGTTAAAAGGGCGACATTAATCGCGTGTAAACAAGCTGCTTAAGGAAAGGACATTACCGATGCGTGTCATGATGTCCGCTTGTTCTTCATCGCTGCGTTGCTCGCCTTTGGTATTGCCCCATACAGGACCTGGCCACGCGATGTCGTCTTTGAATCGAGCAATATGATGGATATGCAGTTGCGGCACCATATTTCCTAATGCGCCAAGGTTGAGCTTGTCAGGTCGAAAAGTCGCTTCGAGTGCTTGAGCGACGGCTTGAGACTCTAGCAAAAATTGCTGCTGTTCCTTCATTGGTAAGTGATGAAGTTCTTTTAAGTTTTCACGCTTCGGAACCAAGATTACCCAAGGAACTGCACTGTCCTTGCTCAGGAGGGCAACGCAAAGTGGAAAGTGACCGATGACAGTAGTGTCTTTGGCGAGTTGAGGGTGCAGTTCAAAGCTCATGGTGTTAATTCCGTTGTCATAATGAGGGACTTAGTATACGTCAGATAAAACAAAAGGTTGACGCTTTCACGTCAACCTTTGTGTATTCATTACCATTTACGGAGTGGTAATTACATGCGTTCTAGCGTTTCGATACCAAGCAGTTCTAGACCTTGCTGGATAGTCTTCGCTGTTAATGCCGCGAGTTTTAGGCGGCTTTGCTTAACGCTTTCATCTTCAGCAATAAGAATTGGACATGCTTCGTAGAAGCTAGAGAATTGACCAGCAAGCTCAAATAAGTAGCTACACATAATGTGAGGCTGACCTTCACGAGCAACAGATTGTACGGCTTCCTCGAATTGCAGTAGTTTAGCAACTAACGCTTTCTCTTTCTCATCAGTGATCTTAATGTCACCAGAAAGCTCGTCCATTGATACGCCAGCTTTTGCAAAGATAGATGCTACACGAGTGTAAGCGTACTGCATGTAAGGAGCAGTGTTACCTTCAAACGCTAGCATGTTGTCCCAATCAAACACGTAGTCTGTAGTACGGTGCTTAGAAAGGTCAGCATACTTAACCGCTGCCATTGCTACCGTGTTAGCGATATTTGCTTTCTCTTCAGCATCTAGCTCTGGGTTTTTCGACTCGATTAACGCTGTAGCGCGCTCTACTGCTTCGTCTAGAAGATCAGCAAGGCGAACCGTACCGCCTGCGCGAGTCTTGAACGGACGACCATCTTTACCTAGCATCATACCAAATGCATGGTGCTCAAGGCTGGTTGATTCTGGTACATAACCTGCCTTGCGAACGATAGTCCAAGCTTGCTGTAGGTGTTGGTGCTGACGTGAATCGATGAAGTAAAGTACGCGGTCTGCACCAAGCTTCTCGTAGCGATATTTTGCACAAGCGATGTCTGTTGTAGTGTATAGGAAGCCGCCATCACGTTTTTGGATGATAACACCCATTGGCTCGCCATCTTTATTCTTGTATTCGTCAAGGAATACCACTTGTGCGCCGTCATCTTCAACTGCTAGACCTTTTTCTTTCAGGTCTTGCACAATGCCAGGTAGCATGTCGTTATACATACTTTCACCCATCACATCATCACGCGTTAATGATACATTTAGGCGATCGTAATTGCGTTGGTTCTGGATCATAGTAACGTCAACAAGCTTCCTCCACATTTCAGCGCAGAACTCATCGCCACCTTGCAGTTTCACTACGTAGCCACGAGCGCGCTCTGCAAATTCAGCATCTTCGTCATACAGCTTTTTAGATTCGCGGTAGAAAGCTTCAAGGTCAGAGAGTTCCATTGAAACTTCACCAGACTCTTGTTGAACGCGTTCTAGGTTAGCGATAAGCATACCGAACTGAGTACCCCAGTCACCGATGTGGTTAGCACGGATAACGTTATGACCTAAAAACTCTAGGGTACGAACAACCGCATCACCGATGATGGTTGAACGAAGGTGACCAACGTGCATTTCTTTTGCTACGTTTGGTGCAGAGTAGTCAGCAACGATGGTTTGTTGCTCTTGAGAAGCCACACCAAGGCGTGCATCCGTCAGTGCTTCGTCAGCTTGCTTTGCAAGAAATTCTTCGCTTAGGAAGATGTTAATAAAGCCAGGACCAGCAATTTCAGTTTTGCTTGCAATTCCATCTAGGTCCAAAACGTCCAGAACTTTCTGTGCGAATTCTCGTGGATTTGTACCCAATTTCTTAGCAACGCCCATTACGCCATTTGCTTGGTAGTCACCAAACTGTGGTTTCGCAGATTGGCGAACAGCAGCAGGACTGCCTGCAGGTGCGCCAGCGGCTTCTAGAGCCTGAGATACTTTGTCGTTGATCAGTGCTTGGATATTCACACGCGTTTCCTTCAATTCTTGGAATTGGATTTCATGTTGTTCATGAAACTGTGGCAATTTGGCGCACATAATAGCAACTTTAACGCCAGTGACCTAGAGGGGAAGTTTGTATTTTTTCTGATTCTGGCCGAATCCTGCTACTATCTGGCGTTTGAAGTACAAAATGAGCGCTAAAAAATGGAACAAACCCTGCTACAAAAAGGTCTAGTACCTTCTCAAATGTTGAGTGAAACGGATGCCTTTCTCGATAAAGTTCAGGCATTATGCAGCAAGTTATCTATAGATTTAGCAGATTACCAAGCCGATCATATTGCTTTGCGAATCAATGATTCGGACGTGGCGAAAGCGGCTCATACCGCGTGGCTAGAATATGGCAAGGTCATTTCTGAGGCGCACATAAACGGTCGTCCAATTATCGTTTTGCAATTTGACCAAGCAATAACAAGTCGTGGTTGGTCGATTGAATGTCTGGAATTGCCTTATCCAGCAATAGGGAAGACACACCCTATTGAACACTGGGAGCACGTTGAGTTCGTTGTGCCTTCAAAGGCAACAACAGCGGACGAATATTTAGCTGATTTATGTATCATTTTTCCAGCGTTGGCTCATCGTTTGGAGCAGTTGGATGATCTTAACATTAAAATGAAGCTATCCAGTCCGAAAGGCGAAGGAGAGCGCTTAGCTAACCCGACGGTGGCATTTAAGCACGATAACATCTGCGTCAAACTTCATCCGCATAGCCTAAAAAACATTGTTGCTTCTGAGCAAGCCGATATCTAGAGTAAAATGGTGTGAGTTATAGTTATTCGGGTAATGACATTAAGTGAAATATCATTACCTGAATAAGGGCTAACTTCACAAAGCCTCGACAGGCTCTTACCGATCAATTTATCGTCAACGACTAAACTTGTAGCTGTAAACCTAGTCTGTAAGGAAACGGCAAGTGATAACAGCTACGATAAATAAATGGGGAGTAGTGCTGCTCCTATCAAGCACCTCTTTTCTAACCTCCGCCGCTGGTTTTGATATTGATAATCCCACCTGTGAAACCAGCACGAGTCGACAAGTCTCTAACGGTCGCCTCGATCTCAATCTACATTTTTGCAATCAACTAGTTCTTGATGATGGTAAAAAAGCACCATGGAGCAAATCTTACATAGCTCCTTATGAGCGCGCGGCTAAGCGATGGCTTGAAGTGCTTACCGCCGTCGATGGCGCTGACAAACATACACTAGACATTAACTTCTATGTGGTACCGCTCGAAGATGCCAATGGCATGGCGGGGCCTGAAGATGAAATTGATATCAGTTGGCGTCTGATTCCTACAAAAGGGTCGGTCTTTATCGGCAGCCATACCTATGAGCCTGGATTTGATCAAGTTGAATTCAACGCCAATATTCTGCACGAAATGGGTCATGTGTTCGGGGTGGGGGCGTATTCTACCGACTATACGCGTCATGACGGACAACTGGGTAAAGTGTTTTTAGTCAAAGATAGCCAAGCGGTGAAACGGTTTAATCGACAATATCAGGTAAACTATCGCGAACTGCCAATAAGTGACGATGGTGGCCATTTATATGACTCAAAGTGGAGTGAAGACAAAAAGCGCTACGATAAAAACGGCGTTCCAGTACCAGACATGAGTCAAGAGTTGATGGCAAATGGTACTTTGATTGGACCAGTGACATTAGGTCTATTAGATGACTTGGGCTATCAGGTGGACTATTCGAAAGGGGATCGTTACTCAAATTAACGCTAGTTCCTGAATAAACCGAGTCTGCGTCTATCTGATTAGAGTTAGCGAAAGTCACTCGCTACCATTGCTCAATGATGATTCAACCATGGTAGCGAGTTATAAAGGCTACAGAATGACGGTCTTATTGCCGTAAACAAACACATGGTCATTAATGACCTTGTTTAACGCTTTGGAAAGTACGTTTTTCTCAACATCTCGTCCAGCTTGAGCCATGTCTGCGGCACTAAAGTTGTGATCCACTGGGATAACGTCTTGTTTGATGATTGGGCCTTCATCCAGATCATTGGTGACGAAATGGGCTGTCGCGCCGATAATCTTCACGCCGCGATCATACGCTTGCTGGTATGGTTTAGCGCCGATAAATGCAGGCAAGAAACTGTGGTGAATGTTGATGATTTTATGATGATATTGTTCCACGAACGTTGGCGTTAGAACGCGCATATATTTTGCCAGCACCAAATAATCGGCCTCATATTGGTCGATCACTTCCAACATTTTCGTTTCATGCTCCTCTCGGCTTAGTCCGTCATGAGAAACGCAGTGGTATGGGATATCAAACTTCTCGGTTAGTCCTTGAAGTATATCGTAATTACCGATGACTGCGGCGATCTCTACATCTAGACTACCATCAAAGTTTTTCATCAAGATATCACCTAGGCAGTGCGCTTCTTTGGTGACCAGAATAACGATGCGCTTACGTGATGAATCGACTAACTTACGTTTTGTGCCTTGTGGGAGTGCTTGGTCTAAATCCGCTAAAAAGGTTTCATCGTTGAAGTAACCTTCCAACTCAGTGCGCATAAAGAAGTGACCACTGGTGTTATCTACAAATTCATTGTTGTGAATAATGTTCAGCTGGTGCTTGTAACAAATGTTGGTGATTTTTGAAATGAGACCAGGCGCATCGTTGCAATGCGTCAATAACGTTTTCTTTTCCATGATTTACTGCTTCCGTGAAATTTAAACTTTGACCTCTTCGTTATTCTGAAACTCGATATTTATGGTCCGGAAGGAGCACAACATATTGATGTGAATCTAAATTTACGAATTTGAGGATTTAAAATGGTGCGTTTGTTGAGGTAGTACGCAATCTAATCAACATTATTAATCTATTCTGGGCAAGGTTTCAACAAAAGAAGTCCGCCACGACGGCATTCCGGCTTGTCTCGATTTGTTGGAGCATCCTCAATTTGGCTTTAGGAGAGTGTTATGGATAAAGAACTACTCGCGCGCAAACTCTACGACCAAAGAGTCTCAGAATTGGTTGGAGATTCGGCCATTGACCAGCATGAGCTTGATGAGCTTTGGAACAGTAAAGTCTCGCCTTCACAAGCAGCAGAACAATTAAAGCAATCGGACAATGTCATCGCCCCAGGATGGCTTACACGTTACCTGAATAAGCACTAGCCACTTTAAATTCTTCCCTGGTTTAAGCGCTCTTATTCTCTGTTCTACGAGCAAGAGCGCTCAATTCAATTTTCAACTGCCAAGCGATTAGGTATACACTAGGCCGATTAATATTAGGTAGCGGCAATCAGTGGTTTCAACAATAAATGGTTTCACGAACAATTAAAAAGGCGTTCGCCTCTGATGGCGCATTGGGAAGGGTTATCCCCGGTTTTCAGCCCAGACAACCACAACTTGATATGGCTGATGCCGTTGAACAAGCTATTCATAATGAAGATCAGCTTGTGGTGGAAGCGGGTACGGGTACTGGCAAAACCTTTGCTTATTTAGTCCCTGCGCTGTTAAGCGGTAAGAAAACCATTATCAGTACCGGATCGAAAAACTTACAAGAACAGCTCTTCCATCGTGATTTACCTTTGATGGTTGAAGCGTTAGGTTTTCATGGGCAAGTTTCGTTGTTAAAAGGGCGTTCCAACTATTTGTGTCTAGATAGACTGAGCCGCCAAATGGTGGAAAGTCACACCACAGAAACGCAAACGGATTTGTTGTCACAGTTGGTCAAAGTGCGATCTTGGTCCTCGGAAACCAAGTCTGGAGACTTGGGTGAATGCGATGCGATTGCTGAAGATAGCCCAATTATACCCACCATTACGTCCACTAATGACAACTGCTTAGGAAAAGAGTGTCCAAGCTACCAAGATTGCTTTGTATTGAAGGCTCGTAAGCGAGCATTGGACTCTGATGTCGTGGTGGTAAACCACCACTTATTTATGGCGGATCTTGCTATCAAGGAGACTGGTTTTGGGGAGCTGATTCCAGAAGCGGAAGTGTTTATCTTTGATGAAGCACACCAAATACCAGATATTGCCAGTCAGTATTTCGGGCAATCTATTTCAAGCCGTCAGATCCAAGATCTCGCGAAAGATATTGAGATTGGTTATCGCACTGAAGCCAGAGACATGCGCCAATTGCAAAAAGCAGGTGATAGACTCTCCCAATCAGCGATGGATATGCGTATTGTGCTAGGCGATACAGGTTTTAGGGGAAACTGGCGCGATGCCGTTGCCTCACCAAGTATCAAACGTGAATTAGACCGACTGCTGGATGCCATCAACTTGGTGATTGATGTACTTAAACTCGCTTTAGGTCGAAGTCAGCTATTAGATACCGCATTTGAGCGGGCTAATCTTATTAAAGGTCGTATTGAACGAGTGTGCGATGTCACTATTACCGGTTACTCCTATTGGTACGATACGTCGCCTCGTCATTTTAGTCTGCATATCACCCCGTTAACCGTTGCCGATAAGTTCCATGAGCAAGTGGAGATGAAGGGCGGTGCATGGATTTTTACCTCTGCAACTTTAGCGGTTTCCGATGACTTTGGTCACTTTACCTCTCGATTAGGTCTGATTCCGAAGCAGCAGTTTTCTCTACCAAGTCCGTTTGATTATCCCACTCAGGCTAGATTGTGTGTACCACGTTATTTGCCTGAACCAAATAGCCAAGGATTAGCTCAAAAGCTAGTGAACATGTTGTCTCCGGTCATTGAAGAAAACCAAGGGCGCTGCTTTTTCCTATGCACCTCACACAGCATGATGCGCGAGCTGGGTGAAAAGTTTCGTGAAAGCTTGTCACTGCCCGTATTACTTCAAGGTGAAACCAGCAAACAAAAAACGCTCGCAGAGTTTATGGAACTTGGTAACGCTTTGCTGGTGGCGACAGGGGCATTTTGGGAAGGAATAGATGTTAGAGGTGATACGCTGAGCTGTGTTATCATCGACAAATTACCGTTTACAGCCCCCGATGATCCACTGCTTAAAGCACGGATCGAAGATTGTAAATTACAAGGTGGTGACCCGTTCCAACAGGTACAACTGCCTGATGCCGTAATTACGTTAAAACAAGGTGTGGGCCGATTGATTCGAGATCAGAAAGATCGTGGCGCATTGATCATTTGTGACAATCGATTGGTGACCAGAGAGTATGGTGCGACGTTCTTAGCCAGCTTACCGCCTATTCCTCGAACGCGCGACCTTGGAACGATAAGACAGTTTCTAGCACTTGACACAGAGTCGGATGCTAAAGAAGAAAAAATTGAGAAATAAATGACTTATAAAATTCTAGCTATCGATACTGCAACAGAGAACTGCTCAGTGGCTCTGTTGGTTGGTGATACGATTCATACTCGCAGTGAACTTGCTCCTCGCGATCATACGAAGAAAGTACTTCCTATGGTCGATGAGCTGTTAAAAGAGGCAGGATTGACACTTGCAGAACTGGATGCCTTAGCGTTTGCACGTGGTCCGGGCAGTTTTACGGGTGTACGTATTTGTATCGGGATTGCTCAAGGGCTAGGGTTTGGTGCCGACTTACCAATGATTGGAATTTCAACACTCAAAGCAATGGCGCAAGGCTCATATCGTATGAATGGTGCCACTCGTGTGGCTAGTGCTATCGATGCACGCATGAACGAAGTGTATTGGGGGCGTTTCGAACAGCAAGACAATGGCGATTGGCAAGACGTTGACCAAGAACAAGTGATCCCACCGAGCATCTTAGCGGAGAATCTGTCTGCTGATGGCATGCAGTGGACGCAAGCTGGAACGGGTTGGGAAGCTTACGTGGACACAATGAACACATTGGCTATCGATACCATCGCTTCTGAAGTCAAATATCCGCAGGCGCAAGATATCGCATTTCTTGCTAAATTCGAACTAGAGCGCGGTAATACTGTGCCAGCGGAAGAGGCAAGTCCAGTTTATCTTCGCGATACGGTAGCTTGGAAAAAGCTGCCAGGCCGCGAATAACGGGAGAAAGCTAGCGTGCGAATAACGCGCTAGCTTAATTAACTCATGGTCTCGATTAACGGCCTTCCTTCTCTTACCAACCAGCGCAAGACACAAAAAGCCAAAACGAATAAGGCTGTGTCGAAAGCGTCGACGCCCTCAAGTACTAACGCAACTAATCAAACCACACAAGTCACTAAAGTGGCTCAAGCTGTTGCTCATTCGGTAAAACATTTATCAGACGCTGACGTAGCGCGTGCCCAAGTCCAATATGATTTACCGGAAGGACGCTCCAAAAAAGCATTAGAAGCCTATATGAATGTGATGAATCGAGCCAAACGAGAGGAACTTGAGCAGTTACTTGGTGTCGATATTTTTATATGATAATAAGAGTATTTTTCATTTAAGGATAAGAAGTATGAATTTGGTGACGAAAATCGTTAGCCTGATTGGTTTGAGTATAATGTTGTCGGCGTGTGGGAGCTTACCGGAGCAACTTGCCACAACGAATGAAAACGTTGTTTCCCAATATCAACAAGTGGTTGATGCTAAAGATGGAACTGAAGTTCGCCTTGGTGGTGTGATTGATACGGTTAAAAACTTGCCAAGCCAAACTCGCATTGAGATCGTCAATCTTCCGATCGATAAGTATGGTAAGCCTGACTTAGACCAAGAACCCAATGGTCGTTTTATTGCTTATGTTGATGGATTTGTCGATCCTGTAACGTACTCACGTGGTCGCTTAATTACCGTTGGTGGTCATAAAGGTGGTGTGGAGCGTGGCAAAGTAGGTGAGTTCGAAGCGGACTTTCCTGTTATCAAAGTATATGGGCAGTATCTTTGGCGAGTAGAAGAGCGCTTGATCATAAATCGTAACCCAAGTTCTTTTCATTCCTGCTGGGGTTATTACTGTGACGACTTCTACTACGGACCAACACAGGGAAGAGTTATCAAAGAGGTGAAGTAGCATTGCTTGCAAAAATAGAAGAAAAATCAGTCAAGATAGATGACAGGTACGTGGCCTATCTTGAATTGAACCCCAAACTAACGGCCGCTAAGACGGTCGTTTTTATTCATGGTTGGATGGATAATGCCGCCAGTTTCCACTCTTTAATCGAGCAGGCTGCTGCACATCAGGTACCTTGGCGAGTTATTGCGATTGATTTGCCAGGGCATGGTCATTCAACACATAAGTCTGCGCACCATTTTTACAACTTTCACGACTACATCGATGATCTTCACCGCATTTTGCTCAAACTTGAAGCAGTTGATGTATATCTAGTGGGACATTCACTTGGTGCATTAATCGCGAGTTGCTATAGTGCGGCCTTTCCTGAAAAAGTCGCAGGATTAGTTCAAATCGAAGCGCATGTCCCTCTTTCTGAATCCCCAGAGCAGAGCGCAGAGCGACTAAGAAACGGTATTGAAAGTCGTGAGCATTGGCGAGAAAAATCACCACGTGCCATTCCATCCAAACAAGATGCAATCAAAATGAGGATGCGAGCAACAAAGTTGCGGGAAGAAACAGTCCTCCCGATTGTTGAACGTGACCTGCAATTGATCGATGGTCAGTGGTTTTGGCGTCATGACAGTAAGCTTAAATGTGAGTCGGTCTATCGTATGACGCAAGAGCACGCTGAGACCATTATGTCTGCGATTACTGTTCCTCATTTGGTGATTTTGGGGCAGCGTGGTTATCACTATTTACAGAACCCTCAAATCTTATCTCTTCTTGTCCATGCACAGATAGAAAAGGTCGAAGGCGATCACCATTGCCATTTAGAGTCGCCAAAAAAGGTATTTGAGCTAATACTTGGACTAGTTAACAAAAATTAAACAAGTGTTTGAGTCTTTCGTGCGCAAACTGGTCTGCTGTGTTGTAATAGCAGGAATAATAAAACATTCATAGAGATTCTAAGTGTTAACAAGTTTTTAAACTCTACACTGATTTAACTGCCAGTCTATGAATACGAAAGAGTGACCTTACACGCAAGGAGTATAATTGTGGATAAACCTTGGCTTTCGCGATACCCAAGTGATGTGCCGGAACAGATTAATCCGGACCAGTATCCTTCTTTAGTAGAAATGTTTGAACAGTCAGTACATAAATTCGCTGACCAACCAGCCTTCGTTAATATGGGGTCGGTGATGACATTTCGTAAGTTGGAAGAGCGCAGTCGCGCTTTTGCAGCTTACTTACAAAATGAGTTAAAGCTGAAAAAGGGTGATCGTGTCGCGATCATGATGCCTAACTTGCTGCAATATCCGGTTGCCTTGTTTGGTGTCTTACGTGCTGGCTTAATAGCCGTCAACGTTAACCCACTGTATACACCGCGTGAGCTAGAGCACCAGTTAAACGACGCTGATGCTAAAGCTATAATTATCGTCTCCAACTTTGCTAGCACGCTTGAGCAAGTGGTCGAGAACACGCCAATCAAACACGTGGTACTAACCAGTCTTGGCCAAATGTTGCCAAGAGCAAAAGGGACGGTGGTCGACTTTGTCGTGAAATACGTCAAAGGTATGGTGCCTAAGTATGATTTGCCAGGTGCAATTTCATTCCGAAAAGCGCTGCATAAAGGCCGCCGCTTGCAATACGTGAAGCCGTTTATGACGGGCGATGACATTGCGTTCTTACAGTACACCGGTGGTACGACAGGCGTAGCAAAAGGCGCGATTTTGACTCATCGCAATATGATTGCCAATGTGATGCAAGCTAAGGGCATGTATGCGCCGGTCTTGAATGAAGGTCGCGAGTTAGTGGTGACAGCGCTGCCGCTGTATCACGTTTTTGCGTTGACGGTTAACTGTTTACTGTTCATTGAAATGGGCGGTCAAAACCTGTTGATCACCAACCCACGTGATATTCCTGGGTTTGTTAAAGAGCTCCAAAAGTATCCGTTTACCGCTATTACTGGTGTTAACACGCTATTTAATGCCCTGATCAATAACGAAGACTTCCATGAGTTGGATTTCCGTGGTTTAAGGTTGTCTGTTGGTGGTGGTATGGCCGTTCAGCGCGCCGTTGCAGAGCAATGGAAAAAGACCACTGGTTGTTTGCTACTTGAAGGTTATGGCCTAACTGAGTGTTCTCCTCTTGTTGCTGCTTATCCGCACGATTTAGAACAATACAACGGCTCGATTGGTCTACCAGTGCCATCAACGGAAGTGCGCATTGTTGATGAAGATGGTAACCCCGTGACGGATGACTCGAAAGGTGAGTTGCAAGTTCGTGGCCCACAAGTGATGCAAGGTTACTGGCAGCGTGCAGAAGCAACGAAAGAAGTTATCAACCAAGAGGGTTGGTTATCGACTGGTGACATCGTTCAGTTCGATGAGGACGGCTTCTTGCATATCGTTGACCGTAAGAAAGACATGATTTTGGTCTCCGGTTTTAACGTTTATCCAAACGAGATCGAAGATGTGATTGCATTGAATGATAAGGTGCTTGAAGTGGCGGCAATCGGTGAGGCCAACGAAGCATCCGGTGAGATTGTGAAAGTGTTTGTAGTTAAGAAAGACTCTTCATTAACTAAAGAAGAGATCATTGAACACTGTCGTAAGCACTTAACAGGCTATAAGATTCCTAAGCGCGTGGAGTTTAGAGAGGACTTGCCAAAGACTAACGTGGGTAAGATTTTGCGCCGTGTACTTCGTGAAGAGAACGACGCCAAGTTGACCAAAACCTCAGAAAAAACGGTTTAACGTTAACCTTTAATTACAATCAATGCTAGAATGCCAGCCCTCAAAGCTGGCATTGTTTTTTTAAGAGAGACTGAGTGGAATATCAAATAGTAACCGAGTTGGCCGAACTAGAGTCGGTATGTAACAAGGCTCGTGAATCCGATGTAGTCATGTTGGATACCGAGTTTGTACGTATCCGTACCTTCTACCCTAAACTGGGTCTCATCCAGCTATACGATGGTGAGCAGCTGTCACTTATCGATCCATTGACTATTAGTGATTTCACCCCTTTTATTGAACTGCTTCAAGATGCCTCGGTACTCAAAGTCCTCCATGCCTGCGGAGAAGATTTGGAAGTGTTCGTCAACAGTTTCGGATGCATGCCATTCCCAATGGTCGATACGCAAATCATGGCAGCCTTCTTAGGTCACGGACTATCGACGGGGTTTGCTGCATTGGTTGACGAATACCTTGGTGTAGAGCTCGATAAGAGTGAATCCCGAGCTGATTGGGTTGCGCGTCCACTGACAGATAAGCAACTGGATTATGCAGCGGCTGATGTTTATTACCTATGGCCTCTGTATTTCAAACTGTTTGCTCAAGTGGAAGCAAAGGATTGGTGGGATGCCGCACAGCAAGAATCTGACTTGTTAATGCAAAAACGTGGTAAAACGCCAAATCCAGACAGTGCTTATCTCGACATTAAAGGTGCCTGGCAATTGAAGCGCAAGCAATTGGCCATTCTCAAACCTTTAGCCACGTGGCGAATGAATGAAGCACTCAAGCGTGACCTTGCACTAAACTTCGTCATCAAAGAGCAAGAGCTGTGGAGCATTGCGCGCTTTGCGCTTAAGAAGCCTAAGCAGATGGAAGAAGAGGGCGTGGATCCACGTGCTATTCGTCGTCATGGTGAGCGCATTGCTGCTATTGTCAAACGCGCCCAACAAACGCCAGAAGAAGAGTACCCAGATAAAATCGAGCGCCTAATGGATTTTCCGGGTTACAAACAGGTCTTTAAGAAACTCAAAGATGAAGTGAAAAAAGCGGCGCAGCATAGTGGCTTAGCGACTGAGTTTTTAGCATCTAAAAAGCAACTTAATCAGTACCTTTCATGGATATGGAAGTACGACCGAGATCCGGCAAGGTTGCCAGATGTGATGCAAGGGTGGCGACTGGAGTTGTTCGGTCAAAACTTAGATAAAGTTATGGATTAAAAAAAATGGCTCGCAGTTGCGGGCCATTTTTCTATTTGTTATTCACTTACTTTTCATCTTCTGGTAGCTGAACGTTTAGTTCTAGCACCGAGATGTCATCGTCTTTGTGCTCAAACGACAAGTCCACCATGGATGGATCAACTTCAACGTATTTGGCGATAACTTTAAGAATGTCTTCTTTCAATTGCGGCAGATACGATGGCGAAGGTGAACCTTCACTGCGACGCTCTGCGACGATAATTTGCAGGCGCTCTTTCGCTAAGTTCGCGGAGCTCTTTTTTTGCGGGCGGAAAAACTCGAGTAATGACATGAATTAACCCCCGAATAGACGTTTGAAGATGCCTTTCTTCTGCTCCGTTAAGAAGCGGAAATCAACTTGTTCACCAAGTAGGCGATTTACTGTATCTGCGTAAGCAAGACCTGCATCTGATTCATCGTCAAAAATGACAGGGACGCCTTTGTTCGAAGCATTAAGAACCGCTTGGCTTTCTGGAATCACTCCAAGTAGAGAGATGTGCAGAATCTCTTCCACATCTTCGACAGACAGCATTTCACCTTGTGTCACACGAGTTGGGTTATAGCGTGTCAGCAGTAGATGTTGCTTAACTGGTTCTAAGCTCTCTTCTGCTCGACGTGATTTAGAGTCCAAGATACCAAGGATACGGTCAGAGTCACGTACTGAAGAAACTTCTGGGTTTGTGGTAACAATGGCTTCATCGGCAAAATACAGCGCCATTAATGCGCCTTGCTCGATACCTGCCGGTGAGTCACAGATAACAAAGTCAAAGCCCATTTCATCGAGGTCATCTAACACTCGACGAACGCCTTCTTTAGTCAGTGCGTCTTTATCGCGAGTTTGTGATGCAGGCAGGATGAACAGGTTGTCAGAACGCTTATCTTTGATGAGTGCTTGGTTTAGTGTCGCTTCACCGTTGATCACGTTAACAAAGTCGTAAACGACGCGACGTTCACAGCCCATGATCAAGTCTAGGTTACGCAAACCGATATCAAAGTCGATGACTGCGGTTTTCTTGCCTTTAAGGGCAAGGCCAGAAGCGATTGCTGCACTGGAAGTGGTTTTGCCAACGCCGCCTTTACCTGACGTTACAACAATAATGCGTGCCATTATCTGTTTTCCTTAAAATTATTATATCGTGAGGATTTCGAAATCGAGTTGGTCGTTGGTCATACCAAACATTACCTTTTTGCCCCAATATTCACGTTCAATTTGATCACTGAGCCAGTAATTTCCTGCGATAGAAACCAGCTCAGCTTGTAAGTCGTTACATAGGATCTTAGCTTCACTGGAGCCACTAGCTCCGGCAATCGCGCGTCCTCTAAGCGTGCCATGGATATGGATAGTACCGTCAGCTATTACTTCAGCACCTGCACTCACATGATTTAACACCACAAGGTCTCTGTTTTTTGCATAGATTTGTTGACCGGAACGCACTGGGGTTCGGACTATCATAGTCGGTTCCATTTTCGCGGGTGCTTGAGAAGGGGCTTTACTTGCGGTCATTACAGCAAAGCCAGCTTCAATAGCGAGATTCTGAGTGCGTTTATCTTGGCAACCGGTGATACCTACTGGGATCATACCAAGTTCTTCTACGCCAAGTTTTAGGTCTAGGAAGTTGATATCGCCGTCAACTTTACTGATGTTTAGAACCACAGGAGCCGATGCAAAAAATGTCGGTGCTTGTGAGACTTTTTCTTGCAAAAAATGAACTGCTTTAGAAACATCGTTGTCAGAAAGATGCAACACCGATAAGGTGAAGCTACTGCCTTTCAGATCTGGGGATTGAGACATTGCTGATCAAATCCTTGTGCCAATGACATTGCTTTTTAAATAGGATAATCATGTTATATTTCAACACTACATACAGCAAGCTATCTTGCGCTCAAATGGATAATTAACTCTCAATTTTCCATAAACTAACCAAATACTTTCTTCCGGATGAGAAGATTGGCGACAAAAAGAGATATATCAATGCTTTGTTCTATCTATAAAAGCACGAAAAAGGAAGGGGCGTACCTATACATCGCCAAGAAGGATGACTTTTCACCAGTTCCAGATGCGCTGATGCAGATGTTTGGAAAACCAACTATGGTCATGGTGGTCAACCTTGCAAAACGTACACTGGCTCAAGTGGATGTAGAGAAAGTAAAAGCTTCTATTGAGAATGAGGGCTTTTTCTTACAGCTACCTCCACCACCAGAAAATCTATTAGAGAAATATAAAGAGCAAAAAGCTCAGCAAAAATAGCCTAGATGCTCAGGGGAGGGCACGGTGAAGAGATTATTGTCAGTTATGCTAGGAGCAAGCCTAGCCACGAGCGCATTTGCGCAAGAGAAAGGAACGTTTGAAGAGTACGTTGCTGGGCTTAAAGAAGAAGCTCGTCAACAAGGTATCTCTGAACAAATTCTGACAGAGGCATTTAAAGGTGTCGAGTATAAGCCGAGAGCTGTCACTGCTGACCGTAACCAACCTGAAAAAAAGCTAACGCTGGACGAATATATTCCAAGAGCGGTGCCTGATTGGAAAGTGAAGCAGGCCAAAGAATTGCACAACAAGTATTATGCTGAGCTAAAACGTATCGGTGATGAATACGGTGTTCAACCAAGGTTTATTGTCGCGCTTTGGGGCGTAGAAAGTAATTTCGGACGCTTTACTGGTAATTATCGTGTAATCGATGCCTTATCGACGTTAGCTTATGAAGGACGCCGTGAAGCCTTCTTCCGTAAAGAAGCACTAGCGGCATTAACGATTCTTCAACAAGGGCATATTGCTCCCGATGATATGAAAGGTTCATGGGCGGGGGCAATGGGTCAAAGCCAGTTCATGCCGAGTTCGTTTTTGAACTTTGCCGCTGACGGTAATGGCGACGGGAAAAAAGACATTTGGGATAGTGAAGCCGATGTGTTTGCCTCGACAGCGAATTACCTAGCGAAATCTGGTTGGGACGATAAATATACTTGGGGTCGTCAGGTCAAAGTACCACATGGTATTTCACCCGATTTACAAGGGCGTGAAGCTGAAAAAGGTAAGTATCTTAAGGAGTGGAGTAAGCTCGGTGTCACTCGTTACGATGGTCGACCACTGCCTCAGTTGGACGAAGATATCAAAGCATGGCTTATTATGCCCGATGACGAAAATGGCCGTGTGTACTTGGTATATAACAACTACAATGTCCTGATGAAGTGGAATCGTTCATATTACTTCGCCCTCGCTGTGAGTCATCTTGCAGATCGTATTGCTATGGATTAAATAAAAAGGACTGGCGTCTCTGACGTCAGTCCTTTTTTAGAAATCGAACAACCGATTATTTTTTTGCGGTGTGGAACTGTTCGCAGGCAATCATCGTATTTTCAATCAAGCTGGCAACCGTCATAGGGCCGACACCACCTGGGACAGGGGTAATGAAGCTAGCGTTTTCTCTGGCCACATCATATTCTACGTCACCCACTAAAGTGCCGTTCTCTAAGCGGTTGATACCTACATCGACTACAACAGCCCCTTTCTTGATCCAATTACCTGGAACAAAGTTTGGTTTACCTACGGCTACGACAACGATATCAGCTTGACGCACATGGCTTTCAAGATCTTTGGTGAAACGATGACACGTGGTGGTGGTGCATCCGGCAAGTAGCAGTTCTAATGTCATTGGACGACCTACAATGTTAGACGCACCAACGATAACGGCGTGCTTGCCTCTTGTTGGTATATTGTAACGGTCTAGCAGCGTAATAATGCCTTTAGGCGTACATGAGCGTAGCTTGGGGATACGTTGCGCTAGACGGCCGACATTATATGGATGGAATCCATCAACATCTTTTTCTGGAGTAATACGTTCCAAAACGTGTGTAGTATCGATTCCAGCCGGTAGAGGCAACTGAACCAAAATGCCATCGACTTCTGGGTCTTCGTTTAACTCATCAACGAGAGCGAGTAGTTGAGCTTCACTGGCATTTGCTGGCAGGTCGAAGGATTTGGAAACAAAACCAACTTCCTCACAAGCACGGCGCTTACTACCCACATAAACCTGTGACGCAGGATCTTCACCGACTAAAACGACCGCCAGTCCCGGCGCTCTTAACCCTGCATCCGTTCTCGCTTTAACACGAGCAGCGACTTCAGAGCGTACGGTTTGAGAAATAAGTTTCCCGTCAATGTTTTGAGCAGACATAATTTTCCTTGAGAAAGTTAATTGGCTGTTATTTTTGTGTGCATTGTCCCAGAAAATTATTTCAAAAGCTACAACGCAAACGTTTGCATTGGTGTGTTTTTCAGCTTTTAATGGTATGTTGACTTTTTTTTGGGCACTTAAACTAGTATGAGTCACAAAGCCATTGATTTACCAGTCTTAACTCGTATAATCCTTTCCCTATAGCGCGCCCTTAGCTCAGCTGGATAGAGCACGTCCCTTCTAAGGATGTGGTCGTAGGTTCGAATCCTACAGGGCGTGCCATTCTCCTCTCTTGCTATTCAATCTCTGTCTGTTTTACCCTGTTAGCTGATCTAGTGCTGCTTTTCGCATTGTTGAACTGTTTTCGCAATATTATCGTTTTGGTTGTTCAAATGGTTATAAATGGCAAAAGAGTAACCGGCTAAGTACGGTTACTCTTTATTGTTAAGACTTTGGACTTTGTACGGTTTAGAAGTCAGGCTCTTGAGAGTACATGACCAAAGAGCTTAAAGACCCCACATCTGTTGCAAATCCCTGATTTATATACTCATCAGACGTTGTAAATACTTTCACCATGGTCGTAAAGCCATCAGTTGCTGTAATATAAAGCTGATGCTCATATTCTATGCCTTTCTCGGTTAGAGTCAGCAATAATGCACCATCGTCATTGACTTTCCATTCCCCGGAACTGTCTAAAGCATCATCTTTGTCGCGTATTTCAAACTCATACCAGCCTGTGTTGACTGAGCTAGGAGTATTGTCAAATACAAATCGCTCATAATTGCCTTCACCATCGCCACTGTAGACATCTTGTGCTTTTATCAATCTTGCTTCATCGAATTTGGCGTATTTGCCACCTAGCGTTACTCTGCATTGGTCGGTGATAATCGTGTCGAACTCGGTTTTTGTGACCGCATGTTCATCGGTAAGGTTGTCTTCAAAGTTAGGATTGTCGCGCTGTTTACATTGGACAGGCGTATAAGCCTTAGCAAATAACGAGCTGTAATACGTGGTTTCGTATTGCGACGTATCGTCATCAAAGTAATATTCGTAGATGAGTGCTGATATTGATTGCGCATCCTCATCAATGACATTAATGAGAATATAACCGTCTTTTGGATCCAGCCAATCAAAGCGGGTCGAACCATTGGATTCACTGGCAGTCCCTGACTCACCTCCCGCACCAATATAATGATAGATAAACTTCCCATCACTTTGAGCTTCGAATGACCTAACCTGTCCCTTATTGTTAATTCTAAAGTACGTCGTATCTTTAGCTAGGGTACTTTGAACTGAGGTACTCTGAGCTTGGGCATTTTGACTGCTGGAAGACGAGCACGTTGCAACAGCGGCTTGGTAATCATTCTCTGTTGGGGCAACAGGATCATCGAATGAGCAGGCAGATAGTGTGGATAACTCAAGTTTACTGGTGCTCAATGCATCGCCGTCCGATGAATCTGAATTACAGCCAACTAGAAAAATAGTCAATAGTGAGGAGGCTAAAAGCCCTTTTCTCGCTCGAATAGACATGACAATTCCCTTTGTAAATGTTGTTAGTGTGTTTGTTTTTTAACCGTAAAGGCCGTATTAAAAACTACAAAACTAACCACAAATAACCTATCCCCTAAGAGGGGGGGTAGACAGGACTAGTCAGCAATGTTGCTATTAAGTCGGACTGGGAATGACTGCCGGTTTTGATGAATATCGATTTAATATGATCTTTAATCGTGTGGGTGGAGCGCTCTAAAAGAGCCGCAATTTCATTGCGGGTATAGCCACTGGCGATGAGTTCACACACCTCAGTTTCCGCATCAGTTAGGCCGAAAATCGCTTTGAGAAACTCTGAATTGACATGTATTGGGTGTTGTCGGTCATAGATGTAGACGATGGCGCCTATTTCATAGTCTTTAAGTATAGAATGATCTTGGTAGGGCGTTGGGTGCTCGATACCGATAGGAACTAATAGAATAGTGATTGGTGAAAGTTTGTTGGAAAGATGAGTGACTTTGCAGGCGAGATTGTTGTTTTCCCCGCGCTTTAACACGGTGAATAGGTTGGCAATGTATTCACGTTTCACAGAGATATCCTTGATGGAAAAACGTTGTTGGTTCACCTCTAAGTCATCATGAAGCTCGCCAAGTTCGATAGCTTTTTGGTTTACGCAGAGCAGTGCTCCTTTGCTGTCATACAATAAGGCTCCATGGGGAAGTTGAGCTATCAAGTGATGTAAATTAGCTGTTTCATTAAGAATTTCTTTAAACTGTTGGTAGAGACTAAACGCGCGTTGAATGTGGGGAATGAGCTCATTTAGGATCAGCACATCGTCTCGCGAGAATGCCTGGGCGCTCATATCGCGATGAATACTGAGCATCGCGATCTGGTTCTCTAATCTGCCAATTACAGCCGAAGAGACGTCAAGCATCTGATTACTATCAAACCATTTCTCGACCAATTTTTGACTAGATGTCAGATACTGGGGGGCTGGTCGGCCTATATCACCTAACAGTGTGTAAAAGCGGCTAGGCGGAGCGTTATCAATATAGTCGTGAATATAGTTACCTTCCTCAAGGTTGTTTTCAATAAACTCAATGATGACATCGGTCTTTGGTCCTGCAATCCACGCCGCTTCTATGGCATCACTGGTCGTATTTTGAATATGAAGAACGGCATCTGCTAAATTGAATTCCGAAACGAGTAGCTCCAAAAATGGCTGAAAGCCGTGTTGATGAGTTGGTGCTTGGTAGAGTAAATCGATTAGCTCACTGAAACGCAGCAGTGTGGCTTTTTCAATAGTGTCCATAGTAGTCCTTTGTCGCCATAGTGACACCAGCGAATACATCGAGTCCAATTCAATATATTAAGAACCACGTCTGCTGGTAGTAAAATTAATAGTGGGGAAGTTACGTACTACTATATTAAATATTCAACTTGATGAAATGCCGACTTTTTGACCGGACTCACGTCTGTTAGTGTGATTGTTGTTTCATAATTGAGACTTTTGTGAATTGACTCTGAGAATAACGTGAGTAATAGAATAAGGCCCCAAGGGGATTGCCTGCTTGTGCTCGTCTTTTCACATGTTTTTCTTACCCCCTGTTCAGGGGAGATAAAATGGCCTCCGCTATTTGTTATTCTTGTTATCAGAAGCGATAAAAGAGGTGATAAATGAAAGCGGAACAGCAATTTCGTTTAGCAAATTTTATAGTTAGTGATTTGCAAACGTTGAACTATAAATTGTTTCTTAACGTGGAATTAGTTGAAGGTTCGCCATTCTTGTCTGGGGTTACACCAAAGGGTAGGCCATTTGTTTTTGATGTGTTTATTGCTGAATTTGATGATGAATATGAACACTTGGTAGAGAGAATTATAAAAATAAAAAACGATTACCCTAATTCAGATGTTGCTTTGGGACTACTGACGCCATTCACTCAGAGGCAAGTTATCAAGAAACTGCTGGAACCGTTATTCATTCATGGTATTCGTTTGTGCTATTTAAAGGTGTTTGCTAACTATTGATAGTATAAGGTCGGTAACTGGTTGAGTTATCTAGTCCAGTCCTATACAATTCTTGCTCCTGGGCTGTTGGTCCAGCCAGGAAGCGCCCTTAGCTCAGCTGGATAGAGCACGTCCCTTCTAAGGATGTGGTCGTAGGTTCGAATCCTACAGGGCGTGCCATTATTTAAGACCCCTGATAGCTCTTTGAGTTGTCAGGGGTTTTGCGTTTTATGGACGTATGTCTGCTACACTATCTGCAATTTCACCTTCAAGAGAGTTCACCATGTCCTTTTCTAAACTAGGGTTAAGCCAACCATTACTAGATGCTATCAAAGAGGTTGGTTATCAAAAACCAACAACTATCCAGACTAAGGCGATTCCTATTGTTTTGAAAGGCAGCAATCTTATCGCTGCGGCGCAAACTGGAACGGGTAAAACAGCGAGTTTTGTTTTGCCTATTTTAGAGAGACTTAGTGCAGGTCAAACTGAACGTAAAAAGCGTGCACGAGCGATCATCTTAACGCCAACTCGTGAACTGGCTCTTCAGGTGAACCAGAGCATTGAAGCTTATGCACAGTTTACGTCAATAAAATCTATGGCGATGTTTGGTGGCGTTGATTACGCACCGCAGAAGCAAGCTTTAATTGATGGTGTGGATATTGTTGTAGCAACTCCAGGTCGTTTGATAGACCTATACGGTCAGCGTGCAATTCACTTTGATGAAGTCGAGACTTTGGTGTTGGATGAAGCTGACAAAATGCTGGATATGGGCTTTATCGAAGCGATCAACAAGATTATTGCTCGTGTACCAGAAGATGCTCAAAGTTTGTTGTTTTCAGCGACATTGTCTAATCCTGTCCGCGATCTTGCTAAATCTGCGATAGACAACCCAGAAGAAATTGCTATCACTAAGCACAGTGCTTCTAAGAGCAATATTAAGCAGTGGATAGTCACTGTCGATAAAGACATGAAGTCTTCACTTTTAAGTCATCTATTGCAGCAGAATCAATGGAAGCAAGCGCTTATTTTTATTGAAACCAAGCATGGTGCAGCTAAGCTTGTCAGCCAATTAGAAAAACGTGGCATTGCTGCTGAAGCGTTCCATAGTGGTCGTAACCAAAAAGTTCGTCAGCAACTTATCGAGTCATTCAAAGTCGGTGAGATTCAATACTTGGTGGCAACTGGTGTAGCTGCACGCGGTATTGATATTGAAAACTTGCCAGTGGTGATTAACTACGACTTACCTTATCCAGCAGATGAATATGTTCACCGAATTGGACGTACTGGTCGTGCCGATGCTGCGGGTGAGGCGTTATCGTTGGTATCAAAAGATAACTTCAAAAACCTGTGTATGATAGAAAGCCGATTAGGCCATTTGCTTGAGCGAGTTGAAATTGAAGGCTTTGTACCAAGAAAACCGGTGCCGATTTCTATCCTCAATTATGTACCTAAGCATAAACGTGACGAACAGCGATAATCTCATTTAGAAATACCAATGAAATTAAAAGGACTCTTGCTCGCTATTTACTAGTTTACTTTTAACAAAACGTAGAGTGAGCTGAACCGTGAAAAGGATTTTATTGGTAATTTTGCTAACATTCTCTGCACCTTCGCTGTCGGAGGTGTTCGATGGTTTTCCAGATGCGTTAGTGTGTGAGGTCGGTAAGCCTTACCGTGCGGGTGCTATCGTTCTACTGGTGGATTATCAAGACGAGCGCAAAACTGTTTTTTATCGAAGTTTAGACGGTACACACGTGGTGAAGCTTGACAAGAAAGGACTGGTTTCTGCAGTGGGTCGCTCAAGTCGAAATAGTTGTGTAGGTAAAACATTAAGTGCGCTAATTAGTAAAGGAATGGTCTACTCCTTTACGCCTTTTGAAACAAAATAGACACCTACTTGAGGTGTCTATTTTGTTTTATTCTGCTTTCTCAATCAGAAGGGTTATTCCATCGACATCTATCACTCTGACCAAGGTACCACTAGGTAAGTCAGAGTCAGAGTATGCGGACCAGGAAGTATCGCCAAGTTTGATTCGACATTTTCCCCTGGTAATATCTTGCTCCAACACCGACGTTTGACCTATGAGCTGTTTGTCCTTCTGATTTAGGCGTCGCTGCTTATCTGATTGCTTATCAACTCGATGTTGTTTACGCCACCATAGCCAGGTCAATACCAACGCAAACACCCCAAAGCTAATCCATTGCAGTTGCCAACTGATAGGAATAAAGGCGAGCACAATACCCACCAACATTGCTGCGATGCCAATCCACAACATGTAGCCAGCGGTACCGAGTAACTCGCCACATAGCAGTAATAATCCTAGAGCCAACCAGTGCCAGTAATTGACTTGGCTAAGCAGTTCTATCACGCGTTATCCTTCTTTTGTTGAGGCTTTGACTGATTAAACATTTCTGCAATACCAGCTACAGACCCCATGAGTCCAGTTGCTTCTATCGGCAACATGATAATTTTACCATTCTCCGCCTGACCAATCGATTTCAAAGCCTCAGTATAGCCTTGAGCAATAAAGTAATTCACTGCTTGCATGTCGCCCTGTGCAATGGCAGTTGAAACCATCTCAGTTGCTTTAGCTTCCGCTTCTGCGGCACGTTCACGTGCTTCTGCTTGAAGTATAGCAGCCTGTTTCTCACCTTCGGCTTTGAGGATTTCAGATTGCTTATGACCCTCGGCTTTAAGGATCTCTGCTTGTCGCACACCTTCTGCTTCTAGAATGTCGGCACGTTTATTACGTTCTGCTTTCATCTGAGCATTCATCGCTGCGGTTAGGTCTGCTGGTGGTTGTACGTCGCGGATCTCAATACGAGTCACTTTAACGCCCCATGCGTTAGTTGCTTCATCGACAATCGCAAGCAGTTTGGTATTGATAGAGTCACGTTGGCTTAACATTTCATCCAGTTCCATTGAGCCAAGCACGGTACGCATGTTGGTCAATGTCAGGTTACGAATAGCATGCTCAAGATCGTTCACTTCATACGCAGCTTTTGCCGCATCGATGACTTGAACGAAACATACTGCATCAATGACCACGTTAGCGTTATCTTTGGAGATGACCTCTTGTGGTGGAATATCTAGAACTCTTTCCATCATATTGATTTTACTGCCAATAGAATCAATGAAAGGGATAATCAAGTTCAGCCCAGGTCTAAGCGTATGGGTATAGCGACCGAATCTTTCTACGGTCCAGTTGTTGGCTTGTGGTACGGTTTTGACCCCGGCCACAATAAAAACAATTGCGACCAGAATGAAACCACCTATGGTGACCATTGCATCAATATCCATGAGTCTATCCTTGTATTAAAAATGTACAATCCTAAACAGTATACAGCGTTGTTAAGACAATACTGTGTAAAGGTATGTATTTTTTCGACGAGTAATCATTAAATTTATCATGGAGTTAAACTGATTACTGATAGGTAGGATGAGCGGTTCGACGAAATAAATTGGCGTAATAAGAAAAAGGGAAGCCTGCGCTTCCCTTAGAATAGAGTGTGACTAAGTTATTAGTAGAGCAGAGAATACAACTGACGGCGATACTTAGCGGCGATAGGGTTACCTTGACCTAGCGCAGACAAGATATCCATAAAGGCTTTTTTCAGGTCTCCATCAAGCGCATTCAAATTACGGCTCAGAGGCGTCCATATCAGAGCAAGTGCTTCTTCATCACGATTCACTTGGTGGTATTGAAGACCCAGTTCTGCGACCAGTTTAAGATCGTCAGGGTTTGCTTGTAATGCCGCTTCTAAAGATTGAATCTCAGGGCTATCAGCAGCTTGTTTGTGCAGTTCTAATTTCGCCACTAAGCTCTTATAGTGGTTGTCTTTGTATTCCATTGGAATAGTGTTGAGTACTTGTTCTGCACGTTCAAATTGATTGGTCTCAAGCAAGCAGTTGGCAACTGCCAATTTGATTTCACCTTTATTTTGATACTCTTCGGAAAGGGTCCCAAATGCAGAAATAGCAGCTTCAAACTCACCTTGTTGTGATAGCTCTAGCGCTTTGCGAGCGTTAAGTTCATCTTCACTTGGAAGATGTTTGGTCAGCATAGCTTTGACCGCTTCAATTGGTTGTGGACCACCTAGTCCGTCTACAGGTTGACCATTCACGAATAACGCAATCGTAGGAAGTGCTTGAACACCAAACTGTCCAGCAATCGCTTGTTGCTCTTCACAGTTCAGCAATGCCAGTGTATAGGCGCCGGCGTATTGTTCTGTTAATGCCTTTAAAGCAGGAATTAACTGAGCGCTTTCTTCACTCATAGGTGCCCAAAAGTGGATCAGCACGGGAGCTGTCATTGAGCCTTCGAGGACTTCGCGGAAATTTTGCTCATTTAAATCAACAATGTACGCTGGTTGCATTGAATTATCCTTATTAAGTGATTCGCATTGTTCTATTTTCAAGATTGGTATTGGTGAACCAAAAATCAAGGTTTGTCGAAGAGATTACAGAATTTAGATGCCAAAACGCCGCACTATGAAGCGCGGCGTTTATGGATTTCAGAAATGCAGCAAGCGAAGGTGTTTAAAACATTACAAAGTATGCAAGTGTTACACCCACAGCCAGCCAGTTTAGCTGATTTAGCGTCATTTTTAGAATTCCAAATTGATATCGCTGTGAGCAAGGTGTTAGAGAGATGGTTCCAACTTGTGTAGGGTATGGTTTCGTCTCTTGTATTTAACTACGTTGAGCAATATATCCTTCATATGTGACACTAAAATTACAAATGATCATTTTTTATGCGGCTTTTCGCAGAATCGGATCTAACCATTTGCTTGGAAGTAGACGTTTTAGTACCGCAAATATCTTCGTTGGTGTGGTGACTCGATAGCGTAACTTGGGTTTGTCTGACTCGAGAGCATGTAAAAGTGGCACAACGCAAGATTCCGGCGGCAGCACGAATTGATTATTTGAGCCTTCCGCTGATAATCGGCTTAGTTGTTGCTGGTAATGCGTTTTATGTACGCTTGCATCAATATCAATCCATTTTAAAAACGCGGCCTTGGCATTGGCTCTAAATTGTGTCTCAATAGGCCCTGGTTCTATGAGTGATACTTTGATGTTTGTTTGGTATAACTCAAGTCTGAGAGTGTCGGTCCATCCCTCGAGGGCAAATTTAGAGGCATTATACGCTCCACGGTATTTCATCGCAGCAAACCCGAGGACAGAGCTGTTTTGAATAATACGACCGTCGCCTTGTTTTCGCATTACCGGTAGTACTTGTTTCGTCAGTTCATGCCAACCAAAGAAGTTTGCCTCAAATTGTTCTCTTAGTGCATCGGTTGGCAGGTCTTCTAGGGCTCCGGGTTGGCCGTAGGCACCATTGTTAAACAAGGCATAAAGGCTCCCCTCACATAAAGCGAGTGCTTTTTGGACTCCCAATTTAATGCTCTTGCTATCGGTCAGGTCGAGTTGAATACAAGTCAGTCCTTCTTGGTTGAGCCTATCCACATCTTTTGGGTCGCGGCACGACGCAATGACCTTGTAGCCTTTATTCTGCAACTCATGTGCTGCAACGTAACCGATTCCCGTAGAACAACCTGTAATAAGAATGGCCTTTCCCATTTTTGCGCTAACCCTATGATTTATTCCCTTTCAGTAAAGGTTAACGCTAATGGTAGACGAGGTCTAGCGCGAGTTTGCGACGATGTTTTTCAGCGCTGAGTCGATATGAGGGAAGGAGAAGTTAAAGCCGATCTCTGTGAGCTTTTTAGGTTTTGCTCTCGTGCTATCAAGCAGTAAGCATGAAGATTCTCCCATAGCGAGTTTAATCGCCCACTTAGGAGTAAATAAAAAATGAGGGCGGCCCAATGAATTTGCCAGTGTCTTACTGAAAACTGCGTTAGTGACGGCATGAGGTGCACAGAAATTATATGGCCCGCTAGCGTGTTCAGTTTCCAGTAAACAAACAATCGCTCGCACCATATCTAGTATATGTATCCAAGGAATATATTGTTTTCCGTTACCAATCGGTCCACCGAGCCCCAGTTTATAGGGCAG
This sequence comes from Vibrio sp. SCSIO 43133, assembly GCF_023716845.1. NCBI lineage: Bacteria > Pseudomonadati > Pseudomonadota > Gammaproteobacteria > Vibrionales > Vibrionaceae > Vibrio > Vibrio sp. SCSIO 43133. Next base: position 845,104 of record NZ_CP068024.1, read on the forward strand.
CAGCATCTTAGCTAATGCTCCGCCACCTTCGCCAAGCACAACACCAGTGCGCAATAGACACACTCTTGTTTGATCGGACTGTGCTCGCAAGGCGATGTGTTCCCAACGTTCACAGACGTTGTGAGCAAAGGTATCCTGACTGACATGCAGACTCTCGTCGAAAGGATGATCTTGTTGATCTCCGTAATAACCGACAGCTGAGCCACTAATAAAAATTGCAGGAGGTTTCGTGCTGGCGTGAATAAGCTCCACAAGAGTTTCGGTGATCTTCCAGCGGCTATCACAAATACGTTTTTTTTGAGCCTCGCTCCAACGTTTATCTGCAATCGGTTCTCCAGCGAGATTTATGATGGCATCAAATTCATTGAGGTCGTTAAAGCTATCTAATGAATCGACATAGTGAATATTGCCACAGTCAGTGTGATGTAGCGTTTGTCTTGCTGTTTGTTCATCACGGGTCAGCAGAGTGATGGAGTAGGTGGTTAGGTGTTTCAGTAACTCTCGACCAATAAACCCTGTGCCACCTGTTACAAGCAAATTCATCTCTGTCCTTCTCCTCAGTAATTGACAACTTACCGATATGACTCAGTTGCTGAATAAGTAAATATAGCAATGAATCAGAGGATTAACTAACGTTGTTGTGGCTGTAGCACATGTTGTACTAGTCACACTCTTGGGGATTGACGCGAGCATTGCGCAATATTGCCATTATTGTCACATCTTCTTACATTTAATGTGTGCCATCATGAAACTATCGTATGGAAGCGGGGGAAAGCGATGCAGGGATTGAAAGCGCTTCTTCATTCAATGGCCAGTAGTTTCAAAGATCTACTACCCATCGTTTTGGTCGTGCTGTTTTTCCAATTGGTCGTACTGCAAGAGCCGCTTCCTAATGTTCTCTCTATCTTATTTGGCCTATTGCTTGTAGTCCTAGGGCTGACCTTTTTTGTATTTGGGTTAGAAATGGGGTTATTTCCCATCGGTGAGTCCATGGCTCAGTCGTTTGCACGAAAGGGCAGCGTCTTCTGGCTGATGGTGTTTTCGTTCTGTCTAGGCTTTGGGACTACCATTGCCGAGCCTGCGCTAACAGCGGTATCTGCTGAAGCAGCTGAAGTGGCGGCGGAAGGAGGGAAAATTCCGATGACGGAAGAGGCCATGCAAGACTATGCGGATGGCTTGCGCTTGGCCGTTGCCATTTCAGTTGGGCTTGCCATTGTATTAGGTGTGCTGCGCATACTTAAAGGTTGGCCTATCCAGTGGATGATTATTGGCGGTTATGTCGGTGTAGTGATACTGACAGGGTTCGCACCGGAGTACATTATCGGTGTGGCTTACGATTCAGGTGGCGTAACGACATCAACAATAACAGTACCATTAGTCACCGCTCTGGGGGTAGGGCTAGCCAGTACCATTAGGGGGCGTAACCCTATGCTAGATGGTTTTGGTCTCATCGCCTTTGCGTCGCTGTTACCAATGATGTTCGTTATGGTTTACGGGATGATTGCAGTATGACTATCATCTTGGATTTTCTCACCACACTGTTGCTCACGGTTCGTGACGTTACACCGATCATGGTGATCATTTTCGGATTCCAGTTTGCCATTTTAAAGAAACCTATTACTAACCCGTTAAAAGTTCTACTTGGTTTTGGCTATGTGATTCTCGGGCTTAGTTTGTTTTTAGTGGGATTAGAACTTGCTCTGTTCCCGTTAGGCGAAACCATGGCGATGCAGTTAACGGCACCTGAATTCTTGCAAGAATTTAGGGTGACGGTAGGCCAGTCATTGGAGTGGATCGACTATTATTGGGTTTACCTGTTTGCTTTCTGTATAGGGTTTAGTACCACGATTGCTGAACCATCGTTATTGGCGGTTGCTATCAAAGCGAATCAAGTTTCTGCAGGTTCGATTTCAGTAAATGGGTTAAGAATCGCAGTGGCGCTGGGGGTGGCTGTTGGTATCTCCCTTGGCAGCTATCGTATTGTTGTCGGAGACCCCATTCACTACTACATCATCGCAGGCTACATCTTGGTGGTGATTCAAACCTATTTTGCTCCCAAATTTATTATTCCGTTAGCGTATGACTCTGGCGGGGTGACGACCTCAACAGTCACGGTCCCTTTGGTGACGGCGTTGGGGTTGGGGCTAGCTTCCACCGTACCGGGACGAAACCCTATGATTGATGGGTTTGGTTTGATCGCGTTTGCTAGCTTATTTCCTATTATTTCCGTGATGGCGTATGCACAGTTGATTCAATTTTTGAGTCAACGTTCAAAGCATCGCGATCTAGCTTCAAAGGAGAAGAACAATGCGCTTTAAGCTCATTCTGGCATTTGTTGAAGACAGTAAAACAGACTCCGTTCTTGATGCGGCTCGTACAGCGGGAGCCACAGGAGCAACGGTAATTAATAACGCGAGAGGGGAAGGGCTTAACAAAAAGCAAACCTTCTTTGGACTTACCTTAGAGGTTCAAAAAGATGTGCTGTTGTTTGTAGTAGAAGAGCACTTATCGCGGCAGATATTAGAGACCATTAATAAGGTCGGAGAGTTTGACCAAACTTCGGGACAGGGGATTGCGGTGCAGATCGATATAGAGGATGCGGTAGGTGTCGCTCACCAAGTTGAGACATTAACTAAAGTAGTAGAGGATGAGCTATGAGCCGACATGAGAAAGTCTGTGTGCGTGATGTCATGGCAAACAGTTATGTGATGGTGGATGGGTTAAAGACAGTGCATGAGGGTATCGTTTTAGCTCGTGAGCATCGGGTAAAAGCACTGGTTGTCGAAAAGCGGCATGATGATGATGAATACGGGATCGTATTGATGAATGACATTGCCAAAAAGGTGCTGGCGAAAAACCGCTCAGCCGAGCGAACAAACATCTATGAGATTATGACTAAGCCTGCACTGTCTGTTGACCCTAATATGAATGTGAAATATTGCGCTCGCTTATTCGAGCGGTTTGGGATTAGTCGTGCGCCTGTCATTGAACACGGTAAGGTGATTGGCATGGTTAGTTACAATAACATTGTTGTGAATGGTATGGCTAAAGAGGAATGAGACAGGCGAACTGGGTTTAGCTGAGTTACAATACTCCCCATTAGTAATGGTGGAGATAAACCAGTGAAACTATTTTTCGCTTCTGATTTGCATGGCAGTCTTGATGCCACTGAACAGGTTCTAGCAGAGTATCATCGCTCAGGTGCGGAGCATTTAGTGATTTTAGGTGATGTGCTTAACCATGGGCCGAGAAATCCAGTACCAGAGAGCTATAACCCACCTAAAGTAGCTGAACGGCTTAATGAGCTCAGCACCAGTATTATTGCGGTACGAGGCAATTGCGATAGTGAAGTCGACCAGATGCTCTTAGACTTTCCTATGATGAGTGACTATGCATGGGTAATGTTGGCAAATGGACAGCGATTGTTCTTAACTCATGGGCATCTTTACAACACAGATAAACGACCTGCGTTAAAGCAAGGAGACGTGATTGCTCATGGACATACACATATACCAGTAGCCGAGTGGCAAGGAGAGCAAATTATCTTCAACCCAGGCTCTATCACATTCCCACGAGATGGCTATGCTGCGAGCTATGGATTGTTTGAAGATAATACTCTCAGTGTAAAAACATTTGCTGGAGACGTTTTAGCATCAATCTCGCTATCAAAGTGAGTAGATAACAAGGCAATTAACTTGTTCAGACAAGTCGCAGACATAAAAAAACGCAGCCAAGGCTGCGTTTTTTCTACGTCGAGATTAACTAATTACTTAGTTACGCGTAGTACTGGCGTTTCACCAACAGTTACAGAACCAGCAAGCTTGTTCAGCTCTTTGATTTCGTCCATGTTAGAGATAACAACAGGAGTTAGCGTTGACTTAGCTTTCTCTTCTAGAAGTGCTAGGTCGAATTCGATGATAGTGTCACCTGCTTTTACTGATTGGCCTTCTTCAGCGATACGCTTGAAGCCTTCACCTTTCAGTTCAACAGTGTCGATACCGAAGTGAACAAATAGCTCGATGCCGTCGTCAGACTCGATAGAGAACGCGTGGTTCGTCTCAAAGATCTTACCGATAGTACCGTTAACAGGAGCTACCATCTTGTCACCAGCTGGCTTGATTGCAATACCGTCACCAACGATTTTCTCAGCAAATACGACGTCTGGCACATCTTCGATGTTTACAATTTCACCAGAAAGAGGTGCGATAATTTCGATTGCACCAGTGTCAGCGCTGTCGTCAGATACTAGCTTCTTCAGTTTGTCAAACAGACCCATGTTGTGCTCCTAAAGGTTTGATTTTGTTCTGCTCAATTATATTAGCAGTTTGTCTTTTCTGCGATAAATTTTTCGACGTGTGCCTCAATTTCTGCAGCAGTCGCCATTTCTAGCGCTTCATCAGCCATTGCTTTTACTTCTGCGAAGTTAGCGTTGCGGATTACTTTCTTAACCTTAGGAATTGAAATACCGCTCATACTAAACTCATCTAGGCCCATGCCCAGTAGAAGTAGAGTCGCACGCTCGTCGCCAGCAAGCTCACCACACATACCAGTCCACTTACCTTCTTTATGCGAAGCGTCGATCACTTGCTTAATTACTGTAAGTACAGCAGGTGAAAGTGGGTTGTATAGGTGAGAAATAAGCTCATTACCACGGTCTACTGCTAGAGTATACTGAGTTAAGTCGTTAGTACCAATACTAAAGAACGAAACTTCTTTCGCTAGGTGGTGAGCAATCGCTGCCGCAGCAGGAGTTTCAACCATTACACCGATTTCGATGTTTTCGTCAAATGCTAGACCTTCAGCACGAAGTTCTGCTTTGTACTCTTCGATAGCAGCTTTCAGTTCACGAATCTCTTCTACAGAGATGATCATTGGGAACATGATGCGCAGCTTACCGTGTGCTGATGCACGTAGGATACCACGTAGCTGGTCACGAAGGATTTCACGACGATCCAAGCTGATACGAACTGCACGCCAACCAAGGAATGGGTTCATCTCTTCTGGAAGGTCTAGGTAAGGTAGATCTTTATCACCACCGATATCCATAGTACGGATAATTACCGCGTGACCGTGCATTGCTTCCGCAACTTCTTTGTAAGCTTGATACTGTTCTTCTTCAGTAGGAAGAGCAGTACGGTCCATGAATAGGAATTCTGTACGATACAGACCAACACCTTCACCGCCGTTACGGTTGATGCCATCGCAGTCTTTCACTGTACCGATGTTACCGCAAACTTCTACACGGTGGCCGTCTAGAGTTTCTGCTGGTAGGTCTTTAAGTTTTGCTAGTTCCTCTTTTTCTGCAAGGAACGCTTCACGTACCGCTTTAGCTTCGTCAATCTCAGCTTGAGTTGGGTTTACGATGATCTTGTTGTTCATCGCGTCAAGAACCAACATGTCGCCGTTGTTCACTTTCTTAGTGATGTCGTTAGTACCAACAATCGCAGGAAGTTCTAGTGAACGTGCCATGATAGAAGTGTGCGAAGTACGACCGCCGATGTCACATGCGAAACCTAGTACGTAATCAAGGTTGATTTGCGCAGTTTCAGATGGAGTTAGGTCGTAAGCTACTAGGATAACTTCTTCATCGATATCACCTAGTGAAACGATGTTGATGCCTAGTGCGTTCTTAACGAAACGAGTACCGATATCACGGATATCAGTTGCACGTTCTTTAAGGTATTCGTCATCTAGAGATTCTAGTGCAGTCGCTTGCTCTTCGATTACTGTGTGAATCGCGTTGTCTGCAGATAGTTTGTCTTTCTTGATGAGTGCTAGGATTTCCTCTTCTAGCTCTTCATCTTCAAGAAGCATGATATGGCCTTCGAAGATAGCCTCTTTCTCTTCACCAAAAGTCTCAAGCGCTTTTTGCTTAACGACTTCTAGTTGTTGAGCTGACTTGTTGCGAGCGTCAAAGAAACGCGCAACTTCTGCTTCAACTTGGTCATCTGAAATAGTCGACGTGTTTAGAACAATCTCGTCTTCTTGAAGTAGTAGTGCTTTACCAATAGCAATACCAGGAGATGCTAGGATGCCTGAAATCATAGCTTTACCTTTATTTGGTCTAATGTATTAAAGATTGGATAGTTATTAGCTACTTATTATGTGTAGCTGATAGCTAGAGCTATTTCCAATAAAGCCATTCTGTTTTCACAAAATGGCTTTAAGGAGAACTGGGTTCTTAGTGAAGCTCAGGGATTAGAGCTACTAGGTGGTCAACTGCTTGTTGAGCTTGTGGGCCTTCAGCAGAGATTGTGATAGTAGTGCCTTTAACTAGACCTAGAGTTTGTAGTTTGAATAGGCTTTTTGCGCTAGCGCTTTTGCCGTTAGTAGCCACAGTGATGTCAGCGTCAAATGCTTTTGCTTCTTTAACGAACTGAGCAGCCGGACGAGTGTGAAGGCCGTTTTCTGCTGTGATTTCTACTTGCTTCTCGTACATTTTTTATACCCCAATTGATTTATTTTATGTTTAGTTTCTAAACCAAACAAAGCTTATCGTTAAATGTTACGCCTCGCTATAGTACGAAAGTCATAACTGTTAAGAATTGTGTCGGTCTAGAATTGTAGGACATGATTGCAGTCTTCGCTGTATACCTGTCTTACGAAATTCTGTAATTAGCCTATTTATTTTTTGGCTTAAAATAAAACTGACCTGATATTACCAAAGGCTGACAGAGTTTCAACAAAAAAGCCCCTTAAAGGGGCTTTTTTCGTGCAAAAATTGATTTGGCAACATATTACTGCTGAATCTCTTTGTCAGTAAATATACCGGCAAACAATGCAGAGCTTAGGTAGCGTTCACCTGAACTTGGGAGTACGGTGACAATGGTTTTACCTTTGAATTCAGGGAGTTCAGCAAGCTTGTTAGCCGCTACAACAGCTGCGCCTGATGAGATACCAGCTAGGATACCTTCTTCTTCCATTAGGCGACGCGCCATTTCGATGGCTTCTTCAGAAGTAACCAGTTCGACACGGTCAACAAGCTCAAGATCCAAGTTCTCTGGGATAAATCCTGCACCGATGCCTTGGATTTTGTGAGGAGCTGGTTGGATCTCTTGACCTGCTAGCACTTGAGAAATGACAGGTGATTCTGCTGGCTCAACGGCAACTGAAACAATTGCTTTACCTTTTTCGCCCTTAATATAGCGGCTAGTACCTGTGATAGTACCACCTGTACCTACACCAGCGACAAATACATCGATCTCACCATCCGTTGCTTCCCAGATCTCTGGACCCGTTGTCTTTTCATGAATGGCTGGGTTTGCTGGGTTGTTGAACTGTTGAAGTAGCAGATACTTTTCTGGATTTGAAGCGACAATCTCTTCTGCTTTAGCGATAGCCCCTTTCATGCCTTTCGCTGCTTCTGTGAGTTCAAGGTTAGCACCTAGTGCCTTGAGAAGCTTACGACGCTCGAGACTCATAGATTCAGGCATAGTAAGTGTGAGTTTGTAGCCACGTGCAGCTGCAACGAAAGCAAGAGCAATACCTGTGTTACCACTGGTTGGCTCAACTAGCTCTACGCCTGCTTTTAGACGACCGTCTTTTTCCGCTTCCCAGATCATGTTTGCACCGATACGGCACTTAACGCTGAAGCTTGGGTTGCGTGCTTCAACTTTAGCAAGCACGTTACCATTACTTACTTTGTTTAGGCGAACTAGAGGGGTGTTACCAATTGTCAGTGAATTATCTTCGTAAATCTTGCTCATTATAATGTTCCTTCATTCAACCGTGGTGGTTATTGATTACCAGATAAGAATATGATTTTGTTTGGCAAGGGAAAAGAACCAAATAGTTATATATTATGGAAGAAAGTTTATGAAGCGCGCTTTTCGATGGGATTTTCTCGGTAAGAAGACCAGCTCGGCCATTGATACTAAAGGAGTTCAATGGCCGGTGTATAAGAAGTGATTACTTGTTGCGTCTAATGATGCCAAAGCCTAGGCAAAGTAATACCCACGCATATAAAGGCCAAGTTCCTACTTCACGATACCAAGTTGTTCCGTCGGTTGGAGTGACGTCAGTTCTAAGCACAGCGGTTTCAAACTGAGGGATTTGAGCAGTAATCTTACCTTTGTGATCGGTAACGGCAGTCACACCATTATTGGTCGAACGAATAAGTGGTAAGCCAAGCTCTAATGCGCGCATTCGTGCAATTTCCATATGCTGCAACGGGCCAATAGAGCGCCCAAACCAAGCATCATTGGACAGCGTTAACAGGTAATCGGTGTCATCAGTAACGTTCTGCCTAACTTGTTCCCCAAAAATAATCTCATAACATAATGCTGGCGCTAGATGCATACCGTTAGCCACAATATTAGGCTGTACGTAGGCACCACGGCTGAATGAAGACATAGGCAAGTTAAAAAACGGGGCGATAGGTCTTAATAGATCTCCAAATGGCACGAATTCACCGAATGGTAGCAAATGGTGCTTGTGATAACGTTCATCGAGATCCATTTCGTAATCACCGTAAGGTGTCTGCCCTACAACCAATATGCTGTTGTAATACTCACCGGACTCGGTTTTGTTGATGACCCCAGTGATGATCGCAGAATCATTCATTTTAGCCGCAGAGTCCAAGTTACGCAGAAATGAAGGTAATTCGAATTCCATTGCGGGAATTGCGGCTTCTGGCCAAATGATAATGTCCGCATCCCAGTTTTCACGACTTAGATCGGTATATTTCATTATCGTTGGCCATCGGTGATTGGGCATCCACTTCATGGCTTGATCGATATTACCTTGAATCAATGCGACCGATTTGGTGCGATTTGGAGCGGGCGTGACCCAGTCGTAGTTACGTAGGCCGAATCCAGTGGCGAATATGACTAGAGGGATGATAGCGAGTTGCCACTGCTTAGTTACGGTTAAGTAAGTTAAGCTGGCAGCCATTACGATCAATAGCAAGGTAATGAGTTCAACGCCACCAATAGGTGCAAAGCTCGCTAACGGTGAATCAATTTGGCTGTACCCTAACCACAGCCAAGGGAAACCCGTCATCACCCAGCCGCGAGCCCAATCAAAGATTAACCAGAGTGCTGGCGCTGCGACAAAATAACGAGTTTTATTGTCTGACGGGAAGAATCGGTTTAGAGACCAAGCAAACAGAGCTGAGTAAATGGATAGGTAGCCGACTAAGAGTGCCATTAAGAACATGCTGGCAATTTTCGGCATACCACCAAAGGTATCGATACTGACGTGAACCCAACTGATGCCAGTGGCAAATTGACCTATTCCCCATGCATAACCTGTCCAAAGTGCACTTTTTGTGCTGCGACCTCTGATAAGGAGGAGAAGGAGAAATGGGCTCAGAATAGCCAAGGGCCATAGCTGATAGGGAGCAAATGCGAGAGTGGTGCTAGCACCAACAAAAGCGGCCCCGATGGGCCGCAATATGCGAAGATTTTTCTTCATTTAAATATCATCTCACTTTTTTGGTGAGCAGCAAGTGGAGAGGTTACTCCTCGACACTTGAAGCCGTTTCTTGGTCAGGTATTGTGACTTGGACCTGAACCACACGACGATTATCCGCCGCTGTCACCTTAAAGTTGTAATTTTCTATTTCAACCACTTCACCACGTGAAGGTAAGTGACCGAATGCAGTCATGACTAGGCCACCTACAGTGTCGACTTCCTCATCACTAAAGTTAGAGCCGAATGTTTCATTGAACTCTTCAATAGTAGTGAGCGCTTTCACCGCAAATGTGTGCTTACTCAGTTTTCTGATATCAAGCTCATCATCGTCATCGAATTCATCTTCGATTTCGCCAACGATTTCTTCGAGAATATCTTCGATGGTCACTAGACCTGATACTCCACCAAATTCATCGACGACGATGGCCATGTGATAACGCTCTTCACGGAACTCCTTCAGTAGGCGATCAACGCGCTTACTTTCAGGAACAACAACCGCAGGGCGAATCACTTCTTCAATATCAAACGGGGCGCTTTCTGAGCCCAAATAACGGAGGAGGTCCTTAGCTAAGAGGATGCCTTCTACATGGTCTTTATCTTCACTGATAACAGGGTAGCGAGAGTGCTGTGCATCTGTCATTAGTTCAATTAGCTTATCGAGGTTATCGGAACGCTCGATAGTGACCATTTGCGAGCGTGGCAGCATAATGTCGCGCACTCGCATTTCAGAAATTTCCATGACACCTTCGAGCATATCGCGGGTATCGTGGTCAATTAGGTCGTTTTCTTCAGAGTCGCGGATAACATCTACAAGCTCTTGGCGGTCTTTTGGTTCGCCTTGAAAAATTTGACCTAGGCGCTCAAAGAAGGACTTTCTACTCGGACCTTCCGACTTTTTACTGTTTCCCTCTGGCTGAGAGGGAGAAGACTCTTCGTTCATGACTTCTCAATTCAGAATGCTATCAGATGTGTGATAGCGCACATGCGTAAACAAATTCTTTTTAGCGCGAACGCCAGCGAAATGTGCTTACTCCTTTTCTACTAAATATGGGTCATCAAAGCCCATATCAAGCATGATTTCGGTTTCCAAAGCTTCCATTTCTTCTGCTTCGTCATCCTCAATATGATCATAACCTAGCAGATGAAGACTCCCATGTACAACCATATGTGCCCAGTGTGCAATCAAAGGCTTGGATTGTTCAATAGCCTCTTTTTCGACAACTTGACGACAGATAATCATGTCACCAAGCAGATCCATTTCTACACCTGGAGGTGCTTCAAAAGGAAAGGAGAGTACATTTGTTGGTTTATCTTTACCACGGTAGTCGCGGTTGAGCTGCTGGCTCTCTTCTTCATCGACTATACGAATCGTCAACTCAGCATCTTGTTGAAACGGAGTAATGGTTTTGTCCAACCAGCCTTGAAATTCGTCAGCACTTGGTAACCCTTGTTCTGATTCGACTGCAATTTGAAGATCGAGTTCAATCGCCATTACTTTCCATCCACCGTTGCGCTAGCAGATGCTGCATCAAGCAGCTTTTGCGCCGCTTCACGTTCTTCACGTCGCTTACGCTCAATTTCTTTACGTTCTTTGGCATCTTTCGCTTCCCATTTCTCGTAAGCATTTACGATGCGCGCAACGACAGGGTGACGAACGACATCATCTGACTGGAAGAAGTTAAAGCTGATTTCGTCAACTTCACTCAGCACTTCAATCGCATGACGAAGGCCAGATTTTGCGCCACGCGGTAAGTCGATTTGTGTGACGTCACCAGTGATAACTGCGCGCGAGTTAAAGCCGATACGCGTCAGGAACATCTTCATTTGTTCAACGGTGGTGTTCTGGCTCTCATCGAGAATAATGAAGGCATCGTTAAGTGTGCGGCCGCGCATGTAGGCGAGGGGAGCAACCTCAATAACATTGCGTTCAATGAGTTTCTCTACGCGCTCAAAACCAAGCATTTCAAATAACGCATCGTATAGAGGTCGAAGGTACGGATCGACCTTCTGACTTAAATCACCTGGCAGGAAGCCTAGTTTTTCACCCGCTTCTACTGCTGGACGAGTCAGTAGGATACGGCGAATCTCTTGGCGCTCCAGTGCGTCTACTGCAGCAGCTACTGCTAGGTAAGTTTTACCTGTACCAGCTGGCCCAATACCGAAGCTAATATCATGAGTGACCATATTCACTAGGTACTGAGCTTGATTAGGTGTACGCGGTTTGATGATGCCTTTCTTGGTCTTTACGAAGACTTCTTTTCCGTGAGCGATTTCTGATTCGGTATTTTGCTCAAGTACACCAGATTCTTTAACGGCTAAGTGAATTTGCTCTGGCTCAATATCAGGGATCTGGCCACGCACAGGTGCTGTGTCGACATAAAGCGTTTTGATGATATCTAGAGCTGCGGCGCTAGTGTGCGGCTTGCCCACGATCGTAAAGAAGTTGCTTCTGTGGTTGATCTCGACACCTAAGCGGCGTTCTAAATGTTTGATATTGTCATCGAAAGGACCGCACAAGCTTGATAGACGGCGGTTGTCTGAAGGTTCTAGATGAATTTCTAGAGTTACGATTTGATTACTCAATGTTGCCTCACATTTTGCCCTTAAGGGCGATGTATGAAGCCCGACTGTGACCGGGCTTCGCATATTTTTACCCAATTAACTCCAAAATAGCACATTGAAGCTGTTTGGGTATAGGCGCTAAGGCGTAAAGGTCGCTACACCTAGCTCATCTTCGCGTTTGGTTTTTGCCATCATTTGTGTTGGAGAAATAACACTGCGAAGATCCATATCTTTTTCTGTTCTTACTAGCTCACCACGTAGGGAGTTTGCGAACACGTCTGTGATTTTCACGTCAACAAACTGGCCGATTAGCTCTGCACCACCTTCGAAGTTAACCACACGGTTGTTTTCGGTGCGCGCACGAAGCTCCATCAGGTTCTTCTTAGATGGACCTTCAACTAAAACACGTTGCTCAGTGTCTAGCATCTGACGTGAATAACGCATTGCCTGCGAGTTTACAGTTTGTTGTAGCTCGTATAAGCGGTCTTTCTTAGTTTGCTCAGGAAGATCACATGGGTAATCTGCTGCTGGCGTACCTGGACGAGGAGAGAAGATAAAGCTAAAGCTCATATCAAAATCTACGTCCTTGATCAGTTTCATCGTGTCTTGGAAATCTTTGTCAGTTTCACCTGGGAAACCAACAATGAAGTCTGAACTGATTTGAATATCAGGACGCGCTTTGCGAAGTTTACGAATGATAGACTTGTATTCAATCGCTGTGTGTGGGCGCTTCATCATAGTCAATACACGGTCTGAACCACTTTGTACTGGCAAGTGTAGGAAGCTAACAAGCTCAGGTGTGTCTTCGTAAACAGCAATGATGTCATCAGTGAACTCTAGTGGGTGACTTGTCGTAAAGCGGATACGATCAATACCATCAATAGAAGCAACCAGACGTAGTAGCTCGGCAAAAGAACAGATATCACCATCGTGCATTGGACCACGATAAGCATTCACGTTTTGGCCAAGTAGGTTTACTTCACGAACGCCTTGATCGGCAAGCTGAGCAATTTCAAACAATACGTCATCCATTGGACGGCTTACTTCTTCACCACGAGTATACGGAACAACACAGTAAGTACAGTACTTACTGCAGCCTTCCATGATTGAAACAAACGCTGTTGCGCCTTCCGCACGTGGTTCCGGCAGACGGTCAAACTTCTCGATCTCTGGGAAAGAGATATCCATTACTGGCGCTTCATCGCTTTGTGATTGCTTGATCATCTCAGGCAAACGGTGAAGAGTTTGTGGGCCAAAGATAACGTCAACAAATGGCGCACGTTCACGAATATGGTCACCTTCTTGAGTCGCTACACAGCCACCCACACCGATAACAACGCCATCTTTTTTGTCTTTTAGGGTTTTCCAACGACCAAGTTGGTGGAACACTTTCTCTTGCGCTTTTTCACGGATAGAGCAAGTGTTCAAAAGTAGTACGTCTGCTTCCTCTGGATCTTCTGTTAGCTCATAGCCATTTGCCGCATTAAGCAGATCGGCCATTTTTGATGAATCGTATTCGTTCATCTGGCAGCCCCAGGTTTTAATTAGCAGTTTCTTACTCATCACTATCGCTCGTCAGTTATTTAAATCTTTTTCTTGCACAGGCGCTGTATTGCGAAAACAACACAGCGGCTGCTTAAATTATGACCACCATCTTGGCGGTAAGCGGCGTATTGTACTGCTTTAAAAACCGCCTGACTAGGGGTAGTGTAAAATCTCTTTGAGAGCTTATATTTCAATTGCTGTAAGCGGTTATTAGGCCTCACAAAAGCAGGGTTTTTCGAAGGAATTCGCTCGCGCTTTTAGAGCGGGCTACGTACAATGAACACACATTGAATTTAGGGTAGTAAGAAGACGATGGAACAGTTTGAAATTGCAGTTGTTGGTGGTGGCATGGTGGGAGCAGCGATGGCGCTGGGTCTTGCTAAACAAGGGCGCTCAGTCGCTGTTATCGAAAAATTCCCCCCTCAAGCTTTCGAAAGCTCGCAGCCAATGGACTTGCGTGTTTCTGCTATTTCTCATCGCTCTGTTGATTTACTGACTCACCTCGATGCTTGGAGCGCCATAGAGGCGATGCGAGTGTGCCCTTATGCACGTCTTGAAACATGGGAAGCGGAAAACTGTCGAATTCGTTTCAATGCCGAATCTCTGCAGCTAGAGCAATTGGGCTACATTGTTGAAAACCGCGTGATCCAACTAGGGTTGTGGCAGCAGTTTCATAGTTTCGACAACTTGAAAGTGATTGAAGGTGACGGTGTTGAAAGCTTAACGCTTGACGATGAAGGCTCAACTATCATCTTAGAATCCGGGCGTGAAATTGCTGCGACTCTGGTCGTTGGTGCGGATGGTGCGAATTCAAGAGTACGACAAGCCAGTGGCATTGGGGTGACAGCATGGGATTATCGTCAAGAGTGCATGCTGATTAATGTTGAGACGGAACTCCCTCAACAAGACATCACGTGGCAGTGGTTTACCACGTCAGGGCCTCGTTCATTTTTACCACTATGTGGAAACCAAGGATCGTTAGTTTGGTACGATTCCCCTAAACGGATTAAGCAGTTAAAGAATATGAGTCATGCCCAGTTAGAGCAGGAGATTGTTGAGTACTTTCCAGCTGAACTAGGTAATGTTAGCGTGTTACAGCACGGCTCATTCCCACTTACACGTAGACATGCACAGCGATATTACAAACATGGTTGTGTACTAGTAGGGGATTCAGCTCACACGATAAATCCGTTGGCGGGTCAGGGCGTTAATCTTGGTTTTAAAGATGTAGAAGCCTTGTTGAAAGCGTTTGAAGATAAAGGGGTCTCTAATGAAGCATTACGTCGTTATGAGCTAGAGCGTCGTCCAGATAACCTGTTAATGCAAACGGGCATGGATGTATTCTATAAAGGATTTAGTAGTACCTTACCACCGGTGGCATTTGCTCGAAATGCTCTACTGAAAGTGGCAGAGCATTCTGGGCCGATTAAAGAGCAAGTCTTAAAATACGCGATTGGCATTAAATAACTTAATAAATGACTAGACATACTGGGGCAGTGATAGGATCTGATACTGATTCTAGCGTTGGTGCCCCAGTTGCTTCATCGACGGTAAACAAAGCTAAATTGTCAGAATGCTGGTTTGCTGTCATAAGATACTTTCCATCCGGAGAAAGACACAAATCTCGTGGGAACTGTCCCCCTGAACTGACAAAGCCTTGATAAGCAGGTACTGCAGGGTCACTTAATTCAAACCAAGAGACGATAGACTCTCCGCGACCTGTTAAATAAACAAAGCGATTGTTCGGTGAAAGCTTAACAGCCGCCGCTGCTTCATGACTAATATGTTCAGGAAACCCTGAAGTAGAGTAAATTAGCTGCCAAATCCCATGATCGCTACGCTTGATAACATGCAGTGATTCATCGAGTTCACACAACACATACCCAAATTTACCATCTTGAGAGAAGTCTACATGTCGAGGACCACTTCCCAGCGGCATTACCAAAGACTGAGATAGAACCGCATCAGTTTTGTTATATTCGTAAAAGCTCAATGTGTCGATGCCTAAGTCTACCGTGACGAACTGTTGGCTATTGGGGATAAACTGTAACTGATGCCCATGGGGGGCTTGCTGGCGAGTAGGATGAACGCTAGAGCCTTCATTAGCCAGTAAAGCTATACGTTCTCCAATAATGCCATGTGCCCGTAGGGCAAATATCTCGAAGTTACCTGTCCCATAATGCGCGACGCCTAATAATTCTTTATTCGGAGATATTGCAAGGTGGCATGGGTAATCACCATCAAGCAATCTTACTTGATGATCTTCACTGTTTGTAGGCACGAATATAAGGGCCGATCCTTCCTGTTGAGAACATTCGGAAACGAGATAATGTCCTTGCTCTGTATACAGAAGATAAGAAGGGTTGAAAGCATTTGTTATCGCTGAAGATATTGTAAGGTCATGAGGAGTGTTGAAATGCGCCGTCTTGAAACCTAAATCATCGCCTTTTGAATACTGTCCAATAGCAACGGAGTAATCTTGGAAAGTCATAAATATCCTTGAAGATCAGTGTATTGAACTAAGGTTGCCTGTCTATCCTAGAATGAACAGTAGCAAAATACTTTTCTGTGAGCTAATAGAAGAAATTAACAATATTGAAGAAACTTTCAAAGATTCAACTAACGTAATTGTCAGAGAGGAATAGATAGAAAAAAAGCCCGTCATATGACGAGCTTTCTTAATAATGGTGCGGAAGGAGAGACTTGAACTCTCACACCTTGCGGCGCCAGAACCTAAATCTGGTGCGTCTACCAATTCCGCCACTTCCGCAACAAAACTTGTAGTTAAGAGAGTAATTGGTAAAACTCAATCTTAACGTTGTAATAAATGGTGGCTACGACGGGATTCGAACCTGTGACCCCATCATTATGAGTGATGTGCTCTAACCAGCTGAGCTACGTAGCCATTTGAAGTTTTCACTTCGCTCTATATTTCAAGAGAAATAATGGTGCGGAAGGAGAGACTTGAACTCTCACACCTTGCGGCGCCAGAACCTAAATCTGGTGCGTCTACCAATTCCGCCACTTCCGCATCAATTTTGTAGTCTTAGCTGATGATTGGTGAATCAACTAGACGTTGTAATGGCTGGGCTACTTTGAACCGAACCTGGGACAATAGATGGGGCATCAAAATCATTGTGCTCCATTACTGAACCTTTAAATAGTGGCTGGGCTACCTGGATTCGAACCAGGGAATGGCGGCATCAAAAGCCGCTGCCTTACCGCTTGGCGATAGCCCAACAGGATTGTTTAAAGTGTCAATCACACTAAAAGATGGTGCGGAAGGAGAGACTTGAACTCTCACACCTTGCGGCGCCAGAACCTAAATCTGGTGCGTCTACCAATTCCGCCACTTCCGCATCAATTTTATAGTCTTAGCTGACGATTGGTGAATCAACTAGACGTTGTAATGGCTGGGCTGCTTTGAACCGAACCTGGGACAATAGACGGGGCATCAAAATCATTGTGCTCCATTACTGAACCTTTAAATAGTGGCTGGGCTACCTGGATTCGAACCAGGGAATGGCGGCATCAAAAGCCGCTGCCTTACCGCTTGGCGATAGCCCAACAGGATTGTTTAAAGTGTCAATCACACTAAAAGATGGTGCGGAAGGAGAGACTTGAACTCTCACACCTTGCGGCGCCAGAACCTAAATCTGGTGCGTCTACCAATTCCGCCACTTCCGCATCAATTTTGTAGTCTTAGCTGACGATTGGTGAATCAACTAGACGTTGTAATGGCTAGGCTACTTTGAACCGAACCAGGGACAATAGACGGGGCATCAAAATCATTGCGCTCCATTACTGAACCTTTAAATAGTGGCTGGGCTACCTGGATTCGAACCAGGGAATGGCGGCATCAAAAGCCGCTGCCTTACCGCTTGGCGATAGCCCAACAGGATTGTTTAAAGTGTCAATCACACTAAAAGATGGTGCGGAAGGAGAGACTTGAACTCTCACACCTTGCGGCGCCAGAACCTAAATCTGGTGCGTCTACCAATTCCGCCACTTCCGCAACAAAACTTGTAGTTAAGAGAGTAATTGGTAAAACTCAATCTTAACGTTGTAATAAATGGTGGCTACGACGGGATTCGAACCTGTGACCCCATCATTATGAGTGATGTGCTCTAACCAGCTGAGCTACGTAGCCATTTGAAGTTTTCACTTCGCTCTATATTTCATGAGAAATAATGGTGCGGAAGGAGAGACTTGAACTCTCACACCTTGCGGCGCCAGAACCTAAATCTGGTGCGTCTACCAATTCCGCCACTTCCGCATCAATTTTGTAGTCTTAGCTGATGATTGGTGAATCAACTAGACGTTGTAATGGCTGGGTTGCTTTGAACCGAACCAGGGACAATAGACGGGGCATCAAAATCATTGTGCTCCATTACTGAACCTTTAAATAGTGGCTGGGCTACCTGGATTCGAACCAGGGAATGGCGGCATCAAAAGCCGCTGCCTTACCGCTTGGCGATAGCCCAACAGGATTGTTTAAAGTGTCAATCACACTAAAAGATGGTGCGGAAGGAGAGACTTGAACTCTCACACCTTGCGGCGCCAGAACCTAAATCTGGTGCGTCTACCAATTCCGCCACTTCCGCATCAATTTTGTAGTCTTAGCTGATGATTGGTGAATCAACTAGACGTTGTAATGGCTGGGCTACTTTGAACCGAACCTGGGACAATAGATGGGGCATCAGAATCATTGTGCTCCATTACTGAACCTTTAAATAGTGGCTGGGCTACCTGGATTCGAACCAGGGAATGGCGGCATCAAAAGCCGCTGCCTTACCGCTTGGCGATAGCCCAACAGGATTGTTTAAAGTGTCAATCACACTAAAAGATGGTGCGGAAGGAGAGACTTGAACTCTCACACCTTGCGGCGCCAGAACCTAAATCTGGTGCGTCTACCAATTCCGCCACTTCCGCAACAAAACTTATAGTTAAGAGAGTAATTGGTAAAACTCAATCTTAACGTTGTACTTGAAGGCGAACCTACAAGTTCAAATAAATGGTGGCTACGACGGGATTCGAACCTGTGACCCCATCATTATGAGTGATGTGCTCTAACCAGCTGAGCTACGTAGCCACTCTTGAGAGCGAGAGAATATAATACAAACTACGCTCTAGTGCCAACAGTTTTTCTAAAAAAAACGTTATCACTTAAATTGTGGCTGGGCTACCTGGATTCGAACCAGGGAATGGCGGCATCAAAAGCCGCTGCCTTACCGCTTGGCGATAGCCCAACAAGATTGATTAAAGTGTCAATCACACTAAATATGGTGCGGAAGGAGAGACTTGAACTCTCACACCTTGCGGCGCCAGAACCTAAATCTGGTGCGTCTACCAATTCCGCCACTTCCGCATATTTCCTAAATACTCTAAATAAGAGTGCTTAGGAAATGGTGGCTACGACGGGATTCGAACCTGTGACCCCATCATTATGAGTGATGTGCTCTAACCAGCTGAGCTACGTAGCCATTTCCATATTGTTGATTCTCTTCGAAAGTTGCCTTATCGCTGAGAACGGGGCGCATTATGCGTAGTTGAATTTGATGCGTCAACTTTTTTTGCGAAGAAATTTGCGAAAAAGTGCCGTTCGAGCTTTTTTTAATCAAACCGCTCTGTTTCTGATCTAAATCTGTTGTTCAATTATCATCGCTCTACCAGAAAGTTAATGCGTTTTTGCAAAGTGACTGAACAATGGCAGACCTTATAAAACAACAAAAGCCAGCAGTTGCTGGCTTTTTAATCACTTTAGGTGTTCGGTAACTTATACGTTAAAGCGGAAGTGAATAACATCGCCATCTTTAACAATGTATTCTTTCCCTTCTAGACGCCATTTACCCGCATCTTTTGCACCAGATTCACCGTTGTATTGAATGAAGTCGTCATAACCAACAACTTCTGCACGGATGAAGCCTTTTTCGAAGTCTGTGTGGATTTTACCTGCAGCTTGAGGCGCAGTTGCACCAACAGGAATAGTCCATGCGCGTACTTCTTTCACACCAGCGGTGAAGTAAGTTTGAAGAGTAAGTAGCTCATAACCAGAACGAATTACGCGGTTTAGGCCCGGCTCTTCAATGCCCATATCAGCAAGGAACTCTTCACGATCTTCGTCATCAAGCTCAGAAAGCTCTGATTCGATAGCTGCACATACGGCTACAACAACGTTGTTTTCTTTCTCTGCGTACTCACGAACAGCGTCTAAATATGGGTTATCTTCAAAACCATCTTCATTAACGTTTGCGATGTACATGGTTGGTTTTAGCGTTAGGAAGTTTAAGTAGCCAATAGCTGCGAGTTCTTCTTTCGCTAGATCAACAGTACGTGCCATACCACCTTCCGTTAGAACTGGAAGTAGTTTTTCAAGTACGGTTAGCTCAAACTTCGCGTCTTTATCGCCACCTTTTGCTTTCTTAGCGTTACGCTGAATTGCGCGCTCACAAGAATCAAGGTCGGCTAGAGCTAGTTCAAGGTTGATCACTTCGATGTCTTCGATTGGTGATACTTTACCTGCTACGTGAACAATGTTTTCGTTCTCAAAACAACGAACAACGTGACCGATCGCGTCAGTTTCACGGATGTTAGCTAGGAATTTGTTACCAAGACCTTCACCTTTTGACGCACCAGCAACTAGGCCTGCGATATCAACGAATTCCATCGTTGTTGGTAAAATTTTCTGTGGATTAACAATTTTCGCTAGTGCATCTAGACGTAGATCTGGCACAGGTACTACGCCTGTGTTTGGCTCGATAGTACAAAACGGGAAGTTAGCCGCTTCGATGCCTGCTTTAGTCAGTGCGTTAAACAGAGTTGATTTACCAACGTTTGGTAGACCAACGATGCCACATTTAAAACCCATGATTGTAACCTTATTCAGCTTTGAAGGTGTGTAAGCGATTTTGTGCTTTTGTTAGTCCATCTTTTAGTAAGATGTCTAAACTACGGACAGATTCGTCAACGACAGCATCAAGGCATTCTTGCTCTTTTGCTGGCGCTTTTCCAAGGACATAACCCGCCACTTTGTCTTTGTGCCCCGGATGACCAATGCCAATCCGAAGACGATAGAATTCTTTGTTGTTGCCCAGCTTGCTAATGGTATCTTTCAAACCATTATGACCACCGTGACCGCCGCCTTTCTTGAACTTTGCAACGCCTGGAGGTAAGTCTAGCTCATCGTGAGCGACCATGATCTCTTCAGGTTTTATCTGGTAGAACTTTGCTAAGGCTGCGATGGCCTTGCCAGATAAGTTCATGAATGTGGTTGGAATTAACAGTCTTAAATCACTGCCGTTCACTAAAATTCTTCCAGTGAGACCGAAGAACTTAGCTTCGTTTTTTAGCGTAACATTGTGGATACGAGCAAGTTCCTCTACCACCCATGCACCTGCATTGTGACGAGTTCTCACATATTCAGGACCTGGGTTAGCAAGGCCTACAAGCAATTTTATCTGCTGAGTCAACGTTAAGATCTCTCTTGAATCTCAAAAGCGCGGTATGATAGCACACTAAATCTGTACAAAAAACGCGAAGACAAAAAAACCACTTCATAAGGAAGTGGTTTTTTCAAATTAGGTGCGAATGTTACTTGCTAGTGAACATTGCTGAGATTGACTCTTCGTTGCTGATGCGACGAATAGCTTCTGCAAGCATGCTAGATAGAGTAAGTTGCGTTACTTTACCTGTTGCAGCCATTTCTTTAGAAAGCGTAATTGAGTCAGTCACGATAACTTGGTCTAGAACCGAGTTTTTGATGTTCTTCGCTGCGTTACCAGAGAATACTGCGTGAGTTGCGTATGCGAATACACGCTTAGCACCACGCTCTTTAAGCGCTTCTGCTGCTTTACATAGCGTACCGCCAGTGTCGATCATGTCATCAACGATAACACAGTCACGACCTTCAACGTCGCCGATTAGGTTCATTACTTCAGAAACGTTAGCACGTGGGCGACGCTTATCTACGATAGCGATGTCGATATCACCTAGTGCTTTCGCTGTTGCACGAGCTCGGACAACACCACCAAGGTCTGGAGAAACGACAACAGGATCTTCTAGACCACGGTCAGCCATATCTTCAAGAAGCACTGGAGTACCGAAGATGTTATCTACAGGTACATCGAAGAAGCCTTGAATTTGCTCTGCGTGTAGGTCGATAGTAAGAACGCGGTCAACACCAACGTTAGACAGGAAGTCTGCAACAACTTTTGCAGTGATTGGCACACGGGCAGAGCGTACACGACGGTCTTGACGAGCATAACCAAAGTAAGGAATAACAGCAGTAATACGGCCTGCTGAAGCGCGGCGCATTGCATCAATCATTACCACTAACTCCATTAGGTTGTCGTTAGTTGGCGCACATGTTGACTGAATGATGAATACATCGCTACCACGAACGTTTTCATTGATTTGAACAGCGACTTCGCCATCAGAGAAACGGTCAACAGTAGCATCTCCTAGAGAGATGTATAGACGATCAGCAATACGTTGGGCTAGTTCAGGTGTAGCGTTACCAGCAAATAGCTTCATATCAGGCACGGTGGAAACCTCAGGGTTGCGTCCAGTTTAAACAGATTGTAATAGGGCTAATTCATACTTAGCCAAAGTCTCTAGTAAAGGAGAGCGATTGCATCCTTTTGCTACAAAAGCGGAGACATTGTCAGGAAGCATTTCAAGGACTTTTTCTGCCTCTTCCTCGTTGTTAAACTCAGAAAATACGCAAGATCCAGTCCCCGTCAATCTTGACGGCGCGTATTGTAGCAGCCATGAAAGTTGGTTATCAACCTCTGGATACAGCATTCGGACAATTTTTTCGCAATCGTTTACGTAAGGTGAGTCCAAAAGCATTGATAATGCTCGCTTTGGCGTGTTTCTGGTTAAATCAGGATGTGTGAATATATCGACGGTAGCAATACTAACTTCAGGTTTAATAACTAGGTAATACTGTTCTTTAGGGCTAGCTTCAGACAGTTTTTCGCCGACACCTTCAGCGAAAGCTGCGAAGCCGCGAACGAACACAGGCACATCAGCACCTAATGCCAAACCTATTTCTGCTAGCTCATCCGTTGTCAGTCGGGTTTGCCAAAGAAAGTTCAATGCTACTAGTGCGGTAGCCGCATTGGATGAACCACCACCAATCCCGCCACCCATGGGAAGAATCTTGCTAAGCTCTATATGAGCACCATAAGTACAGTTAGCTCTGTTTTGAAGCGCCGATGCTGCTTTCCAGATTAGGTTGTCTTCGGTGGCGACACCTTTAATATCTGGGGATAGAGTAATTTGACCACTGGTATTTGCGGTAATAGTCAGTTCATCGCATAAATCAATGAATTGAAACAAGGTTTGCAATTCATGGTAGCCATTAGGTTGACGACCAGTGATGTATAAAAATAGGTTGAGTTTAGCAGGGCTAGGCCATGAAGTAGTGTCGGTGATCATTTTATGCTGGGTCACTGTTTTACTGTCCATTTTGAAACGACAAGATTGAGTTTGGTATCACCTTGCACTAATTGCATCCTAGTCGGCATGGGCAATGAGTTCTCTGTCCCTTCAAGTGAAAAGCTGCGGTACTCATTGTAATCAAGGTTCCACGTTTTGTTGGTAATACGTTTTTGTAAACTGCCGACGGTATTAAATTGGTTTAGCTGATAGCTATCGGCAGTCGCCGGTAGGCCAACCAGCCAATCGCTCAATTGTTCGATTGGGATATCCAGCCCGGTTAATTGCTCAATGAGCACATTTACATCTTTCCCGGACAATTTTTGTCCATCATACGTTTCGATAAAAGAACCGTTTGGGGTTGAAGTAAGATTAAAAACGGTTTGACCAAGAAAGGTAGTCAGACGGACTTGGGTGAAATTATCGGAATGACTCCAATGAAAGTTGAGAGTTTGGCGCTGGTCTGGGGAAATATAACCGAGTTTGCCACTGGCCGTATATTGAGTAAGAGACTCAAGCTCGGTTTTATGTGCTTGCCATTCAACACTTTCTGGCTCTGGAGGCAAACTACTGCACCCAAACAGAAATAATGCCGCAAAAAAATAAAAAAGACGTCGATGGAGTTTGTACATAGGAAACAACTTACGTGATGGTTTATTGTGCAAATTCAATACAATATTGACAGACTATAGCATCAATCCCACAAACTCAGGAAAACATATTGGTAAGAGACTTTCAATAAATGGTGCCATCAAGTAAAATTCTGGCCTATTTGTCAAATCTGTATCAGAGAATTCGCGTTACATGTCATTGCTTGCAATTGGTATAAACCACAATACGGCGTCAGTGGATCTGAGGGAGAAGGTGGCGTTTCCACCTGAAAAACTCAACAGAGCCTTGAATGAGCTAAGAGAAAATACCAAAGTTAATGGCTCTGTGATTCTGTCAACGTGTAACCGCACCGAAATTTACTGTGATACTGGTGATTCCAACAAATCACAATTAATAGACTGGCTTGTTCGTTTCCACGATGTAGCAGCAGAAGAGTTGAAGCCTTCTCTGTATGTTTATGAAGAGCAAGCGGCAATAAAACACCTGATGCGCGTTTCATGTGGTTTAGATTCACTCGTCCTTGGTGAACCACAAATACTGGGACAAGTAAAGCAAGCCTACAGTGATGCCCGTGAGCATCAATCTGTAGAGGGTGGAATTGAGAAACTCTTTCAAAAGACGTTCTCTGTTGCTAAGCGAGTGCGTACTGAAACCGAAATTGGTGGTAGTGCCGTTTCTGTCGCTTACGCGGCTTGTACCCTAGCTCGACAAATCTTCGAATCAATTGCTGACTCAACTGTGCTTTTAGTTGGTGCAGGCGAAACCATTGAACTGGTGGCCAAGCACTTGGAAGGTCACGGTTGCAAGAACATGATTGTGGCTAACCGAACCAAAGAGCGAGCGGAAATATTAGCGAATCAGTTTGGCGCACAAGTTATTGCACTTAATGAAATACCTGATGTACTACCTAAAGCGGATATTGTCATTAGCTCAACTGCGAGCCCGCTGCCTATTATAGGCAAAGGGATGGTTGAATCAGCGATAAAACAACGTCGCTATCAACCTATGCTGCTTATCGACATCGCCGTCCCACGAGATATTGAATCGCAAGTGGGCGAGTTGAGTGACGCGTATCTATATACGGTTGATGATTTGCAATCTATCGTCGATAGCAATATCGAGCAACGTAAAGTCGAAGCGATTCAAGCAGAAGCGATTGTGAGTGAAGAAAGTGCGCAATTCATGACATGGATGCGTTCACTGCAAGCTGTCGATAGCATCAGACAATACCGAAAACACGCAAACGACACCCGACAAGATATACTGTCAAAAAGTTTACAAGCGTTAGCAGCAGGGGGAGACCCTGAGAAAGTTCTGCTAGAGCTGAGTAATAAATTAACAAACAAGCTTATTCATGCGCCTACAAAAGCGCTACAAGATGCCGCTGAGCAGGGAGATCCTGCTAAACTGATGGTCATCCGACAAAGTTTGGGTTTAGACCAAACTAAATAAGCCTTACCCTGAGAAAAGACTGCAATTATGAAAGCCTCCATTTTAGTTAAATTGGAAACTCTTGTTGAACGATATGAAGAAGTTCAGCATCTACTTGGCGATCCAGAGATCATTGGAGACCAAGACAAATTCCGCGCTCTTTCAAGAGAGTACTCGCAACTTGAAGAAGTGACCAAGTGTTTCCAAGCCTATCAGCAAGCACAAGAAGATCTTGAAGCGGCTGAAGATATGGCAAACGAAGATGACGCAGAAATGCGTGAAATGGCGCAAGAAGAAATCAAAGAAGCGAAAGCGACTATTGAGCGTCTTGCGGATGAACTGCAGGTACTTCTTCTACCGAAAGATCCAAACGATGAGCGTAACTGCTTCTTAGAAATCCGCGCTGGTGCAGGTGGTGATGAAGCAGGTATTTTCGCAGGTGACTTATTCCGTATGTACAGCAAATACGCGGAGAAGAAAGGCTGGCGTATCGAAGTGATGAGCTCAAATGAATCAGAGCAAGGCGGCTATAAAGAAATGATCGCTAAAGTGTCTGGTGATGGTGCTTATGGCGTGCTTAAGTTTGAATCTGGCGGCCACCGTGTTCAACGAGTTCCAGCAACAGAATCTCAAGGTCGTGTTCACACTTCAGCATGTACTGTTGCGGTTATGGCTGAAATTCCTGAAGCAGAGATCCCAGAGATCAAAGCGGCTGATCTTAAAATCGATACGTTCCGTGCATCAGGCGCGGGTGGTCAGCACGTTAACACTACTGACTCAGCTATTCGTATTACTCACTTACCAACAGGGACTGTGGTTGAGTGTCAAGACGAGCGTTCTCAACATAAGAACAAAGCGAAAGCGATGTCTGTTCTTGCCGCGCGTATTATTGCCGCAGAAGAAGCAAAGCGTGCCGCTGAAGTGTCAGATACCCGTCGTAACCTATTGGGTTCAGGTGATCGTAGTGACCGTATTCGTACTTATAACTACCCACAAGGTCGTGTATCAGACCATCGCATCAACTTGACGTTATATCGTCTGTCTGAGGTCATGGAAGGTGACTTGCAGTCTCTTGTTGATCCGGTACTGCAAGAACACCAAGCTGACCAACTTGCGGCTCTAGCGGAGCACAACTAATCCATGTCATTGGATATGTCTATTGAAGCGGTGCTCAAACGAGCATCGCTTGTTCTTTCTGGGTCTGGTAGCGAATCACCTTCATTAGATGCGGCGGTCCTGCTGTGTCATGTTCTTGAAAAACCGCGTAGTTATCTACTTACCTGGCCTGAAAAAGCATTAACGTCTAATGAAGCAGAGCAGTTCGAGGCGTTGTTAAATCGTCGTATCGCAGGCGAACCCGTAGCGTATATTCTTGGTGAACGAGAGTTTTGGTCTCTGCCTTTAAATGTCGCTCCAAGCACGCTTATCCCAAGACCTGATACAGAACGCTTAGTTGAGCTCGCACTTGATAAGGCCCTTGTGAATGATGGTGATATTTTAGACTTAGGTACGGGCACCGGAGCAATCGCGTTGGCACTGGCTTCAGAACTGAAAACACGCTCAGTAATGGGAGTTGATTTTCAAACGGAAGCGGTAGAGCTCGCTCGAAGCAACGCGACAAAACTCAATATTACCAATTGTCAGTTTGCGCAGGGAAGTTGGTTCGAACCTGTCGATCTTGTGCACAAATTTAGCGTAATTGTTTCCAATCCCCCTTACATTGACGAAAATGATCCCCATCTATCTCAAGGTGATGTTCGATTTGAACCATCAACGGCATTAGTCGCTGAGAATAATGGGCTGGCGGATATTGAGACCATCACGGCTCAAGCGCCCACTCATTTGCTTGAGGGCGGCTGGTTGTTGTTTGAGCATGGCTTTGAGCAAGGGCAAGCTGTAAGAGAAATCTTGGCAAGCAATGGCTTTTGTCATGTTGTCACTGAACAAGATTACGCCGGCAATGATCGTGTGACACTTGGGCAATGGAACCCATAACAGAAATACAATAAAGAGAAAGAGAGAAGCAGCATGTATGAAGGATTAAAGCATTTTCACTTGATGACCATCGCCATATCGGTGGTGTTGCTATCAGTACGATTTGGCTTACTGGTCGCTAACTCCCCGAAGGTGAATCATCCGTTTTTGAAGCGCTTCCCTCACATTAATGATTCACTACTGTTGTTATCAGGCTTTGGTTTGATTGCAATCACAGGTTTTGTCCCATTTACGGCTGCAGCGCCGTGGATGACCGAAAAAGTCACCTGCATTATGGCTTATTTTGCGTTGGCGTTTTTCACGATTAAATTAGCAAAGAACAACTTATTAAGAACATGTGCGTTCTTAGGCGCATTGGGATGGTTAATGATGGCAGCTAAGATTGCCATGCTGAAAACACCATTCCTTATGGGGTAAGTAATGATTGAACTGTTTGACGAAGATTTTGATGCTATTGAGTTGGTTGAAGGAGCACTGATCTTAAACAAAGCGGTGGATCCAAATACTCAAGATCATTGGGCGGAATTAGAGCTAGCTCGTTTACTAGAAGAAGCTGAGCAGCAATTGTTCCATTTGCGCGATGATAAGCAGCGCTTAGACTCGCTGCTAAGACTGTTTTACACCGAGTGGCAGTTTAGTGGGGACCATGATGCGTATTTTTCCTCTGAAAATGCGTTTATCGATAAAGTCCTTGAGCGACGCAAAGGCATACCGGTTAGCCTAGGAGCTATCTTGCTCTACTTAGGGAGAAAGCTCGGTCTTCCATTAGAAGCCGTAACATTCCCAACGCAGTTTTTGATTAAAGTCTGTTGGCCAAATGAAGCACCAAGTTACATCAATCCTTACGATGGGGAATATGTTAGCAAGAAGCGTTTACACGCTTGGCTAATTGGTAACGATGGTCCGTTGGTGAAGTTAGAGGCAAAACATTTAGCGACAGTTGATAACCCAACGGTAATTGGTCGCTGGCTAGCTTTACTTAAAAGTGCACTATTGCGAGAAGAGAAGTACACGCTTGCATTGCAATGTACCGACCTGGCTTTGACTTTTGTTCCCGATGACCCTTATGAGATTCGGGATAGAGGCTATATTTATCAACAACTGGATTGTCATCAAATCGCGGCAACTGATTTTCAGTATTTCATCGATCAGTGCCCAGATGATCCGGCAATAGAATTACTGAAAACGCAGGTTTCGGCGATCAGTCGCTCACCTGTCACTCTTCACTAAATATTGAGATAACAAACATGGAAATGAAAACGGTACACGTAGGTGATATCCCGGTAGCAAATGATAAGCCGTTCACGCTTTTTGCTGGAATGAATGTGCTGGAATCACGTGACTTAGCGATGCAAATCTGTGAGCACTATGTGAAGGTGACAGAAAAGCTAGGTATTCCATACGTATTTAAAGCGTCGTTTGATAAAGCGAACCGTAGCTCAGTGCATTCTTATCGTGGCCCTGGCCTTGAAGAAGGCATGAAGATTTTCCAAGAGCTAAAAGACACCTTTGGCGTGAAAATCATTACGGATGTTCATACAGAAGAGCAAGCACAGCCTGTTGCCGACGTGGTAGATGTTATTCAGCTACCTGCCTTCTTAGCTCGTCAGACTGACCTTGTTGAAGCGATGGCAAAAACAAATGCGGTTATCAACGTTAAGAAGCCTCAGTTTATGAGCCCAGGACAAGTAGGTAACATTGTTGATAAGTTCGCTGAGTGTGGTAACGATAAAATCATTCTTTGTGAACGTGGCTCATGTCATGGTTACGATAACCTTGTGGTCGACATGCTTGGCTTTGGCGTTATGAAAAAAGCTTCTAACGGTAGCCCAATCATTTTCGATGTGACGCACTCACTTCAAATGCGTGATCCATCGGGTGCGGCATCTGGTGGTCGTCGTGAACAAACGGTCGAGCTTGCAAAAGCGGGACTTGCGACGGGAATTGCGGGTCTATTTATCGAAGCGCACCCGAATCCAGATAAAGCACTATGTGATGGTCCGTCAGCACTGCCTTTAGATAAGCTGGAACCATTCTTAGCGCAAATGAAAGCGTTGGATGATCTTATCAAAGGTTTTGAGCACATCGACATTAAATAAGCGTGCTTATTTCTGATATAGAAGCCAGTCATTTAGACTGGCTTCTTTTTTATGTTCACTAAATATGTTGAGTAATCGTTTCTTCTCAGAATTACAACCTCGTAACAGCTGAATCCCTCGCCATACCTCAGTGCTTTAATTAACCTTATGTAGAATCACAAATTTATTCTGATGAGTTTATAACCTGATACTCAGCAACTTGTGACATAGATTACATAAAAGTGAAATGAGAATGTTATGTTCGTAGGGTTAATTTAAACTATCGCATATTTTGTCGATGTTTCTCTTTATGTCTATTCGTTACAAATCGGCAAATGTGTGGCGTTTATACAACGCTATAGGCAGTGGATCCCCAAAATTCAAAGGTATGAAAATGAAAAAAAGCCTTATGTTTAAGTCCGTACTAAGTGCGGCTATCATCGCGTCACTAGCAGGATGCGCAACCCAACCAGAGCAAGAATGGAATGCTGATGAGACTTATAAGCTCACTATTCTTCATACTAACGATCACCACGGTCGCTTCTGGGAAAACAAATATGGTGAGTACGGTATGGCAGCGCGTAAGACGCTGATTGACCAAATTCGTGCTGACGTTGAAGCGGATGGTGGCAGCGTACTGCTTCTATCTGGCGGTGATATCAACACTGGGGTTCCAGAGTCTGACTTACAAGATGCTGAGCCTGACTTTAAAGGTATGAGCATGATTGGTTACGATGCTATGGCACTTGGTAACCATGAATTCGACAACCCGCTAGAAGTGCTATTTAAGCAAAAAGAGTGGGCTAACTTCCCAATGCTGTCTGCAAACATTTATGACAAGAAAACAGGTGAACGCCTGTTTGATGCATACCACATTTTCATCAAGCAGGGCATTAAGATCGCTGTTATTGGTCTAACAACGGAAGACACAGCGAAGATCGGTAACCCTGAGTACATCGGTGGTATCGAGTTCCGCGATCCGAAAGTAGAAGCAAAGAAACTGATCGCTGAGCTAAAAGAGACAGAGAAACCTGATCTAATTTTCGCAGTTACCCACATGGGCCACTACGAAAATGGTAAGCGTGGTGTAAACGCCCCAGGTGATGTTGCGCTTGCTCGTTACCTTGATGAAGGCGACTTAGACATGATTGTGGGTGGTCACTCACAAGAGCCGGTTTGTATGGAAGGTCCTAACGTCGTTAAGAAGAACTTCAAGCCAAGTGATGAATGTAAGCCTGACATCCAAAACGGAACTTGGATTGTGCAAGCGTACGAGTGGGGTAAGTACGTTGGCCGTGCCGACTATGAATTCAAAAATGGTGAGCTAGATATGGTCAGCTATGACCTTATCCCTGTAAACCTTAAGAAGAAAGTTAAGATCGATGGCAAGAAGCAACGTGTTCTTGTTGAAGATGAAATCAAGAAAGATGCAGAAATGGTGGCATTCTTAACGCCATTCCAGGAAAAAGGCCAAGAGCAACTAGGTGCGAAAATTGCCGAAACGAACGGCAAGCTAGAGGGTGACCGTAATGTTGTTCGCTTCCAGCAAACTAACCTAGGTCGTCTAATTGGTACGGCTCACATGGAACGTGCTAAAGCTGACTTTGCCGTCATGAACTCTGGTGGTGTACGTGACTCTATCGCTGAAGGTGATGTGACTTACAAAGATGTACTTATCGTACAGCCATTTGGCAACATTATTACTTACACCGATATGACAGGTGCTGAAGTTGTCGATTACTTGAACGTAGTAGCAACGAAACCTGTAGATTCTGGTGCTTACGCTCAATTCGCTGGCATTTCAATGACAGTGGGTAAAGATGCAGTATCGAATGTTGTTATCAATGGTAAGCCTCTAGACCCTAAAGCAACATACCGTTTCACTGTACCAAGCTTTAACGCAGCTGGTGGTGACGGTTATCCGAAGCTTACAGGTCACCCTGGTCACGTAAACACTGGTTTTGTGGATGCGGAAGTACTTAAAGAGTACCTAGAAGCAAACAGCCCAATCGATGTGAATAAGTATCAGCCTAAAGGCGAAATCATCTATAAGAACTAGACTTTTATTCCGGTTTAGTAGATAAAATAGAGCGGCGCCATTCGGCGCCGCTTTTCTATATTGACGACTCTAATCTCAAGAGTCGACGTTAACGGTAGCGACTACCAAGGATACGTTATGACACCGGCTATTAACCTTGCCAAAAAGAAAAAAATCACTCATACCGTTCATCAATATGACCATGACCCAAGGCATGAAAGTTATGGTTTAGAGGCGGTAAAAGCGTTAGGACAAGATCCTGAATCCGTATTTAAAACTCTACTGTTCGCCATCAATGGAGAACCGAAAAACCTCGCTGTAGCGGTGATACCTGTTGAAGAAAAGCTAAACCTAAAACTCGCAGCAAAGGCGGCTGGTGGGAAAAAAGCAGAGATGGCAGATAAAGATATCGCACAAAAAACCACGGGTTATGTGTTGGGTGGCATCAGCCCTCTTGGTCAAAAGAAGTTGTTACCGACCTTTATTCATATCTCAGCGGAAGCGAGAGTGCAAATGTGCGTCAGTGCTGGAAAAAGAGGTTTGGAGATTGAGTTAGCACCGAGTGATTTGGCGATGCTAACGCGAGCGAAGTTTGTCAATTTATGTGAGGCCTAAGCAGGCCTCATTTACACTGACTATTTCTTGAGAGATAGGGTACCGCCAACGCGCGTTCTCGGCTTACTTGGCTTAGATGAATCTGGTTTAGCAGCGACCGGTTTACGGTTTTGCGTCTTACCGTGGTGATTACGAGCCTTACCTGAACGTCCTTGCTCTTGCTTGTGACGTTTGTTTTTATTCGGGCTACGACGAAACTCATCTGCACCGTGCCCAGAGAAGGTTTTCATTTTTTCACGCTTCGCTTCTGCTCGAGCGTCATGCAGCTTAGCATCGGTAGCCTTAGTGATATGACGACCTTTAGCATCTTTGCGTGATGCTTCTTCCGTACTCACTGAACCTTCACAAAGGCGGTGAATCTCAGCCACTTCCTGGTCAGTTAAGTAGCGCCATTTGCCATTGGGAATTCCATCAATCGAGATGTTCATAATGCGGACTCGGCGAAGTTTTAACACTTCGAAACCCAGTGCTTCACACATACGGCGAATTTGACGGTTTAACCCTTGAGTTAGGGTAATACGGAAAGAAAACTTGGTTTCTTGCTCGACACGACAAGGCAGAGTTACTGTGTCCAGAATCGCAACACCTGAGCCCATCTTTTTCAAGAAATCACGAGTAACAGGTTTGTCGACACGTACTACATACTCTTTCTCGTGATTGTTACCCGCACGGAGAATCTTGTTAACGATGTCGCCATCGTTAGTCAAAAAGATAAGACCGTCGGACGGTTTATCTAGTCGACCAATTGGGAAGATACGTTTGTGATGGCCAACGAAATCAACGATGTTGCCCGGAACATCGCGTTCGGTTGTACATGTGATACCCGTTGGTTTGTTCAACGCAATATAGACTGGCTTCTCTTTGCTGCGAACTGGTTTACCGTCGATTTCAACATTGTCTCCTGACAACACTTTGGTTCCCATCTCAGGAATTTTGCCGTTAATAGTGACACGTTGTTGTTCGATCAGCTTGTCAGCTTCACGGCGAGAACAAAAGCCAGTTTCACTAATGTATTTGTTAAGGCGTTTTCCTTCAGCAGCGTTAGGCATGCGCAGTATTCACTCTATATTGGTCAGACACAAAATTAAGGTCGCGTATTTTATACTCAACTGAGCGGTAAGTCACTTAACTCGTACGTTTTTGATGACGCTCTCGATTCTCAAGCTTCTTTTCTTGGCTCTTTCTTAGCATAACGTAGACCGCACCACTTCCTCCATGGAACCGCTGCGCACTATGAACGCACTGAACATCTTTTATCTGAGTTAGCCAATGTGCAAGATAACTCTTCATTAATGCTGGTGGGTTAGAGCGTTCGCCGCGCCCATGTACAATAAGCACAGTGCGGATGTCCATACGCATACACTGTTGTAGAAACTTCACCACTTCATCGCGTGCTTCTTTAAGCGTTCTCCGGTGTAAGTCGAGTTTTGCTTGCAGCGGATATTTACCCAGTCTCAGTTTGCGATAGACACCTTCCTGCATGCCATCACGCTTAAACTCAATTAAGTCGTCTGGTTTGATCATCGGAGCGTAATCAATTGAAAGGTACTCAGGGTCTTGCTCAGAAAGCCAAAGCGCTGCTTCTCGCTTGGCCAAATGCGCGTCAGACACTTGGTGGGTCTTTTTAAGTTCAACGGTGTCGCTGTGAATCGGCTTCACATCGCCCATCATCTGTTGGAATAGATCCAGATCATCGTCTTGAGACATAACTTCATCTCGGATAAGCCATTTTAACTGGAGTATATACGAATATTAGCAATAGGTGAGAGCAATAAAAAACCGGAGTGAACAGGCGATCCACTCCGGTGCATAGCGGTTTTCTATTCGAAATAGAAGCTAAGCGATTCTAGTGAGGAGATTTGTCATTCATTACTTTGTAGATGAAGAAACCACCGTAAAACAGCATCAAGCCCAGCGCTGCAAAGATAACTAGCATTGAAGATAAGCCCACTGCATTACCAAATAGGAGATCAAGCCAAAAGTCCATGTTTCCTCCAAAGTATTGACGACAGGGATAAGTTAACTTTTGGTGTTAAAATGAACACTGATCTGGATCAATTGTACTTTGAGTGTTAATAACCTGTATGTCACTGTGTGTATTTGGTCACATTTTTCGTGCTTCTGGCGATATGATGAGCAATCAAACTCAAATGCAAAGAAAGTTGTTATAAAAGCCTTGCTTCAAAAGAATTTATCATTAATATACGCATCCGTTGTTGAGCAAAACTCAAGACAACAATCTCGGTGAATAGCGCAGCTTGGTAGCGCATCTGGTTTGGGACCAGAGGGTCGGGGGTTCGAATCCCTCTTCACCGACCACTTTCAAAAAGCCTCGCTTTCAAAGCGGGGCTTTTTACTTTCTAAGCATAATTTTAGTAGTGGAGAAGAACCCATGCGGGTCAGGGGCTGGATGGCCAGTCCCATCGAATCCCTCTTCACCGACCATTTTTCAAAAAGCCTCGCTTTCATAGCGGGGCTTTTTACTTTCAAAAGAACTTCGCTTTTTAGCGAGGTTTTTTGCATTTCTGAGTATCAAAAACTTCTTTAAGCTAATCTAGCTTTGCTGCCGAGTTTTGCTACGACGCCTTCCAAGCCCAGCACGGCAAAGATAATAGCGAAGAACGCGACAACGCCACCAAATGCACCTGTAAAGGCTACATGCTGACCGAACAGCATAGCGATAATGCCCATGGCGAGAAACTTCGAGCCCACTAAGATAATGTAAGACGAAATACCACGTTTTAGCTTTGGTAGAGTTTTGTGCTTAAGAAAGTACGACGCCATAACTTTTTCAAGCGAGATAGCACCTTTAAGCATGCCGGTTAACACCACCGATGCGTATACTGCCACTTCAAGGCTTGCGATGAACACCCAGTCCCAAGAAGCATTGAGTACTAGCATTACGACAGTAGTGATAATAGAGCTGATGGCGATATCTTTAAGTACTTTCATTTTGAATCCTCGTTATGATTTCTGCTGACCTGATTAAGGTATCAATCACTGCGATTCACTATTTACCATTTTACGCCAATGAGAATTACACTCACTTAAAGTAGGGATGTTTGACCTTAATTACACTGTGGGTATAATTAAGGTAGTTTCGCTCCTAATTTAAATCCCCTTGAAG
The DNA here is from genome assembly GCF_023716845.1 of Vibrio sp. SCSIO 43133. Taxonomy (NCBI): domain Bacteria; kingdom Pseudomonadati; phylum Pseudomonadota; class Gammaproteobacteria; order Vibrionales; family Vibrionaceae; genus Vibrio; species Vibrio sp. SCSIO 43133. The sequence goes on from NZ_CP068024.1 coordinate 879,962, forward strand.
GGGGACTCCCTGAGAGCACCAAGATTTCTCATTTTAGATTTGTTCTACCACTGTGACACGGATCATTAGAGCAGAGATTGACTGATGGTTTGTCGTACTTATTACAAGGTTTTGTGTCTACGAGGTTTTTCAGTCGCTAGATAGCGTCAATAAACTGCGTGTTACCTTTCTTACACGGCGATAACGTCGTGTGCTTTCGAGTGCGAGTTCAGTGGAGTTTTTTCATCGATCTGAAAGAGATAGCTCTATATGAATGTAATTATCAACGGTCAAACGTATCTTCTGCGCGAAAACAAGAGCATCCTAGATGTCGCAAAAGATATTCAAGTTGATGTCCCTTCTCTTTGCTCCATCAGTAAGCACGACGACAAGCAGTCATGCGACCTTTGTGTCGTTGAAGTGGTGGGGAAAGGTATTGTTAAGGCGTGTGAGACAAAAATCCAAGATGGCATGACCATCGTTACTCAGTCCGCTCAAATTAACAACCTTAGAAGACAGGCACTCAATAAAATATTTGCGGATCACAATGCCGACTGTGAAGCGCCCTGCAAAGTCGCATGTCCTGCACATGTCGATATTCAAACCTACCTACACCATATCGCACAAGGCGATCATCACGAAGCCGTAAAAATCATCAAAGACACGCTACCTATGCCGATTTCCATTGGTCGTGTGTGTCCTGCTTTTTGTGAACATGAATGTCGTCGTACCTTGGTTGACGAACCGCTCGCAATTCGCCAGCTTAAACGTCACGCCGCAGATATTGATTTATCGCTAGCCGAGCAATTTGAGCCGCCGAAACTCCCTTACAACGGCCACCGAGTCGCCATTGTTGGTGCAGGGCCAGGTGGATTGGCATGTGGTTATTACCTTAGCTACCAAGGTTTTGCTGTCGACATTTTTGAATCTATGCCAGAGGCTGGTGGCTGGCTTCGCTATGGCATTCCAGAGTACCGTTTGCCGAAAGATATTCTGGATAAAGAAATTGAGCTGATGTGCCGTGGTGGGATGAGAATCCATACCAATACACTTCTTGGTAAAGATATTGCTCTTGATGAGCTGACAGACAACTATGAAGCGGTCTGCCTTGCTGTTGGAGCAACCAAAGCGGTCAATATGCCGTATCCGGGCTCTGACTTAGAGGGCTGTGTACTTGGTGTTGATTTCCTAAAAGACCATATGACGGACAAAACCTTCACCATTGGCAAGAAGGTGGCCGTGATCGGTGGTGGTAATACCGCGATTGATTGTGCACGAACTGCCATTCGCGAAGGTGCGGAGACGACCATTATTTATCGTCGCACTCGAAATGAGATGCCAGCCGAACTGCATGAAATTGAAGCGGCAGAGCTAGAAGGGGTTAAGTTTAAGTTTTTGACCAATCCCAAATGCAATCTTGCCGATTCACAGGGGCGTGTTGAGCATATCGAGTTAGAGATAATGGAGTTGGGAGAGCCTGATAGTTCTGGTCGCCGCCGCCCTGTCTCTACTGGTAAAACTGAGACTGTCGCTTTTGATACTGTTATCTCCGCGCTATCGCAAAAACCGGACGTCGAGTTTCTTAAATCCGCCAAACATCCTTTGCCTTTGACCGATTGGGGTACTGCGTCTTCTGACGGTGATTCGATGCACCATGGTTACAATGTATACAGTATTGGTGATTTCAGACGTGGACCAGCGACTGCCATTGAAGCTATCGCTGATGGCAAGAAGGCTGCCGATGCTATTGAGCGTTACATTCTTCAAGGTCACTTTAAACCTGAACCTAGAGCGTTTAATAGTCACAAAGCAGAGCGTTTGAGCGAAGTTCGCCAAACAGAATATCTGCAAGAAAAAGCCAAAGCGCGAGCTAAAGCTGAGCAGTTGTCAGTAGAAGCCTGCCAAACAACTTATCAAGAAGTTGAACTGGGTATGTCGGATGAGAAGGCCATTGCCGAGGCTGCGCGCTGTTTAGAATGTGGCTGCCAAGCAAACACTCAATGTGACCTTCGCGATTACGCCACTGAGTACAAAGTGGATTATCGAGAGATAAACATTAACCAGCGCAAAATGTTCCCAGTGGACAAAACCAGCGAGTTTATTGTTTTCGATGCAAACCGTTGTATTAGTTGTGGCTCGTGTGTTCATGCGTGTCAGACCGAATCGGTTCACGGTATTTTAAACTTTTCAGAAACGTCACATCGTCCTTCTTTTCCTAACGGTGCCACTATGGGCGATAGTAACTGCGTTCAATGTGGTGCGTGTGTTCAGGTGTGCCCAACGGGAGCGCTGTCTGATAAGCGAGATAAATCTCACGGTCGAATCGAGATGCTGACACCGGTGAAAACTATCTGTACTTATTGTGGGGTAGGTTGTCGTATTGAGCTATACGTGGATGCGGCGAACAACAAAATTCGTTACGTCAAAGGGGATAAAACGTCTCCAGTAAACCAAGGCATGTTGTGTGTAAAAGGCCGCTTTGGCTTTGATTTCATCCAAAGTGAAGAGCGACTTTCTACGCCACTGATTAGAAAAGCAGGCGAATTGGTGCCTGCCTCTTGGGATGAAACCGTGCAGTACGTCGCTGATAAGCTGAGTAAAATTAAGTCTATGTATGGCAGTGACAGCTTGGCTGGTTTCTCATCGGCAAAAACCACTAATGAAGATAACTACGCATTCCAAAAACTGTTCCGTCGTGAAATTGGCACCAACAATATCGACCACTGTGCGCGGTTGTGTCACTCCTCGACAGTAACAGGTTTGGAAGCAGCGTTTGGTAGTGGCGCGATGACCAACGATATTCCAAGTATCAAACACTCGGACGTTATCTTTATTATTGGTTCAGACACCAGTGCTGCTCACCCAATCATTGCTTCTCATATCAAACAAGCAGTCGCGGACGGGGCAACCTTGATTGTGGCCGATCCAAAACGTATCGATATGGTCGATCATGCCAAATTGTATGTTCGTCACCGTCCAGGTACAGACGTTATGTTACTTAACTCAATCATGCATGTGATTGATAAAAATAGCTGGCAAGATGATGCCTATATTGAAGAGCGCACCGAAGGTTATAGCGACTTGCTTGAAGAGATTCGCAAAGAGTCTTACTCACCGGCTAATGCTGCGTTGGTGACCGGTGTGGCTGCGTTCGATATCGAGCGATTGGCAGAGCTCATTGGCACGGCAAAAGTCACGTCAGTGTTCTACTCGATGGGAATCACGCAGCACACGACAGGTCACGACAACGTGCGATCGATAGCCAATCTACAAATGCTTTGTGGTAACGTCGGAGTTGAAGGTGGCGGCATTAACCCTCTACGTGGTCAATCAAACGTTCAAGGCTCATGTGATATGGGGGCTCTACCAACGGATTATCCAGGCTATCAGAAGGTCACTAATCCAGAGGTTCAGGCCAAATTCGCCAAGGCTTGGAATAGTGAGACCTTACCGACAGAGAAAGGTAAAACGCTGACGGAAATCATTGATGGTGCCTGTGATGGTGACATTAAGGCGTTGTATGTCATGGGCGAGAACCCTGTGCTTAGTGACCCAGACCAAGCGCACGCCGTTCATGGATTGAAGTCGCTCGATTTCTTAGTGGTTCAGGACATATTCCTAACGGAAACCGCGCAACTCGCGGATGTGGTTCTGCCGTCTTACTCGTTTGCAGAGAAGGCTGGACACTTTACCAATACAGAACGACGAGTTCAGCGTTTAGTGCCTGCGGTTCAAGCTCCGGGTGAAGCGAAAGAAGACTGGCGTATTATTCAAGAAATCGCCAATGCTATGGGCAGTGATTGGGCTTACCAAACGGTTCAGGATATTACTGAGGAAATCGCCGATGTCACACCGCAATATCATGGTATTCGTTGGCAGTCGATAGGTGGTAATGGTCTGCAGTGGCCGTGTAATGAGGTTAAGCCATTTGGTACGCGCATCATGCACAAAGACCAGTTCGTTCGCGGTAAAGGGGCGATGAAAGCTATTCCATTCGAATATGCCGCAGAGCTCCCTGATGACGAATACCCGTTAATATTGACGACGGGGCGTCTTCTAGAACAGTTCCACACTGGTACTATGACTCGTAAAACTAAAGGGTTAGACAATCTTGCGGGACCACGCATTATGGTGAGTGTGGAAGAAGCAGAGCGATTAGGTATTACTAATGGTGAGACCGTGAAACTGGTGTCACGCCGTGGTGAAATTAGTGCGCCTGCTTTTGTCACTAAGCGAATGCAACAAGGTGTGGTATTTGTGCCGTTCCACTTTGCCGAGTCTGCGGCGAACAAGCTAACCAATACCGCTACGGATCCTTACGCCAAAATACCTGAGTTTAAAGTGTCGGCTGTCAGACTAGAGACGGTTACTCAGCCGGTTCATTAGGATCAGACCAAACCTTAGGGATATCGAAACGAGGCAAGCCATTTGGCTTGCTTCTTTGTCCTTGGCGCCATGCTTTCAGTTGGTTAACGTAGGTAAGAATGTGAGCGATGGCCACAAACAATTGATTAGGCACCATTTGGTCAACTTGGGTCGTATTGTAAATAGCTCGAGTAAGCTCAGCACTTTCCACCACTTCAACACTGTGTTTCGCTGCCAATTCACGAATGTATACCGCCACTTCATCTTTGCCTTTCGCAACAACAAAAGGTGCTTCGGCCTGAGTCAAATCATAAATCAAGGCGACGGCATATTGCGTAGGGTTAGTGAGCACCACATTGGCTTTTGGCACTCTTTCATTGGCACCTCGTTTGGCATTTTGAGTTTGGATTTGTCGGATTCGCGCCTTCACTTCCGGGCGCCCCTCTTGCTCCTTATGCTCATCTTTTACCTCTTGTTTAGTCATCTTCATTTGCTTAGTAAATTCATGACGCTGATAGGGGAAGTCAAAAAGGCCAAATATCAGAACAATAAGCAGCAAGTAACCAAGGTACTCTATGGTAATCGTAGCGACAGTGAACACCACAGTATCAAAGTGGGCACTTACCAGGTTAGTGATGACGGAGATATAGCTGGAAATCACCCAGTACAACAAACTGAAAAACAGCGTTACCTTAAACACATTTTTAAACAGCTCCACCACTGACTGTGTTGAGAAAATACGCTTTATCCCTTTTATAGGACTGATTTTTTCAAGCTTGGGCGTTAGTAATGAAGGGCTGAAAATCCACCCTCCCAATAAAGTAGAGCCAAATATGGCGGCGATAATTTGGTAAATCAATAGCGGAAAAAACAACATCACCATGGAAAAAAGGGCGGTGCCTAACAGTTCGACCGAAGTCATCCAATGGCTGATGGTTTGAGTATCGAATTGAAAACTGACTAAGAACAGCTCAATAAATGTTTGCTTAATCATATCGATATTCAGGACGTAATAGGCCACCACGCTGATAAGGGTGATAGAAGAGACAAACTCTTTGGCACGCGGAACTTGTCCCTCTCTGCGAGCTTTGGAGAGTTTATGTTGGCTGGGCTGTTCACTTTTATCGCCCGAATCTTGATGCTCAGACATTAGGTAGCCTCAACATGTAATGCAGGTGTTGGTTAAGCTCCAGAACTAAATCAAAGTAGTGATCGCCAATACCCGTTAAGGATGCCATTAACGCAAATAAGCCCAGTAACATGGTCATTGGAAAACCAAGTGCGAACACGTTTAGGGAAGGGGCCGCTTTATTCATCAGACCAAAAGTGATGTTACTAAGCAGCATCACCACTATCGCGGGCACTGCCACTAGCAAACCTGTCGCAAACATCCACGACACCATTTTGAGTACATAATCGATACTGCTGAAGGGGAAAGTGGAGTCAAGCGGCCAATAGGTAAAGCTCTCTTTGAACACCAACAGCACCACCAAATGCGCATCAAGGGATAGGAACAGTAGCATTGAGGTGATAAACATAATCCGTCCAATAATGGCGATACTGATGCCATTAGCTGGATCATTCATCACCGCCATCGCTAGTCCCATCTGCATCGAAATAGCTTGTCCTGCAATGGAAAAAATAGTGAAGAAGAGCATAACGGCGAAGCCAACGAGGAAACCAAAAATCAACTGATACAGGGAAAACAAGAGGGTATCGATGCTAAATGGATTAAAGGGTGGTACTTCGTGGACCAGCGGAGCCAGCAGTAAAGAAAAGATAAAAGCAAACAGTAGCTTAACTCTTACAGGAATCGCGTTGTCACCAAAGAAAGGCGCAATAAGAAATAGGCCCGTTAAACGGACAAATGGCCACCATAAAATACCAAGCCATTGAGTGATTTCAGTAAATGTAAGCTGCATCACGATTACCCAACTTTGGTCGGAATCGCATCAAAGATAAACAGAAATAGGTCACTGATTTCCTGTAGTAGCCAATGCCCCGCCAAAATGATGGACAGTAAGGTCACTAGAAGCCTTGGAAGAAAACTCAGCGTCTGCTCGTTGACTTGGGTAACCGCTTGGAAGATGGCTACCACTAAGCCGACGATAAGGCTGGGTACAATTAGTACAGAGACCATCAGGATAATGACCCATATGGCTTGACTGACAAGCGTGACGGCTTCTTCTGGACTCATCCGCTAATCCAAAAACTATTGGCAAGGCTACCCATCAGCAAACCCCACCCGTCAACGATGACAAATACTAAGAGCTTAAAGGGTAAGGAAACAATGAGTGGCGAAAGCATCATCATACCCATGGACATCAGTACAGATGCGACAACGAGATCGATCACTAAAAACGGCAGAAACAGCATGAAACCAATCTGAAACGCCACCTTTAACTCACTCAGCAAATAAGCGGGTAGTAATATTAAGAAAGGGATTTCTTCATCAGAGGCGAGGGTTTTCTCTCCGGCTATTTTCGTCACTTGCTCGAGCGCTTTGCGTTGGGTTTGGTCCAGCATATAACGGCGCAGTGGTTTTTCTGCCGAGGCTAAGGCCTCCATTAGAGTGATATCGTCGGTGGAATAAGGAACATAAGCCGTGTCGTATATCTTGGTCCAGACAGGCCGCATAATCAGTAAAGTAAAGATCAGGGCAATACCAATCAAAACCTGATTAGGAGGCGTTTGTTGTAATCCTAAGGCTTGGCGTAATATCGCTAATACGATAATGATCCTTGTGAAACTGGTGCACATGATGACAAACGCTGGCACAAAACTCAGCATCGTCATCAATATCAGAATTTGCAGCTTAACGCTGTATTCAGTCCCTTCTGATGTGTTGGTTTCACTCAATATAGTCAGCCCCTCTGCTTGCGTAGGAGAGAACCAAAAAGTAAGCACCATCAGTAAAATTCGTATTGGCATTGTCGTCCTTGAGCTCGCCTAAACAGCTACTTGCTAGGTTTTTTTATAATGCTCAACAACCTAACGCCATATTGACCATTCTTTGAGACGATTTCGCCAGTACCAAATGCAGTACCATTGATTTTTATATCGACTGGGTCACCTTCGTGTTTCTCTAACATGACTACGCTGCCGGCTTTCAAATTAAGCAGCTCGTCTAAGATTAACGTTTTACGAGCAACTTCTACCGTGATGTCGACAGGAATGCTTTTCAGTAGTGATACATTGCTGACATCACTTTGCTCAGCTTCGAATTCAATATCGTCTGCAAGGTCATCCAAATCCAAATCGTCGAGATCTGGCAATTCTTCGTGTAAGTTGAGGTCGCTCATCGAATTGTCAATGGGCGGAGTTTGTTTATCGCTAGCCATCGATTTCTACTCCTAACTCAGAGTTAATAGATTGAAGTTTGCCAAAAAAAGTTGGGTGCCCATTTACTTTGACCGTCAAGTTTTTACATAAGGTCATGGGCATAAAATCACCGGGTTGCAGTTTGGACAACTCGTGCAGCGTGCACTGTCCGTGGAGCATTACGCACCCCAATTCAACCGACTGATATCGCAAATTGTTTAGGATTTCCTCTCTATCGAAAGTTTCGTTACTTTCCATCACGTCGCGTAGCTTCTTAACATATCTATCATCCAACATAAAAGTGATGTCGATTTGTTGCTCATCGAAGCTGAAAGTGATGGTAGTACCAATGTCTGAAGGCTGATGATCTGTATGTTCAACCGCGTAATGGCTTGCATCAGCAGTAAGAATGTTAGTGATCGCCATAGTGAGCTTTTGAAACAGTCTTAAGTGAGTTTGAGTGAGTGTTGTGTCACTACTACTTCTCTTCGATTTTCGGGTAGGTGATGGTGTGTTTAGGTGCTTGTATAGCAGAATATCGGCAGCTTGTGGCTCGATAAAGAAAAAAACATGACCGAAGTCTTCGATGTTTAGCACTGTTTTGATGCTGTTTTTAGGTGGTTTGTGCGCCTCTGAAAAACTGGCTTTAACGTGTCGACAAGAGAAGTTAAATTTAAAAATATCAACAACTTCATTAGAGAAATGCCCGGCGTGTTTAAGCAGGAATTTACGCATCTTAATACTCGGGTTACCGAATTCAGTTAACGAACATTCTTTCATGTCAAGTCCCAATAATTACTATTTGTGAGCGTTCTCAAATTTGACACGCTAATTATTCCTAACTATAGGTTATAGCATTCTCATTTCAACTTGGGTTGAGTGAGAAATACACAAAACTATAACGACCTATTTTGCTTTTAAATCGGGTCGATGATGGATGAGGCTAGGGCATGATTCACTTAGACGATGCGCTTGGGGTTCACCCCAAGATAGTGCAGTTTCGTTTGGACAGAGCAGCGGTATTAAGCTCGAATATTGCCAATGTGGACACCCCAAATTACAAGGCAATGGATCTAAAGTTTGATGCAGTATTGAGTGGTATTGGTAACAGCAAAGACTGGTATATCGATACCTCAGCACAATACCGGATTCCAGTGCAAAGAACGCGAGATGGCAATACCGTTGAACTCGAAAATGAACAGGCAAGATTCGCCAAAAATGTGATGGACTATCACCAAAGCTTGGCATTTTTGCAGTCGAAAATTAACGGTATCAAAACGGCCATCAAGGGCCAGTAAGTGAATTGATTAGGTAGGGACACCATGTCATTCTTAGGTATCTATGAAACGGCGGGCTCAGCAATGAGTGCTCAGACCGTGAGGCTTAACACTATCTCCAGTAACTTGGCGAACGCCGATTCTGTTTCTGGTGACCCTTCAAAAGTTTATAAACCACTCAAACCGATATTTTCCGCGGTTTACAACCATTTCAATGCACAAGAAACCCAACATCAAGGTGTGGTACCAATTCGCATCGCCGACGTTGTTGAAGTGTCCTCGATGATGGAGGGGCGCTATGAACCAAACAATCCTCTGTCAAATGACGAAGGTTATGTTTACTACTCAGGTATCAATGTCGTCAACGAGATGGCTGATATGATCTCGGCGACTCGCAGTTTCGAAGCCAGTGTCGAAGTGCTTGGTAACGTCAAGTCTATGCAGCAATCACTAATGGGACTGTGGCGCAGTTAGCAGTGTCCTGCATTTGCGAACCAGTGGTTTCTAAGGAATATACCTATGACGACTATATCCGGAGCTGCGCAGGTCAATAATATTGAGTCTGCGTCAACATTGCCCCCCCAAGAAAACCCAAACAGTGCTGGGGCGTTAAAGAATGAATTCATCACCTTGATGGTGGCTCAGATTGAAAACCAAGATCCGTTGAACCCGACAGATGGGACTGAATACGTTGCGCAGTTGGCGCAGTTTTCTCAAGTAGAGAGCACAGAGAACCTAGTTCAGTTGATGCAAAACAACACAACGATGCTCGATAACTTGCAAGTCCTGAGTACCGCAGCCTTGGTGGACAAAACAGTCACCGTCAAAAGTGACCAACTATCCGCATCGGGTGAGGGCACACACACTGGTTATATTCAATTGCAAGCTGCGTCCAATACAGTGGCTGTCGAGTTGGTGAATCATCTTGGGCAAGTGAAAACGGTAACGTTAGGCCCCAATAGTGCAGGGCGGGTTGATTTTGCTTTTGATGCCAAAGCGATGGGTCTGAATGGCGCGTACCAAATGAAAGTGACATTGGACAGTGGACAAAATTACCAGCCAGCGATTTATCAGCATGGCAAGGTTGAGCAGGTGACAACGCCGCTTGTAGGCGGAACAAGCCATCTGCAAGTGCAAGGAGTAGGTTTAGTGGCGTTTTACGACGTGGCGGCCTTCTCTAATTAAGTTGTATTTTCGCAAGTATTTTTGGTCTTTGACCTTTTTTAAGTTTTTGTAAGTAAGATGACGGCTGTCGTTCTCCGCTAACCAGAGAGTTAGCGGAGATAGCCTCTTTTGAATGAAGAGGATGACATTATGAGCTTTAGTATTGCACTGAGTGGGCTAAATGCCTCTAACTCAGAGCTCAACACTATTTCCAATAATATTGCTAATGTTTCAACAACAGGCTTTAAGGAGTCGAGAACCGAGTTTGCGTCGGTTTACAGCGGAAGTGAAGCTGGTGGCGTTGAAGTAGTTGGTGTGTCGCAAAACTTTGAGAAAAGTGGCACGGTAACGGGCACTGGGCGTTCACTGGACATGGCCTTGAGTGGCAATGGGTTCTTTGTTTTAGAAGACAGCAAAGGGCAAACTCTTTATACCCGCTCGGGTATTTTCAATATGAATGCCGATGGTGTTATTACCGCCAATAGCGGTGCAGCGCTGCAAGGTTATTCAGTGGATGGCAATAATAATCTGCTCTTGGGTTCGGTTGGCACAGTACAAATCAGCACGGCTTCATTGCAAGCAAGAGAGACCGACAGTATCGAGTTTGTGGCTAATTTAGATGCGCGAGAGCAAGTCCCTGCTGCGGCATTTGATTACAGTGACTCTTCTACCTACAACCATTCTTACACTACCCCAGTTTATGACTCGCTGGGCAATCCACATACGGTAAGTCAGTACTTTGTGAAAGGGGCTTCCAATGATTGGAATGTCCATGTTTTAGTGGATGGTCAAGCCATTAATGCCGCTGACGCATTAGTTCCTGCGGGTTCTCCAACTACCACTGATAGCGCTAATTTTACCTTTAACGCAGATGGAACCATTGCATCAGGGGGGAACTACAGCGTGAGTTTTGACCCAGCTAATGGTGCAAACGGTGTGACAGTCAATATAGATTTATCGTCGGTTACTCAGTTTGGTAGTGACTTTGTGGTGTCTAAAAATAGTCCCAACGGCTACACCTCCGGTGATTATGCCAGTGTTCGAATGGAAAATGATGGACGCATTTTTGCCACTTACACCAATGGACAATCTCAACTGCAAGGCCAAGTGGTACTCGCAGACTTTGCCGCCCCTCAAAACCTGATCAAAACCAGTGATACCGCATGGCTACAAAGCTTTAGCTCCGGAACTCCAGTTTTAGGTACTGCAGGCAGTGGCGTGTTCGGTGATTTAACGTCAGGGGCTTTGGAAGGCTCGAATGTGGATCTGACTTCTGAGTTGGTGGCTTTAATGACCGCACAGCGTAACTATCAAGCCAACACCAAATCTATCTCAACCTCAGATCAGTTAACACAAGCGCTATTCAACGTGGTGTAGGACTATGAATCCAATACTGTTTAGTGCAGCGAAAGGTGCTGAGCGAACCATGCTTGCTCAGCACGTTCGCGCCAACAACCTCTCTCATGCCGACACCATAGGGTTTAAGGCACTGATGGAACACTCCTCACCAATGCGTTTGGAAGGCTCTGGTTTTTTGACTTCCGTGACTTCTAGAACCAATTCGTCGATCAATAACTTCGCGCAAGGTGAAGATATTCGCACCGAACGCCCTCTGGATGTCTCTATTAATGGCGATGGGTTTATTACCTTAGAAGGCTTGGATGGCGAACCGAACGAACTGTACACCCGTGCCGGAAATTTTCGATTAGATGGCAATGGTCAGCTTTATCTTGGTGAGCGCCGTGTTATGTCAATCGAAGGCCCTATGATTCTGCCCGATTTTGAGTTTATTACCGTCAGTGCAAACGGCCTGATTTCAGTGACTCCAATTGGTGGAGAAGCCTCGGTCGAGGTAGGTGCGCTCAAGTTAGTCAAGCCTGAATACGATGAAATGACCATGCATGCCAGCGGCCACTTTGTTCCTAAAGGAGGCGGTGTGTTAGCTGAAGACTTTACGGTTCAAGTACGTTCCGGGTATCTGGAGGCGAGTAACGTATCAAGCCTCGAAGAGCTGGTTAGCATCATGTCACTCACTCGACAATATGAAATGCAAATTGAAGTCATGGCGTCGGCCGATGAAATTGCTCAGATAGGGAATAAACTACTTAAGGCTTAAGGAAGAAAATTATGCACAGTGCTTTATGGATATCCAAAACAGGGATGGCTGCACAAGATGCGAAAATGACCGCCATTTCTAACAATCTTGCCAATATCAATACGGTCGGTTTCAAGCGAGACCGCGTGGTATTTGAAGACCTTTTTTACAGCGTCGATAAGCAGGCGGGGACAGAAACCACCGAACTCAATGAACATCCCACAGGAATTCAGTTAGGGAATGGCGTTCGCGTAGTAGGGACAGAAAAAGTCTTTACTCAAGGTAATGTTCAAAACACCAACCAGCAATTTGACTTAGCCATACTTGGTGACGGTTTTTTCCAAATAGAGAACTCGGATGGTGAGCTTCTCTACACCCGAAACGGTCAGTTTCAAACCAATTCAGATGGGCAGTTGGTCAATACACAAGGCTACCCACTCATCCCTGAAATTGTCATTCCGCCAGAAGCCACGTTGGTGAGCATTACTGCTGATGGCGTAGCAACAGCAACGATTCCGGGACAAGTAAACCCAGAGGCTTTAGGCCAAATTACGATAGTGAAATTCATGAACCCAGCGGGACTCGCTGCGCAAGGCGGCAACTTGTTTGCTGAAACGGAAGGCTCTGGAGAAGCAGTAGAGCTAGTGGCAGGAACCGAGGGCTCAGGGCAATTAAAACAAGGTGCACTTGAAGGTTCCAATGTTCAGGTGGTGGAGGAAATGGTCGACATGATTGCCACTCAGAGAGCCTATGAAATGAGCGCAAAAATGGTCAGTGCAGCCGATGAAATGCTGCAATACATTGCTCAGCAGTCATAGCGACAGAGGGAAGTAGGCATGAAGGAAGCTGAGATGGAAAAGCAAAAAGCGAATAAAGCGGGGCTTGCAAAGTCTCATGCGATTGGTGTGCTTTATTACATCGCAGTTGTCGCACTTCTGGTCGTGAATATGATTGGTTGCGCGGGTCGGCAGGATGAATTTATCCCGCCATCTCCTAATGATGAAGCGTATGCTCCGCCAGAATTAGATTATCAGGTTACACGAGTTAGCAAGGGCAGTTTGTATACTGGAACGACAGCCATGACCTTGTTTCAAGACCGTCGAGCTTATCGGGTGGGAGATATTCTTACTGTTATGCTTGATGAGAAAACAGAGTCAGATAAGAGCGCTTCGACTCAATATGGTAAAGATTCCAGCGCGACGATTGCTGCGCCGACTCTTGGCACGACGACCTACGCTGAAGGCAGCGCCGCTCTTGATGCAACACGAGATTTTGATGGTGCCGCTGCATCTACACAGGGTAATAGCTTATCAGGCTCTATTACGGTGACGGTTTACGATGTACTGCCTAACGGCGTGCTTAGAGTTCGAGGGGAGAAGTGGCTGAAACTCAATCAAGGCGATGAATACATCCGTCTGACGGGGAATGTGCGAGTGGATGACATTCAAGCCGATAATACACTTTCTTCTCAACGTATTGCAGACGCGCGTATCACATATGCAGGCAGAGGAACTTTTGCCGATACCAATACCGCTGGCTGGCTGACTCAATTCTTTAATTCACCTTGGATGCCGTTTTAATGATGAAGTTGAAATGGCGTTACCTCATCCATTTGTTATTGCCTTTGTGGCTACTTAGCTGGGCACCATCAACTTTGGCCGCAAGAGCGATTGCTGAGGTCGCGGAGGTCTACGGCGACAGACAAAACCAACTGATTGGATATGGCTTGGTAGTTGGGCTAGATGGTTCCGGTGATAAATCGCAAGTGAAGTTCACTCAGCAGTCTGTGGTGAATATGATCAAACAGTTTGGTGTGCAACTTGACGACAGCACCAACCCTAAACTGAAAAACGTTGCCGCGGTGAGTGTGACTGCCGCGATCGAGCCACATCAAGGAGCGGGTCAAACCCTGACCGTAACGGTTTCTTCGTTAGGGGATGCCAAAAGCCTGCGCGGTGGGACTTTGTTACTTACTCCACTTCGAGGTATTGATGGTGAAGTTTATGCGGTGGCTCAAGGTAGCTTGGTAGTTGGCGGGTTTAACGCTACGGGTGAAAACGGCACCAGCGTGACTCGAAATACCCCGACCGTTGGCCGCATACCCAATGGTGCGACCTTAGAACGAGAAATCTCAACCGGTATTGACCGGGATCCGACGATTCGTTTGCAACTCAAGCAGCCTAATTACGAAACTGCACTGAACATTTCCAAAGCTATCAATCAGACATTTGGTGGGCAAGTTGCGAAGGCGCTCAATAAAGGCCAAGTTGAAGTGTCTGCACCTATTGATAGCGAAGACAGAGTGATGTTTGTTGCGATGATTCAAGAGTTGCAAGTCGAAGAAGGTCGTCGTTTGCCTAAGGTGGTGTTCAACTCGCGAACAGGCACTGTAGTGATAAGCCAGAATGTGACGGTTTCCGAGGCGGCGGTAAGCCAAGGTGGGATTACCGTGACAATTTTAGAATCCGAGTCGGTGTCACAGCCGGGAGGTGCGTTCAATACTGCGGGTGAAACAGCCATTGTCCAAAATACTCAAATCAGCGTCGATGAAGATGACGGTACGACGATGGTATGGCCTCGTGGTACTAACCTGCAAGAAATCGTCGATGCGATTAATAATATTGGCGCTACTCCAGAAGCGTTGATGCAAATCTTACAAGCGCTGGATGAAGTAGGTGCTATCAACGGTGATTTGGTGGTGATCTAATGCTTGATTCAAACGCACTGGCTTTAATAACCCAATTACCTAGCCAAGTTCCTTTCACAGTAAAGCAGCGGTGTGAAATTAAGCCTGGGATAGAGAACGTTGCCTCCACCAAAGCTGGCGTATCCGTAGTGGCGTCGTCATTACATTCGCCGAGCCCTGCACAAGCGCAAACAGTGAGTTTTGAAACCTTGATGGTTGAAAGTTCGCAGCGAGCAGGGCTGGTAACGTTCTCCGGGCAATTATCGGTTCCAGCTCATACTCAGGCGAGCCAACATGTCGCGAACTTCTATTTAGACAATCATGCCTTAGCTCAAATGAAACACGACAATTCTGGAGCGGGATTGTTGGCAGCTTCGCAGCAGTTTGAGGCGTTATTTCTGCAACAAATGCTCACTCGTATGCGCTCTGCAAGCGAGGCTATGAGTGATGAAAATAATCCGCTGTCCATGAAGTCGGATGGCATGTTTCAAGGAATGCTCGATGCCCAATTGGCGCAGCGTATTAGCCGTCAATCCTCATTTGGGCTCGCCGAGATGATATTCAAGCAATTGTCATCGCAAGTTCCCAACCGTCCTCTAGATAAGGAGAGTAAATAATGGGAATGGTCAATATTGGACTCAGTGGTGTACTCGCCAATCGTGTAGCGTTAAATACGACGGCGCAAAATACCGCCAACGTGAATACACCGGGTTATAGTCGTCAGGTAGTCAGTTTAGAAGCAACATCGTCTGGAAATTTCGTCAACGGGATCAATTTGGGGGCTGGTGTTGAAGTGGGAGACATTATTCGGATTGCAGAGCAGTCTTCCATTAATCGTTTACGCGAAGCTACCGAATCGGCGCAATATTCACAAAGTTATTTTGACGGTTTATCTAATATTGAAAATCTGTTGGGTGCTGACGGTTTGAGTTTAACGCAGGGTCTTAATGGCTTTTTTGCCGCGATTGATGAAGCCAGTGTGACTCCAGAGAGCATCGCATTTAGACAACAAGTGCTCACTAACGCAGATGCGTTAGCACAGCAATTCAACTCAGTTTCAGCCCAACTTAGTCAGCAAGAGGCGGCGCAAAGTGAACGATACGGAGCCATCGTGTCTCATGTAAATAGCCAGCTTGAAAGTATCGCTGCTCTGAATCAAAAACTTCAAGAAGACGCACTGCTCGGTAAAGGAGTAGCAGGGCTACAAGATGAGATGGACAAACAGCTTAACGAGCTCTCAAAATCGTTAGATGTGCAAGTGATATATACCGCGGGCGGTGTTGAGTTATCCACGCCTAATGGACAGCCGCTGGTTATTGGCGGTTTTTCGGCTTCACTCACTCGCGACTTTTCGAGTGGTGATCCTTATAGCACCGATCTTTCCATTACTTTCCAATCAATGACGACTGCGGTTGATGACTCGCTAGGTGGAGAACTTGGTGCACTAGAAGCCTTAAAACTGAGCCAATACGAGCCGATTAAAGCGACATTGGCCGATCTCGCAAAAGGACTCGCTGACGGGGTCAATAATGCCTTAAATACGGGCTTTGATCTTAATGGAGCCGCTGGGCAAAGCTTATTTACTTACACGGCGGGGAGTGAGGCGCACTCGCTTGCCATCGACTCTGCGATTAGCGCACAAGAGCTTGCGTTCTCTTCTAGTGCAACGCTTTCCGGCAACGGTGATGTTCTCAAAGATCTTTCCATGCTCTCTCAAACGCCGTTAACCAATGGGTCGGTTGTTGGTAAAACGCCCTATAGCGCATATTCGGGGTTGTTGGGAGACATCGGTATTTTTACCCGACAAGCTGAAAGTGAAGCGACAGCAGCACAAATTAGCGTGGAAGATGCGCAAGTCGCCAGAGATAGTGTCAGCGCGGTGAACTCAGACGAAGAAGCCGCGAACATGTTGCTTTATCTCAATGCCTATGAGGCCAATATGAAAGTGATCAGTACGGCCAATCAAATGTTTCAGACCTTGTTAAAAGCGTTTTAGGAGAGCAGTGATGCGAGTAACGGACTCACAATTTAATGCGGTTATGCAGCGTTCGCTAATGGATAACAACATTCGTCTCAATAAAGTGTTTGAGCAGATGTCGACTGGGTTGAAGCTTAACCATCTCTCCGATGACCCGATTGCGGCGGTGCGCCTTGAAGGACTAAAAAAGACGGTCTCTGATAATCAGCAATACCAGCGCAATATTGAGAATGTGCAGTCTCAGTTGACTCGCTATGAAACCAATGTGAATACGTTAGAAGAGCTGTCCCAACAGGTCAATGAGCTACTACTTCAAGGTAAGAATGGCACTTTAGATGCACAAAGTCGTGCTGGGATAGTGTTAGAGCTGAAATCGCTGAAAACAGAGATGCTCACCACGTTAAATCAAGCGAATGAAGGAAGCTATTTGTTTTCAGGCACAGACATAACAAACCAAGCTATATCGACAACACCGCCTTATACCTTAAACAGTAATTCAGATTATCGTGAAACCAAAGTTGGCGATGACCAATATGTACCAAGCAACTTAACCATCACGGATATTATCGGCACCAACGCTATTTTTACTGATTTGGACAATGCAATCGCTGAGTTGGAAGTTCCGACAGCTGGGTTTACGCCAGCATTAGATAGTGCGCTCGATACTAATCAAGCTCTGCATCAGAACTTGTTGGTGTCTTTGACAGATATTGGTAGCCAATATAACGCCTTGGATAGACTCAAAGAAACCAGCATTGATATGGTGTTTTTTGCCGAAACGGTGCGCTCAGAACTTGAGGAGTTGGATTATGCACAAGCTTCGGTGGAACTTAACCAAGGTATGATTGCTCTAGAAGCCACGCAAAAAACCTTCGCGCGCGTCGCCGGTATTTCTCTGTTTGATTTGATATGAGAAGCGATATGGTTAAACCTCGTCATACAAGACTACCGAATTGGTTCGGGGCTCGACTACTGTCTATGTCTGGGGCCTTGTACTTAATTCGTTTGATGATGGTTAGCTTGATAATAGCTAAAGTGATGATGCCTACTCAGGCTCTAGCTCAACGTTATATTGTTCCGTTTGATAGTGTGCAATGGCAATTTAATCAATCTGTTGACCAGTGTGTCTTGCAATCTTTCGACCCTCATACCGGTTTTTCGGTACAGTTTGTTCTACTGGCTGCCAACCCTTTACAAATCAAGGTGGAGAAACGTGGCGTACGCTCACTCCCTTCTTCCACTTCGTTTAATACCACAGAGCCTGTCTGGGGGATTTCTAAATCCTATACCACAACCACCATTGAAAAGATCCAACAGCAAGGTCCCGCTTTAGTCACGGCAGATGGTGCGACGCTACTACTAGAAGACATGGCTAGTGGTGCCTGGTTCAACATTAATGCTATGGATTTTGATATCTATTTCCCGACCACGAATTTCAGGCCCGCACTAGATGAATTTAACCATTGCCGCTTTGGTTTGCCTCCCGTGAACTTTCAACATGCACGCCGCGTTGAACTGCATTTTCAAAGCGGCGCTGTGACCTTAACGGAACTGCAAAAACGTACCATTGATGACATAAGTTCTTTGGTAAAGCGTGACCCTAAAATCGTTAAGATTTTGATAGATGGTTATACCGATAATTCAGGGGATTCCGTGGCGAATCTGCAAATTTCAAAGCAACGTGGGTCAGATGTTGCACAGTGGTTCGTTGAAAACGGGGTGTCGAAAAAGATGATAGAGATACGTGGACATGGTGATCGCTACCCTAAATATGACAACACCACTGAAGAAGGTCGTGACAAAAATCGTCGCGTAGAAATTCGATTGGTACGTAAGTGACGCAGCGATGGAGAGCGAGTAATGGAAAAAATCAGCGCAATGCAATTACAACAAGAGCTAATTGGCAAAATGGACAATCAGCAACAAATTGCGACCAATCCATTTTCCAATCAAACGATGGTATCGGCAGCGGTAAAGGGGGGTATTCATAACAATACCCAAGTCAACCCTGCTTCAGAGAGTGCATTGCAGTTCAGTCATGCGTTAAAAGGGGTGCTGGATACAGTGGACAAATACCAAGCTCACGCGTCTGACAAGATAACCGCCGTAGAATTGGGTAAAAGCGATGACCTTTTAGGCGCAACGGTAGCGTCGCAAAAAGCGCAATTGTCCTTTAACGCACTGATGCAAGTGCGAAACAAAATGGTGTCGAACTTCCAAGACATCATAAAGATGCCTATTTAGGCTAGGGAACGGCGATGGCTGCAGAATTAGAAACAAAACCAGCGTTAGCCAACAATATGGGAGCGGCGAAAGAGAAGCTCAACAAAGCCTCTGGCTGGCTTAATACGTTTTGGCAAAGCTCGCAACGCAACGTCATTATTATCACCATATTCGCCACGATTACGGCGGCGATCATTGTCATAATGCTGTGGACATCGGCGGAGCGGTTTCGGCCCTTGTATAGCAAGTCAGCCAACTTCGATTCTAGCCAAGTTTTGCAGCTCCTCGACGAAGAATCGATACGTTACCAGCTTAGTCAAGATGATGGTCAGATATTGGTTCCGGAAGGTGATGTAGCTAAAATTCGCATGATTCTGGCGTCAAAAGGGTTAAAAGAACAACTGCCAAGTGGCTTTGATTCACTCGATAGTTCAAAAAGCCTTGGTGAAAGCCAGTTTATGGAGAATGCCCGTTACCGTCATGCATTAGAAGGAGAGTTGGCGCGCAGTATAACCACTATGAGTGCGGTCAGCTTGGCCCGGGTGCACCTCGCTATTCCGAAAGAAAGCTTGTTTATGCGTGAAGACGGAGAACAACCAAGAGCGTCTGTTATCGTCCACATCATCAATGGAATGGATCTCAAACCGACTCAAGTTGAATCGGTAATCAATTTGGTATCTGGTGCTGTCATTGGTCTTAAGTCGGAACATGTGAGAGTCGTTGACCAGCACGGCCGCTTATTATCTAACGATGCTACCGTTGGCGATATCACGGTCACCACAGGTAAGCAATCTGACTATAAACGTAACCTAGAAAGAACCTTGGTTGCGCAAGCCACAGATATGCTTACTCCAATTCTAGGTGCCAGTAATTTCCGAGTTCAAATCGCAAGTGATATTGATTTCTCCCGCATAGAAGAGACAGAAGAAATTTATGCTGACCCCGTTGTGCGAAAGGAAACTCTTCTTAACGATGTAAATGAGTCCTCAATGGCTCTGGGTATTCCGGGTGCCTTGAGTAACACGCCCCCAGTGACCGATGGCGAGCCTCAGCCGGAGCCAAACGCTAAGGTGAATCGCAGCGAAACGTCACGAGATTATGCGGTGAGTGGCAAAGTACGTCATATCCAACATCAACAGGGCGTGTTACAAAACCTTTCTGTTTCTATTGTCGTCAATGACTTGGCCAACGCAAATCAAACCTGGACACCGGAGGAGCTTACTAATGTCGAAAATGTGGTTCGCTCTGCAATAGGGTTCAGCGAAACTCGCGGTGACACTATACACATCACACATTTCCCGTTTGTGGTTGCCAGTATTCCAGATCAAGCCCCCGTAGCGTGGTTTGAAAATACCAATATTATGCAGCCACTCAAGTATCTATTGGGTGTGATGTTGAGTGGTTTAATGATCATGGTGGTCTTGCGCCCGCTGGCTCAATATTTAACGAAGTCCGCTGAGCAGGAGGAACAAGAAGCCGAGAGCATGGAATACGATGATGTGATTACCAAAGAAGAACGAGCAGCAGAAGCGGCCTTACAGTCGAAACTGGAATCACTAGGCATTGATGCTACGGGTATCAAAGCGTTGGACGACAATTTGCCATCGGCCGATAGCCCGCTAGAGGTGCAGATCAAGCACCTGAAACTTATCGCTAAAGAAGACCCAAATCGAGTAGCCGAGATTTTGCGAACGTGGATTCAGGCATAGCAAAGGATTATCAGAGGGGACGTGTATGGATGACAAACAAACTTATCAGTCTGTGGATGGTGTCGCCATGTTGGTATTGAGTATGGGCGAAGATATTGGGTCTGAGGTTCTCAAAGGATTCACCCATGAAGAGATCAAACAGATTACTCATGCGATGAGTAAAATGAAAGACATTAAGGCTAAAGATGCGCTGGTTTCGTTGTCCGGTTTTTTTGATGATTTTAGAAAGCACTCAGGCATTCTAGGTGGGACACGACAATATATAACCAATGTCTTGGAGAAGACGCTCAACGGTAACTTAGCACGAGATTTGGTATCCGAAATCTACGGTGATGAGATTCGTTCGCACGCAGAAAAACTGGCTTGGATTCCGCCTGATTTGTTAGTCAACGACCTCAAGAAAGAACACATTAATTTGCAGGCGTTACTGATTGCTCATTTGCCACTTGAGTACAGCGCTAGAGTCATGGACGAATACGATGAACAAGAGTGCCACGAGTTGATTCTGCAAATATCCAAAACACAGGTTTTGACCTCTGGGTTAATGGAGACGCTAAAGGACCTTATCGATCGCTGCAAAATCAATTATCACAGCGGCGGATCAGCAAGCCTACAAGGCTCAAAGGTGGTGGCAAACCTTATCAATCGCTATTCCGGCGATAAGAGCAACTTATTCCAATTTCTTCACGATCATGATGAAGAAGCTGCTGAGCTGGTAGAAGAGGCGATGTTTGACTTCTTCACTCTGTTTAATCAAGACCTTGAAACTATCAACCTCATTAATGAAAGAGTCAGTCTTGAGTTATGGGCATACGCCCTTAAAGGGACAAACAAAGATTGCCGCCTGTACATCATCAACTCTATGCCACAGCGGGTTTCTACCGAGCTAAAAGAAAATTTGGTACGTATCGGTGCTGTGCCCGTAAGTCAGGTAGAACAGGCTCGAAAAGAAGTAATCGACATTGTTAAGCAGATGCAGTCTGAAGAGATAATTAAGCTCAACTTTGCCAACGAGCCACGATTGACCTAGTGGGAGAGGTAGGATGAAGTTAACCGGGATTACACAGAGGAAAAATCAGGTCAATCCAGCGAGTGCGGGCAAGATAAAACGTCCGGAAAAGCTTTCGACGCGCCAACCCTCATCAGTCTTATTGCACCAGCAAATGATGCAGTTGAACTTGCAAGAACGCCCCAAGCTTATCGCAGAAGTGTCCGATTCGCACAAGATGTATAGCCGCTTAATGATGGCCGGAGAAGTTCTAAGAACTGTCGCTAGTGAACTTATCAAACTTAGACAGATTGCTGAGTTGGCGCATTACAGTCCAGATCAAGCTAACCAAGTCGATACCATCAAGAAGAAGTTACTGTTTTGGAGTCAAAAGCGCTTGTTTGGTCACTATGTCGTGGATTCTAGCTTTGCTCCTATTCAAACCGATAATCCTCTCATTGAATTTACGATACCAGGGCTCGATTTCCAACGAGAGCGTTTGCGAGATGAGGTGGTGTCGCTCTACATCAATAATCGGCTGGTGGCGTTAGCCTTTGAGCGCACAGAAGACCGTGAAGTCTTGTTAGAGCAGTTTAAGATGATGTTTGCGTATGCCCATTTGCAGTTACGACTTAATCAACAACAAGAGTTTGTGATTGGAATGCGAGATGAGCATTGGCGTGCGTGGGACGGCCAAGTTTTCGTTTCCGGACAGGGTGGGCGTTACGCTGAAGGTGCTCCGATAGCCGTTCAAGCTCAAGCCTGTTATCCAGTGCTAGACACCATTGGTCGTTTACTGGTGAATGAATCGGGCGCGATACAACACATCGAAGCACTGCTTGAGCGAGTCAATAAGTTGTATTTAGCGCTATCGAAAGTACTAAGAACAAAAAAAGTACGAGCAAATCAACTCATTGCTTTTTGTACCCATCCTGAATTGGAGCAGTTTGGCAGCTTTAAACAGCATTTAGCAAATAACCCAGAGCTATCGTTGAAGTCCATTCATCGTGGTTTTAGTGGCCCTAGCCGAGACAACGTTATCAAGTTACTGAGAAAAAGGTGAAACAGACGTGAAATATTGCCGTTATAGTTAATTAGAAGTGAGCAAAGTGAGTAACGGGATATGAGTCAAATCAAGGTCGATAATGTGAAGCATATTGTTCCGCATACCCAAGTTGATGTGGTTCAAAACAAAAAGGTTGAGCCAGACCAAAAGGTCAAAGTGAAGCAAATCAACCTGTCACAACATGAAGTGGACTTGTTGGAAAATGCGAAGAGTTTTTTTGACGGAGTTGAAGAAATTGATAGCGCCAAGGTTGAACAAATCAAAGCGCAAATAGCCTCGGGGGAATTGGTGTTTGATATGGATGAGCTAGCGAAAGTTATAGCGAGACTAGACCATGGGCAATAAAAGCACGTTGATAGGCTACATTACCTATGGTCAGCATATTTTGGAGTTTTCTCGCCAGCTATCTTCTGGACTAGACGATATTCGCGCGGCGATACTCAATCGCGAATATCAAAATTTAGAGTCGCTTAACCAAACCATCACTTCACTAACTCATCGAATGGCTGAAGCCGACCTAAAGCGCTACGCAATGGCAAAGCGGCTGGGTTGTCAGGACAGGCAATACACCAAAGTGATACAGGCAAAACTACAAGGTGGGGTGCTGCAACGAGTTCAAGCTTTGGATAAGCAGATTGAACAATCAATTGGACAATGTAAGACCAAGCTGGAGCGCCAAGGTAATATCATGCTGATGCAGCACCAAGCGATGGAGGAAGCGCTTGGAAAACATAAGTTAAGGATTAATGTCTAAGACCGGATTATTACTCATATTGCTTATCGCGTACGGCTGCATAACTAATATGCAAGCCGCAGTTGCTTCGAGTTCTGAGCTCGAGCAACACCTTTCCACTCGTATTCATTCGCTGATAGAGCAGACAGTTCGCTACCGTTACCCGCAACAGTATCAACTCGATGTCAGTATTCGTTTTTCAAAAGCTATTCATCAACTCGAGCCTTGCTCAAAACCAGTAGCAATTCATCATCGTAGTGAGATTAAACTGGGAAAGCAGAAGTGGACATTACGATGTGAAGCTCAGAGGTGGAGTTTATCTGCAACTTCGTCAGCCAGCCTCACTATCTGGGCTGTGACAGCCGATAAAGCTTTGCGAAAAGGCCAGCGCTTATCTCCCTCCGACATCGCAATAAAGCCAATTAAACTCTACACCGATAAAAAGGTATTTTTTAAACCCAGTGAAGTAGTGGGAAGTAAACTGAAGCGCTCGGTGAAAAAGGGCGAGCTTCTGACCACATCACGTTTGTATCTTGATTACGATGTGGAGAAAGGTCAGGCCGTTGATGTGGTTTACCAGTCAGAGACGATACGGCTAGAGACGTTGGGAACGGCTCTTGAAAGTGGTTTAGTCGGCGACACGGTATCGGTTCAAAATCAGCAGTCAGGGAAACTGTTGCGGGGTGTAGTGATCAAGAAAAATCAAGTGAGAGTGTATTAACGAAAAAACCTAGAGCGAAGGTGAAGCTCTAGGTTTTTCTTATGCTTGTCTGAGCAGAACTAAAGCCACTACAGCGTGAGCAGGTAATTCACTAATTCGTTGTACTCCTTATAACTTTTAATACCTGTCGGCTGAACGATGTATTTGTTGTTAACTAATACACCAGGTACGCCAGTTAATGTGCTCGCATCAAACTGCTTATCAAATTTCTTCTGCATTGAGTTGACGACAAAACTGTTGTACGCCGAGTCAAAGGCTTTGCCATCAATACCATTGCTGACAAAGATTTGTTTGAGCTCTTGCTCGTCAACTGGTCTTTTGCCTATTTCGTGGATCTGATTAAACATCGCAGGAACCATCTTATCTTCTACCTTTAAAGCAACCATGGTGGCGTACGATTTTGCCATTGGTACTGCCATATCATTGCCCATAAACGCAACGTGAACTTTCTCAAATTTAACGCCATCAGCTAGCGCAGGCTTGAGGTTTTCTACTACAGATTCGAATTTGTAGCAGTGTGGACAATAAAATGAAAAGAACTCGGTTACTTTGGGTGTGGCTGACTTTTCAACATCCAATACCTTGTAGTGAGTACCTTGCTCAAATTTAGCCGCATGAGCCGATACGCTTAGTAGTAGCGCAGAAAAAAGGGTAAACAATGCCTTCATAGGGATAACTCCGAAAAAATAAATAGGGTGCGAAATCTCGCGTTAAATGCTGGGGAAACGGAGTTATGCGATAGGAGGGCGGAAAAGGGTTTGAACTCTGCCAATTGCTTTGCCTATGTCATCAATTGACATTAAGGCGAGCGACGTGGTGCCCGAGTTAAGTACGACCAATGATTGTCCACAAGGAACTTTAAGCAAACAAAATGACGCACAGCATTGATGTGGATTAGCCATTTCCACTTTGTTTGATAGTGCTTTGTTAGAGACAACTGAGTTGGTGTGGCTATCGAGCGTTGAGAGAGAATGGGAAAAGACTTCGTTTGACTCGTTACTGATCGCAACAAAACTCACTACCAGCATAATGACTGATAGGAACAGAGCTAGTGTAACGGTAAAACAACGAGAAAACATGGCCATCAAACAACGATTAGGACGCGAGCATCATACCCTAGGGACATTAAAAATACAGGTCTACCGTCACAGTTTGACGCTGCGCTAATAGTGCTCTGACTCTTTACCAGACAATGACATAGAATTCATTCACCGCTGAAATACACGGTTCTTTTCTCCTTATCATGCAGCCGTAGCAACAATAACTAGGAGAATTCCATGAACAAGAAAACAGTGGCGCTGGTAGTAATCACGATGTTGGCAATGTCTGGTTGTCAAAAAGAGCAAGAAGCTCCAACGGAAGCCAAAATAACTTTTGTAGAAGCGGTGACCAAGGCAATAAAAACACCGCATCAAGAGTGTAATGATGTAGTGGTGACTAGACAGGCTGAAGTTAGAGATGAGAATAAGCTCTTGGGGACGCTAGGTGGGGCGGCCGCAGGTGCTGCACTAGGTAATCAAGTTGGTGGAGGTTCAGGAAAAACCGTCGCAACGGCAGTCGGCACTGTAGCGGGTGCTATGACAGGAAGAAAAATCCAAGAAAATGCTCAGAAGAATGACACCATAAGTACAACAGAAAGACGCTGCACAACAAAATACACTACGTCTACCAAAGTGGTCGGCTACGATGTCACTTATGAAGTCTCAGGTACTCCAACGACTATCCGAATGGATAGTAAGCCAAAGACGGGTACTTTTCCGATTGTTTCAGGGCAAGTTGTTATTCCTCAATAAACGTCTCCACCCCCAAAAAAAGAGCTGATTGATGCCGAGTTATTAACGTAACTCGGTTTTTTGACTCTACTCAACATCGCCAAGTACGTTTAACCCATACTCATTCGGAATTTCATTGTAGCTAAGCACTATAAGCTCTTTGGCAAAAGCCTTAGCTAATTTGGCCACCATAGGTCGTGTGGTTGGTGGAACAACGATAACGGGTGGCAGATTTTGGCTTTGCATGGTTTGTACTATGGTCGGCATACGATTTTGAAACTTCTGTAAGACAGAGGGCTCGACAGGGATGGCATCTAACGGAATGTTAGGATCGCTCTGTTGGCTAAGAGAAATCGCGCCCTTAAGCTCATTTTCCAACGCAGAACCGATAATAAAGGCGTTAATGGTTTTGCTGTTGGGTGATACCAAGTTTACTATGGTACGTTTTAACGCCACACGAATATTTGATGACAGCAAGATTGGATCTTTGACGGTATCGATACTTTCGATAATGGTATTCGCTATGGTTCGTACATTAATGATTGGCACTTGCTGAGCAAGTAACTGACGAATCACTTGCATTTGCAGGTTCGGTGAAATGATGTTGGCGAGGTTTTCTGCCAGTTCAGGGTGGTGAATAGCGAGTCGATGATTGATTGCCTTAACATCATCATAATTAAAGATATTATCGAGATGTTCACTGCATACCTTACTGACGTGAGTCGCAATTACGTCATACACCTCAATGACTTGAAATCCGAGGTTAATGGCTTTAGTTTTGTCTGCTTGATTAATCCATAGAGCTGGAAGCTGATAAGCAGGGTCGACGCCCACGATGCCATCTAAGTCTGGATGATCAATTCGGTTGCCCACTGCCATGGACTTATCGGCATAGACTTCACCACGTTCTATTTCATCACCATCAATGCTAATTGCGTATTCTGAGGGTTTGAGCGCGAGATTATCGGTGATAATCACTTCTGGAATCACAAAGCCAATTTGTTCGCTAAGTGTTTTTCGGCTGCCGCGAATACTCTTGATCAGATTGCCTCCTTTCTTGTTATTGGCAAGAGGTACCAATTTAAATCCCAGAGAGAGTGCTATCACATCGACATTGGGAATGATGCTCCAATCAATTGTGCTTTCATGATTGGTGCGAGGTAAAGAGCCCACATCAGATTCAACCTGTTCAGGGGTAGCCTGAAACTTTGACTGGCGCCAACCGACAAATGCCAGTAGGACAGTGAAAGTATAAAAAGCCAGATGAGGCATATTCGGCACGCTACCTATTACGAACATTACGCCCGCTGCCATATAAAGGTTGTTTGGCGAGGCGAGCAACTGCCTCTTTACGGTTTGTGCCATGTCATTATCATTGTCACTAATACGCGTCACGATAATGGCAGCGGAAGTCGCGAGTAATAGTGATGGGATCTGGGCGACGAGGCCATCACCTATAGTCAGTAAAGCGTAGGTTTGAAACGCTTCTTCTGCAGAAAGTCCATGTTCAAAAATCCCGATCAGCACGCCACCGATCAAATTGATGAACAGGATCAATAGTCCGGCAATAGCATCGCCTCGAACGAACTTACTCGCCCCGTCCATTGCGCCGTAAAACTCCGCTTCTTCACCGACTTCTAAGCGTCGAACTTTGGCTTCGTTTTGGTCTATGGCACCTGCATTGAGGTCGGCATCGATTGCCATCTGTTTCCCTGGTAGCGCATCAAGAGTAAATCGTGCAGATACTTCTGAGATTCGCTCTCCACCTTTGGTGATCACCACAAAGTTAATGATCATCAGAATCACAAACACCACAATACCAACAACGTAGCTACCACCAATAACGACTTCACCAAACGACTGAATGACTTTACCAGCGGCATCGCCACCGTTATGACCCTCAAGCAAAACGATGCGAGTTGATGCCACATTCAGCGTTAAACGAAGCAATGTCGCGACCAGAAGCAGGGATGGAAAAATAGAAAAGTCGAGAACTCGAGTGACGGTACTACTGACCAGCAGTACCACAATAGCTAGCATGATATTAAAGGTAAAAAACGCATCGAGCAGGATCGGTGGCAACGGCAGAATAACCATCGCGAGGATCATGAGTAGTACGATTGGAATCGTTAACCTTGATGCCACTGCCTTAAATACGTTTCCCATAACAGCCATTTTTGTGGTTATTGTTGATTAAAATACTAGGATATTTTTCACGCACTTCTCATTTTTGAGTCTTGCAATTTTAAGGTTTAGTGATTTTTTTCGAAAAAAATGAAATGGAATTTTTCCACTGTCGTTAGTAGTTACTGAACAGCAAACACAGATGGGGATCATCAGATGGCTATATCAGTACACACTAACTACGCAAGCTTGGTCACGCAGAACACTTTGCAGTCGACAAACAGTGCGTTAACTAAATCTATGGAAAAACTGTCTACCGGCTTTCGAATTAACTCAGCTGCGGACGATGCGGCGGGTTTGCAAATTGCTAACCGTTTGGAAGCGCAGTCTCGTGGTATGAATGTAGCAATGCGTAACTCACAAGATGCTATTTCGATGTTGCAAACAGCAGAGGGTGCCTTCGATGAGATGACTAATATCGCATATCGAATGAACGACCTAGCGACTCAAGCGGCTAACGGCACGAATACTACAGCAGATTTAGCTGCATTGGATTCAGAGTATCAGCAGTTAGGTGAAGAGCTGGCGAATATTTTGGCAAACACTAACTACGGTGGTAACAACTTGATGAGTGGTACAGGGGCTTTTGATGCCACTATCGATTTCCAGATAGGTAGCACATCAGCAGAAACGTTGACATTCGATACAACGGTTGGCGGAGGGTCATCGGCTCTAGCCGACATTCAGACTTTTGTAGGTACTTCTGGGTCATTAGGTATTGGTGATTTGACAACACAAGCTAATGCACTTGCCGCTATGGATGCTTTGACTGGCGTTCCAGCAACGGCAACGGACAATGGATTTGTCGGTAACCTAGGTGAAATTCGCTCTACATTTGGTGCCACAATCAATCGACTAGAACACACCATTACCAACCTCGGTAATATGACTGAAAATGTGGACGCTTCTAAAGGCCGAATTATGGACACTGATTTTGCCTCAGAATCGGGCAATATGAGCAAACAACAAATGCTAATGCAATCAGGGGCGTCAATGCTTAGTGCATCGAAAATGGTACCTCAACTAGCGATGAGCTTATTAGGATAACCATAGTCACAACATTCCAAGGAGGGGAGAGCTGTACCTCCTTATTGTACTAAAGAGGGAAGGATCATGAACGTTGATGCGGTGCAGCTCGCCAGTAATTTTGCAAGCTTAGATGTGCAGCCTTTTGAGCTGCGCTATAACCAAAAATTGTCAACGATTTCGTCTAAGACTTCTGCCATCAACAAAGTCAAATCTGCATTACAATCTCTCGAAGATAAAATCTACCAGTTTACAAAAACCGGCTCTAGTCTCACTCAAACCTCAACATCAATCTCTAGTGAAGACTACTTTTCGTTAACCACAAGTCCAGGTGCTGAAGACGTTAATCTTGATGTCTTCGTTAAGCAGATGGCTTCTAATCATCAAGTTGTATTTGATGCTAATTCTACCGATCCGAACGATGTTATGGCTGCGGCTGGAAGTTTTTCAGTGACTCAAGGTGGAGTCACGACCAACATCAACATTATGGATGCCGATACCGACATTAGTGGCGATGTCACCTACAGTGAATTTGTCACTTACTTCAACGATCAGTTTGACGGTTCAATTCAAGCAACGTTAGTGAAGTCGCAAGGGGCGATGAAAGTGTTGTTTGGCTCCGACAATGAAGGGGTTGATGCCAGTTTCACCTTATCTGCAGATGCGGCAAGTGGTTGGGATACTACGGTAGCAGCGGCAAGTGCGGCGCCGTTACAAGCTGGTCAAGATGCCATTATTACTCTCGGCAATGAATTTGGTACGCAGCTGACCAGCTCTAGCAATACTTTCGAAGACTTAATAGATGGTGTAGACCTCACGGTTCGCAAAGCCAACACCAGCGGTGATACTGCGACTAGTATCAATATAGGCGATGATATATCAGCCACCGTAGCATCGCTGCAAGAGTTTGTAGACGCCTACAACAACGCCGTCAGCGAAATCACTAACTTGACTCAATCAGGAAACGAAGATGAAGCACGGGGCGTGCTCGCTTCCGATAGCACAATACGCAATATCAAAAATCAATTATCCAATGTTATTAGAGCTGACTATGACGGAACTCGACTCTTTGAGTTAGGGCTGGAAATTGATCGCGACGGCAGATTGAGTTTGGACTCGGGTACGTTTGAAAGTGCGGCTTCTAGCATTGATTTTGAAACACTATTTACAGGTACGGGCGGTGTGTTTGAAGCGTTTGAAACGCAGTTAGAGAGCTATATCGACTTCTCAAATGGCTCGCTCAATCGCCGAATTGATACCTTGAACGATGAAAAAAGTCGTATTAACGACGCTCTATCCGTTTTGGATACGCGTTATGAAACCTATTACAACCGCTACCTTGCCCAGTTTACCCAATTGAACTCACTAAGTAGCCAATTGGATTCTGTTTCCGGACTTTTCACGGTTTAGGGAGAAACCGCCATGCTATTAGGAAAACAGCAACAAGCTAACTATGCCAATGTTCAAGTCGCTGCTAACGCATCGGTCTCATCGAGCTTTGAGTTGATATGTATGCTACATGAGCGTCTGATTCAAGAGTTAGAAAGCGTTAAATACGCGATAGAGCATAAGGATCTCGAGCTCAAATCCAAAGCTTCTCAAAAATCCATTGATATCTTAGTTGGGCTAGACGCTTCTCTCGATTTGTCGACAGGTGAAGCTTTGATTCAGAACATCCATGCGCTCTATGAACATGGCATTGCGACTGTATTTGAAGCATCTAAGGAGATGAATACCGAGCTGATCGACAAGCTTATTGAAGTGATGACTGATCTTAAAGAGGGATGGGAAGGCGCAATGGAGTGGCTTGATGAAGCCCAGTCCTGAGCAAGTAGAACGTCTTGTTCTCAAGCTAGAACAGGCGGTCAAAAACAGACAATTTTCTGAGATAGAAAAGTTAAATCGTTTGCTCAAACAGGTTCTGCTAACCATAGAGCAATCACATCCGAGCTATCTGCCTCTGGTCGTGCGATTGAAAAGTGTTCACAACCAATGCAGAGCATTAGTAGAGCATGAACAAGTCATCCTTAAACAGCAGCTTAGTGACAATTCAAGTCTGCGCGAGCGAGATAAAGCGTATGCCCAGACACAAGTGAGAGCAGGAGAACAGTGATGGAACTGCAAGGGAATATGGCATCAAATAGTTGGGCGACCAATGGATTGGTTTTTGATTTGCTGTCGGCGGTAGATGCGACGGTGAAGAGCAATTCGACCTCTACGGCTCTCAGTTCCTTGTCTTCTGAGCTTGGGGAAACCCGAATGACGCCACTCGCTCATTCATTTCAAACTCTGTTCTCAGTGCTTAATCAGGTGCAGCAGTCCTTGCCTATTGAACAAGACGTCGTAGTCTCTGAGAGCGTTATTCGCAGGGTTAATGAGAGCCGTAATTTAGAGTCTGTGAGTCTTGAAGAGCCTACGCGGACGTCAAGTGTTAACTTGCTTCTGCCAGCAGAACAGTTACCGCTTCGACTAAATGGAGTTGCACGCTCAATCGCAGATTCTATTAAAGTGCTAGAAGCGTCATCGCAGTCCCATCTTTTTTCTTTTGAAGCTGACGAGTACAAAAATGATGAAGTGCTAGTGACTTCAAACAATACCTCCTTTTCTCAACAGGTACTGAGTGCTGTGATATTGGATATTAAGGACAGATGGCTACCAAAGGGCCTTCCCCAGACTAATCCCAATTTGCTCAACTTGAAGTCGTCGTTGCCTAGCATTGCGTCTAAGGCTAGCTCTATGAACCCTTGGACACCAGCTAGCTTAAAGCTTAGTACGCAATTACCACTTGGATCAATCACCCATCAATCTATCGAAGCGCTGTATCTAGCCAATGAAACGACAGCAAGTCGATTAGTACCAACCATTGAGGTAAGTAAAGCGCTTGATGTAGATAGTCAAAGACAAATTCATCAAGTGTTGAGAGATAAAATACAACTTCAATTGGACACCATGAATCAAGCGGCTCGAATACGCTTTGATCCACCTGAGCTTGGAAAAGTGGAGATGCACGTAAGAGTTGATGGCGAGCGGGTCACGATACAAATGAGCGCTACATCTGCTGCCACGCGAGAGGCAATTTTAGCAACGTCAGAGCGTTTGAGGGCGGAGCTCGTCGCACAAAATAGTGAGCTGTCTGAGGTAAATATCTCTTTGGAACAATCGAACTCACAGCAGTTTCAATCTCAAGAGCAGAGCGATCATTCAGAGCAAGAGGTCAGCCCGCAAGCGCATGATCTTCCTTCTCAAGATAACGGCGATGTTTTGGAATATCGTGCATACATTGCGAGGGCTTAGAGATGACTAAAATTATCGTTACGTTCATCGTTACTCTCGCGCTTTCGGTCACAGGTTTCTGGTTGTACCAAAGTAATACGCTGAATATGGAGTCCTTGACTGCTTGGCTTTCACCGAAAGAACCAGAGCCAGCTAAAATGCAGCAGGTTGAAATTCAGCTAGAAAATGTACTGGTGCCTATTAACCTGGGCAATCGACAAAGCTTGCTTTTGCTTGATGTTTCGATGTTTACCCCACAGAAAAATGGCGCATACGTGTATGAGCAATTAAGCCGAATTAAGAACCGCATCATCAAAAAATTCAGTGTCAAAGAGGCCTCTTATTTCTACAACAAACAGTTTATCTATGTGATTCAGGATGATCTCAAAGATGACTTAGATGAACTACCGAGCTTGCAAGTTGGCGATGTACTTGTCACCAAAGCGGTATTTCAATAGGTCGTTACTATGTTGATGCAGCCCAAATACCAGCACACCCAAACTAACGACCAAGCGACGTTGCAGGAGTTAGAAAAATTGGTGCTGCAACAAAACATCAAGTTGATTAACGGACTGCTTTATCAATATCGCTACGCAGTTGATGAAGGAACGTTTGAGGATTTACGGCAAACGGCCATGATGACTTTGGTCATCGAGCTTAGGAAGTTTGACCATGTTGCTAATGATGATTTTCGACGGGCGGTAGCGGTACGAATTCGAGGCGAATTAGTCGATGAACTCAGACGCCGCGACTATATGGAGCGAGATAAACGCCAATTGGTGAATCGAATCAAGCTCGCTGAAAGACAATTAGTACAGCAGTTGGCAAGACAGCCAACAACTAATGAGATTTGTCATTACTTAGGCATTGAAAGTAATGATTATCAACAAGCGATGACGTTAGTGGATGTGTTTGATGATATTGAGCTGGAAACGGTGGTGACAGCCGTTCCGGAGACAGACAGAGAAGTGCTTTTTAATGAGGTGAAACAAGTGTTGAATACGCTTCCTGAGATGGAGCAGCGCATTCTTTACTTGGTTTACGTGAAAAGTCTAAGCACCAAAGAGACGGCACTGGTCCTCGATATCAACGAAATCAAAGTGCATCGATTAAAACACCGAGGTTTAGACATTCTCAAGAGTAGAATGAAGGAGAGTGATGTATGCAAAAACTAATCGGTATTGTTATCGTGCTGAGCGTTATTTTTGGCGGCTTCATTTTTCTTGGTGGGAAGTTTGAATTTATTTTCAAGCTGTCGGAAATCATAATCATTTTTGGGGCGGCATTTGCCAGTCTATTAATGTCTACTACGTCTGCAACGATGAAATTGATGGCTCAGCAAGTTGGCATCGCTTTTCGTTCTACGCCTTATAACAAGGACTATTATCAACAGTTACTATCGTTAATGTTTGAGCTAATCAATACTGCACGAGTTCAGAATATCAAAGCGTTAGATATTCATGTTGAGAATCCTGATTCAAGTAAAATTTTCAGTAAGTATCCAAAGATCACGAGTGACGCTCTTACGACTCAATTCATTATTGATTCATTTCGACAAGTGATCACTGGTAAACAATCGCAACACGTATTGGAAGCATTTCTAGAAGAAGAGATCGAGCATCTCGAGGATGAATACACCAAGCCTTCCGAGAAACTACACGCTACTGCTGAGGCTATGCCGGGGCTTGGTATTTTAGCTGCAGTAATGGGGATCATTCTGACGATGCAAGGCCTTGACGGTGAGATCAGCGAGATTGGTCAGAATATCGCTGGCGCTCTGGTGGGAACATTTACTGGGGTTTTTGGTTGTTATTGTGTACTTGGGCCAATGTCTAGCAGTATCAAAGATGTTTCTGAGAATCAGTTAGCGCCACTACTGTGTGTGAAATCAATCCTGTCTGCTTACGCTCAAGGTCAATCGGCGCACATGTGTGCTAATGCTGGACGCAAAAACATCGAAACTCGTTATAAGCCGTCATTTGTTGAGCTAGAAAAAGCAGTCGAAGTGCTCAGACAGCAGCCTTCATAGGGCTAAGGAGCGAATGATGGAACAGCCAAATGTCATCATCAATAAAAAAGGGCGCCGTAAGCGCGGCGAGCTGCAACACGGCGGATGGAAAGTTGCCATGGCAGATTTGATGATTTCGCTAATGTGTCTTTTCCTCGTGTTGTGGATACTGCAAGTCGTCGATGTGGATGACCAGAAGAAATTGTTGAATTACTTTGCCTATGGCAATGATCCCATCATGCACTTAGGAACGAACGAAAGTGGCGGCAACTCAATTAACCCACTGCCATTACCTCATGTAGCAACCTCTCATTACGACGCGGAGCTGCATCGCATTAATGATACTTCTGTACTTGAAGGTGAGTTTAATAGCCAACAAGAACTGGAAGTTTTGGCGCAGCGAGTCAAACAAGAGCTATCCGGAATTGATGCCCTAGGTAGCGTCAGTGTGTTCGTAACACCTCAAGGCGTGAAACTAGTCATCGCAGACTCTGATAAAGGCCCGATGTTTTTCCGAGGAGGGGCCAAGGTAACGCCTTTCTATCAAGACTTATTGCTGAACCTAGCCGGATTACTAGAAAAAATCGAAAACAAAATGATTATCACCGGACACACGGATGCAAGTCGTTATAAAGGAAGTCGAATGACTAACTGGGAGCTTTCAAGCAATCGTGCTAATAGCGCTCGGTACTATTTGGATAAGGGCGGTCTTCAAGAGCGTCATATTTTTCAAGTAACGGGGATGAGTGATACGGCACCAATTGACTTTAATAACGCCAAATCCGGTATTAATCGCCGTATCGAGTTGTACATTTTAACCGCTGAAACTTTGGCGCAACTGAATAAGGTTTACAAAGCCTTTGCTCTAGAACAAGCGACCAGACCTTCGCCATTGGCAGAAAAAGAACTCGACACAGTTTTACGAGAATCGCACCGTAAAGCGCTGCAAAAAGCAGATTATAATCAGCCAGTTACATCATTTGAAGTGATGAGCCGTTATGACTGAACTCATTCACTCTGTGCTGAACATGCGAAAGTGCTTAGCTTGGTTAGTGGTTATAGATTATGTATTAATTGGTTTTTACGTCTATTTGGCAACGAGCTTAGTATATTTTGATGTTTTTCTTATTGGAGTTTTGATCGCACTGTACAATATCCTATTGGTGACCGTTGTCATCAATCAGCCGCCAGGCTTTATTTCACTGGATAGAGACAAGCACCTTGTTATCCCAATCTGCTTTGCAACTTTTCTTGGTTGCACCATCGTTGTTTTGACCGTTTTCTGGTAATTTTTTGGCTCTATTTCAAAGATTTTTGCGAACAGCGTTGCAAAAATAACCATTTAGGCCTAAGTTGTAATGGTAGTGTAACAAAAAGGAGAGTTTGCCTATGCATCAAGAAATGATTCAACCTTCCAACCTCGGCGTTATTAGTCGCACTTGCCTGTTCTCTCTCGGTACAGTGGTAGCCATTCTGGCTATGCTCTAATAACTTAGACTTCTTAGGGGACAGCCCAAACTCAGACGCTTTGTTTAGTAGATGGGCGTTCCTCTAGGCAACGTAAATCGTTTTTTCTCCCCGTTATAAAGCTCTCTTTTTTCTAATATCCTTACTTTTCGTTAATACCCACACTTTTCGTTTGTTTTCTATCCACCGCGACTCGCTATACTCTAAGTAATTGTTATTAAGACTTGTATAGAGCCGCCTATGTTTTCGCTGGATTCACTATCCTTTTCTCATCGTTTTTTAGCTCTGCCGAATAGCTTTTATACCCAAGTTGAACCGACGCCTCTCAACAATCCTCGTTGGGTTGCATGGAATCAAGAACTGGCAGGTGAACTGGGATTTCCAGAGATGGTTGAAGGCGAACAAGCCTTGCTTGATGTTCTTTCGGGCAGTGTATCGAGTGAGCACATCAAGCCACTCGCAATGAAATACGCGGGTCACCAGTTTGGTATTTATAACCCTGATTTAGGTGACGGTCGTGGTTTGTTGCTGGGTGAAGTCGCAGGAAAGTCAGGGCAGACTTTCGATCTTCACCTCAAGGGTGCGGGTCAAACACCGTATTCGCGAATGGGAGATGGTCGGGCGGTTCTACGCTCGACAATTCGAGAGTATTTGTGCAGCGAAGCCATGGCAGGGTTAGGTATTCCTACCACTAGAGCATTGGCAATGATGGTAAGCGATACGCCTGTGTATCGAGAGCAAGTGGAGCAGGGAGCATTATTGGTTCGTGCTGCCGACACACATATTCGCTTTGGCCATTTTGAACATTTCTTTTATACCGGTCAGCATGAGCAGCTTCGCTTACTAGCGGATAAAGTAATTGAGTGGCATTTCCCTGATTGTTTGGATGCTGACAAGCCCTATGTTGCGTTCTTCGCTGAAGTTGTTCGATTAACTGCAGAAATGATTGCTCACTGGCAAGCCAAAGGGTTTGCTCATGGGGTGATGAATACAGATAACATGTCGATATTGGGTCAGACGTTTGACTATGGCCCATTTGGATTTATGGATGACTACGAACCGGGTTATATCTGTAATCATTCCGACTACCAAGGTCGTTATGCGTTCGACAATCAACCTTCCATAGCGATGTGGAATCTCACCGCGTTAGCTCATGCTTTGTCTCCACTTATAGATAGAAAAGACTTAGATCATGGATTGGAAACCTTTACGCCAATCTTGCAGACAGAGTACAGTTGCCAAATGCGCGACAAGTTTGGGTTGTCGACCAAGCAGAGTGAAGATGGAGATTTCTTTAATCGAAGCTTTGACCTCATGGAAAGTGAAAAAGTGGATTACACCCGATTTTTCAGGGCACTATCGAATATCGATAGTACCGGCATTGCCCCTGTTGTTGACCTGTTTATCGATCGTGCTAAAGCGCAAGCGTGGGTAGAAAGCTACCTGCTACGTTGTATGTTAGAAAATGATTCTGAAGCCGAGCGCTGCCGAAAAATGCGTTTAGCGAATCCAAAGTACATTCTCAGAAATTATTTAGCCCAACAGGCCATAGAACTTGCTGAGAAAGGCGATTTTTCACTGGTTCATCAGTTGGCGGACTTACTCAAATTCCCTTACGAGGAACAAGCAGAACATGAAGAATTTGCCAAGCTTCCACCTGAATGGGGTAAACGTATGGAAATCAGTTGCTCATCATAAAGATGAATGAATTTGTTAACCCTTTATGGCTAAAAAGTATCATCATGTCATTTTTGTGACCTTGCGCAAATTCGAGCTGCAAATTTTATAAACGAATCAATAATAAAATTTCCGCTAAAGCCTTACACTATAGGGAATAAGTGCAGACTTAAGGAAATAAAATGCAGGCTAAGACGCACATTTTGGTTGTAGATGACGATGAAGAGATCCGTCTCTTACTCGATGAGTATTTGACGAAATCTGGCTTTCAAGTTTCTACTGCTGAAGATGGGGTAGAAATGGAGCTGTTTATTAAGGCTAAAGGCTACCCGGATCTTATTCTGCTCGACGTCATGCTACCGGGAGACGATGGTTTTACTCTTTGTCAGCGTGTACGACGAGACTCGCAAGTACCCATTATTATGCTAACCGCAGTATCTGACGAAACCGATCAAATTATTGGTTTAGAAATCGGTGCTGACGATTACATTGCGAAACCATTTAGTCCGCGTCAATTGATGGCTCGAATTAAAGCACTGTTGCGCCGGACCCATCTCAATGGTGATAAGGCAGAAGAAACGCCACCAAGAACGATCGATTTTGGCGACTGGCATTTGGATACCATTGCTCATCGTATGACCAATAAGGTGAATGGCCGTACGCATGATTTATCCGGTAGTGACTTTGCGTTGCTAATGCTGTTTCTGTCGCGCCCGAATGAAATTCTTGATCGCGATACTATTTCGTTTGCGACTCGTGGCCGTGAAGCCCTTCCTTACGAACGTGGCATTGACGTTCAGTTAAGCCGAATTCGAAATAGATTAGGCACTAGTAAAAACTTCCCTCACTATATTAAAACCATGCGTGGTAATGGGTATATTCTGTCTGTTCCAGTGGAATATGGCCAATAACACATGTCTAGAACTCATTGGCTAAAGCGTTTTAGCCCTAACTCTTTAGTCGCGAGAACACTGCTGCTGACTTTGTTGGCAGTCGTGTGCTCTCAAGGTGTACTCACGGCAATTTGGTACCAAAAAACTAAGCAAGATGAGCTATCAGGTATTCGTGATACCTCTGCTAGTATGGCGACCATGTTCGCTTCAACGGTGACCTTTTTCCAAAAACTCCCTATTAAATATCGCCATATTGTTCTCGACCAGATACGTAATATGGGTGGTACTCGTTTCTTCGTTTCATTCAATAAAGAAGAGCTCATCGTTGACCCGATTCCAGACACCCCGCTTAAACTGGCGTCTATGGATTCGGTGACCAAAGTGCTGGAAGAGAAGCTACCGACCATAGAAGCTGTAAAGGTGAACTTCTCGAAAGCAGAAAACTTACGACTGCTCAAAAACGATATTTTTATCAAAGATCTGCCTAAGTCTTGGGCACACCATACGTTAACGCTAGGTCCACTAGACCCGCCAATTCTGGTGGTACAATTGAAGCTTAATCAAGATGAGTGGATCTATATCGCGGCTTTATTGCCTTCACCATATATTCAGCTCGAAGATACCATGCTGACTCAAGATCAAATGGTGTTCTTATTTACTTCTACAACCTTGTTGCTGATCCTGACTTTCCTTTTGGTTCGTGCTCAAGTTAAGCCTTTGAGAAGATTGGCGAAAGCTGCGAATGAAATGAGTATGGACATCGATCAGCCACCATTAAGAGAAGCTGGTGCTTCTGAACTCGTGACGGCAACACGTGCGTTTAACCGTATGCAGACACGTATTCGCCAGTATGTATCTGACCGTGAACACCTGTTTTCTTCTATCTCTCACGATTTGAAAACGCCTATTACACGTTTGAGGTTGAGAGCAGAACTTCTAGATGATGATGTCAGGCGAGACAAGTTTAACCAAGATCTGGATGACCTTGAAATGATGGTGAAAGGCGCGCTGCAGTGTGTACGTGATACCGATTTACATGAAAACAATGCCTACATTGACCTCAATGAGATGATTCGCAGTGTTTCAGAGACACATAACCAAGTGCATACGCTGGTTAGTTTCACCGCGCTTCCGATGGAGCCAGTAGTTGTTAAGCCACTAGCCATTAAACGAGTGCTGACTAACCTAATCGATAATGCGGTTAAATATGGCAATCGAGCATTTGTCAGCATTGAAGAGAATCCCAAATGGATCATCATTACCATTTTAGATAAAGGTCCTGGCATACCGGAGTCTCGCATCGAAGAAGTGTTCGAGCCATATGTTCGCATTGCAACGGATAAAGAGGGGCATGGTTTAGGCTTGGGGATCTGTCGCAGTATATTGCACGGCCTTGGCGGCGATTTGATCATTCGTAACGCAGATTTTGGTGGGCTAGAAGTACAAGTGTTTATTCCGCCCAACCTAGAGGCCTAGGCAGGCTAGCTATTGAATTAACCTCAAACAGAGCGTTAAAGTCACTGAATCCAATAACTCGATATCACTATAGTGATATCGATGCACAGATAACGGCAATGAATATGCGTAAATCACTACTAGCGTTACTGCTTACTTCCACAATCTTTCCTAC
The DNA here is from genome assembly GCF_023716845.1 of Vibrio sp. SCSIO 43133. NCBI lineage: Bacteria > Pseudomonadati > Pseudomonadota > Gammaproteobacteria > Vibrionales > Vibrionaceae > Vibrio > Vibrio sp. SCSIO 43133. The sequence goes on from NZ_CP068024.1 coordinate 920,197, forward strand.
TTTTCTGCAAGCGAGTGAAGTTGAGGTGTTGCACTGGTGGACATCTGGCGGTGAAGCTAAATCGGTTCAAATCCTAAAACAGAAATTGGAGCAGCGAGGTTACACCTGGAAGGACTTTGCCATTGCTGGTGGAGGTGGTGAAAGCGCTATGACAGTGCTGAAAACTCGAGCGGTCTCGGGTAATCCTCCGTCAGCTGCCCAGATCAAAGGTGAGGATATTCAAGAGTGGGGAGGTTTAGGTTTTCTGACCAATCTTGATGATGTTGCCAAAGCTGATGGGTGGGATGAAGTATTGCCACCTGTCGTAGCGGCAGGCATGAAGTACGATGGCAAATATGTTGCTGTTCCAGTCAATATCCACCGAGTTAACTGGCTCTGGGTCAATCCACAAGTGTTAGAAAAATCGGGAGTGGATTCGGTTCCAGAAACTCTAGAACAATTCTTTGCTGCTGCGGAAAAAATCAAAGCTGCGGGCTTCACACCTCTTGCTAATGGCTCAGGCCCTTGGCAAGACACAACACTGTTTGAAACAATTGCCCTTGCGGTACTAGGACCTGAAGATTTTAGACAAGCGTTTGTTAATCTAGATATGGACACTTTGTCGAGCGACAAAATGGCGAAGGTATTTGAGACGTTCGGCCGAATGCGCGAATACATGGATGAGGACGTCCAAGGTCGAGAGTGGAACGTGGCAACCAACCGAGTTCTTAATGGGCAGGCTGCTATGCAGATCATGGGAGACTGGGCCAAGGGTGAATTTACCGCCGCAGGAAAAATTCCGGGTAAAGATTACCTATGCGTTCCCGCGCCGGGTACTAAAGGGCAGTTTATCCAGAATGTTGATAGTTTTGCCTTCTTTGATATCAAAGACGAAGCCGAAGTGAACGCCCAGAAAGCACTCGCCAGAACCATCATGGATAAGCAGTTCCAAGAAGTGTTCAACTTAAACAAAGGATCTTTCCCGGTTCGAACCGATATGGATATGCACGGTTTTGACAAGTGCGCTCTGGATTCTAGAAAAACATTTGAGCAAAGCATTGAAAATGGTGGTTTAGTACCAAGTATGTCGCAAAATATGGCGACAACGAGTTATGTACTGGGCGCGATTACGGATGTAGTTTCCAACTTTTTTAACGATCCAGAAGCTGACCCGAAGAAAGCTGCTCACAAATTAGCGAAAGCGGTTAAAGCGGCTATCTAGTAACTGCTTTTCCCGTTAGAAAAGCGGAAGTTACCATGGGTAGAAATGGGCTTGTTTCTACCCTTTTTCATTTTATAAATGTGTCACTTTCCACCCATTTCAAAGGCTGGTTCTACACTTGAAAATAGAAATCTTTTATAACTCGTTGTAATTATAGCTTTTTTTTGATTGGCATCGTTATTGCTCTAACAAGATTATCAGTACCCATTGAAGGGACTGCATTAATCCAAAGGAGAATAATAATGTTAAAGCCTCTATCCCTACTGTCTGTTTCTGCTATTGCTCTAGCAAGTTTTAATGCCTCTGCGGCGTGTGATCCAGGTGAGATTGTGATTAAGTTTAGTCACGTAACCAACACCGACAAACACCCTAAAGGTATTGCCGCGTCATTGTTAGAAGAGCGTGTAAATACAGAAATGAACGGTAAAGCGTGTATGCAGGTGTTTCCTAACTCTACTCTTTACGATGACAATAAAGTTCTCGAAGCCCTTTTAAACGGCGATGTTCAACTTGCCGCTCCTTCACTTTCTAAATTCGAGAAATTCACCAAGAAGTACCGCATCTTCGACCTACCTTTCCTATTTGAAAACGTAGAAGCCGTTGATCGTTTCCAAAACTCAGAGTCGGGTGAAAAACTGAAGAACGCGATGAATCGTCGTGGTCTGCAAGGTCTGGCATTTTGGCATAACGGCATGAAACAAATGTCGGCGAATAAGCCACTTCTTGTTCCTGGTGATGCGAAAGGCCTGAAATTCCGTGTTCAAGCTTCTGACGTGTTAGTTGCTCAGTTTGAACAGTTAGGTGCAAACCCTCAGAAAATGTCATTCAAAGAAGTGTATGGCGGCCTGCAAACGAAGGTTATCGATGGTCAAGAAAACACGTGGTCAAATATCTACGGCAAGAAGTTCTTTGAAGTTCAAGACGGTGTGACAGAAACCAACCACGGTATTCTTGACTATCTTGTAGTGACTTCAAAGGAGTTCTGGGATGGTATGCCGGATGATACTCGTGAGCAGTTCGCACAGATCCTAAAAGAAGTGACTGAGACTCGTAACTCAGAGTCGAGCAAAGTGAACCTAGCCAATAAAAACAATATTGTTGAAGCGGGTGGTGTCGTGCGTACTTTGACACCAGAGCAACGTCAACAGTGGGTTCAAGCTCTGCAACCTGTTTGGAAAAAGTTTGAGAAAGACATTGGTGCGGACTTGATCGAAGCCGCTCAAGCATCAAACCAACAATAACCTCGAAATTCATTGTTAAGGGCCCTACGGGAAGTGGGGCCTAACCCTCTGTCCCTACTATTACAAAAGCGATGTATCACATGGAACAGTCTCTTATTTCTCGTATTGGTAAAGTGACCGATGCTTTTGAAGAAACGCTGATTGCTTTCTTCCTTGGCGCGATGACTTTGCTCACTTTTGCTAACGTTATTTCTCGTTATGTATTTAACGACAATATCCTTTGGGCTCTTGAACTTACCGTATTTATGTTTGCCTGGATGGTCCTTGTCGGCGCGTCCTATGGTGTTAAAAAGCACTTTCATATCGGTGTGGATGTTATCATCAATATGGTATCGGAGGATAAACGCAAACTGTTTGCCATTGCCTCGGTATTAGCTTGTTTGGTGTTTTCTATCTTATTGCTAATCGGTTCGTGGAACTACTGGTACCCGTTTGCCACCGAGCGAGCTTGGTATGAAACCGACGATATTCCTATGCCTGAGGTTTTACAGTTTTTAGCAGACTGGCTAAATGAAGGTGAACGTTACGAAAAACTGCCGCGCTTTATTCCTTATATGGCACTGCCAATTGGTATGGCATTACTGACCTTTAGATTTGCTCAAGCCGCTTACCAGATAATGACGGGTAAGTTGGACCGACTGATCGCAGGTCATGAAGCTGAAGAAGATCTAGAAGCGTTAAAAGCGGAAATGCAGGACAACGCGTTTGACAGTGTTAAAGACAAGGATAAATAAGCATGGATATTCTATTACTCTTCTTAATGGTGGTAGGCTTCATGCTAATTGGCGTGCCTATTGCCGTGTCACTGGGTTTGTCCAGTATCTTGTTCCTACTAATGCACTCGGACGCATCGTTAGCATCTGTAGCGCAAACCTTATTTAACGCCTTTGCAGGCCACTACACGTTACTTGCAATTCCATTCTTTATTCTGGCATCGAGCTTTATGTCGACGGGTGGTGTAGCAAAGCGCATCATTCGTTTTGCGATTGCTATGGTCGGTTGGTTCCGCGGTGGTCTTGCCATGGCATCAGTGGTGGCGTGTATGATGTTCGCAGCGTTATCGGGTTCATCGCCTGCAACAGTGGTAGCGATTGGTAGTATTGTTATCGCGGGTATGATCAAAAATGGCTATACCAAAGAGTTTGCAGCAGGGGTCATTTGTAATGCTGGTACTTTAGGGATTTTAATCCCGCCATCCATTGTAATGGTGGTCTACGCTGCGGCAACGGACGTTTCTGTAGGCCGTATGTTCCTTGGTGGCGTTATCCCAGGCTTGCTTGCGGGCTTGATGCTAATGATCGCCATTTATATCGCTGCAAAAGTAAAAGGATTGCCAAAGCAACCATTTGTAGGTTGGAAGGAAGTTTTCGATTCCGCTCGTGAAGCGAGTTGGGGTTTGCTGTTAGTAGTGATTATTCTTGGCGGAATCTACGGTGGTGTATTTACACCAACAGAGGCCGCAGCGGTCGCAGCAGTGTATTCATTTTTGATTGCTAACTTTATCTACAAAGATATGGGGCCGTTTGCTGATAAGGAAAATACCAAGCCAGCGATAGTTAAAGTGTTCCAAGCTTTTGTGCATAAAGATACCAAGCATACTCTGTTTGAAGCAGGAAAACTGACTATCATGCTTCTGTTTATCATTGCTAACGCTCTGATCCTTAAGCATGTATTAACAGAAGAACGTATTCCTCAAATGATCACTGAATCAATGCTTTCGGCAGGCCTTGGTCCAATTACCTTCCTGATTGTGGTGAATGTCCTACTGCTTATTGGTGGTCAGTTTATGGAGCCATCTGGCTTGTTGATCATCGTGGCGCCGTTAGTTTTCCCTATCGCCATTGCACTGGGTATCGACCCGATTCACCTTGGCATTATGATGGTCGTGAACATGGAAATAGGGATGATAACTCCGCCAGTTGGACTCAACCTGTTTGTCACCGCAGGGGTGGCGAAAATGTCGATGATGGGTGTGGTGAAAGCAGCACTGCCTTGGGTTGCGGTTATGTTCCTATTCTTGATAATTGTTACTTACGTACCTTGGGTTTCCACTTGGCTTCCGACCACATTAATGGGGCCAGAGATCATTACTAAATAACCATTTATTAATAACAAAAAAAGAGGAGGTCGTTAGACCTCCTCATCTATATGCTTGATATTCTGTGTTCTTGGATCCGGCTGAGAGCGTCTTTCATAAAAAACACGTCTACTCTGTTTTTTTCTTCTGTCTACAGTCTCGCTGGTGCGATGCTCAACGTAAAAAATACCATCGATTTCTACCGTATCAGAAATAAAGGGAACCTTTGTTTTTTCGCCCATAATCGTCTCCCTACGTGTTCTTATACCCAATTGTTATGCAACATCCTGTCTATATAATTTAAGTATAGGAGACTTGGCTCACACTTCTACAGTATTTTAGTAGGAGCTTTTGTAGGATTCCTTAATGAGCTGATATTTCTGCATTTTATCGTACAAAGTTTTTCTAGGAACGTTGAGCTTTTCCATTGTCGCCTTGATGCTACCATTGGTTTCGATAAGGGCATGCTCAATGACATTTTTTTCGAATAACCCCACTTGTTCGGCGAGAGACTGTCCTTCGCTACTTTCTTCTTGATTAGGCGTGCCTGCTTGAATTTTACCCAGTAGGACAAAACGCTCAGCACAGTTTCTTAGCTCTCTCACATTGCCGGGCCAATCATGGCCAATAAGTTGGCTAAGTTCGTGAGGAGTTAATGCATTAGCGGTTTTTCCATAGCGGGATGCAGCGACAAGCTGAAAGTGGTGGAACAGTGAAGCGATATCGTCTTTCCGCTCTCTTAGAGGAGGTAAATCTAAAGTCACGATATTTAGGCGGTAATAAAGATCTTGGCGAAAAGTACCTTGCATCGAAGCTTGGTTTAGATCGGTTTTTGTGGCGGCGATAACGCGAATATTTAGGGGAATGAGAGCATTAGAACCGACTCGCTCAATGGCTCTTTCCTGCAATACTCGCAGCAGTCTTATTTGCGCTTGCATTGGCATCGATTCTATTTCGTCCAAAAATAAGGTTCCGCCTTCTGCGTGTTCAAACTTACCAATACGCTTGCTCTCTGCGCCGGTAAACGCTCCTTTCTCATGGCCGTATAGCTCGCTTTCAATCAAATTCTCTGGAACCGCGCCACAGTTTACTGCGACGAAATTACCGTCTTTCCGTGAGCTCTGTTCATGTAAAGAACGTGCAACCAACTCTTTGCCTGTGCCCGTTTCTCCAAACAGCAAAATATCGGCATCGGTATCGGCAACCACAGAGATAGTAGAGCGGAGTTCTTGAATCACATTGGTGTCACCGATAATCCTCGGTCCAAGTGTTTGGCTTGCTTTTAGTGAGCGCTTAAGGCTTTCATTCTCAAGGGTAAGTTGTCGCTTCTCAATCGCTCGTTGTGTTATCTCGATGAGACGTTCAGCAGAAAAGGGTTTCTCGATAAAATCGTAAGCACCATCTTGAATGGCTTGAACCGCCATCGAAATATCGCCATGCCCAGTAATCAGGATGACGGGAATACCTTGGTGGTGGCGGGTGACAGTGTTGAGTAAATCCAGACCTGATAACCCAGGTAGACGAATATCGGAAATAATGGCAAGCGGAAGGTCATTTTGTTTTAGACACAACATGGCATCTTCAACAGACGCGAAGAATCGCGCCTCAATATCGGCGAGTTCGAAGCTTTGTTCCAACGCGGCTCTTATATCAGCTTCATCATCGATAAAAAACACTTGGCTCATAATTTAGTCCTTGTCCGCATGGGTGAAAATAGGCAATTCAACCGAGAAACGAGCGCCCCCAAGAGGAGATCGAGCGACACGAATCTTGCCGTTTAGGTTTTGAATAATTTGTTGGGAAATGGAAAGCCCTAACCCAAGGCCATTCTCTTTGGTTGTATAGAAGGGCTCAAACAGCTCTGCAATCGAGTTGCCATGCAAGCCCGGTCCAGAATCATCGATATGAATCGTCACTTTGGTTTGACCCTGTTCTATGGTCAACTCTAGTCGTTTTTGTTCACTATCATGCATGGCTTGCATTGCGTTAGTCAGCAAATTGATGAGGACCTGTTCAACCTGAATGGGATTGATTTGTACTAAGGTATCTTGCTGACCAATTTTACAATCGAGCATGACTCGATGACTCTTAAGTTGTGGTTGAATTAACTCTATGGTTGAAAATATCACCGGAGCAAGCTTGATACGGCTTAACTCATTGGCATCACTGCGTTTGGCGAAAGATTTAAGTTGCTGGCTGATTTTTGCCATTCGTTCAGTCAAAGCGACGATACGCTGTAAATTATCTTTTGCTCGGTCAACTTTGTTTTTGTCGATAAAACGTTGCCCGTTTTCGGCAAAGCTGCGAATGGCTGCAAGAGGGTTATTTAGCTCGTGACTAATACTGGCAGACATTTGACCTAGCACTGCCAATTTAGCGGCTTGAATGAGTTCATCATGAGCTTGTCGCAAGGCTTTCTCAGTTTTGACCCTTTCATCAATTTCTACATGCAGTTCGGCGGTGCGTTCCATCACCAAAAACTCAAGCTTTTGTTTCGCCTCAGTTTGCACCTGTTCGATCTGTCGGTGGCGATAGCGGCGGTTCTCAATCAGAGCGACGACTAGGTAAAGCGTAATAAAAACCAGTGCTAGCACGCTAATAAAGCCGAAAAGCTCAATATAGAGCGTCGAGAGAGGAGTTAATACCCTTAAAATAAGGTTTGGAATACCGGATTCACGTTGGGTAACCAAGTAGTGTTTGGTGAATATATTACCCTCAGGATTAGCAAGTTGGGCGGATTTTGCCGTCAGGTCACCGATGAATCCCAAACTGTGAATGTCGGTTTCTAAGTATTGTCTTGAATTACGGATACGTTGCAGTGTTTGCGAGTTCAGTGTTGAAAGACTGTTAAACAGCCAATTAGGGTTGCTAGACATGAACACGACGTGATTATTGTCGGTGGCAACATAGGTGCTAGTTTCACTTTGCCAGTTGCGTTCAATGGAAGACAGATCCATTTTGACCACCACCACACCAATGTGCTCTGCAGCATAAGTTACAGGAAAAGAGTAATAATAACCGCGTTGCCCAGATGTCGAGCCCAGCGCAAAATAAGTACTTCGTCCACCGTTAATGGCTTCTTGGAAATAAGGTCGAAACGCAAAGTTTTTGCCGATAAATGAACGTTCTAATGCCCAGTTACTTGAGGCAATGGTGTTGCCGTAACGGTCGATGAGATAGGTATCTGAGGCCAAGATAATCCGGTTGGCTTGCTCCAAGTAGCGATTAGTCACTTCAATTTGAGCGGTGTTGCTCGGGGATAATAATGCATCTACTAATTCTTTATCTTGCGACAGGAGTTGTGGGATATGTCGATACTTGTCCAGTTTACTGTCGATGGTTTCTACGAATCGGTTCAGCCAATTGTTATGCTGTTCTTCAAGAGCAGCGTAGCTGTGCTGCCAGTACCATTGACCGCCTACAGTCGAAATTAAGAGAAATAGGGCAACAAAGCCTAGCAAAATCCGTTTCAATCGCATCGTCGAACCCCAACGTTAAACCCCAACGATTCCGTATGTCGTTTGAAAGCATAGGTTAACGAATTTGAGGGTTTTGTGGCAAAAAAGTTATAAGAACTGAGAGGTTAACGCGTTGCAAAACAGGAGCAAGATCTCTTTTTTCGCCATTCACCAAAAAAAGCCCTTCACTCTCTTGAAAAAGCCGATATTGTCCCCATTTCAAGTTGGAATCGGTTGAAAACGTCATTGTTGAACGTTTTCTTGGAGTAATTAGAGACAAAACCACCGATTGACCCGACTTCGACTCGACAGGGTAGGCGGAGATCGCTAGAATGTCGCGTCTGAAATTTTGTCCTGAGACTAATCAGAGATGCCTTTGAGGCTGTCTATTCAGCCCGATGAAGACGTCACTCATTAGTCCGATAGCCAAGATAACATGCTAATTAAAGCATGATTTACTGGTTATCGATGCTCACTTTAAAGAAGTACCTATTGGTACTAACAAGGATGAAGCGGAAATATCCTCGTGATATGGATGCTCATACGCTCAGCCAACACTGAGCCAAACTGAGGTTTATACAATGCAAGTTACTGTTGAAACTCTAGAGGGCCTAGAGCGCCGTCTAAACATTACTGTTCCTGCTGCTAACATCGAAGACGCAGTGACAGCTGAACTACGCAACATCGCGAAAAACCGTCGTTTCGACGGTTTCCGTAAAGGTAAAGTACCGATGAAGATGGTTGCGCAAATGTACGGCAAAGCAGTACGTCAAGACGTGATGGGTGAAGTTATGCAACGTCACTTCATCGAAGCAATCGTTTCTGAAAAAATCAACCCAGCTGGCGCGCCTACTTTCGCTCCTGTTGAAAACGAAGCTGGTAAAGATCTTGTTTTCACTGCGACTTTCGAAGTTTACCCAGAAGTAGAACTTAAGGGTCTAGAAAACATCGTTGTTGAAAAGCCTGCAACTGAAGTAAATGACGCTGACGTTGAAGAAATGATCGACACTCTACGTAAGCAGCAAGCAACTTGGACTGATGTTGAAGAAGCAGCTGAAGACGGTAAGCGTGTAACTATCGATTTCACTGGTTCAATCGACGGTGAAGAGTTCGAAGGCGGTAAAGCTGAGAACTTCCCACTAGAAATGGGCGCTGGTCGCATGATCCCTGGTTTCGAAGACGGTATCCAAGGTAAGACTGCGGGTATGGAATTTGAAATCGACGTAAACTTCCCAGAAGATTACCACGCAGAGAACCTAAAAGGTAAAGCAGCTAAGTTCCTAATCAAAGTGAACAAAGTTGAAGCACGTGAGCTTCCAGAAGTAAACGACGAGTTCGTTGCTAAGTTCGGTGTTGCTGAAGGCGGCGTTGACGCTCTTAAAGCTGAAGTTCGTAAGAACATGGAGCGCGAGCTTAAGCAAGCAATCAAGAACCGTATCAAAGAGCAAGCTCTTGACGGTCTAGTTAAAGAGAACGACATCGACGTTCCTGCTGCACTAATCGACCAAGAAATCGGTGCTCTACGTCAGCAAGCTGCACAACGTTTCGGTGGCAACCCAGAAGCTGCACAACAGCTTCCACGTGAGCTATTCGAAGAGCAAGCTAAGCGTCGCGTAGTTGTTGGCCTACTTCTAGGTGAAGTGATCAAGTCTGAAGAGCTAGAAGCTAGCGATGAGAAAGTGAAAGAGCTTATCTCTGAAATGGCAACAGCGTACGAAGATCCATCAGAAGTAATCTCTTACTACGAGCAAAACGAGCAAATGATGAACAACATGCGCAACGTTGCACTAGAAGAGCAAGCGATCGATGCAATTCTTGCTAAAGCACAGGTTTCTGATAAAGAAGTTAGCTTCAACGAGCTAATGAACCAACAGCCTGCTGCTTAATAAGCAATATCTTGTATAGAAGGTTGACTTAGAGTCGACTTCTCTGCTAACAATGGTCCGTATGATGTTTATCATCCGGGCCATTTATTTTAGGGACATAAGAATATGAGCTACCAAGAAAAAAATGCAATGTCGCCAATTATGAACGCGCTAGTACCGATGGTGGTTGAACAAACTTCCCGTGGCGAACGCTCTTACGATATTTATTCGCGACTACTAAAAGAACGAATCATTTTCTTGACTGGTCAAGTGGAAGACAACATGGCGAACTTAATTGTTGCCCAGATGCTTTTCCTTGAATCAGAAAATCCTGACAAAGATATCTTCCTCTACATTAACTCTCCTGGTGGTAGCGTAACGGCTGGTATGTCGATTTACGATACTATGCAGTTTATTAAGCCTAATGTAAGCACGCTTTGTACTGGTCAAGCATGTTCCATGGGTGCCTTCCTACTTGCAGGTGGTGCTCCTGGTAAACGTTTTGCTCTGCCTAACTCTCGCGTGATGATTCACCAACCACTAGGCGGTTTCCAAGGTCAAGCTTCAGATATTCAGATTCATGCACAAGAAATTCTGACTATCAAACAGAAGCTGAACAATCTTTTGGCAGAACACTCAGGTCAGCCACTCGACGTTATCGAAAAAGATACTGACCGTGACAACTTTATGTCAGCTGCTCAGGCCGCTGAATACGGTATTATTGACGAAGTTTTAACCCATCGCGGTTAATCGACAATCGTTTGAGTAACAATTGACCAAATTGAAGCCTGTGAAAATCAAATTGGCGGGCGCAATTTGGTCTAAATTGATATACACTCAAAACATAGAAAGTAAAGGCTAAGAGGTTAGCGAATGACAGATAAAAGCAAAGAGAGTGGTAGCGGTAAACTGCTGTATTGCTCTTTCTGTGGTAAAAGTCAGCACGAAGTTCGCAAGCTAATCGCAGGTCCGTCTGTTTACATTTGCGATGAGTGTGTTGATTTATGCAACGACATCATCCGTGAAGAAATCAAAGATGTGCTGCCGAAGAAGGAATCTGAAGCGTTACCAACGCCAAGAGACATTCGCGCACACCTCGATGATTATGTAATCGGTCAAGACTACGCGAAGAAAGTTCTCTCAGTCGCTGTTTACAACCACTATAAGCGCTTGCGCAATGGTGATACAACGGCAGACGGTGTTGAACTCGGTAAGAGTAATATCCTTCTTATCGGTCCGACGGGTAGTGGTAAAACACTGCTTGCTGAGACGCTTGCACGTTTCCTTGATGTGCCATTCACAATGGCCGACGCAACAACATTGACCGAAGCCGGTTATGTTGGTGAAGACGTTGAAAACATCATCCAAAAACTACTTCAGAAGTGCGACTACGATGTAGCAAAAGCCGAGCGCGGTATTGTCTATATCGATGAGATTGACAAAATTTCACGTAAAGCTGAGAACCCATCTATCACACGAGATGTGTCGGGAGAAGGGGTTCAGCAGGCACTACTAAAACTGGTTGAAGGTACAATTGCATCGGTTCCACCTCAAGGTGGTCGTAAGCACCCACAACAAGAATTTTTGCAGGTAGATACCTCTAAGATTCTGTTTATTTGTGGTGGTGCATTCGCAGGTCTCGATAAAGTGATCGACCAACGTGTTGCAACTGGCACTGGTATTGGTTTCGGCGCAGAAGTTCGTTCAAAAGACGAAACTAAGACTGTCGGCGAGCTATTTACCCAAGTTGAGCCAGAAGATCTAGTTAAGTACGGTCTAATTCCAGAGTTCATTGGTCGTCTACCTGTGACAACGACTCTAACCGAGCTTGATGAAGATGCACTGATTCAAATCTTGAATGAGCCGAAGAACGCACTGACCAAACAGTATGGTGCGCTATTCGACCTTGAAGGTGTTGAGTTGGAGTTCCGCGAAGATGCACTGCGTGCGATTGCTAAGAAAGCAATGGAGCGTAAAACAGGTGCTCGTGGTCTACGTTCAATCCTTGAAGGTGTGCTGCTAGAAACGATGTACGAATTACCATCGGCTACTGACGTAAGCAAAGTGGTTATTGATGAAAGTGTGATAAATGGTGAGTCAGAACCGCTACTTATCTACACAAACAACGATAATCAAGTTGCCAGCGCCGAGTAATTTGCGAAGCTGAGATAAAAAGGAGGTATTTGATACCTCCTTTTTTTATTTCTTTATTGAATCCAACGAATACGCCCCCATATACTGAAAATAATACTAAGCGGAAGAGAGAATAATATGAACTTGGAACGTTCCGAGCGTATAGAAATCCCGGTATTGCCTCTGCGCGACGTGGTTGTTTATCCACACATGGTGATTCCTTTGTTTGTTGGCCGCGAAAAGTCCATTAGTTGCTTAGAAGCGGCGATGGATAATGACAAACAAGTACTCCTTGTGGCTCAGAAAGAAGCAGATACTGAAGAGCCAAAAATCGACGATCTATTCACAACAGGCACAGTTGCAACCATTTTGCAGCTTCTCAAGCTACCGGATGGCACAGTAAAAGTGCTGGTTGAAGGTCAGCAGCGTGCCAAAATTAACAATTACCGCGATGAAGAATTTTTCGTAGCGGATGCTGAATACCTGATCACGCCAGAACTCGATGAGCGTGAGGAAGAGGTCATTGTACGTAGTGCAATCGACCAGTTTGAGGGTTTCATCAAACTGAACAAGAAGATTCCACCAGAAGTACTAACGTCTCTCGGTGGCATCGATGAAGCAGCGCGTCTTGCTGATACTATCGCTGCTCATATGCCGCTTAAACTCGTAGATAAGCAGCAAGTGCTTGAGTTGCTTGATGTAACTGAGCGTTTAGAGTTCTTAATGGGACAAATGGAATCGGAAATCGACTTACTGCAAGTTGAGAAACGCATTCGTGGTCGCGTTAAGAAACAAATGGAAAAATCTCAGCGTGAGTACTACCTGAATGAGCAAATGAAGGCGATTCAGAAAGAACTCGGCGACTTAGATGATGCTCCTGATGAGTTCGAAACACTGAAGGCTAAGATTGAAGAATCAAAAATGCCTGCCGAAGCGAAAGAGAAGACCGAACAAGAGCTACAAAAGCTTAAGATGATGTCTCCGATGTCCGCTGAAGCAACCGTTGTTCGCAGTTACATCGACTGGATGGTAGGTGTTCCTTGGGCTAAACGCTCTAAAGTGAAAAAGAACCTAGCAAAAGCGGAAGAAGTACTGAACGAAGACCACTATGGCCTAGAGCGCGTTAAAGAGCGCATCCTTGAGTATTTGGCGGTGCAAAACCGCATTAACAAGCTAAAAGGTCCTATCTTGTGCCTTGTTGGTCCTCCTGGTGTGGGTAAAACCTCCCTCGGTCGCTCAATCGCGGCTGCAACGGGTCGTAAATATACTCGTATGGCATTGGGTGGTGTACGTGACGAAGCGGAAATCCGTGGTCACCGACGCACCTACATCGGTTCTATGCCGGGCAAGTTGATTCAGAAGATGTCGAAAGTTGGTGTTAAAAACCCACTATTTCTTCTGGATGAGATCGACAAGATGTCTTCAGATATGCGTGGTGACCCGTCATCAGCGCTGCTTGAAGTTCTAGACCCAGAGCAGAACAATGCCTTTAACGATCACTATCTAGAAGTCGATTACGACCTTTCTGACGTAATGTTTGTTGCAACGTCTAACTCAATGAACATTCCAGGGCCTTTACTTGATCGTATGGAAGTGATTCGTCTTTCTGGATATACAGAAGATGAAAAGCTGAACATTGCTAAGCGTCACCTCGTGTCTAAGCAAGTTCAACGTAATGGCTTGAAGCCGAACGAAATTGAAATTGAAGACTCTGCGATCATTGGCATCATTCGCTACTACACACGTGAAGCGGGTGTTCGTAGCCTTGAGCGTGAAGTCTCAAAGATCTGCCGTAAAGCAGTTAAGAACATCTTGCTTGATCCGAAACTGAAAACGGTGACGGTAAATCAAGATAACTTGAAAGAGTACCTAGGTGTCCAACGCTTTGACTATGGTAAAGCGGACGACAGCAACCGCATTGGGCAGGTAACGGGCCTAGCGTGGACGGAAGTAGGTGGCGACCTATTGACTATCGAAACTGAAGCGATGGTCGGTAAAGGTAAGCTGACTCAAACCGGTTCATTGGGCGATGTGATGCAAGAGTCAATTCAAGCCGCGATGACGGTTGTACGTTCTCGTGCAGAGAAGCTTGGTATTAACTCAGACTTCTACGAGAAGCGTGACATTCATGTTCACGTTCCTGAAGGTGCGACGCCGAAAGACGGTCCAAGTGCGGGTATCGCAATGTGCACCGCTTTAGTTTCGAGCTTGACAGGTAACCCAGTGAAAGCTGAGGTGGCAATGACAGGTGAAATCACTCTACGTGGTGAAGTTCTACCTATCGGCGGCCTGAAAGAAAAACTACTTGCAGCGCATCGTGGCGGCATCAAAACGGTATTGATTCCTAAGGATAATGAACGTGACTTGGAAGAAATTCCTGACAACGTTATTGCGGATCTGAAGGTGATTCCGGTGCAATGGATTGATGAAGTTCTTGAAGTTGCTTTAGAGAGAGCACCGCTTGGAGCGGCATTTGAACCTGTAAAATAGTGATGTGCTCCAAATTTAGGTAAAAGAAATGCGCTGATAGGCAAAAAAAGCTTGTCAGCGTTTTTTTGTAGCACTAAGTTTAGCTATGTAACTCTGAAGCCCTTGATAGACAAGGCTTAGAGTCTTCAACTACGAGAATGGAACTAACGTTACCTTTTAAAAAATAACAATTCGGTAACAGAAAGGGGAAACACAGTGAACAAAACACAATTAGTGGAAAAAATCGCAGAGAACGCAGATCTATCTAAAGCTTCAGCTGGTCGTGCACTAGATGCTTTCATCGAAGCAGTTAGCACTACTCTAGAAGAAGGTGATCAAGTGGCTCTAGTTGGCTTCGGTACTTTCAGCGTACGTACTCGTGCAGCACGTACAGGTCGTAACCCAAAAACTGGTGAAGAGATCCAAATCTCTGAAGCTAAAGTTCCTGCATTCAAAGCAGGTAAAGCTCTTAAAGACGCTTGTAACTAATCATTTGTTACAGTTGTACGCAAACCTTGCGTCAACTGAGCAAAAATTAAGCTTTTGTAAGGCTTAATCGACAAAATGAGTCGAACTTTTTTTAAATATGCGCATCTTACTGATGCGCATTTCTTTTTCTGATATTATCCGATGCAGTAGAAGATAACCCTTCCTATCTGGAGAGTAATAAAATTATGATGGAGCGAATTCGCGAAGGCGTGAATAGCATCGCGGTTAAAATTATCTTAGGACTCATTATTCTGTCTTTTGTGTTTGCTGGTGTAGGTAGCTATATCGCAGGCGGAATTGGCAATACTGCGGCAAAAGTGGGTAATGTAGAAATCGGTCGTGGTGAGTTTGAACAAGCGTATCAAAATGAACGCAATCGCATGCAATCTCAGCTTGGTGATTACTTCTCGACTCTGCTTGGTGACCCAAGCTACGTAGCGTCTTTCCGTAAGTCAGTCCTTGATCGTATGATTAATGACGTGTTGCTTGAGCAACATGCAGAATCGCTAGGACTACGTATTAGCGACGCTCAAATCCGTCAAATGATTCTTGAGATGCCTCAGTTCCAAAATGACGGAAAATTTGACCAAGACATTTATCAAGCAACGCTGCGCCGTGCTGGTTTCAGTGCTGACAGCTTTGCAGAGTACCTTCGCCGTGATTTGGTTCGCAACCAACTACTATCGGCATTGCAAGGTAGTGAGTTTACGCTTCCTAGCGAAATTGAGCTTCAAAGCAAGCTGCTAACCCAAACGCGTGATATCAAAACGCTGACACTATCGCTAGCTGACTTCTCTAAGAAAGCTCAAATTACTGATGAAGAGATTCAAAAGTATTATGAAGAGAACCCTGGGCAGTTTACGCGTCCAGAGCAAGTTAAAGTGGCTTACATTGAGCTATCTGCTCAAGCACTTAAAGATCAAGTTAAAGTCACTGACGATGAAATTCAGAAATACTACGACGAGCATTTAGACAAATACTCCACTTCTGAGCAACGTGAAGTGAGCCATATTTTGGTTCAAGGCGATGACGAAGCGAAAGCACAAGCAATTTTGGACGAGCTAAATGCTGGTGCTGATTTCGCGACGCTAGCGAAAGAAAAGTCAGAAGACATTGGTAGCTCTGAAGAGGGCGGTTCTTTAGGTTGGATCGAACGTGATGTAATGGATCCTGCTTTTGAAGAAGCTGCATTTGCTCTTAAGAATGTGGGCGATACGACAGGTTTAGTTAAGTCTGATTTCGGGTACCACATCATTAAACTTGACGCTATCAAGGCATCTGAGTCTAAGCCTTTAGCTGAAGTGAAAGACGAAATCATCGCTGAGCTTAAAGACCAAGTAGCGGTGGATGAGTTCTATAACCTACAAAACGAACTAGAGAAGGTTGCTTTCGAATATCCTGATTCACTGGATGATGCAGCGAAAGCGGTAAATCAGAAAGTCGTGACTACTGATTTCATTTCTCAAGTTGATGCGCCAGAAATCTTGAAAACGCCAGCAGTGATGCAAGCGATTCAGTCACCAGAAGTGAAAGAAGATGGCCTTAACTCTGAAGTGATGGAAGTGGCTCCAGAGCATATTATTGTGGTTCGTGTCGATGACGTTCGTGAACAAACTGTATTGCCACTTGAAGAAGTGAAAGAGCAAGTGGAAACTCAGCTAGCGAAGGTTAAAGGTGAGCAAGCGGCTATGGAGTTGGGTGTTCAGTTAGTGAATGAGCTAAAAGAAGGCAAACAAGACGCACTTCAAGCGAACAGTCTAAGTTTTGGAGAACTGGAAGCTATCGACCGTAGCTCTCCATTAGCAGGCACTGTGTTTGCAATGACTAAGCCAGCAGAAAACGCAGCGACCTACGCTCAGACTAAAGATATGGAAGGCAACATTGTTGTTGTTGAGCTAACTAAAGTCGCTTCTGAGTACAACGAAGCATACAACGAGCAAATCGGCGCTCAAATGGAACGTGAGGCTACTCAACAAGACTTAGCTTCCGTACTTTCAATTCTGCGCAAAAATACGGACATCGAATATTTGCTTGATGCTGAATAACAGCATTAACAGAGTCGATGACGCAATTCAGCTCACAGTTCTTGTGTAACTGATAAGCTAATAAAAACGGACCGCATTCGCGGTCCGTTTTGTTTTCAGTAGACAAAACTTTTCAGTTTGTTTTTTCTGGGTATCTTGAATGGCGACTTTTAGTGAGAAAAAGGAATTCAAATGAAGTATCTAAAAAACGTTTGGCTGCTACTAGTTTTGTTAGTTGCCCCAGTGAGCTTTTCCTATGCATCTGAAGCGAAGAAACTAGAGGGGATAGAGATAACAGTCAATATCAACCAAGCGGGCCCTGAGGAACTAGCGGAACTGCTCAAAGGTGTTGGCGAGGAAAAAGCAAAAGATATTGTGGAGTATCGCGATCAACACGGAAGTTTTAAATCGGCAGATGATTTAACTCAAGTGAAAGGTATTGGTGAAGCAACGGTAGAGAAGAACCGTTCAAGAATCACTTTGTAACTTACGACGATAGACGCTTACCGAGAGTGCCAAAATCAAGCCGACGCCAAGTCCTATTGCGTGGGCTTGTGTCGCAACTGGAGCCGCGATTAGCTGCGAGGTCGCTTCTGACGCGCCGTATAAGCTTTCCCAGGCCACTTTACCGATGATACCCAAGACCAACAGCCAACTTGAATTTCTTCCACTCAGTGCCTCTTGTAGCGCCCAATAAGCAAATAGAGCGTGGAGTACTCCTGATAGGCCTAGGTAATACGTTAAGTTTGTGAACAACAAAGCGAAACCAATAGAGGTCGCACTAATTAGCGTAACAGCCACCACTGACCGCCACGAAGGACGAAATACGTAGCAAATGACCCAGAGTCCGGCGAGGTTCATGCCCAGATGTGCTAGGTTGGTATGCGAGAAATTTCCTGATACTATCCGCCACCATTGACCCGCGTGTATTGCTAGCTTGTTCCATTCTACTAAGGATTGTAAGCTCGGAATTTGCAGTAATGCGCAAAGCAGAGAAAACAGCAATAGTCTTATGACGAAAGAAGTGTCCATATCTCGATATTGTCCCAAGTGCTTGAAAGCTAAGCGCGCTTGTATTTGTCAGTGGATTCAACCCGTTCACTGTGACACACAATTGATCATTTTGCAGCATCCAAGTGAAGAAAAGCGTCCGCTTGGGACGGCGCGAATTCTGTCCTTGTCATTGCCAAACGGACATCTTTTTATTGGTGAGGATTTCTCGACCCATCAGGCGCTTAATGACCTGTTGGCTGATGATAGATACCAGTCAGTGGTGCTGTATCCGGGTGAAGACTCTGTTGAATTATCGCAAGTACAACTCGCAGCGTCTAACAAGCACTTGCGTGTCATTCTACTAGACGGAACGTGGAAGAAAGCGTTTAAGATGTGGAAACTGTCTACGAATTTGCATGCTTTACCGTTGGTTAAATTGCCAGAGACCTTGCAGGGCGATTATCGGATTCGCAAAGCACCATCACCTAATGCACTATCCACGGTTGAAGCGGGCCATCATATTATTCAAACGTTAGAGCCTGAACGGAACTTCGACGCTATGCTGGTTGCATTTGAAAAAATGATAGAGTTCCAGATTCAGCAAATGCCTTCAGGTGTTTATGAAAAAAACTATTGCGCTCCGGACTCCAACAAATAAGGCTTTACCCTTTCTAATCACTAGTAATTCGAATGCGCCGCAAACAGTTGTTGATGCATCTTTTGGGCATAGCCGTCAGTCATGGCGGAAATATAGTCGGCTATCACACGCATTCCGTTATCTTGTTGTCCACTGGCTTTACGCCAAAGGTTGCGTGTTGACTCAGGAAGTAAGCGCTCAGGGTCGGCGCTGAATGCTTCAAAAAGATCCATAATGATTTGTTGGCCTTTGTACTCGACGATTTGTACCCTTGGTACTTGAATCACGAACTCACTGACAAATCGTTTCAGAATCGCCAAGACACATTCCATATCACCATCAAGGTAGGCATTGTAGTGAAGTAGAGGATCGTCGAAATTTACCTCGGGGACCTTTTTGACTTCAATGCTAGTTAATAGAGCGTTGACAATGCCTCCAATGGCGTCTTTTCGCTCGTAGTGTTTGCCTGAAAAAAGCAGTTCAGTGATAGAGTCAATATGTTCTGAGAGCCAAGTGTTGGTTTGTGTCTTAAGCTGCGCCGCGGCGTTGGCTTGCCACATATCTTTGTCCACCAACTCAAGCACAATTGCGTCTTCTAAGTCATGCACACCGTAAGCAATATCGTCAGCTAACTCCATGATAGAGCAATCAAGAGATTTGAATTGCGTCTTGTTGTGTTGAAGTGGTGTCAATTGCTCAAATCGCATGGTTTGCAACAATAATTTATCGCTGTCAGATAGTGGGTCGATAACCCAATCAAACTGGGGCTTATCTTTATCGTAGATCCCTTTTGCAGGCGCCCAGTCCTTCGCTTTTAACTGGCGTTGGCTGCTCACCGGGTGGGGCTGTTTGTCGGCGCAAGTTTGGCTAATAGGGGCGGGATATTTAAGCAAACCTAATAGGCTGCGGCGGGTGAGGTTCATTCCGTGATGCTCGGTGTAGGGTTCGAGTTGGGTGACGATACGAAACGTCTGGGCGTTACCTTCAAAACCACCATATTCACGCATCATGTAGTTGAGTGCGACTTCACCGCCATGCCCATAGGGTGGATGACCGATATCATGAGCGAGGCAGAGTGCTTCAATGAGTGCATCAGAAGGCAATAATGGTTCGAGTTCTGGCTGTTTTTGTTTTAATTGAGCTGCGATGCCTGAGCCAATTTGAGCCGCTTCGAGCGAATGTGTTAGGCGTGTGCGGTGAAAATCGTTAACACCTGTACCGTGCACCTGCGTTTTAGCTTGCAGTCGCCTAAACGCTGCAGAGTGGAGAATCCTAGCTCTATCACGTTGGAAGGGGTCGCGATGATCATTACGTCTGAGCTTGTGCTCATCACTATGTCTGGCTTGCCAAATTTGCATGGATTCTAACGGCATCTCAATTCCTCGAGTTGGCTAACTGATTTCATCAAGAGAAAGCTCAAAGCTTGGTGCAAAGGTGTTTAGGAAATAGTCCATCTCTTCGGTTTGCTTTTCAAGCAGTGTTTGGTCCAAACGTTTTTTGGCGAGAGCAAACTCATGGTTTCCAGCGCTCAGCTCCTCAAGACATTTCAAATATGCGCAGATAGAATCGGCTTGTTTGACAATTTGGGTGTCTTCTTCGTAAGCGTATTCTGAAATTAAGAAAGGTCGGAAATCATCCTGAAATTCTTCGGGTAACATAGACAGCAGCTTTCGCTCAGCTGCAGACTCTATCTTTTTGTATTCCTTTGCGATTTCTGGGTTGTAATATTTAACTGGTGTTGGAAGATCGCCCGTTAGCACTTCACTGGTATCGTGATACATCGCGAGAATCGCGATTCTTTCAGGGTTGGTTTTACCGCCAAATTTCTTGTTTTTTATGATGGCTAAAGCATGAGCAACGAAGGCGACTTGAAGACTGTGTTCAGAGATGTTTTCCGTTGAAACCGAACGCATTAATGGCCAGCGTTGGATCAGTTTCATTCGAGCAAGGTGAGCAAAAAAGTGACTTTCTTTCATACAGCGTAATCCCTTAATACTAGCGCCGAACTATTTATTCGGCGCTCAATAAGAATAGGCTTTATATCAGTGTTATGAAAGAGTTACTGGCTATATGTTGCCAAGAATTTTTCAAATCGACCAATCGCCATCTCTAGATCTTCTACGTGAGGTAGAGTAACGATGCGGAAGTGATCAGGTTTAGGCCAGTTGAAACCAGTGCCTTGCACGAGGAGAACCTTTTCTTGCTTCAAAAAATCGAGCACCATGCGCTGATCGTCTTTGATGTTGTACATCTTGGTGTCGATCTTGGGGAACAGGTACATAGCCCCCTTGGGCTTCACACAAGAGATTCCTGGAATTTGAGTAATAAGCTCGTAGGCTTTATCTCGCTGTTCTAATAAACGACCACCCGGCAAAATCAATTCATTGATACTTTGGTAGCCACCCAAGGCGGTCTGAATCGCGTGTTGCATCGGAACGTTAGCGCAAAGGCGCATCGAGGCAAGCATTTCAAGACCGGCAATGTACCCAGTGGCATGCTCCTTAGGGCCCGTCATAAACATCCAACCGCCACGGAAGCCACAAACGCGATAAGACTTAGAAAGACCATTGAAGGTCACTACGAGTACATCTTCGGTTAGGGTTGCAACTGAGGTATGAGTCGCGCCGTCATACAGAACTTTGTCGTAAATCTCATCTGCGAAGATGATAAGCTTATGCTGACGTGCAATTTCAATCACTTCGAGTAGGAAGTCACGACTATACACTGCACCGGTTGGGTTGTTCGGGTTGATAAGCACGATACCACGAGTTTTAGGCGTGATTTTCTTCTTGATATCATCTAGGTCTGGATACCAATCCGCTTGTTCGTCACAAAGATAGTGAACTGGGCTACCACCGGATAAAGAAACCGCCGCTGTCCATAGTGGATAGTCAGGAGCGGGAACTAACATTTCATCTCCGTTGTTTAACAGAGCTTGCATCGCCATTACAATGAGCTCCGAAACGCCATTGCCAATGTAAACATCTTCAACGTCTAAGCTACGAATGCCTTTACGCTGATAGTGTTGAACCACAGCTTTGCGCGCGGAGTATATACCTTTGGAATCACAATAACCTTGAGATGTAGGTAAATTCCTGATGACATCGACTAATATTTCATCAGGGGCATCAAAACCAAAAGGGGCGGGATTACCGATATTGAGTTTCAGTATTTTATGTCCCTCTTCTTCCATGCGCTTAGCATGTTTGAGTACAGGTCCCCTAATGTCGTAGCAGACATTATCGAGTTTTGATGACATCTCGATATTTTTCATTGCTATATTCCTAAAAAAACGGCTATTTCTTTACTAAATTACACTAAATTGGCTTTTGAAAGAATAAAAATCTGCCTAAAGTGAAAATTAAAGATTGGATATGAATTCAGTGGCAATGAGCCACTTAACATTGCGAACAATTAAAGCGCGTGTTGCTTGATCTATGTAGTTGGTATAAATAGAGTATCTCGTGTATATAAGATTAAAAGTTACAGTTTTGAGGTTGATTTGTCTCATTTAACAAAAGCCATCACTCAGCTTGTTGAAAATCTAGAGCGTGCGCCACAAGGCACCAAGCGACTAGAGCAAGAATTGCAGGGTTCACCAAAGACTCATGGCATCGACTGGTTGGACGCTCAGCCTCATTATCCAAAGTTCTATTGGCAGTCTAGAGATACCCGCGAAGAAGTGGTTGCACTCGGTCAGCTTCATACTTTTTCAGAAGCGGCTCCTGCTTATACGATTCTTGGTGAAAACCAAAGGGTATGGGGTGGTCGCTCTTTTGATGGCCATTCAGACAAAAACCGTCGTTGTATGTCGGCATTCTTTTTCTTACCTCAAGTCGAGTTGATTCGCTTCGATGAAGGGTGGCGTTTAGCGGTTAATATTGGAATGAGCAAAGAGGTATCAATTAGAGCTTTGAAACAACTCGTTGCTGATGCAAAAGAACTCGCGCCGCTAGCGAGTGACATCGTCTCGTTGCGTCATACACCAGAGAAAGCACAGTGGTGTGATTTAGTTGATGATGTTTTAGCCGGAATTCAACAAGACAAATTCAAAAAAGTGGTCTTGGCTCGTAAAACCTGCGTTGATCTCAAGCATTGCATTTCTCCTGCGCAACTACTCAAAGCAAGTTATGCTCAAAACCATCATAGCTTTCATTTTTTGATGGCTTTGTCCCCTGGTCACGCATTTGTAGGCTCAACGCCTGAACGCCTCTATCGAAGAGTAGGGCAGGAGTTAGAGACAGAAGCCTTGGCGGGTACGATTGGTCGAGGTGGCAATGCCGCTCAAGATATGGAACTTGCCAATTGGTTGACTCAAGATGACAAGAACATCAATGAGAATCAGTACGTTGTGGATGATATTCTGCAAAGCCTATCGCCACATTCAGACCAAGTGCATTTAGAAAGCGAACTTCGCTTAGTTCGCTTGCGTAAAGTTCAACATCTAAAAAGAAACATCTTGGCGCATTTGCACAAGGGTATTAATGGTGTGCAATTGCTACAAGCGTTGCAGCCAACAGCTGCGGTTGCGGGGCTTCCAAGAGCAGAAGCAATGCAGTATATCCAGCAGAACGAACCTTTTGCGCGTGGTTGGTACGCTGGTTCAGTGGGCTATCTAAGCCATGAAAAAGCAGAGTTTTGTGTTGCGATTAGAAGTGCGTTATTGGTCAAAGATGAGCTACAACTCTTCGCGGGTGCGGGGATCGTGCCTGGTTCCATTGCCGAACATGAATGGCAAGAGTTGGATAAAAAGATGTCCACGTTATTGAGTCTAATTTCTGACCAACCGTCATTAGGTGTTGCGTCATGAGCCAAAACCAAGCTGCTTTAAATAGGGTTTGGACGGAAATACTGATAGAAGAACTCTATCGCCAAGGGGTAAGACACGTATGCATTGCTCCGGGTTCACGCTCAACCCCGCTTACTCTTGAGGCTGTTGCTCACCCTGAGTTGACCGTTCACACACACTTTGATGAGCGTGGTTTAGGTTTCTTGGCGTTAGGTCTTGCCAAGTCAAGCCAATCACCTGTTGCTGTCATTGTTACATCTGGCACTGCAGTCGCTAATTTACTTCCTGCGGTTGCTGAGTCGAAGTTGACTAAAGAGAAGCTGGTTTTACTGACTTCTGATCGTCCCATTGAGTTAGTCGAGTGTGGTGCTAATCAAGCCATCGTACAGCCTGGAATCTTCTCACAACATGTGACGGAGACCGTTAACCTGCCATCGCCGACAACCCAGATTTCGCCAACGTGGATATTATCTACAGTTGACCATGCGTTATCAGTTCAAAAAGTGAATGGAGGTAGTATTCACTTCAACTGTCCGTTCCCTGAACCATTATATGGTGGAGACGATAAGCGTTCGTTCTCAGCCTATTTGCAACCCATAGCGAAATGGCGTAATAGCAAGGCCTGCTTTGTCGACTACCATGCGGTTAACGTTACTGACTATACGGCGGAGCATAGTGCATTAAGACTAAGTGACAGAAAAGGTGTCATTGTCGTAGGCAGTGTAACTCTCGCTATTGCCCAGCAAGCAAAGTTACTGGCGCAGAAATTAGGTTGGCCAATTCTGCTCGACCCTCAATCGGGTTTGGGAGGTGACTGGCAGCGTTATGATATTTGGCTTCAGAATCCGCAAGCAGCAGATATGCTTTCAAGTGCCGATACTGTACTCCAAGTTGGTGCAAGGCTGGTTTCGAAAAGGCTGAATGCTTGGCTAAAGCAGCAATCTCTACACAGTGATTACCTAGTGCTGAGTGAATTTGGCGAGCGGTTAAACCCAGATCACGTTGCATTGAAACATTGTCAGGTGTCAATTCCTCTATGGTTAGAGTCAGCCTTAGAAACAGTGGAGCACAGCACAAATATCGGGTGGGGAGATGAATTAAAATCTTATGCCCAACTCGTGACGACATTAATGCCTACTCGTTCACATCTGACCGAATTTGATGTTGCCCGTAGCATTGAGCGATTACCGCTAGACATTAGTGTTTTTATGGGTAATAGCCTTATCGTAAGGTTAGCGGATATGTTAACTAACCCCCTAGGCATCGAAACTTATAGCAATCGAGGCGCATCCGGTATCGATGGTTTAGTCGCTTCTGCTAATGGTGTTCATCGCGATAAAGGTAAGTCGATGGTGCTCTATTTGGGTGATACATCGCTGCTCTATGATTTGAATTCGCTGTCACTTTTTAGTCGTACACAAGCACCTTGCGTAATCGTTGTGACTAACAATGATGGGGGGGCGATATTTGACATGTTGCCTGTACCGCAAGAAAAAAAAGTAAGCTGTTATCAAATGCCCCATGGCCTAAACTTTGAACATGCGGCGGCTCAGTTTGGTTTGCAATATTGCTCACCGAAATCACGTGAAGACTTAGAAACACAAATTCAACATCATCTATTAAGCGGAAAAGACACTCTATTGATTGAAGTGCTTACCGCTGCCGACGAAGTGGCAAGTTTGATTCGTCAACTAAGTCAAGACATTAGTACTTATCAGACTCATGCTTAATAGTCAGTTCACAACGTCCCTCCAAGCTCATACTGAAGATAAGCCTCTGTTGGTTTTCTTACATGGCTTTTTAGGGGCGGGTGACGACTTTCACACCGTTAGTGAATACCTTCCAAACTACAACAAGCTATTTATCGATTTACCGGGACATGGTCAAAGTCAGTCGATCCAAAGCACAAGTTTTAGTGATGTTTGCAGATTGATCCATTCAACCATACTAAAATGTATTGAAACACAAAACCTCAGTGCTACAGTGCCCATCTTTTTGGTGGGGTACTCGTTGGGTGCTAGGTTGTCGATGTACTTTCTCTGCGAGTATGAGGGTGCAGAGAATCAACTGCTGCCACTCACGATGGCTGGTGTTGTCATTGAAGGTGGAAATTTTGGACTGTGCTCAGAACATGCCCGTCAGGATAGATTTGCAAATGACTTAGCATGGGCGCATCGCTTCAAAAATGATGATATTGCAGAGGTTTTGGGCGATTGGTATCAACAACCGGTGTTTTCTTCCTTAAATCATGAGCAAAGACAAGATTTGATTGCTAAACGTAGTGTTAACCTTGGTGACAAGCTAAGTCATATGCTGATGACGACTTCACTAGCTCACCAGCCTAACCTGCTGCCAAAAATCCAGCAGCTTCGGTTTAGTAACGGTAATCGACCTCTGTATATCGTGGGTGAACGAGACA
Source organism: Vibrio sp. SCSIO 43133 (assembly GCF_023716845.1). NCBI lineage: Bacteria > Pseudomonadati > Pseudomonadota > Gammaproteobacteria > Vibrionales > Vibrionaceae > Vibrio > Vibrio sp. SCSIO 43133. Next base: position 945,992 of record NZ_CP068024.1, read on the forward strand.
CAAAATTTACTGCGCTAGCTCAAGATAGCAACCTTGATTTTAAGGTGATTGCGGGAGCTGGGCATAATGTACACAAAGAGCAGCCTAAGGCCTTTGCCTCGGTGTTGCTGAGTTATCTAGAACAAATGGGTTTAAACCCAAAAGAAGAATTGGAATAGATCATGGCTAAAACAGTTGGACTAACAGAAGAAGAACTTTACGCACCGGTTAATTGGGCGGATGTAACGGGCGATTTTGAAGAAATTCAATATCATAAATCTGAAGATGGCATCGCGAGAATCACGATTGCACGCCCACAAGTTCACAATGCATTTACCCCAAAAACAGTCAGCGAAATGATTAAAGCACTGGCTGACGCTCGTTACGACGAGGGTGTTGGAGTCATTATTCTTACTGGATTAGGTGAAAAAGCCTTCTGTTCTGGTGGCGACCAAAGTGTTCGTGGCGACTATGGCGGTTACCAAGATGATTCAGGTACACATCATCTCAATGTGTTGGACTTCCAACGTCAAATTCGTACTTGCCCTAAACCTGTTATCGCTTCGGTAGCTGGCTGGGCTGTTGGTGGCGGTCATGTTCTACATATGATGTGTGATCTAACGATTGCAGCAGAAAATGCACAGTTCGGTCAAACGGGTCCTAAAGTTGGTTCATTTGATGGTGGTTGGGGTGCGTCTTATATGGCTCGCATCGTTGGCCAGAAAAAAGCTCGTGAAATTTGGTTCTTATGCCGCTTCTACGACGCACAAGAAGCTTTGGATATGGGCTTAGTGAACACGGTTGTACCACTAGAGGATTTGGACAAAGAGACTGTTCGTTGGTGTCGTGAAGTACTTCAACATAGCCCAATGGCACTTCGATGCTTGAAAGCCGCCCTGAATGCTGACTGTGATGGTCAAGCTGGCCTACAAGAGCTAGCGGGCAACGCGACCATGATGTTCTACATGACTGATGAAGGTCAGGAAGGACGTAATGCATTTAATGAGAAGCGTCGTCCAGACTTCAATAAGTTCCCAAGAAACCCGTAACCATCGGCTCCAAGGCACTATCAGCCTTGGCGTCATGTTTGTTTGGCCATATTTAGATACATTTTATCGATAGTTTGCTCAAGTAATTTGGGAACTCTTGTAGTGAAATGTGGCCTAACAACGGTGTATTCAACGTCGTCGACTCTCTCATTTTTAGTTGACGACGTATACTTCCTATGAAGTGGGACTCTACTATGAGACAAGCAAAACTCTACCGCTACAGTCTGCCTATGGACAGCGGTGTTATTCTTCGAGAACAAAAACTTACTCACCGAGACGGTTGGATTGTAGAACTGTCTGAAGACGGCCAGACAGGCTTAGGTGAGGTAGCCCCTCTACCTGGATTCAGCCAAGAAACGTTTGAACAAGCCGGCATAGAAGCACAAAGCCAATTAGAGCAATGGGTCAATGGCAAAGACATAGACTTGGAAGTATGTGTGCCTTCTGTCGCGTTCGGCCTGTCTGCCGCATTAATGGAGCTTGCTCACACGCTTCCTCAAACCGGTAATTATCGTGCGGCTCCTTTGTGTAGTGGTGACCCGGACGAACTGATACCTATCTTGAATAACATGCAAGGTACTAAAGTTGCCAAGTTTAAAGTAGGGCTGTACGAAACGATAAGAGACGGGATGTTAGTCAGTCTTTTCCTCGAATCGATTCCAGACCTTACTCTGCGACTTGACGCTAATAAGGCATGGACTTTGGACAAAGCTAAGCAGTTTGCCAAACACATTTCCCCATCGCTCAGACAGCGTATCGCGTTTGTTGAGGAGCCTTGCCAAACACCCGGTGATAGCGTGTCGTTTGCCTTAGATACGGGGATTGCTATCGCTTGGGATGAAACACTACAGGCCGCGATTAAAGAGCCTGACTTTTCGGTGAAAGAGTTAACAGGTGTCAAAGCGTTAATCATCAAACCAACCTTAATCGGCAGCTTTGATAAATGTATTCGTTTGATCGAAGAAGCGAGAAGCCATGCTATTCGAGTCGTTATTAGCTCAAGCTTAGAGAGTAGCATTGGTCTTGGACAGTTAGCTCGCTTTGCTCACTGGCAAGTGCCAGCAGAAACACCAGGTTTGGATACCATGCAGCTTTTTGGTGCTCAGCTCGAAACACCGTGGCCAGGTTGCTTGCTTCCTGTCGAGCGTCTAGCAGACCAAACTTTGGTTTGGCAATCTGAATCCGTGGACAGCTAGTCAGTGGTTTCATCACACTTTTGGGAGCACTGGGCTCAGTCTGCTCCCAACGACATTGCCTTAATTACTCCTCAACGCCAACTGACGTGGGTCGATGTTAAACAACAAGTCGATCAATATCGACAGTTGCTTATTAATAAGGCCATCAGTCAGGGTCAGGTGGTTTGCCTTATTGGTCGTGCTGAGGAAGCGTTAGTCTTCGCTTATCTCGCTTGCCTCGCTCATGGTGCGGTGCCTGCGATTATTGCCGTGCAATCACGTGAATTACTTGAAGCCAAACTGTCCTCTCTATATCTAGAGGGTGAGCGTGCTGTGGTTTGGAATTGCAGTAACTCGACGTCGCTACCAAGTTTGCACTTCCTTTCACGAGGGACTGCATCGCGACAGTCGTTGGTCTCCGCAAATGTTGATATCGCCTCCATCATTTTTACATCTGGTTCGACAGGGTGTCCAAAAGCCGTTGTCCATGGTAGAGAGCAACACATAGCCTCTGCTAGTGGCTTACTTGAGCGCTTTAGTTTCACTGTCGGAGATTGCTGGTTATTGAGCCTACCTATGTACCATGTCTCAGGGTTAGGTATTGTTTGGCGTTGGCTACAAGCTGGTGCAACGCTCAAAATTGCTAGCGGTGACTTTTGCAAAGACATTTCAGATGTAAGTCATGCCTCGCTGGTGTCTACGCAGCTTAAACGGATTATTGATAATCAATGGCAGACCAAGTTAGAGCGAGTACTACTCGGTGGTAGCCACATTCCTTTGTCACTAATCCAACAAGCAAAAGCCCGACATATCGATGCATGGATGGGCTATGGTATGACGGAAACCGCTTCGACAGTGACCGCTAAACCAGTAGATGAGTGGCCATCATCAGGGCATATTCTTCCGCGACGAGAGCTAAAATTAAGTGGTAATCGTATTTTTGTGTCGGGTGAGACCTTAGCCAAAGGCTACTATTGGCAAGGTCAAATTCTGCCACTGGCATTGGAAGGGCAATGGCTGGATACCAGAGATCTCGGAGAGTGGGTCAACGGCAATGAGCTTAGAGTGGTTGGTCGTGCTGACAATCTGTTTATTTCAGGTGGCGAAAACGTACATTGCGAGGAGGTCGAAGCTGCTCTCAATGTACAGCCAACGATTACTCAGAGCATTGTAGTGGCGGTAGAAGATGAAGAATATGGGGCGCGATGTGTTGCAGTAGTGCAGTCAACTGCGTTGCCGACGGTCTCTGAACAGCGGCAAAAGCTTTCGGATTCGTTACCAAGATTCAAACAGCCGATCGCCTATTTCTTATTGCCTGAATCTCTTTCGCAATCGGGAATTAAAGTCTCACGTGCTGAAGTGAAAAAATGGCTATCGCAACATCAATCCAATTATGTAGTTATTTCATAGTCCAAAACTGAATTTTCATTACCTAATAGGCTCACCATAATATGAGACATGGAAAAACAGTGAGCCTATGGAATGAACAAATTACTGGTTATCGCAATTGCCCTTCAACTGGCGCTTGCCTTCTCAACAGATGGACTGACAAGAGCGCTTGCGGAACTGACAGCGTTTTTGTTGACAGTAGTGTTGTTCTTCAATGTAAAACAAGGAAAAACAGCAGGCCCTGAGACTAAACGAGCGTTAGCCAAGCTAGAGAAGTCGCCGAAATCAACAACCACATCGTAACGCCAAACACCATCGGCTTGCTCCCTGCCTGTTTAAGCTTTTCAATTGAAATACTGCAACCAATCAAGAATAGACACACGACCAACAGCTTTTTCGAGACATCAAAAATTCCCTGATATACCACTTCGAACTGAGGTAAGTAGTCGCTTACTAAGATTGCGACACAGTAAAATAAAATGAAGTAAGGGATAGTGATTTTATTTTGCTTGTTGCTAAAAATAGCTGCACTTACTAGGGCAACAGGAATAATCCATAGCGCACGGGCCAGCTTTAGTGTCGTTGCCGTCGTGAGTGCTTCCTCACCATAAGCGGAAGCCGCACCGACCACGGATGACGTGTCATGGATGGCGATCGCTGCCCACGTACCGAAAGTATGTTGATCGAGACTTAGCGCGTGACCAATGACGGGAAATACGAATAAGGCGACTGAATTTAGTACGAATACAGTTGCAAGAGCGATACCGATCTTTTCATCATCTGCGTTGATCGCCGGTGCAACAGCGGCAATAGCACTACCACCACAGATAGCAGTACCTGATGAAATAAGGTAACCCGTTTGTTTGTCCAATCCCATGCGGCGTGCCAAGAACCAACCGATGACTAACGTGCCAACTATAGTCACTACGATGATTCCAATCCCATCGCTGGTGGCTTGCATGGCTTGATCTAAATGGATACCAAAACCAAGTCCGACAATGGAGTAGGCGAGCAACTTTTTAGTGAATTTTGCTAATGGCAGCGTGGTTGGCACTAGGCTGAAAGTTGTTAAAAAGAAGCCAAGTATCAGTGCAATTGGCGAGGAAACCCATGGAGTGAGACAGGCAAGAATTGCGAGAAAAAACAGAGGGTATGAGCGTAACTGGGTGAACATGGAGTACCTTTAATAAAAAGGCGAGAATTTTCTCGCCACATAAAGGAATTGTATGAATTTCGCTAGATCAACAAAACCTAAAATTTCTTAACGAGCGTTCAGTAAAACTAAACGCTCGTTGTTTTGATATGAACAACATCGAAATAAACGAACAAAATCGCTTATGGCGATCAGCGATAATCACCACGAAGTGTTGCGACTTTTTCGAACATCGCGGCACTTGATGCTTCTTCAGGAGCTACCGGTGCTCCCGCTTCTAATTCCAGCTTAGCTCTAAAGCGAGTTGGGAGCCCTTTACACGCGCGGCCTTTATGTCGACTAAAATAGCTGCCCCATAATCCCTTTAACGCCATTGGGATGACAGGTACAGGAGAGCGGCGCAGGACAATATCAATACCACGCATAAATTCATTCATCTCACCATCTGAGGTTAGACGTCCTTCAGGGAAAATGCAGACAATCTCCCCTTCAGCTAAAGCGTGTTCGATATCGTTAAACGCTCTTCGAATGGAACCTTTGCGAGAGGAGGAGATAGGTATGACTCCAGCACGTCGTAAAAAGCGACGAACGGGTTTGTAGTTCGCGTAGTCTTCTTCCATGACAAAACGTATGAGTCTTGGGCTTGCCGCACTCATCACCAACGCATCCATATAGCTCACATGATTGCAGACAATCAAGGCGCCACCTTTTTCTGGTAGGTGATGCAGATTTTTATGGGTGATACGGTACATGATGGTAGTGAGTACCCAAATAAGGAAACGAACCACGAAGATAGGAGCTTGCAAAAATAGGTAAGTCGCCATCATAAAGTTCATCAGAGCTAGCACAAGGAACAGTTCGACAATAGTGAGTTCCAGCACTGACAGTCCTACGATACCTAAAACTGCACTTCCAACCATAAATAGCGAGTTATAGATATTGAGGGCAGCAATCACTCGGGCACGTTCAGTTTCTTTAGCCTGTTGTTGCATCAGCGCGTACAAAGGGACGATAAACAATCCACCGGACATGCCGAGTAACAATAAATAGCCAAAAACAGGCCATAAGCTAGAGTGGGAAATAAACTCGCTGAATGACGTAAACTGAGGCAGCTCTGATGGAACTGCAAAAGCCATAAGCGCGCCAAAAATGGTAATGCCAATGCTGCCTATTGGCACGATGCCGACATCAATGCGATTCTTAGACATCTTATCGCACAACATAGATCCGAGAGCGATGCCTACAGAAAAAAGTGCAAGTAGGAATGAAACGGCCGCTTCATTACCCATCAAATGTATTTTGGTGAAATTCGGAAACTGCGTTAGGTAAGCTGCGCCCAAGAACCAGAACCAACTAATGGCCATGATACATTGGAATACTACGCGGTCTTGGTGAGCAATTTTAAGTGTTTCTTTAGTTTGCTTTACGGGTTGCCAGCGAAATTTTAGTTCCGGTGCAGCCGCAGGCGCTTCTGGAATAGAGCGGCTTGAAATGTAGCCCGCCAAGGCAAACAAAACTACACATCCAGCAGCGACGTATTTCGCGCTTTCAGCTGAAGCTATAATGCCGGCCCCTAAGGTTCCCAATAGGATAGCAAGGAAGGTGCCAGTTTCAACCAATGCATTGCCGGACAAAAGTTCGTTCGGTTTCAGTTGCTGTGGCAGAAGAGCGTACTTCACTGGACCAAAAAACGCAGACTGTGTGCCCATTAAGAACAGCAATAATAATAAAATGCCATAGCTTTCAGTAATAAAGCCAATTGCGCCGAGACACATAATTGCGATCTCAGCCAGCTTTACTTTTCTGATGAACCATGACTTTTCGTATTTGTCGGCAAGTACACCTGCTGAGGCAGAAAACAGAAAGAACGGCAAAATGAATAGACCGGCCGCTAAATTAATAAACAGGTTACTAGAGATTGGCAGAACCTGTGGTCCTGCAAATGCGACAAACAACAATAAAACGTTTTTAAAAATATTGTCGTTAAACGCGCCAAAGAACTGAGTCACAAAGTAGGGCAGAAAGCGCCTTTGAGATAACAGAGACGCAGATTTCGTATGTGGCATTACCTTTCCTTTTGATTACCAGCTTTGTAAATACTTTGAGATTAGATCTTTGATTAGCTCATCGCCATCGACGGGCTCTGAAGCAAAGAATTTGTCGTCAACACTTAGCAGTGTGATGCCATGAACGCCAGCCCACAGCACGCGACTGGCACGAAGGACTTCTGAGTGAGACTTTTCCGGTTTATAGACTGAAAGCAAGCTCTCCAGCATGCCTGTCATCCCATCGATACGTTGTGATTGCCATTCCGGGAGCGTATCACCGTTCATGTTGTGTTCGAAAATTAATTGCCAACGATACGGGTATTTCTTGGCAAACTCGTGATAACAGCTCGCGAGAGCATATAAGGCTTCTTCGACATTATCAGCTTCATCCACAACCGCTTTTGCTTCCTGTGACAGCTCATCTAGAGTGCGAGCGACAGCGTGCAGTAGTAGCAGATTATAACTGCCAAATACATTCACTAGTGTGCTGGGAACATAACCAATCAGAGTGGCAATCTTCCGAAGGCTAAGCGTGTGATAAGAGTTTTCGCTAAGGTAGTCTTTTACCGTCGTGAGCGTAAGCTCAACAAGCTCTTCCCTGGTATGATCGTTTCTGCGGGCCATGGTTGCGGATCGTTAATTGAACACGGTTCGTTATTTTAGAGGTGTCATGATTAAGCGTCAACTAATGAAGCCTTGTATTGCAGGCTTTGCGCATAGTTTTGAATGCGGTTCTATCTAGCTCGTAACATACGTGCAATATTCTGAAACATGTCGAGGCATCAGAGTGTTTCCTTTAATGCTAAGCTCAGTATATTATGCTTGATGGGTCGTAGTTCATGTATAGTGGTTTCGGCTTAACGTAACAATATAACTAAAGGTCTAGAATGAAACGTTTATTTTCTTTCGTCGCTCTGCTTGTTCTTGCAGTAGCGGTGAATCCGGTAGCTGAAGCGAAGAAGTTCGGTGGCGGTAAATCATTCGGTAAGAGCTTTAAAACAGCTCCAGCTCCGAAACAACAGCAACAGAATACAAATAACATCAGCAGACAGGATCAAAACAAAGCTGGTAGCAGCAAAAAGGGCTTGATGGGCGGTCTTCTAGGCGGTCTATTGGCTGGTGGTTTGTTAGCGGCGTTCTTTGGTGGTGCATTTGAAGGCATCAACTTCATGGACATCCTAATCTTTGGCCTAATTGCATTCGTTATCTTCAAGTTTATGCGAGGGATGCTTGGTGCCAAGCAAGGCAGCATGAATCAGCAGCGACAGCAACCCGCGTTTGGTGGCAACACGCGCAACCAATTTGAGCAGCAACCAAACTTCCAAAACTTCGAGCAGCCGCAAAACGGTGGCGCAGCGACAGGTGGCTTTGGTGCAGCTGGTCATAGCGATGTTCCGCACAACTACCCACCAGGTTTCGATCAAGCGGCATTTCTAAATGGTGCTCGTGAACACTATCGAATCCTGCAAGGTGCATGGAACCATAACGAACTTCATACCATTGAAGAGTATGTATCGCCAAGCCTACTTCAAGATCTTATGGCTGAGCGTGCAAAACTAGAGGGCGAGCAGCATACTGACGTCATGTACGTAGATGCGGAAATTGTTCGCGCAGACTTCGATGCAAACAAAGCACAGCTGAGCTTGCAGTTCTCGGGTCGCTATCGTGATGCGGTAGAAAACGTCGAAGAAGATATCGAAGATATTTGGCACTTAGAGCGCGATCTTACTGTACCTAACGCGCCATGGCTTATCGTCGGTATTCAAGGTTAATTTACCTAAAAATTATGCCAAAAACCGCAGTCTGACCACTGCGGTTTTTTTGTATTTTGCGCAAATAATTTCACAATTTTGCTGCTGTTTTATTCTATAATTCGGCCTCTCTTTTCTGATACATATAAATTATCCATGCACCAGACATTTTCTAGATTCGCACTTGTGCTTTGCGCTTCTTTGGCGACCACGACTTCATTGCATGCTGAAGAATCAGTGGTGCCTTTATTTGAGGCGACACCTAATCCAACAACAGACACTCTGGATGATGTGTTGAGTATATTTGGTGCAGAGCAAGAGTATGACGCTCAGCAAGGGCTTAACTCGAGCTATATTCCAGCCGTGTTCTATACCCCAGAGCAAGGCTTAGGGCTTGGTCTTTTGTATGTTGGCCTTTATGGTGAACTGTCAGAGGGGGCGGGACAACCTTCGTCTATGGTTATCAACCCATATGCTTCTAGTAACGGATCAATGGGTATTACGTTCAGTAACAAGCACTTCTACAATTCGGGTAACGACCGCATTTTCACTGACATAAAAGTATTTGATGATGCCGCCGTCTACTACGGTCGCGGCTACGAGAACGGTCAACAAGACGATAATAAGGTCAACTTTAAAGAGCAAGTCATTGATATCAAACCTACATGGCTTACGAGAGTGAGAGGCGACTATTTCTTAGGTCTCGGCGGTAACATTAAATCGGTACGCCCTCATGAAAAGGAATTTGATAGTCAGTCAGCGGACTACCTTGCTGATGAGCTAACCGATAACACCAGCTATGGTGTGTTTGTATCTAACGTTTATGACACACGTGATAATGTGACCAACGCTTCTAAGGGAACGCTACTGCAAGCGGATATCGGTTATTACCATGATTCAACCAACTCCGCAGATTTTGGTAAATATTCACTGAAAGCTTCACAGTACCATTCACTAACACCTGTGCCAGGATTACTGGCTTGGCAAGTACAAGCGAACTTAACTTCCGGGAATGTGCCATGGAATCAACTGCCCGATCTTGGTGGTGCTGATGCTATGCGTGGTTACATACTTGGTCGCTACCGTGACAACCAGATGATGATGGGACAAGTCGAGTACCGCTTGCCAGTGTATTGGCGAGTAGGTGTCGTGTTCTGGGGTGCAGCTGGCACCGTTGCCGATGACGTTTCAGGACTTTGGGACAATACACTTGCGAGTGCTGGTACGGGTTTGCGCTTAAAGATCAAAGACAAGGTTAATGTGCGTGCTGATATCGGTTACGGTGAACATGGTGGTACCTTCTATTTCCATGTTAACGAAGTCTTCTAAACAGAATTTTTGCGTTGGTTTTGTGCGTTAGTGTTATGCATTTAGCGAGCGCAATCAAAAATATTAAGGGTTGATAGCTTATATGGACATATCCATATCGCTTGTTGAGCTGGAAGATTGTCACGCTTTGTTATTGTTTGAACGGCAGAACAAAGCGTGGTTTGAGCAGCATATTCCTCCAAGGGATGACGGCTTCTACAGTCAACAAGGTGTGGAAGAGCATATTCGTGAACTGGTACTGTTTCATAGAGCGAAACTTTGCTACCCAATGCTCATTCGTAATAACGAAGGAGAGATTTGCGGTCGAATTAATCTCAATATCTCTGAAGCCGACATGAATTATGCAGAGGTGGGGTATCGAATCGGCGAGGCCTATACGGGAAAAGGTGTCGCTAGTTTTGCGTTGTCACTGCTTGTAGATTACGCAAAAAAAACTGCCGGTCTGAAAACCCTCAAAGCGCACGCATTAACGTCGAACTTGGCATCACAAAAAGTGCTTGAGAATAATCAGTTCAAGCGCATAGAAAAGATCAACGATTTTGCGGTACTTCATGAGATCTGCTCAGATGCATATTTATATCAGCGTGAGATTTAGAGTCTAAACTAAACTCGAAAATAGCTTGGCAGGTAGTGGTGTCAGCAATACAAAGTGGTAATAACAAAAAAGCCGACTCAGTGAGTCGGCTTTCGTTTGTATGGTGGGGGGGGACGGATTCGAACCATCGAAGGCAGTGCCGTCAGATTTACAGTCTGATCCCTTTGGCCACTCGGGAACCCCCCCAGGGTTTTTATACTTGTTTCACCGTTTTCCCAACGCAGTGCTTCAAGTTTGTCTAACTGTTGATAACAACTAAACAGAATATGGTGGGGGGGGACGGATTCGAACCATCGAAGGCAGTGCCGTCAGATTTACAGTCTGATCCCTTTGGCCACTCGGGAACCCCCCCAGGGTTTTTATACTTGTTTCACCGTTTTCCCAACGCAGCGCTTCAAGTTTGTCTAACTGTTGATAACAACTAAACAGAATATGGTGGGGGGGGACGGATTCGAACCATCGAAGGCAGTGCCGTCAGATTTACAGTCTGATCCCTTTGGCCACTCGGGAACCCCCCCAGGGTTTTTATACTTGTTTCGCCGTTTTCCCAACGCAGCGCTTCAAGTTTGTCTAATTGTTGATAACAACTAAACAGAATATGGTGGGGGGGGACGGATTCGAACCATCGAAGGCAGTGCCGTCAGATTTACAGTCTGATCCCTTTGGCCACTCGGGAACCCCCCCAGGGTTTTTATACTTGTTTCACCGTTTTCCCAACGCAGCGCTTCAAGTTTGTTTAACTGTCAATAACAACTAAACAGAATATGGTGGGGGGGGACGGATTCGAACCATCGAAGGCAGTGCCGTCAGATTTACAGTCTGATCCCTTTGGCCACTCGGGAACCCCCCAGGAGTTTTTATACTTGTTTGATGTTTTCCCAACACATCACTCAAGTGCGGAGCGCATCATAACAAACTGCGCATAGCTGTAAACCCTTTTTTGAGGATTTTGAATTGAATGGTGCCTTTTTGGACAAAGACGCTTAAAAAGCGTGTTTTTAGTCATTATTTATTAACCAGCGCGGTGTTACATTGATTGTACGTGGATGGTTTCTAAATAGATGAGCATCAAATGTAAATAATCTCTTTAGAATACATTTACACTTCTTGACGTTACTCCTCGTATTACTCGCTACACTATCTGTAGTTTTTACACTGAAGACAAACACGATGAAAAACAAAACAATAATCGGTTTGCTGGCACTGTCTATTCTTAGTGCTTCACCAGCAACCTTCGCCAAAAGGAACGTTGGCTCCAAGGCTATCTCAGTAGTGACTGAACCTGTTGCCATCCATCAAGTTTCTCAATCTCTCTCATTAGTTGGCAAATTAGAAGCGGATCAGTCAGTTATTATCGCCTCGGAAGTCAACGGTATCGTCGATGAAATCAAAGTCACCGCTAACCAAAAGGTTGAAAAAGGTCAGCCTTTGGTCTTACTTAATGACGATAAAGCGCGAGCTGCTGTCGCTGAAGCAAAGGCTTATACCCGTGATCAAAAGCGTATCCTTGCTGAATTTGAGCGTCTAGTAGACCGCAACGCAATTACTAAAACCGAAATTGATGCTCAGAAAGCTGCGGTAGAAATTGGTAATGCACGATTAGACGCGGCTAATGCTAACCTTAACGATCTTTATATCGAAGCTCCCTTCACAGGTACAGTGGGCTTAATTGACTTTAGCCGAGGAAAACTGGTCAGTGTGGGTACTGAACTGCTGACTTTAGATGACCTCTCGACGATGCAACTCGACCTCCAAGTTCCTGAACACTACTTACCTATGCTTGAAAAAGGCATGGATGTGACCGCCAGAACATCAGCATGGGGTACACGTATTTTCACAGGTAAAGTGGTTGCAATCGATACCCGAGTGAATCAGGAAACCCTCAACCTTCGAGTTCGTATTCATTTTGAAAATGATGAAAACCGTTTAAAACCAGGCATGCTTGCGCAAGCTAGAATGGAATTTCCACCAATTGAAGCACCGATCATTCCAGTACAGGCTTTGGAATATTCGGGTACTAAGCGTTTTGTTTACGTCGTTGATGAAAACAACAAGGCACATCGCACGGAAGTATTCTTAGGCGCGCGCGTTGGTAACCAAGTGGTGATTGAAAAGGGTTTAGAAATCGGTCAGCGTATAGTGGTTCAAGGTATCGTAAATATGCGTGATGGTGCCTCGGTTCAAGAAGTGAAATCCGAACCGACAGCAGGTCGCACCGGTGACAAGCCAGCGGGCAATGACAAGGAAGCGAGCTAATGTTGTTATCTGATGTTTCTGTTAAACGTCCGGTAGCGGCAATCGTATTGAGCTTGCTGCTCTGCGTGTTCGGTATTGTTTCCTTTAGTAAACTCGCCGTTCGTGAAATGCCGGACATTGAAAATCCAGTTGTTTCTATCTCTACTCGTTATGAAGGGGCATCGGCTACCATCATTGAGAGTCAGATCACCTCTGTGATTGAAGACCAACTTTCTGGTATCAGTGGTATTGATGAAATAGAGTCGACCACGCGAAACAGCATGTCACGTATTACAGTGACATTTGAACTCGGCTATGACTTGAATACCGGTGTTAGTGACATTCGTGATGCCGTAGCCCGTGCGCAGCGCGCTCTTCCAGATGAGGCGGATGATCCTCTGGTGTTTAAGAACAATGGTAGTGGTGAAGCGTCGCTGTACATCAACCTTAGCTCTTCAGAGATGGACCGCACTCAGCTTACTGATTATGTGAACCGTGTTTTGGTCGACCGTTTCAGTCTTATCTCTGGCGTGAGCTCGGTGGATATTTCAGGTGGCCTATATCAGGTGATGTACATTAAGCTCAAGCCTGCTTATATGGCTGGTCGCGGTGTGACAACGTCAGATATTACCTCGTCACTACGCAGCGAAAACATCGAAAGCCCAGGCGGCGAAGTTCGAAATGATGCCACTGTGATGTCAGTGCGTACCGCACGCGCTTACAACACACCTGTCGATTTTGAGTATCTGGTAGTTAAGCGCGCTAGTGATAATACACCTATCTACCTAAAAGATGTCGCTGATGTTTATGTGGGCGCAGAAAACGAAAACTCGACCTTTAAGAGTGATGGCGTCGTCAACGTTAGTATGGGGATTGTGCCGCAATCTGACGCAAACCCGCTACAAGTCGCTGACTTAGTTCATAAAGAAGTTGAGCGCATGCAGCAGTTCCTTCCACAAGGGACAAGACTGGCGATTGACTACGATTCTACCGTTTTTATCGATCGCTCGATTTCAGAAGTGTATAACACACTGTTTATTACCGGCGGTTTGGTTATCCTCGTGCTTTACATCTTTATTGGCCAAGCTCGAGCTACATTGATTCCAGCCGTGACGGTTCCAGTGTCGCTCATCTCGTCTTTTATCGCGGCATATTTCTTTGGCTTCTCTATAAACTTAATTACCTTAATGGCACTGATCCTTTCAATCGGTCTTGTGGTCGATGATGCCATTGTGGTAGTCGAAAACATTTTCCACCATATCGAACGAGGGGAGTCACCTCTGTTAGCGGCCTATAAAGGGACGCGTGAGGTAGGGTTTGCCGTTATTGCCACTACACTGGTTTTGGTGATGGTGTTCCTGCCTATCTCATTTATGGATGGCATGATCGGGTTGCTGTTTACTGAGTTTTCGGTATTACTGGCGATGTCGGTGATCTTTTCCTCATTGATAGCATTGACGCTAACGCCGGTGTTGGGAAGCACTATTCTAAAAGCCAATGTGAAACCGAATCGCTTTACTCAGTTTGTCGACAAGGGGTTTAGAAAGCTTGAGCGCGGCTACAAAGCGGCTTTGGTTAAAGCCCTTAAATTGAGATGGATGGCACCAATTATCATAGTGGCTTGTATTGGCGGTAGTTTCCAATTGATGCAACAAGTCCCTGCCCAATTAACACCGTCAGAAGACCGTGGCGTTATTTTTGCCTTCGTTCGCGGTGCCGATGCGACCAGTTATAACCGTATGGCTGCAAATATGGACATCGTTGAGAAACGTCTTATGCCGCTATTAGGGCAAGGTTTCTTAAAGTCGTTTAGTATTCAATCGCCCGCCTTTGGCGGTAATGCGGGTGACCAAACGGGCTTTGTTATCATGATATTAGAGGATTGGAATGATCGTGATATTACGGCACAAGAATCTCTCAATGTGGTGAGAAAGTCTTTGGCGGGTATTGCCGATGTCCGTGTTTTCCCATTTATGCCGGGCTTCCGAGGCGGGTCGAGCGAACCTGTGCAGTTTGTTATTGGTGGTTCGGATTATCACGAGCTACAAACATGGGCGGATAAACTAGAGTTGGCAGCGGAACAGTCTCCGTTTATGGAAGGGGCAAGTACCGACTATTCTGAGAAAACGCCTGAACTTGTTGTGACGATTGATCGTGAGCGTGCCGCAGAGTTAGGCATTAGTGTGTCTGATATCTCGGATACGTTAGAGATCATGCTTGGTGGTAAAAGTGAAACCACCTATGTAGAACGCGGCGAAGAGTATGACGTGTATCTGCGTGGTGATGAGAATAACTTTAATAACGCAAATGATTTAAGTCAGATCTATATGCGAACTAAGTCCGGCGAGTTGGTTACTCTAGATGCGGTGACTTCCATCGAAGAAGTGGCATCATCAATTCGTTTGTCACACTACAACAAGCAGAAATCGATCACCATTAAGGCCAACCTATCGGACGGTTACACATTAGGTGAAGCGCTCGATTTCATGGACCAACAAGCTGTGGAAATGCTCCCTGGTGATATCTCGGTAAGTTATGCGGGTGAATCGAAAGATTTCAAAGAAAACCAATCCAGTATCTTAGTCGTGTTTGGTTTGACTTTGCTGGTGGCTTATCTCGTACTAGCCGCTCAGTTTGAAAGCTTCGTAAACCCTCTCGTGGTAATGTTTACCGTACCTATGGGCGTATTTGGTGGCTTCTTAGGTCTGGTAATCATGCAGCAAGGACTGAATATTTACAGCCAAATCGGCATGATTATGTTGATCGGTATGGTGACCAAAAACGGTATCTTGATTGTAGAATTTGCTAACCAGTTACGTGATAAAGGCGTTGAGTTTGAAAAAGCTATTATCGATGCTTCAGCACGACGTTTACGTCCCATCATGATGACGGCATTTACTACGCTCGCGGGGGCAATTCCGCTGATTCTGTCTACTGGAGCAGGCTATGAAAGTAGAGTCGCAGTGGGTACGGTAATCTTCTTTGGTATGGCTTTCGCTACCTTAGTGACCTTGTTTGTAATCCCAGCGATGTATCGACTTATCTCTGCTAAGACCAAAGCGCCAGGGCATGTTGAAGCTGAGCTCAATAAAGCGCTGAGTCACGACGTCAAAGCGCGAACCAGCCATGGCGAGTTAACCGACAGCTAAAACCACAGATTAAATTAAAATCACGGTTTCAATTAGTCTCATAAAATGCTCAGTTTCGACTGGGCATTTTTTTGTTTGTTGGTTAGGATTGTTGAGTACAAAAACAATCAATAAGGAAAGTAAAGTGGCTGAATTTAAATACAAAGATCTTCCTCAAGAGCAGCAAGATAAACTGGATGCGGCGGTATTTCGTAAGCTGTTGACTCACCTTGATGAAAACAAAGATGTGCAGAACATCGATCTTATGATTCTTGCAGGATTCTGCCGTAACTGTTTTAGCAAATGGTATAAAGCAGAAGCTGAAAATGAAGGATTGGCGCTGGACATCGATGATGCCCGAGAGCGTGTTTACGGTATGACTTATGATGAGTGGAAAACCAACCACCAACCTAAAGCGACACCTGAACAGTTGGCCGCGTTTGAAGCGCGTCAAAACAAGAAATAGTCATTAGATTCTCTTCCTTTTGAGGAAGAGAATCACTTTTTTGTGATAGCCATTTAAGTCGATAAATCGCCGCAAGACGCTCACCCGTCCATACCCTAATCGGGGTATACCCACTGCCACTAATCACAACTTACTCTTTAGTCCATTTCTATTTAGCACCTCAATGCTAACGTTAATAAAGAATAACAAGAACCGCAGTGGTCATGATTTATGTTTGCATCCAAAAAACAGTTACTAAACACTCAGCAGCAGTTGCAACAGCAAAAACAACAGACGGACACTTTCGCTTGCCAGATTGAGCAATTGCAGCAAGAGTTGGCGCTT
The DNA here is from genome assembly GCF_023716845.1 of Vibrio sp. SCSIO 43133. Taxonomy (NCBI): domain Bacteria; kingdom Pseudomonadati; phylum Pseudomonadota; class Gammaproteobacteria; order Vibrionales; family Vibrionaceae; genus Vibrio; species Vibrio sp. SCSIO 43133. The sequence goes on from NZ_CP068024.1 coordinate 962,613, forward strand.
CGTGAGCAAACTATCGAGCGGCTGGAGCAGCAGTTGTCTTCGCAGAAAACCCGTTCGCGTCGATTCTTAAATAGCGTGACGACGCAACTGATCTCCACCACCGCCAATATTGAACAGGCCAATAACCAACTTATCGCTCAAAGTGATCAGTTGCAGGCTAATCTTGGCGTGTTTGAAAGCACTCAGCAGCAGTTGCATGCTATGTATCAGTCGCTGGATGAAGTCTCTCAGTCAGCGGCAACGAGCAAAGAAACCGTCGCAGCTCTTCAGGTACTTACCAGCGATATCACTCAGTTTATTAGTATTATCCACCAGATATCCGAGCAAACGAATTTACTGGCGTTAAATGCTGCCATTGAAGCGGCGCGCGCTGGTGAGCATGGTCGTGGTTTTGCAGTAGTAGCTGATGAGGTGCGCTCTTTAGCGGGCAGAGCCAATGAAGCCGCCAGTGAAATTTCCGGATTGGTTGAACGCATTGAAGGCAGCACGAATCGAGCGGGAGACAATATTGAATTGGTCTCAAGCCAAGTAGCGGAAGCGTCACGAGGTGCGGCAGAGATAGTGCAAGACACCCAGTCTATTTTGTCGCTCTCATCTGATACGGTAGATGTGATTTACAAAAGCACAGTAGATATTTACGCTTCAAGCGCAGTCGCACAATACACCAATATGTGGACGACTGCCCATTCTAAACTCATCGGCGCCGAGTACGAACATTCGCTATTGGAGCTCAAAGAACACGAAACCATCTTCGGCCAAATAGTCGCTCATCATGATGAAACCCGCCAGTTAGCTAGTGTTGGCGGGCCTTTGCAGTTTTTCGGTGACAAAGCCAAGTCTTATCATGATTGCCTGCAGCGCGTGGCGAATGATGAAGCTGATGTGGAACTGATTGGCCAGTTAGATGATAGTTATAGAGACCTTGTACACTATATTTCGAAAGCTCAAGAGCGTGTTAAATCTGATTATCAGCGCTATTAATACTGTTTGAATCGTAACAAATAAAAACGCCACTTCGCTTACCGAAGTGGCGTTTGGTCTTCATTGAAGATTAAGCCAGTTCACCTGTCGCTTCGAAGCTTTCTAGCTTGTCAGTGTAAGGTTGTAGATCGCCAATGTTGTTATTAATCCATTCTGCATTGTAGTAAGTGTCTAGATAACGCTCGCCACTGTCACATAGTAGGGTGACAATAGAGCCTTTCTCGCCGCGCTTTTTCATTTCGCCAGCCAATTGCAACACACCGTATAAGTTAGTACCTGTCGATGCCCCGACTTTACGACCTAACATTTTCTCCAACCAGTGGATGGTAGCAATACTTGCCGCATCAGGAATGGTGCGCATTTCATCGACCACACCTGGGATAAAGCTAGGCTCCACACGAGGGCGGCCAATGCCTTCAATTTTGCTACCACAGTCACCGGTAATATCAGCATTACCTGTTTTGAAGAAGTCATGGAACACGGAATTCTCTGGGTCGACAACACACAATTTAGTGTCGTGCATTTGATAACGGATAAAGCGTCCGATTGTTGCAGATGTACCGCCAGTCCCTGGGCTCATTACTACCCATGTAGGAATCGGATGATCTTCTAGCTCCATTTGATTAAAAATAGAGTTGGCAATGTTGTTGTTACCACGCCAGTCTGTAGCACGTTCTGCGTAGGTAAATTGGTCCATATAGTGACCGTTAAGTTCTTTCGCTAAGCGGTGAGATTCTGCATAGATTTGGTCAGGACGATCAACTAGGTGAGCTTTACCGCCATAGAATTCGATTTGCTCGATCTTCTTACGAGCTGTGCTCTTTGGCATAACTGCGATAAATGGCAAACCAAGTAGGCGCGCGAAGTAAGCTTCAGAAACCGCAGTGCTACCTGATGATGATTCAATAACCGTCGTCTTTGGACCAATCCAACCGTTACAAAGCGCATAAAGGAAAAGAGAACGCGCTAAACGGTGTTTTAGCGAACCAGTAGGGTGTGTACTTTCATCTTTTAGATAAACATCGATACCCTCGATGCTTGGAAGATCGAGTTTGATCAGGTGCGTATCGGCTGAGCGTTGGAAGTCTGCCTCAATTTTACGGATGGCGTCATTTACCCATTTTTGGTCGTTGTGCATAGTTGAGCGTCCTATTTTCTTTTTAATATGGTGATAATTTACCTACATACCCAGAGAAAAACTTTGCTATATTGTCTGTGGTTTTGCAAATTAGTAGAAAAGTTTTCTATTTGGAGAGTTTGGTGGATATAGATAATACCGATAAAAAGTTGCTTGCACTTTTACAACAGGACGGCACCTTGTCACTAAATGAGTTAGCTGATGCGGTAAATTTGACAACTACACCGTGTTGGAAGCGACTAAAAAAACTCGAAGATCAAGGAATCATTGATAAACGTGTTGCTTTGCTAGATCCAGAAAAGCTCGGCTTGTCATTCACCGCTTTCGTGCAAGTCAAAACGACTGATCACTCACATGAGTGGTATAAAGAATTTGTCGAAACCGCATCACTTTTTCCGGAAGTGATGGAGTTTTATCGCATGGCTGGTGAGTATGACTACATGATGAAAGTGCTGGTTAAAGACATGAAGTGCTTTGATGAGTTTTACAAAAAGCTAGTCAATAGCATTGATGGTTTGTCTAATGTGACCTCTACATTTGCGATGGAACCGTTGAAGTACACCACGGCGTTACCGATACGTTGATTCAGTAAAAGCTCTCAACTTATTGCCATCAAGCTTGCTTCGTCTGAGTAATCACTCTATAAAAATAGACTAGATTCATATCAAAATTGGCAGGCAAAGGAGTGTCATATGCTGCATCAGTTAATGGTGTCGGTAAAAAAACCGTTTATCAAAATGGTACCAGTGCCTAAGCCAGAGTGCTTGTCGGGCTCTGGTCAAGTACTTAACGTTCCATCACTATGTCATCAGTATTCAGTGAAAAGGCCGTTAGTGGTAACGGATGGAGTGTTGAGAAAACTGGGACTGCTCGATGATATGCTGGCCGCATTGGACGCCGCCGCTATTGAATACAGTTTGTTTGATGAAGTCCTTCCTGACCCCGACTTTGCCACGGTTCGCAAAGGCGTTGAGCGTTATAAACAGCAGAGTTGCGATGGCATTATTGCGTTCGGAGGTGGGTCACCAATGGACTGCGCTAAGGCGATTGCTGGCAGTGCGAAATCTAACAAAGATGTCTCTAAGCTGACGGGATTGCTTAAAGTACACCGTCCACTGATGCCCATTATCGCGATTCCAACAACAGCAGGCACAGGCTCTGAAGGGACGGTAGCGGCGGTAGTCAGCGATGTAGAGTCCAAAATGAAGCGCTCTATTACCGATCCGTTCTTAGTCCCGAAAGTGGCGGTGTTAGACCCTGATATTATGTTGGGCTTACCCCCACAAATTACCGCAGAAACGGGGGCGGATGCCTTAACTCATGCCGTTGAATCTTATTTGAGCCAATATTCAAATACCTTTACTGAAACGTGCTCAATCAACGCAATTCAAGCAATTTTCGACTATCTTCCAGCTGCTTATCTGCAAGGTAGTGACAAAGTCGCGCGAGAAAAAATGGCTATAGCGAGCTATGAGGCTGGCTTGGCGTTTACTCGAACTTATATTGGTTATGTTCATGCAATTGCCCATCAACTAGGGGCTTTTTACCATGTTCCCCATGGCAGGGCCAATGCGGTGGTTTTGCCCCATGTACTTCGCTTTATTGAACAAAGAGATAACGCCAGACTGACAGAACTGTCGCTGGCCTTGGGATATAAAGACAGTCATCACTTTATTGAAAATGTCGATTCGTTGCTCCGTACTCTGAATATTCCAACGGTGATACCGAAGCTTAAGAAGTCCGACATTCCTCGCTTGGCAAAACAAGCGATTAAGGAAGCGTTTGGTGAGTATCCGGTACCTGAAGAGATGACGGTAGCGGAGTGCCAACAACTATTAGACACATTACTTGATACAGGAGCGCATTAATGAGTGCAGTTGAACTCAATGAACAACAGATGATAGAGCGGCTTCAAGAACAGAAAGTCGCATTTAAAGAGTCTCCTTGTATTAGTCGCGAACTCAGACGCGTCAACCTGCTCAAACTGGAAAAAATCCTGCGAGAGAATCAATCTGAGATCTGTGAAGCCATCGCTAAGGACTTTGGGCATCGTTCTTCAACAGAAACAGCGCTGCTAGAAATTTTTTCTTCCATTGATGGCATTATTGATGCCAGAAAGCAGCTAAAAAAATGGATGCGTCCAAAACAACGTCATACTTCAGTTTGGTTCTGGCCTGCGAGAAATAAAGTCGTGCCTCAACCGTTAGGTGTCGTTGGGATTATCGTACCTTGGAACTATCCCCTTTATTTGGCTGTGGGGCCTATGACCGCCGCGTTAGCTGCGGGTAACCGTGTCATGGTAAAAATGTCGGAGAACTCAACTCATCTCTGCCAAGCTTTAGCGCAAGCATTTTCCAGTGCATTTACCGAAGATGAAGTGTGTTTTATCTCCGAAACTGGCTCGACGGGTAAAGCGTTCTCAAAACTGCCATTTGACCATCTTATCTTTACTGGTTCAGGTGCGACGGGCCGCAAGGTTATGGCGGCGGCGGCAGAAAATCTAACACCGGTGACCTTAGAATTGGGCGGAAAATCGCCAACCATCATCGCACCAGATTACGATGTGAAGAAAGCACTAAAGCGTATCCTTGGCGGCAAAGTGTATAACTCTGGGCAGACATGTGTGGCACCAGATTATTTGTTAGTACCGGAAGACAAGCTCAAGCAGGTGATTAAAGCGGCGAAATCAGTGATGAAGAGTCGTTATAAAACCATTGACCACCCAGACTACACTGCAGTGATAGATGAGGTGTCGTTTACTCGTCTTAACGAGACGCTTCAATCGGCGAAGGAAGGGCAGGGCGAGGTGATTAACCTTATCCCAGCAAGTGAGCCAGACGCTCAGACTCGACGTTTTCCTTTACATTTAGTGGTAAGCCCCGCTTGCGATGAGCCTGTCATGACCAGAGAGATTTTTGGTCCTATCTTGCCAGTGCTGACTTACAAATCCATGGACGATGTTTACCATTTCATTAATGAACGTGACCGACCACTGGCGCTGTATCTATTCTCTGATGATAAAGAACTGCAACAAGCGGTGTTGGAAAACACCATGTCCGGCGCGCTAACTATCAATGATGTGATGCTTCATGTGGCACAGCATGATTTGCCGTTCGGTGGTGTAGGACCAAGTGGTATGGGGCATTATCATGGGCGCGAAGGGTTTGAGACTTTTTCTAAACTGCGTCCAATCATGCACCAAGGCAAGATGTCAGCGATTGGATTTTTGCATTCACCTTACTCAGGATTCGCTCGTCGTGTGGTGAATTATCTAATCAATCGAAAGTGGGGCAAATACCCTCACTAACCTGAGAATCAGAGTCAGGACGAAAGGCGGGGATGATTCCCCGCCTTTTTATTAGTATCGTGACGTTTCGTCGGTAAAGCGCATAACCCCTTCTTGAACTGAAGAAGCAATGAGCTCACCTTTTTGGTTGAAAATTTCGCCACGAACCAATCCTCGAGAGTTACTAGCGTTCGGGCTATCTATTACGTACAACAACCACTCATCCATTTTTACAGGACGATGGAACCAGATGGAATGGTCGATGGTGGCAACCTGAAATTTAGGGGTTAACAAGGTAACACCATGGGGATGCAGTGCGGTAGTTAAGAAACCCCAATCAGATGCGTATCCAAGTAGGTACTGGTGGATAAGCTGATTGTCTGGCATCTCACCGTTCGCACGAATCCAAAGGTATTGTTTGGGCTCTGCCTTCTCTGGCTTCAATGGATTGATGACGGTCACCGGACGCATTTCAATCGGTTTTTCACCGCAAAAAGCTTTGCGAAGCTTTTCTGGGAGAAAGTCAGCGATTCGTGCTGCCAATTCAGATTCTGAAGCGTAGTTTTCTGGTCCCGGTATTTCTGGCATAGCGCTTTGATGCTCAAAGCCTGGAGCCTCGCCATGGTAACTTGCCGTTAAGTAGAAAATGGGGCGACCATTTTGGATGGCTTTGACGCGGCGAGTACTAAAACTCTTACCATCTCTCAAGTTCTCCACATCGTAAATGATGGGCTTTTCTGGGTCACCGGGGTAGAGAAAGTAACTGTGGAAGGAGTGAACTGTTCTATCTTCAGCTACGGTATAACGCGCTGCAGACAGCGCTTGTCCAATCACTTGGCCGCCATAAACTTGCGGTAAACCAAGGTTCTCACTTTGCCCTCGGAACAAGTCAACTTCGAGCTGTTCTAGCTGTAATAGTTCTAATAAATCGCTTAGTGGTTTACTCATAGCACCCATCTTTTATTCATAACTTTATTAGCCAAGTGTGGGTTTTGCTGTCAATTTCGTCAAGCAGAGAAAAATGTAGGAATTGGGTGAATTTATTGAAAAAAAGCGTGTTTTTGTTAAGCGAGATACCGTATATCTGATATGTTTATTGCATATTGTTCCTGTTTTTTGCACAGGTTGTAATCAAAAACTCAAGAGAGGCATCATGAAAAAGACACTCGTCGGTACGCTGGTTATTGCTTTAGGTCTAGGCTTGGTAGGGTGTCAATCTGCACCTCAATCAGACGCGGCATCTCAAGTTGAACAACAGAAGAAGATGGAAGACAGTATGTCATCAGTGAAAGGCACAATTGCTTACAGAGAGCGTATTGCATTACCGCCTAATGCCGTAGTGACAGTAAAACTTCAAGATGTATCGCTACAAGACGTTGCTGCCACAGTGATCAGTGAGCAAACCTTTACAACCGATGGTGCACAAGTGCCGTTTGATTTTGAGTTAAGCTACGACATGGCAGATATTAAAGCGAAGCATACTTATAGTGTGAGCGCTCGCATTGAAGTAGATGGCAAGCTGCGTTTTATCAGTGACACCTCATACCCTGTTATCACAGACGCGAACCAAACAGCAAACGTAAATATGATGTTAGTTGGCGTGCGCTAATACCTATCACTGGATGGCAGTTATGGCTGCCATCCAAATTCTTTCAAACGAACCTTACCTTTGATTGAAAACGCCACACCTTCCTCCATTAATCGCGCTCTCTGCCTCAAGAAATCATCTCCTTTCAGCGATATCTCCCCTTTGCCATTAATCACTCGATGCCAAGGTAATGTACTGCCTTCAGGTAAGTTGCCTAAGGCTTTACCAACATGGCGCGCATAACCCGGATAGCCCGCCATTTTGGCAATTTGGCCGTAAGTCGCGACTTTTCCAAGTGGAATTTGGTGAATTACTGCAAAGATTTGCGCTTTAAATTGATCCATACTGAAGATGTCCTAGTTCATTTTGCCAAGGATAGGTAATAAGGAGGAGCTATGGTATTTTCCGTTTTTCAATTCATAATCACAAGTCTACTTGTTGTAGTTTGTGCTAGAACTATCAGCGTTACCGAAGGGGATATCCCTGTGCTAGCGATGATGATCCCTGCGCTGTGGATCTTGCCTCAGGGTGGCATAGCAGGACTGATGCTGCTTGCATCAATGGTGGTATATGGCCTCACTTTGCCCCTTCAGTCCATTGCGATGTCGGTGGCAGTTTGGATACTAATCCCAGTGTTTTCTGTCGCGTTTTCCAAACGAAGTAATATATGGGTCGTCAGCATCATAGGGCTCATAGTCTTGACCCTGAATGTGGGTATTATGCTCACCCAATCCGCGGGTAAATTAGGTGGCACCCCTATGGTAACACTCGTTCAAGCTTTCTCAGTTTTCGTTGCTTGGTATGCGGCGCGAAACTGGAAAGGTTCAACTGAGCATAGCTGGTGGTCATTGGCATTGATATTGCCAATTTGGGCGGCCGGTTTGCCATACGCCGCGCTGGTATCTTTGTGTATGACCGGAATTTTAGCTTCGATGGAAAGTCTCGGAAGGCTGAAAACATTTCGTTGGAACAAGCTGTTGTGCTGGACACTGCCCACGGTAGGTTTTGCCGCCTTAGTCGTGGTGCCATCGATAGAGGTGCCTAAACCAGTATTTGTTGTTTGGCTCTGTTTATTGGGCACAGCATGGATGACCGATTACATTCTGAGCATAGACGAAGAACAGCAAGAACCTTAAAGCCCTTTTTGAACAAGTCAAAGCGCAGACATTGACTACAGTGTCTGCGCTTTGACTATTCTGTAAGCACTTAATCTACTTAGGGTACAAATTTGCAGTGATGGCCTTGCATTCATCGTCACGATACCTGATAATCCTCCCACGCCTTGCAACAGTGACCCTTCACCAAGCAAAGCAACAAAATCTATGGAGGCCCTGGTCCTCCCGCAACAATAGCTCGTGAACTCGGTCAGGTCCGGAAGGAAGCAGCCGCAGCGAGTGACTTGTGTGCCGGGATGTGGCTGGGGCTTCCACCCATTGAAAACGCCGCTTTTATAAGCGGCGTTTTGCTATCTAAATCTCATCAGATCTTCGCTAATTACCGTCTTTCCTGTGATAACAGGAATCTATCCATACCGTCCACTGAATCACATGAACTATCTCAACTAGCTATCTTACGAGGTTGACTTACTCATGCCCCAAAGTTTGATAGCCGAGTGCTTAGTGTAATCTTCTATTTCTGCAGATTTACCTATTTTTTCTGATAGCAGACTTTATTCATCAGACGCGCAAAGGAGCCTGCATACCAGAGAATAATTAGAAACAGGATTAGGAGAGATCTAGAATGCAGCCGTAATTACGGACAAGATACATAAACAGAAAGTCTTGGTGCTTACATAAGTACCAAGACTTGGTTGATAATGCATACGCAACAAACAGTGTTGATAAATTTCAACTGGATATAGGGGAAATAGGGAAATGCCAACATGGTTTTGTTGGCATTTGTGTTGCGGAACAAAGAGTAAATACTGAATCTTCCGGAGCTACAGTGCTTTTCTATACAGTGCGATTACTTGATCACGAGTCATTGGATGCGGGTTACCGCCTGCACAAGGGTCTGCCAGAGCATCATCTGCCCAGCTCTGAATATCTTCTTCCGTTACGCCTAGTTGAGCAAAGCCTTCAGGGATGCCTACTCGGCGGTTAAGAGCATGAAGTTCATCTATCGCTGCCAGACTTGCTTCTTCTACGGTCATACCAGAGGTGTCTGCGTCAAGCGCCTTGGCAACCCGGGCAAATTTTTCAACGCAGTAAGGGCGGTTAAACTCACACACGACAGGCAATAGAATTGCATTGCATACCCCGTGTGGTAAGTCTTTGTGAGCACCGGCAGGGTGAGCCATTGCGTGAACCATACCCAGACCTGCACTGTTAAATGACAAGCCGGCGATAAACTGACCGTATGCCATCATTTCACGTGCTTCGATACTTGTGCCGTCATCAACCGCTTTTGGTAAGTTTTGCGCGATGGTTTTGATTGCTTCCAGAGAAATATAATCGGTTAGTTTGTGTGCCCCAACAGATACAAAAGATTCAACCGCGTGTGTTAATGCATCAATACCGGTTGCTGCCGTTGTACCGCTTGGAACACCAAGCATAACACTAGGATCGTTCACTGAAATTTCTGGAATGATCTTGTCCGAGATAATTACGTGTTTAACGTGTGTCTCTGTATCAGTGATCACTGCGTTACTCGTCACTTCTGCCGCTGTACCTGCAGTGGTATTGAGAGCGTAAAGAGGAACGCCAAGCGTTATTACTTTCTCAATACCGTTATACGCTGCAATCGGACCATCATTAGCAGAAAGGATTTTGATGGCTTTCGCGGTATCAATTGAGCTGCCACCACCGAAACCAATAATAAACTGCGCCTCAGACTCAGAATACATCTTGTATGCGCTGTTCACGGTATTGGTGTCCGGGTTTGGACGCACATCTTTGAAAAGCATCAGGTTAAGCGGACTGCTGAGAAGTTTGTCAGCAAAGCCGAGCTCTACCAGAGCCGGGTCGCAGATCAGAAGACCTTTTTCACTGCCATGCTCTTCAGTCAGACGTTCAACTAATGCTTCAATTGAGCCAACACCGGAGTAGTTGATCTTCGGAAAAGCTAGTTTGAACACACTCATAATATATACCTCTATAGATTGAATTCTCGTTTCAAAATATCCATATTTTTTCTCGTCACACCTTCAGGCTCATAACCAGCAGCTATACACATCAGGTATAATTTTGCGCCTTTGTTGGCGACATCTACGTAATCAAATGCTTGCAGCGCATCGGCACCGGAAGCGGTTGCACCGTGTTTTTCCCAGATCGCAACGTCATGCTTAAGCAATGCTGCTGTTGTACCATCCGCCAACTCTTCTGAAGAAGGCAGACAGTACGGGATCATGCCGATACCGCGTGGGACGAATGCACGGACTTCCGGCAGCATCTTCCAGCAGGTATGGGTGAACAGCTCGCTGCTCTTTGAAATGTCTGAGTGATGAGAAAGCGCAATCAGTTCAAGTGGGTGAGTGTGAACTACGGATTTGTGGTCAGAGCCTGCTTTGCTTTTTTCTACAAGAATCTTAATATGGCTGATAAATTCAGAGGTTGGGGCGAAATCTTCACTCGCTTTTCCGCCCCAGATGATTTGGTAACCGTTTGCCGCTGCGTTGACTTTAAGTACACAACCCGCATAGTCAGGCTCCCGCAGTTCACGGATTCGTTGGCCAGTACCTTTTACGTAATAAATGCGGTTAGCACTTTCTATTGGCAGTTGCAGTGGCAGTGTTTTTTCTTGCACGTCAACTTGCGGGATTTCATCGAATAGATCTGTGACGTCCACAGAGATGTTACCGCCGTTGCGCTCTGCCCATTCACGTTGCCAAAGGTACTGAGAAACTTCACTGACTTTCTCTATTTCACATATCACTGCATCGTTTAATTGAATCATAGTATTAGCCTTTTATATCTAGTTAACTTAGCCAAACAAGTCAGACGTAGAATCTGACTTGTTTGATTGTTGAGCGGTTTGAATTAACGTGTTTCCAGAATGGTTGCTTCGTAATCCTTCACATCGTTGATCCAATCAAAGCCAACCGGGACTTCGTTTTGCAAACAGTGGTAATTCCATACAGCTGCCCATGGTAGAGAATGAGCCTCTTCAATCAGTCCAAGGCGTGTGGTGTAATCGAAGGATGCTTCTGCCGCTTTTAGTTGCTCTACTGGTTCAAGCAGGGCTTTAAGTAGTGCTTTTTGTGCGTTGCGGGTACCGATAACCCAAGCCGCTACGCGGTTGATTGATGCATCAAAAAAGTCCAAGCCAATTGCTACGCGATCCAGCAGGTTGTTGCGTACGATTTCACGCATGATTGCCTGCGTTTCGTCATCGAACGACACCACGTGGTCAGAGTCCCAGCGAACCGGACGGGTTACATGTAGCTGTAGGTCATTGACGTACAGTGAACATGCACTGATTTTGTCGCTGATCACTTCAGTTGGGTGGAAATGGCCTGCATCAAGGCATAGTGCCGTGCCGCGGGTTGCAGCGTACGCTAGATAGAACTCGTTGCTGCCAACGGTGAATGCTTCTGCGCCTATACCGAACAGTTTGCTCTCTACAGCATCTTTGTGGAACTCAGGAGAAATCTTCTCAGCTAGAGCTTTGTCCAGAGAGTCTGCAAGACGTGTGCGTGGAGAAAGGCGGTCAACAGGTTGATCTTTCATGCCGTCCGGGATCCAGATGTTCATAAATGATGCTGTGCCAAGTTCACGGCCAAAGTATTCAGAAATCTTACGGCTCGCTTTTACGTGTTCAATCCAAAACTGACGGATATCTTCGTCCGGGTGAGACAGCGTCAGACCGTCGTCTGCTTTAGGGTGAGAGAACAGAGTCGGGTTGAAGTCCAGACCAAGCCCTTGTTTTTTCGCCCACTCAACCCATCGAGAAAAGTGCTCAGGTTTGATTTGATCACGTTCAACATATTCATCGGCATCGATGTAAATCGCGTGCAGGTTAACGCGCTTCTTACCCGGAATAAGAGAGAAAGCTTTTTCCATGTCCGCACGCAGTTGATCTGGTGTTTTTGCCGCGCCCGGGTGGTTACCCGTTGCTTGGATACCACCACTCAGGGCTGTTTCTGGCGATTCAAAACCACGTACATCGTCGCCTTGCCAGCAGTGCATAGAGATTGCTGTCTGGCTCAGTAGCTCCATTGCTTTATCTGTGTCCACACCGTATTTTTCAAAAACCGCTTTTGCTTGTTTGTAAGCTGAAATGATCTGCTCTTTGCTCATGGTTATGTACCTTATTTAGTTATTTGTTGGAATTGGGATTTGATTTGTTCCAATCCCTCAATAGGGTTTGCAGTGAAGCTCTTCACATCGGAAGAGGCATCGATAATCTGGCGGCCTTCTTCCAGCGAGGTAATAATGTTGGACGCGATAAACTGGTTAATCACGTTGCCCAGTGCCGAGGCTTCTGTCGGTTCGGTCGATACCCTGATCTGACAAACATCGGCACAAAGTTGGTTCAGGAACTTATCTTGCGTGCCGCCGCCGACAATACGTAATTCAGTTATGGATTTGCCGGTGACTTCCGCAAGCTCGGTCAGTACCCTGTCGTACGCTAGGACTAAGCTGTCGTAGATACAGCGAATGACTTCGGAAAGAGTTTCCGGCGCTTCCATGTCACGCTTGTTGAACCAGTTTTTAATCGCATGTGTCATCGACGCAGGATTTAAGAAATCATTGTCATTAGGGTTGACGATATACTTAAACGGCTGTGCCTGGCGTGCCAGACTAGCGATATCCGGGAACGTCAGTGATGGGTTTTCTGCTTTAATGCGCTGAATCAGCCACAAGCCCATGATATTTTTCAGTACGCGATAGCGACCATCCACATTACCTTCGTTGGTCAGGTTGTATTGGTAAGCAAGTTCGTCGGTGTAAGGTTCAAAGCTCTCAATCCCCACTAGAGACCAGGTGCCGGAACTCAGGTAAGCCATAGTCTCATGAGTGATTGGTGTTGCTGCTACTGCTGATGCGGTATCATGACTTGCCACAGAGCATACCGGGATTCGTACATCGCCTAAGTGGTACTCACCAATAATGCGGTTTGGCATTTTAGGTGGCAGGAACCAGTTTATTTTTGCACCACATGCGTTAATAAGCTCCTTGCTCCACACTTTCTCTTTGCAGTCCAGAAGCTGACTGGTGGAGGCATTGGTGTACTCACAGTGTTTAACGCCGGATAGCTTGTAGTTAAGGTAATCCGGAATAAACAGCAAGGTATCAATCTCGCCATACCATTCAGGCTGTTGATCGTGGATCGCTTTTAACTGGTTAATGGTGTTAAAAGACAGGAACTGAATGCCCGTTGTAGTGTAGATATCTTGCAGGGTTAGCTGATTATCCGCTAACAGCTTATCTAGGACACCTTCTGTACGTGCATCACGGTAGCTGACAAACTCACCTAAGTGTTTACCAAACTTGTTTAGCAGCACAAAATCGACCCCCCAGGTGTCTATGGCCAGTGAAGTAATCTCAATACCTGTCGCCACTACTTTATTGATGCCTACTTTGATCTCTTCTAGAATTGAGTAGAGATCCCAGCACGACTCATTACCATGCATCACTTGCTGGTTTTGAAAACGGTGAAACTCTTCGAGTTCGATTTTTCCGTTGTTTAGATAACCGACCATGACACGTCCGCTTGACGCCCCAAGGTCTATTGCAATCACAGCCTTCATCATGAATACCACCTCTTGTTCTTTAGAGCTATTACACCGTTTTTTGCGACCGAATAACTTCAAAAATCCCCCCGTAAAAACGCAATTGGTGCGTTTTTTTCAAGAAGCTCATGCGGCGTTTCAAAGTTTTGATAAACAACGTGATACTGCATAGATAAAGTTCTGCCAGAGCTTCTCTAAATGTTTGGTTTTATGTTCTTTTGAAGAAGGAAGCAGTTGAACGGTAAAGGGGGAAGCGCAGATGGAAAAAATTCGTCACTGTCAAATAATAAGCCTCGCAATATAGCGAGGCTTAGTGACTGGTTATTTACTGCGATTGGTCTTAACGTTAAGTCAGATAGAAGACGGAATCTAGGGTTACAGACAACGGAGAGTTATCCGGATTGGTTGCCATAATGTCTTGCATATAAGCCCACCATTTCTGACAAGTCTCAGTATTGGCAACCCGACCCCAACGCTCCTCACTCTCGATTTCGACATAACCAAATAGCTGATTAGTCTCCTCATTGAGAAAGATGGAGTAGTTGTGACCGCCGTGACTTTTCAGAACGTCCACCAACTCTGGCCAGATTTCATCATGTCGTTTTTTGTATTCTGCCTTACAGCTTTCATTGAGCTGCATAACAAAGGCTTTTCTGATTAAGTCATTCATTTATATACTCTCTTAAGCTTTGTCACGCAGAGTGATCCAGGTGGTCGCTGAGATAAAGTAAATTACAGTCGGATAAATCGCGAACGCTTTAAAGGACTCGAATGCCACTTGGTAGTCAGCACCTGCGCCCCAGACTTTCAATGCAGAAACTACCAACGCAGCCAGAGAGGCCAGAGCAATCGCGCCGGAAGCTTTCTCCAGCAGACTGGCTGGCTTAGCTTCAGTCTGTTGTGCTGCTTCGCGTTTCGCTAGTTCAGCATGGTACTCTTCACGTTGATTCTGCTCTTGTTGGTATTCCGTTTCCTGTTTAGCGTAGTTATGACCGGCACCCATAGATTTCGCTAACGTGATGTAAACGGCCATAGACAGTAGGTAAGTCGGTACAAAAAGGAAGAACAAATGCAGGATGCCCATCTGTTCACACGTTATCGCAAAAACAACACCAATAGCCCAAGTGATAAGTGCCGCTTTGTTCAGGTCGTTACCTTGGTACTTAGACCAAAGTGGAGTCAGACCGATTTTCTTGAATACCCAGTGCTCAGACAGGATGATTGCGCCAACTGGTGCCAGCAGAAGACCCATGTAGCCCACAAAGTCTAATAAGCGGGTAAATACGAATGGGAAACAAGCAATAATAGCGGTAACAACACCAACGATAGTCGTGATGTATGCACGCGATTTGTTCGGGAAGATACTTTGGATTGCCAGACCTGCACGGTAGATAGTTGGATTAGACGTTGTCCACCCTGCAATGATTACCGCAACGATACCTGTCGTGCCAAGAACCGCGTGAGCGATACCGCCAGCGTCCAAGTTAGACATTGTAGTTTGCATCAGAAGCATAGCTCCCGCACCCATGATACCGGCACAGATCCATGCAATGTAGTGACCGAAGAACATACCAAATGCTGAGAAGTAACCGTATTTTGAGCTTTTAGCAAAACGTAGCAGTGCCATGTCTCCTAAAGAGCCGTGCATTGCTAGGTTACATACCCAAGCGAAAGCAGCAATCTGCCAGAAGGTCATAGATGGTGAACCATCAGGCGTTTGTCCAGTCCAGATGTACTGATCCGCCAGAGACAAGAACTGACCGAAGCCAGTAAAGGTTTCACCGTTCCCAATATTGCTCAGTGCTGGAAGTGCAACCATTCCGCCAGTTACAAACACAACAAGCAGCCATGGTGAACAAACGGTTGCGAACTGAGCGCATTTCTGAAAGCCCAATACTGCAATGGCTACTACAATAGCACCTACAGCGAGTGCCACTGCAACGAACGCAGCACTGGTTGGATACCAGTGTGTCTGCGCCGGAATATCAAATAAGATACGTACCGCAGAGGCCGATACTGTGATCATTGCCCCGCCCAGAGCACAGAAGAGCACGGCGTTGACCACGTTATAGACTTTGTTAAAGCCTGGACCTGCGACTCTGCGCAGGTATTCGTAGACAGTTAATCGGGATTGGGTTGCGATAGGTGCGGTAATGAGTGCCCAGGTCAGCACTGCCATCAGGTTACCAACCACCAGACCCATCAGGATATCAAATGTGCTGGCTCCCCAGGCGACAAAAGCTGCACCGATTACAAACTCAGTACCGGCTACATGTTCACCGGAATAGGAGCCGAGAAAGTGCCGCCAGCCAAGTAGTTTGTGTCTGGGCACCTGCTCTTGTTCATATTCATTGAGGGTTGCTTCTGTTTCTTGCGTTTGTGTAGAGGTAATCGCTTCAGACATGATTGTCTCCTTGCTACTTGTAAGCTCTTGTTTCTTATGTCTTTAAATTCAAGTGTGTGAATTTTGTTCTCGTTTGTTTCCCTCTAAAACGCCACGTATTATCCATGTGGAGGACAAGGGAATTAGGATTAGCTTACAAAGCTGAGAAATTTAAACCTTGGAAAATTAACATCCAAAACGAGTATTTTGGTGAGTTTTTTAAGGTGGGCAACTTTGCCTTCACACTTTTAAAAATATCAGTAAAAAAACGAGCAAAAGTGAGATGTTCGACGAGGAAAAACGAGTTTAAACCATCTAAGTTTACGCTCATGGAAGCAGAGGTATGCAATGATCTATCTAAAGTCGAGAGAGTTCTTTATGAACTCCAACAGTCCTGTCACTACTGAGCTCAGAGCTCCTCAGGAGCCTTATCCTGAGCACGCGCACTCATTTGAAGAGATTATTATTGTTTCCGAAGGATGTGGTACACATGTCATGAATGACGTACCAATGAATCTAAGTAAAAACTACGTTTGCTTTGTCAAAAAGAAAGACCGTCATTTATTCGATGCTGTAGATGGCCTCTACTTAAGTAATATTCTGTTTGAAAAAGATAAGCTGCAAGTTTGCTCGGATCTGAAGCGTTTTATGCCAGGTGAATCAGATAGAGAAACGGGCTGGTTTATTAGTGAGAATACCGCACAAAGTGTGCGTCAGCTGATCGAACGCTTGCATGTTGAGTCACATATCGACAGTGAAGAGTCACGCATGATTACTCAGTTCATTTTTCAGCAGATTATTGTTGAGCTGTGGCGGGGTAAAATGAAAGACGCTGATCTGCTTAATAGCAACGATAAGGTCATTTACGCTTTGTCTCATATCCAGCAGTACTATGCTAGCGTTAATGAAATTGATGATGTTGCTGAGGCGGTCAAACTGTCTTCGCGTCAGTTAACAAACAGTATGAAGAAATTAACGGGCATGAATTTTAATCAGTATCTGCACTACATACGCACCAGCAAAGCGTTTTCCGACATTCTGTATACTGATCAATCTATTACAGATATCGCATTCAGGGTTGGTTATCAGGACAGCAATTACTTCTCCACTAAGTTTAAACAAGTATTCGACCAGACACCGAGAGAGGTTCGAATGAGACATTTTGTTAAATAATCTCTGCATAATTCTAATGTAAGCGCTTTCGGAACGGGTAAGGTTATATTTAAGCGTAAGCTGATAACAATAAAATAATGCAAATAGGTTGGGTGGTTCGAAAACTCGTAACTTGTCTTTGTTCAAAAGATTTCTACAAAACGCTACAGCACTCTTCGAGGATACCTAGTGACAACATAGTAGTTTTACGACGAGGTATTTCCAGGATTCATTAAAGTTTGCTGACTTCTGATGCAAAATTATGCGGACTTATTACTGCAAATCTCCTTTTAACTGTTTGAAATTTTACTTGGGCTATGTTGAATTTTATTGCAAGCATCGCCATCTAGCGCATGCAAATCATATCTAGATTTATACCTGTAGAACAAAACTTCTCCAAATACGCATTGTTCATAAGCTTAAAATTGCTGATGTTTAAGTGATTTACACCCCACAAATACAATACATTACAAAACCACAAACTGAATCGATTCAGGGGTTACTTTATAGCTGTATTTAGACGCTCATTTTACTATCAAATCCATATTGTTAACCTCTTTGTGGTGCTCTATTTAGAGCTTCTACGCTAATGCGACAATAATGTATGGCTTTGTAAACTGCCATTGTATAACAACTCATTAACGTAGTAGTTTGATTATATAACTGTCAGTTAGAGTGAACTCGATCGCTGGTAGGGAAGCATGCGTTATGTCCAAGGAGAGTGAACCAATTATCTAGAGTATTATGAGGTAGATGATGAGTGCAGAGCTGAGACGTAAAATAGAAGAGTTATTGGTGATCGCAAAGCAGGAAGGTGTTTCTATTTTGGGGTTAGTTGATTCGGCTGACGAAGCACAATGCCAGATTTTTCGGAGCATTGAATTGAACTCTCGTCAGGGTATCAGGGCGTTAGATGACATCGTCATGAGACAAAAGTGCCCTGCTGATGGAAGTGCTTGTGATACCTGCCACCAATCTTGCAGGGAAGACCCTAGTTCAGAAATCCCTCAGGTTAGTTCGACACTGCTCTATTTGGTTAAATAGTCACAGGAAGCGTTTTTAACCCAGCGTTACAAAAAGAACGTATTCGCGCATATTGGGTATTCTGTTTGCCTTTTCATTGATGACATCTTCAATAAAACCACGCCAAATAGTGAGCCCCCTCCAACTTCATTTTTATTTGCCAATGCCTGTTTAAATTAAGGCTAGACTCAAAATTCATCGTGGCTACAACCACATAACTTTATCAGCTGAGCAGATGACACTCTAGACACGGACGTTATGGTACTAGACGCAAGCTGCAAAGTGAGAGGTGAATTATGGCAGAAATTACTCAACTCCTTCCCGCTTTTCCTGGATTCGCAGTGCAATATGACCCAAGTAAGAACCCTTACTTCAGAGTGATTATGGAAGAGAACCTTCGCAAGCTAAAGCAGGTTTCAGCAGGAAAATCATTACTTTCATCGATTCAAGCGGCGACACCTGCTTTTCGTGGTTCTTTTCCTCGAGGTGTGAATGTAATGTGTGTTCCGACACACCTTCACTTTACCCAAAGTGGCTACAACCTTGAGATTGAATACGCACAAGATTACAGCCAAAAGCTGACAGGCATGACACCTTCAAACCTCGCCAAACACGCACCTCAAGGATGTCCATTCTGGATCTCTGGAGGCAGCCACAATTCCGCTTTAGATCAAAAATCTGCCACCAACGCCACGGGTTCCGTATGTCATATGCGTTTTACCAACGTTCAGGTTGTAACCCGAAGAGGTGAGAAGGCAGAGCCTTATGTGGTACTAGCTCACGAGCTGATTCATTCTTTACATTGTCTTCAAGGTATTAAAATGGATGGTCGGGACGAAGAGTTATGGACGACTGGGCTCGGAAAATATGAAAATAACCCAATGAGCGAAAACGTATTTAGAGCTCAATTTGGCTTAGCGAAAAGACAGCGATATTTCTAAATTTTCTTCACAGTTTTATTGACCTTCCCCTTAGGGGAGGGTCTACACTCAAGAAGATTTTTCGTAGAAGGCTTGTTATGCGCTTTAGTGTTATTAGAAAACGTTGGATGTCGTTACTGACGATTGTTGCGCTATTAGCATCAACGTTAGCCGTTAGTGCACCAACGATGGCTTTTTCTAATGATATTGTTTTGTCTTCTCAACATGGTGCAATGGTAGATTGTACTGCTAGTGTCGATTCTTCCACAAACTCCCATCATAATGTTTCTAAGCAAACCGCCGTCAGTGAGTGTGGTGGCGAATCAAAGCATAATTGCTGTAGCGCAACGTGTGCGAACGGTGTTGGGGTTATCAGTGCAGACTTAATGCACGGTATTCATCATTATCTCTTCTCCAAAAGAACGCTCGAACTTGCGTTTAGTCCTATTTATCGAGCAAACGGCCTCGATCGACCCCCTAGAGCGTAATCCAATCTAATTTTTCAGCCCTTCTTAGAGCTCTAAGAAGCTTTTTAATCGTGCTTATTATTTAAGCGCGCAGATTGGATACTATCGTGAACAAATCTATTACTTTGGTTGCGCTTACCGTGAGCGCCGCCTTGTGGATGCCGATGTCTGCTTTGGCAGACAATGTCGCCACGATGCAAGTTAATAACCCAAGCGAGGAACAGCTTGGTTCAGTGACGCTGCAACAACTGATCGAATTGTCGATCGCCAATGATGCAAGTAGAGTTCGATTCTACGCTCAATCAGAATCGTTAAGGCAGTCTGGGATTGCTAGCGCTACGCTGAAAGATCCAGTAATAAAAGTTGGCGTTGGCGGTCTACCAACGGACAGCTTTCAATTCGACCAAGATCCCATGACAAACGTGTCAGTGGGTTTGATGCAACAGTTTGGACGAGGGTCGACGTTAGCCCTGCAAAACCAAAAAACGCAAAAGCAAGCTGATGGTATTGAATTTCAAGTACAGACACGTGAGCTTGAGATAGCAAACAGTATCTCAAAGCTGTGGTATGAGCTGGGATTTCAGCAACAGTCAGAGCGTGTGCTGCTGGAAAGTCAGGGCCTAATGCGAGAAATGGTTCGCTTTATCCAAACTAACTACGCCATTGGTAACAGTGAATCTCAAGATCTGATTCAGGCTCAGTTGCAGGTCAGTAAGCTGGATGAAAAGTTGCAGGCCAACCGTCAAATGCAAAATCGCCTGATTGCTCAGCTCTCCGAATGGTTAGGTGCTCAATGGTTGTCTAATCAGCCGACTCTTAAGGCGACCACGACTTCAGACTGGCTGAGGTTGGAAGGTCGTCTTTTAGAGCATAGTCGTTCGGACTACTACGCCATTCTTAATCAGCACCCAATGGCTCGCATGGCAGATATTGAAATAGCTGCAAGTGAAACCCAAGTAGCCATTGCAGAGGAAGCGTACAAACCGCAGTTTGGCGTTGAAGCGATGTATGCCCATCGACAAGCTAACAATATGCGCGGTGAGCCAGCGCCAGATTTAGTGAGCGCTTATGTCACGATGGATATTCCTCTGTTCACTGGTAATCGTCAGGATAAAAATCATGCCGCTGCCGAGTATCAAGTGGTCGCCTCCAAATCTAATAAGGATGCATTGCTTTCTCAGATGTACGCCAAAGTCAGTGCACTGACAATGGATAGGCAAAACCTCACCGAACGTCTTGAACGTTATCGTCAAAGTCTCCTTTCTCAGGCTAAAGCTCGCACCGAAGCTGTAGAAAGAGGTTATGAAAACAGCACTGCGCAATTTAGTGATGTGATCACCGCCTCTAGAGACGAACTGGCAATAGAGCTAGAGGCGCTGAGGTTGGAAACCGATCTTAGCTTGGTCAATAGCGACCTGTCCTATTTTCTGGGTGGTTTTGATTATCAAGCCTCAACTCCGGTGCTTTCAGTGCCATCAAAACAACAATAATTCTGAGAAGGTAAACAAAGATGAAGACATTGAATGTTGCGCTATTGGCCTTAGCGGTTGGCGCTGGAATTGGTGTGCTAGTCGCTCCTTATGTCGGAGGTCATAACATGGCGGAGGCGTCCGATGAAAATGCCAGTACAACGGGAGCGAAAGAGCCGCTGTACTGGGTAGCACCGATGGACCCAAACTATCAACGCGATCAACCAGGTAAATCCCCAATGGGAATGGACCTTATCCCAGTGTACGCCGATGACCTTAACGGTGGTAATGACAAACCAGGAACGGTCAACATCAACCCTGCGGTGGAGAACAATTTAGGAGTAAAAACAGAACCGGTAAAGCTAGCGAAGCTATCGCCGCGTATCGAGACAGTCGGCTATATCGCTTTTGATGAAAGTCGTTTGTGGCAAACCAATGTGCGCGTTGCGGGCTGGGTCGAAAAGCTCTATATCAACGCTGTGGGAGAGCGTGTTAACAAAGGAGATGTGTTATTCAAGCTTTATTCACCAGAGCTGGTCAAAGCGCAGGAAGAGTTACTTAATGCCCATCGCACAGGACGCAGTAGTTTGGTTAAAGGCGCCACGGAGCGTTTAATTTCCCTGGGTGTAGACCGAGCTCAAATTAACCAGATAGTCAAGCAAGGCAAAGCGTCCCAGACCATTGATATCAAGGCACTGGGCAATGGTGTAGTGGCTACATTGAATATCCGAGAAGGTGGCTATTTGTCCCCAGCTCAATCGGTTATCAGTGCGGGGCCAATTGATGAAGTTTGGGTCGATGCTGAAGTGTTCGAACGCCAAGCGGAATGGATCAAAGCGGGTAGCCAAGCAACGATGACATTAGACGCGCTATCAGGCAGGGAATGGCAAGGAGAAATTGACTATGTTTATCCGATTCTCGACCCTGCAACGAGAACGCTAAGAGTAAGACTCAAGTTTGCTAACCCAGATCATCAATTAAAGCCAAATATGTTTGCCAACATTGCGCTGCAACCCAAGACGGAGCAAGCCGTGCTCACTATACCTCGTTCAAGCGTGATTCGCTCTGGAGGGATGACTCGCGTGGTGTTATCCGAAGGAGGCGGTAAATACCGCTCGGCACGTATCGATATTGGACGAGAGGCCCGTGACCGAGTTGAGGTGTTAGCAGGATTGACCACAAGTGACAAGGTGGTGACCTCTGCGCAGTTTATGTTGGATTCGGAGTCAAGCCAAAGTGCGGATTTGTCGCGAATCAATGGCGTAGAACTGCCAGCGAAGACTGTGTGGGCGCAAGGTGAAATCACGAGTGTGATGGCAGGGCACAATATGTTGACCATTAATCACCAACCCGTACCAGAGTGGGATTGGCCGGGGATGACGATGGATTTCACGGTGGACAAGGGTGTCAACCTTAACACCTTGCAATCGGGTCAACAGGTTGAGTTTGAAATGGCAAAGACCGATTCAGGGCAATACGCCATTATCGATCTCAAAGTGAGTGACAAACGGGTTGTCGAGCAAGTTTGGGTTCAAGGGGATATCACTATGTTGATGGCTGATTTTGGCATGATAACCCTCAGTCACAACGCCGTTGCTGAATGGGGCTGGGAAGCCGGAGAAATGAACTTCACTTCTCAAGGAGATGTGGATTTAACTGGCTTCGCTGAAGGCGAAACGGTGCGCTTCTTAGTGACGAAGCAGGGTTCGGACTATGTGCTTATTGATCTGCAGCGTGGAGGAGGTCAGCCATGATTGGAGCCATTATTCGTTGGTCTATCAATAATCGTTTTCTCGTCTTGGTCGCAACCTGCTTTTTGACGTTAGCAGGTTTGTACAGTGTGAAGAATACACCTGTTGACGCTATTCCTGATCTGTCAGATGTTCAGGTGATTATCAAAACCAGTTATCCGGGACAGGCTCCTCAGGTTGTTGAGGATCAGGTTACTTATCCTCTGACGACCGCCATGTTAGCGGTGCCGGGCGCAGAAACGGTGCGGGGATACTCCTTCTTCGGTGATTCGTATGTGTACATTATCTTCAACGATGATACCGACATGTACTGGGCACGTTCGCGGGTTTTAGAGTACTTAAGCCAAGTTACGCCTAACTTACCAGCACAGGCAAAGCCGACTTTGGGTCCCGATGCGACAGGGGTGGGCTGGATTTACAGCTACGTACTACAAGACAAGACAGGCCAGCATGACCTAGCAGAACTTCGCAGTATACAAGACTGGTTTTTAAAGTATGAGTTACAGACAGTTGCTGGCGTTTCGGAAGTCGCGACGGTAGGCGGTATGGTCAAGCAGTATCAGGTCCAAATTGATCCTGCTAAGTTACGTGCTTATGACCTGACCTTGCAGCAGGTCAACATGGCTATCAAAAATGGTAACCAAGAGACTGGTGCATCAGTGATAGAGGTCGGTGAGGCTGAACATATGGTTCGCACTACGGGTTACTTGAGTAGCATTGAGGATATCAAAGCGCTTCCTCTTAAGGTGACGAGCAAAGGTACTCCTCTATTGCTGGGGGATATCGCGGACATCAATCTTGGGCCTCAAATGCGTCGTGGTATTTCCGAGTTTAATGGTGAAGGTGAAGCGGTTGGTGGCGTTATCGTTATGCGTTTTGGGGAGAACGCCAGTCAGGTTATTCATGATGTCAAAGCAAAGTTGGAAGAGCTGCAACGCGGTCTGCCTGATGGCGTTGAGATTGTTGCGACTTATGACCGTTCAACGCTCATCGATGCGGCGGTTGAAAATCTATGGAAGAAGTTGGCAGAAGAGTTCGTGGTAGTAGCCATAGTCTGTGCGCTGTTCTTATTCCACATTCGTTCTTCACTTGTGATTGCTATTAGTTTGCCCATTGGCATTTTGTCCGCATTTATCGTCATGCACTGGCAAGGGATTAACGCCAATATTATGTCGTTGGGTGGGATCGCTATTGCCATTGGGGCTATGGTCGATGGTGCGATAGTGATGATCGAAAATGTTCACAAACATATCGAGAAAACGCACCTCACCGATAAAAACCGCTGGCAAGTTATCGGACGTGCAGCAGAAGAAGTCGGTGCTCCGCTGTTTTTCTCTTTGCTTATTATCACATTGAGTTTTGTTCCTGTGTTCGCGCTTGAAGGGCAGGAAGGCAAAATGTTCTCACCACTCGCTTATACCAAAACATACGCCATGGCAGCAGCTGCGGGTTTAGCCATTACTTTGGTGCCTGTGCTGATGGGGTACTTTATTCGTGGGAAAGTGCTGCCCGAACATAAAAATCCCGTCAACAAAGCGTTGATTGTCTTGTATCGACCGATGCTTAACCTAAGTCTTCGTTACCCTAAATCGATGATTGTACTGGCTATCGTCTTGATGGGGTCGGCTTTCTATCCGACCAGTAAGTTAGGTAGTGAGTTTATTCCGCCTTTGGATGAAGGGGATTTGATGTACATGCCAACGACTTATCCTGGTATCTCGATTGGTAAAGCACGTGAACTGCTTCAACAAACCAACAAGTTGATCAAGACCGTTCCTGAAGTCGAGACTGTGTGGGGCAAGATTGGTCGTGCAGAAACTGCCACTGACCCAGCCCCTTTAACCATGATTGAGACCACCATCCAATTGAAGCCTCGCTCAGAGTGGCGAGATGGCGTTACCACAGAATCACTACGTAAGGAGTTTGATGATTTGGTTCAGTTCCCAGGGCTAACAAACGCGTGGGTAATGCCAATTAAGACTCGCATCGACATGTTGGCCACTGGGATAAAGACGCCAATAGGTATCAAGATCGCTGGACCTGATCTCAAAGTCATCGAGGAGATAGGTGCCAATATCGAACCTATCCTCAATACGATTCAAGGCACGGTGTCGGTATATGCCGAAAGGGTAGCGGGTGGACGATACGTCACGATTGATATCAAACGACTCGCCGCCGCGCGTTATGGTCTGAACGTCAGTGATGTTCAGCAAGTTGTGTCAACGGCAGTGGGTGGTATGAATGTGGGCGAGACAGTGGAAGGGTTGGAGCGATACCCAATTAACGTTCGCTATCCACAAGATTATCGTGATTCGGTGGTGAAGCTACAGAACCTGCCTCTTGTCACTCCAAATGGTGCTCGAATCGCGTTAGCAGATGTGGCGGAAATTCGCTATGAAGATGGCCCGCCAATGATTAAGACTGAGAACGCTCGCCCGAACGGCTGGGTGTTTGTTGATATTGCTGAGCGCGATCTTGGGTCGTATGTCACTGAAGCTCAAAACATTGTGGCAGAGCAATTGCCCCTACCAGCGGGGTACTCGCTAACGTGGTCTGGTCAATATGAGTATATGGAGCGCGCCAAAGAGCGTTTAAGCGTTGTTGTGCCTGTTACTCTCTCCATTATTATGTTGTTGCTTTACCTTAGTTTTAGAAGGGTAGGTGAAGTGCTGGTCATTATGGGGACACTGCCGCTCGCAATGGTAGGTGGGTTGTGGCTTATGCACTACCTTGGGTACAACTTCTCGATTGCTGTAGGAGTGGGCTTTATCGCGCTTGCTGGAGTAGCCGTCGAGATTGGGGTCATTATGCTGGTTTACCTAAATCAAGCATGGCATGCACGCAAACTAGCGGCACAAGAAAACAAATCGCCATTAACGCTCGATATGTTAACCGAGGCGATCCGTGAAGGCGCAGGGCTGCGCGTGCGTCCCGTCATGATGACGGTGTTAACAGTCATCATCGGTCTTATTCCAATTATGTACGGTTCAGGTACTGGCTCTGAAGTGATGCAACGGATCGCCGCTCCAATGATTGGCGGCATGGCGTCCGCATTACTGCTCACATTGCTGGTCCTTCCGGCTATCTACAAGTTATGGAAATCAAAAGAAATTAACCAATAACCGTTGGCGGCCTCTAATGAAGAGGCCGCTAATCACTTATTTAAAAAGGAAGCAATCATGAAAAAAACACTGATAACATTAGCTCTTACCATCGCTTCAACCGCCGTGATGGCAGAAGGTATGGATCATTCGAAAATGGATCACTCCAATATGGACCATGGCATGATGAATCATTCTAATATGGACGACGCTAAGATGGACCATAGTAATATGATGAACATGGACGGGATGTCTGCTGTGGGTATGCCTGCCAAGGGAGCGAAACCCGATAAAGTGGTACATGTGATTTTAACGGATGACATGAAAATCACTTTTAAGCGTGATGTTAAGATAGAACCTAATGACGTCGTTCAGTTTGTGGTCATGAACACTGGCAAAATCGACCATGAGTTTTCTATCGGTTCTATTGCAGAACAATTGGAACACCGTGAAATGATGAAATCGATGCCAGCGGGACATGATCATCATGGTATGGGCAACGTGGTTTATCTTGAACCAGGCAAAGCAGGACAGTTGCTATGGCATTTTCATGGTGAGAAACAAGTCGAGTTTGCTTGCAACATTCCAGGCCATGCAGAAGCTGGGATGGTTAAGAGCATCACATTGTAATAGATCGGTGTTTCGTTAGTAAAAGTGCCCTAGAAGATAACTTCAAGGGCACTCAGGTCAGCAGGAAACCTTGTCAGCGAGCTGCCATTAGCCTATTTGTTCGGTGGCGTACCTTCGGTGTTCGACATAATGGCATCTATTTGAACTACCGCATTAGACGGTAAACTGGATACGCCGATAACGGTCAACGCTGGCAACAAATCACTGAAATAGCTTCTCAATACTTCTTCTAGTGCGCACAAATCATTCATGTCTTTTAGCTGAATGTTGAGTTTAACAATATCATCCATCACGTGGTCGATATTTTCTACGATGGCTTTAATGTTCTCGAAGCATTGCATCGCTTGTTCTTTTGTCCCTGAAGCAACAATCTTTCCTATCGAAGGATCAATAGGCAGTTGCGCTGAGATATTGTTGTAGTGAGAGAAGGCCACGCTTTGCGTCGATAGGGCGTTTAACGGTGCTTTTTCGGTATTGGTTGCCTTAATAACGATGCCGTGACGGTCTTCAACTAATTGAGGCGGTGTACCATCGCCGTGAGAAACGGTCGCATCTATTTGTACGAGTGCATCCAGCGCTAAGCCTTCCACAACCACACTGGAGCGTGCAGGTAAGTAATTAACGGCACGAGCAATGGAAGAATCTGGGAAGAAGGTTTTATACACTTCGTCAACGGCCTCAAGATCTTCCAACTTTGTGATATGAATATTTGTTTTGACGATATCATCCATCGGCACGTCAATGCTTTCGAGTATCGTTTTGATATTGCGTAGACATTGTTGTGTCTGTTCTTTTATCCCGCCTGTCACTACATTCCCCGACTTTGGTTCGATAGGCAGCTGAGCTGAAATATGATTGTAGTGGGAAAACGCGACAGTCTGGCTTGAGAGTGGTGTTATCGGCGCGTTGACGCTATTTCGAGTTAATTTCACCAAATCACAAGGCTCTTGAGGGTAGGTACCTTCGCCATTTGAAATGACAGCGTCCATTTGCACCAACGCCCCTTTCATTGGCAAGTCAGCGACTGCAAGTGACGTATATGTGGGGCGGTGTAGAGGAAAGAAGGAAGCATAGACTTCATTGACTTTGTCGAGGTCGGTAATGTTTTTCAGGTAAACGTTGATCCTCACCACGTCACTCATCGTATGCTCAATGCTGTTTACTATCATTTTGATATTTTTCAGACACTGTTTTGCCTGCTGCTCTATACCACCCGCAATAAGAGTCTTGGTAGCAGGATCGATGGGTAATTGAGCCGAAATATTATTGTAGTGAGAAAAGGCAACAGACTGTGTAGATATTGAGCTTACGGGCGCTTTTTCAGTATTCCTTGAAACCTTAATGATACGGTTATCCATGTAGTGGTATCTCCAATTTTCGTTATTAGTTAGGATAAAGCGAACAAATAATAAGCAAAAAGAGAGCCAAACTAACAAAAGGGTAAATCAAAGCTTCAAGTAGGGCGGATTTACTGTCGCACTAAATGCATGGTGAGGCGTTTATCTTAGCTTCTGGCACTAAGATTTATCTGACAGTGAGAGCGGGTGGTATAAGTCGAATTGCGTTTGTGTTAAGCGTCTAGTTAGGTTTCAGGTAACGGTTATTGTCAATTTTCTAGGCATTCTTGACGGTTTAATCTCATGAGCTGAGAAAATGATGGTCTTTAGTCCCCCAGATAATACTGGAAGGCCGCACTACTCTCATCTGCAGAAAAGTCTACTAATAACGATTTGAATCTTATCAACCGAATATGAAACTAGCACGCCAATGGAATCTCGACTAACTTTAATCCAACGTCGTTGTGCCTTTTAAAACAAATGCTTAATGACAACTTACGCAATAGTTTCAATGATATAAAGGATTGATTATGCCTCTTCATAAAAAGTCAGCTGTTCGTGGTTCAATGTTAGATGATGTTTACTCTTCCAAAGATTTGTCAGTGGTTATGCCCAAGTATCGAATCCCTGAGAATGAGCACGCACCTGAACATGCCTATCAAGTTGTTCACGATGAACTTATGCTAGACGGTAACTCGCGTCAGAACTTAGCGACATTTTGTCAAACATGGGTAGAAGATGAAGTTCATCAATTGATGGATGAATGCATCGATAAGAACATGATTGATAAAGATGAGTACCCACAAACGGCGGAGATCGAAGCGCGTTGTGTTCATATGTTAGCGGATCTTTGGCATGCGCCAGATGCAGAGAACCCAATGGGTTGTTCAACGACGGGGTCGAGCGAGGCCGCGATGCTTGGCGGGATGGCATTGAAGTGGGCTTGGCGCGAAAAAATGAAGAAGCAAGGCAAACCTACTGACAAACCAAATCTTATTTGTGGCCCAGTACAGGTTTGTTGGCATAAGTTTGCGCGCTATTGGGATATTGAACTTCGTGAGATTCCAATGGAAGGTGATCGCCTCATCATGACACCTGAAGAAGTGATCAAACGTTGTGACGAAAACACTATTGGTGTAGTGCCGACTCTTGGTGTGACGTTCACATGCCAGTATGAGCCAGTAAAAGCGGTTCATGAAGCGCTAGATAAGCTTCAAGAAGAAACAGGCTTAGATATTCCTATTCACGTTGATGGCGCCAGTGGTGCGTTTTTAGCGCCTTTCTGTGACCCTGATTTAGAATGGGACTTCCGCTTGCCTCGTGTTAAATCGATTAATGCTTCCGGCCACAAATTTGGGCTTTCGCCATTAGGTGTGGGTTGGGTCGTGTGGCGTGATGCTGATGCGTTGCATGAGGATTTGATCTTCAATGTAAACTATCTTGGCGGTAACATGCCAACATTTGCATTGAACTTCTCTCGCCCTGGGGGACAAATCGTTGCGCAGTACTACAACTTCTTAAGATTGGGTAAAGAAGGCTATAAAAAGATTCATGATGCATGCTACGAAACAGCACGCTACATTGCCAAAGAAGTTGAGAAGATGGGCATGTTTGAAATCATTTACGATGGCCACGGTGGTATTCCAGCACTAAGTTGGTCTATCAAGAAAGGTGCAAACCCAGGCTTCAACCTTTATGACTTATCGGATCGCATTCGATCTCGTGGTTGGCAGATTGCAGCGTATGCAATGCCTGCGGATCGCCAAGATCTGGTTATTATGCGTATTCTCGTACGTCACGGTTTTAGTCGAGACATGGCGGACTTGCTGATTTCTGACTTGCAACATTGTGTTGATTTCTTTGACAAGCACCCAGTGGTTAACGGCAGTGATGCCGACGAGTCTAGCAACTTTAACCACGGTTAAGGTTGTCACCGCTCTAGGTAATCGGCAGAGCGATGCGTCGCATTGCTCTGCTGCTTCAATCACAATGTAGCA
The DNA here is from genome assembly GCF_023716845.1 of Vibrio sp. SCSIO 43133. NCBI lineage: Bacteria > Pseudomonadati > Pseudomonadota > Gammaproteobacteria > Vibrionales > Vibrionaceae > Vibrio > Vibrio sp. SCSIO 43133. The sequence continues at coordinate 992,509 of NZ_CP068024.1, forward strand.
GGTGAGATCATGTCTTTTCTTTTTAATTACTTATCTGAAAACCCATTTGTATTTCTATTTCTATCACTCGCGATAGGGTACCCATTAGGACGTATTACTGTTAAAGGTGTGAGCCTTGGTACAACGGCAGGTACATTGATTGTTGGTGTTACGTTGGCGTTGACCTCATTTTCAGTCTTTGGATTAAAAATTGAGGAACCGGGGCTAGTATCGGACATCTTCTTAATGATGTTTATGTACGCCATTGGCATGAAAGTAGGTCCTCAGTTCTTTTCCGGACTGGCGAGAGGTGGCTTAGATTTTGTCGTAATTGGGCTAATCGTTGTTTTTAGTAACTTCGCCATCGTCGTGATTGGCGCCAAGTTGATGGGATTAGAGCCAGGATATGCGGCAGGTATCATCTCTGGAAGCTATACCGTTACCGCAGTAATGGGTGTCGCACAATCGGCGATTACTTCGGGGGCTTTTGTGCCGCCGGCGGGGATGAGCGCTGATCAAGTCAGTGCTAATATCGCAGCGGGCTATGCCATCAGTTATGTATTGTCGACGGTGCTCATTATTCTGTTAATCAAATACTTACCTTCGATGTTTGGTATTGATCCCGTTAAAGCAGGTAAAGACGCAGAGAAAGAGTTTTCTACCGGCGATGACAATGAGAAACTCCCCAGCACCTTTGGGTTTTCAGACGTTGGTGCTTTGCCTATCGATGTTCGTGCCTATAAGGTGACCCATGAAGAGTTGGTAGGGCGCTCGGTCCAAAATCTTTATAAACAATTCCCCGATGCAGTGGTGCTAAAAGTCGTGCGGGGCGATGAAGTGTTGGATGCTTCGGCGAATCCAACGTTACAGTTAGGTGATGTTATCGGTGTTCGTGGTGAATACAGTGCTCTTATCAAAGAAGGTGAAGCAGATATTGGCAATGAAGTTGACGAACCTCGAGCGCGCAATGTCGATATTGAAGTTGCTGACATCCATGTGGGTAAATCAGAACATGCAGGTAAAACTATTGCTCAGTTGCATGCTGAGGTGGGTTTTGGCGTGTACTTCAAAGCGCTATTTCGACAAGGTCATCAACAACCATTATTACCTAATACAACGGTAGAAGTGGGTGATGTTGTTCGTATTGCAGGCTCACAGTGGTGTGTAGAACAAACGGCTTCTCAGTTGAATAGTGTGCCTATTGTAGAGAGCACAGTCACAGAAACATTTTACTTAGCGTTAGCATTGCTGGTAGGTTATGTGTTTGGCCACTTGAGTGTGACCATTGCAGGAATCCCATTTGCCTTGGGTACATCTGCTGGTTGTATGCTTACTGGTATCGTGTTCTCGTTCTTACGAACTCGTAATCCGGCGTTTGGCGGCCCAATGAGTGAGGGGGCCCGAAGCTTCTTACAAGATATTGGCCTTAATTTATTCGTAGCGGTGCTAGCTGCGACTGTGGGGCCTAAGATCCTAGCCTCATTTCAAGGCATTATTGTGATTAAAATAGCGTTACTTGGCGTGACTGCAGCACTTGTTCCACCGTTATTAGCTTGGTTGTATGGTCTGTATGTTCGTAAGATGAATCCGGCCATTCTTGCTGGTGCTTGCGCTGGTGGTAGGAATAGCACACCTGCAATGAAAGGAGCTCAAGATGCCACTCAAAGTGACATGCCGGCGATTGGCTATCCAGTGCCGTATGCGCTGACTTCCGTTATCGTGTTAATCCTTGGCTATATCGCAATGGTTATCAGCTAATCGTCTTATGAGCTGAATGCGATACTAATGAAAAACGGCACTCTTTGTGCCGTTTTTTCTTGTGCCATTTATACGTGATTCATAAAACCGCAGGCATCATAAAACTCACACTCCAATATCAGAATAAGTTGACACTATCGGCTAAATCCTGCTCAATATCCTGACCGTAAGGTCAGAAAATCAAGGGAATGGAAATGAGTGATATTGAGATTGGCTGGCGAGATAGGCTGTTTATGAACATCAGTATGCCAGTAAAAATGCTGCTACCGGGCATTGTAGGTTGCTTGGGTATTGTTGTTTTATGTATATCAAATTTGTACGCTTTAGGTGTGTTATCGGGTGGCGATGGCGTTCAATTACTACTATCGCCTGCTGCGATTATTGTCTTTTCATTGGTAGTCGTTGGGTTGGTGCTGTTCTTATCCACCGGCATCTCCCAGAATATCTTACCGCTTCTCAAACACATCATTGATACTATGCAGCAGGTTCAGCGCGGTCAACTTGACCACCGAATTGGCTTTTCAGGACAAGACGAGTTCGGTCAGATTGGTTCGGCTGTCGATAGTACTCTCAATAAATTGGTTTCTCTTATCAATGATGTTAATGGTTCAGTTGAGCAGCTTCAGCGTTGCACTCACCATATCGAAAGTGCTTCTTCGGATTTAGATGACTTGTTCAAAACCCAGGTGACTCAGCTAGCCGATACCACGTCAGACATCAACAATATTCAAGTGGCGATAAGCCGTGGTGAGCAAGAAGCACAGCGCAGTCTTGATGCGAGCCAGTCCATCTCCAATCAGTTCTTAGCGATTCAGGAGAACAACCAGCAACTAACAAAAGATGTCGATCAACTCAGACACGAAATGGCAGAAGCAAATCAATCAAGTAATGTACTGACCGATGTTTCGATGAAGGTTCGGGATGTTTTGCATGTGATTACTTCGATCTCAGAACAGACGAATTTGCTTGCGCTGAATGCTGCTATAGAAGCCGCTAGGGCTGGCGAAGCTGGACGGGGGTTTGCAGTCGTAGCGGGAGAGGTAAGAACCTTATCGGAGAACACCCAAAACGCTGTGTCGGAAATTCAAACCATGACCAAACAGCTTATCGATACGGCGAGTACTTTAGTATCAGCTATTGCGAAAAGCGAGAGCAGTGTGAGTGAAATATCTCAAGTGACTACGCGGTCCACAGCTAGCTTTGACGATATAACCGTCGCTTATAATCAGCTTCTGGCACTGAATGAACAGATCTGTAACGACTCGGTAGAAACACTGCACCTATGTGAGCAGTCTATCGACAGTTTAGAGGTGGTGAATAAGTTGGCGCTCGACTGTACCAAAAGCACCGACAATGTTGTGCGTGCTAAGGATGAGTTGGTGACGATATCGGACTGCTTGGATGCTTCATTGGAGTCGATTGCGAAATAGCTGAGTAACGATAGTGACAGAGATAGGTCGACAGACAAACAAAAAACGCAGCGTTTAACGACTGCGTTTTTTAATGGTGTTCGCTAGTGAAACTGCGATTAACCTTTTAGGCGAGTTGTTTTACTCGACTTGTTTTTGATTGCTCGCATCAGACGTAATCTGCGCTCCGCAGAGCCTTGCTCGCTCGCATTATTAGTACGACCTTGGCGGTCCTTGTAAGCTGGTTTAGTGTGCATTTTCTGTAGCAAAGCATCGCGGTTTGCTGGCTCGTAACCTGCAAGTTGGATACGCTTAATGCGGTGTTGAATTAGGTTCTCGATCTGAACCAGAGTCAGTTCTTCTTCACGGCTAACGAAAGAGACAGCATGACCTTGCTGACCTGCACGGCCAGTACGGCCAATTCGGTGTACGTAGTCTTCAGCTAGGAATGGCATGTCATAGTTTACAACGTGCGGAAGACCTTGAATATCTAAACCACGAGCCGCAACTTCTGTTGCCACCATCACACGAGCCTTACCTGTTTTAAATTCTTCCAGAGCGCGACGACGAGAGCTTTGTGCTTTATCTCCATGGCAAAGCACCGCTTTAATACCATCAAGTTTGAGCTCTTTTACCACTTCATTGGCGGTCTCTTTGTAATTCACGAAAACCAAGACCTGTTGCCAGTTTTTACGACCAATAAGCTCTGACAGTAGTTCAAGCTTACGATCTTCATCTACGGGATAAACTACGTGCGCAACAGTATCTGCGGTTGAGTTCTCTGCGTTGACAATAATGCGCTTAGGCTTACGCAATAGATCTTGTGCCAGGGCGTTCATCTGAGGTGATGATGTCGCGGAAAACAGCATGGTTTGAGGTTGGCTGTTAACGCTGCTCATGATGGTGCGAATTGCACTAATGAAGCCCATATCAAGCATTCGGTCTGCTTCATCGAAGACTAGGAACTCAAGATTAGCAAGCTTAACGTTACCAAGCTCCAAATGCTCGATAAGACGACCCGGAGTTGCAACCAGAATGTCGACACCAGCTTCAAGTTTACGTTCTTGAGACGACATTTTCGCACCACCAAACACGGCGGCAACTGACACGTCGACGTATTGAGTGTAGCTTTCGATGTTATTAGCGATTTGATCCACTAATTCACGAGTTGGCGCCAGAATAAGTGCACGTACCGCTCCACGAGTGCGAGCCTTTGGAGTATCAACAATCTGTTGAATAATTGGCAAAGAGAAAGCGGCTGTTTTACCTGTGCCGGTTTGAGCGTGTGCCAGAATATCGTGTCCACGACGAGCATGTGGAATCGCTTGTTGTTGAACTGGAGTGAGTTTTTCATAACCACACTCGGTCAGTGCTTGCACGATCTCGGATGAAAAACCTTGTGATAAAAATGACATTCGTTGTTCCTAAAAGCAGATGGCGGTATTTGGTGTTTCTCGTTAACCAATCATCAAAATGATTGTTGACCAAAAATACGGTCGGTGATTATAGAAGAATAATTGCTGCCTGTGGTGACTAATTTTGGTTGTTCGAGTAGAAATTGTACAGTTATTAGGCTAACAATCTGAAAACTATTGCGATATGACGGCAGTCAATCCGAATTTGAGTGGGTTTTTTATCGTTAAAAGGTAAGCCTCCCTCTTTGTGAGAGGAAGGCGTTGGGTTGCAAGAACTCAGCTTAAAATGAGATATTGAAATTATGTTGTACGGTTAACCCGAGTAGATGAGAACGCTCTGACACTAAATCTCGCTTTTCATCTTCTAGACGTTTGCGCTCATCATGATTTTCGCTTGGTGTCGTTCTTAACTTATCTTCGATAGTACGTAACTCGGTTTCAATCTGTTTAAGGCGCTGGTCGCGTTGTCTAGCTTGTTTGCCCAACTCATAGTTTTTGAGAAAAGACTCGCCCGGACATACATAGTAGTACTGCTGTCCCTCATAACCCACCTTGTAACCATTATCCGGTGAACAGTACAGCCCCGTCCCTACTTTGAATCCCTTTGACCATTGTTCTCTATCGGGAAAAACAGCGGCTTCACTACAGTCACTGATATAGCTATCAATCATTTTAGGGCTATGACCGTTAAGTCCATCGCTATAACCAACTTGATACCAGTCAGCGTTGTTACACTCTTCAATAGACATACTGGAACAGCCAGAAAGCGTGATAGCTAGTGCAGCGACAAGCCATTTGATATTTAAACTTTTTAGTCCGATATACATATAAAATCCAAAACAGTGAAAAATAAAAATAGTGCTAAAGCGTCGAAAGTTACTTAGTCAACAATGCTCTTCGTCAAGCTTATTAAGTAACTATACATTCATAGAGATTGGGTGAAGGTATTGGTTTATTTTGTTCTGTCTGTTTTAACGACGTCGACGGTTAAAAGTAATGAACCAGCTAATTGCCGAACTAAAAAGCAATAGCCAGAATAGGGCAAGAAATCCAAAATTCTCTACAAGGACGCCCGATTGATCGACATAAGAATCGCTCATAAGAAAGATAGCTAAGCAGAGGTTTGCCAAGCCAAATAGAATGAAAGTTAACCTATATTTTTTACAGTTCATTACCTAGCATCCTTGCCGTCACTCCAACTTTTATAGCGAGCAATATCACCAATTCTTATTCTATCACCTAGGGTAATTTTCGATCTGTAACCGAATGTACTAGCGGTGTCATGAAACGTAGTTGGCTTTCGTGTGTGTAGGAGTCCAAGAGTTGGTTTGCCAGTGCCTCAGTGAATAGCATTGGGGCGTTGAACTTTCAGTAATGTCTTATTTGTCACTAGAAGATAGGGTGGGAAGTCATACAAACAGGTACGATAGAAATCTCGTTATGGCGTACAAAATGTATGAACGACTTCCTCTCATTGTGCTGGTATAGCTTTGACGTGATTAATGCGCGAAACATGTGTGCTGGTGCTTCCTATTCCAGGACTTTTCGTGGAAAAAGTACGCGATGGTATTAATCGTTGGCTCTAATGTTGCCATGATACCACCCGCCAACACATCACCCGTTAACAAATAAACGACACCAAACGCCACACTAAAGTGTACGGTCGCAAATGAAGCTGTCTTAATGGTTTCGTTATTTCTCAAAGCTTGAAGGCGTTGGTTTTTGTCCCAGACACGTTCGTGAAAGTAAAACGCAACGGTATTTACCGCTGGTTCAAGCATTGCAATCATACTCGCGATTAAGATTTCGCCAGTTAGCGCATATGCAACCGTAAAGGCAATAGTAAAATGGATAGCGGCAAATCGAATCGTCTTAATCATGGGATGTATCACTCAGTTCAAATCTTATGGACCCATTATGATGAACTGGTAATGAGAATTAAAATCAATTAAATCTCTTCTATTGATAGGCAATACCTATTTTTCGTTGGTGAGTTTTTTAAGCAGATGCACTGCTAGTGCACCTAAGGAAGAAAAACTAGCGCATACTGAGGCGACATTGACCTTAGTACTATTCTTGTGCTGAAGCAGGGTAAATGTATGAAGGAGCGTTAGATATCTTCTGATGTACAAGCACTGGCGCTCCTTCATTTCACGTTTTGTAGATTCATGCTCTAGTAGATAGTCAAGCTGCGATAGATCTCTTTTCGATTAAACGAAAACCGAGCTCATTTCGTTCTACTTCTCCGGCAGCGATTGCTTTACTCATATAGCTTCCGACGGTGTTTCGCGACATATTAAGTAATGAAGCAAGAGTAAGAATATTTAATGGGATAGACCCATCGTAGGTCGCTGCACTGATTGCTTCCATCGCCAAACGAATCTTCAAATCGGTATTTTTTTCGCCACGTAGGCGAAATAATGTCAAGCAAAAGCGCTGTTTTTTTGCCAACGAGAAATTGATCATTTTTGAAAAACTACAGCAAGAGTCCATCAATTCTTTGACATCCTCAAAGGGTAACAGCAGCACGGTACTGTCGGTCACGGCTTGTATATCAGACTGAGCACTCTCACCCAAAATCAATGGTACATCATTGATAAGGATGCCGGGGGTAATCAGGTCGTACTTCAAGTTAGTGCCTTCATCGATAGTGGGGTAAAAACCTAATACGCCCTGTAAAGGGATAACGATATCGCTCACACTTTGATATTGGAAGAACAGAAATTTACCCTTGGGAATAGTGACAACTGCTCCACGTCGGATAAGTTGACCTGAAAGTTCGTCGCTAGCGCGGTATATCTCTTTAAGTATCTTCTGGACTGACATTTTAAGCCTCTCAAGAAAGGGATGAGCGCTATTCCTTAGCTTCTTGGGGGTTGTATGTCTGTGATTATAAGAGGGCCAAGACGGTGAATAAATAAGCCGCTGGTTATATAAAACATAAACGCCGTTTATATTGTTCAATCTCTTCGATAACGAAGAAGTTTGACCAATTGCCTGCGTCGCTTTTCGTTACAAGCTATTACCATGCACTCATAGTGCACCTTTGGATTGCTGATTTGACTATGATTTGCGCCATCCGAATCTGTGAGTTGCAAACGATGAACAAAAACCTTTTAGCAGTCGCAATGGCTGTAACCTTCTCTTCGTCCACATTTGCTGGCGGTATCTTACTTCACGAAGTAGCTACCTTTGATAGTGTTTCTTCTGCTGGTGTAGGGAACTCATCTAATCGTACTGATGCAAGTGCCGTGATTACTAGCCCTGCTGGTCTAACTGCGATAGATGACAATAGTTTTTCTATTGGTGTTCAGTACTTAAACGCAAAGACTGAGCACAGTGGTACTGGGGTTTCTGTTGACAAGTCAACGACAGGTGAGTCGAATGCCTTTATTCCAAGTCTTGCTTATGCACAGAGAATCAATGACAGCTGGGTTATCGGGGCATCTTTACATGGTGAAGGTGGTTTGAGTATGGACTATAGCGGTGGTCTTGTAGGACCTAATGGTGGTCTTCCAAAAACACTGTCTGATGAAGCGTTAAATTTGCAGTTAGCCGCTGGATTTCAGGCAAGCGACAATCTGTCTCTTGGCGGAGCTTTGATCGTTCAGCATTTAATGACGTCGTTTGAGCTTGGTGGTGATTCTAGGCTTGATGGAGATGGCAGTTCTACGGCGGCAAGCTTTATGCTATCAGCTATGTATGACGTGTCAGACTCTACTTTTCTATCTGCCAACTATAAACACAAAGTAAAGCATAACTCTGGTGATATCGATGTGTCGTTTGATGGCAACCAGTTTACGTCAATTGAGCGAAATGCTTCTTGGCCAGCTCAACTTGATTTTGGCCTTCAGCACAAAATCTCAGATGAGTTAACTTTCAAAGCCATGACGGGTGTTGAATTTTGGTCACAGTTTGATGATGCTGCAAACAACGTTTATAGCTTAGGTACAGCGCTCGCGTATTCTCAAAATGATTGGACCTACCAAGGTGGTATCCGTTACGACTCGAAAATGTATGACACAGACAAAATGACCCCTGCGCTTCCTATTGGAGCAAACTGGTCGTTAGGTCTTGGCGCAGAAAAAGAGCGTTCAAATGGTCATCGGATCGGTATCGCATACCAATACCGTAATATGGGTACTCAAGACGTCACCTACACTGACCCTACAGACACAATTCCTTATTTTACTGGCAGTGTGGATACCAACCGTATTCATGTTCTAAGTATCAGCTACGCCTACTAACTTAGTGAGCTAACCGTAAATTGGCCTCTCACAGTTGTGAGGGGCATTTTTGTTTTTAATGAGAAATAAAGCGTTATGAAAAAGAATGGTCTGTTTTCATCGGTTGTCAGAGCTTTTGGCTTTGTTACCGTTGTTGGATTATTGGTAGTGACAGGAGTCTCAGCCAAAGAGAAACATCATGAAGATCCAACCAAGATCGTTACCAAAGTAGGTGCTGGCTATTCAGACTCTGCGTTTGTGTCTGGTTCGATTGGTCTTGATGAAGCGAGGATGATCAACGCTCGATACAATGAAACTGGAGAGTGGCGCTTGGGTGGCTCATGGCTATTTGATTTGGGAATCTTAAACTTCAACTTTAGCCGTACTGATTATGAAAATGATAGCTATCGCAACAACTACAGTATTGGCACCTACATCCCTCTAAGTTACTTTGACATCTCTCCGGCAGGATGGATGCTATTTCCCATGGCGGGCTACAGCTACAACGATGGAAAAATGGCAATGCCTTCAGAAGAGGTGGATAACGAATATGTACTGATGCGAAGCCAAAGTCACGGCGGTTATTTGGGAATGTTTGGTATTCGTCCAATTGATGACTCGGATTGGAGCGTACTCGGGTTTGCTGGTGGCTCGATAGGTTCGGATAATTACCGCGGTTATTGGGGCGGGCTTGGCCTTAGTTATAAGATAAACAAAAATGCATCGTTTAACTTCTTTGGAATGCTCTCGGAGGACGACTACGGGACCAATAATAAACTGGCAGGATCGGTGAGTTACGAGTTTTAATGAAGTAAGGCTTTAAGTAAGCGAAAGTAAAAACGGCGGCTATCATTGATAGCCGCCGCGTCGTTTACTCCTCAATAAACTTGTGCTTTATCTGACTCTCTCTTTCCTGCGGTTTGAACTGATTAAACCTAGGTAAGAACTTGTCCCAATCAATCACATGACTGTTGATCTCTGGGCCATCGATACAAGCATGTTTACGAATCAATTTTCCATCTTCCATTACTGGGACCATACACGCACCGCACATCCCGGTTGCGTCTACCATGATAGAGTTAAGGCTCGCCACGCACTCCACTTTGTACTCTAAAGTTAAGTCGCTTACAGCTCTCATCATGAGTGGTGGACCTATAGTAATTACTTCTGCGATAGGTTCGCCTTGTCCGGCTTGATGTTCATCTAGGCGGTCTTTTAGAGGGTTAGTGACAAACCCTTCTACACCGAAGCTGCCGTCATTACTGGTATAGATGACTTCCAGTAAATCAGGATAGAGCGCTTTGAGTGTTTCGACTTTATCGCCTTGCTCAGTCCAGAATGCTTGAGGTGCGCCTCTAAAACCGGAAATCAAAGTGACTTTGTTACCAATTTCGAGATGTGCGCGCATAATAGGATGAACAGCCGGAAGACCCACACCACCTGCGGTGAAGTAGACTCTGTGATTATCTTGGTGCACAACGACTTTACTTGCTTGACCTAGTGGCCCCGCAATCGCTTCAAAGACATCGCCTTCCTGCATCCGGTTGATAAGTTTAGAGCTGCTTCCTAGCCCCTGAATCACTAACTCAATCGTCCCTTTTTCAGCATCCCAATCAGCGAGTGTCAGTGGAATTAACTCGCCTTTTTCATCGGCAAGAACTCGTACAAACTGACCGGGTTTTGCGGAACGGGCGATGAGTGGGGCGGTAATGGTAAATTCGACAATCTCATCCGTAAGTTGACGACGTTTGACGATTTTGGCTGGCATTTGCCCAAGTTCAGTGTAATTGCTTGCCTGCGCGACTAACCCTTCGACTTCTTTTAAATTGAAGTCTAGCGTACTCATGATTTCACGAGCGGCTGCTTGCCCATCACCTGCCGCTTTAATGGCTGTTGAGCCACCACGAGTCGCATCACCACCGCTATAAACACCAGCAAGCGAGGTTTCTTGCGAGCCTTTATTCAGCAGCAAGGTACCCCATTTCGAGGTGTTAAGATCTGGGTTGGCGTCTTTCATTATAGGGTTAGAACTATTACCCAGAGCCATGATGGCGAAATCGACCTTCATTAGCTCCGTTTCCCCGGTTGACTGCGGTCTGCGACGGCCTGAGGCATCGGGCTCACCTAGTGCCATCACGTCTAAGTCGGCAGTCGCCAGTACATGGTTTTTATCCCCATTAAACTGACAAGGAGAGCGTAGTTCTTTGAGCATAATGCCTTCTTCTAACGCATGATGTAGCTCTTCCACACGAGCAGGCATCTCTTGTTGCGTTCGACGATAGACAATAGTCACGTTAGCGCCAAGGCGACGAGCGGTTCGCGCGGCGTCCATTGCGGTATTACCACCACCGATGATCATCACCTCTTTATTGTCCATCTCTGGCATAGGTGTCTCATAGTCAGGGAGGTTGGCGTGCATCAGGTTGACGCGAGTCAAGAACTCATTCGCTGACATGATATTAAGTAGATGTTCACCCGGAACGTTCATGAAGCGCGGTAGTCCTGCCCCAGTGCCGACAAACACTCTCACAAAACCTGCACGTTTGAGGTCCGCTAGGGTAGCAGTTTTACCAACGATGTAGTTAGTGACAAAGCGGCCTCCGAGCGCTTTGATTTTTTCTACCACGTCATCCACCAATTGGTTCGGTAGACGGAACTCAGGGATACCATAACGTAACACGCCACCTAGTACATGGAATGCTTCAAATACTGTCACGGGGTAACCAGCTTTGGCCAGTAGGTAAGCATTGATTAACCCAGAAGGCCCTGAACCTACAATAGCCACTGGCGGTTTGCTAGCGGCAACCCAAGGGTTACACGCCACAGGTTTCGGCGGCTCACCATTAGAAAGCTCGCGCTCCCGTTGTGGTAAGAACCACTCCAACTGACCTATTTCAATCGGTCTATCGTTGTGAGTACATACACCTTGGCATTGAAGCTCTTGTGGGCAAACTCGACCCGTAACATTTGGCAGAGGATTGGCGTCGCGTATTAGCTCAAATGCCGCTTTAAAACGGCCTTCGCCCATTAAGTTTAACACTTCTGGTATGTGGATCTTAACCGGACATCCTCCATCGGCTTCTTCCGCGGGATTGCCGTCGCGGTCGCACATTGGGACACCGACTTCACAAGGTTTGTCTTCGCATTGCTTATCGCGAAGCACTTCAAGCCACACAAATAGCTCTACTTCGCGCAGCGAATAACCCAACCCCATGTAGCCAAGGTAGCCTTGGCTCACTAGATCGAAGTCTTTGCGGCGTTCTTCCGCAGGACGAACGTAAGGAGGAATATTATTGCTGCCCGGCCAACCTTCAGATAACCCTTTAAACATGGGATAACGTTCTGAAAGGTGCAGGTCTAAGCCTTTAACAAATGCCCGTTTTTGTTTCAGTGGAATTCGCCATAGATAACGCTGTAGTGCGGTACTCAGATCGTTGCCCGCGAGCAACAGATCCCATAGCTTAGTGGTGAACTCTGCCGATAGGTTACCGCGTTTCAGCGTGTCCTGGATTAGCTGTTGACTCTCTTCGATGATCATTTGCTGGAAGCGCTGTGGATTTTGATCCATGCGCTTTAGCATAAGCTCCCGTTGAGATTGAGTAAGTAAAGCGACCATAACTACACCTCCACCGAAGCAGGAGCGTTAAAGTGAATGATTTCAGCGTCACACTCATCGGCGATTCGTGCGGCACGTTTCACTAACTCATCAGTGAGTGTCACTTTGGTCAATGAACCCGGAATGACTTGGCTAATCACTTTCGCTTCGCCATTCTCAACCACGGTTGTTTTCTCAAACAGTTCACTCAGTTGTTGGTAGCAGGTCTTGCAATCGGTACACAGACATTTTTCGTCCTCATTGATCGCGACAAGAGGTTGCGATTGTCCATTGGCTTTCGCAGGTGCGTCAGTGGTGTCGATTTGTGTCACAGGGATGCTACTGGTTGGTGTTGCAACCATAGCAAGTTCTGCTAGTCCGTTTGCGATGGACTCAATAGTTTGTTCATTGTTGTCCAAGGCTTGTTGATATCGCAGTTTCCACTCTTCGATTTGCTGCTGATAACCTTGCTCGATCTGCGCTATATGCTGTCCACTTAATGTTTGTAGCATGTGCCAGTTGCGAAGACGCTCTTCACTCAGTGTCACTAACGACGGTGAAACAGAGAGCTGCACCAAATGTTGCTGTTTATCGGTGGACCAGATAAACGGTACTTTATTTGCGCGTTCTTGAGCGCTTAGCTTGAGATAATCAGCGAGCTCTACGGTGTTGTCGTTATCGCTGACTAGCGCAAAGTGTTTCTTGAATCGACCCTCATACAACGCGAAGTCTGCGGCGGTAAATGGCACTTGTTTAAGTTGGGTCATGCCATCGTTATCTAGGTAGCTGATGGTATGTGTTGCCCAGTCCTGATCCAGTTCAGGGTTACCTTCAATAGAGAAACGCTCTGCTAAAGTCTCACCTTTACGTGGGTCGTGAACAAATACCGGACTCATGCGGCTCTCTACGGCTAAGCGAGAGTGTCGCGTGCTAGCATCATCGGCGATACCGTGCTCACCCATACAAGGGGTATAAACATCAAACAGTGCTGGTGCATCTTGATAATTCAAGTACTCCATCAAGTTCGACATAAAGTGACCTTGTAATGCCGTTGAGGTCTGTACCACCATGACTTTCGGATGGAAGGTAGCAATAATTCCTAGCTCTTTACGTGCTTCCTCTTTACCGCTATGAGCACTGCCGAAACGGCTGAGGTCGGAATCTTGAGCGGTGAAACTTGCTGTGGACGCTTGTCCGCCAGTATTAGAGTAGCTGCCCGTATTCAACACAAAGATCTTAATCGGTGTACTGGTAGTTAACAGTCTAGAAAGCGCACCAAAACCAATATCATAGGTTGCGCCGTCTCCACCGATGCTGAATACCGTTGGCATCAGTGCCAGTTCCTGATCGGACAACTGACTCCACTCAAGGTAACGAAGCTGACGATCGTGAATCTCTTCATCGTACATATCTTCTAATTCGAGTTTTGCAGTGCGCAGTGCTTTGAACTGTTCAAGCTGATTGGCTGCTTCACCTTCAAACAAGCCTTTCGCGACCGCTGGGGTGTCTTGGAACAAGCTGTTTACCCAAGGGTCGTTGTATGGGTTTGCAGGGAAGGTAGAGGCATAGACGCTACTACAGCCTGTGGCGTTAGCGATAAGTGCATCAGAAGGGCCATTTCCAGTTGGGCCATGTTCGAATAGGAACAAGCGTTTTTCTAGCGTTTCAATAGTGCGAACTAAACGCTGGGTTCTGGTATTTTCACTGTCTTGTCCAACGATCATATCCAACTTGTCTTCAAGTTGCTCAATCATAGACTCAAGAGTCTGTATATGAGCTTGATAGCGTTGTTGTTGCAGTGCTCGGTTGATGGAGGTGACGAGTCGTAAGGCTGTGACCTCACCACAACCGCGACATGCGCCGTGGCCAGAACTCATTGCATAGTAGTTGCTGCGGTCGAGTAGCAAACGTTTTGACTCTGAGGCATCTTTCACACCTTGTTCAACAAAACGAGTAGGCGTATTTGGCATATTCGCTAGCGTGTTGAACAGTTCGTGCATTTGCTGGTTCATTTCGGTGGTTTGACGAACTTTTTCTAACGCATTCGGGCCGCAAACGTCGACACATTCCATACAGCCACTACATTTGCTTGGGTCGATAGCCACAGAGAACAAACCGCCACTTCCCGGTACCGCTTTTTCCATCGCATCAAAGAATGGCTTGGTGCGACTTACTGGTAAGGATTCTAATGCCACGCATAGCGCTGCCATTTGCAAGGCGATAGGCTCTTCAAAGGTCATGGAATCCACAACTTTTGAGACGACTTGATGCAGTGGCTGTGATTCCCCTTTTGCCGAGCTGCGATAGTGGTGGCGCACTGCGTCCAGAATTGGCGGCATTTTCGCTTTCAGACTATCGCGTTGTACAGGTGGAATATTCAGTTTGTCTATCGCTACATAGGCAATATCGTGCAGCTCATGCACCGCGTTAGGAATAGCGCCATCAGGGCAAGCAATAGTACATTCCATACAGCCAGTACATTTGTCTGCATCAAATTTAGGCACGTTAAGTCTAAAGAGTCCTTTATCTTTAGTGATGGCACTGGCAGGAGGTAAGAACATACCAGAACCCGGGATAACAGGAGCTTCGCCAATGGAGCCATCAACGTAGCGTTTGCCCGCGATATTATTGAAATAAGAAGGATCAAATAGTCCGCAGCTGGCTTGCGCTGGTTTTTGGGTTTCGGTTTGCGCTAGCGTTTCACTGGTTTCGACATTGTCGTTAAATGCACTGTAATTGACATGCTGTGTGGCGTGCATGCCTTCACGAATCACTGCCATGTTACTGGCAACCACTTTCTCGCCTTTTGAACCAAATTTCTTGGCGATTTGTTGGGTAATACGCTCTAACATCGCCGATTCATCAGCACCTTGGGTAACTTGTTTTGCATGTCCACACAAAGCTCCGATAAAGGCGATACCCATCATACGGATTTCTAAATCAGCTGATGGCGCTTGCTCACGCGCTACCTTGAACGCATCAACAATGTAGAAGTTGATGTTGTTGTCACGAATGAACTGACGAGCACTCGCAGGGATCTCTTGCCAAACTTGCTCTGGTTCATGATGAGTTTGCAAAATGAAGGTGCCGTTTTTACTAAGACCCGCCAGTGGATTGGTGTGCATAAACACTTTATGGTCGGGTGAAAGAACGACTTCGACCTGTTGTAGTTCGGCATTGGTGATTTTGATAGGTTCTG
This sequence comes from Vibrio sp. SCSIO 43133, assembly GCF_023716845.1. Taxonomy (NCBI): domain Bacteria; kingdom Pseudomonadati; phylum Pseudomonadota; class Gammaproteobacteria; order Vibrionales; family Vibrionaceae; genus Vibrio; species Vibrio sp. SCSIO 43133. The sequence continues at coordinate 1,008,090 of NZ_CP068024.1, forward strand.
GAGAAAGAGTAATAAAGAAGTTGGTTGGTGCGCCACTTTTCTCAGAACCATATTTCGGCATGGACTTCGAGTGCAATCCTAATGCACCAGAAAGAATGTCCGTCAGTAGCTTACCCGTGGCGATGGTGCCGTATCCACCGACAGAGTGGAAGCGTACACGCATTGCCGATTCAGGTAACAGGTTCGGGTTTTCGCCTGTTTCTAAAGCCATCAGCTCAGTATCTGGATAAGCAGAGCGTAATCGATCTTGAATCTGTTTTAGTTCGCCAGTTGCCTGTTTGTCGAAGAACTGGCTGCCTAGGTAGAAGAATGGCTTAATGTTCTCTGAGCGCATGTTATCAAAAGCAGCGATCAAGTGCTTAGGTTGCAGGTCGTGACCTCCTAGTCCGAAGATACCAGTATTGATCATTGGTATGTGCGTCAGTGCTTTGATGCCATTGTGGCGAGGGTAATGGGCATTTTCTTGCGCTTTAAATAGCGCTCTAGAGATGCGCGCAGTTAAGCGTGTTTCGTCGCAACGCTCTAGCACCGTTACCGCAGTTTTTCCCGCAAGTTTCTCGACGATTTGCGCTTCAGGGAATGGATGTAATTGTTTGATGGAGATGACGCCGACTTTTTGACCTTGTTCTCTGAGGTGTAAAGCAACGGCTTCAGCATCATCCGTGACCGAGCCTAAACCGACAATGACGTATTCAGCGTCATCACATAGATAATCCATGACAGGCTCATAGGTGCGACCCGTTAGCTCACCATATTCACGCATGGCTTGCTCGATAAACTGTGGAACATCACTCAGGAAGTGGCTGCGATGGTCGACGATACCCGCTTGGTAGTCTGGCTGATTTTGGACACCACCCGTTAATCCTGGGTTATGCGGATCCATCAGCGCTGGTACACGTTGACGCGTATCTTTTTCATAGGCATTAAGCCAAGCACGTTGCCATTTTTTCAATAGTGCTTCGGGTAGGTAAGCGTTGGTGGATTCAATCCATTCGCCCTGAACGTCTTTTTCTATCGCTGCTTCATTAGCTGTGATATAGCCTCTTAAGTCGGCTAATTTTTCAGGCCAAAACTGGTCTTGGTATTTGTCGATAAATTGATTGAGTTGCCAGACGCGGCCTTTGGCACCATATAGCATTCTCTGAGCTTCTGTTGGTGCGAGAATTCGATCGGTTGGGTCACCGAGATATTGTTTAAGTAATTCTGGCTCAGGTAGTTGAACTTCACTTTGAATATGGCTCGTTGCGAAGCCATCCATGGTATTGGCGACAGGAATTAGTGACAAGGCACTGACGCGATACGAAATGGCAGCAAGGTCGGCCGCTTCTTGGGCATTACTTGCAAATAAAGTGGTGTATCCAGCAGATAACAGAGCGTAGACGTCATCATGTCCCGCCATTACATTCAGTGAATGACGAGAAACTGAACGCGCCGCGACATGAAGCACAAAACCTGCAGCCTTCTTACCGACGGTCACATAGTGCGATTCAAGCCCGTATAAAATCCCTTGGCTTGATGAAGCGTTGGAAATATACTTGCCCCCTGTCAGCGCGGCGCCTAATGCGCCACTTTGCGCAGAATGCTCACCTTCAGGTTCGAAGAAGAATGGGTGTTGCCCCCAAACATTGCAGCCACCTTGAGCTCTAAAGGCTTCATACAGTTCGGAAATCTCAGTAGAAGGGGTGATTGGGTATCCTATCACTCCACCACAAACGTAATCCATAACATGTGCGACAGCGCCATTGCCGTGGATTACAGTAGTCAGGCCGGGATAGGATGGGGTGTTGTGGTGCGCATTGCTCCCTTGGGTCATCGTAGACATAAGAGGTTGCTCCTTGGTATATGGTTTTATTATTAGTTCGACTTCCTTAATGCGTCGATTCTTTACTCCTCACCAAATACTTCATGGCTAATTGCCAGCTTGCACCTTATCATTCAGAGCATTTGGTGATGAACCACATAAACCTAGTGATCGCTCTCGAGATGACCATCTGATGCTTATGCGTTAAATACTACACCAGTTGCAAAGACAACTTTGCTCGTATGTTCACAAAATCAACACAATTTATGTGGTTATAGAGGGTGGGATAGAAGAGAGATCGGTGAGCCTTATCAGGTGATGTTCAGAAAAAGAAAATTTCAGAATTACATGTGGTTAGTTAGCTATAACCTATTGAAAAAGATGTGGTTTAATTAGTTCAGTTCAAGTTAGTATCTTTGATTTTAATAAATGCTACTTAAATAAATATTCAATGGTCTATTTTAATATGCCTACAGTGTAATATAGGAGTAGTCTTATTATTATCTATAGTAGTGCCAATTAATAAATTTAAAGGCATCAATATTAACTGTCTGATATCTATAATTATATTTTAAATGAATGTGAATAATTTCCGATCATGTTCAAATAATCATGTAAAAATTAGTAAACTGGATTTTATTAATAGTTAGGTTAGGATAATATTGTTCACTAATTAAGACAGAGATGTCTTTTATTTATCAACCTGATTAGAATAACTTGTTGTAATAATGGTAAAAAAGATTTTTTCACCGTTGTGGGTGTTAGCGCTTTCTGTTGCTTTCCTGTTTTCCCACAGCGCTCGCAGTGAAGCGGAGATTAGTCCAACATCGGCTAAAGGCATATACAACAGCGCTAAGCTGTATGGGATCGTCGACTTTCAGTTGTTTAAAGATGCCTATAATGCATATGAAAGTACTACTAATCGCAGTAAATCACTATTAACTATTATTGATTATTCGAAGCCCTCTACAGAAAAACGCTTTTATGTCATAGATATGGCGAAAAAGTCTTTGGTTTTTAATACGTATGTGGCTCATGGTGTTAATAGTGGTAAAAAGACGGCGACTAAGTTTTCAAATATTATAAATTCTCGCAAGACATCACTGGGGACATTTTTAACGGACACGACTTATTACGGCTCTAATGGTTATTCACTAAGATTGGATGGACTAACAAAAGGCGTTAATGATAATGCTCGTGACCGATATATTGTTGTTCATGGAGCAGATTACGCTAACGAATCTTTCATGAAGAAAAACGGCTATCTTGGTCGTAGTTGGGGTTGCCCAGCCTTGCCGGAAAAGCTGTCTAAAGAAATTATTGATACGATTAAAGGCGGCAGTGTTATTTACGCTAGCTCTTAATGAATAATTATCTGATTTTTAAATTAAAAAGCCCACTATGAATAGTGGGCTTTTTGCTGTCTAGCTAAGCGTTTTGCTTTGGTTTACTAGCACGAGGTTTGCTTGGTCTAGGCTTACGCTTCTTGTTCGCACCGTTGTTTGCATTATTCGTACTGTTACGATGATTAGCGTTACCTGACTCACCGTCGCTATTACGCTTAGTATTGAACTTTCTTGGTTTACGAGGCTTTTCAGAACGAGGCTTATCTGCACGACCATGTCCGGATGCAGTCGATTTCTCCTGGCCTTCTTGTTTAGGCTTTTTTGGTTTCTTCGGCTTCTTCGGTTTAATTGGGCGCGTGTCCAGCTTTGACTCAGGAACGGCGTTTACTGGTTTGAATCCCTCTAACTCGAATCGGTCAATAAGTTTACCGATCAGTCTTTCAATACCGAATAGCTCTTTTGCTTCATCAGCACATACTAAAGAGTACGCTTTACCAGTTTCACCAGCGCGGCCTGTACGACCAATTCGGTGAACGTAGTCTTCAGAGACATGAGGAAGATCAAAGTTGACCACTTGAGGTAGCTGTGGGATATCGAGTCCACGAGCCGCGATGTCAGTTGCCACTAGTACGCGAATTTGCCCGGTTTTAAAGTGCTCAAGTGCTTTAGTTCGCGCGCCTTGGCTCTTGTTACCATGAATCGCGAGTGCTGTGATTTTCTTACCTTCAAGGAAACGGGCGAGACGGTTTGCGCCGTGTTTAGTCTTACAAAAGACTAAGACTTGCTTCCAGCTACCATCGTCTATTAGCTTGGCCAGCATAGCTGGTTTTTGCTTCTTATCTGCCACGTATAAGCTTTGCTCTACGAGTTTTGTGGTTGAGTTTGGCGGTGTGACTGATACTTCAATAGGGTTATTCACCAACCCTTTAGCCAGATCACGAATCTCGTTGGAGAAAGTGGCTGAAAATAGTAGGTTTTGGCGGTTTTTCGGTAATAAATCGAGGATTTTCTTAATATCGCGGAAGAACCCCATATCTAACATACGGTCGGCTTCATCAAGTACGAGCACTTCAAGTTGAGAGAACTTAATGGCGTTTTGCTGGTAAAGATCAAGTAGACGACCTGGTGTAGCAACCATCACGTCACAGCCCTTACGCAGCTTCAGCATTTGTGGGTTGATCTTCACGCCACCGAACACGCACTGTGAGGTTAGTGGAAGGTTAGTGCTGTATTTGAACACGCTCTCATGAACCTGTGCAGCAAGCTCACGCGTTGGGGTAAGGATAAGCGCGCGAATATGATTGCCTTTCACTCGCTGACCTGAGTTTAATCTTTCAAGTAACGGTAGCGCAAAGCCAGCGGTTTTACCTGTGCCGGTTTGTGCTGCAGCCATAACATCCTTGCCTTCGATAATTGCAGGAATGGCTTGCTCTTGAATTGGTGATGCCTTTTCGTAACCTAGATCTTGGATAGCACGAAGAATAGGAGTCGAAAGACCTAAAGATTCAAAACTCATAGTGGTACTCGTCGGTGGAGTGAGAAAAGTGGCAGTCATGGGATAGAGCAAATCTATCGTTATAAAAGGCCGTAAACCCAAGGATAGGGTAAGGCGCGCTATTCTGCGTGCTTTTGTGACGAACTTCAATACAATTCTCGTCGATTTGCGCTATTGAAATTTGTGGGTAAGGTGTTTATATTGTCGCCGCCTAACGGGCACACCCTAAAATGCACATTCGCCATCCCGCCATCACTGGTGCATTTATATTGGTGTTTTAGAACTTTCATGCAAACGACTACTCGTCCTTTTTCTCGTTTTACTCGTGAATCGGGTGCATTAATGCATCTGTCGATACCTATTATTCTGACTCAGCTTGCCACTCAAGCGATGGGTTTTGTGGATACCACAATGGCTGGTCAAGTGAGTGCTGCCGATCTCGCGGCGATCGCCTTGGGTGCTAGTCTGTGGATTCCAGTTTTATTGCTGCTTCGCGGCGTGATTATGGCGCTTACTCCGGTAGTGGCATATCACCGTGGTGCGCGTGACTTTGAGAGCATCTCTGTCGAGTTCTTTCAAATGGTTTGGCTCGCATTGATTTCTAGTGCGCTGCTGGTGGCTTACTTGGTCAGCGCGAAACCTATCTTAGAGTGGATAGGGGTTGCATCAGAAATTATTCCTATTGCTAGTGATTATGCGTTTGCCTTGGCGTTTGGTGTGCCGGGTATTGCTTTGTTCTATACCTTAAATGGTTTCTGCGAAGGGATGAACAATACTAAAGCGCCGATGATCATTTCAGTTATTGGCTTGTTGGTAAACATTCCGGTTAACTACATCTTAATTTACGGCAAGTTTGGGTTTCCTGAACTCGGTGCGGTAGGTTGTGGTTGGGCAACCAGTTTGGTGTATTGGTTAATGTCGGGACTATTGTATTCCTACATTAAAGGTCATCATCACTACAAAACGATCATTCGGTTTACTGATATTAAACCAAGAGCAAAAGAGATGATTCATTTGCTTAGGTTAGGCCTACCGATCGGTATGAACATTGCGGTTTGCGGCAGTATTTTTGCTGTCATCGCCTTGTTGATTGGTCGTATTGGAGCGGAAAATGTTGCGGCTGCGCAGATCGCCTTGAATATCTCCAGCATGACTTACGTGATTCCAATGAGCATTTCGTTTGGTATCACTATTCGTGTGGGCCACGCATTAGGTGCTAAAGACGAGATAGGCGCGATTGAACGCAGTAAAATCGGAATCTTGGTTGCAGGATTGATGTCGTTAATATCGGTGACAATTTTCTTGTTGTTCCCGGATTGGATTATTCGACTTTACACTACAGACCCAGCAGTGAGTGCGACAGCAGCAACGCTACTTGTGTTTACAGCGATGTACCAGTTTAGTGATGCGCTGCAAACCTCTTCGAACGGTGCGCTCCGTGGGTATAAAGACACGAAAGTGCCGATGTTGTTGGCGATTGCTTCTTATTGGGGATTGGCATTGCCGCTTGGCATAGTGCTAGGGCTGACAGATCATATTGTGCCAGCTATGGGTGAAAAAGGTTTTTGGATCGGCATTCTTACCGGATTGACTGTGGCTGCGATATTGATGTTGCTGCGTTTACGTCACGTAATTAAAAAGCGTCCGCCTATTACTTCTGATAGAGCTTCTGATGGAATGACTACTCGCTAATAGTAAAAGCGCGTGATACCTAAGAAAGGGTCACGCGCTTTTTGATTATTCGTTAGCTCCTAGAGCAGTAATCGTCCGTTTTTATAGCTAAGTCCATTCTCAACATCGCTGCCAAGCAACACTGGACCATCGAGATCCACCACTTCTGCTTTAGTTGCTATAGGCAATGCTGCTTTCATTGCCATTGACGTTCCCAGCATACAACCGCTCATGACCATAAGTCCCAGTTCACGAGCTCTGCCTTCTAGTGCTAAGGCTTCTGTTAATCCGCCAGTTTTATCAAGTTTAATGTTGATCATCTCATAACAATCGACGAGTTCATCTAGCTCGGCTCTGGTATGGCAACTCTCATCAGCGCACAGTGGGATAGGGTGGGGAATACCCTTGAGTAAGTCATCTTGGCCACTAGGAACGGGCTGCTCAATCATGGTGATGTCTAGCGGTGCTAATTGGTCGAACAAGGACTCAAGATCAAGTGACGCCCACGCTTCATTAGCGTCAATGACGATCTTCACTTCAGACGATAATGCTCGAATAGCGGCTATTTTCTCAACGATATCCCCGTTATCGAGTTTGACCTTCAGCAGCGTTGCACCTTCATCAATATACTGCTTTGCTTGGCTTGTCATGGTGTTGAGGTCAGCAACAGACACCGTCATCGCAGTTTCGATACTGGGTGCAATCGCAAAATAGGGTGATGGGAACTGGCTATCAGAGAGCTGACTTTCAAGCGACCATAACGCGCAATCAATAGCATTTCGAGCAGCGCCAGCCGGATAGTTTTGCAAGGCGAGTCGCGCTTCAAAGGGGTCTTGGGTCACTAGGTCGGCACTAAACTCATTGATTTGTGCCATGACTGATTCCACCGACTCACCATATCTCGGATAAGGCATACACTCCCCTTGTCCAAGTTGTCCTTGGTATTCGATGGACACACGAACTACTTCACAGTGAGTACGTGTGCCTCTGGATATCGTGAAGGGCTTCGCGAGTTTAATTGAGTGATGGTGCGCTTCAATCTTCATAAGATTCTCACAACGTTTTTAGCTTGTTAGCGATTGAGTCTACCCCAAAACGAACAGGGTCCGTTACGGGAAGGTCAAACTGTTCACTCCATTGTTGACAGAGTTCTTTGGCGTCAGACTCATCCAATATGGAAGTATTTAAACAGATACCTGCAAATTGGACTTTGGGGTTAGTCACACGTGCTGCCAAAAGGTTAGCGTTAATTGTTTGCTCAATTGTGGGCAATTGCGCGTGGGGGAGGTGGCGAATATGCTGACGTCCAACTTCGTGACAAAGAACAAGCGCATCTGGCTGAGCTCCGTGCAATAGTCCCAAGCTTACGCCAGCAAAGGATGGGTTGAAAAGAGAGCCTTGTCCTTCAATGATATCCCAATCATGATCGTTAAACTCAGGACTTAAAGCTTCTACGGCACCAGAAATGAAGTCTGCTACGACCGCATCCACTGAAATGCCTTGACCGTCGATTAATATGCCGGTTTGCCCCGTTGCTTTGAATCTAGCGTCAACATTGAGCTGCTTGAGGGCTTGTTCGATGGCGAGGGCACTGAACATTTTCCCTACTGAGCAATCTGTTCCAACAGTGAGTAGTCGTTTCCCCGAGCGCTTTCTACCGTTACCTACTGCAAGGCGTTCGTCATAGTGTCTAACATCAAACAACTGGATTAAGCCTTGATCTGCCATTTGGGCTAACTCTGGTATGTCTGTCAGTCTTTGATGCATTCCCGATGCAATATCTAACCCTAGCTTTGCTGCAGCAATGAGTGTCTCTACCCAGTTTCTAGGAATAAAGCCGCCCGCATTGGCGGTGCCTATGACCAGCGTTTTTACGCCTTGTTTTTTAGCCTGCTCAAGTGTTAATTCAGTAAGCCCTAAAGAGACGGTATCCTCGGTTAGCCTGAGTTGCCCTAAACAGGCATCTGGGCGCCATTTGACAATACCGCGCGCGGTTTTTGCTGAGAGAGGATCAGTGACGTCACCGAGGAAAAGCAAGTAAGGCTGAGAAATGTTCATAGTGTCCCTTTATTCACAAGTAGCGAGATTCACAAGTAGCCCGCTTTACAGCTAGGTAAATTCCTAGCAGCGAGGCTAATGCTATCTAAGATAGGGAGGGAACACTCTAATAGCGAATGCTCGTTTGTTGGTCGCCTATAACATTAGGTTATAGGTGGCTATATGTTGTAACTAAGCGCTTGCGTGATTCTTCAACATCGAAAGAAAAGATCTCGTCGCAATCGAAAAAGGATGTAAGTCGCTGGTAAGTAGTGAGACGGAACAGTCAATAACGTCGGATAGCTGGAGGCTATGTAAGTTCTCACTTGCCGCATATTGGCTAGCAGTCCAAGGGTCAACAATCGCAATACCAGCTCCAAGAGCGGCCAGTTCTGCACCTGAACTGTAATTCCTAACTGTAAGGGACGGAACAAAATCAGGCTGTATTTGCTCAAGGGCGAGCGTGAGTTTCTGCCCTAAAGGATCGCGCCTGTCTAAGGCGATGATGTTTAATTCATCGTCCAACAGAGCTTCTAACGTCACTACAGGGGGGGTATTCTCGCCTTCGCTCAATCGAGTGAAACCAGAGGTTGGTACTAGAACTTGCATTGATTTCTTGGCCAGAAGTTGGTGAGAAATACCGGCAGGAGTGTCTTCACCAAACGCGACAGCAATATCGAGCGCATTGTCGAGTAATGCGTCGCACAGTTCACTGCGATTACCGGTGACCAGTTCTATTGAGCATTGATGTGCTTGATGAAACTGTGCAATCACCGGTGTCAGGAATTTTGTAGCTAATACTGGTGGCGCACCTATTCGAATATGTTGATGCCCTTTTTTAACCTTGTTGGTGAGGGTTTTAAATTGGCCGAGTTGTAGATAGATTTTCTCTACTTCTGGTAACAGGGTTCTGGCTTCTTGAGTGGGAACCAGACGACCTTTGACGCGCTCGAACAGAGAAAAGCCAAGCTGTAGCTCCGTATGAGCGAGTACACGGGTCACATTAGGTTGCGATACATGGAGGTTTTTCGCCGCGCCAGAGACGGTTCCCGTTTGCATAATCGCATAAAACACTTCTAGTTGACGTAAGTTCACAAAGACTCCATTCCCATACTGGCTCGCTGTAACTGTAATGGATCTTGCGCCTGAAGAGAATGACCGATTTTGACGCGATAAGGACTCTATCAGAAAACTGATGAAACCCTTATTTATTAAGCCTAAGTTGGCTTATTGCCTGTCTTGGTCAAAATCTCCGTGGAAATGGTCGTGATCAGACACACTGTCGGCGGCTTTTAGCTTTTCACCAATACGCAGATTTCGTTTTTCTGCACAGGTGAAGAGTCCACCAAAGGCGACTCCCAATCGACGAACCCTGCATAGTCAGAGCGTTTCGAAAGTGCTTGAGGAACGGTAGATAACTCTTTATTTGCAAAGAGTTCCTTGAAGATCAATTCAATATCATAGGTGTCAAAAGGCGGCTCAAAATATGAGCGCTAGATAAAACAAAGGCTCGAACCTAGGTTAGGTTCAAGCCTTGAGTTGAAATTAGAAGTTAGACGGCTGTGGCGGAATTAGCCGATGAAATGCGACCAAAATATGGATGCCCAGATCATAAGTGCTAAACCAATTGCCAGAAACACAGCGGCAGAGCCGAGGTCTTTTGCGCGGCCTGAAAGCTCATGACGTTCTAAACCGATTCGATCAACTACGGCTTCAACCGCTGAGTTCATCAGTTCGACTATCATGACAAATACAACACTACCGACCAGAGCCACTTTCTGAAAAAGAGAAACATCGATGAGCAAAGCAATAATAACAGCGGCAATCAGTGCGACCACTTCTTGACGAAAGGCTGCCTCGTTCTTCCATGCTGCTATTAGCCCCGACCAAGAATATCGGGCGGCATAGATAATACGTTTAATTCCGGTGTTTTTTTGTATTTCACTCATAGTGTTAATTCAACTTCATTATTAGGGCATCGTTGCGATTGTTCGCATCTTGATCATCGACCGATTTAGAAATATTGGCGATCATTTGGAACTCTTCATGAGTCCAGATCTCTTTCTCATTTAATGCGGACGGCAGTATATCAAACGAAGCGATCTTGTCAGCAGCAACGAGCTGTAATTGACCAAACTGTTCAAGCTCGTTCAATGATGACAAGGAAAGTGGTGTACCTTTAGTGACTCCATTTGGGACCAAATCTAGGCTGTAGTGGTAATCGCGAGTCTTAACTACCCATTTATTTGGTAAGCGTTTGCTACTATCCCACCAGATACCATCCAGCTTTTTAAGCTGTGCGATGGTGGTGTCTTCGTCTTGGGCATCTAACATCTTTAGGTGTTTTCTGAAGTATTGTGGAAATAACACGACAAAGGCATCTTGAGTGATGTCAGGGTTGATCTTAATGATCTCCATCGCGATTAGCGCACCTAGCATATTTGAGTACAAATCTTCTGGAGAGAAGGCGGAAGGATACTCTTTAAACCCGCCGACAGACACTAACCCATACCATTGAGCAATTTCATGCCACTGTGCAAGACGAAACGCCAATAAACCTGCGAGCTTTGCCTGTTCGTTGTTAGCTGAGTCAAGCTGGTCTAAATTATTGAACACGATTCTTCGAGCACGAAGTTCTGGCGTCAGAGCCAATTCAAATTCGTCACTGTCGCGATTTTTGATGCTGTGATATAGGTATAAGGTGAAGTCTGCAGTATCTCTCACATGCGCGGTATCGATGAAGCCACCTTTATTTGAGAATATCAGACCGTTAACTTCGTCTGACGTGCCGATAAGACTCCCTATGACACTCGAAGAACCATCATTAAACACATGAGCATCAACGTCTTCGACATTAAGTACGTTTTTAATGGAGTAGAAAGGGACGGGAACGCTTCCTAGCTCTGCTTTTAGGCCTGTTCCAAAGGCGCAGCATGGTCTTATCCCTACTGGTACAGTGTTTACGTCCGCAAAACTAGGCTGAACAAACGTAAAAGCTAAACTAAGTAGTAATAATATTCTTCTCATAATCAACCAAAAATCAGTATGTGGAACAAAAAAAACGGCAAAGTGTGCAGTTTACACAGCCTTGCTTTGTCAAAAAAATGCAAGAATTTATGGTGACGATAATAAATCAATGAATTGATGAGGTTTACCATTTCGTGCCAGCAGCGATTTCTACGTGGTTTCTACCTCGCTTTTTGGCGGCGTAGAGGGCTTCATCCGCATTTTCAAGCATGTTTTGTGGAGTAATTGGATGGTCACCTAAGTGCTGAAACGCGACACCAATGGAAATGGTCACAATGTCATAAGGGTCATTACCGGAATGCGTGATGTTGAGTTTCTCTACTTCTTGTCGCATTTGCTGTGCCAGCACGACACTCTCTTCTTGTGAGGTATTGACGAGAAGTGCACAAAACTCTTCTCCCCCAATTCTTGCCACCATATGACCACAGGGAGACAACACCTGCTTGAGTGCTTGCGCCACATAACGAAGGGCAAAGTCTCCTTGGACATGACCATAGGTGTCGTTGTATTGCTTAAAGTGGTCGACATCTATCATCATAGTCGTAATGGTACTAACAAAGAGGCTTTCGGTGTTGTGGGCGAGCTCAGACATAAAGGGACGGCGGTTGGGTAGGCCAGTTAGTTCATCTGTTTCGGCAGCGATATGTAACCTGCGATTTGTTTCGATGAGCTCATCTTGTAAGGCAGTCATCTCGTTATGATTTTTCAAGCGAATATGCAGTTCACTAACGGTGGTTGATAATCGACTTAAAATGGTTTTCTGTGTTTCTGTCCATTGCTGGTGATGATGCAAGTTAGACGCACTCAATATGCCGAAGACAGACTGACCATCAATAAGAGGAAATAGAGCAATAGAGCTGACATTCTGGGCTCTGAGTAGTGCGTATTCAGTTTGTGCACTGTCTTTAATCGATTCGATGTCATCAATAATGATGGGGTCGAGAGACAGTAAACGCCTTTGCAGTAATGTCATGGCTTCGATATTAAAACCTTCACCTAAAGGATTTTTTGAACCATCAGCCCGCCATGAATAGCTAAACGTGGCCATCTGTTCTTGGATTGAGAGTATGCTAATACGATCAATTTCTAAAACTCGTCCTATCGGTTCAAACGCGCTATACATCACTTCGGTAACATTATCTTCGTTACATGTGAGAATGTTTAATGACATATCTGCCAAAATGCGATGTAACTTACTTTGCGTTTTGTATGCTTCCGTTTGCTGTTCAATAGAATGTTTAAGTTGACTCTGATGCTGCAATAGCTGGCGTTCAGTTTTTTTCTGTGCCGCAATCGCATTTCGAGAAGTGTTGTTTAGGTTTTGCAAGGCGTGAGCAACGTAAGTTAACTCATCTTTACGCTCAGTTAAGCTGTGGGGCAGTTTAACTTTGCTTGAAGTTCTTGGACTAATATCTTTCGAAAGACGATAGAGTTCTAAGAGTGGCGTCGTGATCAGCTTACGAACAATAAAGAGAATAACGACAAGAATAATAACAGCTTCGATAATATTAAGTAGCAACCCAAATGCAAGCTTAGATATCACCTCTTCTTGGATAATGCTGTCGTCAATCATGTAGGAGATGTTGCCTAGGTAGCGGCCGTTATATCGCAGTTCCAATATCGAGGGGCTGGTTTTGATGTTTGGTGATAAATTGGCGTCTAAATAGGTGCCATCGACACCAGTTAATCGAATATTACGAATGTAATCATCTTCACTAATGCTCAGCATAAGTTGCTGAAGTTGAGAGAGGTCTAGATCCCACAATGATTCTGCAATGGGATAGGTGAGCGAATGTACATGCGCTCGAGCATGTTTGTTCACTTTGTGTATTTCTTGTCGATAATCAATGTAGGCTTGAATAGCGATGTTGAAGAGTGTCAACGTACCAGTGACGATAATCAAAATAGTGATAATTTTGTTGCGGATGGACATAGCATTGAAGCGCTGCATCTATCGTTCACTCACTTTTGACAACAAAAGGGTCGATTGGGTTGGCAAAAATGTCGATATTTTCGAAGTCTATGTTGCTCCATGCTTTGTCCTCAAGCGTAGAGAAAAGCTCAGAGGGGTAACGAATGATTTGAAATAGATTGAATTTGGTTCTTTGTGGCCAACGCTGGTCTTTCTGGTGATGATGAATCTTAACCATTTGCAAGCCGACTGCTGTGAAGTGTCCACCGCCCAAAGAAGTAATGTGTCCATCTTTCAGTTCCGATAGTACCGACTGTGAGGTGTTGATCGTGCTAATAAAGATGTCGTTGCCGATACTGCGTCCCGCTTCGCTAATTGCTTTTTGAGCACCAAATGCCATGTGATCGTTGGCGGTCCAGATGTAACGGACTTTTGAATGGCGTTTAAGCAGGACTTTGGTTTGTTCATAAGCTAGATCCTCTCGCCAGTCTCCGTAAACTCGCTGCGCAACCGTAGTGTGTTCTTGCTGCATCACAAACGCCATAGCACCTGCTTCGCGATTGTTTGAGGCTGGAGTGTTTTTATCTCCTGACAGGATTAAGAAGGCGCCTTGTTTATCCTTTCCTTTTTGATACAGATCTTTGGCAGTGAGATATCCGATATTAAAGTTATTGGGAAATACGCCAGGCATAAGTCGCGTATTCCATATTGGATCGGTTCGCAGCGTTTGTTTGCTTGAAGGGGAGAGGTCGTTAAGTACGAAGGAAACAAAGCAATTTGATTCAGATAGCATGTTCAATAATGCAAGGCCGTTGCTTTTTTCGTTAACGAGAACGACATAGTCGGGCTTGGGTAAAACTTGCATCCGTTCTGCAAGCAACTGTTGTGTCAGAATGTGGTCTCTATTGCCGTGAAGTATCTCCAAGGTTAAGCCAAGCGAGGATGCCGCTGCTTGAGCGTAGCCGTCAACGTCTCCCCAGAAGCTCTCATCGGCGAAGCCTGGGTTAACGAATAGAACTCTTGTCGTCATGTTCTGGTTCGCACTCAACGCGAACGGACTATGAATGATAAGCAAGCAGCATATCAACCAAATGGATCTCCAAATCATACTAACACTCCCTGTGTTAGAGAAAATTATGGGATTTAGATCACATTAAGTCGAATGGATTGGTTTGAATTTGTTGCAGATTATTCGAGTTTCTCATTTCTTGAACGCTTTTTTGGTTTTGAGATAGCAGAAATGAAAGACATCAGCCACGAGGTAGGGCGTGGCTGATGTGGGTTTGCTTATAGGGATAAAGGTTTTGATTTTATGATTCGTTTTGCCCAAGCCCTTGCGGGATGCAGTTGTGATAAAACATCCACGGGTAGCGGAAGAGGATCACCGCAAATCTCAGAGGCTAATAGCTCAGCCAAAAGTGGCGCAGAACTCAGTCCTCTAGAGCCTAAACCGAGCATACAATATAAGCCGCCATAATTCGGAAGTTCACTTAACGTGTTGTCGTCCTCGGAATAAGAGGCATCCAGCTTATCAAAATCACACACTTGACCAACGAAGGGTAAGTGATCTCGACTTACGGTGCGAATCCCCTGTCGTGACTGGTTATCTGAGGTGTCTACCTCATTTACCCATTCGACGTCTCGAATACAGTGTCTGAGTTTTTCTGCATTTTCGAACTGAGCTTGTTGATCAAATTGGTTATCGATGTGTTTTCGATCGTAGCTTGCGCCGATGCAATGGGTGCCTGTTTGTGGATTGTTTGGCGTCATGTAACCGTCATAACATAGCACCGACTTTAGCGATTTGAGCTTATCTGTCGTCTGAATATGGCTGACTTGTCCTTTTACCGCCGTAAGATGCAGTTTCTCTGTTTGTTTTATAGCACTGAATTTATGGCCATTAGCAACGATAACTGTGTCGAAGTGAGTTTGATGGATAGTGCCGTCAACGAGGATGACTTGCCACTTTCCGTCCTGCGCTTGTTTTAGCTCAGCTACTTCTAAATTAAAGTAAGCACTACTTTTTCCATCGTTTACACTACTTTGGATTAGACCTTGAGTGAGCTGGAATGGACATAACCAACCTCCGAGAGGGTAGTGAATGCTCGCATGCGGCGAAGGGAGGCCGATGGTCTCTGAGGTTTGTTCTGCATCCAACTTATGGATAAGCGCTGTCGGAAAGCCTCCTGACAACATACGTTCGAGTTTAGTAGCAGATTTTTCGTCCCACATCAGTTGCGTGACACCGCACCAGTCGTGGTCGTAAGGGATTGTGGTTGCTGCTTGCTCCGCAAACTGGCGGGCATAAATAAATGCTGGAGCAAACACTCTCGATACGCCTTTGTGTTCGCCGTTAAGAAGTGGGTAAACCGCACCTTGTTTGTTTCCGGATGCACCTTGAGCAGGTTCACTGTCTTTGCAAAATAGTTGACTGTGAATTCCTCGATTTGCTAACACTTTTGTTAGGCAAGCACTGGCAATACCACCACCAATGATGGCTACTTGTTCTGGTGTATTTAGATTTGGTCGATAATACAGTGAGTGATAGTTTGTGAAGGGCATTTTCTGTGCGATTTGACCGACAATCATGTCACGCTTTGTGCCAAAACCTTTGGCTTTACGCATATCGAAACCAGCTTCGATTAAACCTCTTCGAACAAAACCTGCTGCCGTGAACGTTGCACAAGTACAATCTTGTTTACCGAGCTTAACCATGCCGTTAAACAGCTCTTGATTCCACATCTCTGGGTTCTTACTTGGCGCAAAACCATCTAAGAACCAACAATCTACTATACCTTCGTTTGGTGTGGGTACTAGCGGCATGCAGTCTTTTATATCGCCAAACCAGAGATCCAGCGTTATCGCGCCATCCGCTAAGACAATGCGATGACATTCCGGTACAGCCATAGGGTAATGTGCTTGCAACTGTTCGGCATAAGGCGCTAACTCCGGCCATGCTTGATGCGCTTTTTCTAGATCGGTTTTTGAGAGAGGGTATTTCTCAAAGCTAATAAAATGCAGTTCTTGAAGTGTCGAATCCGGGTTGCTCATTCGGAACTGTTCGAACCATTGCCATACTGCGAGGAAATTAAGGCCGGTACCAAATCCGGTTTCAGCAATGACAAAACGTCGTTGTTCGAAATCCTGCCAACGCTCCGGAAGGCGATTTTGTTTCAAAAAAACGTAACGTGTTTCTTCTAACCCATTGACATTAGAGAAGTAAACATCGTCAAATTGGTCTGAAACTGGAGTACCCGACTCATTCCAGTCGAGTTGAGCGTGAGTGATGGAAGTCATAATATTGACACTTAACTTGTGTTATACCCGTTACTAGAAAGTTATCACAACTACAGTTATTAGGGCATCGATAGCATTTATTGGTGCGGATTGTACGAATTTATGGGAAAGCTGACCACTTATATCCTGTATCTTCGTTATCATTTAGCAGTTTTTGAATTTATAGGAAAGTCACATGAAACGAGTCGTAATTACCGGTATGGGTATTGTTTCGAGCATCGGTAACAACGTAGAAGAAGTTTTAGCGTCTCTAAAAGCAGGCCGTTCTGGTATTAACGCCTCTGAGCAGTTCAAAGAGATGGGCCTTCGTTCTCAAGTGTGGGGCGACCTGAAAATCAACCCTGCTGAGCACATTGATCGTAAAAAAATGCGCTTTATGGGTGATGCTGCGGCATACGCTTATCTATCTATGGAACAAGCCATTGCTGATGCGGGTCTAACAGAAGACCAAGTGTCAAATGACCGTACGGGTATTGTTGCTGGTTCTGGTGGTGCTTCAGCACTAAACCAAACACTTGCGGTAGACACTATTCGCGAGAAAGGCGTGAAGCGTGTTGGTCCTTACATGGTACCTCGTACTATGTCTTCAACTGTTTCTGCATGTTTGGCTACTCCATTTAAAATCCGTGGTGTGAACTACACGATGAGTTCTGCATGTGCGACGTCGGCACACTGTATTGGCCATGCGATGGAACTGATTCAACTTGGTAAACAGGACATCGTATTTGCTGGTGGTGGTGAAGAGCTTGATTGGACTCAAACTATGATGTTTGATGCTATGGGCGCACTATCTACTAAATACAACGAAACACCAGAAAAAGCCTCTCGCACTTACGATGCAAACCGTGACGGTTTTGTTATCTCTGGTGGTGGCGGTATGGTTGTTGTCGAGGAACTTGAGCACGCTCTAGCTCGTGGCGCGACTATCTACGGTGAAATCGTAGGTTACGGTGCAACTTCTGATGGCTACGACATGGTAGCACCATCTGGCGAAGGTGCGGTTCGTTGTATGAAGATGGCGATGCAAGATGTAGAAGTGATTGATTATGTAAACACTCACGGAACATCAACTCCTGTTGGCGACGTAAAAGAACTGGGCGCTATTCAAGAAGTATTCGGCGGCAATAGCCCTGCAATCTCAGCGACAAAAGCAATGACAGGTCACGCATTGGGAGCAGCTGGTGTTCATGAAGCAATTTATTCTGCGCTAATGCTACATCACAGCTTTATTGCACCAAGCATCAACGTTGAAGAACTGGATGAAGCAGCCCAAGGCCTAGATATTGTTACTGAAACTCGTGAACAAGAACTGAATACAGTGATGTCAAACAGCTTTGGCTTTGGCGGTACTAACGCAACGTTAGTATTGAAAAAGTATCAAGGCTAAGACTGGATAATCAGTTATTATGATTTCCAGAGCTGACCAGTGAAAATTGGTCGCAGACGCAAGTTTTAACCCCTGGAGAGCGGGTTAAAATCCTTTTGTTCTGGATATTGCCCAGCCATTATTGGCTGGGCATTTTTCTATCTAGGGAATTTGAAAAGAGTTCTCTCGACACTGTGGTGAAGATCTTGCACAATTCATGCCTAGGTAAGGACAACACCCTTTGGACAAAACAATGAAGATTATTGTTGATGAAGCAATGCCTTATGCTGTCGAATTGTTCGAGCAGTTAGGTGAAGTGATAGCGAAACCAGGACGTGAGCTAACTGCTGACGACCTTATTGACGTTGACGCGCTGATGATACGTTCGATCACAAAAGTGAATGAATCGTTGTTAGAAAAAGCGAACAAATTGAAATTTGTCGGTACAGCGACAGCAGGCATGGATCATGTTGATCAAGCATTGTTGCAACAGCGTGGTATCTTTTTCACTGCTGCGCCAGGTTGCAATAAGGTTGGCGTTGCGGAATACGTGATCAGTAGCTTGATGGTTATTGCTCAGCAACAAGGCTTCTGTATTTTTGATAAAACAGTGGGCATTGTTGGTTGTGGTCAAGTTGGAAGCTATCTCCAAAAATGTTTACAAGGTATTGGTATTAAGGTTCTGCTCAACGACCCTCTTAAGCAGCAACAAGGCGATAGCCGTGAATTTACCGATCTAGATGTACTGTTGGAGCAATCTGATGTCATCACTATGCACACGCCAATCACACGAGATGGTGAATTTCCGACTCATCATTTAATCGATGAAGCGCGTTTAAACAATTTTAGATCTGACCAAATCTTAATAAATGCAGCACGAGGTCCTGTGGTGGATAATGCTGCTCTAAAGCAGCGACTACTTAAGAATGATGGGTTTACTGCTGTTCTTGATGTGTTTGAGTTTGAACCAGTAGTTGATTTCGACCTGCTTCCTCTGTTAACGTTCGCGACCCCTCATATTGCAGGCTATGGTTTAGAGGGTAAAGCTCGCGGTACCACGATGATCTTCAATAGCTATTGCGAATTTTTGCAGCTATCTGAACGTGCTAACCCAGATGCTTTATTACCTATTGCACCCATTCCACAAATTACATTAGATAGAGAGTGGGATGAAGCGACACTGCATAGCATGACTCAAATCATCTATGATGTACGCAAAGACGACGCAATTTTCCGCCGTGAAATTCACAATGAAGGCGGCTTTGATAAAATGCGCAAAAATTATTGGGATAGGCGTGAATATGGCGCCATCCTTGTTAAGGGTAGCGATTCATGCAATTTAGCACCTTTAGCAGAACTAGGATTTCAAATCGAGGTAACCAATGAGCCAACAATTTAATATTGCTGTATTTGGAGCAACCGGCGCTGTAGGTGAAACTATGGTGGAAGTGCTTCAAGAACGCGAATTTCCAATGGGTGACATTTACTTGCTGGCTAGCGAGCGTAGTGAAGGTAAAACTTATCGCATTAATGGCAAAACCGTTCGAGTAGAGAATGTAGAAAACTTTGACTGGTCTCAGGTTCACATCGCACTGTTCTCTGCTGGTGGTGAGCAATCAGCTAAGTGGGCACCAATTGCGGCCGATGAAGGTGTAGTTGTTATCGATAACTCCTCAAACTTCCGCTATGAGTATGATGTTCCTTTGGTTGTTCCGGAAGTTAATCCAGAAGCGATTGCTGAGTTCCGTAACCGTAACATTATCGCTAACCCAAACTGTTCAACTATTCAAATGTTGGTTGCATTGAAGCCTATTCATGACGCAGTAGGCATTGACCGTATTAATGTCACGACGTATCAGTCAGTGTCTGGCGCGGGTAAAACAGGTATTGATGAGCTAGCGGGTCAAACGGCAATGCTACTAAATGGCAAACCAGTTGAAAATAAAGTATTTAGCCAGCAAATCGCATTTAACTGTATTCCACAGATTGACCAGTTTATGGACAACGGCTACACCAAAGAAGAAATGAAAATGGTGTGGGAAACTCAGAAGATTTTCAATGATGCGAGCATCATGGTGAACCCAACGTGTGTTCGAGTTCCAGTATTCTACGGACATGCTGAGGCGGTACACTTAGAAACTCGTGCACCAATTTCAGCGGAAGAAGTGACGCAACTGTTAGAACAAACGGACGGTATTGAAGTATTCCATGGTGAAGATATGCCAACTCAAGTTCGTGATGCGGGTGGCAAAGACCACGTTATGGTTGGTCGTATTCGCAATGACATCAGTCACCACAGTGGTATCAACCTATGGGTAGTGGCAGACAACGTGCGTAAAGGCGCAGCGACGAATGCGGTGCAAATTGCAGAAGTGTTAATTCGTGATTACTTCTAAACGCGTTACGTTCGATTTAAGTTGATAATTAAAGGCCTCTTGTTAGAGGCCTTTGTTCTGTATAGTGTGACAAAATTGGTACGAATATCATGCTTGAATCATGTTTTTTCAAGGCTGAGCTATAGTTTTGCAGTGATTATCCGATATAGTACCAAGATTAGATTTGTATTTTTTATCGCAGACAGCTGAGCCTTCCATGCATCATTTTTTAAAGCCTTTGCTGGTGACACTTGCACTAGCAGGAGCGACGACTTCTTTTTCTATCAGCGCTGATACTATTCGATTAACTGGTCCTAACGGTGAAGCTCTGGCTGCGCCACAGTTTTCACAGCCAATTCGTAATCAAGTTACTCCAGATTCTGACACGCCTGCTCGCTATTATGGGCCCACTAAAGTCAACGAAACTCTTTGGTCGATTGCAAGTCGATTTAAACCAGCAGACGCTACCGTACAACAAACGATTTACGCCTTTTATCAACTCAACCCTGCTGTATTTGAGCAAAATAATATTCATAAGCTGGTACCTAACAGCGAGCTACGCATCCCATCTGACGCTCAAATCAATCGTGTCGATTTACAAGAAGCCTTAGCCGTACTTGCTGCCCATCAAAATAAACTCAATTCAGCAGCGACACAGAGACAGGCTAAGGTGGTCGCTGAATCAAAACCTGAGGTAAAACCTGCTGATGTGAAACCAACGGTTGAAACTTCGGCGACAACCAAATCGGTTCCTTCGCAAGTCATGCAAGAAAAAGTTTCGGACATCAAACCTCAAACAGGTTTAGAGCAAGTTATCCCAGCGGCGAAAGGCTTAATTGAGTCGGGTGAGATTAAGCCGCCAGCACAAGAGCTAACTCAAAAGCTTCAGGAAGAGTTGACGCGTTCAGAAAGTGAATTGCTTTCCCTAGAAGAGCGTAATCATCAATTGAGGTTGATGCTGTCAGAAGTCCAAAATGAAGTGGAAGTTCTAAAAACTGAAGTCAGCAACGAAGAGCGCATTCGCACAGAGGTTGAGCGACAGCTCAGTGAAGAGAAACGCAAGCAAGCAGAGATGGCAAGGCTTGCGCCGAGCAAGTTGGATACTTGGTTAGCTAAGCCTTGGTTTGTTGCTTTATTAGCATTTGTTCCTGCATTGCTGATCGGCTTGTTGGTAATGATGGTTTTACGATCTCGTAAGCAAAAGACGCAGATTGCTAGTAATCAAGAAGCCAATACCTCAAACCCGTCGTCTGATGTTGCAGCAGCGACTGCTGGTGTTGCTACTGCAGCTGTTGCGGTTGATGCTCTGGATGATGATAACCCGTTCTCGGATGACCTGCTTGCCGGGATTGAGGAAGATGATGACAGTAGCCAATTAGAGGTAGAGCAACAGCCAGAAGATGATATCTTCGCCGATTTGAATGATAGCGATCTTGATTTCAATTTAGACGATGATGAAGAAGACCCGTTTGCCAGTATCGATGAAGATGGTGAACTGGATATCGGTTTTGTTGATCTTGACGCGAGTAATAACGGTATCAGCGTTAAAGATGGTGAAAAAGCATTAGGTCTTGAAGAAATGGAGCGTGCACTCAACGATGTTGCTGTTCCAGATGCAGAAGATGACCTCGATTTAAACTTGTCTGATACAGATTCAGAGCCTGTTTCTCAACAAGAGCTCGACGATCTATTCGCTGATTTTAACGGCACGTCTAGTACTGAAATGGCTGACCTTGATTCGGAGGAACCTGAAAACTCACTAAATCAAGCGGATATGGACGAGTTACTTGCGGGTGATAGCTTTGATCTAGAAAGTGATGGTGACTTCAATCTGGATGATCTAGATATTGAGACGGATAACAAAACCGCATTAGAGATGACGCCAGAGCAAGCAGATGAACCTGTTGACAATGCCGATATTGATGACCTTTTTGCCCAGTTCTCACAAATAGACGCAACGCCTGAAGCGCCACAGTCTAATACCTCTGAACTGGCACAAGACGAAGAAATCACACTTCTAGACGATATGCTGGACGAGGATTTTGAGCTGTCTGATTTGGATGATTCTGATCTAATGCTCGATGAAATAGTCGATGCTGATGAGAAAGAAGCCACTGACAAGGAGTTTGAATCTTCCGAGAATTTAGACCTAGATGACGTCACTTTACTGGCAGATGAAGACTTAGAGCTTGATGAAAACAATACCGACTTACTTGATGAGTTACTGTTTGAAAGTACGTTAGGCGATTCAACCTCTGATGAGAAACAAGCTGTTGATCTTGACCCGTTTGCCTCTGACGACCTAATCGGCGCAGATATTGATTTAGATAGTGAGATCGAAGACAGCAAACTTGAACTTTCTGACCTTGAGCCATCAAACCTTGAGCCTTCAACAGTAGAAGCCGAATCTCCACTAGCACAACAGCCTGAGAATGACGACGTAATGGCTGTGGCAGAAAGTACTGATGTAGAAGAACGTGCAGATGTAGATAAGTTGGTCGAAGAGAGCACGGCTGCCGCAGCGCAAAATGTAACTGAAGAGCAGCGCTTAGAGGATGACCTCGATCTGGCATTAGATGCTGAGTTGCTACCAGCTACTGCTGAGGCTGAGCAAGTCAATATCGAAGAGCTAGATTCGATGGATGTGTCTTCATCTTCGCAAGCTCCTGCCGGCGAAGCACAATCTCAAGTGGAAGAGCCATCAACATTAGATGACTTAGATAATAATGTTCCTGACGTTGATTCTATTTCAGATGAACAAGGCATTGCTGAACCGTCGTTACCGTCAAGTTTTGAAAGCGAAGTTTCGCAAGAGAACGAGCGACATCACGAGGCGCATCAGCAACAAACGTCAGCCGGTGACAATGCGAGTACTGCATTTGAAGATGAGTTCGACTTCTTTCCTGAAATTGAAGGGGTAGGAGAGTCGGACACAGTGCCGCGTGATGATTCGCAAGAACAGAAAGAACTTGAAGCTTTGATGGCGAATGAGTTTGGAATTCCTCAAGATGATGATTGGTTGATAGATGATGAAAATACTCCATCAACTGCACTAGAAGCCGAAGTGGCGGAATCATCTCAAGAGCAAGAGCAAGAGCAAGAGTCTGACGATGACTTTTTAGCCAAAGCTTTGCAAAGTGAATATAACGAAGAAAATGCTTTCGCCGATGCAGAGGGTGACGCTGAGGATACATTACAGCCGGATTCGGAACTGGCTGCCGATTTTGCTATGGCCGATGATGAACTGCCTGAGTATAGCGAAGAAGATGCGCTTGCTGATGTGTTGGCAGGACAACCAATAGAGCAAGAGGCGTCTGAGCCTAGCGATGTTAGCGAAGCGGAGATTGAAGCTGTACTTCATGACATTGAATTGCCAGAAGAGGTAGAAGTTGCCCACAACACAGAGAGTGACATTGAAACTGCCCCTCAATCAGATGCTACTCAAACGGTGCCGGAACGAGAACCGATTGAAGAGTTTGATTTTCCTGATTACACCGAAGAGGACGCGTATGCGGATAGTGAGCAAGCAGAGCCTGAGCTTGTTCATGAGCCTTTGGTTCAGGATGAGATCACCGATGGCGCTATTTCGTTAGAGGATCTACCGGAATACGATGAGTCACAAGCTGCGGCGGATATGGAGTCGTCCGCTTCTGAACGCGAGCCGAGTTTTGCAGTTGAGCAAGACATGGTAGGTGAAACATTAGATCACTCAGAAATTGATGCTCTAGCAGATGCTTTCTCTATGGTAGACATGTCAGCTATAGAGCAAGAAGGTCAGCTTGGGGAGCTGCTGCAAGAGGGCGAGCAAGCGTTCTCAAATATTAGCCCTGTTGACCAAACCACGGCGGATAGTGCTGGGATGGATTTAGGTGTGATGCTGCAAGACTCTCCAGACCAAGAAGGTGGAGAAGACTGGAATGGTTTCTCATTGACTGATGAGCAGCGAGCATCGATCGATCACCAAATCCCAGATGAAGAACAGGAAATTTGGAACAATACTCATGCTGGATCTTTAGTTGATGCCAGTGAAGAGGACTGGGCTTCCCAAGACCCTGTTGCCGACTTTGAGGACAGCGCAGATCAATTTATGACGATTGATGAGCTGATGGCACAGGTCGACGACAATGCTTCCGCTGATGAGGAAGAAGAGTTGAAATTAGATGTGGGATTGGATGAGTTCCCTGATGTCATTGGTCCTATTACTGAAGTCGATGTTGATTCGGATTCCGAAGCCGCAGGTAACCTTGACCTTGCTAAGATCTATATCGAAATGAACGATTTTGAAGGTGCGGTGAAATTACTTGAGAAAGCGCTACTAGAAGGTAGTGGCAATATTCAATCAGAAGCAAAGGCCTTGCTGGCTAAGCTTTCCGAATACCAGTAAGTAAAAGTGATGTAAAACGGCGGTTGAATGACCGCCGTTTTTGCTTTTACGCTTTGATGACAAAGGATTCACCACACGCGGGTTTATACCTTTATGAGTTGGGTATATACTTTGCCCCCTTTGAAAATTGACAGATAGACAGAGAAAACGATGAAAGTTGCATTAGGTATCGAATATAACGGTGCAAACTACTACGGTTGGCAAAGACAAAGAGACGTCTCTAGTGTGCAAGAAGAACTGGAGAAAGCGCTATCGATCGTTGCAAATCAACCGGTAGAAGTACAGTGTGCTGGTCGAACAGATGCTGGTGTACATGGCACTGGGCAAGTGGTTCATTTTGAGTCTTCTGTCATTCGTAAGCCAGCTGCCTGGACCATGGGCGTGAATGCGAATCTTCCTAAGGATATCGCTGTGCGTTGGGCAAAAGAAGTCCCTGAAGAGTTTCATGCTCGTTTTTCAGCGACCGCTCGACGCTATCGTTATGTGATCTTTAACCACGCGTTGCGACCTGGCATTTTGTCTTCTGGTATTAGTCATTATCATGGCGAAATTGATGCAGAAAAAATGCACCAGGCAGGTCAATATTTGCTGGGCGAAAACGACTTTACCTCATTTAGAGCGGTTCACTGTCAGTCTCGAAGCCCATGGCGTAACATCATGCACCTCAATGTTTCTCGCCATGGACCGTATGTAGTAATTGATATCAAAGCGAATGCCTTTGTTCATCATATGGTGCGTAATATCACTGGCAGCTTGATTGTGGTGGGTAAAGGAGATCAGCCACCAGAGTGGATTGAATGGCTATTGCAGCAGAAAGATCGCAAGCTAGCTGGCGCAACGGCTAAAGCCGAAGGCCTGTATTTGGTAGATGTGGATTACCCAAGTGAGTACCAGCTCCCAGAAGCACCAATTGGTCCACTATTTTTGCCGAATGATTTGAACTCTGGTTGGTAATTGTACTCGAAAATTAGTAGAGACTTTCGGCGTTACAAATATTTATGGCAATGTCACAAGGATAGGTACAACCAGTTTTTTATCTACAGTTAGCCTGTAATATGGTTTAATCCAACGGCATTAATTAGAATTTCAATCTCTCGCCATTAGGCGGGGGTCACAAGAGAAAAGGTCTTCCATGAGTTGGCTTGAAAAAATTTTAGAAAAAAGCAACATCGTTAGCTCGCGCAAAGCGTCTATCCCAGAAGGTATCTGGACTAAATGTACTTCCTGTGAGCAAGTACTTTATCATGCTGAATTAGAGCGTAATCTAGAGGTGTGTCCTAAGTGTGACCACCACATGCGAATGAAAGCGCGTCGTCGTCTAGAAACATTCCTAGATGAAGGCAATCGTGTTGAACTTGGTACAGAACTTGAGCCACAAGACAAGCTAAAGTTTAAAGATTCAAAGCGCTATAAAGAGCGCATCTCTGCTGCTCAAAAAAACAGTGGTGAGAAAGATGCACTCGTTGTCATGCAAGGTGAACTACTAAGTAACCCAGTCATCGCATGTGCATTTGAGTTCTCCTTCATGGGGGGCTCTATGGGCTCTGTGGTTGGTGCTCGTTTTGTTCGTGCAGTAGAAGCCGCTATAGAAAACAACTGTGGTTTAGTGTGTTTCTCTGCCAGTGGCGGTGCACGTATGCAAGAGGCACTAATGTCTCTAATGCAAATGGCGAAAACCAGTGCTGCACTGGAGCGCCTATCTCAAAAAGGTCTACCGTTCGTTTCTGTTATGACTGACCCAACTATGGGTGGTGTATCGGCGAGTTTAGCAATGCTGGGTGATATCAATATCGGTGAACCAAAGGCACTGATCGGTTTTGCTGGTCGTCGTGTTATCGAGCAAACGGTTCGTGAAGACTTACCAGAAGGCTTCCAACGTAGTGAGTTCTTACTTGAGCACGGTGCGATTGATATGATTGTTGACCGCCGTGAAATGCGTCAACGCGTAGGTAGCCTGCTTGCTAAAATGACAAATAAAGCGTCTCCTTTAGTGGTCTCTGTTGAAGATTCTCCAGAAGAACCTACATATGAAGTACCAGAAGCGGACGAAAAAGGGTAAAGTACTCACTAAGTTATCAAACGTTAAGATATTGACGGCTAAATGAGTTCACAATCCATTCCACAAGCCACATCTTCTTTACAGGTGTGGCTTGATTACTTAAATAGTATTCATACTAGTGCTATCGACCTAGGTTTAGATCGAGTTTCGGTAGTCGCCCAAAAAGGTCAATTGACCAAACCTGCCCCAACAGTCATTACCGTCGCTGGCACTAACGGTAAAGGCTCCACCTGCGCGCTTATGGAAGCAATCTTGCTAGATGCAGGTTATTCAGTCGGCGTTTATAGTTCCCCACACCTTATCCGTTACAACGAACGTGTTCGCGTTAATGGTAGCGATCTTCCTGATGAATCACACACTCGTGCGTTTGACTATATCGAAAAGCTACGCGGCGAAGTCAGCCTTAGCTTTTTCGAGTACGCGACGCTTGCCGCATTGCGACAGTTTCAGGAAAACAAAGTGGAAGTGGTTCTACTGGAAGTGGGCCTGGGTGGGCGTCTTGATGCAACCAATGTGGTTGATCACGACGTTTCGGTCATTACTAGTCTTGCAGTAGATCATGTTGATTGGCTGGGTGACGACATCAATGTCATTGGGTTCGAGAAAGCAGGAATCTTTAGAACTGGAAAACCTGCGATATGTGGTCAGCCCAAACCTCCTGCAACTGTACCTGCGCATGCTGATGATATTAAGGCAAATTTCTACCAAACGGGTATTCAATTTGACTACAAACTGACGTCAGAACATACATGGGCATGGCAACATGGCACCTTCATGCTCGAGGATTTGCCCGTACCAGTTTTGCCGCTAATGAACGCCAACACTGCGTTGATGGCTTTAGGGGCGGCTGAATTAGACATTTCCGACGTCAATATCGTGAATGGACTTAAGCAAGCGCGTCTTCCGGGTCGTATGCAGATGCTAACCGGATCGCCAGTAACCATTCTCGATGTAGCTCATAACCCTCATTCAGCAGAGTATCTGGTTGCACAGCTTTCTAAGCATTACCCAAATCGCAGATTTAAAGTCGTGATTGGCATGTTGCATGATAAGGATATCGAAGAGACCATTCGAGTGTTAAACCCATTAACTGAAGATTGGTATCCGGCGTCATTATCAGGGCCAAGAGCGGCGAGTGCAGACGAACTGTGCCAGCATTTAATGTCTGGCAATGCTCTAAATCGATATGACAACCCAGTAAGTGCATATCAAGCCGCGAAAAGTGAAGCAAAGTCAGACGATATGATTTTGGTCGTAGGATCCTTCCATACCGTTGGCGAAGTTCTTGAGCATTGTGAAAAGTTAGACGCTCAAGAGCAATAAAGTAATTAAGGAGTATCAATGGCGAGTAAATTTCAAAGCCGCTTGGTGGGTACCATAGTATTGGTCGCAGTTGGTGTCATCATTTTGCCTGACCTACTTGATGGTAAAAAGCTTCATTACAAAGAAGAGTTTGCCAGTATTCCGCTTAAGCCTGAAATCAGCGCTCAAGTAGAAAGCTTTGAGGTACTAGAGCCAGAAGAAGACACATCGGTGTTACCTGACTCGCCTGTTCAAGCAACAGTAGGGGAAGAGTTGGCTGCAACACCTGAGCAGCAGGCCGAACAAGATCGGCGTGATGTCGTGGATGTTGCAGTGAAAGAAGTGCCTGAGCGTAATGAGTATGCTGATAGTGCATGGATTATTCAGCTTATGGCTCTTAAGAATGCAGATAATGCTCGCGGTCTTGTTGCCGACCTACAAAAACGCGGCTATCAAGCACATGTAAAACAGGAAGCCACCTTTACGCGTGTCATCATAGGTCCAGATGTTTCAAAAAGTAAACTTGAGAAGCAATTGCTAGAATTGGAGAAAATTACCGGTTCAAAAGGTCAATTGCTCAAATTTAAACCACTAAATCCATAAGAAAACGTTTGCGTCGCGGATTTTTCTGTTAAAATGCGCGCCAACTTGAGATGAAGAATTCATGAATTGGTTAGATTTTGTCATTTTGGGTGTGATTGGGCTTTCAGCTTTAATCAGTTTAGTTCGCGGATTTGCCAAAGAGGCAATGTCTTTAGTGATATGGTTCGGCGCATTTTTTATTGCCAGCCAGTACTACGCAAAACTTGCGGTGTACTTTACCAATATCGAAGATGAGATGTTCCGAAATGGCGCCGCAATTGCTGCCCTATTTGTTGCCACACTGATTGTTGGGGCGTTAATTAATTATGTTTTAGGGCAGTTAGTGCAAAAAACGGGTCTATCGGGTACTGACAGAGTATTAGGTATCGTATTTGGCGCGCTTAGAGGTGTGTTAATTGTTTCTGCGGTATTGTTCTTTGTTGATACCTTCACGACACTAAATAGCAGTGAGTGGTGGGAGTCTTCCCAACTTGTTCCGCAATTTAAACTTGTGATACAGCCGTTTTTTGAACACATCGAAGCAACTTCTAGTTTCCTGTCTGGCGCCTAATGGCGCCAGCTAATGTCGCAAATCGAGGATTAGGACATGTGTGGTATTGTTGGAATCGTTGGCTCAACGCCTGTGAATCAGTCTATCTATGACGCTTTGACCGTTTTACAGCACCGTGGCCAAGATGCCGCTGGTATTGTTACCATAGAAAGCAATCGTTTTCGTCTGCGTAAGGCGAATGGTCTAGTAAAAGACGTATTTGAAGCGAAGCATATGCAACGCCTCCAGGGTTGTGTTGGTATTGGACATGTTCGTTACCCTACAGCAGGCAGCTCAAGCGCTTCAGAAGCTCAACCTTTCTACGTAAACTCACCGTTCGGTATCACACTGGCTCACAATGGTAACTTGACTAACGCTCACGAAGTTCGTGAGAAGTTGTTTGAAAAAGACCGTCGTCATGTGAACACTACGTCCGATTCTGAAGTATTGCTGAATGTGCTGGCTCATGAAATTGATACCGTAAAAGGCAATGTAACATCGGATGATGTCTTCAGAGCTGTTACTAATGTGCATCGCACTATCAAAGGGGCTTACGCAGTAGCTGCTATGATTATCGGTCACGGTATGATTGCATTTCGTGACCCTAACGGTATCCGACCGCTATGTTTAGGCAAACGTGATGTTGAAGGCAAAACCGAGTACATGGTGGCCTCTGAGTCAGTAGCTCTTGATGCAGTAGGTTTTGACTTTGTTCGCGATGTTGCTCCTGGTGAAGCGATTTATGTAACGTTTGACGGTGAGCTGTTCACTCGTCAATGTGCTGACAACCCAAGCCTAAACCCCTGTATTTTTGAGTTTGTTTACTTTGCTCGTCCTGATTCATTCATCGACAAGATTTCTGTTTACAGCGCGCGTGTTGAAATGGGTAAGAAGTTGGGTGAGCGCATTCAGCAAGAATACTCAGATCTAGACATTGATGTGGTTATCCCAATCCCTGAAACGTCATGCGATATCGCATTGCAAATCGCTCAGGCTATCGATAAGCCATACCGCCAAGGTTTTGTTAAAAACCGTTATGTAGGTCGTACCTTCATTATGCCAGGGCAGCAGCAGCGTAAGAAGTCGGTTCGCCGTAAACTGAACGCCATTCGCTCAGAATTTAAAGGTAAGAACGTTCTGTTGGTGGATGATTCTATTGTTCGCGGTACAACGTCAGAGCAAATCATTGAGATGGCACGCGACTCAGGTGCTAACAAAGTATTTATGGTCTCTGCTGCGCCGGAAGTTCGCTTCCCTAACGTTTACGGTATTGATATGCCGAGTGCCAATGAACTTATTGCTCACGGCCGTGACAACGATGCTATCTGTAAGCAAATTGGTGCGGACGCACTGATTTATCAAACCATTCCTGACTTAATAGAAGCTGTTGGTCTTGGAAACCCCGATGTGAAATTGTTTGAGGCGTCTGTATTCAACGGTGAATATGTAACTGGCGATATTGACCAAACGTATCTGGACTTCCTTGACTCGCTACGTAGCGATGATGCAAAGACGCAACGTGATATTCAAGCGGATCTAGCAAATCTAGAACTGCATAACGAATAAGCGAACGATGAAAAGAAAAAACCAGAGCAAGCTCTGGTTTTTTTGTGTCTAAATTTTGAAGCCGTTGCTACTGAAATATCAATGAAGTGAGTAATCGATAACAAAGTCGATGAACAGACGGACTTTTTCAGGAAGATGATCTTTATGGTTATAAAGCATATAAATATCGCGAGGGTTGGCACTCCACTCTGGTAGCACTCGAACTAGTTCGCCGTTGTTTATGTACTCTTTTAGCATGACATCGGGCATCAAGGTAATACCCAAACCCGCAGAACATGCTCTGCGAACCACATTTAAGCTATTGGCTTCGAAACGGCCTTTCGTGTTGTTAATAATGGACTCGCCACTGGTATTTTTCAGTTGCCATTTAATTAACGGTGCGCCTTTTAATAGGCGGTGTGTTGATAATTCTTCAGCATGCTTAGGCTCGCCGTTTAATGACAGATAGTCAGGATGCGCAACAAGGATATCTTTGACTGTACTGATCTTACGAGCGATTAAACTTGAATCGCGTTGAGGACCGACGCGGAAAATAACGTCCCATTCCGTTGGGTCTAGTTGATCGGCATGATTGCTCATCGTTAGCTCAAGACTGATGTCTGGGTATTTAGACATAAAGTCGTTGAACATCGGCATCATCATGCGCTTAGTCAAATTAGAAGGTGACGATATTTTTAGTTTACCAGACGCACCTTTGCATTCATCTGCAATATCTTCGGTAGTGCTAGTAAGACGCTGGAGAAGAGGAGAGCACTCATTATAGAAGCGTTCACCCGCTTCAGTTAAAGACAGTTTTCGCGCGTGACGATTCAGTAAACGAAGATTCAAAGAATCCTCTAGAGCCTGTATACGTCGAGTAATTGTTGCAACAGGGATCATTGTCTTACGAGAAGTTGCTGTATAACTCCCATTTTCCACAACAAGTCGGAACAGATTTAAATCGTCAAGTTTCATATATTCAACTATTTGTATTAATTGGCTTTTAGTATAGCTTACACCTTGTCAAGCTGGCGTGGTTAATTTCAAGCGTTGTTGCTAAATAACACAAGTGCTCTCAAGCAAACTAACTTGATATCAAAGGGTTGTTTGATTTTTTCAACTTTAGCTATTGTATTAAAAAAACTCTCCCAAGGGTACATTTGTATAAAAACGAATTTCTGCCTACAGTTAAAATACTCAGGAGCAGTTTGTTCTGCTGCCTGCATATACATATAAATGCATTATTGTAACGTGTCCTACGGTACGACGTTTAATGTAAACCAAAAAATAATAACAACAAGCTCAATCAATTTTGTGAGGCGTAATTTTATGTCTAATACCGACAGTCAGGCTGCTGTGGCTATACCTCATCAGCAACACAGTGCGCGGATTATGGTTGTTGATGATGATCCCGTATTTCGAACCGTTACCCGAAACTTTCTTGAGGCAACGGGCCACCAAGTAACAGAAGCTGGGGATGGATTAGAGGCTTTAAAACTACTGAGTATCACAGAGCCTGACTTAGTGCTTTGTGATTTAGCTATGCCACTTCTTACTGGCATGGAGTTTACCGAAGAGGTGCGCGTAGAGTACCCGTCACTACCGGTTATTGTAATTTCGGCGACGGGTGATATGGCGGACGTTGCTAAAGCGTTACGTATGGGAGTGAAAGACTTCTTAACCAAACCTATTGGTGATTATAAACATCTTACGGAATCTATTAATGTCGTCTTAGAAGAGAGTTCAAGCAGTTGTGAACAATCTGACTTTGTCAGTCGATGGTTTCGTATTGAAGAGTCAGAAGAAGACGGTTCGCAAGAAGAACAAGAATTGCATTGGCACCTACAATATCTCCAGCAAAATCCTAACGCAGCGAGAGAGTTACTTACGGCACTGTTACCTGAAAAAGATTCTGCGTTAGGGGCGTGGAGAAGTAGTTACCGGCTTTTGCAATCGGCTAACACATTACCTCTCGTGTTCGATTACACATGGCTTATGAGCGGTCAGATGGCATTTTATCTGGTCGATGCTTCATCAAGTGACCATGGTGGCGTGGCTAGTACGTTGTTGGTACGGACACTGTTTGATGATTATGTACGCCGTTTGCATCACAACAGTGTCGACCTTAAAGATCTTGCGAGAAATATAGAAAAAGGCATGCAATGCTCGTGCGCTGCATATCCTGTCGAAGCTGTGTTTGGAGTGATTGACTTATCGGAGGGGACCATATCTGTCTTGCCGGCTGGATTGGATTGTCGCTGGGAGAATTCTCAAGCTCATTTCAACATCTCTGGGTCAAATCGTTTGGGTGAGAACTGTTTAAGTAATTTTATGACTAAAGACCTTGCTGTTTTAGAAGGGGGGAAGTTGTCCTTAAGTCGAGTCGGTTCAAGTAGCTTCAGTTGGGAGGTAAAACTTGCTCTGCCGAGCTAAAACAGCGTAGCGGAAGCGCTCTTCAAAAATAACCACACAGTTAGTCTGTTTTTGATTGAATGTAATTGAGATATAGTCAAAGTGTTAACAAAAATGGGAGGCGAAAGCTTCCCATTTTGATGTCTAAAACAACTATACCCAAGAGCAAAGTCATGTCTGATACAGAATTCAAAGAACCATACAACATTTTTTACTTTTTAGGCTTCATTGCCGCATTGCTAATTCCAACGCTTCCCGCTACTCTGACGTGGATTAGAGTTATGAACGGATATGCGGGTTTTTGACCAATACAATAAGTCCAGTTAAACGTTTCTTTTGGAATACGTTAGGCGTTATTTCAGTAATATTGGGTGTGGTAGGCATCGTACTTCCTCTTCTACCCACCACACCTTTCCTACTCCTTGCTAGTGCAAGTTTTTTTCGTGGTAGCCCTCAATTTCATGATTGGTTACTTTCTCATCGTAAACTTGGTCCCATCATCTCTGACTGGGAAAACGATCGCTGCATTAAACGTTCGGTCAGAACCAAAGGCGCAATCTTCATTGTTTTGAGTTTTGCCATCTCCATATTGGTTGTCCAACCAGTATGGTTAAAAGTTGTGCTATTTATTCTGTTTATCGGCGTTTTTACCTTCTTTTTGCGAATTCCTGTGAAACAGCCCGTTGCCGACCACGATGAAAATCACTAACATGTGAAGGTTGTGTGCCCACGCTTAATGTGGGCGTTTTAATTTATACCTACAGAATGAACGTACTCGTGACTATTCGCGACAGCGTACTCTGATCGTCAGGCGTATAAAGACCTTTCCAGAGACCAATACTATGACAATCGATAAAATCTCCCAGATCAAAGCAAGCATCAAAAGCATTCCAGATTACCCAAAGCCAGGCATTCTATTTCGTGATGTAACGAGTCTTATGGAAGACGCAGCAGCTTACAAAGCAACGATAGAGATGCTTGTAGACAAATACAAAGATCAGGGCTTCACTAAAATTGTTGGTACTGAAGCTCGTGGCTTTTTGTTTGGTGCACCTCTAGCACTTGAGCTAGGTCTGGGATTTGTTCCAGTTCGTAAGCCAGGCAAGCTGCCACGTGAAACTGTCGCACAATCATATGAACTTGAATATGGCACTGATACTCTAGAAATCCACACAGACGCTATTGTGGAAGGTGATAAAGTACTGATGGTTGATGACCTGTTAGCAACTGGTGGTACGATTGAAGCTACAACGAAACTTATTCGCCAACTAGGTGGTGAAGTATCTCACGCTGCATTTGTAATCAATCTGCCAGAAATTGGTGGAGATAAGCGCTTAGAAGCACTAGGTATTGAAGTATATAGCTTGTGTGAATTTGAAGGTCACTAATTAGGACACCTTAATGAGTTATCTCGCGTTAGCTAGGAAATGGCGACCAAGAAAATTTTCAGAGGTAGTTGGAC
Organism: Vibrio sp. SCSIO 43133; assembly: GCF_023716845.1. Taxonomy (NCBI): domain Bacteria; kingdom Pseudomonadati; phylum Pseudomonadota; class Gammaproteobacteria; order Vibrionales; family Vibrionaceae; genus Vibrio; species Vibrio sp. SCSIO 43133. Next base: position 1,042,713 of record NZ_CP068024.1, read on the forward strand.
AAACCCATGTCCTAACTGCACTTGAGAATGCACTAGACCAGAACAGATTGCATCATGCTTATTTGTTCAGTGGAACACGTGGTGTGGGTAAGACGTCCATCGGTCGCTTGTTCGCAAAAGGTTTAAACTGTGAAACAGGCATCACCTCGACACCTTGTGGTACATGTTCGACTTGTATAGAGATTGATGAAGGCCGAAGCGTTGACTTACTTGAGATTGATGCGGCGTCTCGTACAAAGGTTGAAGATACTCGCGAGCTTCTAGATAACGTTCAATATAAGCCAGCGAGAAACCGCTTTAAGGTTTACCTGATCGATGAAGTACATATGCTCTCGCGTCATAGCTTCAATGCGTTGCTTAAAACGCTTGAAGAGCCACCAGAGTATGTGAAGTTCTTACTGGCGACGACGGATCCTCAAAAGCTGCCGATGACCATTCTGTCGCGCTGCTTGCAGTTCCACCTCAAGCCGATCACTGTTGAGAATATCCAGCAACAGCTGGATCATATTCTTGAGAAGGAACAAGTTCAGTCTGAAAGCCGAGCGCTTGCTCTGCTTGCTCATGCTGCTGACGGCAGTATGCGTGATGCATTGAGCTTGACCGATCAAGCGATCGCGCTTGGAAATGGCAATGTATCGACACCAGTCGTCAGTCAGATGTTGGGTACGCTAGATACGGCTCAAGCGATTCAAATACTGGAATCATTGACTACGGGTGATGCACATCAAGTTATGACCAAGCTTGAGCACTTGGCGGAAAATGGTGTGGATTGGGATACATTGCTTTCTGAGCTCGCATTGCAGTTACATAGAATAGCGATGACTCAAGCATTACCATCTAGTATCGATGCCGCAATTGCCGACAGCGAAAAAATCCAGCACCTTGCGCATACACTACAAGCAACGGATGTACAGCTGTACTATCAAATTGCTCTGAAAGGCCGACAAGATCTGCCCTTCGCTCCATCGCAACGTGTCGCCGTTGAGATGACGCTACTGCGTATGTTGGCATTTAGACCAAGCACTCAGCTCAGCGCTAATGAAATCACTGTCGCGAATCAAAGTGCAGTGGCTAAGCCTGCGTTGTCATCGTCACAAAGCATGGCAACACAGCAGGTATCGAGTGATACTAATGCTCAAACTTATGCCACGCCGACGCCACAATTTGATAGTACGCGTGAACCGTATATTGATACCTCTGCTATACCGATGGGTAACCAACCAGTACAGGCCGAACATCGACCAAGTGCGCAAAGTGAATGGCAAGCACCTCCATCAAATCAAGAGCAGTATTCGAAAACACCGCCTTCGCAAATTCAGCCCGCTCCAAATAGTGGATCTAATGATGTCGTTCGCGGTGAGGCACAGCGCTCAGTTCCAGCCAGCGAGCCAGCAAGACCTGCGGGTGGTTTACGTCATCAATTGCGCTCGAAACGACAATCGGCTTCTCAAGGTCAAGCGAATTCAGGAAACTCTCCTGTAAAAAAGCCTAAAGCGTCATCTGAATCTGCCTCTGTATTAGAGCGTGTTGCTCAGAGAACCCAAGGTCGCACGCCAAGTGCGTCAAATGGTTTAGATGCCGCTAAATCAAATACCGAGCAGGTTAAAGATAACGAGCCTTATCGATGGCGGCCAACAGGTAATGTTGTCGCTCAAGAAGTGAAGCCAGTCGTCAAACCGTCTACGCTTAAAAAGGCTCTTGAACATATCAAAACGCCAGAAATGGCGCAGCGACTGACGCAAGAGGCTGCTCAGCAAGACACTTGGGCTGAACTGATTGAACGTCTTGATATTGGCAAACTGGTGCAACAATTAGCGCTTAATTCAGTCTTCAAAAAAGATGGTTCATCCATTCAATTGGGACTGCGTGCTACACATGCGCATCTAAATTCTGACAAAAATCAGTCAGAACTACTTGCAGGGCTTAATGTCTTATTGGGAGAAGAGTGTCATTTGTCGGTAGAGCTCTCTGAGGAGGGGACGACACCACTCGAACTTCGTGAGCAGTTATATCAAGGCAAGCTTTCTGATGCGGCCAAGAGCTTGCAAGCGGATCCTAACATTCAGTTTATTGTTACAAGGTTTGCGGCAGAGTTAGACGAAGAGAGTATTCGACCTTTATAAAGTTACTTTCCCGGTTGTTTGCTCGAGGTAAACAGCTAGGAAGCGGGGTTGCAATCTATGAATGCGTCCCCATGTTATTAGTTGAAACATGAATAAACCGAGAGAACCCTATGTTTGGTAAAGGTGGTATGGGCAACCTGATGAAGCAAGCCCAGCAAATGCAAGAGCAGATGCAAAAGCTTCAAGAAGAAATCGCTAACATGGAAGTAACAGGTGAGTCTGGTGCTGGCCTTGTTAAAGTAACCATCACAGGTAGCCACAGCACTCGTCGTGTTGAAATCGATGAAAGCCTTATGGAAGACGACAAAGAGATGCTAGAAGACTTGATTGCAGCGGCGTTCAATGACGCGGCTCGTCGTGTAGAGGAAACTCAAAAAGAGAAAATGGCGTCAGTAACTGGTGGAATGCAGCTACCACCAGGCATGAAAATGCCTTTCTAATTGAAGGATTAGAGAACAATTAATGCGTACTAGCCATATGCTGGAGCATTTGATGGAGGCCTTGCGATGTCTACCTGGGGTTGGTCCCAAGTCAGCACAACGCATGGCCTTTCATCTGTTACAGCGCGATAGAAAAGGCGGTATTCAGCTGGCGGATGCACTTTCAAGTGCAATGACTGAAATTGGTCACTGTCAGGAATGCCGTACCTTTACCGAAGAAGAAGTTTGTCATATCTGTAGCAATCCTAAGCGCAAAGAGAATGGCCAACTTTGTGTGGTAGAGAGTCCTGCTGATATTGCTGCTGTAGAAGCTACGGGGCAATTCTCGGGTCGCTATTTTGTTCTAATGGGGCACTTGTCGCCATTAGATGGCATCGGTCCTAGCGATATTGGATTGGATGTTCTCGATTATAGACTGCGCCAAGGCGACATCGGTGAAGTCATTCTAGCGACTAACCCAACAGTGGAAGGTGAAGCAACCGCGCACTACATAGCTGAACTGTGTCATGAGCACAAGGTATCAGCAAGTCGTATCGCTCATGGCGTTCCGGTGGGCGGTGAGTTAGAACTGGTCGATGGAACGACGTTGTCTCACTCTCTGTTGGGCAGACAAAAAATCTAAAGTAGATTGCTAAATAAGATTGATAGTGAAAAGGCGCATTTAGCGCCTTTTTTATGTTCAAAATTAGCTTTAGTCACTATCACTGCTTAGCAATGAGCGATACACCCAAGCCCCAATGATTGCACCAACAATAGGTGCCAACCAGAACAACCACAATTGTGCGACAGCCCAATCGCCAACGTAGAGCGCGACCCCTGTACTGCGTGCTGGATTTACTGACGTGTTGGTTACAGGAATACTGATTAGGTGAATCAAAGTCAAACACAAGCCGATCGCTATAGGAGCGAAGCCTTGAGGTGCTCTTTTGTCAGTGGCTCCCATGATGACCAGTAAAAACATTGCTGTCATGACGACTTCGCAGACCAAGGCCGCGGTTAACGAGTACTTCCCAGGGGAGTGTTCTCCATAACCATTAGAGGCAAAGCCAGACGCGGCGGCGTCAAACCCGGCTTGTCCGGAGGCTATAATATAGAGCACGCCACCGGCAAGTAAGCCACCGATGACTTGAGCAACAATATAGGGAAGTAGCTCTTTGGCGTCGAAGCGACCACCGGCCCAAAGGCCGATACTAACGGCTGGATTTAAATGGCACCCAGAAATGTGGCCAATAGCAAATGCCATTGTGAGCACAGTCAAACCAAAGGCAAACGCCACACCTAATAAGCCAATACCTACATCTGGAAATGCTGCTGCTAACACAGCGGAACCGCAACCTCCGAGTACTAGCCAGAATGTACCAAATACCTCAGCCAAATATCTGTTCATAAGAAACACCATTCTTAAAGTTGTGCGTCTTAACAACATAGCTTATTGGTTTGATACTGCCAGTTTAGCGTTAGATATTAGGTAATTCGTTCAAGCTCTAGGATGTTTGCCAATGCTTTAGCATTAGTATCGCCACACACGTCTGGACAGGCTTTAAAAGCATGGCACACTTTTGGTCGCTCGGGCTGACCAAACAACTTACAAAGATTGCGCTCATCAAGCTGTATGCAGCGAACGCCGCTGGGTTTGCCGTTTGGCATTCCAGGAATAGGGGAAGAAATACTTGGGGCGATACAACATGCCCCACAACCTAATCGACAATCCATCTTTTGCGGCCTTAAAATTGAAGGGCGCTGAGTTTACCAAAAATAAAGGTGTTGTACATAATTGAATCACAGCTACAGCATCCAGAAAGAACAGAGTACTTGCAGTTTGTATCAACTAGCGGTATAAAACGCCTCCACAGGTTTAGAAGGTAATGCCACATGACCAGTCCATTTTGGGAAACAACACCATTAGAGCAAATGAGTGAACAGCAATGGGAATCATTGTGTGATGGTTGTGGTAAATGTTGCCTACACAAACTTATGGATGAGGACTCGGATGAGGTTTATTACACCAATGTGGCTTGTAGTTGGCTGAACAGCAAAACTTGTTCGTGTAAGGATTATCCAAATCGATTCCAATCGGGTGAAGAATGTTTAAAGCTAACCCGTGAAAAAATCCACGAGTTTAATTGGCTCCCAGAAACGTGCTCATACCGTGTTCTATCAGAGGGTAAACCCCTTCCAGAATGGCATCCATTGATCACGGGCTCTAAGTCCGCTATGCACGCTGCAGGGGAAAGTGTTCGCAATAAAGTTGTGTATGAAATTGATGTGGTGGATTGGGAAGACCATATCCAAAACTTACCTGATAGACTAAAGCCTCACAATTAACTTTTAAAGTTGAGAATGCTGTATGTACTGGTTGTATGTACAGTATGAGGTTTGGTATGTCAGATAACGATGAAATTCAGAAAAAGGTCATACGAAAAGAGGTAGAAATTTCACCTATCCCTAACTTCGTTTACGAAAAACCATTGGTATCCATTGATGAGAATGGCGAACCTCAGGTTACCTACCGTACCAATGGGAATAAGATCCCCATCAAGAAACTTCCCTTACTCTATGTCGCTGGGTATGACGACAAAGACAACCTAATTAGCTACCAGCCATTAGACATGGTCAATGAATTCTTATTGTCGAAAGCAATCGATGATGGTGTGCTTGAGCTTGGTACTGATGCACAGGGGCTTGCCCATTATTTCAGCTTCGTATTGGACAAACAGGCAGCATGGGACGCTGAATACGATGAAGAGGACTTTGACCCTCTCTATGATGACCCCCGCCCAGAATGGGATGCTTTTCCCCGCAACAAACAAGAGCGGTTAACCTATCAATATCGAGATGGAATAAAGCAACTTGCTATTGATGGTGTATTGGCTAAAACAACAGCTAGGCAGTATATGAGCAGTGTTGTTAATTTCTATAAACACTGTCTGCGTCAAGGCAGGCGCTTTAATAATCCTCCCTTCCAGTTCGAGACAGTGAACGTCCATTACGAGGCGTCTGCATCTAGTATGAAAGCTTACCAACGTAAGCAGGTGCACACGACTGATATGCGGATTAAGTTTGCTAAGTCCTCTCGCAGTGGTGGCACAAATCTCAGCAACCTACGCCGTGACCTGAAACCATTCACCAATAATGAATGGAAAATCCTACAAACCATATTAATGAAATCCCGCAGGGTGGTTCGTCATGGTGATAACAATAAACTGCATTCGCTGCCGATTGAGTTTTGCCTGCACCCAATGATTTGCCGTAATACGGGGTTACGCCGTGAGGAAGCTGCGAGCCTGCATTTGGGGCAGATTGTTAACCCTGAAACGATGATTCAGGGTGGCAAAGAGGTGTTTAAAAAGCCTGTGATGGATTTGGGTGTCGGCGATAAGTACCAATCACTCACAAAGACGGCTGAGGGCTTCGCAGAGAAAAATAAAAGCCGCATTACTATTATCCCCGCCACATTAATGAAGATGCTTTACGATTACTCGCAGTCTGACAGGTATCAAAAGCGTCTTGAGAAATTCAAAGAATGGTGCAAGGAGCAGGTTGAGGCAGGTAATACGCATTTCTTTGAGGGTGATGATGCAATCAACCCTCAATTGAAATACCTGTTTATTACCCAGTCTGGGAAACCCATGTTTACCCGACTACAAGATTTCACTGGACGTTGGGTGGAAATACGTAACACTGCAAACCTAACCCAAGGCCTTGACCAGCCTATTGCCGGTTCCCTACATAATTTACGCTCAACGTTTGCCGTAAATATCTTCCGTCACCTTTTAAATAAAAAGGATGAGTATGGCAACCCATCAATCACACCTGATGAAGCATTGGATAGGGTATCAGCGCTGCTAGGCCATGAAGATAGGGCAACGACCATGGAATACCTGAAAATTGCACAGGATATGCCCTCTGCCGATGAAATCTATGAAGACGTACTGGACTATATTGGCGCTTTTGATGATTTGGAGGTGGCACTATGATCCAGGGACGAAAGCGTACTAAAATTACGATAGAGAAGACCAGCGCACCGATTATCCCACTTCGCTTTGAAGATATGGTTTTAGATTGTGGTAATGAAAATAAAGCCTACACCCACCGGTTGCGCTACCGTAATGTCCCGACAGTGAAACAGATTGAATCAGGAAGTGGCGTGCTGGCGAATCGGGATGATATCGTTAGGGACATTCACCAAAAGTTAAACCCCTTACCTGAAAGCCGAACAAAGGGGGCTTACTTTGCTGGGCTTGTAAGCTATTTTCGATATCTTGATAGCATTGGTTACCACGGTGACCTTTTCAGTAGTGCCGTCATGATTGATTGCTTAGAGCACTTCAATAAATTATGCGAAAAAGGTGTGCAGGTATCAAAAGCTTCGAAGATTAAAACCAGCTTATCTTTCCTATTAAGGCAGTGGGGTAGGGAGTCTTACCTTAAGACGCTGCCAGAGGTCGCTGGAATCCCTCCGGCTGCGAACAAAGCGTTCCATGTGGAAGCAGAGTTGAAACCATTATCCAAGGTGTTGGTTAAAGGCGCAAAGGCCTTTCAGGAAGCGATTGAGAAAAATGAGTTGCTAGATATTCATCCGTTCTTTGATGAAGACCTGTTTGATGAACAAGCAAAGCGTTTTGGATGGACATTAAGGCAAAGTGCAGCCAAGAAAAATGGCTTCAAGACGAGCATGAAACCTCGAGGTGGGACAATAAAGTTCAGCCCGGTTCCATTTGATCGCCTACATCGACAGGTTTTCTATAATCAGGCATCACGCAATTGGTTTTTCGTATTCTCAATGCTGACAGGCATGAATAAATCAGTGCTTGCTAATGTGCGCCACAAGGACGTTTCATTTAAAAATATTGGCAGTGGGCGTTTTGTTTTTGACGGTGAAAAGTTTAGGGCAGGCTATAAAAGTTTGGATAATAGCGCTGGTTTTAGCCTGCGAACTAAAGAGTTGATTACCCGATGGCTAAAAACCTCTAAAGCGATGTACCAGTCATTAGGTATCCCGCTGTCAAACGAGCTACCACTTTGTCCTTTCTTTAGTTCCAGCGGTGAGATCTTGACATTCAATGTCCACGGTTCAAATATTGGCATCATCAATAATCAGCTTGAAAAGATAACGGGATTAAGGGTTACGACAAGCCGATTCAGGGCGACAAAATCCGATGTACTGATGCGAGTGACGGAAGATATCTTCCTTGTGTCACAGGGGTTGAATAATTCCGTGAACGTTGTCACCAAACGCTACTCTAGCGGCGTTCAGGCAGACCATGATAATAACCTAAATGCCACGTTTGGCGCGTTAAGTGCTATCGCCAAGGGTGAGGAGGTTGGCAGAGCCATCGAAGACTCCAAGGTAATGCGCAGCGATATTTTGTCTGATTATGATGCTAGAAAATTACGTACCCGTGAAAGCCAAGAGCAGCCATTAATGACCACGCCCAGTGGCATCAAATGCGCAGGGCCAACACCAGAGAGACTTGTTGCAGAAGCAAAGCGTATGAAGCAGTTGGGGATTGATTTTTCGCAAGATACTGGGCGTTGCACGGACTTTCTTGCTTGCTTTGATTGTGACAGCCATAAATTGGTGGCGTCAGAAAATGATATCTGGTTAATGCTGTCATTTTTAGAACAAATCGAAGACCTCAAAGAGATGGTGGCCAGCAATTCCGCACCGAAGGAAGAGTATTTTGTGGTGGAGGGGGTGTTGAAAAAAGTCCTTCTCAGGCTGAAACAAAAAGCCCCCAAAAACTACGCTCAAGCAAAACAAAAGGTGGATGATGGCGACTTCCACCCGCTTTATCAAGACCGAGCCAGCGCAAGCCAATTCTTTAAGGGGTAATTTATGTCTAAACAGCTTATACAGCTTCGCCAAGAGCTCGCTGAAAATCCGTATGTGACGTTTGACTCTGACGGAGAAGGAGTGTCACGCGTCTTTGATGTAGAGTGGGATTTCCATGCCCTGAACCAGAAAGATAAAACAATCTCTTTTGGGCAGATTGATGAGAAGTACCGCTATGATATTCAGTCTTACCTTTATGGGGTGATACAATGGCAAAAGGCAACATCAAACTCTAACTCCCATGCGGCTGTTGGCACACTGAAAAGGCGTAGGGAGGGATTAAAAGCCATCGCAACACGCTGGGGAAAAAGTGATTTCAATTTGCTTTCGAGCGAGCGAGAGTGGAAAAAGTGCGCTAAAACATTACATGGGGCTTTCGGTGAACGAGGGTGCCAACAAATTGGGTCTGTGATTAATACACTGAATAAAGCGGGCCTTGTAACGCGATATGTCCACAAACGAGAGCATATCCAGTGGGTTAAACCTGATGCTGATGACGGTCAGGCAATTGCGTTTCCTGAAGCGATTCATGTCAGTATATTAAAGACCGTTGTTGAGTTTGTTGAAACTTATCACCCCTATCGCCACCAAATTTCAGCGGCGATGGAAAAGTTATACATCTATCAGGATGAGATGCTCAACGCTGAGCTTAAAGCGCTCGATGTGAATGCCCTTAACGAGAGGCAAATGAAGACACTCCAAGTGAGGATGCATCGCAAAACAAGCAAGTGGCCTGAACGAAAAGCAATTCCTAACTTCTCATTTCACAGACGTGGAAATTGGTTAGGTACATTGCTCAGGATGTGCTTTATCTGTGTCGGCTTATTCTCCGCTGCCCGAAAGGAAGAGTTGCTCTCCATGAATAAAGAGAGCTATGACGATTCACTGGCTGCCGTACCAAAGGTCTCAGGGTTTTCGACAAAAGGCAATAAGGGCGAAAAGATTTATACAACGTGGAATACGGCTCCTATCGCAAAGCTGGCACTCGAGCTCGCTTTTGACGCCACGCAAGCCGCGAGGAAATATAGTTTAGAACGACTGGATGACGGCTATCAACATGGTCAGCTAACCCTAGACCAATACAACGCAAAGAAACAAGACCTTGAGAGTGCCTTTATATCTTCTGAAATACCTTACGAGAGTGCAGTGCTTATAAATAAAGTGACGTTAAAATACCTTATTGATGGTGCTGGTAATGCATTGAACATGAAAGAGTTCAACATTACTGCGACCGCCGAAGACGTTGACGAGTTTGATCTGTTAAACCCAGATCGAGCAGGGAGTTTAAAGATTGGAGGCGGTTTACCAAAGCTTAGCCCTCATGATTTACGGCGGAGTTTTGTGGTCTTTATGGTGAAAAACCGACTGGGCAACGCACTCACAGTAAAATACCAACTTAAACACCGCAATATTAATATGTCTAACTGGTATGCGAACTATTCTGAACTGGTGCGTACCAACCAACTGCTGATGGATACAAAGTTAATGAGTGAATTTGATGAAGCCATTGAAAACTCAGCAGTGGACGCATGGGATGAGATTTACAATGTATCCGATACCTTAAGTGGTGCTGAAGGCGAGCGTATAGCTCAGAATAAAGCAGAGCGGCTAGCACAGGGTGAAGAAATAGTTATGTCCCGAAGTGAATTGCTTGCATTGGTAAGGTCTGGTGACAAATCCATTGTGTTGCTTCCTACAGGGGGGTATTGCACCAACCGTAATTGTGAGCGCCTTTGCTCTCTGATGGATATTGTTGAAGCCCCCTGTGAGCATAAGGTTGTCACTGATAAGGCGGCCAAAAGGCTGTCGAGGGAGCGGGACAACTTAATTGCTTCATTTCGGGCAACCAATGATATGGGTGATTATGCCAATGAGTTGATTTTGGATGCCAGAAAGAAGAAGATTCAGTCTATTGAACCAACGTTGGTCAAGCACAGCATCCCATTTGATAGCTTCAATGATGATATTAAGGCAGTGTGGTCATGAAAGTAGAGTATCGAGCAACCTGCAAGGCTGAGGGGTTACTGGTCAATGCATTTCAGCGACTATTAGATGGTAAGCCGCTTCATGTTAAGGGGACGGGCAAGCTCACGTTAAACCGAATCAACAATGAAGCCCAACTTGGCAATAGCTATGTCCATAAGTTCAAAGAGTTCGTGGCCTATGCAAAACCTGTTATCGACAAGTACAATCTCAATCGTGATAAGGCAATGACAACTGGTTTAGATATTGAGCTAGATGTTCCTTTGTCTGAGCTTGATGGGCTGAAACATCAGTTGAAGAAAGCTAATGAGCTTAAAGATAAATACAGGGTGCAACGAAACAATGCAATTGAGGCCCGAAAGCAGTTAGAGGCTGAGAACGCCAGGCTCCGATTTAGGGTGTTTGAGCTCCAACAAGAGCTATTAGATGAAAATTCGGTTGTGACACCAATCAAGTAGCGTGCACTCACGCTCAAAGTGTAATGGGGCTTAGGGACGCAAGCGTAACACGTTTCTGCCCCAAAATTAGCTAGACTAAATACTCTAGAGTGCTTATGTCTGCAATATGTCGCAGCCCATCATTGCATAACCATTCAATTTCCCTCATCTAAGCTTATTAAGGCCACTTCTAAAGTCAGACTGGAGGTCAATTATGTGGACGAAGAAAGGTCACTTAACTGGGCAGAAAAAGCCCTTCAAGCTCGAAGATATCTGGCGAATTCGCACTAGACTAGAAATCGAAGGCAACATCATGGAATTGGCCTTGCTCAATCTCGCCATCGATTGCAAACTGCGTTCTTGTGATTTACTAAGAATGAAAGTGAGGGATATATCTTCTGGAGGTGTAATTCAAGATCGGGTGCTTTACAGCCAAAGTAAAACGGGCAGAGAGGTACAGTTTGAGATAACTTCACGCACCGCACAATCATTGACTCAATGGTTAATTCACAGCCAACTATCGGCTCAAGACTATCTGTTTCCTAGCCCTCGCAAACAAGGGAGGGCAATGAGCTATAGCTGCTATGCCACTATTATTCGCCACTGGGCAACGAAACTTGGCTACGATCCCTATCTGTATGGCACGCATTCCATGCGCCGCACCAAAGCAACACTGATCTATGCTCGAACCAAAAACATTCGGGCTGTGCAATTATTACTGGGGCACGCTAAGTTAGATAATACCATTCGCTATTTAGGAGTAGAGATGGAAGATGCACTCAACATATCTGAAAATTTAGAGCTGTGACTTTGTTCTGATAAAGCAGCTTCCATGTGCAGGTGTAATAAGATCAAACATTAAACCAATGTGATTTCTACTCTATGAAAGTGTACTTACAAGGTTTATAATTACTTATGATTTATATTTTTTATAAACCAATCCGTTGTTTGAGAGGATACCATGTTTGCAGAGCGCCTAGAACGAGCCCGCAAGGCTGCAGGGCTATCAATGAGTGCATTAGCCAGCGAAGTTGGCCTATCCGCTAACGCCATTAAAAAGTACGAACATGGCACGACCATGCCCTCTTCTTCAAATCTACTAAAGCTTGCGAAAGCGCTAGATGTGCGCAGCGAGTACTTCTTTCGCCCGACCAAAGTGAAATTGGAAGGCGTGGAGTACCGCAAACGAGCTAATACACCCAAAAAAGTGTTACACCGAATCAACAGTGATGTCTTAGACCAAGCTGAGCGTTGGCAAGAGCTCTTAGAGCTCTATCCAGACTCAGTAAAACCGATCCCTGAGTTTGCTCTACCTGATGAACTTCCAGAACAAATCCTTAGCTTAGAACAAGCGGAAGACTTGGCAATTCAGATACGTCATGCTTGGGAGCTAGGGTTAAACCCCATTCACGATATGATCGACACCCTTGAAGCTAAAGGAGTGATGATCATTACCACGGATGTGGAAACAGATAAGAAGTTTGACGGTTTAGCGGGCAAAATTGGTAGCACTCCTGTAGTGGTGATCTCTACCGCCCAAAGTGGTGACCGCCAGCGCTTCACCTTGGCCCATGAACTTGGGCACTTAGTCGTGCATGGTCGTTTAGCTGAAGGGATTGATGAGGAGAAGGCTTGTAATGCCTTTGCTGGTGCATTTCTTTTACCTACCCAATCACTTATTGAACACTTGGGTGAAAAGCGCCGTCATATTGAACCGCGTGAATTACTGATGCTAAAGCACGAATACGGTATTAGCATGCTAGCGGCACTGTTTCGAGCTGGCCAATGTGGAATAATTACGCCTGCGACTCAGAAAAACCTATTTATGCTGTTTAGCAAAAATGGCTGGCGAACGGAGGAGCCAGGAAAAGCATACCCTCATGAATCGACTTATCTACATAAGCAGTTGGTATATCGTGCTTTAGGTGAAGAATACATAGGGGAGTCAAAAGCTGCAGAGTTACTTGGCATGTCTGTTTCTAGCTTTCGTAAAGAACGAAAGTTGGAGGTGCCGACTCAAGCACAGTTAGCTCAGGAGGCTAGCCGTGCAGCAGCTGCTAATTAGTGATGCCAATATCCTCATTGACATGGAAGAAGGTGGTTTACTGGAAGCAATGTTTCAGTTGCCCTATGACTTTGCAACGCCAGATATTCTTTTTGTTGAAGAACTTGAAGAAGATCATCCCCACCTTCTGGATTTAGGGTTAGCGCTAAAAGAGGTTTCTCCAGAATCAATGATGTATGCCATGCAGCTAACGGGGACCTATACCCAAGCGAGCCGAAACGATTGTTTTGCCCTTGCTTTAGCAAAGCAAGAACAGTGTCCTTTACTGACTGGTGATATGGCACTGAGAAAAGCAGCAGAAAAAGAAGCTGCCATCGTTAAAGGCACAGTTTGGCTAGTATGCCAACTGGTGGTTCATCAGCAAATCAATACCGAACAAGCGCGAGCAGCCTATAAGCAGATGCAAGCCAATGGCAGGCGTCTACCTTGGCATATCGCAGAACAAGCTTTAGTAGAACTAGAGCAAGTAAATTAATAATTAATGGGTTGCCCTCATAAAGTGCAATTCAGAACGATCAGGAATTCTAATAATGACAAGTTTACAACAACGTGCCGAACTTCAACGCCAAATATGGGCGATTGCCAACGATGTACGAGGCTCAGTGGATGGTTGGGATTTTAAACAATATGTACTGGGTACGCTGTTCTACCGTTTTATCAGTGAAAACTTTGTCAACTACATCACTGGCGGTGATGAGAGCGTTAATTATGCGGCCATGTCTGACGATGATGAAAACATCGGTTTTGCCAAAGAAGATGCCATTAAAACCAAAGGCTATTTTCTTTACCCTAGCCAGTTGTTTAGTAATGTGGCGGCCAATGCGCACAAGAATGAAAATTTAAATACGGATTTGGCCGCTATTTTTGCTGCAATCGAAAACTCAGCCAACGGCTATGATTCAGAAAAGGACATCAAAGGCTTGTTTGCGGATTTTGATACCACCAGTAATCGTCTGGGTAATACGGTAGAGACAAAAAACAAACGCCTAGCTGCTGTTTTAAAAGGTGTGGCAGGTTTAACCTTCGGCAATTTTGAAGAAAACCAAATTGATTTATTCGGTGATGCTTACGAGTTCCTGATTTCAAACTATGCCGCCAATGCGGGTAAATCCGGTGGCGAATTTTTCACCCCTCAGCACGTTTCAAAATTGATCGCGCAGCTCGCCATGCACGGCCAGAGCAGTGTTAATAAAATCTATGACCCTGCGGCGGGTTCGGGTTCTTTGCTGTTACAAGCAAAGAAGCACTTCGATGCGCATATCATTGAAGATGGTTTTTTTGGTCAAGAGCTAAACCACACCACCTACAACTTGGCGCGTATGAACATGTTTTTGCACAACATTAACTACGACAAGTTTAATATTCAGTTGGGGGATACCTTAATCGAACCGCACTTTTTAGATGACAAGCCGTTTGATGCTATTGTCTCTAACCCGCCTTATTCAGTGAAATGGATTGGTAGCGACGACCCAACCCTAATCAACGACGACCGCTTTGCGCCCGCTGGTGTGCTTGCGCCTAAATCAAAAGCCGACTTTGCCTTTGTGCTCCATGCCCTAAGTTACCTATCAAGCAAAGGCCGCGCTGCCATTGTTTGTTTCCCCGGTATTTTTTACCGTGGTGGTGCTGAGCAAAAAATTCGCCAATACCTAGTAGATAACAACTACGTTGAAACTGTGATTTCACTGGCACCTAACCTGTTCTTTGGCACCACCATTGCGGTGAATATCTTAGTGCTGTCTAAACATAAAACCGACACTACCACCCAATTTATCGATGCCAGCGGTTTGTTTAAAAAAGAGACCAATAATAACGTACTAACGGACAACGACGACGAAAAAAATCCGGGTCATATTCAGCAAATTATGAAAGTGTTTGCCAGCAAAGAGAACGTTGAACACTTTGCTAAATCGGTTGATTTGGACGTCATAGCAGGCAATAGCTACAACCTATCGGTAAGCAGTTATGTGGAAGCTAAAGACAACCGCGAGCTAGTGGATATTACAGAGCTTAATGCTGATCTTAAAACTACCGTTGCTAAAATTGATGCGCTTCGCAGTGATATTGATGCCATTGTGGCGGAGATTGAAGGTGAGGAGATTGAGGCATGAGTAATTTGAGCTATTTAGAGAAGCTATTGGATGGGGTTGAGGTTGAGTGGAAAAAGTTAGCTGATGTTTTTCAGCTTAAAAATGGATATACACCATCAAAATCAAAAAAAGAATTCTGGGAAAATGGAACTGTGCCATGGTTTAGAATGGACGACATCCGAGAAAATGGCCAAATCCTTGATGGTTCGCTACAAAAAGTCTCAGAGAGTGCAATCAAAGGTGGAAAGCTATTTCCTGAAAATTCAATAATAATTGCCACATCAGCAACTATTGGAGAGCACGCTTTGATTCGTGTTCCATTTTTAGCAAATCAGAGATTTACTAATTTAAGTTTGAAGCCTGGCTATAAAGACACATTTAACAACAAGTTTATTTTCTACTACTGCTTTATTTTGGCGGATTGGTGTAAAAAAAATACAACCATGTCTAGCTTTGCATCTGTTGATATGGATGGATTTAAAAAATTTCCTTTCCCAATTCCATGCCCAAACAACCCAAAAAAATCGCTGGCAATACAAGCTGAAATTGTGCGCATTCTGGACGCATTTACCGCTATGACCGCCGAGCTGACCGCCGAGCTGACCGCCGAGCTTAACATGCGTAAAAAACAATACAACTACTACCGCGACCAGTTGTTGAGTTTTGAAGAGGGTGACGTTGAGTGGAGGGCTTTGAGTGAAATGGCCGAGTATTCAAAGGCTCGTATTAGTTACACAGAACTAGATGACAGCAATTACGTTGGTGTTGAAAGCTTACTTCAGAATCGAGCTGGTAAAATAGACTCCACTCGAACCCCAGATAGTGGAAAACTTACACAATACAATCCTGATGATATCTTAATAGGGAATATACGTCCTTATTTGAAGAAGATATGGCATGCAGATCGAGTTGGCGGCACGAATGGTGATGTTCTTGTGGTTCACCCTACTGATACAGCTATAAATCCACGATATTTGTATCAAGTATTAGCTGATGACAAGTTTTTTGAATACAACATGCAACATGCAAAAGGCGCCAAAATGCCACGAGGAAATAAGCCAAAAATCATGGAGTATTTGGTTCCTATTCCATTTGCTAGCAATAGAGAGAAATCTCTTTCGGAACAAGAACGCATCGTTACTATTCTCGACAAATTTGACACTCTAACGAGCTCCATTACCGAAGGTCTTCCCCGCGAAATCGAATTACGCCAAAAGCAATACGAATATTATCGTGATCTGTTGTTGAGCTTCCCGAAATCTCATTCACATGAGGCGGCTTAATGAGTAAAACGCTAACGGAAATAGCAGAGTTGTTGCAAGCATCCGACAAAAAGGTGCAGTTAATCTATGCCTTTAATGGTACAGGTAAGACGCGTTTGTCGCGTGAATTTAAAGAGATCATCGCGCCAAAGGAAGATGGACTTGATGATCTTGATGGTGCAGAGCAAGCGCCACTGTCGCGCCATAAGATTTTGTATTACAACGCGTTTACGGAAGACCTGTTTTACTGGGATAACGATTTAGATGCGGATGCAGAGCCGAAGTTAAAAATCCAACCTAATACGTTTACCGATTGGATATTAAAAGTGCAAGGTCAAGAGCCTAATATCACCAGGTTGTTTCAGCGTTATAGCAACGAGAAGTTGACGCCTCATTTTAATGAAGACTTTACTCAAGTTACGTTTTCATTTGAGCGAGGAAATGCGGAAAGAGCACAGCATGTAAAAATATCTAAGGGCGAAGAAAGTAATTTTGTCTGGAGTATTTTTCATGGGCTTCTAGAGCAAGTTATTAGAGTCATGAATAATCCTGATGAAGAGGATGATGAGAGCTTCAATCAGCTAGAATATGTGTTCATTGATGACCCCGTTAGCTCATTAGATGAAAACCATTTAATTGAACTTGCAGTTAATTTGGCGGAACTAATCAAGTCAAGCAAATCTGAGAAGCTTAAATTTATCATATCGACACATAATCCACTATTTTTCAATGTGTTGCACAATGAGCTTAATGCAAAAATCTGTTACTTGTTGCAACGTTTTGAAGACGGAACCTTTGATTTAAAAGAAAAAAAAGGTGGCGCTAATACCAGTTTTTCTTATCACTTGTATATCAAGCAATTGATTGAACAAGCTATCACGAACAATGAAATACAGCGTTTTCACTTTAATTTACTGCGCAACCTTTATGAGAAAGTCGCAGCATTTTTGGGGTACGCAGATTGGACAGCGTTATTACCCGAAAGCCGCGAGCTATACGCCAAACGAGTGATGCACTTTTATAGTCATCGTTCATTATCAAACGAAGAAGTTGCAGAACCTACCGAACCTGAGAAGCAGATTGTTAAGTTTCTACTTGAACATCTATTAAATAATTATGGTTTTAAACTGCAAGGAGCACAGAATGACTAACACAACAAAGCCGATTGCAGAATCAAATAATTTTATTGTCTTAGACAAATACACAAAGCAAACGCAGGTAAGTGAAAGCTACCAGAGCGAAGGTGATTTAGAACGTGAGCTGATTCAGGACCTAAGCAACCAAGGCTATGAGTATTTACCTACGCTAACGACGCCAGACGCCATGCTGGCGAATGTGCGCAAGCAGTTACAAGCCCTCAACAAGGTCCAGTTTAACGATGCCGAGTGGGCTCGCTTTTGCGAGCAATACCTAAACACACCCAGCGACAATGTTCTTGATAAAACCCGCAAGGTGCACAGTGACTATATTTTCGATTTTGTCTTTGATGATGGCCATATAGAAAACATCTACCTGTTCGACAAGAAGACCATTGCTCGTAACAAAGTGCAGGTCATTAAGCAGTTTGAGCAAACGGGAAGCCATGCCAACCGTTATGATGTGACGATTTTGGTCAATGGTTTGCCTTTGGTGCAAATCGAACTGAAAAAGCGTGGTGTGGCGATCCGTGAGGCGTTTAATCAAATACATCGCTACAGCAAAGAAAGCTTTAATGCTGAGAACTCGTTGTACAAGTTCTTGCAGCTTTTCGTGATCTCTAATGGCACCGACACGCGCTATTTTGCCAACACGACCAAGCGCGACAAGAACAGCTTCGACTTTACGATGAGCTGGGCGAAGTCAGACAATACGCTGATCAAGGATTTAAAAGACTTTACCGCCACTTTTTTCCAGAAAGAGACGCTGCTTGAAGTGATCTTGCGTTATTCGGTGTTTGACGTCAGCAATACCTTACTTGTAATGCGCCCCTACCAGATTGCGGCCACTGAGCGCATTTTATGGAAGATAAAGAGCGCGTTTAACGCTAAGAACTGGAGCAACACCGAGAGCGGTGGGTACATTTGGCACACCACAGGTTCAGGAAAAACACTCACTAGCTTTAAAGCGGCACGTTTGGCCACCGATTTAGACTGTATCGATAAAGTCTTTTTTGTGGTGGACCGAAAAGACCTCGACTATCAGACAATGAAAGAGTATCAGCGCTTCTCACCTGATAGTGTGAACGGTTCAGACAGTACCGCAGGGCTTAAGAGTAACCTGGATAAAGACGATAACAAGATTGTCGTCACCACAATCCAAAAGCTCAATAATTTAATCAAAAGTGAAAGCGATTTAGCTATCTACAACAAGCAGGTTGTCTTTATTTTTGATGAGTGTCATCGAAGCCAATTCGGTGAAGCGCAGAAAAACCTGAAGAAGAAATTCAAAAAGTACTACCAGTTTGGCTTTACCGGTACGCCAATTTTCCCTGAAAACGCCTTGGGTGCTGAAACCACGGGCAGCGTGTTTGGCCAGCAGTTGCACACTTATGTGATCACTGATGCCATCCGTGATGAAAAAGTACTCAAGTTCAAAGTGGACTATAACGATGTTCGTCCGCAATTTAAGAGCATTGAGACTGAGCAGGATGAAAAGAAGCTCAGTGCCGCCGAGAATAAGAAAGCGTTCTTACATCCAATGCGCATTCGTGAAATCTCGCAGTATATTCTGAGCCATTTTAACCAGAAAACGCATCGAGCCTATTCTGGTGCCAAAGGGTTTAACGCCATGTTTGCGGTCAGTAGTGTTGATGCAGCGAAAGCGTACTATGAAACCTTCAAAACATTGCAGTCCGAGGCCGAAAATGGACCTACAAGTAAGCCTCTGCGCATTGCGACTATCTTCTCATTTGCAGCCAATGAAGAGCAGGACGCTATCGGTGATATTTTAGATGAGAGCTTTGAAGTTAGCGCGATGAACAGCAGCGCGAAAGAGTTTTTGAGCGCCGCGATTAACGATTACAACGCCATGTTTAAATCTAACTATGGCGTGGACAGTAATGGCTTTCAGAATTACTACCGTGACCTTGCCCAGCGCGTGAAGAATCAAGAAATAGATTTACTCATAGTGGTGGGGATGTTTTTAACTGGCTTTGATGCACCTACTCTCAATACCTTGTTTGTTGATAAGAATTTGCGCTATCACGGCTTGATGCAGGCGTTTTCTCGCACTAATCGCATTTATGATGCGACGAAGACCTTTGGCAATATTGTTACCTTCCGAGACTTGGAGCAGGCAACCATTGATGCTATTAGACTTTTTGGCGATCGTGAAGGTAACGAAAATATTAGCCAAGTGGTGCTGGAAAAGAGCTACCAAGAATATATGGAAGGCTTTAATGATATTGTTACCGGCCAAGTGCGCCGGGGTTTTGTCAATATCGTAAGAGAATTGCAAGAACGCTTTCCAAACCCAGAAAATATTGAAAAAGAACAAGACAAAAAGGAATTTGCAAAGCTTTTTGGTGAGTATCTTAAAGCAGAAAACATTCTGCAAAACTATGACGAGTTTGCCGCTTTAAAAGCAATGCAAAGCTTAGATAGCAGTGATGAGCAAGCCGTAGAAGAGTTTAAAGCCAAGTATTATTTAGACGACGCAGACATTGAGACAATGCAAACCATCGATATGCCAAGCGAGCGTGCTATTCAAGACTATCGTTCTGCCTACAACGATACCCGAGATTGGTTACGACGTCAGAAGAAAGGTGAGGAAAAAGACAAGTCAACCGTAGACTGGGACGATGTAGTGTTTGAGGTGGATTTGCTTAAATCACAGGAAATAAACCTCGATTACATTCTTGAACTGATTTTTGATCACAACAAGAAGAACAAGAGCAAAGAAGGCTTGATTGAAGAAGTTCGCCGTATGATTCGTGGTAGCCTTGGCAATAGAGCGAAAGAGAGCTTGGTGGTTGATTTTATTAACCAGACAAACCTAGATGAGATCAATGACAAAGCCAGCATTATCGACGCCTTCTTCAAGTTCGCCCAGGCGGAGCAGAAGCGCGAAGCCGATGCCATTATTGCCTCTGAAAAGCTCAATATCGATGCTGCCAAACGTTATATTGCGTCATCACTCAAACGTGAGTACGCCTCTGAAAATGGTACTGCACTTAATGAGGCGCTGCCCAAACTGAGCCCATTGAACCCACAGTATCGAACCCAGAAGCAAACAGTTTTTCAGAAAATTGCCGCTTTTGTTGAGAAGTTTAAAGGGGTAGGTGGGCAGTTGTAGTGATATGTAGAGCTCTTTTCACGTAGTTATTGCTTGATGAAAAGAGCTCGATGCTTTCTTAATTAAGTAGGGCGTTGTTTCCTAAGCATGTTTCCCTCTGACATTTGCGCTTTGGCCACGATAAAACTCTGCGTTTGGCATTGGCAGATGTCCTGTGTATATCGGAGAGCCGCATTCTTTCATCTCCGATTGAAGCGAACATTTTACGAAATGCTATTAGTCAACAATGCCATTAAGTAGCGCTATTTTTGTCGAACAATAGGTATGTATATTCACATTGTCTCGATTATTATGCATTTCATGAGTGGGTCATTGACCCACAAATGGAGCCAATAAGTAAAGCTACTAAATGATTTCTGTCCAAAGGTGAGTTAGCAGCTATCTCTAGCGAGTGTGATCTCTAGCGAACGTGATCGCCATAGCACTGTATGATGCGATGGATCGTTCTGTGGAAGAGTGCGTTGTGTATAGCAGAGCGCTGGCTAGCAACAAATATCGAGATTTGCTTTGCTCGCGTTGATGGAAAGTTGAGAATTTTGGGGTGGTTTTCTCAGGTTTTGATTAGAGAAATGCCTTTTTGTTGAGAAAACCATGGGCCCACTGGTATTGCTGGTCTCTCTCATGATTCATAAAAACAAAAATTAATTCTTGTATGTCATCAACCATCCGAATCGTTAACAAAAAAGCAGGCTTAATGCCTGCTTTTTTGATGCTATTAGCTTGCGGAACAAACCTCAGTAAACCTTATTCTCGCATCTTGTGCAGCTTGTGAGGACTGCTCTTTCGCGTTCTGAGCATCTGTGAGTAATTGAAGCTTCGCCTCTAAATCATCCAACAATTCTTGTGGAATCGCTTTACTGGTGTCATCGGCATGCTCTAACGCATAAGCGCGAATCTTTTTCTTAACTTTGAATAGGGCATGCAGCGCGGTACGTTCTTCATCTGCGGCAATTTGCGCAGCGTCACGACACTTTTCAAAATTAGCTAGTGCAACCCCTTCATTTGACCAAGGATCAAACTCTGGAAGTTCTTCAATGTTAATGGTTGGCTCTACATAATCTTCTTGGTGACGAATATCCAGCGTGGTGGCTTTGACCGCGGAAATCATCAGCATAACTGCGATACCGAGTAGGGGTAGACCGCCAACGATTGCGGCTGTTTGTAGTGTACTCAAACCACCTAAGAACATGAGAACAGCAGGCATAAAGCTCAAAGTGAAGGCCCAAAATAAGCGGTTCCAGCGCATTGGTTCCTGCGTTACGTCTTTTTGAACCACAGACGCCAAGATGTAGGAAATTGAGTCGAATGTTGTTGCTGTAAAGATGATACACAGCAATGTAAACAAAAGAATGATAAACCAAGCAAATGGTAGCTCTGACAACATAGAGAAGATGGCTTTTGTTGCACCAAACTCGTTCAAAATTGCGACAATATCAAGCTGCCCAGATAGTTGTAGTGATAGACCGTAGTTTCCTAAGATGATAAAAAACAGGAAGCAACCACATGAACCAAAGAACAATGAACCTGCGACCATCTGTTTAATTGTGCGACCGCGAGAAATGCGTGCAACAAACAAGCCCATACTTGGCGCGAACACTAACCACCACGCCCAGTAGAAAATGGTCCAATCTTGTGGGAAGTGAGTGTTGTCAAATGTACCGTAGCCACCGAATGGTTCCGCCCATGTCGCCATCACAAAGAAATTAGACATCATTCGACCGATGGAATCTAGACCCGTCTCCAGTATAAAAATAGTTGGACCCAAAACTAACACTAGAGCAAGAAGTAGCATCGCCCCCCAGAAGTTGATGTTACTGAGGATCTTAATGCCTTTTTCCATCCCCGCAAATGAAGAGTAGGCGAAAATCGCAGTACAGATGGCCAATACGCCGATTTGTGAATAGGTGTTTTGTGGTAGCCCGAATAAGACGCTCAAGCCCTCGCTGATAAGCGGGGCTGCAAGTCCTAATGTCGTCGCTGCACCACCTAATAGGCCGAAGATGAAAAGTACATCAATTAGTTTTCCGAGAGCACCATTTGTGTGTTTCTCGCCGATGACTGGAATCAATGCGCTGGATACTTTCAGTGCAGGTTGCTTACGTACGTAGAAGAAATAAGCGATAGGTAATGCAGGGATCAGATAGATGGCCCATGCAATCGGTCCCCAGTGGAAAATGCCATATGTTGCTGCCCAGCGAACCGCTTCTTCACTTCCCGCTTCTAGCTGAAATGGTGGCGCTTGATAATAATAAGCCCACTCAATACACCCCCAGTAGAGAATACTGGCACCGATACCGCCGCAAAACAGCATAGCGGCCCAAGAAGACGTTGCAAACTCTGGCGCTTCGTCAGGTTCGCCTAGTTTAATCTGGCCGATATCGCTAAAAATGATGAATATCATAAAAAAGAGGGCAGCGAGGCCAAGGGCGAGGTATAGGAAGCCAAACTTGTCGGTCATAATGAGCTTGGCTTGCCCGATGATTTTTGCACCTTGTTCAGGGAACATTATCAAGGGAATGATAACGCTCAGGAGCAATGTGATTGCGCCAAAGAAAGTTGGCTTATCAATCAGCTTGAAGTGTCGATTCATAAATTGTGATCATGCAGTTAAAGATGATCGATTATCAAGTGAATGCGGTTTCCACCTCAAACAGGATTATTTGTCGTTAGGATAAATACCGTTATGCCAAGGCTAATATCAAAGCACCAATGGTCACCGCTGCGGAGACATACTGACCGGCAGAGTAAGAACTATCTTCTTGTTTCTCTAAGTCATCTGGATGGTCCATACCTAATGCGCCATGAGCAAAGGAGGTGACAGATTTACCCAAACTATCATCATCGTCTTTTGAGATATTCTCTTTATTGGCGTCTTTGCTCACTTCCTTTTCTAGCATTGCTTTAGCTTGAGGTGAGATGGATACACTATCTCCATTGCCTGTAGGCAAAGTGTTGCCGTTAGCAGTGGCACCTTCTGCTACTGTCTTAGTGGCCGTCGCAACAGGCGCGTTTGTATGGCTCATTAGGTTTGAATTGACGCTTTGCATAACTATCTCCATTAGCGCTATCAATCAATACATCGTCCAATGTGGCAAAAACTTTATAAAAGCTTCTATAAATGAGAGATTGATCGATGCTATTAACATGGACTAAGCAATTTGTGCGCCAATCATAACTTGTGTTGATGAGTTATTTACAAACCAGTGAGTCGTTACGCATTTTTAAGCTCTTATACGCCTTCATTCGGTTCTCATTTTTAACGTAACGTTTTGGTGGTGGTAGCACTTCCAATTGGTAGTCATCGCTTGTACTCACAATGTCACTCACTGGCGTAATCACGACGATACTCAAGTCAGGGTTCAATTGCTGGATCTGCGCAGCGGTTCCTAATGCTTGCTCGGTATGAAATTTACCTGCGATGTGCATGACCTGAGAGTTAGGGTGTGCTGCCATATAGTTAACAATACTTTCTGCCATAGTCACATCCCAGGCGAGTTGAGCAGCGTATTGTTTCTTCGTTTGTTCAATGTCACCGTGATGCATGGAGGCCATGAATTTTTCTTTGTATGGCGAATCTGATGTGTCTATCGTTGCTGCGACCAGGGAACGTTCTTGCTCATCCAGTTTATCTAAGTAGCCAACCCCTTGACGCCCAATACAGCGGACGATTGATTTTGGTGCGTTGCTGGCAATAATGTCGATATCTGAATTCTTGGCTAACTCAACGAGTGGGCGGTAGTCGCTTTCGTAATTTGGCCAAGCTCCTCCTTGTTTAATTAAGATCTGCTCACCAATTTGTGAAGCGAGATAGGCATCAACCACAGGCTGTTTGTCACGGGTAAACTGTTCCATAGAAAGCGCAGTGTCCGGATTGTTGTTAATGAGTTCTTTCAGAAGATCGGTTTGAAATCGATGAATGCCCGCATGGGTATGCCATTCCCCAACTAAGATAACATCGGCGTCCAATATCGCCTTAGGTAAAGCGCTTAGGCTGATTGATTCGCCAGTAGGGCTGGCCAATTGGTAATCGTAAAATGAAGCGATACTTTCCGGTTTCGAAGCTTGGTATTCAGGTGAGTTTTTTGTCGTGGCACAACCCGATAGAAGGGCGAGTGATATGAGAATGGGTAATGCTTTCATAGTCTGTTCTCTCTATAAAAATAGCCTTCATCGGAAGGCTATCTTGGAACCGTAATGGTAATAGAGATTGAACGTGGACTCAATCTAATTGAAAATAAATCTCATTACATTTTACGGTAGGCTCGAATCAAGAAGTCGGCGTTACATTGAAACTCTTGTTGTGACTTGAGGTTCGACCTTACTTCATCTGTCGCTTTCCAAGCAAATGGTGTCATTTGCAACAAGTCATACGCTTGTTGGCCACTAAGGTTCATTTCATAGTCTAGTTTAGATTCAGACAAAAGTTCGAAGCCTTCAATTTGCTCTGCCGTTTCATCATGTAAACGAACATCTTGATAGATCAACGCTCTAAGTTCATATAGATGGTGACTGCCTGGCGTTACGGTCAGCATGATCCCTTGATCTTCAATACAGCGAAGTAACTCATCGTGTTTACAAGGTGCGTAAATTCGAATCACCGCAGCTAGACTGTTTTCAGAGAAGGGCAGCTTATGACTTGAGGCAACACAAAAGTTGACGTTTGGGTAGCGTTTTGCGCCGTATCGAACCGCTACTTTGGAAATATCCAGTCCATGAAAATCTAACTTTTTGTTCCTTTCTGATAGGTATTGCTGAAAAAAGCTAGTGTAATAACCTTCTCCACAGCCGATATCGAGAACTGTGCCTTGGTTTACGAGATTGGCTAGAGTCTCCGCAACTTGTTGACGCATAGGTGCGTATAAATCGTGCTCAAGAAAAGTACGTCGTGCCTGCATCATTTCTTTATTGTCGCCAGGATCTTTTGAGCGTTTGTGCTGCACAGGCATGAGATTGACATAACCTTCTTTTGCCAAGTCGAACTGGTGGTTGTTTTCGCAGCGAAAACTACGCTCATTAAGGGATAACGATTGCTGACAGAGCGGGCATTGATAGGACATAGGTTAGACTCGACGAAAATTTTCGTAAGTCTAACCATATCATGGGTTGGAAGCAATTAGCTCGGGCGATTTACTTTACCGAAAGAGTGGTTGCGAGCTGGTAAGTGTCACCAGGGTTAAGTTCCTGTCCTGCTTCTAGTGTCTTAGCGTGTAATGTGGACTCTATACAGAACATAGTTAAGTAGCCATCATCGTTCATGTCGCCCATCGACTTCGCACCTGCTTCCCAAGGATTCCAAAGGACTGCAGAATTGTCACCGTCATTAACGATGGAGAGTTGTCGATTGAATGCATTATCGTGAAGCACAATTTCTTTGTTTGGCTCGGTGTAAACACGATCGATAGTGTCGGTTAGAGACAGGATTTCGCCACCCTGACACACTTTACCTTCTTGTAGGCCGTCAATATAAGTTGGACCCATCCCAGTGACTTCCATGTTATGAATGTCACCGATGTTTAGGTAAGTATGCAGTGCACCTGAGAACTTCCATGCAGCCGAGTCGGTGTTGGTAACATTGAGGGTAGCAGTGAGTGTTTCAGATACTTCTACGTTTAAAACGAGTTGGAAGCGGTGTGGCCAAATTTCTCGTGTTTGGTCGTTGTCAGATAGCCCCAAGCTAACAATAACACCAGCGTCGTTTTCTCGGTGCTCGATTAGCGTCCAAGCGCTGTTGCGCGCAAAGCCATGAGCAGGGGTGGCAACACGGCCAAACCAGGGCCAGCAAATAGGTATACCACCTCGCAGTGCAGCTTTGTTATCGTAGACTGCGTCTTTGCTCATCCAAATCAACTCTTCTTGATTGGAGGGCTCAAACGAGATGATATGACCGCCATGAAGGGAAATCGCAGCATTTGCTTTAGGGTGGTTGATGCGAACGATCGTATTGTCGCCTAGCTTAGCAGTCGTTACGTAGTCAGAAAGTACAGTTAAAGCTGGTAGCGTAGACAAGTCCATAGATTGTAACTCCTAGGTGAGAGTTTCTGGTTCCTAGGGGAGGGTAATGTTTGACATTCCCAGGTGATATTGAACCCAGAAACAGATACAAAAAAGGCGACCCAATGAGTCGCCTTAATACAAATATTCAGCTAAAAGCTTACATTACTTAGAGATGTGAGCGATTAGGTCTAGAACTTTGTTTGAGTAACCGATTTCGTTGTCGTACCAAGATACAACTTTAACGAAGTTGTCAGTTAGAGCGATACCAGCTTTAGCATCGAATACTGAAGTTTGAACTTCACCGATGAAGTCTTGAGAAACAACTTGGTCTTCAGTGTAACCTAGAACACCTTTAAGAGCGCCTTCAGATGCTGCTTTCATAGCTGCACAGATAGCTTCGTAAGATGCACCGTTCTTAAGGTTAACAGTTAGGTCAACTACAGAAACGTTAGCAGTTGGTACGCGGAAAGCCATACCAGTTAGTTTGCCGTTTAGTTCTGGAAGAACAACGCCTACAGCTTTAGCAGCACCAGTTGAAGATGGGATGATGTTCTGAGAAGCACCACGACCACCGCGCCAGTCTTTAGCAGAAGGACCGTCTACAGTTTTTTGAGTAGCTGTAGTAGCGTGAACTGTAGTCATAAGACCAGATTCGATACCGAACTCGTCGTTAAGAACTTTAGCGATAGGCGCTAGACAGTTAGTAGTACAAGAAGCGTTAGAAACGATGTCTTGACCAGCGTAAGTGTCTTGGTTAACGCCCATTACGAACATTGGAGTAGCGTCTTTAGAAGGACCAGTTAGAACAACTTTCTTCGCGCCAGCAGTGATGTGCTTACGTGCAGTCTCGTCAGTTAGGAAAAGACCAGTTGCTTCTGCTACTACGTCAACATCGATAGCATCCCATTTTAGATCTTCTGGGTTGCGCTCTGCAGTTACACGTACAGTTTTGCCGTTAACGATTAGGTTACCGCCTTCAACTTCAACAGTACCGTTGAAACGGCCGTGAGTTGAATCGTACTTAAGCATGTATGCCATGTACTCAACGTCGATTAGATCGTTGATACCTACTACTTCGATGTCGTTGCGCTCTTGCGCTGCACGAAATACGAAACGACCGATACGGCCAAAACCGTTAATACCTACTTTGATAGTCATTATAGTTGCTCCACAACTTAATTTCTGTTTAAAGATAACTGGTAGTAAAATTACAGAATCCAGTCACTAACTTCAATAGATAATCGGAATTAATTTGTTTAAAGTCAAAAAAAAGTGTCGCTTTTCTTAACATTCGGTATTAAATGACGTTTTTTTGAACTTTGATAGAGACTCTGTAATAGTTTTAGTTATGTATTTAACCTTGTAAGCAAGGTAAGTTAACATAATTGATACAGCTTGGTTGGAAATTGACAACAATGTGCTACAACCAAGTTTGCTATACGTATGATATATAGCGTGTATAAAATGTAGACAATAAAAAAGGGAGTGTAAAGGTCGTGAGTGGTGAAAATAAAAACGCGATGAAGCCCGATGATTACTGGCGTGAGACCCTAAATGATGAACAGTACCGTGTGTGCCGACAGCAGGGTACTGAAGCGCCTTTTAGTGGTACTCTACTACACAACCGTGATACTGGCTTATACCATTGTACTTGCTGTGCAGCGCCACTTTTTCATTCTGAAAGCAAGTATGATTCAGGCTGTGGATGGCCTAGTTTTGATGCACCGGTCGATCAAGAAGCCATTCGATTTTTAGAAGATCTAAGTCATGGTATGCAGCGAATAGAGATTAGATGTAAGGCATGTGATAGCCATTTAGGCCATGTTTTTGAAGATGGTCCTAAAACAACGGGGCAAAGGTATTGTGTCAATTCTGTGTCGTTAATTTTCAACAAAAGTGAAAGTAGTGATGTATCTGACTGATTCTATGTACCATTCTTTCATTTTGTAGAGATAAAAACGGGCGCCATTGTGGAGCCCGTTTTTATTTTCAATAATTTAGTAAACTATTGAAGCACCAAGTCTCTCGTATAGCTTCCGTTATCAATGGCTTTCGCGACAGTTTTTGCTTGCTCGTTGAGAGAGCGATAGTCTTCTTCTGCTAACCCAAAAAGCAATCTAAGTTCGTTGTCTGAAGCGATGGGGACGTCAAACTCTTTGCCAACCATCGCCCAAAGATAGGATTGCTTTGGGAGGTCTAGGTTTTGAGTCACGCTTGCTAAAGACTTAATCACTTCTTTGTTGACGTATTTTCCACCTGCCGAAAGCTCTAGAGACCGATTTAATAGTTGATAGGTTTTTTGCTTATCCCGTGAAATATAATAGGTGGCGAGAGCATATTGCATGGAAGAGGTGTCAAGTACGCCGGTATTTTCCATGGCTAAAAAGCGACGTTTTGCTGCTTGGCTTCCCGTTTCGCTCCATAGAAAATAGAGCGTTTCTGGCGAAGTAGAGCTCGCTAAATCTCGAGTGATTCGTTCTTGTTCTTCTATCGAATACATTAGAGCATTAAATCTTTTTGTTTTGAGGTCGGCCTGTTCAATTGGCTGAATTTGCGATGCTAACTCTAGACACTTTCGATATTCCTTGAGCAGGTGATAGTCTTTGACTTGATTCTTTTCACTAGGGTCGTCAAGCATCTCATAGCGATGCCAAATAAGGTCTGTTCTCGCGATTCGGCATTGACCATCGTTTATGTTTAATGAAGAACAGTTCAAACTGGGCTCGCTTTCGCAGAGCTGATCTGTGTTCTTGCGAGTTTCAAAACAGCCGGATAAAAGTGAAGTGGCTACTAAGGCGGATAGGAGATAAGGTAATTTCATTCTACTACTTGTGATCAATTACACTGATTTGTCGTACTCAACTTGACTCAGTGTATCATCACGTTATGGTTCGAGTAACGAATTAACCTCTCAGAACCGAAATTTAGCAGGTCTGAAAGTTCAAGCAAAAAGAAGGTTCAGTATGGACGTAGAACAACTCTTAGAAGCCATGACTCCGGATGTTTATGAGAGACTTCTGTATGCCACTGAAACTGGTCGCTGGCCAGAAGGTAGTAGATTATCTCAAGATCAAAGAGACTCTTGTATGCAAGCGGTAATGCTTTATCAATCGAAGCATAACGTAGACCCTCAGCATATGTCGGTCGCCGCAGGGGGCGAAATTAGCTTCAAAAGCAAAGCAGAGCTAAAAAAACAGTTCAGTGCAGAACAGCAAGACATAATGAGAGTTAAAGTGAGCAACGAATAAAAAAGGGGCAATGAGCCCCTTTTTATTTTGCTTTCTGTTATCCAGCAAGTACGTCAGTTGCAACCTTGTAGCTCGGATCTTCTTTCACATTGATTTCGACTAAGCTGCCCGCCTTTTGTAACAGTGCGCGGCAGTCAGGACTTAAGTGTCTCAAGTGAAGCGTTTTACCCACTGCCGCATAACGTTCCGCTAACGTCTCGATAGCTTCTATAGCTGAGTGGTCTGTAACGCGCGAGTTGGCAAAATCAACGATGACATCGGCTGGGTCGTTCTTAGCATCAAACAACTCTAGGAAGTTCGCAGCAGAGCCGAAGAAGATAGGTCCGTTAACTTGGTACTCTTTAGAGCCTTCAGCATTAACGCTGCTACTTGCGTAGATGTGTTTCGCGTGTTCCCAAGCGAACATAAGCGCAGAGACTACAACACCCACAGCAACCGCTACAGCAAGGTCAGTAAGAACGGTAACTACCGTAACCAGCACAATGACAAAGAAATCTTGTTTAGGTACACGGCGTGCAAGCTTAAAGGTCGCCCATTCGAACGTCCCAATCACAACCATAAACATTACGCCTACTAGTGCGGCTAACGGAATCATTTCGATAAGTGCTGCTGCAAAAAGAATAAACATTAGTAGTGCAACGGCTGCAACGATACCTGACAAGCGGCCACGACCACCAGAGTTCACGTTGATCATTGACTGGCCGATCATGGCACAGCCACCCATCGCGCCAAACACCGAACAGGTTACGTTTGCTAGACCTTGACCTACACATTCACGGTTAGATTGACCACGTGTATTGGTCATTTCATCAAGTACGGTCAGTGTTAATAGTGACTCGATTAAGCCGATTGCCGCCAAAATAATAGCGTATGGCAGAATGATCTGTAGGGTTTCAAGCGTCAATGGAACCGCTGGGATGGAGAACTCTGGTAGAGAGCCCGCCAACGTTGCGTTCATATCACCTGACATAGAGCGCAGAAAATCGACAACGGTGCGTGTATCCAAACCAAGACCCTGAACCAATAAGGTAACAGTCACGATAGCAACTAATGATGATGGAACTGCGGTAGTTAGTTTAGGTAGAAAGTGAATAATACCCATAGTCAACGCAACTAATCCAAGCATCAGCATCATTTGATCTTGAGGTAGCCAAGTTAAGGCACCTGAAAGGTCAGGGGCTTTAAACTGTCCAAGCTGTGCCAAGAAGATAACGATCGCAAGGCCGTTAACGAAGCCGATCATAACAGGGTGGGGTACCATGCGAATGAATTTCCCCAATTTAAATAAACCTGCACTGATTTGTAGTAGGCCTGCAAGCATAATAGCGGCAAAGAGATATTGTACTCCGTGAGTCGCTACCAGACTGACCATTACTACAGCCATTGCGCCTGTAGCGCCAGAGATCATGCCCGGACGGCCACCGAAGATAGAAGTGACTAAACCGACGATAAAGGCGGCGTATAGGCCAACCATTGGGTCAACACCGGCAACGAACGCAAAAGCAACCGCTTCTGGCACTAATGCCAATGCAACGGTAAGGCCGGATAGAACATCGTTTTTTACCGAGTGCTTGGAAAACTGTGGAAATTCAAACATGTAATTGTGCTTACTTATGTTGTTGGATTTATATGGATTTCATCCAGCGCAAATTGAGACGTTCAAAGTGTAGAATTACTATATGAATAGCATAGGTGAAAATGATTCGTCGTCATTATCCATTTTCTATATGACATAGATATGGCGCATTGTTGATGAAATAATCAAAGCTCGGCATGCTACCGAAATGTGAACAAAACTTCAATATTGAAAGAAAGTGTTTCGATACTAAGTGGCATCTTTATGCCTACGATTTTCGCCAACGATTTTCGCCAACGATTCTCTAATAATAAAAAAGGCTGCGATATTCGCAGCCTTTTAAAGTTTTCCTTTCTACGTATTAGTAGTTAGGTTTTGTCATTACTGCTGACGCAGAGTTAGTGGCAACTTGGCTGCCCGCACCTTTCTGTTGGTAGCGCTCAGCTTTAACAGGCGCAGCGTTGATGATAATTTCACCAAGTTCTTGCTTGCCCTCAGCTTTAGCCATTGGTGCACTCGCGTGGCCTTTGAAGCTAACAACCGCTTTCTCTACAACAGGGGTTACTGGAGTAGGTTCCACGATAGTAGGTTGCTCTTCAACCACTGCATTTTCAGCTACTGAGACTTCAACCATAGGCTCGGTTTCAACAACAGCTTCTGTAGCTGGCTCAACGATTGCTGTTGCAACTTCTGCAACTGGTTCTGCAACTTCTGCAACTAGTTCTGCAACAACTTGAACTGGCTCAACTACAGCTTCAACGACCGTTTGCTCAACCTTTGGTTCTGTTACAACAGGTGCTTCAATAGCTTCTGGCTTACGCATTACGATAACCTTACCCATTGCCATCTCCGGCATAGCAACACCTGTGGTTGTGACTAGCTCTTTAACTTCCGCTTCAGGTTTCGCTTTCGCCTTAGGTTTCACAATGCCATAGCTCGGCATTACTTTACCCATTGCCATTTCAGGAGAAGCTACACCACCCTTGCGTAGGCGGAATGGGTTAGGGCGACGATCGCGACCACGACGACGACGTTGACCACTTGCACGTAAGTGACGAGGAGAGCGACGGTTACGACGTTGTTTGCCTTCCTCTTTCGCTGGAGCTTCTGTTGCTGCTTCAGGTGCTTGAGGCTTTTCTACTGCAGTTTGAGCTGTCTCAACAGACGCAACCTGAGCTGCTTGCTCTTCTTGTTGTGCTTTTTGATCTTTTACGCGCACTTGCTTAGAAAGCTTACGACGCTGACGACGCTCTTTAACTTTCGCCGCTTTTTCTTCAGAACGAGGTGCTTTTTTCTCAGCTTGAACATCAGCTGCGATTTGTTGACCTTGCTCTTCTACTTTTGATTTGCCGCTTTCTTCATCGCGTTTTTTATTACGACGGTCTTGCTGCTTACCGCGACGATTCTGCTGTTTGCGCGATTCTTGAGCATTGTCTTTAGACTCTTTCTCTTCGTCACGAGCAGGTTTGTTACGGCGATTCTTGTTACGATCATTATCGCGAGAATCTTTACTATTACGGCGACGTTGGTCGTTGTTTCGATTACGACGCTGTCTGCCGTTGCGATTCTTAGGTGCTTCTTCTTTCTTCTCTGGTTCTTTCTTAGGCTCTTCATTTGAAGAGAAAAGTGAACCAATAGCAGAAAGGATGCGAGAAATCAGACCAGGCTGCTTCTCTTCTTTTTTCACTTCTACCTTGGCAGGCTTACTAGGCTTAGGCGCTGGAGTCGGGGCGTTTTGAGTAGGTGTCGCAAAACCTTGCAGTGCAGGTTGCTCAATCTTACGCGGCTTAGCTTCGACTTCGGCTTCCTTAGCTTCAGCCTCTTTGAGTGCTTCTAGCTTTTTAGGTAGCAAGTATGACAACAGGTCTTGTTCCTCACCTTCACGAACACGAATTACCTCAAAATGAGGCGTTTCCATATCAGAATCAGGAACAATAGTGATCTTAACTTCTTGTACGCGCTCAATGTGGTTAATGGAGCGACGCTTTTCGTTTAGTAGGTAAGAAGCAATTGGCACTGGCACGATGGCAAGAGCTTGAGACGTGTTGTCTTTTAAGGCTTCTTCTTCGATGAGACGAAGTACTGATAGCGCTAATGACTCGTTATCACGCACCACACCAGTACCAGTACAACGCGGGCAAATGTGATGACTTGCTTCAGCCAAAGATGGGCTCAAGCGTTGACGAGACATTTCTAGTAGACCAAAACGAGAAATACGACCTATTTGGACACGGGCACGATCAATTCGTACTGCCTCGCGCAGACGGTTCTCAACCTCACGTTGGTGACGTACAGGAGTCATATCAATAAAGTCGATAACAACTAAGCCACCTAGGTCGCGAAGACGCAGCTGACGAGCAATTTCATCTGCTGCTTCAAGGTTAGTATTCAGTGCAGTTTCTTCGATATCGCTGCCTTTGGTAGCGCGGGCAGAGTTGATATCGATAGAAGTAAGTGCTTCAGTTGGGTCAATAACGATAGATCCACCAGATGGAAGCCTCACTTCTCGCTGGAACGCTGACTCGATCTGGCTTTCAATCTGATAGTGACTAAATAGCGGTACTTCACCTTCGTATTTCTTCACTCGGTTCACAAAGTCTGGGCGAACCAATTGAATGTGCTGGCGAGCACGCTCGTAGATGGTGTTGCTATCAATCAAGATCTCGCCGATATCGCGACGTAGGTAGTCACGAAGTGCACGAACGATAACGTTACTTTCTTGATGGATTAAGAACGGAGCAGGGTTTTGGTCTGCTGCACCCTTAATGTTTTCCCAGTTGTTTAGGAGGAAACGCAAATCCCACTCAAGCTCTTCGGCACTTTTGCCTACGCCCGCAGTACGAACAATTAGGCCCATACCTTGTGGTAGTTCTAGAGTGCTCAGCGCGGCTTTTAGTTCTGTACGCTCTTCACCTTCAATGCGGCGAGAAATACCGCCAGCGCGAGGGTTGTTAGGCATTAGTACTAAGTAGCTACCTGCTAGAGAGATGAAGGTTGTCAATGCAGCACCTTTACTACCGCGTTCTTCTTTCTCAACTTGCACGATCACTTCTTGGCCTTCGCTCAAGACATCTTTGATGCTTGGGCGACCTTGGTAGGTGTAGCCTTCAGGGAAGTATTCGCGTGCAATTTCTTTGAGAGGGAGGAAACCGTGGCGTTCGGCACCGTAGTCAACAAAAGCGGCCTCTAGGCTAGGCTCAACTCGAGTGATACGTCCTTTGTAGATATTCGCTTTTTTAGATTCGTGACCTGGACTTTCGATATCAAGATCGAATAGTCGCTGGCCATCGACCAAAGCGACACGCAACTCTTCTTTTTGAGTTGCGTTGATTAACATTCTTTTCATTACAGAAATTCTCGTTGTATTTTCTTTGTTTTCATCATTGCTCTTGTCACAGTTTTCGTAAGTCGTGGTGCCGGATCCCATGGCTTTGTAAAATGCAGCCTCCCGGCTGGAAGGGATGCTCTTGGGCACTACAGTCTTCACACAGAACTTTCGCTGTGTGCTCCGCATATGTGGCGGTGATACTCAACACGATTACGTGAGTAGGTGACAAGGAAGTCTTAGCGATCAACGTCTTATGCCAGTTGCTGCGTCTCAAAACTAAGCGTTCTACTCATAGTTAAAATTGCTCAAAGATAATATCGACAAATCATAAATCGATTTTAATTACCTATTGCAGCTGTGAACTATAGCAGCGCAGCGAATTATCAGCAATCAGCTTTAGTATAAACCACAGAAAAAATTCTGATTATGCCTAGTCAATGTACGTTTAATGTGCTGATTTTAAGCAATAATATCTCAGGGCGTGTAAAAGCTGGTTCAAACTGGTTGATTTCTATCCACAGCTTGTTCAGACAATGGCTAAGAGCGTGTTGTTGATGGTTTTTCCACTATCTCATCGACAAAATTACCAATAGAAAGCGTTATTTTCTTGCAGCTTTGAATGTTATAATAGCGAAATGAGTGAAATTAGAACTAAAGTCCAATTTGTCGATATTGACGACGATATGGCTGGTCAGCGCATCGATAACTTTTTGCGCAACCAATTGAAAAACATCCCTAAGAGTGTTGTGTACCGAATCGTGCGCAAGGGTGAGGTACGTGTAAACAAAAAGCGTGTCAAAGCGGAATACAAGCTTCAAGCAGGGGATAGCGTACGTATACCTCCTGTTACAATAGAAGAGAAGCAAGAAGAAGCACCAATCAGCACAAAATTGAATAAAGTGGTAGAGCTTGAGTCACAAATTATCTATGAAGACGACCACATGCTGATCTTAAATAAGCCATCTGGAATAGCGGTTCATGGTGGTAGTGGTTTGAAGTTTGGTGCGATTGAAGCTCTAAGAGCATTACGGCCACAAGCACGCTTCTTAGAATTAGTTCACCGTATAGATCGCGATACTTCAGGTATTCTTTTAGTTGCGAAGAAGCGATCTGCTTTGCGTCATTTGCAAGCTCAGTTTCGTGAGAAAACGGTACAGAAGTATTACTTTGCCCTAGTAATGGGCAAATGGAAGCCTAGTTGTCGAGTAGTAAAAGCGCCGCTGCTAAAGAATGAAGTGAATAGTATTGTTAGGGTTAACCCTAATGGTAAACCTTCAGAAACTCGCTTCAAGGTACTAGAGTCGTTTGAGCAGGCAACACTGATTCAAGCAAGCCCAATTACTGGGCGTACTCATCAAATTCGAGTCCATACACAGTACACAGGCCATCCGATAGCATGGGATGATCGCTATGGTGATCGCCGATTTGATGCTTATACAGCGAAAGTGGGTCTAGACCGTTTGTTCCTGCATGCGGCAAACATTGTCTTCACGCACCCAGCGAATGATGAAAAAATGGAAATACATGCTGAGATGGAACCAAAGTTGCAGCAAGCGATTAAAAAACTAAAAGCAGGCGTGTAGCTTGACAGCTGTAACTAAAACGGAGTGCTTCGATCCAGATGCACTCCGTTTTTGTTTTTAAGCTAGTGGAGAAATGCCTTGTTTCGCTAAGAGAGTGACAAGGTCAATGAGAGGTAATCCGACTAAAGTATTTGGATCTTTACCATTGAGTTGACTAAATAACGTGATACCGAGCCCTTCGCTCTTAAAACTTCCGGCACAGTATAGTGGTTGTTCCATATCGACATAATGCTCGATTTGGGTGGTCGTTAACTTTCGAAACGTCACATCAAAGGTATCAATAACGGACTCCGAGTGCTGAGTCTTGGTGTTGTAGACTGCCAGTCCAGTATAGAATCGAACAGTTTTTCCACTTTGCTGCTGGAGCTGGCGTATCGCATTGCTGCGAGTCAACGGTTTGCCGATGATATTGCCATCGATGACGCAAACTTGATCGCTGCCGATAATGACGGCGTCTTTTTCGTTCCTTAGCGCACTCGCTTTTTCCAATGCAAGCCGCTGAACAAGCTCTGTTGCCGTTTCATGCTCTTGTGCAGTTTCTTCAACGTTTGGGGCAATGGCTTCAAAGTCGATACCT
Source organism: Vibrio sp. SCSIO 43133 (assembly GCF_023716845.1). Lineage (NCBI taxonomy): Bacteria > Pseudomonadati > Pseudomonadota > Gammaproteobacteria > Vibrionales > Vibrionaceae > Vibrio > Vibrio sp. SCSIO 43133. The sequence goes on from NZ_CP068024.1 coordinate 1,079,527, forward strand.
AATTTGGATAGAAGCTCCGCACGGTACGGAGACGTTGAGGCTAAAATGAGTCGAATTGTTTTCATTTTGGGACAGTTTTTCTTATCATAATTGCAGATTCTAGACATAATGTTAGATTCTTAATCTGTAGGCAAAAAAAGTACAACTTTTTAGCCTTTTTCTTTGACTAAATCCGTTTTGGAAGATAATATTCGCGCCCTATGCAAAAGGTAAAAATACCGCGAACTGTTGACCCGGGTAAGACAGCACAGAAAAGATTGGACTTTGATGGCATCATCCAAGTAAGTCTTTTTAAGCGTCTGAGCGAGTCAGTTAGTAGCGTAAAACGCGATGCTGAAGTGACATTGTCCTTTGGGCATGATGAACAGCGACTCGTTGTTATCTCTGGTAAAGCTAACATCGAAGTTGATTTGGAATGTCAGCGTTGTAATGAGATTTTCACACACCTGTGTGAAGTCCAATTCACTTACACTCCTTACTATAGTGAGAAAAGTGAAGAGGATGCACCGGAAGATTACGATTTGGTAGATCTTAATGAGTACGGTGAGGTCGATCTCATACAATTAGTTGAAGACGAGTTCATCTTAAACCTGCCTCAAGTCGCAATGCACGATATAGCAGATTGTAGCGTTGACTCAAACAACATGGTTTTTGGAGATATTCCGGAAGAGGTTCCAGAAGATAAGCCAAATCCATTTGATGTTTTAAAGAGCTTAAAGCGTGAGTAACACAGTTACTGACGTTTAAATTACTAACATAGGAGTAGGGTCCATGGCCGTACAAAAAAGCAAGAAGTCACGTTCTATGCGTGGCATGCGTCGTTCACATGATGCGCTAACTTCAGCTGCACTATCTGTAGACGCAACTTCAGGTGAAACTCACCTACGTCACAATGTGACTGCTGACGGTTACTACCGTGGCAAAAAGGTTATCAACAAGTAAGGTTGACCTTTGCATAATATAACCGTTGCACTTGATGCAATGGGCGGGGATTTCGGTCCTTCCGTAACAGTGCCTGCCGCCGTGCAGGCACTGTCGCTTTTCCCAGAGCTAAAAGTGGTTCTTGTCGGCGACGAACCGTCGATAAATACGCAACTCAATCAACTAGGTTACCAACGCAGTACCCGTTTAGAGGTAATGCATAGTGACCGAGTCATCTCGAATTCAGAAAAGCCTTCCTTTGCGCTTAGAAACAGTCACGATACCTCAATGCGTATTGCGATTGATCTCGTTGAGTCAGAAAACGCTGATGCTTGCGTAAGCAGTGGTAATACTGGCGCATTAATGGCGTTATCTCGCTTCAGACTGAAACTATTACCAGGTATTGATAGGCCTGCTTTAGTCACTGCATTACCGACGGTATCGGGCAGCAAAACATGGATGCTCGACTTAGGTGCCAATGCATCGGTCGATGCAGATTCTCTCTTTCAGTTTGCGGTCATGGGCAGTGCACTAGCAGAACAGCATTTGGGCAGAAAACCAAAAGTTGCCATTCTAAACATTGGCGCTGAAGAAATAAAAGGCAACGATCTTGTGAAACGTTGCGCTGAAATGCTTACCCAAACGCAATCTATAAACTATATTGGTTTCGTCGAAGGTAACGAGTTGTTACACGACGCTGCCGATGTTGTTGTTTGCGATGGATTTGTTGGAAACACAGCATTGAAAGCGTGCGAAGGAACGGCTCAACTCATTTTAGATAAACTAAAAGCAAAACTAACCGCCTCTACATGGAAAGGATGGATAGCAAGAATATTGTTTTCCGATCTCATAACTGAGGTGAAAACACTGAACCCCGACCAGTATAACGGGGCAAGTTTGTTAGGATTGCGCGGCATTGTCATAAAAAGCCACGGAAGTGCTGATATTTCAGCACTTGTTCATGCAATAGGCGAAGCGGTTCACGAGGTTAAACGCCAAGTCCCGAACCAAATCAGCGATCGTCTAGAAGCAGTGTTACTCGAGAGGCAGTATTAGTCTTCATGTATAGCAAAATTTTAGGTACAGGCAGCTACCTGCCATCTCAGGTTCGTACTAACGCGGATCTAGAGAAAATGGTAGATACGACAGATGAATGGATCGTAACTCGCACAGGTATCAAAGAGCGACGAATTGCCGCAGAAGACGAAACTGTTGCAGATATGGGCTACGAAGCTTCGGTAAAAGCTATCGAAATGGCTGGTATCGATAAAGATGACATTGATCTCATTATCGTAGCAACGACCAGCAGTAGCCATGCTTTCCCATCATCCGCATGTCAAGTTCAAGCAAAACTTGGTATTAAAGGTTGTCCCGCATTTGATATGGCGGCAGCATGTACTGGTTTCGTTTATGCACTGTCAGTCGCCGATCAGCATATTCGTTCTGGTATGGCTAAAAATGTTTTAGTTATCGGTTCTGATTGCTTATCGAAGACAGTTGAAGATATTGATCGTTCTACTATTATTCTGTTCGGCGACGCTGCAGGCGCAGTCGTACTGGGTGCTAGCGAAGAACCTGGCATTATTTCTACTCACCTATACGCTGATGGTCGATTTGGAGACTTGTTAAGTCTTGAGATGCCAGTACGCGGTGGTGAACTTGATAAATGGCTAAATATGTCAGGCAATGAAGTCTTTAAGGTTGCGGTGACACAATTGTCAAAACTGGTCAAAGACACATTAGCGGCAAATGATATGGATAAGTCAGAACTAGACTGGCTTGTTCCGCATCAAGCGAACTATCGAATTATTTCAGCAACAGCTAAAAAGCTTGGTATGTCGATGGATCAAGTGGTGGTTACCCTTGATCGTCACGGTAATACCTCTGCGGCAACAGTTCCTACTGCACTAGATGAAGCAGTACGTGATGGCCGCATTAAACGTGGACAAAATCTGTTGCTAGAAGCCTTTGGTGGTGGATTTACTTGGGGATCGGCGCTTGTTCGCTTCTAATCCCAGCAAAATCCAAACCAATACTAATTTAGATTGCGTTGTTTAAGGAAATAACGATGAGTAATTTTGCAATCGTGTTCCCTGGTCAGGGTTCACAAACAGTTGGAATGCTTGCAGAACTGGGCGAGCAATATGATGTAGTTAAAGCAACATTTGCTGAAGCATCTGAGGCGCTAGGTTATGACTTATGGGCACTTGTTCAGAATGGCCCTGCTGAAGATCTAAACCAAACTCACCGTACACAGCCAGCATTGTTAGCCTCTTCAGTTGCTATTTGGCGTGTATGGCAGGAGCAAGGACTAGAACAGCCAGCTCTTTTGGCAGGTCACAGTCTTGGTGAGTACTCTGCATTAGTTTGTGCTGGTGTTATCGATTTTAAAGAAGCGATCAAACTGGTTGAGCTTCGCGGTCAATTAATGCAAGAAGCAGTGCCAGCTGGTGTTGGTGCAATGTATGCAATCATCGGTCTTGATGATGAGTCTATTGCGAAGGCTTGCGAAGAAGCTGCTCAAGGTGAAGTTGTTTCTCCAGTTAACTTTAATTCTCCAGGTCAAGTAGTTATCGCCGGTAATAAAGCGGCAGTAGAGCGTGCTGGTGCACTTTGTAAAGAAGCAGGTGCAAAACGAGCTCTGCCTTTACCTGTGTCAGTACCATCTCATTGCGCACTGATGAAGCCTGCTGCCGATAAACTCGCAGTTGCTCTAGACGCGCTTGAATTTAATACGCCAGAAATATCAGTGATTAACAATGTTGATGTTGCCGCTGAAACTGACCCTGCGAAAATCAAAGATGCATTAGTTCGTCAACTTTACAGCCCAGTTCGTTGGACTGAAGGTGTTGAGAAAATGAGCGAACAAGGCGTAGAGAAATTGCTGGAACTTGGTCCTGGTAAAGTACTAACAGGTCTAACGAAGCGAATCGTTAAGACATTGAGTGCTGCAGCAGTTAACGATGCTGCGTCACTTGAAGCGGTAAAATAAAAGGAACGCGATAATGATGAACCTTGAAGGCAAAATTGCCTTAGTAACAGGTGCTAGCCGTGGTATCGGTCGCTCAATTGCTGAGCTATTGGTAGAGCGCGGTGCAACAGTAATCGGTACAGCAACATCTGAAAGTGGTGCTGCGGCGATCAGCGAGTATTTAGGTGAGAATGGTAAAGGTTTGGCACTAAACGTGACAGATACCGACTCAATCGAAGCAGTACTAAAGCAGATCAACGCTGATTTTGGTGCGATCGACATTCTTGTAAACAACGCTGGTATCACACGCGACAACCTTCTTATGCGTATGAAGGACGACGAGTGGACAGATATCATGGACACTAACCTAACGTCTATCTTCCGTCTGTCTAAAGCAGTACTACGCGGTATGATGAAGAAGCGTCAAGGTCGCATCATCAACGTAGGTTCTGTTGTTGGTACTATGGGTAACGCAGGTCAAACGAACTACGCGGCAGCGAAAGCAGGCGTAATTGGTTTTACTAAGTCAATGGCACGTGAAGTTGCATCTCGCGGTGTGACCGTGAACACAGTTGCTCCAGGTTTTATCGAAACAGATATGACAAAAGCACTGAATGATGAGCAACGAGCTGCTACACTAGCCAACGTACCTGCTGGTCGTTTAGGTGACCCTCGTGAAATTGCATCTGCTGTTGCATTCCTTGCATCGCCAGAAGCGGCATACATCACAGGTGAGACACTTCACGTAAATGGTGGCATGTACATGGTTTGATCTGTGCAACATTTGTGCATGATTTAAGTCAAAAATGTGCTGAATTTCGGTTAAATTCGCTAAAATTGTGGTTTGACCAGCAAGGACCCCCTTGCAACTTTCAATAGTTCGAATAAACTACGGAAACATCGCATAAAGCGAAATCTGTAAAGGAAAAGAAAAATGAGCAACATCGAAGAACGCGTAAAGAAAATCATTGTTGAACAGCTAGGTGTAGACGAAGCAGAAGTTAAGAACGAAGCTTCTTTCGTTGACGATCTAGGTGCAGATTCTCTAGATACAGTTGAGCTAGTAATGGCTCTAGAAGAGGAATTCGACACTGAGATTCCTGATGAAGAAGCTGAGAAGATCACTACTGTTCAAGCTGCTATCGACTACGTAAACAGCGCTCAGTAATATCTCTTTCCAGGCGGCCTTCTGGCCGCCTGTGTTTTTTTAAACGTCTTCTATCCTTTCAAATAGAATCACAAATATCCCGGAGAATAAAATCGTGTCCAAGCGTCGTGTTGTTGTCACTGGCATGGGTATGTTGTCACCGGTAGGCAACACCGTAGAATCTTCATGGAAAGCCCTTTTGGAGGGTAAGAGTGGTATCGTAAATATTGAACATTTCGATACAACCGATTTTTCAACTCGTTTCGCTGGCTTAGTAAAAGACTTTGATGGTAGTGAATACGTGTCTAAAAAAGATGCTAAGAAAATGGATTTGTTTATCCAATACGGCATCGTAGCAGGCATGCACGCTCTCAAAGACTCTGGTCTAGAAGTCACACCAGAGAACCAACACCGTGTCGGTGTAGCTATTGGTTCTGGTATTGGTGGTCTTGACCTAATCGAAGCGGGACATCAAGCGTTGGTAACTAAAGGCCCTCGTCGTGTAAGCCCTTTCTTTGTACCTTCGACTATCGTAAACATGGTTGCTGGCCAACTTTCTATTCTTGCTGGTCTTCGTGGTCCTAACATCGCAATCTCTACTGCATGTACGACTGGCCTTCACAATATCGGTCATGCTGCACGTATGATTGCATATGGTGACGCTGAAGCAATGGTAGCGGGTGGCGCAGAAAAAGCTTCAACTCCACTTGGTATGGCGGGCTTTGGTGCAGCTAAAGCGCTATCTACTCGTAACGATGAACCACAAAAAGCGTCACGTCCTTGGGATGTTGACCGCGATGGCTTCGTATTGGGTGACGGTGCAGGCATGATCGTTCTTGAAGAGTATGAGCATGCTAAAGCACGTGGTGCGAAAATTTATGCCGAGCTTGTTGGTTTTGGTATGAGTGGCGACGCTTACCATATGACTTCACCAAGTGAAGATGGTTCTGGTGGCGCTTTGGCTATGGAAGCTGCACTTCGTGATGCAGGCATTACTGGTGAACAAATCGGTTATGTGAACGCTCACGGTACCTCAACACCAGCTGGTGACGTTGCTGAGATCAAAGGCATTAAACGTGCTCTTGGCGAAGAAGGTGCGAAGAAAGTGCTAGTATCATCGACAAAATCGATGACAGGCCACTTGCTAGGCGCAGCTGGTTCAGCGGAAGCGATCATCACTATAATGTCTTTGGTAGATCAAATTGTCCCACCAACGATTAACCTAGATAATCCAGACCCTGAGTGCGATGTAGACCTAGTTCCACATACTGCACGCAAAGTTGACATGGAATATGCACTTTGTAACTCATTTGGATTTGGCGGTACTAACGGTTCATTGATTTTCAAAAAGATGTAACCCGCGGTAATCGTACAAGACACTTGTATTCAAACGGCTTGATGCTTAGCATTAAGCCGTTTTGTTTTTAAAGGAAGAACTATGTTTTGGCGTGATGGAAATCAAGTCGACCATGTTTCAGTTACGGACAGAAGTTTTCAATATGGTGACGGTTGCTTTACAACGATTCTGACTAAGTCAGGCAAACTGCAGTTGTGGGATCAGCATGTGAAGCGAATGGAACGGGCTCTACTGCGTCTGAAGATGGCACCCGTAGATTGGCAGCAGATGAAGGCTGAACTTGAGCGAGTTGTGTCACGCAAAGCACTGGCCGGCATCAAAATACATGTAAGCCGTGGTGAAGGAGGGCGAGGTTATAGCCCTAGTGTAAATCGAGGCCCCTTGATTACTCTAAGCCAGTTCGATTTCCCTGTTGGTTATATCGAATTACGTCAGGTCGGCCTTGAACTGTCACTTTGTGATGTCGCATTGGGGTTAAACCCGTTGCTGGCGGGATTAAAGCATAACAATCGTCTGGAGCAAATCCTTGCAAAGGAACAAGTTGAACGTAGTGACCGTCTGGACGGCATCGTGTTGGATATTAACGGCAACGTAATCGAAACTACAATGGCAAATATCTTTTGGTTTAAGGATGGTGTGCTTCACTCGCCAAGTCTTGATATGGCGGGAGTAGAAGGTGTTATGCGTGCAGAAGTTTTACGAGTTGCAAATCAAGACGAGCTACCAATCTTAATCGACTCGTTTAAGCTCAACACATTGATGTCCGCAGATGAGATATTCGTTAGCAATTGTATTTTAGGGGTTGCACCCGTAACCAAAATTCAGGATGCTCAATTCCCTATTGGAAATATGACAAGACGTATTCAGGAGAAGTTAGGTCAGTGATAAAGAAGTTTTTGTTTGCAGTGGTTGTCTTAGGAGCAATTGCTTTAGGTGGCTTTTTATATATTAAACAGAGTGTAAACGAATTTATCGCTCAGCCGTTGAATATTGAACAACCACATCTTGTTACCGTGGAGCGTGGTAATAATCTCAATACGGTCATCTCAACATTTGTAGAAGACCAATGGATTAAGCCTACTCAATTTTCATCTCTTGTTCGTCGTTTTCATCCGAACCTGACTCAAATAAAAGTGGGTACCTTCGAAGTCCTACCTGGGATGACTTTTGAGCAAGCACTCAACGCGATCATTGATGGCAAAGAATATCAACTCGCTATCACTTTTATCGAAGGGTCTACTTTCAAAGAGTGGCGAGAGCAGTTCAAACAAGCAGAATATCTTGAGCATAAGACTGATACGTTAACAGAAGCTGAAATTGCGCAGCAATTGGGTATTGAACGTGAAAAGCTAGAAGGGCTTTTTCTCGCTGAGACCTATCATTATTCTGTTGGTGATAGCGATTTAGACATCTTGAAGCGTGCTCATCGAAAGCTGAGTGTTATCCTAGAGCAGAGTTGGGACGCTCGACAAGAAAAATTACCCCTAAAGAATAGCTATGAGGCGCTAATACTCGCTTCAATCATTGAAAAAGAAACGTCGGTACCATCAGAACGAGAGCGAGTGGCGTCCGTCTTCGTGAATCGACTCAATAAGCGTATGCGACTTCAAACCGATCCTACCGTTATTTACGGAATGGGCGATCGTTATGATGGCAATATTAGAAAGAAAGACCTCCGAGAAGCAACGCCATATAACACTTATGTCATCAATGGCTTGCCACCTACGCCAATTGCTATGCCAGGCAAAGCGTCTATCTTAGCTGCAGTAAATCCAGAAGATAGTAATTACTTGTACTTTGTTGCGAGCGGTACAGGTGGACATGTATTTTCTAAAAATCTACGAGACCACAATAGAGCGGTCCAACAATACTTAAGACAATTAAGAAGTAAAAAATGAGCCAAGCAAAATTTATCGTTATTGAAGGACTAGAAGGTGCAGGGAAAAGCACTGCGATCAGTACGTTGCGAGCTGAGTTGGATGCAGCTGGCATTCAGGACATCGTTAATACACGCGAACCTGGAGGGACTGTCCTAGCAGAAAAAATGCGAGCCTTGGTCAAAGAAGAACACGAAGGCGAGCCTTTGCAAGACCGCGCTGAGTTACTGTTGATGTATGCATCACGTATTCAGTTGGTTGAGACAGTGATCAAGCCGGCGTTAGCAAAAGGTGCTTGGGTAATTGGTGATAGACATGACATGTCTTCGCAAGCATACCAAGGCGGTGGTCGTGAAATTGATCAGGCTGTGATGACTTCCCTAAAGCATATTGCCATTGGTGAATTCAAGCCCGATTTTACTTTGTATCTGGACATCGACCCACGTCTAGGTCTTGAGCGTGCACGTGGACGAGGTGAACTCGACCGAATCGAAAAAATGGACATTAGTTTCTTTGAGCGTACCCGTGAGCGCTATCTTGAAATGGCGAATAATGATGAGTCAGTTGCCATTATTGACGCAAGCCAGAAGATTGAAGACGTACAGCACTCGATCCAGCAAGCTGTGCGTACTTGGTTAGCAAAGCAAAAAGGGTAATCTATGCAAGTCTATCCATGGTTAGTACCAACTTGGTCGAAGCTTAAGGATAACCTTGAACGACAGCACGTGCCCGGAGCGATGTTGATTCAAGCTAAGGTAGGCTTAGCTCCGGAGTCAATGATTGAGCGATACGTTGCAGGGTTGATGTGTCAAAACGACAAGTCTGAACCTTGTGGTTTCTGCCATTGTTGCGATTTACTTAAGGCTAGTGGACATCCTGATGTTCACTATGTGCTTCCCGAGAAAGATAAGAAATCATTATCCGTTGAGCAGATACGACAAGCAAACAAGTGGGCATTAGAGTCTTCTCAGTTTGGTCACTATCGAGTTATTGTTATTCCTCAAGCCGATCGTATGAATGCCTCGGCAGCTAATGCGCTGTTAAAAACACTCGAAGAGCCTCCGGCGCAATGTTTATTTATTTTGTCGACTGAGAACACCAAGTTATTGCTGCCAACGATCAGAAGTCGTTGTGAAGTTTGGCATGTTTCATCGCCTTCCGAACAAATGTGTATTGACTGGGTTAGCCAAGAGATAGGAAAGTCCGTTCCTCGTCATTCGGCACTACTTTGCCATTTTGAACCTATTTCAACGCGTCAGTTTGTAGAGTCGGGACAAGATAAAGAGTATCAAGCGTTAATTGGAGCCTTCATCGGTTTTATTCGTAGTGATGGTTTAGATACTAATGAATTTATTACAACGCTAATGAAGAATAGTAGCGAGCTCTCTACCCAGCTCAATTGGTTGTGGCTACTTCTAAGCTGTGCTCAAAAATCTTATTTAGGTATTGATATTCGAACGTCTTTACCTGAAGCGAGCCAAATTGCTGAAGTATACGGTTACGAAAGCCTATATACGCATTCTCAGTCCCTACAGTCCCTAAGCGAGCAATTACGTTCTTTCCCTGGCCTTAACACTGAATTACTCGTGGCCGATTGGCTTTATGGGTTGAACTAAGTCTAGAATTAGTCATCGCGCTATATTACTTTGAACGGGGTTGGTAATGCTAAAGCTCGTTCATCATTATCAAATTTAAGTTAGAAAATTATGTTTGTAGATTCCCACTGCCACTTAGACAAACTCGACTATGACGATGTCCATTTGGGCATTCAAGATGTTATTCAGAAAGCTAAAGCAGCGAATGTCGAGAAGTTGTTATCAGTGGGTGTGACATTAGGTTCATTTCCAAAGATGTTGGAATTAATCGAACCGTATCCAGAGGTTATGGCCTCTTGTGGTGTCCATCCATTAGACGTTGAGAGTGACTTCTCTCTTGAACTGTTTAAGCAATATGCCTCGCATAACCGAGTGGTTGCTATTGGTGAAACAGGGCTGGATTACCACTATCAACCTGAAACAGCCGCCCTTCAGAAAACCCGGTTTGAGCAACAGGTAGAGGTAGCGGTTGAGGTTAATAAACCTCTGATTATTCATACTAGAAACGCACGTGAAGACACTCTAGCTATTCTGAAAAATGGTTCGGCTGAAAAGTGTGGTGGTGTCATACATTGTTTTACAGAAGATTTGCCATTTGCTCAGGCTGCGATGGAGTTAGGCTTCTACATCTCTATCTCTGGAATTGTCACTTTTAGACAAGCCAAAGAGCTGAAAGAGGTGGTTAAACAGCTACCTTTAGAGCGACTGCTTATTGAAACGGATTCGCCTTACCTAGCTCCAGTTCCTCATCGAGGGAAAGAGAATCAACCAGCTTATGTAGTTGAAGTTGCAGCATACATAGCACAGCTAAAAGGGGTTTCACTTAAAGAAGTCGGTGAAAAAACAACCCAAAACTATCATGATCTATTTTTGCGATAAAAATTAAGTTTCTTGCTAGGAGTGATTAAAAAAGACGCAATATGCGTCTTTTTTGTTTTCAAAAATTGAAAAAGTCAAAAAAAGTTAATGTTCACCAAACCTGTTGAGAAAAAAGTAGTTAGTCTGCACAAACTGTAATTATGTTACGTAAAATAACTTAAGTGTGTATTTTATTCACTGCGTAAAATTAATTGATGCTAATATTAATATCAATAAAAACAATAGCTTATGTAAATTGTAAAGCATTACATTTTGGCCGATGAACTGTGATCTAAGCGTAGTTTTGAAACTAAATTTCGTAAGTGTGTAGAAACCATGAGGAGCATCAATATATATTTAGAGGCAGAAAATATAATTCAATTCGTGGTTACATTTTCTATGGGTGCTAACATTTAAGGCTACGGGGGTGTGCCGTTAGAGCCCATAAACTAATAACTTTATCAGGAGCATAAACATGTTTAAGAACCTTTTTGCTAACCTGCAAAAAGTTGGTAAGTCTCTGATGCTACCAGTATCGGTACTACCAGTTGCAGGTATTCTACTTGGGGTAGGTGCTGCCAACCTTGGCTTCATCCCAGATGTTGTTTCTAATCTTATGGAACAAGCTGGTGGTTCGGTATTTGGCCAAATGGCTCTTCTATTCGCTGTGGGTGTTGCACTAGGCTTCACTAACAACGATGGTGTTGCAGGTCTTGCTGCAATCGTTGGTTACGGCATCATGACTGCTACGTTAAGCGTTATGGCTGGCGTAATGGGTGTTGAAAAAATCGATACAGGTGTACTAGGTGGTATCCTTGTCGGTGGTGTGGCTGCTTGGGCATTCAACCGTTTCTTCAAAATTCAGCTTCCAGAATACCTTGGCTTCTTCGCTGGTAAGCGTGCTGTGCCAATCATCACTGGTTTCACTGCAATCGCACTAGGTATCGTACTGTCTATCGTATGGCCACCAATCGGCTCTGCAATCGGTGCATTCTCTCACTGGGCTGCTGAGCAAAACCCACAACTAGCATTCGGTATCTACGGTGTTGTTGAGCGTTCTCTAATCCCATTCGGTCTACACCACGTTTGGAACGTACCATTCTTCTTCGAAGCAGGTACTTGTGTAAACGCAGCGGGCGAAACTCAAAACGGCGTACTAACTTGTTACCTAGTTGCAGACGATGCATCTCGTGCTGCTGGTAATGGCTTCGGTCAGCTAGCGGGTGGTTACATGTTCAAGATGTTCGGTCTACCAGCTGCTGCAATCGCTATTGCACACTGTGCTAAACCAGAGAACCGCGCAAAAGTTATGGGTATCATGGCTTCTGCAGCACTAACATCGTTCCTAACAGGTATTACTGAGCCAATCGAATTCTCATTCCTATTCGTTGCTCCAGTACTATACGCAATCCACGCTCTACTAGCTGGTTCTGCATACGTTGTTGCTAACACTCTAGGCTTTGTACACGGTACTTCATTCTCACACGGTCTAATCGACTTCCTAGTTCTTTCTGGCCACGCTCAGAAGATGGGTCTGATGATTGGTGTTGGTCTAGTTTACGCGGCAATCTACTACTTTGTATTCCGTACCGTTATCACTGCAATGGACCTTAAGACTCCAGGTCGTGAAGACGAGTCTGAAGATGCAGCTGCAGCAGTTTCTGGTAACGAAATGGCTGGTGAACTAGTTGCGGCATTCGGTGGTAAAGCTAACATCACAGGCTTAGACGCATGTATTACTCGTCTACGTGTAGCGGTAGCTGATACTGAAATCGTTGACCAAGACAAGCTTAAGCAACTTGGTGCAGCAGGTGTAGTTGTAGTATCAGGTGGTGTTCAAGCTATCTTCGGTACTAAGTCAGATAACCTGAAAACAGATATGGACGAGTGGATTCGTAACCACGGCTAATCAACACGTCCAATAAAAATTGAAAAGGGAAGCATTTGCTTCCCTTTTTTTGATCGTATGGAGTGGAAATTCTTGCTCTCTGTTTTCCTTGTCATGACATTCGGACTACTTGCCTCTCTAGAATGCCGTTATTCCAACTTACATGCCAGAAGACACAAGCTCTCAGTTAAACAGAAGAGCAGGCATGATCAATCAGAGAGCAAACCTATGAAAATAAAATTCCCTTTGGTAGTGGTATTTACTATGGCTACCATTTCGTCATTCGCAACGTTTGCAAGCAATACTGCTGGCGGTGAAGAGCAATGGCAAATTGTTGAAGAAAATCAAACTGCAACTCCTGCGACAAGTAAACCGGCTCAAAGTAATCAAAAATCTAATCAGTCTAGAAGCTCATCGCGCAGCAGCGGTAACTCTGGCTTCAAGATCGGTATGGGGTTGGATCAAGGATTAAGTATTGTTGGCCAAATCAATAATACCGTTAACTTTGCAGTGGGTAACGATGGCGTTGCTGCTGACTATATCTTTAGTCGTGGACAATTTGGTGGAGACGTACCGTTTAGCTGGTTTGCTGGCGTCGGTGGTCAAATTCAACGCTCTGATAAATTTGGACCGCGCGTGGCACTTGGCGTAGAACTCCCTTTTGCACGTAGTTGGGACGCTTACGCTCAATTAACCCCAAATCTGATGTTTGATAATAGTGATTTGAAGTTAGGTATTGGGGCGGGTATCGGTGTTAGGTACAGCTTCTAAATTGAATCATAAAAAATGCCAGCATTTAGATGCTGGCATTTTTGTTTAAAAATAAATTTTGGGTTATTTATCCATGGCTTTCTTAATGCAGTAGGATGCACCTCCCCATGTGATACCAAGCCCTAAAACCATCATAAAGATTGCGCTGACTGTCATATTAAGCCTCTTTCTTACTGGTTAAATTAATCACAATTCCGACCACAACGAGTAGCCCCATGAGCCCCCATCCTAACAAAAGCAGATCCGATTGGCCGTAACCACCGTAGCCTTCGGTAAAGAGAGTCTTAAACTTCGTGGCGACGATAATTGCTAGGATGACAGGAGTAATGAATCGAAGACATACGTCGAACCAAGTACCAATAGTGAAGTCAGATATTTGATTGACATAGTCTCGTACATCAGCAATTTTTAGCAACCAAGCCATAAGTATAATTTCGATTAGGCAGCTTGCTACGATACCAACGTTATTTGCGAAATGGTCGACAAGGTCAAGTAGTAGTAAGCCTCCGTTAGTGGCAAAGGCCATAGAGATAACTAAGCCTGCGCCACAGATAACGCTTGCCGCTTTATTTCTACGCCACTTTAGCTTGTCGATGACGGCAGATGTCACGGCTTCCATAATAGAAATGTGTGAGCTTAAACCTGCAATGACAAGTGCGAAGAAGAAAAGTGGTCCTAGGATATATGGAGCTGGTAGTAAGTTAATCGCTGCTGGTAAAGTTACAAAAGCAAGACCAACCCCTGCGGTAACGACTTCAGTCAAAGGTTTACCCTGTTCTTGTGCCATGTAGCCCAAAACAGAGAAAATCATGATACCTGCAAGGATTGAGAAGCCGCAGTTAATAAGGACTGTCATAAACGCATTATTGGTGATATCTGACTTCTCGGGTAAGTAGCTGGAGTAGGCGAGCATAATGGCAAAGCCAATGCTCAACGTGAAGAAGATCTGCCCATAGGCGGCTGCCCAAACTTTTACATCCCAAATCTTGCTGAAGTCAGGTTCAAACATATAGTTGACGCCATCCAGTGCGCCTGGAAGGAAAATCATACGACCGATCAGCAGTAATACCATGACAAACAGTACAGGCATCATTATTTTCGCTGCGCGCTCAATACCAGATTTAACGCCTCCTGCAATTGCCGCATATGTAATGGCCCAAGCGATAAGCATCGACCCTGCTATTTTCCATTGAATATCACCAAGGTTACTCGGAGAGTTGTCACCAAGCTGCAAGTATTCACTGAAGAAAAATGCATTGGTATCAGTTCCCCAACTTTGCGTGAAAGACATACCGAAGTATGAAATAGCCCATCCAATAACCGCCACATAGTAAACGGCGATGGTCGCGGCGACACCCACTTGAAACCAACCTAGCCATTCAAACTTGCTGTTGATTTTAGCCAAGGTTGCTGGCGCAGAGCCGCGATACTTTTGACCCATACTGAACTCTAAGATCATAAAGGGGATACCGGCGGTAATCATGGCGAACAAATAGGGAATAAAGAACGCGCCACCGCCATTTTCATAAGCCATATAAGGGAAACGCCAGATATTACCAAGTCCAATGGCTGAACCTACCGCTGCAAGTATGAATCCCGCTCGAGATCCCCACTGTTCACGTTTCATAATTAACTCCTTTTAGTGAATCTTCTACATGGCCTCATCTATACTCAAATCCAATTATTATTCTGTAATGGAAATTTCTGCTTATTAATAAATATTCAAACGATATATTTTCTAATATGGTTCTTATTTTGAATATTGCTCGGCACATGCCAATTAAAATAGATGATACGACTGGATTTTGTGCTTTCTAATGCTTGCTAGTGAAACATTTAGCTACAAATTAAAATCAGAGTAACGCCGTTATTACTTGATCGCAATAGATTTCACTGTTCTGGTTTGGATTGGTTCTTGGTAGTTAGTATTGTTGAATGGTATTATGTTAGCTTTATATACTAAAGTGGTGGGAATATTGCGTTCTCTACTTCTTTTATCTTTTATAAAATACAGCGAAATATTCTTAATAATTTCCTGTGATTTTATCTTGTTACACGTTGCTGTGTAGCATAAAAGTTCTCGCAATGTATTAAAGTTGTTAACGGAAATGTTAGAATCTGAAACTGATGCCAAAGTTAGTTTGAAACTGATTCATCCATTTGGTTTTAAAACCGATAAGACAGCTTTGATCTTCTGTCGGCAAGTTACAAATAGATATAGTTTCGTTGCTCACCGCAGTTCCTTGCCAACGGATTTGCCCGTTTAAAGCGAGGTTCTTGGTTAGATGGTACTCCATTCCACCAAATATACTTGCCGCAAATCCAGTGTGTGACTTAGCCCACTCCCCAGAAGTATGAGAGGCACCAAGCCCTGCTCCGATATATGTAGAGGTTTGGTCGTTAACTCGATACTCGGCGCTACTTTGAAACTGGAGGTATTGAATTCGAGAGTCCAAGTTTAAGGTATCTAATGAAGAGTCTTGCTGAGAGTAAAAGACACCCATTCGTCCATTGCGGAACGGAAACTCAATTGCTAATGCTGCATTTGCCGATGGAGAAATATCATAACTCTCACCATTGCCGTTTTCGGCAGCACCTCCCATCGAGTAGCCAATAAACGGTGTCACAATGACATTGGCACAACTGGAAAAGCTTAAGAGTGTTGTGGCAAGGGGGAGCAGTAAGAACCTGTATGTCATTTTTGCATTCCTATAAATAAGAACTGATTGGCTACAATTCACGTCTGGGATGTACTAGTTTTAATTATAGTGTGACATTAACGTCATAAATTTGAAGTGGTTACCTGTATATTGTAATTGTATGTCACAATAGTAATTAAAATGTTACAACTGGAGGTGTTATGGAATACGATCTTAAACTAGCTCTGACGATCACGACGGTTGCGTTCAGCACCATTGTTGCGTTTGGACTTATCGCGATCCTAACTGCATAAGATTTATATGGCGAATCTTGGGTTAATTACCAATACCCGAACCGTCATAGATGATGCTCAGTTACAAAAATATATTGGCGGTAAAACGGCGTTAGTTGCACAGGGAGGAGGCCAGCGAGGTATCTTCACATCCGGTGTGCTAGACGCCTTTTTGTTGTCTAATTTTGACCCATTTGATGAGTTTTATGGGACTTCAGCTGGCGCTTTAAACATTTGCGCCTACCTTTCTAGACAAGCCGGCCTAGGCAAATCTTTTATTCTCGACCTTACCACCGATCCACAGTTTTTTAATCTGTTTAGTTTTATTCGTCGCAAACAGTATCTCAACTTAGAATGGGCGCTCGACAGAATTTGTGAGTATCCGTATAAGTTAGATATCGACATGGGGCGAAGGGTCATTGGTCAGCGAAGAGCATTCGCAGCGGTCACCGATGTTTCGACTCTCAAAGATCACTATTTCCCAATGTTGCAAGATAATTGGTATCAAGTGCTGATGGCCACAAGTGCGATTCCCAATTTATTTGAGGGTTCGGTAACATTGAATCAACAAGCATTCATCGATGGAGGGGTGTCTGCGTCAATACCCGTTCAAGAAGCGTGGCGACAAGAGAACCGCACAATCGTCGTAATTCGAACAGAAGAGTATGGTGGTGAGGAAACTCCAGTGGTGGATGATCAACCCGTTGCCACTGAACCGCCAACTTGGTTCAGGGAGTCACTCAACGGTTTGCAACTACAGTGGCAAGAAAAAATACAGAGTTGGTCTAATGACTGGAATGGTTTCTTTGATAACCAAATATTAAAAGCTCAGGAAAGTAAGCATGCACAACATCTCAACCTCATTAACGGTGGGCGATGGCTGTTCGGCGCTGCAGATATTTACCGTCTCAGTCATTTATTTGGAGAAAAGTTTGATTCTGGGTTAGCCGATATGCTCATGGTGCATTACCAAACATATGCGTTAACTCAAGAGTTCTTGAAAACCCCACCTGATGACTGCTTCGTATTACAAATTGCTCCAGAAGTGGCTTTAAAAACCGCTTCTTTAATGAGTGATCCTGAGGATATCCTGCATGACTATCAACTTGGGCTCGATGCTGGATTCCGTTTTGTCGAGCGTTATAATCTTGCAAGTATCACTCAAGTAAACGCTTCAGAAACGTCTGACCTTTGGCTGCCATCTCAAACAGGTTAGTTATTGTTCGTCGTGAAAAAAGCGCTGATATTGTTAACAGCTCTTTAATCATCTATTGATTGTTTTTTATACGTCAGATTTTATTGATGCCTTTGCCAATCAATGTCGTATGGTGATTTGAGCCCCAAAGATTCATCTATATGCGTGATATTTGTCACGGCAATCCATTAAACTGCTTCACAATTACTTCGCAAAGTAAAAAAATTAATAGGTTGTTGTTTTTTGGAGTGCAAAATGTACATGGCTCAACCCGGGCACATTGATCATATCAAGCAGATCAATGCTGGTCGTGTGTATAAACTGATAGACCAATTTGGGCCTATTTCGCGAATCGATTTATCAAAACTCAGTAGTTTGGCTCCGGCTAGTATTACTAAAATCACTCGTGAACTTATTGATGCACACCTAATACACGAAACCACCGTTCAGGAGGCGACCAGTCGAGGTCGTCCAGCTGTTGGATTACAAACCAACAATCAAGGTTGGCAGTTCCTTTCCATGCGTTTGGGGCGAGGCTACCTATCTATCGCGTTGCACGAGCTTGGCGGCGACGTTCTTATCGATACCAAAATAGAAATTCATGAAGTGGATCAGGAAGATGTACTTGCGAGACTGCTTTATGAAATTGATGACTTCTTTGAAAGTTACAATGAGCAACTCGATCGTGTCACCAGTATTGCATTGACGTTGCCCGGTCTGGTGAATTCCGACCAAGGCATTGTGTTGCAAATGCCTCACTACAATGTGAAGAACTTAAACATTGGTGAGGAAATTTTTAAAGCAACAGGATTGCCTGTTTTCGTAGCGAATGATACCCGGGCGTGGGCATTGGCGGAAAACCTCTTTGGGCACTCTCAAGATTGCGATAACTCAGTGTTAATCTCAATTCACCACGGGCTAGGTGCCGGAATCATATTAGATGGTCGTGTATTACAAGGTCGTCACGGTAATATCGGTGAGTTAGGGCATATCCAGATCGATCGCAACGGCGCACCTTGTCACTGTGGCAATAGAGGCTGCCTTGAAACTGTTGCCAGTTCACAAGCTATCAGGGATGAAGTTTCTAAAAGATTGGCGAAAGGCGAAGCGTCGGTTCTTTCTGAATGCGAAGACATTACGGTTGAAGCTATTTGTGAAGCGGCGGCGAATGGCGACGCTTTAGCGATCGGGGTGATAGAGAAACTAGGCGAACATTTAGGTTCTGCCATTGCTATTGTCATCAACCTCTTCAATCCTGAAAAGGTACTGATTGGTGGTGTTATCAACCAAGCGAAATCGATTTTATATCCCGCCATTGAGCGTTGTATCGCAGAGCAAAGCCTCCCTGTTTATACTCAAGATCTACAACTTGTCGAGTCTCGTTTTTATAAACAAGCAACAATGCCGGGCGCCGCTTTGGTGAAACAAGCACTATATGATGGCTTGCTGCTGATGAAAGTGATTGAAGGATAAGGCTTTTCACCATTTTTGTAGACGGTCATACTTTTCTATACAAAGTCAGTAAACTTCTTGTGCTTCCTGCCGATTACATGAGATAAGAGTTTTAGTTCGTGTTTTGCCAAGGAAGCCTCATGTCGAGCGTTTTAAGTTCAGTAGATCAGCGTACCCAGTTAGTGGGAGAAAATAGATTAGAGCTGTTAATGTTTACGCTTAACAGCCGTCAAACTTTTGCTATCAACGTATTCAAAGTAAAGGAAGTGCTAAAGCTTCCTGCATTAACTCAACTTCCTGGCTCTCATTCTAGTATTCGCGGTGTGGCTTCTCTGCGTGGTGAGTCCGTTCCGGTGATTGATTTACGTCGCGCTATCGGTTTTCCACCAGCTAAAGACGATGGTGACCAAAACCTGATTATCACTGAGTACAATCGATCTGTTCAGGGCTTTTTAGTTGGTGAAGTGAAGAATATCGTTAATACTGCTTGGACAGAGATTCAACCTCCGCCTCGTACAGTCGGTCGTGCAAACTACTTAACTGCGATCACTAAGGTTGAAGAGAATCAGCAAGTCAATTTAGTTGAAATCATTGATGTTGAAAAAGTACTAGCAGAGATCATCGACTACGATGTGTCGATTTCTGAGCATACCCTTGACCGCAGCTTATTACCTCACTTGTCAGGAAAAAAAATTCTTATCGTTGATGACTCTTCCACGGCTCGTAATCAAGTGAAAGGCACATTGGATCAGCTTGGCGTCGAGATCATTGAGTGCTTCGATGGCGCGATGGCTTTCAACCTTCTCAAGCAATGGTGTGATGAGGGGATTGATGTATGTAATGAACTGTTGATGATGATTACAGATGCAGAAATGCCGGAAATGGACGGCTACAAACTGACGCATGAAGTTAGAAGTGATCCTAGAATGCGAGATTTGTTTATTACTTTAAATACCTCACTCAGTGGTAGCTTTAATGATGCGATGGTAGAGAAAGTCGGTTGTGACCGTTTTATTTCTAAGTTTCAACCTGATTTACTGGTTGAAGTTGTGCAAGACCGTATGCGAGAGACATTGTAATTGTTTCGCATCGCAAAATAAATTACGCTGTACGTTAAAAATAAGCTATAATTTGGTTGTATTATGGTCAAAAGCCATAAGAGTCATAAATAAATTTTAACTACCAGCTAAAGGTTGTTCCATCAGAATGATTTGGTTAACTTCTAAGGTCTTAATGACGTTAAGTTTACTCATTTTCAAGGAATGGAAGAAAAGACGTACGGAAGCGGCAGTCGAAGCGGATCTATGATTCAATATGATTTAAAACGGGAGCAATAGCTCCCGTTTTTTCGTTTTATGATTTGCAATCAGTGGAACTCTCTTGACTGTATCTTAAGATCAGAAAGTTGCTCGGTCATATCGATCAAGCGTCCAGCTATTACGTGGATGACTTGCCCCTCACGTTCTAAAATCCCTTTCACCTTAAGGATTTTAGCGGTGAGGTACTGTTTTTTCTGAGCTCTTGCGGTGGCTTGCCAAACAACAACATTAATATTGCCGGTATCATCTTCGAGTGTAAAAAAGGTCACGCCTGCTGCGGTGCCTGGTGACTGTTTTCCAGTGACAGTACCCACTACGGTGACCAAAGACTTGTGTGGCTTCAAAGTAAGGTCCCGCATACGAGTAAAGCGTCCTAACTTGCCAGCTTGGTCCAAGAGGGTGATGGGATGTTGATTGAGGGACACGTTCATTGCAGAGAAATCCTCTAACATATCTTCAATTGGCGATGGCTGGTGGGGGAGTGACGAATCATCACTCTTCTCCGCTTTAAACAAGGGTAAATCCTGTAAATTATCCATCATCGCCCATCGTGTAGCGTAACGATGCCCTGATATGGCTTTCAGAGCGTTGGCTGAAGCGAGTATTTCTAACTCACGACGATTCAGTCCAAGCTGTTTAATTTGCGTCGCTGTCGTGAAGCCCTCGCGAGGCCTATGTTGTAGCAGGCGTTGCATACTCGATTCACTGAGCCCGTTAACTTGTCTAAAGCCAAGTTGTAGTACTAAGCCTTGTGGTGTCGATCTTAAATAGTGATGGTATTGCGAGTAATTGACGCACACCGGGGCAATAGAAACATGATGCCGTTTAGCGTCTTGGAGCAGTTGTGATGAGCTGTAAAAGCCCATAGGCAGACTATTGAGTAACGCGGTATAAAAAGCATCTGGGTAATAGTGTTTAAGCCAAGCGCTGCAATAAGCAAGCACGGCAAAAGAGGCCGAGTGACTTTCCGGAAAGCCATACTCACCGAATCCACATATTTGCTCAAATAGTCGCTCGGCAAATTCGGTCTCATAGCCTTTGGCCTGCATACCTTGAATCAATTTAGAGCGAAACTTAAATAAATCGCCATTTTTCTTCCAAGCTGCCATGGCTCTGCGTAGTTGATCCGCTTCACCGCCAGTGAACCCTGCTGCAACCATCGCAAGCTTGATGACCTGTTCTTGAAAAATAGGCACCCCTAGAGTGCGAGAAAGGACAGATTCGACTTCTTTGGAAGGGTAAGAAATGGCTTCTTCTCCGTTTCTACGTTTCAAAAAGGGATGAACCATATCCCCTTGTATCGGCCCGGGCCTCACAATGGCAATCTGAATGACCAAATCGTAATACGTAGCGGGCTTTAAACGTGGCAACATGCTCATTTGTGCTCGTGATTCGATTTGGAATACGCCGATAGTGTCGGCGCGTTGAATCATGGCATACACATTAGGATCATCTTGTCGGCGAGTGATGTCTGCAATGGTCAGTGTTCGACCGTAGTGTTTATTGATCAGCTGAAAACATTTGCGGATTGCAGTTAGCATTCCCAAGGCAAGGACATCGACTTTGAGTAGACCAAGGCTCTCAAGATCATCCTTATCCCATTGAATGACAGTACGTTCAGCCATAGCAGCATTTTCTACTGGAACCAATTCATAAAGTGGCCCTGATGAAATGACAAATCCACCCACATGTTGCGAGAGGTGCCGTGGAAAACCTGTGATCTCATTGACGAGCTCAATAAACTGCTGGCCTTTCAGTGAATCAGGCTTCAGCCCTAGCTCGACAAGTTGAGCTTGCCAACCTTGTGAACGGTCACGACGGTTGATGTTCTTGATGAAATAATCGAGTTGAGTGTCGCTAACCCCTAAGGCTTTACCTACATCACGCACAGCACTTTTAAAACGATAAGAGATCACGGTCGCCGCAAGGGCAGCACGCTCTCGTCCATACTTTTGATAGATGTACTGTATTACTTCCTCGCGACGCTCATGTTCAAAATCAACGTCGATATCGGGTGGCTCATTACGTTCTTTACTAATGAAACGCTCGAACAGGACCGAGATTTGTCTCGGATCAACGGCGGTTATTTCTAAGCAGTAACAGACGATAGAGTTCGCCGCTGAACCTCGTCCTTGGTAAAGAATGCCTTGTTGTTTGGCAAACATGACGATGTCATGAATAGTGAGAAAGAAAAACGGATAATCCAGTTCCTCAATCAAGGCTAATTCTTTATTAATGGTTTGTTCCACATGTGAAGGAAGTCCTTCGGGGAATCGCTGTGCTTTACCACGCTCGACTAACTCTCTGAGATACCCCATTGGTGTTTTTCCGTTAGGGATAAGCTCACTAGGATATTCGTAACGAAGTTTGCTGAGCTTAAACTCACACAAGCTAGCAATATATACACTCTCGTTTAACCACTCAGAGCGGTACAGTTTCTCCAATTTAGTTTTGGGTCTTAAGCTTCGCTCGGTATTAACCAGTAAGTGACTGCATACTTTTTCGATAGAGGTATTGAGTTTTATCGCGGTTAATGTGTGTTGCAGAGGAAGCCGAGTTGCGGTGTGCATCAGAACGCCACCACAAGCGGTAATGGGGAGCTGCAAATCAACAGACAGTGTCTCGCAATGTTGTATATAGCGGTGTTCATTGGAGGTTAGGTGACGTTGTAAGCCAATCCAAAGACGTTGGTGGTGATACTGTACCAACCAACGCCCCCATCTCACATCAGATTCTCTGCCTGTCGGTAGCCATAGAATAAGACAATGACGCAATGACATGATGTCCCATTCTGATAGTTGGTAATCACCTTTCTCGCAGCGCCGTCTAGCATTCGTGATAATACGGCAGAGTTCAGCGTAGGCTTCCCGTGTTGGACTAAGTAAAATGAACTGACACTCATCATTGAGCCAAAACATGCTACCGACGATTTGTTTTAGCGATAGACCATGCTGCTTAATGGCGGTATGAGCCCGCACTGCACCTGCGATGGAGCATTCATCCGTAATAGCAATAGCGGAATACTGTAAGAACTCTGCTTGCAATACTAGTTCTTCGGCGTGAGAAGCACCGGTTAAAAACGAAAAGTTGCTTTGGCAAAATAATTCGGCGTATTTCATATCTGTTTTACTTTTCCGGACTAACTGAATAACCCATGAATAAACCACTGTTTATCTTCGGTTCGAAACAACCACAACCATTGTCCTTGTTCGTTACGAGCAACGTAGTAATCACGCTTAATGTCATTACCATCCCACCAACCGCTGATGATTCTCTCTGGCCCTAAAATGACAGAAACACGCTGCTCTAATAGAACTGGCTTAGGGTAGAGCAAGCTAGGGCGGAGCTTTTTGAGTAAGTAGGTATTTACCTCGGTTTTATCATTGGCTGTTGGCGTCATAGGTTGGGTGGCAAATTCAGGTCTTGGATCGTCAGTGAGCTTGAGGGATGTGACCGCTTGTAAGCCAAGCTTGGCTTGTAAGGTCGATATGAGCTCAAGGCTAGTTTGACTTCCTTTCACACCGTCAAAGAGATCGTGTTCATTCACCTGGTTTTCTTCAGCTCGAACGATAGAAAGCGTTAAGCCATTTACGGGACCATCAAGCTGGATATTCTCCAAAGTTAACTTAGAAAGCGCTTGCCATTTCGTGGCTAGGTAATCGCCTTGAGCGGAATGCAAAGTCACCGGCCTATTGCCATGATCTCGTTGATGTAACGTGAGCTGTAATTCAAACGCGACCTTGTCACGAAGCTTCAAAAATACCTCTAATTGCTTGAATAATCGCGTCAACGGTTTTTGCAGCCAGTCAATATTTTCAATATCAAACAGCAACTCCAGATATTGGCTGAAGTGTTCTGCAGGATGATAAAATTCCACAGGATGCTTAAATTGACCAGTCAGTCTTCCTACATAGTTGACGAGGTCGATATCAAAACGTTTTGCTACTTCGGGTAAAGGTAGTACTAGTAAATCGTCGATGGTCTGAATGCCGACTCGTTGTAATTTCTCTACTTGTTTATTCGGTAGCTCAGTACATGTTAAGGGGTAGCTCAGGATGGCTTGTTTCAGATGAGTGAGCTGTGGTTCAATCCAGTTTTTACCTTGTTTTGCCATTAACATCGCGCTGAAAGGTGACTGGCCAGTAGAGTAAAACGTTTGAACCTCAAGATGGCTAAGGTGTGCGTATAGAGTCGACCAATAATTGTCGATGCCATCATAGAGTGAAAGCATATTAGTTACTTTGATTAACAATCCATTAGGCGGAAATAGGCAAATATCAGAGGTGATCATATACAACCATTGAGCGATATCACTCAACCGATTGGCTTCCATTTCTGGGTCGTATGGGTGTACTTGAAGATCCTGGCAAAGTGCGGCTGCACTGCCAAGCCCCATTCCTAATTTAACACCTTGTTCAAGGGCATACTGGTTGGCTTGAATGACTTCATGGCGGCGACCATCGACGATAGCAACAGCGACATCAGCATCATGGTTGCTGTCTTTATTATGAAATAGAGTGTCGAGTTGCAGAGTCGGGAAATGCAAATATAACCACAGTAACATCGTTGTTCCACTTATCCTTGTTGCTGCATTGGGAAAGGAATCACGGTAGAAGTATGAGGTTTTGTAGAAAGTGTTAACTCAGGCCAATAAGTGCTCATATCAATAACAAAACTGTCTCGAACAAAGCCGCCTTTACGTTTAGTGATAGAGATGGAAAGCCCTGTCTCATGAGGAGTCAAATTCAAACTCAAGGAGACGGGTAGTGAGAATACTTGTGATGTGGTTCCGGATAAGGCTGGCTTAAATAAGAACTGTAAGCAGTGTCCGACTTCACTAGCTACTTGTAAGCGCTTTGCTTGATGGATTTCGAGCCCATCTTGCCATAAACAGACACCACAACATGCGCCACTCTTTAAGCATTGCTCTGCTGCCCAGAGTGCGTGTTTCCCAGATTCAGGATAAATCAGCAAGATCTTGGCAGGATCAATTCCTTGAGCGTATAGGTATTCCGCACATAGATAACCTGGCGGGTTGATGAACACCAGAAGTCGTTCTGTTGTTTGTGCTTGTGCGTAGGGCATCAATAGTCTCAGTTCACCGATACCAAGGGGTGATTGAATATCAATAACACCAGAAGTTGGGAAGCCTCCACCTAAACGACGATCTAGTTCAGCAAACCCTGTTGAATGACACTCAATGAAAGACTCGGCTCTTGCGCCTTTCCAAATCAATTGTTTACTTTGTAATTCGCTAATCAATTCATGCATAATAAATACCTGTATATATGTACAGTATATAATAATTCTTAACGGCTGCAAGCCTTGTATTATCGGGAGGTACACGAATATTAGGAGACAGTTAACATAAACAAAGCGTTAGCCGAATTTAGTGGTAACAAAAAACACGAAAAAAGCAGTGTTCAGACTAGAGCAAATATTTTAATCTCAAAGGAAGATTGCACCATCGTCGGTTCGGATAGGAGAAGTGGTCGTGTTCAAACAAAATGAAAAATACTCGTTGATTGTACAAGGAGGCGGCCAAAAAGGGGCGTTTGCTGCAGGTGTACTTGATAAATTTATCGATGTGAATTTTGACCCATTCTCACTCTATATTGGCACATCGGCAGGGGCATTGAATGTCTCTTCTTTTGTCACTAAGCAACGTGGTCTAGGGCTAGATTTTATTATGAATTACACCACCCGAGACCGATTTTTCGACTTCAATAAGTTCCTACAAAAGCAGCAGCCAATGGATTTAGACTGGGCGTTTGAGTTTGTAAACAGTGGTGAGTTTCCTTTGGATCTTGCTAAGGGTGAGCAGTACCTTGGTGAGGATAGAATCGCACTCGCTTGTATTACCGATGTTGAAGAGCTTAAAGATTACTACTATCCGATTTTTGCGGAGAATTGGTTTGATGTACTAAGAGCAACCTGTGCCATTCCAATGCTCTATTATCATGACATTGAATTTGATGGCAAAAAATGGGTCGATGGTGGTGTCTCAGCGACTATCCCAGTAGAAGAGTCTTACCGTCGAGGGATAAACAACATGGTGGTCATCAGTACCATTCCGCAGCCGAAACAGCAACATGCGGTGACTGCGTCAGTAAAAGATTCACTAGATAAGTGGAAGAAAGAACTTGAAGCTGGGTTGGATACTCACATCAACCACTTAAAAATCTCTGGTACTAAGGAAAAGTTGTCAGAGTTCCATAAGAACTTTTCTGAGAAGTTAGAGAGCATTAAAGCGGATTATCAACGCTTAACAGGACCACGCTTGGAATCTTACCGAGAGCAGAACAAACTCAAAGCGGCCGATAAACTTAAGTTGTCTAATTGGATCCAAGACAAAGAAAAGCTTAGCCGACTGATCGACATTCAAAACAAGCGTGTACCTTTCAGTCGTAGCGGTACAAGTCATTTGGATATGTTGGTGTCTCACTATGCTAATCATGCGGAAGTGGAGCAGTTTCTGTTATCACCACCGGAGGATGTAAACCTATGGCACATTCAACCGAAACATGAATTATCGTCAAAAGGGTTGCTGAGCCAGAAAGACCAAATAATGGAAGATTATGAGCATGGTTTTGCAATGGCAGGGGAGTTTCTGTCTGAGCATCATAATGTGAGTCGCTGATGCAAAGGGTGAATAGCCGTCATTCTTAGATCTACTAAGAATGACGGACTCATGGAAAAATATTAGCCAACCACTCGCTTTGGCTGAGCGTCAATGCACTGACCATTAACGTCGGTGACACTAGGGTCCATCAGGTGCAGATACAATGGCATAATATCTTTCGGTGTTTTGAGCGTATTGGCGTCTTCTCCTGGATACGCTTTTTCACGCATACGAGTACGTGTAGCACCTGGGTTGATGGCATTGACTCTGATTTCAGTATCACTAAGTTCATCCGCTAAAATTTGCATCATGCCTTCTGTTGCAAACTTAGAAATCGCATAAGTGCCCCAGAAAGCACGACCTGAATGGCCAACGGTAGAGGAAGTGAAGATTACTCGTCCTGCCTCTGCTTTTTTCAGTGCAGGCAGCAAGGCTTGCGTCATCAGAAACTCAGACTTGACGTTAATTTTCATCACGTCGTCGAAGGTCTCTTCGTCAATTTGATCGAAAGGGCTTAATGTGCCCAAGACGCTGGCGTTGTGGAGAATGCCATCGAGTTTTCCAAATTGTCCTTCAATCGTTTCCGCCATATCGATGTAATTCTGCTTAGTTGCACCCTTTAGATCTAACGGGATGATAGCGGGTTGTGGGTAGCCTGCATTCTCAATTTCGTCGTAGAGGTACTCTAAATTCTTAACATTACGACCCAATAAAATGACTGTTGCGCCATGTTCGGCATAACTTAAAGCAGCTTGGCGACCAATGCCGGCACCAGCGCCTGTGACTAGAATAACTTTACCTTTTAGCGCCTCAGGAGCGGTTGAATATTCCACTGAACACTTCCTTAGTTTTGAATAATTCTTGGTAATCGTGACAAGATGGTTACAATACACTAATTCGTCGTACAGGGGATTAACACATTGGAATTTTTATTAGACTACGGATTATTTTTAGCCAAGATCGTGACTGTTGTCGTAGCGATTGTCGCGTTGTTGGTTATTGCTAAGTCAGTTGGTGGACGCTCTGGTGGCGCAAAAGGCGAACTTGAAATCACTAACTTAACTGAACAACGTAAACAAACAGTAGAGCAATTAGAACACCACTTACACGATGACGCGTTCATCAAAGCTCGTGATAAAACAGAAAAGAAAGCGGAAAAAGAGAAAACCAAGCAGCGCGAGAAAGAGATTAAAAAAGCGTCAAAAGATGGTGAGCTTGATAGCAAACGCGAACCACACCTATTCGTTCTCGACTTTAATGGCAGCATTGATGCGAAAGAAGTGGCATCGCTACGTGAAGAAGTGAG
Organism: Vibrio sp. SCSIO 43133; assembly: GCF_023716845.1. NCBI lineage: Bacteria > Pseudomonadati > Pseudomonadota > Gammaproteobacteria > Vibrionales > Vibrionaceae > Vibrio > Vibrio sp. SCSIO 43133. The sequence continues at coordinate 1,107,738 of NZ_CP068024.1, forward strand.
CGCGATTCTGGCTGTAGCGCGTGATGGCGACGAAGTACTAGTACGCCTTGAATCCGGTGGCGGTATGGTTCATGCGTATGGTTTGGCATCTTCACAGCTTGACCGTATTAAAGCGGCGAAATTACCTTTGACTATCGCTGTAGACAAGGTGGCAGCAAGTGGTGGTTATATGATGGCGTGTATTGCTGACAAGATTGTCTCAGCGCCATTTGCTGTTGTTGGTTCTATTGGCGTGATTGCACAATTGCCGAACTTCAATAAGTTATTGAAGAAAAATGATATCGAATTTGAACAGCTTACAGCGGGTGAGTACAAGCGCACGCTGACAATGTTTGGCGAAAACACGGATAAAGCTCGTGACAAGTTCAAACAAGAACTAGAAGAAACGCACGGTCTGTTTAAAGACTTTATTCGCGAACATCGTCCGGCTCTCGACTTGGATAAAGTTGCGACGGGTGAGCACTGGTTTGGTACTCAAGCCAAAGAGCTAGGGCTGGTGGATGAAATTAAAGCATCGGATGATATTGTTATCGAAGCGTGTAAGGACAAAACCGTGTTGTCTATCCACTATGTTCAAAAGAAGAAGATCACCGATAAACTGGCAGGTGTAGCGGGCGAGGCTGCCGATAACGTGCTACTAAAACTGATTAGCCGCGGCCAAAAACCAATAGTATAAATACATTTAATGAATAGAGCGCCAACAAGGTTATTTGTTGGCGCTTTTTTATGTTTGAAGGTAAAGAAAATGGCATCTTGAGGCTATTGGGTATATAATTCTGCGCCGTAAAATTAAGAACAAAAATGAGTTGGACCTTCAAAGTCGAGCTTATGAAAAAACAACGTGGAGTAAAACATGTCCTCAAACACACCAGTGATTACTGTGGATGGACCAAGTGGTGCTGGCAAAGGCACACTGTGTATGTTGCTAGCTGAGAAATTAGGCTATCACTTACTGGATTCTGGGGCGATTTACCGCGTTTTAGCGTTAGCTGCAATTCATCATGGCGTGGATCTTGAGTCTGAAGACGCGCTAGTCCCATTGGCGATGCACCTAGATGTGCAGTTTGTCGCTGAAGGAGAACTGGTTAAAGTGATCCTTGAAGGTGAAGATGTGTCAGGTGAACTTCGTAAAGAAGAAACTGGCAATGCGGCATCAAAAATCGCAGCGCTGCCTCGCGTAAGAGAAGCTCTGCTACGTCGTCAGAGAGCATTTAATGTCGAGCCTGGTTTGGTGGCCGATGGTCGTGATATGGGAACTGTTGTTTTCCCTGAAGCACCAGTAAAAATCTTTCTAGATGCAAGTGCAGAAGAAAGAGCGCAAAGGCGTTTTAAGCAGTTGCAACTAAAGGGTTTAGATGTTAGATTTGACGACCTTTTGAGCGAGATCGAAGAACGAGACTATCGAGATCGTAACCGTGCGGTTGCACCTCTTCGTCCTGCAGATGACGCTCTAGTGCTAGATTCAACTTCGCTAAACATCGAGCAAGTGTTGGAAAAAGCGCTACAATATATCGAATCTAAACTCACGAAGTAGCCTCTATTAGGCATAGACTTGGTGAGCTTTGAGCCGTTGGTCGCAAGGATGATGACCGACTAAATTATCAACCCCATGCGGTAGGATGCCCATGGACGTTTACTTATTGAAGATTAAATAATGACTGAATCTTTTGCTCAACTCTTTGAAGAGTTTCTAAACGAAACAGAATTCCAACAAGGTAGTATCGTTAAAGGTACTGTAGTAGCTATCGAGAACGGTTTCGTTCTTGTTGACGCTGGCCTTAAGTCTGAGTCTGCTATCCCTGCTGAACAGTTCAAGAACGCTGCTGGCGAACTTGAAGTTGAAGTTGGTGCTGAAGTAGACGTAGCTCTAGACGCTGTTGAAGACGGTTTCGGTGAAACTCAACTTTCTCGTGAGAAAGCGAAGCGTCACGAAGCTTGGATCGTTCTTGAGAAAGCTTACGAAGAAGCTGAAACTGTTGTTGGTATCATCAACGGTAAAGTTAAAGGCGGTTTCACTGTTGAACTAAACGGTATCCGTGCTTTCCTTCCTGGTTCTCTTGTTGACGTGCGTCCAATCCGTGACACTGCTCACCTAGAAAACAAAGAGCTAGAGTTCAAAGTTATCAAGCTAGACCAGAAGCGTAACAACGTTGTTGTTTCTCGTCGTGCTGTTATCGAATCTGAAAACAGCGTTGAGCGTGACGAACTTCTTGAGACTCTACAAGAAGGTACTGAAGTTAAAGGTATCGTTAAGAACCTTACTGACTACGGTGCATTCGTTGACCTTGGCGGTGTTGACGGTCTTCTACACATCACTGATATGGCGTGGAAGCGTGTTAAGCACCCATCTGAGATCGTTAACGTTGGTGACGAGATCCTAGTTAAAGTTCTTAAGTTCGACCGTGAGCGTACTCGCGTATCACTAGGTCTTAAGCAGCTAGGCGAAGATCCATGGGTAGCAATCGCTAAGCGTTACCCAGAAGGTCACAAGCTAACTGGTCGTGTTACTAACCTAACTGACTACGGCTGCTTCGTTGAAATCGAAGAAGGCGTTGAAGGTCTAGTACACGTTTCAGAAATGGATTGGACTAACAAGAACATTCACCCATCTAAAGTTGTTAATGTTGGCGACGAAGTTGAGGTTATGGTTCTTGATATCGACGAAGAACGTCGTCGTATCTCTCTAGGTCTGAAACAGTGTAAAGCTAACCCATGGCAGTCATTCGCTGAAATGCAAGCTAAGGGCGACAAAGTTACTGGTAAGATCAAGTCTATCACTGACTTTGGTATCTTCATCGGTCTAGAAGGCGGCATCGACGGTCTAGTTCACCTATCTGACATTTCTTGGAATGTTGCTGGTGAAGAAGCAGTTCGTGAGTACAAGAAAGGTGACGAGATCTCTGCAGTTGTTCTAGCAGTAGACGCTGAGCGTGAGCGTATCTCTCTAGGCGTTAAGCAAATGGAAAATGACCCATTCAATGCTTACGTTGCAGACACTAAGAAAGGTACTCTAGTAAACGGTACTGTTACTGCAGTTGACGCTAAAGGTGCTACTATCGAACTAGAAGAAGGTGTAGAAGGCTACATCCGTGCTTCTGAAGTATCACGTGACCGCGTTGAAGATGCGTCTCTAATCCTAAGCGTTGGCGACAGCGTTGAAGCGAAGTTCACAGGTGTTGACCGTAAGAACCGCGTAATCAACCTATCTGTTAAAGCTAAAGATGAAGCTGAAGAGCAAGAAGCAATGGCTTCACTGAACAAGCAAGAAGAAGGCGCGTTCGGTAATGCTATGGCTGATGCATTCAAAGCTGCTAAAGGCGAATAATTTACGCCATTAGTGAAAAAGGAGCCGTAAGGCTCCTTTTTTTTGTTTTTATCTTTTCAAAATATAGACTATTATCAATTTATACAGGCAGTTAGTGCACTGTTGTTGTAAAATGACAAATAGACCACTATTCACTGAATATAAAGATAAAGAGTAACGAGGGTACCTACCTATGACTAAGTCTGAATTGATAGAAAGACTCTGCGCGGAGCAAACTCATTTGTCCGCAAAGGAAATTGAAGATGCGGTAAAAGATATTCTAGAACATATGGCCAATACGTTAGAGAGCGGTGACCGTATTGAAATCCGTGGTTTTGGTAGCTTTTCTCTTCACTACCGTGAACCTCGTGTAGGTCGCAACCCTAAAACTGGTGATAAAGTGGAACTTGATGGTAAATACGTACCACACTTCAAACCAGGTAAAGAGTTACGTGAGCGCGTGAACGACAGTCTGTAAATACTCGTTAATCGATAAAACGGCATACTTATTAGTGTGCCGTTTTGTTTTGTGGTCGAGTGAGCATAGTCGTTTAATTATCACCAAAGGTGCATACAGAATAGTCTATATACTCTAATTTTAGCCACGATTAACAAGATTATTGTTAGAGGGCATGGTGTGTGAATCCAATTTCCTGCATAATCGTAGCTATCCAATAACTGTGGTAAAAACGCATGAAGATTATAAAAATAGTTTTACTGATAGTACTTTTTTTAGTGACTTTAGCTCTTGGCTCACAGAACCAAGAAGTGGTTACTTTTAATTATTTGCTGGCCCAAGGTGATTTCCATCTATCGACCTTGCTGGGCAGTGTGTTTGTCATAGGTTTTGTTATCTCTTGGGTTATTTTTGGCAGCTTACACCTTAAGTCTCAATTGACGGTACGCAAGTTGAAGAAACAGTTAGCGAAACAGAAACCATCAGAATCTAAAGAAGTGGTTAGCGCGAATAGCTAATCAAACAAAAGGGTTAGGGTCTATTTACTAAATGCTTGAGCTATTATTCCTGCTTCTTCCGATAGCTGCGGCCTATGGTTGGTACATGGGACAGCGCAGCGTGAAGCATGATCGACAGGAGCAATCGCATCAGATATCTCGTCAATATATGACGGGCCTTAACCTATTGCTTTCTGATCAATCGGATAAAGCGGTTGATCATTTTATCGAACTGCTACAAGTCGATAATGAGACTATTGATACTCACCTAGCTTTGGGTAACTTATTTCGTTCACGCGGAGAAGTAGACCGAGCCATTCGAATTCACCAAAACCTTATCTCCCGTTCTGGGTTAACCATCGATCAGAAAAACCTCGCTCTGCAACAGCTTGCCAAAGACTATATGGTGTCAGGTTTTCTTGATCGTGCAGAAAAGATTTTTGTTCAGTTGGTTGATGAACCTGAACATCGTGAAGCTGCTCTAACGCAATTACTGGCAATCTATCAGCAAACCAGTGAGTGGCATAAAGCGATTGAGTACGCTACAGCATTACAAAAGATGGGCAAGAAGCGAGTGAAGAACAGCATCGCTCATTTTTGGTGTGAGTTGGCTATGATCGAAAAGGCCGACGGTAATACCAATAAGGCGATCCAAAACTTTAAAAAGGCCCTTGCCGTTGACCCTAGGTGTGCTCGTGCCAGCATTTCATTAGGTAAACTTTATCTGGAAGATGAAGATTACGCTAAAACCGTGTCCTACCTTGAGTCAGTGCTAGAACAAGATAAAGACTTTATCAGTGAAGTTCTCCCTACCTTGGCTGAGTGTTATCACCACTTAGGGCAAGAACAGGGTTTGGTTGAATTTCTGAGAGCCAGTATTGAAAAAGGTGCCGGTGTTTCTGCTGAGTTGATGTTGGCGCAGCTAGTTGCAAACCACGAAGGAACCGAGGCCGCACAGGCGTTGCTTACTCGGCAGCTGGTTCGTAGCCCAACCATGAAGGGTTTCTACCGCCTGATGGACTATCATCTTGCGAATGCGGAAGAGGGCCGAGCGAAGGAGAGTTTAACGACCTTGCAATCACTAGTGGGTGAGCAATTAAAAACTAAGCCGCACTATCGATGCCGTAAATGTGGCTTTTCAACGCATTCGTTATATTGGCATTGTCCTTCATGTAAAGGATGGGGTACGATCAAGCCTATACGAGGACTGGATGGCGAGTAGCCTCCGACACAGAATTTTTAATGCAGCACTTATGTGCTGCTTTTTTTGAGTAAAACTCAACTTTCAACGAGGAGCGAAAATGATTGACCAAAAAGTGATTGTTGCACTGGACTATGATAACCAAGCCGATGCATTAGCTTTTGTCGATAGAATTGACCCAAGCTCTTGCCGACTAAAAGTGGGCAAAGAGATGTTCACACTATTTGGTCCTGAGTTCGTTCGAGAGCTTCATAAACGAGGCTTCTCTGTATTTCTAGATCTTAAGTTTCATGACATTCCTAATACTTGCTCGAAAGCAGTACGAGCTGCAGCAGAGTTGGGCGTTTGGATGGTAAACGTCCATGCTGGCGGTGGTGAGCGTATGATGGCGGCATCTCGTGAGATTCTAGAACCTTATGGTAAAGACCGACCGCTGCTTATTGGTGTGACTGTACTGACGAGTATGGAGCAGTCAGATCTCGCGGGTATCGGTATTAATGTTGAGCCTCAGGAGCACGTTCTTCGTTTGGCTAACTTAACCAAAGATGCTGGTTTGGATGGGGTGGTTTGTTCTGCTCAAGAGTCTAGCATGCTAAAAGCACAACTTGGCAAAGAGTTTAAACTAGTTACTCCAGGTATTCGTCCAGCAGGTGCTGCAGTTGGTGACCAAAAACGTATCATGACACCAGATATGGCGATTCAGGCGGGCTCTGATTATCTTGTGATTGGTCGCCCAATTACTCAAGCAGGAAACCCAGCTCAGGTTCTAGCAGACATAAATGCGTCTTTGCGTTAAATTAAATTGCTAAGCCATTAAAAAGAAAAGAGCCAATATCGATAAGATGTTGGCTCTTTTTTATGTTGCTTACTAAATAGACTTAAGCTGGTATTCCACTATGGAATTTAAAGTCATTATCCGGAGATGAAATTAGCTCCGCCTCGATCTTACCAAAGTAAGCCACTCGTTCACTGATATCCTCACCGGCTACCTGCTCTGCCAACGTTAAGTAGTCTTGGTAGTGGCGTGCTTCCGAACGCAATAGTGATATGTAGAATTTTGCGATATCGTCGTCCATGTGAGGTGCCAACTTAGCAAAACGTTCGCACGATCGAGCTTCGATATAGGCACCAATAATGAGCTTGTCTACTAAGGTATTAGGCTCATAAGTTGCCATTTTCGATAGTAATCCTTTCGCATATCTGCTTGCGGGTATTGGTTCATAAGCGATACCACGCTGTTCCATGATTTCTAATACCTGATAAAAGTGATGCAGCTCTTCCTTAATCAGTAGCACCATTTTATCAATTAAGTCTTGGCTATAAGGTGAGTCGGACTTGGCGATAATGGACTTAGAAATATTGCTCTTACCACGCAGTGTTTCCATATTACCAATACGGCGATATGCAAACTCTTCATAAGGCTTAAACCAATCAAACAACACAGCGGCGCTTTGTTTATCTACCGCGTATTTGCGAATCAGGAACATTGCTGACTGACCAGCTTTCAACTCACACAGTAAGTGGTCGATAAGTATGGTAGGTAGGTTGTCGGGCTTTTTTGCTTCTTCAACCCACTCGTTAGGCGTTGAACATTGTAGAAACTGATTAATCGGAGAAAGAATCGCGTCTATTTGAGATGAAGTAATCATAATATTTTTCGTTGAGCTAATTGAAAAAGGCCGCCAAAGCGACCTTTTTTGAACCGGTAAAGATTACCATTTTTTCTTTTCACCAAACAGTGCGTTGATGTCGTCATCACGCTCCCTGTTGGTTTGTTGTTGTTTTTCTTCGGCTTTAGCTTGTCGGCTATTTTGAAGTTGCTCTAGCATTTCAGACAGCTTCTCTTTGGCTTGCATCGAGTAGTTGTCATTTTTTGTGCTTAGCGCATCAATGCCTTTTTTAAGCAGTTGAGCGGCGGTACCTGGTTGACCTTTTGCGATAGATTCGTGAGCGCGTTTAACCACATTTTCGATATTGATTCGAATCTGAATGGTTTCGAGTCGAGCATTCTCAACCATATACGACTGGGTATCCATCCGGCCTTTATTGTGTTCAGTGCGAACAGTGTCTCGTAGGCGCTTAACCAGTTTAAGCATGATAATGGCTTGCTTATCGCTCGTTGGCACTTTAAACGATGTAGCGTCGTTACCTTCATAACTGTCTTGAATCTGCTGAACTTGACCTTTGGCAGACTCAACTCTTTGGGCAAGGTGTTTATTCTTAGGATCGAGCTCATACATGTTCATTAGAGCATCGAGAATGCGATTATGAAGGCAAAGCATCAATTCTTTGCTGTAAGGGAGGTAACTAGCACCGCTTATCAGTTCTTCAGTAGCATCAATTAAGGCTACGTAGCGAGCGGATTCTTGACGTCGTGTCGCTTCCGCCTTTAATTTGTACTGCAGCATGATGTTGTACCCAAGGATCAGGACAAGCAACAGTGCAACCAGTGCGATGATTAAACCAATATTCATAACGTTTTGTATCTACAATGAGTTTCCCTACAATTCGATAAACAGGATACACCAAAGACAAAAGCATCAACACTGCTAAGTTGTCGATTCGGTCATAAAGCAAGGAATTCGATAGCTTTTCATCCAGCAAAAATGCAAATGAGCATTTTGTAGTCAAAAAAACTGTTAATCTTTCTAGTAATTCGTTATAACTAATAATTATATGCTTGTTTTGAGTTGTGATGGGCTCAATGCAATATCAACAGGGATGATGAGAAGCCGATGAAGTTACAGCAGTTAAAATACATTGTCGAAGTAGTGAACCATAACCTGAATGTGTCTGCCACGGCAGAGAGTCTTTATACCTCTCAACCGGGTATTAGTAAGCAGGTTCGCTTACTAGAAGACGAGTTGGGTATTCAGATTTTTGAGCGCAGCGGCAAACATCTTACGCAAGTGACTACGGCTGGTGAAGACATCATTCGTATCTCTCAAGAAATCCTTTCTCGAGTTGAGAGTATTAAAGCGGTTGCCGGTGAGCATACTCACCCTGAAATGGGAACGCTTAATATCTCGACTACCCATACGCAAGCTCGTTATGCGCTTCCTGAAGTCATTAAAGGATTTACGGCTCGTTATCCTAAAGTGTCTCTGCACATGCACCAAGGTACACCGTCACAAATGTCAGAGGCGATTGCCAAAGGCACCGCTAACTTTGCTATCGCGACAGAAGCATTGCATCTTTATCAGGACGCCATCATGTTGCCTTGCTACCACTGGAATCGCTCTATCGTGGTACCAAAAGACCATCCTTTGGCACTGAAACAACAGATCACCATTGAAGATTTAGCTGCGTATTCATTGGTAACATATGTATTTGGCTTTACGGGTCGTTCAGAGCTTGATACTGCTTTTAACAAGGTTGGATTGACGCCTAAAGTAGTCTTTACTGCAACTGATGCTGATGTCATTAAAACGTATGTAAGAATGGGGATTGGTGTAGGTGTTATTGCTAGTATGGCCATGGATGAATCGCAAGACACCGATCTTGTCGCCATTGATGCAAGCCATATATTTGGTGCTAGTACTACCAGTATTGGCTTTAGAAAAGGCACGTTCCTGCGTTCGTATATGTATGATTTCATGGAGCGTTTTGCTCCTCATTTGACTCGCCCAGTTGTTGAACAAGCCATCTCTCTCAAGTCCAATGTGGAGATTGAAGAGATGTTTAAAGATATCGACTTACCCGTTCGATAGCATAAACTCCTTTCGTTGTTGAAGACTTCCTCCTACAATCGGTGCGATTAACGCATTGCACCGGGAATAGGGGGACGCAAATGCATCAGTCGTTTGCAGACATCACTTCATTTCTTCTTCGTCATCAAAACTATTGGCGCTATGATCCTTTTCATCAAGTGATCTCTGAACAAGTATTATGGCGAGAGTCAGCGCCTCAATTGTTTGAATGGCTCCAAACACTGTCCCCGCAAGAGATACTGAAACTCAAATCATCGACTGAGTGCGCTATTGAAGCGTTAGAGCCGTATATTTCCGATGTTCGAACTGCTCATATCGTAATTGAACTTCGCTCAATGCATTCGGCGGAGGACCTTGTGTTGCCAAGAGGTCTCGATGCTGGGATTCCTGGCCGTAAACTAGAACAAATAAAGCAGATGACAACGGCGTGTTTGAATGACCATGCTGGCAATGAATGGCTAGAGTGGTGCTCAGGGAAAGGATTTTTAGGGCGGTTATTGGCTTCAGAGTCGAAGCAGTCCGTTACAAGCTTTGAGTTTCAATCAGCACTTTGCAAAGTAGGGCAGGAAGAAGCCGATAAACGCGCGTTACCCATGCGGTTTGTTCAAGGCGATGCTTTTTCTCCGCAATCTAAATTGGTCTTTAAGCCAACTCAACATGCTGTTGCGCTTCATGCATGTGGCGATCTACACGTTACTCTTATTAAACATGCCGTAGAGCATCATTTATCCGCACTGACGATATCACCGTGTTGTTATCACCTTATCCAAGGAGATAATTACTCGCCATTGTCCAAAGAGGGGAAGGCCGCAAAACTGTCACTAAGTAAACATGAGTTGCGAATCCCACTTCAAGAAACTGTGACAGGAGGAGAGCGTGTTCGTCGTCATCGTGAACAAGAGATGGTGTTTCGTTTAGGCTTTGATGCTTTATGCCAGAGTCATAAGTTAAGTGAAGGCTACTTACCTATACCGAGCATAAAAAAATCGCAGCTATCGAGTGGTTTTAAAGCATTGTGCGAATGGGCGGCTCGTAATAAGCAACTCGACCTACCTGATGTTGATTTTGGCCATTTTGAACAAATGGGTCACCGACGATATTGGCAAATGGAAGCATTAAGCGTAGTACAAGGCGTTTTCAGGCGACCATTGGAAGTGTGGCTAGCTTTGGACAAAGCCATATATTTACAAGAGCAGGGGTATAATGTGGGGCTCAGTACATTTTGTGAGTCCAGTGTGACGCCAAGAAATATTCTGATTCACGCGAAGAGAGCGCATTAAAAAACGGGCATGATGCCCGTTTTTAACTTTTAGAGGTTTAGAACATAACGTTCAAAGTAGATTTGCGATTAGTTAAACATCGCAATAGCAGTTGCTGGTTCGACGTATTCTAAGTCGAAGCTCTCTGCTACTTCTTTACAAGTCACTTTACCGTGAATAACGTTCAAGCCGTCTAGGAAGCCTTTGTCTTCAGTCAGCGCTTGTTGATAGCCTTTGTTCGCCAATTTGATGATGTAAGGCAGAGTTGCGTTATTCAGTGCGAAGGTTGATGTGCGTGCAACTGCGCCAGGCATGTTTGCGACACAGTAGTGAACCACATCATCAACAATGTAAGTTGGGTCCGCATGAGTGGTTGCGTGCGATGTCTCGAAACAACCACCTTGGTCGATAGCAACGTCAACGACTGCCGCACCAGGCTTCATCTTAGCGATATGTTCTTTGGTGACTAGCTTAGGTGCAGCAGCACCAGGTACTAAAACAGCGCCAATGACAAGATCAGCTTCTAGAACATGCTTCTCTAAAGCATCTTCAGTAGAATAAACGACTTTTGCGCGACCCTGGAATTCTTCGTCCAAAACGCGTAATGTATCAATATTGCGGTCGAGGATTGTGACGTCTGCACGCATACCAACAGCCATGCGAGCAGCGTTAGAACCCACTACGCCACCGCCAACGACGACGACCTTCGCTGGTTCTACACCAGGTACGCCACCTAGGAGTAGACCACGTCCACCATTGGACTTTTCGAGTGTTTGTGCACCAGCCTGTATAGACATTCGCCCAGCGACTTCAGACATTGGTGCTAATAGTGGCAAGCGACCCATATTATCTGTTACAGTCTCATAAGCAATGCAGACAGCTTTGCTCTTGATTAGCTCTTCAGTTTGTGGAAAATCTGGTGCTAGGTGAAGATAAGTGAATAATATTTGTCCTTCGCGTAACATAGCACGCTCGACAGCTTGAGGTTCTTTGACCTTTACAATCATCTCTGCTTTCGCGAAAACGTCAGCAGCGGTAGGAAGAATGGATGCGCCTACAGCGATGTAATCATCGTCTGAAAAACCGATACCAACGCCAGCGTTAGTTTCAACGTAAACATCGTGGCCGTTTGAGATTAGTTCTCGAACGCTTGCTGGAACCATACCAACACGGTATTCGTGGTTTTTAATTTCCTTAGGTACGCCAATTATCATCCTGACTCCTCATTATATTGTGGTTGTATTAACTGTTTGTAGGGTGTTATTGTCGAATTACGTACTAGTATAGAAGCTAATAAACAAAATTTGATACTGAATATTACAGAGTTGTAGTATATTTTTTTGCAAGGAAGTAACAAGGTGGAATAAAAAATGGCAGACAACTATAAGAAGCCGTCCAAGGAACTAGACCGAATTGACCGCAACATTCTAAATGAGTTGCAGAAAGATGGTCGAATCTCAAACGTCGAACTCTCTAAACGAGTGGGGCTTTCTCCTACTCCATGTTTAGAGCGCGTACGTCGACTTGAGAGACAGGGATATATTACGGGCTATACTGCTCTTCTTAACCCTCAATATTTAGATGCGTCACTACTTGTTTTCGTTGAGATTACATTGAACCGTGGTGCACCGGATGTGTTCGAGCAGTTCAATACTGCGGTACAAAAGCTGGATGACATTCAAGAGTGTCACCTAGTTTCTGGTGATTTCGACTATCTTTTGAAAACAAGGGTGTCGGATATGGGTGCTTATCGTAAGCTTCTTGGGGATACCTTACTTCGTCTACCGGGCGTTAATGACACTCGTACCTACGTTGTAATGGAAGAAGTGAAGCAAACCAACCAACTTGTGATTAAAACCCGCTAAACTGTAGTTACAGTAAGTCTTACAGGAAGCTGACTAAAGTAATGAAAATCCATGCTTTATTCTCTACCTAAATTGGGTTTTAATCCTTGATGTGGTTAAATCAATGAATACACCGAGCGGCTTTTGCCGCTCGGGCTGTTTTCAATAATTAGATGTTGGTTATGTTCAAACAGGACAAAAAAAGAGTCGAAACGATTATCAAGACGAGCGAAGAGCAAGACGCGCTTCGCCTAAACGGATTTCAACGGCTGAGAGAGTGTTGCTTTATCTTGGCTGTGCTTACGTCCATTCTACTCGCTGTAGCGCTATTCACCTTTAACCCTGCCGATCCTTCATGGTCACAGACCTCATGGGGAGGAGACATTCAAAATGCAGGGGGGATTGTCGGAGCGTGGTTGGCGGATACCTTATTTTTTGTCTTTGGTTCTTTGGCATACCCAATACCATTCATTGTGGCTTTCAGTGCCTGGGTCTTTTTCCGCAATCGCGATGAAGACGATGAAATTGACTTGATGATCTGGGGAACGCGTATCCTCGGTCTGGTGATACTCATCTTAACCAGTTGCGGTCTTGCAGATATCAACTTCGATGATATCTGGTATTTTTCATCGGGCGGCGTAATTGGTGACGTTCTGACGAGCCTCTCTCTACCTACGCTTAACGTACTTGGCACAACCATTGTTCTATTATTTCTATGGGGTGCTGGGTTTACGCTGCTAACCGGTGTCTCATGGCTGAGTATTGTCGAATGGATTGGCGATTCTGTGCTGTCTATGTCTTCCAACGTCGTCAATAAAGCTCGTGGTACCAAGGAAGAAGTGTATGAGCCTGTTTTATCGCAGCCTGAGCGAGAAGAACCGGCTGACGATATGCCACACTTCTCAGCAGAAGCGAATGAGTCTGAAACCGATAATGTAGATACGGCGCCGGTTGCGAAGAAACAATACAACATCCATGTACCAGAACCAGTTAACACTGTCGCGGCTCAACCCGCATCAAACAAAGAAGAAGAGTTCGACCCATTGTTCTCTTCGGATTGGCAACAGCTAGACACGGATACACAGCGTGTTGAGCCGACGATGACAATCCCTGAGTCTGAAGTTGAAACAGAGCCAGAATATCATCATGCAGCACCGACTATTGAGCCGGTCACGCCTGTATTTGACGCCACAGTACAAGAGCAGCCATCGGTTCATTCTGAGACCAGCAACGAACCTCAGGTTGAACGAACTCGTCAATTGGGCGCTACCATCGAAGAACTCGAGATGGCGGCGCGCTCTAGTGATGACTTTGCTGCACAAGATAATGATGAGCCGGAATTGGATGCCTCTATACCACTAACCTCTACGGCCATTGGAGCAGCAGCGTTATCGTCTACCTCCGCTCAGGCTGAAACTGCGACTGAGAGTGTCAATATCGATACCATGCCATGGGAAGTGAGTGAGCCGACAACGCAAGCTATATCGGTGGACACAAATCTTGTTGATGAGGCGACTAACATTACTCCATCAGAGCCGGTGCCTAAAGCAAGTAGCGAGTTGGGGAATTTTGAGGAACTTGAAGTTGAACCGTCTCGTACCCATGTAGAGCCTACATTCGATATTGATGCGCTCGAGCAAGAGGAAACGTCGCACGCTTCAGTGCTTCAAGAAAGTAATGAGCCTGAACCTGAAGCCGTCGACCCAGATTCCGCTGCGTTCCAGAACTTAGTCGCAGATGCTCAAAAAGCACAAGTGGCTAAGATGAATCCGTTCTTAGTACAGCAAGAGCAGAATCTTCCTAAGCCAGCAGAGCCAATGCCGACCTTGGAACTTCTTTACCATCCAGAGAAGCGTGAGAATTTCATCGACCGCGAGGCATTAGAAAACATCGCTCGTTTGGTTGAATCGAAATTGGCTGACTACAAGATAAAAGCCGAAGTGGTGGATATCTTCCCTGGTCCAGTGATTACCCGTTTTGAGCTTGATCTTGCTCCGGGCGTTAAAGTGAGTCGTATTTCAGGTCTGTCGATGGACTTAGCGCGTTCACTGTCAGCAATGGCAGTTCGTGTGGTGGAGGTTATCCCTGGTAAACCATATGTTGGACTAGAGCTGCCGAACATGTCTCGTCAAACTGTCTTCTTCTCTGACGTAGTGGGCAGTCAAGCGTTCATTGAAGCGAAATCTCCTACTACAGTCGTGCTTGGTCAAGATATCGCAGGTGATGCCGTCGTTGCAGACTTGTCGAAGATGCCTCACGTACTGGTGGCAGGCACAACCGGTTCGGGTAAGTCGGTCGGTGTGAACGTTATGATTCTGAGTATGCTATATAAAGCGACACCAGAAGACGTTCGCTTTATTATGATCGACCCGAAAATGCTTGAGCTATCGGTCTATGAGGGTATCCCTCATCTATTATCTGAAGTTGTGACGGATATGAAAGACGCCTCCAATGCACTACGTTGGTGTGTAGGAGAAATGGAGCGTCGCTACAAGTTAATGTCGGCATTAGGCGTGCGTAACATTAAAGGCTTTAACGACAAACTTAAGATGGCTGCTGAAGCTGGACATCCAATTCATGATCCACTGTGGCAAGCTGGGGACAGTATGGATCCTGAGCCGCCATTACTCGAGAAACTGCCTTACATCGTCGTTATCGTCGATGAATTTGCTGACTTGATGATGGTAGTTGGCAAGAAGGTTGAAGAATTGATTGCTCGTTTGGCGCAAAAAGCACGTGCGGCAGGTGTACACCTTATTCTTGCGACGCAGCGACCTTCTGTTGATGTTATCACTGGTCTTATTAAGGCGAACATCCCAACACGTGTGGCCTTTACGGTATCGACAAAAACAGACTCACGAACCATTCTCGATCAAGGCGGCGCGGAATCGCTATTAGGTATGGGTGACATGTTGTATTTGCCGCCTGGTTCAAGTCATACCACGCGTGTTCACGGCGCATTTGCATCAGATGATGATGTGCATGCGGTGGTGAATAACTGGAAAGCTCGTGGTAAACCTAACTACATTGAAGAGATTACCAGCGGTGAACAATCACCAGAAACTCTACTTCCAGGTGAAAAAATGGAAGGTGATGAAGAGATGGATCCTCTGTTCGACCAAGTAGTCGAGCACGTTGTTCAGTCTCGTCGAGGCTCGGTATCAGGTGTACAAAGACGATTTAAGATTGGCTACAACCGTGCCGCTCGCATCGTAGAGCAACTTGAGGCGCAAGGTATTGTTAGTGCGCCAGGCCATAATGGTAATCGCGAGGTACTCGCACCGCCGCCACCTAAAGATTAATGATGATTGATAAGCTCTGAGGAGACTACATGAAGAAATGGTTAACGCTCGCCGCTTTGAGCTTTTCCACGCTAGGTTTTTCTGCTCTAGCAACTGCGACGCCTCAGCAGGAGCTAAGCGACAGACTACAGTTAAACGACGGATTTAGTGCTACCTTCACTCAAAAAGTCACTAGCCCTGAAGGTGAGGTCGTGATGGAAGGCGAGGGCAATGTTGAAATATCACGTCCTAGCATGTTCCGCTGGGTGACAACCATGCCTGACGAAAATGTCTTGGTATCAGATGGCAACAACTTGTGGTACTACAGCCCATTTATAGAGCAAGTCAGTATTTACAATCAGGAGCAAGCGACCGAGCAAACCCCGTTTGTATTATTAACTCGTAATCGCGCCAGTGACTGGGATAATTACAACGTCAATCAAAAGGGCGACGTATTTACTCTGATTCCTACTGCTGTTGATTCAACACAGGGGCAGTTCCAGATTAATATTGATAGCAAAGGTATTGTGCATGGCTTTAATGTTATTGAGCAAGATGGTCAGAAAGGAACCTTTGCGTTTGACAACATTAAAGTAGGCAAACCTTCTGCCGACCGATTTACCTTTGTGATTCCTAATGGCGTCGAAGTGGACGACCAAAGGAACTAGGAGATTGCGTGAGTAATTTCAGTTTTGACTTTTCAGGGGACGAAGACTTTCGTCCCCTTGCTGCTAGAATGCGCCCAGAAAATGTTGAGCAATATATTGGTCAGCAGCACATTCTGGGTGTGGGAAAACCGCTTCGACGTGCGCTTGAAGCGGGTCAATTGCACTCAATGATTCTCTGGGGCCCACCAGGTACAGGTAAAACGACGCTTGCTGAAGTGGCTGCAAATTATGCGGATGCAGAGGTAGAAAGAGTCTCGGCAGTGACGTCAGGTGTTAAAGATATCCGTGCGGCTATCGAAAGAGCTCGCGAGAACAAGCTGGCTGGTAAACGAACGATTCTGTTTGTGGACGAGGTCCATCGTTTTAACAAAAGCCAGCAAGATGCGTTTCTACCTCATATTGAAGATGGCACAGTAACCTTTATTGGTGCGACCACCGAAAACCCGTCATTTGAGCTTAATAATGCACTATTGTCTCGAGCTCGAGTCTACAAACTGACGTCTTTGGACAAAGCCGATATTTTATTGGTACTGGAGCAAGCAAGAGATGATGAAAAGCGAGGCTTGGGAACTATCGCGGCAAATTTCCATGACAACGTTCTGGAGCGTTTAGCGGAGCTGGTTAATGGCGACGCGCGTATGTCGCTGAACTACCTAGAGCTACTCTACGATATGGCCGAAGATAATGCACAGGGTGAGAAGGACATTACGTTAGCTCTATTAGCGGAAGTGGCTGGTGAGAAAGTCAATCGCTTCGATAATAAAGGCGATATCTGGTACGACTTGATTTCTGCGGTACATAAGTCCATTAGGGGGTCAAACCCAGATGCGGCGCTGTATTGGTCTGCACGCATGATAGCGGCGGGTTGTGACCCTCTCTATATCGCACGCCGCCTATTAGCCATTGCGTCAGAGGATGTAGGCAACGCTGATCCTAGAGCGATGCAAGTTGCACTTTCTGCATGGGACTGTTTCACTCGTGTCGGACCCGCAGAGGGTGAGAGGGCCATCGCTCAAGCGATTGTCTATTTGGCATGTGCTCCAAAAAGTAATGCCGTGTATACCGCGTGGAAACAGGCTTTAACTGACGCCCATAACCTACCAGAATATGAAGTCCCGCATCATCTTAGAAATGCACCGACTTCACTGATGAAAGATATGGGGTATGGAGCAGAGTATCGGTACGCTCACGACGAGCCGGGTGCGTATGCGGCTGGTGAACGATATCTTCCGCCCGAAATGGAAGGAACTCGCTATTATCAGCCAACAAATCGTGGTCTCGAAACCAAAATTGGCGAAAAGTTAGATTATCTGGCGGATTTAGACGCAAAAAGCCCACAAAAGCGCTATGAAAAGTAGTGGCTTTTAGTTATCTTTATCCGGTTAACAAATCAATATCTACAACTGGTTGGAAAGTAATCAGTTGTAGAGGTATTCACAACTAAAAAGCATAGGATTGGCAATGCTGGATTCTAAATTACTTCGTACAGAGCTGGATGAAACAGCTGAAAAATTAGCACGTCGCGGCTTCAAGCTAGACGTAGAGACTATCCGTAAACTTGAAGAACAACGTAAGTCCATTCAAGTAGAAGTTGAGAATTTACAATCCACGCGTAACTCCATTTCCAAGCAGATCGGCCAGAAAATGGCTGCAGGCGACAAAGAAGGCGCTGAAGAGATCAAAAAGCAGATCGGTACACTAGGTAGCGATCTTGAAGCGAAGAAAGAAGAGCTCACTGCGGTAATGGCTCAACTTGAAGACATCACACTGTCTGTTCCTAACTTGCCAGCGGACGACGTTCCTCAAGGTAAAGATGAAAACGACAACGTAGAAATCTCACGTTGGGGTGAGCCTAAGTCTTACGACTTTGAAGTTAAGGATCACGTTGATCTTGGTGAGATGGGTGATGGTCTAGACTTTGCTAGCGCAACGAAGATTACTGGTGCACGCTTTATCGTTATGAAAGGCCAATTCGCTCGCCTTCACCGTGCAATCGCTCAGTTTATGCTGGATCTTCACACGGAAGAACACGGCTATACAGAAATGTATGTTCCTTATCTAGTGAATGCGGACAGCCTGTTTGGTACTGGTCAGTTACCTAAGTTTGGTAAAGATCTTTTCCACACTGAGCCACTAACTGAAAAAGCGAGCGATGAAGAGCCACGTAAACTGTCTCTTATCCCGACAGCAGAAGTGCCAGTGACGAACTTAGTTCGTGACACTATTTCTGAAGAGGCGGACTTGCCACTTAAGATGACGGCGCACACGCCTTGTTTCCGCTCTGAAGCGGGTTCTTATGGTCGTGACACTCGTGGTCTTATTCGTATGCACCAGTTCGATAAAGTTGAATTGGTACAAATCACGAAGCCAGAAGATTCAATGGACGCGCTTGAAGAGCTAACTGGTCATGCTGAGAAAGTACTTCAGTTGCTAGAACTTCCATACCGTAAAGTGGTGCTTTGTACTGGTGATATGGGCTTTGGTGCTCGCAAAACTTATGATCTTGAAGTTTGGGTTCCTGCGCAGGAAACATACCGTGAGATCTCTTCTTGTTCAAATATGTGGGACTTCCAAGCTCGTCGCATGCAAGCTCGCTTCCGCCGTAAAGGTGAGAAGAAGCCTGAGCTGGTGCACACTCTAAACGGTTCTGGCCTAGCGGTTGGCCGTACTATGGTTGCTATCCTAGAGAACAACCAAGAAGCAGATGGTCGTATCGCGATTCCAGCTGTACTTCAAAAGTACATGAGTGGCGCAACACATATCGGTTAACGCATAACCTACTAATTATTAAGCCCAGCATTGCTGGGCTTTTTCATATCTAGAAGTCAACTTTCCGCTTGTTTAGGTATGCGACGTCTGATTTAACTATTACAACAATGTAATAGTCTTTCCTAATTTCGACTGATTATTAACTCAAGCCCAATAGTTATAATGTCCGCCTTACCACGGTAAGTATTCATTTCTCGACCTAACTGAGGAGGGCATATGGCCGTAGGGTGGGCAAATGACGATAGTGTCAGCCAACAAATTCAAAATACCATTGACGATGAGATTTCACGGGTAAGAAGCGCGGCGAGTCGCGGAGAAAGTGCGCTTTATTGTGATGAGTGTGGGGAGTTGATTCCTGAAGCGAGGCGCATAGCGATAAAGGGTGTGAGATTTTGTATTCAATGTCAGCAATCGCTAGAGCACTTAACTCAACGTCAGGCGTTGTTTAATCGTCGGGCGAGTAAAGATAGCCAACTACGTTAATTATCATCGATATACAAAGCGGTTTGAAACCAAGCGTCAAACCGCTTTTCAGTACACGTTATCCTGCGCTTGATTCAACGAAGCAAGCTTCATTTTCCAACGCTAAATCAATAGCTTTAACTAAGGCGTCAATATGTTCCGGCTGGCTTATGTAAGGTGGCATCATATAGATCAACTTGCCGAAAGGTCGAATCCAAACCCCTTGTTCGACGAAATGCTTCTGAATCACTTCCATATTTACGGGGTGTTTGGTTTCAACCACACCAATTGCGCCAAGCCAACGCACGTTCTCAACTTGTTGGTGGCGAGTTAAGGCAGGGAGCAGCTGAGCAAACAGTGCTTCGATACTGCTGACTTGTTGCTGCCAGTGGTTGTCGGCAATGAGTTCTAAGCTGGCTGAAGCAACAGCGCAAGCCAAAGGGTTCCCCATAAAAGTAGGCCCGTGCATAAAACAGCCAGCTTCCCCACCACATACAGTATCAGCCACATGCTTCGACGTGAGTGTAGCGGACAAAGTCATATAGCCGCCAGTTAGTGCTTTGCCAACACACATAATGTCTGGCTGGACATTGGCGTGCTCGCAAGCAAACAGTTTTCCTGTTCTTCCAAAGCCCGTAGCGATTTCATCCAAAATCAGCAAAATACCGTATTGGTCGCAAAGCTCACGCACTCGGGAAAGAAATTTGGGGTGGTAAATTCGCATCCCACCAGCGCCTTGAACAATAGGTTCAAGGATTACTGCGGCGATCTCGCGGTGGTGTAGGTCAATCTTTGCTTTAAAGTCGGCAATATCGGCCTCATCCCACTCTTCGTCAAAACCGATCGTTGGCGATTTCGCAAAAATATGCTCCGGAAGAAACCCTTTATACAAACTGTGCATCGAGTTGTTGGGATCGGTTACCGACATAGCCGCAAAGGTGTCACCGTGATAACCGTGACTTAACGTCAGGAACTTAGGTCGGTTCTCTCCCTTTGCATGCCAATATTGCAGAGCCATCTTTAGACTTACTTCAACAGAGACCGAGCCAGAGTCAGCTAAGAAAATGTGTTCCAGATTATCAGGTGCCAGTGCTAACAGCCGTTTGCTGACGTCGATTGCCGGTTGGTGAGTAATGCCACCAAACATGACGTGAGCCATCTTTTCACTTTGTTGAATCAACGCTTGATTGAGCTTTGGGTGTTTATACCCATGTATCGCAGACCACCAAGAAGACATGCCGTCTACGAGTTCAAGGCCATTTTCTAGTTTAAGAAGTACGTCATTAGCAGAGATGACGGGATAACAAGTTAAAGGGTTAAGGGTAGAAGTGTAAGGGTGCCAGATATGCTGTTTATCAAACTCTAAATCCATGAAATAAGCTCTGATTAAAAATTAACCAAGTGTAAACTTGTTGGGGTGGTCGGTGTTGACAGTGTACCGCTTGTCAGTACACTAGCCAAGACTAATTATAAGTGAGCAAAGGATAAACCAGTGGAAGTACGACACGATTGGACCCATGCCGAAGTGCAAGCGTTGATGAACAAACCCTTTATGGATCTGCTGTTTGAGGCGCAGTTGGTGCACAGGCAGTTTCAACAAACAAATCACGTCCAAGTTAGCACTTTGCTGTCGATTAAAACCGGTGCGTGCCCAGAGGACTGTAAATACTGTCCCCAAAGTGCACGTTATAAAACAGACGTAGAATCTGAACGCTTGATGGAAGTGGAGCGTGTACTAGATGCTGCTAAAAAAGCGAAAAATGCAGGCTCAACGCGATTCTGTATGGGGGCTGCATGGAAAAACCCCAAAGAGCGCGATATGCCTTTGCTAACAGATATGATTAAAGGCGTAAAAGATATGGGTTTAGAAACCTGTATGACCTTAGGCATGCTAACGCCAGATCAAGCAAGTCACTTAGCTGAGGCTGGACTTGACTACTATAACCACAACCTTGATACCTCACCTGAATTTTACGGCAACATCATTACCACAAGAACTTACCAAGACCGCTTAGACACTCTTAGCCATGTTCGTGATGCTGGTATGAAGATTTGCTCAGGTGGCATTATTGGCATGGGTGAGAGTGCTAATGACCGCGCAGGTCTGCTGATGGAGTTAGCCAACTTACCAGTGCAACCAGAAAGCGTGCCTATCAATATGTTGGTCAAAGTAAAAGGCACGCCGTTAGAAGAAGTGGACGATGTAGAACCGTTCGACTTCATCCGTCTAATTGCGATTGCCCGTATTATGATGCCAAAGTCAGCAGTGCGCTTGTCTGCTGGGCGAGAAAATATGAATGAGCAAATGCAGGCCCTGTGTTTCATGGCCGGAGCAAACTCAGTGTTCTATGGTTGTAAGTTGCTGACGACCCCTAATCCAGATGAAGATACCGATCTTCAATTGTTTAAGAAGTTGGGTATTAATCGCGAAGAGACATCGCAAAAGCCAGATGAAATCCAAGAAAGCGAGTTACTAGATAGAGTAGTAGAGCGTGTTGCTGCGCGTCCAACAAAAGACGATTTGTTCTATGACGCGAGCGTTTAACCAGCGCATCTCGGATGCTCTAATGGAAAGGGAGCGGAGCAACTTGCTTCGCTCTGTCCAAACATTGGAGTCAGGGAATCAATCTGTTTTTCATAAAGACGGTCAGTCATTCCTTAACTTCTCTTCCAATGACTACTTAGGTCTAGCGTCAAGTTCTGAGCTAAAAGACAGCTATCAGCAAGCCATCTCAGAGCTTGGAGTGGGTAGTGGAGCCTCTCCTTTAGTGACGGGTTATTCCACACAGCATGAGTCATTGAAATCTGCGCTTACTGAATGGTTGGGTTTTGATACTGCACTGTTTTTTTCGTCAGGTTATGCTGCCAATCAAGCGCTGCTGCTCACGCTATTAACTAAGGGGGATTTGTTACTTCAAGATAGACTCAATCATGCCTCACTGATGGAAGCGGGTATGCTTTGTGGCGCAGATATGAAGCGCTTTCGTCATAACGATCTTGCCCATTTGGAGTCATTGGCTAGAGCCGAGCGTTCAACACTCGCGGTCACCGAAAGTGTGTTTAGTATGGATGGCGATCTATCTGATATCGAAGCATTTGTCGGAGTTTGCCAGACGCACGGTATGTTGTCGATGGTCGATGATGCTCATGGCATTGGGGTAATTGGCGACAATGGATTGGGAGCCTGTGGGATCAGTGAACTCAAGCCAGAGATATTAGTCGTGACGTTTGGTAAAGCGTTTGGTCTTAATGGTGCTGCAATACTTTGCTCAGAAGAAATGGGCCAATATCTAACCCAATTTGCTCGTCACTACATTTATTCAACGGCATTTTCAGCAGCTCATGCCCGTGCGCTGTTAAAGGCTCTGTCAATGATTCAAACGCAACATTGGCGCAGAGAAAAATGGATGGAATTGTCTGCCATGTTTGAGGAGCTGTTAAGCGATTGCCCAGAATATGTTTCCACCTCTACGCCAATTAAGCCTTGGGTTGTCGGTGACTCAGCTCGCGCTTTAGCGCTTTGTTCTTCTTTAAAAGAAAAAGGTGTGTGGACCACGGCTATTCGTCCTCCAACGGTACCCAGAGAAAGTGCAAGGCTGCGTATTACTCTCTCTGCGTCGCATCAGCATCAAGATGTGCTAATGCTTGCCACCCATTTGACACGTTTTTCGGAGGCAGGATAAATGACCGAAGTGTTAGCTCATTTGCATACTCCATTACCAAATAAAGATGCAATTTCCGCAGCGTTTGGACGCGCTGCGGAGCATTATGACCAGCATGCTGAACTGCAACGAAAAGTGGCGGACCGTTTGCTGGACAAACTGCCCAATGACTTATCTGGATGCCGAGTGCTCGATCTTGGCTGTGGAACGGGATACTGCGCGCAGCAGTTACTGCTTAGAGGCGCTGACGTAGTTTGCGCTGATCTCTCTGCTGAGATGTTAGCAGAGGCTCAACGTCGTTGTGGTATCGAAAATGTGACTTATCAATTGGCAGACGCTGAGCAGCTACCTTTTACGTCAGCTGAATTTGACTATGTAGTCTCCAGCTTGGCATTACAGTGGTGTGCGGATTTGTCGATACCACTGCGAGAGATGAAACGCGTGACCAAAACTGGAGGCGCTGTATTCTTCTCATCTCTTGTCGATGGCTCTCTTAAAGAACTCAAGAGGTCATGGGGTAAAATTGATGCATATCAACATGTAAACGACTTTACGACGTTGAATCAGGTAAAAATTGCGTTAGCGCAATCTGGATGTCGTGACCATCAACTAGACTTGCCGGAAATGGTTATGTGGTATCGCACCGCACTTGGTTTGATGAAGGACTTGAAAGGCATAGGAGCCAATCACGTAGAAGGTCGCTCAAAAGGGTTTACTGGTAAACAGGCTCTCAAGGCACTTGAAATGGAATATCAAAAATACGCAAACCAAGATGGGTTGCTACCTGCTAGTTATCAAATTTGTTTGGGGTCAGTTGCATTATGATGAAAGCACTATTTATTGCCGGTACGGATACTGAAGTTGGGAAAACCGTTGTATCAAAAGCGATATTAAGTGCTGTAGGTGCACAAGGAAAATCAACGATAGGGTATAAGCCTGTCGCAGCAGGATGCGAAATTACAGAACACGGTCTGAGAAATTCAGATGCGTTACATCTTCAAGCGGCTGCGAATCAAGATATCGACTACGACTTAGTCAATCCTTATGCGCTTTCGTTACCTGCGTCGCCGCATATTGCTGCGATAGCCGATGATGAAGTAATTAGTTACGACAAGCTCTCTACAACCTTACACCAGCATAAAGAAAACAGTGACTTTGTGTTAGTTGAAGGCGCTGGTGGTTGGCGCGTACCAGTTTCGAAAGACGATTGTCTGTCGACTTGGGTTCAACAAGAAAAGTTGCCAGTTGTCTTGGTCGTAGGTATTAAATTGGGCTGTTTGAGCCACGCTATGCTTACTGCTGAAGCGATTAAAGCGGATGGTCTTGAATTAGTCGGATGGGTAGCTAACCGCGTAAACCCTGGTGTGGAGCATTACGCTGAAATTATAGAGATGCTAGAAAACAAAATTGATGCACCCAAGTTAGGGGAGGTGCCTTACGTTCCTGGCTGTAAGAAGCGAGACTTAGGCAAATATATCAAGTTAGATGTACTCGAAAGCATATAAATGCAAAGGGCTGTCATTATGACAGCCCTTTTTAATTGGATAACATGTTGGAAGTTACTTATCTTCCGATAGGCCCATAAGTGCAGACTGAGTTTCCATAAGATGAATGTCTAGCTCAGTAGTGTCTTGAATACCTAGTTGCTCACGAGCTTCGTCTTCGCTGATACCGAGGTGGCAGCAAAGCAAATCAATTGCCATCTGAAAGTTGTTGTTCTCTACCATGGTATTTTCCTTTTCTACATGGAGTGTTCAATCTCACTGGACTTTAACTCGCACACTTATCACTCACAATACGACCAAAGTCTAAGACCTTTTCATCAATCACAATGAAATCTTAGCTCCATATTTTATATGCGTATAATTGCAATCATCGGTAGTTGATGTGCTTTTCTGTTATTTCATGGGCTTATAGTTTATGAAGTAATCAAGATATTAACTGTTTGTTTCAATTTAAAGCTTAACCTTGATTTTTAAATCTAAGACTATATGTATATAGTGAAATCGAAAAATGCCACACGGATCTCAAACTTGGGCCGTAGAACTTTGACTAAAACTATAAGCAAAATGGCATTTTCGTCATAATCAAGCTTCTTAATTTGGAGAAATGTGAATGAAGCGAGTATTACTCTTCCTAGCAACTAACCTTGCTGTGGTTCTAGTGTTAAGTATTGTTCTTAACATTGTCTATGCAGCTACTGGCATGCAACCAGGCAGTTTGTCGGGTTTATTAGTCATGGCGGCAGTATTTGGATTTGGCGGTTCATTCATCTCTTTGATGATGTCAAAGAAAATGGCGCTACGTTCAGTTGGTGGAATGGTGATCGAAAGCCCTCGTAATGAAACAGAGCATTGGTTACTAGAAACCGTCGGTCGACAATCTCAGCAGGCGGGCATCGGTATGCCAACCGTTGCGATTTATGATTCTCCAGATATAAACGCATTTGCGACGGGTGCAAAGAGAGATGACTCGTTGGTGGCTGTATCTAGCGGCCTACTACACAATATGACACGAGACGAAGCAGAAGCGGTACTTGCCCACGAAGTTAGTCATATCGCGAATGGCGACATGGTTACCATGACGCTAATGCAAGGTGTCGTGAATACGTTCGTTATCTTCCTGTCTCGCTTTATTGCAAATATTGTTGCGTCAAACAATAACAGCGATGAAGGCGAAGGCGGCACTAACATGATGGTGTACTTCGGTGTTTCTATGGTGCTTGAACTGGTGTTTGGCTTCCTAGCGAGCTTTATTACTATGTGGTATAGCCGCCATCGTGAGTTTCATGCGGATGCGGGAGCGGCAAGTCTTGTTGGCAAACAAAAGATGATTGCAGCACTAGAAAGATTGAAAATGAGCCAAGAGTCTCATCTTGAAGGTTCCATGATGGCATTCGGCATCAACGGTAAGCGATCCATGACCGAACTTCTAATGAGCCACCCACCACTAGAAAAGCGTATTAATGCGTTAAGAAATCAGCAATACTAATTCTTAGAACTTGTTAAAAAGCTTGGAAAAATTTCCAAGCTTTTTTTTTGATCCTTTCAAACCTCCCCACCGTAACACTTATACAAAAAGTTGTACTTTCCAGATCTTGTATAACTTTCAGGCTGTACTAGCTTGTACTTTAGAGACTTTTGAAAAAACGAATTAAGGGTTGTTATGAATATAGAAATGGTTAGCGAGGTGTATCAGAAGCTAAACAAGAACAACCTGCATCTTCTTGAACAGATTTATCACAAGGATGTGGTGTTTGAGGACTCAGCTCATCGCTTAGAGGGGTGGGATCAACTGTCCGCTTATTTTGACTCTTTGTATACCAACGTCATCAAATGTGATTTTGACATTCGTCATCATCAACAGGTAGAAGATTCAGGTTTTCTAACTTGGACCATGCAGTTACAGCATCCCAAGCTTAATGGGGGAGAAGCCGTAAAAGTAAATGGGGTTAGTCACATTCGTTTCAGCGGAGATCGAGTCATCTTTCATCGAGATTACTTCGACTTAGGGGAAATGCTTTACGAGAACATTCCTCTACTCGGTTTTGTTATTAAGAATATTAAACAGAGGTTGGGTAAGTAATGACGCACTCGCATCAATCCGTCTTCATTACCGGCGCGTCATCTGGCATAGGATGGCAGTTGGCTAATGATTATGCTGAAAAAGGTTATCTTGTCTACGCCTGCGGGCGTTCAGAGGCGAAACTTCATTCGTTACAAGCGGGCAGAGAGAACATCGTTCCACTTTCGTTTGACGTAACCGATAGGGAAGCGGTAGCACAGGCATTTAGCAAGATTGAACTAGTTCCAACGCTGTGGATAGTCAATGCTGGTGACTGCGAGTACATCGATGAAGGGGTGATTGACGCAGCGTTGATAGAGCGAGTGATGACAGTCAATGTGATGGGGACCGTGAATGTACTGGAACAAATGCAGACAAGATTGTCATCGGAACATCATGTTGTGGTCGTCAGTTCAATAGCGGGTGAGTTGGCTCTGCCTCGTGCTGAAGCTTACGGTGCTTCGAAAGCCGCTATCACCTATTTAGTGCGCACTCTACAGCTCGATTGGAAAAAAAAAGGGGTTGCCATCAGCTGTGTTTTCCCTGGATTTGTGAAAACCCCACTTACGGATAAAAACGATTTTGATATGCCGATGATGGTATCGGTAGAAGAAGCTTCAAACGCGATTCAAACGGGAATAGATAAACGGGCAGCTTACATCTATTTCCCCAAGCGCTTCACATGGATTCTTCGCCTCGTCGGTATCATGCCTTATGGCTTACAAACTAAATTAGTAACACGCTTGCTAAATCAATCGTGATAGATAAAGGACTTTCTTTCTATGAAAATAGCAATTATCGGTACAGGAATTTCAGGCTTAACGTGTGGTTACTATTTACATAAGCATCACGATGTAACCCTGTTTGAAGCCAATGATTATATTGGTGGTCATACCGCCACAGTGGACGTTGAGGTAAAGGGAAAGTCCTATGCCATCGATACTGGATTTATCGTTTATAACGATAGAACTTATCCCAATTTCATGAGAATGATGAAAGAGGTTGGAGTAAAGGGTGTTCCTACACAAATGAGTTTTAGTGTCAAGAACGCAGCCACGGGCTTAGAGTACAACGGTCATACGTTATCAACCTTGTTCGCCCAAAAACGCAACCTACTCAATCCAACCTTTTACCGCTTTATCTTTGAAATTTTAAGGTTCAATAAGCTTGCTAAATCGTCTGCAGAGTCAGACAAATCCCTGCTAGCAACTCAAACGCTAGGCGACTTTTTAAGTCATCATCGCTTCTCTGACTATTTCACTCAAAACTACATCCTACCAATGGGCGCAGCAATTTGGTCTTCGACTCTAGCCGATATGAGAGCATTCCCGCTTGGATTCTTTCTGCGCTTTTTCCTAAATCATGGTTTGCTTGATGTTGTTAATAGACCGCAGTGGTATGTGATTGAAGGTGGATCACGCAGCTATATCGGTCCGCTTACGCAGGGCTTTGCCGATCAGATCCGGTTGAACTCTCCTGTTACCTCGGTGTCTCGAGATTCTGCTGGAGTTACGGTGATGTCTAATGGCAACTCAGAGCGTTTTGACAGAGTGATTTTTGCTTGTCATAGCGACCAAGCACTAGCGATGCTTGCTGAGCCGACACAATCCGAATTATCGATTCTTGGTGCTATGGAGTATCAATCAAATGAAGTAGTGTTGCATTGCGATGAAAGTCTACTTCCAGTGAGAAGGTCTGCATGGGCGTCGTGGAACTATGCGTTAGATGGCTCGGAAGATGAACAATCTCGATTGCCGACATTGACCTATGACATGAACATTCTTCAGCATATTGAATCTGATACGACATTTTGCGTGTCGCTCAATTCATCTAACGTGATTGACCGCTCCAAAATACTCAGAACCTTTAACTATAGTCATCCGGTGTTCACGACCCAAAGTATTGAAGCACAGCAACATAGAGAAAAACTGTGGGGACAAAATAACACGTGGTTCTGCGGAGCCTATTGGTATAACGGATTCCATGAAGATGGAGTGAAGAGTGCGTTGGATGTTGTTGAAGGTATTTTAGCCAGTGTTAACAATGCTTCCGCTTCTGTACGAGGAGCTGCGTGATGGTTTCCAACAGCCAACTTATGGTTGGACACGTAGCGCATCGTCGCTATACGCCTACCAAACACCATTTAGATTATCCATTATTCATGCCTGCTATCGATTTAGATGAGCTTGACTCTTTAAAGCAAAAAGTTTGGGGTTTTGGGGAACGTTGGTGGCACTGGGCTAGATTTCGCCGAGAAGACTATCTAGGTGAAGGCGATTTGAAGTTAGCGGTGCAAGGTAAAGTTGAGGAGCTCACTGGTGAAAAAATCGAGGGTAGAGTGGTTGCGGTTTGCCATCTGAGATACCTTGGTCTGTATTTCAGTCCGGTCAACTTCTATTACCTATATGATGAAGAGAATAACTGGTGTTATCTGTTGGCAGAAGTAAGTAACACCCCTTGGAATGAAAGACATTATTACGCTATAGAGGCAGACAAAGGTGTAAATCATCAAAATTGGCGCCATGACAAGGCATTCCACGTCTCTCCGTTTAATCCTATAGATCAGCAGTATCAGTGGCGTCTGAAGCCGTTAGGGCAGCGCTTGTTTGTGTACTTAGCGTGTCACAAGTCAGAAAAAGTATTTGATGCCACTTTGTCAATGAAAGGGCGTGCATTTACCTCGAAGAATTTAATCCGACAATTGGTCACAACCCCAATTATGACGGTGAAAGTCGTGGTGGGGATATATTGGCACGCCTTAAAGTTATGGCTTAAAGGAACACCCATCTATGACCACTCTAAACCCAAGAAGGCTTCGGCTCATTCTGCACCTTCTGACGAATTTTCGCAGCATACGAACTCAAAGAATTAGGGAGAATTCAACATGTTAAATACGACCTCAATAGAGGCACCTAGAGCCCTAACTGGTTTACAAAAAACCGCGAAAAGTATTGCATTCAAATGTTTATACAAACTTGAGATTGGTTGTTTAACCATCATAGAGAGCTTTCAAGAAGAAGGAAGCGTCGGCA
The DNA here is from genome assembly GCF_023716845.1 of Vibrio sp. SCSIO 43133. NCBI lineage: Bacteria > Pseudomonadati > Pseudomonadota > Gammaproteobacteria > Vibrionales > Vibrionaceae > Vibrio > Vibrio sp. SCSIO 43133. The sequence continues at coordinate 1,137,448 of NZ_CP068024.1, forward strand.
AACATGTTGGTGAACGCTTTGGTAAACCCAAAGATGGGGAACCGACAGCGATTATCGAAGTGAAACACCCAGAGTTTTACCGTCGACTAATTCAAGGAGGCAGTATCGCAGCGGGTGAAGCGTACATGGATGATTGGTGGGATAGTCCTGATTTATCCGCTTTAATGGAGTTGATGGCGGTCAACCTAGCCGCTCTTGACTCTATTGAAGATCAATCAAGTCTGCTCACGAAAGTGATGTATAAACTTGGACACTGGGTGAATCGCAATACGGTTACTAAGTCAAAAGAGAATATTCAAGCTCATTATGACTTGGGTAACAGTCTATATGAGACATTTCTCGATGAGAGAATGCTCTACTCTTCGGGCATTTATGTAAGCCCGACAGACACGCTAGAGCAAGCCCAACTCAATAAAATGGAGCGGCTTTGTCAACAATTGCAGTTAGTACCGGAAGATCACGTAATAGAAATAGGTACAGGTTGGGGCGGCATGGCGATTTATATGGCCAAAAATTATGGATGTCACGTTACCACAACTACTATTTCGGATGAGCAGTTTGATTACGCAAAACAGCAGGTCGAAAAAGCAGGACTCGAAGATAAGATTACTCTTTTGAAGCAAGACTATCGCTTACTCGAGGGAGAATTCGATAAGCTTGTTTCCATCGAAATGATTGAAGCAGTTGGTAAGCAATACTTAGTTTCCTATCTGCAAAAGTGCCAGTCTTTATTAAAACCTCAAGGTTTGATGGCGATTCAGGCTATTACTATTGCTGACCAGCGATACGATTACTATGCCGATAATGTCGATTTTATACAGAAGTACATTTTCCCTGGGGGCTTCTTGCCTTCCATTACAGCGCTTACCACTAACAGTACTAAACACACGGATCTCATCGTGAGAGATCTGTTTGATATTGGTTTGGATTACGCGAAGACATTGGTGGATTGGCGTCTAAGGTTTGAAGCATCTTTAGAGAGAGTCAGAACCTTAGGCTACGACGAGCGATTTATTCGTATGTGGCGCTACTATTTTTGTTATTGCGAAGGCGGGTTTAGGGCGAAAAGTATCAGTACCGTTCATATTACCTTCCAGCGTGGTCGTTAATAAAACGTTTGATGCTAAATAATGGAGGTCACAATATGTCACCAGGGTGGAAACTTCTCATTATCAGTAGTTGGTTTCAGGTGATCTGGTTACTGTCAGTCATTGGTCAAACAAGGTTTCAGTGGCTAGCGTTGACATTGAGTATTGTGACCATTTTGGTTTCGTATCGAATGCTAAACCTTCGTTTATTGCAACTGTCGCTGTTGGTTGTCGCTGGCCTAGTTATTGATAGTCTGAATATGTTAGCTAGTCTACTTGTGTTCGACACTCATGTTTTGCCGGTATGGCTTATGGCGCTTTGGTTAATTTTTTCTTGGTATGCGTTTTATTTGAAAACTTTTTTGACGTCTTACCCAATTCTCCTCGTATCAATAATTGGTGGATTCGGTGGAGCGATTAGTTACTTGGCGGGTTTTAAGCTTGGAGCTGTAACCACGCAGTACTCGATGTTGGTCACTCTCGGAATCCTTTTTATTGAATGGGTCTTAATCGTTTACTTAATCGTGCGATATCCAAGACCAGACGAGAGAAGTTGGACTCATGAAACATAAGATGATTTTGGCGGCAGTGCTGAGCTTGTTACTGAGTTCTCACAACGCAGTCGCCTCAAAGGATTCCCCAGTCAGTTATCAAGCGTGGGGCCAGTGGCAAGTCGTTGGGGAGGCGCAACTCAGTTGGTTGTTTTTTGACGTTTATCGTTCCCAATTGCTTGCTCCTCAAGGCATTTACGAAGTGTCAGAAGACATTTCTCCTCATCCCATAGCATTAAGAATTCAGTATCAAAGAGACATCAGTAGACAACAACTTTTAGATGCCACGCTTGACCAATGGCAAAAAATGGGTGTCGATAAAGTGACAAGAAATCAATGGATTGCCAAGTTATACGATATTTTTCCAAGTGTATCAGATGGACAGCAGCTCATTTATGTCAGTGATGGGACGTCGGGCAAGTTCTATTATCTTACGAATCAGAAGCCGCTGCAGCTAGTAGGGTCTATTGATGATGAGTCGTTGAACGACGGATTCCTTGGTATTTGGCTAGCTCCAAATAGCCAGTATCCGAAACTTAGAGCCCAACTTATAGGGATGAATAGATGACGTTATTTCGTTGGCTTATACTGCCTCTCGTACTCATTTTAGGTGCGTGCAGTGCAGACCTGTCAGATTATAAAAATAGTGAACCAAGATTTGACTTGTTCGGGTACTTTGAAGGAGAGACAAAAGCTTGGGGAATGGTTCAAGACTATACCAATAAACAGAACAGACGTTTTGACGTCACTATTATCGGCACAGTGCAGGACAACAAGCTTGTCCTGGTTGAAGACTTCGTTTTTGATGACGGGGAAATTGACCAAAGAATTTGGACCATTGAGAAGCTCCAAGATGGTTCTTATCGTGGGGTGGCCGACGATATCATTGGCGCGGCAACCGGCAAGGAAGAGGGTAACGCTTTACAATGGCAGTACGACTTCGAACTCAAGGTTGATGGCTCAACCTATACTGTGGCTTTCGATGATTGGTTGTATCGACAAGATGATAAACACGTTTTTAACCTAACGAGCATCCGAAAGTTTGGTATCGAAGTAGGAAAGATCACACTGTTTTTCCAAAAACAGTAGGAGTTGATCTAGAACATTTATCGTTGATGATACCCACAAAAAAGGCTGCAAAATAAGCAGCCTTTTTGAGTTTATGTACTGATTAATAATTACAGCTTATCGGTGAGCTCGATTGCTTGACCGATGTAGTTAGCTGGCGTCATTAACTTCAAGCGTGCTTTCTCTTCTTCTGGCAATTCCAGGCCATCGATGAAGCTGCGCATTGCTTCGCCATCTACACGTTTACCACGAGTTAACTCTTTTAGTTTCTCATAAGGCTTTTCGATACCGTAACGACGCATAACGGTTTGTACTGGCTCTGCAAGTACTTCCCAGTTTTTGTCTAGCTCAGCAAGAAGCGCTTCACGGTTCACTTCTAGTTTGCTGATACCCTTAAGCGTTGAAGTGTAAGCAATGATAGCGTAGCCACAGCCAACACCTAGGTTACGAAGAACCGTTGAATCTGTTAGGTCACGCTGCCAGCGAGAGATAGGTAGTTTTTGTGCTAGATGAGCAAATACAGCATTTGCTAGACCTAGGTTACCTTCTGAGTTTTCAAAGTCGATTGGGTTAACTTTGTGTGGCATCGTTGAAGAACCGATTTCACCAGCGATAGTTTTTTGCTTGAAGTGACCTAGAGCGATGTAACCCCATACGTCACGGTCAAAGTCGATTAGAATCGTGTTGAAACGTGCAATCGCATCGAATAGCTCGGCGATGTAGTCGTGCGGTTCGATCTGAGTTGTGTATGGGTTCCAAGTTACGCCAAGAGACTCAGTGATGAACTCTTCGCTGAACTTGTGCCAGTCTAGCTCTGGGTAAGCAGATAGGTGAGCGTTGTAGTTACCAACCGCACCATTAATCTTACCTAGGATCTCTACAGCTTCGATTTGCTTGTATTGACGCTCCATACGGTAAGCAACGTTTGCCATCTCTTTACCCATAGTAGTAGGTGAGGCAGGTTGGCCATGGGTACGTGAAAGCAAAGGAATGTCACGGTACTCTTCAGCTAGTTTGCTGATCGCATCGATGATATTGCGGATCTCAGGAAGAACCACAGTATCGCGTGCTTCTTTAAGCATAAGAGCATGAGACGTGTTGTTGATATCTTCAGAAGTACATGCAAAGTGGATGAACTCGTTTACTGCGTACAGTTCAGGAACGCCAGCGACTTTCTCTTTTAGGAAGTACTCAACCGCTTTTACATCGTGGTTAGTAGTACGCTCGATCTCTTTAATACGCGCCGCATCTTCTTCGCTAAAGTTAGCGGCTAGCTCATCAAGAAACTGGTTAGCTTCGACACTGAATGCTGGAACTTCTTTGATCGCATCCGTTGCTGCTAGTTTTTGCAACCAACGAATTTCAACGATAGAGCGGTACTTTAGTAGGCCAAACTCACTAAAGATGCTGCGAAGTGCAGTTGTCTTACTACCGTAACGGCCGTCTACTGGTGAAACAGCAGTCAATGCTGACAGTTCCATGATGTTCTCCTGAATTGGGTTTCTAAATTTCGTGAGCTTTATACCAATAACTGCGGCATTTGTCACGAATATTGCGCAAACGTTTGCGCTAAATTTATTTTGGTAGGAAAAAATAACTCGCGACAAGGTCGCGAGTCGATGATTACATTCTAGCGAGTAGAATCTGAGCTTGTTCGATCATTTTCTTACGACCAAACACGAGGTGGCGTCGTTTGCCACCAACCTGTCGCCAAAGCACTGCGCTGCGGATACCTGACAATAGAAGCGCGCGCACCTTTTGCTGGGTGCCGGTTTGTTGAAGTACTGCCGGAGTGCCTGTGACTTGAATTCTAGGACCAATCGGACTAATGACATCTAAATACACGCTAGCTAAATTACTGATCATCTGCTCGTCAAGAAGCTCATAGTGCTCAAGTTGACGACTGACCATTTGTAATCTGTCACCAAGTTGAGACATGGCATCATTACGCCCATTTAGTTTGCGCTCTAGTGCCATTAAGCTGATGATGTAACGAGTAATCTCACTTCCGCTTGGTGTGCTATCAATGCCTTTTACCAAACACTCGAGTCCAACTTTAAGGTCGGATTCAACACCAAATACATCTAACGTACTGGATGGGTTCATATTGGTAATAGCTTTGATAGAAGTTTCGAACGCGTCTGAATCACAGTAACCGTCTTTAGCAACTCGTTGAACAAGGGCAACGGCTTGGCAAATTCCTGCAAATGCTATTGTACGGTCATAAAGTGTATTAGCCACGTAGCTCTCCTAAGATAATAAACGAATAAATGTTAGATACGCTCTTCGATGATGCCGCCGCCCAAGCAAACATTGTCGCTATAGAAGACAGCAGACTGTCCCGGAGTGACAGCTACTTGTGGTTCATCAAAGATAACCTTAATGTTGTCATCGTCAATTGGGATAATCGTACAAGGGATATCTTGTTGACGGTAGCGCGTTTTCACTGTGCATTGCATTGGTTCTTTAATCGCTTCGCGACTCACCCAATGAAGTTGAGATGCACGCAGTCCGTTTGATTTAAGTAATGGATGATCAGCACCTTGAACCGCAATCAATACATTACGTTCAAGATCTTTTTCAGCAACATACCATGGATCTTCATTACCGCCGCCACCTTTTTGGCCCCCAATATGTAACCCTTTACGTTGACCCAATGTGTGGTACATCAGACCTTGGTGTTCCCCAATGACTTTACCTTCCGGTGTTTCAATTTTACCCGGTTGTGCTGGCAAATAGCGAGACAAGAAGTCTGTAAATTTGCGCTCACCAATAAAACAAATACCTGTCGAGTCCTTTTTCTTCGCGGTAATTAAGCCTTGCTCTTCAGCAATGCGACGCACTTCTGGTTTTTCTAACTCACCTACAGGGAACAAGCTACGAGCCACCTGGTCGTGACTTAATGTATAAAGGAAGTAACTCTGGTCTTTGTTGCTGTCTAAACCGCGAAGCATTTGCGGCTTTTCACCGTTTTCAGGGAAGGTACGGCTAACGTAGTGACCCATAGCAATATAGTCCGCATCGAGAACTTCGTCTGCAAATTCTAAAAATGCCTTGAATTTGATTTCTTTGTTACAAAGGATATCTGGGTTTGGTGTACGACCTGCTTTGTATTCTGCTAAGAAATACTCGAATACATTATCCCAGTATTCTGCTGCAAAGTTGATCGTATGTAGGTGGATACCTAACTTATCACAGACCGCTTGTGCGTCGGCTAAATCTTCCGCTGCAGTACAATATTCCTCATTATCATCTTCTTCCCAGTTCTTCATGAACAGGCCTTCTACTTGGTAGCCTTGCTGTTTCAGAAGGTAGGCAGAAACAGAGGAGTCTACACCGCCGGACATACCGACAATCACTTTCTTTTGGCTGTTATCAGACATGTTAAAATACCACCTATATCAATTGGACGCAGATTCTAGCAGAAACCGAAGGCGCAATACAGATCCGCGAACTAAATCACACTTTCTAGGAGCATGAATGTTTGTACAAATAGAGTGAAAAACAAGGTCAGTGATAAAAAAAATTGTAGCGTAAACGTTTGCTAAGGTTGCCTATGTTGCCGAGGTAAACTATACAGAGTTAGAATTGTCGCCCTTACATTCCTGTTACGAAGATATCCTTATGAAATTCCCCGGCCAAAGAAAATCGAAGCATTACTTTCCGGTTCACGCTCGTGACCCATTAGTCAGCCAATCTCAAACTAGCAAAAAAATGTCGAGAACCCATATTATCGGTATTGACCAAACACTAGTTGATATAGAAGCGCGCGTGGATAGCAGTGTTATTGAGAAATTTGGACTGAGCAAAGGGCACTCTTTGGTTATTGATGACCAAGCAGCTGAAAATCTGTATAACGAATTGAAAGAGCAAGAGCTTATTACCAATGAATTTGCTGGGGGCACAATAGGGAATACATTACATAACTTTTCTGTGTTGGCAGATGACAAATCGGTATTGTTAGGTGTAATGAGTGCTGATATCCGAATCGGTAGTTATGGCTATCGATATCTATGTAATACTTCTAGCCGTATGGACTTAAACTATTTACAAGGCGTTGATGGTGCCATTGGACGTTGTTTTACGTTAATTACTGAAGACGGCGAGCGAACTTTTGCAATTAGCGAAGGTCAAATGAATCAACTTCGTGCTGAGAGTATTCCTGAGAAAATTTTTAAGAAAGCCTCAGCGTTGGTATTAACAGCCTATTTAGTTCGTTGCAAAGATGGCGACCCAATGCCGGAAGCAACCATGCAGGCAATAGAATATGCGAAGAAATACGACGTACCTGTGGTATTAACATTGGGAACTCGCTTCGTTATTCAAGATGATCCGGAATATTGGCAAGACTTTTTGAAACAGCATGTTTCGGTTGTCGCTATGAATGAGGATGAAGCTGAAGCATTAACAGGTGAAAAAGATCCATTGGCTGCTGCGGATAAAGCACTTGATTGGGTTGATCTTGTTTTATGTACTGCTGGACCAATCGGTTTATTTATGGCTGGTTATACAGAGGATGCTGCCAAAAGAGAAACTTCGTTGCCATTATTACCAGGGTGTATTGCTGAATTTAACCGATATGAATTTAGCCGACCTGCTATAAAATCTGCATGTGAAAATCCTACAAAAGTTTATTCACATATTGCTCCTTATATGGGTGGGCCAGAAAAAATCAAGAATACCAATGGTGCGGGCGACGCAGCTTTATCTGCATTACTGCACGATATGGCAGCGAATAAATACCATAAAGAAAATGTGCCAAACTCAAGTAAGCACCAACACCCATACCTTACTTACTCTTCTTTCTCACAAGTATGTAAATACTCAAATCGAGCAAGCTATGAAGTGCTGGTTCAACATTCTCCACGTCTTTCTCGTGGTCTGCCAGAGAAAGAAGATAGCCTTGAAGAGGCATATTGGGAACGATAATAAAAAAGCGCCGAAAGGCGCTTTTTTTATAAATCTAATATTACTTAAAGATATTAGATTTCGAATTCTTCTAGAGATTTACCTGCATCTAGAGCAGTTTGGATTGCAGAAGGCGTACGACCTTGACCAGTCCAAGTCTTTTCAGCGCCACTAGCGTCTACATATTTGTATTTTGCTGGACGAGGAGCACGTTTACTCTTCGCTTTACCTTTAGATTCACCAGATAGCGCAGCGATAAGATCTTCAACGTCAATACCGTCTTGAGCAATCATTTGAGCGTACTCGCTTAATTTAGCTTCGCGTGCTTCTTTCGCTGCTCTTTCTTCTGCTTCCGCTTCTTGTCTTTCACCAACAACAGTAGTCAGTTTTTCTAGTGCTTCTTCTAGTTGTTCTAAAGTTAGCTCACGAGCAAATGCACGTAGGCTACGAATATTTAGTAGAGTTTTGGTTAATTCAGACATGACAGTTCCCATGAGATTATTATTTGGTTCGGATTAATAATAAACAGCAAATATTGAATTGACAATATTTTCTTAGTGGATAAGAGAAGAAATATAATAATTCTTACAAAAACCTGATAATAGACGACGATAGAAATACATAGTGGTGTATATAGCAGGTGAAATTAGAACATTAATAATTACTAAACCTTAGTATGAACTACACAAAAGTCGGACTTTGAGTGGATTTTGTTGCATATTGTACTAAGTGTGGTTAGTTAGACATATAGTTTATTTGTAAGTATTACGAAATTGATTGAGTTCGATATAAATGAACTTCTATAAAATTAAGTTGTCAGTGATGGTCGTTCAAAAAATGTTTATCTCTGAGTAGTTAATGGGTGATTTGAACCCTGCGTTATAACTAAACCGCAACACTGTTTACAAGGTGATAGCAACATTCATGTTGCAATTGATGCTTTGGTAAGTACAATGACGTCCACCTAATGCAAAAGTAAGAACATTCTTTCAACATGCTAACGCATAGTAGTGAATGATTTTTCTTTTGATGTAGAGGCGCGACTGCGAAAAGTCCTTGTCGTTGGGGTGATGCCAATGAACGACAAAAAAAGGCGCTGTCGCCGAAGTGAGAGTTGAATATCAAGCACTCTCGCTGGGGTTGTATCCGAAACGAACAACACTGCCATAGTCTATTATATTGTTAAACTATGGAGCGCTACTGTAGGGTTGGGAGAAGTGTTCACTTCCCTTTCGCTTAGTTCAACGTTTGCGTATGAACTTATAGATACGCATGTCTGCAGTAGATCTCTAACCATAATTAAAACTGGTTTTTGAAGATCATGAATTTAATCGATTTTGCTTCGTCACCATTATCACTGCTACCGCCGATCGTAGCTTTGAGTTTGGCGATTATCACACGTCGCGTTTTGCTTTCCCTAGGTGTAGGTATTGTATTAGGCGCTTTTCTACTCAACGATTACTCGGTAATGAATGCTGCAGGCTATGTCTATGACACAGTATCTGGCGTTGTTATTGAAGATGGTGGTCTAAACACTTGGAACATGAGTATCGTTGGCTTCCTATTGCTACTCGGTATGATGACGGCGTTATTAACGTTGTCAGGTGGTACTAAAGCGTTTGCTGAGTGGGCACAAGCACGCGTGAAAAGTAAACGTGGCTCAAAGCTTCTTGCTGCATTCCTTGGTGTGTTCATTTTTGTTGATGATTACTTCAATAGCTTAGCAGTTGGCGCGATTTCTCGTCCTGTTACTGACCGCTTTTACGTATCGCGCGCTAAGCTTGCTTATATTCTAGATTCAACGGCTGCTCCTATGTGTGTGCTTATGCCAGCTTCGAGCTGGGGTGCATACATTATGACTATCGTCAGCGGTATTCTTATCTCACATGGTATTACTGAATACTCAGCGATTGGCGCGTATGTTCGCCTAATTCCAATGAACTTTTACGCAGTATTTGCACTATTAATGGTGTTCGCTGTTGCTTGGTTCCAATTAGATGTCGGCCCAATGCGTAAGCATGAGCTTCGTGCAAAACAAGGTCTTGGTTTTGACAAAGATAAAGAGAACGATTCTGCTGAAGCTCATGAACTGAATGAAGAGTTGGATATTAAAGAAAGCGACTTTGGTTCAGTTTCAGATCTGATTCTACCTATTGTTGTCCTTATAGGAGCGATGGTAGCAGCGATGATCTTTACTGGTGGTCAAGCTCTGGCGGCAGATGGCGTTGCATTTAATGTTCTTGGTGCATTTGAGAATACGGATGTTGGTACTTCTTTAATTTACGGTGGTTCTGCTGGTTTATTAACAGCGGTCTATACCGTCGTGAAACAGAAGCTTTCTGCGGCTGATATTGCAACAACCATGTGGATTGGTGCTAAGTCGATGTTCGGCGCAATCTTGATTCTGTTCTTTGCATGGTCTATCGGTTCTGTCATTGGCGACATGAAAACAGGCGCTTACCTATCGTCAACTGTACAAGGTAATATTGATGTCCATTGGCTACCAGTTATTCTGTTCATGCTTTCTGGTCTTATGGCATTTTCGACCGGTACATCATGGGGTACATTCGGAATTATGTTACCAATCGCAGGTGATATGGCGGGTGCAACGGATATCGCAATGATGCTTCCAATGCTTGGTGCGGTATTAGCGGGTTCAGTATTTGGTGATCACTGTTCACCAATCTCAGACACGACCATCTTGTCATCGACAGGTGCACGCTGCAACCATATTGACCACGTGTCTACGCAGTTGCCATATGCATTGTCAGTGGCATTTGTTTCTTGTATCGGCTTTATTACATTGGGTATGACAACGTCGGTAGCACTGTCATTCGGTGCTGCAACAGTGACGTTTATACTTGTCTGTTTCATTCTTTCTGCTCTATCTAAAGCAAGAATGGCTAAAGAAGCGAATGCGTAAATAAATTGCTTTAATATCAAGGAGCCTACCAAGGCTCCTTTTTTTATGTCTTTTGGCCTACTTTTGCCGTTATTCGTAATAACAAATCATACTTGTTGGCGAGTACGAAAAAAAATTCGCTGATCTGTAAAATAGTGGTTGAAAATCATAATGAGCTTCGTTAGTGTGAAGGTACAGACACAAAGGACCTAAACATAAGTATGCTAAATTTTGATATGAACATTCATCATCACCATCATCACCCAGCTTAATCTTTCGGGAGATGAACGCATACCCGAGAGATAGGTAAAACTCTCGGAGGTTCGATTTAAGATTTAAAGAATTAAACCCTCGGGAGACCAAAGCTCCCGAGGGTTTTTTCGTTTTATAATTTAAAATCAATATCTTGTACAGGGATACAGCAATGCAAACACAACGCCTAAGAATCGCAATACAAAAGAAAGGTCGTCTTAGCAGAGAAAGCCAAGACCTACTAAAAAAATGCGGAGTTAAGTTCAACGTAATGGGTGAGCGTCTTGTTGTTCACTCGTTAAATATGCCAATCGATCTACTGTTGGTACGTGATGACGATATCCCTGGTTTGATCATGGATGGTGTCGTCGATCTTGGCTTTATTGGTGAGAATGAGCTAGAAGAAGTTCGCTTAGACCGCAAAGCACTTGGTGAACCAAATGAGTTCGTAACGCTTCGCCGTCTTGATTTCGGTGGTTGTCGTTTATCTATCGCCATCGACAAAGATGAAACGTACAACGGCCCGCAAGATCTAGCAGGCAAACGAATAGCGACCACTTACCCACAATTACTGAAAGCTTATATGGATGAGCAAGGTGTAGACTTCAGTACTTGTATGCTTACAGGGTCGGTCGAGGTCGCGCCGCGAGCTGGTTTAGCGGACGCTATTGCCGACCTTGTTTCTACAGGGGCGACACTGGAAGCCAACGGATTAAAAGAAGCAGAAGTTATCTTCCGTTCTAAAGCAACGCTGATTCAGCGCAAAGGCGAGTTCGATGCCGATAAAGAGGCACTTATAGAGAAGCTACTAACTCGTATGCAAGGCGTTCAGCAAGCGAAAGAGTCTAAATACATTATGCTGCACGCACCAGTCGCAAAACTTGAGCAAATCAAAGCGCTTTTACCGGGTGCAGAAGATCCGACAGTATTACCTCTATCTTCGGATAAAGAGCGTGTGGCGGTTCACCTAGTTAGTACAGAGAACTTGTTCTGGGAAACTATGGAACAGCTGAAAGAACTTGGAGCGAGTTCTATTCTTGTGCTACCGATTGAGAAAATGATGGGGTAAGGCCATGAGAACTGTAGTTTGGCAATCATTAAGTCAGTCGCAACAAGAGTCTATTCTTGAGCGTCCTGCGATTACTGAAGGCGCAAATATTACTTCTGCGGTATCGGCGGTTATCGAGCAAGTACGTAGCGAAGGTGATAAAGCGCTGCTAGATCTTACAGAAAAGTTTGATCGAGTTCGACCTGACTCAATTCGAGTCTCTAACGAAGAGATTGAAGCTGCATCATCGCGTCTCTCTGAAACAATGAAACAAGCGCTGGAGCAAGCGTATTCTAATATCGCTAAGTTTCACAAAGCTCAGCGTCCGGAACTACTGCGAGTAGAAACTCAACCAGGCGTTGTCTGTGAACAAGTGACTCGTCCTATAAATACGGTTGGACTGTATATTCCGGGCGGTAGCGCACCATTACCATCAACCGTGCTTATGCTAGGGGTTCCAGCTCAGATTGCTGGTTGTCGTAAGGTGGTATTATGTTCCCCACCGCCTATTGCGGATGAAATCCTTTATGTTGCCAAGCTATGTAAAATCGATGAAGTATATAACGTCGGTGGTGGTCAAGCCGTAGCGGCGATGGCGTATGGCACAGAGAGCGTTTCAAAAGTAGATAAGATCTTCGGTCCGGGCAATGCCTATGTTACCGAAGCCAAGCGTCAAGTGAGTAATGATTTCCGTGGAGCAGCGATCGATATGCCTGCTGGCCCATCTGAAGTGTTGGTTATTGCCGACGAAACAGCGGATGCTGACTTTGTCGCGGCCGATCTACTAAGCCAAGCTGAACATGGTCCAGATTCTCAAGTAGTGCTTGTCACTCCATCTCCAGTGATTGCAGACCAAGTAACAGAGGCGGTGAATAAACAGCTTAAGCAACTGTCGCGTGCTGATATCGCGCAGCAAGCATTAGGCTCAAGTCTCATTATTATCGCTGAGTCGATCACTCAGTGTGTGTCTATTTCAAACTACTATGGCCCTGAGCACTTGATTGTTCAGACTAAAGCACCACGTGAACTGTTACCGCTACTTGATAACGCAGGTTCTATCTTCTTGGGCGATTGGTCACCAGAGTCTGCGGGCGATTACGCTTCAGGTACTAACCACGTACTGCCGACTTATGGCTACACTCGTACTTATTCAAGCTTGGGCTTAGCTGACTTTTCGAAGCGAATGACGGTACAAGAATTAACTGCCGATGGGTTACGAAATCTGGCTCCGACGGTTGTCACTATGGCCGAGGCCGAAGGGCTGGATGCGCACAAACGTGCCGTGACCATTCGTGTCGAGAAGCTTGCGCAGGAGAGTAACTAATGGAAAAGCTCGCTCGTAAACAAGTTCAACAGCTAACGCCATATATGTCAGCACGACGTATTGGCGGTAGCGGTGATATTTGGCTCAATGCTAATGAATCACCATTTAATAATGAATATAAAACAGACTTTGCACGTCTTAATCGCTACAGCGAATGTCAGCCTAAAGCGCTAATCGAAGCCTATGCGGCATATGCTGGTGTCAAACCAGAACAAACACTGACTTCTCGTGGTGCTGACGAAGGCATTGAATTACTTATTCGTGCTTTTTGTGAGCCGGGTGAAGATAGCATCTTATTCTGTCCGCCGACCTATGGCATGTACGCCATCAGTGCTGAAACCATTGGTGTTAACCGTAAAACGGTACCCTTGACTTCTGATTGGCAACTCAATCTGCCGGAAATCGAAGCCAATTTAGATGGCGTCAAAGTACTGTTCGTTTGTAGCCCAAACAACCCAACGGGTAACTTGGTTAAGCGTGAAGACATTATCGCTTTATTGGAGATGACCAAAGATAAAGCTATTGTTGTCATGGATGAAGCGTATATCGACTTTTGTCCGGAAGCGTCAACCGTTGATTTGTTGGCCCAATATCTGAACTTAGCCATCTTACGTACATTATCAAAAGCCTTCGCTTTGGCTGGTCTTCGTTGCGGATTTACGCTTGCCAATGAAGAGCTAATCAACGTACTGCTTAAAGTGATTGCACCATATCCGGTACCAATCCCTGTCGCGGAAATCGCGGTGCAAGCCTTATCGGAACAAGGGTTAGCGCGCGCTAAGTTCCAGGTGCTGGATCTCAATGCCAATCGTGCCTACCTACAAGCAGGTTTATCGACCTTACCAGGTGTTACCGTATATGAAGGTTGGGGTAATTATCTACTCGTTGAATTTGCTAATGGCGATGAGCTATTTAAAGCAGCGTGGAATACGGGAATTATTCTTAGAAATTCACCGATTGAAAACAGTGTAAGAATCAGTGTTGGTAATCGTGACGAATGTGAGAAGACATTGTCATTTATTCGCAATCAACTAGAACAAACAGCGGCATAAGCTAGCCATCAAGAAAAGGATTTATAAAGTGAGCAACCAACAGAAAATATTATTTATAGACCGTGATGGTACGTTAATTGTTGAGCCTCCAGTGGATTTTCAAGTTGACCGTTTGGATAAACTCAAACTCGAGCCGTTTGTTATTCCAAGTTTATTGGCTCTGCAAGACGCAGGGTACCGCCTTGTGATGGTGACTAACCAAGACGGTTTAGGTACTGCTAGCTATCCTCAGGAAGACTTTGACGCTCCTCATAATATGATGATGGAAATCTTTGAGTCTCAAGGCGTTAAATTTGATGATGTTTTAATTTGCCCGCACTTTGATGAAGACAACTGTTCATGCCGTAAACCAAAACTTGGTTTGGTTAAAGAGTATCTTCAAAGTGGCAAAGTGGATTTCAAAACCTCTGCTGTGATTGGTGACCGACAAACTGATCTTCAGCTAGCTGAAAATATGGCGATTCGTGGAATTCAGTACAATCCGGAGACCATGGGTTGGCCAAGAATCTTAAAAGATTTAACGGTAAAAGCACGTACAGCGGAAGTAATTCGTACTACCAAAGAAACGGATATCAAGGTATTTGTAAACCTTGATGAAGCGGGTGGTAATGAAATCTCAACTGGCATGGGCTTTTTCGACCACATGCTTGATCAAATTGCCACTCATGGCGGTTTTCAGATGAAGTGCATTGTGGATGGCGATCTGCACATTGATGACCACCACACTATTGAAGATACCGCTTTGGCTCTTGGGCAAGCTTTGAAAGAAGCGCTGGGTGATAAGCGCGGTATCGGTCGATTTGGCTTTAGCTTGCCAATGGATGAGTGCTTGGCGCAATGTGCCTTAGATCTATCTGGTCGCCCATATCTTAAATTTGATGCCAAGTTCTCTCGTGAGCAGGTGGGGGACTTGTCTACAGAAATGGTCGTTCACTTCTTCCGATCTTTGACTGACACGCTCGCATGTACACTTCACTTATCTTCTTCTGGCGATAATGATCATCACATCATTGAGAGTTTGTTTAAGGCCTTCGGCCGTACACTGCGTCAAGCCATTAAGGTAGAGGGTAACGAGTTACCAAGTAGTAAGGGAGTCTTGTAATGGCCAGCAGCAAACAGAATGTAGTCATTATTGATACCGGTTGTGCTAACGTCTCGTCAGTAAAGTTTGCTATTCAGCGTCTTGGCTACGATGTTGTTATTTCTAAGGAGCCTCAAGTGGTTCTGGGTGCTGACAAGCTGTTTCTGCCAGGTGTAGGTACGGCAAGTGAAGCGATGAAAAACCTTCAAGAGCGCGATCTTATCGAACTGGTCAAACAGGTCGAGAAACCAGTACTTGGTATTTGCTTGGGTATGCAGCTGTTGGGCAAGCTTTCACAAGAGAAAGGCCAAAAGGCGGACGAGCTTGTTGAATGTTTGGGCCTTTGTGAAGGTGAAGTAAAACGTCTGGAAACAGGAGACTTACCTCTTCCTCATATGGGGTGGAATACCGTGAAGGCTGTGTCTGGCAATCCGCTGTTTCAAGGGATTGAAGAGGGTGAATACTTCTATTTCGTGCACAGTTTTGGGATGCCCGTCGGCGACTACACCATTGCTGAATGCGAGTATGGCAAACCGTTTAGTGCTGCGATACAAAGTGGCAACTACTACGGCGTACAGTTTCACCCAGAGCGCTCGTCCAAAGCAGGCTCAAAACTGATTCAAAACTTCCTAGAGTTAGTGTAATTCCTGACTAACAAGAAGTTATCGATAGAATTTATCGGCTTCACACGGTCGTGAGGCTTTGAAGGAAATGATTGTGATTATTCCAGCATTAGATTTAATTGAAGGACAAGTGGTTCGTCTATATCAAGGCGATTATGGTCAGGTTACTGAATATAAGGTCGATCCGATTGAGCAGTTCAACCTCTACCATCAAGCCGGAGCAAATTGGCTACACCTTGTCGATCTGACTGGCGCGAAAGACACATCAGCGCGCCAGCTTGATTTAATTGCCAAACTACTAGCAGGAACGCCAGCAAACATACAGATTGGTGGTGGTGTGCGCACTGAGCAAGATGTAGTTGATCTGCTTGAGGCTGGTGCTCAACGTGTTGTAGTTGGTTCGACAGCGGTTAAGCAACCAGAGTTGGTTAAAGGGTGGATGGAAAAATATGGCGCAGAGAAAATTGTGCTAGCACTCGATATTAACATCGATGAAACCGGTACACGCAAAGTCGCCATCTCAGGTTGGCAAGAAGACTCTGGCGTCACCATTGAAGCGTTAATTAATGATTATCTAACAGTGGGCTTAAAGCATGTGCTGTGCACTGATATTTCACGTGACGGCACATTAGCAGGTAGTAATGTCGAACTCTATGTAGACCTGTGCAAGCAGTACCCACAAGTGCAGTTTCAGTCTTCAGGTGGTATCGGTAGCCTTGCCGATATTGAAGCACTAAAAGGCACGGGCGTATCGGGCGTGATTGTTGGCCGAGCGTTATTAGATGGTAAATTTACCGCAGAGGAGGCATTCCAATGTTGGCAAAGCGAATAATTCCTTGTTTGGATGTCCGTGACGGTCAAGTGGTGAAAGGCGTTCAGTTTCGAAACCACGAGATTATTGGTGATATCGTTCCGTTAGCTGCGCGTTATGCAGAAGAAGGTGCAGATGAGTTAGTCTTTTATGATATCACTGCCTCAAGCGATGGCCGTGTAGTGGATAAAAGCTGGGTAGCGCGAGTGGCAGAAGTGATTGATATTCCATTCTGTGTCGCTGGTGGTATTAAGTCTGCTGAAGATGCGGCACGTATCTTAGAATTTGGTGCTGATAAAGTATCAATCAACTCGCCAGCTTTGGCTAACCCTGAATTGATTACCGAGCTTGCCGACAAGTTTGGTGTTCAATGTATTGTCGTCGGTATCGACTCCTACTTTGATAAAGAAACGGGTAAGTATCAGGTGTATCAATTCACCGGTGACGAATCACGTACTAAAGCCACTAAGTGGGAGACCCGCGACTGGGTTCAAGAAGTGCAAAAGCGCGGTGCAGGGGAAATCGTACTTAATATGATGAACCAAGATGGGGTGCGAAATGGCTATGATATCGAGCAGCTTAATATGGTTCGCGAAGTGTGTAAGGTGCCTCTCATTGCTTCTGGCGGTGCGGGTGCGATGGAGCACTTTGCAGAAGCGTACAAAAAAACCAATGTTGATGGTGCGTTGGCCGCCTCCGTATTCCACAAGCAGATCATCAATATCGGTGAGCTTAAGCAATATCTAAAACAACAAGGTGTGGAGATCAGACTATGAGTGAAGCAGCAGTAGCGCTCACCGAGCGTATCGACTGGGAAAAAGTAGATGGTCTTGTACCTGCTATTATTCAGGACTTTCAATCTAGCCAAGTTCTAATGATGGGATATATGAATCCTGAAGCGTTGGAAAAGACCTTAGAAACTGAGCAAGTGACCTTTTTTTCTCGCACGAAATCCCGATTGTGGACGAAAGGAGAAACGTCAGGCAACGTACTCCAACTTCGTAATATCGCTCTAGATTGTGACAATGATACAGTACTTGTCAAAGTAGACCCAATTGGACCAACGTGTCACACAGGTACGACTACGTGTTTCGATGGTGACCCACAAGAAGAGTCTCAAATGGTGTGGCTTCATCAGCTTGAGCAATTGCTTGCCGCTCGAAAAGATGCGGATCCGCAATCTTCTTATACCGCGAGCCTCTATGCTCGTGGTACCAAACGTATTTCGCAGAAAGTGGGCGAAGAGGGCGTTGAAGTCGCGCTTGCGGCAACGTCGGGTGACAAGGCGGAGCTAATATGCGAATCAGCTGACTTAATTTATCACCTAATGGTGCTACTTCAGGACCAAGGTCTATCGATGAATGATGTGGTTAATAAGCTGAAAGAGCGCCATAAATAAAACGCGATCTCTAATTTAGAAGCCAATAAGGTTTGACCTTGTTGGCTTTTTTTTTGCTGCTTTCTAAATAGTTGAGTGCCTAATCAATTTAAACTTGCGAAGCTCGTCGAGAGGTAATGGGATTATTGAAAACTTTGCAAAACCAGCCATAGTGAGAATGCTGAAAATAATACCTGTTGCGAATTGAAAAGCTGCACTCATCGACTCGGTTAGTAGCCAGTGGGTTGAAATTGCCAATGCTGAGATCGTAAGGGCAGAGAGTAAAGCCATGTGGCAATAAGGTAGAAACTCAAGAAACTGACTTGCCTTGTAGAGCATAATAAGTCGAGCTGTATAAGCGATAGTAAGCACTGCAATAACCCCCAGTAATCCCCAAATAGGTACCAACACAAAATACCCAATAACCGCGATAGTGGCACAGATGCCTTGAATCCACATTTGTGCCTTACTGGAATTGCCACTGTAGCAGCCCAAATTTAAATAATCTCCGGCGTTTTTAATTACTCCTATAACAAGAAGTGCAACAACAAGCGTGCTTGCGGATTGATAGGTGGTTGGTAGTATCAAAGTAACGAAGCTTGGTGCGGTTAGAATCATTACAGTAGCAAGCAAGATTGCAATGTTAACCCCCAGAACCGCCTTATCAGCACACTCTTGTTTACCATTAATACCGTTTAGTATCGCTACTCGATTTGGAAACCACCACAGTGCGTAGGGTTGGAGAGCAAGTCCAAGTATTAGTGCGAATTTAGCACTGACCGCATAGATAGCGAGTTGTTCCACACCAACAAAACTCGCAAGGAACCAACGATCAAGTCCATTAATCATATAGACTGATGCGCTTCCTACGAGCACAGGCAAACCAAAACTCAAAATAAGACGAGAGGAGCCCAAATAACCAAAACTCCCCATTTGACTCCATTGATACTTGAGCAAGCACATTAGCAGAAGCAAGCTAGAACAGGCTGCTGATATTAATACACCATCGATACCAAACCCTGCTTCGAGTAGAACAAAGGTCATCATCGCTTGAACGAGCGCTTTTATGACGTTAAGAATGCAGAAGCGTTTCGCCATGGCATTCATACGCATTAATGTTAACGGGATGGATATTGCACCGTCGATCATGGTTGGAATGAGCAGTAACACAATTTGGTAGCTTTCGAAGGTAACAGGCAAAGCGTGAATCAACCAGGGGAGGGATATTCCAATGAGGCTACCGCCAATGACACAAACGATGATACTCAAGGTAAAGCAGTTTGAAATAAGCTGCTGCTTCTCTGTACCTTTTGCGGTACCAATATATCGATACATCGCATCGACTATGCCAAAACTGAATAGGATAGTGCCGATATCAGCGAGTAACACTAAAGCTTCAAGTGAACCATACTCGGCGAGCGACAACTTATGCGTGATATAGGGAATCATGACGAGGGATACCCCTTTCATCATCAAGATGCCGATAGCATAATAAGCGGATTGCTTTAGTGAGTTCATGATGCCGATCTACTTGGTAGAAGGATAATGCTTTTGCAGTCTCCAAGTAGACTGCGTAAACGTCGTTTTTCTGGAGCCAAGGATAGTGAGCGTAGGCCAAGTAAGATCGCCGATAAAGGTTGGTTAAGACAACGGTGGTAGTCGGCGTATCCTTCAAGAATGCGTGCTTTTGAACTTCTTAAAGCAGATGAGGAAATGTTCCAATAAAGGTGAGCAGATGTGTACCTGTGCAAGATAGCTTCTAAAGATTTTAAGTTGCGCAACCGATTATCGTCTGTTTGAGTAGTTGAACCTTGTCTCATGACATAGCCTGCTTCAATAGAGTTCACCGCACCGAACGGGTGTTGCTCGCAAATGCGTAGCCACAAATCGAGGTCTTCTCCATATTCTAAATTAGAATCGAAGGGTGCGATGTCTCGAAAAATCTCAGCCTTAATCATTACCGTTGAAGTACCAATCACGTTATTTTGAAGGACAAACTCCAAGGCATCGTTCATCACGATATATTGACGACTGTCAGACTGAAACTGATTCCAATAACCAAAGCAATCAATTATTTCTTCGTACTGTTCGGTAACGTGTTGGTAGTTAGTAAAGGTACCTGCAAGCTCAGGGTAGCATTGATGAAAGTGGAGCTGCCTTTCTAACTTATTAGGCATCCAATAGTCGTCAGCATCAAGAAAGGCAATATAATCTCCGCTAGCTCTGTTAATTCCCAAGTTTCTTGCACCCGAAGCACCAAGACCTGACGTTGTAATTATCTGCATTCGAGAATCACTGATGCTGTTAAGGTAACCTGAGGTGTTGTCAGTACTATTGTCATCGACAACAATAACTTCAATGTCCTGGTGTGTTTGAGAGAACACACTTTCAACTGCTTTAGGTAAGTACTCAACGCAGTTATAGGTTGGAATGATGATCGAGATTTTAGCCATATCCTTAGCTCTCTTATCTGCAGCGGTATACGACAAGTAGCACTATACATGCCAAGACCGATGTTGTTTAAAAACATGTACTTATGACTAGTTGTCGCAAATTGATTGTTTTCAGTGGGCTAACAAGTGTCAGATTAGGCAAATTGATTATCGAAATGCGAATAGAGCGTTATTTAAGCGATAAATGGTTGCTTAACAAGCTTTAAGCCTTTGGTGCGTATCTTGCTTAGAACAAAAGACATAGTTAGCTTTTGGGACGGAAGAATGAAAAAAACCGCGTTCATTGCGCCTACATACCCGGTGTTGAGTGAGACTTTTATTCAAACAGAAGTAGATTCGATTAGAGCATGTGGGCACCCCGTCTGTGTGTTTGCATTTGAACTGGAACAAACGCAATCAACTTTTGATTATGATGTTATTAAAATCGGTGAAAATTTCTGTTTGTCTGCACTGGTCCAGTTTAAGTACAAAAATTTGCTAGCGGCGGTGAAGTTTGTTCGTAATCAGAGCTCACTTCCTAAGCGTTCGTTGCTCGTTTATGGCGCCAAATTAGCAACTCAACTCGCAGAACTTGATGTTGAGCACGTTCACGCTCACTTTTGCCAGCACACCACGGCACACGCCATTGTTGCAGCAAAGCTTCTCGGAATAAGTAGCTCTTTTGTTGCACATGGACACGATGTTTATGAGTCTCCTTTCGACGTCGGAGAGAAACTTGCTGCCTGTGACTTCGCAGTCGCTGTTTGTCGTGACATGCTGGATGATTTTAAAGACATGGCAGGAAAAAATATCAAACTGTTACACTGTGGAGTGAAAACCGAGCAGTTTACGTACTCGCCTAAATTGCCTCGCCCTGAAATCTCACTTGTCTTTTTAGGCCGCCTAGTCGAGCAGAAAGGTGTTCAACATTTGTTGGAAGCGATGGCTCCGGTAGCCGAAAAGCTCAACATTTTCCTTGATATTGTTGGTACCGGAGAGTTGGAAGCCGAGCTGAAGCATCAAGTACAACGGCTTGATTTATCCGATAGAGTAAACTTTTGTGGTGCAAAATCTCACGATTGGGTGAAAAAGTCTCTGCCAAATTATGATTGCTTAGTCGCGCCGTTTTGTATGGCCTCTACGGGTAATGTAGATACGGGCCCCCTCGTCCTTAAGGAAGCAATGGCAGTAGGCACACCCGTAATCACGACAGACATCATGGGGTGTAAAGAAATTGTGACTCCAGAGACGGGCTTCGTTGTCCATGAAAAAGATGTCACAGCGCTCAGGGCGAGCATTGTGGAGTTTTCTCAGCTCAGCTTTAGCCAAAGAGTGATGATGGGGCGATTGGCGCATGAGCGCGTTCAAGTAAAGTTCAACGCGCTGTTACAGGCCAGAAAGTTGTCTCGTTGGATAGAGAATCCAGCTTAACGAATGTACCTTGCGTTGATGCTTACGTGCCAACGATGCAGTTGTCCGTTAGTTTTCTCTATCCATAAATCATTATGATATTCGTAGATGCGACCATTTACGGTAAGAGTGAATCCATTTTCTTTGACGCTTTCTAACTTTGTGAATTGGTCGGAAGTGACCAGAAAAGGCTCACTGTTATCTATTGGCGTTGCGTCAGACAAGACAAAGTAGGCGTATTTGGGACCAGCATCGGGGTCGGTAGAATGAATTCGGTGCGCGACGAGCTTGAACTCATCACTCAAAGGGGCGCTGAGAGTTTGGCTACCCATTGTTTCGTGGGTAGGTATAAACACCCATGAGAGGGTTGCGATGATGGCAAGTAAAACCACACCAAAAGCTAGGAGTAATTTGTTCATAAGATACGAGTTGAAACGAAGGATAATGAGCCAGTGCCAAGCTTACCATTGAAGGAAAGGGAGTGCGAAAAATTATCTGGCCGCAGGTAGGGACCCACGACCAGTAAATGGTTAGATAGTAGAATTATAAGGTTCGCGTTTAGGGCAAGTACCAAGAATTTCTCTTCGTCCAGACTCCTTCACTTCTTCTAAAATTACATCGAACCCCCAAAGTCGATAGAGGTGCTTTAAGACCTCGTCATGACCTTTATCTAGAGGGATACGATTATGTGGAACATGTTGTAATGTAAGCGAACGGTCTCCTCGAACATCTACATTGTAGACTTGGATGTTCGGCTCTAGATTACTCAGGTTGTATTGCGCTGCGAGTTTTTCACGTATCTGACGATAACCCATTTCATCATGAATAGCTGAGACTTCGACGAAGTTCTTTCGGTCATCATCGAGAATGGAGAAAAACTTAAACTCACGCATTAAATGTGGAGATAAATATTGGCTAATAAAGCTCTCATCTTTGAAGTTGTGCATAGCGAAATGCATAGCATCCAGCCAATCACTGTCGGCCAACTCTGGGAACCATTCTCTGTCCTCGTCCGTTGGTTCTTCACAGATTCGCTTAATATCCCTAAACATTGCAAAACCTAAAGCGTAAGGGTTTATGCCACTAAAATAAGGGCTGTTATAAGCGGGTTGAGCAACGACACTGGTGTGGCTGTGCAAGAACTCGAGTATGAATTTGTCAGATACCAGACCTTCATCATACAAATGATTAAGAATTGTGTAGTGCCAGAAGGTTGCCCAACCTTCATTCATTACCTGTGTCTGTTTTTGAGGATAAAAATATTGGCTTACTTTGCGCACGATCCTGACGATTTCACGTTGCCACGGTTCAAGTAATGGCGCGTTCTTTTCAATGAAGTAGAGGATGTTTTCCTGAGGTTCACTAGGGAAGCGTACCTTTTGGTCTTCTTCAGGTGTTCGATTTTTAGGTACGGTGCGCCATAAGTCGTTGACCTGTGATTGCAAATAGGTTTCGCGTTCCTCTTGGCGAATTTTCTCTTCTGCAATTGAGATTTTTTCTGGACGTTTATAACGGTCCACACCGTAATTCATTAAGGCATGGCACGAGTCTAGAATTTGCTCTACCTCCTCTTCACCATACTTTTGCTCGCAGTCAGCAATGTATTTCTTAGCGAAAAGCAGGTAATCAATAATAGAACTAGCGTCCGTCCATGTTTGAAATAGATAGTTGCCTTTAAAGAAGGAGTTGTGACCGTAACAGGCATGAGCCATAACCAGCGCCTGCATGGTGACTGAATTCTCCTCCATGAGATACGCAATACATGGGTTGGAATTGATTACGATTTCATAGGCCAAACCCATTTGACCATGTTTATACCCCTGTTCTGTCTGGATGAACTTCTTACCAAATGACCAGTGATTATAGTTAATGGGCATCCCTATACTCGAATAGGCATCCATCATCTGTTCTGACGTAATAACTTCGATTTGGTTAGGGTAGGTGTCGAGACGGTAATGCTCTGCGACACGCTTTATTTCTTTGTGGTAGCGTTCCAACATGTCGAAAGTCCAATCAGGACCGTCTGGAAGTACCTTTGACTTAACTTTAGTATCTGTCGTCATATGCACGTCTCCCTATGCGGTCTCTTTTTGAAACAACTCCCTAAACACTGGGAATATGTCTTCAACAGAACGAATGTTCTTCATTGCAAAGTTGTCGAATTCATTCTCTAACTTTTCATATTCATGCCACAGTGTTTGGTGCGTCCTACGAGTGATTTCGATGTAAGAGTAATACTGGCAAGCTGGTAACAGTTTATTGACGAGTAATTCGCGACAACGAGGCGAATCATCAGCCCAGTTATCGCCATCTGAAGCTTGCGCTGCGTAGATGTTCCACTCTCCGAGAGGATAACGGTCTTCTACAATTTCCTTCATCAATTTGAGAGCACTTGAAACGATGGTGCCACCAGTTTCTTGAGAATAGAAGAATTCGTGCTCATCAACCTCTTTCGCCTGAGTATGATGTCGAATAAACACCACTTCAACATTCTCATAGGTGCGTGTTAAGAATAAATACAGCAGCACATAGAAGCGCTTAGCGATATCTTTGGTTGCTTGGTCCATTGAACCAGATACATCCATCAAACAAAACATTACGGCTTGGCTTGAAGGAACTGGACGTTTTTCATAGTTTTTAAAACGAAGATCGAAGGTGTCGATAAAAGGCACGCTGTCGATTTTTTTGCGAAGCTCAGCGATCTCTTCTTTGAGTCGGTTTTCCTCAATTGGTTTAGCTGGCTCACTCATTTGGACGTCATCAAGTTGTTTACATAGTTCATCGAGCATACGACGTTTGCCCGCTGTCATCGCTGTACGTCGCGCTAACGACTGTTGTAATGAACGAACGATGGCAATGTTAGAAGGCATACCAGCAGTTTGATAACCTGCACGATGCGTTTTCCATTCTTTGATTTTGTTGATTTGATTCTTTTTGAGGTTCGGTAGTGCGAGATCTTCAAACAGAATATCAAGGTATTCGTCTTTAGAAATCTGAAACACGAACTCGTCTTCACCTTCACCGTCAGGACTCGCTTCCCCCTGACCAGAACCACCACCTTGTCCGCCTTTTGGCGGACGTTCAATTTTGTCCCCGGTGATGAATTGGTCGTTACCAGGATGGACGCGCTCTTTTACGCCTCCTTGACCTTGATGGAAAATTGGTTCGCTAAGGTCTTTTGCAGGAATCGAAACATCTTCGCCAGTCTCAGTGTTGGTAATGGAGCGGCGATTGACGGCATCGGTAACCGATTCTTTGATTTTCTGTTTATGTCTGCGTATGAAACGCTGCCTGTTAACGGCACTTTTGTTCTTGCCGTTCAAGCGTCTATCGATAAATTGTGCCATGAGTTACTCCCTGTATTCCTCTCACCAAACAGCCACCGAGCTTTCGCTCGGGGCTGAGATAAACAGTCAGGTGTACTTATGAGGATTTACGAACTCTCAAGTACCACTCAGACAGCAATCGTACTTGTTTCTCGGTGTAGCCTTTCTCCATCATACGATTGACAAAGTCGTCGTGCTTACGTTGGTCTTCGGATGATGTTTTCGCATTAAATGAGATAACAGGTAGTAGCTCTTCCGTATTGGAGAACATTTTCTTCTCGATAACCGTACGAAGTTTTTCGTAACTTGTCCAAACTGGGTTTGAACCATTGTTATTAGCACGAGCACGAAGTACAAAGTTAACGATCTCGTTTCGGAAATCTTTAGGATTACTAATACCCGCGGTTTTTTCGATTTTTTCTAGCTCTTCGTTAAGTGAAGCTCGGTCGAATAGCTGACCGGTTTCCGGGTCACGATACTCTTGGTCTTGAATCCAGAAGTCCGCATAGGTGACGTATCGGTCGAAGATATTTTGACCATACTCTGAATATGACTCCAAGTAAGCGGTTTGAATTTCTTTACCTATGAATTCCACATAGCGAGGGACTAAATAACCTTTAAGGAATTCTAAATACTTCTCGCCGACTTCTTGAGGGAACTGTTCACGTTCAATTTGCTGCTCAATGACATAGAACAGGTGCACTGGGTTTGCTGCAACTTCAGATTGGTCGAAGTTGAAGACTCGTGACAGGATCTTAAAGGCGAAACGAGTAGACAGGCCAGACATGCCCTCATCGACACCGGCATAGTCGCGGTATTCTTGATAGCTCTTCGCTTTAGGATCGGTGTCTTTTAATGTTTCACCGTCATAAACACGCATTTTCGAGAACAGAGATGAGTTTTCTGGCTCTTTTAGGCGCGATAGTACGCTGAATTGACCTAGAAGCTCTAGGGTACTTGGTGAACAAGGTGCTTTAGAGAGCTCACTATGATCGAGAAGTTTCTGGTAAATTTTAACTTCTTCAGAGACGCGCAAGCAGTATGGCACCTTAACGATGTAGACACGGTCCAAGAACGCTTCGTTGTTCTTGTTATTGCGGAAGGTTTGCCATTCTGATTCGTTCGAGTGAGCCAATATCATACCGTCGAATGGCAGAGCTGAGAGTCCTTCAGTACCGTTGTAGTTACCTTCCTGTGTTGCGGTTAGGAGTGGGTGCAAGACTTTGATCGGAGCCTTGAACATTTCCACGAATTCCATCAAACCTTGGTTTGCGCGGCACAACGCACCTGAATAGCTATACGCATCTGGATCGTCTTGTGAGAAGTGCTCAAGTTGGCGAATATCAACTTTACCTACTAGAGCGGAAATGTCTTGGTTGTTCTCATCACCGGGTTCAGTTTTAGCTATCGCGACTTGGTCTAAAATAGATGGTCTGACTTTGACAACCTTAAACTTAGTGATGTCGCCGCCAAACTCGTGTAAGCGTTTCGCTGCCCAAGGTGACATGATTGAGCGTAGGTAGCGTTTCTCAATACCATATTCACTTTTCAGTAGGTCGCCGTCCTCTGAAACATCGAACAAACAGAACGGGTGATCGTTGACCGGACTGCGCTCACCGTTGGCAGATAGTACATAAATAGGCATTTTTTGCATTAGTGCTTTAAGCTTCTCTGCAAGCGAAGATTTACCGCCACCTACTGGACCTAGAAGGTATAGTATTTGTTTTCTTTCTTCTAGACCTTGAGCGGCATGCTTGAGATAAGACACAATCTGTTCGATGGCATCTTCCATGCCGTAGAAATCTTCGAACGTTTTGTAGCGAGAAATAATGCGGTTTGAAAAAATACGACTTAAGCGAGGATCCTGAGCGGTATCAATAACCTCAGGTTCACCGATTGCGAGTAAAAGACGTTCTGCTGCATTGGCGTAAGCACTCTTGTCGTCTTTACATAGAGATAAGAATTCCTTGATAGACAATTCTTCATCTTTTGCGGCTTCGTAGCGCGCTTGATAATGATCGAAAATACTCATAGCTGATTCCCCTTAAACCTGCAAAGCTGACCATTGACAGATATACAATGCGACTCCATGTCATTTTTAAGACTAGTAGGGTTTTCAGATTTATGCTTATCAATTATGCATTTATTTACAAAACTTCCTCAATTTAGTCTGGTGATTATCCCCCAGTCTCAACTTTTATACGTGAGTCCCGATTATTAGATTAGACCGGTTGAGAGTAAGAAAAGTTGCTCAAAAAAGCCCTCTGCCTAGGGAGGAAGAGGGCTTTTTGATAACTGATTGTTTTAACGCGTTAAAGTTAAGCGTTAAAAATCTGTCTGAATTCTGCTGCTGATAAGTGGTATTGACGTGGGCAATTTCGCCATGTCACTAACATACGACGATATTTCTCAAGCATAGGCACATGGCTATTGAAGTGATGATCGCCTTTGTCGAATTGTGGGTAAAGCCCTTCAGAATCGATTAGAAATCGAACATAATTAACCAATTGTGCTTCAGCTGCGATATCAAACCCTAAGAACTGCAAGCGACGCTGGTCTACATCGTTACGCTCTTCATCTGAAAGCATCTTATTGGATTCTTGCATTGCGTGGTACATTTCCATGATGTCGATTACTTCACGACACTCGTCTTCAACTAAACAGCCATACTCTTTGTTCATTTCACGCATTTGCAGTTCATAGCCACGCTCTACAATTGTTTGTAGGCGCTTGTACTTTTCTGCATTTTCCGGCGTTAGCTTAGCCATTAGGTAATATTGATTAGATAGGATTAGACGTTGAGCATTTGTCATTTCCATGGTGAAAAGCCTCACTAAAAAGTCATCATTATAAGTTTACGAATGAATTCGCTATACCGACAGGTTATCAGCTTCTCGATATTGTGTAACATGATCTCAACACGTATTTATTACAAAAAAACGCGCTTTCTAGCGCGTTTTTTTCGTGTCAAAAGATTTCCGAATCTACTGTTAGTATTTGACGGTATCAGTATATTGCAGAAGAATATTTTGGATGTTATCCATGACTTCTTTGGTCGGCGGCTGTGTCCCTTCAAGAGGGTACTCAAAACCGAGCGCTTCCCACTTATGTGCGCCTAACTTGTGGTATGGCAACAGTTCGACTTTTTCGATGTTGTCCATATCCTTAATAAACTCGCCAAGCATGTGAGCCGCTTCTGGATCGTCCGTATAACCAGGGACGACAACATAGCGAATCCATGTCTTTTGGCCAATTTTGTGTAGATAACGAGCAAAATCTAATGTGCGGCGATTAGATACACCGATGAAGTCCTGATGAATTTCATCTTTCATGTGCTTTATATCGAGCATCACTAAGTCGGTAGCATCCAAAACTTCGTCGATAACATCAGTATGCTTACGGATGTAGCCGTTAGTGTCCAAGCAGGTATGAATGCCTTCCGCTTGAGCGGCGCGAAAGAAGTCACGGACAAACTCAGGTTGGAGCATGGCCTCACCGCCTGAACAAGTAATACCACCACCAGATGCATTCATAAAGTGACGGTAGGATTTTGCCTCGGCAATCAACTCGTCGACGGACACTTCTTTGCCGCCATGAGTATCCCAAGTATCACGGTTGTGGCAATACATACAACGCATGAGACAGCCTTGAAGAAAGACAATAAAACGGATCCCAGGTCCATCGACCGTACCGCAGGATTCGAATGAGTGAATGCGACCAGTTGTTGACATATGCTCTTCTCTACTTACTTATTTTTACGCGTCATTTTATTACAAAATGGCCCCCTACGACAGGAAAAGTGGTACCCCATTCATAGTCTGTATCGATCAAAAACCGACTTCTGTTGCCCATAGTGAAATAATGTTATAGCGTTGTTAATTATATTATTAATACATGGTACATAGATTGCTAGTTTGCTTACTTTAAACCAGTATCAACTGGTTGCGTCTGTTGCAGATAATATCGGTCAGGAGACCGACATGCTTATCGTCACAAGGGGAAATACATGGAAGTAGCCTTATCACAAAAACAAAAAACTGCCTTTTCGATGCTCACTCTTTGGTCAGGGTTCATCATTTTGGTGTTTTTTATTTTTAACTCACTTTCCAGTTTAAGCGAGAAATTCACCAGCAGTAGTGAAATGGAGCGAGCCAGCGCACACTTAGCCTCTACTCAAGTGTTGCTGATGGATACCGTTAATCGACGAACCACATTAGTAGCTGGTGGCATGGATGCGTTTGAAGATAGCATGGACCGATTGGAAACCAGTGCGGAGCAAGACCTAGCGTTCTTAAAGCAAGCCGGTTTGACTACTGAGAGTGATAATGTTTCCAATACGTTAGAGTCGTTTATCTTTAATTTGAGCCCTTGGCTGACCATCAAATCAGAGTTGGGTTTCTCCGTGAATGACGGATTGCTACAGCAGCTACAGCAGAATAACGCCAAGATCGATGCCGCTATCAAAGAAACAGGTATGGTGACGCTGACTTCAGATTTTCAGAAAGTAGTGACCAGTTTGCAGGAATACTTAATTCAGCCCAACGAACAAAACGAAAAAGGCTTTAAGCGAGCTCTTGCAGGATTTGTTAATGCATCAAATACCTATGCCATGTTGGAGCTTTATGAGAATGAAGTCAAAGCATTGGAACTCGGCTTCGCGCGAGTGGTTGAGCTGTCAGGTACTTTAGTTGGTTTAGAGAAGAAGTTAGACCAAGCTCAGGCGATTACTTTAGAGGCCTTTGATAAAGCCGCTCTAGCACTGAATCAACAAGCACTTTCACTAGGTAATCAAGCCGCCGATGTATCGAGCATGACTAAGGCTTCCGTCGGTATAGCTTGTGCTTTATTAGCGCTATTTACTACAGCTATCTTCCTCACATTAAATGTCTCTCTGGCTCGCTCGTTAAAGCAAACACTGTCGGCACTTAAACTAATAGAACAAGGTGATCTTTCGACGCGTCTTGCCGTGAGTAACAATCATCGTGATGAGTTCAACCAACTTAAGCAAGCCATCAATGTGAGTTGCGAAAACTTAGGGACTTTGGTTGACGGTGTGAAAACCAACAGTCAGCAACTATCGAACAGTTCTGGTGAGCTAGACAGCGGAATCAATCAACTAAGACAGCACCAAAGTCAAGTTATTGAACAAACGCAGTTATTGGCGTCCGCGACTGAAGAGGTGAGTGTTACCACACAAGAAATTTCTGGTTCTTTAGAGTATGTGGCAACCATTAGTAAAACCTCAGCAGAGTCTGCGCAAGCGGGTGGTGAAGTTATTGTAGATACCATCGCTGCTTTTGAACAAGTTGGCACTATTCTGGAAGAAGCCGCTACCCATATCGAACAGCTGGAGCAAGCTTCCCAAAAGATAGACTCAGTGATGGAAATCATTAATGGTATTGCTGAGCAAACCAACTTATTGGCACTGAATGCCGCGATTGAAGCGGCGAGGGCAGGAGAGCAAGGTCGAGGTTTTGCTGTGGTGGCAGATGAAGTGCGAAGTCTCGCAGTAAGGACAGTACAAGCGGTAGAGGAAATCTCTGGTACGATAGACACAATGAAACAGGAAAGCACGCAAGTTATTCAGTTTATTGCTCAATCTGACAGGTCCATGCAGTCTGGTCGAGAGCAAGGGAATCAAGCGAAAACCGCACTTGAAGAGATCATGAATAAGGCACAAGAAGCTAGTTCTCAAACTGAAGTGATTTTTGCCTCTGTTAAGGAACTAGCGACAACTTCGCAATCGATGGCCAACAACATGGCGCAAATCAGTGACTCTATGGGTGAACTTGAGGCGAGTAGTCAGAGTTTGAAAGAAACCAGTGATGGGGTAGATAAGCGTTCTACGGAGCTCTATCAAGAATGTGAGAGATTTAAGACGGTATAATAAACGCTACGGTAAAGGAATATGTCGATGAAATAGGCACCTAGGAAGGTGCCTATTTCATTTTAGAAGAAAGCAAAAAGCGAAATTCCTCCATTGCCATAGATAGACTTTGACGCTTCTTTATATTCTGCGGACTTAGAACCGGCAAAGGCACTAATACCAACATAGGCGTTATACCACGTCACACCAAGAACTGCCTCACCTTGCCACGGCTGTAAAGTGACGTCGTAAGCATCACTTGGCTCTGGTATTCCGGGTCTCTCTCCTTGAATAGTAAGATCATTAAATCGGTAGCGAGCTTTTAAGCCAAAATAAGTAAACCAGCCCTTATTAGAGGCGCCGATCATCCCGGCCTTAAACGGGTTTTCTGTACTGATGTTTGCAGAACCGAAGTTACCTCCAAGTTCTGAACCAAAGCGAAACATCATCCCCGTGGAAACATCACTTCTAAAATTCCCTAGGTTTGCTTCGGTGACGTTTGAGACTTCCCATCCGGTATTGCCAAAAAGTGGCTCGCGTTTCCAATTTAGATGAGTTAAGTAACCAATACTGCCTGCGACTTGATCCTCAATCTGATATTCCCAGCCTTTTGGGTCTGCTGAGCCCACAATCGAGTGCACCAACTGCTGCGCTTTATCGGCAAATGACCCTTCACCAGTGCTACCTAAAGTGAGATTGAAACGCTGTGCCTGTTGAGGGTGCAAACTAATGTAATTCAATTCGCCATGGAAATAACCTGCATAGGGGCGGTCATTAGCCAGAGGTACAGTGGCTTCAATATCCGAAGGGGTCCACATCTTATGTCCAAGCTGAAATTCAAACTTATCAAGAGAAGCGCTTCCCCAATAAGACAGACTAAGCGGTTTGAATAAAGCCCAAGGGGTGATGGCGCTGCTGGTATAAGAAAGAAAAATACCGTTGGTATAGTCTTCGTCTGTGCCAAAGATACCGTCATTATCGAGTGAAAATGAGACGGTAGAGCGCTCAGAGGCTAAGACAACACTGCTGACAAAAATCAAAGGTAAAATGGCGGCTGCTTTCATATGTGTCACTCTCTTCAAATACGGCTAGTAGAGATGTTTTATTATTAAGTTGAGTGTGACACGAAAGAAAAAGGTTAGTCAGTGATCTATAGATGAAAAAGTATCTCTATCGTAGCGAAATTGTAAACAATCCTTAACCAGTGAGAACTAAGTACTTTTTTGTAGATAGGAATCAAAATTAGGCAGAAATTAAAAATAGATAGAAATAAAAAAAACCTCGCCGAAGCGAGGTTTTTATCTCAATCAGTATAATCTCAGATTATAGAGATTCAGTGAACGTACGTGCGATTACGTCAGCTTGTTGCTCTGCAGTTAGAGAGTTGAAGCGAACAGCGTAACCAGATACACGGATTGTTAGCTGAGGGTATTTCTCAGGGTGCTTAACAGCGTCTTCTAGAGTTTCACGGTTAAGAACGTTCACGTTCAGGTGTTGACCACCCTCAATGCCAGCTTCGTGGTGGAAGTAACCATCCATCAGACCGGCAAGGTTAGCGCGTTGGCTGTCTTCTTCTTTACCTAGAGCGTTTGGAACGATAGAGAAAGTATAAGAGATACCATCTTTAGCGTGTGCAAACGGTAGTTTACCTACAGAAGTAAGTGAAGCTACAGCACCTTTCTCGTCACGGCCGTGCATTGGGTTAGCACCTGGTGCGAAAGGAGCGCCTGCGCGACGACCATCTGGAGTGTTACCAGTTTTCTTACCATATACCACGTTAGAAGTGATAGTTAGGATAGACTGAGTAGGCACAGCGTCGCGGTAAGTTTTCAGTGAACGGATCTTGTTCATGAATACTTCTACTAGTTCACAAGCAATGTCATCTACGCGAGCATCGTTGTTACCGAACTTAGGATAGTCGCCTTCGATTTCGAAGTCGATTGCAACACCGTCTTCGTCACGTACTGGCTTAACTTTAGCGTACTTGATAGCAGCTAGAGAGTCAGCAGCAACAGAAAGACCAGCGATACCACAAGCCATAGTACGACGAACGTCACGGTCGTGTAGAGCCATTAGTGCAGCTTCGTAGCTGTACTTGTCGTGCATGAAGTGGATGCTGTTTAGTGCAGTTACGTACTGCTTAGCTAGCCAATCCATGAAGTGGTCTAGTTTGCCCCATACATCGTCGAAGTCTAGAACTTCGTCAGTGATCTTAGGCATTTCTGGGCCAACTTGAATCTTAAGCTTCTCGTCCACACCGCCGTTGATAACGTATAGAAGAGTCTTAGCTAGGTTCGCACGAGCGCCGAAGAATTGCATGTGCTTACCAATAACCATTGGAGATACACAACATGCGATTGCATAGTCATCAGACTCGAAGTCTGGACGCATTAGGTCATCGTTCTCGTACTGGATAGAAGAAGTATCGATAGATACTTTTGCACAGAACTTCTTGAAGCCTTCAGGTAGCTGCTCAGACCAAAGTACAGTGATGTTTGGCTCTGGAGAAGGACCCATAGTGTATAGAGAGTTTAGGAAACGGAAGTTTGAACGCGTAACAAGCGTACGACCGTCAAGACCCATACCACCCATAGACTCAGTTGCCCAGATTGGGTCACCAGAGAACAGATCATCGTACTCAGGAGTACGTAGGAAACGAACCATACGTAGCTTCATTACGAAGTGGTCGATCATTTCCTGAGCTTCAACTTCAGTAATCTTACCTTCAGCGATGTCACGCTCAATGTAGATATCTAGGAAAGTAGAAGTACGACCTAGAGACATTGCAGCACCGTTTTGAGACTTAACAGCAGCTAGGTAGCCGAAGTAAGTCCACTGAATAGCTTCTTGAGCTGTTTCAGCTGGGCGAGAGATGTCGCAACCGTATTTCTCAGCCATAACTTTCATTTGGCCAAGTGCACGGTGTTGCTCTGCGATTTCTTCGCGAAGCTGCATAGTCATTTGAAGATCTTCGCCGTTCTCGAAACGCTCTTGTAGAGAAGCGAATTGAGCTAGCTTGTCTTGCATTAGACGGTCAATACCGTAAAGAGCCACACGACGGTAATCACCGATGATACGACCACGACCGTATGCATCTGGAAGACCAGTTAGAACGCCTGACTTACGGCATTTCATGATGTCTGGAGTGTAGATATCGAAAACACCAGCGTTGTGAGTTTTACGATATTCAGTGAAGATTTTCTTAACTTGTGGGTCTAGTTCGCGGTTGTACGCTTTGCATGAACCTTCAACCATACGGATACCACCGTTAGGGATGATTGCACGCTTAAGCGGCGCTTCAGTTTGAAGACCTACGATAGTTTCAAGATCTTTTTCGATGTAACCTGCATCGTGAGCAGTGATGGTAGAGATAACTGAAGTATCAAAATCAACTGGTGCGTGAGTTGAGTTTTCTAGTTTGATACCTTCCATTACCTTAGCCCAAAGCTTGTTAGTTGCTTCAGTACCTTCAGAAACTAGGAAAGACTCGTCACCCTCGTATGGAGTGTAGTTCTTTTGGATGAAATCACGAACGTTAACTTCGTTTTGCCACTCACCTGCTGCAAAACCTTCCCAAGCTTTAGCAAATTGCTCTGCCATGACATACCTACCTTTTTAGTAGAAAAAACACGTACTGTACGCTTTTACGCATGTTCACCGGAGGATGAACCAGTACACTTGAATAAAAATATCTATAACCACTTAGGGTTAGTATGGATATAGATATTGTCATTCCCTACGTTAAAATCAAGCTTACACTAAAAATAATTTGTAAAACTTAAACTAAATCAATAAAAGTTAAAAAAGTTTGATAAAAATATGGGCAGTGAATGTCACTGCCCAAATAATCAACTAGATATTATAGGAAAGCTGGAATGCCGTACTGGCCTTCTAGCATACCTACAGCTAGCATCGCTACTAAGCAGATAACGAACACACCCACAGGGATGACAATCTTATCTACAAAAGATAGACGAGAAGCACGTTCTTTGTCACCAATTAGACCATTATTATCTAGGAACATGGTTAGCGCCCATGCCAACACTGGGTTAGCAACGACTGATGCAAAGATACAGATACCTGCCGCTTGTGAATCCTTAGTCTCTTTTACCATCTGCATACCAGCTTCAAGTAGAGGAAGGAATACACCCACTAGTAGCGCAACGCGCATTACTGGAGGCCATACTGCTACGTCCATTGGGAAACCAAGAATAGCAACAATGATACATAGAGAACCAAGTAGAATCGCACCTGCTGGAATTGGACGCTTAGCGATCGCAGCTGGGATCATGTAAGTACCCCAAGAAGAAGTGATGTTACCACCACCAACCGCAGTACCTACCATTTGACGGATAGAACACATAGTCATTGTGTCATCTACATCCATGAGTACTTTTTCAGTCTTACGTGGGTAGTTAAGTTCTTGGAAAATACGGTGACCAAGGAAGTCAGGTGACCACATCGCAACCGCTAGAATCGCAAATGGTAGAGAAGCAATAAAGTGTTGTAGGTTTGGAAGACCTAGCATCCAACCTTCTTCTGTACTGCCCCACCAGTAAACTGGATTTAGGTTAGGAAGACCCATTTCAGTTTCGAACGTTAAGTCGAAACCAGCACCTAGACCAAGGGCTAGTAGAAGACCCGTAACTGCACAAACCGGAATAGCAAGCCAACGCATGTTGATCTTAGCGAGGTAGGCGTACACAGCGATGTTGATGCCCAGTACGACCAAGCCAACATAACCCATGCTGCCTGCTTCAACACTCGCAGATTGCAGACCTACTGCCCATTCTTGAATGGAACCGATTTGGCTCATCGTACCGGTGAAGCCGAGGAAGATTAATAAGCCCCCCGCCGTGCCTTGGGAGGTGAGGTTTACAAGCTTTGAGCCACCTTTGAAGTAACTTAGCAATAGGCCGAACACACCAAGAAGGATTGCAAGAGCAAGAGGGTGAGCACCAGCAAGCGCGATAGAACCGATAAGTGGGATCATCGGACCGTGGTTACCAGCAAGGTTAGCTCTTGGGTTGATGAAACCTGATGCAAGAACACAGAAAAGAAGTGCTGGGATTAGCATTTCTACACGTGCAACTTCGATCGCAAACTCTTTCCCAAGGTTTACGTGATCCCAAGCAGCGGTTAGACCGTCAGCCCATGACATCATTACTGCAGAGTACATTGCAATAATGCCGATGGTACCAGCAAGAGCAGGTACTAAATCTTCTAGTTCAAAGCGGAAGTCACGGCCTGGTAGGTTTAAACCAAAGCGGCGCGGTTTCATGATTTGAAGTTCGTGGTCTAGGTATTCAGAGCGGCTGGCAAACTCAGATGCCGGACGGTGAAGCTCTTGATAGCTCTTAGTCTCGATATCCGAATCAGAATGCGCTTTGTTAACTGCGTCTGACATAGATTCCTCATATATATAAAAAGTTAGTCGTTTGGCTTGATAAACGAACTGGTTCACACCGACTTGGCTAGGCTGCTGCACGTTAACGACGTGCTAAGAATAGACGAGATTCCTAAAAATGGGGTGAATAATTCGTGCTATATCAATGGAGCCGAGTCTAACAAGCAACACTAAGACCTTGATTGATCTTGATCACTTTAAGAAAAAATGTGAAAGAAAACTACAACAGTTGTTTGAATCAGCGCACTTTATTAACAGTGAGCGTAAGCGACTTTCAATATGAAAATTTTATGAACAACATCATTTTTATCAATAAGTATTGGCTGCTCCCCCAGTTAACGGAGTCGGCAGTGAGATTGACGAAGTTTATTTGATTGTGGTGACGAAACTCAGATGTTGACGAAGTGGGTTTGCTTATAAAACAACCATTAGGGGCTGTGGAGGGCGAAGTAAGCCAAGAGTAATCAATACCAGTGCTTGTGCTCAGTATTTTGATCTAACTATCAAAACACTCAACTAGCTCATTATCTTAGCTAATGCGTCATTAGGCAGACTTATATTCCGATATTTTGATGTATGGCAGAGATAAGGGCTAAATTATGATTGTTTTGTGTAACATTTGTGCAATAAATTCACATGGAGAATAAAAAATCACCAATGACTAAATGTGCAGCATTCAGTAAAGATTATTCACAATTATAAGTTATAAACTCTTTAAATTGCATAAATCGTCAGATACAATCGCTGTGTTAAGAATAAAAACAGGTTAATAGTTTGTTGCAAACTGTACATTGTAGTGCTAGCTTGTATCGAACGAATAAAAGGTCGGAGTACCTTTCGCCTCTAATAATAGGCATAGCAGTCAATAATATACAGGGAGCACAAGCGCATGAATGATGTACCAGCGCTGGACATAAAAGAACTGCACAAGACCTTTGGTCAAAATGAAGTTTTAAAGGGGATTTCCCTTTCTGCACACAAAGGTGATGTCATCTCGATTATTGGCTCATCTGGTTCTGGAAAAAGTACATTTCTTCGTTGTATCAACCTTCTTGAAACACCCACAGAGGGCGAAATTTGGGTTAACGGTGAGTTAATCGAAATGAAGCGCAATCGTTCGGGTGAGTCTCTTCCTGCCAATGAAAAACAAGTTCAGCGAATCCGTTCTCGCTTGGCTATGGTATTTCAAGGTTTCAACTTGTGGTCTCATATGACGGTGCTGGAAAATATTATTGAAGCACCCGTTCATGTTCTGGGCGTGCCGAAAGCTCAAGCTATTGAAAATGCAGAACTGCTTCTTAAAAAAGTAGGCTTGTATGAGCGTAAAGATTATTACCCAGGGCACCTTTCTGGTGGTCAGCAGCAGCGTGCTGCTATCGCTCGCGCACTGGCAGTTGAACCTGAAGTTATGCTTTTCGATGAGCCAACGTCTGCTTTGGACCCAGAACTGGTAGGTGAAGTTCTGGGTGTAATGCAAGATCTCGCGGAAGAAGGTCGCACCATGTTGGTAGTGACTCACGAGATGGCGTTTGCCCGTGACGTTTCAAATCATGTGATGTTCTTACACCAAGGTCTAGTTGAAGAGCAGGGTGATCCTGCCAAACTGTTCACTAACCCTGAATCTGAACGTTTACAACAATTTATCTCATCCATCTACTAATATAGAGGGTGGCATGTCGGAACCTAGGTTCCGAGAACAATCAAACAAACACAACATTAATAACAAAAATCTCAATCACAGGAGTATGGAAATGAAAAAGTGGTTAATGGTAGCAGCACTTGCTGCAACGGCAGCAACTGGAGTAGCACAAGCTAAGGAATGGAAAACTGTGCGCTTCGGTATTGAAGGTGCTTACCCTCCATTTAGCTGGACTGAAGCTGACGGTTCACTAAAAGGTTTTGACGTTGATATGGCAAACGCATTATGTGAAGAGCTTAAGGCGAAGTGTGTGATCGTCCCTCAAGATTGGGATGGCATCATTCCTTCACTATTGGCGCGTAAATATGACGCAATTATCGCAGCAATGTCTATCACGGAAGAGCGTAAGAAGAAAGTTGACTTTACTGGTAAATACGCACAAATCCCTAACAAGTTTATCGCTAAGAAAGGCGCTGGCTTGGACTTTGATAACCTAAATGGTGCGAAAATTGGTGTACAGCGTGCAACTACGCACGACAAGTACCTAACAGATAACTACGGTGACCAAGTGGAAATCGTTCGTTACGGCTCTTTCGATGAAGCATACTTAGATCTAGCAAACGGTCGTATCGTTGCTGTTCTTGGTGATGCATCAGCACTTGAAGAAGGTGTAATCAATAAAGATGGCGGTGACGCGTACGAGTTCGTTGGCCCTTCTTTGACAGATCCTAAGTGGTTTGGTGAAGGTATGGGTATCGCAGTTCGTAAACAAGACAAAGACTTAACTAAGCAACTTGATGCGGCTATCAAATCTCTACGTGAGAAAGGTAAGTATCAAGAGATTGCAGCTAAATACTTCAACTACGATGTATACGGCGACTAATCACTTAGCTTAAATAACGATAAGGGCTTGAGCTAGTCTCAGGCCCTTTTACTAAAAAGCGTGTCACAGTTGTTTTTTAGTATGACTTACCAACAAATTTGCTGTGCTGTTGGAAGGAACTATGCTCGATTTACAAGGATATGAAGCCTCAATATTAAAAGGGGCCGTACTGACCATAGAAGTGGCAATACTTTCGCTATTGCTTGCTATGCTCTTAGGTATGTTAGGCGCGCTCGCTAAGCTTGCTCCCTATAAGTGGGCACGTGCGATAGCGACACTTTACACTACCATTATTCGAGGCATCCCAGATCTCGTTTTGATGATGCTAATCTTCTTTGGCGGACAAATACTGCTCAATAACAGTTTGTACGCCGTCAACGAATGGCTCAACAACTGGTTTATGTCCAGTGACCCGAATCATGAGTGGACTTCATACTTACCTGACTATATTGATGTATCTCCATTCGTTGCAGGGGTATTAACTATCGGATTTATCTTTGGTGCTTACATGGCCGAAACTTTCCGCGGTGCAATCATGGCCGTTGATAAAGGTGAAATGGAAGCAGCGAAGGCCTATGGCATGAGCTCTGTCTTAGCATTTAGACGTATACTTCTACCCCAAATGATTCGACATGCTCTACCGGGGTTTGGCAATAACTGGCTGGTACTTCTTAAGACAACTGCACTAGTCTCCATCATTGGACTAGAAGACATGGTACGCGTGAGTTCATTAGCGGCGGGTTCAACCAAGATGCCATTTACCTTCTATATGTCGGTGGCGATTATCTTCTTACTGTTCACCAGCATCTCAACCGGTTTCTTAAAGCTGGTGGAGCGTAAATTTAGTATTCATGTGAGGTAGATATGGACTTTTCATTGATAGTAGAAAGTTTCCCAGTCTATCTGGACGGCCTTTGGACTACCGCATGGTTGGTGTCGCTAGCCCTTGTGATTGGTTTGTGTGTGGCAATACCTTTAGCGGTAGCTAGAAACAGCACAAATTATTTATTCAGTTTACCATCGTGGGGTTTTATCTATTTCTTCCGTGGTACGCCACTGTTGGTTCAACTTTATTTGATTTACTACGGCATGGACCAATTCTTCCCAGTCAAAGATACGTTGTGGGAAAACGCATGGTTCTGTGCGTTAGTCGCGTTTGTACTTAACACATCAGCGTATACGGCAGAAATTATCCGCGGTGCGATAAATGGCTTACCAAAAGGTGAAGTCGAAGCTGCAAAAGCTTATGGAATGAGTCCTTGGAAGACTTATCGTCGCATTATTTTGCCAAGCGCATTACGCAGAGCCTTACCCGCGTACAGTAACGAAGTTATCTTCATGCTTCACGGTTCGGCGGTAGCTGGTATCGTCACTATTATGGATTTGACCGGTGCTGCTCGCTTAGTGAACTCTCGTTACTATGCGCCATTTGAATCATTCCTGACCGCAGGTTTGTTCTATATGGGACTGACCTTCATTATTCTTTGGGTATTTAAGAAAGCAGAGAAGCGATTCCTAGCGTATATGAGACCACTTGAGTCACAGTGATGTAGTTATTCCTTAAGAAAGAATAATTAGAATTATGATCCCCGATTGTTACGAAAGTGATGATCGGGGATTTTGTTTTTGCACTACGCTTTGGGCAGATTCCTGTTCTAGGCAGGAATGACGTTATATTAGCGCAAACCAGAGCTTGGTTTAGCCAAACACAGACCAAATTGGCGCGTGATCAGATGGCTTCTCAATGCCACGTAGTTCGTAATCAATACCTGCTTCTGAACACGTTTCAGCAAGACTCTTCGTAGCCAATACCACGTCAATTCGTAGGCCGCGATTATCATCGAAACCGCGAGAGCGGTAATCAAACCATGAGAATTGATCATCGACGTTTGGATGCAGCTGACGGAATGTATCTACGAAGCCCCAGTCGAGTAGGGTCTGTAACCACTCACGTTCAATTGGTTGGAAGGAACACTTACCAGTCTTGAGCCAGCGCTTACGATTTGGTTCACCGATGCCGATATCTCGGTCGATTGGACTGATATTGATGTCACCCATAACGATAAGCTTCTCATCATTACTATGGTGCTCATTCAAGTAGGTCATCAGATCTTTGTAGAAAGCTTCTTTATAAGGAAACTTGGTCTCATGGCTAATGTTATCCCCTTGAGGGAAGTAGCCATTTAACACGGTCACTTTGTCGCCATTAGCATCTTCGAATGTTGCCATGATCATACGTTTTTGATGATCTTCGTTGTCGGTAGGGAACCCTTTTTGGACCGAGATAGGCTCCTGCTTGCAAAGTATAGCAACACCATAGTGTGCCTTTTGGCCGTGGAAATAGACTTTATAGCCCATAGCCTCTACCGCTTCTACTGGGAAGGCATCGTTATGAACTTTGATTTCTTGCAAACCAATGACGTCTGGCTGGTGCTTATCAATCAAAGCTTGAAGTTGATGAAGTCGAGCGCGTAGGCCATTGATATTAAAACTGATGACTTTCATTTCTCACTAATCCTGTGATTTTTATATCAGGGTCAAAATACTAGCATTGAGCATCCTGAACGTACAACGCTTCAGTTGAGGTGAAGATGTAAAAATGATGTAATAAATCGCTAAATAAAAACGACAATACGTCGATAAAAAAACATACTGGCTCACGTTTGCAAAAAGGATGTACTATGCGAACTCTTTCCGTGCAGTGGAAAATCACGGTGTTAGCAGGCTGTTGCTTGCTATTTACTTCCATAGCTTTGATAGGCTTTTCACTCTATAACGCCATCAACAGCCAAAAAGCAATTCAGACACTCAGTTCCGAATCGGTGGTTGAAAAATCACAGGCGTTACTTGAAGCTCGTGCGGATATTAACGCACGAGAAGTCAAAGATTATTTCAATGAAGCGATTTACCGTGCGGAAATGTTGATCGCCAACGCTAAGTTTCAAAAGTATAACGCAGAAGAAAATTTCGTCCCCAGTGAGGATCTGCGAACGGCACTGGATGAAATGATTCGACAGGCCGTTATCGAGTTTCCTTCTATCCAAGGCGCATACTTAGTCTTCAAGCCAAATATGCTTGATGGAGAAGATTCAAACTATGAGGGAGCCGACTATGTTGGTTCTAATGAGCTTGGACAATTTGCGACTTATTGGCAAATCACTGAGACGGGAGAGAATGCCGTCCGCACGGTTCTAACTAAGCGTAAGCTTGACGCTTTAGAAGATGGGGAACGCTTCTATTGTCCTCTCGCTACCGAAGCATCGTGTGTCAGTACCCCACGACTCAGTGCCATTGGTGATCAGCAACACCTCACTTCATCGCTATCAATTCCAATTGAAGTCGATAACATGTTAATTGGTTTTTT
The DNA here is from genome assembly GCF_023716845.1 of Vibrio sp. SCSIO 43133. Classification (NCBI taxonomy): domain Bacteria; kingdom Pseudomonadati; phylum Pseudomonadota; class Gammaproteobacteria; order Vibrionales; family Vibrionaceae; genus Vibrio; species Vibrio sp. SCSIO 43133. The sequence continues at coordinate 1,179,861 of NZ_CP068024.1, forward strand.
AGGTATCGACCTTAAACTGACTGAGCTCGCCAATACCGTTATGGAGTCAGATGCCAGCCTCTTTAATGGCAGTGGACACGTGAACATCATCAGCCTCGATGAAAGTGTAATTGCCAGTGACGATTCGAGTATTAAAGTTGGTTCTCCTTATCAAAGTGCCATTTTATCGTCAGAGCAGATTACAGACCTGATGTTTGGAGAAGAAGCTAGCGCTCAATGGAGTGCAGATGGTCAGTGGTTAACGGTATTTAATCCAGTCACTATTGCTAATCAGACATGGGGCGTATTCTTTGATATGCCTCGTAGCAGCGTTCTCAGTGATGCTATTGAGCTTGATAGCATTATCTCTAAGCAGTTAGAAGAAGGAATTGTATTTGAAGTCTTAGTGGGTGCTGGCTTTGTCATTGTAGGGCTCGTCATCATTGCTCTAATGTCGCTACGTCTAGTTAAGCCAATTAGAGAGGTAGTTACTCGCTTAGAGGATATTGCCAGTGGAGAGGGGGACCTAACGCAGCGTTTGGAAGTCAAATCGGGCGATGAGATAGGTCAGCTTGCAGAGCAGTTCAATGCATTTTTAGCAAAATTGCAAACGACGATCCAACAAGTTGCCGTAACCACTGAACGCATTGCTGGTACAGCTGAAAGTGCCAATGCCACAGCGGTTGCGACACGAGAGAGTAGTGAAGCTCAATTTAGAGAAGTTGACCTCGTTGCCACTGCGTCAGAAGAGATGACACAAACGGCATCACTCGTGGTGCAAAATGCTGAGGTTGCGGTGCAAGCTGCGGCTTCAGCAAATGAGTCCGCTAGCCAAGGTCAGGAAGTCGTTGAACTGTCAGCCAGTGAAATGGTTCGTTTAGTTGAACAGATGAAAGCTACCGTTCCGGTGGTAGAAGAGCTAGCGAAGAACAACACTAATATCACAGAGATCCTCGCGGTAATTGAAGGCATTTCCGAGCAGACTAACTTACTGGCACTCAATGCTGCCATTGAAGCAGCGCGAGCAGGGGAGCAAGGTCGTGGGTTCGCGGTAGTTGCAGATGAGGTTAGAAGTCTAGCAAGTCGTACTCATGATTCGGTCGGCGAAATCCAAGAAGTTATTGAGCGTGTCCAGAAGGGAACTCGCGATGTGGTGAGCGCGATTCAAGAAGGGTCACAACTTGCAGATTCTACGGCGACGCATGTTCAGCAAGCCGTGGCAGCACTGAGTAGCATCTTCGAGTCTATCTCTGCGATTAACGATATGAATAGCCAGATTGTTAAGGCAGCAGAAGAGCAGCAATCTGTATCGGCGGAAGTTAATCAAAACGTAAGTAACATTCGTGATTTAAGTGCTCAAATCTTAGAGAAGGCGGGAGACTCAGAAAAAGTGGGCAAAGAAATTAACCAGCTTTCTAGCGAGCAACAAGGGTTGATGAGCCAATTCAAGGTGTAACTGCTCCAACTGAACATAACGGTAATAACAAAAAACGCGACCTAATGGGTCGCGTTTTACTTTAACAATTCAGCGAAGACAGAAGTCAGTGCAGAAAAGACATCATCAAGGAAAAGTTATGACGTTTCTACCCCATTAACGTGCCCAAACATCTTAGCCGCATAGGCAACGCGCTCTTCTGGAGAAGGGTAGGTGAACGGGTTTGGTTCGCCTAACGATTCGATGTGCTGCAGTCTCGGTAAGATGCCACTTCCATTGGCGATTTGAATCGCAAGACCAGGACGAGCATTAAGCTCCAACACCATTGGCCCTTCTTCCTTATCTAACACCATATCCGTACCCATATAGCCAAGGCCTGTCATCTCATAAGCACTAGAGGCAAGAGTGAGGAGTCGTTCCCAGTGAGGTACTGCGAGCGTTGCAAGCTCTTTGCCAGTGTCTGGATGGTGAGTTACAGGTTGGTCAAACTGAACCGCTCTAACCGCTTTACCGGTAGCGATATCGATACCAACACCTACTGCACCTTGGTGAAGGTTGGCCTTGCCGTCGGATGCAGATGTAGAAAGACGCATCATCGCCATCACTGGATAACCTTGGAATACGATGATCCGAACGTCAGGAACCCCTTCGTAACTAAAGCCTTCAAAGCAATCATCAAACTTGATGAGGTTTTCGACCACCGCTACATCGTTCTTACCACCTAATGAGAACAGTCCCGCTAGCGCGTTACTGATATGGCGTTCAACGTCTTCTTTGTTAATGGTAGAACCAGATGGTTTGGTGTAGACCCCATCTTTGTGCTCTGTGACCACCAAGATACCTTTACCACCACTGCCTTGAGCAGGCTTAATTACGAATCCTGGCCAGTCTTTGACCATCTCATGGATGGTTTTAACTTCAACTTGGCTTCGAATAACGCCAATCAAGGCTGGCGTGGTTGCGCCAGCTTTTTCTGCGATGATCTTGGTTTTAAGTTTGTCATCAACCAACGGGTATTTAGAACGATCATTGTAGCGACCAATGTAACTATGGTTACGCTGGTTCATACCCATGATACCGCGTTCACGTAACTTAAAAGGACTGGTTAGCTTTCGTAGCATAAATTAGTCCTCCGTTAGAGGTTTGAAACGGCGTAGCTCAGTCAGACGGTAGCCTGTGTAAGTACCTAGCATAAGGATACCGCCAAGGATAACCAATTGCAGACCGATAAAGTTAAACGTTAGATGCTGTACATATGGGTTGGTCATCGCAAGATAAACCAGAACCGCTGTGAGTAGTGAGCCACCACCCTGCAGTACAACCTCTTTCGCGCCTTCCTCTTCCCATAGAATCGACATACGTTCGATTGTCCAAGACAGGATGATCATTGGGAAGAAGGTAATCGACAGACCTTCGGTGAGACCAATCTTGAAGGCAACGACGGTAAAGACTGAAATAATCAAAATAACGGTGATGATAACCGCTGATATCCTGGCAACTAATAGTAAGTTGAGTTTAGATAGATAGCTACGGATCACCAGACCAGTACCCACTATCAGCAAGAAGCCGACAATACCGGTGACTAACTGTGTTTGAACGAATGCTACGGCAATCAGTACCGGCATGAAAGTACCTGAGGTCTTCAGGCCAATCAGTATTCTCAGGAATACAACAATCAAGGCACCAATTGGTATTAGCATGATGGTCTTAAACATGGCTTGCTCTTCGAGAGGCAGGCTATGAATAGAGAAGTTAAGAAGACCGTCAGCATCAACTTTGCTGTTTGTTGCTTCTTGAGGGGATACCTCTTGCGAAATCATGGTGAAATGAACTTTACTGTCTTTACCACCGACGACATCAAGCAAAGAGACGTTAGACTCATCCCAAACCAATAGGTTCTGTTGTTTTTTACCTTCGGTTGTTTCCGGAGAGAAAATTTGCCATTTTTTGCCATCCCATACTTGCAACATTTGTTGGCTGGATTGACGGCGACGACCATCTTCTAATTCAATAACACCGACAACTTTGCTGGGAACATCAGCATACGCTAGAAGCTTAGAGGCTGCTTGCAACTTAGTCATGCTGTTCAGAATGAGCGCCGAGTTTTGGCTATCACCATCGTTCAGTGCTTTGATAAGTTCTCGAGTGAAAGTGATATTGTCGGAAGAGCGAGAGGTGGCGCGTTCTACAAGGGCAATAGCAGCGGCTTCTTCTGGACCATCAAAGGTCGGTTTAATGATTTCTTCTGTAGGAGGTGTCGAGTTAGCGAGCGCTTGGTCATCAACAAGAAATTGAGTTTTGTAGTAGATGGTTTGAGGACCTTGGGCTTGGCGGATTGACCACTCCGCTCGGCGTCCTGCATCAGAATCAACATACGAAACACCGTAGCCTGGTGAAGATGCTGACTCTCCAATGAGTGTAAAGCCTTCTTGAGTATAAGGTGCCGCTAAAGAAACTTTGGCCGGCTTGCCGATGGCGTTAAATTCAACTCTAGCTTCGATATCCCAGACTTGGCGAGTTTCACCTGGAGTCCATGGAACGCCGTACGTCTCGTGTCTGATGACACTAAGCGCAATACCTGCGGCAATCAGTAAGCCTACTGATAGGTAAAATGGAATACGTGAAGTCATAAACAACCTTATTATTGTAATTGCTTTCCCTGAAAGTGTTATTCAAAAGAGATTTATTTGTTAGATGAAAGTATATATTGCTGACTTACATCCACTAAAGCAATATCTTTGATAAATTCTCTTCCTAGTAGTATAGGGTGGGTCATTTGCGAGCGATCCGCCAGTGTAAATTGCGCTTTTTCATGGATTTTTCCTACACGGATCCACAATTCAACTACAGCTCTACGTTCCATTTCATCGCTGGTAGATTGGCGTATTTTAACATATCGGAGTACAGGGGCTTCAATCCAACGTTTTTCCTGCTCTTTAACCTTGTCATTAACGAGGTGAAATTTCACCCATTGCTTCCCATCTCTCTCAAACGCTTGAATATCGGCAGCATTTAATGAAGAGGTTGCTGCTCCAGTATCGACACGCGCATCGAAGGTTTGTTTTAAAACATCGAGTTTTACTTTTTCAACAGAGCCTAAGATTACAGGGCTTGAAATTGAAGGCACAGCAACGATTGCTGGCAGAGGCTTGGAGTCATCAATTTTCTCCAGTCCTTCTACTTGATTGTTCTCTAGTACCTTAATTTGTTCATTAAGTGCGATTATTTCAGATTCCAAACTATCTATGTAGTCAGTTTGGTTGCTCAACTGCAGGTCGATATTGGTGAGGCGATTCTCGAGGCGTTGCTCGGATTGCTCGATTGCATTGAGTGTACTTTGGTGAAGTTCTTGGTGATTAATAGTGGAACAGCCGGAAAGTAAACCGATGGCGACAAGTGGTGCCAAGCGTTTGTACATCTTAAACCCTAAAACAGTAAATAATGGAACAGGAAGTGGTATGGATTTTAGCTGATCAATAAGGGAGTTTGATACTCCCTATTGTCAGAGCTCCGTTAGAGTTATAAACGTCATGTCAAAACTCGATAAAGTGAGACGTATACAACACTTACGATTGATTAATTGCTTGGATTATCAGCAATTAAGATAGCACGACGAGGAGCAGGGTAGCCCTCGACAGTTTTGCTAGGATCGTTCTGATCTAGATACTCAGGCAACGAGTTATGTGTCATCCATTCAGTAGTGCGTTGCTCACCGATTGTCGTCACGTTCTCATCAACGATACGTACATTTTCAAAGCCAACTTTCTCGAGCCAAACTTTCAGTGCAAGTGCTGACGGGAAAAAGTAAACATTGCGCATTTGAGCGTAGCGATCGTGCGGTACTAGGACTGCATTCTCATCACCTTCAATCACCAAGGTTTCTAAAATCAGCTCGCCACCCGGTACCAACTGGTTCTTTAGTTGAATAAGATGATCGAGCGGCGAACGGCGGTGATATAACACACCCATGCTGAATACCGTATCAAACGCTTGCAGTTCAGGAAGCTGTTCAATACCCAATGGCAGTAAATGAGCGCGTTGGTCGTTGCCCATCATTTTGCGAATCGCTTCAAATTGAACCAAGAATAGGTGTGATGGGTCAATACCGACGCATAGACGTGCACCTTCACCTAGCATGCGCCACATGTGATAGCCGTTACCACAGCCAACATCCAGCACAGAGCGATTCTTTAACGGTGAGATATGTGGAAGCACACGATCCCATTTCCAATCAGAGCGCCACTCAGTATCAATATGAATGTCATGAACATGGTACGGACCCTTACGCCAAGGGTGGAAAGTACGCAGTAAGCTCTCAAGCTTTTTCATTTCGCCAGTGGGCAGTGGCTCAGAGTTTGAAATCGTTACACTGTCTTTCAGCTCTACGTTATCAGGCTGACCCACATCAATCTTTGCTAGGGCTCTTAACCAACGATCAAAATCGCCATGCTGAGCGTTTTGCCAGTCAGTCAGCTGTTGAGGCAACACATTAAGCCATGGCTGTAGGCGTGTATCTTGAGCAATAAGTTGGTAGAAGTCTGCAAAATTAAACATTGGATTCTCTAATTTTAAACTTAGCGATATCTCGCTAATGGTATATCTAGGTAATGGTCGTAATGCGCTATTTAATAGCAAACATAGAGCCGAAGTTGAAACACTGGAACCAAACTTCACAGCTACTAAAACCGATCTCTTCAAAGCGTGCTTTGTGCATTGCAATTGAGTCTGGGCGCATGACGTTCTCAATGGCGCTGCGCTTTTGGCTAATTTCGAGCTCGCTGTAGCCATTGGCGCGTTTGAAGTCATGATGCAAATCGATCAATAGTTCATTGGCGCTTTCGTCTTCGAACACATATTTCTCAGATAAGATCAAAATACCGCCCGGGCGCAAACCCGCGTAGATCTTTTCAAGCAGAGTTCGACGATCCTCTGGAGATAAAAATTGAAGCGTAAAGTTAAGCACCACAACGGATGCGTCGGTGATATCAATATCACGAATATCAGCTTCAACGACACTAACTGGAGTATCAGAGCGGTAAGCATTCACATGAAGTTTGCAACGCTCAACCATAGCTGGAGAGTTATCGACCGCAATGATTTGGCAACCTTCTTGAGTAATGTTGCGACGCATAGATAGCGTAGCAGCGCCCAAGGAACAGCCTAAGTCATAAATAGTGGAGTGAGGCTTTGCAAAGCGTTCAGCCAGCATGCCAATAGCAGAAATAATATTGCTGTAACCCGGCACACTGCGTTGAATCATATCTGGGAAGACTTCCGCTACGCGTTCGTCGAAGGTAAAGTCACCAATTTTGTCGATAGGTGCAGAGAATATCGTATCTTTGTTCTGCATATCATTGTTCCCCATGCGGTCTCACTCAGTCCTAAACTTGGTTCAGCGCTTTGCTAAGTACAAGTTCAGAGGCAATAAAAAAGGCGCGCATTTTACGTTATTCATCAAGAAAAGTCATCCTACGTAACTGTATCGCAACTTGTGTTAGGTCAAATCAGTGAGAGATAGACACGCAGTAATGAATTAGAACATTGAAATTTGATGATCGTCGCGCAATGCTGGAATTGCGTTGAGTGGGGAAAGCGTTGTTTGTAGCGTCGCCATATGCTGGCTTAGCACTTCATAAAGCTTAATGGCAAGCTCAGGCGCTTCGACATTGTCAGGAGTATGAATCATAACGTAAGGCTGCTTACCTTGTTGAACCCACTCGGCAAGTTTATTTTCCCAAGGCTTAAAGAAGCGAAGATTTTGTTCCATATCTGGGTGACCAATAAAGCGAATCATTGGATGTTCTGCGGTTGCAATAGCGTGAACAGGTACTTTTGGTTTCTTTTCATGAGCATCGATGACGGCAGGGGTATCCGGCTTGGCCGCGAAAACAGGACGACTATCCATAATAATGCGGTCGATATTTTGCTCCATTAACCATTGGTTAAACCGTCGTTCGTCATCAGATTTATTGAAAAATCCCAAATGGCGAACCTCAACCCCCAACCGCATGTCGCTAGGGAACCACTGGCAAAAAGATTGCAGTGATGCGAGGTGTTCGGGAGCAAAACTGCTCGGAAGCTGAATCGTCCACATACCAATTTTCGAGTGCAGCGGTTCCATAACTTTGAGGAAGTTGTTTAGCTCTGCTCGGCATTGAGTGAGTATTTGCTCGTGGGTGATCTGTTTTGGGAGTTTGAAGGTAAACCGGAAATCTTCAGGAGTCGCACGATTCCAGCTATCGACAGTAGAATTATTCGGTGTAGCGTAAAAGGTGGTATTGCCTTCCACAGTGTGAAAAACAGATGCATAACGCTCCAAGCGCTCATTTGGCTTGGTACCTTTACCATAGAATGAGTGCTGCCAATCACTGTGTGACCACATGGTTAAACCCAATCTTAACTTAAGCTCGCTCATCATCTTCCCTTGCTTTCGTTTCCATCTATGGCATCTCGTGTATTGATTGCAATGTTCTGGCTTCAGTCGTATCAACAGGATTTGTTGATATTTTATCCATTTCAAGAGTTCTAGTGCCGCAACTGGCAATTAAACACAACAATTCTGTCAAATTAGGTCGATTTTAGACGATTTTCCGAGTATAAATGAACCTTTGATTTTATGGGTGTAATGTAAGTTGGCTAGATAATAGTCACTCGCCCATACTATACGTTTCATTATCACTATTGGAAATTGGGAAATTCACTATGCGTAGCCATTACTGTGGTCACCTGAACAAGTCCCTTGCAGGACAAACTGTAGAACTGTGCGGCTGGGTAAACCGTCGCCGAGATTTAGGCGGTCTTATCTTTATCGATATGCGAGATCGTGAAGGTATCGTTCAGGTAGTCGTTGATCCAGATATGGCTGATGCTTACGAAGTGGCAAACCAACTTCGCAACGAATTCTGCATCAAGCTGACTGGTGAAGTTCGTGTTCGTCCAGAAAGCCAAGTTAACAAAGACATGGCAACTGGCGAGGTTGAGATCTTGGCAACTGGCCTTGAAATTATCAACCGCAGTGATGTATTGCCACTAGACTTCAACCAAACCAATACTGAAGAGCAGCGCCTCAAGTATCGTTACATCGATCTTCGTCGCCCAGAAATGAGCGATCGTATTAAGTTGCGCGCTAAAGCATCAAGCTTTGTTCGTCGTTTCCTTGACGACAATGGCTTCCTAGACATCGAAACACCAGTACTAACTAAAGCGACACCAGAAGGTGCACGTGACTACTTAGTGCCTAGCCGTGTTCACAAAGGCTCGTTCTACGCACTACCTCAATCACCACAGCTATTTAAGCAGCTGCTGATGATGTCTGGTTTCGACCGTTACTACCAAATCGTTAAGTGCTTCCGTGATGAAGACTTGCGTGCTGACCGTCAACCTGAATTTACTCAAATCGATATCGAAACTTCTTTTATGTCTGCGGATCAAGTTCGTGAAGTGACAGAAAAAATGGTTCGCGATATGTGGCAAGAGCTATTGAACGTAGACCTAGGTCAGTTCCCAGTTATGCCTTTCTCTGAAGCGATTCGTCGTTTTGGTTCAGATAAGCCAGATCTACGTAACCCGCTTGAGTTAGTAGACGTTGCTGATCTACTAAAAGACGTTGAATTCAAAGTGTTCTCAGGCCCAGCTAACGACGAAAAAGGTCGCGTAGCGGTTATCCGTGTACCAGGCGGTGCTTCTCTAACTCGTAAGCAAATTGATGGTTACGCAGAGTACGTTGGTATTTACGGCGCGAAAGGTCTTGCGTGGATGAAGGTTAACGACCGTGCCGCAGGTATGGAAGGTATCCAGTCTCCAGTAGCGAAGTTCCTAAACGAAGAAGTGATCAACGGTATTCTTGAGCGCACTGAAGCTGAGTCTGGCGACATCATCCTATTTGGTGCAGACAAAGCGAACACAGTTGCTGAAGCAATGGGTGCACTTCGTCTTAAGATTGGTAAGGATCTTGAACTTACTGATGAGTCTAAGTGGGCACCTCTTTGGGTTGTTGACTTCCCAATGTTCGAAGAAGATGACGAGGGTAACCTGCACGCGATGCACCACCCATTCACGTCTCCTCTAGGCATGACTGCGGAAGAGCTAAAAGCGAACCCAGCGGCAGCAAACTCAAACGCGTACGATATGGTTCTAAACGGCTATGAAGTAGGTGGCGGTTCTGTTCGTATTCATAACGCAGAAATGCAAGCAGCAGTATTCGAGATCCTTGGTATCGATGCAGAAGAGCAACGTGAGAAGTTTGGTTTCCTACTAGATGCACTTAAGTTTGGTACACCACCACACGCAGGACTTGCATTCGGTCTTGACCGTCTTGTGATGCTACTTTGCGGTACGGAAAACATCCGTGACGTAATCGCATTCCCGAAAACGACCGCAGCAGCGTGTCTACTGACAGATGCACCAAGTGCAGCAAACCCAGCAGCACTTGAAGAGCTAGCGATTGCAGTAACAGCAGCGAAAGAGAAGAAAGACTCTTAAGGTACGACGTGGTTTTTTAGTTAGTTCGCACGCCTTGGGTAGATTCCTGCCTGCGCAGGAATGACGCATCAACCTTTGGTGTGCTCAAGCTGTCGTAATCCCTGCGTAGGCAGGGATCTTCTAACCGCGAGCACCAAAACTAAAAGCAAAGATCACAACATACCCAAAACTCCCGCAACAGCGGGAGTTTTTGTTTTCTAATCCTAAACCACCTTCTAGGAAGGTGGTGATCGTCCATTAGGGCTTTGCCCGAAGGACGCTCATGTTCAAGATATCCAAGTTTGTAACCAGCAAATCAAGGAGAAAAAGAACATGAGCAGATATGAATCCGCTTCGCACGTATATTACAGGTGCCAGTACTATATAGTTTGGACGCCCAAGTACCGCCTCAAAATACTCAAGGGTAACTTGGGCAAAGAGCTGTACCGAAGTATCTACATCTACAGCAACATGAAAAACTGCAAGGTTGTAGAGTTGAACGTTCAAGTAGATCACGTCCACTTGGTTGTGAGAATGCCACCCAGTTTGAGTATTTCAAAGTATATGGGATTTGTAAAAGGACGGACAGCGATAAGGTTGTTCAACAAATTTCCGTATCTAAGAAAGCAGAAGTTATGGGGCAATAAGTTTTGGCAGCGTGGTTATTTTGTTGATTCGGTAGGAATGAACGAGGAAATAATCCGAAGATATGTCAGGCATCAAGATCGTGTTGGAAAGGAAGAAGAAGAGCGTCAGATGCATCTGGGGTTGAGTAACTAAAAGTTAGCCCCCTTTTAGGGGGCCATTCAAAGCCACCTGCTCAGCAGGTGGATTATTTACTTCCAAAATCTGTATAGTTATACCAACATAAAAAGTAATCCAACTTCATAGAACTCAAAGGATTTGTTATGGCAGGTCATAGTAAATGGGCGAATATTCGTCACCGTAAAGCAGCGCAAGATGCCAAGCGCGGCAAAATCTTCACTAAATTGATTCGCGAAATTGTCGTTGCCGCTAAAGAAGGTGGTGGTGAACCTGAAAACAACCCTCGTCTTCGTGCCGCTATTGATAAAGCACTCTCCAACAATATGACTCGTGATACGGTAAATCGTGCCGTGAGTCGTGGTGCTGGTGGGGAAGGCGATGACAACATGGAAACGGTCATCTACGAGGGTTACGGTCCCGGTGGAACGGCAGTCATGGTGGAATGCATGACCGACAATCGTAATCGAACCGTATCTGGCGTTCGCCACGCATTTTCTAAAGCAGGGGGCAACCTTGGTACTGACGGTAGTGTGAACTACCTATTCGATAAAAAAGGCGTCATTTCTTATGCTCCAGGTCTGGACGAAGACGAAGTGATGGAGGTCGCACTAGAAGGTGGTGCTGATGATATTGAAACCGGAAACGATGGCGCTATTGATGTTTACACCGCGCCTGCCGACTTTGGTGCGGTGAAAGATGCGCTAGATGGCGCTGGTTATCAAGCCGCCAATGCAGAAGTGACGCTTGTGCCGTCGACTAAAGCAGAGCTTGATGAGACGACGGCACCAAAATTACTGCGCTTGATTGACGCACTGGAAGACCTTGACGATGTGCAAGAGGTCTATCACAACGGTGATATCTCTGACGAAGTCGCAGCAAGCCTTGAGTAATTAACGAGAAATCATGTCAATAATACTAGGAATCGACCCTGGCTCGCGTATCACCGGATATGGTGTAATTCGTCAGCAGGGTCGCCATTTGCAATACCTCGGTAGCGGATGTATCCGTACATCAGAAGCAGAGTTACCGGGCAGACTCAAACAAATCTACGCAGGTGTGAGTGAGATCATTACTCAATTTCAGCCAGACGTGTTTGCTATTGAACAGGTGTTTATGGCTAAAAACGCTGATTCAGCGCTTAAGTTAGGACAGGCCAGAGGCAGCGCAATTGTTGCTGCCGTGAATAATGACTTGCCTGTCTACGAATACGCAGCACGCTTAATCAAGCAAGCGGTAGTAGGTACGGGTGGAGCAGATAAAGCACAGGTTCAGCACATGGTTATGGCGATGCTGAAATTGCCGTCCAAACCTCAAGCTGATGCGGCTGACGCCTTAGGTGTAGCAATCTGTCATGCAAACACCAACAAAACACTTGTCGCTTTAGCGGGTAAAGCAACAGGCGCAAAAAAAGGGCGATATCGCTAATCAAATTAATCGCATGAAGCCATCAAGGGAGTGTGGCGATATAAACGCCATACCGATAATTTTAACGATAGCCAGTCCACACTTTTAGAGCTTTTCGCCTAATTCGCCTTGTTAATTATTTGTTAACTTTCTAATATTGGTCCGATGAGTCAATTCAAAGGACCAAATGTCCGAATAATCAAATAACAAGGAACTCCAACGGCATGTGGCATTATTTTATCAATAATTCGGATAGCCTTTCTCGCAACACCCTTCGTAAAGCGGAAATCACCGCGGTCTTCTCAGTTGTGGCTTTGGTGGTTGGTTTATACAGCGCGATTAAGTGGCAATCCAATGGCCACGCGTCTCTATTTCTCACCTCTATCGCGTTGATCTTAGTCGAAGTTATTGCTTTAGCAGTGCTTCGTTTTAGTAAGATGATCACAATTGCACTGAACATCGGTTTCTTTGGTATGGTGCTGCATGCGGTGAATATTATCTTCCAAAGCGGTGGCATCGTTGATTCGACGCAAGCGTTCTGGGCCCCGCTGTTGATCGTAGCCTTCTATCTTTCCGCATCTCGTATTATGGCATTAACGTGGAGCGTCGGGATTCTAGCGGTATCCGCCGTGATGACCTATTTGCATACTTCCGGCTATCAGTTCCCAACGATTAACTTGTCGGCATCTAAGCAAAATATAGAGATTTGGTCTGGCATGTTACTGCCGCTATTTGTCATTTGCTTCGCGCAAAGTTTTACTTCAAAACAGAAAGAAAGTGCGATTTCACGCGCTGAAAAAGCGCAAAAAGAGAGTGCGTTACAAGCAGAAAAAGCGTCAGAAGGTGAGAAGAAACTTGATAGCATGCTGCTCGCTGTTAACGAAAGCGTTCAAGAGTTAGATGAAGTGATTCATCAAGTGAACACGCAATCTACACAACTGACAAGTAACGTACAGTCACTGAGCCTCAACAGCGCTTCTCAAGCCAGTGCCGCAGAGGAAATGAGTCAGCAATTGGAACAGCTGTCGTCGTTCACCCAAGAGTCGGTCAATTTTATGGAGCAAGTGATTACCCAAACCGACTCAATAAAGCAGCAAGCAGAGAGCAGCTCGGAAATGCTGAATGCTTCGACGCAGGCCATCACCAATATCGATAACAGTAATCAGAAAGTGGTGTCGGTCATTGAGCTGATTACTTCCGTGGCAGAGCAAACTAACTTGCTTGCGTTAAACGCTGCTATTGAAGCAGCAAGGGCTGGTGAACATGGTCGTGGCTTCGCCGTCGTTGCTGAGCAGGTCAGAGAACTGTCGTCTAAAACCAGTAATTCAGTGGATGAGATTCGCACTCTTATCAACAACAGTCAGCAAGAAATCAACTCCGGACAAAAAACCATTCAAACCACAGTCTCTGAGTTGAGTATGATGATAGAACAGGTGCAAACCATTTCTTCAGAAATTACCGAGCTCAGTGAGTTGGTCACTCAGCAGAACTTAGCCATCGGCGAATTAGACCAGGCAAGCAGTGATGTGGCGGAGTCTGTCGTCGGCAGTAAAGCGATTGCCGAAGACATTCAAACGATTAGTGATCAGCTTGGTCAGCAAATCCATGAGGGCACTGAACTCTCCGAGCGCCTACGCTCTGTTATGCCTTAAATTTTACTTAGAATAACTGGATACCTATCCAGTTATTCTATATCCTAAGCCCTATTGCAACTAACATGAGACATTGAACTGTGATAGGACGATTACGTGGAACTCTAATCGAAAAGCAACCGCCAGAACTGTTAATTGAAGTGGGCGGCGTTGGCTACGAAATTCAAATGCCGATGAGCTGTTTCTACGAACTACCTGAAATTGGTCAAGAGGCGATCATTTACACTCACTTTGTAGTGCGTGAAGATGCGCAATTACTTTATGGCTTTAATACCGTCCGTGAACGTGCACTGTTCAGAGAGGTCATCAAAGCCAATGGTGTTGGTCCAAAACTAGGTCTTGGTATCCTATCCGGCATGTCGGCTACTCAGTTTGTTGCGTGTGTAGAACGTGAAGACATTTCTACTCTTGTTAAGCTACCTGGCGTCGGCAAAAAGACTGCTGAGCGTCTAGTTGTTGAAATGAAAGATCGTTTGAAAGGTTGGGGCGCGGGTGACTTGTTTACGCCTGCGACTGACGCTGCACCAGTTGATAGTGTTGGTGCTATGAATGCCGACAACGCGGAAGAAGAGGCGGTCAGTGCACTGCTTGCGTTGGGCTATAAACCTACACAGGCATCAAAAGTAGTTTCTCAAGTTGCGAAACCAGATATGACCAGCGAAGCGCTGATTCGTGAAGCACTGCGTGCTATGGTTTAAGTTGTGAGAAATTAAATCTCACCTTTATTAAATAAGCTGAATGAATAGCAAAGAGACAGCGTGACATGATTGAAGCCGATCGCTTAATAGCGCCTGAAAATCCTGTTTTCAAAGATGAGGACGTGATTGACCGAGCAATACGTCCTAAAAAACTGGCCGATTATGAAGGCCAAGAGCATGTTAGTGACCAGATGGAAATTTTCATCAAAGCGGCACAACTGCGTAATGAGGCGCTTGATCATTTGTTGATATTTGGTCCTCCGGGTCTAGGTAAGACAACCTTAGCCAATATCGTCGCCAATGAAATGGAAGTGAACATTCGCACCACGTCCGGTCCGGTGCTTGAGAAAGCAGGGGATTTGGCTGCGCTGTTGACCAACCTCGAAGAAAATGACGTCTTGTTCATTGACGAGATTCACCGTCTAAGTCCAATGGTTGAAGAAGTTTTGTATCCCGCGATGGAAGACTACCAACTGGATATCATGATTGGCGAAGGCCCTGCTGCACGCTCTATTAAGATTGACTTGCCTCCGTTCACTTTGATTGGCGCGACAACCAGGGCTGGTTCACTGACTTCACCACTTCGCGACCGCTTCGGTATTGTTCAGCGTTTGGAATATTACAAAATTGCTGATCTGCAAAAGATCGTGCAACGCAGCGCGTCTTGTCTTGGCTTGTCAATGGAACCAGAAGGCGCGTTGGAGATTGCTCGTCGTGCTCGTGGTACACCTCGCATTGCCAACCGTCTACTGCGCCGCGTTCGAGATTATGCGGAAGTGAAAGGCAATGGTCATATTTGTGCGGATATCGCAGACAAAGCACTGAATATGCTTGATGTCGATCATCAAGGTTTTGACTACATGGATAGAAAGCTCTTGCTAGCAATTATGGAGAAGTTCGCAGGTGGTCCTGTAGGTCTCGACAACCTAGCAGCAGCCATTGGTGAAGAGAAAGACACCATCGAAGATGTGATTGAGCCTTATTTGATACAACAAGGCTATTTACAACGCACACCTCGTGGCCGTATCGCGTCTGACCGAGCTTATTTACACTTCGGTATCGATAAACATTGATAATTGTCAGATTTCATCCAAATAGTTCCTTTTTGTGAATAATTATTAAGCCGCATTATTGTAAATTTATATTGCAAATATGCGGCTTTGTTTTATTTGTCATATCTATCGTTTTGTGTGATTTGAAGTCCAATTCTGTTTCATATAGCTAACACTTCACGCTATAATCCCTTGCTACTAAAGGGGTATTCCCAATTCTTCCTCCCCTTCACACTTCCCTTAATTTGCTTACATAAATTCATTGAAATTGATCTGCATCAATGTGATTAAAGATCGTACAATCAACTCTTTGTGTTTATTGATGTAAATCAAAGCAACTCTACAAATAAACCTTTTGAAACCGAGTCAATTTAACAGTAATATTAGCGCCAGCTATATTAGCGCAAGCTTAACAATTAACTAACCATTGAGGTACATTTTTGCAACAAGGATGATGATTTGCTCAACAAGTTTAATGTCTATTAAACAAAGTCCTTGAAGCTAAATGTAGAAAGTGTCGTTCAGCTGACACAAAAGGAGTTACCATGATAGACGTTGTTGATCTGTCGAGACTGCAATTTGCACTCACGGCAATGTATCACTTCTTGTTCGTTCCATTGACTCTCGGTATGGCGTTCCTGCTAGCCATCATGGAGTCCCTCTACGTAATGACCAATAAGCAAATCTACAAGGACATGACAAAGTTCTGGGGTAAGCTATTTGGTATTAACTTCGCTCTAGGTGTTGCCACCGGTCTTACTATGGAATTCCAGTTTGGTACCAACTGGTCTTACTATTCCCATTATGTTGGCGACATATTCGGTGCCCCGCTTGCTATCGAAGCCCTCGTAGCCTTCTTCCTCGAATCCACTTTTGTCGGACTTTTCTTCTTCGGATGGGATAGGCTCTCAAAACGTCAGCACTTAGCCGTTACATGGTTAGTTGCGCTTGGTTCGAACTTCTCTGCACTCTGGATTCTTGTTGCAAACGGTTGGATGCAACACCCAGTAGGCGCTGAGTTCAACTTTGAAACAATGCGAATGGAAATGGTGAGCTTCGCTGAGGTAGTACTCAACCCAGTAGCTCAGGTTAAGTTTGTTCACACAGTAGCATCAGGCTATACAACGGGTGCAATGTTCATCCTAGGTATCAGCTCTTACTACCTACTTAAAGGTCGTGATGTTGCATTTGCTCGTCGTTCGTTTGCTATCGCAGCTTCGTTCGGTATGGCATCTATTCTATCGGTAATCGTACTTGGTGATGAATCAGGTTACGAGCTGGGTGATGTTCAAAAAGTGAAACTCGCGGCTATTGAAGCAGAGTGGCACACTGAGCCAGCACCGGCAGCATTTACTCTGTTTGGCTTACCAAACCAAGAAGAAATGCACACCGACTTCGCGGTTAAGATCCCATATGTAATGGGTATTATCGCAACGCGTTCTCTAGATACTCCTGTAACTGGCCTTCGTGACCTACGCGAAGAGCACGTCGATCGTATTCGTAACGGTATGTACGCTTACGAGCTGCTAGAAAAACTTCGTGCAGGTGACCGCAGCGAAGCTAACGTTGCCGCGTTTGATGAAGTGAAAGATGACCTAGGTTACGGTCTACTACTTAAACGCTACACAGACAAAGTTGTTGATGCGACAGAAGATCAAATCCAAGCAGCAGCGGATGACTCTATCCCTAAAGTTTGGCCGCTATTCTGGTCATTCCGTATAATGGTTGCGTGTGGCTTTGTCATGCTATTCGTATTCGGCGCAGCGTTTGTACAAACATGTCGTCAAAAAATCGAGCAGAAGAAATGGATTCTCAAAGCAACGCTATTCAGTATTCCACTTCCTTGGATCGCTATCGAGGCAGGTTGGTTTGTTGCTGAATACGGACGTCAACCGTGGGCTGTTGGTGAAATTCTACCGACTCACGTAGCCGCGTCAGCGTTAACGGTAGGCCAGTTATGGTCTTCACTGTTCGCAATCATTGCCCTCTATACTGTGTTCCTAATTGCTGAAGTTTACTTGATGGTGAAATTCGCACGTAAAGGTCCAAGTAGCTTGAAGACTGGTCGTTACCATTTCGAACAAAATGACGAAACGGTAGAGAACAAAGTTAGTCGCCAAGTAGAAGCGTAAGCAAGGAGAAAAAGAATGTTTGATTACGAAGTCTTACGACTCATCTGGTGGATTCTGATCGGCGTACTATTGGCTGGTTTCGCAATCACCGATGGATTTGATATGGGGGTAGGTGCTCTAGTGCCTATCCTAGGTAAAACGGACAGCCAACGCCGTGTAATGATCAACTCGATTGCCCCTCACTGGGATGGTAACCAAGTATGGTTGATCACTGCTGGTGGTGCGTTATTCGCTGCATGGCCACTTGTTTATGCAACGTCGTTCTCCGGTTTCTACTTTGCAATGATTGTGACGCTAGCAGCGCTATGGCTACGTCCAATCGGTTTGGACTACCGTTCAAAGCTAGAAGACACCAAATGGCGTAACGTTTGGGATATCGCTATTTCAATCAGTGGTTTTGTTCCACCAATCATCTTTGGTGTGGCATTTGGTAACTTGCTACAAGGTGTACCGTTCCAACTGAGTGAATTCATGATGCCAACGTATCATGGTTCGTTCTTTGGTCTACTAAACCCATTTGCGCTACTTTGCGGTCTAGTAAGCTTGTTCATGATCTTGCTACAAGGCTCAACTTGGCTACAAATGAAGACAACAGGTGATATCCATACTCGTGCTCGCAACACAGCACAGCTAATGGGTCTATTGGTTGTTGCAGCTTTTGTAGCAGCAGGTTTCTGGATTCAAAACATCGATGGCTACTCAATCGTAAGCGCAATTGACGGCAATGCAGCATCGAACCCACTTAATAAAGAAGTGGTTCGTGAAGCAGGTGCGTGGATGGCGAACTTTGAGAAGTACCCACTACTTTGGATTGCTCCAGCACTAGGTGTGGTGATGCCTCTACTAGCAGTACTGGCTTCGCGTCTAGAGAAATGTGCAGTGTCGTTCATTGCTTCTTCTCTAGCGAACGGCGGCATCATCTTTACGGCTGGTTTTGCAATGTTCCCATTCGTAATGCCAAGTAGCCTAAACCCTAACCATAGTTTGACTATGTGGGATGCGACTTCAAGTGAGTTGACTCTGAACCTAATGACAGCGGTAGCGTTCGTAATGGTTCCAGTAATTCTTAGCTACACAGCTTGGACTTACTACAAGATGTTTGGTCGTCTTGATGACAAGTTCATCGAAGAAAACAAAAATTCACTTTACTAAGGAGCATTTGATATGTGGTATTTCGCTTGGATTTTAGGTGTATTACTTGCGTGTGCATTCGGCATCATCAACGCTCTTTGGTTAGAGCACAGTGAGATGATGGACGAAGACAGTGAGTAATCTTAACCAACAGTTAGAGCAACTCCACAAACCTGTAGATAAGACGCTATTGCGCGTCTTATCTCTGATACTCGGCTTTGTTAATGTCGGTTTGTTTATGTGGAGTCCAGACCAATACGCTGACGCCATTGGTGGCTTCTCGCCATTCTTAGGATTGCTATTTGTATTGTCTGTTTGTGCCAGCATGGTGTTTGGAGTCGGATTCCGACCGAGGTTCTGGCTCTGGCAAGCGGTGTTCAGTCCGTACTTGTCACTAACTGTGTTGAGTTACTTAACGTTAATGTACGTTATCTAAAGAAAACCCGAGCTATGCTCGGGTTTTTTACCTTTTGAAACAAACAAACTTTCGAAACTGCTAATAACTTCATCAGTTGAGTGTAAATTTTGGCACTTTATTCAAAATTTTTTGTCAGCTCTTATAACAAACACAATCACTTGCGTTATATTAGAGCGCAGTATTCATTAGGAAGTTACCAGTTTGTCTCAGTTATCACCGTATTTCGAATTCCCCATCACCGTCTATTATGAAGACACCGACGCAGGCGGTGTGGTCTACCATTCGAATTATCTCAATTTCTTTGAACGCGCCAGAACCGAGTTGCTTCGTAGCAGAAACGTACACCAACGTCAGTTGCTTGACCAACAAGTAGGTTTTGTCGTTCGTCATATCGATATTGATTTTATCCGCGGTGCACGGCTAGACGACCACCTCACAGTGAAGACACATATTTCTGAATTCAAACGAGCGTCATTAACATTTCAACAAGAAATTGTTGATGAGCAAAATGTGACAATTGCAAAGGCTCTCGTTAAAGTGGCATGTATCGATAATATAAAAATGAAGCCGAAGGCTATCCCTTCGACTATCTTATTGGAGTTAAAAAACAGTGACGGCTGATATTTCGTTTGTGGACCTCATTCTAGAGGCAAGTCTACTGGTTCAATTGGTAATGTTGATTCTGCTTGGGATGTCAGTCGTATCTTGGGCGATGATCATCAAACGCAGCAAGGTACTAAAACAGGCTACTAAAGACTCCGACGAGTTTGAAGATAAGTTCTGGTCAGGTGCCGATCTTTCGCAGATCTACCAAGATGTAAAAAAAAGAAAAGACGACCTTTCTGGTACGGAAGAGATTTTCTATAGCGGCTTCACTGAGTTTTTAAGACTTCGTAAATCTAACGCTGAATCACCAGCTTTCATTATGGAAGGAACGGGGCGTTCGATGCGTGTTGCCGTTTCTCGCGAAGTAGAAGATCTAGAGACAAACCTACCATTTTTAGCAACCGTTGGTTCTATCTCTCCATATATCGGTCTCTTTGGTACCGTTTGGGGCATCATGCACGCGTTCATCGCATTGGGTGAAGTAAAACAAGCAACGCTAGCGATGGTAGCACCTGGTATCGCGGAAGCACTGATCGCAACAGCAATGGGTCTATTCGCAGCTATCCCGGCAGTAATGGCGTACAACCGACTCAGCAATAAAGTAGGCAAGTTGGAGCACAACTACGCGACCTTCTCAGAAGAGTTCCACAGTATCCTGCACAGACAAGCAATGGCGGGTAGGGAGCAGTAATGGCTGGCTACCAACCAAAGAAACGCAAGCTGACATGTGAAATTAACGTCGTTCCGTATATCGACGTCATGCTAGTTCTACTTATCATTTTTATGGTGACATCACCCTTCGTCACTCAAGGTGTGGATGTAGAACTACCAAAAACGTCCACCGCTAAGCCAGCAACAGAGCTAGCAGGTGACAGCGACGCAAGTTTTATCATTGTTGAAGTCGACCGTGATGGTAATTTTGGTTTGAGCGTTAATAACGAAGACATGCAAAGAGGCCTTAGCTTACAAGACATTATTGTTCGCGTTCGAGCTGAGCTGTCGATCAATCCAAACTCGCCAGTGGCAGTAGGCGGTGATGCAGCTACCCCTTACGCAGAGGTAGTGTTGTTGTTAGATGAGTTAAGTCAGGCCGGTATCCCAAAAGTGGGCCTACTAACCGATATCAGGGAATAGTCATCGCAACGGTATGAAAAGCAATAAGAAGAATAACTCTAGCTACGGAAAGCCAATAGCGATCTCTTTGTTTGCTCACTTGATGCTGGTTGTCGCTTTATTGTGGGGGACAGACTTCACGATGAATAAAGCGGAGCCAACAGGCATGGTGCAAGCGGTGGTCATCGACCCTGCTAGAGTGCGCCAACAAGCGCAAGAGATTCGCAAGCAGCGCGAAACCGCAGCTAAAAAAGAACAAGACCGCCTTGATAAGTTACGCCGTGAAAGTGAGCAACTGGAGCGTAATCGCAAAGCAGAAGAAGAGCGCATTCGCAAGTTAAAACAGCAACAAGCGAAAGATGCTCAAGCAGCGCGTGAGGCGGAGAAACGCCGTGAAGTGGAAAGGCAGCGCGCTGCAAAAGCTGAAGCTGAACGTAAAGCCAAAGAAGAAGCTGTTCGTGTTGCTGAGCAACAACGAGTCGCTAAAGAAGCGGCGATAGCTAAGGCAGAGAAAGAACGTATAGAAAAAGAACGAGCGATCAAAGAAGCACAACAAAAAGCCCAGCGTGAGAAAGAAGCCGCTGAACGTGCCGAAAAAGAACGTATTGCTAAAGAGAAAGCCGCTAAAGAAGCAGCAGAAAAAGCCAGAATAGAAAAGGAGCGTTTGCAGCAACTTGAGCGTGAGCGCAAGGAGCAAGAAGCCGCTCTAGATAACATTTTCTCTGGCCTTGAAAGTGAAGCGGCTCTGAATACTAGTGCGCGCTCTAAACACGTTGCATCAGAAGTACAACGTATGGGCGCAATCTACACTCAGCTGATTCAACAAAAGCTGCTTCTAGAGGACAGCTTTCGGGGAAAGCAATGTCGAGTTAACTTGAAACTGATACCTGCGGGTAACGGCGCTATCGCTGGTCAAGTTGCAGTACTCGATGGAGATAGCAGACTTTGTGCCGCGACTAAGCGTGCGATAGCTCAGGTTGGAACCTTCCCGCTTTCAAAAGAAGCGGATGTGAACCAACAACTTAAAAATATTAATCTGACCGTAGTTCCAGAGTAAAAAGGAAGACCTCGTGATTAAGCGAATACTATTAGGAATGGCATTAGTACTGAGCTTCGCTGCTCAGACTGCAAATGCCGCTTTAGAACTTGTCATTACCGACGGTATTGATTCCGCAAGACCTATCGCCATTGTCCCATTTAAGTGGGAAGGTGAGGGAAAACTTCCTCATGATGTTTCGGCCGTGATTGCATCAGACTTACAACGAAGTGGTAAGTTTAGTCCTGTCGCAACCAGTAAAATGCCGCAAACGCCATACGATGCGTCAGACATTAACTTTGAGGCGTGGACATCCATTGGTGTGGATTCGTTGCTAACGGGTACCATCGTGAAAAACGCAGAAGGTAATTACGAAGTAAGCTACCAACTGGTTGATGTGGTGCGTGGTCAATTGACTGGCGGTAAATCCAAGGCTCTAAGTGATGATGGCCAACTGGTTCTGTCGAACGACCACGTCCTGTTCAAGAAGAAAGCAACCGTTCCAGGCAATCGCCTACGTGAATATGCTCACCGCATTTCTGATCTTGTTTATGAAGAACTAACTGGTGAGCGCGGCGCATTCTTAACTCGAATTGCTTATGTCGTTGTTAATGACAAAGATCAGTACCCGTATCAAATGCGTATTGCTGACTATGATGGCTACAACGAAAAGCTCGTTCTACGTTCCAAGCAGCCGCTAATGTCTCCGGCTTGGTCTCCAGATGGAAAAAAACTTGCCTATGTAAGTTTCCAAAACGGGCAAGCTGAAATCTTCATCATGAACATCTATACCGGTAAGCGTGAAAAGATTACGTCATTCCCACGTCACAATGGTGCGCCAAGATTTTCTCCTGATGGCAAGACGTTAGCGTTAACACTATCAAAGACTGGGCAACTGCATGTATATACGTTAAATCTTGAAACAAGAAAACTACGTCAAATTACTAGCGGTAGGTCAAATAATACAGAACCGTTCTGGAAACCAGACGGCAAATCCCTTATTTTTACGTCGGATAGGGGTGGTAACCCTCAGATTTATGAAGTAAATTTGTCCGACGGTAAAACTAAACGTATCACATGGCAGGGTAGACAAAACCTCGGTGGGCAGATCACCCCTGACGGTCGCTACCTCGTGATGGTAAATCGCTCGAACTCTGGATTTAATCTTGCAAAACAAGACTTAGAGACAGGTTCAGTGCAAATCCTCACGAAAACACTGCTAGATGAGTCACCAAGCATCGCACCAAATGGTGGCATGGTGATATACAGCTCTATTTATAACAAAACTAACGTCCTTTCTATGGTCTCCATTGATGGACGATTTAAAGCTAGATTACCGGCTACAAATGGGCGTGTAAGAGCCCCAGCATGGTCACCGTTTTTATAGCAATTAAATTTTTAGGTTAAGGAAATAACAATGCAATTAAACAAAGTTTTTAAGGGGTTGCTAATCGCACTGCCAGTTCTTGCGATGACAGCATGTAGCTCAACTGATGACGCTGCGTCATCAACAGGTGCAGAAACTTCTAACCAACAACATCAAGAAACTGTTGTTGCTACTCCAATCGATGAGAATGCACAACTTTCTGAGCAAGAGCTAAAAGAAAAAGCGCTTCGTGAAAACCAAACTATCTACTTTGCGTTCGATAACTCTACAATTGCTGGTGACTACGAAGATATGCTTGCAGCACACGCAGCGTACCTAAGCAAAGACCCATCACTAAAAGTGACTATCGAAGGTCACGCTGATGAGCGCGGTACTCCTGAGTACAACATCGCACTAGGTGAGCGTCGTGCACAAGCTGTAGCTAAGTACATCCAAGCTCTTGGCGTACAAGCTGACCAAATCTCTATCGTAAGCTACGGTGAAGAGAAACCACTAGTACTAGGTCAATCTGAAGACGCGTACGCGAAAAACCGTCGCGCAGTTCTAGTTTACTAATTCAATCTGCTTAAGATTGTTGAGTCGCAGCCCTTGCGCTGCGACTCATTGTTTTAAGCCACGGCAATTGAGGTAATAACCTTTATGAACAGTAACATTAAGCGCGTTGTTACGCTTACGTTACTAGCCGGCGCAGCAAGCACAGCTTATGCGACAAAAGCACCGGTTACCGACTTGAGCGCAACATCTTCCTCGGCAACTGCTGCCTCTATTTCAGCAGCCCATGCTGCAACCAATGAAACTGACGTTCAACGCTTAGAACGTCTGCTTCAGAACCGAAACCGAGTTCAGTTGCAAATGCAGCAACAGCTCGATGAAATGACGCAAGAAATCGCAACTCTACGTGGTCAGCTAGAACGCAACAGCTACGATATGGAGCAAATGTTGCAGCGTCAGAGAGAACTATTCATTGAGATCGACAAACTTCGCTCTCAAGCAAGCACGGCCGCAGTCCCAGTTCCTGTAGCAAAAGACAGTACAGCACCTCAAGGCAAATTCAGCACAGACGCTGATGAGCAAACCGCCTATCAAAATGCTGTAGACCTTATCCTGAAGAAGCGTGACTACGCCGGTGCTATCGAAGCATTCAAGCAATTCCAAAAAGACTATCCAAACTCAACCTTTATGCCGAACACGCATTACTGGTTAGGTCAGCTTTACTTTGCTAAACGCCAAGATTCAGAAGCAGAAAAGAGCTTTAAAGCGGTATTAGGCTTTAAAGAATCCAACAAACGTGCAGATGCACTAGTTAAATTGGGCGATCTAGCGAAGCGCGGCAACAAAGCAGCAGAAGCGAAAAAGTACTACGAGCAAGTAATTGCTGAGTACCCAGGTAGTTCTTCTGCGAAAGTTGCTCAGTCTAATTTGAAGTAATAATCAGATAGGTGCGTTGTCGCTTTTATAGCCGGGCGCCTGCATTGGCGGGCGTTCACCTAAAGCGAACCCAACCACCCAAGGCTCGTCATTCCTGCGCAGGCAGGAATCTACTCAAAGCGCGTTCAGTGCTCGCTGGAATAAGACCCCTGCCTCCGCAGGGGGGCGCCCAAAATTAACTGCTGTGGCAGTTGTGGATATAATTGCTTTCTCTTCCAACCTCAACGCTTCATTACAACCCATCACACTCTTAGCCCGATGCGGCCACTTTCTATTCAACTTTGGTCGATTACCTCAGGCCTGCCTTTGTCCTTGTAGGAATATCCGTGTACAATGCTCCGACTATTTGGAAGTAGCATAGAGCATGCGCTATGAGCCACATCTTAGACACTATTGATACGGTATATCCGTTTCCCCCTAAGCCTGTTCCTCTAAGTGATGACGAGAAACAGCAATACATTGCAAACATCAAAACGCTATTAAAACAAAAAGACGCGGTTTTGATTGCACACTATTACACCGATCCTGAAATCCAAGCTCTTGCAGAAGAGACGGGTGGTTTCGTGGGTGACTCTCTTGAAATGGCGAAGTTCGGTAACCGCCACGGTGCGTCGACGTTGATCATTGCTGGCGTTCGCTTTATGGGTGAATCAGCAAAAATCCTAACGCCAGAAAAACGCATTCTGATGCCAACTCTAGAAGCGGAATGTTCTCTAGACCTTGGCTGTCCTGCGGACAAGTTCACTGAATTCTGCGATGCGCATCCTGACCACACGGTTGTGGTTTACGCCAACACCTCTGCAGCCGTAAAAGCACGAGCTGACTGGGTTGTGACATCAAGTATCGCCCTTGAAATCGTTGAGCACCTAGACGCTGAAGACAAACCAATTATTTGGGGCCCAGATCGTCACCTAGGGTCGTACATCGCGAACCAGACTGGTGCAGACATGCTTTTATGGCAAGGTGAGTGTATCGTCCATGACGAGTTCTCGGCTAAAGCATTGAAAGACATGAAGTCAGTTTATCCAGACGCAGCGATTCTGGTACACCCGGAGTCTCCGGCTAGCGTAGTTGAACTGGCGGATTCTGTTGGTTCTACCAGCCAGCTAATCAAAGCAGCCAAAGAGCTACCGCACAAGCAGATGATTGTTGCGACCGACAAAGGCATTTTCTTCAAAATGCAGCAAATGGTGCCAGAGAAAGAACTGATCGAAGCACCAACAGCAGGCGCAGGTGCAACATGCCGCAGCTGTGCACACTGTCCTTGGATGGCGATGAATGGTCTACGTGCCATTGAAAAAGCATTGAAAGACGGCGGTGAAGAGCACGAAATCTTCGTAGACGACGAGCTACGCGTTAAGTCGCTGATTCCTTTAAATCGCATGTTGGACTTTGCTGAGCAACTGCAAATTAAAGTGAAAGGCAACGCGTAACCACTAAAGTTAACGCCGTTCTCAAAAAACCAGTCTTCGGACTGGTTTTTTCGTATATGTTGTTCGCCATTTTCATATATGCTTAACACATAATCCGTCTACGAATAGGGAAGTCAGTGGCGATTTGGTTACAACTTAGAAAATGGTTTCATTCTCATCTGTTCGAACTCAGGTTTAAAAGCTTAGCGGCCGCCATTTTGCTTTATGCTGGCTTATCATGGGTATTACTCAGAGCCAGTGGCGAAACAGACCTGACGGTTCCTATTTCTCAATTCATCTATTTTATTGTCGTTACCGCTTCAACGGTTGGTTATGGCGACTTATCTCCAACGACAGAAGCAGGTCGTTGGGTAGCTATCTTATTTGTCATCCCTGGGGGACTGATGTTGTTTGCGGCGTTACTTGGCCGTTTAGCAGCACTCGGGCTCGATTCTTGGCGTTCTGGACAACTCGGTAAAAGGAAAGTAACTGTGGAAAATCATATTCTAATGTTGGGTTGGAATGGTCAGCGTACTATTCATCTTATTCGTATGTTGCAACATGAAGAAACAGGTCGCAGACCTATAGTGTTGTGCAGTCGTTCGGATATCGAAAACCCGCTTCCCGGTGAGATTTCTTTTGTCAAAGTGAACAGCTACACCGACGGACGAGAAATGGAAAAAACCAACATCGAAACCGCTAGTTGTATTCTTATTGATAACCCCGAAGACGATATAACCCTCTCTGCGGCGCTTTATTGCTCAAACCGCAACCCTAATGCTCACCTGCTGGTTTATTTCAAAGACGAAGCGCTGAGCGACCTTCTACATCAACACTGTCCAAACTCTGAATGCATCCCAGCTGTAGGAGCGGAAATGCTTGCTAAGGCTGCGGTTGATCCTGGTTCAAGTGCCTTACATCAAGAGCTATTAAGCTCAACACGAGGCATGACGCAATACTCGGTTCACTACCCAAGCGATGCTCCAGACTCATCGGTCGAAGCCTTGTTCAACTGGATGAAAGTAGAGTACCAAGCGACTTTAATCGCAGTGGATGTAGGAAATGGCATCATTCTTAACCCAGATCTCGAACAATCCATTTCCGCAGGCAATAAATTGTTCTATATCGCCGACGAGCGAATTGACAATTTTTCTTGGAAAAACCTGTAGCCACAAGCCTATGTCATCAAATTGTTCATCGATATTTAAAATGTGAATAATTTGAGAAAGAAAAATATCTTGATACGGAAATGTGTTCTGTTTATTATGCGCGCGCTTTTTTGAAAAAATGAATGAACGTTCATTCATTGATTATGGGAACCTTACAATTCATGCGCGTAAATTTGCTGTCGCTACTTGTCCTTTCTGCTATTGCACCATCTATTGTGGCCGCGAAAGAAGATGTCGTTATACCTAGCTATGCTCAACTTGAAACCAAGAAAGAAGACATGGTGTTCGAACACGACGTTACTAAAGCAGACGCTAAGGTAGACGAATACGATGACGCTATCTCAAAACTAAAAGACGACAACACCGATAGCCGCTATTCAGAGACCATCTCAGATCTAAAGTACGCAAAAAAATACTACCGTGAAGTGAATGGGTTACCCATGTTCAGCTTCCTAGGTGGACCTGCATTTACTCCGGAACAAGGTGTACTTGTTGCGGTAGGTGGTTTGTATTCATTCAAAACCGACCGTGAACAGCAACAACTGCAACGCTCAAGTGTCTCGGCATTTATCATCGGTAACTATGTTGATTCGGAAGTAGGTTATGGTTTACGAGCTAAACATGACCTGTTTTGGAATAACGATGATATTCAATTCCAAGGTGCATGGAACGCAGGTACTCAAGGCAAACACTATTGGGGCATCGGCTATGATGCCGCGCAACAGTTTGATTTTGGCGATGTCACTCAATACAAAGCCAACACCAACAATTATAAAGGCAATTTGATCTTTCGAATGGTCGACAACTGGTTTGCAGGCCCCGCAATTAAGCTGAATTACTTTAGTCCAACCACTGAACCTGATTCGGCGGTATTGGATGAGAACTTTAACGAGTTCAAAGATAAGCCTTTCACATGGGGTCTAGGTGGCAGCATTCAATACGATTCTCGTGACGTTGCCGTTAACCCTTGGAGTGGCTCTTTGTTTAGAACAGAGGTGCTGCTGTATAGCGAAGCACTAGGCAGTCAAGCTGAGTACCAGAAACTGGACGTGGAATATCGAACTTTCCACAGTTTCCAGAAGGGTCGAGTGTTGGCAGTGCTAGGTCGATTCCAACAAGCTTTTGGCGATACGCCGTATTACGACATGCCTGAACTAGGCGGCGCAAACTCGATGCGCGGTTACTATCAAGGCCAATATCGTGACAAGGTGACGGCAGAAGTAACCGCTGAATACCGACATACATTCCGTCGTAGCTCAGGCGCGCTATCTAACCATGGCATTACCGCATGGACGGGCGTGGGCTCGGTGGGAGAGTCTGTCGAAGATTTGTCGGGACACGCTATTTTGTCTTATGGCATTGGCTATCGCTATGAACTTCAACCGCGCATGAATATCCGCCTTGATTTAGGGATGGGTAAACATGGCTCGGCATTTTATTTCAACTTTACTGAAGCTTTTTAGGTAAACCGTTTTGATTAGATTACTAACCATACTCGTTCTTACATCCCTTTATATGGTATTAAATACTGTATATGCAGCGAGTGATGAACTGAAACAACAAGTAGAAAGAGAGAAGAACCAAGCGCACTGGAGTGGTCTACCGGTTTGGGGTGAGCAGGCTCGTGACCTAGGTTATGAGTTACCGATTCCCGTTGGTTTTGGCATCTATATGAACTCTCAAGATGTAGAGTATGTGGCGACGGATGATTTCAAAATTGACGCAACAGGCGGGCTACTTGGCGGTCGTAACAAGCCTAATCACTATGTCGTACCAGCAGATGATGTATCGATTAAAGGGTCTGATAAGAGTGTTCAGCTTAGACTCGACGCATGGGTATTTCCATTCCTAAATGTTTATGGTTTAGCAGGCTATACCGAAGGCAATAAGGAGATCAGCGCCGATCTTTCCAATGCAACACGTAATGGCAGACCGTTTCCTGTACCAGCGACCATACCAATCAACATCGAATATGAAGCCTACAATTTAGGTATTGGTGCGGTACTTGCGACGCAGTTTGAAGTGATCGATGGATTCAACCCAATTATTGTCACGGCAGCGGGTGCTGTAACCAATGCTTGGACCACCACGACAGACAGTACCATTTTAACCAAAATCGGTGCGGTGCGAGTTGGTCAGCGTTATGACGTACCTTACGGTAAGCTAACGATGTTATTGGGTTATCAGTATCAGAGCATTGAGCAGAACGTGACAGGTAGCTTAACCGACTTGCAAGTTGGTGGTTTGAACCTTGCTGATGAACTGCGCTTTGACGTAAACCTAAAAAGCAAAGAAACATCCAACATGTCACTCGCAGCAGTCTACGACTTTGGCTATGAGAAAGAGTGGAACTTGATGGCGGAATACAGCTTCCTGAACTGGAATCAGCTGATTGTGTCGATGGGTTATCGTTTCTAAAGACAACAAAAAGCTCCTCATTATGAGGAGCTTTTTGCATTACTGCTGCTCAGCCAGTACTGCGCCTTTTTGCGTAATGCCACAAAGCATCATTGGCATGGCATTATAGATTTCAGCAAATTGCTCCAAACCTTCAATACCCTGTGATTGTAGTGTTGCGATAGATGTCTCAGGGTCGTAAAGCATGCTCAATGACAGTAGCACGCCGCCTAACAGAGCGTTGTCTTCACTGTGCTCTGGCATGATGGTTTCCCAGTCATCTCTAGCCAATTGCCAACCTTGAAGAACACCTTCGCAGAAGTCTTTGGTTGCCAACGTCACGATCTCTTCTTCATCTAGATCACAACCTTCCGGCCACTGCCATTCGCCGTCTAATAGAGCAGGGCGAAAATCATTCCATAAACCAATAATTGCTTGTGCGTAAGTTTCTAATTGCTCACCGGATGTGAATGGTGCTACTTCCTCACCACCCCACAGAAACGGTAGCCACTCTTCAGGTGGTAACGTATGTGGCGCAGCGGCCATCGAGGTGACAAAGCCTTGTGTTTGCGCTTCGTTAAGAAGTTTGCCTTCTAACTCAGGAAGGGAAAGTATGTCTTTTAATGTCAAAATGCTTTACCGTAAAGGCGAAAATGATGCTTAATAGTAACAAGCTACAGACGAATAAAATAGACGAAATTATCTGAGTCGAACAAGAAGAAAAGGATCGCTTCTCTAGTTATGGTTATCAACGAGTCTCTCAAAAAGAAAAGTGTCGTCGCGCTAGCGCTGTACCTAGCTCTGTTTATCGCGGTATTCGGAAGCATCACCTATATGGTGGTGGAGTCTCCAGTTCGTGCCAAGCTCGAAGAAAACCTCGATATCAAAAACGAGTTTCTCGCCGCCGAGATCTCAGCGCCACTTTCCAGCTCTGTGGGTGTATTGAAAAGCATCGTCGCTATGGCGCAGTCCATTGAAAACCGCACCGCACTCGATGAAGCACTCTGTCAGGTATTTAAGCTCAATGATGGCATCGCCGTGAGTGGTGGCATTTGGCCTGAACCGTATTCTGTAGACCCCAACATTAAACTCACCAGCCTGTTCTATAACCGTACCAGTGATGGAACGGTGGATAAAATTGATCTTTGGAACAACCCCGAAGCTGACGGTTATCACCTAGAGCCATGGTACACCTCAGTCAAAAACCAGCCTGTGAATACCATTACATGGTCTGAAGTGTACATTGACCCTTATACCCACGTGCAAATGATAACGGCCTCGGCCCCTTACTACTTAAATGGTCAATTTGCCGGAGTCGCCACCGTCGACCTTTCACTAGAAAACCTAGTGAAATTCGTCAAAAGTAAAGCAAGAGAGCACGATCTTGGGGTGATCGTGCGCGATACGAACAATCATGTGATTACCGAGCACAACTTCCGAGTAGGGCGTGATATTTACGTCAGTCAACGTCAATTTGGTGATTTTGATTGGAGTCTAGAAGTCGTTAATGCGAGACGACTGGTATCTGATCAAGTGTCAGACATCGTAATGGCGGTCGAGTTGGGTATCGTGCCGGTCATGCTGCTTTGTTTGATGTTTGGCTATTACCTTATTAGCCAATATCTCATTAAGCCGATTACGGATATTGCTAAGAAAGTCGATGAGTCCAAAGAGGGCGGCAGTATCGATATTAACTATCAAAGCCCGGACGAGATTCGCTACCTAATCGACACCTTCAATGAAAAAACCATTTATTTAGACCAAGAACGCGTCAAAGCGCAGGCTTCCACTAAAGCAAAAACGGCGTTCCTAGCCACGCTCTCCCATGAAATCCGAACGCCGATGAACGGCGTATTGGGCACCGCTCAAATATTGCTTAAAACCGACCTTAATCTAGAGCAGCGTAAACTACTCAAAACCCTTTATGATTCAGGTGATCATATGATGTCTCTGTTGAACGAGATATTGGATTACTCGAAGATTGAGCAAGGTCACCTTGAGCTTGAAAATCGTCCATTCCCGCTGAGCTCCATCATTGGCAGTATGCACAGCGTCTATCACACCTTATGCAATGAGAAAGGGCTACGTTTTAGCGTATTCTCGGAAGTTGATGAAACTCGCTGGTATTCCGGCGATAAAGCGCGCCTTCGTCAAATCCTATTTAACTTGCTCAACAACGCGGTTAAGTTTACTTCGCAAGGAATGGTGGAAGTCTACTTGTCTGAAGAAGTGAATGATGGAGTGACGGCGCTCGTTATCCGAGTTAAAGACACTGGAATAGGAATCTCACCCGACGCGCAAGCGAGAGTGTTTAAGCCATTTGAGCAAGCCGAATCGAGCACTACGCGCCGTTTTGGAGGTACTGGGCTTGGTCTTGCGATAGTGCAAGAGATTACTCACTGTATGGGAGGCAACATCACGCTAACCAGTCAGGAAGGGATGGGATCTGAGTTTACGGTTCGCGTCCAACTTGAACCATGCAAACCAAAAGCGTTAGATGTTCATATTGAACGTCATCTCGACTATCGTGGACTCAAAGCACTTATCGTCGAGGATAATCGCACCAACACTATCATTATCGAGACCTTTATGAAGCGCAAAGGCTTTATCACTTCTTCAGTAGAAAACGGCGAACTGGCACTAAAAGCCGTCTCAACCCAACAGTTTGATCTTATCTTAATGGATAACCATATGCCTGTTATGGATGGGGTAGAGGCTATCGCGGGTATCCGTAATATGCTCGGCCGTGAAAAAGATACCTTGATCTTCGGTTGTACCGCCGATGTCTTTAAAGAGACTCGAGAGCGCATGTTAGGCGCTGGCGCAGACTTTATTGTTGGTAAGCCCATTGATGAAAGAGTATTAGACGATGCTCTGTATCAATACGCCAACAAGCTATTCCAGTTCTCAAGCAAACGCCGTTCGAACGTAGAGCCTTTGCGTTAACCCTTCGTAGTGACGCCGTTATTGGCGTTATTGCACCTTCCTAGCTTGTTATTCAACTCACTAGATTTCATAAAACACCTATTTAAGCGCCATCCATCCCGTAAGCCTAAGTAAACTCTGCTTAGCCAAGAGAATCTTATTGTTTAGAGCTGTAACTATTGTACACAACGTGCCACTAACTCACTGAATATCAGTGGTATAGTCAATAAATGTAATCAAATTACAACAAATAGCGAGTTTATCTAGTTTGAACTTTAAAATTGGTGATTAATTTACTAAGTGACTTTAAATACGGTATGTAAAACTACCAAATTGGTGTTCTAATAGCGACGAAATCTAGATAGTAAAAGATATCTAGTTATATGAATTGCCAAAAGCATTTTTTGATAGTTTATTATTCCGTGAGATTCCTGAATTGAAACCTAAAGCTCCTTTTTGTATTCGTAACGCCGCAGCAGACACTTTTGCTATGGTCGTCTTCTGTTTCGTCTCTGGCATGCTAATCGAAGTATTAGTATCTGGCATGACGTTCGAACAGTCACTGGCATCACGTTTACTGTCGATCCCCGTTAATATTGCAATTGCATGGCCATATGGCGTTTTCCGTGACTGGGCACTAAGACAAGGCGCGAAAGTATCAGGTTCGGGCACCATGAAGGCCATTTCAGACCTAATCGCCTATGTAGCGTTCCAGTCGCCAGTATACGCAGCGATTCTATTTACTGTAGGCGCATCGACTGACCAAATCATCACCGCAGTATCGAGTAACGCAGTAGTATCATGCGGAATGGGCGTACTTTACGGCTACTTCCTAGACCTATGTCGCCGCTGGTTCCGAGTACCAGGTTACTACCAAAGCGTCTGATTTGCCGATCATTTGATCGAATTAATCACAAAGTAAGCAAACAATTAAAAAAGAGCGCTTTTTTCCCGATTTGCACTTGACCCCATCAAGGATAATCATTAAATTAGCGCCTCGTTAGCCAACAGCGCTAACAAACAATACGGTGAGTTGTCCGAGTGGCTGAAGGAGCACGCCTGGAAAGTGTGTATACGGCAACGTATCGAGAGTTCGAATCTCTCACTCACCGCCACATTTAAGAAGAAAGACGTCCTTGGACGTCTTTTTTTGTGTCTAAATCAGTTAGTTATCATCCGACGACGTCCTGATTCTTCAGTAACATCCACGCATTTGATGTATAGCAAAATGTATAGTTAAATTATTTTGCCGGCATGCCATACAGTTTTGAGACAAAAAACGAATACAAACAGTATACGTTTTGTATCGTCACGGGATGTGACTAAATATCTGTTTTTATTAACTTTAATGCTCAAAACTGTATACCCTTTCGCAAGACTTTAACAGGTCTATAAAAACTATACATTTTAGGATGAAATCGAGGGTGTTATGCGTTCAAAATTAACAGCGAAACAGGTCGAGCAGTTAACCGTAAACAGCGGGCAAAATCTTCGTCGGGTGAGTGATGGAGGTGGGCTGGTTCTCGTCATTCGAAAGTCAGGGGTAAAAGCTTGGGAATTTCGTTTTACCAAGCCAAATGGCAAAGGTTCAAATCTTGGGTTGGGGCCTTACCCCGAAATTACTCTTACTGAAGCAAGAAGACGGGCAGCGGAGTTTCGGCGACTGAAAGCTCTAGGTAAAGATCCATCCGTCGAACAACGGAAACGAAAGCTTGATATAAAGCGCGAGGCACACAATACGGTACAGCAAATCGCAGAGTTATGGCTGGAGACGGCATCATCGCGTGTCGCGACCAAAACAGCGACTGGATTTCGTCAAAAACTACGCCTTCACATCTATCCAAAATTGGGGCGTCTACCAATTCAAGAGGTCAAAGCCTCCATGCTTATTGAAGCGATGAAGCCTTTAGAGCGTGATGGAAAGTTAGAGACGATTGGACGAACAATTGCTCTATTTCGTCGGGTTATGCAGTACGCGGTTAATCACGAGTACATAGACCATAATCCAATTGGGAGTATGCGTGACGTTTTCCCCAAACCTCAGCGCCGAAATTTCGCTTGTGTTGATATCAATGAATTACCAGATCTTCTAATGATGGTAGTGCAATCTACAATGCGCCCAGCCAATAAGCTTTTGTTTGAGTTCCAGCTGCACACTCTCACACGTTCAAAGGAGTCTACTGGGGCTCGCTGGGAAGAGATCTCGTTTGAAGAAAAAGTTTGGTACTTACCGGCAGAGAGAGCTAAAAATCGACTGATGCATAAAATTCCGTTGACGCCTGAAGTCATGTCTATTTTGAGGGCTGCGAAACACTTAGGAAAGGGGAGTGAGTTTGTATTTCCGGCGAGGAATAGCCTGGGACGACAAGTGCATCCAGAAACGCTCAATGCGGCTTTTAAACGAATGGGGTTGGGCGGCAAAATGACGTCACACGGGACTCGTTCTCTGGGCAGTACGACGCTCTATGAGCGT
Source organism: Vibrio sp. SCSIO 43133 (assembly GCF_023716845.1). NCBI lineage: Bacteria > Pseudomonadati > Pseudomonadota > Gammaproteobacteria > Vibrionales > Vibrionaceae > Vibrio > Vibrio sp. SCSIO 43133. Next base: position 1,214,933 of record NZ_CP068024.1, read on the forward strand.
ACTGATTTTGATTCCATTGTGATTGAAGCATTACTCTCCCACACCGATAGAGATGGTATTAGGGATGCATACAACAGAAACAAGTTTTTTCAAAAGCGAAAGGTGGCGTTGGAGTGGTGGAGTAAACACATTGTTTCACTTACCAAAGGGCTGACAAGCTATTCTCTGATAGAAATATAATCAGTGTAGGTTGGTCGGAGCATGTTAATTCTCAGACCAACCTACCACCTCTAATCTGTACTAATATTGGTTAGTCACTCCACACTCATGGCTTAAGAGCCAGTAGTCAACTTCACTTTTCAGCCACACGGAGACACGTTGCCCAACAGCAACTTGGGGAGGGAAACTTTTGTCAGCTATCAGTGCATAGATTTTAGATCGAGACAAGCCTGTTATAGCTTGAAGTTCGCTCATGCGAATACACTGTTCGTCTTTTACGTCACCACAGTATTCTTGAGTGGTTGGACGCTGATTGATTTTTGATAAGAGCCAGTTATTTATATGTTCCTCGACGTAGTACCGAGTCTTGCCCAAACTAGGTGAAGATACCGGTTCAGGAAGGTCATCCCAATTGTCTAGTGAATGGGCGCTGACAGAAAGCTTTCTCGCGACGTTTGCTTTTTTGATGAGCATCTTACCTCTTTCATCAATGTAGTTTTGTTGATTAATGTCCTTGTTTCCTGGTGCTTCTAAGCGTTCAGTATCTACAAGGCTTTGATGGGAGAGTATGTGTCTTAGAGCTGCATGCCAACTAAAGAATGATGTTTGTTTTAGTATTGTGGAAATATTTCCCACAAGTGAAAAACTTACATCTTGGCCTAGTGACTTTTGAATCGATAACTGCTTAGTGGTGTTGTATAAGGTGTACAGTATGGAATTTCGAGAGGTATTGGTGGGGTGTTTGGCTGTGTATAGTTGATTTGCTTGTGAAGTAGAAGGAAGTAGACAAGCAGACAACAAGGCGTTTGGCTAATTTGGTGCTAAAAATGGCGATAACTCGCCATTTTTTATATAGTTACTTGTTACTAGCCAGTAGAGATCTTTGATGCTTAGCTGCTTGGCTTCAATGCATCATCTAACTCCTCTCTGTAAGCTCCGATGTCAAAATCGCCTTCAACAACGAATCGGTTTAGTTCTTTTGCCTCGATCACAGGTAGTGTGTGGTTGCTATAAAGCTCTTGAGCTAGATACTCAATTGCAGCGTGCATGACATCATCCACGCTAACGCCAGCTAAATTGAACTCCTCGCAATATTCCTGAACACGATCTTCCAGTTCACCAACTCTTGATAATGGCTCGTTCAATATTTCATAGTCAAATTCTATATGACCGACACTCGTAAGCTTTGGTTCATCATCTTCATGTAACTCAGAATCAATGTAATGCCCTAGATCCTGAATAATGTCAGAATCCTGAAAACCACTTACATAACGTCCAACTAAATTTGAATCATCCCACTGAGCTTTGAATACACTCAAAACCTGCTGAAACTTCGATAGATTCTGATCGATGAAGTCGTTAACGTCATTTTTGTGTACCAACGCAGAGTTGAGATAAAAACGCAGTACCAGATTATACCAAACTTCAGCTGGGGCGCCGGAGCCAACTTCACTAGAGTAGCCTGCATTTACTGCTCCCGATTCTATGTCTAGTGTGATAAATGCAGGTTGCGGTTCGTGCTGCGAATCAAAGTGATGAAAGAAGGGATAATCGTCTAATGCATCGAGTGACTTTGTCAAAGCGTTGTATGCCTTCAACACTTTTGGCAATTCTTTTTGTGGCGATTGCAGTTGATGGTCGCAGTCTGAGACTGACACGGTAAAATCAGCATTTATCCATTTCGTAACTTGTTGCTCTGTCACACCTGCGGCTATTGCGAATGCTGCCAGAGCGCCTTTGTGTTCCCCATAGAAATATGAGATATATTGCTCAAGAGTTAGTAGTTTAACTTCCATTGTTTTTCTCCATATTTATTTCACCGATGAAAACATTCTCGCAACTAAATACAGCTATCTGTTTACTCAGAGCTATAAAAGTTGTTTCAGCATAGTTAGTGCCATATTGGCCAAATGCCTTGCCTAGAGATGCTTACCTTATTTTTTCAGAATTGAGGTTGCTGTAATTTGTCAAGCTCTTGTTTAACGTAATAACTACAGGTTTTATCGTGAACTAATTTCGAGTATTGATTACCCCACCAGTTAAGAATTCGTTGACGATCATTAAAAAAAGTCGATCGGTTATATACTTTGCGAATCGTGTTATTGTCAGTGTGAGAATGGATGGCTTCGATGATCAAAGTTTCTGCTGCTCCCAGTTGCTCATGCATTGCAGTTTCAGACACTGCTCGGGTTCCATGACCACTCATTTGGCTCTTTAGACCGAGCTTGGCAAATGCTGTGTTAAGAGTCGAAGTCGTTCTTGGTTTATCCCCACCCTTTTTGTGAGGCGATGGAAAAACGTATTGACTGTCCCCCGAAAGTTGCTTCGCTAGTTTTAATGCGCAGATCGCTTGGGGTGAAAGTGGGATTTTGTGTTCTAAACCGTTTTTGCATATTTGCGATGGAAGCGTCCATATCCAATCGGTTTGACAAATGTCAGCCCACTTCATCTTCAGGGTTTCACAACAACGTGTGCCTAATAAAACTTGTAACTCAAACATCAGCTTAACGGTTAGAGACAGGTTTGAAGAGGCAATTAAACTGATTAGGTTGTCGAGCTGATTAACCTTTATGCTTGCATGAGGTTTAGAACGGTGCCGACTGAACAACTGTTTCATATTACTAATATCTATTGCTTTACTATATTCAAACGTTACGGAGTAACCCAAAATGCCTGTGATCATTGAATGGAATTTATTTAATGTGGGTATTTGTCTTTTTTGATTGAAAGTATCTAAAAATTCGTAAATATGTTCGCTCGTTATTAAGGTAATTGGAGTACAGCCTAATGATGAACCAACAATATGACATCTGTAGCGCTTCATCATGTCTAAGTAAGTAGACGCCTTTAATCGTCTCTCTTGAACTTCAAGCCATTTTTCTGCGATATCTTGAAATTTAGGTGTATCTTTCCCTCTAAGGCGCCTCAAATAAAACTTAGGTTCAATTCCGCGCTCTCTTGCTGTTTTTACTTCTAAATTTATTTGTCGAGCATCCTTGAGAGATAAGAACTTGGTCGAGCCCAACCCTAAGTATGTATCTTTTCCCGCAAGCGTCTTGATACGTAACTCCCACCGCTTAGAGTGTCCTTCTATGGCAAGATACAACCCATCACCATCGCATATTCGAATCATTTTCACGCCGTCTGGACACTTTAAATTGTTTACTTTTGTGACAGTTAGCCTTTGCTTCATTTAGCCTCCTATGTACTGCATTGGAAAGAGAGGCTAAATGTTTGTTTATGCGAGATAAAGCTACCAATGACGTCTATGTAGAAGGTAGATTGAAATCTGAGTGTGAAATGCTATTTAGGTTCCAAGTTTGTAGGGGAGAGTGCATTTCTTCAACTGGAGAAGTTGGGTTATGCACTGTAGAAAGTTCCGATTGTGGTATCGATAAAAAAGCATGACTCTTTTTGACCCGTTAAAACTGGGCATACGTCGTTATATGAACATTTACGTTCAGTTTTTTATTGCCTGAGAGGGCAAAGACGGAGGAAATCATGCAATACCCTAGTCGTCTAATTTTTGAGAAATTAGACGACCAAGCAAAATCAGGCCAAGCCCGGGACAGGCAAGGCGGGAGAGCAAAATGACTGAAAAGTTTTCAGAAGTTGCAAGCATTTCAAGGTGATTGAGAGCGACAGCAGGCGATAAAAATCAGGCGCTGCTATCACAACAGCCAACTCAATACGGAATGCATTAATTACCCCACAAATACACACATAGCACACTGATAGCGGATGCAAGAAGCCCGAGGCAGCTGTCGACTGCACTATCAGATGAACCAGGATGCAATATGCCCATGACCCACGCGCAAGTGGGGAAGGTTCAATTCAACGTGAGGATGCAAAAAGCCCACGCCTTTGCGATGAAGGAGCACGTTGGATACACACACGACGATTTCATTTATCGATACAGTCTCGTACTGAGCACGCTATGTCAGGAAACACAAAGGAGATTAATGTCAAAAACAGGAGAAAGTAAGTGACAAAAAAACGTAAATACTCTGGCCATATCAGGCATGGTCTGCGCGAGTTTTCACGAGCTAATTTTGGTCTTTGGTCGCGAGATTTAGAAAAGGCATTGATTAATGCGAGTTTGGAAAACCAGGGAGGGATACATTCCAATACTCACCGTGCGAGGATGCCGGCATTGAGGTGTTTTGCTGCCTATCTAAAAGCGGAAACCACAATAACACGCCTAGAAAAGATCGAAAGGTATGTTGTCGAGCAGTTCGGTATATACCTGAAAGAAAGGTACGAAATTGGCGAAATCAGCCCTCGAACTGCGCGAGACTATCTGTCTCATGTGAATCGGGCGTTGGCGCAAGCTCGGGGCGACGAGACACGGGTAGTAAACGCGACTAGAGAACTTGGCTTCGTGCCTAAACAGGGGATTGCAACTTCAGATCAATCTGTGTCAGGAACGCTGCACCAGAAAATAATGCAAAACACTTCCGAGGAAGTGAAGTTGGTTATTCAGCTGCAACGAGCATTTGGTCTTCGCTTTCGGGAGGCATCACTTTTAGATGCGAAGTCAGTTCTAAGGGCTTTCGAGTCAGGGAAAGTTCCAATAATTAAACGTGGGACAAAAGGTGGGCAAGAGCGCAACCTTCCTATATTTAACTCGGAACAATATAAAATAATGCTAGCTGCGGCAGAGTACCAAATTGCGAACGACAAAAACTCTTTCATACCTGATGATAAATCATTCAGAGCTTTTCAAACGTCTGCATGGCGAGAGTTTAATGAAGTTGACGCCTCTTATTGCTCACATGGCGAGCGACGTTTTTTTGCCTGCAAATTCTACCGTGATTATGTCGGCGTTGCTTGTCCTGTTCAGAGCAATATTGCGCATGGAAGAGCACATATTGAGTTTATTGCCGACCAAAAGGGTATCTCATTTGAACAGGCTAAGCAGCTTGATAGAGAGGCTAGACAGATGTTGTCTGAGGTTTTGGGTCATCACCGTATAAACATCACCAACGCCTATGTAGGGTGATGCTTATGAGTCCATATACACGGAAAAAGATTATGGCTGTGATGAGCGCCTATCTGAAAAGAGGTATCCCATTTAGAAAGAAGCAAGTAAGAAGGCTTCTCGCAATTCTGGATGATATTTTTTTGCATGAGCCAAACGTGGGCGAGAGTCTAGAGAAAGTAGGCAGACGGCAGATCATCGGATATTGGGATCGCACTCAGTCTGAATCAACTGCTGTTCGTCTTGAGAAGTATCAAATATTGAAGCTTTTCTTTTCTGCTGCTGGCTTGAGAGGCAAAGTACCAAAGCCTCGTTGAATAATAACTCCAGCTGTTCACCCCCATTTGTAGCATTACACGTCCAATGCGTCCTTTAGAAATACATACCCTTTCATACCCACAAATCAAAAAGGAGGGGGGTATGTTAAAAGAAAATGAGCAAACGTATTTGGTAAAGACTCAACTAATCGAGGCGGTGTATTGCATTGCATCCAAAATGGACTGGAGTGCACGTGAAATTGAGAGTGCAACTTCGGGTGTCGAAAGAATCGTATCAAAGCTATTTATTTTAGGGCGTGATACACATGGCGGGCAGTTGGATCTAGATTTACTGACACAGACTCAAGCTGAAGACATAGTAAACGCAATAGTCTATTCATCCTGTGGTGAAACTAAAACGGCGTTGTCTGACCTTGTTCTGCTCTCACTACTGTTATCGACGTTTTACAAATACATTTCGACTAAAGAAACGTCGCGTGACAGCCTTGGTAATGCATTTCACGATTTGAGTATCACTGACAGTCACATCGATGAGCTGTGGCCATGGGATAGACTTTTTTGGCCGTGGAAGTAAGAGGGCTATTACGAAATTTATTATGTTTAGTAAAACCTCTAGTCGTTGGCAATGATGGATTTATTCGTTTCTAGCAGATAATGTGGAGTCTTATAGCTGGTATCAAAAAACACTCGAATGTTGATACCAGCTATTTTTTGACTGTATGGGTATCATAAAAATAGGGTTTTAGTTTGTGATACTAAAACTATATTGATACCATAATAGATGATACGTAATAGGAGGGAGCAGTTTGCGTACATTTGCATATTGCCGGGTTTCTACTGTCGAGCAATCGACGGAGAACCAGATTATCGCAATTCGACAAAAAGGGTATGAGGTAAACGAAGGGCGCGTGATTAGTGAAACTGTCTCAGGTTCGGTTGAAGCGATGAAGCGGGAAAAATTCAAAACATTAATCGAACATCGTATGGAATGTGGCGATCAACTTGTGGTTTTGAAACTAGATAGGCTAGGTAGAGATAATATCGATGTTCAGAATACTATTAACCTTCTGAGTGAAAAAGGTATCCAAGTAGTTTGCCTTGATTTGCCGGTTTCAGATCTTTCTAGCGCTGAGGGGAAATTGATGCTTCAGATGTTTTCGGCATTTGCAGAATTTGAGCGAAATCGAATTCGAGAGCGAACAAAAGAAGGAATTGAACGTGCTAGAGCTGAAGGTAAAAAGCTAGGTAGACCAGCGGCACAGAGAACAACAATGGCTGTTCAAGCCAAAAAAGCGGAAGGTTTATCTCAGTCTAAAGTGTCAGAGTTGCTAGGGATAGGGATTGCAACAGTAAAGAGGCATTGGAATAAGTAGAAGCTCGTAAACGGTGCGTTCTCGTATTGTAAATATTTTGATAATAATGGGTTGGTAAGTTCGATAACAACAGCCAATACAGCCGCTGTTAATATGGATGCTCTATTCTAAGCCAACCCCTTAGCTTTTTGGTTACTTAACTGCAGCTCCTAAACTTCTGGTGCAGTTCAATGAGTGAAAGACGGTTGTTTTAGAACGCCATCCTATTCAAGAGTTGTTTCATGAGCTAGTATACAAAAGTTACATATTGTAGGGATAGCAAATTGCATGAAAGACTCAAAACTAGATCGTGAATTACTTGAGAAGGCGACAGAAATTTTTAGCGAGCTTGGCTTACCGGTCGAGCTCGCTATCAATGTATTTCTTGCAAAAGCAGTTCAAGCGCAAGGTTTTCCATTTCCAGTTGCGTTAGATGGGGATAGTGCTGTCAATCAGCAGCGAGATAATCGGATCTCAAATGCTGAAATAACAGAGTCTATACAGCACCTAGTAGAAGTGATATTGCCTCTTTCTGAAATTAATAATCTCACCCAGCTAGAGTATTGCAAAACCACATTTGGTCTATCATTCCCTGTTCTGAAAATATCAAAAACGGCTAGGCCAGAAGATGTAAGGCGTAGCGCTAAAGATGCCAAAGGCCGTAACCGTTACTCTACAACTAAAGTTGCTCAGCGTGATGGACAAACGTACTTAATTTGTACCCAATGGGCTGATCGTCATCGACCTGCCTTTGTTCGTTGGCAGCAGACATTTGGAGATAATTAATGCGTATCATCGACAATATAAATGATCTGCTTGGTGACGACTTAAAAAGCACAATAAAGCCGGGAGCAAAGCTTAAAATTGCAGCATCCTGTTTTTCGATCTATGCGTATGAAGCTTTAAAAGAGGAGCTCGAACAGATTGAGTCACTGGAGTTTGTGTTTACCTCTCCTACATTCGTTGAGTCAGAAGTAACGGATAAACTGAGTAAACAGAAGCGAGAGTTTTTCATTCCGAAAGAGCAAAGAGAAAAGAGTTTTTACGGAACTGAATTTGAAATACAGCTAAAGAACAAGCTTACCCAAAAAGCGATTGCTCGAGAGTGTGCAGACTGGATTCGTCGAAAGGTGGAGTTTAGGTCAAATACGACTGGTGCACCAATGCAGCAGTTGGCGGCAGTGCAAGTAAGTGAAGAACAAACCGTGTATCAACCGCTTAATGGTTTTTCAGCAGTAGATCTTGGTTACCAAAAGGGTAATGCAGTTTCCAACATTGTTACCTGTATGGACGAGCCTTCTTCCACCAGCGTTTTCATGGGTATGTTTGATCTAATATGGAATGATGCAGAAAAAGTGCAGGATGTGACGGATAGGCTGGTCAATCACATATCTACCGTATACCAAGAAAACTCTCCTGAACGTATCTATTTTCAGTTGCTCTACAACATCTTCAGTGAATTCCTCGAAGACCTTAACGAAGATGTCCTCCCGAATGATAAAACGGGCTACCAAGACAGCTTAATCTGGAATAAATTGTTCAATTATCAGAAAGATGCTGCTACCGGAATCATCAATAAGCTGGAGACATACAATGGTTGTATCCTTGCCGACAGTGTAGGTTTAGGTAAAACATTTACAGCCTTGGCTGTAGTTAAGTATTACGAGCTACGTAACAAATCAGTGTTGGTCTTGTGTCCTAAAAAACTGGCGGATAACTGGCTTAACTATAACCGTAACCTGAGTACCAATCCTTTTGTAAAAGACAGGTTCAATTTTGATGTCTTGTGCCATACCGATTTGCAACGTACTAGAGGAGAGTCTTTTGGTATCCCGATGGACCGAGTTAACTGGGGCAATTACGATCTGGTTGTAATTGATGAGTCGCATAATTTCAGAAACAACCAAGTATACAAAGATAAAGAAACCCGCTACCAGTCACTGATGAACAAAGTCATCCGTGCAGGGGTGAAAACGAAGGTGTTGATGTTGTCGGCAACACCGGTAAACAACAAATTCTCTGATTTACGTAATCAGTTAGCATTGGCCTACGAGGGTGATTCACATGTGCTTCGAGAGCAGATAGGTACGCAGTTCAGTATTGAAGAAATTTTTAAACGGGCGCAAAAATCATTTAATGCATGGGCAGATCTCGCGCCTGAAGAACGTACTGCTTCTGCGTTATTAGAGACGCTAGACTATGACTTTTTCCAACTGCTCGATAGTGTGACTATTGCTCGCTCTCGTAAGCATATACAAACGTTCTACGATACGGCTGATATAGGTCATTTCCCTGAACGAATGAAGCCGAAGTCTTTTCACCCGGCGTTGACTGCGCGATCTGACGTAATTGGGTTTAATCAGATATTCGAGCAGCTTTCGAAGTTAAAGATGGCTGTTTATGCCCCAATTAGCTATATCCTACCTAGTCGTATCGCCAAGTATGAAGAGATGTACGATACCGATGTAGGAAGTAAAGGTAAGCTGCGTCAGGTTGATCGAGAAAAAGCACTGCAACGTCTGATGACCATTAACTTACTAAAACGTTTAGAAAGTTCCGTCCATGCATTCCGATTAACGTTGCAAGGGCTACAGTCAATACTTGATGACGCATTGAGTAACATCGCAGCATTTAAGAAAAGTGGATTAGATACTGGCTATCTAGATAGCGCAAATGATTTTGATGGTATTGACTGGGATGAAGATGTAACAGAATACCAGGAAGGCTTTTCAACCGGCGGAAAAGTAAAAATCAACCTTGCTGATATGGATCTTCCTTCGTGGGAGCACAACTTAAGTGCCGACCTAGAAGTGATAGGCAAACTGCTTGAGGAAATGGATAAAGTGCTACCTGAGCAGGATGCTAAGCTTCAGCATTTACGACAGCATATCTTTGAAAAGTGGCAACATCCTCTTAATCCAGGTAATAAGAAAGTTCTTATATTCACAGCTTTTGCTGATACCGCTGATTACCTTTATGAGAACTTAGCTCAAGAATTTAAAGATAAGTATAAAATTCACACCGGAAAGGTAACTGGTAGCAGTGCAGCAAAGTCGACGATAGGTAAGAGCTATGATTTTCAAAGCTTGCTTACGCTGTTTTCACCTGTCTCTAAAGAAAAAGCCCAGATACTTCCAAATGAACCTGTTGAGCTTGATGTTCTAATCGGTACAGACTGTATTTCAGAAGGTCAGAACCTACAGGATTGTGACTATCTGATTAACTACGACATTCATTGGAACCCAGTACGCATAATCCAGAGGTTCGGACGAGTAGATCGCATAGGGTCAACAAATCAAGCTATTCAGCTAGTCAATTACTGGCCAGATATAAGCCTGGATGAATACATTAACCTTAAAGAGCGTGTCGAAAACAGGATGGTAATCTCAGACATTACCGCGACTGGTGACGATAACGTGCTAAAGGCTGAAGCAAACGATGTTGCCTATCGCACCGAGCAGCTCAAACGTTTGCAAGAGGAAGTGGTAGATTTAGAAGATGTCAAAACTGGCGTGTCCATAACTGACCTCGGACTCAATGAATTTCGCATGGATCTTCTGAATTACATCAAAGCGAATGGGGACATGAACACTACACCAAATGGGCTGCATGCAGTGGTAGCGGCAAAGCCGGACATGGGGCTCGTACCAGGCGTGATTTTCTCATTACGCAATCGTAATCATAGCGTCAACATCAATAAGCAGAACAGACTTCACCCATACTACTTGATTTACATGGCAGAGACGGGTGAGGTTGTGATTAACCATATGCAGGTAAAACCGTTGCTCGATCAGGTACGGGCTGCATGTAAAGGCAAAGATGGCCCAGACACGCTAGCGTGCACATACTTCAATAGAGATACTAAAGACGGTCGTGAGATGAGTTTCTACTCTGAATTATTGGACCAAGCGATAGGTTCTATTGTGGAAGTTAAACAGGCTAGTGACATCAACAGCCTGTTTAGTGGAAAACAGACATCAGCATTGGCAAATGAGATTAAAGGGTTGGAAGATTTTGAGCTGATTAACTTTATTGTCGTAAAGGCGGAAGGCTAATGGCATCAGCTCAACAACATGTATTCATTCCTTTCAGATTTCCTGAAGCTGCTGCATTAGGAAGTCAAAAGCAAGGGCAGAAAATTCCCAAGGAAACGATTTATCAGCAATCAAATCTGGCGCCAGCGACTAAACAATTGTTCGTTAATCAAGTCGAGCAAATAGTCTGGCGATACAAATTGTCTCCAGATACGTTGAATGTCGCTGAAAGTGAAGATGTGGCAGAGGTACAAGTTTTCGATATACATCTAAAACCCAATTGTAGGGACCTTGATGCCGAGGTACTGGAAATATTAGATCGTGCAGTTCCCTCGAACATTTTCTTTCGTATCTTCAATGGTCTCCCACATCGGCCACAAGTGCAGCATGCGATGGCTTGTAAAAGAGAGAGCAAGCGAGATGCCGGAAGTATGGTCATTAAGGAACACTTTCTATCCGATTGGGTCGCTATCTCTAAGTTAGGTGAGCTAAATCATGCCGAAACTAAAAAGCTTCCAGTTATCATTAACATGGCAACACTGTACAATGAGCTGTTACAAAGCCTACTGTCAGAACCCGCACTTGAAGGCGAGTCTATAGACGAGCAAATGAAGCGGATAGCGATGCTGAACGCTTGCAGAGATAAGTTAACCAAGCTTCAGGCAAAGCAACAAAAAGAAAAACAGTACAATCGCAGGGTTGATGTGAACAGTGAAATCAACCGACTAAAAGAACAGATTAGCTCGCTAAGTGGCCAGTGAGTGAACACTCAGCGAATCGAGCAGAAACAAAGAATTAGACAATAGAGAGCCTCCAGATATGGAACAACTAAAAATGCACAGCCCGAATATGGTTGACCAAAATATCGAAAAACTAGCGGAGCTGTTTCCTGGCTGTGTGACAGAAGCGCAAGGCGAAGATGGCAAACTGCGTAAAGCCATCGACTTTGATCTTTTAAAGCAGGAACTGTCTCGCCACATCGTCGAAGGCCCTCAAGAGCGTTATCAACTTAACTGGCCTGGTAAACGTGAGGCTCTACTAACGGCTAACGCCCCGATTGCGAAAACGCTACGTCCTTGTCGTGAAGAGAGTGTGGATTTCGATAAAACTCAGAATCTTTTTATTGAAGGGGATAACCTAGATGCACTAAAGCTTCTTCAGGAAACATATCTTGGAAAAGTTAAGATGATCTATATTGATCCTCCTTACAATACTGGAAGTGACTTCGTATATCGAGATGACTTTTCTGAATCAGTTGATGAGTTTAGTATACGAAGCAATGTGTTGGACGAAGACGGTAATAGACTTTTTGAAAATACTGAGTCTAATGGACGATTCCATTCAAGTTGGTTATCGATGATCATTTCTAGAGTCAAATTAGCGAGGAACTTGTTAGCTGAGAATGGTGCCCTCTTTGTTTCTATTGATGACAATGAAAGAGACAACATAAAGAAGGTTTTGGATGAAGCGTTTGGGGAAAACAGCTTTGTAGCATCAATTATTTGGAGAAAAAAGGCTTCTCCGGATGCGCGTTCAACAGTTGGTAGTGTTCATGATTACTTGCTTTGTTATGTCAAAAACCCTTTGGATCCTAAAGCAGCAATAGGAAAAATGGCGCTCAGTGAAAAAAGGAAGTCGTCATTTACTAATCCAGACAATGACCCTCGAGGCCCATGGGCATCTGTTGATATGACGGGAATGATTGGTCGCGCGACTAAAGACCAGTTTTTCGAGGTAACGCTGCCTAGTGGGAGAGTTATAACTCCCCCATCTGGCCGATCATGGGGATTAGTCAAAAGAACATTTGATGATCTATTGTCTGATAATCGAATCTGGTTTGGTGCAAAGGGCGATAATGTACCTCGAGTTAAAAGATTTTTGTCAGAGGTTGAAGGGCAGACTGTCCCTACTTATTGGGATAAAGAAGAAGTCGGAAGTAATGAAGACGCTTCGTCGGAACTGCTATCTTTATTTGAATTTCCGAAATCATTTGATACTCCAAAACCGACAAAGCTTATTGATAGGCTTATTGAAATATCTACTAACAAAGATGAAGAGAGTATTGTTTTAGACTTTTTCGCAGGATCCGCGACTACTGCTCATAGTGTATTAAAAGCCAACGCGAATGATGGTGGTAAGAGAAGGTTCATTATGGTTCAGGTCAATGAACCTGTGAATCAAAAATCTGAAGCAAAAAAAGCAGGTTACGTTTCTATCGATCAACTTTCCAAAGAGAGAATTAGAAGAGCTGGTGCTGTGCTGTCAAAGGCAGCAGTACATGAACAATGGAACAGAGATATTGGATTCAGAGTTCTGAAAATAGACTCCTCAAATATGGCTGATGTTTATTATCAACCAGACACAATGACTCAAGAAGACCTGTTTGCACAAGTAGATAACGTCAAAGAAGATCGAACTGAAGAAGACCTACTGTTCCAAGTCATGTTGGATTGGGGGGTAGATCTGACCCTTCCTATTCGTCGTGAAACTGTGGATGAAAAAACAGTATTCTTTGTTGCGGATAACGCGCTTGTGGCTTGCTTCGACAAAGAAAGCGGCATCAATGAAGCCTTTGTTAAAGAGTTAGCTAAATTTGAACCGTTACGCCTGGTGTTCCGTGATGCTGGCTTTGCTTCAGATAGTACTAAGATCAATGTCGAACAAGTGCTTAAGCAGCTATCTCCAAACACAGACGTGAAATCAATCTAGAGGATCGACGATGAGTACTCAGCTTGATAAGCTCACTATAAAGGGCTTCAAATCGATTCGTGAACTTGAAGATTTCGAAATGAAGAATCTCAACGTGATCGTTGGTGCCAACGGGGCAGGGAAAAGTAATCTGATATCATTTTTTAAGATGCTACGCTCGTTGATCAATGACAACCTAAGCAATTATGTCTCAGACAATGGTGGTGCCAGCGATCTCCTGTTCAATGGTGAAAAAACTACGCCCAAAATGAGCTTTAGTACTCGTTTTGGTGCTCGTGGGTTTCGTTTTACATTAGCTCCGACACCTTCGGACAGCTGCTCTATTGAAAGTGAAGCGCGATACTACTCAGGTGGCAGGACTGGTTGGTGGGAACTTGGTGATAGCTATGATGGTAAGTCCAAGATGGTCGCAGAAGTCACAGGAAAACGCCCAGATGCGAGTTACTCGCAACCTGTTTATGACGAAATCGCGTCTTGGATGATTTATCACTTCCACGATACCAGTGCAACGGCTCCAATGCGTAAGTACGAGATCGTTGAAGATGATGCGGTGTTACGTACTGATGCGGCGAATATTGGTCCGTTTCTGAAAAAGCTGAAAACAGCCCACGAAACACAGTATAAAGAAATCGTTAATGCGATTCGCTTAGTGACGCCATTCTTTGACGATTTTGTATTGAAGCCTCGAGAGTTTGGCGTTAAGCAAAAAGTGAATATCAGCTGGCTCCAGAAAGGTTCTGACTACCCGATGCAGCCTTATCACCTATCTGATGGCTCAATTCGCTTTATCTGTTTAGCGACGGCACTTTTGCAACCGAACCCACCTTCGACAATTATCATTGATGAACCTGAGTTAGGGTTACATCCAGCGGCAATTGATGTTCTAGCTGAGTTAATTCAACAAGCTTCACAGCGTACTCAGGTAATCGTTGCAACTCAGTCGCCAGCATTGATCGATCAGTTCGCAATTGAAGATATTGTGGTGGTGAATCGCAAAGATGGAGCATCAACGTTTGAACGTCTAAATCCAGAAGATTTCTCGCAATGGCTAGAAAGCTATTCTGTTGGTGAGCTTTGGACTAAGAATGTCATAGCCGGGGGGCCGCGCTATGAGTAAGTTCATCGAGGTTATTGCCATCGTAGAAGGGAAGACAGAACAAGTTTTTATTGAAAGTGTCTTGCAACCATATTTGGCCGCGAAAATGATTTTTATATCAGCGACGCAAATTACTAAGCCGGGACAAAAAGGCGGTGATGTTCGTTTTGTACGAGCCCAGCAGGATATCGGTAACCATCTTAAGCAGCGAGGCGATACGTTTGTAACGACCTTTATTGATTACTACGGAACGAAGGAGTGGCCAGGGTTGGGTACTCTAGCTCCTGGCTTGACGCCCACACAGATTTCCACTCATTTGCATGATGCAACGCTGCAAGCTGTAAACGAGTTATTCGGAGAGACTCGTTCAGATGAACGTTTTATTCCCTATGTAGCTATGCATGAATTTGAGTCTCTATTGTTTTCAGATAGTGAAATACTAGCATCAGAGATGGGTATTGATGAGAAACTGGTGACGGCAATTCTTACTGAATGTGGTGAACCTGAGTCTATTAACAATAGCCCAGCTACAGCGCCATCTAAGCGTTTAGAAAATTTGTCGCCTTATGGGACGTTTGCAAAAACTAGAACAGGTATTGCCATTGCACAGCGCATTGGTATCCAAAAAATGCGTGAGAAGTGTCCGTTGTTTAACTACTGGCTAGAGGAACTAGAAGCAAAGCTTGAGGAACAAAATGAAGCTTAAATTCAAACATCAAAAATATCAGGCTGCTTCTGTTCAAGCTATTGTAGATTGTTTCAAAGGTCAGTTACCCAATGATGCAGCTAGTCGCTATCGCATGGATCCTGGTGTAGAAAAGGCGGATCACACAGGTGCTCGTCAGCAAAAGCAGGATTTTGATGAAAATGCATTTAAAAATGCTGAAATTCAGCTCAATGAACAGCAGCTACTTGCCAATGTGCAACAGGTTCAACGTCATCTAAACATACCTCAGTCAACAGATCTGCTTGATTTTAAAGACGTGAACGGTAAGTCAGTCAAATACTCCTCCGGTGCGAATCTCAATCTAGATGTCGAGATGGAAACAGGTACCGGTAAGACTTACTGCTTTGTAAAATCGATATTTGAGCTCAACAAACAGTACGGCTGGACCAAGTTCATTATTGTTGTGCCGAGCATCGCAATTCGTGAAGGGGTCTATAAGTCGCTGGAAATCACTGCTGAGCACTTTCTAGAGGGTTACGGTAAGCGAATTAGGCCTTTTATCTATAACTCGAAACAACTCCATGAGATTGAAAGCTTTTCATCTGATGGTGGCATTAACGTAATGGTCATCAACGTTCAAGCCTTTAATGCTCGTGGAAAGGATGCTCGTAGAATCTACGAGGAGTTAGACGATTTTCAAAGCCGTCGACCTATCGATGTCATCAAAGCCAACCGTCCGATCATGATCATGGACGAACCGCAAAAGATGGAAGGTAAGAAAACCCTAGAGTCCTTAGCCGAGTTTAACCCTCTGTTTATTCTCCGTTACTCTGCAACACACCGTGTCGAAAGAAATAAAATCTTCCGCCTGGATGCTGTTGATGCGTATAACCAGAAGCTGGTGAAGAAAATTGGTGTAAGGGGTATTACCACGAAAGGCCTCTCAGGAACTAATGCCTACCTTTATCTGGAAAATATCGAAATTTCGCCGAAGAAACCTCCGGTCGCTCGTCTCGAGTTTGAAGTTAGGAATAAATCAGGCATTAAACGTGTTGTTCGCAAGTTGAGTAAGGGCGATAACCTTTACGATCTGTCTGATAATTTAGAGCAGTACAAAAATAACTTTGTTATTTCGGATATCAATGCTGTTACAGATACTGTCAGCTTCTTAAACGGTGTAGAGCTGACTGTTGGTGATGCGATAGGTGATGTAAGTGAAATTGCATTACGCCGAATGCAGATCCGTGAGGCGATAAAAGCTCACTTAGACAAAGAAGTACGCTTGTTTGATAAGGGCATTAAGGTGTTAAGCCTGTTCTTTATCGACGAAGTTGCTAAATATCGCGATTACGATCAGCCCGATGAAAAAGGTGAATACGCGCGAATCTTCGAAGAAGAGTACCAACTACTCGTAAACGACTATATCCCTCTTAACTCAAAAGGAGAGCATGCGGATACGGCATATGCTCGTTATTTGAAGCGAGACTCGGCATCGGGTATCCACCAGGGGTATTTTTCTATCGACAAGAAGAAACGGTTGGTTGATCCCAAAATTAACAGAAGTGGTGACAATAAAGGGTTGTCTGATGACGTTGATGCTTACGATCTGATTTTGAAAGATAAAGAGCGCCTACTTAATCTATCTGAACCAACAAGGTTTATTTTCTCTCACTCTGCTTTGAGAGAGGGGTGGGATAACCCTAACGTATTCGTGATCTGTACTCTCAAGCACAGCGATAACACTATTTCACGACGCCAAGAAGTTGGTCGAGGCTTGCGCTTGGCAGTAGACCAAGATGGCGAGCGTGTTGATCATCCATCCATAGTTCATGATATCAACCACTTAACCGTAGTCGCTAGTGAGAGCTACAAAGACTTTGTGAGTGGATTACAGCAAGATATTAGTAGTTCGTTATCGTCAAGACCAAGACAGGCAGATGAAAAGTATTTTACTGGTAAGGTGTTAGGTACACCTGAAGGTGATATTGAAGTGACGCCAGAGATGGCAAAACAGATATACCGCTATCTGCTTAAGAATGACTATTCAGATGACAACGATAGAATATCCGACGTCTACCATGATGCTAAACGCGAGGAGCAACTAGCCGCGCTTCCAGAGAGCCTGCAGCCTTATGCCGAGCAAATCTTCCATCTAATTGATTCGGTATACTCTGATGCTCAGCTTCCTGATATTGCAGATGATCGGAAAGCGAAAAGAAATGAGCTTAACAATAACTTTGATAAGAAAGAGTTTCAGGAGCTGTGGGCACGCATCAACCACAAAGCCATATACAACGTTGAGTTCGATAGTGATGAATTGGTATCAAAATCTATCCCTGTTCTTGATAGTAAACTGCGAGTAGAAAAGCTTCATTTCGATATTGTCCGAGGTGAACAGATGGCGCATGTTGATGCTGAGCAAATGAAGGCTGGTCAAAGTTTCAAAGTAGAAGAAACGGAAAGTGCCGAGTATCATGCGTCGGTTAAATCTAATGTCAGATATGATTTGCTTGGTAAGGTAGCTGAGCTAACCAAACTAAAGCGTAGTACGGTAGCTGATATTCTGCGTGGAATCGGAAGCCATGTTTTCGACCAGTTCAAAAACAACCCGGAAGATTTCATCGCAAAGGCTACGCAACTGATCAATGAGCAGAAAGCGACTATGGTCATTGAACATTTGGCATATGACACTCTAGAAGAGAAGTTTGAAGCCAGTATTTTCGATGCAAACGGCTCCGAAGATTTTTCTAACGCAGGTGATAAGCTGAAACGCCATATCTACGACTACGTAATTACTGACTCTAAAGTAGAGCGTAAGTTTGTTGAAGAACTGGATACTCGCACTGAGGTCAGCGTATATGCGAAATTGCCAAGAGGCTTCTTTATCCCAACTCCTTTGGGTAGCTACAATCCCGACTGGGCAATTGCGTTTCAGGAAGGATCGGTCAAACATGTTTACTTCATTGCTGAAACGAAAGGCTCAATGCAGTCTCTCCAGTTAAAAGGTGCTGAGCTAGCGAAGATCGAGTGTGCAAGAAAGTTCTTTGAAACAGTGAACGAAAAGTTCAGTGAAAATAAAGTTAGGTATGATGTTGTAGATAGCTATGAAAGCTTGAAAACACTAATTCGCTGACAATGAAGGGCTCAAGATATCGTCTTGAGCCCTTCACAGTTGTCAAAGTACTAAATTTAGTACCTGCCCAACGTTCGATAAGAATGGCAAAGGGATAAGGAATGTGTTTCTTTCGCAACGTGCTTTTTCGTTTAGGATTGTTTTTATCTTTCAGTTAGCTAACGCCAAAATTTAGCTGATGGGTATACATCGATAATGCGAAGATGGAAATGGTGCCATGAGTCGAAAGAGGATATCTAGCGAGTAGTGTGAAAATTATTAGTCGAGAGGCTTAAGTGTCGATCTAGTTTCTGTGATAGTTGGTTACATCGATTCAGAAGGTTTTTTGATTAATCGAAGCACTGAATCAGGGGTGATTTGAGAGGCATGTCACGTAACACAAACAAAGATAAAAAGTATGTGTAGATGTATAGGAAATTTGAAATCTGACTAATTTCCTATTTAAAATATATAGTTATGAATTTATGGTAATCTCTCACTCACCGCCACATTCTAAGCCCCAGCAGAAATGCTAGGGCTTTTTCATTTCATCTAATTGAGCGAAAGATTAGGACTAGTAAGACCTAAATCCTCTAACCGTGATTCACCTCAAACCATCTAATACCATTCTAAGACCTCCTAGCATTATGCAACTCTGCCTTATATTATGGGACCAACCCAATAACAGGCTCTCACAATGTCCATAACATCCTCTTTCTACGACAAAAATGCAGACTCGTTGGCTAAACAATATAACTCACTAAAGTTTGAGGAAGTGCACTCCTCTTGGAAACCATATTGGCCTATTGAAGGGGATACGGTTTTGGATGTAGGTGCGTCATCGGGCCGAGATGCAAAATGGATGACGCAACAAGGAGCGGAGGTTTTTGCGTTGGAACCGTCGCTAGCAATGAGAGAAATAGGTAAGGCGAACACTGGTGATGACGTAACGTGGTTACAAGATGAATTACCTAGTTTAAAAGCTGCACAGAGCCTTGGAATTCGGTTTGACTTAATTTTGGTGAGTGCCGTTTGGATGCATGTCCCGCCGAGTCAAAGAAGTCGAGCGTTTCGTAAGCTATCAAACCTCCTTGCTCCTAATGGAAGACTGATCATCACTCTACGCCATGGCCCCTTTGACGATGAGCGAATTGGCTACCCAGTTTCAGCATCAGAATTGGAGCAATTTGCCAAAGACACGGCTTTACTTGTTAAAGCTGTGAGTGATTCGGGTGACTCATTAGGGCGTAGCCGTGTATCTTGGCAAACCGTGGTCTTAAGCTTACCCGACGATGGCTCTGGCGACCTAAGTAAGGTACGACATATCATCGTCAATGACAGTAAGAGCGCAACCTATAAATTGGCGCTACTGCGAGTACTTTTACGTATAGCCGATGCTCACCCTGGATGCGTGTCAGATAGAACTGGCGGTGAAGTTGCCATTCCTTTGGGATTGGTGGCGTTATATTGGGTTAAAGCCTTTAAGCGTCTAATCGATATCGGAAAATTACAGCAGAATAGCAACCCCAATAGTGGATTGAGTTTTGTGACAGAAGAGGGTTGGCATCAGCTCAAACATTTATCAGCGGATGATCTTGCTGTTGGTAGCCTGTTTTGGGGAGACGAAGCGAAAGCGTTGCAGAAAACAATTCAGGCGTCGATTAAAGCCATGAAAGAAGGGCCAATCGCCCATATCTCTACCGGAACAAAACAAGACAAGAAACACGAGTTCTCAACCTTAGCGCCAGCCAAACGGCGTAGAACACAAAGTAATGTGTATCTAGATACTCAGTTTTTCGAAAGTTATGGTTTCTTTGTTCTTAAGCAGAGCCTTTGGGAGTGCTTCAGGCTCTATAATTCTTGGATAGAACCGTTGGTAGTCAATCAGTGGGTGATGCAAATGCAGCGTTTTGAGTTGAACCGGAAAAACAATATATCGCTGCAAAGCTACCATGACTGTCTGGTTTGGTTGGATAAGGATCACGATACACGAGAAGTGCGGAAAAGGGTGGGTGAGTTGCAGCGAGAGAAACATCGCGTGTCGAGCGTTTGGAGCAATACCAAACTAACTAAGTCGTTTCATGTAGACCATTGTTTACCTTTCACTTATTGGCCAAACAATGATATGTGGAACTTGCTCCCCGCGACCGAAAACGAAAATACTAGTAAAAGTGACCGTTTGCCAAGCAAGAAGCGGTTAGTCGAATCTAGAAATCGTATCGTGAACTGGTGGCATCTTGCTTGGGGAGAACAAGACCAACATAGACAGCGTTTTTTCACTGAGGCCACTCTGTCGCTACCTAACCTTCCTCCTCGATGTCAGGATTTTGAAGAAGTTTTTGATGCGATGGGACTACAGATTCGGGGTGTGAAGAGTCGTCTTCTTATCAATGAATGGTAGTGAGTGACCAAACACAAAAAAAGCTCCCTACGGGAGCTTTCCAATCACCAATTCTCAATTCAAACCACCAAGCCCAAAACTCAGCAACCTGCTTATTTCGAATAACTCGGCGTTCTTGCCACGCGGCGTTTAGTTGCTGCTTTTTTACCAGCTGGCTTCGCCATTTTCTTCTCAATTTCAGCTTTTGCTTTTACAAAGCGCTCTGGAAGAATTTGCGTTGCGAATACATCTTCAACCGTTTCAGCGCGTTTGATGAGTTCCGCTTCGCCGTCTTTCACTAGTACCGTTGCTGGGCGTGGTAGTGAGTTGAACTGGCTCGCTTGAGACTCAGCGTAGTGACCGACATCCATAATCGCTAGCACATCTTTTGGTTGTAGAGCTGGCATGCGTGCGCCGCTTTCCCAGATAGATGGGATACAGATTGGGCCTGCGATTTCAGTGGTTCTCTCTACCAATGGTTGGGTCATTTTGTTTGCTGGAAGAACTGGGTTCTTCGACTCTTGAGACTCGACCAATGTAGCTAGGTAAGTCGATGCATCAACCATGGTGTAGGTGTAATCCATCTCTTGATCGTCTTTCACAACGTATACCGAGGTAAGTAGCGTGCCGATGTTACCTGCGATATAACGACCTGGTTCTAGCCATAGTTGTGGTACTTCGAAGCCTTCTTTAGTGAACTCTTCTAGCATGCCCCCACACACTACTTTTGCGTAGTCTTCGATGGTGTTCGGGTTCATCATGTGTTCTTTGCTACGACACTCAGGCTCACGCTCACGTGGCCAGCCGCCGCCTAGGTCAACTTGGAAAGGTTGAACGCCACACTCACGAGATATTTCGATAATGTTGCGTGCGTATTCTCGGTATAGCGCATCCCAACCTTCAGGCTGTTTAGAGAAGCGGCCTAGGTGAGTGTGGAAACCGTAGAATTCGAAGATGTCGATTTCTTTTACGCGGTTGACGATCTTTTTCGCTTCTTCTTTTAGCAAGCCGAATTTGATCCACTTCATCGCGCCGATAAAGTTAGGGAACGGGTAAGCATCTGGTTCGAAGTCATTGAAGAAATCTTCAGGGATAACTTTTAGACGAACCGCAATGCGTACTTTTTCCGCTGGTTTCACTTCGCGAGCGATGCGTTCTACGATTTCAATCTCTTCGTAAGAATCTAGGTGAATCGCGTAGCCATATTCAATTGCTTTACGGATAGCAAGTTCAGGCTTAACGGTACCGTTTAGTGCTATGGTTTTTGGGTCTGCGCCAGCAATGTATGTCGCTTCAACTTCACCTGGACCAAAGCAATCACCGCCCACGCCTTCTTCGTTACAGATAGCTCGAACCGCGAAGTTGGTATTCGACTTGATAGCAAACATCACGTTGACTGGTTTTGGCCAGTAGTTGCCAAACGCGTTTTTTACACGGCGCAGGTTGTTACGAAGCGTGTCTTCGCTCAATACGAACAGCGGGCTACCGTATTGCTCGATAAGATCAGTGGCTTTGCAACCACCAATCAATAAGTCGTCACCTTGAGTGGTTAGCTCGTCGGTTGGAGTCAGAATGTTCTCAAGACGCTCAGCATAGTTCTGGTTAGCTTTGTGCTCTGCTAGAAGCTGTTGCTGTGTCTCTAAAATAGTGCTCAGTTGCTTTACAGACTCTTCTAAAAGCGCTTGATTTTTCATATTCATTCCTCACGAAGTGTTCGTAATTGGGTATCGATTTGATGAACGCTAGTCTATCTGGAGGTCAAAAATGCAGCATGTCACTGAGGGTCAATTTATTTTACACCTAGTGTTAAGGTATTGAATTAATGTTGCTTTTGTCAGAAAGCAGATGTTGGGGTTGGGCGGATAGGTTAACAAACTACGGTTGTGGGTGAACTAACGTATTGTTTGCTAAGAGGCGAGAGATAGTGAGGGGCTACGTAATGAGTCAAGTTATCGCTGTGGGTTATTTGCGTTAATGGGTCAAATAAGCTGACACCCAGTGACATCGAGTTGATGAGTGTCTGGGTTAAATTATAGCCATATTAGGTGAGGAATTAGCCTTACTAAACATGTCGAAAAGAACTGGCATAACGCCTAGGTCTTCACAATACCCAATTTTACGAGGTAATCACTATGTCTTTTGATATTAACAACGCTAAAGGTGTATTCGCGACAGTGGACGCTGCGATTGAAGCTACTCATAAAGCTCAACGAGAGTTCTACGTAAACTGTACCAAAGAAGGTCGCGAAGCCATCCTAACTGCTATTCGTGAAGCAGTATTAGCGCGTGCAGAAGACTTCGCAAAAATGGTTCGTGAAGAGACAAAACTGGGCCGCGTGGAAGACAAAATCGCTAAGCACCACCTTACGGCAATGAAAACGCCGGGTACGGAAGTACTAGATACTAAAGTATGGTCTGGTGACAATGGCATTTCTCTTGGTGAGCGCGCACCTTATGGTGTTATCGGCGCGGTAACGCCTGTGACTAACCCAACAGAAACCATAGTGAACAACGCAATTTCGATGCTTGCTGGTGGTAATGCGGTTACGTTTAACGTTCACCCATCGTCTAAAGTGGTTTCTGCGGTGATGATTGACTTGTTAAACAAAACCATCGTAGAAGCAGGCGGCCCAGAGAACCTAGTGACCATGGTAAAAGAGCCAACACTAGAAACACTAAACGAAATTGCTCAGTCACCACTGATTAATATGCTTGTGGGTACAGGTGGCCCTGGCCTTGTTAAGGCTATCCTACAATCGGGTAAGAAAGGTGTTGGCGCAGGCGCTGGTAATCCGCCAGTAATCGTGGACGCTTCTGCTAACCTAGATCTCGCAGCGGCGGGCGTGTACGGCGGTGCTTCTTTTGATAACAACCTGCTGTGTATTGGCGAGAAGGAAGTCTTCGTTGAAGAGGCCGTAGCAGATGCATTCCTTGATAAGCTAGAAGAAGTTGGCGCTTACGTGTTAACAGCAGAAGAAGCAGAGCAGTTAACTGAGCAAATTTTGACGCTAGATGAGTTTGAAGGCGCGAAGCCGTGCACAGCCCATGAGATTGCTCGTGTTTGGCACCCGGTGAAAAAACACGTCGGTCAAGATGCAGGTGAAATCCTAAAATCAATCGGTGTTGAGTCTGATACTCGCCTTGCCGTAATGCTGGTAGAAAACGACCACCCATTGGTTCATGTAGAGCAAATGATGCCAGTGCTTCCTGTGGTTATCTGTAAAGATATCGATGAAGCCATCGACCGCGCAGTGGCGGCTGAGCGGGCCAATAAGCACTCGGCATGTATCTACTCGGGTAACATCGAGAACGTGACTAAGTTTGGTGCTCGCATCAACACCACTATCTTTGCGCACAACGGACCAACGCTGTCTGGTGTGGGTTATAACGCAGAAGGAACGTCTACGTTCACTATCGCGGGTCCAACGGGTGAGGGTATTACTAACGCGTTATCGTTTACTCGTGCTCGTCGTTTTGCTATCGCTCAAGGTGGTCTGCGTATCGTTTAATCGATGGTGTGATGACCCGTCTTGAGATGAGTTGAAAGCCGGAGCGTTTGCTTCGGTTTTTTTGTTTGATTGCCGTAGGAACGTTTCCTCTGAGAGATGCGCGGGCAGTAGACATCGACGGCTTTAACCAGAATAACGCTGTTATTTTAGTAGGTTAACGATTTTATGAAGTCAAATAGCATACTGATTAGGCCCATATTCCATCTAAGTATCACAATGTAACAGCGCTTGTAGCACGTTGATATTGCTAAATTTGTTCTAAGAGGGCGTGTTGATACGAAGATCAAATTTAACGACTGATTTATCAAATAAGCAGTTCCTTCCATTTATTTCTATGATACTGATATTTTTATCTAGTAGATCTTCCTAATTCAAACCTTCATTCGAGCTGAGCTTAATTTTTGTACAAGTTGCAACATTTCGTAATCCCTCTTTATGTCTGAAAAACAAAGGATAAATCACACTTTCTAAAATCAAATGTTGCTCAGTTGTTAATCAAAACTAGGTTTTTGAATAGCGCTCAGTTTTTGAGGTTGAGCTTGAAGCAGAGGGATAGGCAGTAGAAATGGACAGTCGTTACGTACAATTCAAGAATGTAAAAAAGAGTTATGACCGACACAATTTTGTGGTGAAAGACTTTAGCCTCGACATCGCTAAAGGGGAATTTGTAACACTGTTGGGGCCTTCTGGCTCTGGCAAAACCACATGCTTAATGATGCTCGCTGGGTTTGAAGATGTGACCAGCGGCGGGATAGAAGTCAACGGAGAACTCATCACAAACGTTGCGCCTTATCATCGCAATATTGGCATGGTATTTCAGCACTACGCATTATTCCCTCATATGACGGTGGCAGAAAACCTAGCTTATCCCCTTAATGTTCGCAAACTACCCAAAGAGCAAATCAAACAGAAGGTTCAAGAGTTTTTAAAACTGGTGGAGCTTGAACACTTTGGTGACCGCTATCCGGGTCAGCTCTCCGGCGGTCAAAAGCAGCGTGTGGCACTGGCGCGTTCGCTGATTTTTGAGCCTTCGATTGTTCTTATGGATGAACCTTTAGGTGCATTGGATAAAAACCTTCGCGAGCAGATGCAATTTGAAATTAAGCGCTTGCACGAACAGTTAGGTTTTACCGCCATCTATGTTACCCATGATCAGACCGAAGCACTTACTATGTCTGACCGTATTGCAGTGTTTGAGGACGGCGTAGTTCAGCAGTGTGCGGACCCTTCTACGCTGTACGAGCGTCCAGCCAATGCGTTCGTCGCCGATTTTCTCGGCGAGAATAACCATCTTCCGGGGACTTTAACTAAAATTGACGGCGACCACGCTCATGTTGAGTTGAGCGATGGGACTCAAGTCGTGGCGACTGCGATCAATGTTCCTGAAATTGGAGAGCGCTGTATGTTGGCAGTGCGCCCAGAAAACTTCTTTATCGGAGACAAGGACGAAGTGAACAGTAACCAAGTCTCCGCTACCTTTGTCACCCGATTGTACGTTGGTGACTTCATTCGTTACTTCTTTAAGTTGCAAGACGGCAGAGACGTGATGGTGAAGCTCCTCAATGACCAACAAGCACCGACCTTCAAGGCCGGTGATGTAGCCAGCCTAACGTGGTCCATTTCTGATGGGTTAGCGCTTGATCACCCTTAGTCAAGGAAAGAAAGGATATATGATGACGAAAATGAAAAAGTGGCTTCCTATTGCTCTTGCGCTTGGACTGAGCAACGCAGCAATGGCCGACCAACTAACGGCAGTGTCGTTTGGTGGTGCTTACGGCGATGCCCAAAAGAAACACATGCTTGATCCGTTTACTGAGAGTACCGGACACAAGGTGCTGTCTGAAAACTATTCAGGCGGTATCGCAGAGCTTAAAGCCCAAGTAGAGAGTGGCAACGTGCTTTGGGACGTGATTGACGTTGAGGTTATCGACCTTGAGCGAGCCTGTTCAGAAGGTTTGCTAGAAGTATTCCCAATGGATACCTTGCCTCCTGGTGATGACGGTACGCCAGCCAAAGATGACTTCAGCAAAGAGGCGCTCGCTAATGAGTGTGGGGTAGGTAACATCGTTTGGACTGTCCTTTTCGCCTACAACCACGACACCATTCAGGGTGGCAAACCAAGCTCGATTCAAGATCTTTTCGACACTAAAACGTATCCAGGTAAACGTGCTTTTCGTAAGCGTCCTCAAGTGAACCTAGAGTGGGCACTACTGGCTGATGGCGTTGCTAAAGAAGACGTGTATGACGTGCTAAGTACCGATGAAGGCCAAAAACGTGCGTTCGCGAAACTCGATACTATCAAAGACGACATTGTCTGGTTCGACAGTTGGTCGCAAGCGCCTCAACTGCTTAACGATGGTGGCGCGGTCATGGTTCAGTCGGCGAACGGTCGCTTCTTCGATGCCATTCAACGTGAAGGTAAACCGTTTGAAATGGTCTGGGATTCGCACGTTTACGATCTCGATGTTTGGGCGATTGTAAAAGGCACTAAGAAGAAAGCGTTAGCGGAAGAGTTCATTCGCTTTGCAACGGGTTCAAAACCATTGAGTGGTATGCCTGAGGTGGCGTATGGTCCAACTCGTAAATCCGCTTATCAGTATGTGGATCCTGCGGTTATTCCAAAGCTGCCATCGTCTCACCTAGATGAAGGGGTAAAAGCATCGGGTGATTTCTGGGCTGATTACGGTGAATCACTGGGTGAGAAGTTTAACGAGTGGTTACTTCAATAGCCTCAATCCTATAAACAAAAGTTGGGCTATCTAAAAGTATTAGATAGCCCATTTAATCGAGTTTTTAAGCGTTTAGATTCAAGGATGAAAACAGAATGGCGAGTGAAAATACGCTAACACTGACAGAGCTTTCTGAGAGTAAAAAGAAGCATCGCAGCAAACAGTTAATGCTGTTTTTGTTTACTTTGCCACTGCTGCTGTTTGTGTTTCTTTCCTTTTTAGCGCCGATCACCACCATGCTTTATCGCAGTGTTTATCATCCGACGGTTGCTCAATTGGTACCAAACACCTTAGAGGCGATGGCATCATGGGATGAGTCAACCGGAGCCATGCCGCCTGATGAGGTTATTCAGGTATTCACGTTAGAGCTTCATGAACTGGCACAGGAACGCCGCTCCGGAAAATTGGCCGAGGAAATCAACCGCTCATTGCCGGGCTCTTCAAGTCTTATCAAATCCACTGCACGAAAAATCAAAAGAATGCCGATCGAAGAGCTGCGTCTCGAAGGCACCGATATTCTATTAGATAAACATAAAAAGTGGCGCTCCCCCGATGTGTGGGTAGCGATTAAAGTATCGGGTAACAAATGGACAGAGCGTTATTATCTAACGGCATTGGATCTGAAAAAGTCCTTGCAAGGTGATATCGAAACCAGAGACACAAAAATCTACATCAAACTATATTGGAAAAGCTTGAAAATCGCCCTGTACATTACTTTGCTTACCGCGATTATTGCGTTTCCATTGTCGTACTATCTATCTACAGCCTCGCCGAGCAAAGCCAATAAGCTGTTGGTGTTTGTATTGTTGCCTTTTTGGACCTCATTATTGGTTCGAACCACATCATGGATTGCGCTTTTGCAAACCAACGGGGTAGTGAACAGCACCTTAAAAGCGATAGGCATTATTGATGAGCCACTTGATCTACTATACACCGAGTTTTCGACCATCATTTCAATGACTCATATTTTGCTGCCTTTCATGATTCTGCCGCTCTACAGCGTAATGAAGAACATTGACCCAAGCTATTATCGTGCGGCGCTGTCTTTGGGTTCTAAACCCATGCCTGCGTTCTTTAAAATCTATTTCCCAATGACATTACCCGGCTTAAGTGCAGGGGCTCTGCTGGTGTTTATTATTTCTATTGGTTACTACATTACGCCCGCGCTGGTCGGGGGTACGGACGGGCAAATGATCAGTAATATCATTGCGTTCCATATGCAGTCATCCAATAACTGGGAGTTAGCAGCAGCACTAGGCAGCTTGCTACTGGTTCTGATTTTGGCGCTCTATTGGTTATATGACCGCTGGGTAGGCGTGAACAACATTAAGTTAGGTTAACAGTATGAAGAGATTTCCAAGCTATTTTACGCCTCTGCAAAAACTAGGCTCACTGTCTCTTTCTGCTAGTGCGTATTTGACTCTGTTTTTTTTGATGATGCCGATCTTGGTGATCATTCCACTCTCTTTCAATGCCGAGCCTTATTTTAGTTTTACGCCAGGGATGCTGGCATTTGAAAAAGAAGCCTATTCGCTCGAATGGTACGCTGAGATTTGGCACGACGATAACTGGTTGCTCGCCATCAAAAACAGCTTTTTGATTGGTATTTGCGCCACGATTATTGCCACAGTACTAGGGACATTGGCCGCAATAGGGTTAAGTAATTCAGCGATGCCAATGCAGCGCATCATAATGGCGATTTTGTTGTCTCCGATGATTGTGCCTTTGATTATTACCGCTGCGGGCATGTTTTTCTTCTATACCCAACTCAACTTGGCGGGCACGTTCTGGGGTGTGGTGATTGCACACGCAGCTCTAGGGACGCCATTCGTGATCATCACTGTGAACGCAGCATTAGCTGGCTTTGATTATTCGCTTGTGCAAGCCTCGCTGGGAATGGGCGCAAGGCCGGTATATACCTTTGTTAAGATCATTATGCCGCTAATCAGGCCCGGAGTGATTTCGGGGGCGTTGTTTGCTTTTGTGACCTCGTTTGATGAAGTAGTAGTCGCGCTATTTTTGGCAGGACCGGAGCAAAAAACAATTCCGAGACAGATGTTCTCGGGACTAAGAGAGCAAATCAATCCGACCATACTGGCCGTTGCTACCTTGTTGGTCGTCTTGTCGGCTATCTTGTTGTTTACTATTGAATATTTGCGCGCCAGATCGGAGCGCATCAAGATCAATAGTTGGTAATCCATTTCTATCGCAGTCTATCTTTGAACGATAGGCTGTTGTCTCATTACCTTGCTTTCTTCACCTTGTTTTGTGTGTTGATTTTGGGTCTGTACTTGCTTGAAAACTGTGAATTATCTTTAACTTTCAGAACGATAGCGGCGGGTGTACCGTAGTTGGGTTTTTCGTTTGTTTAATCCAAGTATCAAGGACCCTAAGATGAACATTAAAAGTTCGCTGAAGCTTATTACTCTCTCTGTACTTCTTGCCTCTCCACTGTCATTCGCTAAAGTCTACACCACCACCGATATGCAGGCTGTCAGCCATCAAGCGCCACAAATGGAAGTCTATAAAGACATCAATTGGGTGTCAGTATCTGACATTCAGAAGCAGCTTCCTGACCATCCAATTACTGTCGGCCTGGATATCGACGACACCATGCTGTTCTCTTCACCGGTGTTCTATCGCGGCCAGCAAAAATACTCTCCGGGCTCGAATGCGTATCTTAAGAACCAAGACTTCTGGAACGAGGCAAGCACAGGCTGGGATGATTTCTCTCTACCTAAGCATTCAGCGCTTGCCCTAGTAAACATGCACTTAGCACACGGTGACACTATTTACTTCATCACAGGTCGTAACGCTCCAGAAGGCAAAGAGACACTAACCAGCACTATCCGCCATCTGTTCCCTAAAGATCGCCGTGACCAAATTAAACCTGTGGTCTTCGCTGGTGGCTTAGAAAAAGAGAAACAACTCAAACAAGCTGGTGTTGAGCAATACTACGGTGACTCAGATTCCGATATCACTAGCTCAATGCATGTGGGCATCAAAGCAATTCGTTTCCTTCGCAACGAACAGTCAACCTACGTCCCTATGCCGCAAGCAGGCAAATACGGAGAACCTGTTCTGATTGGTTCTAACTACTAGTTAGTCACACTCAAACAAAAGGGCGCAGCCAATAGCCGCGCCCTCAAATACTTAGTCTTCTTATATATCGTCCTCAAAGGCGTCCATCATTCCTGCCCCGAGCAGGAATCTACTCAATGCGCCTACCGCCCTCAAGTGTGGCACTCAATCCCAATCTCAATGACAATTAAAAAAGTTACGAATGTACTTTTCACCAGAGAGATTCTCCTTATCCGACGATAAGGAAATCAACTCTAACACAATATCAATCAGCTCTTCCTTTGAATAACCAATACTTGGGAATTGGTAAGAGCCAAAATGAGAGAAGAAAGTATTATCAAACCCAATAATTACTGGACGGTCATCTTGGTTACCAAAGCTGTCCACCGCTGCCATCGCCATGGCATCAGAGGTACAAATCACACCGTTGTTTGGTTGAACAATGTCGTTTGAATTGCCGATGAGATACTGCTTCGCCTCATTGTACTTGTAGTTGCAATAGGCGATGTTTTTCAGGGAGATATCGTGGCGTTCGAGGTTGTTTTGGTAGAGAGCAAGTCGGCGTTCTTCAACGGCAGAGCTTTGTCGTCCGGCAAGTAAATGAACTTCTTTAACGCCGGATTGAACTGCATAATTCACCGCATCCTGAATGGCCTGTTCTTCGTCGAGTAACACCGACCATGTATTGTCCCAGTTTTGCCCGTTAAGGTTAATCACTCGCGGAGTAAGAAACAGCTTTGGCATGTCTTTAGGTTCAATGAGATCCGAGAAAATGATCGCCGCGTCTACGCGATGAACGAACGCGTTGTCGGTAATTGATGCAATATCATGCTCGGTTTTAATGCGAATGAAGATTGGCAGCTTGCCTATTGATTGCAGTCCTCGTAGTAAATGATCAAATAGCTCAAGGTCGCTCAAATCACTAATGTGGTTGACCACAATGGCGACGAGTCCAGTGGTATTACTATTTAAACTTTGCGCGAAGGGATTCATGACATAACCGAGCTCTTCGGCGGCTTGCAACACGCGCTGCTTTTTTACTTCAGATATGGGTTTTTTCTCTTTCGAAAAAGCCCGAGAAGCAACCGCTTTTGATACGCCTGCTCGGTCTGCTACATCCTGCAATGTAGGTAGCGTTTTAGTACTCATTCACAAATAACCTCACGATTTTCTTCACTTTATCATAGTCTGTTACCGAGACCCAATCATCGCAACTTTCTGTTCCCATGGAGATTTGTGAGGACTGTTGAATCATATTACTAGGGCGCTGACCTTTACCAGAAAGGTGCAGCTCGGTGATGCCTGTGTCAGCCAGTGAAAGCGCATTGCTGTCGTTTACTCCAGAGCCCGCCATGATAGATAGGCGACCCTGAGCGGTGTCGACTAACTGTTTAATCATCGCTTTACCTTCTGGTGCAGTTGGCTGGAGTCCTGAAGTTAAAATTCTTTCGATCGGGTAATGGCAGAGGAGTTTTAAACTCTCTATCGGGTTAGCAACCAAATCAAATGCGCGATGAAAAGTGATTCCAATACCTTGAGCGGCGGTTGTCCATCGACGCAGGGCATCTTCGTTGATGGTAGCGTCGGGATTCAGTGCACCAATAACGACGCCATCAACGCCAAGCAACTTGTAGCTGAGTATTTCCTGCTCCATAAAGTGGATTTCTTCTTCACTGAAGACAAAGTCACCATCACGAGGGCGAATCATCACGTAAATAGGAATGGAGGAAACCGCGACAGCCTGAGTTATTAATCCTAATGAAGGCGTTAGACCACCCAGTGACAGAGCGCTACACAATTCGATTCGGTCGGCGCCTGCCTCGATGGCAGTGTGCAGTGATTCAATATTATCGATACAGACTTCAATTTTCATACAGCTCGCTCATTGAAACTTATGGAAAGATAGAGAGGAAAAAAAGGCCCGGGGGAAAGGGCCTTTGAGTTATCGGTTTACCAAGTACCCGCTAGTTTAGGTGGGTTAGCATCCGCACCCCACCATTTGTGGTAAGACGCTTCATAAGCACCAGAGTTAATGTAGTCAGAGACAAACATATCCATCCAGCGTAAGTACTCGGCGTCGCCTTTTCTAACTCCAATGGCGATAGGGTCATTAGAGTGCAAGCCTGGCAGAGTTACAAGGTTTGGGTTGTTAGTAGCTAGGTAATCAATCAGAGAGCTGTCTTCGATACCCGCATCTACACGGCCTTGACGAAGCAACAATACACCGTCTGGTGCGAAGTTATCGGTATAAACTAATTCAGCTTCTGGCACTTCACGTTTCAAAAAGGCTTCGCCTGTAGAACCGCGGCCTACAACAACTCGTTTGCCTGCAAGATCCTGCAGTGAATTAATATCTTGGTCTTTTTGATGAACAATACGAAGACCAGCACGTGCATAAGGAATGGAGAAATTCACCGATTTAGCACGTTCTAATGTCGCTGACATGTTACCAATGACCGCATCTAGTTGGTCAGAAAACAGCATTGAAACACGAGCGTCACCATGTACATCAGTGAAGCGTGCCTCAACGCCAAGCTTTTCTGCTAGGCGTTTCGCTAGATCAACGTCATAACCTGCTGGGTTATTCTTTTGATCACGGAATCCGATAGGTTCGCCACCAAGTGATACACCGATTTTGATGTAGCCGCGCTCTCGAATGTCTTCGAGTTTGCCAGCAAACGCTGAGGTGGAGCTGATTGCGAGTGCACTTGCCAATATGGTGGCAACCAATGCCTTAAATTTCATTGTGGTTCTCCATTTCATTTCGTTTATCCATATAGCGTCTTTCCGCTATTCTTTGTTCAGGTTTACTCATTCCAGATTTGTAAACCCAGTATTTGATGTCCTCTTCACATCCAAAATTGATTACTCGATAGTTGTCATCTTTGTCGATCGCATGAATGACAACGCCAGCCAAAAAGCCTGTTCTAAGCGAATTTAGTTCTTCAATGGCCATATCCACCGCTTGATCGAGCGAAAAGCCAAGACGCATCGCCATTACGATGGAGTAGGAGGTATTGGCTCTGATGGTCATTTCGCCGGTATGAGTACAGGCCGCCGCGCCATATCGGCTATCGGCATAAAAGCCAGCGCCGACAATAGGTGAATCGCCAAGGCGTCCTGGGTATTTCCATGCCCAGCCTGAGGTGCTTGTGGCTGCATAAATACTGTCTGTACTGTCTTTGGTGAGAAAGACGGTGGTATCACGGACTTTCTCTGGGTCAGTGATCATTGAGTTGAGGTGTGCAAGCGGACGAGTCGACATATCGGGGTTGTCTTCGCCAGTAATTTCTTGAAGCTTCTTAAACCACACCTCTTTAGAGTCTTCTAGTAGAGGGTTAGGGCACTCAAAACCCATCTCATAGGCAAAGCGTGTCGCCCCTTCACCTACGAGGATCTCGTGGTTCAGCTCTTCCATCACTTTTTTGGCAATGCGCGTGACGTGAAAATGATCTTTGACGGCCCCAACGGCACCGGTTCGAAGCGTGTTGCCGTCCATTACCGCACCGTCAAATTCCATATCACCCAATAGGTTAGGCCAGCCACCGTAACCAACACTGCGAATTCTTGGTTCTGCTTCGACTTTTTCAATACCACAAATGATCGCATCGAGACCATTGTCGCCGTTATTAAGCATACTTACCGTGTCGTCGATTCCCGGCCAGGCTTCTGAATTTGATAATACAATCATTACTTGCTATCCATTTTCTCTAAAAATCGTCTAATTCTTTCGTCTTGCTTACCGCCCTCATCGGAGAAGAAAGCATCTTTGTCCATGTCAGCTCTTACTACCCCTTCGTCGAGGAAAACAATGCGATTGGAGATCTTTTTCGCGAAGGCAATTTCGTGAGTGACAAAGATTAATGTTGTGCCTGATTTGGCAAGGTCAGCGAGCACGTCAAGCACCTCTGAGGTCATCTCTGGATCAAGTGCACTGGTTACTTCGTCTAGTAGCAAACACTCCGGCTTCATCGCTAGAGCGCGACAAATACCGATACGCTGTTTTTGTCCGCCAGAGAGTTGAGCTGGGAAGCTGGTCTCTTTGTCCGCTAAATCAACAAGCTGCAATAGTTCTCGCGCGGTGCTTTCAGCTTGCTCTTTGCTTTGCCCTAGCACTTCAATAGGTGCGAGGGTGATGTTGTCTAAAATGCTCAAATGCGGGTAAAGGTTAAAGTGCTGGAACACCGTCGACACTGACGTGCGGATCTTTTGTAATTCCGCTTTGTTGGAGACCGAGAGGTCGCGGAAAGTGATGTCACCGTCATCAATCGCTTCTAGCCCGTTGATGCAGCGTAGTAGGGTAGATTTTCCAGAGCCACTTGCACCTAAAATAGAGACCACATCGCCTTGCTCAATATTTAGGCTGACCCCTTTTAATATGTCGTTGCTTCCAAACGACTTCTTTACGTTGTTAATTGAAATCATGGGGATCACCTTATGCTAAAGACCAAGTTTGATGTTTTCGTAAGTAGAGCTCGAGCTTTCTGCCCAGCTTGGAGATGGCCATCGACATGGCGAAGTAGGTCAGCCCGATGACAGGCCAAACAATAAATGGCTGCCAAGTACGTTGGTTCAAAATGGCGCCGACTTTGGTAATGTCCATAACCCCGATAACGGAGACCAGTGACGTTACCTGAAGTTGGTTCACCGCAAGACCGACGAGTGGCGCAATGGCAACTAGCAGCGCTTGAGGCGTGATGATTTTGTTCAAAATTACCATCTCAGAGATGCCAAACGAGCGTGCAGCTTCAATCTGACCTTTATCGACCGCTGCCATTGCGGTAACAATAATGACGGAGACAAATGCAGCCGTATTGCCAGTCAGCGTGATTGTGGCGGCTAGTTCCGCCGACATGTCCATGGAGAGGAAAATCGGCAGGCCGAAGTAGATCAAGAACAGCTGAACCAAAACTGGGGAGTTTTTAAGAAACTCGCTCACAAAAACAGAAAGCTGGCTCAAGAGAGGGAATCGATAGTGACGAAAGAGCGCGAGCCCTAAACCTAACAAACCGCCAAACAAGCTAGAAACCAAGAACACCTTTAACGACACGCTGATGCCACTAAGCAGAACAATAAGGTCATAGGGGACAAATTCATTACTAGACATTGCTATGCTCCCGCTTCAGAAAATCGATTTAGTCGCTTGTGCGCTAAAGTGATAAGAATGGATAAGATGTACGTCAGCACGCAGTAGAACAGTAATAAGAAGAAGTAGACTTCAAATGGTCTAAATGTTTCCGCCGCAATGATTTTTGCGGTTCCTGTGAGTTCGTTAAGTGTTACTGTCGATAAAATAGAGGTGGTCAAAATTAGGTTCACGAAGATCGAACCTAACGGTTTGATCGAGTTGCGCAACGCGATAGGAAGAATGATCTTTCTATAGATAGTTAAGCGTTTTAAGCCGAAAGATTGAGCGGCTTCGATCACGTCTCGATCGACCTGCTGAACTGCTGCGCGCAGCACGTCAGCACAATAAGCACCAACTGCAATAGAAAGCGCCAGCACTCCCGTGGTGTAGGGATCAATGAAAATGCGTAATTCAGGTAAGCCATAAAAAATAAAGAACACCTGCACAATAAAAGGAATGTTCCTAAATATATTTATGTAGGTATAGCCTGTCTTAGACAGTACTCTTGACTGACTAATACACGCAAACATCACCAGCAAACCAATACAAAAACTACCAATAATAGAAGCGATGCTAATACTAGCGGTTATCGCAAATCCTTCTATAAACGAGTCTAAGTATCGATACATTATCGAGATATCAAACACGGAAGCTCCTTCTAATTGAAACTAGTTTCAATTTACGTGCTGATTCTTTTTTACGCAATGCCATTTAATTAAAATTGAAACCGGTATCACATTGTTAATAACAACATGCTTAATTAGAGACTTGGTGGTCTAGAAGGTATAAATGAGGATGTTTTTCATACTAGAAATTGCTTCAAGTGCACGTCATTCCTGCCGTCGAGCAGGGTAGGGCAGTCACTTGTGGCAGAAGTTTTCCTTTTTCAAGGAAATAACGGCTTGTCTTCAGACGAACAAAAAACGAGCACTAACCCTCACCCGCCTTACGAAACTCCTTCGGCGAACACCCGCTCCATTTCCTAAATGCGTGCCGAAAATTGGCACTGTCAGAAAAACCAATTCGCTCTGAAATCTCTTCCATGGTGATTTGTGTAGTAAGCAGGTAGTGGCGGGCCAGTCGATAGCGTACATTATCAAGCACCTGCTGATAGCTGGTCCCTTCTGCTTTCAAATGACGGCGCAGCGTACGTGATGACATGCCCAGCTCGGAAGACAAGGCTTCAATGGATGGATAGTTGCCTAGACGTTCGATAAATATCTGACTGATTTTTTCTTGCAAACTGGTACCGCCTTCGGCTTTTTCCAGCATTTCATCACAAGATTTCAAACACATTTTCAGCGTCATTGCATTGGCAGCAGGCAGAGGCTCGTAAAGTACCGTAGCGTCAAACTGCCATTCCAAACAATCACTATCGAACTCAATGGGGCAATGAAAAACTTGCTCGTATAAGTGACCATATTCTGGCTCAGGGAAGGGGAATTTAATCAGTGTTGAAGGGAACGGCTGCTGCATCACCTCTTCACACAAATTTTGAATGGCAGTGAACCAGTACTCGGAGCAAAACGGCAGCAGTTCGTCCAAATCGATAAGTTGCTCGGCGCGAAAATAACCGACATTACCTTCGACCCACATCTTCTTTTTAAGCACAGGACCGGCCAGACGAAGGTATTTAAACCCCATCATAAGAGCATCGAGCATGGTGTTGCTGCTGAACACCGCATAGCCCAACACTCCAAAATCACTGAACCTTGCTTGCTTACCCACTTGGAGCCCTAAACCCGCTTCATTTGTCTGAGTGAGTGCGTTGCTGAAGATAGCCATCTTTTGAGCAAAAGTGAGCTGTGTATCTGGTTGATAGAGTTGGGAAGAGGTGACGGTCGTACCCTCAAATAATGATTCGGTGGCAAAGCGACTGTCGAGATAACGCGCCATAAGCTGAAGATCTAAAATCCCGCAAGCTTGAGTATCTGGCTCATAAACTGCCGTGTATTGCATCCAACTTCTCCAAAAAGGTTAATAGGCGACTTTCAATAAGTTAGCGTGATTGTGGGATCTCAATGTCTGAACAATGTCCGAATTTCACCGCTTTTTGTCTCAATGTAACCTGTGCTCAATGTTATCAGAATGTTGTAATGAGGCAAATTTCAATGCGAGATTAATAAATGAGCGAAATGATTGATTGGGTAAAAGATGTAGGTTCTGAATGCGAAAGTATCGAAGTGAGCGAGCTTAATACTTGGTTTTCTGAGCTTCAAACCGCATACCAACAAGAGACCAACCCTTCACTTGCTGTGCGAAAGCAGCGATTGCAGGCTCTTAAAACACAGCTAACGCGATATCAATCGGTGCTAGCGGAGGCAATGAGTGATGACTTTGGCGGGCGCAGCCATACCGAGTCATTAATGGCTGACGTGTTAGCACCTATTCTCGATATCAACCATGTCAATCGCCACTTGAAAAGCTGGATGAAATCGAAAAGTCGCCCAACGGAATGGTTGTTTAAAGGCAATAAGTTACAGGTTCGCTATCAACCAAAAGGTGTGGTGGGGATTATCTGTCCTTGGAACTTTCCGCTTTATCTTTCTATTGGCCCGATGATTACCGCGTTGGCAGCAGGTAATCGCTGCATGATTAAGATGCCGCCTAACTGTCCGGCAACCACAAAGGCTCTGCGAAAAATGTTGGCCGAGATATACGCGCCAGATCTCGTCAGAATTGTTGATGGTACGCATCCAGAAGCGATGGAAATCTCTCACTTGCCGTTTGACCATCTGGTCTTTACCGGGTCACCAAATAGCGGCAAAACCATAATGGCCAATGCGGCGGCTAACCTAACGCCTGTGACGTTGGAGCTGGGCGGAAAGTCTCCGGTGGTGGTTTTTGATGACTACGATATTGAGAAAGCAGCAAGCCGTATTGCTCATGGCAAAGGCTTTAACTCAGGACAGATTTGTATCGCTCCGGATTATGCGTTTGTTCCAGAAGGCAAGGTCGATGCATTTGTAGAAGCGCTCAAAAAAGCTCACATCAAGATGTACGGGGAGATCGAGGGTAACGCTGATTACACATCTCTAGTGGATGATGCACAGTATCAAAGGTTTGCTGCTCTAGTCGAAGATGCGCGAATTAAAGGGGCGACGATCACTCAATGTTTGTCTCAAGGCGAAGGTCGAAAAATGCCGCTCTTTATCGCCACTAATCTAAAACCGAGTATGCGAATTTGCCAGGAAGAAATCTTTGGGCCGTTACTGCCAGTTCATAGTTACCAGTCAATTGACGATGTGGTGCAATACATTATTGAGCGCCCCAGACCGTTAGCTTGTTACCTATTTAGTCATAACACGCAGCAACGAGAAGCGCTGTTAAATCAAACTCATAGTGGCGGTGTCACCATAAACGATTGGGGCTGGCATGTACTTAACCATTCGGTGCCATTTGGTGGTGTGGGTAACTCTGGTATTGGTAACTACCACGGCGAAGAAGGTTTTCGTGAGTTGAGCCATGCACGCACAGTGTTGCAAATGAGAGAGTGGTTTCCTATCCAGCTCTTTTCTCCGCCTTACGGTAATCTTGTTCAGAAGTTGGTGCTGCGCGTATTTGTTGGTAAGCCAGACCCAGACCTCAAAACCCATTCCTCAAAATAACACGAATAATCTAATCCACTAACAACGGACCATTTTAAGAATCTTCGGCGCGCCAGTATTTACTGGCGTGGTACACCTACAAGGAGACCTCGGATGCATAACCTTGCTGTTAATCTTGAGCGCAGTGCTGCGCTCTTCCCGGACAAAACTGCTCTCAGAATGGGCGCAGAGGAGATCAGCTATCAACAACTGGAGAGTGCGGCTAGCACTGTTGCTCACAACCTCAAGCAACTTGGCTTGGAACAAGGGGCCAAAGTGGCGCTTTCGTGTCCTAATGTTACCTATTTCCCCATCGCTTATTACGGAATTTTAAAGGCAGGCTGCGTGGTCGTGCCGCTCAACACGCTGTTTAAGAACCGGGAGATCGCCTACCATCTGCAAGACTCTGATGCTAAAGCGTATTTCTGTTTTGAAAACCAAGACATGAATCCAAGTGAGCAATACGGACGTTTGGGTTTTTCTCAAGCGGACAGCTGTGAACACTTCATACCCATGATGACAGTTGATGAGAGTGAACACTCATTAGAGCAGTGGTTGCAACAACCGCCGCAAGTGTTTGAATCTGCAGCAATGCAAGGTGACGATACGGCAGTCATTCTTTATACGTCGGGTACGACAGGACAACCGAAAGGCGCAGAGCTCTCTCATTCTAATATGCTGGCAAACGCAATGTCCTCTCAGTATTTAATGCGACTAGAGTACAGCGATACCACGATGGCGACCCTACCTTTATTTCACAGTTTTGGTCAAACCGTCATGATGAACGCCAGTGTGCTTACGGGTTCGTCGATCGTGCTCATTCCTCGCTTTGATCCTAAGTTGGTTATTCAACAAATCATCGACCACAAAGTCAGTGTCTTTGCGGGGGTACCCACCATGTATATCGCTCTGTTGACGGTGGGCGAGCAATTACCAGAGCAATCTGAACAGGTTAAACATAGCTTGAGACTGGGCGTTTCTGGTGGGGCATCCATGCCAGTAGAGGTGATTCGTCAGTTCGAATCGCGCTTTGAGTTACCTGTCTTGGAAGGCTATGGCTTATCGGAAACGGCGCCCGTTGCTACTTTCAATCATATCGACGGTGACCGCTTACCAGGTAGTGTAGGTCAGCCGTTATGCGGTCATATGATTAAGATATCTGATGTTCAAGGTAATGCGCTGCCTATTGGAGAGTTAGGAGAAGTGTGCATTAAGAGCCCAAGTGTTATGAAAGGCTATTACGGCAGAGCCGAAGCCAGTGCAGAAGCGTTACGTGAGGGTTGGTTTTGGAGTGGTGATATTGGACGACTTGATGAGCACGGCAACTTATTCATTGTCGATAGAGTGAAAGATATGATCATTCGCGGCGGCTATAACGTCTACCCACGTGAGATTGAAGAAGTACTGATGTGTCATCCAGACGTGGAAATGGTCGCCGTTGTCGGTGAGCACGATGAGCGACTTGGTGAGGAAATTCATGCTCACGTTGTGTTGCATGAAAACTGCACCAGTGATGGCGAAACCTTAGTAGCGTGGTGCCGTAGTCAACTTGCTGATTACAAATATCCACGCCGTGTGTTTATTCGAGCATCACTGCCAATGACGGCTACAGGAAAGATCTTGAAACGCGAACTGCATCCATTGGATGTGATGGAGGTAGTCGATGGACAGCTATGATTTCATTATTGTCGGTGGTGGTTCAGCAGGTTGCGTGCTTGCTTCAAGGCTATCGGAAGATCCTACCGTGAATGTTTGTTTGCTAGAAGCCGGAGGTAAAGATACCAGTCCGTTTATTCACACGCCCGTTGGCTGTGTTGTGATGATGCCAACCAAAATCAACAACTGGGGGTTTGAAACCGTTCCTCAGCCTGGACTCAATGGTCGTAAGGGTTATCAACCCAGAGGGAAGACCTTGGGTGGTTCGAGCTCAATCAATGCCATGATGTACGCACGTGGTCACCGTTATGATTATGATCTTTGGGCATCACTAGGGAATGAAGGCTGGAGCTACGATGAGTGTTTACCGTACTTCAAAAAAGCAGAAAATAATGAAGTTCATCATGATGACTTTCATGGCCAAGGTGGGCCGCTTAACGTCGCCGATTTGCGGTCACCCAGCCCAATGGTGGAAAGATATCTATCAG
The DNA here is from genome assembly GCF_023716845.1 of Vibrio sp. SCSIO 43133. Classification (NCBI taxonomy): domain Bacteria; kingdom Pseudomonadati; phylum Pseudomonadota; class Gammaproteobacteria; order Vibrionales; family Vibrionaceae; genus Vibrio; species Vibrio sp. SCSIO 43133. Next base: position 1,255,879 of record NZ_CP068024.1, read on the forward strand.
CGTGCGAGTCAATTGGCGTGCCGACCAACCATGACGTGAATGGCGCTGAGCAGTTTGGTGCTATGCAAACGCAGGTGACGCAATTAAACGGTGAGAGGTGCAGTGCGGCAAAAGCTTACTTAACGCCAAACCTTAATCGTCCGAACTTAACCGTGCTCACCAAAGCCACCACGCATAAGGTGTTGTTCGATGGAAAGCGAGCGATTGGTGTGGAGTATGGAATGAAAAGGCAGCGTTTCCAAATTTACTGCAACAAGGAAGTCATTCTAAGCGCTGGTGCGTTTGGTACTCCGCAAGTGCTGCTGCTATCTGGAGTTGGTCCTAAACAAGAGCTAGACAAACATGGTATCGACCAAGTGCATGAGTTGGCGGGAGTAGGTAAGAATCTGCAAGACCATATCGACTTGGTGCACTCATACCGAACTACGGCCAAACGTGACACCTTTGGTGTATCACTAAAAATGGCGTCGGAGGCCAGTAAAGCAGTGCCTCAATGGTTCAAGCAGCGTCAAGGCAAGCTGAGTAGTAATTTCGCCGAAGGTATCGGGTTTTTGTACTCTGATGATGACGTCGATGTGCCTGACTTAGAGTTTGTCTTCGTCGTAGCGGTGGTGGACGATCATGCTCGAAAAATCCACATGAGCCATGGATTCAGTTCTCACGTAACGCTACTCAGACCGAAAAGTACCGGCACGGTAACCCTAAATAGCGCCGACCCTTACGACGTTCCAAGCATTGACCCTGCTTTCTTCCAAGATCCTGATGACATGAGAGTGATGATCAAAGGTTGGAAAAAACAGTATCAGATGCTGCAAAGTGAGGCGTTTGATGACGTTCGCGGGGCAAGTTTCTATCCGGTTGACCCGGACGATGACGCCGCGATTGAGCAAGATATCCGCAATCGCGCCGATACTCAGTATCACCCGATTGGCACCTGTAAGATGGGGACTTCGGATGACCCTGAAGCGGTCGTAAATAGTGAACTGTCTGTATACGGGATGGATAATCTGCGGGTGGTCGACGCATCTGTGATGCCGACGTTGGTGGGTGGCAATACCAATGCACCGACTATCATGATCGCCGAGAAAATTGCTGACGTGATCAAAGCAAAATACTCGATTTGTCATCCTGCTGATGCTTCAAAAGTCAGCTAACCAGCGAGCAAAGACCAAGCCGTCATGGCTTGGTCTATGTATAAACCGCTCTTTCCCTTGACCTCCTCCGTTGTTGTTCCCTCACTAAAGTCAAATGAGTCCTAAGAACGCGATGTTGCAACCTTACGACCTATTTCTCACCACCATAGTCTCTACACTCAAGCTTCTAGAATGGAAAGCGCAGTAAGTAGGGAGAAGGAAGTATGAATTGGAATGTGGCACCAATGATGGCTTTGGTCATGTTGCTGCAAGGATGTGGCGCACAAAATAGCTCACAAGCCATTGAACAGAAATACACAAATCACGCCTCGAAATTTACCACTGTGGAAGGTAAACGAGTGCATTATCGAGATGAAGGACAGGGTGAGGTGGTGATTTTACTGCATGGCACTTCATCGTCACTTCACGCGTGGGAACAATGGACGCAAATCCTCAAACAAGACTATCGCGTCGTACGTATGGACTTACCGGGTTTTGGCTTGACCGGGCATCTGCCTCAGAACCAGTACGAAATAGCTGACGATATTGCTTTTTTGAGCGCTTTTATTAGAGAACTCGACATCGAACAGGCACATTTTGTTGGTAGCTCTTTAGGAGGGCGCATCGTGTGGGAGTACAGTTTGCAACTTCCAGAGCAGGTTAAAACCCTTACGTTGATAAACGCGTTAGGGTATCCGCAACAATCGTGGCCGCCAGGCATTGAAATGGCCCAGTGGCCAGTCATCGATAAAATAATGGAACATGTCACTCCAAGGTTTATGTTCGAGGATGGGCTTAAAGAGGTTTACTTCGACCCGCTGCTCGTGGATGCGGCGTTGATTGATCGATACTACGAACTGACCACCTACCAACAAAATCGACAGGGATTCACACGTCGGGTCAAGGCATCGCTGGATGAGGACTCGGATAAGATAACGCAAGTTGCTAAGCCGACTCTTATTCTGTGGGGGAAGGAAGACCGTTACTTTCCAGCTGAAAATGCGCGAAAGTTTGAGCGTGATATTCGGGGCTCTTATGCTGTGGTGTATGACGACGTGGGACACTTACCGATGGAAGAGGTCCCAGAACGATCAGCACAGGCATTTAAACAGTTTATCTCGAAAGGTAAGCCTTAGGACTAACCTGATACCAGCGCTTGAACGCTTTGTAGAAGCTGCTGGTATCTTTAAAACCAAGACGATAGCTCAACTCGGTCACGCTTGGAGGCGGGGTTTGAGTTAGCCAACGGGCTGCTAGCTGCTTTCTAGTATCATCAAGAATACTCTGGAAGGAGGTATGCTCCTTTTCCAGTTTGCGGTAGAGCGTTTGTCGGCTGATGTGTAATTGCTGCGCAACCTTGTCTACGCTGAATAGTTCTCCATTTTCTAGTCCGTTTACTACTATGGTTCTGACTTGCTGCTGGACAGGTTGAGTTTTCGTTAGCGCCTCAAGATGACTTTGTGCGGTTTTTGCCATCATCGTTTTCAGATACTCACTACTTGTCACAATGGGAAGGTTGAGCCATTTCGATTCAAATATCAGCTGGTGTTCAGCACAGTTAAATTCAATTGCTTCTCCAAAGATTGGTTGATATTTATCCACATAGTTCGGAGCCAAATACCCAAACTTAGCTTTGGTTAGCGGGAAGGATTGGGCACTCAGCATTCTCGCCCACGTCACCATCGCACTCATACTACGTTCGATGGTCGCTCGAGGGTAGTTATGCAGTGATTCAATGGAGAGGGTTAAGCGGCACTGCTGCCCATCGTCTGCCACTTGCCAACACTCCGAAGCATTCATCAGCAAAATATTACTTTGGAACGTGTTAAAGGCATCTCTTAACGTCGCGCATTGGCTCACCCAACTTGCTAGTACACCTTTTGATTCAGGGGATATGGTTCGCCCAATGATGAGTCCAATGTCGGGCGATGGATGGTGCTGTTCGAGCAGTGACCACAAGGCAACCATTTGGCTTTCTGGAAGCCTATCCGATGGCGATAGCTTGACGCTATTTTGAATAGCCTTTAGCTTAATAGCGTCAAGGTGATTGGATGTTTCTACCTGTTCGCGCAAAGCGGCTGGCAACAGTGGATAGGCATTTACCAAATCAAGGACAGAGGCGAATGAAACGGATTTTTCGATAGAGTTATCTGCCATGAGTGTTACCAAAATTTTAAGTTATAGCTAACTAATATCGCAATTTTCCTCGTCTATCAATCTAGAGTGCTTGTAAAAAATGGTTAGTTCATAAGATGTTAGCTAATTGTGCCTATCAACCATTCTCTCAAAAAGCGGACTATGTCCTTTATTTAATTATTGTTATGGTGTTTTATATGGCTTGTTAATGATTTGGTGGTGTAGAGGGCAAATCAGTCAATGGAAATGATACGTGAGTTACGTGAACACTCTAACCAAAGCGTGGCGGCGAGATTTCGTCGTGTGGTTTCTTTGATGCGCCAACAACGCTGGATGAGATTGCGAGGTATAGAACTACGCCTGATTCTGGCACTCGCTATGCTCGCGTTCACTACATTAATCCTATCTGTGGTTACCACTTATACGTTCAATGACCTTAACCAACGTCTTATTGTTCTGAAAGAGAACAAGATCCCAGCCTTGGAGCAGGCCGCTCTGCTCAATGACAAAGTTCGATCGATCATTACCACCTCTTCTCAGCTTAGTGAAGCGGACTCGAATTTAGAGCGAAAGCAGGCCATGCAGAAGATAGAGCGTGCCATTGATGAGATGGATCAGATTATGATCCAGTTTCCGGATTATCACTCGTATTACAAAGAAATGATTGCTCAGGTCAGTAATAGCTTGAGCTTATTGCATCAAAGCGAAAACGAATCACAACAACTCAATCTAGAGCTGCGAGATTTGCTGGAAGGCTTCTACCCGCTATTGAAACAAGCCACTCAGTCACTGGACCAGTTGCCAACTGTGGCCAAAGCTCAAATTCAATACACACAGATGAAGTCGTTGCTGTACTACCAACTTGGGCTGGTGGAAAAGCTCTATAGCGATGCTAGCTTTAACGAGCTTGATTACACCACTTACCGAATTGAGCAAATTGGTCAAGAGTGGTGGACGTTATGGCAACAAAGTGGCGTGAAGCTACAGTTTCCTGAGATCGACCAAAAACTCTCGATTATTTACGACTTGTCTTCTAGCTCGAGCCGCCTGTATACCCTAAAAAACAAAGCACTGGATCACCGATATCAAGAGCAGTATTTCTTGCAGAACAGTCGCGACCATTTGAACCAGTTAACGGTGCAAATTGAATCTAATACCAATAAGGTTAATCGTAACATCGACAACTCCATCGCTGTAGTTCAACAGTCATTGCTTTCAAACCAACAGTTATCGTTAGCGCTGTCTCTGTTTAGTGTGTTAGCGGCGGTGGGTATCTCATGGTTTTATGTACGTAAAAACATTCTTGAACGACTTACGCAGCTGAAACACAACATGTTCGCTATCTCGACGGGACATTTAGATACTGAAGTGGCGATTCGTGGAAATGATGAAGTGACGCAAATGGCTAAATACCTCAAAGTGTTTCAGTCAACGGCGAAAGTAGTGAAGCAGACCAACCGACGCTTGGAAGCGGAAGTGGTGGAGCGTACGGCCGCAGAGGAAAAATTACGTATCACCCAAAACGAATTGATTCAAGCAGGGAAACTCGCGGCGTTGGGACAGCTCAGTGTCGGGATTACTCATGAAATCAATCAGCCATTAACTGCGGTTAATAGCCATGTCCGAAGTGCACAGCGGTGGCTTGAAAAAGAGCGCCCCGATAAAGCTATAACCAACCTTCAAAAAATCGAAGTGCTATTGGAGAAAGTGGCAGCAATCACCAGACACCTTAAAGCATTTGCTGGGAAAAGTGACGGTAGGCTAGAAAACGTACCGTTAAACAAGGTGGTGGAAGATGCTCTTGAACTCTTTGATAACCGAAGAGAGGGGGTATCGATTGTGTTCGAACAGCAGCCGGACTGTTTGGTTCGAGCCAATAGCATTAGATTGGAACAAGTTTTGGTGAATTTAGTCAGCAACGCCTTAGACGCTGTGGAAGGGAGCGCCGAACCACAATTAGTGGTTTCCATTTGGAGCGACACCAAAACAGTTTCAGTTTCCGTCCAAGACAATGGGAAAGGCATACCTGCCGATGAGTTACCCTATCTTTTTGACCCATTTTACTCCACTAAGCGTTCAGGTAAGGGGCTCGGACTTGGGCTCTCTATTGCATATAATATTATTCAAGATTTTGGAGGGACGATTCACGTCCAATCCGAGATTGATCAGGGCACTGAGTTTATTGTGACTCTGCAACAAGGCAATCTATCATGACACAACAAAAACACATCGTCCTCATTGACGACGAACACGACGTAGTAGAAGCAGTAAGTGAAATGCTAGAACTTGAAGGTTTCGCAGTTACGGCGTTCACTGACCCAAGAAAAGCGCTACGATCACTTACCAATAACAGTCGCTCGGTTGTGTTGTGTGACGTCAGGATGCCCTCGGTCGACGGACTGACATTGTTGAGCTCAATTCAACATCGCGCGCCACAAGTTCCGGTTTTATTGATGAGTGGTCATGGGGATATTCCGATGGCTATCGAAGCAATGAAGTTGGGGGCGTTCGACTTTATCGAAAAGCCGCTTAATGCCGATGAGGTGATCGCCAAGCTCGATTTAGCTCAGTTACAAGCGCAACAAACTCTCGTTAGTACCCCATCTCTGGAGTTGACCGACAGCGAAGCGATTGAATCCGTGATTATTGGTCAATCTAAAGCGATGGAAACCATACGTAAGCAAGTGCTCGCGCTCGCTAACACAGGGGTGGATACCATCATTAATGGTGAGACAGGAACAGGAAAAGAAGTCGTAGCAAGAGCGCTTCACCAGTTTAGTCGCCGACAAGCCAAACCATTTGTCGCTATCAACTGTGGTGGAATGACCGAGAGTATTATTGAAAGTGAGCTGTTTGGTCATGAAGCGGGGTCGTTTACCAGTGCCAATAAAAAGCGCATTGGCAAAATTGAGCAGGCTAATGGTGGTACGTTGTTTCTTGATGAAATAGAGAGTATGCCCATAGCGGTACAGATAAAACTACTGCGCGTTATTCAAGAGCGAGTCATTGAGCGTGTGGGCGGGAATGAGTTAATACCAGTGGACATTGTTGTCGTAGCGGCCAGTAAGGCAGATCTTGCAGCATTAAGTGATACTGGCGAGTTCCGCTCGGATCTTTTCTATCGCCTTAATATCGCCAGTCTTAATCTGCCGCCATTGCGTCAACGTAAAGAAGATATCCAGAGTCTATTTAGGCATTTTGTTGGCCAGGCGAGTCAGAAATACAAGACTCGACCTTCCACGATTTATTCGGAACAGATTCAACAGCTATCGCGTCATGAGTGGCCGGGTAACGTGAGGGAACTACGTAACGTTGCGGATCGTTTTGTATTAGGCATCGTTGGTGATGGCTTTGATTTACAAACGCCAATACAAGACGCCAGTGAGACCGAGTTTGCGTTTGAAAAACAGATGGAACAATACGAACGCAATGTATTGACTGAGGCGTTAATTGAATCGGCTGGCAACATAAATGACGTCTCTAGCAAATTGAACTTACCGCGTAAGACGCTCTATCGGAAAATGAAAAAGCACCACTTGGATAAGGACGATTTTAAAGTGACCTAAGGCTTGAAGAGTGACGGAGATAATGGCAAGTCGCTTAGTGAATGGTGAAGGACAATAGTGACCCAATAGCCAGTGTTCTTTGTAAGTGGAAGTTCTAATTAACTGAAATTAAATAGTTTTATTGTTTTGGCATGAAGGGTGCAAATCACGTGCTTGTGATAATTTTGTCACATCCTTCACGGTAAAATAGGGTGTAGAAAACCAACGTTTTCGTTCCTATAAACGATAAACCGTGACCACTAACAAGGATTGATTCTCGTAGAGTAACGAGATGAAAGGAGAACTAAATGAAGCACATACTCACAGCAGTGGCAGGCGTCCTGATGGCAGTAAGCTCAGCAAGTGTTTGGGCTGATGAACCCGCCAATTTGGGGCCAAGACCGGCTTATCTGGTGAATAGCATGGATGATAGCCCTCTTAAAGATAAGCTACTGAGTTGCAGTAATGGCGCGTTTGAGCGCAGTGATTTCTCTATCGGACACCGTGGTGCTGCGATGCAGTTTCCTGAACATACTAAAGAGTCTTATCTAGCTGCAATTGAGATGGGAGCGGGTGTACTGGAGTGTGATGTTACCTTCACCAAAGACAAGCAACTGGTTTGTCGTCACTCTCAAAGTGATTTGCACACAACAACCGATGTATTGGCACACCCAGATCTTGCAAAAAAATGCACCATACCTTTCCAGCCAGCTGATCCATCTACCGGTAAAGACGCACAAGTTGAGTGCCGCACATCAGACTTTACTCTGGCGGAGTTTAAGCGTTTGAAAGGCAAAATGGATGGCGCTAACCCGAAAGCGACCACTATCGAAGAATACATGCAGGGAACGCCAAGTTGGAGAACGGATCTGTATGCACAAAGTGGTACGTTAATGACCCATTCAGAGAGCGCTGCTCTGTTTAAGAAGCATGGGGTCAAAGTGACGCCGGAGCTAAAATCTGCAGCGGTTGAAATGCCGTTTGATGGCTTTAGCCAAGAAATGTACGCGCAAAAATTGATTGATGAACTCAAAGCCGCGGGTTTTGCGCCTTCCGATACCTACGTTCAGTCATTTAACCTAGATGACGTGAAATATTGGATTGCCGAGACTCCGGAGTTTGGCGAGCAAGCAGTGTATCTTGATGACCGTGTCTATGAGCAGAAAGACTTTGTTGCTTCTCTAGAGAACATGAAAGATCTGCATAAGCAGGGCGTCAATATTATCGCCCCACCGTTGTTCGCGTTAGTGCAACTTGATGACAAAGGACAAATAGTGGCATCTGATTATGCGAAACTGGCCAAGCAAGCTGATTTAGACATTATCGCTTGGACGCTGGAACGTTCTGGACCATTGAACAATGGCGGTGGATGGTACTATCAATCAGTCAAACCAGCTATCACGAAAGATGGTGACATGATGGTCATGCTAGATGTACTAGCCAAAGATGTAGGTGTGTTGGGTGTGTTTAGTGATTGGCCGGCAACAGTGACCTATTACGCTAACTGTATGGACATCGAATCGTAGATTTTTGAAGGTATAGTAAGGGCCTTCGGGCCCTTTTTTAGTGGCGTTAATCTTTGCAAAAAAAAAGTTGGGACAAAACTGACTCAAATGACGGTTTGTTTAATGGACACTTTTGACCCATTTAGCTAACGTGTTTGAGTGGTGTAATTTAACTAATTGAATAATAAGAATAAAATTGTTGGCACGTCGCATGCAATATGTGACGTGATTACAACAACAACGTGAAAATAAGGTTTGAATATGAAAATCAGTGTTAAAGGACTGTTAATCGCCACCTCGCTGCTTGCACCTTCCCTCGCTCTAGCAAATGAATGCTCTAGCCGCGGCGTACTTGACGATAGATACTGTGATGAAAACAACGATTTGGTCGCTGACTCTCCGAAAAATGCCGATGAGTGGATTGACCCAAGTACCTTAGTATTTACCTACACTCCAGTAGAAGATCCGGCATTGTACAAAGATGCGTTTGCTGACTTCCAAGCACATTTGAGCAAGATTACTGGTAAACGCGTAATTTACTACACGGTGCACTCAAACTCTGCTCAGGTTGAAGCGATGCGTTCTGGCCGACTTCACGTCGCGGGCTTTTCGACAGGTCCTACAGGTTATGCAGTAAACTTGGCAGGCTATGTCCCGATTGCAGTAAAAGGTGACGAAGCTGGCTTCCAAGGCTACAACCTGATTACTATTGTTCGCAAAGACAGCGGTATTAACGACATGTCTGACTTAAAGGGTAAAAAGGTTGCTCACACTTCTGCTTCATCCAACTCTGGTAACCTAGCACCACGCGCACTTTTCCCTGCTGAAGGACTTGTACCTGACCAAGACTACAAAGTGCTTTATTCAGGTAAACATGACCAATCTATTCTTGGCGTCTACAACGGCGACTATGATGCCGCGCCAGTCGCGTCAGACGTCTATGACCGCATGGTTGCAGCGGGTCGTGTTGACGATTCAGAACTAAAAATCATCTACCGCAGTCCTCGCTTCCCAACTTCAGCATTTGGTTACTCTTATAACCTGAAACCAGAACTGGTTGAGAAAATCAAAGAGGCATTCTTTAGTTACCGCTTTACCCCAGAAATGAGCGCTTCGTTTAAAGGCGCTGACCGTTTCTCACCAATCACTTATCAAGAGGAGTGGGGCGTGATTCGTGATATCGCACATGCCACGGGTACGGCTTACACCAAGGCGGGTCTGAAGAAGTTGGCTGAGAAAGATGCGGCGAAGCGTGCTAAGAAGAAAGCTGCGGAACTAGCAAAGCAAGCTAGCACTCAATAACTCCCCCTAATTTAAACCATTAGATCTTTGTTAACTATGCCCTTAAGGGTAGGGCATAGTTCATTCAAAATTTGCCTAAGACGCTGAACAATCGAGAGCGAATTAGGGTAAGCACAAGGAAAGCAGTATGGCTGTAGCAAGCTACGACGGAATCAAAATCAATAACCTATTCCATGAATATGTCGCAGGTAAGCCAATCCTAAAAGGGATCGATATTGATATCGATGAACCGGGGATTATCGCGATCATTGGCCCATCTGGTACTGGTAAAAGTACCTTACTTCGATGCATCAATCGTCTCAACGACCCAACATCCGGTGAAATCCTGTTTGAAGGAGAAGACCTAACTAAGCTAAAGGGTCAAGAGTTGAGAAAGCAGCGCCGACACATAGGTATGGTGTTCCAAGAGTACAATTTAGTTGAACGTTTAACGGTTATTGAGAACGTACTAAGCGGCCGTTTGGGGTACATGAGTGCTTGGAATGCGTGGCGACGTAAATACTCTTCAGAAGATCTTGCTAAAGCATTTGAACTGCTCAATTTTGTTGGTTTACAAGATTTTGCTAACCAGCGAGCTGATAGCCTGTCTGGTGGTCAGCGTCAACGCGTTGGTATTGCAAGAGCTGTGATGCAAGACCCTTATATTCTGCTTGCCGATGAACCGACTTCGTCTTTGGATCCAAAAACCGCTGTGGAAATCATGGAGCTGATGGAGACCTTTGCTGAGCAGAAGAATATTCCGGTGCTGGTTAATATCCACGACGTGAACCTAGCGAAGCGATTTGCAAAACGCATTATCGGCATGTGTAACGGCAAGGTACATTATGACGGCAGCCCTGAGGGAATTACCGAAGAAGATCTGAAGATCATTTACGGAGGTGAGTCATGGCTGGACTAACTCCGAATGCAAAAATCAATGTTGAAAACCCATTCAAACCGTCGTGGACAAGTCGCGCGATTGTTGTTGCGGTCGTGGCGTATCTGTTTTACAGCGTCTCGACGTTGGGTCTGACATTTGACCGATTAATCATAGGTTTTGGTGAGAGTGAACGACTGATCTCTCGTATGATTCCACCTGATTTTTCTCGCACTAACTTGTTATTGAGTGGTTTAGCGGAGAGCTTGCAGATAGCTATCATTTCGAGCTTTTTCGGCATCGTTATTTCGCTCTTTTTGGGTCTACTAGCTGCACGAAACCTGATGCCTTTGATTGTGTCCACTCCGGTGCGAGGCTTTATCGCATTATGCCGTTCGTTCCACCCAGTCATTATTGCCATCTTGTTTGTTAAAGCGGTTGGGTTTGGTGCATTGGCGGGTATTTTGACGCTGGTGTTCGCGTCCATAGGGTTCATTGCCAAGCTATTTGCTGAGGCGATTGAAGAGATTTCCTTTAAGCCTGTAGAGGCGATTAGAGCAACCGGAGCAAGTTTTGCCAGCGTGATTCTATACGCGGTAATGCCACAAGTGTTTACTCGCTTCATCGGCTTTGCCAGTTATCAGCTTGACTCCAACTTGCGTAACTCAACCATGGTCGGGATCGTCGGTGCTGGTGGACTTGGTGGTACCTTGTTCTCAGCATTCCAACGCTTTGATTATGATTTCGTCGCTGCCATTCTCATCACCATTATTGCACTCATTTTGGTTGGCGAGTTCTTGTCTAATATCGTGAGGAGAATTTTCTAATGACCACAGCAGCTATTGATAAAGAGTGGCAACGCTTTACTCCCAATGAGCGAATTGCGCGTTTCGCCGTGTATTTGTGCCTCGTATCTGCCATCGTCTGGTCATGGCAAACGGTGGAAGTGATTCCAGAGTTTTTGTATGACGCGCCAGCGCAATTTGCCGACATGTTTCAGCGTATGGTGCCTTTGGATTACGCTTTCTACCCGCAAACCATTCATGCGGCGATGATAGAAACGCTGCATATCGCAACACTGGGTACACTATTTACTTTGATTTTTGCAATACCTCTCGCGCTGCTTAATGCACCGAATATTACACCAAGCAAAACATTAAACTGGATTGCTCAGTTCTTCTTGGTATCTTCGCGCTCAGTGAACTCATTGGTTTGGGCGCTATTGTTTATTGCACTGTTTGGCCCCGGTGTTCTGGCTGGTATTATGGCGATTGCGATCCGCAGCGTCGGTTTTGTAGGGAAACTGCTGTCGGAAGCCATTGCTGAAGTGAACATGGGGCCTATCGAGGCATTACGAGCGACAGGTGCGTCTTGGATGAGCGTGATTGTCAAAGGCTATTGGCCTCAAGTAATGCCCGCTTTTTATTCGATTGTGTTGTTCCGTTGGGACATCAACGTACGTGAATCTGCAGTGCTTGGCCTAGTTGGGGCTGGGGGGATCGGCGTAGTTCTTAACGATGCTCAAAACCTATTCGAATGGCAGAAAGTCTCAATGGTGTTAGTGACGATTTTCGCAGTCGTTATTATTGCTGAAGCCTTAGTCATTCACATTCGAAACAAGTTAATCTAGTTGATTTATAGCCAATAAAAAACGGCCGTTATGGCCGTTTTTTATTGCTATTAACTATTTATCGCTACTAGTTTTTATTGCTATTAACTTTGCTTGAGCGCAATCAGTTTCTCGGCAAACTCTGCAAATCCGAAGCCACCCGGCTTAGTCATCACAAGGCTAGGCTTATGTTCTAGCTTATCCCAATAGTGCGTAATGTTGGCCACACCCACGGTGAGAGGTAAGCGCTCAAACATCAATTGATCATTAAGAGAGTCCCCTACGTAGCAGCACTGCTCATCAACCTTATGGCCCTCAATGCCTTTACCTTTCAGGAAGCTAAGAGATGAGTGGCGTTTAGAGTGGTCACCATACCAAGCATTAATATGAATAGAACTTGCAGTAGCATGCGCACCCAAAGCATGGATTCGAGTCAGTACCTGTTGAACAATGTTCGGATCTACAGGCTCACGGTTCTGACCAATATCAATGGCAACTTCGCATAATCGATAGGATTGGTCGAGAGTTAACGCTAAATCAGGAAAATCGCTCAATATATCCAGTACTTGCTGCTTGAGTTTGGCTTGATCTGCGCGAATCTGCTCCAAAGGTCGCTCGGTGGTTATTTGTAACGCGCCATCTTTCTTTTCCAACAAGAATGCACCATTTTCTCCGAGTACCGCATCCACTGGCCACAACTGAGCAATATGGTCACACCATCCTGCACAAGCACCAGTCACCGCCACCACTTTGATGCCATTATCTCGCAGAGACTGTAGGGCGATGAGAGTGTCAGGAGGCAAGGAGCCATCCCACGTTAAGGTGTCATCAACATCGGTCAGGACCCAGTTGATCTGCTTCCATTCTGAAGAGAGTGGATTGGTCATACTTTCTATTCTCAATTGTACTTTTTATCGTGTTTTCAATAGTACCAAAACGGCAAAATTATGCAGTGACGTAGGTAGATTTAGCTATGCCTATATGACGTTTGAAGCGTTGGAACACACTCAAATGTCACAATGTATGTCTGGTTTCCGCCGCTTATGCCCGTTTCCCACAGTCAATGCCCGTTTTTTTGTGTGGTAAACCAAACAATCGGGCAAAAGTGGTCACTGAAAAATCTAGTGTGAGCTGGGTCGTAGTTTTTTTGGCCTTTTCGATTAATCTGTTAATAACAGCAAAGCAGTTGGTAGTAGGAAACGATGCAAGCAATTACCAGAGCGAATTTTATCTTGGGTTTAATTTCAAAGGTTGGTCAAGTTTCAGTTCAAGACTTGGCATCGGAATTAAATGTGTCGGTGGAAACAATTCGTCGAGACCTTAAAACGCTAGATAAAAAAGGTGAATTAATTCGTACTCATGGTGGCGCTATAAGTAAGCGTTATATTGATGAAGGAACGTCGTTTACTAATCGAGCCTCAAGCAATATGCAAGACAAACAAGATTTGGCTAAACAGGTTATTGAGCATATTTATGAAGGTGCCGTTATCGGTTTAGACGCTAGTTCTTCAAGTTGGCTAGTTGCTCAAGCATTACCTGATATTCGTTGTACGATTGTAACCAACTCGTTGAATAATATTAGTGTCCTATCTGGAAAAAAGAATATAACGATTATTAGCTTAGGTGGTCACTACTCAGAAAAATATAAATCATTCTATGGTTTGATTGCCAAAAATACTTTGCAGGAAATGGCGCTTGACCTGAGTGTAATCTCGTGTGTGGGCTTTGATGAACATAGTGGTGTGTGGGATTCGAATGAATACAATTACGAGATAAAAAAGACGCTCATCCAAGTGTCGAGCAAGAATATTCTTATTGCGGATAAAAATAAATACAAGAAACGAAGTTTATTAAAAATATGTGATTTTTGTGAAATCGATATATTGATTTCCAATGCGGAAATTGAAAATGATATTCATGGTGATATGAATTCAATTTCAAATCCAAATAAACACACGATAACACCAATATAAAATAATTAGTTTAATCCAATAACGTGAAACAGTATCCAACATTAATTTGGAGGGTACAGTATATCTAAAGGAAAAGAAAATGACCGACGTACTAATATCCACCACGGACCGTGGATCAAAGAAAGGAAACTCTGAAGTCATACCTAAGAGTATTTTAATACCGTTTATCTTGCTTACCTCATGTTTTGCTTTATGGGGACTGGCAAACAATATGACCGACGTATTGATCGCTCAATTTAGAAAGGTCTTTACATTAACCGATATGCAATCAGGATTGGTACAAACCGCCTTTTACGGAGCCTATTTTGTACTGGCTCTTCCTGCTGCTCTTTTTATTCAACGTTATAGTTATAAAGCGGGAGTGCTACTGGGACTAGGTCTATTCGCCTGTGGAGCCATCCTGTTCTACCCGGCAGCACAAGCAATGCAATACCTACCATTTTTAATGGCGCTGTTTGTGCTTGCGGGTGGTCTATCCATCCTTGAGACCAGTGCCAATCCTTACATTATCGCGATGGGACCGGAAGAGACGGCAACACGACGTTTAAACATTGCTCAAGCCTTTAACCCTGTGGGCTCTATTACTGGGGTAGTGATCGGTAAGGTGTATATCTTATCTCAATTGAACCCGGCAACGGATGTTGAACGCGCCGCTATGAGTTCAGCAGAGTTGTCTGCGATTCAAACATCTGAGCTGAACGCAGTAATGATGCCATATCTCATGGTGGCGGCGGTGATTGTCTTTGTTTGGTTAGCGATTGCGTTCACTAAGATGCCGGCAGCAAAAGACACGGTTGCTGAGAGCGACTTAGACATGTCTATCCGCGCCACATTTGGTCGCCTGATGCAGAAAAAACACTTTGTCAAAGGCGTGATCGGTCAGTTCTTTTATGTTGGTTGTCAGATTGGCTGTTGGTCGTGGACGATTCGTTATGTGATGACTCAAGTCGGCGGCACTGAAGCGGAAGCATCCACTTACCTGTTGGTATCAATCATTACTTTTAGTGTCTTTAGATTCGTATGCGTTGGTTTAATGAAGTACATCGCACCGGAGAAACTATTAGCAGCACTCGCATTGGTAGCCTCTGTTCTAGTGCTAATGCTGATGACTGTTGGTGGCGTGGTTGGTGCTTACGCTTTAGTTGGTATCTCAGCATGTATGTCATTGATGTTCCCAACCATCTTCGGTCTATCACTTCGTGACCTTGGCAGTGATTCAAAATTCGGAGGTAGTTGTCTGATTATGGCTATCTTAGGTGGCGCAGTACTCACCGCCATTATGGGACAGATTTCAGATTCGATGGGTATTCAAGCTGCCTTCATTATCCCTCTAATTGGCTTTGCATACCTTATCTACTTCGGCCTTAACGGCTACAAAATTAAGCAGTAATTCAATTTAACGGAAACGAGAACAAAATTATGACTACAACCCTAACAAGAATTGGTATTCGTCCAACCATTGATGGTCGCCAAATGGGCGTTCGCGAGTCTCTAGAAGTTCAAACTATGAATATGGCGAAGAACCTCGCTGCTTTCATTGAAGAAAACATTAAGCATGTATGTGGCACTGCTGTTGAATGTGTTATCGCTGACAGCACGATAGGCGGTGTTGCGGAAGCAGCGGCGTGTGCAGATAAGTTTCGTCGCGAGAATGTAGGGGTTTCAATTACTGTTACACCTTGCTGGTGCTATGGTACAGAAACTATTGATATGGACCCACATATGCCAAAAGCGATTTGGGGCTTTAATGGCACAGAACGCCCAGGAGCGGTGTACTTAGCCGCGGCCATGGCTGGACATTCTCAACTTGGTTTACCCGCTTTTTCTATCTATGGGCAAGAGGTGCAAGATGCTGATGACACATCCATTCCTCAAGATGTTCAGGATAAGATTTTACGTTTCTGCCGTGCTGGCTTAACAGTAGCAGCCATCAAAGGCAAATCATACCTGTCCATGGGTTCGGTCTCGATGGGTATTGCAGGTTCGGTGGTCGATCCAGATTTCTTCCAACGTTATTTGGGAATGAGAAATGAATATGTCGACATGACTGAAATTAAGCGACGCTTGGATCGTGAAGTCTACGATAAAGATGAGTTTGAGTTGGCATTAGCATGGACAAAAGAAAACTGTAAAGAAGGCAAAGACTATAACGGCGAAGCGTTGCTTGAAGAGCAAAAGCAGCAAGATTGGGAAACCGTCGTTAAGATGACGATGATCATGCGCGATCTCATGACAGGTAACCCTAAACTAGCGCAGTTAGGCTTTGGTGAAGAAGCAATGGGACACAACGCCGTAGTGGGCGGCTTCCAAGGTCAACGCCACTGGACTGATCATTTGCCAAACGGTGACTTTAGCGAAGCGATCCTTAACTCGTCTTTTGACTGGAATGGACTTCGTGAACCGTTTGCTCTAGCTACAGAGAACGACAGTTTGAACGGCGTAAACATGCTGTTTGGCAAGATGCTTACCGGTCAAGCTCAGGTTTTTTGCGATGTTCGAACCTATTGGTCTGATAGTGCGGTAGAACGAGTGAGTGGCTACAAACCAGAATCTGGTTTCATTCACCTTGTTAACTCCGGTTCCGCTGCGTTAGACGGCAGTGGCGAAGCAAAAGATGAGCAAGGCAAACCTGTTATCAAGCCTCATTGGGATATGACGGTTGAAGATGCGCAACAATGCCTAGATGCTACTCAATGGCCACCTGCAATAAGTGAATACTTCCGTGGAGGCGGTTTCTCTTCGAACTTCCTAACACATGGTGACATGCCATTCACTATGCACAGAATCAATCTCATTAAGGGTGTTGGCCCTGTGTTACAAATTGCTGAAGGGCACTCCATCACGCTTCCTGAAAATGTTCACAATACGTTGAATGAGCGTACCAACCCAACATGGCCAACGACGTGGTTTGTTCCAAGACTCACTGGCACTGGTGCATTTAGAGACGTGTACTCGGTCATGGCTAATTGGGGTGCGAACCACTGCGTTATCACTCATGGTCATATCGGGGCGGATCTCATTACCTTAGCTTCCATGCTACGTATTCCGGTGTCTATGCATAACGTTGAGTCGAGCGAGATTTTCCGCCCGCATACTTGGAGCGCATTTGGTCAGGATGCGGAAGGTCAAGACTACCGAGCTTGTGCCAACTTTGGCCCTCTATATAAGTAACTAGGTAAGGCGGGGAAACCCGCCTATAGGATCGCGTTATGTCAGTAGTAATAGTTTTGGATTGTGGCGCTACCAATATTAGAGCCATTGCCGTCTCCGATAACGGACAAATACTCGCGTCGCACTACATCAAAAATAACACTCAGTTATCGGGTTCTGAAAACCAATACCATGTGTGGGATTTTGCAGAGATATGGAGCAAGCTGGTCAGGTGCTGCGCCGCGGTTACTAGCCAACTGAATGCAGAGCAGATAGTGGCGGTGACAGTAACCACGTTCGGGGTTGATGGTGCACCGTATTCGAAAAGCGCTCAACAAATCTATCCAATTATTTCTTGGAAATGTCCGAGAACGGTACCTGTGATGTCGCAAGTAGAGACAGAGACCGACAGACTCGCCCTCTACCAAAGTAATGGGGTTGGCGACTACAGCTTCAATACGCTCTACAAGCTTCGTTGGCTTAAAGATAACGAGCCGAAGATCTATCAATCGATGGACAAGTTTGTGTTCATTTCCTCGATGCTAACTCACAAGTTAACCGGAGAACTGACCACAGATCGAACCATGGCTGGTACCTCAATGCTAACAAGTCTAGGTGATGGTAATTGGGATGATAAGACATTGTCATACCTAGATTTAAGTGCTGAGCACTTTCCGAACCTAATAGATGCCGGTTGTAAGGTTGGATTGGTACTCGATGAGGTGGCTGAGCTGTTGGGATTACCAAAGTCGACTCCAGTCGTTTCTACCGGACATGATACTCAGTTTGCGTTAATTGGTTCTGGTGCTGAACAAGACCAAGCGTTTTTAAGCTCAGGTACATGGGAAATTCTCATGGCTCGTTCGTCGAAGCCCAAGGTGGATAGAGACTCTCTTGAAAAAGGATTAACAGTCGAATTGGATGCGGTTCAAGGGGTATACAACCCGGCTATCCAATGGTTGTCCAGCGCTGTTATTGAGTGGGTTGTTAACCACTTTTATCAAGCGGAAAAAGACAGCAGCGAACTTTATCAGATCATGATTTCAGAAGCTGAGTCCGCCGGCCCTGGAGCAGGGAATGTTCGCTTTAATCCAGATTTTTCTGTCGACGCTGGAGGGCAAGGTAACGGTGCCATTGAAGGTTTGTCTATTCACACCACGAGAGGACAAATTACCCGAGCTGTTTTTGAAGGATTAAGTCTGCAGTTCAAACGTAACTTTGATTACCTTGCAGAGCGTTGCCATTTAGGAAGTTTACCCGTTATTGCCGTAGGTGGAGGGACAAAGAATACGCTCTGGAACCAATTGCGTGCCGATGCCATTCAAAAGCCACTATTAATCGTCGACCAAGCAGAGGCGACGGTAACTGGAGCTGCAATGGTGGCGTTTTACGGTGTTGGTCATTTTAACTCGTTATCTGAGGCTCAAAATGCCATGAAATCGCCGACAACGAGAGTCGAACCACGTAATCACGTAATGAGCACAAAGAAGGAGCCAGAATATGCTTAAAGGAATTCATCCGGCGCTATCTCCGCAGTTAATTGCAACATTAGCAGGCATGGGACACGGAGACGAAATCTTACTTGCAGACGCACATTTTCCGGCTGCGAGCTTTAATTCCAACGTTATTAGGGCTGATGGTATTCGAGTTAGCACGCTACTAAGCGGCATCATCCCACTATTTGAATTGGACCAATATGTTCAGCAGCCCTTGGCGATGATGCAGGCTGTTGAAGGCGATACGTTAGATCCTTCGGTTGAGGATCGCTATCTAACCGCGATAAACACTAACAACATTGATGCAACCATGATTGAGCGTATCGAACGATTTGCTTTTTATGAACGCGTGAGAAGTTGCGCCGCCGTCGTCGTTACTGGCGAAACGGCAAAATACGGCAACATCATTCTTAAGAAAGGCGTAACAGAATTTAAGGAACTATAAGCATGAACAGACAACAACTTTCGCAACAAATCATCGACACTTGCCTTGAAATGACAAGACTTGGGTTGAACCAAGGCACTGCTGGAAATGTCAGTGTTCGTTTTGATAACGGTATGTTGATCACACCAACGGGCATCGCATACGACAAACTCACCCCCGATCATATTGTGTATGTCACTCATGATGGGTTCTTTGAGGAAGGCAAGTTACCGTCATCAGAGTGGCACTTCCATCTGACTTGTTATCAAACTCGTGAAGACGTTAACGCGGTAGTTCACAATCACGCCATTAATTGTGCGGCGGTATCCATTCTGAACAAACCAATCCCAGCGATTCATTATATGGTTGCTGCGTCGGGTGCGACAGAGATCCCTTGTGTCCCTTACGCTACTTTTGGCAGTCACGAACTAGCCGATTATGTCAAAGAAGGGATGGCAAACAGCAAAGCCATTTTGCTGCAACACCATGGACTTATTGCGGGTGAGGCTAATTTAGAAAAAGCACTGTGGCTAGCACATGAAGTCGAAGTATTGGCTGACCTCTATCTGAAAACAATGGCGATTACACCAGATGTCCCTGTGCTTGACGATGCTGAAATGCAAAAGGTCTTGGGCAAGTTCAAGTCATATGGACTGAGAGTTGAGCAGTAGTTACCAATAACCTAATTGAAGATGTAGAGGGAAATGACCATGGCTTTTTCTTTAAATTTACCCAAGTTGAGTTTAGCTGGGGCTGGCGCTATTAATGATGCGGTACAAGAGATCCAAGCTCAATCGATTAACACTGCGCTTATTGTGACAGATGCGAATCTGGTTAAACTGGGAATTCTTGATTCATTACTGGCTCAATTGGAGCAGCTCAGCATTGATTATGTGTTGTTCGATAAAGTGACACCAAACCCAACGGCTGCGCTAGTAAGAGAAGGGGTCGAGCTGTACCAAAAGGAACAGTGTGACTGTTTCATTGCTGTAGGTGGAGGTAGCCCTGTAGATTGTGCTAAAGCTATACGCATAGTGACCTCAAATGGCGGTGACATCTGTGATTATGAAGGTGTAGGCAAAGTGCGAGTTGTAGGTGACTACTTTGTCGCGGTTAATACGACAGCAGGGACAGCGGCAGAAATGACCTCTAATTCGGTTATTACTGACGAAGAACGGCAAGTAAAAATGGTGATTATCGATGCCAAACAGATCCCTGATTTGGCGGTTAATGACCCTGAGCTTATGTTGGGATTACCAAGCAGCGTAACCGCTAGCACGGGTATGGATGCGCTCACCCATGCCATTGAAGCTTATGTTACACCCGGTGCACATACACTAACTAAACCGACGGCTTTAGAAGCAATTCGCCTTATCAATAAATGGTTACCTGTTGCGGTAGATGATGGCCAGAATCTAGAGGCGCGTGAACAATTAGCTTGTGCTCAGTTTCTTGCAGGTATGGCGTTTAACAGCGCAGGTTTAGGTTTGGTTCATGCCATGGCTCATCAACCAGGTGCTACACATAACCTTCCTCATGGTGTTTGTAATGCTATCTTGTTACCGGAAGTGTGTGAGTTCAATGCTCAAACACGTCCGCAACCGTTTAGAGCGATTGCCGAAGCTATGGGTTCGAGTACTGCGGACTTAGATGATGAATCTGCGGCGAAAGCTGCGATAGCGAGAATTCGTCAGCTTTCACAGCGCGTGCAAATTCCAAATGGCTTAGCAGAGCTAGGCATTCAAGAAAGTGATTTTGCTCTTTGGTTAGATAAGACTCTGGCTGACCCATGTCTTGGGGGCAACCCTAGAGTTCCGACGCGAGAAGAAATCCTTAAGCTATTTGCTCAAGCTATGTAACGTAATGAAAAACCTAGCGCAATGCTAGGTTTTTCTGAACATCCTTTTGAATGTTGCGTAGGTGCTTGATGTCCGCTATTCGTCATAATTCAAATAAGTCACACATAAGTCATGGAATGCTTGTGCTTGAGGGGAAATCGTTCGCTCAGTAAGGCGAAATATCCCGATTTGCCTTTGTAAAGGTGGGTCGATCAGAGGAAGCCAGACTAATCGAGTTTCATTAGTGGGAAAGGCAAGTTTTGGCAGTGTGGTAATGCCAATACCAAGCTCCAATACAGAGAAAAGAGAGGTGATATTTTCGACGGAATACAAAGCCTGCTCGCTGAGAGCTCTGGCTGGTGTTGGGTCTAGGAGCTTACAAGTACCATTTCTGATAAACGGCTGTTGTAACAGAGTTTGCCATTCGATGCCTTCGTTTTGAGAAGCAATAGGGTTGTCTTTCAAACAGACGACACCAATAGGATCTGAGATAAGCGGCGTAAACTCGATAGCGCCATCCTCAAGGTGTGAGCTGTTACCTAGGGCCAAGTCGACTTCCCCTGACAATAGTCGTGCTTCGACACCAGCGGCGTTATCATCAATCAGACTTACCTCCACATTGGGAAATTGTTCGCAAAAAGCACCCAATACACTGGGAATCAGCTTAGCAGCGACAGAGGGGACACTGGCGATTCTGACTCGTCCCTGTTGTCCCGCGGCAGCGGCTCGTAAATCATTATCTAATGCACTATAGACGTTAAGGAACTGGATTACTTTGGGCAGACATATCTCGCCAAATGGTGTGAGTTTAGATTTGTTCCCGGATTCAAACAGCGCCTGACCTAAGTTCTTTTCAAGTTCTTTTATTGATGTGGATAATGCTGCTTGCGAGCGGTTGGCTCTATTTGAGGCCGCTCTGAATCCACCTTCTTCGACCACCATCACAAAATGCCGCAATTGTTGAAGTTTGATACTCATTAGACCACTTCCTTAAGCCCTTTTGTCACCGTACCTTTTGTAAGGTGATAGATTTTTCTTATCAAATGTAAGAAATTTACCGTTAGATTTATCAAATATCAAGTAGCATTATTTAACCATCAAGAAACATAGTTGTTACAAATGGTGGATTGCTCGTGAATTTTCAAACCCAAAAGTCTCCAGTTAAAACTTCTCTATTTGCTTCAAAAGCGCCACTTGAATGGGCGATCGTCAACAATGGCACATTATATACCGCGCAGATCCCTATCGATGATACTGGAGCTGTTGTTGATGGTGGCATTGAAGCACAAACCCGTCAGACATTTAGCAACCTTTCTCACACACTGGAATGTGCAGGTTCGTCTCTAGATTCAGTTCTACAAGTGTTGATCTACGTGACAGACCGAGAGTACCTCAAAACCGTCAACGATGTTTATGCAGAGTATTTTGAAGCACCTTATCCAAATCGCGCAGCTATGGTCGTGGCGGGGTTAGCGAGAGAAGAAATGCTGGTGGAGTTTGTTGTGTACGCAGCTGCGCCGCAACCAGAGTAACGACAGCTTACTAATCAACTAAGCAGAATATTGGCGGCTAGATCTCATCTAGCGAGCTACAGAACAAGGAAAGCACAAATGACTCAACAACTTACTATTCCAACTGAAAATGCCTTGTACATCGCAGGGGAGTGGCAGTCTGGTGTGAGCACCATCGCCAACATTAACCCATCAGATATTTCTGAAAATCTAGGTCACTTTGCTCAGGCAAGCCAAGTGCAGGTTCAGCAAGCCATATCCGCAGCTAAACATGCACAGCCAGAGTGGGAAAAAACACCTATTGAACGCAAGCAAGCGGTGCTTCAAGCAATTGGAGACGAATTGATAGCGCGCTGCGATGAACTTGGTACCTTGCTTTCTCGCGAGGAGGGTAAGCCATTTTTAGAAGGTCGTGGTGAAATCTATCGAGCTGGTCAATTCTTCCAATACTTCGCGGCTGAGGTGTTACGTCAGATAGGTGACAGTGCTGATTCAGTGCGTCCGGGCGTTTCAGTGGAAGTGACTCGTGAAGCTGTTGGTGTGATTGCGATTATTTCCCCTTGGAACTTCCCAACCGCAACGGCGGCTTGGAAGATTGCACCTGCATTGGCTTTTGGTAACAGCGTCATTTGGAAACCTGCGAATCTTACTCCAGCGAGTGCGGTGGCTTTAACGGAAATTATCCATCGTCAAGGCATACCTGCTGGTACGTTTAACTTGGTGTTAGGTAGTGGTTCTGAAGTGGGTAACACTTTGATCAATTCTACAGACGTGAACGGTGTCAGCTTCACGGGTTCTGTAGAAACGGGACGTAAAGTGGCAGCCGCAACCGCCCCGAATTTTGTTCGTTGCCAGTTGGAAATGGGTAGCAAAAATGCCCTGGTCATTGCCGATGATGCTGATATTCAGATTGCAGTAGAGGCGACGATTGCTGGATCTTTCTCTGGCGCAGGCCAAAAGTGTACTGCGTCTTCTCGTCTTGTGGTGATGGATGGCATTCATGACCAATATGTTGAAGCACTCATTAAGCGCATGAGCGAACTAAAAGTAGGCCACGCACTTGAAGAAGGCATCTTTATGGGACCTGTCGTCGATGGCAACCAGTTAGAGGCAAACTTTGGGTGGATTGAAAAAGCTCGTCAAAGTGGAGCAGAGCTAGCATTTGGCGGAGAACGTCTGAATCTTGCGCATGAGGGTTACTACATGTCACCAACACTGTTCTTGAACACTAAGAATGAGTGGGAAGTGAACCAAGAAGAGGTGTTTGCGCCTATGGCGAGCGTTATTCGAGTTGCCGACCTTGACGAAGCAATCGCAACAGCGAACGACACACGATTTGGATTAACGGGTGGCATCATCACACAAAGCCTGCGAAACAGTGCCATCTTCAAACAACAGATCCAAACCGGTTGTGCCATGGTGAACTTGCCAACAGCAGGCACAGATTACCACGTACCGTTTGGTGGTCGTAAAGAGTCTAGCTTTGGTCCTCGTGAGCAAGGTCAATATGCAAAAGAGTTCTATACCGTAGTAAAAACAGCGTACCAACGCCCTTACTAATTATTACACGACGCCGAGAGAGTGACGTTGTGACGTCACTCATTTTGAACACCAATTCAATGAGTACAGCAAGAGGTGGGGTATGTACCAGCAAGGGATTGTCATAGACGGATTGCAATACTGCAATTGGGACAGAGAGTATTTTCAAACGCTCAAAGCCAGCGGCATTACCGCTGTTCACGTTACTATCGCTTATCACGAGAATGCACGTGAGACACTGACTCGATTTGCCGAATGGAACCTTCGTTTCGAGCAAAACGACGACCTCATTATGCCGGTTTATTCCATGGCAGATGTCGAGCTTGCAAAGGCATCGGGCAAGGTTGGCATTTTTATGGGGGCGCAGAACTGTTCTCCGATTGATGACGAAATTGGCTTAATTGAAGTCATGCGCCGTCAAGGGCTGCTCATCATGCAACTGACCTACAACAACCAAAGCCTATTAGCGACAGGGTGTTACGAAAAGCACGACACAGGCATCACCCGTTTTGGTAAGCAAGTCATCGAAGAGATGAACCGTGTCGGCATGATCATCGATATGTCACACAGCGCCGAACGTTCAACGCTGGAGGCGATAGACCTTTCTGCTCGTCCAATTTGTATCAGTCATGCCAATCCAACGTTCGCTCATGATGCATTGCGAAACAAGTCGAACACGGTGATCAAATCCCTTACCGAGCGTGGCGGCCTGATTGGATTTAGCCTTTATCCATTTCATCTACCCAATGGCAGTGAGTGTTCATTAGAGGATTTCTGCCAAATGGTAGAGAAAACTGCGGATATTGCAGGTATCGACCACATTGGTATCGGTAGCGACCTTTGCCTGAATCAACCTCAACAAGTTTTGGAGTGGATGCGCAACGGACGCTGGTCAAAAACCATGGATTATGGCGAAGGCTCGGCTGCTAACTCAGGTTGGCCTGATGCTCTTCCTTGGTTCAGCGGCAGCAAAGGAATGGAAAACATCTACAACGGATTAGTCCGTCATGGCTTTAGTGAAGTCGAGGCGGGGAAAATTATGGGTGTTAATTGGTTTGACTTCTTACAACAAGGATTGGAGCCAAATCTATAGCCTACACCCGAACATGGAAGAGCTCGCCAATACAAAAACAATAGGTGAGCGTTAAACACAACATAGGTTGCTTTCCCCAAGGCGAGCAACACAAACTTCTGGAGTCAGAGTATGTCTGATCTAACCAATAGCATGAACACAGCACCACCGTCTTCTGCAAGCGCGGAGATAGAACATCAAAGTAAACTCTCTTCATCGGATAAGTTGGGGTTGAGTAACCCTGCATTTTGGTACAGTGGCGGCTTTATCGCTCTGTTTGTTGCACTTGCGCTTTATGATGGCGAGCTGCTTTCTTCTCTAGTCAATGTTGGTTTTAGCTGGTCAGTAAAAGTTTTTGGTCCTTACTGGCAAATATTACTACTACTCACTTTTCTTATTGGTCTTGGTCTCGCAGCAGGGCGAACAGGCAAAGTGATTTTGGGCGGTAACGTGAAACCAGAGCTAGACTCATTTCGCTGGATGGCTATTCTATTCTGTACCTTACTGGCTGGGGGCGGTGTATTTTGGGCAGCAGCTGAGCCTATTGCGCACTATGTGAGTCCTCCTCCTCTGTACGGTCCCCAAGACAGCGTTATGCAAACAGCGATTAATGCTTTATCGCAGTCATTTATGCACTGGAGCTTCTTGTCATGGGCAATTGTAGGTAGCTTAACCTCTATTGTTATGATGCATTTGCACTATGACAAAGGCTTACCTTTAAAACCTCGAACCTTACTGTATCCAGTGTTGGGAGAGCGTGCGTTGAAAGGTCATACCGGTGCTCTGATTGACGCATGTTGTATTGTAGCAGTTGCTGCAGGAACCATCGGACCTATTGGTTTTCTGGGGCTGCAAGTGAGCTATGCATTGAACGCACTGTTTGATATTCCAGATGGCTTTACCACTCAGCTGATCATTATTCTGTTCGCGATAGTGCTATACACGCTATCAGCACTCAGCGGCCTTAATCGCGGAATGCAGATGTTGAGCCGTTATAACGTCATCTTAGCTATTGCGCTGATGGTTTATATCCTACTGTTTGGTCCAACTAACTTTATCTTCAATGGCTATATCCAGGGTATGGGTACCATGTTGGATAACTTTATTCCAATGGCGACATATCGAGGCGATGAGGGATGGCTTAGCTGGTGGACGGTATTCTTCTGGGGTTGGTTCTTAGGTTATGGGCCATTAATGGCTATCTTTATTGCTCGTATCTCACGTGGTCGAAGCATTCGCCAAATCATTTCTATCATTAGTATTGCGGCGCCATTCGCGACTTGTTTCTGGTTCACCATCGTTGGTGGGACTGGACTTGCGTTCGAGATTGCCGACCCTGGTAGTGTTAGTAAAGCATTCGAAGGGTTTAACCTTCCGGGAGCGTTACTCGCAGTAACACAACAGCTACCTATGCCAATGCTAGTTTCCATTTTGTTCTTAGTGCTTACCACCATATTCATTGTCACTACGGGAGATTCGATGACTTACACCATCAGTGTTGTCATCAGTGGTGAAACGGAGCCAAATGCCATCGTCCGTACCTTTTGGGGAGTAATGATGGGGGTGACGGCTATCATCTTAATATCACTGGGATCGGGCGGTATTTCGGCACTGCAGTCCTTTATCGTGATAACCGCGGTACCAGTATCCTTAGTGCTGTTGCCCTCACTATGGAACGCTCCGCAAATCGCGATGAAACTGGCGAAAGAACAAGGCTTATAAACACAACAATAGTTCTTCAATAACGTGAATGCTGTGTGGGCTTAGGTTCACACCCCACGCAGCTCCAATCATTCTTATAATTAAAACAGGTGAGCAAAATGGATGTACATCGTTCAACTTACACTGAGACTCCGCTTCGTAGCGTTGATGTGGTAATGAATCCACAACGACTTGGCGCTATGCATCAAAATCGAATCAGTTTTGTGCGCAGCTTAATCCGCAAAATGGCACAGCAAAATTGGCGGGTGAGTAAGCATGAATGGCAGCTGTCGCCGCAAGGGTATGGACACGTCATTTACCGTCTCGCAACACCTAAGCACGTTTATCATCTAGTGGTATTTTGTGACCAGATTGCTGATGAAGAGCGCAATGATCGCGTGATTGCAGAGAAATGGGATGTGACATTCGCCCTAGTGTATGGAGATGTTGATGTGTCTCTGTTGGAAAAGCTGCGTGCCAATGTGCCGCTTCAAGAAGCAGGGCGCAATACCAACGATGTTCTTGTATTGGCTCGCGCCAATAAGAGTGTTCGAGTCTTCGAACATATTGTTTCTCACCTTGCCAAGGGCACTCAACCAGACGCGAAAGAGCTTGCTGAGGTTGGTTATATTCTGCGTACAACGGCAGTTTACGGTAATGGTAAGTTCGGCATTGCTGACTTTAAGTTACTGGAAGATAACGATGACTTTAGTCAGTCATTCAGCGCCCAAATGTGCGCGGTGTATCTGCTACGCGAATTCAGTTTGGATTGGGTGCATTACTTGGCGACGCAACAAGGCGGTGATAAAGCGATATCATTAGATCGCGGTTTGCAGCGATACTTGGGCGTTGGAAATGCCACTGGGCTTGGTATGGCGCCATATTTGATTAATCACCCATGCATCGTTGACCAGTGGATGACGTCACGAGAAAAAGCACTCGCGATGGTGTTGGCGCAGCAAACTAATAAAGATAAGTTGCCGCAACTTAAAGTTCTGCTTAGCAAAGCGACTATGCACTTGGCGCAAGTAATAACGATTAATGAGGTGCAAAACAGCTTAAATCAGCAGGCGCTTGATGAATTGTCTTTACTAGTAGACGACCTAGCTACACATCTTGAAAATGCCTCAACTTGGGGTGATTTGCTCGAACAAAATCAGTTAATGAATATGGAAGCCCAAGAAATCCTCATTGCGTGTCTGATGGAGCTCTACCCAGAACAAGTTGATGTATTTGCAGATCAGATGAATACGGATGAAACGCTGTACCTGCCAACGGGTAAAAAAGTCAGTGATTTGATTTCGTTATTGGAAACTCGTTATCAGTGGGCAGTTAGTACTAACTTTTCGATGCCAGAAAACAACTATTGGTTCTGGTATCGGTCACAGGACAAAGAAGAGCCACGCTTAGGTGTTCGTGAGGAAGAACAAGGTGCAGATAAAGAACTACCGCTTGATATTGGTAGACAAGCGTATTACCTGTACAGAGCGTTAGAGCAACAATCTCAAGAGATGTCAATTGCGCAATTTCTGCTGCATTCTCCTCAATATCGAGCTATTGCAAGAAGGGTATGGACGCTAGGTAATCGCGTGATGGGAGACATTCAAATGAATGTTCTCCATAAACAGTCACTACCTATGCATTTATTGCGTTGCAAACTCGCCATCTTTGGGGCGACGAAGTTTGATCCTCGATCTGACCGCTGGGTCCGAGTCACCTTTTTCCAAGGAGCCCCATTGCTAGACGAAATCGGCGATGAGAATTACCAAGATAATTGGATCTTTCCATTGTTGCCTAGTGAGCAATCTATGACTTCCATTAACTCTATTACGCCATAAGGACGTTGGTATGATCGTATCTCACAATGAATTAGTCGCTGCAGTAAACAAAGCTTTTTTGGGAATGAAACGCTCCTGTGGCGAAGCGGACGTGATTGCTAATATGGTTGCGGACCTGCAAATGGTTGGGCTTAATGGGATTCGCCATTTTAACAATGCATGTAACTACCTAGGCCTCGAACAAGACTGCGCAGTTCAAATCAATAAGGTTGAACCAGGTTTACTGGAGGTGGACCTCCACCAAAATAGCGTAGCGTGCCATCTGCCTGTGA
This sequence comes from Vibrio sp. SCSIO 43133, assembly GCF_023716845.1. Classification (NCBI taxonomy): domain Bacteria; kingdom Pseudomonadati; phylum Pseudomonadota; class Gammaproteobacteria; order Vibrionales; family Vibrionaceae; genus Vibrio; species Vibrio sp. SCSIO 43133. The sequence continues at coordinate 1,284,779 of NZ_CP068024.1, forward strand.
TCTTAGATTTCGCACTCGAGTCGATGGTTGGGCAGAAGCAACTCAAAATGACATTATTGAACTGTCACAATCGCTGGTTGGCGTATAGTGAATTGGTAAAACTGGCAGCGAAGGGTATTGCTTGTAGAGCATATTGGAGCAATGGTAGTCAGCCCAAACGCACTCTTTACGTACTCAACCGAGGATGTGTTGCACCTGAGCTCTATTTTTCTGACACTGACCTTGTTGAAGACGACCTTCACTCGATGACGATTGAACTGTCGATTGAGGACTTTAACCAGACAGCATTAGCGGGCCAATACAACACCCATATCGATAGCACTGAACTTTCTAGCTCGCAGCAAGCCGCTTGGGTAGAAGGCATTTTTGTTGATGATGCCGAGTGGGCAATGTTAAAGCAGACGGCAACGATATTCTTAGTAGAAAACAGTCAGCGCTCACTGCAAGGAGCGGGTGAATTAGTGGAGTGATAATCAAGCCCACACTGATCTTATAAAGTTAGCAATAGATGAAAGTGCCGAGTAATCCGGCACTTTTTTCATTTTTGGTGATTGGCAATCCAGTTTTAATGCTTTTTGTCAGTAGTTAATAAGAGTGTGACGCGCTTTGCTTTTTTTATTGTACTGGTATGGTTAAATTAAATCCTCAAAAAAATGAAGAATAAAAAATGAAGAATAAAAAATGAGTAGTCAAAACTATATAAAGAAAAACGGAGCGGCCATTATTCATATCGCCCGTTATTTGTTAACGACTGAGGCTGGGGATAGACTCAAGACGATTGATGAGCTGTCGATCGACATCGGTTGTTCCGTTGGATATGTAGCAAACGCGATTAAATTTATCGAAAAGGAAGAAGCGGTCTACCTAAGCCGTCAAGGGCGTAATGGCACCATTATCTCTTCACTAAATTTCAATAAGCTGGTGGGTATATCCGAGATTGGTAATATCGTTTGTGCGATGCCGCTGCCGTATACAAAGCATTACGAGGGATTGGCCTCTGGTCTTAAGCAACAGATAGACAACGTGCCCCTGTACTTTGCTCATATGAGAGGCGCAGGGGTTAGGGCGGAATGTCTTAGTGACGGTATCTACGATATAGCTATCATGTCCAAACTGGCGTCAGAAAAGTATGTTGCAGAGGGTGATTTGGAGATTGCAGTAGAGTTGGATGCGCACAGTTATGTACCAGAACATCGATTGATTTACAGGCAGTCGGAGCGTAATAACATTAAACGAATCGGTGTTGATGCTGAATCGCCAGACCAAAAACTGCTTACTGAAATCTACTTTAAAGATCAAGAAATTGAGGTGGTTCCAGTACCTTATAACGAATGTCTCAAACAGATTGTCAAAGGGGAGATCGATGCTGCAATCTGGTATGCCTCACGAGAAGATTCTATTGAGGCGATGGGCCTTAGCGAAGAGCCGCTCACGTCTATTCCGGATTTTGAAAAGGCGTCGATTGCAGTGTTGATGGTTAGAAAAGGTTCGGACTATCTAAAGGCCATGCTAAAGAAATTCGTCAATAACGAGAAGTTACTAGCGCATCAAACGGACGTGATATCCGGTAAAGTGATTCCAACTTATTAGGTTCTAGCTAACAAGGAGAAAATGAGATGTCATTCGACACAACCGGTTTTACCTATTGCCATGAGCATCTGCATATCGATTTATCTCCTCAGAAGGGAGATATTGATTGCAAACTTGATCAATTTGAATTGATTAAACAGGAGCTTATCTCGCTTAGGAAACTTGGAGTACGGAATATCGTTGAGGTGACTAATCGTTTTATGGGTAGAAATCCTCAATTTATTGAGGATTTAACTAAGGCGTCAGAGATGAATGTTGTTTTGTCGACTGGCTATTACATCGAGGGTTTCTTTCCGGATTTCTTAGCGAATCTGTCGATTCGAGATATTGCCCAAACCATGATTGACGAAATTGAACAGCCTCTGGATGGCACCTCTCTAAAGGCGTCTGTGATTGGTGAGATTGGGAGCAGCGAAAACCAATTCTCCCCACTAGAAAAGAACGTCTTCTTAGCTGCGGCCATTGCTCACAAAGAAACAGGCGCGCCTATTTCAACGCACACCTCATTTAGCACGATGGCGAAGCAACAGATCCAGTTACTTGGTGGTGAAGGTATCGACCTTAGGAAGGTGACGATAGGACACTGCGACCTTCGAGATAACCTTGATGACTTGCTCTACTTGTTGGATCACGGGTGTTACGTGCAGCTCGATACAATTGGTAAGAACAGTTACTACCCAGATGAAAAGAGAATTGAAGTGATTAATACCCTAATCGCTAGGGGATACGTCGAGCAACTTATGTTGTCGATGGATATAACTCGACGTTCGCATTTAAAAGCGAATGGCGGGTTAGGTTTTAGCTACTTGATGGAGGAGTTTGTTCCTCGACTGTTCGCTTCTGGTGTAAGCGAAAGTGATGTCGAAATTATGCTCAAACACAATCCAAACCGATTTTTCAATAACGGATAAACATAAAAGGAAAGCAGAATGAAAACGATCGCAATCGCGGGTTTACAACGCGAACAAATTAAAGCGCAGATAGAAGAGGCGGCACCAGGAAAGTTTGAGTGCCACATTCTCAACGACATGGATGCCGCGATGAAAGTAAAAGCAGGAGAACTTGATTACTACGTCGGGGCTTGTAATACAGGTGCGGGCGCTGCACTTAGCATGGCTATTGCTATTATTGGCTTCAATGAGTCGTGCACGATTGCGAAGCCTGCTATTCAAGCTAAGGAAGAGCAAATTGCTCAATTTATTACCGAAGGCAAAAAGGCATTTGGATTATCAATTGAGCACGTAGACCACGCCGTTCCTATGTTAGCGACATTGCTAGCGAGAGAGGTGTAGTTATGGATATCACCAACATTGCTCTAATTGCGACCTTGTGTGCAATGACTGCTTTAGTCGCACATATGTCGGCCGCCGTATTTCACGACGGGATACGACCCATATTGCCTCAGTTGATTGAAGGCAACATGACACGCCGAGATGCTGGTTCCGTTGCTTTTGGCTTGTCTATCGGTTTTGTCGCGTCTGTGGGTATTTCTTTTACCTTATCGACAGGCCTTCTTAACCCGTGGCTGCTTTTCTTACCGACGGACATCATAGGTGTTATGGCAACGAGCCGCATTATGGCGGTGCTTGGGGGCGGCATTTGGGGCGTATTAGTGGTTACCAGTCTGGCTGGTGTTAATGCGGTTCTGACAGGTCTTCCAATTGATGCGCTGGGTGCTTTGGGTGAGTTGGGTACACCTGTCATGTCGGCGTTTGCGTTATTCCCACTGTTAGCTATTTTCTACCAGTTTGGATGGAAAGCAGGGGCTGTTGCAGGTGTTGTGATACTTCTATCACGACTGTTTGTTATGAAGTTTACGGGTATCTATCCTGAGTCGATTCAGATCTTTGTTGGTATGGTGATGCTTGTGGCTATAGCGATTCGTAAAGATGTTCAAGATAAAGCGAACGGTATTACCCCTCCAGATATGAGTGGTATGCGAAGCTTGTTTGAAGAGCGAACTAAGCGAATTTTCAAGAACATGCCTTACTTAGCTGTTGTCGGTGCACTGATAGCCGCCGCCGCTGCGTCGGGGATCTTTGCGGGTTCAGAAGTCTCTATTTACTCGTTAGCAGATGCCTACAAAATAGAAGACCCTGTTGCTCAAAAAGAAGCATTAAACCAAGTCGCTTTGTCTGAAATGATGCGTGGTTTAGGCTTTATTCCACTGATTGCCACTACGGCACTTGCTACTGGGGTTTATGGCGTTGTTGGCTTTACGTTTGTGTTTGTAGTGGGTTACCTCTCACCAAATGTACCTGTGGCAGCAGTACTTGGCGCGATTACAATTTGCATCGAGATTTTCTTGCTTCGTGGTATTGGTCGCTTCTTAGAGCAGTTCCCTTCAATTCGAAATGCTTCGGACAATATTCGTAATAGCATGAACACGCTAATGGAATTTGCTTTGCTTATTGGGGGGGTGCTTGCAGTGATGAAAATGGGTGGCACGACCGGGTTCACGATCTTTGCAATGTTGTATTACTTGAACGAAGTAATGGGTCGTCCAATTTTGAAAATTGCAGCGCCTGCAGTAGCGGCAATACTTACCGGTGTGGTGTTAAACCTACTTTACGTCTTTGGGCTTTTTGTTCCTGCATAAATACGCGTACAGCTTTTTTCATACCTATCTGTACAGAGATTTGGAGAAATTATGAAACAACGAATGTCTCTTCTTTTGGAGCATAACGTAATCAGTCAAATCGCGTTTGATGCGACCATGAGGGCTGTCGGAATCTTGATGATTGAATGGAATGTGAAAGAGGATTCAGAACAATTTCAGATGGCGATGACTCATTTTGCACGTGCTATTGATCGAGTACTACAAAGCAATCCTATTGTAGAAGGCTTGGACTCTGAGATTCTAAAAGAAATGCAAGATGACGACGTATTTTCAGACATTGTCAGTATGAACAATCAGTTATGTTCGGCGTCTGGCGTACCAGAGATGCCTGAGACGGAAATCAGTTTTCTTTTGAGCAATCTGTACGCAATCAAACTGAGTGTGTCGTAACTGGATTTTTTTGGAAATTAATCTTCAAAAAAATGAAAATAAATTGAGTGGATTGAAAAGTATATGTATTTAAATGCTTTGCAACATCAAAACGATGCACTGATTCAGGCTACCCTTGCTCTTTATGAGCAGGGGAACCTGTTACCGGATTCGTACGTCATTGATGTCGAACAATTTACAGCAAACGCCAAAGTCATAAGGCAGCGTGCTAGCGACCTTGGGTTAAAGCTGTATGGCATGACCAAACAATTTGGGCGTAACCCATATTTAGCACAGCTTCTTCTCGAATTAGGCTATGACGGTATTGTTGCTGTGGATTTCAAAGAAGCGCGAGCTCTGCATTTAGCGGGAGTCAAGGTTCAACACGTGGGTCATTTAGTCCAGCCTCCGTCGGCTATGGTGGAACAAATCGTGGCAGAGATGAAGCCAGAAGTTATGACCGTCTATTCGCTAGATAAAGCACGTCAAATCTCAGATGCAGCCTGCAAGTGCGGCAGAGTGCAACCTGTGCTAGTGAAGTTTTATGGTGACGAGGACAGGCTTTATGTCAACCAAGAGGCAGGATTTCCGATTGCTGAACTCGACTCTGTGTTAGAGGCACTTGGTCAAATGAAGGGAATTCGCCTAGAAGGAGTGACTCATTTCCCTTGCTTTTTGTTTGATGGTGAGCAGCTTGCCGCAACAGAGAATGTCGACACGCTGCATCAAGTCATCGAACATTGGCCAGAGGAGGGGGGGCCTCACCAAGTCAATATGCCTTCAGCGACATGTTTTAACACTTTAACCATGATTAAACGGCTAGGGGGAACTCATGGTGAACCGGGTCATGCTTTGACTGGTACATTCCCAGCTAACATTGATGGCAGTCAGCCTGAAAAAGTTGCGATGCTGTATTTATCAGAGATTTCTCATCAGTTTCAAGGTGCGTCGTATTGTTATGGGGGTGGTTACTACCGTCGTGGTCAACTTGAACATGCATTGATTGATGGCTCGGTGTTCCCTGTTAGCAATGAGGATGTGAACGCTATCGATTATCACCTAAAAGTATCTGGGATCCATAAAATAGGTACACCGATAATCATGGCATTTCGAACTCAGGTCTTTGTCACTCGTTCCGATGTGGTTTTAGTTGATGGTATTCAATCTGGGAACCCAAGGGTTATCGGGCGCTATGATTCATTGGGAGGGGCGATAGATGGGTAGATTTATCGTTATTGTCTTGGATGGGTTCGGTGTTGGTGCCATGGATGATGTCTATGAAAGCCGAACCAAAGATATTGGAGCGAATACCGCATACAAACTACTGGCCTCTTATCCCAATAGAGATTTACCAACTCTAGCGTTATTGGGACTTAATAATGTTGTTGATTGCAACGTATCGCGCCTTAGACAAAACCCTAACGCCAACACCGGTACCATCAACCTGCGACACCAAGGATGCGACACGTTTGCTGGACATCAAGAGCTTATGGGAACGCTACCTAAATTACCAAGGGTAAATCCATTTCATAACTCCATTGATACGATTCAAGAGTCCATTGAAGAGGCTGGGTATTTCGTTGAGCGGGTAAAGAGAGGAGAGCTTGCTGTACTGTTGGTCGAGCAATCTGTAGTGATTGGCGACAATCTGGAAGCTGAATTAGGTGAGGTGTATAACGTTGCTGCGGATTTAAATCGTATTGAATTTGATAGTTTATTGAATATCGGTCGAATTGTTCGTGCAAATAATGATGTAGCAAGAAACATTGTATTTGGAGGGCGACTTGATGCGACCGAACAGCTTATTAATTCGATAGAAGTCCGTGGAGAGTGCGTTGGAGTTAATGCGCCTAAATCTAAAGTGTATGAAAGAGGGTTTCAGGTCGCTCACTTAGGGTACGGGGTTAACCATTTAGTGCAAGTTCCCCATTTACTCGCCAATGTTGATTGTGAAACTGTTTTGGTTGGTAAGGTGGCCGACATTGTAGAAAACAACCATGGTGTGAGTTTCAAAGGATTAGTGGATACGGAGCAAATCTTATCTATTGCTTATCAGGAAGTTGATAAGCGAAAACATGGGTTTATTTGTATCAATGTACAGGAAACCGATTTGTCAGGGCATCGACAAGATCCAGATTTATATTGGAAAGTGTTGGAAAAAAGCGACGTTGGAATCGCTAAAATTATGCAATTGATGAACGATGAGGATGTTTTGGTGGTCACGGCCGACCACGGGAATGACCCTTATATTGGTCATGGGCAACACACTAGGGAAAAAGTGCCGTTATTGCTTCATAAAAACGGCATCAATGGCGCGTGTTTGAGTGAGCGTGCGACGCTCGCCGACATAGGGGCGAGTGTCGCGGAGTATTTCGGGGCAGATTTACCCGAGAGCGGAGAATCGTTTATTGAATTGCTTAAGCCGTTTGATTGAAGTGGTATAGATGAAGTGTGCTAGAGAGCTGAAACTGGTTGGCGTTCTAGTAATCTTTCCATTCAAAAAACTGAATCGTCAGTAGTTATTTCACTACTACATCATTAATTATAATTGACTCACAAGGTACGTCATCGTGCCCTTTGTAGGAATGCGTTGCTACTTTTCCAATGGCGTTGACCACATCCATGCCTGCGGTCACTTTGCCGAAAACCGAATAGCCCCAGCCACGGTTTGTGGTGGCAGTGTGGTTCAGGAAGTCGTTGTCGACTAAATTAATGAAAAATTCCGATGTGGCAGAATGAGGAGCATCGGTACGAGCCATCGCTATAGATCCTGTTACGTTTTTAAGACCTCGATTGGCCTCGTTGACGATAGGTGCGCGACCTAGCTTTTCTTCGAGATTTTGGTTGTAACCGCTAGCTTGTATCATGAACCCGTCAATGACACGATGAAATACTGTTCCTTGGTAAAAACCTTCTTGGCAATATTTAAGAAAATTTTTGGCACTAACAGGGGCTTTTTCGATATTGAGCTCAATGTCGATATTGCCGACGTTCGTTTCCAAAGTAATAGTAGTCATGGTTAAGTCCTGAGTTTTCATTCTAAAAAGTAAGAAGTTTGCTATTGATAATGTAGCTGTAATACTGAGTCTAGTAGTGACATAAGACGATGTATTGAGCGACAACAGTAAATGCGATTGCTTTCTGGTTAGAGCCTATGATGAAATAGCGCCGCATTCCACCCACACACTATTTGGAACTTTTAATGAGCACTGAACAACCAAACAACCCGTTACATGGCCTAAAGCTAGAGAAAATTCTTACTCAATTGGTGGAACATTACGGGTGGTCTGGGCTACACGATATCATTCGAGTGAACTGTTTTGCGAATGACCCTTCTATTAAATCATCGCTCAAGTTTCTACGTAAAACGCAATGGGCAAGAGACAAAGTAGAGCGTCTGTATATTGAAACGTTTTGCTAGAAAATGTTAAGGCCAGTCATAGACTGGCCTTATTGGTCTTGGTGACCTGCACATTAGTGACCTGCAAATTTCACGCGAATCTTGCTGCCATTGAACATGGTAAGGTTCAGTTCTTTGATCGCCACTTTCGCTTCATCTTCGTTTGGCATATCTACGAACGCAAAGCCTTTGGACTTACCCGTTTCCTTATCCAACACCAGTGTACATTCAACAACGCGGCCGTAGCCTAGAAACAGTTTTCGTACGTCGTGTTCAATTGTGTCACGGTCAAGGTTTCGAACTAAGATTTTCATAATGAGCCATTTGATATAAGAATTACCGGCGGATTGTCTCAGGTTATGCGGTGTAAACCAAGTGATTCTGTGGAAATATCAGTCCCGCAAAAATCTGATAATTGTGAAATCTCATTAATCAGGTATAACTAGACCACGACTAAAAGAAAAGATTCTGATTAATCCGTTAGTTAGACGTTTAAGGGAGACTTGTGGTGTTCACTCTAAAAGTTGATAACGAAATTGAGCTTGCGTTGGTACAACCTTCTTTTGCAGGACAGTATCTGGAGATAGTTAACGAGCAACGTGACTACTTAGCGCAATGGTTAGCGTGGCCACCTCATGCCGACTCAGAAGCTTTTTTCCAGCGATTTATTAGCCAGTCACTGCACGATTACGCGGATGGTAAATCTTTGGTGTGTGCCATGATCTATCGTAGCGAGTTGGTAGGAAACATTAGTTTTAACGCTATCAACCTGTCGCTAAAGAAGGTGGAGTTAGGTTACTGGCTGTCATCAAAGGCACAAGGTAACGGGATTGTAACGCGCAGCGTCGGTAAGCTTATCGATTATGCATTTAACGAGCTTGGTATGGAAAAGGTTCAGCTGTGTGCTGCGACGGAAAATACGGCTAGTAGAAATGTGGCGGAGCGTTTGGGCTTCTCGCTGGAAGGGATAATTACGCGCAACGAGAACTTAAATGGCAGGGTTGTTGACCACGCTGTCTACGGATTGCTGCGCTCTTGAGTAGCGCAGCACCGAGCTAACTCTAGTTATCTTCTGCTTACCGAAGAGCGTTTTACTAATATTGGCGCAAAGAGGTTTTGTGCTCTTTCAACGTCTTTCCCGCTGGCTCTTTGCAATGCTTCTAATACAGCTTGTTTAGCCATCACCTGAATTGGGTAACGAATAGTTGTCAGTCGAGGGTAGATAAAACGAGCGATCAATCCATCATCGAATCCAATAACCGACATATCTTCCGGAATTCGTATACCATTTTCTTGGATTAATGCTAAGCAGCCTGCCGCCATATCATCGTTATAAGTAGCAACGGCTGTAATCGATAGATTCTTGGCGAGTAGGTTCACCATGGCCTGTTCACCGCCAATCTCATCCGGCTCACCATACTCAATAAATTCTTCATTGGGCTCGATGTTGTGATCTTTGAGTGCCGCTAGGTAACCATCTCTACGATCATGAGCATCATCGATGTCGTGGCTGGAGGCGATATAACCTATTTTCTCGTGGCCGTTTTTAATCAAAAACTCAGTGGCCAAATACGAACCTTTGAAATTATCGAGTGCAATGCAGCGATCTGCGATTGCCGGAACAGAGCGATTAATGAGCATCATTCCGGGTATTTCGTCGGCCAGTTCGGTGAGCTCTTCATCTGACAGTCCTTTACTGTGGATGACAAGTGACTCACAGCGACTGCTAATGAGCAGGTTGATGGCATTTCGCTCTTTGACTGGATCGTGGTATCCGCTACCAATAAGAATTTGTTTGCCTTGTTCTGCAGCAATGGTATCTATGGCTTTAACCATAGCCCCAAAGAACGGAGCAGATACGTCGTGTACCAGAATCCCTACAGTATTGGACGATTTGCTAACCAGCGCGCGCGCGTTTGCATTTGGTCGATAGCCAAGTTTTTTCATAGCAGCTTGAACTGCAACGATAGCGGCCTCACTGGTGTGGGGCGCGTTGTTTATGACTCGGGATGTGGTCGCGATTGAAACGCCAGCTTCTTTTGCGACTTCTTTGATTGTGGCCATGACGCTCTCTACATCTTATTAATCATTTTATTAAACAATGCTTAAGCAAATATGACAAACGCTATTAGTGTGCGTGAACCCCCATTTTTAACGATTAGAGTAATCGTTTCCAAAAATGTCACTGTGAATAAAGTTTAACTCTATCTGGCCGTCTTGTTTGAACATAATTTTACGTTTCGTCGCTTTATCCTCCTACGCTCAGAAAACGAGCTTTGAATACACTATAATTGTAAACGTTTCCATGATTATGCAGTGCCTCACAGAATTTCTATGATTTGAAGCTATTATGTAGAGCAAATCGTTTCTGAGGTTAGAGTGAATGACAAATAAAACGCTGATTGAACTTAAGGGCACCAGCACACAGATGCTTCTTGAAGTCGGGGAGTTAGCCGAGATTTTGCACTGGGGTAAGAACATCGATGTATCTCACCCTCAATCACGGTTAGCGTTGCATCGTCCAGTTCCTTATGGGCGCTTGGATGATGATATTGCTATGTCTTTAACTCCGGAATTAGCTCGCGGGTTATTTAGCAGTCCGGCGATAGAAGGACACCGCAATGGCTTAGATTGGGCTCCGGTTTTTACCATTTCAGAGACACTCCACAAAGATGGTCAGCTCACTTTGGTCAGTGAAGATGCATCGGCGGGGCTAACGTTAACCAGTGAACTGCATCTAGACAAGTACGATGTGGTTAAGGTTCGCCATACACTCACGAATGACAAGGCGGGTGCGTATCAAGTAAACCGATTAGCCAATACTTTGATGTTGCCAGAACGAGCCAAAGAGTTGATGAGCTTCTTCGGGCGCTGGGTCCATGAATTCCAAACGGTACGCCAGCCATTATTGCAAGGAGGCTTCCAACAAGAGAACCGTCGTGGACGGACCTCTCATGAGCATTATCCAGCAATTATTGCGGGTACCAGCCATTTTGATGAAATGTCTGGTGATGTGTGGGGTTTCCATTTTGCGTGGAGTGGGAACCACAGGTTAAGAGTTGATGTGAAAGCTGATGGCCGCCGTTATGCTCAGGCTGAAGTTATCTATCTGCCTGGGGAAGTGACTCTTGAACAAGGTGAAAGTCTAACTACTCCTTGGCTGTATGCCAGTTACAGCGATAAAGGGTTGAATGGCATGAGCCAGCAATTCCATGAACACGTCCGTCACTCAATTTTACCTTCTGAGTTTGTGAATAAACCTCGTCCAATTCACTTGAATACATGGGAAGGCATCTATTTCGACCACGATCCTGACTACATTATGTCTATGGCGACACAGGCAGCACAGATGGGTGTTGAGCGCTTCATTATTGACGACGGGTGGTTTAAGGGACGCGACGGTGACAAGGCTGCGTTAGGGGATTGGTTTTTAGATGAATCGAAATATCCTAAAGGTTTGCAGCCTGTTGTTGAGCATGTAAACAGTCTCGGAATGGAGTTTGGCCTATGGTTTGAGCCGGAAATGATCAACAAGAATTCTGATCTTTATCGTAGTCACCCTGACTGGCTGCTGGCAGTTGATGGCTATCAACAGCCTACTGGGCGCAACCAATATGTCATCGATCTTCAAAATGATGCTGCGTTTGAATTCTTGTTTGAGCGCTTGGATTATTTCCTATCCACATACAATATCGGCTATATCAAGTGGGATATGAATCGTGAAGTGGTGCAACCCGGACACAGAGGTAAAGCGGCCGGTCATCAACAAGTGGTTCGCTATTATCAGCTGGTTGATAAAGTGCGAGAAAAACATCCTAACGTAGAAATTGAATCGTGTGCAGCAGGTGGTGGGAGAATCGATTTTGAAGTGTTGAAGCGTACCCATCGCTTCTGGGCATCAGATAATAATGATGCGCTGGAGCGACAGTCTATACAACGAGGTATGAGCTATTTCTTCCCACCGGAAGTCATGGGGAGCCATATCGGAGCGAGCCATTGCCATAGTACCAGACGCCGTCACTCTATTGAATTTAGGGGCCTCACCGCCTTGTTCGGTCATATGGGAATCGAACTTGATCCAGTCAAAGAAAGTGACATTGAAAAGCAAGGATTTGAGCGCTACATCAAGTTGCATAAATCATTGCGATCGTTGCTACACAGCGGGAATTCATGGCGTCTTGAAACCGATGATAACGCTCATCAGATCTCAGCTGTTATTGCCAAGGACCAGTCTCAAGCGGTTATCCAGATCGCTCAGTTGGCCATGCCAACGAATTCGTTAAGTGGGCATCTACGGATACCAGGATTGGATCCTAAAGCAAGGTACAAAGTTTCCGTGATTGATAAACCTGCTTTGTTTGATGACATCGTTAACTACCAACCGCCTTGGATGGAAGAAGGATGTGAGTTAACCGGAGAATGGTGCGAAGAGATTGGGCTGACGATGCCGATACTAGACTCAGAATCTGCGGTTCTAGTGGTGTTACAGCGACTCTAAACTGTACTGATTGCAATAAGGCTGCATGACTTTATCTTGCAGCCTTTTTTATTGGTTTAGTTGTAATCGTTTCCGGATTATTTTTACTCCTTAAAACTAGTAATAGATGTATTTGATCACATTTAATTTACATATTGTTATTTTTTACTGTTTTAGATCTCATTTTTAAATATGCCAGTGTAAACGTTTCCAGTTGTGGTTATGGATCACAGAAAGGCGACGCTTCTGTCAGTAGGATTGCGCTCAGACCAATAAATTAAAGAAACTAAGTGTAACCTATGTCTGAACAACTGACTCTTAAAACCAAACTCTCATATGGCCTAGGTGCTTTAGGTAAAGACTTTGCCTGTGCGCCTATCTACATCTTCCTTATGTTCTACTTTACAGACGTCGCAGGATTGTCCGCTGCGTTTGTCGGTTCAATCTTCCTTGTGGCCCGAATTTTCGATGCTGTGACTGACCCTCTTATGGGCGTGATCGTTGACAACACTCGTTCAAAAATGGGTAAGTTTCGTCCATGGATTGTTGTTGGGACGATTCTAAATGCGGTTGTGCTGATTGCGTTGTTTAGTACTCATATGTTTGAGGGTACAACCTTATATGTATATGCTGCGGCAGCGTACATCTTATGGGGACTGACCTATACTATTATGGATATTCCTTATTGGTCAATGATTCCAGCGCTGTCTAGCTCTAGACAAGAACGAGAGAAGTTGGTCGTATGGCCTCGTCTATTCGCTAGCTTGGCATGGTTTATCATCGGTACTTACGGCTTGCATATTGTTGGTACGTTAGGAGACGGCAATCAAGGAGACGGTTTCTTCAATCTATCAATCCTAATCGCGATTCTATTTGTGTTAAGTGCTTTCTTGGTAGCTCGCAACGTAAAAGAAGATACCAACATCAAAGCAAATGCAGCGGAGAAGTTTAATTTCAAAGATGTCATGGTAATTATTGGTCAAAATGACCAACTAAAAGCACTGATTGGCACGGTATTATCTTTCCAAATCGCTAACTTGTTAGTGGGCGGATTTGCTATCTACTACTTTTCTTATGCACTAGGAAATCCTGAACTTTTCCCAATCTATATGATGGTTGCTGGTGCTGCGGAAGTCGCGGGTGTTTTCTTGTTCCCACGCATTGCTGCTAAGTTGCCTAGAAAGAACTTGTGGTTTATCGCCTGTGGTTTCCCGATACTATCATGTGGCCTGTTACTTGCGATGAGTGGCTTGGCTCCGGGTAACGTGGTGCTTATCGGTCTATCAGGTGCAGCTATCAAATTTGGTATCGGTATTGCGAATGCACTACAAACAGTAATGCTTGCTGATGTTGTGGACTATGGTGAATATAAAACTGGTCGTCGCAGCGAGAGCGTTATTTTCTCAGTTCAAACCATGTTGGTAAAATTCGCGGGTGCAGCTGGTGGCTTCATCGTTGGTGTGGGGCTGTCATTAGTCGGCTATGTACCGAACGTAGAACAAACTGCGGATACAATTTTTGGCATTGAGTTCATGATGGTGGGCTTACCTGCAATCTTAATGGCGATTAGTGGCATTGTTTATAAACGCTATTATCATCTGCACGACGGGTTTTCTGAGAGTGCGGTTAAGCACATCGAACAGGTGGAGCCTCAAACGGTTAACGCGCAATAATTCAACATCTCTCTAATTATTATGAATCACACGGTTTAATGCAGTTTGTACAGAATGTATTGAATGGTGTGATTCATAAATAGAATCAGTCACTTCTCGTTTTACTCTTCCGATCTGAAGGTACTCTTCTGTCCCTTCGATGCTGACATTTCATTACAGCTCTTGACTATCTATCCATATAGACTATTCATATTATAAGTATCATTAATTTATATAACTTATTAATAACTAAGATATTTACAAAAAAATGACTTGAAGCCATTTTGTGATGCACTTCAAGTGAGTAAAGTCTATCGCCAAAACCTTCTATTTTGACTTTTTAGGGGAGCCCTTTTTAGCCAATGTTTTCAACTATTCTCAGTTTTGACCGAGCATCCACGAGTTCAACAGATGTGCAGCGTTCGCATCGCTTTGCATTTATGTGGTGTTTTTTCTATGCCGTCGCTTGGTCTTTGGTGTCTTATCACCTAGATCCAACCGTACCTTATGACGCAGTGGAAGCGTTGAACTGGGCCAGTAATGGTGAATGGGGAAGTCCGAACAATCCGTGGTTTGTAGGCTTTTTTGCTCGTATTTTACTGGTCTCAGATACCACAGAGTTTGCGTCAGCATTTTGGTACGTAGGACACTTCTCTGTTATCGCATTGGGTATGCTGGGTTGCTACAGACTCGCTTACAAACTCACAGACTCAATAGCCTTAGCTTGGTTGGGGCTGCTAACTCTGAACTTATCGGGCGTTATCAACTTTGAAGCCATTCCATATAACGACAACTATTTGTTGTTCGGTTCTTGGTCATGGATTTTATTGTTTTTTGTCAAAGCTGTTTATGAAAACGCGAAGTGGTGGTTGCCGTTTGGCGTGTTAGCTGGTTGCTCTGCAATGGCTAAATACACGACCTTCGCACCAGTTGCGATGGTATTTATACTTAGCCTTACGGTGCCAAGCGTGCGTCGCTTTTGGAAAGAACCGTATTTCTATGCCGGTATTGTTGCATTTTTAGCTTTAGTAACGCCAAATTTCTTTTGGATGTTCGCCAACAACTTCTCGTCAGTGAAGTGGGTGAGTGGTCAAGTATCGGCGCAGTTGAGTCCTGGTAGTTGGTTAGCGCTGTTGTCGGTATTCTATCCGTTTGTTTTGTTAGCGGCGCTGCTGGGAAAACGAGCGCTGAAACTGACTAAAGATGTGCCTGAAAAAGTATGGCTAACAACGTTTGTTTTATTGGCTCCTCTGGTACTTATCATGGCTTGGTTTACCTTCCATAAAGGTAATCGCCTTGTAGAATGGTTGCACCCGTTCTTCATGCCTGCGCCAGCTGTGTTGGTCGCTTATCTAGCAAAAGATGTGGTAGGTAAACTATCGAGACCATTTAAAGTGTTGTCAGTCATGGCATTGGTTATGATTGCTGGCTATGCCTCGGTTATGCTCTTTAACGTTCGTAATGCGGGACAGAACTTTAGCGGGATTAAGACGTTAAGCAGCGAAGCAGAGCAGTTTTGGTATCAACATAATGACAAGCCGTTGACATTAGTTGGTGGAACACCGCTTTCTCAATGGTTTACCTTCTATATTGCACCTCATCCAAAAATGACGAATCAGTGGAGCAATGAGACGCTACCCAATGTTTACAACCGCCATATCACAGCCGAGGCGATTGAGCAGCAAGGTGTGTTGTTGATGGGTAATGTGGGGGCAGGATGTAAAGAAGGGGTATTTGCTCGCTTTACTAATGAATGGCCGCAGTTTGTACCAGATATCCAGCAAGAAGTGATTTATCAAGAGTCTCCTCAGGACAAACAGCAAGCAGTATGTTTGGGAATCGTGAGTCCACGTTCTTAAGCAGTACTGCGTTATAACGAAGTAAGCCCTCCACTATGGAGGGCTTACTTTTTGAATGGACTATTACAATAGAACTTAAGCTATCTTGATACCTTCCAGATGTTGCTGACATTGCGTTCTTGCTGTGCCGAAAAATGCCTGCAGATAGTGTTTATCCTTTTCTCCATTTCTCACCGCAGCAAAGAGTCTTCGCCAAAGCCCTTGTCCCAGTGGCTTGCTGGTAATTAATCCTTGACGAGAAAACTCACTCACTGCCCAGTTAGGTAAAGCAGCGACCCCTAAACCCGCCGAAACCATTTGTACCAACATTAAGGTGTTGTCAGCTTGCTTCCATTTCTTTGGTTCTATCCCTGCTGGGGTTAAGAAATGTTTGACTATATCAAGACGTTGCTTTTGAACCGGATACGTCAATAAGGTCTGCTCTGATAGATCTTCGGGTTCAATTACAGATTTTTCTGCTAATGGGTGAGAGATGGACGTGACTAAACGCATCTCGAAATCGAACAGGGGTTCATAATGAATTTCAGATCGCGGCTGAATATCAGAGGTAATCACCAGATCTAGCTCTCCAGCAACCAAAGCAGGAATAGGCTCAAAGCCAAAGCCAGAGGAAAAATCAAGCTCTACATGTGGCCAAGCGAGTTGGTACTCTTTCAAAGCGGGCATCAGCCACTGAAAGCAAGAATGACAGTCTATAGCCATGTGTAAACGACCGTTGATGTCTTCCTTGAGACCCGCTAAATCACCTTCTGCTTGCGCGATGCGTGGAAGAATTTCGTTCGCGAGGTTGAGCAGTATCTCACCTTCTGAGGTAAATCGAACTGGGCGTGTCTTGCGAATAAACAACGGTGAGCCGATACGCGCTTCTAAGTCCTTTAGTTGATGAGAGAGGGCGGACTGAGTTAGGTGTAGCGATGTGGCGGTCGCAGTTAGTGATCCTGTATCTCGTAGCGATGCCAATGTTTTTAAGTGCTTTAGCTCTATCATGAATATCCCTCATCCTGTTCCCTTAACTATTAACTTAACGTGATTTATAAGATGTGTAAACATCTAGACGTCCAAAAGTGTTTTCTATCTATTGTTGAATTAATTTCATATTCAATGTGAATAATTTGAGATTGTTCATATTTATTGGCTGGGGGATAGTTTAGCCATCCAGACTGCTTCAGATAAAGGACATCAACATGACAGTAACGCACATTCTTGGCTATCCACGCATCGGTGAAAAACGCGAACTCAAATTTGCTCTAGAAAAATACTGGAAAGGGGAGAGCGACCAAGCTGCTCTCAAGCAAACTGCAAGTAACATCAAACAGAATAACTGGGCGCTGCAACGCGACAATGAACTATCTTTCGTGACAGCGGGTGATTTTGCTTGGTATGACCATGTACTTAGTACCAGCCTACTACTAGGCCATGTGCCAAAGCGACATGCTAAAGGCTTTCCTGACCTTGATACGCTTTTTCGTGTAGGGCGAGGTCAGTCACAGGCTCAGTGCGGTTGCAGTGGCGAAGCAGCGTCAGACATGACGAAGTGGTTTAACACAAACTATCACTACATTGTTCCTGAGTTTTCCTCTCAAGATAGTTTTCAAGTAAGTTGGACCCAGTTATTTGATGAAATAAATGAAGCTCAGCAAAACAGCAGTAATGTGAAACCTGTGCTTCTAGGCCCGTTGAGTTACCTTTACCTTGGAAAAGAAGTCGAAGACGGTTTTGATAGACTCACGCTGTTGCCACGTCTTTTGACAGCCTACCAAGCTATCTTAGCGAAGCTAGAAAAACTGGGTGTAGAGTGGGTACAAATTGATGAGCCAATACTATCTCTTGAGCTTCCAAAGCCATGGCTAAGTAGTTTTAAGCTGGCTTATCAGGTAATTAGAAGTGATGTGAAGGTGCTACTGACAACCTATTTTGACTCGGTTGTTGAATCGTTAGATGTGATTAAGCAACTAAGTGTTGATGGCCTGCACATTGATGTGGCTGCGGCTCCTGAACAGCTAGATATCGTGGTTGATCAATTACCAGAAGATTGGGTGTTATCGGTCGGTACTATCAATGGTCGAAATGTATGGCGCGCAAATTTACACAGTAAGCTCCAACAATTGCAGCCAGTAAAAGAAAAGCTTGGTGAACGCTTGTGGGTGGCCACCTCATGCTCTTTGCTACACAGCCCGGTTGATTTAGAACTGGAAACCAAACTTCCAGAAGGGACAAAAAACTGGTTCTCTTTTGCCAAACAGAAGGTTAGTGAAGTGCAATGGTTGGCTAAGGCATTAGATGGCGATGAAGATGCAAAACAGTATTGTGCTCAATACAGTCAACCCATTATAGAGCGTGAGCTATCGACTTGGGTAAATAAGCCTGAGGTTCAAAAGCGTGTTGCCGCTTTGGGCCAAACCAACGGTGATCGCTGCGCACCTTATGATGAGCGAGCCCATCATCAGAAAGAAGTATTGAAGCTTCCTTTATTGCCAACTACGACGATAGGTTCGTTCCCGCAAACCTCTGAAGTTCGACAAACACGTGCGGCGTACAAACGTAATGACATTGATTTCCCAAGTTATCAAACTGCTATGCATGCGTTTATCAAAGATACGGTAGAGCGACAGGAAGCCACCGGATTAGATGTTTTGGTGCACGGTGAAGCTGAACGTAATGATATGGTGGAGTATTTTGCAGAGAATCTTTCAGGCTTTCAAACTACTCAATTTGGTTGGGTACAGAGTTATGGATCGCGCTGTGTTAAACCTGCCATCGTGGTTGCTGATATCGAACGTGACAAGCCAATGACAGTCGAGTGGTCAACCTATGCTCAGTCGTTAACCTCAAAACCAATGAAAGGTATGTTAACGGGGCCTGTGACCATCTTATGCTGGACGTTCCCTCGTGAGGATGTGACGCGAGAAACGATAGCCAATCAGCTTGCATTAGCACTTCAAGATGAAGTTAATGATTTGCAGAACGCTGGAATTAATATCATTCAGATTGACGAACCTGCAATTCGCGAGGGTTTACCGTTAAAACAGCGTGACCATAAAGCATATTTAGAGTGGGCGGTGAAAGCGTTCAAAGTGTCCGCGGCAAGTGCTAAACCAGAAACTCAAATACACACTCATATGTGTTACAGCGAGTTCAATGAAATCATTGAATCTGTGGCTGCGTTAGATGCAGACGTGATTACCATTGAAACTTCTCGTTCAAATATGGAACTGCTAAATGCGTTTGAAGAGTTTAACTATCCAAATGAGATTGGGCCGGGGGTTTACGATATTCACTCTCCAAACATCCCGACCGTTGAATGGATTGAGCAGTTGATTGAGAAAGCGGCTGAGCGCATTCCTGTAGAGAGACTATGGGTGAACCCAGACTGCGGTTTAAAAACACGTAACTGGGAAGAAACGGAAGCATCATTAAACAACTTGGTGAAAGCTGCGAGTAATTTGCGTAAAAAGCTAAGTTAATCGGTAGAAAAATAGAAAAGGCTTGCAGATGCAAGCCTTTTTTTCGATGATTCGAATTAGTTGGCAGGCGGCTTGTCGCAATAGTCTTTGGTGACAAGCTGGTCTACCATAAGTTGACCGCGCGAGTTGCGAATTTTGATCCGGTAGGCCAAACCCATATCCAGATTTGATTTCACTTCACGATCGGTACAGTAATAGTTCATGCTGTTACGCAATACCGTATCAAGCGGTTTAGCGCCTTTGGCATCGGTATTGTAGATCATCATAATTTCAACCGTGCCTTTGTTGGCTGAGGCCTTCATGATGGACAACGGGCCTTGTTCAATAGGCAAACCAGAAGACAACACGCTAGCGCGGCTTTGAGCTAGCATTTCTATCTGACGCTGTTGGTCATCATTGGCGCTAGAACAGCCCGCTAACACGGTCACTGCCGTGAGAGCCATCCAAAGAGATTTTTTCATCGTTCGCCTTTAGAATACTTTCTTAAATGGTTTAACGATAACGTTAGCATAAACACCAGCTTCAATGTACGGGTCGGCATCTGCCCATTGTTGCGCTGCCGCTAACGACTCGAACTCAGCAATAACGGTTGAGCCTGTAAACCCAGCATCTCCCGGATTATCACTGTCAATGGCTGGCATTGGGCCTGCGGTGAGCAATCGACCTTCATCTTGGAGTGTTTGAAGTCTTTCCAGATGTTGTGGGCGAACGCTGAGACGTTTTTCTAGCGAGTTCTCAACGTCTTGTGAAAAAATAACGTACCACATATTTGTTTCCTTCAAATAGTCATGTCCTCTTAAGATGTCATTTTTTCACGGAAAAGTCATCGCTAGAAGCGCTTTAATTTGGATTAATTGGACGAGGGCGTCCATTTGCATCAATGGCAACGTAATGGAAGGTAGCTTCACATACTTGGTAACGGTCACCGACACCCTCTAGACTTACTGGTTTAACCCATACTTCTAGATTGATAGTCATTGAGGTGTTACCAATTTTGGTGCATTCACCGTAGCAGCAAACTACATCACCAACTTTTACAGGGTGTTTGAACGTGATTCCTGAAACTGAAACCGTCACGATACGGCCATGAGAGATCTCTTTCGCCAGGATACCGCCGGCTAAGTCCAATTGAGACATAATCCAACCACCAAATATATCGCCATTCGCGTTGGTATTCTCAGGCATAGCTAGAGTGCGAATTATAGGTTGGCCTTTAGGTGTGTTTGATGTTGTATTGGTCATGGTTATAGTCTTCCTGAAACAAGACAGCGACCCGTAGGTCGCTGTTTTCAATTATCTGCGGAGTATACAAAACTTCCGCCTTGAATCAAGATGTATGATCTTGGTTCTCATTTTTGGCAGGTTTACCTTCTTCATCTTTCGGAATGTGTTTGTAGATATACACGCCAGTGAGAATGGTGAAGAGCAGGGTAGCTGCCAATAGGCCGAAGACTTTAAAGTTGACCCAAACGTCGAGTGGAAGGGAGTAAGCGACGTAAATGTTCAAACCCGCGCAGAAAGAAAAGAAGCCGACCCACGCATAGTTTACTTTGGTCCAAACCGCGTCAGGTAAGGTGATTTCTTTACCCAGCATACCTTTAATAGCGCTTCGCCCCATCGCATGACTAACCGCTAGACCTATCGCAAATATCACGTAAACAATAGTTACTTTCCATTTTATGAAGTTGTCATCGTGCAAGAATATCGTCATGCCACCAAACACAGCGACCATTAAGAATGTAATGACCTGCATTTTTTCGACTTTCTTATATAGGAAATAGGTGATGACGATTTGAACTGCGGTTGCGACGATTAATGCGCCCGTTGCCACGTAGATATCTTGCATTTTATATAGAGCGAAAAAGATAATCAGTGGAATAAAATCAAGTAGTTGCTTCATGTTTATCGCAAACCTTTCAGTGATGATTCACGACAGTGTAACCAAAACTTTGCCAATACAAAACAATTTGAACAAATTGGTGATGAAGATGCTCGGGACCAAGGGAGGTGTGCCAGTGACGAGACGAGTTAGAAAGACCCGAAAAGTCGGGCCTTTGTTAATCTTCTATTCCTAATACACTATTCGGTGATAGGTTTTTTTAAACCAGAGATCGATGCGTACTGAGGGGGATTAAGATCCTGCGGTTTTATTTGCACCCTGGCATCACTGGCTCGGCACACACCATCGGTGAAATTGCCGCCACGGATGTACTTGTGTATGCCATCAAATCCGTTTTTATAGTAGGAGTCGAGCTTTCCTCTGTAACCGTAGTAAGTACATTTATCGTAGCCCCAGCCATACATATAATCAGCAAGAGCTTGAGCGAAGCTTCGCTGACCATTTACCCAGGAGGCACTGTTACAGTTATAGCATTTGATTTTGCCTGTAAAAGTCTTTGGAAGGCCATTTTCTTTTAGTCGGTCGACGACAAACCTGTGGCCTACGACAGTGCCCCAGCATTTAGCCATGGTGATATGTTCTTTCCCCGGGAATCCATGTCCACGGATATATATTTGATCATCATTAGAAATATTGACTAGCTCATTAATGGTAACGCCTTTTTGATACCAGATCTGAATGGCTTCTTTATCCTTGGTCGTAGCAAGATGTTGTATCCAGCGATGGTTTTTGCGATGCATTATGTTGTCAGAGAAATTGCCATCCTCGTCGGTCATTTCACCATACTCCATCCAAGCTCGAGCGTCAGAGGTTGGTGTCGGCATATAAAAGATTATCTTTCCCATGGGTACGTCAAACTCCTTTTGTTTGTAACCATAAATAACCTAGTAGAAAAACACATATTAAAACAGTTTTATATAAAAAAGGGTTGTCACTATAAAGTGACAACCCTTGAAATCTGTTTAATGACTAAAGTTACGCTTGTTGTTTTTGTAACTCAGCCTCTTGTGTTTCTTCTTCAACCAGAGCATCAACGATGACCGCACAAGCTGCATCACCAGTGATGTTTAGAGCAGTACGAATCATGTCGAAGATACGGTCTAGAGCGAATAACAGAGGTAGGCCTTCAATAGGAATGCCTGCCGCCAGTAGTACCGCTACGACAAGGAATGACGGACCAGGAACACCGGCTTGACCAACCGCACCCAATGTCGATGTCACGATGATAGCAATGTATGCGCCCATTGAAAGATCGATATTGAATAACTGTGCAAAGAAGATAGCTACCAAACCATAGTAAATTGCGTTACCAGACATATTGATGGTCGCACCAAGTGGCAGTACGAACGATGCTGTCGAGTTCTTAACACCTAACTCTTTTTCTACTGTGTCCATAGTCACAGGCAGTGTCGCCATTGAAGAAGCCGTCGAAAGCGCAACTGCTTGAGGCTTTTTCATGGCACTAATGAACTTCTTCGCTGAGGTCTTTGTAAACACTTGAATCATTAGAGGGTATACAACAAAGCCGAAGATAAGAATGGCTGCGATGTAGACGACGAACAGCTTGAACACAACCATTAGCGCACCAAAACCGAAGGTGCCAACGGCTTCTGCCATTAGGCCGAATACGCCGATAGGAGCGATGATCATCACTTTGTTGATCATCCACACCATAACATCAACAATTGCGTTCACGCCATTAAGAAGAGGGTTGCGACGGGTTTCTTCTAGTTTAGAAAGGCCGATACCAAAGAATAGGCAGAACACCAAGATCTGTAGGATGTTTGCTTCATTTAAGGACTGAAAAACGTTGGTCGGGATCATACCTGTAATGGTTGCCCAGAAAGAAGGTAGGTCGCCCTTAGAAGCGTATTCAGCAGAGAACATGCCCTCGATGCCTGCTGTATCGATATTAATACCTGGTTGGAACACTTCACCCATAACAAGCGCTAACGCCACTGCTAGAGCTGAAGTTAAACCAAAATAAGCTAGTGTGGTGACACCAACTTTACCTGCGTTACTACTGTTGCCAAGACCAGCAGCACCTGAAATCAGAGCTACAGCAACCAAAGGAATGACTAACATCTTAATTAAATTAATAAAGATAGTACCCAATGGGGCAAACATAGACGCAGATTCACCCATTACGGCCCCGATTAGGGTACCTAGGATCATTGCAATCACGACTTGGACGCCAATATTGTTTAGCATCAACTTTTCTTTTAACACTTCCTTAACTCCTGTGCTAATAAATTATAAAATCCTAGCATAGTCTTCCAGATGAACGGCAAATGTTAGACTAATGTTCGTTGGAGTTTTTACACTTTATTAGCACTGTTAGCAATAGATAGAAATCAATTAGAGGTGATTTAGATAAGAATATTAGAAGGAATGCTGTTCTATTGACCGATAGCAAACGTTTGCTTTGAATTTGGTTAATAATTACTTACGGATTGAAAGATATTGATAATAGTTGTGAAGGTTGAGATGTAAAAAAAAAGTTGCGCAACTGGCGCAACTTTTTTGTTATGAAAGGGCAAAATGAACTGTCTAAAAAAACGCCTATTTTTGTGTCGCTGCTTTCATCGCTTTAACAAATTCAGAAAGTTTGTTTAGCATTTTTTCGGGCTCTGCCAAGTTGTTTTCGATGATTTTAACGACCGCAGAGCCAGAGATAGCTCCTGCAGCACCAGCAGCCAATGCTTCAGAGATTTGCTTCGGCTCAGAAATACCAAAACCAAGTAATGATGGCGGAGCATCATGTTTAGTGAGTTTATCTAGCTGAGTATTCATAGGCATATTAGCTTTAGTTTCAGTACCAGTTACCCCAGCTCTCGAAAGCAGGTAGGTATAGCCGCCGCCTAGTTTTGCCACTTGCTGAATGGTTTCTTCACTCGCTGTTGGTGGCGCAATAAAGATAGGGTGAATACCGTGCTTATGAGCCGCTTCAACAAACTCTTTGCTTTCGTTAGTTGGAACGTCAGCGATTAGTACTGAGTCGACGCCCACTTCCGCGCATTTCTTATAGAAAGTGTCAACGCCACCTGAATAGACGAGGTTTGCGTACATGAGCAATCCAATTGGAAGCTCTGGGTATTTTGAGCGTATTTTTGCCAGTAGCTCAAAACATATAGTCGGTGTGGTTTTTGAGTCCAAGGCACGAATGTTTGCGCCTTGAATAGTAGGACCGTCAGCTTGAGGGTCTGAAAACGGCATGCCAAGCTCTAGCGCATCAGCGCCAGACTCAACTAAGGTTTCGATGATTTTCAGAGACAGCTCTGGATTCGGATCTCCCATTGTCACGAAAGGAACGAAAGCGCCTTGATTCTTCTCGCCTAGGCGTTGAAACATTTCTTTGTAGCGATCTTGATTCAGGCTCATTACATAACTCCTTTTTCTTTTAAGATATCGTGAACGGTGAATATATCTTTGTCTCCGCGCCCTGATAGGTTAACAACGAGAAGTTGTTCCTTCTCTGGGTTTTCGCGTGCCATCTTTAACGCGTAAGCCAGTGCGTGTGAAGACTCAAGAGCTGGGATAATACCTTCTCCGCGCGCTAGCTCTTGGAATGATTCGAGCGCTTCGTCGTCAGAAATAGACTCGTATTCTGCTCGACCAATACTATTTAGATAAGCGTGCTGTGGTCCAACGGATGGGAAATCGAGACCTGCAGATACGGAGTAAGACTCTTCTATTTGGCCATGTGGATCTTGCATAAGTGGTGCTTTCATGCCGAAGAAGATACCAGTAGTACCATGCTTTAATGGCGCGCCGTGTTGGTCTGTATCAATCCCTAGTCCAGCAGGCTCTACACCGATTAAGCGAACGCTCTCTTCTTCAATAAAGTCTGCAAACATGCCAATGGCATTTGAGCCTCCGCCGACACAGGCAATAACAGCGTCAGGAAGAACCCCTTCACGTGCTAGGATTTGATTTTTGGTCTCTTCACCAATCATACGTTGGAATTCACGTACAATGGTTGGGAACGGGTGAGGGCCTGCCGCTGTACCTAGTAAGTAGTGCGCATCTTCGTAGCTGGCTGACCAGTCACGTAGAGCTTCATTACAGGCATCTTTTAGTGTTGCTGAACCAGAATGAACAGGAATTACCTCAGCACCCATCAGACGCATGCGGAAAACGTTAGGGCTTTGACGTTCTACGTCTTTTGCACCCATATATACTCGGCACTTTAGTCCAAGCAACGCACAAGCAAGTGCTGTTGCAACCCCATGCTGACCAGCGCCTGTTTCGGCAATAATTTCGTTTTTACCCATACGTTTGGCAAGCAAAGCTTGGCCAAGTACTTGGTTGGTTTTGTGAGCTCCACCGTGAAGTAAATCTTCACGTTTAAGGTAAAGCTTCGTCTTGGTGCCTTTGGTGAGGTTGCGAGTTAGTGTTAGCGCCGTTGGACGCCCTGCGTATTCTTGCAGTAGGGACATAAACTCTGAACGAAATTCAGGGTCATCCTGAGCGTCGATAAAGGCTTGCTCTAGTTGATCCAGTGCTGGGACAAGGATCTGTGGAACAAATTGTCCACCGTATTCGCCAAAATAGGCATCTAATTTAGACATGGTAAATTCCTTAAGTTGAAACTTGTTACTCGTACTAGAGCAAGTTTTAGTAATCTCGAATTAATGCGAAGGCTTGGTTGAGTTTTTCGGCATCTTTCTTACCCGGTGCGGACTCAACGCCCGAATTGAGATCTAAGCCGATACATCCAAGCTCACTAGCTTGCTTAACATTCTCAGGAGACAGTCCTCCAGCTAGCATAATGTCAGTGGTGTTATTTAATAATTGCCAATCAAAGCTCTTTCCGGTACCGCCTGATTGTTCACCCACCTTGGCATCTAATAAGTGGCGGTCAACATTGATGCTGTTTAGGTCTGGCAGCTCATCGGTGACACCGTGTGCTTTCCACACTTTTATATCTTCATTAAGAAGAGGTTTGAGTGTATCTACGTAGGCTTGGTCTTCGTTACCGTGCAGCTGTACCGCAGACAGTTTCAGTTGATTTGCTGTATCTGCGACAAACTCCGGGTTATGGTTTTGAAATACGCCAACAAACTCAAGTGGAGCGCCACTCATGACCATGCGAGCTGATTCTAAATCGACGTAGCGCGGAGACTTTTCTACGAAAATCAAACCACCTTTTACTGCGCCAGCCTGGTAAGCTTTTGCCGCATCGTCTGCTTGGGTCAGGCCACACACTTTGTTTTCTCCGAACAGCACTTTACGAACGGCAAGTTCTAAGTTGTCTTCTGCCATGAGCGAACTACCGATTAGGAAGCCATTAGCAAACGGACAAAGATCTCGAACTTGCTGGTGGTTATAAATACCAGATTCAGAGATGATGATGGTTCCTTCAGGAAGTTTTGGAGCAAGCTCCTTAGTGCGTTCAAGATTCACCGACAGGTCACGAAGGTTGCGGTTGTTGATACCGACAACTTTCGCCTTAAGCGCAATAGCTCGCTCTAGTTCTTCTTCGTTACTTACTTCGGTGAGAATACCAAGGTCGAGAGACTCTGCAACGGCTGCAAGCTCACGATATTCGTCATCATTGAGTACTGAAAGCATCAAAAGAATAGCGTCAGCATTGTAGTGGCGAGCAAGATAGACCTGATAAGTGTCAATCATAAAGTCTTTACACAGCACTGGCTGTTTAACCTGACGACGAACTTGGGGTAGGAAGTCAAAGTTACCTTGGAAATACTTCTCATCGGTCAAAACAGAGATCGCGCTTGCGTGGTTGTTGTATACCGAGGCTATGTAGTCCAAGTCGAAATCGTCGCGGATTAACCCTTTAGATGGGGACGCTTTTTTGCACTCAAGAATGAAGGCAGCTTTTCCTGTAGACAGCGCTCCATAAAAGCTGCGATCTGATGGCACTAGATCGGCCTTAAAGCTTTCTAGCGGTTGAGACTCTTTACGAGCCGCAACCCAGATTTTTTTGTCTTCGACGATTTTTGCTAATACCGTTTCCATTTTCTTTTCCTATGTTGTCGTCGATGGTTTATCCGCGCTCAGCGAGTTGCTGAACGAGCTGATACGCTTTACCTGAATTCATTGCGTCTATCGCTTGTTGAGCATTGGACTTAAGGTCGTCATGCCCAAACAGTTTCATCAATAATGCAACGTTGACAGCAACAGCGCCAAGTTGAGCGTCAGTCCCTTTTCCGGTCAGCATATTGGTGATGATTGCGCGGTTTTTTTCTGGCTCACCACCTTTGATAGCCTCAAGTGGATGAGCATCTAAGCCGAAATCTTCTGGTGTTAACGTGTACTCGGTAATTTTCCCGTCTTTGATTTCTGCTACTAGCGTTTCGCCATGAATTGCTACTTCGTCTAGACCGCTACCGTGTACTACAGCTGCACGTTTCATCCCCATTTGTAGCATGGTTTCTGCGATAGGACGAACCAGTTTCGCGTCATAAACGCCCATCAATTCGATGTTTGGTCTTGCTGGGTTAATCAGTGGACCCAAAATATTGAAGATAGTACGAGTTTTCATGGTTTGGCGAACGGGCATCGCATGACGAACACCACCGTGATATTGCGGTGCAAATAGGAAGGCAACACCAATATCATCAACGGCTTTGCGTGTGTCCTCGGCAGACATCGCTAGGTTGATACCAAAAGAGTCGAGCAGGTCAGAAGAACCAGATTTGCTCGACACACCGCGGTTACCATGCTTCGCTACTTTTAGACCACAAGCTGCGGCAACAAATGCCGCGGTTGTGGAAATGTTGATAGTGTTGGCTCCATCGCCGCCAGTACCCACGATATCTGCGAAGTCATAGTCAGGACGGGGGAAGGGATTAGCATTGGCTAATAGCGCTTTGGCTGCACCTGCGATCTCCTCTGGGGTTTCCCCTTTGATTTTCAGAGCGGTTAACGCGGCAGACATCAAAATAGGGTCAAGTTCCCCTTTAATGATAGTGTCAAACAACTGCTGGCTCTCTTGTTGAGACAGGTCTTGTTGGTCGTAAAGTTTGTTAATAATAGTTTCCATGATTACGATTCCTTGAATTTGGTTCAGTTGTTTGAATGATTAAAGCTGTTTCGTTGCCCACGCAATAGCGTTACTCAGCAGCGTTGCGCCATACGTCGTCATGATCGACTCTGGGTGATACTGAAAACCGCAGACTCGGTCTTGTTCATGCGCCACAGACATAACCAAACCATCGACTTCTGCAGTGATATTTAGGCTGTCAGGCACTGTTGTTGCGACCAAAGAGTGATAACGTGCGATAGCCATTGGTGAAGGCAGTCCTTGATAAATGCTGTGGTTATCATGAGCCATCATCGAGACTTTGCCGTGAATGATTTCTCCAGCACCAGCTACAACACCACCGTAAGCTTCTACAATCGCTTGGTGACCTAGACAAATACCGATCATGGGGACTTTGCCACGCAGCGTTTTGATGAGTTCTGGCATGCAGCCCGCATCTGCTGGTGCGCCTGGGCCAGGAGAAAGTACAACTACCGGATTGTCCAATTCAAGCACCGCGGTAGCTATGACGTCAGCGGCGATATGATTACGGTAGATTTTTACGTTGTGGCCTAAACTACGGAATTGGTCGACAAGGTTGTAGGTAAATGAGTCGAAGTTGTCGATAAACACAATGTTGGCTTTGCTGGAAATAGTAGTAGACATCGTGATTACCCCTTGTGTGCCGTTTTAATTGCAGAAATAACAGCTTGTGCTTTGCCTCGTGTTTCGTCTGCCTCAGACTGCGGGTCGGAATCAAATACAACACCTGCGCCGGCTTGAACCTGAGCAATACCATCCTCCACATAGGCGGAGCGGATTACGATACACGTATCAAGATCACCAGCACCATTCATGTAACCAACTGCTCCACCATAGCTACCACGTGTTTGTCCTTCAAATTGACGAATGAGCTGCATCGCACGAATCTTTGGTGCGCCTGTAAGTGTTCCCATGTTCATACATGCTTGGTAGCCATGAAGGGCATCGAGATCACCACGGAGCTGACCAACAACACGGGACACCAAATGCATGACGTGACTATAACGGTCTGTTTGAAGCAGATCGGCGACATGCCTAGTGCCGGGTTCTGCGATACGTGCAACATCGTTACGGGCTAAGTCGACCAACATCATGTGTTCAGCGTTCTCTTTCATGTCGCTACGCAGTTCGAGTTCAATGCGGCTGTCTAGATCTTTGTTGATGGAGCCATCGGCGTTTTTACCGCGACGTCGTGTGCCGGCAATAGGGTAGATTTCAATTTGATTGGAGTCAGAACCGTATTTGAGTGCACTTTCTGGTGATGCACCAAAGAGGGTGAATAACTCGTCCTGCATATAGAACATGTATGGACTTGGGTTGCTTTGCTTCAGCTCTTTGTATGCTGCAAGCGGAGAAGGGCATGGCAGAGTGAAACGGCGTGATGGAACGACTTGGAAAATGTCGCCACGAACGACGTACTCTTTTAAATCTCTTACTATCTGGCAGAAATCTTCATCAGAGATACTAACGCTCTCTTCGATACCTTCAACTTTCTTCGCCTCTGGAACAAGTTTTAGGTCATCGCATTGCTGACTGATTTGTAGAATCCTTCCTCGGATTCGAGCTAACTCATCTTCATCATGATTGAACAACGTTGTATGCAAGTCGCAGGATTCTTTTTGGTGGTCAACAACAAGTAGGCTCTCTGCAACGTAAAATACGAAGTCTGGACATTGGTTTGATTGTTTAGCATCACCTAGTGGTTCGAAGTTGGCAACGATGTCATAAGCGAAAAGCCCACCCATAAATAATGCATTTTTATCTTGGCCTGTCAGGTCGAAACTGTGTTGTACAAGACGAAGTGCATCAAAAGAAGAGGCTTCACGAAGTCTAGAATCTTCGTCAAGCGTATCATCAGGCATCTCAAACTGAACGACCAACTCACGTTTTTGTAGGGTAAATTCAATGCCTTCAGCAAGATTCTGAGCAATGATATTGAGCAAGTTAACGCCGTTTGTGGTTAAGGCTTCGTAGCGAACTTTGTGACCCTCACAAACAATTCTTACCGCTGAATCAACGATAAGCAGACTTTGGAGATCTTGTTTAGAGTCAATCTCAGCAGACTCAAGCAACAGGCTGTCTGTTTTGTTTTCACATAGCGTATGAAACAGTCGAGTCGGATCTTGGGTATAAGGTACTTGCAATGACAGTACTTCCAAACGACCTTGCTTTTTGATGGTAATGGCTTTGTTCACAAAACCTCCTCTAAATTCTTTGAATCTGCTTTTGCAACAATCTTGATACATACTCGCATAATTAAAACGTTTGCCCAACGTTGAATAGGTTCAATTTGTTGCTTAATTAATCAGTTAAATCGAAAAACAAAAAAGCCCACTCGTTTGAGTGGGCTTTAATCAAATTAGGTTTTGATTATGCACGCAAAAAAGCCCACTCGGATTGTGTCCAAGTGCGCCACCAACCTTGTAGAGAATTAACCATACGGTTTAAAGGTTTTTTGATTGTATGAATATCTAGTAACATACGTGCTTAACTCAAATAATGTATCTGCGTACTAGTTAACTAGTTCGTGGTGCGAAAGTCAACCGAAATTGTGAAAAAATGAAGATAGATTTACATAGCCATACCACAGCCTCAGATGGCCGACTATCGGTTGCCGAACTTTTAGACAGAGCAATTGGTTTTGATGTCAAGGTTCTTGCTATTACTGACCATGATACTTTGGATGCGATTCCCGAAGCGCTTGAACTTATTGAGCAACAGTCACTGCCGATTGAGTTGGTTAATGGCATTGAAATCTCGACCGTCTGGCAGAACAAAGACATTCATATTGTGGGGCTGGGTGTGTCACTTGATTCTCCTGAACTGTTAGCGCTTATTGAAGCTCAGCAAGCAAGACGTGTTGAGCGCTCCGAACTCATTGCACATAGGTTAGAAAAGGCTACTCGTGAAGGTGTTCTCGAAGAAGTAAAGCTTATCGCGGGAGATGCCCCAATCACTCGAGCACACTTTGCAAAGTGGTTGGTGGATAATGGCTATGCTAAAACCATGCAACAAGTGTTTAAGAAATATATGACGCGCAATAATACCGGTTATGTGCCGCCCAACTGGTGTTCAATGCAAGAAGCTGTTGCGGCGATTCATAGTGCGGGAGGAGTGGCAGTTCTCGCTCATCCAGGGCGCTACCAATTAACCGCAAAGTGGCTCAAGCGACTGATCGCTGCATTTTGTGAGGCTAACGGCGATGCCATGGAAGTAGCACAGCCACAACAAAGTCTTCAAGAAAGACGCAACCTTGCCGATTATGCGATACAATACAATCTATTAGCTTCACAAGGGTCGGATTTCCATTACCCGTCACCTTGGATGGAGTTAGGCAGGAATTTATGGCTTCCATCTGGAGTAGAACCAGTATGGGACCAATTATCATTAAAGACAGCAACCTCTCTGGACAACGCTACACTAGATAGTGGGGATGCTGCATGCAGTAGTTAAGAGATCGCTCTTGAAGTCGAACAACATGGAAGGTTGTACCGAGAGCATCCTAAAAGCTTGAAGGAATAACAATGAGTCAATTTTTTTACGTACACCCAGAAAACCCACAAGCACGCTTGATCAATCAGGCGGTTGCCATTGTTCGAAATGGTGGTGTGATTATTTATCCAACCGATTCTGGTTATGCATTGGGGTGTCAGCTTGAGAACAAACAGGCGCTAGAGCGTATCTGTCAAATTCGTCGTTTGGATGATAAACACAACTTCACATTATTATGTCGAGATTTGTCTGAGCTATCTCTCTATGCTCGAGTAGACAACACCGCTTTCCGTTTGTTGAAGAACAATACTCCTGGCCCTTATACTTTTATTTTTAAAGGGACTAAAGAAGTTCCTCGTCGTTTGATGAATCCTAAACGTAAGACAATAGGTATTCGTGTTCCTGACAACCAAATCGCTTTGGATCTGTTAGAAGCTTTAGGCGAGCCTTTAATGTCAACGTCATTGATTTTACCGGGCAACGAAGTAACAGAATCGGATCCAGAAGAGATTCGTGACCAACTGGAACATGCTGTTGACTGTATATTGAATGGTGGTTATTTGGGTGAACAACCAACCACAGTAATCGACTTCAGTGATGATGACGCGAAGGTCCTAAGAACCGGGGCTGGTGACCCAACGCCATTCCAATAATAGGTCAATGTTTTCTTACTAATAAAGGTAAGAAACTTGGTGCGTCTAACAGAATTCTTTGCAATAATGTGCGACCGCGATTTTTAAGGTCGCATTATCTGGTTTCGACGTCTGTGAAGACGACATTATAGGTAGGTAAATGAGCGAAAAATTACAAAAGGTGCTTGCTCGCGCAGGCCATGGTTCACGCCGTGAACTTGAAGCCCTAATTAAATCTGGGCGCGTGAGTGTTAATGGTCAGGTAGCAAGACTGGGTGAACGTCTAGAAGACGAAAATGCGGTTATCCGTATTGATGGTCATACTGTTTCCGCCAAAGCACAAGAAGAAGTGGTTTGTCGAGTGCTGGCCTATTATAAGCCGGAAGGTGAGTTGTGTACTCGTCACGATCCTGAGGGTCGTCGCACAGTATTTGATCGCCTACCTAAGATCCGTGGTTCGCGCTGGATTTCTGTTGGTCGTCTTGATGCCAACACATCAGGTCTACTTCTTTTCACTACTGATGGTGAGCTAGCAAACCGTCTAATGCACCCAAGCCGTCAAGTTGAACGTGAGTACTTGGTACGTGTATTTGGTGAAATTAACGAGAAGAAAGTTCGTAATGTGGTAAACGGCGTAGAACTTGAAGACGGTATGGCTCGTTTCGAAGATGTAGTTTATGCCGGTGGTGAAGGTATGAACCATACTTTCTACGTAGTTATCAACGAAGGTCGTAACCGTGAAGTTCGTCGCCTTTGGGAATCACAAGAAACGACAGTTAGCCGCTTGAAACGTGTTCGCTATGGTGACATCTATCTTGATAAGAAACTGCCACGTGGCGGATGGATGGAGCTGACACTCAAAGAGGTGAACTATCTTCGTGAGCTCGTTGAATTACGTCCTGAAAAAGAAACCATGCTAGACCTTAGCCAGAACACGTCACGTCAACGTGAACGTTCTCGTAGCCAGAAAATTCGTCGTGCGGTACGTCGTCATGAAGAACGTGCTAATGCACCTAAAGGTCGCAGCAACCAGCAGCGTCGTAACAAAAAGTCTGCTGGCGAGCAAAGCGCTCGTTCTAAGACTCGACGCTAAGCGTTCCAGTTAACAAAAAGCCAGCTCAAACAGCTGGCTTTTTTTCGTCTTAAGAACGCGTATCTTATAACGGTGCAAAGTCTTACCTACACAACTTCTACCTGTGCATTGGGGTTTTACGGAAATGGCTTTCCACCATACGCTGAGTCACAATATGTTGTGGGTTGGTCATGATCTCGTTCGTGTTGCCATATTCCACTACATCGCCTTCGTGCATCACCATGACCTTGTCGGTAATATGTTTGATGATGCCTAAGTGTTGTGACACGTAAACGAACGCAACCCCCATCTCTTCTTGAAGCTCTAAGAATAGGTTAATAATTTGCGAGCGCATCGCCATATCAAGCCCGTTAAGCGCTTCATCAGCGACGATAATGGAAGGTTGAAGAATCAAAGCACGAGCAAGACAGACACGCTGCTTTTGACCAGTTGCCAGCATCTGAGGGTAGAAGTAGGCGTGCTCTGGAAGTAAACCGACGCGAACCAGAGTATCTTTTACTCGTCGCATACGCGCTTCTGGAGGCATATTGGTATTCCGTTTTAGCGGGCCTTCCAAAATACGACCAATCTGAATTCTTGGATTCAAAGACGTGTTTGGGTCTTGAAAGATCATGCGAATCAGTTTGCAACGGGTTGAGTAATCTTCGTGCTCAAGTAAATCGCCATTGACTCGAATTTCTCCCGCGGTTGGTTCAACTACACCCGCAAGCATACGAGCTAGTGTGGATTTACCAGAGCCATTCTTGCCAATAAAGCCGATAGTTTGCCCAGCCTCTAGGTCAAAACTCACCGGTTTAACTGCGTGCTGAACTTTCTTCTTAAATAGCTTAGATCGAGTTACAAAGTCCTTTTTTAATCCGGAGACTTCTAACAACGCACTCATGCTTTTTTCTCCGTATTAAGAGGGAAGTGACAACTGTATTTATGATTCTTAATGCGTTTAGCGCTAGGGATTTCCACGCATTGTCTTTGCGCATAGGGGCAACGAGGCCCAAGGCGGCAACCAATCGGTAAGTGCTGCAATGGTGGAATAGAACCTGGTAAAGATTGCAGCTTCTCTTTGTGCGGAATCCAATCGCCAAAATCCGGCATTGCCTTGAGCAGCGCCACTGTATAGGGATGCTTGGGTTTCGCGAGTAGTTTTGCGGTATCCGCCGATTCGACAGATTGACCACAGTACATCACCGTAATTCGAGTCGCCCACTGAGTAATCGTTGTTAAGTCGTGACCAATCAGAATGATGGTGGTGTTATTTAACTGATTCATACGACTTAAAAGACGCAATATTTGCGATTGAGTAATTGGATCCAAGTCGTTGGTTGGTTCATCGGCAATCAGCAGCTTTGGCTTGGTTGCAATTGCCATAGCGATCATGATTTTCTGACATTCGCCATCAGTGAGCTCGTAGGGGTAGCTGTTCATGATACGGGTATGGTCTTTAATACCAACCTTATGAAGTAACGCGATAGCTTGCTTTTTACGCCACTTAAATCGCTCCCACCATTTACCTTCAAAGGAACGAGAAGGGATCGACTCTATAAGTTGCTTGCCCACTTCGTCAGACGGGTCTAGACAGGTTGAAGGTTCCTGGAAGATCATTGCCACATCGCGAGCAATAACACGTCTGCGTTCACGAGGCGTGAGTTGTAGTAGATCGATATTACCTAACCGCATTCTATCGGCAGTCACGCGCCAGTTGTCCTTACAGACACCAACAATGGCTTTGGCAACAAGACTTTTTCCTGAACCGGATTCGCCAACTAAACCTCGAATTTCACCTTCATTAATGGTGAAGCTCATGCGATCCACCGCTTTGACGAGACCTTGTGGAGTCTCGATTTCGATGGTTAAGTGTCGAATATCTAAAACTGGCATTATTCGATCCCCGCGTTTAGTGCGCTGCGCACACCTTCACCAACAATATTCACCACGACAACGGTAAACAGAATAGCTAAACCCGGAAGGATAACGGTCCATGGTGCTAAATAGAGCAACTCGGCGGCATCACCTAACACTGCTCCCCATTCGCTGCTTGGGGCTTGTGCGCCAAGGCCAAGAAAACCAAGTGCGGTAATGTCTAAAATGGCGATGGATAATGCAAATGTTACTTCGGCTGCAATGACCGTTAGTATATTAGGCAATATAGAGTTCCACAGCAGATAAAAGTCGTTCGCACCGTCTAAACGAGCAGCCATGATGTAGTCTTTTTCAACTTCGGTATGAACCGCAACATAGATTGAGCGAATGAATCTAGGAATGAGCGCTAAACATATCGCTAATAGAATGTTGAATTCACCGGGACCTAAAAATGCTACGAAAATGATCGCTAGTAGTAGCGATGGGATAGACATTACGGTATCGAGAAGGTGGTTCAGCGTACTCGAGAGCAGGCCACGTGTCATTCCTGCTAATATACCAATCAAGCATCCTACTGCTGCTGCAATCGCGGTAATGATAATTGCTGCGCCAAAAGATAGGCGAGAGCCATCGATAATGCGTGACAAAATATCGCGACCTAAGTCGTCAGTTCCAAAGAAGAAATCGACGGTACCTTGAGGATCCCAAGATGGTGGAATCAACAAATAGGAGCTCTGCGCCATTGGGTCGTAGGGAGTGATAAATGGCGATGCAATAGTGATGATAATGACAAAGACCAAACACCAAAGGCCAAACATTGATAGGCTATTCGAGCGGTAACTACGCCAGAATCGCTCAAGCTGAGTAGGAATGCGCTCTTCTTGGTAGACGTTATCTGACAGCATACCATTCCTTCCTTACTAGAGGGTTGATCATCGCACCCAACAAATCTGACAAAATGCTTGCTGCTAAGACGATAGAAGCCACGACCAAGACGCCTGCTTGAATTGATGCGTAATCCTGATTGGAGAGCGCATCCAGCAGCCAACGTCCAATACCCGGCCAGTTAAAAATAGACTCGGTCATAATGGCGAGTGTGATCATACTTGAGAGCTGAACTCCAAGTTTAGGAATAATAGGTGGAATGGCATTTCGTAGCACATGCTCAATGACGATTTCATAATTCGACAAACCTTTAATTCGAGCAGCTCGAATGTAGTTTTGTCCCATTACTTCGGTTACTGAAGTACGCATCATACGGATAACTTGCATTGTTGGTGAGAGTGCTAGCACTAAACACGGCAAAATCATATGTTCAATAACGCTTTGTAACGCCTCTTTGCGATAAGGTGCGTCCGACAGCAGAGCATCAATGAGTGCAAACCCTGTGACATGATCAATTTCATAAAGTAGGTCATAGCGTCCTGCAACAGGGAACCATTGATAATTCAGCGAGAAGTACATAATCATCAATAACGCAATCCAGAATAATGGGGCGGCATAACCCACCATGGATGAGAACGAAATGATGTTATCCAACCATTTACCCTGTCTCATACCCGCGATGGTGCCAGCTGGAATACCCACAAACACAGATATCATAAACGCG
Source organism: Vibrio sp. SCSIO 43133 (assembly GCF_023716845.1). NCBI lineage: Bacteria > Pseudomonadati > Pseudomonadota > Gammaproteobacteria > Vibrionales > Vibrionaceae > Vibrio > Vibrio sp. SCSIO 43133. The sequence continues at coordinate 1,321,823 of NZ_CP068024.1, forward strand.
GCAAAACACAGCTCTAGAGTTGCAGGAAGTACAGCTGAAAGCTCTTGGGTAATGGGTACACCAGCTTTAGTCAGTCCAAAATCTAGACGAGACAATTGAGCGACATAATCAAGCCAGCCAGGGAAAAACGCTTGAGTAGTCCAGAAAGAATCAGGGTCAAGTCTGACTAAGCTATAGCCGACGAAAGTCAGGATCAATAACGTAATGACAAAGAGATTTAGTCTGCGGACAGAATACCAAAACATCTACTTCAACCTCACAACTTGATCAAACGGTTGGGCGTTGAATGGACTGGTTCTAAAACCTGTCAGGCTATCGCTATGTGCTTGATATTTTTGACCGTGTGCAATAGGCAACACAGGAACTTCCTCATTCAAAATGTTTTGTGCTTGTCGATATAGATTGAGTCGATATCTTGGTTGACTCACCTCAAGCGCCAGATCTAACAGAAAGTCAAAGTCATCATTACACCACATTGATAGATTCAAACCTTCACGTTTTGACGTGCAAGATAACAAAGGACGTAAGTAGTTATCTGGGTCGCCAGTATTTCCCACCCAACCTGTTAGCAGTAGATCAACGGACTCAATATTCGATAGTTCTTGGCGATCGACTCGATCATCGGTGAGTAGGTTAAGGGTAATCCCCACATCGGCTAAGTTAGCTTGGATAAGTTCTGCCGTTTTACGTGGACTCGGGTTGTAGACTCGTGGCTCAAGAGGTACCGCCATAGTGAGCTCTAGACCTTTCTCATAGCCAGCCTCTTTTAGCAGCGCCATTGAATAATTACGGTCGTAGCGAATTTGAGTGGCATCTTTCTGGTGTGCCCAAGAACTTGGTGGAAGAAGGCTATAAGCTTTCTCTCCGGTGCCAAAATAAACCGCTTCGAGAATGTTGTCGCGGTTTATCGCGAGATTCAGGGCTTTACGAACTCTAGGGTCACTAAGTGCTTTATGCTGAGTATTGATAGCCACAAAAGCCACGTTCATGGCTGGTTTGGCTTGTAGAACGATGGACTCTTCATTCAATATCACAGGGATTTGGCTCGAAATAGGCGAGTTCAGGACATCGCACTCATTTCTTAATAGTTTAGCTAAGGCGCCAGCTCCGCGATGAGAGATATCAAATACGACTTGTTCCATATCTACTTTGCCACGCCAGTAGTTTTCGTGACGCTTTAGGCGAACTAAATCTGCAACTTGGTATTCGTCTAGGTAGAAAGGCCCAGTACCAACAGGGTAAATATCAATATCGAGTTTATGATCGGAAAAGACGAGCTGATCAGCATATTCAGCAGAATAGATTGGTGCGTGTGCCGTCGAAATGTTGGAAAGGAACGAGTTGTCTGGCCTCGATAGAGTAAACTTGACCGTATTGTCATCCAATGCTTCAACTTTCTCGACCAAATTTGCGAAGTCAATGCCTGCGAACCACGGATAGACACTGCCGCCTACGTCGTGGAACGGATTGTTAGGGTCGATAATACGCGTGAAGCTAAATACAACATCGTCCGCATTCATCGGACGTGTGGGAGTAAACCATTCAGTGGTTTGGAACTCTACACCTTTGCGCAGAGTGAACGTGTACTCTGTGCCTTCCTCGTTAACTTGCCAAGATTTTGCTAAGTTTGGAACGGGTTGGTGAGTGCCTGGGTTTAGCGTCAGTAGCGTATCGAATAACTGCGGCGCAATGGATTCGACAGTGATGCCACCGTCTACTAATTGCGGGTTAAAAGTACTAGGACGACCTTGGTCGCAATAGACGAATCCGTCTTGTCTAACTTTCGAGTGATCGACTTTTTCTTCGCAACCTGTCAATAGGATGAGACCGCAAAGTCCAAGCGATAAATTGATTAATGCCTTCATAAACACGCTACATTCATTTTAGCGAACGTAATATCTGTATTGAGATCAGGGTAATTTACCACTAAATCGTCAGCTAAACCAATAATCACAAGTACTTATCGTGCAATTGGTTAAAAAGTGTGGCAACTGTCTGACCCTGCTCAAACCAGTTTATACTTTCGCACTAAACCTCTTAGCTGATCATAGCTCAAGCTTAGCAGCTTAGCAGCACCGCGTTGATTGTATTGAGCTTGCTTAAGTGCTTCATTAATCAACTTTATATTTTGTTCATCCTGCCATGTTTTAAAATCGAGTGGAAAGGTAAACGCTTCTTCAGTTAAAGGTTGAGAGGACTGAGACTCTTGTTCAGAAGGCTTCTCACTATGTTCCGCTCTCATTGATGGGAGTGCACCGAATTGACCTTCAAATGGATTGAATATTAATGACTCAATGGGCTGTTCATTGGTCCCTTGTTGATACACAGCACGCTCAACTACGTTTTTTAATTCACGAATGTTACCTGGCCAAGGGTAGTCAGCCATGCTTTGCCAAGCTTGTTCGGTGAACCCAACAAAGAACGGTAGACCCAACTCTCGACACATTTTTATCGCAAAGAACTCGGCTAATAGTGGAATATCTTCGGGACGATGGCGCAGAGGCGGTAGATAGATCACGTCAAATGCTAACCTATCAAGAAGGTCAGGACGGAACTTTCCTTGCTCTGCGAGTTTTGGTAAATCTTCGTTGGTGGCACAAACCAGTCGAACGTCTGCTTCCAACGCTTTTGCTCCGCCTACACGTTCATACTGCCCGTATTCAATCACTCTAAGGAGCTTCTCTTGCACAGATAAAGGGGTAGTAGCGAGCTCATCTAAGAACAGTGTGCCATTTTCTGCTCGCTCGAATCGTCCTTGGTGACGACCTTTTGCACCGGTAAAAGCGCCAGATTCATGCCCGAACAGCTCAGAGTCGATTAGCCCTTCACTCAAGGTTGAACAATTAAGAGAAACCAAAGGTTGATCCCAACGTTTAGACAAGTAGTGTAAACGCTGAGCAATCAGTTCTTTACCTGTACCACGCTCACCGATAACCAGTACAGGACGGTCAATGGGAGCGAGCCGAGATACTTTATCGAGTACAGCTAGAAAAGCAGGAGATTCGCCAATTAAGTTTTGCGCCATAGTGAGTCCTCTAGGTTGGTAAATATTACCAATAGTTGGCTAGAGTCATCATAGCATGTCAATCTGATTAAGCGAGTGTAATATCTATCTTATTGAATATTATGGGTTTAACAAATTGGCACGTTAATTGGATTAGCTGTAGCAACGATTCAGAGTTCATTGGCGAGCTCATCCAATTAGGAGAAGTAGTATGGGTATTTTTTCTCGTTTTGCAGATATTGTAAATTCAAACGTGAGCGCTTTACTTGATAAGGCAGAAGATCCAGAGAAAATGATTCGTCTGATCATTCAAGAAATGGAAGATACATTAGTTGAAGTTCGCACTAACTCAGCAAAAGCGATTGCCGACAAAAAAGAGTTAGCTCGCAAAGTGAAAGCGATTGAAGAGCAAATTATAGAGTGGCAGCAAAAAGCGACACTCGCGTTAACAAAACAGCGTGAAGATTTAGCGCGAGCAGCACTGATTGAAAAGCAGAAGCTTGAAAATGTGGTGAAAGGGCTGCACGATGAGCAAACTTTGGTGGAAGAAACCATCGACAAGCTCACTAATGAAATTGCTAAATTAGAAGCCAAAATTACCGAGACACGTGCGAAGCAGCAGGCACTGATCATTCGTTCGGAAGCAGCAAGTAATCGTCGTGATGTGCAGAAGCACTTGCATACCAGCCGCACTCATGAAGCGATGGCGAAGTTTGAACAATACTCTCGCAAAATTGATGAACTAGAAGCGGAAGCGGATCTGTATTCGAAAACAGGTAACGCGAAGTCTTTAGATCAAGAGTTTGCTGAGCTACAAGCACAGGACGAAATTGATAAAGAGCTCGCTAAGCTTAAAGAGCAAATGAATAACGAAAAATAATGCGGATTAGGAGAAAAGTATGTCGTCATTTTTAATTGCGGGTCCATTAATTGTCTTTTTGATTTTTGTTGCACCGCTGTGGCTTTTTCTCCACTACCGCAGCAAGCGTAAATCAGAGAGTGGTCTGTCGCAGCAAGACTTCCAAAAGCTGCAATCGCTGTCTCAACGTGCAGAAAAAATGCAGCTACGTGTGGAAAACCTAGAGCGAATTCTGGATGCGGAGTCCCCAAACTGGAGGCAAACCTATGACTCATAGAGAGCTGTATAAAGATCCGGTCAATGGTAAGTTGACAGGGGTGTGCGCAGGTTTAGCCAATTATTTCGGTGTTGAGGTTTGGCTGATACGAATTCTTGTAATTTCGGCGGCGCTGTTAGGGGGGAGCTTTTTAGTCTTGTTGGCGTACGTGGCAATGAGCTTGATGCTAGAAAAGCAACCTGACAACTTTGTTGAAGCCATGAAAACCAAGAAAGAGCACTCATTGAAGAGTAAACCTTGGCAACAAGGGCAAAACGCGAAAGACTTGCTGAATACGTTAGAGCGCGATTTTGACTCGATGGAGCATAAAGTGAGAGATATGGAAGCGTATGTCACGTCAGAGGCATACAAAGTGAATCGAGAGTTCAGCAAGCTTTAATATCTTATAGCGTAATGAATAAAGAGGTGCAGTGGCACCTCTTTTTTATATTTGCTGGAGAATAGATGAGAAACAGTTGTTGTTAATGCGTGTCGCGCAGTTGTTCTGTTAACCAGTTTGACAACGCTTGAAATTTTGCCCGCTGTTCCATTCCTTTTGGACAGACTAAATCATAACCTTTACCTGATTCCACGCTGGCAAATGGAGCTACTAACTTTCCCTGCTTAATTAACGGTGCAATAAACTCCTTTCTTCCGAGAGCGACTCCCAAGGAGAGCTGAGCCGCATCAATGGCAATCCTGTTATCGCTATAATAGTCACACTTAACCTGGCAGTTGATGTCGAGCTGCATCTCATTGAGCCAGTGCTGCCAAGCGACGCTGTCACTGTTGTGAATAAAACGCACCTCTTTTAGTCGAGCATCATTAAGGTGAAGTTGGTGTTTTTCAGCGTACTCTGGGCTGCAAACCGGTATACGCTGACCAGCAAAGAGTCGCCGGCTGAAGTGGTTAGGATAAAGACCTTCGCTGTAAAAAATAGCAGCATCGTATGGTTCGAACTGAAATTCACTTTGATTCTGTTTGGTGTCCAGTTTGATGCTTAGATTTGGATATTGATGACGAAAATCCGGCAGTCTTGGCATTAACCACGATGATGCGAAATAGGGGGAGGTCGCGATGTACAGCTCACCCGTTAACTCACCTGTTTGAATGTCTGACAGTTCGGAAAATATAGATTCAAATGAGGTATTCAGAATACTGAAAACCCGCTGTCCTTCTGGGGTAAGTTCGAGTTTCCTCGTTTTCCTAATGAACAAGTTAAAGTTAAGCAGTGTTTCAAGCTTTTTAATGCGTTGGCTTACGCCTCCTTGAGTAAGAAATAATTCTTGTGCGGCGTGAGTGAAACTAAGATGTCGAGCCGCCACATTAAACGTATGCAAGAGTGATAACAACTGCTGTCGATTGTGGTTTAGATTCATGGATTACTCCAGCTAATGCGTTGGTTCGATTTATTGGTTTGTTTAACGTTTTTCTTGACTATAAATTACATCACGTAATCTTAAATCGGAAGGGCAAACGTGATGAAGCAGACTAAAAAGCTAAAAGTAGTCGTAATTGGTGGTGGTTCGAGCTATACGCCAGAGTTGGTAGAAGGATTGTTGGCTCGACACCAAGAGCTACCAATATCGGATCTTTGGTTAGTAGATATTGACGAAGGAATGGAAAAAGCAACGGTGATTGCTGATCTGACCAAAAGAATGATCGCCAAAGCCGAGTGCGACATTAGTGTGCACCTGACGACAAATCGTCAACAAGCTCTAGTTGATGCGGATTTCGTTTGTTCTCAATTTCGGGCTGGCCGGATTGAAGCCCGACTACGTGATGAGAGAATAGCGTTAAAATATCGAGTTATTGGGCAAGAGACTAATGGCCTTGGGGGGTTCTCCAATGCGTGTCGAACGATCCCTATCGCGTTGGAAATTGCGAAGGAGATGGAAGCGCTATGTCCTAACGCATGGTTGCTTAATTTCACCAACCCTTCGGGTATGGTTACTGAAGCGTTGACAAAGTACTCGACAATAAAAACCGTCGGACTGTGTAACGTCCCTGTGAATATGGAGCGAGGTGCTGCTGAAATGCTGGGTGTTGATCGTAAAGACATCACTATGCAAATCGCTGGACTGAATCACTTGGTGTGGGCTCGAAAAATTCTTCATGATGGCAAAGATAAGCGTGAGCAGGTCATCAATGAACTACTTGCTGGTAACGACCGAATGACGCCTAAGAACATCCCTCCTTTTAAATGGGATGAAGGTATCATTAAAAGTTTAGGTATGGTGCCTTGCGCATACCTTCGCTACTACTATCAATCGCGTGACATCCTTGATAAAGAGTATGCTGCTTCAGCGAGTAAGAGTAATCGAGCTGATCTAGTGGCAAAAGTAGAAGCCGAGCTGTTGGAAATCTACAAAGATCCTACGTTGGATACCAAGCCTAAACTGCTTGAAGAGCGCGGTGGTGCTTACTACTCCGAAGCAGCCTGTGAACTGATGAGCAGCATTCACAACAACAAACGTTCAATCATGCATGTGAATACTCGTAATAATGGTGCGATTCAAGGCTTGCCTGATGACTGTGCGGTTGAGGTGAGCTCTATTATTACCAGTAGTGAGATTATTCCGCTAAATGTCGCGCCATTTGAAACCGGAACATTACGGCTAATTCAACTGATGAAAGAGTTCGAAACGTTAACGGTGGAAGCAGCAATCACGGGCGATATTAATCTTGCCAAACGTGCGCTCATGCTTAACCCAATTGTTGATAGTGGCCAACACATTGACGAAGCGCTAAGAGAAACGATTCGAGAGAATATAGACTTTATGCCAGCGTTTACGCACTTCTTATAAGAATAATCAAGGTTAGTAGTTATGAAACTCATTTTGAACGCAGATGACTTTGGGCTGACTGAATCGGTGAACTTAGGGATAGCAGATTGCTTCCATGCTGGAATGGTGAAGTCGACGACGATTATGATGAATCAGCCTGCTGTAGAGCATGCCGCTGAATTGTATCGACGAGGGCTTATATCGGAGGTTGGCTTACACTTTACCGTTACCGCAGGTAGACCGATCTCCGATCCTGATCTTATCCCTAGCTTGGTGAATGATGACGGAGAATTCTTCGATAAGACGATACTGTTTAACAAATCAGATGTTTCGAGTGGCGAGGTAGAAGTTGAGCTGAAGGCTCAGTACCGCGCTGCATTAGATATGGGATTCAATATTAATCACATCGATAGTCATCATTTTGGAGGCGTCTATCGACCCCTAAAACAAGGTTTTACTCAAGCGGTGAACAAGGTTGGACTTCCTGTGCGGAGAATCGATAACATCATCCAAGGGCAAGAGTCGTTAGCTGTCCCTACACCGGATGTATTTGATATGGGGTTCTATGCTGAGGGAGCGACGATCGAACACTTAAAAGCGATGCTTCTTGCTTACCAAGAGCAAAAGCCGAGTGGTACGATAGAGCTCATGTGCCATCCCGCTCGAAAGGTTAGTGAGGAGCTTGTCGCACTCTCAAGTTACACCGACTCAAGGGTTGAAGAATGGCGAATTCTCACCAACTTAGAGATGTCATTGTGGTTGCAGCAACAAGGAATTGAGTGTGTCGGCTTTGATGCATTGAACGTATAAAATCATTTATGAAAATTCAATAGAGCAAGGTGAGGATATTCACCTTGCTCATTAGCTTGTGAAATTTAAGAAAATTAGCATAAATCTATTATTAATTAATGAGTTGCTGGCAAGGCACGATTCTCTCGACTATGTTTTAAAGTACATTAAGAACAAGGCAGTTGAGAATGAAGAGCAAGCTTTCCTTTTTGGCGATAGTCGCCAGTCTTATAAGTGGCTGTGGACAAGAACCACCGCCAATTCCTGAACCGGACTCTCGTCCAGCCAAACTGTTTAACGTCGCTGTCGGCAATAGTAAATTTGAGCGCACATTCCCTGCTACTTCAGAAGCGGGTGATAAAGCCGTTCTCGCTTTCCGTGTTCCCGGGCAATTAGAGCAAATAGTAGTCCGCGCAGGCCAACCCGTTTCTAAGGGACAATTACTTGCTCAGCTCAACCCCGACGAATATCAATTATTAGAGAAGCAAGCCAAGGCGAATTTCCAATTGGCGGATGTTCAATATCAAAGGGCTCTTAAGTTACGCAAGGATAAAGTCGTGTCCGAACAAGACTTTGACCAAGCAAAGGCAAACATGAATTCCGCTCAAGCCAATTGGTCTCAAGCTAAGGCCAATTTGCGCTATACCAAATTGCTTGCCCCGTATGACGGTACTATTTCCATAATCCCTGCAGACAATTACGAGTACATTCAAGCCAAAGAAGGGGTTATGAATATCCAATCGAATCAACTAATTAAGGTTATTTTTCAGCTGCCTGATCTATTGTTGAATCGATTCCAATCGAAAAATCAAGTAGATGCTTCCATGGTCTTTGATGCTTATCCATCACGTGCTTTCGAACTAACTTTCCAAGAAATTGATACTGAGGCTGACCCAAAGACGGGCAGTTACAAAGTGACCATGATCATGGAGAGACCGACAGACGTGGGGATCCTACCTGGAATGGCTGGTCAGGTAAGCGTAGTCACTCGCAGCACTGGCGCTACGGTAATCCCTCAGTCAGCACTGTTTATGGAAGGGGATACTAAGTGTGTTTGGCGGGTTAGTGAACAAGGAATTGTCGAGAAAGTAGCAGTAGAGCTTAACGACAAGCGACAGGTTATTAGTGGGCTAAACGATGGCGATCAAATAGTAGTTTCTGGGGTGCAAGGGATTGAATCAGGTATTAAGGTCCGTGAGTGGGTCAAGGAAAGAGGGCTTTGATATGCATAGTCGCTTAGTAAGTATTCTAGTTCTTGCTGCAATAATATCAGGATGTAGCAAACCCGAAGTGGGAACGAGAGAGGAAGTTCCTAAGGTGAGAGTCACGGAGATTGGCAAAACCGAGCTGAAAAATAGTCTTTATTTTCCTGCTCTTGCTATGGCGGCGGACCGCTCTCACCTCAGCTTTAGAGTCGCAGGAGAAATCAGCTCTATCGATCTTAAAGAAGGTGATTTTGTGAAAAAAGGTGATGTGTTGGCAGTGCTTGAACCCACAGATTACCAATTGGCGGTAGATAATGCGCAAGCACGGTTTGGCGTCATTGACAGTCAATTTCGTCGCTCAAGCCCTTTGGTTAAAAAGGGACTATTAGCGCAATCACAATTCGATGAAATTGCAGCACAAAGAGCCTATGCCAAAGCGGAACTAGAGCTTGCTAAGTTACGACTATCTTTTACAGAGCTTCTTGCTCCGGTGGATGGTGTAATATCGCGAGTGTCAGCAGAACAATTTGAGAACGTTCAAATCGGTCAGCAAGTGGTCAATATCCATAGCGTTGATGAAGTAGAGGTGATTGTTCAACTCCCTGACAGCTTTTCACTAAACCAACCTACGAATCGCGATCTAGCTAGCATTGAAACTCTCGTCCGCGTGCCTTCTGGTAATGAATATACCGCACGGCTGAAAGAGTTTACCACCGAGCCTGACCCCTCCTTGGGTACTTTTACCGCTACATTAGTGCTGCCTATGCCGAAAAACGAATACATTCTAGATGGTATGGCGGTGGACGTGACATCCAAAGCTAAAGATGTTGGTCTGAATTTGACCCGAGGAGTGAGTGTTCCAATAGAGGCTGTCTTTAATCAAGATGGCGATTCGCTCAATGACAATGAGAAGTTCGTTTGGCTGCTAAACGAAGACAGTACGGTAACTAAACAGAAAGTGACGACGGGTAAAGTTTCTCAAACCACGATTCAAATAGTCGATGGCTTGGAGCAAACGCAACAGATAGTGATTGCTGGTATTGCAAGGCTCAGAGACGGCATTAAAGTGGAAGTACTCTCGCAGGAGGCGAAGTGATGAACCAAGAAAAACAACAATCATTGCCTCAATCGGATGACGAGGTTACTGGCGTTGCCGCGTATTTTATTCGCAATAAAGTCATCAGTTGGATGGTGTCGTTAATATTCCTGATAGGTGGTGTTTCGGCATTCTTTGGACTGGGTCGATTGGAAGACCCTGCATTTACGATAAAAGATGCGATGGTAGTGACCTCGTACCCTGGTGCGACGCCTCAACAAGTGGAAGAGGAAGTTACGTATCCGATAGAGAAAGCTATTCAGCAGCTCACTTATGTGGATGAGATCAACTCCATATCGAGCCGTGGTTTGTCTCAGATAACTGTGACTATGAAAAACAACTATGGTCCTGATGACTTACCTCAAATATGGGACGAACTGCGTCGTAAAGTAAATGACGTGAAAGGCTCGTTGCCTCCAGGGGTGAATGAGCCATCGGTAATTGATGACTTTGGTGATGTATATGGCGTGTTGTTTGCCTTAACGGGAGAAGGATACAACTACAAAGAACTTCTAGATTATGTCGACTATCTGCGACGTGAATTAGAACTGGTAGACGGAGTCAGTAAGGTCTCGGTAACAGGTGACCAACAAGAACAAGTATTTATTGAGATTTCGATAAAACGGATCAGCGCTCTTGGTATCGCGCCAAGCACGATTTTCAATTTGCTTCAAACTCAGAACATTGTTTCTAACGCAGGTGCAACCCGAATTGGTGATGAATACATTCGTATTCAACCAACCGGAGAGTTTACGGATGTGTCGGAGCTCGGAGACCTTATCCTTACGGAAGGTGGAGCTCAAGGTCTGATCTTCTTGAAAGATGTCGCAGAGATAAAGCGAGGGTTTATCGAAGTCCCATCGAACATCATTACTTATAATGGCGATACTGCACTCAACGTAGGAATCTCGTTTGCTAGTGGCGTCAATGTAGTCGAAGTTGGTGACAGGTTATACAGACGATTAGCGGAGCTAAAATATCAACAGCCAGTTGGTATCGAAATTAACGAAGTTTATAGTCAACCAAAGGAAGTGGATAAATCAGTTCGTGGGTTCGTAGTTAGCTTGGGGCAAGCCGTTGCCATTGTAATAGTGGTGTTGCTGTTCTTTATGGGACTACGCTCGGGCTTATTGATTGGACTGATTTTACTGCTTACGGTCCTTGGGACTTTCATTTTCATGCAGTACATGGCTATCGATCTTCAAAGGATTTCTCTGGGAGCCCTAGTCATAGCGTTGGGGATGCTGGTGGATAATGCCATCGTGGTCGTTGAAGGGATATTAATAGGAACACAAAAAGGGAGGACTCGGCTTCAAGCCGCAACCGATATTGTGACGCAAACGAAATGGCCGTTGCTGGGGGCGACTGTGATTGCGGTTACTGCTTTTGCGCCCATTGGCTTGTCCGAAGACTCAACAGGCGAATATTGCGGCACATTATTTTCCGTACTATTAATTTCACTCATGCTAAGTTGGTTTACTGCTATATCTCTTACGCCTTTCTTCGCCGATCTGTTTTTCCGAGGTATGAAGGTGAAGGAGGGAGAGGAAGGCAATGATCCTTATAACGGCTTTGTTTTTGTTGCTTACCGAAAGTTCCTTGAGTTTTGTATGCATCGAGCTTGGTCGACGGTGGTCGTATTAATTATGGCACTAGTGGCGGCCTTATATGGATTTACTCAAGTTAAACAGTCATTCTTTCCAGCCTCTACAACGCCGATGTTCCAAGTGGATGTTTGGCTACCAGAAGGAACCGACATTAGAGCGACCAATACCAAGCTTAAAGCAATTGAAACTTGGATCTCTGAGCAACCAGAAGCTGACCATATCACGACAACGGCGGGTAAAGGGTTGCAGCGATTTATGCTGACTTATGCACCGGAAAAGAGTTATGCCGCTTATGGAGAAATTACCACTAGGGTCACTAGCTATGAGGCATTGCAGCCACTAATGGCTCGGTTCCGAGATTATCTAGACGCAACTTTCCCTGAGATCAACTACAAGCTTAAGCAAATTGAACTCGGTCCTGGAGGTGGTGCAAAGATTGAGGCGAGAATCATTGGCTCTGACCCGACGGTACTTAGAAGTATTGCGTCGCAAGTTATGGATATTTTGTATGCCGACCCAGGTGCTTACAACATTCGACACGATTGGCGCGAACGCACTAAAGTTCTTGAGCCTGTGTTTAATGAGAGTCAGGCTAGACGTTACGGTATTACAAAATCTGATGTGGATGATGTGCTAATGATGTCCTTCTCCGGTAAGTCTGTTGGTTTGTACCGAGATGGAACAACCTTGATGCCTATTGTGGCAAGGCTACCAGACGAAGAGCGAGTGGATATTCGTAACATAGAAGGGATGATGATTTGGAGTCCCGCACTGAGTGAGTTTATTCCATTCCAACAGGTCACACAGGGATATGATACTCGCTGGGAAGACCCGATCATTGTCCGCAAGAATCGCAAACGGATGCTGACGGTGATGGCAGATCCAGATCTACTGGGCGAAGAAACTGCTGCTACGCTCCAAAAGCGTATCCAGTCTAAAATTGAGGCGATAGACCTACCGCCAGGTTATTCATTAGAGTGGGGGGGAGAATATGAGTCTTCTGGGGACGCGCAAGAGTCTCTGTTCCAAACAATGCCTATGGGCTATCTGTTCATGTTCTTAATTACTATCTTCTTGTTTAATGCGGTGAAGGAAGCACTTATCGTCTGGCTAACTGTGCCTCTGGCCGTCATTGGTGTTACCACCGGACTACTTGCCTTAAATACTCCATTTGGTTTTATGGCATTATTGGGTTTTCTAAGTCTGTCAGGGATGTTATTAAAAAACGGTATCGTTTTACTTGACCAGATTGAGATAGAAATTAAAACCGGAAAAGAGCCGTATTCAGCGGTTGTTGATGCGGCGTTAAGTCGAGTGAGACCAGTGTGTATGGCAGCGATCACTACTATCTTGGGGATGATTCCGTTATTACCGGATATCTTTTTCAAGCCGATGGCGGTAACAATTATGTTTGGTTTAGGATTTGCGACTGTATTGACGTTAATTGTCGTTCCAGTGCTGTATCGTATCTTCCACAGAGTTAAACCAATCTAGATATTTGGGAGCAGCGTAATGCTCCCAAATACCTTTATCCATTAAGGAGAGATGAATTCGATGTGCAAACGATGCCCATGGCTTGATGAAACCAAGCAAGATTATGTGGAATATCACGATAAAGAGTGGGGTGTCCCCGTACTAGACGATCAAACTATGTTTGAGTATCTAGTGTTGGAATCCGCTCAGGCAGGATTGAGTTGGTATACCATCTTAAAACGTCGCGAAGGGTATCGAAACGCATTTGCTAACTTTGATGTAGAGAAAGTAGCCCGTTTTACCGAAGAAGATGAACGTCGTTTACGGGAGGATAGTGGGATTATTCGCAATAAATTGAAAATCAGCTCAACTATCACCAACGCTCAGCATTTCATTGAGATACAAAAAGAGTTTGGTAGCTTTTGTAATTATATCTGGTCGTTTGTCGACAATAAGGTATTAGTAACTTGTCCTAAGACGCTAGAAGATTATCCAGCCACGTCGGAGGTCTCTGATCGGTTAAGTAAAGACCTTAAGAAACGCGGCTTTAAGTTTGTTGGGTCGACTATTATCTACGCCCATCTTCAAGCGGCAGGGCTAATCAATGATCACAGTGTTTCTTGCTATCGACGCCAAGAGGTTATCGATAGCTATCAGACGCTTGGCCTAGAATACCAGTTAGTTTAAAGACTACTCTATGGTGTTGGAAACCTGTCCGATCCCTTCAATTGAGACCGACACGTTATCACCCGACCTAAGTGCTCTTGTTCGACCTGGTGTACCAGCAAAAATCATATCACCAGGTCGTAGCGTAATGTATTTACTGATATAACTAACGATTGTTGGGACATTGTGAATCATGTTTGCCAGTGTTTCTTGTTGCATGATTTTGCCATTAAGACGCGTAACGATTTCTTGGTTGCCGATATCGACATTAGTTGTAATGAAGTTAGATACAGGACCAAAACCTGTTGCACCTTTAGCACGCCACCACTGCAGATCTTGACCTTGCCAACTGCGTTCCGTCAAATCGTTGCCCGCTAAGTACCCAAACACGCAACTCAACGCATTTTGATTGCTTGTGTCGTGACATGTCTTGCCGATCACAATGACAAGCTCTCCCTCAAAATGAACATTATTTGCCTCATCGGGAAATGACAATGCACCGCTCAACCTAACAGCGTCGATAGACTTGAAGAAAATCTCCGGCTTTGCAGCTCCAGAGTTGCCTGCATGACTGCGAAAGTTGAGGCCGACAGCGTAAACGCTACCGTGAGTAATAGGGGCTAGTAACGTTGCTTCATCGGCTGTGATGACTTTTACGGTAGAAGGATTATCAAATGGTCTTGAAGACAACAGATCATAGTGGTTTGGGTTTTGTTGTGAGACGCGTATCCAGTGTTGTTTGTTTTGATACTCGACGAGTCCATATTGCGCCGCTAGCGATTGAAATGGTAGAAAAGTCAGTAACAGTAAGAGTCTCATTGCCGCCGTCCTAGAATAGGTTCCTGAATACATCTATGAAAGTGTGCTCAACAGAGTATAGTGTTGAGTTATTAATTACGTGAAAATAGATGTCTGGTTCAATAGAACTTAGTAGGTAGTGGAAAGATATGGAAAAATTCGATTCGATTTACGCCAGAGCGGCAGATAGAAAAGGTGGTGAGCAAGGACTTGAGTCGATTGTCTCCAAACCTCTGAGCCGAGATGAAGTGGCAGCTATTCCTGAAGATCGTTGGTTGTCTGCGTTTTCAATGAAAGTGTTCCAAAGTGGAATATCGTGGAAAGTGGTAAGAAACAAATGGCCAAACTTCGAAGAACATTTTTTCCAATTCAGAATCGATCCGCTACTGATGCTGTCTGAAGAACAGTGGGAACAAAAAGCCCAAGACCCAAAAATCATTCGTCACATGACTAAAGTCATGTCGATACCAGTTAATGCCTCGATGATCCAATCTGCTCGCTACGAGCACGAATCCTTTTCGCAAATGGTTGCCGATTGGCCGAAAGAATCGATTGTCGAACTCTGGGCACACCTTAAAAAACATGGTGCAAGGCTCGGCGGAAATACTGGACCTTATGCGCTAAGACAATTGGGTGTAGACACCTTTATTTTATCAAATGATGTAGAAGGCTATTTACGTAATACCAATATCATTGACTCGGGTAGAGGCACAAAACGTGCGATGAATGCTGCAAACAAAGCATTTATGGAATGGCACCAAGAGTCGGGTAGGTCACTTTCAGAAATCAGCCAAATCATTGCTTATGGTTTTGGCGATAATCGAGTTTAGCTAGGTAAGGGAGGCTTTCTCTTCCAATGTCTTTTAGACATAAGTTCCCCCTGCTGCGCAGGGGGAAGATTTAGTAGGGCAAACTCTTAAGTAAATCTATTTATGATTCCAGAATCACTCGCGTATCTTCACTCAACGATTCTAACTCACTTGCCACATCTTTAATTTGCATTGCTGCAGGTATTTTGAGCGCCATTGTTGCTGTAAATAGGCTTGAACCAATACCACCGCCCCCCGCGATAAATACACGCTGGCAGTCCATATCTAGAATACGGATATCTTGCCCATCTAAGAACTGGGTAATTTCGTTAACGATACCGGCTCGGTCGTTAGCATCTAATCGTAACTGGAATACCTTTTCTTGATCATGACGATGCTCTTCGGTATCGGTGATTTGAACTAATAATCCTTGCTGTTCACTGAAAGCGCTTTTGACTGCTTGAACATTGTCCGTAGGAAGTTCGACCTTTATGACGGCGGCCACATGGTCTTCGATAAAATTCACTTTGCTCACCAGCCATTTACCGCCGTTTTCGTGGGTAACTGATGCAAGGTTTTTAATGGTGGCTGGGCTAGCTTGGCCAACAAAGTTGACAATGAAAGTACTGCTGCTCATACGATTCCCTCCACAGGTTTAAAACCAACAACTATTTGAATAGTTAACTCCAGTTTAGATCTAAAAAAGGTCGGTCGCATGATGAACGTCAAGTATTCACTCTAAAAACAAAACAAGATTATTGAACTGTAGTTAGGCGCACAATTTTCATGGTTTTTATTTGGTCAACAAAGAGTTAGCCATAATACCTCTCCCTTTCGCAGATCTAATTTACAGTTCTCTGACATTTAATCACTAGACCGACCGGTTTGTTTTGATTATTGTGTGATCACTTTCTTAGGAGGACAACCATGCAAAACACGACTTTTGATGATTTGAAACTCATTCACAAGCGATTAAAAAAGCACTATCAAAGTGAACCAATGCCAAGCTATGAGGCTCGTGTTGCCGTGCTTACGTCGTTAAAAGTGTCGTTGCAACAATTCAGCGACGCGCTTTGTGATGCTCTGGATAAAGACTATGGAAAGAGAAGCCGACAGGACACATTAGTTGCCGACGTCTTGCCATGTATTGGCAATATTGACCACACCTTATCCCAGTTAGCGCAATGGATGAGTCCATGTCCGAGAGACGCGGGCCCATTGCTTTCAAGCTCAACTGTAGAGGTGGTGTATCAACCTAAAGGAGTTGTCGGCATCGTTACTCCTTGGAACTTCCCTGTCATGCTTTCTATTGGTCCTTTGATATCTGCGATTGCTGCGGGTAATAGGGCGATGATCAAACTGAGTGAGTTCACCCCTGCCACCAATTCGGTCATTCGTGAAATGCTTGCAAGCTGCTTTAGCGATACTGAGGTTGTCGTCATTGAAGGTGAGGCCGATATTGCTGCTCAGTTCACCTCTTTACCATTCGACCATTTGCTCTTTACTGGCTCGACAGAAGTTGGTCGTAAGGTCATGAAAGCTGCGTCAGAAAACCTAACGCCAGTCACCTTAGAACTTGGCGGCAAGTCGCCAGTTCTTGTCGCGGATGACGCTGATATTGAGATGGCTGTGGAACGCATTATTTATGGCAAGAGTTTGAATAATGGTCAGGTATGTGTAGCTCCTGATTATGTATTGATTCCCGAAGGCAAGCAGCACGCTTTTGTTAAGGCATATGTCGAGCATTATCAAAAACTGTTTCCCCAAGGGGTAAACAGCGACTCGATGACTAGTCTGATTAATCAGCGTCAATTCCAACGTCTTCATGATTTGCTCTCCAATGAAGTGGCGGCAGAGTCTCTTGTTACTGCCTGTCATAAAGAAGCGCTCGATGTGGAAAGACAACTGATGGCGACACACTTAATTGTTAATCCATCTCTGCAATCACCGGTTATGACTCAAGAAATTTTTGGTCCCTTATTGCCGATCATCACCTATTCCACCATTGATGGTGCAATTAACTTTATTACTGAGAGACCGAGGCCCCTAGCACTTTATCTGATGAGCGAAGATGACTCATTGCAACGCAAAGTTGCTAATCAGGTGCACTCTGGTGGTATGTGTATTAATGACTGCGTTTTCCACCTAGCGGTCGATGATGCGCCATTTGGAGGTATTGGTGAGTCTGGAAAAGGGGCTTACCACGGTAAAGAAGGCTTTCTAACTTTCTCTCACGCCAAGACGGTGATGACGACCGATGCAGAGCAACACAATGTCAGCTTATTACTTGGTCCTGAAGATAACGAATTCAAACGTGCAGTACTAAAAACACTGTGCGCATAACTGACTAATTGGAGATTCAACTATGAATAACTTTACTTTCAACCTTAGAACCGTCGTTCACTCTGGTGCATCATCCATAGAAGCGATCCCAACCCTGTTTAAAGCGAAAGGGGCGCAGCGAGTGTTGTTGGTCAGCGACAAAGGCCTTGAGTCATTGGGATTCGTAGAGCGTTTGGCATCGCTGTTTTCGACAGAAGAGAAGGTGAAGCTTGCGGGGATTTACACCGATATTGAAGCGGACGCGAGCTGTTTGGATATTAATCGCGCTCTGGAATTTGCAAAACAGGTGAATGCAGACAGTATTTTGGCGCTTGGCGGGGGGAGCGTTATCGATGCATCAAAAGGTATCAAATATGGTTTAGAACATAAGCTTGATGATATCCGTGATGCGATTCAAGGTGGTGGGCGTCTTGAAGTTGGTCCTGATGTAAAACCGTTTTCAATTCCTCATATAGGCGTACCGACAACGGCGGGGACAGGTGCAGAAGCATCGCCTATCGCGGTTTTTTATAATGACAGAGAGCAGGTTAAAGCGAGTTTAGTCGTCTCTGGACTTGAGTGCGATATTGCTGTTTTAGACCCTGAGCTGACAGTGAATTTGCCAGCAGCGTTAACAGTATCGACAGGTATGGACGCATTGACCCATGCGATTGAAGCACTGGCATCGCCTTTAAGTAATACCTTCACTGATGCTTATGCGACGCAGGCGTGTCGCTTGATACTGAATAACCTACCGCAAGTACTTCAGTCTCCGCAAAATGTAGCGGCTCGTTGTGAGCTCCTGCAAGCAAGTACCATGGCTATTTCTGCTTTCTATTCGTCTTTAGGTGGCATACCGATCCATAACTGCGCGCACGCATTTGGTGCGGTAGCGCATATCCCACATGGTGATGCCAATAGTGTCTTACTACCAGTGGTGATTGAGGCGCTTCCAGAGTTTTACCTCCCAAGCATTAACAAATTAGCAGCGGTGTTTGGTATATCACCTAGCTTAACAGACGCTGAAAAACACCAAGAGGTTGTACATTCATTACGTGCTTTTCAGGCGTTAGTGAATGCGACGCAGAGCTTTGCCAAATGGAACCTAGATGACAACAAAAAAGCGCAGATTGTCTCTGGGATAGAAAAAGACATCAGTTTCCAGTTCTACCCGATTGCTCAAGAAAAGGTCACCGCAATACTCGAGACTACTTGTTAATTTTCCAACTTACTCATTGCGGCATAGGGATGTGCCTCACTTTTTGAATACTAGGAGGCAACTATGTTTTTTACTCAACACGTCAACAAGATGCTATTGGTTACCGGTATTGGGACCGCGGCGGCTTTCGCTTATGCATTTTTCCCACAATGGGCCATTACTCACATCGGGCAATTACCTTATTTGGATCAGGATTTTGTGTTCTATCAACACTGGGGTGTCATGGTAGGCATGATGGGAGTGATGATGGTGGGTGCGGCTTTCAAACCTCAGTGGAGAGAGAGCATCATGCTTTATTCTGCGGTTGAGAAAGGCTTTATGGTGATTCTTCTTCTGCTTAACTACAACAGCCCTCATATTACCGGTTTTTTACTTGCAGGAGCCATGGATACGTTCGTTGTGATTTGGACGTTAGCATACTGGAAAGAGCAGAAAACCATACGTTTACAAGCCTCAACTTTGCAACACTAGCGTCAAACTATGAATAAACGCATTCAAAATTGGTCGCTTAGCTTTCTCTGTTTGCTTTTTATTGGGACGACATGCCTGGGGTACGTAACAGACACACCAAATACCTTATCTAGTGATGTTGGTACTACGTTTCAAAACGGTTATGCGGGTGACGCTGCGGCGCAGTACGAGATTGGTATGTTTTATCTGCAAGGTGTCGAATCTGAGGGTGAATATCTTGAATCTACTCAAGAAAAAGCACGCAAATGGATATTACGAGCAGCGACTCAGGGGAATGCGGACGCTCAATTACAGCTTGGTCTTATGTACGCAGCAGGGACTGGTGGCGAGAAAGATCATTCTCTAGCGGTTAGCTGGATAGGCAAAGCCGCTGAACAGAATCATCCTAGAGCACTGGATATGCTCCATTGGATGTCACAAAGTGCTCACTAAACAAGGGTGAACCATGAATAATTCCAAAACTATCCTATGCACGGCCATAGCAGCCTCTTGTGCACCAAATGCATTTGCTACGCAGGAAAAACCTAATATTTTACTCATCGTTGGTGATGATGTCGGATTTGCTGATACGCAACCTTATGGCTCTGAAGTGTCAACACCAAACCTGATGCAACTGGCTGAAGAGGGGGTGAAATTTACCAACTTCCACGCTTCACCCACGTCATCTGTTACTCGCTCTATGATGTTAACGGGTGCCAACAGTCATGAGGTTGGGCTAGGCACGTTCGACTATGCCGTCTATCCGCCAGCTATTGGCAAGCCAGGTTATGAAGGCTACCTCACTAAAGATGGCGTAACCGTAGCGACGTTACTTCGTGATAATGGCTATCATACTTACCTTTCTGGGAAATGGCACTTGGGTCATGATGATGGTTTCCTGCCGGATGATCGTGGCTTTGAACAGAGCTACGGGATTTTGGCTGGCGGTTCGAATCATTTCAATAGAGATATGATGTTCCCGGCGAAAAATGAAGCAACAGCAAAAGCGTTGCAAAAAGGTGAAATGCCCGGCGTAGAGGTCGAGCCGACTTATCAAAATGGTCAACAAGTAAAAGATAAGTATCCGGGAGAGTATTCAGACCAAGGTTATACCGAAGAGTTAATCAGCATGATTGATAGTAATAAGGACTCCGGAAAACCTTTTTTTGCCTATTTACCATTCACAGCGATTCACTTGCCACTACAAGCACCTAAAGCATCGTTTGAAGATAAGATTGCTTATTACGTAGAGCACGGATGGGACTCTGTTCGAGAAGACCGCTTTAAACGAATGCAACAGATGGGCGTAATTCCAAAGAGCGCTACGATGTCCGATAGAAATTCACTGAGTAGACCATGGGATGATCTGTCAGATGAACAAAAGCAATGGTATGGCAAAAAAATGGCCATTGCTATGGGAATGATGGAGCTTCAAGACCAGCAGATAGGTCAGGTAACTGATTATTTGAAGAAGATAGGTGAGTACGACAATACGTATATTATCTATCTCGCAGACAACGGTCCGGAAGCGACGGATATTACGGGGAAAAATGTAAGTGATCTGATTCGTACTTGGACCGATTATCACTTTGACAATAGTACCGAAAATCTGGGTAACGCAGACTCAAGTGTCTCATTGGGCCCAGAATGGGCAAGTGCATCCACTGGTGGATTGTCTTGGTTTAAAGCGTATACAGCAGAAGGGGGAGTACGTGTTCCTCTGATCATCAAACCTGCCAAAGGTGTTCTCGGAGATAAGGAGTCACTGGAGGCCGGAACTCAAACTAATGAATTGGCACAAGTAAAAGACCTCGCTGCCACAATATTGGATGTGGCCGATGTTGAATCCGCTGGCGGTGAATATAAAGGCAGAAAAGTGGCCCCAATGAGCGGTCAAAGCATTATGCCTTATCTACAAGGTGAGCAAGAGACTGTCCATAGCGAAGACAATGCTATCGCGTTCGAGTTATTCGGCAGCGGTATTCTTCTTCAAGGGGACTTTAAGATCATTCGAATTTCGAAGGGGATGGGAGGGGACAGTGAGTGGCATATGTACAACACCAAGTTAGACCCTGCTGAAATGATAGACCTGAAACACCAACGTCCTGAGCAGTTCCAACAAATGTTAGCTGCTTACAAAGAGTACGAAAAAACAATGGGTATCGTACCAGTGGATGAACAATGGAATCCATTTGAAAACGTGAAGTAAAAAATTTCGCCTCAATGCAAACTGACCGGTTTGTATTGAGGCGAGTTCATCCATTTAAAAATGTTGAACAGTTTGGATACTTTCTTAAGAGGAACACACCATGTCCCACTATCATCTTAATGTACCTCAGTACCAAGGTCAGCCTCATGCTAAGTTTCAGGCGTTGGCGAAACCAATTGGAGCGGTGTGTAATATTAACTGTGACTACTGCTATTATCTGGATAAACAACAGCTACTAGAGTATCCCAAGAATCGCTCGTACAAGATGAGTGATGAGATGCTAGAGCGTTATATTCGCCAGTACATTCAAGGTCAAAACACGCCAGAGATCGTCTTCTCTTGGCATGGTGGCGAGCCAACGATGCTAGGTCTTAGTTATTTTGAACGAATAGTAGAGCTTCAAACGAAATACGCCAAACCCTATGTGAAGATAGTGAATGATATTCAGACCAATGGGCTGTTAATCAATGACAAATGGTGTCAATTTTTGGCGAAACACGCGTTTAGTGTAGGTTTGAGTATTGATGGCCCAGAACAGCTTCACAATACATATCGCAAGAACCGCTGCGGGCAGGGGACGTTTAGCAAGGTGATTGAAGCCGCCGAACATCTAAAGCGTCATGGTATCCACTTTGCGACGCTGACTTGTGTCAACAACGTCAATGGAAATTACCCTTTAGAGGTGTATCGCTTCTTAAGAGATGAGATTCAACCATCACAAATTCAATTTATCCCAGTTGTTGACCGAGATGAAGAGATAAAATGGGCTCAGTGTTCTGAAGCTGCAATCATCCCTGTATCCGCTCAAACAACAAGTTGGAGTGTCGCTCCGACTCAATGGGGAGACTTCTTAACGACCATTTTTGATGAATGGATGAAGCAGGATTTTGGCAAAGTTCATATTCCTTACTTTGAAAACTTTTTCGGAATTTGGATGGGTAAACCGAGTTCGATGTGTACGCTAAGCGATATATGCGGCAAGGGCATTGCTGTCGAACCTAATGGCGATGTTTATGCCTGCGATCACTATGTTCATCCTGAACACAAAATTGGCAATATTGAGCAGACGCCATTGGCGGCAATCGCTTTATCAAAACAGCAAATGACCTTTGGTTTTGCGAAACAAAGAGCGTTGCCCAAACAATGTTTGGAGTGCAAGGTGAGGTTTGCTTGTCATGGTGAGTGTCCAAAGAACCGAATCATAAAAGATAAGTACGGTAACCCTGGACTTAATTACTTATGCCAAGGTTGGCAACAAATATTTCATCATGTTGATCCAGTGATTACGCATATACTTGAGCTAAATGGAATTGCGAAAATAACATGTAAAGCTATTGGGTGAGAATATGGATAGTTATTTACTACTCGGCTTGGTCATGGCGCTGCTCAGTATTTGGAAAACCTATTCTGGTCCCGCATTAGCAGGTTTTGTTGGTTTTAGTTATCCAGAGATGTTGCTGTTTAATGTGGTTCCGGCATTAATCGCAGGCTATTTCGGCTGGTTTATAGGACGATATTCCTTTTACCTTTATGCGAGAAAGAATTTTCAGCCCTACAGGCCTAAGTTGAGGCGATTCGTAACCGCATGGAAAAGGTACGGTAATAAGACTATGGCCACACTTGCTCCTGTTCTGGTTGGCATTCCACTCTACACCTTAATCGCTAGGCGCCTCAGACAAAGTCACATTACTACCTTTATTTTACTTTCATTGTCTATTTTGTGTTGGAGCGGTTTGAGTTATAGCCTAGTCAATGCATTAAATCTTAGTACACATCTCAATTTACAAGGCTTACTTAGTCAGATAGGGCTTTGAGCTAACTTACTCTATTAAATCTGAAAATTTGCTTTATAGATACCAGCAACTAGTCTGTAAGAATAAACAGGAGAAGCAACATGACGCATACACAAAAGTTCTTGTTATTGGCGGTCCTTGGATTAATCCCTATTGCCTTAATGTATGGCTTGGTTCCTAGCATTACCTTACCTTTCCTGTTTGATATTGATGCATCACCGATTAATGTGAGTCATATTTTTCGCGCTGTAATGGGGCTTTATCTTGCATTGGCGGTTTATTGGCTTATGGGGGCTTTCGGGACGCAGCAAATGGCGCGTTCTGCACTACAAAGTCTGATTGTGTTTATGTGGGGGCTGGGTTTAGGTCGTGCTATTAGCATGGTCGTCGATGGGATACCAAATGGGCTGTTAGTCGTTTATCTTCTCCTCGAAATAGGGTTTGGAGTAGTAGGGATTGTGCTTCTCAAAAAAGATGATTTTGAAACCAAACGAGTCGCGTGAATATATTAGGAGGCAGGATGCACCGTATATTAATGAAATGGTTAGTGCTGAGTTTATTAGGCTTGAGTTCACTTGCGAATGCGAATGAAAAGCCACCAAACATTTTTGTTATTTTTACTGATGATATTGGTATCTCTAACCTAAGTGCTTACCATCGAGGGTTAATGAGTAGTGAGACGCCCAATATTGATAGTATTGCTGAAAAAGGAATGTTGCTGACGGACTATTATGCTCAGCCTTCTTGCACAGCAGGACGCTCTGCGTTTATTACCGGACAGTTCCCCGTTCGTACCGGCATGCATACTGTTGGTCTTCCAGGTAGCCCAGTAGGACTGAATGCTGAAACACCGACACTACCGGAAATACTGAAAACCTTAGGTTATACAACTGGCCAGTTTGGTAAGAACCATTTAGGTGACCGAGATGAAGTGCTACCAACAATGAATGGTTTCGATGAATATTGGGGTTGGTTATACCATCTTAATGCGATGGAATACACTGAAGATCCTGATTGGCCAAAAGACGAAGCGTTCCAGAAATTCGCACCAAGAAATGTGATTCATTCCAAGTCAGATGGCAAGGGTGGACAAACCATCAAAGATGACGGGCCTTTGACCATCGAACGCATGCGTACTTTAGATGATGAGGTTAATAAACATGCCATCAACTTCATCGAAAATGCGGTGAAACAAGACAAGCCTTTCTTCACCTGGTACTGCCCTTCAAGAGGCCATGTTTGGACTCACTTGTCTCCAGAGTACGAAGCTATGCTCGGACAAAACGGTTGGGGCTTGCAAGAAGTCGTGATGAAAGACCTCGATGATCATGTCGGTGAGATGCTTGCCAAATTAGAAGAGTTGGGTGTAGCGGATAACACGATTGTGATCTTTACGGCGGATAATGGGCCAGAAATCATGACTTGGCCTGATGGCGGAATGACGCCTTTCCATGGTGAAAAAGGCTCAACTTGGGAAGGTGGTGTCCGTGCGCCTCTGTTGGTGAGCTGGCCAGGTAAAATTCCAGCAGGAAAAATACACAACGGGATGTTTGATGGTATGGACTGGTTACCTACGCTGGTTGAAGCCGCAGGTGGACCAAGCGATCTCAAACAACAAATGCTGACAGGGTATGAAGGCTTTAAAGCGCATTTAGATGGTTACAATCAAATATCGATGCTCACTGAACTAGCACCGTCAAATCGTAAAGAAATCATTTACTACGAACGTGACAGACTTCAAGCGGTTCGCGTTGGTGATTGGAAAGCTCATTTTGTGGTGCAAAATCATGGCTGGAGTGGACCGAAGGAAGAGCTTAATGCACCGCTGCTCTTCAACCTACGCCGCGATCCTTATGAGCGTGCTGCTGAGGAGTCTGGTATGTACATCAACTGGATGGGCAAGAAAATGTGGGCATTTGGCCCAGCTCAGGCAGCGGTACAACAACACTTAGAAACCTTTAAAGAGTGGCCTCCTGTCACTTTTGAGCCGGATGCGGTGGATGCGTCCGGAATAGGGCGCTAAATGGTTGTTAATTAAAATAGTTACTATAGGGCTGCTTGCAGCCCTTATTTTATCAGTAACTTGGTTTCCATCATGGCTTGCTCTAAATGCGTTCGGTCTTTTTGCATCGCGCAAAGTAATGTGGCACCTAACCACTTGGCATAAAGCGTTCGCGAGACCATGTATGGATTTTCTATAGCTAGCAGACCTTGCTCGTTGCCAGATGCGAAATAATCCGCCATGCGATTAATGACTTTTTCAGCGCCGTTATCCAGTTCGACTTGCATACTTGATGATGTTCCAGATATTTCACCAGACAACTTCACCACTAAACATTTAATCCGAAAATCTTCTGTCACCTTTGAATCTGACCAAAACTCGAAGTAATGTAACGCGCGCTGTTCATAGGCAATGGAGCTGTCTTCTAGATATTGACTGAGCGTGTTTAGATGGTCTTCAAAATAGTCTTCTAATAACTGGCGGCCGAAATCTTCCTTCGATTTGAAATGATGGTAAAAAGAGCCCTTCGTTGCGTTCGCTTGCTGAATGATCTTCATAATACCAATGCCAGCGAATCCATGTTCGCTAATGAGGTCAAACCCAGCGTCGAGAAGTGTTTGTTTTAAATCAGCCATAAGTCCGCCCTTTTTTGAAATCGGCGACTATTGTAACTCTGAACAAACAGACCGTACAGTCTAGCAGCGTTAACATCGTTAATCGGATGATTTGCCACGAAATCGCTATTGCTATTTCAATAACTCATGTCATCCTTATGAAAAAACCTACAAGGAGAGATCATGCCTAAAATTGCAATGTTGAGTACTGGTGAAGAGGTATTGTATGGCGATATTGTTGATACCAATGCCGCGTGGCTCAGCCGTGTATTTTATGAGCATGGGTTTTCCATGTCGAAGCGCTCTACAGTAGGTGACCAGCGAGCTGAGTTGCTACAAGAAATGATCATGCTAAGTTTGAATCTGGATGTGGTGATCGTCAATGGTGGCTTGGGGCCTACGTCTGATGATCTCACTGCTGAAGTAGCAGCGGAAGCCGCGGATCAATCTTTAGTGTTGAACCAAGGTTGGTTGGAAACACTTAAAGCCTTCTATGCTCAACGCGGTAAATCCATGCCTGACAGCAACATCAAACAAGCAATGTTGCCAGAGGGCGCGGTGGTGGTTGATAACCCAATTGGCACCGCATGTGGTTTCAAAATGATGATCAATGATTGCTTGTTTTACTTCACTCCAGGTGTCCCAAGCGAATTCAAAAAAATGACGCTTGAGCAGATTTTGCCTGACTTAAAACATGAATTCCCTAATCAACAAGGTAGGGTATGCCGACGTTTATATACGTTTGGCCTATCGGAATCTGGTATTGCAGACACGCTTTCAAGTCTTAATCTACCGCCGGAATATGAGTTGGGCTATCGTTCTTATCTTCCTTTTATCGAAGTCAAACTGTTTGGTCCTTCAGACGATTTAGAAATAGGGTCAAGAGTGCTCTCGATGATAGAGAAGCTCTTGCATAGTAATGTTGTCAGTGTCGATCAACCTATGCTGGACAGAATTGGTCATTTGGTTGAGTTACATAAACCAACCATTGCTATATCTGAACATGGTACCAAGGGTTACCTAGCCTCTTGGCTTCAAGACAATGAACAGATTGAGCAATATTGCGGGGCAACATGGGTACTTGGCTCTAAAACGGCATCGCCGCTTGATAGAGACAGTGAAAGGTTGGGGGCCACTCTAGCGCTAGCAGGAGCGACAAAAAGCAACTGCAGTTCAGATATTGCCTTGTCCACAGGAAAGCTTGAAGGTGGAGAGTTCTCCGTGGCGCTTTCAACGCCCAAAGGTGAATGGGGGCAGACGCTAAAACTGCAACGAAGCTACAGCTCTCAAAGTGTAAAAACTGTCATTAGTACGGTGGCGGGAGATATGCTTAGACGTTACCTAGATAATAAGCCAATGTTCCCTGATTATGGCTTTCTTACTCGTACCGAAGAGATATTTCTACCAACGGATCAGTTAACTTGATCCTACTAAGATAAATATTCAACACAGTGCCTATATTCTATTTTGTTATGTATATATGAAAATTAGATCTAGCTCACAATAAGCTGATCTCTAACAGGAATTTCAAATTCTCATTTTTGAGAGTAGCCCTTTCTTTTTATTTGATTAAAATCAATGTTCACCCTGAAAATGGTGGTGTGTAGGAGGGGTAAATATGATCCAGCAATCAAGAATAAGAGTGTTTTATCAGATCGCCAATGAGCAGATTATGCTTGGCGAAACACTCAGCAAACAATGCGGTGATATAGCGGCTATGTGGTTGAAGGCTCCTATGGAAGAGATCCTGTCTGATGACGGTTTTAGAATCTCGCTCTACGATGATGGTGGACGTCGCATTGCAGACAAACATGTTTCTATGGGTACAGCAGACTCCATATTGTCGACTGTCGACTGAGACCCAATTCAAGTTACTTTAGGCTGATCAATTTGATCAGCCTTTTCTTTTTCTGATGTTTATTTGTACGATTCTGTGATCCATTTTGTGCTTTTGCTCTAATTTGTCCACAGTTGCTGATTCTTGTCTCATACTTTGCGAACCCACACTTTGTGAACCAACAAAAATAAGGCCTAAATAAGGCTATGAGAAGAGAAAGTATTAGAATGAACACGCCTTCTGTTCAACAAATTAAATCGCTAATGGGAGTAGATGGTAAACCTAACTACGGTCATCTTTTATCCATTCCAGAAGCTCTAGACATTGCCAGCTTTCGCTACTATTCCACAATGGATAGAGAACGCAGTTCACTCGCTAAATATTTCCATTACAAGCAGTTTCAGTTTGTCAGTATTTTTACTTCCAAATACGTTTTAGGCATAGCGATCGCTGATATTCGCTACCTTGGAACCAGTTTTTGCTATCTCTATGACATTGAAAAAAAACAACTCGTTGAAGAGAGTTGGATGCGTCCCGTGGGATTAGGGTATTCACTCACAGCGTCGCCTTGGAAAGGGAAAGCACAGTTCAATCAAGGGCAGATTTGTTTTGATATTGAAGAGGGAGAGTGGCGGGTTCGAGCTAAGTGTAAAGCGTTCGAATTGGACGTATTGCTTGATGCCGGAGATGCAGAAAGTACACCGCTAATGGTTTCATCGCCTACAGGCTACAACGGATGGACTTATACGCAAAAGCATAATGCATTGAATGTGAGGGGAGAGTTCAAGGTAGGTGGTCAAACGCAGCCGATGGAAAGTTGTCTAGGGGGGTATGACTTTTCAGCAGGTTTTATGAGGCGTGAAACAAGTTGGCGCTGGGCGAGTATTAACGGTAAAGCTCAAGGTGTGACAATTGGTCTTAATCTCGCGGCTGGAGTAAACGAGACGGGGGTAACTGAAAATGTACTTTGGGTTAATGGTAAGCGTAGTCTATTAGCGGGTGTAATGTTTGATTTTGACCGACAAGTACCAGATTCTGACTGGCGCATTTATGATGAGCAAGGGCGAGTTGATTTGACCTTTCAACCGCTTAATGCTCGTAAAGAGAAACTCAATCTTTGGGTACTTAAAAGTAATTTTCGCCAGTTCATTGGCCATTTTTCTGGTGTTGTAAAGGATGAAGAAGGTCGCGAGTATCAACTTTCGCAAGTAATGGGATTAACCGAAGACCACTTTGCAAAGTGGTAAATACAAACAAAGAATCAATGGAATATGATGGATAAACTTGTTCAAAACCCGGAGTGGTTGTTAATTGTATTAGCTCCTTTATTTGTCATTATGATGGTGCTCGAGTATTGGCTTGGTCAACGGGGAAACCGCCTGCCAAGCTCAGCCCAGTACTCTCTAAAGGAATTGGCATGTAACTTCTCGTTGGCTGGGCTTCATCAACTTACCGATCTCGTTGCGGGGCTGTTTATCGCAAAACTATACCTGCTAGTGTTTGGCTGGAAACTTTTTGATATCAAGATGTCATTAGGCATGTTTTTGGCGTTAATGGTATTACAAGACTTTTTCTACTATTGGTTCCATCGAGCGAGTCATCGCATTCGCTGGATGTGGGCTGCTCACGTTGTCCACCATAGTTCCGAGAATATGAACTTCAGTACCGCATTTAGACAGAGCTTAATGTACCCGCTAGCGGGAATGTGGCTGTTTTGGATGCCACTGGTCATTATAGGTTTCGACCCTAAATGGGTGGTATTTGTAGTGCTGCTGAATCTAGGTCTACAGTTCTTTGTTCATACACAATGGATACGTCGATTAGGGCCCCTTGAATGGGTGATTAATACCCCATCGCACCATCGGGTTCATCATGGTGTCAACGCGCAATACATAGACAAAAACTACGCGGGAATTCTGATTATCTGGGATCGAATGTTTGGGACTTTTGAGCCTGAAGTAGAAGAAGTTCGTTATGGAATCAGTAAGCCAGTTAATAGCTTCAATCCAATCACGGTTACTTTTGCCGAATGGAAAGATATGCTAAATGACTTATCACGCAAAGATCTGACGTTAAGGGCGAAAATCAAAATGATTTTATCTCCGCCAACGGATACGCATTAACCTAAGATTGATCAAATTACTGCTGTGATAAAGGTTGAGTGTTGTGACGAGAGTGAGTAAGGCGAGAGAGTCACTATAAAAGTCGCAATATTATCAAGGTGCTGAAGGCGGTAAGCACGTTGATGGATAGTGTTTATGATTAGTTATAGTGATGGTCAATGGATACTGGCCTTAGTAGTGAAGGTACTGATTATCAAGCCTGTAGTGAGAACTTTCCGATTAGCTCGTCATGGACGTTGGTAATGGTGCCAGTATGAGTAGATTCACAGTAACTAAACGCCAAATTTAGGTCTTTGGTTTTTGCTCTGGTGAGAAAGTGTCTAAGCAAAATATCGCTGTTTAGTTGGTGCGGTTCAGAGACCCAAGTTACATTATCTTTGATTGATTTAAACGTTACTTTCATATTTCTCCTATTTGGATTTTTGTGTGTTTTTAGTGGATTCACGGTTTTGGTAAAACCAAAAGCGTTTTCTGCCGATAGATCGAGACATAATTTACCTAAATATAATGATGCGAATTGTAGATTTAATACCATCAGAGAGTGATGGATGTTTGAGCGTGTTGCTTGATAGAGAAATGTATAGCGAGAACGTTGAGAGGAGAGGTTATTGCTAGTTTTTTCTAAAATCCAAAGTGAAAAGATAAGATGAAAGCGGTTAATGATGCCGCTTTCATCAATAAAATCTTATAGAGCTACAACGTTTGCAGCTTGAAGACCTTTCTGGCCTTGCTCTACTTCAAAAGACACTTTTTGGCCTTCTGCTAGAGTTTTGAAACCTTCAGATGCGATAGCACGGAAATGAACGAATACGTCAGCACCGCCATTTTCTTGAGCTAGGAAGCCGAAGCCTTTCTCTTCGTTAAACCATTTTACTGTGCCGTTTACTTTGTTAGACATGATGTGTCCCTTATATAAATTTAAAATTGTTGCGATGCGCTGATGGGCTGGAATTATTTAATGTATCGATGAAGCTTAGGGAAACACTGAGGATGACGACAATAACGAAGAGATTCTGAGAGTTTTACTTTTACAACTGGATATTTCATTTAATAACTCTGAACAACAGAGCGGCGCCAGTATGGGGCTTATAAAACACCTTGTAAAGGGTTATTTTTAATGTTGTACGATTTAGTGAAGGGAATTGCACACTCGCTGACTACACCTGCTCAAACCCGCAGCAATAAAAAACGGCTCTGGAGAGCCGTTTTGGGAATGACTTGAGCTATGCTCGCTTCTTAACTTGATGCGCAATATTGTCGAGCTCGATATCAGTTTTCGCTCGACAAATACAAGGCAGAATTTCATTACCTTGTGTATATGCCATTGCAAACCCTACATATTCCACTTCTCCCGAAACCAGTGTGCAGCGGCAAGCGCCACAGTGCCCGTCTCGACAGTTGTATTCAGGTTCTAACCCTGCTTGCTCCATAGTCTCTAAGACTGTGTTTGAAGGGTTAGACTCTATAGTGGTGATAGAGTTTATCTTAATGGTTGGCATTAAAGTTCGAAGCCCTCGAAGTCGTCTGCGTTTACTTCATTGTCGATTTGACCGACAAGGTAAGAACTGATCTCTGCTTCTTGTGGTGCAACCTGTACATTATCAGATGATAACCAAGCGTTAATCCAAGGAATTGGATTCGATGTAGCTTCTGGATAAGCTGCATCAAGACCAACTGCCTGCATACGAACGTTCGAGATATATTCAACGTATTGGCACAGGATATCTTTGTTAAGACCGATCATAGAGCCGTCTTTGAATAGGTATTCTGCCCACTCTTTTTCTTGCTCTGCCGCTTCTTTGAATAGGTCGAAACAGTCTTGCTTACATTCTTCAGCGATTTGCATGAATGAGAAATCGTCTTGACCGTTACGAAGCAGGTTAATCATGTGCTGAGTACCGGTTAGGTGCAGCGCTTCATCACGAGCAATCAGCTTGATGATTTTCGCGTTACCTTCCATCAGTTCACGCTCTGCGAACGCAAACGAACAAGCGAAACTCACGTAGAAACGAATCGCTTCTAGTGCGTTTACTGACATCAGACATAGGTACAGCTTCTTCTTCAGGTCGTACAAGTTAACTTTAACTTCTTCGCCTTTGATGTTGTGCGTACCTTCACCGAAGCGGTGGTAGTCGTTTGTCGCTTGAATTAGATCATCGTAATAGTGTGCGATGTCCTTCGCACGCTTTAGGATGTGTTCGTTTTCAACGATATCGTCAAAAACCACACCTGGATCGTTCACTATGTTACGGATGATGTGCGTGTAAGAACGAGAGTGGATAGTCTCAGAGAATGACCATGTCTCGATCCATGTTTCTAGCTCTGGAAGTGACACGAGCGGTAGCAGAGCAACGTTCGGGCTACGACCTTGAATCGAGTCTAGAAGCGTTTGGTACTTCAGGTTACTGATGAAAATGTGTTTTTCATGCTCTGGCAATTTGTTGTAGTCAATTCGATCGCTTGATACATCTACTTCTTCTGGACGCCAAAAGAAGGAAAGCTGTTTCTCAATCAGCTTTTCAAAAATCTCAAATTTTTGTTGGTCATAACGCGCAACGTTCACTGGTTGACCTAGGAACATTGGTTCTTTTAATGCGTTATTCTTTGTTTGGGTAAAAGTACTGTAAGCCATTGTGCTGCAATCCTTTTTAAGCCCCTCCGTTTAAGGGAAGGGCGAGAAAATCTTAACTTGTTTACTGCGAGATATTAAATCTTACAGCCGCCGCCTGCGCAATCGTCATCTTGCTCAACTACTACTACAGATTTGTCGCTTTGGTCGTCTTTCGCACCGTCGCGAGTGTTATGGTAGTAAAGTGTCTTCACGCCATATTTATACGCAGTAAGCAGGTCTTGAAGCAATTTCTTCATCGGCACTTTGCCGCTTTCGTAAACGCTTGGGTCATAGTTAGTATTTGCTGAGATCGCTTGGTCAACGAATTTCTGCATGATACCTACTAGATGCAAGTAACCGTCGTTGTTGCCGATGTTCCAAAGTAGTTCGTAGTTCTCTTTTAGATTAGCGAAGTCTGGAACAACCTGTTTCAGGATACCGTCTTTTGATGCTTTCACTGAAACGTAGCCACGAGGTGGTTCAATACCATTAGTCGCGTTAGAAATCTGAGAGGAAGTCTCAGATGGCATTAGCGCCGTCAGTGTTGAGTTACGTAGACCAAATTCCATGATTTCAGAACGTAGTGCATCCCAATCATAGTGCAGTGGCTCGTCACATACTAAATCGACATCATTCTTGTAAGTGTCGATAGGTAATAGACCTTTCGCATAGTTTGTCTCATGGAACGATGGGCAACGACCTTGCTCTTTCGCCAGTTCGACAGACGCTTTTAGCAAGTGGTATTGAATCGCTTCAAATGTACGGTGAGTAAGGTTATTTGCAGAACCGTCAGAGTACTTAACACCATTTTTCGCAAGGTAGTAAGCATAGTTAATGACACCGACACCCAGCGTACGACGATTCATCGTAGACTTATAAGCCGCTGGTAATGGATAGTCTTGATAATCAAGTAGAGCATCAAGAGCACGAACCACTAGGTCCGATAGATCTTTTAGGTCATCGAGCTCGTTGATTGCACCAAGGTTAAATGCCGAAAGTGTACATAGCGCGATTTCACCTGAGTCGTCTTCTACGTTTGACAATGGCTTAGTTGGCAGTGCGATTTCTAAACATAGGTTAGATTGGCGAACTGGCGCAACTTTCGAATCGAATGGGCTGTGCGTATTACAATGGTCTACGTTTTGAATGTAGATACGACCTGTAGAAGCACGCTCTTGCATCAGTAGAGAGAATAGCTCTACCGCTTTAACGGTTTCTTTCTTAATTGATGGATCGTTTTCGTACTTAACGTATAGACGCTCAAACTCATCTTGATCTTCAAAGAACGCGTCATATAGACCTGGTACGTCTGAAGGCGAGAATAGAGTGATGTTGCCACCTTGAACTAGTCGAGCATACATGAGTTTGTTCAGCTGAACGCCGTAATCCATGTGACGTACACGGTTTTCTTCTACACCACGGTTGTTCTTAAGAACAAGTAGTGATTGTACTTCGCCATGCCACATAGGGTAGAACACAGTTGCTGCGCCACCACGAACACCACCTTGCGAGCAGCATTTAACCGCTGTTTGGAAGTACTTGTAGAATGGGATACAACCAGTATGGAATGCTTCGCCTCCACGGATTTCAGAACCCAGCGCGCGAATACGACCGGCATTGATGCCGATACCAGCACGTTGCGAAACGTAACGAACAATTGAGCTTGCTGTTGCGTTAATAGAATCTAGGCTATCGCCACATTCAATCAGTACGCACGAGCTAAATTGGCGCGTAGGAGTACGAACACCTGACATAATAGGTGTTGGTAGAGAAATCTTGAATGTTGATGTTGCATCATAAAAGCGCTTGATATAGTCAAGACGAGTCGCTTTTGGATACTTAGCGAATAGGCAAGCCGCTACCAGGATGTAGAGGAACTGTGCACTTTCGTAAATCTGACCAGAAACACGGTTTTGAACGAAGTACTTACCTTCAAGCTGTTTTACGGCAGCATATGAGAAGTCGTGATCTCGAGTGTGGTCGATATAGCTATCCAACTCATCTAATTCAGACTTAGTGTAATCTTCCAATAGATGTGCATCGTACTTGCCCATCTCTACCATTTTAGAAACATGGTCAAATAGCGCTGGTGGCTCATATTGGCCATAAGCTTTTTTACGAAGGTGGAAGATAGCTAAACGCGCAGCTAGATATTGATAGTCTGGTGCATCTTCTGAAATCAAATCTGCAGCAGACTTGATAATAGTTTCGTGGATATCTGACGTAGTAATACCATCATAAAACTGGATGTGAGCCTTGAGTTCTACCTGAGATACAGAAACGTTGTTAAGCCCTTCTGCAGCCCATGCGATGACGCGATGGATTTTTTCGAGATCGATACTTTCTTTGCGGCCATTACGCTTAGTAACGGTAAGTTGTTGGTTCATTCTGAGGTGTTCCCTAACAAAACAATATGAAGCTTCGCTTTTATGAAATTTTGTTGAGTCTTAGCGATAGCTTCGTGATCAATGTCACCCTATACGTTTCGGCTTCCAACACAAGATATAGGGGTCATCTTAACTACGAGTTACAAGATAGTGCTATAGCGGGAGATTTTCAAGTTTGAGAAATTGAATGTCTTGTGGATAACTAGGGGAAAGAAAAATTTCAGTTAGTAGATACTTACCACTGAAGATAGACCTGACTTAGTAGTGAAATTTGCGTGCTAGCAGATTGGTTTTGTTTTAAACAAAGACGAAAAAAAATTCCTTGATCTTTGCCAATTTTTGGTTGTTATTCTTTAGCTCAATAAAACTGCGATATCGGCACACAAAATCGGCGAAAGTGTCTTGTTTTTGTAAATGATTTGTGTGTGAAAATTAACGAAGCTGAGTGCCAATTAACCGAAGGAAATTGGCACTAGATATAGAGGAACTTAAAGCGACTTTTCGGTGAACACGATGTAGTTCACATCGACACGATTACCCAGTTTATAGGTATCGGTTAGTGGATTATAGAGAAGTCCTGTAATCCCTTTCTCCGTAAGGTCAGTTTTATCGATCATCTTGATAAGTTCTGAAGGCTTGATGAATTTGTCATGTGAGTGTGTGCCATCTGGAACTATTTTAAGCAGCTTCTCTGCACCAACGATAGCAAATAAGTAAGACTGCAAGTTGCGGTTAAGGGTGGAGAAGAACACTTGGCCACCAGGCTTAACCAGTTTTGAACATGATGCGATGACTGATGCAGGATCTGGCACGTGTTCTAGCATTTCCATACATGTTACGACATCATATTTGCCTGCGTTTTCAGCGGCGTGCTGTTCTACTGTACTTTGCACATAAGTCAGTTTGGTGCCTGTTTCTAATGCATGCAGTCTGGCGACTTCAAGCGGCTCTTTACCCATGTCTAACCCTGTAACCTCAGCACCTTGTTTCGCCATGCTTTCTGCAAGGATACCGCCGCCACAACCTACATCAAGAACGGTTTTACCAAACAAGCCATTGGCCTTTTCTAAAACATAATTGAGTCTGAGAGGGTTGATTTGATGTAGTGGTTTGAACTCACCTTCAAGATCCCACCAGCGACTTGCCATCTCTTCAAATTTCTTAATTTCGTTGAGGTCTACGTTTTGTTGCTTATCCATATATGCCAAGAGTGTTGTTCCAAGGTTGCGACGCAGTATACCGCAAATTGGATTGGGAAATATCTTCTCGTAGACAGAATCCTCAGAATTCTTTATCCAGCACACTATTTATCTGATTAATTGACGGTTTTTTCGCCGATTTTCAGAGTCATAGATTGGAAATGTGCAAATTGTGGACGTTTGAATCGCAACCAAGGTCACAACATGATAAAAGCGAAGGGAAAGTGATGCCGAACACGGTATTAATGTGTTATATTTTGTCACCTTATACGTATCGAGTATACGATCAAAATATAGAGGGATATTGGCTCTATGAGCGATCTAGCTAAAGAGATCACGCCCGTAAACATTGAAGATGAGCTGAGAGGCTCTTATCTCGACTACGCGATGTCAGTTATCGTGGGTCGTGCTCTTCCAGATGTGCGTGATGGTCTAAAACCTGTTCACCGCCGCGTTTTGTTCGCGATGAATGTTCTAGGTAATGATTGGAATAAACCATATAAAAAGTCTGCCCGTGTGGTCGGCGATGTAATCGGTAAGTATCACCCACACGGTGATAGTGCGGTATACGACACCATCGTTCGTATGGCGCAGCCTTTCTCACTTCGCTACATGTTGGTCGATGGTCAAGGTAACTTCGGCTCGATTGACGGCGACTCTGCGGCGGCAATGCGTTATACCGAAGTCCGCATGGCGAAAATCGCTCATGAGTTGCTAGCGGATCTAGACAAAGAGACGGTTGACTACGTTCCTAACTATGATGGAACGGAACAAATTCCAGCCGTACTACCGACAAAAATTCCAAACCTTTTGGTTAATGGTGCGTCAGGTATCGCTGTAGGTATGGCGACAAACATTCCACCACATAACTTAAACGAAGTTATTGATGGCTGTTTGGCATACATCAAGAATGAAGACATCACGATTGACGAGCTCATGGATTACATCCCGGGCCCAGATTTCCCGACAGCGGCACTGATCAGTGGTCGTAAAGGCATCATCGATGCTTACAAGACGGGTCGTGGTAAGGTCTACATGCGTTCTAAAGCAGAGATCGAAGAAGACAAGAATGGTAAAGAAACCATCATTGTTACCGAGATCCCTTATCAGGTGAACAAAGCTCGCTTAATCGAAAAGATTGCAGAGCTAGTTAAAGATAAGAAAGTAGAAGGCATTAGCGCACTACGTGATGAGTCTGATAAAGACGGTATGCGCATTGTTATCGAATGTAAGCGTGACGCAGTAGGTGAAGTGGTTCTAAACAACCTGTACTCACAGACTCAGCTGCAAACGACATTCGGCATCAACATGGTTGCCCTAAACAATGGTCAGCCACAGCTGTTCAACCTTAAGGACATGCTGAAGTGCTTTGTTGATCACCGCCGTGAGGTTGTGACGCGCCGTACTATCTTCGAACTTCGTAAAGCAAGAGACCGTGCTCACATTCTAGAAGCGCTATCTCTAGCACTTGCGAACATCGATGAAGTTATTGAACTTATCAAGAACGCACCAACACCAGCTGAAGCAAAAGTAGGCCTGGTTTCTCGTGGTTGGGAGCTAGGTAGCGTAGCTTCTATGCTAGAGCGCGCTGGTACCGATGCAGCTCGTCCAGATTGGCTAGAAGACCAATACGGTATTCGTGACGGTCTGTACTACCTAACGGAACAACAAGCTCAAGCGATTCTTGAACTTCGCCTACACCGTTTAACTGGTCTAGAGCATGAGAAGATTCTTGATGAGTACAAAGCACTTCTAGAAGAAATTGCAGAACTGATGCACATTCTTGCAAGCACAGAGCGCTTGATGGAAGTGATCACCGAAGAACTTGAACTAGTTCAAGCAACTTATGGTGATGAGCGTCGTAGTGAAATCACAGCGGCGGTTCACGACATTGATATGGAAGAGCTAATCGCTCGTGAAGACGTAGTAGTCACTTTGTCTCACGAAGGTTATGTGAAGTATCAAATCCTAAGCGACTACGAAGCACAGCGTCGTGGTGGTAAAGGTAAGAGTGCGACTAAGATGAAGGAAGAGGATTACATCGAGCGTCTGCTTGTTGCAAATACTCACGACAATATCTTGTGCTTCTCTACGCGCGGTAAGACTTACCGTCTGAAAGTGTATCAATTGCCACTCGCAAGTCGTACTGCTCGTGGTAAGCCTATCGTTAACATTCTTCCACTAGAAGAAGGTGAGCGTATTACGGCGATTCTTCCTGTAAGTGAATTTAGCCCAGAGAAATTTATCTTTATGGCGACTGGTGACGGTACCGTTAAGAAGACTTCTCTAGACCAATTCTCTAACGTTCGTGCAAACGGCCTAATTGCTGTAAACCTACGTGATGATGATTCGCTAATCGGCGTTGATATTACCGATGGTCAAAGTGACATCATGCTGTTCTCGAAGCAAGGTAAAGTAGTTCGATTCAGCGAAGACAAAGTACGTGCTATGGGTCGTACTGCGGCGGGTGTCCGTGGTATGAAACTAGCAGATGAAGACCAAGTGGTGTCGTTGATTGTTCCTTCTAACCAAGGTGACATTCTAACCGTGACACAAAATGGTTACGGCAAGCGTACTGAACTTGAAGAATACCCAACGAAAGGTCGTGCAACACAAGGTGTTGTATCTATCAAAGTTTCTGAGCGAAACGGTCCAGTAGTTGGCGCGATTCAAGTTGAAGAAGGCGACGAAATGATGATGATCACTGACGCAGGAACGCTAGTTCGTACTCGCGTTGCTGAAGTGAGTCAAGTTGGTCGTAATACTCAAGGTGTTACGCTTATCCGCACCGCGTCTGACGAGTCAGTCGTTGGTTTGCAGCGTATTGATGAAGTCGAAGAGTTAGAGTTGCCAGAGGGCGAAGAAGTTGAAGCAAATGCAGAGACTCAAGCGCCAGAATCTGGAGATTTAGCGGCTGACGACTCAGCGGCTGACGATTCAGCTACTGAAGAGTAATCAACATTTGTAGTGAAAAACCTGTCTCAATGAGACAGGTTTTTTTTCGTCTCTAGAACGTTCAGAGTTGCTGTTTGACTAAATCGATTGTTGTGTTGGGATTTTTATAATCAATGGGTAGCTCAACAAGGATGTCATCATGGGCTAAAAATAAAGAAGGAAAGCTGTTACCGCCAATGCTACGAGCAAATCTTATCTCTTCCGAAAGCTGCTGACTGATCTCAGCTGAAAGAAAGTCATGTCTAAATGCTTCAATATCTAGTCCAACCTGTATAGCTAAGTCGAAAAGTACTTCTGACTCACTCGGATTTTTTGCTTCAAGATAATACGCCTGCTGTATAGCACGATACATGTTTTGTTCGGACTGCTGCCTACGTGCAGCCAGCACCGCGCGGCAGGCTGGGTAAGTGGAGCGTTTAGGCGTATTTAAGGTCCAAAAATCATGATTAAACTCAGTGCCTAAATAACTTTCGATTTTGCGCCAATAAGAGGCGATTTGAGTTTGCATTTCTGATGGCATTGGTACGTTGGAGTCGGGGGCTAAGCCTCCGAGTACGTATTGAATGTCTAGTTGGTCATCCAACTGTGTCTTAATCAAATTCCAAGTAGGTGCATAACCCCAGCACCATGAGCACATCGGGTCATAAACATAATACAGTTTCGCAGCTTTACTCATAAGATCATCCTTGTCTCTCGCTAAACGAAGAGTGTAATGGTTCACCTTATCATGAAAAATTGTCTTATAACCCACACTTGTTTGATTTAACACCTAGACTGGTATTTTTGATAGTGTAAATTATTATCATTATCAATGTGGGGTGTTGAAATGAAGAGTATTACTATTTTTGGTGCAAGCAGTGGCCTTGGTTTGGCTGCCGTTCGCTATTTTGCAAGTCAAGGAGTGGAAGTTATTGGTGTTGCAAGAGATCCGAAAAAGACCGACGAACTGGCCAGCTTGTGCGTTCAATTAATTGCTTGTGATGCAACTAAACAGCCGGATGTCGAGGCAGCGGTGGAATGTCTTCCGAAAGACACCGTAGTGCTTTCAACAATGGGCAGCTTTAGAGCCGAAGTACCTGTCGATTATCTCGGACACCGTCACTTGATAGACGCACTGGAGACAAAAGGTATTGAACGTTTCCTGTTGGTTACTTCATTAGGATGTGGAGATTCATGGAAGCTTCTTTCGGAGCGAGCGAAAGCAGGCTTTGGGGCAGCGGTAAGGGAGAAGTCCTTAGCTGAAGATTGGTTAGCCAGCAGTCAACTGGAATACACAGTATTGAGACCTGGTGGATTGAAAGACGGGGAGGTGACAAATTGTGGGGAGTTATCGCAAGGAGTTGAAGTACATGGTGCGATCACTCGAAGTGAAGTCGCTCGCCTTGCACATCAAATTTTGTTGAACGAGGCGTCAATTGGTCAGATATACCAGTGTGTTGATCCGACGGTGAATTATAACTAAAGGAAATTTTCTACAGAAATACACGAGGCTCACCAACATGTCGATGAGCTTCATTGATTATCTGTAATGCTACTCTACTCGGGTGTGATTGAGTGCGTAATTCCAAACACGATAAAAGTAAAATACATAGCCGATCCCTAATGTCAGTATTGAAATAACAAACCAGAGCAATACATGACCTAAGTCGCTAAATAGATCGATATCACAGTCCATTCTTCGCTCTCTGCCGGATTCATCAATGACGTAAGTGCGATTAA
This sequence comes from Vibrio sp. SCSIO 43133, assembly GCF_023716845.1. Classification (NCBI taxonomy): domain Bacteria; kingdom Pseudomonadati; phylum Pseudomonadota; class Gammaproteobacteria; order Vibrionales; family Vibrionaceae; genus Vibrio; species Vibrio sp. SCSIO 43133. The sequence goes on from NZ_CP068024.1 coordinate 1,362,611, forward strand.
TGATGAACTTGGAAAATGAATAAGGGAAGAAAAACAGCGCGATGCCAAACGTGACAATGCTGAGAATTAACCAGATGAGTAAGTGGCCCAGAATGTCAAAGATAGCGACATCTGCTCGTAATCTCATAAGAGTACCTTATCGTAAATTAAAAAAGGCTTTCAAAACTGAAAGCCATTTGAGGTTTATTGGGTGAGAGTTTGTTCTTGTATAACGGAATTATAGCGCTCAAAGCCCTGCTTGAGATCGTTAATCAGATCATCAATGCTTTCCAGCCCAATGTGAAGTCTAACTAGCGTCCCTTCAAAATGAGGGTTGGCTACCGTTCGTAATGAATTGAAGCTACTTGGTTCATTTGCCAACACTAAGCTTTCGAATCCACCCCAAGAATAACCCATACTAAAGTGCTTCATACCATCCAAAAATGCCGTTGTTGCTTTGGTATTACTGGTCTTAAGGATAAAGCTAAATAGCCCATTGCCGCCGGTGAAATCTCGGTGGAAATATTTACTGCCAGGGCATGTATCTAGGGCAGGGTGACGCACATGGTCGACTTCGGCACGCGTTGCTAACCACTTCGCAACTTGCAAACTGTTCTCTGCATGTTGGCGCAGCCGAACATCAAGCGTGCGAATGCCACGAAGTCCTAAGTAGGCATCATCTGGAGAAACACATTGTCCCATCAGATAGCTTTGTTCACGCAATTGATCCCAGTACTTTTCGTGAGTCACTGCCGTACCCAGCATAACGTCGGAGTGACCAACGATGTATTTAGTAGCTGCTTGAATAGAAACATCGACCCCGTGTTCAAAAGGTGAGAAATTCACACCAGCGCCCCAAGTATTATCAAGCATGACGATAATATCGGTTTCGTGTGCGATCTTAGCCATCAAAGGAACATCTTGAACTTCCATTGTGATAGAGCCAGGTGATTCCAAAAATAGAATTTTGGTATTGGGCTGAATCAGTTCACGAATGCCTTCACCAATCATCGGATCATAGTAGGTCGTTTCTACCCCCATTTTCTTCATGATTGAATCACAAAAATCGCGCGTTGGTTCGTAGCAAGTATCCACCATCAGGATATGATCACCAGTCTCAACAAACGACAAAATAGCGTTAGAAATAGCGGCCGTGCCACATGGGTAGAGCGCGCATCCAACACCACCTTCAATTTCAGTCATAGCATCTTGAAAGGCAAAGTGTGTGTTAGTGCCTCTGCGTCCGTAGAACAGTGTCTTGTTGGCTCGGTTGATGGTGGCGTGCTTTTTTTCCGCCACGGTGTCAAAGACAACGGTAGAAGCTCGTTGTACAGGCGGGTTAACTACGCCGTTAGTCCATTTCTTACTGCGGCCAGCAGTTACAAATTTGGTGGTCTTGCTTTCTGACATTTAGATTCCCTGTCTTAGCCTTGAACTTTCGTGTAGGAAGGCGAGTTTTTAAAAGAGGATAGACGCAATAAAACACGAAGGCTAAAGAGTTTCAAGTCTTTAGCCTTCATAAAACGTTGTCGGGTAGGAGTGAAATCTAAGGTCAGAGCAGTGGGTTGAAGAGATAAAATAGTCTTTCAAAAAATCTATGATAAATACTTCTTTGCTTCCACACGCTGTAGTCGACTAACTCCGAGCGCTGAATATAGCTCGATTGTAGCTGGTGCATCTCTTTGGTGAAGCTTGGATCTTCCACAGCAAGGGTCACTTCAAAGTTAAGCCACAAGCTGCGCATGTCCATATTGACGGTTCCCACTAAGCAAAAGAGCTCGTCGATAACAACCGACTTAGTATGCAGTAAACCGCCATCAAACTCGTAGATTTTGACACCAGCGGAAAGTAAGTCAGTGTAAAATGCGCGTGATGCCCATTTCACCATAATCGAGTCGTTATTCTTCGGGATAATGAGCTCAACGTTGACCCCTCGTTGTGCGGTTGTTTTGATCGTTTCCAACAAATCAGCACTAGGTACAAAATAAGGTGTGGTGATTCTTACCGACTCTTCTGCCTGATGCATTGCGAGGGTGAGGACTTGCCCAATTAACTGGTCTGGCATACCTGGCCCAGACGGTACGACCTGAACTGGTTTAGAGTCTTTAGGGATCTCTATAGCGCATTCGGGTTGAGCTGGTAGCTGTCGATCGCCTGTTTCTACTTCCCAGTCCCAACAATGTATTGCAGACAGCACATTGACTGTAGGACCTTCGATACGGACCATAATATCAATCCATTGGCCCACGCCGGAGTTTTGCTTGAAGTAAGCGGGGTCGACCATGTTCATTGAGCCGGTGTAAGCGACTTCATCGTCTATAACGATGATTTTTCTGTGCTGACGGAGATCTAAGCGACGTAGGAAAATACGCCAAGGAGACACTTCTAGCCCTTCGACCAGTTCAATACCCGCATCACGCATCATTTGTGCCCAATGACTCTTTTTGAAGAACGTGGGGCTACCGGCGGAGTCAAGAAGGACTTTAACGTCTACACCGCGTTTGGCGGCTTGTATGAGCGCTGATGCAACCGAATCCGCCAATCCACCCGGATACCAAATGTAGAACACCATACGAATGCTCTCTTTGGCTTGCTCAATATCTTTGATCACTGATAACAGGATCTCTTGTGGTGTAGTTTGTAGCTGAAGTTGATTACCACATAGAGCTGGAATGCCCATTCTGTTGTTACACAGATGGTCGATTTTCGAAATATGAGTGCCTAACCCATCGGTAACATGTGCGTTGCAGTCATTCAGTTGATAAAACCAGTCACCAAATGGATGGAACATTTCCCTAGCTCGATCTGCTCGCTTTCTACCTAGGTTAAGCTCACCAAACATGAAGTAACATAAAACCCCAACGACTGGGATGATGTATATCACCATTAACCAAGCGAGAGAAACGCTGACGGCACGGCGTTTTAGTACAACGCGCAAAGTGACACCTGCCACTAGGACCCAATAAAGTCCGATGCCTGCGAGAGTAAGAAAGTGGTATACCTTGTCCATTATGCCTCGATAGAAAGACGCTTTCGCAAATAATAAGCTCAGAATCAAGTATTTGGAATAGTTAGTTGCCTGTCAAATACAACCTGTTACACAAGCCATAAAAATTAATGAAATAGGTAATTTCTATACAATTCGACGTTGTTTTGATGACGATGTTATTAATATCGAGGCACGGCATACCAAGTCGTAAGAGAATAGGTGAGTTGCTTAGTTGAGGGGTTTACAGTTGATGGAATAAACCGCAAACTATCGATAAAGCGAATGGAAAATGGCCAGTTGGAAGTTTGGCGCTTCCAATTTTAAAGATAAGCTGTTTTACTTGCTATATCGATCTTGGATATAAATTCCATATGAAGTGTAAACTAAAGATTACACTCCTATGTTTAAAAGCAAAAGATCGTGAGCACAGGGATAGGCTGCCAATCAAAGGCAGCTTTTTTGTGCGCCAAAATCATCTCATGGACAGCCGCAAACTCGTCTAGTTAATAGACACATATGGTACATACTGATGGCAAGTTCCGATAGAGGCCAATTCTCTTCTCGCTTTGGCTTTATTATGGCTGCTGCTGGTTCAGCAGTGGGTTTAGGTAATGTTTGGGGGTTCCCGACACAAACAGCCAGTAATGGCGGGGCCGCATTCCTCCTTATATATCTTTTGATGATGGCTCTACTTGCTTTCCCAATGCTTGTCGCTGAGCTTACAATTGGTCGATATGGGCAATCTAACCCCATCGGATCACTACGAAAGATTTGGACAAACAATCGTTTATTAGCGGTGTTTTTTGGTACCACTGCTATGCTAACTGCATCAATGATCTTGAGCTTTTACGCCATCTTAGCTGGCTGGTTAATTGGCTTTGGAATCTCTCCAATTATGAAGTTAATTGGCTTACAGCAGTTTTCTGAATGGTTAATCACCTTTGGAACAGGACGCAACGTCCTCTTGACCGTCATATTTATGTTGATGACAGTGTTTGTGGTACGCCGTGGTGTCGCAGATGGTATCGAAAAATGGTCATCACGATTGATGCCAGTTTTGTTTGCACTGTTTTTGGTTCTCATTATCTACATTTTCACTCAAGACGGTGCTCTCGATGGGTTAAGAATGTACCTCGTTCCTAACTGGGAGCATGTAAATGGGGGATTGGTCGTTAACGCTATGGGGCAAGCATTTTTCTCCCTGTCGCTCGGCGTTGGTGCGATGATGGTTTATGGTTCTTATCTAAGTAAAGATGTCAATATTCCCAAGACGGCGGGTCAAGTCGCCATAATTGATACTGGTGTAGCGTTTTTTGCTGGTTTACTAATTCTTCCAGCAATGTTCGTTGCAAAAGCAAATGGTGTGCAGATCTTTAGTGAAACAGGCGAGCTGATCAGTTCAGGAAATCTTGTATTTACGGTCTTACCAAGTTTGTTTGACTCAATGGGATTAGTGGGAGAGGTGGTTGGTGTCGCCTTCTTCGCTTTAATGGTGATTGCTGCCTTGACGTCATCTATCGCTATGTTGGAAGTACCAGTATCGTGTTTGCAAGAAGAATTAAAAATCAAGCGAGAGAAGTCAGCCATTATTCTGGGTGCTGCTATTCTTTTGTTCAGCGTGCTCATCGCTGCGAATTTCGATACGCTATTTGATTGGGTAGCTACAGCGTCAACCATGTATATGCAGCCATTGTTGGGAGTGGTTTGGGCTGTGGTTATTGGTTGGGTTTGGAGTCGGAATGCTCTGCTTAAAGAAATTCAACAAGGCAACCCAGAGATCGAGAAAACTTGGTTTTGGCGTATTTGGCCTATTTACGTCAAAGTGGTTTGTCCTATCGCCATCATAATGGTGTTTGCTTACCCATTCTTGTAAGCAATCTACACATTATCGCAAACTAGAAGCTGCTCATTGAGCAGCTTTTGTGTATTATCCCAGCCCATTATTCCTTAGCGATAAGGCATCGTATGTTCGATATTCATTATGAAAATGAGGACTTTGTTGTCATCAACAAATATCCAGGAGTGAGCGTTCATAAAGATGATGGCGACACTATGTTGGTGTCGGACGTTGCAATTGCTATTGGCGCATCGTCACTTCATCTGGTCCATCGACTCGATAAAATGACATCGGGATTACTGATATTAGCCAAACGAGCTGAAGTCGCGGCACAGTTTTCACGCTTATTTGAGCAACGCGACATAGACAAGTATTACCTAGCTATAGGCAGTAAAAAGCCAAAGAAAAAGCAAGGGACGATAATTGGCGATATGGAGCGCTCAAGACGCTCGTCTTGGAAGTTGGTTAATTCAAAGAATAATCCAGCGGTGACACAGTTTTTTTCTGCTGCAGCAGAAAACGGTGAACGGGTCTTTTTGTGTAAGCCGCTGTCCGGCAAAACACACCAAATTCGTGTTGCATTGAAGTCGATTGGTTCTCCAATTAAAGGCGATGCTATCTATAACACGAGTGACAGTTCTGATCGTGGCTATTTACATGCCTATGCGCTGCGCTTTGAGCTAAGTGGTGAGTTGTTTCAGTTTAGGTGTGACCCGCGAGAGGGTTCTCTTGGGGAAAAATGGCGCTCAGCAGAAGTTGAGGACGCTATCGATAAATGGTCACAACCGTGGGAGTTAGCATGGCCGAAAAAATAGAACAGACAAACAGCGAAAACGAGGCGATGCAAGCTAGCCAGTTAGGTGTATTCTTTGAGCAAATCTCAATTGGGCTGTCTCAATCCAATGCAGAGGTAAGACGTCTTTTTCACGGTAGAGGAAAGTGCTGGCCAGGTTTGGAGCAATTAACTTGTGATTGGGCATCTAATCAGTTGCTGGTGAATTTGTTCAAGCCCGTTGATGAGACGTTTATGGCTGTGCTCACGCAAGGGCTTGAGGATTTATCAACTAGCGAACTTTGGCAACAAGTGCAAGGCAAGTCGATTGTCTTACAGCACCGGTACAGTGATGGCGCACCAACAGAAGTCTTATGGGGTGAGCTTGACCAAAGACCAGTTGTCTCAGAGCTAGGTTGTAAATATCAACTCGATATTGGTCGCAACCAAAACTTTGGACTTTTCCTTGATATGAGAAATGGTCGGGAGTGGGTCAAAGACCGTGCTGCTGGAAAGCGAGTCCTTAACCTTTTTGCCTACACATGTGGATTCTCCGTTGCAGCAATTGAAGGTGGGGCAGAACATGTGGTTAACGTTGATATGGCGCGCGCGTCGTTAAATAAAGGACGCGATAATCACCGATTAAATGACCATGACACGTCTAAAGTAACCTTTATGGCGCACGATATCTTTAAGTCGTGGGGGAAAATCAAAAAGCACGGACCCTATGACATCATTGTTATCGATCCTCCGTCGTTCCAAAAAGGGAGTTTTGCCTTGACTAAGGATTACAAAAAGATCTTACGACGTTTGCCTGAACTGTTGAATAAGCAAGGTGAGGTGATGGCGTGTGTGAACTCTCCTAGTGTTACACCAAGCTTTCTGATTGACAGCATGAAAGAAGAAGCACCAACACTTGCTTATATTGAGCGATTAGCTAATCCATCAGAGTTTGCTGATAAAGATGACGATGCCAGTTTGAAGGTATTACTCTTTCGCTAAATAAACTTAAAATAAAAAACGGCACGTTGCGTGCCGTTTTCTGTAGGAAGTAATTGGAATTAGTTCATCCAATCTTTCAATTCGAACGTAAGTGTGTGCTCCGCGCCTTTTAGCTCAAGACCGTTTTTAGTGACGGTGATATCGCTCCAATCTGACAACGTCTTAGACATCGTTTGTTCAATATCCATCGCTGTGCCGGCACACATCTTCATAGTCATCCCCATTTTTTCGATGCGGAATTGACCATCTTTAAGCTCACCTTGACCGAAGAAGTTGTTACAACCAGCATTGCCGTTTGCCGTCATCTTTTCACCGATCTCTAGGCGAGGTGTTTGGTTCTGTTCATCAACTTGAATAGCGTTGCCGTCAATTTGAACCAAGTTCCAATTGTGGTGTTGAAGATCTTGTGCGGTTACAGCTTTCATCGCTTCCTCTTTAGTGTCGTTCGCGGCACAAGCCGTCATTAGTACTGGAAGTGCAACTGCGGCAAGTAACTTCTTAGAAAAAATCTTCATATAATTTGCTCCAACTGAATGAAATTATTGACAAGCCTAACTAATAAAACACTGTTTTTTGTCAGGAGTAGGTTATGTTTAGTATAGTGGTTTTTTAATTGGATAAGTGTAAACCATTGCGTAACAGTGATATTGGATTCGCAAAAGCCACATAAATCAGACTATTCTTACTATCCAAGTTTGTTTTCGCTCAAAGAGTGTAGTCCAAATATATGAATAAAGGATGTCGATGGAGCAACTAGAGTTTTTCACCGTACCAAGTCCATGCGTACGTGTATGCACAGTTGATGAGAAAGGGTATTGTCAAGGATGCATGCGTAAGCGTGATGAGCGTTTTAATTGGTTGAGCTTTACCACCGCACAGCAACTTCATATCATTAAATTATGTCGTCAACGTTATCGCCGCAAGCTAATGCAAGGCAAAATACCGGTGACAAACGCAATACTGGAAGACGACGACAGCCCTCAACAAGATTTGTTTTAATAACTGTTGATGCTCGTGATTAATTATATTCCCCTGTTGACCAACTCTAAACCGCAGCACCTTCCGCATTGGCTCAGTTAGTTTTTGTATGCTTTAACAGTATGCTGTATTTAAAATGAAAATGTGATCTTAGTTCAAATTGGTGCTGGTATCCCAGATGGAATTCTGTTTATTATAGGTTAGTCAATTATCAATAATATTAATGGATTCATGCGGATACTTATATGTGACGATTCAAAGGTAGCAAGAAGAAGTCTAGCGAGTTTTATCGCAAGCTCTTTTGATGGTGAGATCATATTTGCGGAAAATGGCCGCCAAGCACTTGAAACAATGCAGTGCGATACCATTGATATCTTATTTCTTGATTTAACAATGCCCGAAATGGATGGCTTTGAAGTACTCACAGCGCTTCAAGAATTCAGCCATCAGACCAAAGTGGTCGTAGTGTCTGGCGACATTCAAGAAATTGCCCAACAACGCTGTTTCGATCTCGGTGCTTATGCATTCATAGAGAAGCCGTTAAAAGCAGAATCGGCAACTCCTCTATTTCATGATCTGCAGATCCCAATTCATCATGCGCATTCTTTAAAGCAGTCATTTAGCAAACAACAGATGTTTGAACGCTTCCAAGAAACGTCGAATATCGCTTTGGGGGCGGGTGCTGCAACGATTTCAGAACAGCTTAAAGAGTTCATCCTATTACCGGTTCCAAGAGTCGGCGAATTGACGTTTAGTGAGCTCACCATGATGATTCAAGATACCCTAAATCGTGATAATAGCTGCGCGGCGGCACAGCGGTTTGTTGGTGGTGGTTTACATGGTGAGGCATTAGTTTGTATCGAGGGTGATTCGGTTGCACAAGTGGGACGGCGTTTGGGGTATGACGATGGTGAAATTTCCCACGATGAAATTGTTGTCAATCTAGTGAATGTCCTCGTTTCTTCTTTCTTAGTATCGTTATCGGAGCAGCTAGGGTTAGAGTTCTCGTTACGTGAGCCGCTGAGAATAGAGGATTTCAGTCCCGAAAACTCGATGCTCAATGCTAACGAACACGTATTTACGATTGAATATACCTATGATGCAGAAGCGTTAGACTTATTCTGCTCCGTACTGTTTATGTTTGATGTGGAATCCGTGGAGATTATCCACCGTCAAATGGAGCTTTTACAATGACCACTATGACACTCGAGCTTTCCGACTTTCATTGGACGATGCAGTTGCTGGATACGCTGGATGCGGGTCTTATTGTGGTAGATCGTGAATACAATGTCTGTGCATGGAATAGTTTCATGCAGAACTATAGCGGTATTAATGCAGACAGCATTATGGGCAAGTGCTTGTTTGAAAGTTATCCCAATCTTCCTGAAAAGTGGTTAAGAGCGAAACTGGAATCGACTGGAACTCTCAAAACTCGGGGGTTTTCAAACTGGGAAGATCGTCCAATTATCTTTGAATTCAAAAACTTCTCACCTGTTTCACAAGGCTTACTCAACATGTATCAGAACATGGTGATTACGCCACTTAAGTCTCCCCAAGGGGATGTCACGCATTTTGCTATTATGCTGCAAGATGTGTCGGACATAGCTAAGAGTAAAATGCACCTCAAGCGCTCCAATGAGAAGTTGACGGAGTTAGGTCGCACAGATGGTCTTACTGGACTGTTTAACCGGGCTTACTGGGAGTCACAGTTTATTGAGGAATTTAATTCGGTACAGACCACTGGACGTACGTCAACGCTGGTAATGTTCGATATCGATCATTTTAAACGTGTCAATGACAACTATGGCCACGCCACTGGCGACAACGTGATCAAAGAGACGGCTCAGCAGCTGTTAAAGGCTGCGAGAGGTAGTGATGTGTGTGGTCGCTACGGAGGAGAGGAATTCGCCGTTTTACTCACCGACACCACGGCAGATCAAGCGTCGTATTTTGCAGAAAGGTTGCGTAAACGAGTAGAGGAGCTCTGTTTAGAGTTCGATGGCCAGTCACTCCAATACACCATTAGCTTAGGTATCACCGAGTGCAGCGCTGAAGATAATAATCATGTAGATTGGCTAAAGCGCGCGGATAAAGCCCTTTACCAGTCCAAAGAAGCTGGTCGTAACGCCACGTCCATCCTCTAGCACTGTTTATCTTTTAACTCAAAGCGCTGCTGTTCAATAGGCAGCGTTTTGGTTTTTGGCAGTTTAACTAGTACCCAACTTGCAAGCATGGCAACAACAAGACCGCTTAACGCCAAAAAGCCCATCACGCTGGCAATCTTATCGTGATCTAACAGAACCCCCACGATGTAAGTACCAATAGAGAACCCTAAGGATACGGCGGCTGCCATAAAACCTTGTGCTGTCGCAGGTCGATAAGGGCTAATTTCGTCCGCAAGAGCGGCAATAGAAATGTCGTTCCACGCACCATTGATAATGGAGATTAATATCAGTGAGAGCGGTAAAAGCGCCATAATATTGTGGCCCAACATAAACCAGATACTGATGCCTACAATCAGGTTTACTACCACGGTGATGAACCAAAGGGAGTGGGCTCCATGAGTTGCCATCCAAGTTCCCGCGGGAGTAAGTGCGACGAGGGTGACAAGTGCTGCGATAGCCATTCCGAATGCGGAACTCGATACGTTAATGCCAAACCCTTTATCAATAATGACTGGTCCCATCTCCACCATATTTGAACCCACAAACATAGACATCAATACGCAGATGACGAACCCAAACCAAACAACTTTAGAATGGCTGCGATCCGAATTCGTGCTTAATTCATGAGGTTCAGTGATAGAGACCAGGGTCTTCGGTGGATAAAGTACTGTAACGACGATCAACAACAGGTCGTAGGCAAAGAGTGTGCCCAACTGTATATTCACGGATAGCTGCAAATAGTCAAGACAAGCAATGGTTACGCCAGCCACGGCTACCCCAAGCATTTGAATTTGGAAAAGGTGTTTCAGTGCGTTTGACTGGCTTTTTGGCGAACTATTTAAGCGCAAAGCAAGCGTTGGATTGAGAATAAGCAGGAGGTTACTGCCAAGACCAATCAAACAGGCAATACCCCAGTAATGCCATTGAGTTGTAGAAACGAAAAGTAATAGCAGTAATGCGCTGGCATGACATATGAGTGCGAGTAGGTGCATAGGTTTATGAAGCGTGTATTTATCGGCGATAGAACCAAGCAAAGGAGCCGTTAAGCCACTTAATCCTAAAATCAGCATCACTTGACCAACGAGTAGCGCGCTGTCGGTCCGGGATAGGATGAGAGGGGCAACAATGATCGCAAGACCTATCCATTGAACTACGCCCATTGACGCTTGGCTTAGCTGCCATAAGTTGCTTTTTTTCATACCAAAATCCTGTGATAAATAGGGGAGAAAGTATAAAAAAAAGCGAGCATCAATGATGCTCGCCCAGTGTCAACTTAATTGACTACCACATTAGCTGATCGCTAGCCTAGGATTATTAACCATACTGTACCAACGACGTCTTTGTTCTTTTAACGTTATGTCTAATTGCTCTATTCGCACTCGCAATAAGGCTTGCTCATACTTTTCTTTGACATTGGATTTTGCCGACTTGATAAGTTGAGTCTTTAGTTCGTCGCATTCATTCAGTTTGCTGATCAAATGTTGCAATTCTTGTTCAATCACCGAATGAATTTGCTCTGCGTTGGGAAGTTGGAAGATTTTGCCCTTGGCCGTTTGCATGGTTTGCAGCAGACGTGCTTTCTCAATGCGATAAGGTGACACGCGTTTTAATCCCTTGGCTAGCCCAAAGTAAGCGCAAGAGCGTATTAACCATTTAGTCGGATCAAACTGCCACCAACGAATGCCATTTCGATAGTCATGCTCAAAGATATGGTGGAAGTTGTGGTAACCCTCACCAAACGTAACAAACGCTAAAATCCCGTTGTCCCGTGCCGTGTTTTTGCTGGTGTACGGCTGAGAGCCCCAAACATGAGCTAATGAGTTAATAAAAAAGGTCGTGTGATGACTGAGTACCAATCGTAGTGCACCAACAATTAGCACAAAACCAATCAGATCGCCATAAATTGCTCCTAGAGCAATTGGGATACCGAAATTGGTGAGTAGGGCAAGGGCGACATAATGTTTGTGTTGCCACATCACCACCTTGTCTTTTTGAAGATCTCGGCAGTTACGATAATCATCGTATCGTGCGGCTTGATACTCCCTAAGCATCCATCCGATATGTGAGTACCAAAAGCCTCGCTTCGCTGAGTATGGATCTTTGTCGTTATTGTCTACGTGTTTGTGATGAACACGATGGTCTGAAGACCAGTGCAATGCGCTATTTTGCAGGGCAAAGGCACCACCAATAGCAAATAGGTATTTCAGTGAATTGTGTGCTTCGTATGCCTTGTGTGACCACAGCCTGTGATAGCCCGCTGTAATGGACATACCACAAAATACAAAGGCAATGAGTAACCAAACCCAGTGTGCAAGGGTATAACCGTGTGTCACGCCATACCATGCGGTGCCTACTGTGGCTAGGATAAAAGTGCTAAGAAAAATCGTGACGTTTAACCAAATTATCGGGGGCTTGTGAGCCGTGTTCATACAATAACTCCATTTAAGCTTACAACTGTTCGCCAGAATATCAGCGTACACGTGTAAGTCAAAGAATAAGTTGTTACAGTGTTTAACGGAAAATTGCACCAATACTGGCTATCGACGGGTGAAAGTGGTGCGATATGATGCATGTAATTTGACTAAATCTTTTAAAAACAGAAGGTTAATTAATGGTATGCATATTGCTTTAATCTTTGTGGTCTTAGTTGTATACAATCAAAAATACATAGGGAATCACATGGAACAGCAACATAGCAGTGACTTAATCTACGGACTGGATGATAAACCTTCGGTCAAAGCCGCGAGTTACGCCGCACTTCAACATGTTTTGGCGAGTTTTGTCGGCATTATTACCCCGACATTAATTATTGGAGGAGTGTTAGGACTTGGTGACCATATCCCATACCTTATTAGTATGGCGTTGATGGTCTCAGGAGTAGGCACTTTTATACAAGCGAAGCGAATTGGCCCAATTGGTGCTGGCATGATTTGCGTTCAAGGAACAAGCTTTGCTTTTTTAGGCTCTGTCTTGGGGGCAGGCTTTCTTGTTAAGGCTAACGGGGGAGGACCGGATGAAATGCTCGCGACCATTTTTGGTGTGTGTTTTTTCGGTGCTTTTGTTGAAATTATCTTGTCGAGATTTATCGATAAACTTAAAGCGGTCATCACTCCTGTTGTCACGGGCATTGTGATTACGACTATTGGTATTTCGCTGATCAAAGTGGGTATTACTGACATCGCTGGTGGTTTCGGCGCCGAGGACTTTGGCTCTGCATCTAACTTAGCACTAGGCGGTGTAGTTTTGGCAACCATAGTGATTTTAAATTTGAGCCGCAATACCATGGTGAGATTATCTTCGATTCTAGTTGGGTTATTGATCGGGTGGTTAGTGGCGATGATGTTGGGAAAAGTCACCATGCCAGACTTTTCATCGCAACCATTTCTGAGTATTCCTATCCCTTTCAAGTACGGATTCGCGTTTGATTGGCAAGCTTTTCTACCGATTGCTTTTATCTATCTGATTACCGCTATTGAATCGACGGGTGACCTAACTGCCAACTGTCTGTTTTCAAGGCAGAAGATTGAAGGTAAGCAGTACATAAAACGAGTAAAAGCGGGCGTGTTGGCAGATGGCATAAATTCAATGATTGCAGCAGTGTTTAATACCTTCCCGAATACCACCTTTAGTCAAAACAATGGGGTGATTCACCTGACTGGAATTGCCAGTCGTTACATTGGATACTTCATTGCTGGCATCTTATTCTTACTTGGTCTGTTTCCAATACTTGGAGCTATCTTGATGACGATACCGAAGCCTGTGTTAGGCGGTGCAACCTTGGTAATGTTTGGTACTGTGGCTGCAGCTGGCATCAAAATCATCGCAAGTGAAACACTAGATAGACGCCGAATTATGACTATCGCTATTTCACTGGGGCTAGGGTTAGGCGTTATGCTGGTACCGGATTTGCTAAAAGAAGCCCCAAAACTGGTACAAACTATATTGGGGTCACCAGTGACAATGTCGGGCATCGCGGCGTTAGTGATTACTGGATTGCTGTCATTGGTGAAAGAGAAGCCGCAAGAGACTGTGTTGAAATCTCAGTCTTTACCTGAGGCGTAATACCTTTCTGCAACGAACATAATCAGGTATTTAGTCGAGATAGAAAGGCCGTCGTTAATAGACGGCCTTTTGGTTATCGCTAAGTCAAACACTGTGACGAGCTTCGACCAGTTGCTGAGCCAATTCAGCAAATCCGTATCCACCATTACCACTAGTCATATAACTGGGTTTCGCCCGCAGCTTTGACAGCAAAGGCGTTAGGTTATTTACGCCAAATGTAATGGGTAGCCAATCAAACATCGACTCGTCATTGAGTGAATCACCGATGTAGGTCAGTGTTTCCAATGCAAATACGTTCTGGTTACCGCTTACTTTAAGGTACTGTTCACTGCTGAATCGCTTACTGTGTTCACCTAGCCAAACATTGATGTGAATGGAACTCTGAGTGGCTTTCACTTTTTGTCCGTTAACGACTAGCGATCGAATCTCATTGAGTAGCCGTGCGCTAACATCGTCTGCGACAGGTTCACGGTCTTGCCCGAGGTTAATGGCAACGTCGCAAAATCTGAAGCTCTGGTCATTAGCAAACTCGATCCCAGGGTAGTGAATAAGTAACTTTTCTAGACGCTGTAACAGTATTTTCTGGTTGCTTCTCATCTCGTCCATCGGTTGTAGTGAGTGGACGTGAAATCCTTGTTGGTTTTTCATCATCCAAAATGCACCATTTTCCCCGATGACACCATGAACTGGCCACAGCTTGGCAATTTGGTCACACCATCCAGCGCAAGCGCCAGTGACAGCAACGACTTTAACCCCACTCGACCTTAGTTTATTGAGGGCGAGTAATGTCTCGGGAGGCAATGCTCCTTCCCAAGTCAATGTATCGTCCACATCGGTGAACAGCCATTCGATCTTTCTCGCTTGATGTGGCGATAACGCAGATAACGACTTAGGCATTAATGACCTCTTGCTGAAGAGTAGTGTGATCGTTGAAATGAAGGCGCTTTGAGGTTTCACTGCTGAAAAGATGAAGATGCTGTCGATCAACATCAATACCAAGTTGGTCACCAATGGCTATTTTAGAGTGACCTTCGACACGGACAACCAGTTTTTGAGGCTCACTTCCGGATGTGATGCAATAGAGCAATAGATCAGCCCCTAATGCTTCGATGAGCTCAACTTCTACATGAAACCAAGGGTCAATGTCGTTTAGCGTCAAGTGTTCAGGCCTAAGCCCTAGTTTTACTGAGCCAAGGTTAAGAGCTTTGGTATCCATTTTGAATAGCGATGAACCTAGCTCTATACCTTCAGCGGATACTTTGGCGTCGAGAATGTTCATGGATGGTGAACCAATAAAGGTTGCCACAAACAGAGATTCTGGATAGTCATAAATATCTAAAGGAGTGCCCACTTGCTCAATATTACCTTTATTGAGTACCACCAACTTATCGGCTAGTGTCATGGCTTCGACTTGGTCGTGCGTAACATATACCGATGTAGTGCCAAGGCGACGCTGTAGGCGTTTTATCTCAAGCCGCATTTGAACTCTTAGCTTGGCATCCAAGTTGGATAAGGGCTCGTCAAATAAAAAGACTTTTGGTTCGCGCACAATGGCGCGGCCCATAGCCACCCTCTGACGCTGACCTCCGGAAAGCTGCTTCGGTTTTCGGTCTAATAAACCATCGAGCTCGAGCATTTCCGCAGCTTGGCTGACAAGGCGCTGTATTTCCGCTTTTGGCGTTTTGCGATTGCGTAGTCCATAGGCCATATTGTCGTATACCGTCATATGCGGGTATAACGCATAGTTTTGGAATACCATTGCAATATCGCGTTCACCGGGTTCTAGCTCGTTCACGATGTTATCGTCGATACGCAGAGTACCTGAACTGATTTCTTCCAATCCGGCTAGCATACGTAGCAAGGTGGATTTGCCACAGCCACTTGGGCCAACAAGGACAACCATCTCACCGTCATCGATGTCGATATTAGGGATCGCTTGGTAACCATTTGGGTAGCATTTAGCGATATTTGAAAGAGTAAGCGTTGACATTTATTTCTCCGAATCTACCAAGCCTTTGACGAATACTTTTTGCATAGCAATAACTACGATGACTGGCGGTAACATGGCGATGATGGTGGTGGCCATAATCTTGTTCCATTCGATCACGCCGTCGACGACGCCAAGCATTTGTTTAATACCCATCACTATGGTGTAGTACTGGGCATCAGTGGTAATGAGTAATGGCCAGAGGTATTGATTCCAACCATAAATGAAAGTGATCACGAATAGCGCTGCAATATTGGTGCGTGAGAGAGGAAGCAGAATATCGAAAAAGAACTTAATCGGACCTGCGCCATCAATGCGTGCCGCTTCGACTAGCTCATTCGGCACGGTCATAAAAAACTGCCTGAATAAGAATGTTGCCGTTGCACTCGCGATGAGAGGAATGGTTAATCCCGAAAACGAGTTAAGCATGTTCAAATTAGTGATGACTTCGAACGTCGGCATGATTCTCACTTCGACCGGTAACATTAACGTGAAAAAGATCATCCAAAACGCAATCATTCGTCCAGGAAAGCGGAAAAAGACCACAGCATAAGCCGATGTTATTGAAATAGTCAGTTTTCCTATGGTGATACACAGCGCCATGATAAGAGAGTTGGTCAGCATGTGTGTGATTGGAAGCGCGTTGTTATTAAATGTACTTTCATTGCTCAGCAGGTCTGAGAACACACTAAATCCCAGATCGCCAAACCATAACGGTGTGCCTGTTGCAAACGCTGTGTTCTCATGTGTCGTCGCTACCAAAGCGATCCACACCGGTAAAGCAATAGAAACAATGCCTAGTACAAGAATAATGTGACAAAACACATTGAAAAGAGGTCTTCTTTCTACCATTAGTACGCTACCTTTTTCTCAACGTATTTGAATTGAATAACGGTCAGCATTGCTACCAAAACCATAAGAATTACCGACTGTGCTGCTGATGAACCAAGATCGAGTCCGATAAAGCCATCGTTATACACTTTGTATACCAGCGTCGATGTACTGTTACTTGGACCGCCTTGTGTCATTGCATGAATAATGGCGAAGGTGTCGAAGAAAGCGTAAACAAAGTTAACCACGAGTAAGAAGAAGCTGGTTGGGGAAATAAGCGGAAAGCTAATCGTTAGAAAGCGCTTCACCGGACCACTACCATCAATTGCAGCAGCTTCGTGCAACGATTTAGGAACCGATTGCAAGGCAGCTAAGAAGAAGAGGAAGTTGTAACTGATCTGTTTCCAGGTTGAAGTTATTACTACCATCCACATGGCATGACTTCCGTTTAATGTTGGATTCCAATTAACCCCAAACCAATTCAAAATATCGGTAACAACCCCAATGGTTGGGTCAAACAAAAATAGCCATAGAGATCCTGCAACAACGGGTGCTACCGCGTATGGCCAGATGAGAAATGTGCGATATACCGTGGCACCTCTAACGATATGCTCAGCAAAAGCAGAGAGAATGAGCGCACTGACTAATGCCAGCAGTGCAACGCTGATACTAAATTGGATCGTAGTGAAAAAGGAATCAAGGTAATAGCTATCGTTGAGAAGCTTAGTAAAGTTCTCCAGACCAACAAACTCACGGCTGATGCCAAACGCATCCTCCAACTGAGAAGACTGAAATACAGCCTGACCTGCGGGCCAAATAAAGAAGACAAGGGTAATAATTAGCTGAGGTGCAATTAACGCATAGGGCAGCCATTTATTTTTAAAAACAACTTGTGATGACATACGGTGTACCAAAGAGCCGTCATTCTCAATTAGAAAATGACGGCGAAAAGACAAAGACAATTATTTTTGTGTGCGTTCAAAGCGGCGCAACTGCTCGTCACCACGACGAACGGCATTGTTAAGTGCAGACTTAGCGGACGCTTTACCTGCCCACACGGCTTCTAACTCTTCATTAATGATGTCGCGGGTTTGTAGGAAGTTACCAAAGCGAATGCCTTTTGAGTTCGCTGTTGGTGTTGTTGATGTCATTTGCAATACCGCAGTATCCGTTCCTGGATTCGCTTGGTAGAAGCCTTGTTGTTTAGTCAGCTCGTAGGCTTGTTTGGTGATAGGTAGGTAGCCAGTGAACTGGTGCCAATCTGCTTGAACTTCAGGGCTCGACAAATACGTGAAGAACTTAGCTACACCTTTGTATTCTTCTGACGTATGGCCTCTAAGTACCCAAAGTGATGCACCGCCAATGATGGTATTTTGTGGCTTTGCAATTAGGTCATCATCGTACGGAAGCTGCGCAACGCCTACATCAATGCCCTTCATGTTCTCTTTAATCCCCGCTAGACCAGCAGAAGAGCCCATAGTCATCGCACACTCTTGTGTGTAAAAAAGAGGCATGCCATCTGATTGACGGCCGCCATATTTGAAGATGCCTTCTTTTGACCAATCGCCCATTTGTTGGATGTGTTTTACATAAGGCGCGTCATTGAATTTAAACTCAGTATCAAAACCACCGAAGCCATTATTCTCAGTCGCCACAGGGATGTTGTTACGTGCACCGAAGTTCTCTATTTGAGTCCAAGATTGCCATGTGGTTGTGAAGCCACATTTCGCACCTGACGCTAACAACTTACGCGAGACTGCTTCCATTTCCTTCCAGGTTTTTGGTGCTTCTTTGATACCCGCTTTTTTAAACATGTCTTTGTTGTAGTACATCACAGGTGTTGAGCTGTTAAATGGCATAGACAGCATCTGTCCATCGTTCGTAGTGTAGTAGCCCGTTACCGCGGCAAGGTAATTATCTGCGTTAAATGGTTCTTTAGTATCAGCCATTAGCTCATAAACAGGGTAGATAGCTTGCTTAGCACCCATCATGGTTGCGGTACCTACTTCGAATACCTGTACGATTGCTGGTTGTTCTTTTGCTCTGAAAGCAGCGATGGCACTGGTCATGGTTTCTGCATAGCTGCCTTTGTACACTGGCTTAATCTCGTATTCGGATTGGCTAGCGTTAAAGTCAGCGGCAATTTCATTGACCTTTTGACCTAAAGCGCCACCCATGGCGTGCCACCATTCAACCTCGGTTTTCGCGTGCGCTTGAGCACTGATAACTGCCATTGTTGCCGCAATTGCCGTGAGGTGCTTAATAGACATATCTTTTCCCTTATGATTTTAAGTATCTGTTCAACAAGACAAGAGCAAATGTTCGCTTGTGTTGTTTTATCTGCTCCATTTGTTCAAGTGAAAGTTAAGCGAAGAAAATGACGCTTAGGTGACAGTTAAATGAACTTATTTGAAAGGTTTTGTTTTCATCAAAGATGGTTTTAACTGCAATACGCTTGTCATAAAGGGCTGGGATGCTGCATGTGAAAATAAATGAACATATGAGGTAAACATGAAAACAACAGCGCATCGCGGTGTATCGAGTCTGGCACCAGAAAACACATTAGTAGCATTTCAACTTGCTGCTCAACAGGGTGTCGAGTGGATTGAAATTGATGTTCAATTGAGTGCTGACAAAGTGCCTGTGGTTATTCATGACCAAACGGTAAACCGCTGTACTGACGGCAGTGGCAAGGTAGCTGATCTGTCACTGAAAAAGCTGCAAGAGTTGGACGCTGGGTTATGGTTCGGAGAACAATATAGAAATGAACGTATTCCTTCCTTGTCAGAGACATTGTGTTTTGTACAGCAACATAACATTAGCTTAAATATCGAGTTAAAGGTCTACTCAGGTGATGATATTGAATTGCTATGTCAACAGATAGCTGCAGTCGTAGCGGAGGTTGGCGTTTCCTATGAGCAATTGTTGTTTTCTAGCTTTAATACCCAAGCACTTATGGAAATGAAAGCTAAAATACCTAGTATTCGCCGTGGACAGTTGTGGCAATCAATCCCAGAGAATGCTTTAAGTGTATTAAATGAACTAGAGGCGTTTAGTGTGCATTGTGATTATCGTTTTTTGACGGAAAAGCTCGCCAAACATGTAAAAACTGCCGGATACCAATTGTATTGTTACACCCCTAATTTCCCTGAATTGGTGGAAGCGCACTGGAAATGGGGGGTTGATATGATGATCACTGACGAACCTCATTCTTATTTGATGCAAGCTGAAACGGTTTTCTCGTAGTGGTAGCTAACACTCAGTTGTTAAAATCGAATAACACATATTGAAAAAGTAGAACCAAAAACAATGCATAATTTAAGCCTGCGGCAGCAAAACGTTATCGAACTTATTCAGCATCAGGAATATTGCACAATTGAAGAGCTTTCGGCTCACTTTAATGTCACGACACAAACCATTCGGCGTGATATCAACGAACTTTGTGCGTTAGGTCTGGCAAGACGTCATCACGGTGGCGTCAGTTTACCCACAACATTAACGAACCGAAGCTTTGCCTCTCGCAGCGCAACGAATTTGAGTGAAAAACAGATTATTGCAAAACAAGTGGCTGAGTTAATACCGGACGGCTGTACTTTGTTTCTTGGCATTGGCACCACCATAGCCGCCATCGCGGAAAAGTTAGGTAATCAGAAAGAGCTAAGAGTTGTGACCAATAACTTCCAGGCTGCTCATATATTGTCTCAGTACGACCATATAGAGACTTGGATACCAGGCGGTCGACTGAGAACCAACGATGGTGATGTTGTGGGTGACAGTATCGGTCATTTCTTTGGCCAATTTTCCGCGGATATCGGGATAGTGAGTTGTGCGTCGGTGAGTCTCGCATCCAGTGTCTCATTGAGCGCCGACATTTCACCACTAGAGTTAAAACAAGAAGAGTACGCCATGGAACATCAGCTTCGTGAAGCGTCTGTCAGCCAAGCGATTATTGCCGGCTCGCAGCAAAAATGGCTAGTGGCTAACAGTACTAAATGGCAACGGAAGGCCGGAGCCCGCGTTGCGCCACTTAGCTATTTTGACCGTATATTCGGTTCGGCTTCAGGAGTAAGTTAAGCCACTTGACCTGATGTCAAAGGCTCTGGCGGAAATCGCTCATAGATAGCTCTAAACTTATCGATGTTATCCATTAACATTTGCACAATGATAGGGTCAAACAAGCTTCCTGCTTCTTGGCGAATATAGTTTTGAGTATCGTCCATTGTCCAAGCGTGCTTATAACTACGCTTGCTTAATAAGGCGTCAAACACGTCTGCGATAGTGATGATGCGAGCTTCGAGTGGAATGTCATTCCCCATAATTTTGCAAGGATAACCATTGCCATCGAATCGTTCGTGGTGGCAGTAAATAATATTCTTAAGAAATGCGACCTCCGCGCTGGAGGCGGTCATGACATCAATGTTGTTCAATACTTCATCAATAATATCGACACCATAATCGACGTGTTTATCCATGATGGCTTTTTCTTCAGGGGTGTAACGATGAGGGCTAAACAAAATATGGTCAGGAATACGGTATTTGCCGATATCATGAAAAGGGGAATAGAGCTCAATCCATTGAATAAAACGGTGATCGACAGGTAACTTTACTGCTAATAATTCGGCCAGCAGCTTGCTGTAAAGGCTCATACGCTGCAGATGGTCCGCAGTTTCGGGGTCGCGTTTATGACTAATGCGAAGTGCCAATTGCAACGCCTGCAAAAACATTTGATGTTTGTACCTATCATGACAAAGTAAGCTTGTGATCACCTCTTTTACAAACAATAAGTCCGCATGCAGCTCGCCGTCGCTAAAATAGTCGGCTTTAGTAGCATTAAAGAAGAGCACCGCCCCATGGCGCTCATCTATTTTTAATCCCATCGTGAAGCTACTTCGGTGTCCTAGTTTCCTTAGCCGCTCATTTCTCGTGTTTGGGCTAAGCTCGTTGAGGTCTGCAACTACGCGAATTTCTTGATTATCTATGATTTTTGTCAGTGGTTGGCAATGCTCTGCATGGATAGAAATGACATCGAAGTAATCGCTGTTGTCTTGATGGTCAATGACATGGAAGTTTTCGAGATGGTCGTGACTGGTAACGGACACACACAATCTCGACAGAAAAGGGTGTTTTTTTCTGAGGCTTTTGAAGAGCTCATCAATGCCGTTTCGACAACTTAACGCTCGGTTGGTGCTGGCAATACAATCAATATAATCCATACGTTTCTTATCATTAGTTTTTATATGGTTATTGTAATATTAGCCACTACTAGGAGACTTCTTCAAGTGACGGATTTCACGATTGAAAGTGTAAAGGAGTGAATATGCGCCTAGTGGCAATGATCTGTGATCACGTTATCAAGTTGAATCTTTGAGCGTGGAAAACGTTTGCTTCGAGTAATTTGACAAATTATTATCCAAACAAAAGTTTGAACAACCGGACAAGTGTTTATGACTGAGCGTGAGCAGCAGATTTTAGAGTTAATCAAACAAGACCCAATGATAGCCCAGCATACTCTTGCGGATATGTTGGATTTAAGTCGAAGTGCCGTTGCAGGCCACATAATGAACCTGACTAAAAAAGGCTTCATTGAGGGCAAAGGTTATGTCATTGCTCCAGAACGATTCAGCGCTGTCATAGGCGGTGCCAATATGGATCTTTGTGGCCGTTCAAGTTCTGATTTGGTGATGGGGGATTCTAACCCTGGTGTACTAACTTCAGGAGCTGGAGGTGTTGCACGTAACATTGCTGATAACTTGTCTCGACTAGGCAGTAAGGTGCAGTTTATTGGTGCAATCGGTGATGATCTTTGGGGCGAGCAACTGTTAGATTCTTGCCGAAACGCAGGCGTTGGTGTTGACCATTGTTTAACCGTTCCAGGTAAAGCGACCAGCACTTATTTGTCGATTCACGACCAGAGCGGTGAGCTTCAGCTTGCACTAAACGATATGGCGTTAATTGATGAGCTTAATGTTGAGCAACTTTCTAAACGCGCTGCAGTATTTAATCGCTCATCGGCCATTGTGCTCGACGCAAACTTAAGTGAGTCGGCACTGGATTATTTATTCCACGCACATGCGGATAAAGCAATTTTCGTTGATCCTGTGTCATCAGTTAAAGCAGGAAAAATAAAGCCTTATTTGGAATATGTGCACACCTTAAAACCAAACCTTTCTGAAGCCGAACTTTTGGCGGATTGTAAGATTGAGCATCCGGATCAGTTGCCAGACGTTGCTAACAAATTGCACGCATTGGGTGTTAAGCGTCTGCTAATTAGCCTTGGTAAAGAGGGCGCCTATTCGAGTGTTGAGGGTCAAGGTGAGTTTATTCCGGCTTCGAAAACACTAGTAAACAATGTCACCGGAGCGGGTGATGCGCTGATGGCGGGTCTTGCTCATGGTTATCTACAAAACTGGGATTGGCAGCAGAGCGTGGAGTTTGCACTTGGTGCAGCCCGATTAGCACTCCAATCCAGTTCAACAATTAATTCAATTATGTCTGAAAAGGCAGTCTCTCGTTTAATAGAGGAATCAACATGTTAGAGAAGTATCTAGATATTCAACCTGAAGTTGCGCAAGCATTGGCTGAAAACAAACCTGTCGTGGCACTGGAATCAACGATCATTTCTCACGGTATGCCTTATCCACGCAATGTAGAGACCGCGCTTTTAGTTGAAGAAACAATCCGTGAATCAGGCGCTATTCCAGCGACTATTGCTATCATAAAAGGCCGCCTAAAAGTTGGTTTAGATAAAGAACAGATCGAATATTTAGGTAAAGCCGGTACTAGCGTGACCAAAGTCAGCCGCCGTGACATTCCTTTTATGGTGGCAGGCGAAAAAGACGGTGCGACAACAGTAGCAGCGACAATGATTTTGGCAGAAATGGCAGGGATTCGTGTATTTGCTACAGGTGGCATCGGTGGTGTTCATCGTGGTGCTCAAGAAACATTTGATATCTCTGCTGACCTTCAAGAGCTTGCAAATACAGATGTTGCTGTAGTGTGTGCAGGCGCGAAGTCAATTCTAGACTTAGCACTTACTCGTGAATACTTGGAAACGCAAGGTGTACCTGTTATTGGTTATCAAACCGATAGTCTACCAGCGTTCTATACCCGTGAAAGTGAGCATGGCATCGACTACCGCCTAGACTCAGCACAAGAGATCGCAATTGCGCTGAAAGCGAAGTGGGAGATGCAACTTGCTGGTGGTGCAGTGATTGCCAACCCAATTCCTGTAGAATACGCGATGCCAGTGGAAACTATCAACTCTGCGATCGAGCAAGCGTTGGCAGAAGCAGATGAGCAAGGTATCGCTGGTAAAGAATCGACACCATTCTTGTTAGCTCGAGTTTGTGAACTAACAGGTGGGAACAGCCTTGATTCAAACATTCAGTTGGTCTTAAACAATGCTCGTCTTGGTGCCGCTATTGCTAAGTCGTATTGTGAAGCTTAATAGTTTCTAGCTTCGTCTCTATATTCAAGCCCCGCCCTAGTTAGGCTCATTTGCTAGGGTGGGGCTTTTTGATCTTGGGAAAACGCTGTTTCTCATTTTACAGATGTTAATATTGCAAATTTAGTTATTGGCATATGCTAATTATAGGAGTAATTTAAGTACCATTGTTCAAATGGAGGAACTCTTATGATCGTTGCTATCCCATTCAATAATGATTCTATATCGTCTCATTTCGCCAAAGCACCTCAAATTTTGTTGGTTGATACTTCGAAAAATAGTCAGCATAGGTTGACCTTACCTGACGCTTCTCAAGGTGGCTGCGGGAACAAAAAACACTGGCTCGACATCATCAAACAATATGACGTCGAGACCGTCGTGGTTCGAAATATAGGCAAAAAAATGCTTGGAGCTTTGTTCAATTCGGGCGTCAATGTCAGGTCTGCACCTGTCAGAACACATATTGACGATATCGACTTTGATACCCTAAATAAGGTGGAATCACTTGATTATGGCCGGGTGAATAAGCCAAAACACAATACTTGCTGTTCTGGCCACGAACCGAAACGAAATAAACTCGCGCCTAGTACGGTCCATCATATTAGAATGAATCTCAAATCGATTAAGTGACGGGGTAACATTATGGAAGTACTGTTCGCTATTATTGCGTTTTTGGCGGCAATTGCGTTAATGGCTATTGGTGTGATGTTTAAGCGAAAAGCCATTCAAGGTAGTTGTGGTGGACTTGCGAGTGCTGGCATCGATGGCGAATGTGACTGCAAAGATAAGTGTCCGACAACTCATAAAACCTTGTATCAAATACAAGAGCCTAGAAAGCACTAATCTTTAACGGGTTCTTATTCAATAACGAGTGCTTGACCGTTAATTAGGCAAGTCGCGACTTTCAAACGGGCAGACTTTACTATGTTGGCAAAAGTCTGCCTCGATACTTGCATCTCTTTCGCTGCATCAATCTGGTTCATACCATTGAGATCTGCCAGTCTTAATGCCTCTAATTCATCGGGTAACAATGCCATCTTATCGAGCTCAGAAAGTGGTACACCATTAGGTTTGAAACATTCAAAGGGAGCACGGCCGCAGATACGACGCTGTTTTTTAGGCCTAGCCATTGTTTACATCCTACTTAGTCTTTGCAGTGGCGATTTTAATACCACAGGCATCATATACAACATCATTAATCGCATCACATGATTTATCGCAACAAATGCGGGTTCCAAACCCAATAATAGAGCTACTGCGGTCATCGCTTCAACGCTGCCAGGTACCCAAGCAAGCAATAACACTTCCCAATCTGTGCTGGTCAAGTAACTAAATATCAGGGCGTAGACTAAGGTTACGGTGACGCCCAGCGCAGTTACAATAAATCCAGCTCTAGAATATTCAACGGCGTCTTTTAATGATGTAGGAGCCAAACGGGTGCCAATTAGCACGCCTAGAATTGCTGTTGCAAACATAATAAATAGCTCAGGTACTACCAAATGAAGTGACGAAAATTGAGCGTTAAACATCGCAGCAACAATCAGACTGGTTAACAGGTAAGGGGCTGGGATACCGATCTTTCCAACGATCTTACCAAACACAAAACTCAGCACAGTAAGCAGAATAAGATAAGGGATTTGTGCTAATGAAACCGTTTGGCTGAGCTGAGACGTTCCTTCCCCGGTTGTTGCAACAATTCCCGCCAAGACAACTAGCAGAAGTAAGCGGATTGAATGCGAAAAGATGATTTTGGGAGATGGTTTTTCTTGTTCTTCACTGATTACCAGAATTGCTGCCATTGCTCCGGGAATAGCGCCAAGTAAGGATTCAAAAGGCGTCCATTTTTCTTGCTTATAGAGCCAGAAAAAATTCACGGTGGTTTGTGACAACATGCATAGAATCAAGCCCATAAATAAAGGCAGTGAAAAAGAGTCAATAAGTTCACTTGTATGCACAGTGATACCAATACTCAGGCCAAGAATAATCTGAATCGTAGTGAGGATCGCACTGGGTAATCTTACGTCTGTTTTGGTTAAGCGCAGATACATTACAACAAAGAGAGCCGCGGAAAATAGCTCACCGAGCGGTATCGGTAACACACCGCCAAGAAGTGACCCGATAAGTCCTACCAAGATGGTTCTTAATACTTCCATGTACAACATACCAGATAAATGAATTCACACGATTGTACGCGATTTCAGGAATTCAAGACATCTATTTACAGAATTTGATGCTACTCAGATTTGCAATATATCCAAACTAAACAATACTTTATTGATAATAATAACAGTGGTTGGACTGAGATGAGTAAGGTAGAGCAAAGTACAGAGCCGTTTACGGTGTTGGTCGTCGATGACACACCAGAAAACCTAGATGTACTGAACGGGATTCTAACAGATTCCTATAAAGTAAAGGTTGCGATTAGCGGCAGAATCGCCCTGAAAATTGCGCAAAAAGTCCCTAGGCCAGACATTGTTTTGCTTGATGTAATGATGCCAGAAATGGATGGCTATCAAGTGTGCGAGCAGCTCAAAGCAAATCCTTTAACCAGTGATATTCCTGTGATATTTGTGACGGCAAAAGGTGAAGTTTCTGATGAAACAAAAGGGTTTGAGCTTGGTGCTGTGGATTACATTATCAAACCCGTTAGTCCTCCTATCGTGAGAGCACGTGTTGCAACACATTTATCACTTCATCATCAAAAACGACAGCTTGAGAAGCTAGTTCAGAAACGCACCCAAGTCATCAAAGATACTCAAAGAGAAATTATTAGCTGTTTGGGAAGAGCGGCGGAATTTAAAGATAACGAAACCGGAATGCACGTTGTACGAATGAGTCATTACAGCCGAATGTTAGCGACGCACATTGGCGCTGATCCTAAATGGGTCGAGTTATTGTTTGAAGCGGCGCCTATGCACGATATTGGCAAAATTGGTATTGCTGATGATGTGTTGTTGAAGCCTGAAAAACTAGACGAACATGAATGGAAAGAGATGCAGCGGCATGTGGAATATGGTGTCGCAATTCTGGGTCCATACCGGTCACCATTGTTGGATTTAGCGAAAGAGATAGCTCAATGTCATCATGAAAAATGGGATGGTAGCGGTTATCCGTCAGGACTTTCTGGAGAGGATATTCCTCTTAGCGCCAGAATCGTTGCTATAGCTGACGTGTTTGATGCGTTAACTAGCGAGCGCCCTTACAAACAAGCATGGAAGACTGAGGATGCCTTCGAATACCTGCGCAAAGAATCAGGTTCTCATTTTCAGCCAGACTTAGTTGCGGCTTTTGTTGGTATGGAGCCTGAGATAGAACAAATCAAACGTGCATTTGCTGATTAATTTCGCTAGTCACTATTACAGGATGTAACCAACAAACATGAATTCTGAAAGCGTTAAACATTCCATCGTAACTTCAAACAAAATTGCAGCTGGCTTTCTCGTTGTGTTGGTACTGCTCCTCAGTGTCGGCTTAGCAGCGTGGTTCAGCCTAGACAAGCTGTTTCGTTCTGTCGATCGGTATGAAGGTGCGGGGCAGCTGCTTCTTACATTAGATAGAGCAAGACTGCATGAGCTTTCCTTTACCCGAGACTTATCGGAGAGAGAGTCGGAAGTCGCGCTTTCTCATATGACAGAAGCACTGAAACTGTCCGAAACGTTTCATTTAGAAAGGCATGAAGATAGTTCAGGGACCAAAGAACTAGTCAGTCAAATTACTCAATATCGAGCAGATTTTCAAAGATACGTGGCGTTGTCTTGGGAGTCAGTCGAAAAAAGAGAACAGATGGTTGAGGCGGCTCAACGAGCGAGTTCTATCGCCGATGCTCTTCATAGCTTACAGATAAAATATATTGAGAAAGATAAACGCTTGGTGGATAGCTTGCGCCAATCAATGAGTGATATTTCCCGTAACTCAACGGCCTCTTTCCAGCTCTCCGTTGCTGTTGAGTCAGCACGCAACCATGCAAAGGATTTTCTGGTATCAGGAAATTTAAAGGAATATCACCTTAGCAAAGGAGAATTGAAGAAAATATCGCGCTATTTGGATTTTTTGGAAGATCGAATCAAAGACACTCGTAGTCGGGAGTTATTGGTTGAGTTGGAGCAACTAGAGCGCGCTTATTATGAGAATTTGACTGTGTTTCGAAGTGATAAGGTTAAGAAAGGAATTCGACTAGATGACCCCGCTTTGGCAGATTTAAGTCGTGTTGCGTTCGACCTAGCACAATCTGCGTTGGACCTACGGAATAACGAGACCTTGGTGTTTGAGCGAGCTCAGTCAAAAGTAGCGGCCATTCAAAATTTGATGGCTCGACGACTGGACCTATCGAAGAGTGTGACTGAATTAATACAAGAATTAGACAGTGCTAGGCAAACCGATAGAGATTTTTCGCTGGCCTTGTCTTCCGAAGCAAAAACCATTCATGCTCAAAATGTGGTGATGGTTTTAGAAAGGGGACTGCAAACCACCTCCATACTGCGTGGTTCATTAATAGAGTTAGATGAAAAAGTGCTGTTTGAGGAACTTGAACCGGCAATTAAAAATTACCTTGAGCGATTTGGAGAATTGCGAATAGTGTCGAGTCATATAGGTACTATCGCACAGCAGATGGTGGATTCCGCTATTGATATCGACGGTGCCATTCTGGATATAAGAAATCGCCGATTTAATGAGATGTCTGAAGCTAGGGGCCTTGCCAATATGACAACCTATGGCGGCATTTTGTTTGCTTTGGCCATTCTTCTTCTTGCTTATCTGATTCGAAAATCACAGCGTGAGCTTCATATCGTCACCGAAGAGTTGGAAGAAAGTAATATCCAAACTCAAAATGCAAGCCAGGCAAAATCCGACTTCTTGGCCAATATGAGTCATGAGATTCGCACACCGATGAATGCCATTATTGGTATGAGTCACCTTGCTTTAGAGACCAAACTTGATAACAAGCAGCGTCATTACATCAGCAAGGTTAATAGCTCCGCTCAAGCCTTGTTAGGTATCATTAATGATATTCTTGATTTCTCGAAGATCGAAGCAGGAAAAGTGGAAATTGAATCAATTAATTTCTCTTTAGACAGTGTGTTGGAGGAGGTGATTAGCCTGATTGATGACAGTGCTAAACAGAAAAAGCTATCACTTATTATTGATGTCGCTTCGGATGTGCCCGACCAACTCATCGGCGACCCATTGCGAATTAAACAAGTGTTAACGAACTTGACTTCCAATGCTGTGAAATTTACTGAGACAGGTGAAGTACGCGTTAAGGTATCAACTGCGATGATGAGGGAGCGAGAGTGCAAAATTAATTTCGCGGTTAAAGATACGGGCATTGGAATGACTCGCGAGCAGATAGACTCACTGTTCCAGTCATTTTCTCAAGCAGACTCATCCACGACTCGCAAATATGGTGGGACGGGGTTGGGTCTTTCCATTACCAAAAATCTAGTTGAGCTGATGGGAGGTAAAGTCAGTGTTGAGAGTCGGTTAGGCGAAGGTGCTCGCTTTAGCTTTTCACTGGTGCTAGGTGTTTCAGAGAGTAACGCAACGGTGTTTTATCCAGCTCAGTTGCAGAGTCAGAAATTAGCACTGATAGATAGCTCGAAAGAATCAGAACAAGTGGTGCTAAGTCAGCTGGAAAGAATCCAATGCAAGGTGGACAGCTATCGCGACTTAGATCAACTTGAGTCAGCGCTTAATCAGGGGAAAACTATTCCCAATGTTGTTCTTTATGGATGGCGAAATGAAGTGTCCGATAACATAGAAACGATCTTGTCCATGCGAGAACGTGCGCCCCAAGTCTTAACCGCAAAGCTGATCATTCTGTGCTCTGATTCTCGACAAGATATCATTGAAGCGTTAGAAGAGACTGATATTCAAGTCGCCAGTGTTTTGGAAAAGCCGTTTACTGCTTCTACATTGCACGATGCTTTGATTGCAGCTGCATTGAATGAGTCGCCACGTGTAGGGCATTATCGAAGCCATAGCGAAGAACTAAAGCGAGCACTAGCATCATTACAAGGCGCTAAAGTTCTATTGGTAGAAGATAATACGATCAATCAGGAGGTAGCAAGAGAGTTACTGCAATCGAAAGGACTTTCCGTTGATGTGGTGGAAAACGGACAAGAGGCCGTGACCTCCTTGCAATCGGACATCTATGATGGAGTACTGATGGACTGTCAAATGCCCATCATGGACGGTTATGAAGCCACGAGGAATATTCGAAAAGAACTTGGTCTAGTTGAGCTTCCTGTAATAGCTATGACAGCTAGTGTGATGATCGATGATAAAGAAAAGGCGTTGGCCTGTGGAATGAATGATGTGATTGGTAAGCCGATTATTCTTGAAGAAATGTTCCAAGTGATGGCCAAATGGATTCAGCCAAGCAAACAGTCTTCAGTTGATCATCTCGACATTGAAAGACTGGCTGGATCTGAAATAGGCCTGCGCTTAGCTGGTGGTAATGAGGCACTGCATCAAAAACTCATTCAACGATTTATCGAACAATACTCCGGAATGAGAATAGGTACTTCAGAAGAACAGACCAGCGAAGCTACAATGTTTGAGGTTCATACTTTAAAAGGCGCTGCTGGCAACTTGGGGTTGGCTGATATTGCTGAAATTTGTGACCAAATAGAAAGACAGCTAAAGCAAGGAGGTTCGGTTGAACAAGAAGTTACAATGCTCAACACTCAACTTGAACGTACAGTTGAGAGCTTAATCCAAAACACTTTATCAATAAGTGTCCCTGAACCCCAAGAGTTCGAGATTCCATTTAGCGAACCGCAACTGCAGCGAATTAATGAGTTGATTGCTCTGTCAGAGGACTTTGATATGCAAGTATCAGAGTTATTGAGCGATGTTGATTATTTGTCTCAAGCCGGACTCGTGGAGGACGTAATTAATGATTTAAAAGTGGCGCTAGGACATTATGACTTTGAGAAGATGAGCGCTATCCTTCAAGCATACAAAGCGTCATTAGGTGGAAAATAAAAGGATAAGCTATTAAAGGGCTGCTCGACCTTTCTTAGTCGGGAATCTGCTATACTCGGCGTTTTTTGAAGGTAAGTAAGGTAGTTCATGAACTTTAAAGCAGCAGTTTTCGATATGGATGGATTGCTTCTCGATACAGAAAATGTCTGTAAAGGCATTTTTGAAAAGGCATGCCAAACGCTCGGTGTACCTTTCTTAGAGCAGAGCTATTTATCTATTATTGGATGCAATTCAAAGACCATTCATAGCAAACTCGGTGAGGCGTATCAGGATATTATTGATTACAAGGTAATTAATGATGAGTGGCGAAAAAGCTATGATTCGGTCGTGTTCCATCAAGCTATTCCGAAAAAGCATGGTGTAATTGAACTACTGGATTTCTTGAAATCAAAAAATATTCCTCTCGCTGTGGCGACATCGACTCACCGAAATGTCGCTGAAGCTAAACTGAAATTGGCAGGCTTAGATAAGTACTTCGACTGTTTAGCAACGGGTTGTGAGGTGACTAGAGGCAAGCCTGACCCAGAGATTTATCATTTGGCGGCGCAAAGACTTGGGGTTGAATCAGAAACATGTTTAGCATTTGAAGATTCGAACAACGGCGTCAAAGCGGCTGTTGCGGCCTCTATGCATACTTACCAAATTCCCGATCTCGTCTCGCCTTGTGAAGATGTGAAAGCTCTGAATGCGAAAACTAGAACTTCGTTATTTGAGGTATACCGTGAACTTTCAGATAGTTATACTATTAAGTAGATTTTAAAAGAACTCGAACTGGAGTGATGTTTTGAAGCAAACCCAACGCCACAGACAAATACTTGCCATGCTTTCAGAAAAGGGCTTTTTGAACACTGAAGAGTTCGTGGATGTGTTTGGCGTAAGCCCACAAACCATTCGCCGAGATTTAAATGATTTGGCGAAGCAAGGGCTTGTTACTCGTCATCACGGGGGCGCATCGCTTCACTCTAGTACTGAAAACGAAGCCTACTCTTCACGTAAAGTGCGGTATCAAGACGAAAAAAACCGCATTGCCAACGAACTGGTAAAGCGTATACCAAACTCATCCTCTTTGTTTATTGACATCGGCACGACAACAGAAGCGGTAGCGACGGCACTGCTTGAGCATAAAGATCTTAAGATTGTTACCAACAATATTAACGTTGCCAACATATTACGAGTCAAAGATGACTTCACAGTGATCGTTGCTGGTGGACAGATTCGTAATAAAGACGGCGGTATTATCGGAGAGGCGGCGAAAGAGTTCATCGAGCAGTTCCGACTCGATTACGGCATCATCGGTATCTCTGGTATACACGAAGATGGCAGTCTTCTCGATTTTGATTTTTCTGAAGTTCGTATTGCGCAAGCGATAATTGCTTGTTCAGGGCAAACTATACTTGCAGCAGATAGCACCAAAATTAACCGAGGTGCTATGGTCAATCTTGGTCATATTTCTCAAGTAGATGCATTTTACACTGACGCGATGCCCCCTCAAGAATTAGTAGATATTCTTGAACATAATGAGGTAGATTTGCAGGTGTGTTAAACGCACCTGCCGTACATTTTCGGTACTTCTACTGGTACCTCTCAACGCTCAGTTCTGCTAGTTCTAGACGACCATCTGAAGCCATTAACTCGGTTAGAATATCCGCCGAACCACATGCCATCGTCCAGCCTAAGGTGCCGTGCCCTGTATTGGTGTAAAGGTTTTTGATCGGTGTTTTGCCAATAATCGGTGTGCCATCTGGGGTCATAGGTCTAAATCCACTCCAGTATTCCGCTTGAGTAAGGTCCGCGCCCATAGGAAAGAGGTTGCTGACGACATGGTTGAGTGTGGCAAGTCTCTTGTCGGGAAGTGTTGCATCAAACCCTGCGAGCTCCGCTGTTCCAGCGACGCGGATGCGCTCATCAAATCGAGTCACCGCGACTTTGTAGGTTTCGTCCATAATGGTAGAGGTAGGTGCTTGCTCATCATCGATCACCGGAAGTGTTAATGAATAGCCTTTTACCGGATAAATCGGTAGGTCAATACCAAGAGGCGCTAACAAAGATTTGGAGTAGCTTCCTAGTGAGACGACGAATCTATCACCTGTTATAGTGCCTTGTGACGTGTTAACCCCCCTGATGCACTGCTTATCAACCTCTAGTTCATTAATATTGGTATCAAATAGGAACTTGACACCTGCTTGCTCCGCCAAGGTTTGTAGTTGCTGGCAAAACAAATAGCAGTCACCGGTCTCATCATCCGGTAGATAAAGCCCGCCGACTAGTTTACCGTTCATATTTTCTAGTCCAGGCTCTTGTTGTAAGCACTGCTGTCTATCGAGTAGTTGAAACTGAGTACCACTCTCTCTGAGTAGCGCCATATCTTTTTCTACAGAATTCAATTGCTCATGTTTGCGAAAGATCTGCAGTGTGCCTTGCATGCGTCCTTGGTATTGCAGTTGGTATTGTTTATTAAGCTGGGCTAAACAGTCTCTACTGCGATTGGCAATGGTCAACATGCGAGCTTTATTGGTTTTGTAATGACTCAGTTGGCAATTCAACAACATTTGGCTCGCCCAGTGAATCAGTTCAGGGCTTAAGCTAGGCTTTATTTTTAACGGTGCGTGCTGCTCAAAAAGCCATTTGAGTGCTTTTGTGGGAATCCCTGGTGCTGCCCATGGAGAGGAGTAGCCGTAGGAAATTTGTCCCGCATTGGCGAAGCTTGTCTCTTCCGCAGCTCTGGATTGACGGTCGACGACAGTCACCTCAAAGCCAGCTTGAGACAGATACCATGCACTGGTTAACCCAATGACTCCACTTCCTAATACGACGACTTTCACATTCAACTCTCACATTTTTTATTTTCAGCAACAATGAACGGTTTACATCTGATTAACAATCGATATAAATTGACAATAGATTTTAGTAAAACTAAAGGCTAGGTATGAAATCTGCTGTACTTCATGGTATCAATCTAATTTGTATTGTCGCGCGCCACACCAGTATTACCAGTGCGGCAAAGGAGCTGAGTTTGACGGTCGGTGCGGTGAGTCAGCAACTACATCAGATTGAACAACGCTTAGGTTTTACTGTATTTGAACGCCATGCTCGGGGAATTCGGCTTACCGAACGTGGCAATAAACTGGTAGAAGCGGCGGGTCACCATCTATTGTCCATTGAAGAAGCGGTGTTTCAACTAACACGAGTGTCTGAGCGCAAACAGATACGATTAAAACTCACCCCGTCGTTTGCCTTTAAGTGGTTAGTACCTCGCTTGGAGGACTTCTATCGCCGTTATCCCGATGTTCAGATACACACTTTCGCTGAAGGCGCACTCGTTGATAGTGACAGCCGCGATTTTGATGTTGCGATAGATTATGGGCCGATACCTTATAAACGCTCCGATGCAGAATTACTGTTAGAAGAGTCACTGATTCCGGTAATGAGTCATGACTACTGGCAGCGTCACCCTGATTTGGCAACCAGCAATAGAGCGTGGGAACAAGTGACACTATTGCATGATCTTATGCCGTGGGAAGGTGCACCTAAAGATTATGAATGGCTGTACTGGGCATCTCAACAGAGTCTGGATTTTGACACTAACCAAGGGCATTTCTTCAATCGTACAGATATGGCGATGTCGGCTGCCGAGGCTGGAGTTGGTATTGCTCTGGCTCGAACAGCCTTGCTAGGAGAAGAAGTCGCGCAAGGGAGGCTAGTTGCACCATTTGATAAGATGGCGGCGAATGCCGGATATTTTGTCATCACCCATACTGACAATCCTTATACGCGACTGTTTAAGAGTTGGCTGCAAGAACAAGTACAGTAAAGTGAGATAAAAGGCTCACCTCACCGTGCATAGCTGAGGTGAGCAAGAGCATTAAGCCTGTTGGCAATGATAAGTATTATTACCCATGGTAATTAGGTTGTTAAGAATGCGCTCACCATCCGCACGCAGTCCATTGTGTTCGTACTCATTGGTAATCCAAGCTTTAGCATTTGGCATCAGTGCAAGGGTCTCGCGGCTGATATCCATTTCTACGAACATATCGTCGGCATAAACAGCGCAACTTACTGGAACTGAGTTATTGGCGAGTGTTTCGGCATCATACAGTTTGCCCCAATCTGATTTCTCTGCCAGTAGATCTGCGGCTTCTTTCAGTGGTTTTAGGCACTCGTATTGTTCAAACATCCAAGGGAAGACCATTTCGCCAGTAAAGTAGAATTCGCTTTCTTCGCCAGAATAGTTGAATTCACTATGCTCTTGACGTACTCGATGTGCAGACCAATTAGAGCTAAAGCCTTGGCAATAAATGGATTCGTGCAGCAAGGCGTAGATAGGGTTAGTTTGAAAACCCTGTTGCATCAACATTTCATTAAGGAACTCATAACGCATAATAGTCTCACCGTTGACCTCAACCAGAGCGTTTTCTAAGTTGTAATAAGTCGGTAAGAAGGTATCACTCATACCAAAATTAATGCCAATCTGTTGAAATTGCTCAACGGTGAAACGCTGGCCATTAGGCAAGTAGACGTCATTATTCATTAGGTGATTGGCAATGTTCTTACAGAGCGCTTGTGCATGAGGGAACTGACGAAAGAATGCCTGATTTTTCTCTCTGGTACGCTTAAATGTCGCTTGATAGACGTCGTCTGGATGACGCGAAATTGATGGTACACCACCTGTGATAAATGAACGCGATAAGCTTTCTGGAAATAAAGAGAGGTAGGTTAATGAACAAAAACCACCAAAGCTTTGACCGAGAATTGCCCATTGCTTAACACCAAACTGTTTACGAATAGACTCTGCATCGCGAACAATATTGTCCGCTCTAAAATGGCTGAGATAATCTGCTTGCTGCTGTGGTGTTTGACTTGCCAAGGTTTGATGGCTGATTACAGTGCTGTTTCCGGTGCCTCTTTGGTCCAGTAAAAGTACTTTGTAATCCTGTAAAGCGCGTTTTAACCAACCATTATTGCCATTCGGACGGGGTGAAGGGAACCCGGGACCTCCCTGAAAGTAGACTAGCCACGGCTTGTCTGCCGTGTCATCGACAAGAGTTACTTCTCGCGCAAAGACATTGATATTGCCCTTATTTGGGTGTTGATAATCTAATGGAACAATAAAGTTGTGAGGGGTAAAACGTAAACCTGAGTCGATGAAAGAGGCGGTGTTGACTGTCATATTCGAACTTCCGTGATGAATAGGGAAACTGCTATTTCTGCAATGTCAGAAAATGAGGTAATCGCTATGCGAAGAAACAGCAGTGAAGTAGCACCGACGTTAACGTTTTTGTAATGAAAACGCTAGTGACAATCGAACAAATACAAAGTATGGACGCACAGGTATTAGTTTTCGGTACTTAAACGCGGTGATCGTTTATTTTTCAATCTCAGGCCATCGCGAATATTTAATCCCATAAGCGTTAAGTTGATAAAACCTGCGACAAACTCTATGCCTTGAATCCAATAAAAGGTGTGGTCAAATTGGCCCTTAGAGGCAAGAGTGTGAAGATAGATCGCACAAGGTAGCAGCACCAACATGCCATTCACTGCAATAAATGGCATCCGCTTTTTCTTTGCTCCAAGTACTCCCTTATTTGCTTTTGGCGCGAGCTTTGAACCAGTAATACCAGCGATTGCCATACAAGGGATCAAAACCCATACGGCAAAGAAAATGGCAGTTTTCACAGTGGTCACAGCTTCCTCACTTCCGAACAGTTCGACTAAAACGCTGCTGGTGAAGAATGACAAAATCAAAGCAAAAGCAATGATCGCTGCAGTTCGGTGTAGAGCAGGAATGATAGGTCGCATAGTGGTCAGCCTCGAGTGGTCATCGTATGAATTACGCAAAGATTACACAGCAATTGTTGCAATTGCAACAATTGCTGTGTAAATAAATAATAATAGTCTCGGATGTTAGAGATATGCGCGACGATAGATAACTTTCTGAAATTTAGTTATGTAATAGTGATATGACTAAAACTTGGCAGCTCTTTGTAAATAGCAGGTTTGATATCAAGAAGTGGTGTACTGTTCAGACAGTCTAGTCCGCGTACGAAAATTTGATTCGTTTTAATTCCTTCGATCTCAACTATCGCAGCACCGATAGGGTTTGGTCTATGTGGTGTACGTAGCGCAAATGTCCCTTTGGGTTGATTGGTGTCATCTCCATAGACATCGCATGATCTCTGGGCTTCGTTCAACCAATAAAGCACTAGTATCGAATCACCTTTGTATAGACCTTTTATCCCCTCATTGTAGGCCGGATTGATATGAATAGTACACATTGGACCATCTGTTGGCTGAATGTTGTTGGAACAGTCGCTTATATGTTGATAAGGCGTAGTAATATGCCCGATAGAATCTAAGGTTGGCTTCATTGTTAATATTCCTATTGATGATTGCTAAGCGCGAACTTTGTGTAAAGGAAAATGGTTGCTAGGATAATCGCTCCGCCAACAATGCTGGCGTTAGCCGGTATTTCGTGAAAGAAAGTTAATGCCCAGATGGGGGCCAATACTGTTTCTAACATTAGTGTCATAGATACTTCTGGTGCCGTGATATATCGGGTAGATACCATGGAGAGTACTCGGCCTGCTGGTGCAGTAATTAGTCCCATTAATGCCATAATTAACCAAGTTTCCATGCTATATGCGGAAGGAACAGTAAACGGCAGCATTACCAGCGCGAGTAGCATTCCTCCTAAGCCTACCGCAGCGAGACGACTGACGTTTTGGTATTTGCGAAGCAACGTAAACATGAATGACAAGCAAATCACTGAAAACATGGCGAGCAGGTCGCCAAACCAAGTTCCTGTGCTCATAGAGCCAGAGA
Source organism: Vibrio sp. SCSIO 43133 (assembly GCF_023716845.1). Taxonomy (NCBI): domain Bacteria; kingdom Pseudomonadati; phylum Pseudomonadota; class Gammaproteobacteria; order Vibrionales; family Vibrionaceae; genus Vibrio; species Vibrio sp. SCSIO 43133. The sequence continues at coordinate 1,400,463 of NZ_CP068024.1, forward strand.
CGACGGTTGCGATTCCTATCATTACACCAAAGATCGCGACCATGGTAGCTTTGCTAATGTGTTCTTTAAGCCATAATCGACTGAATATCGCGGCTATTGCTGGAGTGGTACTAAGAATAATAAAGGTATTGGCAATAGATGTATTTTTAACACTAAAGATGAGGCCTGAAGCACTGCCTACCATAAGTAAACCTGCAACTAATAGTGGCCATCCGCTGGATTGGACCGCTTTTTTTATACCCCGATTGTCATTCAGTTTCAATACAAGTGGCATAGACACTGCACTAAATAGCCCAAACAGAAATGCGGTGTCGAAACTACTGACTTGGGCGTAACGAATAAATATCGGGTCAAGACTCATAAGCATTGCTCCTGCGACAGCAAGGGAAAAACCTTTGGCGCGTTTGGATACCGGCAAGGATGAATTTCTGGTGATATTGGACATGAAAACCTCTAATTTAAAAATCATACTGATTAGTATGATTTTTAAATTATCTTGTGTCAATAGTGATCATACTCTAGAGTATGATTGGTATTTCAGAGCTGAGAGTAGGGCATGAGTAAGATTGAACAAAATCGCGAGAAGAAACGTCGCGTTATTATGGAAGGTGCGCAAAGCATTTTTCTGTCAGAGGGTTACAGCATGGCAAGTATGGATGCGGTAGCCAGTAAGGCGGGAGTGACTAAACAAACCTTGTATCGTTACTTCCCTTCAAAGATGGACTTGTTTGATGCGACGTTGCGATTCATTGGTGAAAGTAACAACGCTCAGTTTTCTTACTATCTCAAAGAGCCTGATACAACCCATGCATTGTTAGAATTTGGCTACGCATTTGTTCGATTTCATTTTTCAAATGATCATCTTGCAACGCTGCGACTCCTTATTGCAGAGCAAGCACAAGCGCCAGAGATCGTTGACCGTTTCTTTGCACTTGGTTCAGACGAATCTGATGAACAGTTGAAACAGTTCTTCGAGACGCGCTTTGGCGTGCAGAATGCTGGAACGTTAGTGGACTTGTGGACGGGTATGCTACTTGCGCCAAGAATGAGTATTTTACTTGGCCGACAAGATATGGACGAAAGTGAAATTCGAGTGCATGTAGCGTCGGCAACGACCTTATTGTTAGACGCAATTATCGAGAATAGGGAATGTTCGAAGGGTAACTGATAGCCTAGATTTAACTATCAGTTCCTATCACAATGCGTCGGGCTAGTTTGGATAGCAGACAATATTCTGAAATACCGCCCTCTCGGTTACGGCTTTATAACCGTGTGGCTGATCGCTATAAAAGCGTAAACTTTCACCCTGTGCGACGGCATGCCACTTATCTTCAAAAAAAACCTCGAGGTTGCCTTCCAACACAATGATATGCTCAATGACGCCTACGCTGTGAGGTGAAGACAGTTGGCAATGGTGCTGCGCTAGCGTAATTTCAAACATTTCCATGTTGGTGTCGCTGGTATAGGGAAATAGGGTATTGACCAGCATGTTTTCATCTTCTGGGAACGTCATTTCGCTGTCACGTAGCACAGGGTCGTTTGCGAAGAACCCAGAAAAGGACGCCTCCAAACCACTAGAAATTTTCCATAGTGTCGAAATTGTGGGGCTTGATTCCCCCCTTTCTATCTGTCCCAGCATAGCTTTGGACACGCCAGTTAGCTTGGCAGTTGCGTCTAAGCTCAATCCTTTGTGTTTTCTGATTTGCTTTAAGTGCGCCGCGATTTGCGATTTAAAAACGGTGTCGTTCATAGGGTTCTCTTATTGTGCGTTATAACGCACAGTGGTACTCTTAGGTTTGTGCGTTATCACGCACAAGAATAGCACTATTGATGAAATAAGGAACTAACATGAAAGGAATCTTTAGTTTGAGTCATGTCTCTGCGGGCTTTACTGCGGTATTAGTTGGCTATACCAGTTCTGTGGTCATCATCATTCAAGCTGCGACGCAATCTGGCGCAAGCCCAATTCAAATCGAAAGCTGGCTGTTGGTTCTAGGCGTAATGATGGGGCTAACCTCAATAGGTCTGTCATGGTTTTACAAAATGCCTATCCTCACCGCGTGGTCGACACCAGGGGCTGCGATGTTAGTTGTGTCAGCAGGGGAGTACCAGTTAAGTGAGGCGATAGGTGCCTTTATGGTTTCTGGTTTAATGATTACCGTGACAGGGCTGATTGGTCCCCTTAGTGAAGCCTTAAAGCGAATTCCTTCATCACTTGGCACTGCAATGTTGGCGGCCATTTTGTTACCTTTCTGTCTTAAAGGCTTTGAACCACTTCAGACGTCACCAATCTTGTTTATCATCATGTTCCTGACGTATCTGCTGGCAAAGCACTTTGTTCCCAGGTATGCCATGCTGCTCCTTCTTTCGGTAGCATTAAACTGTGCATGGTTTGTTACGCCGCATGACGCTGTCGAGTTTCAAATAGCGATGGCTAAGCCTGTTTGGATACCGGTAACTTTTGATGTATCCGCGTTACTCAATCTTGCGCTACCGCTTTATCTTATCACTATGATTTCTCAAAACTTGCCTGGTGTTGCGATGATGAAGAGTTATCAATATCAAACACCAGTGAAGTCGTCGTTAATTACCACTGGTGTTGCAAATATGATTTTCGCTCCTTTCGGTGGTTTTAGTGCTAACTTGGCAGCGATTTCAGCGGCTATCTGCATGAACGACTCAGTGGATGCCGACAAGAATCAGCGGTATAAAGCGGTAATATGGGCCGGTGTGTTTTATCTCGCTGCCGGTTTGTTCGCGACGTCTGTGGTTGCTCTTTTTATCGCACTGCCAGCTGATATTACCAGTATGTTAGCCAGTTTTGCCTTGTTGGGAACGTTATTGATGTGTTTACACTCGGCATTTATGACGGAAGAGTACCGAGAGGCGGCATTATTGACTTTCTTGATTACCCTTTCGGGCGTTAGCTTCTTAGGCATTAGCTCAACCTTACTTGGCTTGGCAGTAGGGTTGATTTATAGCCGCTTTACGCGTCGCACCTAATAAAAGCCCGCACTCGTTTATTCGAATACGGGCTTAATAAGTTTATGAAGAACTATACCTTAGTGTGATTTAGTTCGCTTGATCGCGTCTAACCAACCAGCGTACAACGTTTCTCTTTCATTTCGCTCTATTTGCGGACTAAAGGTACGCTCGATTTCTTTCTTGTCAGCAAGCTCTTCTTGGTTTTGCCAAAAACCAACTGCGAGACCAGCTAGCATTGCCGCACCTAAAGCGGTTGATTCTCTGACAACCGGACGAACGACTTTGCTACCCATAATATCGGACTGGAACTGCATCAGGAAATCGTTAGCAACGGCGCCGCCGTCAACGCGAATTTGGCTTAGCTTGATACCTGAGTCCTCTTCCATGGCAAGTAAGACATCCCGACTTTGATAAGCGATGGACTCAAGAGCTGCGCGGATAATGTGGTTGCGGTTCGTGCCGCGTGTTAATCCCGTCAAAGTGCCACGTGCGTGTGGGTCCCAATAAGGCGCACCTAGACCAACAAATGCAGGTACAAGATACACGCCGTTGGAGTCATCGACTTTCTCTGCAAAGTACTGAGTATCTTGAGCATCTTGGATGAGTCCTAGCTCATCACGCAGCCATTGAATCGTTGCGCCACCCATGAACACACTACCTTCGAGCGCATAAGTGATCTCATTGCCAACTTTATATCCGATGGTAGTGAGCAATCCGTGTTTCGAAGCGATGGGCTTGTCGCCAGTGTTCATAAGTAAGAAACAGCCAGTGCCATAGGTGTTTTTGACCATGCCTTTCTTAAAGCACTGCTGACCAAATAGGGCGGCTTGTTGGTCTCCTGCGATACCACTGATAGGAATATCTTCAGTCCCTCCGCCAATATGGGCGTAACCATAGACTTCGCTGCTCGATTTAACTTCAGGTAACATGGATTTTGGAATGTTGAAGATATCGAGTAGTTTCTCATCCCATTTTAGGGTATGGATATTGAACAGCATACTGCGTGATGCGTTACTTACGTCTGTAACGTGAGACTTACCGTGGGTCAGTTTCCAGATTAACCAAGTATCCACAGTACCGAATAGTAATTCGCCTTTCTCCGCGCGTTCTCGTGCACCTTCAACATTGTCGAGAATCCATGCAATCTTAGAACCAGAAAAATAAGCATCTACCACTAAACCTGTCGTGTCACGAATGTAGTCTTCATGGCCGTCGGCTTTTAACTTTTCACAAAAATCGGCCGTACGGCGGCACTGCCAGACAATAGCATTGTAGACAGGATGACCCGTCTCTTTTTCCCATACAATGGTGGTCTCACGCTGGTTGGTGATACCAATCGCAGCGACTTCTTCGTTAGCAATGTCAGACTGAGCTAATACTTCAGTAAGGGAAGAGCGCTGCGTGGCCCAGATTTCCATCGGGTCATGTTCTACCCAACCGGGCTTAGGATAAATTTGAGTGAATTCGCGCTGAGCAGCACTGATCGTATTCGCGTCATGATCAAAAATAATAGCTCGGGAGCTAGTCGTTCCTTGATCTAGTGCGACGACGACTTTCTTCTTACTTTCCATATCTTTCTCGTTATTTCTTTATGCTTTTTCGCTGTCATCGCGAAATGTTCGTTTCCGCACACTGTAGTGTTCGAAATGTCAAATATACATGAAATTAATGTTAATGAACTTTCCGGCGTATTGCAAAGGTTGAGTTCTCATTCCTTGATTTATCTTGGTTTAATGAAACTTTCGTGAAAGGTGTAAAAAATACTCGATCTTTTCGTTTATGATGATTATATTGTATCTAAACGAACATAAACGCGCATTTGCGAATAAAGAGCTGGACGAGGAAACTATGAGTGTAACCAATAAAGTGTATGATTTAGTCGTAATAGGAGGCGGCATTAACGGCGTCGCAGTTGCAGCTGATGCAGCAGGGCGTGGCTTGAAAGTCGCACTTTATGAAATGAACGATTTGGCTTCGGCTACGTCTTCGGCAAGTAGTAAACTCATTCATGGTGGCTTACGTTATCTTGAGCATTATGAGTTTCGTTTAGTTTCGGAAGCTCTTGCAGAGCGTGAAGTCTTGCTCAAAAATGCACCGCACCTTGTTTCTCCACTTCGTTTCCAATTACCCCACCGACCTCATTTGCGCCCAGCTTGGATGATAAGAACGGGGTTGTTCCTATACGATAACTTGGGCAAGCGTGTTTCTTTGCCTGGTAGTCATAGTGTGAAGTTTAAGGGCGAGCAAAGTCCGCTATTACCAGAAATGAAAGTAGGCTTCGAATATTCGGATTGTGCCGTTGACGATGCGCGTTTGGTTGTCACTAATGCCAAGTTAGCTGAAGAGAAAGGTGCGGATATTTTCACTCGCTCAAAATGTGTTAAAGCCGAACGCTCTGGTGAAGCATGGCGTGTGGATATCGAGAACACGCTGACAGGTGAAGTGAATTCAATACAAACCAAAGCACTTGTAAATGCCGCAGGTCCTTGGGTTGACCGTTTCTTCGGCAGTCAATTGGCTATGCCATCGCCGAGAGGTATTCGTCTAGTAAAAGGAAGCCATATAGTGGTTCCTAAGATGTACGATGGTAATCATGCATTTATTCTGCAAAACGAAGATAAACGAATTGTGTTTGTGATTCCTTACATGGATAACTACTCAGTGGTAGGTACCACAGATGTAGAGTATCAAGGTGACCCAAGCAAAGTTAAAATTGATGATAACGAAATTGCTTACTTGTGCGATATCGTTAACCAACATTTTACGACTAAAATTTCACCTGAAGATGTGATTTCTGATTGGTCTGGTGTTCGTCCTCTATGTGATGATGAATCTGACGACCCGCAAGCAGTAACACGTGATTATACGATCGAGCTTGATGATCAAATGGACGATGCTCCGCTCTTATCTATTTTTGGTGGCAAGCTGACAACGTATCGCAAACTTGGTCAGGCAGCGGTGGATAAACTTGCTCCATTCTTCCCTCATATGGGGCAGGCTTGGACTCGTGAAGCAATTCTACCTGGTGGTAATTTCTCTAATCGTGATCATTTAGAGCAGCAGCTCGCTTCTCAGTACTCATGGCTAGACAGTGGCATTATAAAGCGATGGGTCAGAGCATACGGTACACGTATTAGTCAGTTCCTTGAAGGTAAATCTAGTGTTGATGAGCTGGGTACGGATTTTGGACACGGCCTGTATCAAGCAGAGGTTGATTACTTAGTGCAGCAAGAATGGGCCGTATCAGTAGACGATGTGCTTTGGAGGCGAAGCAAGCTCGGTTTAGAGTTTGAAGCGGAGCAAGTCGAACAACTTAGCGATTATCTCGGCGCATCACTTGCAAAAAAGAATGGTGTGAATCTTAAACGTGTTAGCTAGTCTTTTATAAGATTCACCATTGATCGCTCTAAACGAACAGCGCCCTTGAGTAAGGGCGCTGTTCCGTTATTGGTCAAGTCGTTTGGCCTTTCGAAACGAAACCATCGAACTTAGGCGATAAAAAACTAATGAAGCAAGTAACAATAAACAGCCGAATACTTTGTTAATGGGCATCGGCTCGGAATAGATAAGCACACTTAGAATTAACGTCCACACTGGTTCTAGAAGCATCAATAGTGCTGCATTTGTCGGATTAGCTAGTTTCTGACCCGTTGTTTGCATTAAGTACCGTAAGCTAGTCGCAAGTAAAACGCTCAGTGCAAACCACTTCCAAGTGATCAACGAAATATGTTCAGGCCAAGTTTCGACACTGAGTGAAAGAATAATACCTATACAACCAGTTGAAAACAGCTGCAAGGTTGTCAGCAGCATAGGTGACAACTGTGCTGAATACTTGCTATTGAAGTTAAAGTGGAGCGCCAATCCAACAGCGGACGCCAAAAACCAAAGCTGGCTAGGGTCGGTTTGCCAACTTCCTTTCCAAGACAACAGAAACAATCCTGCGGCCGCAATCGGAAGCGACAGCCAAAAAGCACGGATTGGTTTTGTTTTAAATAGTACCCAAGCGACTATTGGGACAAACAGCATCGACAGGCTCATGATGAATGCGCCTTCGCCTAAGGTATCACTGATAGAAATTGCATGAATCCAGCAAAAGATAGCGCTTCCTAAGAAACAACCTACACTCATAGCTCGAAGACAGTCTCCTAATGAGGCTGCTTTAAGCGCTCGCATACAGAATGGAAGTAAAATTAACGACGCAAAGATAAACCGCAAACCAATAAAGCCGAATGGCGGAAGACCCTGAATGGCTTCTTTCGAAAACACCCATCCAGCCCCTGCAAGCAATGTGGTAAAGACCAGAATAAATTCAGCGCGATATTTGACGTGCATAAAGTGGACTCTTTTTTTTGCTCATTCTGCGCTATTTTTGCCGGATAGACCATAGTAGAACCGAGCGGAATTATTGATATATCTGATAAATAGAATTACTAATTTGATGGTGATTGCCTTCACCCTTAACGTTTGCAGCAATATTTGGGATTAGTTTGCAAATGCTACTATATTCATATCTAGAGTAAGTAATATCCGAAAAGGAGAAAGTGATGTCGTTCATTGCCTATAGTAATGAAACTCACACCGTTATCGAAGTTGACGCGCCGCACTTTGATGCTAAAACTGTCCCGAGTTTTCGACAATGTATCGATGGTTTAGATGATTCATTAAATCGGTGCATGTTATTGGACTTAACCAGTGTGACGTTTATGGACAGCAGTGCGTTAGGAGCGCTGATGGCGCTGCGAAAAACCCATCAATGTGACACCATATGCCTTATCACTGAGAGTGTACCTGTTCTCCAATTGTTAAAAGTTACCAAAGTAGATCAGTTAGTTACCGTCTATCCCGACCTTGAACAAGCGATAACTGCGAACTAGTTATCACTTTGCTTGCATAACGTACAAAAATAAGTCAAATCGTAGGGCCAACATACTGTTTTTGTTGACGCGAAACCGCTTGTCATACACACTTACTGTCAACATTTCGTGACACTTTCTATAGGAAGACAAAGTGCGTTTAGAAGTTTTTTGCGAAGATAGACTGGGGCTCACGCGCGAGCTATTGGACATTCTTGCGTCCAATAGTATTGATTTGCGTGGCATTGAAATCGATATATCTGGGATTATCTACTTGAACTGTCCAGATATTGATTTCGAGACGTTTAGGGACTTAATGGCCGAAATTCGCCGAATTTCCGGAGTGAAAGACGTCCGAAAGATCCAGTTTATGCCTAGCGAACGACACAATACAGAACTCGTGTCACTGCTCACCAATTTACCTTATCCGGTATTGTCAATTGACCTTAAAGGGGCGATTGATATGGCTAACCATGCAGCTTTGAAATTACTTGCGAAAAGCGAAGAAGAAGCCATTGGTCAGTTAATCTCTCATCTATTACCAAGCTTTAACTTCACCAAGTGGATTGAAGGAGAGATCTCCCGACAGAAACAAGCCATTGTTATTGATGGTTTAGATTACACCATGGAAATCCTACCGGTTTACATTACTGGCGAGTCGAATGAAACTTTATTAGCCAGTGCGGTTATGAGTATCCACCCAACTACAACCTCAAGTGCGCCCGAGGTACTTGCCGACAGCAATTCGCTAGGGTTTGAGCACTTTGTTGGCGTATCGAACCGTCACAAAGCTCTGATGAGTCAAGCGAAAAAGCTAGCTATGTTAGACCAACCGCTGCTGATTGAAGGCGAAACGGGTACCGGTAAAGAAATGCTAGCGAAAGCTTGCCATAATCGTTCTAATCGTGCTTCTAATCCCTTTTTGGTATTGAGCTGCGCATCGATGCCTGATGATGTTGCAGAAACGGAACTGTTTGGTCATGCTCCTGGTTCATTTAATCATGAACATGGTCACAAAGGTATTTTCGAGCAAGCTAATGGCGGTACTGTGCTATTGGATGAAATCGGTGAAATGAGCCCTCACTTACAAATCAAATTGCTGCGTTTCTTACAAGATGGCACCTTTAGACGCGTAGGGGAAGAGCACGAAGTACACGTTGATGTGCGTATTATTGCATCGACTCGCTATAATCTGGCGGATCTGGCAGAGCAAGGTGCATTCCGAGAAGATCTCTATTACCGATTAAATGTTTTGACGCTTACTATTCCTCCCCTGCGCGAGAGAGCTAGTGATATCGCACCGCTATTGGATTTGTTTGTCGCAAAACATAGCAATAAGCTAGGCATCGCCAAGCCTGATATTGATGAGGAACTCGTGAAGTCTCTCAGCAACTATCCATGGCCAGGCAATATGCGTCAGCTAGACAATATGGTGTTGCGTGCGTTGACACAGGTAACGGGGTCAACATTGGAGCTAGAAGACTTTAATTTGCCTAAGTTGGAAAGTGTGAACTCCGGCTCTGTCAATCTAAACATCGATGGCTCTCTCGATGACATCATGAAGGACTATGAATCACGTGTACTTGAAAAACTCTATCAGTCCTTCCCATCAAGTCGTAAGTTAGCTAAGCGTCTTAATGTGTCACATACCTCCATTGCCAATAAGCTGCGTGATTACAATATCAGGAAGAATTAATGGAAGATCTTAGCTCGGCGGTGCAGCTGCACCGTCGCGAAGGGAATGTTCTAGTGAGAACGGCTAAGCCCTCTGATGCTTACACGATTGCTCAGTATTTTCGGGATAACAAGACCTTTCTCAAACCTTGGGAACCAAAACGAGATGCCGACTTTTATAAAGTCGACTCGTGGGCAGCCAAATTGGTGAAGTTAGAAGAGTTGCACCGTTTGGGGCTGGCGTATTACTGCTTAATTTTCGATGCAGAAACGAACCAGATGCAGGGGACGATCTCGTTTAGCAGCTTGATACGTTTTCCATTTCACTCATGCAACCTCGGTTACTCTTTAGCAGAAAATGCACAAGGCCATGGCTATATGCGCCGTGCGTTGAAGTTAGCGATACCGTATATGTTCGATGTGCAAAACATGCATCGTATTGCCGCATCATATATGCCTAGAAATGTTCGCAGTGAAGCGGTATTAAACGCGATGGGCTTCACACGGGAAGGTTTTGCTAAAGACTATCTTTTAATCGATGATAAATGGGAAGATCACGTGTTAACGTCGTTGATTAACCCTAATTGGAAGCCATCCTAATGACTAGACTTGAGCAGCAACTCAACTTATTGATGGAACTTGATAAGTTAAAAGCCGTTTTGCGCCGAACTCGAGTTCGATGTGCGGATGGTCGTTTCGAAAATAGTGCCGAGCACAGTTGGCACGTCGCCATGATGGCGTTGCTGTTGCAAGAGCATGCTAACGAACCTGTCGATATTGCAAAAGTCGTCAAAATGCTTTTGTTACACGACATGGTTGAAATCGACGCTGGCGATACTTTTGTTTACGACACCGCCGCATATGAAACGCAGCAGCAAACTGAACTTGAAGCCGCCAAGCGTTTGTTTGGTATGTTGCCCGATGACCAAGGAGAGGCATTATTTTCGGTTTGGCGCGAGTTTGAGGCAGCAGAATCGGCAGAGGCCAGATTTGCTAAGGCGTTAGATAGACTTATCCCGATGTTATTGAACTACCAGAATGATGGTCAAAGCTGGATCGAAAACAATGTTAGCAAACAACAAGTGATGCAAGTGAACCAACGTATAGAAAAAGGTTCACAAGTGCTTTGGGATAAAGCAAAATTGCTGATAGAAGAAGCCACAGAAAATGGCTGGTTAAGAAATTAGGAGACTGAATGTCTTACACAACTTTGGATGAATACCAAAGAAAATGGATTTTTACTCATCAATCAATGCCTGTTCCTGAGCAAGATTGGCCACAGATTAAACCCATGACTCAAGCGCGTGCGGCGCAGTTTTGGAAAGAAAATATCAGCGCCCAAAGCCCAGATGCAGAACGTCTAAGCTCACAAGATTGGCCAATGAAAGACAGCAATTGGCAAGATGATGTTGATTGGATGGCTGCGTGGGAAGCAGATGAGAACGAGCTTCCTGAAGCCGTGAATCAGTTTATCGATTGGCAAGACGACGTCACAGTGTATTTCTGTTATGAGAAGTACAACGTGATTGAAACTAAATGGTCGGTGTTTAAAAAGTATTGGAAGAACTTCCTGTTTTACGATGATGGTCCTATCTTATTAGGCCGCCGCCGCTCGGAAGCGCTTTGGTTTTCGACTCAGGGAACCGTGCGATTAGGCCATCGCAAGTAACCGACTTAAAAGCCAGATAATTCATCGTCTGGCTTTTTCATATCTGTATTATTGACTTGGCGTTATTTCACGCTTGCTTTCCACTTAGCCAACACTTCAATGTGTTCTGGCCCAATACCGCAACAACCTCCAATAATATTCGCTCCGTGCTGCTGCCATTTCTTGGCAAACTGCAAATACTCTTGTGGAGAGACTTCTCGTAACTCTTGTACTGCATCATTTGCTTTATGCCCAGATTGAATTGGCGTAAAGCTATTGGCGAATGCTCCCAAGCAAATTGAAGAGTGGTGACTTTCTAACACCTTTGCCGTTGCTGCTAAAGCTGCTTCAATAACTTCTGGAATAGAGCAGTTGAATAAGATGCCATCTGGGTTGTGTTTTAGCAGAGACTGCACCGCATCGACTACTGTTTCACCTGAGCGCAGCTTACCCAGTTGGCTAACATCATCTAACAAGGTGTACGCGTAATATTTAGGCTTTGTCGACTCAGCAAGTACCTGAGATACCACCTGTGCTTCTTCAATACTGGAGAGTGTTTCGACCAACCAAATATCGACATACGCATCCTGAGCCTGCATTAAGTCTTGCCAAACCTGCGCCCCTCGCTCTGCCATGAACAGGTCTGGACGGTAAGAACCAAATGCCGGAGGCAGGGAGCCTGCGATAGTGACTGCGCGGTTACTGTGTGATACCGCATTTTTAGCCAGCTTCGCTGCCAAACCTGCGAGCTCTGTTCCTCGCTCATGATAGAGAACATCACCCAAATGGAAAGGTACACAGGCATAGCTGTTGGTCGTGATGATATCGGCACCCGAATCAATAAACTGCTGATGAGCCTGTTCTACAAAATGCGGCGCTTCTATTAAGGCTTGTGCGCTCCAGTAGGGTTGAGAAAATGGTGCGCCCATGCGCTTGAGTTCTCTTCCCATACCGCCATCTAGAATGGTGAGTGGATTCATTGTCTGGTTTCCTACAGCTAAACCGTTATGGTGTTATTTATATAAGTGTAATCACTGATGTGAGTAACAATAACAAATTGTTACCCAATTCACACTCCAAGAAACTTCATGATAAATATGCAAAAACTTTGATCCTACGCTAAGTAGCTCCACACATAGCGGCGTGATACTGCTCACAGTATAATATTTCTCAGGACGAGCAGTACCATGCAAAAATATTTAAAGTATATCATTCCGATATCTATCCCATTAATCGTTTTGCTCTTGCCACTATCGGCATTTCCTTTCGACGGATTGACCATTATCCAGCAGCGCGTTATCGCGATTTTCCTTCTCGCCGCCTTGTGTTGGGTGTTCGAACCTATCCCTATCTACGCCACCTCTGTGGTGATTATTGTGCTTGAGCTGTTACTGGTATCGAATAAAGGGCTTTACCTGTTCAGGCTGAATGAAGGACAGCCCCATTTTGGTGAGCTACTTAGTTATAACGAAATCATGGCAACTTTTGCCAGTCCGATCATCATGCTTTTTCTTGGTGGTTTCTTTCTGGCTATGGCTGCAACAAAATATCGCCTTGATGTTAACTTAGCGCGAGTGTTACTCAAGCCATTTGGCAGTGACCCAAAATTCGTCATGTTAGGCTTGATGTTAATAACCGGCATCTTCTCCATGTTTATGTCGAATACCGCCACTACGGCGATGATGCTCTCTATCTTAACGCCTGTTATCGCTGTTTTTGGTCCCAAAGATCCTGGACGAATTGCGTTTGCATTATGTATCCCTGTCGCGGCTAATATCGGAGGGATCGGTACGCCAATTGGTACGCCTCCCAACGCTATTGCTCTTAAATATCTCGTGGGTGATAACTACATCAGTTTTGGTGAATGGATGGCGTTTGGTGTGCCGTTTGTAGTGGTCATGATGGGGTTAGCTTGGATGCTAATTAACTTCCTTTATAGTGCCGATCAAAAGAAAATTGAGCTTTCAATCAAAGGTAAGTTTCTTAAAACGCCGAAAGCCATCATGGTCTACATTACGTTCACATTGACTATCGTACTTTGGCTGATGGGTTCCAGCCACGGAATGAACTCGTACACCGTCGCACTGATTCCAGTCGCAATCTTCTCGCTTACAGGCATTATCAACAAAGAAGATCTCAAGAAGATCTCTTGGGACGTGTTGTGGCTGGTGTCAGGTGGTATCGCCCTTGGGCTAGCTTTGGACAAAACGGGCCTTGCAAGACTTGTTGTACATAGCATTCCATTTGATGCTTTTTCACCATATGTGGTGCTGTTTGGTGCTGCTTTCTTGTGTTTGGTGATGGCAAACTTTATGTCGCACACCGCAACCGCTAACTTATTGATGCCAATTATGGCAGCGTTAGGCACGTCTATGGCGTCGCTGACACCACTGGGCGGTGAAATTACGCTGATACTCGTCGTCACGTTCGCTGCGTCATTGGGTATGTCGCTGCCAATTAGTACGCCACCTAACGCACTGGCACACGCAACGGGACATGTGCAAAGTAACCAGATGGCCAAAGTGGGCGTGATTCTTGGTGTGGTTGGTGTATTGCTTAGCTTCGTATTGGTTTGGCTATTACATGCCGTGGGACATATTGGGTAGAGTTTATGGAGCAATTAGTACGACATTATTTCTCGCAAAGTGATCGGCAGGTAACCTTGTCTGCCGATGAGGTCGTGCTGCGTCAAAGTGGTCAAAATGACCGTCTTTATCTTGTATTGCGAGGTGAGCTGGAAGGTTACTTTGAAAGTGATGAAGACGGCAAGCTTACCAAACTTTTCACAGCGTCGGCTGGTGCGTTTATTGGAGTCCATAGTTTCTTTTCAGGGACTTGGACTGCGTCGTCAACAGTCATAGCAAAAACCGAAGTCACATTAGCGTGGATTGATAGGCATACGCCTGCCGTTTCGCCGGAAACGTTAGGGCCACTCAATGCGCAGTTTATGCCAGTAATGGTCAACGAACTGTCGCGACGTCAGCGTCGTGCGACTCAAGAAGCATTAGCAAAAGAGAAAGCCCTGCAGCGTCTACACACAGCGGAGCAAATGACGACGCTTGGACAACTCGCTGCCGGCATTGCGCATGAACTTAACAACGCTATTGGTGTGGTGAGCAGTAAAACAGAACGGTTACAGCAAGATTTAATTCAACTTCTAGAAGAGGTGCATCCAGAAGCAAGTCAGTTCTTCGATGTGGGACTGATGCAAGGACAAAGTGCGTCATCAAGTGAAGTAAGACAGCTTACCAAGCAAATACAGTCACAATATCGATTGGAACGAAGTCTCGCGAAACGTCTAGCTAGAGCCACTGCAAGCCACACGATTCCTGATTCTTGGTTAGCAGACCCTGAGCAAGCACTAAAGTACTGGGGAATGGGGCGCGATCTTCATGATTTACGAGTCGCGGCCAAACATACAGTGGGTATCGTCAAATCTGTGAAGCAACTGGGACGTACTGACGGGGAGCCTGATGAATTACTTGATATCAACGACACCATCAATAAAGCCCTTGCTCTATTACAAAGTGATTTACGACGCGTTTCTGTTCGACTGCGTCCCGCAACGCTGCCTTTAATCAAAGGGGCATCCACTGAGTATGTACAGATATGGAGTAATATCGTTAAAAATGCTTGCGATGCCATGTTGCAAACTGAATCACCTCAAATTGATATTCAAACAAAGTTATCGAATCAAAGAATTTTGGTCACCATTGCCAACAATGGGCCGGAAATCGATGAACCTACCCGCCGAAAAATATTCCAGCCCAATTTCACGACTAAGAAGGGCGGTCTATCTTTTGGCTTAGGGCTAGGGTTATCCATCGTTAAACGAATCGTAAGTGAAAATGGTGGCACGATTGTCGTGAAAAGCGATAAGGAGAGCACCATTTTCCGAGTCAAATTACCTGTAGGAGAAGCATATGGAGAAGCTTAACGTCATTTGTGTCGATGACCAGCGCGAAGTATTGAGCGCGGTTATTCAAGATTTGGAGCCTTTAGCGAATTGGTTAAACATTGAGGATTGCGAATCAGGAGAAGAGGTTCTCGACTTAATGGAAGATCTTGACGCTGACGGGGAGTGCGTTGCAGTTATCGTGTCTGACCATGTCATGCCGGGGATGACGGGGGTTGAATTGCTGACGGAAGTCTCCAGAGATAGCCGATTTAAAGAAACCAAAAAAGTGTTGCTAACAGGGCAGGCCACGCATTCCGATACTATTACGGCGATAAATACGGCAGGCGTTAGTCACTATTTTGAGAAGCCTTGGAATGCTGAAGAGCTCATTGCGTGTGTACGTTCTCTTGTAACCAGCTATATTTTCGATAAAGGCTTTGACTACCAACCTTATCATGAAGAGTTAGATCAGACGATAGTGTTTGAAAGGCTGCGCTAGCTCCTTGATTAAT
The DNA here is from genome assembly GCF_023716845.1 of Vibrio sp. SCSIO 43133. Taxonomy (NCBI): domain Bacteria; kingdom Pseudomonadati; phylum Pseudomonadota; class Gammaproteobacteria; order Vibrionales; family Vibrionaceae; genus Vibrio; species Vibrio sp. SCSIO 43133. The sequence goes on from NZ_CP068024.1 coordinate 1,416,033, forward strand.
ATAACACCTTATTACTTAGGAGGATTTATGAAGAAAATACTGTCCTTGTCGGTACTTTGTGTCGTATTGACTAGTGCTAGCGTGACGGCATCTGAACGTGCAGAACAAGGTTGGCAAATGATAGAACAAGGTGCAATGGTTGTGGACGTGCGCACTCCTGATGAGTTCGCTGATGGTCATTTGACAAATGCAGTGAACTATCCGTTATCTGATATTGATAAGTACTTTGCTAATGTCGATAAGTCTACACCGATCGTTGTGTATTGCCGGAGTGGTAACCGTTCAGGTAAAGCAATGGACTATTTGACCTCTGTTGGTTTTAGTAATGTCCACAACGCAGGTGGATTAGAAGAAATGCGCGAACAGAAAGGCGCAAAGTAGCAATAGACACCCCTCTATCATTCGTATCGTCACCCAAGCAGACCTTTTATCGATGTCTTTGCACCATAAAAGGGGTGACCATACCGAATGTTGTGGCGTCATACTGGTCTCTTAGGTTAATCAACTATCCAATTCCTAAGTTTAGTAAATGACTAAAGTAAACTTGAATTTGCTTAAGTTATAAACGTGATCTTGAAAGGAATAATTGCAATTTATTACTTGCTTTTAATTCTATCTGATATATCGTTTAAAAAAACATAAGTTATTATTCGGTATTTTCGAGTTTCTGGTGTTGAACCATTTTTACTAAAGGAGGACTAATATCATATTGATAACCCTCTTTACTGTGTTGGTGATTTGTTTTTTGACTCTAAGTTGCTGATAATTGAAATTTATTTTTAAATCTCAATACCATTAATCCTACTTGTCCCTTCTGACACTATTCGTTACAAACTGTCATCTATTCCAGATATTTTTAATAAATATATTAAAAAATCGGCTTTCTTATACATTCAGAAATTAGAATTACGACTAATCAACGACTCTTTACAATTGTATTCTGGTACTAAAATACTCGCCAAGGATAGAATTTATATCGTTTAGGATGTAAAGATTGATTAATAAATCAGCTCAATGATTGTTCTGGTATTAAATTAGCTACTCACTTCTTCATGTTGGCTATCAGAAAACTCTTCATCTAAAACAAGCACTGCTTCGGGTATATGGAACTAATCGAATAAGGTTGCTGCAATGGTAAGTGACCGTTTTGCTATTTCTGCAATTTGGTATTTAGCGTGAATTCACTTGGATATAGTAGATAAAGGTGAGTATTAACTTGAACATCGAAAAGGCTGCATTGACGTCCAATAAACTCGGCAAACAAGGTGAGCGTGTAAACCTGCATAGCTCACAGCTATTCGCGTTGTTTGCTGTGTTTCCTCTGTCGATATTTCTTTCAATCTTATACTTGTATAGCCCTGAAGGCGTGGCGTGGACTGCATCGTGGGTTCCAAGCTTAGGCTTAGATCTCAGCTTTAGGCTCGACGGTTTATCATTTCTATTTGCCTGTTTGATTAGCGGTATAGGTACTTTAGTGCAAATATACGCGTTGGCTTATTTGCGTGAATATCCGAACCGTCTCAAATTTCACTTTTACTTAACGGCATTTATGTTAGCGATGCTGGGAGTAGTGCTCAGTAATAACGTGTTGTTACTATTTGTTTTTTGGGAACTAACAACCATTACGTCTTATTTGCTGATTGGTTTTAACCACGAGAACCCAACTTCTAGAAAGAATGCACTGCAATCTTTACTTATTACTGGCGCTGGTGGTTTAGCGATGCTAGCGGGTCTGATTCTTTTAGGGAACATGGCCGAAAGCTATCAATTGACGACTATTTTACAGCAGGCGTCGGTCATTCATGAGCACGCACTGTTTGTTCCATCATTGGTGCTCATTATATTGGGTGCATTTACGAAATCGGCGCAGTTCCCGTTTCATTTTTGGTTACCTAATGCGATGGCAGCACCAACACCTGTGAGTGCTTATCTGCACTCGGCAACGATGGTGAAAGCCGGGATCTTTTTATTAGCTCTGCTTTCGCCCATTTACGCCCACAGTGAGGTTTGGTTTTATACACTAACAACAATGGGTGGTTTCACGGCGCTTTGGTGTGCTGTTTTAGCTTTAAAACAGACCGACCTAAAACTAATGCTTGCCTACAGTACAACAGTCGTTCTCGGCAAGCTGACGTTTTTGTTAGGTATTGGTACCGATTTGGCGCTTAAGTCTGCATTAATGTTGATCGTTGCTCACTCGATGTATAAAGCGGGCTTGTTCATGGTGATTGGCAACATCGATAAGGCGACAGGGACTCGTGAGGTTGGGGTGCTTCGTGGATTACGTCCGGTATTACAAATTAGCTTTGTGGCTGCATTTATCGCGGCGCTATCTACATCGGGCGTTCCGCCACTACCAGGTTTTTTGAGTAAAGAGTACATGTACAAAGCTGGTTTGGAAGTGAGCTCGTTAGCGGTACTGTTAATGCTGGTGGTCAATGCACTGACCGTTACGTTGGTGCTTGCTCTTCTAATAAAGCCCTTCTCACGGAAATACCAGGGTGAACCAACACCAGCCAAACCTATTGAGGTAAATAAGGGGCTGTGGCTTCCTCCAATTACGCTTGCGCTAGTTAGTGTACTCGCGACGGTACTGGGGCTTGGCTGGCTTAATGAACAAGTTATTTTGCCCGGCGTGACCTCGATTGCTCCGATATCTGAGCCAGAGCCACTCAAGTTATGGCATGGCATTAATCTGCCTCTGGTGTTAAGTGCGGTGACGCTCTTGCTAGGTGTCTCAGTGTATAAGATTTACCCTTGGCTACTCGCTCAGTGGACACGGTTATCTATCACTTTGCCTAATGCGAACAAGGTGTTTGATGGTTTGCTAAAAGGAATGATGGCATTTGCGTCTTGGCAAACTAATCTGATGCAGCGAAAGCGCATGAGTTTTTATGGCTTGATTTCATTTTCAGCGTTAGCAGTACTACTGGTATCTCAAGTTCATATTTCTTCGGACGTTATGCTTAACCAACTTGTTGACGTTAAGTTCTACGAGTTTGCAGTAGCATTACTGCTTATTGTCTCCACGGTTGTCGTCATTGTTTCTAAGACGAAACTTCTTGCGGTTGCGGCGTTAGGAATGATCGGCTTCATGACAACTTTGGTGTTTATGATCTACAGCGCTCCTGATGTGGCTAAGACGCAACTTTTGGTAGAAACGCTAATGGTGGTGTTTTTGGTCTTGCTGATGCGTCATGTGCCTAAGCTGGCCACGGTTCGTCAACATTCAATAAAAAGAAAAACGCTCCACGCAGTGGTTGCTAGTGTGATTGGTTTTGCCATCACTATGCTGCTTATCAACATTACTTCACAGCCGATGGATACCAGTGTGGCAGAGTTCTTTTCTAACAACAGCGTTCCTGGCGGTCACGGGCGCAATATTGTGAACGTAATTCTAGTGGACTTCCGTGCGTTCGATACCTTTGGTGAAGTGGTTGTGGTGGTAATGGCTGGGCTATGTGCGGTCAGTCTACTGAAGCCGGGTAGTGTGACCTACAAGAACATTCAGTCGCTGATCTTTGGTACTGCTTCGCATATCGTTGCTGCTTTGATGTTGGTGTTCTCACTCTATCTCCTGATGCGAGGACACAACTCGCCTGGTGGTGGCTTTATCGGTGCGCTTATCGCAGTGATTGGTTTATCACTACTGATGTTTGCAGAGTCTCCCAAGTATGTGCGTGAGCGATTGCACTTCGCGCCATTCAGTATTGCTATGTTTGGCGTATTGCTGAGCTTTATCGCAGGCGTTATCAGCTTGTTATTCAACTTACCTTTCTTGACCGGGTTGTGGTGGAAAGATGTACTTCCGCTCGGCACACCATTGATCTTTGATATTGGTATTTATCTGGGTGTTATTGGTGGTGTTATGGGAATGGTACTGCACGTCAGTGAGGAGCTTAACTAATGGAAATTTTATGGAGTGTGGTCGTAGGGGTGTTTGTTGCCGCTGGGATCTATTTGATGCTCGAGCGCCATTTGTTACGCGTTCTATTTGGCTTAATTATGCTGAGTAGTGCTGTCAATATGGCGATCTTTACAGCGGGTAGGCTGACAGTAGGTGAGCCACCATTGATTGATGCTAATGCAGTTGTGCCGCCTATAGGTGCTGCAAACCCATTACCTCAAGCATTGATTTTAACGGCGATTGTTATTGGGTTTGGTTTATTGGTGTTCACGCTTGTGCTGTTTTATCGAGCCTATCAAGAGTCCTTAACAGCGGATATTGATCAAATGACGTATTCAGAGGAGGAGCAGTAATGTCGCTTTGGTTAACGTTACCTGTCGTTCTCTCAGTGCTTACTTCGGCTTTAGTTTTCTTTAGTCGCAATCATGTGAGATACGTTGAGTGGATTAGTGGTGTTAGTGCGCTAATCACCTTGCTCGCCAGCGTAATGCTGTTTGCCGATGTCACTACTTTGGGCCCACAAGCGGTCGCGTTTGGTCAGTGGGCGGCGCCATTTGGTATCGTATTTGTCGCCGATATGCTGAGTGCAGGCATGGTAGTCATGACTGCTTTCATTGGGGTAATCATCGTATTCTATGCCATGGCAGATTTACGACCTAAACCATCGTATAGCTTGTTCCATTCATTAATCCATATTCTATTGGCAGGTGTTTACGGGGCGTTCTTAACGGGGGATATATTCAACCTATATGTCTGGTTTGAAGTGATGCTGATTGCCTCGTTCGGATTAATGGTACTGGATGCCACTCGTGAACAGGTAGATGGAGCCGTTAAGTACGTAATGTTGAATTTGATCTCAACGCTAATGTTCTTGCTGGCGATTGGTTTGCTTTATGGGGCAACGGGCACTTTGAATCTTGCTGACTTGCATGGGAAAGTCGCATCCATTCACCCGCAAACTCAGTCAACGGTGGCGGTGCTATTCTTGTTTGCGTTCGCCATTAAGTCGGCATTATTTCCACTGTTTGCCTGGTTACCAGCGTCATACCATACGTTACCGAGTGGTGTTGTTGCTCTGTTTGCTGCACTACTGACTAAAGTTGGCATCTATGCGCTTATGCGGATGTTCACCCTTGTGTTTCCTTTGTCGGACAGTGGTTGGCAACCATTAATGTTATGGATTGCTGGGTTAACTATGTTGGCTGGCGTTTTAGGTGCGGCGAGTCAGTTCAACGTAAAGAAGATCTTGTCGTTCCACAGTATTAGCCAGCTTGGTTATATGGCAATGGGTCTAGCCATCGCGACACCGTTAGCGCTTGCTGGAGCGATCTTCTACATCGTCCACCATATTATCGTGAAGTCGAATCTGTTTCTGATTGGTGGGGTATTAGAACGCAAGTATGGCACGAGTGAATTGCGCCACTTAGGCGGGGTATACAAATCGACACCATTGCTGGCGTTTCTGTTCCTGATCCCAGCCTTTTCACTTGCAGGTTTTCCTCCTTTGTCAGGTTTCTGGGGTAAGTTTCTGGTTATTCGAGACAGTCTACACGTTGAGTATTATTGGCTAGCGGGTACAGCTCTATTTGTTGGGCTACTGACACTGTTTTCGATGACCAAAATTTGGAGCGAAGCGTTTTGGAAGCCACAACCAGAAAATAAGCCGGCGAAAAAACTGTGTAAGAAAACCAAGGTGTTGTATTACGCACCTATCATCAGCCTGACATCAATGGCGCTGTTGTTTGGATTCATTGCAGAGCCTTTTTTCCAGCTAGCCATGGGAGCAGCAGAGCAGTTACTAGACCCGAGCGCCTACATTAATGCGGTCTTAGGAGGTGGAGCATGAATTACTTTTTCCTCAATGTTTTCCTAGCAGGTGCTTGGATGCTGATCAACGGCGAATACAGTGGTCTAAATTTCGTGGTTGGGTTTACGGTTGGCTTCTTTGCTTTGAGACTAAGTCAACCATTTGGAATGAAATCTACTTATTTCACACGTTTCAGTGCGGTGATTAAGCTGTTTCTGTGCTTCTGCTATGAGATGGTGATTTCCGCAGCTCAAGTGGTTTGGGATGTGGTGACGCCAACACACTTGAGTGACCCGGATATTGTTTATGTGCCTCTGGATGTGACGACAGACTTAGAAATTACGCTACTGGCTAATATGGTTTCACTAACGCCAGGCAGTCTAAGTTTGGATGTCACTGAAGATAAAAAACACTTGGTCGTTCACGCTATGTTCGCACCTAAGCATGAAGAGGTTATTCAAACTATCAAACAAGGGATGGAAAAGCGTATTTTGGAGGTGACTCGTGGATAGTTGGTTGCAGTTTACTATTACCATTTCTTACGCTGGATTATTATTTAGCTTGGTGATGGTATTTATCAGGTTAATATTAGGTCCGACCTTGGCGGATAGAGTGGTTGCACTCGATTTGATTGCATTCATTACCGTTGGATTTATTGCAGTACATACTTTAGATAGTGGGCAGAAATCATTATTAGACGTTGCGATAACGCTAGGTCTGGTAGCATTTTTGGGCACGATTGCTTTCTCAAGCTTTATAGCGAAGAGAACATTAGAGGAGGAAGAGTAATGGAAATCATAACGGGAATTTTGCTCTGTATCGGTACCTTTTTTGTTATCGTTGCTAGTATTGGAGTGGTAAGAATGCCGGATCTTTATACCCGAATGCATGCATCAACCAAAGCTAATACTATGGGATTAACAGCGTTGTTGGCTGCTGTAGCGGTGGGGATTCCGGATATTACAGTAACCTCACGTGTACTAGGCACCATGTTATTTATTTTGCTGACGGCACCGGTTGCGACGCACTTGTTGGGAAAAAGTATGCACGCTAGTGGTTATAAGATGTGGCGAAGAGAAAAATAACTGGTAACGATCATCGTCCATTGAGTCTACTTTTCATGGAAAGGAAAGTATTTCGACATATTTCGTTTTGTAATTCAGCGTTATATTTGATTGTTAATTGTATTTTTGTGGTATGGCTTTAACTATCGAGATTAATTTATATTTGATGTTATTTTCATATTTACCTTAATTAGAGTGGAAGGTAATATAGTTTATAGAGTCAATGCTCCTCTTTTTGATAGCTCATTAAATTATAAGTTCCATTTTAAGTGTTCTGAAGTTTAGTCGTTCGTTAAAAATCGAAGGAGAATAATATATGCGTAAAAAAGAAATGATATTGCTTATTATTACTAGTACTTTATTTCTAGTGAGTCTAGTAATAGGGAAATAAGCTTAACTGTTCATCTTATAATGTAGAACGACATATTCCACAAGCAGGTGCTGTGACTAGTCGTGCTTCATAAATAGGTGTCAATAAGTTTGAGTATGTGGCGCGAACATAAGAGCGTCGTGCCACTTCCAACTTGGTTATTGGTGTGCAATCTTCGCATCTAACTGCTGAAGCACTGATTCCACAAACTCCTGAGCAGGTAAACTCTTCCATTGTTCCGTTAAAGCCACCTCTGATAATGACTGCCGTTTGCTGACCATCACTCCCCGTAATAGATAGCTATGAATGCGGCAAGCGCACTGATAGCAATCTTTGCTGTCCGGATAATGTTTGTTAAACCAAGTAAGACACTCGTGCATTGCTTGCAACAAAAGAGATGGTTCAATGCTGGGAAATATGCGATTAAACGATTCACCGAATAACGTTATCGCCCAATCGCCGGCCATTGCAATGTCGAGTAGGAACCAATGCCTGGGGTCATTATTATGGTCAAACGAAACGTAGTCTTTCTTTAAGGTGCGACCCGTATTGAAATTAATAGCGTAGTGCAGCGATTGTGCTGTGCGCAGTTGGGCTTTGTGATATACCACGAACTCCAATTTGGTTGCTGGGCAGGGTAGGTGAGAGTGCGATAGCGCCTCTATGATAGCCTGCTTTTGAGCGTCGCAAAGGGGTTGCGCTACCACCATTTGGACGTCTAAATCACTTTCACCCCCAACATAACTCCCCTGACTTGCTGAGCCAAGTAAGTAGATACCAACGATATTAGTACCTGCGATTAACTGAAGCACGTCGCACAAGCGATTTATGTATTCTCGTTCAGCAGAAGGTAGGGCAAAAAGACGTGAGTGCATGATGATAGTGTGGATCCGTGTCGATGATTGTCGATGCTACCATAAGCGATTAGTTCAAATCAGTGAAACGTCTGGCAACCTCAACAAGTTATCAGTTTGACTTAAATACTTTTGTTCAAAGCACACCCTGCTGAAGACTATTTCTGTAAATAGCTAAATTATTGCCGTTACTTCATCAAGCAAAACTGTGATAATGGCGACCCACAGTAACTATTGCCTTATTGGCGATAGAGCATCTTGGTTAAGTTATTCGTTATATTCATTAAGTAGGATTTTACATCTATGCGCGCCTTTGTACTTCGAGCTCGTTCCGCCCCTACCGAAAGCCAGCAACTTCTCGCTTCCGTTGGTCAGGAGGCTCATACCGAAATTTTAGCTCACACGTTGATGAACACGATCTTTGTTGCGCAGTCTCATCGTGAAGATGTGGTGGTTTACCTCGTCCTAGAAAGTACTAAAGATTACTCTCGCACTATACGCTTTAGCTCAAACGACATCAGTAACGTTGGTGGCTTTCATGAGAAAGTGCTACTCGATAAAGTTGCCAGAGCATTAGACGTATCCCAAGGTATGGGTAAAGAGCAAGAACGTGAAGTTGAAGCGGGTATTACTGTACGAACCATTAGCTTCGAAAAGCTGGTTCAAGAACTGGCGGAAGATTATCAGCTCTACATGATGGATAAGAAAGGCACCTTCATTCGAGAACAACAGTTTGTCGGTAATTCTTGTTTTCTTCTTACCGACCATATTCCAATGCCGAAGAAGAGTTTTAATAGTTTAAAGCGTCTAGGTACTGAGAAAATCAGCCTTGGTCCTAAGATGTTGTTTGCTTCTCAATGCGTAACTCTGATTCATAATGAATTGGATTTAAATGAGTAACATTGAAGGGCGATAGGAAATCACCATTCGATAGTGTATTGAACGCTATGTCTTTTAGGCATAGCGTTTTTTTAACTTTTCCGTTTTTGCAGATTATTTTTAGATCGTGCAATGCATAATTCTCTCAGTTCAGGTTAGCTATCTTACTGATGCCAAACGCCAATGAATACACTTACATTACTGAGAGCAAATTATGAAAATGCATTTCAAAAGCCTTGTCTGCTTAGCTGTTCTATCTACTCCTGTTTTTGCAGCGCAACATCCTGATCCTTTGCCTTCTTGGAACGATGGCGCTACTAAATCTGCTATTGTTGAATTTGTTGAAACCGTCACCACAAAAGGCTCTGACAATTACGTCCCAGCCGAAGAGCGTATCGCAGTATTTGATAACGATGGTACGTTATGGGCCGAGAAGCCGATGTATTTTCAATTATTCTTTACCTTGGACCGTATTAAAGAGCTTGCTCCGAAGCACCCTGAGTGGAAAACCGAAGAGCCGTTTGCGTCTGTTTTGAAAGGCGACATAAAAGCAGCCCTGTCTCATGGTGAGGAAGGATTGCTGAAAATGGTTATGGCAACGCATGCCGGTATGAACTCTGTGGAATTTGAGGAAATGGTGCAAGCTTGGGTGAAGAACGCTAAACACCCAATCACTAAAAGGCCTCTAACGGAGATGATTTATCAACCGATGTTGGAAGTGCTCGACTTTCTTCGTGATAATGATTTCAAGACCTACATAGTTTCGGGTGGAGGAGCAGACTTTATGCGTCCTTGGACAGAGGAGGTGTATGGTATTTCTCCGGAGTACGTTATTGGCAGCGAAATAGAGACAGAGTTCGCTTACACTAGTAATGGTATTGAAATCCAACGCTTGCCAAACGTCGCTCATATTAATGATAAAGCGGGTAAGGTCATTGGTATTCACAAGAGACTAGGTCGCCAACCTATTGCGGCTTTTGGTAACTCTGACGGTGATTTGCAGATGATGCAGTGGACGACCCAACAAGAAGGTGTCACGTTCGGCCTTTATGTGCATCATACTGATGAAGGGCGAGAGTGGAAATATGATCGTAATTCTTCGGTTGGCCGCCTAGATAAGGGACTAGACGAAGCCAAGAAAGAAGGTTGGACTATCGCAGATATGAAGAATGATTGGAAAGTGATTTACCCAAATTGATAGCGCAGTGATTTGGAACCCGCAATGCGTTTGGGGTCACTAGAAAGCATTGCGGTGGTTGCTAGCCTTTAAGGGTATAAGTGAAGGTAAGAGGGCTGAATGGCAGTCACTAATAGTAAAAAAATACTCACTTTCGAGCAGTTATCTAGTGAGATAACCGCGATAGCAAACTGCAAGGTCCTGTTTGATTTTCCCAATGAACCAAATCATGTTATCGAGCGTCAGTATGGATTTTTACAAATTAATCGTCCAACGATTCGTTATACAGCATTCACAACTCCTCATGCACTGACACTTTACTCCGCTCTGTTTAAGCCTGAGTGTGCTTTGCAAACTCGATTACATTCACCAGAAATTACCCTGATGATCACCACAATGGGAAGTCAGTCCGTGTGTTTTAATGGTAGTTGGATTAACACTGACCAAGTTGCGATAGTCTCAAGTCGTTCTGAAGTTCCCTTTGCATTATTTATTCCCCAGAACACCACGGTTATCTTGAGTGAAATAGCTGAGCCCTCTAGAAAATTGAAAAGTTTCAGTGATTCCCTTGTCCCAGTTACTGTTTCGAAAAGGAACTTAGACAAGTTTAAGGCGGTAGGTAAGTTTGTCTTTGAACAGCCGACTGAGAAACAAGGGCATGGTGGGACGAAAGCTGTCCTTGATTTGATCACCGTTCTTTTGGATGAACTCCCTCCACTGCGCCCCCAATCGCTGCATGGACCAAGTCGCAGGCCTAGAAAGCATCTGATGACAAAAATAGTGAACATGATGGAACAGAAAACGACGCGAGTGATGTCGCTGAAGCAGATAGCTAATGAATTAGATATTAGCACCAAAAGCATCAACCTCTTTTTCAAAGAGTATTTGTTCATTGCACCCAAGCGATTCTATTTGCTCGTTAATCTATTTAAATTTCGAAATATTTTGATTCAAGGGAAGTGCTCTTCAGTATTAGAAGCTACGGTATTATCAGGGGTTGATGGATGGAGTCGATATTCTGAGCGGTACCAAAAGCTGTTTGGTGAAAAGCCTTATGATACGTTTAAGAAGTCAAAATAACGATGTAATTTGGCACGGATCTCAAAGGCAGTGAACTTTGGTATTTTCATGTCTAATATCTTTCTTGAGCATGACCGAGTGGCATCGAGGTCGTGGAAAAATCGGCCATTGATATCGAATGTTGGCTTTTGTCCCATTCGGTTGTTTTTATGAGCTTTATTGCTAAAGCGTCAACAGTTCAAGAATAGATAAACACGACATGAATAAATTTCAATTTCCAAATAATATCAAGAAGATCAATTTCATCTTTGTTGCATTAATGTTCTCTTTTCTAGCTGGTTGCTCTTCAACCGCTTCAATTGATAGTTCCAAAACTCGAAGTTATGCAAAATCCCATGAACTTGTAGGTCAAGCGTCTTGGTATGGGAATAAATACCACGGACGACGCACTGCGAGTGGTGAGCGCTATAACATGAGGGCTTATACCGCAGCTCATAAAACGTTACCTTTTGGAACGATCGTGAGAGTGACAAATACCGCTAATGGTAAAACAGTGGACGTCAAAATCAACGATAGAGGCCCGTTTGTAAAAGGTCGAATTATTGACTTATCTCGCAAGTCATTTGAACAAATTGGCGACATTAGTAAAGGGATAGCACCGGTAAAAATTGAGATTATCGATGACAGTAATACTTTTAGGTATAAGCACTAATCCACTGCCCGAATGACGCGTTGGTGATACAATTCAGCTGCAAAAAAGATCCGAGTTGAGAGACAACATGACTGAGTTCGAAAAAATGCTTGCTGGTGAAGAGTTCGATGGCGGCGCCGAAAGCATTAACCAAATCCGCGAAAACGCCTCCCTTCTGTTACAGGCAATAAATAAAAATACTGATGACATTCAACGTGGTGAGCTGTTTCAACAGTTAATGGGGAATATTGCAGATTCCAGTATTGTACGTTCTCCATTCTATTGTGAGTTTGGTAAGACGATTTCGATTGGTGAAAAGACCTTTATTAATATGAATGTCACCATGCTAGATGGTGCCAAAATCATGATTGGTAACAACGTGTTGATAGGGCCAAATACGCAGTTCTATTGCGCTAGCCACGACTTAAACTACCTTAAGCGTCGCAACTGGGAAACGATCTGTGGACCGATTACGGTGGAAGACGATGTATGGATTGGAGGTAATGTGGTGATCAATCAAGGTGTTACCATTGGAGCGCGTTCCGTGATTGCCGCTAATTCCGTTGTGAACAGTGACGTACCGCCCGACTCGTTATATGGTGGAACACCCGCTAGGTTGATTAAGAATCTCAATGAGAGCGATAACACTTACAAAGGCCAATAGCCACACAACTCAGTAAATTCTTCCGAAAGGATGGCGATTAGCATTTAGTATGAGAAATGAGCCAGAGCACTTAATCTCTTTCGCTGCATTTCAGCTTAATCATCGTGATCCTTTCGGCGACCACTCATATTTCCCCCAGTTTCTGTGACATTAATCGTTATTTCACATTACTCTACAATTTAATTTGCTTCCGTTAAATTCAATGAAATGAAAGTGTTTCATAAATTATATTGTCGATATATGTCGCAAACATGCATCGATATGGCGGCTAAATTGACGCTTCTTCATTTTTCCCTTAATAAAACTGTAATGTGTCCTCTTTAATCTTGCGTTCAACAACGGAGGAAAGGCGATGAATATCAAAGATGTAGCAGAACTTGCAGGAGTGTCACCTGCAACTATCTCTCGTTATCTAAATCAGCCTCAATCTGTAGCGCATGCCACGAGCAAGAGAATTGAGAAGGTCATTACTCTCACTGGATACAGTGTTGAGCAACGACATGACCAAATTGAATTCAATAAAAATCCAACTCTCGGAGTGGTGATTCCAAGTTTAATTAACCCTGTGTTTTCAGAGGTAGTTACCGGCATCCAGCAAAGAGCGAGGCACTTTGGGTACTCGGTTGTGGTTGTTGACACTCAATATGACAGTGGCCAAGAGCAGCAAGCGGTTATCGACCTGATAAGACAGCGTGTCGAAGGTGTCATTTTGACGATCGCAGATACCTCTGAAAATGAAGCATTGAAACTTCTGAGAGATTTTAAGTTTCCCTACTGTTTATTGCACAACCGTTCAGATGAGCAAGAACCTTGCGTTTTTGTTGATAACTATCAAGCCGGTATTGATGTAGCTCAGCGAGTCGTGGAATTAGGACACCGAAGAGTTGGCATGTTGACGGGGCGATTTGTCTCATCTGATCGTGCTGAGCAGCGCTATAAAGGGTTTAAAAAAGGTCTTAATGACAATGGATTGGAATTAACTGAGCTACTAGAAGTAGACCAAAACAAGCTTGATCCATTTGGTGACCAAGAGATGAGTGTTATCCAGAGAGAACAGGCGCCTACAGTGTGGTTTTGTAGTAACGATTTGCTGGCATTGAAGGCGATAAATGCCGTGAAAGCCAACGGTCTACATGTACCTTCGGACATCTCAATTATCGGTTTTGACGGCATGAGTTTAGCTCAGCTTATCACCCCGACTCTCGCAACGGTTGCGGTACCACATCTAAAAATGGGGCAAGTCGCTGTAGATATTTTATTTAACGCCAAAGCAGGAGCGAGCGTATCGACTCAACTTGCTCTGGATTATCAATTGCAAATGAATGGCTCACTTGACGTGGTGCCGCACTTACAAAACAACGAATAGTCAAATATTGGAGAATATAATGACTTTTACACTAGGCTCTAAAACAAAGAAACTAGCGGGAATGCTATTTGGTTTGGCTTGCGCTTCATTTCAAGCGCAGGCATCTAGCGCAATTTGCTATAACTGCCCTCCAGAGTGGGCGAACTGGGGAGGGCAATTACAGCTGATAAACAAAGAACTTGGAATTCGAGTTCCGATGGACAACAAAAATTCCGGTCAGTCTTTGTCTCAGTTAGTTGCGGAGAAAAACAATCCAGTAGCAGACGTTGTTTATTATGGCGTGTCATTTGGCATCAACGCGACTAACCAAGGGGTGGTAGAACCATACAAACCGAAGAATTGGGACCAAATTCCAGAGGGGATGAAAGATCCAAACGGTAATTGGTTCGCAATTCATTCGGGAACCATTGGCTTCTTCGTTAACGTTGATGCTTTAGATGGAGCACCGGTCCCACAGAGTTGGGAAGATCTTCTTAAACCAGAATATCATGGCATGGTCGGTTATCTTGACCCAACCAGTGCGTTTGTGGGCTACGCAAGTGCGGTAGCGGTAAATGAGGCAATGGGTGGCGATATCAATGACTTCACACCTGCTATTGAGTACTTCCGCAAACTTGCGAAAAATCGCCCGATTGTCCCAAAACAAACCTCGTATGCACGTGTAATTTCGGGTGAGATTCCAATCTTATTGGATTATGACTTTAATGCGTATCGTGCCAAATATAACGACTTCTCTAATGTGGAATTTGTCATTCCGAAGGAAGGCTCTATTGCTGTTCCTTATGTAATGAGCATGGTGAAAGACTCGCCACACCCTGACAACGCAAAAAAAATCTTGGATTTTGTGTTATCCGAAAAAGGCCAACAAGTTTGGGCAAAGGCGTATTTACGACCAGTTATTGATGGGGTGATGGATGAGGATGCGAAGAGTAAGTTCCTACCTGACTCTGAATATCAGCGCGTTGGTTCAGTTAACTTTGCAAAGATGTCTGAAAACCAAGCCGCATTCGCTGACCTGTATCTAAGAGAAGTCAACTAAACCTCACCGGACCATGGATGGCGGACAAGATTTCCGCCATTGTTTTTATGAAAAAGAATCATCTATCTATTTTGCTTATTCTGCCTGCTGTAATAGTGAGCTGCGCATTTTTCTTGTTACCAGTGGTGCAACTGTTGCAGGTCTCGTTAGTTGATGGCGGTGCGCAGAGCTACATACAAATTCTAACCCGACCTTTGTACTTGAAGAGTCTTTTTTCAACCGTAACGCTTTCTGTCCTAGTCACAGTTGTGAGTTTAGCGGTGGCTACGATCAGTGGGCTGTTTTTGACGCGTTATGAGTTTAAGGGGAAGCAGTTGCTGGTTGCTATGTTGAGCTTTCCGCTTGCATTTCCCGGAGTGGTGATTGGTTTCTTCGTCATTATGCTTGCAGGACGTCAAGGTCTGTTTGCCCAAGCAGGGTTATTGCTTACTGGGGAACGTTGGATGTTTGCTTACTCAATCGCGGGATTGTTTTTGGGTTACTTGTACTTCTCAATACCTCGAGTGGTACTCACGGTTATGGGTGCCGCAGAAAAACTCGACCAAAACCTACTTGAAGCGGGGCGTTCGTTAGGCGCAAATCGTTGGCAAATTTTCAAAGACGTAACGCTACCTGCGTTAAAGCCAGGATTAATCTCATCGGGTTCGATCTGTTTCGCTACCTCAATGGGCGCGTTTGGCACGGCGTTTACTCTGGCAACCAACATTAACGTGTTACCAATGACGATTTATACAGAGTTCACGCTCAATGCTAACTTCGCTATGGCGGCTGCTTTGAGCTTAATCCTTGGTCTAGTGACTTGGTTGTGTTTGATGTTAGCGAAGCGTCAGGGTAATTCGTCTATGGCAATGGGAGGCTAATCAATGAAGAAAGATAAGTACTTTTATATCCAGCTTGGGTTCACTTTATTGGTCTGTGCATTTCTAATTGTTCCTGTTTTTATGTCGATTGTTGCTGGACTAACGAACAACTATTTTGTTGGTGTGAAAAGTGGATTGACCCTTCGTTGGGTTGAACAAGTATGGGCACTCTATTCAGACACGATTTGGCTAACACTACAAATTGCTATCGCGACCACCATTATTAATGTGTTGGTGGGCGTACCTTGTGCTTATGTGCTGGCGAAAAGCAAAAGCCGTTGGGCATCGTTGTTTGATGAGATCTTAACCTTGCCGATTGCCATTCCCGGTATGGCAATTTCGCTTGGTTTAATCCTCGCTTACGGTGACTTTAGTGATTTCCGTTCTAACTGGACGTTTATCTTAGTGGGTCACGTTATCTTCACTTTGCCGTTTATGGTTAAGTCAGTGTTGGCGGTACTGCAAAGTATTAATTTCAATGTGTTGGAAGAGGGAGCGGCGAGTTTGGGAGCAAGCTTTTGGCAGCGTTTCTTTGATGTCATTGTCCCTAATTGCAGGGCAGGTATTGTTGCGGGTATGTTGATGACCCTCACTCTCTCTATTGGCGAGTTTAACCTGACTTGGATGCTTCACACGCCATTAACCAAAACCTTGCCTGTTGGTTTGGCTGACTCGTACGCCTCCATGCGTTTAGAGATTAGCTCTGCTTATACCTTAATTTTCCTTTGTCTCATTTTACCGTTGCTGGTTCTGGCTCAGATGCTGAACAGAAAACCGGTTACAAGCAATTAAGATTGAACTCAATGTTAGAACAAACAATGACTGGCGTAGAAATCACGCTGAAAAATATTACTAAGACTTTCCCAGATGGAACCTTGGCACTAAAACCGACTGACCTAAAAATAGAAGCGGGAGAGATTTTAGTATTACTGGGCCCTTCTGGTTGCGGGAAAACGACAACCTTGCGTCTTATTGCTGGATTGGAGTTTGCTGATGAAAATGGCGGACAAATAACTTTTGGTGATCAAGAGGTTACCGCGCTACCTATTGAGCAAAGAAAAGTCGGGATGGTGTTCCAATCATATGCGCTGTTTCCCAATATGAACGTTAGCGAAAATATCACTTATGGCCTGAAAGTTCGTGGCGTGGATCCTTCGGTACGAGCTCAAAAGCTTAAGCAGATGCTGACTATGTTCGACCTAGAAAAGTATGCCCAAAGAGGCGTCCATCAATTATCTGGTGGCCAACGTCAACGTGTGGCGTTAGCTCGCGCCATAATAACCGAACCAGATGTGTTGCTGCTTGATGAGCCGCTTTCAGCTTTGGATGCTTTGCTAAAACAACGTTTGAGAAGTGATATTCGCTCGTTGTTAAAAGAATTAGGCATCACTGCAGTGTATGTAACTCATGACCAAGAAGAAGCTATGGCGATGGGCGACAGAATTGCCGTTCTCGACCATGGTGAAATTGCCCAGATTGGTTCAGCAAAGGATATCTATCTGCAGCCAAGTAACAGCTTTGTAGCTGATTTTATCGGGCAAATGAATCGATTTGAAGGAGCGGTAGAAGCAGGGAAGTTGCTGTTGGACACCGGTAAGTACCTGAAACTGCCAGAGCATATAGACACGAATATCTCTGCTAAAAATGACTCACTGAGCGTCATGCTAAGACCAGAAGATATTATCTTGAAGGACATTAGCGATGATTGTGATGCTTTAACCGGTGTCGTAGTGAGTACGGTGTTTTTAGGGGACAGAACCCGTGTCACTTTGTCTGGAGTACAAAAGGAGTCTCAACTCATGGTTGACTGTTTTGAGCGCACTGAATATCAGGCGGGTCAAGTTGTGACTGTGTCCTTTGAACCTAGTCGTTTAATTCCTTTGAAGAAGTAAAGTTATGTTAATTGCCCAACTTACCGATTTGCATATCAAACAAGATGGCAAACCCGCGTATCGCAAGGTGGATACGTTGCGATGCCTACAGAATGCTGTACAACATATCAACCACCTTAACCCCAGACCAGATTATGTCGTTATTACCGGTGATCTTGGTGACTTTGGTACGGAACAGGAATACGAAATCATCAGGCAAGAACTAGAGAAACTGCAAATACCACTTCGGGTCGTTCCGGGTAACCACGATCACCGTGATAATTTGCGAGTGGGACTGCAACAGTTAGTCGATTTTGACCACCCAGAGTTTTGCAACTTTGTCGTTGAGCAGGATGAACAAGTTTTATTGGGTTTAGACTCGTCTGTCATTGGCAAACCTTATGGCTTTTTATCTTCACAAACACTTGAGTGGTTGCAAAGTCAGTTAGCCCGTTTATCTAATAAGTCTGTGCTTATTTTTCTACACCATCCGCCAATGCATGTCGGATTAGGGCATATGGATGTGCAAAACCTGACAAATGCAGACAGCTTATATGAAGTGTTAAGTCAGTTTGATAACGTACGCGGACTTTGCGCTGGCCACTTACACCGTCCTATCACCGCGACTTGGCGTTCAATTCCTGTTTGGGTTGGACCGTCACACAGCCATTCGGTGACGCTTGACCTCGATCCTAACGCACCGTCATCTTTTTCATTAGAGCCAAGAGCCATTCAACTGCTCAAATTTGAGAATGATTTGGTGGTGTCCCATATTAGCTACATTGAAGACAGTGATGGTCCTCATCCATTTTTCGATGAACAGGGTAGATTGATCGATTAGCGATTGAAGCAACCCAGAAAAGGTCCATGCTAGGTATGGACCCTTTTAAACTTGTTACGCGAGTATGTTGTGCTTTATTAATTACTCGTATTTTGACGCGTACGTTTCTCGTATGCTTGCGAGTACCACTCTAATAGTTCAACAACTTTAGTGTCATTCAACAGGGTTTATAGGCCGAGAGCTTCAGGATAGAACTCAGCCGTTATATATCGAGACGTATTTGCGTCGTCGTAAGGCTCAAACCATGTATATGGGTAATTGTTTGTGGTTTGAGTAGTTTCCATTCTTTGCTTTTTTCGAGAGGTTCGGACGCAACACTGACATTTTCTCCTTCTGCTTTAATAAAAACAGTCGGTGGTTCTTGGTCACTACTATATCGTACGACCCAAAACTGTTCGCCGTCGGAGAGGCAAATAGAGGCTTTAAATGGCAAGGCTACCTCTCTTTCTGATTTGGCGTTTTCGATATCTTTGATGGTTTCAATAATGGCGTTGTTTACATTGCTCGACAGGCCATTTTTCATCATCAATAAGAAGATAAGCTCACTGTCGGTCGTTCCTTTTCGATAGTGATAAAGCGATTCAGGCAGCAGACGTTCTAGTTGGAAGCGCAGCTTTTCAAATTCATCGATTTGTCCGTTATGCATGAACATCCAATTGTCGACTACGAAAGGATGGCAGTTAGAGCGTGATACGCTCGTTCCCGTTGAAGAGCGAACATGTGCCATAAATCTATGGGAGCGAATGTGATGCGTCAGAGAACGAAGATTATCGTCACTCCAGGCAGGCATGACTTCGTGGAATTGACCGGGGATATCACGTTGCGTGTACCAACCTAACCCAAAACCGTCAGCGTTTATTCGAGTAGCACCTTTTCTTGCCTCTAAACTCTGGTTAATCAGTGAGTGTTCAGGTACATAAATTAGTTCATCTAGATAAGTTGCGGTTCCCTGATAAGCTAGCCAACGACACATTCATCGCTCCCTCTGTGTAGTGTTTGAAATGGGTACTGTTCCTAAATTAACCACTTTTGTGGCGTTCAACAAGCACCCATACCAACTGTTACAAAGGAGATGTCTACTCAATTTCAACCGGCGGTCTAAACGTCATCTCATGCATGACTACATCACTAGGCAGTTCAAGTAATAGAGAGATGGTGGATGCAACGCTTGCTGGGTGCATATACTCAGGGCGGTCTGCTTCTCTAAAGCTGGTGTCTGCGCCGCCAGGGAACAAAGAAGTCACTTTTATTCCATGAGGCTGAGCTTCTTTCATCAAGATTGCACTAAAGCCCGCAAAACCCTGTTTCATCGCCGTGTAGACACTCATGGTTTCATTAGAGCGTTTAGCAACTGTGCTTACCACATTAATAATTTGTCCTGATTTAGCCGGTTTCATGACCTTTAAGGCTTCTCGACACAACAACGCAGGTGCACGAAGGTTGATAGCATACTGTTGGTCAAATTCTTCTAAGGTGAACTCTTCAATAGCGCACTTGCGCGAGTTCATACCCGCGTTATTAATTAGAACGTCCAGCTTACCTAGCTTATCGAGTGCCTTTTGGAATAGTTCGACAGTCTGGTTGGGATCGGTTAAGTCGGCAGCGATGGTATGACAGTTCGCTTCTTGCTCTAACTGTGCCAGTTTTTCAGGATTACGGCCCGTTGCTACGACTTGGTGGCCTTTATGGCTAAGTTCTTTTGCTAGTTCATAGCCGATACCACTTGTTGCACCAGTTACCAAGATTGTTTTCATCGCCAAAGCTCCAAATTGATAAGAAGTTGAGTAGGTTGGATAGTGGCACAAGCTTACCGTGGACACGAGTAAATTACCGTACCAATTAATGAAAACAGGGCACACGTTTGTGCTTTGTTACAAAACAAATGCAGAGGGAGAGGCAACTGGTCAATAAAAACTGATAGGTAGATAAAAATCCAGTTCAAAAATTTCGTCAGGCGCCAAGAAATGATTGCGATGGTAATGTACGTAAGCTGGGGTTGCACTGGCTTTGAAGCCAGACTGCGGTAACCATTTCTCTTGGATTCGACTTATTTGCGGAAGCAACTCACCGTAAACACCTTGAAGACGGAAGACGGCGTGTAAACCACCCGGAATGGTCATTTGGTTTACGGTACCTCGAAGTTTGATCGGAGCATCAATTTCTAGGCATGCGACATAGCGACACTTATCTAGTTCAACCCAAGCGGGGTTCGAATGATGTAACCCAAACTGTACCGAAAAATCTCGTTTTTCAGCGCTTGCCCATGCTTTGAGCATTTGCCATGGCTTACCTATAGAGCGGTTGTAACCAATGTGACGGATATATGCGACGCGACGCGGCGGCGCGTCGATAATTTTAGGGGCGGGAATAGGACGATCCACAGCTCGGGCATAACCCGCAGCAACGTCGGGGTCCGCTAAATAAGGCTTGTGTGATACTTGAGGATCGTGTTTGCGCCACTGACCGGGTGAGAGTCTGAACACGTCTTTGAACGCACGCGAAAATGATGATATTGAGCTAAAACCACTCTTATTTGCTATCTGCTGAATACTAGATTTGGTATCGAACATTAATTGATTTGCAGCGTATTCCATTCTAGTGCGGCGGATATATTGATGCAGTGATTCACCAACGACTTCCTTAAATACTCGATGGAAATGCTGTTCGGAATAGGCCCCAATAGCAGCGAGCTCTTTTCCGGAAAGCTCTTTACTTATATCACTGTGGATATAGAACAGGACGTCGTTGATTCGAGTTAGATGACGGGCATTCACAATCAAAATCGCATAAATGGACATGTTTATAAGCATAAATGGACAACATGAAGCTTGCAATAGCGTGTAAGCTGATTTTTCGTTATGGCGGGGTAGTTTAAATCTCTCTATACACTTCATTAATTGTTCTTAATCTAAAATAATGCCCCGCTATTAGTTGTATTGGTAAGGAAATATATGGAAATCGCTCGCTCCCTTCAAAATGTCCCTTCGTCTTATATTCGTGAAATTCTGAGTGCAGCCAGCGATCCAAGCGTCATTTCACTGGCTGGAGGATTGCCAGATCCGGATACATTCCCCATCGAGCTAATGCGCTCCACGTTTGAAGGGTTATGTGATAAGCCAGAGGTATTCCAGTACGGAACCACGGCAGGGTATACGCCGTTACTCGATTTCCTATCGGACTATTACCAACTACCAAGCAATCACAGTGCGGTTGTTTGTACAGGATCTCAGCAAGGTCTGGATTTGGTGGCAAGAGCTTACATTAATCCGGGTGATACGGTCGTAATGGAAGCGCCTAGTTATCTGGGGGCTATGCAAGTATTCGGCTTAGTCGGGGCGAATATCGTGACGGTGTCACAAGTGGCTTCCGGCCCTAACTTAGAACAACTTGAAGCGTGCTTTAAGACCAACTCGCCAAAAATGTTTTATGCAGTGCCAGATTTCCACAATCCGACAGGTGTTTGTTGGACACTGGAAACGCGTCAAAAAGTCGCGGAGCTTTGCATTCAATACAATGTGGCATTTATTGAAGATGCTCCGTACCGCGAACTCCGATTTACTGGAGAAGAATTGCCAATGGTCTCGACCTTTTGTCCAGACAACTCCATTGTATTTCGTTCGTTCTCTAAAATTGCATCTCCAGGCCTTCGCATTGGTGTGGTCACTGGCAAGAAGAGCTATATTGAGCCGATTATTAAGATCAAACAAGGTGCCGATCTGCACTCCAGCATTCCAATGCAAGCTGCGCTACTGGGCTTGCTAAAACATGATGACTTTGACGCCCACCTAGATACAGTAAAAGGGATTTATAAGGCGCGTTATCAAACGCTATTTGAAGCATTAGAAGCTAAGTTACCTGAGAGTTGTACGTTGAACTCCGTTGATGGCGGTATGTTTATTTGGGTTGGGATTCCTTCGTGCGATACGTTTGAATTAGCTAAGGCACTGTTGTCAAAAGGTGTTGCCGTGGTTCCTAGCCCTGTATTTTATCCAGAGGCAAACGGGCAGCCTTCGGCACTTCGCTTGAACTTCACTAACTCAACGCCTGAAGAGCTTGTAAAAGCAGTGGATGTGCTCGCAAATGTCCTAAGTGAACACTAGTAACGTTCCGCAGCCCCTTAAATAACACAGCCGATAAAGTTTAGTGACTTTATCGGCTGTTTTTTATCCGCTGCTCATCGTATTAGCTGTTTTCGGCTTTCGTATTGCTTTCTGATGTTGCCTCAACGTCGCCTTCTGACAACTCGGTCTGCTCTTCGTAATTAATCCAGAATAAGAACAATTCATACCAAATGGCGAGAATAATAGCGCCGAGGAATAGACCAATAATTCCTGCGAACAACATCCCACCGATGGCACCGATTAAGATAATAGGCATCGGCACATCAACGCCACGTCCCATCAACATAGGCTTGAGAATGTTATCAGATAATCCCCCCGCTAATGCCCAAATAGTAAACAGTGTCGTACTAGTTCCGTCTCCTGTGGAATAAACGTAGAAAATTACCGGTGCAACGATAAGTAGAGCAGGTAACTGAGCGATACAAAGGATCAATGTTGCGAGTGTCAGCAAACCAGCAGCCGGAACTTTAAACACAAACATCGCAGCACCGATGATTGCCGCTTGAATAAACGCCACACCAACAACACCTAGTAATACACTGCGAATAGTTGCTGCCATCAAATTAGCCCACTGTTCAGCTTTTTTCCCAACAGCTCTTACTGCGACGGTTTCTAACGCTCCTGAAATTTTCTCTGCATGTGCCATAAATCCACCGGCAATTGCGAGGGAAATGATGAACATAATCAAGCTTGTTAATGCACCGCCTAATATGGAGGCGACAGTACCGAGAAAGCCTTTAATCTCAGGCAAAAACTGCTGTATAGCTTTTTCCATGTTAGTGGCGAATAGGTTCCAAATGCTATACAGCTTGTCACCAATGACAGGGATGTCGGCGACCTTAGAGGTGGGTCCCGGGATTTTTATCTCGCCACTTTGTATTACTTCAGTGGTATGAGCGACGCCCTCGTAAATTGAACCAGAAACCATGACGAAAGGGATCACCAACAAAGAAATACCGATTAAGGAGACCAGAGTAGCGGCTAATCCCCGTTTGCCACCTAATGAGCGCTCTAACTTTTTGGTCAGTGGCAACAAGGCGACGGCTATGATTGAGCCCCAGAGGACAGGAATGATAAAAGGTTTAATGATATCGTAGGTGAAGATCAGCAATATCACTAATAAACCAATTCGAATGGCCGATTCGACCATATTATTGACAAAGAGCTTGCTTTGACGCTGTTCAGTCTGTCTATCCATTGTTGTTTTCCCTGTTTTCAATATTTGCACTTACCAAACTTGATACGACTATTGCCATATAGAACACTCCGACAACGGCTTCCAAATACACGACAACTTGTGCTAGCGGAGTAATTGGACTGATGTCGCCATAACCTAACGTTGTTAAAGTAACGAAGCTGAAATACGCTGCGTTAGAGAAATTCTCTCCCCACGTAATGGCTTCGAGCCCCGTAAAGGCTTGTGGGGAATATTCGATAATAATTAAGTAAACGATAGCCCACATTAAGCCGAGTAGTAAAAATAATGCTACTGAACCAATGACTTTGTTGGTGTTGACCTTGCCGTGGAAGAGCACCTGTTTAGCAGTCGACTTAAAGGTACCAAAGAAGAATGAGAAGGTGAGAGCGAGCATAACGAAGTCCATTTCACGGATCTCGAAAACAATTTTCGCCAACGTCGCTAAGATCCATAGGCATACCAGCGTTATCAAAAATCGCGTCCATCCTTTATCGAATCGCAGACTGGCCAAGCAAACAATGAAAGTGACGATGATAAACAGTTGAAGAACATGATCTATTACACCTTGTCCAACGATTTCGGCCAATGCTGAGCTGATAAGTAACGCGATGAGCGACACTGTCAGATAGAAGAAATTATTGTCTTCATTAATTTTTTTTAACCGATTCCCCATTTCCATCATCGTTTCTCCCTAGTCTTCACTTTGTTCCATCACCATAATTGACGCTGATAATCCAAAGCGCAGATGCACTCCTTCAGGGAGTTCATGTAGCGACACACGAACTGGGATTCTCTGGGCGAGGCGAATCCATTGGAAAACAGGATTGACGTTGGGCAAAAGGTTATAGCCAACTGTGCCATCTTTGGGCGCGATACCCCAGCCGATAGAATCGACAGTGGCATGAATAGGTTCATCTGGATGTGACATCAAAGTCACTCTTGCTTGGCTACCAGGGTGTATTCTTGGTAGTTGGTTCTCTCTAAAGAAGCCAAATACCCAGAAACTGTTTTCATCAATCAAGGCGACAAGAGGTTGGTTAGCGACGGCCTGTGTTCCTTCTCGGATATCAAGGTTGGAGACATAGCCATCCACCGAGGCGACAACGCGCGTATAGCTAAGATTGAGGCGAGCGGACTTTAATTGTTCCTCTGAGGCTTTGATTTGCAGTAGTGACTCTTGATAGGCAATTTCGCGTCGAATGAGATCCTTATGAGAGACTGCTCCTTTGTCTTTTTTACGAATGTCGAGCAAACGGTCGTACTCGATTTTCTTTCCCTTTGAGCTGATGATGGCGCGTTGCAAAGCCACTTCGGCTTGGGAGAGGGCAACTTGATAGGTTTCAGGGTCGATTTCAAATAACAAGTCGCCTCGTTTGACTTGTTGGTTGTCAACAATAGTCACGTTGACAATGGGACCTGAGACTCTTGGGGCAACCTTGATGATATTCGCTCTAACTTGTCCATCGCGTGTCCAAGGGTTGTTGAAGTAGTCTTGGTATTTCTGATACCCAAACCACCCAGCTCCACCAAGGATAATCAGGTTTAGGATAATAATGAGAGATTTTTTCATAGTGACGAGCTCCTAAAACCTTAAATAGAAATGGTCGATAGCAATGACATACAACACGAGGATTGCTAAGAATGTGAGCGAAGGGAAGGCGATAAATCTTGATAGCTTCACCTTGTTTAGCATCACGACGGTAATCCAAGTCGCAATGAGCGCGAGAATCAGGACTAACACCAAAGGAGAAAAGTAAATATCTCCCCACGACATTTCATGTGGCATCTATTTATCCTCCTTGTCCGTTGCTGGTGGTTTGGCGCCTGTGCGCAGCGTTAACGAAGGTAGAGCAACATTTTCTTGCTGTAATTGGTCACTCCAATCGGTGCGCTTGTTCATCTGTTCGACATGCTCTGGTGACACAAACGCTTTTCCTGAGTTAATTTGCCAACCGCCGCCTAGTGACTTGTACAAGGCAACAACTTGGTTAGCTACGTTTCCTTTAATTTGAGCGTAACTGTCTTCGCTTCGAGTCATTTTTTCGACGGAGTTCAATAAACGCTCAAATGAGATTTGTCCGTTCTCATACTGGGTGAGCGAGATATTAAATGCGCGAACTGAGGCGTTTACTGACTCTAAGCGCAGGGATTTTTGTTCTCGATACAAATCGTAGGCTTCCATTGCATTCGTCACCTCTTGAACCGCTTGCAGTACTTTTTTGTTGTAATTGGTCAGGGTTTCTTGGAATTTCGCGTCTTCAAAACGGATATTGTTCTTCACTCGCCCATATTGAAAAATGTTCCAGCTCATTGCGGGTCCGGCCACTAAAGTCAGCGAATCGTTGAAGCTGAAACTACTGCCTGAAGGTACAGAGCTGTTAATGCCTATGGATCCAAAGAGGGAGAAGCTCGGGTACAACGCAGTTTCAGCTACACCGATTTGAGCGCTTTGGGCATGAGCTTGAAGCTCTGCAACTTGTAAGTCTGGTCTGCGCATAACCAAACTAGCGTCAACAAGATTGGCTAATACTGGGGTTTCTGGAACGATAGAGCCATCTCCCTTTTCCGAAATAGCGCTTTTTGATCCGGAAGCTTTAAAACGCTGCTCAAATTGAACCAGTTTCTGCTCCATGTCTGACTTAAGAATGGGCTCTATTTCTTCAGGCAATGTGCCCAGCAGGACCGCCAACGCATTTTTGGCTTGCAACATCGCTACAGTTAGCCCCGGTAGGGCAGCTTTGGTGGTGAATAGTTGATTGCGCGCCTGTTGAACGTCGAGTTCGGTGACATTGCCTGACTCAAACTGCACTCGCGTAATGTTGACTACTCGCTCTTGAATCTCGATATTGCGCTGTGAAAGCAGTATGCGTTCTTGGAATGTTCGGTAATTAATATAGTTTCTTGCCACTTCAGAGGTGATGGTCACCAAAATATCGTTGTAGGAAGCGATGGAGGCGTAATAACCCGCTTGGGCTGATTCAATTCCGCGTGCATATTTTCCCCAAACATCCATTTCCCAACCCGCATCAAAGCTCAAGGTTGCATTGTTGAATGAACTTTCATTGGCGTAAGCTTTGGCTAGGTTGCCAGATATGGATTGTAGCTGAGGATATTGCAATCCATCGGCGATACCCAGAACTGAACGCGCTTGCAAGATTCTAAAACCGGCGGCTTCCACATCTAAATTCTGTTGAGAGGCAATATCAACCAGTTTGTTCAAAGTCGGGTCGTTAAACTGTTCCCACCATTTTACGGTTGAGTCCATGCTAGCTTGTGTGTCTGAATCGTTCCACGATGACGGAAGTTGGGTTTCTTGACTCGGTGTAAAATCTGGACCAAGCGTAGTACACGCTGTCATAGACAACGTGGCTAACGCGATAAAACAGGACTTTGTGAGATGAGAGATCATTACTACCTTTCCTAAAATCGATGCATTTTGAGATTATTGAGGTCGACATTCTGAACCGCTTCTTCCACTTTTATCAGAGACTCAAAAACACTTCGTTTTAAGCTGAGGAAGATATAGAACTCTGCAATGTCTTTTTGAGCGTACTGCTCAGGATCTAACTGCTGAAAAAACACATCGAGAATAGCCTCTGTTTTAGCGTATTCGCATTGCACGTCTTCAAGCGTTTGTACACGCTCTCTTTGATCACGGTTATGAGTACGGATTAACGTTAGTAAGCTTTCGTCCGTGTACTCGTTTCTAAGCTTAGTAATCAATGGGTTATTTTTCAGATGAGTTTGTGCGATGACGAGTGTATTTAAATGATTTATTAAATTACGACACTGCTTTGTGTAGGCAGTCAGTGATTGGTGATCGTTCTTGTCAAAGTAGTTGAGATCGATCTTACTTGCCCACAATGCAAGTTTCTTAGCTGCAACATTGGCCGTTTTTAGATGTAATTGAATTGTAAAGTTAGCCAGGGTTGAGCGGTTTAGCATTTGAAGCTTAACAACTAATTGATAAACATGAGTGAAAAGTCTTTGTCTTACCAATAAGAATAGTCGTTCGGCTTTACTTGAGAAAGGGAAGTAATGGGCGAACACAAGCATTAAAACCACAAGATAGAACAACATCATGATGGTAAGGAGAATGCCAAAATGGTAATTCATGACGTTGTCGATACCGAGAATAAAAAGGCCGATCATAAAGAAGATTGTGATGGGGCCTTTAAATAGATAGAAGCCAATAAAGGTATACGCAAAAAGGAAAAGGGCGAGTTCGATGCCAAGTTCCAGTGTGGGAAGAACAAAAACGTAAGCGGGAACGGCAAAGATAAACCCGAACGTAAATAGAAAGCCGAGTAATTTAGGATGCACGGGTAGGAAAGAGAGTAAAGAAACAAAAATGGTGGAGAAAATGACGAAGCTATACCCACCCGGAGGATTGAAAAAGATCCAGATAAAAGCGGCTACCCAGTAGGTCACAAAGACTTTAATCGATGTCTTAAAGTTTTCTGCGTCCCACCATAGGAAAGCTCCGGCGCTTTTCCGAGGCTTTTCGTCAAATGACACTGATTTGGTAACGGAATCGATACAACTAACAGTTTCGTTCAGCCTCGAAATACTGGTATGAAGGCGGTTGAGCACATACCCCAAGGTAATGGCAGAACTCTTAGATAGATGAGGATGATTACTGAGAGAGTCTAGGTCTAAGGCGACTTTTCGCTCTTGCCAACGATACTCTAACCCCTCATCTGATGCTTGGAGGTAGTGTTCACACTGTTCGAATAATTGCTGAATATCGGCGACAAACTCATCGTAATTGGTGATAAATTTCTGAGGCTCACCCTGCAGAAAGTTCGAACTAGAAGTTGCTATCAGCAGATTGGTTATCTGTTTGGTGTAGTGAAGCGTGAGCTGCCACTCTTGAAGGTAAGCGGACACATCGCTGCATTCTTTACTTTCGGTAGAAAAGCGAGTTTCTAAGGCGGTTTGACTCGCGTACAACTTCTCAATTAAGTCATTTAGACTGGGGGACTGACTATCGTCTGACGATGATTCAGACACCTTTTCCGAATCTGTTATATGAGATGTTGTGTTGATTGGTGGCGAGAGGCGTTCGAGGATCTGTTTTTGGAGCGAAACGACGTCGTGGGTCATACGGCGAAGATTCTGTTCTGTTTTGCTTGGGAACAGATAGGTGCCTACCAAAGTGTAAATAATGACACCAAACACGGTCATGTGAGCACGGTCTACGCCATATAAGAATGCACCTTCTGCATCTCCTCCGTTTGACATCATTAAAGTCATGACGCCTGTTAACATGAATAACGTCGGATCTTTTAGATAGGCATTTTTAAAATAGAAGATAAAGGATGCCACAACAGAAACACTCAGCATGTATAGCAGTCGATCTTGGGCGAACATACCGACTAGCAACAATCCAATAACGGCACCAACTATGGTTCCAAGTACTCTTAAGGTTCCTTTCTCTAATGATTCACGTTGGCTTCCTGTTGATGCGATGAGCATAACAGTGGTAGCCGCAGTAGAAGCCTGAGGCCAACCTAATGCAAATGGAATGAGGTAAGCGAGGGTAAGACTGAGTGCTACCTTTGTCGCGAATTTGGCCTTGTCGTTCATAATCCCTTACGTTGAAGATACCAACTCATAAGAAACTATAGACATTAAATGAAGTTTTGCGTGGTAATTTTGACGATAACTATTGAAAATTAAAGAAAAAAGCGCTGCCGAGCAGCGCTTTGAAGTTTACTAAGTTGTATTAACCAAATAGGTAGCTGTAGAGGTAGCCCGCGCTAATTGCCATGCCTAAGATAACGACTAAGAAAGCGGCAATCATTTGGTTCTTGAAGATAGATTTCAACAAGATAACCTCTGTTAAGCTGGCACCAGCACTGCCAATGATAAGTGCCATCACAGATCCTAAAGCCATACCTTTTTGAACCAAAGCTGCACTTAGCGGAATAACGGCCTCTGCACGAATGTATAGTGGAATACCAATAACAGCTGCAATCGGAATCGCATACCATACTCCTTCACCAGCATATTCTGCTATAAGGTCAGTTGGGATAAACCCGTAAATAAATGAACCTAACAAGATACCAATCATTAGATATGGGAATACTTGTTTGAAGTCGCTCCAAGTCGATTTCCAAATACGTAGCCAGCGGCTATCTTCTTTTGTTACTGCTGAAGTGGTGCCACAGCATGCACTACCATCGGTGTTGATGTCGGTAATGGTTGGTTCCTCGCTAGAGCAGCAGCTTGTTTTCGCAGCTACAGGTGCACAGCATGACGACTCTTTTGCCTGCGTTACAACCGGTTTTGCAGAAGTGCCACAGCCGCTAGATGTGCCGCAAGAAGAAGTTTCAACTTTTGCAGGTTCAGTATCACCACATGATGTACCACATGAGCTCGCTGCTGAGTTGGTTTGGTATGCTTCAGGTTTTACGTAGCGTTCAAATCCAAGTTTCTCTAGAACATAGCCAGCAGTGACGGCAACGAACATCGCGATAGAGAAATAGAACACTGCGACTTTGATACCAAATGTCACCACGAACAAGCCGATGATTACAGGGTTAAGTAATGGGCTAGCGAACAAGAAAACCATCATTGGGCCAAACCCCGCTCTCGCTCTCAGCAAACCTTTTAAGAAAGGGATGGTTGAGCATGAGCAAAACGGTGTAATTGAGCCAAGAAGGGCAGCGATAAAGTAACCTTTGCCATTTTTGGAACTCAGAATAGATTGGATTTTTTCAGGTGTTAGGAACTCCTGCAATACCCCAACAATGTAACTTATTGCTAAGAAAAGAATGATAAGTTCAGTGGCTAGAAAGGCAAACATGTTTGCAGTTTCTTTAGCCATTTCTAAAAATTCAGCGTTCATATTAGTTAGTCCTAATGATTCGATATGTTTGGAATTATAGAACTATTTGGATTGAGATCAATAAATATTTCGATAAATATCGAAATAAATTTTAACGCACTGAAATTGATAATAAAAAAAGCGGCCATGAAGGCCGCTTTGCTAGAATGACTTGAGCTAGTTATTATGCGTTAGCTTGCTCGAGCTCAGGTTGTTTCTTCTTGAGCAGACGACTAGTAATAGTACCTGCGGTCATCGCGCCAGAGACATTCAGTGCGGTACGCGCCATGTCGATTAAAGGTTCAATGGAGATAAGTAGCGCAGCGATAGTGACCGGCAACCCCATTGCTGGCAGTACGATAAGAGCAGCAAATGTTGCGCCGCCACCGACACCCGCGATACCAAAAGAGCTAATAGTAATAATGGCAACTAACGACAGGATGAAGTTAAAGTCCATCGGGTCAATACCGACAGTTGGTGCAACCATTACGGCTAACATTGCAGGATAGATACCGGCACAACCGTTTTGTCCAATTGTCGCCCCAAATGATGCTGATAAGTTAGCAATAGCTGGTGGTACGTTGAGTTTGGTAACCTGTGCTTCTACGTTCAATGGAATGGTCGCAGCAGAGCTTCGAGATGAGAACGCAAAAGTTAGTACTGGCCAAATCTTCTGGAAATATTCTTTCGGACTTACGCCAACAAGTGAGACCAAGAAACCGTGAACCAAGAACATTAAGAAAATAGCTAAGTAAGACGCAACGATAAAACCAAGTAGATTTAAGATGTCACCTGCACTTGAAGTCGCGACAACTTTCGCCATCAGAGCCGCAATGCCATAAGGCGTTAATGCCATAATCATTTTTACCAGGCGCATAACAACAGATTGCGTTGCATCGACAAAAGTGCGGATCGGTGACTCAAGCTCTTCTTTCTCGGCCATCACTTTTCGTGCAGCTATACCAGTAAGGACACCAAAAATAACTACAGCGATAATAGAAGTAGAGCGGGCACCGGTTAGGTCAGCAAATGGATTGGTTGGAATGAAGCTAACCAGCATTTGTGGAATTGTGAGATCGCTTACACGGTCGACGCGACTTTCTAGTACCGCGATACGAGCCGTTTCACGTGCGCCTTCAGTGAGCCCTTCAGCACTTAAACCAAATGCTTGAGTGACTGCAATACCGATAAGTGCGGAGACGGCAGTCGTAGCAAGTAGTACAGAAATAGTCAGGCCACTAATTTTGCCTAAAGAGCCGCCTTTTTCCAGTTTTACCACAGCGGCAATCATAGAAACTAAGACTAAAGGCATGATGATCATTTTTAAAAGACCGACATAGCCTCTGCCCACAACGTTAACCCATTCAAGGATTTCGGAAATAGCTGCGTGACCTTCACCTAGTAGTAATTGTAGTCCGAGTCCGAAAGCACTCCCTAAAACCAAACCGAATAAAACAAGACGTGAAAGGGCGTGTTTCTTTTGTTGCTGTCCATACAAAAAATAGAGTATGCCTAAAAATATCGCTAGCGCTGCGACAACCGCAATTGACATTGAAGTATCCTTTTATCCATCTGACGTATAAACCTTATTTAGCATAAGGTAATTAGAAGTGTAGATGGCTAAAGTACCGATCTGTTGTAATCGTTAACAATAAATTAATGTCATTAGTTAGAGCAATTTGTTATATGCTGTTTAATATATATTCGAGCTAGTTTTGATAACTAGAAAGAATATCCAACATATTTGCAGAATTATATGCGACGCAATTCGCATCATGATGTTCAATTACGCTATAGAGCATCGCTTGAGCAACAGACTCTGCGGGGATAGGGGCGTATGATCTAAGTGGGCCGATCATGAGAGGTGATAGGAGGCTGAATATTTTTTGAACAGCCACTTCATCTGATCGGATCTGTTTTTTTCTACCTGCGAGTGGTCCAGGTCGAACAAAGACAACTTGGTCGAATCCCATGCCTTCGATACGACGTTCAACGCGCCCTTTGCACTTGAGATAATGGGAAAGAGATCTTGGAGAGGCTCCTAAGCTTGAAACTACCGCAATACGCGTTACACCAATCATCTTCATGGTTTGAGCAACATCACAGACAAGGTCGTAATCTACTTTTTCCAACGCCGCTTTGCTGCCAGCTTGTTTAAGGGTAGTACCGAGACAGATAAATCCAAGAGTAGGGGTAGGCGAGGAGTCTTCCCAGTTTGTAACCCTGAGCGCCCCATCCATTAGTTGGATCGTTTTTGATGCGTGTGTATCTAGAGGCGAGCGACATAGCGCGTAAACCGTTTCAATGTGATCGGTTCGCTCTAACAGTGTGAGCAGTTTGCTTCCCACTAACCCAGATGCGCCAGCGATGATGGCATTGTAACTTGATGACATAAAGAAAAGTCCCACTAACCGATGGTAAGTGGGACTATAGTAAATGTTGAGCTAACGTGCTGTGATAGAAGCGAAATTAATCAATTTCTGCTCGAGTTAGATTTTGTCGTTTAAGTTTATCTCGAAGCGTCTCCATGGCACTTTTTTGTATCTGACGCACTCTTTCTCGGGTGACGCCAACAATTTCTCCCACTTGTTCTAATGTCTTGGGATCATCGTCAAGTAATCCAAAACGGTGATGTAGAATAACGCGTTGTTTGTCAGGTAAACTGTCCACCAAATCAATGAGAGCTTTATTTAGATTCTGGGTCACGATATCTTGTTCTGGAAGCTCAAATACATCGTCATCATCGATGGTTTGCAAGTGATCTTTCTTATCGCCTTCTTCATCCCAGCCATTATCTAGTGATAAGGACTGTTCAGAGAGCTTGAGTAGTTTGCTTACTTCTTCAGGTGCACGGCCTGTACGCTCTGCTATTTCTGAAGACGTAGGCTCATGATTACCTTCTTTGCGAAGCTCATGAGCTGCTTTGCTACATTCACGTATTTGCTTTGTAACGTGGACAGGAACACGAATGGTTCGGCCTTGGTTCATGATCGCTCGGTCAATCGCTTGCTGAATCCACCAAACTGCATACGTTGAAAAGCGATAACCTAACTCTGGATCAAACTTATCAACCGCTTGAATGAGCCCTATGTTTCCCTCATTGATTAGATCATAGAAATCAAGCCCTCTGTTTGAATAGCGCTTCGCTGTTCTAATCACTAATCTAAGGTTGGAGTTGATTAAGTGCTGTCGCGCTAATGTATCTCCAGCTCGCGCTTTTCTTGCAATGTGTCTTTCATCTTCGGCACTAAGAAGATCGTGTCCTGCGACTTCTTTGAAATACGTTGCACCAATATTTAGGGATTCATCTTTACCTGAAGTTGTATGACTGCTCTTTTCCTTGACTGCTCTCATATTCATCCCTTCCCAACTGCTTGTAATAAATGTGTCTTTCTTCTTCTGATTATATTGTTCAGCTATGAAATTGGTTTCTCTGTCATAAATTACTATATTTTAAAATCGGAATACAATGTTCATTTAATAAAATGGATACATAGCGGCAACATTTATCCTTTGTTTCATTTGTTTCCACCACCTGTTTGAGAATAAGCATCATTTGTATCAATGTTCCTGAGTATGTGCGCCATTACACCGCCAATTTAACCTTATGATTTATATGATATAAATCATAAGGTTTTTCTGTTGTTCAGAACGATTTTACTCAACACTTCTAATGTATACCTAAATTGAAGTGGCTGCGTTTACAGTTGTACAAATCATGCTCGTTACGTTGTGAAAATTCTTTATTGTTGATTGTTTTGTAGATAAAAGTGCGATTATAAAGGTGGATGCTGGTGTAATAATTGGCCTTTCTTGGGTGGTTTAGTATCATGCATCGTATTGCATTTAGCCGTTTAATTGTGTGATATTTAACCCATTTTATATTCTTGGAAGCTATATATTTACCGGCATGTTACAAAGTACTGTCGTTTGCGAAGCGTTTTATAAAAATAGGACGATAGTTTAGAAATATGACAAATGTATCAATTTAAGTGATCAAGGTTGTTGGATTTAATAAGTACATTAGACTTTAGTATAAATAGACAGGTAAAGACCGCCAGAGTCGGGATAATAATATGAATCAAGAATTAAAACAGAAGATAGAAGAGCTTCTTGTGCTTGCGAGGATGCAAGGAGTTTCTATCGTTGGGTTAGCGGATATACCTAACTCAGATAAATGTCACGTATTTAAAACTATTGAGCATGATTGCAAGCAAGGTACGCGCAATTTAGATGATATTATGATGCGCCAAATGTGCGATGGAAAGCCGAGTAATTGTTCTACTTGCCACAAAACTACACCAGTGATCTCAGACGATGGCCTTGCACAACTATTTTCTGAACTTCAGCAGCCGATTGACACTTAGCAAGCCAACTTTCCCTCTAAAATGACGGACACTAAAAAGCCCTCTACAGCATTGTAGGGGGCTTTACTATTTTACTTACAGTTAAGTGATTTGGTCACGTCAGCGATAAAGGTACATTAGAACGTTTCTTGTTACTATTTTGCGGTCCTTTTTTAGACGGAGCTCTTTGATTGGTAAGCATAATTGCCTCCTCACTTTTTTGTTATGTTGTTATTTTCAACACCTAGTCCGATTTAACTCAATTCCTTCTTCTCAATGTACGTTTGTTGATACGATCTTGGCAATACAAGGCTGTCCTTCACGTTATGCTTCCAAGATTTGGGTGAGATCTAAAGTTGGTTTGTGATCTCGTAATAAGTACACTAGGTGAACCCTAAGTATAGCTCATAAGCTCTAATGCAAATTTTGACCGTTTTGCAGGGAGTTAGAGTAAGTGGAACCATAAAGAAAGGACGTCATGCTAGCGAATACATTTGATCAATCTATTCAAAACCGAATAGACCAAAAGACCAAGCCATTAGGTGCATTAGGAAAGCTTGAGGGCATCGCTTTCCAGTTGGCAAAGATTCAAAGCCTCTCTTTAGGTAATTTAGCAACTAGTATCGATGTATCAAATCCGCATGTCATAGTATTTGCTGGCGACCATGGTGTGGCCGAGCGAGGAGTGAGCATTGCGCCAAGTGCGGTAACTCAGCAAATGGTGATGAACTTTCTTGCCGGTGGCGCTGCAATTAACTGTTTCTGCCGTGCTAACGAGATAGCGTTCTCCGTTGTAGATTGCGGAATGCTTGAGCCAGTTTCAGATAGTTCAGGTACCTTAGTTTTGAGTCGTTTAGGATGTGGAACGGATGATTTCTCTGCACATCCTGCAATGACACTAGAACAAGCTACACAAGGTATCGAAGCGGGACGGAATATCGTCGCATCAAAGATAGAAAGCGGCGCAAACATACTCATGTTTGGCGAAATGGGTATTGGTAATACTAGCTCAGCATCAGCGTTGCTTTCTGCTATCACCGAGCTACCAGTGGCCCAGAGCGTAGGGCTTGGGACTGGAATTAATGCCGAGCAACTTGCGCTAAAGCTGGCGTTGGTTCAGCAAGGTGTCGATAGAGTGCAGAGCAAATCAGTCATGGAGATCTTATCCGAACTGGGCGGTTTTGAAATTGTTCATATGGTGGGTGGTTTTCTAGAAGCAGCAAAACGACGCGTTCCAGTGTTGGTGGATGGCTTTATCGTTTCCGTTGCAGCACTTATCGCCGCTAAGTTAGAACCAAGCTTAGAAGATGTTTTACTGTTCTCTCATACCTCTCAAGAAGCAGCGCATCGTTATGTATTGGAACAATTTAACGCGAAGCCGCTTTTAGACTTGTCGCTAAGATTAGGTGAAGGGACTGGAGCGGCACTTGCGTATCCACTTATTAAATGTGCGGCTGAGTTCTATAACTCAATGGCAAGCTTCGAAAGTGCTGGAGTAACAGTGTGAGTAACGAAAAATCTCGCAGTTGGTGGTGTTATCAATGGCAACTGTTTTGTCTCGCATTGAGTTTTTTTTCACGTTTGCCGATACCTAAAAACACGCCATATTCCACTGAGCGGATGAATCGCTCTGGTCGTTATTTTGCGGTAGTGGGCTTTGTGATAGCGGTACTGTGCGCTCTGGTATTTGTTGCTGCGAGTACTCTGCTTCCTGTCTCTGTCGCCGTCGTTATAACAATGGTGTTTAGTTTGCTATTAACGGGGGCGTTTCATGAGGATGGCCTCGCAGATATGGCAGACGGCATTGGCGGTGGAATGACGGTCGAAAAACGACTGCTTATCATGAAAGACAGCCGACTTGGAACATACGGCGTCAGCACACTCGTGATGGTGTTACTGTTAAAGTTCGTCACCCTTGTAGAGCTTGCTAACCACAACCAGTTCATTGCCGCTATTATTCTGGCGTATGTTTTTAGTCGAGCCGTCGCGGCGTCGTTGATATCGACGATGCCGTATGTGTCTGATCCAGAGGGTAGCAAAAGCAAACCGCTAGCTAATCAACAAACACAAAAAGAGCTTATTTTTCTCGCTGTGTGTGCACTGCTTCCAGCGGTTTATTGGGGTATGCAAATCACTATTACTTTAGTGATTTGGGCATTGTTATTTCGAATAGGATTTAAACGTTGGCTTATGGCGAGATTAGGTGGATTCACAGGTGACTGCCTTGGCGCTGCGCAACAAATCGTGGAGCTGTCGGTTTACCTTATCTTGCTCGCATACACTGTGCCATAGGAGAAGTCTGTGCCAGTAGAATTGATAATAGGCGGTGCTCGCTCAGGCAAATCAAGCTTTGCAGAAAATAGAGTGTCGGAATTAATTGACGCTAGCGAGGGGCTTACCAAGCATTATGTAGCAACCTCTGAGCCGATTGATAACGAAATGCGCGCTCGTATTGAGCACCACCGTCGCCAACGTGGACTTGGCTGGCGAGAGTGGGAGTGCCCATTGGCGCTGTCGGAGCAATTATCGACCTTCTCATCGTCGGATGTCGTACTTATTGACTGCCTCACGTTGTGGCTGAACAACCACCTTTTCCATTTAGGTGACGACTGTGATGATCTGGGTTTAATGAGGGAAATTGAAACCTTAGTCAAGGCCTTAGCACAATGTGATGCGCATGTAATTGTCGTGTCGAACGAGGTCGGCTTAGGGGTTGTACCTATGGGCGAAGTGTCTCGCCTTTTTGTGGATAATGGGGGGCGTATGAACCAACAAATCGCAAAGATTGCAGAGAAAGTTGTGTTTGTCGCCGCTGGTTTACCGTTAGTTTTGAAGTAACTGCGGAGCGGAGTAACAAGGGAAGGTAATGCAGAACATTTTACTGATGCGTCACGGCAAAGTATCGGCGCCTCCAGCTTTATACGGCGTAACCGATGTTGAAGTTGCTAAGAATACCAACCTAGACATTGTCTCAGCTTTGGCCGCCACACAAATTGATATTCAAAACATCTACTCTTCTCCTTTAAAGCGCTGTGCCACGCTAGCGCAAATGGTAAGTCAAACGATGAATATCGATGTAGCGCACGTCGATGAATTGGCTGAAATGAACTTTGGCACCTTTGATGGTGTCCCATTTGATAAGATGAGCAAACAAGATTGGTTGAGCGTCGAGCCGTTTTGGAGTGACCCGGTGAACCATCCTCTTCCACAAGCCGAGTCATTGAGTCAATTTAGAGCTCGTGTTCTTCACGGTTGGCACAGCCTTCTGGCGTTACTTAGTCAGCCCAATAAAACAACATTGGTAGTTGCTCATGGTGGTGTAATTCGATTGATTTTAGCGGAAGTTGTTGGTTTAGATTGGGCCAATCCAAAGCTCTACTCAACGCTTGATATTGGCAATGCCTCTATCACTCATTTACAGTTTAATTCCGAGTTCCCTGCGCATGTAAAAGTGAAAACGGTCGGGGCCTCTCTACATTCTTTTAAGTTATAACAGTGAGTTACGGCAGCTGTGCCTCTTCGAAGGCTGTCAGCAACCGTTAACTAGGTCTCGTGGAATCAATGATGTTTAGGTTTCGCGAAACACTAATACAAGGAAATATCGCAATGAACAAAGCCGTTTGGGATCTATCAATAGCTTATCAAAACCTTGATGATCCAAAAGTAGAGCAAGACATTGCTTTGATTCAACGTTCTATTGAATTGTTGAATAGCCATAGTGGTGAACGTCAAAACGTGTCAGCGATGCAAAATGCGATTCAAACCATGGAGGCGGCTGGCACTTTGTTGGCGACCGTAAATACCTTGGCAAATTGCTATGCCTCTACAGATGCGCAAAATACACAAGCCAAACAGTTAATTGGACGTATTGCTCAGCTCAACTCAGAGCTGGAGCAGGCGTTTACGCCGTATGAAAATACCCTAGCGTTGGCGGAAGTGTCATTCATAGAACAAGTTTTAAATCATGATAATCCTTCAGTCTCCGGGCAAGGTTTTCAAATTGAGTTATTGCAGCGCAAAGCCGAAACTCAGCTGAGCATTGAGGAAGAGCAACTGCTTTCAGCGATGCAAGTGGACGGACGCGATGCATGGGGCAGGTTATACGATAATATTACTGGCTCACTGACCATTGATATCAAAACGGATTCCGGCTCTGAAACCGTAGGATTTTCAACAGCGGCGAGTCTCTTGTATGGTGGTGAATTTGCTAAGCAGCAAGCTGCTTGGGAAGGCATTCAATCAGCCATGAAAGCCAATGAAACGTCGTTTGCTGCCATCGTGAATGCCTTAGCCGGTTGGCGACACAATGAAGGTAAAAAGCGTTCAAAAGCGAAGCAAGAACATTTCTTAGACTCTAGCTTGCGCGAGAATCGTATTCAACGAGAAACACTGGATGCGATGATGTCTGCTGCTAATGAGAGTAAAGCAATAGGTCAGAAAGCGGGAAGATTAATGGCTCGCGTTCATGGACTTGATGCGATGACACCTTGGAACCACCTCGCTGCGATGCCACCATTAAACAGTGGCGAAGCACAAGTCTATTCTTTTGAAGAAGGCATCGCGGTCATTAAAGCCGCATTTGAACAGGTCGACCCATCCATGGCGGAGTTTGTTCAAACCATGGTTGATAATGGTTGGATTGATGCGGAGCCGTCAAACAACCGCCGTTTAGGCGCGTATTGTACCAAGCTTGCCGCGACACGCACGCCATTGGTCTTCATGACTTGGGGTGGTAGCCGCTCGGATTTGCTAACGTTAGCCCACGAGCTAGGACATGCTTTTCACAACTGGGTGATGCGTGACTTGCCTCTGTGTCGCACTCATTACCCGATGACTTTGGCAGAAACGGCCTCCATTTTTGCTGAAAATATCGTTCGAGATTACTTGTTAGATCAAGCGCAAACCACGGAAGAGAAGCTAGAAATGCTGTGGGAGGAGTTATCTTCTGCCTACGCTCTGACGATAAATATTCCAGTGCGCTATGAGTTTGAAAAAGCCTTCTATGAAGCCCGAGAAACAAGTGAGTTGGACGCCAAACAGCTATGCGAACTTATGTCGACAACATGGAGTGATTGGTATGGTGATTCCATGTCAGGAACCGATCCATATTTCTGGGCGAGCAAGCTGCATTTCAGCATCTCAGAACTGAGTTTCTACAACTATCCATATTTATTTGGTTATCTATTTAGCCAGGGTGTTTATGCACAGCGTACAACCAAAGGAGAGGCATTCTTCCCTGACTATGTTTCCTTGTTACGAGATACAGGGTCTTATTTAGCTGAAGAGGTTGTGTTGAAGCACATGGGTAAAGACCTCACTCAAGCCTCATTTTGGAATGAAGGAATGGCTAAGTTGGCGTTGAAAGTGGATGAATTTGAATCTTTGCTTGATAGCCTAGAAAGTTAAGAAAGCCTGAAACGTATGTGGTGATAGAGTAGTTATGTCACCACATGCGTAGTGCTCAACATTGATTTTTCGGTAAAATAGGTGTTTTGCCTTAAAGTTACGAGACTTACTTCGATAAACGCGATCATATCCGTATAAATTTATTGAATGTTTCATTACCATACCGCTGTTAGATAGGGAGCAGCGCATGACGAAATCGCTTTTTCGCCAGTCATTTCTGAAAGATACATTGGAAACCGAAACTGAGTTCACTGCAAAATCGCTGAACACTCCAGATGGAGTGAAAATGGAACTGAGTTATCGTGGGGTATTAGAAGTTACCCCAAAACATCTAGATAAAGACAGTAAACACATCATAATTTCATGTGGCATCCACGGTGACGAAACAGCACCGATGGAACTGGTCAGCAAAATGGTGGAAGACATAGAATCGGGCTTTTTAAAGCTGAATGCTCGTTGTCTGTTTATCATTGCTCATCCAGAGGCTACCAACCGACATACGCGTTTTATTGATGAGAATCTAAATCGATTATTCGGTAGTAAAGAGCACGCCGTAAACCGTGAGGTGGCGATTGCTAAGCACTTGAGATTGTTAGTCGACAAGTTTTATCAAGGAACAGAAGAGGCAAGTCGCTGGCATTTGGATTTGCACTGTGCGATTCGTGAATCAAAACACTATTCTTTTGTCGTTAGCCCTCGTTCACGACATGCGGTAAGAAGCAAGGCTCTGTTTGATTACGTTGCGAGTGCGCATATGGATGCGGTGCTGTTATCCAATGCGCCGTCGAGCACGTTTAGTTGGTTCTCCGCCGAGAATTATGGCGCACAAGCGTTAACAATGGAGCTTGGGCGTGTAGCGCGAATTGGCGAAAACGATCTGGAAAAACTGCTTGCGTTTGATATTGCTACTCGAGATCTGTTGTCTGAAGAAACACCAGAGCATTTAGCGAAGCAGCCAGTCATTTATCGTGTGTCACGCACTGTGGTTCGTCACCATGATGATTTTGGCTTCTTGTTTGACGATGATGTCGAGAATTTCACAGAGTTTAAACACGGTGAAGTCTTTGGCCATGACGGTGATAAACCATTAATGGCAAAGAACGATCATGAAGCCATTGTTTTTCCGAACCGCAAAGTGGTGGTTGGGCAACGCGCTGCCTTGATGGTGGTTAAAGTGGCAACCCGCTATGAGGATGACCAACTGGTCTACGATTGATCGAAAAACAGTGGCGTTCTGCATCGCCGCTGTTATGCTTCTCAAATGGAATTCAATCAGTTACTGAATCAAAACCAAAGACGCTGGCGCAAATTGATTATTGCGATGACTGGCGTCTTAGTTATTTTCGCGTTACTCCACCTATCGGTTGGAGAGCTTTTTATTAATCCGTTCTCACCTCAGACCGCACTTGAGTCTCGTCTTCTCTATGATTTGCGTTTACCAAGACTGCTTGCTGCCGCTGCCATTGGAGCCGCGCTCGCGCTCTCTGGTGCTTCGCTGCAAGTGTTGTTAGGTAATGTACTCGCAGAACCTGGTGTCCTGGGTATTTCAGGCGGTGC
Source organism: Vibrio sp. SCSIO 43133 (assembly GCF_023716845.1). NCBI lineage: Bacteria > Pseudomonadati > Pseudomonadota > Gammaproteobacteria > Vibrionales > Vibrionaceae > Vibrio > Vibrio sp. SCSIO 43133. The sequence goes on from NZ_CP068024.1 coordinate 1,457,903, forward strand.
CAGTTTGGGAATGGTGATCATTTTGTTTGCTTTTCCCGCGGCTGCGACGCCACTGGGTTTTATGTTATCCGGGGTGGTTGGGGCACTTGGCTTCACCTTGATATTGGTGAGTATGGCCAAAACCATGAGGTTGACAACAACTCGACTGCTGTTAGTGGGGGTCGCGCTTGGAATACTATCTAGCGCTGTGGTGACTTGGGCGTTCTACTTCAGTGACGAGCTTAGTCTTCGCCAGTTAATGTACTGGTTGATGGGAAGCGTCGGTGGGGTAAGTTGGTATCAGCATGTTCTTACGGTGTTAATGATTCCAATAGGCGTCTGGCTATGCCTTCAAGGTAAGGTTTTGGATAAATTAATGGTAGGCGAAGTACACGCTAAGCAATTGGGTGTGGATGTAAACCGCGTCCGTTGGCAACTTATCCTTTGTGTATCGCTGTTGGTAGGTGGCTCGGTTGCTTTAGGTGGTGTGATTAGCTTCGTTGGATTAGTTGTCCCGCATCTACTTCGCTTGGCTTTCGGCACTGAAAACCGTTATCTGTTGCCATTGTCTGCGGTAACGGGAGCAACATTGTTGGTGATCTCTGACATACTTGCGCGACTAGTATTGGATTCTGCTGAGCTACCCGTTGGAGTGATGACCACGACAATAGGAGCGCCGATCTTTATTTGGATGCTGGTGAAGAGTCATGATTCAAGTTCATAACCTAACTATTGGCACTAGGTTACTGCCATTGACGATCGATATCCCAACGGGACAACTAACGCATGTTATTGGTCCGAACGGTAGTGGCAAAAGCACCTTACTAGCAGCTTTAGCTGCTGTGATTGACTATCAAGGTGACATTGTTATTGAAGGTACGGCGCTGTCGACCTTATCTCTTCCCGATATTGCATTAACGCGAGCGTATCTCAGTCAATCCGCTCGCCCAGCGTTCAATATGCCTGTTTACCAGTTTCTTTCGTTATCCATTCCTGCAAATTGCAGAGATGACAGCGAAGAGGTAAATCGAGCCATTCTATCTATTGTCGAACTGCTTAATCTGGATACCATGTTGAGTCGTACCGTCCATCATTTATCTGGTGGTGAGTGGCAGCGAGTGCGGTTAGCTGCTTGTTGTCTTCAAGTTTGGAAACCCATCAACCCATTAGCCAAATATCTAATTCTGGACGAACCAGCGGCTCCACTTGATATTGGTCAGGAAAAATACCTCCATAGACTCATAGATCTTGTAACTGAGCAGGGTACAACTGTCGTTGTGGCGAATCACGATCTTAACGTGACTTTGAGAAGGGCGGACAATGTTGTGCTATTGAGCAATGGTGTACTCGAAGCGGTAGGGAGTAGCCAGCATGTTCTGACAGTTGAGAACATTAACTCGGTTTACAGGACCAATGTGCAAAAGGTTGAACATAACGGCAGAGCCTATCTTATTTTTGAAGATTAATGATGCCGTTAATAGAATGATCAGCGCATTTGGACGAACAGCCTCATCGTCGTAATAGGTTAGCTTTGTACAGCTAACCTATGCTTAGCTTAATGATTGAACTGAAGAATTAACATCAGTGGTTGAGAGCCACGAAAATCGCAATAACAGATAAAATGGATGGAATTGCGATCCCAAAAATCATCACTTTCAATTTCATCCAATATAATCTTGATTCATATCTCCGCGTTTGCTCCAGTAGATACAAAAGCCGATCTAACTTTATATCTTCATTACCAAAATAGGTAGCGAGTTCTTCGTCATAACGTAAGCTCATTGTTGGTTCTCCCAATGGTGATTAGTGACCGAATGTCATAGTTAAGAAGTTAGGGTTGTCATATTTACCGTATTTTTTGACCAGAGCTTCGGTTTGAGGATTCATCCCGATGACTTCAACTTGATTACCAAGTTTGGAAAAACGTAATACCACTCTATCTAAGGCATCAACCGCGGTAATATCCCAAAAGTGAGCATCTGATAAATCGATTGTGACCACAGGGTGCTCATTGTCATAACTAAACATATCAACGAAGTCGTAGGCTGATGCAAAGAAAATCTGCCCATGAACCTTATGAGTAATATGCTCTCCATCAACAATAACTTCGTCGACCACATCCATGATAGAGATACTGGCATTGGCGTAAAATACGGACGCCAAAAGTACGCCAACTAGCACGCCGATGGCGAGATTATGTGTCATAACCACGGATACCACCGTTGCTAGCATGATGACATTGGATTGGAGTGGGTGATGTTTTACCTCGACCAGCGATTTCCAAGAGAAGGTGGAGATGGAAACCATAATCATCACAGCGACAAGTGCAGCCATTGGGATTTGCTTTAAGAAGTCGCCAAGAAAAACTACCATTACCAGCAATGCTACACCGGCAAATAAGGTGGACAGTCGAGTTCTCCCTCCTGATTTCATGTTAACCATAGACTGACCAATCATGGCACAACCAGCCATGCCGCCCAGTAATCCTGCAACAATATTAGCAACACCTTGACCTTTGCACTCTTTGTTCTTATCACTGGTTGAATCGGTGTAGTCATCAATGATGGTCGCCGTCATTAGTGACTCCAACACGCCAACAACTGCTAAGGCAAGTGAATAAGGGAAGATGATTTGCAGCGTTTCTAAATTGAATGGAATATCAGGTAAAAGGAACACTGGTAAAGTATTAGGCAGTTCACCCATATCACCAACGGTTCTGACGTCAAAACCCAGGTAGGTACTGATTAGGGTAATCGCGACAATACACACCAAAGGAGAGGGTAACACCTTACCAATTTTAGGGATTAAAGGAAGCAAATAAATGATGCCTAATCCTGCTAGTGTTAGTGCGTACACGTGCCATGTCACATCGGTCAACTCAGGCAATTGTGCCATGAAGATCAAAATGGCTAGCGCATTGATAAACCCAGTAATGATCGATTTGGCGATAAATCGCATCAGATTGCCCAGTTTAAGCCAACCGATCACATATTGAATCACTCCGGTTAACAGGGTTGCTGCCAAAAGGTAATCCAATCCGTGGTTTTTAACCAAAGAGGTCATCAATAAAGCCATGGCTCCAGTAGCCGCTGAGACCATGCCAGGTCTTGCGCCAGTAAAAGCAATGACGACACAGATACTAAACGAGGCATACAAGCCTACTTTAGGATCTAATCCTGCAATAATCGAAAAGGCAATAGCCTCTGGAATCAATGCTAGGGCAACAACAATACCTGCTAAGAGATCGTTGCTGATGTTACTAAACCACTCTTCTTTACTAAAAACTGCCATATAAATGAGTTCTGTCCTAATTATCAAATTGTAAAAAGCCAACTTCGTTTCGCGCGAGCGCAAGTACGAATTTGTCGTTTAGAACCTAAGTTCTTTTTGTTTCGGCTGTCGCCGAGCGTTCATTTTTGGGATTTTGTAGTCACAACCAGATATCTGGGACGATACCTAATCGCAGTGAGTAATCGTGTAATTACTTACATGCCGTGACCAATGCTGTGTTGACCTCAAGAAGGCAAAGATGCCTCAATCAGTCTGCGTATAGCTGTGACGCTTGGGAGAGCGCCGACAAGAGTTATTCGATAGCAATAAGGTATTAAACTAGCGCCAGTTTTTATAAACTTGCATTAGGTTTTTTGCCTTGGTATCGAATGGCTGGCATTGTACGCTCATCTCGTTATGTGCATAGATGCTCAATCATAACTTGCAGTTTTGATAGGTAGAAATAAAGCGAAGGGGTGAATAATTCTAAGGGAAACAAAAATGGCTATCACAAGGATAGCCATTTTAAAGCAAGTCGCTCGGTCTATACCAAAGGCGTTAGATCTGCTGGGCGGTAATAGACGGATTTAAGTACTTTGCCTTTACGAATTGTTTTTGCTTCAGAAACGAAATCTTCAGCACATTTTGCGATGATGTATTCGCCTTTTTGAACGGCCATTAGGGCAATGCCTTGCTTCGCGTAGTGCGCTTCAGTTTCCGCATACTCTTGCTCGTTGCGGCATACTTTGCTCATGTTACTAGAGTGGATTTCATCCCAGCATTTGATGAAGTCGATGTCGCGGTTAGCTGCTACATGCAGTAGAAGCTCAATAAGGTAACTGATAGCCACGTTATCTTCTACTTTGCTGTCGCCAAGGTGCACTAAGCGACCCATTAAGACATAAACAGAATCGATGATCGCGTCCGCTTGTTCGACTTTGCTGTCAGCTTCCGCCAACTCAGTCATTTCTTCGATAGCAAGAGAGCTATGCAAAGTATCCGCTGCATCATCTAGAGAATTAGAGTCATTTACTGGTAGGTCAAATGTAGTACGGAACTCAGTGATATCACGATAAAGGTGATCGAAAATCTCTTGGGTAAGTTTGGTTAATTTCATCGATTTCTGTCTTTTGGTATAGGTTTTACGATCCTATCAAACACCATAGCTTTTCGCTAGCAATGCGATATATGCGTATTGTAGATATAAGTGTGATTGAATTATCACTATTGCTAATTTGTGTGTACACTTTGTTCACGATCTAATCACTGTAAGATTGAATAAGATCATGATTGTTATTAGAATTATTTCGATCCCCAAAACAAGCTGTGAATTTCGACCAATCGGTGTCATGTATACGAGAACGGGTTGGTCTACAGTTTCAGAAAGTACACGTACTTTTTGGAAAACGTCGTTTCGGAATTAGGGTCCCGAGTCGTCGTACTTAAAGGCCACCTTTCGAGGTGGCCTTTTAACATCTTGTACTCAGTAGCGCAGTAAAATGGGCATTAACTAGACACAAGTTTGTGTTGGAAGTGTCATCTGTCAGTTGGCAGTTCAGTATAAAAGTCATCGAAATTGCCCCATAGTTCTAGTAACTGATACACCTCTTTTTGAGTAATAAACTTACTATTCACATGATCTTTGCCATCTAAAAGCACGAGGTAGTGAGGCGTGACTTGGTTTGCTGTTGATATGGCATTCCATTGGGCGAGAATGCTCTCGGAGCAAGCGTTAGAAAAAGTGGCAAGTTCGATGCCTGTTTCTCCAACAGTATTGTAGATAGTTAGAGATAAACTCATATTAAAATGCTGAATGAATAGAGTCTTAAGGATGGCTGTAGTGTATCAGTAGGCATGAATACTACAAAGCAAAGACTTGTCAGAATTGTATGGCATTTATACGTGGAAAAGTTCGCCCACTAAACTAACAGCATAGTGGGCAGACTAATCACTTCGTTGACTCTATTTGAGCCGTAGTTTGGGCTGCGTTGTCATGTCCCATTTGATCCATGATGTCGTAGGTCACAAAATAGGTGACAAGCAGAATCAAAGGGATAAATTTAATCCAAGGTTTCATGGTGGTAGTCTCATCAAATCAATTAAGGTGAAACTACCACTGAGTTAACGGTTTCGATATGACTAAAATCGCAATGTAAGGTTGACTTGAGCAGAGCTTGAATTTGATCAGTGACCAAATAGATATGGGAACAATTGTTTTCTTTCCGATTCATTTAGGGCGCTGACGCGATCAATATTATTATCTGGGATCGCTTCCGGATTCGGGTAGTGCTTTAGCACTCGCTCCATACTTTCTTCTCGAATAAGGTGGAAGATAGGGTAGGGAGAACGATTGGTCAGATTTTCTGGGTCTTCTGGCTCTGCACCACCAAAGCAGTAATCTGGGTGGAATGTCGCGACTTGGTAAATACCTTCCCAATCATTTTGTTTGATAAGCGTTTCGACCCAATCAATAAAGAAGTTATAGTCCATAAAGTCTTCAAGCATGTTCGGAACTACAACCAACGTGGTCTCGAGATCACTCACTTCGGTTTGTTCCAATAACATCAGTTCGCCCAGAATATCTTCTAAAAGACCTTCTTCATTATTGGCCAGACTAACAAAAGTTTTGATTTGCTTGTTTCTTTCTGGTTTAGCTGCAAAAGGGCAAAGGTTTAAACCAATAACCACATCTTTCAACCACTGTTGAACTTGCTGCTCGATCTTTACTACTTCTTCACGTAAGGGTCTAATTTCTTTCATATATTTTTGTAATCAACGCATTGTTGCTATTCAGTTGCTTAAGCTGAGGCACCAAAAATCCATCAGCTGAAGTGAAATGATACTCGAACCCATTGGATTAAAGCGTCAGTTAGCCACATGCTAATGCAGTTGAGGCTAATTTGAAACTCTTTTGGGTCACAGTCAATCATAGTCAAAGCATCAAGAAAGCTCTAAGTTCCTCAATGAATGTTTTGACTTTCCGAGGCGTATTAACTCGTTCTCGATAGAGTGCGTACACTGCCCGGTTTTGTAATTGGTAGTGGCTGAGCACTTCGATGAGTTTGCCATCAATGATTTCTTTTTTAGCCAATTGTCTTGGGAGCATAGCGACACCAAAGTGGTTGAGCAGCGCCACTTTAATGGCTTGAACACTATTGACCGAAATCGAAGGCGAAACCTCAATGGCGTGTTCTTCTATGCCCTTGCGAAAACGCCATAGAGAATAGTTTTTAAGATTTGGGTCTTCAACTACCCGATGAGACAATAAGTCTGTTGGATGTAGAATCGGCTCATGATTTTGCAAATATTGTGGTGACGCACAGACAATGCATTGGTTTTCAGTGAGTTTCGTAGCAACAAGATCTAGGTCTTGTTTGACTAAGTTACCCGAGCGGATGGCGACGTCATAGCCTTGCGAGGAGATATCGTTTACTCCGTCATCAAGGAGTAGGTTAACTTTAACTTCTGGATACCTAGTACAAAATTCGCAGATGAATGGCATTAACATGATCTCGGTAAGACCATTCGGTGCGAGAACGTTCAACGTACCCGACATTGCAACGCTATCGTGCCTAATGCTGTCGTTCAGCGTATCCAACTTAGTCACTAAAATATTTGACTCAAGGTAGTAGTGTTTACCTGCATCAGTTAAAGACAGTGTTTTCGTTGAACGATTCATTAACCGCGTACCTAGATGATTCTCTAGATCTCGAATGTTTCGGCTAACCAGAGATTTGGATACGCCTAATTGCTTTGAAGCACCAGTGAAGCTGCCTTCTTCAACGGTACTGATAAACGAGCGCATAAGTGTAAGTAGATTCATGGTTCTTCTTATTGTGTACTAATTGTTGACATCCTATCCACCTTTTAAAGTCTATTCAAATCTACTGATGCCAATAAAATAACAATAAAAACAAAGGTAAAGTAAAAGGAGAATAAAGATGACAAGTAAACAAGTTCAAACAATTAAAGACTATTTTGAATTTTGTGTTGATGGAAAGGCAACAGAGCGTGTGGGCGAATATTTTGCGGCTGATGCTTTGATCCACAGACCGGATTGCGGAACAACATTACGAGGGCTTGAAGAGTTTGAAGCTAAGCTCAAATCTTGTGTTACTGAACGGTACGAAAGTGTGAAAACAACGTTTCAAAGAGTCATCGAGACTGAGGGCGAAGTAGTCGTGGCGTTAACGCATAAGGCTGAAAATTCAAACACGTGGATGGGTTTTGATGTGTCAGGAAAAGATGTGACATGGACTAGCCTTACCTATTTCCGTTTCAATAATGAAGGCAAAATAATCGAAGAGATTGTTGAACGAAACGAACTTAGTATGGCTAACCAATTGGGCTTACACCTAGATGTCACCAAAGAGCGTAATTAACACTTACAGCATAGAATTCGAAGTATTTCTTTGAGTCAACAAAGTAGAAAGCCATCTAGTATAAGATGGCTTTTATCCTTAATCGGATTTTCTTTCTACCTCCGCAGGACAAGACTTCGCCAGTGGGACTTCAACGACGTAGTCACGACCGTTGTCATCGTAATGGCAAATACGATGATCACCATTCTTAAACTCATAGTCGTACTTGACTGTGTAAGCGAAGGCTAGCGGAGCAGCTAGTGATAGCGCTAGAAATATCAGTTTTTTCATAGGTACTTCCTCCTTGTTTGTCTTTGTTTGATTGACACTTGTAATCGCTTAAAAACAAAAAATCCTTAAGTGAGTAATTCCATGAGAGTGAGAAACGCTGGAGCTATCAAAAGGAGAAAGCAGAGCCACATCATCGCAATGGCCAGACGCTCAACACAGTCAGTAGTGCAGACCTTGAGTAGGGTCTTTGTGAGCGGGTGGTCTAAAAACTTAACTATACGCGCCATATCAACAAGCATTGAGCAAGTAATACGTTGTCGTTGCGACAGCGCAGGCAGAAAATAAAAGTAGGATGAGAGCGAGCGTTTCTTTATCCATCTTCTTATGCCGCTACTGACTAAAAAGTAGCGCTTTTGAGAAAAAACGAGTGAAACCGCATTTATCGCAACAGAGATGTACATATTCAATGTTGCCCATCGTCACCGTATAGATAGTATCTGGTAGAGCCGAAATATTGGAATAGCGACTATTGATCTTTGGTGTTCGCCAATATTCAGAGCCACATTGAGAACAGACAGATTCGACTTTCTTTTCTTTCAAACGGTCATATAGTTCATTTATTGTTAGTGTGTTCATAACTAATACCTAGATGTTCTTTTGAGAGAAAAATAAGATAGTAGATCTCGTATTAGCCAATTGTTAACTAAACATAACGAGAAAAAAGAGAATACTTGAATATTGTTATTGGTCATGTTTGGTTTCTTCATTATTGATGTTCATAGATCTTTTGCACATCTAACATCTTTCAAGGTTCTTATCGTCGGTTCCATTACGGGAATTTGCCTTTTGCGAAAGACCTTGCGATGTTTAATTACTTCAGTGATAGATTGGTGTTGAGAGATATTCCCGGTATAGATGACCTTAATGTCATGACACAAGAACCAACCACCGATAAAATCGCCGCTTAGCCTTGTCAGCAGCTTATGCGACGAGGCTTTCTTACTTCGTCCAACATGCCCTCCAAATGACATCAAATCACCGTTAGATACGACACACCAATACACTTTGCTCACTTTTCGGTTTATGAATAGTGTCCCGTCGGGGAAAAGAGGTGGGGCGTTCTCACCCAATAAGTTCTCTATATCAGGGTTGGTAAGAATTTGGAAAGGTTTGCGTTGTGCTGTAGCGCGTCCCATTGTTTACCTCTCATAAAATCTTCGTTTTATGTTAATTTTGATTATATAGGCTGACATGGTTTGTTGATTAATTAACTATTTTTACTGTTATTGTGATTATATTATTAAACGATTTTTAACTTATTTGGCTAATGGTTTTAATAGTCCTTGTTATACATGGCCTTCAATTGGGCGATCTTGTGATTTCATATTTTAAAAAGAACCCTCTAACAATTTTTCATGGAAGTTTGTTAGAGGGCTAATACACGGATTCGTGTAGAATGTTAGCATTAATATTAACGGTGTAGTTCGTTAATAACTCTGTGAGTTGTTGGATAGCCACAAAGTAAATAAACCTTAAACAATTAGTTAAGGTTTGTAACGAGAAAAGTTATTAACGTTATTTGTTACTTACATTAATATTGATTACCGTTGGTTAGTATGTGCCCAATGGTAAAGGAAAGTTTAGGAGAGGATTTAGCGAGAGTCTGCGACAAGTGCCGTAGTTTGCTCTGCTCGATCTAGCTTGGAAAGTTTCCAACATAATGCAAACAGGACAAGGTATAAGGCTAATCCACCTTCAACCACAGAAGTCCATTTACCGTGTTGCCAACAATACAGTAAGAAGAAACCTCCAATACTTCCGCCGACGTAATAATGCACAAGATAAAGTGCGGTAGCCGTTGCTTTGGCGGTAGTCGCTTTCTGACTTACCCATGCGTATGCCAATGTATGAGTAAAAAACGCGCCGCCGCTGATGAGAAGTAGCCCGACCAACATAGCAGGAATGCTCTCTATTATTGCGACTAGCATACCGAGTAAGCTGAGTGTCGTGCCTAGCGCCATTCCAAGAATTGGCGAGAAGTGAGCGCGCCATTTGCCCGTCCATTTGGAAGAAACCGTACCCGCTAAGTAGCAAAGGAAGATCAGCGCAGATAACGTGACTGGTAGATTGTGCGGATCCGCCACCAATCTAAATCCCATCACAGAGTAGAGATTGACGAAGAGCGCAAAGTTAATACCGCCGATGATCATTGCAACCCAAACTATCGGTGTAGAAAGATGAGTTAACAGGGCTCGGTTGTGGTGAAAGAAAAGGCCACGCGTCGGTTTGAAATGTTGCTGCTTCGGCAATAGCAAGGCGACAATGATGACGCAAACTAATGTAAAACTGGAGATAATTAGCACCGCGGTATGCCAATCAAAGTAGCCTGTGAGTATACCGCCAGCAACACGCCCTGCAATACCACCTAGTGAGTTGGCAGCGATATAGCCGCCGATAGCTCGAGTAAAGGCTTCACTGGATAATTCCTCTACCATATAGGCGACGGCTACTGAGGCAAATGCTGCTAAGGATACTCCCATACAAGCTCGCAGAAACACGAGTGTCGATAAGTTATCGGTTAACAACATCAAATAACCGATAACAGGAATCGCAAATAAACCTGCGAGCATAACGAACCGTCGGCCTAAGCTCTCCGAAGTAATAGCCCAAGGTACTAGGCATATCGACAGCCCTAGCGTAGAAGCAGCGAACACCCAGTTTATTTCAGTTTCAGAGACTGAAAAGTGTATAGCAAGCTGCGGTAGGATTGGTTGGAAGATATATAGATTACAAAATACCAAAAAGGAGCCGAGGGCTAATGCCCAAGTTATCTGTTGGTATTGTTTCGTATGCAGCTCTATCACAACCTGATTCTCTATAACTAAACGATGCTTATGTGACCAAGTTAGCATTCAAATATGGATTAATGAAATATATTAAAGCTATAACTTCGATATATTTTGTTAATATGGATATTAAACAACTTAAGCACTTTCTTGCCGTCGTAGAACACCAAAACTTTACCCGAGCAGCCCAAGCGGTGGCCATTGCTCAGCCTGCACTGAGCATTTCTATCAAGAAGTTTGAGCAGCAGCTCGGTGTACAGCTTTTTTCTCGCGTCGATAAACAAGTTATGTTGACACAGGAAGGTCGAGTATTACTGCCTCATGCTCAGAAGGTTCTGCGCCAAATTGATGATGCCAGCCTAGCCATTGATGAGATGAAAGGGTTATTAAAGGGCGAAGTTCGTTTGGGGACACCAAGTATGATGGGGTCCTATTTTTTTCCAGAAATAGTCATGGCATTTAAGAGTGCCTATCCCAATCTCAAAATGACGGTTATTGAGGCAGGGACACAAGACATCAGAAAGATGTTACTCCATGGGGATATCGACCTCGGTGTTATTCGCAATACGGACGTGCCCGGTGATCTAGAAGTCGACCAGATCTTTCGCTCTGAAATGGTCGCGGTAGTCAGTCAAAACCACCCATTTGCAAATAAACAATCATTAGATTTTGACGAGTTTTTCGATGAAGAACTGGTGATGTTTAAACCTGGATATTTCCACCGCGACTTTATTGATGAGGAGTGTGAACGCCGTAATATCGAAGCGAAGTTCTCGTTTGAAACTAATCTTCTCCCAATGATTCTATCTATAGTAAAGCGTGAGTTTGCTATTACGGCATTATTGGAGTTGGTCACAGGGCATGAACCAGAACTTAAGGGGTTGTCGTTTGAGCCGCCAGTATTCGTCGACCTTGCTCTAGCTTGGCGTAAAGATGGGTACTTATCGCGCGCTGATAGGACTTTTATAGACTTTGTTAAGAAGCATCTTTGATGCAAGTACTCGAAGTAGGTAGCCGAGTGAGCACTTGCCCGATAGACGTTGCGGAATAAACAGAATGGCTTATGTCTTGTTGTTTGTTGGTGACCATACCAATCAAAGCCATATTCACACCTATTTGGACGTAAATAGGTGTGCCAGAAAACACCTGAGTCATATCACTGCATTGACTTATGGTCATGTTGCTCAGATTAGATGAGTCAACAAAACAGGTTTCAATGGCAAGTGCTGCACGAGCTTGATCATAAACCAACAATTGAATCGGCTCGTTCTCCCATTGAACGGTAGAGGCGTCGACAAGAGCGGCGATATCCTGATGACAGCCTAGCTGAGAACCCACTTCAAGAATGGCCCAGTCATCTCGCGCAGTCATCTTTTCGACGTTCTGGTGATCGGTCTTTACTGAAGTCGCGTGAGCAAAGTCATAACGTTCATCTTGGCCAAATAGCGCGGTTAGCCGAATATCTCTAAGTGGGTAGAAACTGCGAGAGGTATAATCGTAGATACAATGAGCCGGTGTGATTAACGTTTGGTTGGCAATTTGGGTGGCGAAACAAGTGTGTATCGGCGAAGGCTGACTGCCAATATGAACTAAATACAGTCGTTGATTAATGATCCTCGCTTCATCCAAGACTTCTAAGCTGTCCGCATGGCTGAAAGCGGTAACGAATCCAATTAAAAATGTCCACCAATTGTTCATATTATACTGCCTCTCGACATTGACAGAAGCAGTATAGGAAATGAAGGATTAATTGCTTTTGTACATACGTTCGAAATTCTTCGGGTTCCAACCTACCATATATTGGTCACCAATTTTCAGTACAGGAAGAGAACGAGCTCCAATCGCATCTAACTCTTTGCGACCACGCTGCATTTTTGCATTGGTCAGGCGGTATTTATAACCCTTGCTGTCCAAATAACGCTGAGCATCTTTACAGTGAGGGCATTTGTCTGAGACATACAGTACTAATCGTTTCACAAGGATTCTCTTTTGGTAAAAACAGCCGCCTATAGTACGGTTCTGACTATGTTTGTAAAGTGTTAGCCTCGGAAACAACAATGCTCGGTAGAAGCTGCCGAGCATTGTATTAAACGCTTTTGGGAAAACGGTATCTTGTAATTATCGGTTGGCTAGTCGCGTCACACGATGCTGTTTTATCGCCATGATCATTTGTGGAATCAGTGAGGTTATTATCATACCCATCATCAGAATGTATTGAGTATGCGTGAACGACTCACCAAGTAGCATTAGGCCACAAACAATGCCTGCTATTGGGTTTGCGATACCGCCGAAAGTGAAATCTACCACAGTCATCCGCTGTAACAGCCATACGTACATGCCGTAACTTAGTGCGGTATTGAGACCAACGACCCAACTTAAACCAAACAGGTTTCGACCATCAAAGTTCTCGATGACCGAGACATAAGTTTCCGGTGCAATTGCGGCGTGAAAGCCAGAAGCAATCGCTAAGATTGCGCCGCCTAAGATTAGCTGCCAAGTTAATATTGTCCACCAGTGAATTCTAGTGCCCAATGACTTAGTGATACTACTACCCGCGACAATACACATAATCGCTGCAAGCATTGCGCCTAAACCTATTGGGTTAAGGCTGATTGAACCTGGCGAAAACAGGAAAAAAGCCAGTGATACCAGTGCTAGACCACTCAATGCTTGTGACCAGCTTGGACGGTGTTTTTTTACCAGCCATTGATATAACATTGCGAAAACAGGCACCGAAACCATACCTACGCCTGAAATGGCAGACGGCAAGGTTTGCGCCATCACAAATATCAAACCAAAGAAGGTAGCGATGTTGATAAGACCAAGCGTTAGTAATACTTGCCATTCACCTTTTTTAGGTAAAGCTGGCTTAACCAGCAGTAATAATAAACCTGCTGGTAGCGCTCGCAGAGCCCCTAACAAAATCGGCGGCCAGTCTGGTAGCGTAAATTTGGTTACGGCATAAGTTGTACCCCAGAAAAAGGCGGGGATCATTGCCAGAAGTATGTTCATTTAATTTATCTTTACGTTAAGATATTTGCGCACACTCTAACGACAAATTGGCTGCCTGTAAAGTATCTTTATGTTAAACTAATTTTTCTTGATGATTAACCAGTGGATGAATAAGACATGGATGCGATTGATCGCGTAGTAGAGCAGTGGGCAAAACAGAAGCCTGAGCTGGACACAGAACCTATGGCCATGATGGGGCGGCTAATGCGCATTGCCAAATATATGGAAACCAAAGTTGCGGATTTACATAAAAAATACGACTTAAAACTTGGTGAATTTGATGTCTTGGCAACCTTGCGACGTAGTGGTAAGCCTTATCGTTTAACACCGTCAGAGCTAATTAACACGATGATGCTTACGTCAGGAGCGATGACCAATAGATTGGATAAGCTGGAGTCCAAAGGATTAATTTCGAGAGAGCACAGCAAAGCGGACCGTCGAAGCGTTACGGTGCAATTGACGCAAGATGGTTTAGTGCTGATTGATAAAATGATCGAAGAACACGTCGAAGTGCAAGATGGATTGGTGAAATCTCTTTCGGCTTCTCAGAAAAAGCAGGCAAATCAGTTGTTTAAAACCTGGTTAAGCCAATATGAATAAGCATTAAGGCCCTAATTCGTTAGGGCCTTATACGTTAAGCGGCTACCTCATCGCTGTATAAGTTGGCACAGTTAATCCCTTGAATAGCGCAGCGCTCATCAATATCAGAGAGATCGCCACTCACACCAATAGCGCCAATCACGTTTTTCTCTTCGTCTCGAATAAGCAGTCCGCCCGGAACGGGAACCATGTTACCGTGGGCAAGTACGTTAACCGCGGAGATAAATGCAGGACGAGAATCAGCGTCTTGCGCTAGTTTTCGGGAGGAACAACCTAGCGCCAATGCGCCCCATGCTTTGGCAATTGCAATGTCAGGTCGCATCATGCTAGACCCATCTTGTCGCTGCAAAGAAATCAGTTTTCCTCCATTATCAAGAACGGCAACAGTCAAAGGCGCACAGTCGTCAGACAGTCCAGCTTCAAATGTGCCATCAATAATGGTCAGTGCTTGTTGTAGAGTTAAACTTCCCATGTTATCTCCTCGTCTCATAGCTTGCGCTATTCGTACCTGCTGCCTTAAGCACTTATTCGGATTAAGTCAGCAGGATTTAGGCGTACTTTGCCAACAGTTTGGTTAAAGTAACGAATAGCTTGGAAGGGTCAGGAAGTTAGCGAACTGTTTTGCTGTAGAAAGCTCATAAAAAAGGTCAGCTGTTTCATCAAAGCGTCCTGCAGCATAACGTGCATCGCCAACTTCCTGTTTAATCGTTTTTAGCTCTTGGTAGAGCCAAGTGTGAAAGAGTGATGATGTAAATACTTGGCCATCATCCAGAGTGACACCGTGGTGGATCCACTGCCAAATGTTGGCACGAGAGATCTCAGCCGTTGCGGCATCCTCCATCAGTCCATAAATTGGTACGCAACCGTGCCCCTGTATCCATGCTTCAATGTAGTAGAGAGCAATACGAATATTCTTGCGCACACCCGCTTCATCACGCGTACCTTCGCAAGGTTTTAATAGCGTCTCGGCAGTAATGTCTTCCGATGGACTAACATAATCAAGTTGATTTGTTTTCCCCTGAAGCTGCTCGTCAAACACCGACATCGCAAGATCAACCAATGCAGGGTGCGCGACCCACGTGCCGTCGTGACCGTTATTCGACTCGCGTTTTTTATCTTCAATGACTTTCGCTGTTACACGTTCCATTTCTTCAGGATCTTTTGCCGGAATGAAGGCAGACATCCCGCCCATCGCAAGTGCACCACGTGCATGACAGGTTTTAACCAGTAATTGGCTGTAGGCGTTTAGGAACTCTTGGTCCATACCGATGCCGTGTCGGTCTGGTAAAATTCGGTCTTTGTGGTTCTTCAACGTCTTAATGTAGCTGAATATATAGTCCCATCGACCACAGTTCATGGCCACAATGTGGTCCTTCATTGCATACAACATCTCTTCCATTTGGAATACAGCAGGTAGTGTTTCGATAAGCACGGTCGCTCGAATTGTTCCTGTTGGTACCCCGAAGTAGCGTTCAGTAAAGGCAAATACGTCATCCCACCATTTCGCTTCTTCCATGCTTTCCAACTTTGGAATGTAGTAATAAACACCTAAGCCTTTGTCTGCACGAGACTGATAGTTGTGGAAGAAATACAACGCAAAATCCATTAAGCACCCGCCAATCGGCTGGCCCTGATATTGAATAGATTTTTCTGGTAAATGAAGTCCGCGAGGTCGAGCAATTAATAGTGCTGGATCACTATTCAATGAGTATTGCTTGTCTTTGGTGTCGTCGTAATAACTGATGGTTCCAAGGTTGGCGTCGCGTAAGTTGATCTGTCCCTCCACCATGTTTTTCCAGGTCGGGGAGGAAGCATCCTCAAAGCAACACATAAATACTTTTGCGCCGGAGTTCAGCGCATTAATGACCATCTTTCTATCAACAGGTCCGGTAATTTCAACGCGACGATCTAATAGCGGAGCTGGTGGCGGGCTAACCTTCCAACTCTTGTCATCTCTTATTGATTTGGTGTCCTTGCGAAAATCTGGTAGCTCGCCCGCATCAAAGGCGGCTTGTTTGGTTTCACGGTCTTGTAGCAGTTGAGTGCGTCTACTGCCAAAGTGCGCAACTAACGTTTCTAGGAAGGTTAGGGCGTCGGAATTTAGGATCGCTTGATAAGCTGTGGACTGGGTATCTCCAATTACCTTAAGACAATCTGCTTGTGCTGCGTCCATAACTTCATTAAGTGCCATTGTTCGTCTCCTTTAAACAATACTTTCTTATTTTGTATACAAAACTGTATCCGTGTATTTACTTATATTGGAAAACAAACAAATGATCAAAGGGTATTTAACATTAATTTATCATCGAATTTTCCTGAAAATATTTTTACGTAAAGATATTTTATATAAAGCATTATCTGTTAGGAACTACGGCGTAAGTGGTCACTTAGTGCTTTAACTCTATGTTGCAAAAATGTTGATTTTGGGGTTGCGATTCTCTGGATATGGTTCATAGTACACAATATGGATTTGAATTGTATACAATCTGAGAGGGATATTAGAATGGCGAAAATGAAGGCAATTGAAGCAGCTGTAGCCGTACTAAAGAAAGAGGGAGTAGACATTGCGTTTGGTGTTCCGGGCGCAGCAATCAACCCCATGTATGCGGCGATGAAACACCTAGGTGGTATTGACCATGTGTTAGCCCGCCACGTTGAAGGCGCATCACACATGGCAGAAGGCTACACACGAACTAGCCAAGGTAATATTGGTGTTTGTATTGGTACATCGGGACCTGCTGGAACGGATATGATCACGGGACTCTATTCTGCATCGGCGGACTCGATTCCGATTCTATGTATTACTGGGCAAGCCCCTCGAGCAAGACTGCATAAAGAAGATTTTCAGGCGGTAGATATAGAATCTATTGCCAAACCAGTAACAAAGTGGGCGACCACAGTACTAGAGCCCGCTCAAGTGCCACGCGCATTTCAAAAAGCATTTCATTTAATGCGTTCAGGTAGGCCTGGCCCGGTTCTTATCGATTTGCCACTAGACGTACAGCTAGCCGAAATCGAATTTGATATCGATACCTACGAGCCACTTGCGGCATACAAACCAACCGCAACTCGCGAGCAGGCAGAAAAAGCATTTGATATGCTGTGTGCTGCCGAAAAACCGGTCATTGTTTCAGGTGGAGGTGTTATCAACGCAGGGGCATCAGAACTGCTACAACAGTTTGCGGAACTGACTGGCGTGCCAGTGATTCCAACGTTGATGGGTTGGGGTACTATCCCTGATGATCACGAGTTGATGGCAGGTATGGTGGGTCTTCAGACGGCACATCGCTACGGTAACGAAACGCTTTTGAACTCTGATTTTGTATTCGGTATTGGTAACCGCTTTGCTAACCGTCACACCGGTTCATTGGATGTGTATACCGAAGGCCGCAAGTTTGTCCACGTAGACATTGAGCCGACTCAAATTGGGCGCGTATTCTGCCCGGATCTTGGTATTGTGTCGGATGCCAAATCTGCATTGGAGCTATTAGTCGATGTTGCTCGCGAACGTTCATCAAAAGGTACTTTACCTAATCGTGCGTCTTGGGTTGGTGAATGCCAGCAGCGCAAATCCAGTATGTTGCGTAAAACGCACTTCACGGAAACGCCAATTAAACCAATGCGTGTTTATGAAGAGATGAACAAAGCATTTGGTCGTGAGACTTGTTACGTCAGCACGATTGGTCTATCGCAAATCGCGGCGGCTCAGTTCCTTCATGTATACAAGCCACGCCATTGGATTAACTGTGGTCAAGCGGGTCCTTTAGGCTGGACTGCTCCCGCTGCGCTGGGTGTGAAAGCCGCGGATCCAAACCGTGATGTTGTCGCAATATCAGGTGACTATGACTTCCAATTTATGATTGAAGAGTTAGCTGTGGGTGCGCAGTTTAATCTTCCGTATATCCACGTAGTCGTTAACAACTCGTATCTTGGCCTAATTCGTCAGGCACAACGTCAGTTTGACATCGATTATTGCGTGCAGCTTGCGTTCGACAATCAGAACTCTCCAGAACTTGAAGGGTATGGTGTTGACCATGTGAAAGTGGTGGAAGGGTTAGGCTGTAAAGCGATTCGTGTAACACAGCCAGAAGACATCCAAGATGCGTTCGTTCAGGCAAGAGAGCTGATGGCGAAACACAAGGTCCCTGTTGTGGTTGAAATCATTCTAGAGCGTGTCACTAACATCTCAATGGGTGTCGAAATCAACGCTATCAATGAATTTGAACCACTAGCTGAAAATGCAACGGATGCACCAACTGCACTGTCGTCACTAGATTCGTCAAACTCACAGTCTTAAGGAGAAAATTATGCCAAAATTCGCAGCTAACCTATCGATGCTGTTTAATGAAGTTGACTTTCTGAGTCGATTTGAAAAAGCGGCTAATGCAGGGTTTCACGGAGTAGAGTATCTGTTTCCTTACGATTTCACAGCAGAAACTATTAAGTCGGTGTTGGATGACAATAATCTAGAGCAGGTTTTGTTTAACCTTCCTGCTGGTGACTGGAATGCGGGAGATCGTGGTATTGCGGTCGACCCAAGTCGCATCGAAGAGTTCCAACAAGGGGTGAGCCAAGCGATAAGCTACGCCCAGACTTTGGGCTGTAAGCAAATCAACTGCTTGGCAGGCATTGTTCCGGCAAGTGTGACTGAGCAAGACGCGAGAACGACGTTCGTAATCAACCTTCGTTATGCTGCTCAGCAACTGGAAGCGGCAGGCATCAAGTTGGTGATTGAAGCGATTAATACACGTGATATTCCAGGCTTCTTCTTGAACACCACAGAACAAGCGAAATCCATTATTGAAGAAGTCGGTAGTGCGAACCTATCGGTTCAATACGACATATATCACATGCAAATTATGGAAGGCGACTTAATTCCGACCATCACCAATAACTTATCGCAAATTTCTCACATTCAATTGGCTGACAACCCGGGGCGTCATGAGCCAGGTACCGGAGAAATCAATTATGACTTTGTATTGAGAGAACTTGACGCAATGGGCTACCAAGGTTGGGTGGGCTGTGAATACAAGCCGAAGACGACCACTGAAGAAGGTCTTTCTTGGTTAAACGCTTTTCAATAATTCGATACGTTAAGGAGAACACATCATGAAAATTGCATTCATCGGTACCGGAATTATGGGTCAGCCAATGGCTAAAAACCTGCAAGCGGCAGGTTACGAATTGGTATTGTCGGATCACTTCAATGCTCCACCGGCTGAACTGGTTACTCGCGGCGCAACAGTATGTCACTCACCGAAAGAAGCGACTGAGCTCGCTGACGTTATCATTCTAATGGTGCCAAATACACCACAAGTTGAAGACGTATTGTTCGGAGCAAGCGGAGTGGAAGAGGGGTTAGCGGCAAGCACGTCTCAAAAGTTAGTGATTGATATGAGTTCAATTTCGCCAATCGCGACTAAGTCATTTGCTAAACGCATTAAAGAAAGTGGTGCACAGTATCTAGATGCTCCGGTGTCAGGTGGTGAAGTGGGTGCTGTTAATGCAACACTGAGCATTATGGTAGGCGGCGACCAAGAAGCATTTGATCAAGCTCGCCCACTGTTTGAGAAACTAGGCAAAAACATCACGCTTGTTGGTGATAGTGGCGCAGGCCAAACATGTAAAGTCGCTAACCAAATCATTGTTGCACTTAATATTGAGGCAGTGTCGGAAGCCCTTGTTTTTGCATCGAAAGCCGGTGCGGATCCAGCACGTGTGAGACAGGCGCTATTGGGAGGCTTTGCAAGTTCTAAGATTTTAGAAGTGCATGGCGAGCGTATGGTAGAAGGCACATTTGACCCTGGCTTTAAGATTGCGCTTCACCAAAAAGATCTAAACCTTGCGCTAACTGGAGCTCAAGAACTTGAAGTCGCGTTACCCAACACTGAAAACGCGCAAGCACTGTTTGGTGAGTGTGCCGACTTAGGTGGTGAAAACTGGGACCACTCTGCACTAATTAAAGCAATAGAGGCTCGCTCTAATCATTCAATCCGTAACGAATAATGATTACTTAGGGCCATGATTTCCGCATAAATCGCGTAGTTTTGTCTCCTTTTATACGCGTTCCCGAAATCGTGCAGGCAGTTATTGGAGTTAAAGGGCTTCTAACTTCAACATTAACAGGCGCTGTTTGTATCGGTTTTGGGATTTTTTACCTCTCAGTATTCCCCATAAGTTTTGGACTTATTCTTTGTTTTCATTAAGATTAACTAAGTAGCACATGAGAGCAGGGAAGAGTATGTCGCGAATCAGACGAAAGAACCAAGACCTTATTATCGAGGTTGCCAGTGAACAGTTTGCTATGCATGGTTACGCTGCCACCAAGATGGCCGATATAGCAAAAGCGGCAGATATTCCCAAGCCTAACGTCTTTTACTACTTTAGCTCCAAAGACAAACTTTACTATGCCGTGCTCGAAACCGTCACTCAGCCATTGCTTGCTGCGTCATTACCTATCGAACAGTTAGATGATCCCGTCGAAGCGTTGACTCAATACATTCGTACCAAACTGACGATTTCCCGTGATTATCCTCATGCTTCTCGTGTGTTCGCTAGTGAAGTAATGTCCGGGGCAAAGGTGTTGCCAGAATCCATTCGAGACAAGCTGTTTGAACAATCGCAGATGATCATTTCCAAGTTTGCTACTTGGTCGAAACAAGGCTTTATGGATGAAGTACCACCGCATCATCTTATGTTTGCGATTTGGTCTGCGACTCAGACCTACGCTGATTTTAATTGGCAGATTTGCAGTGTATTGGATAAACCCGAATTAGACGACGCAGATTATGAACAAGCGGCGACGTTTCTCACCAAGTTAGTTATACAAGGTTGTGGTGTTAAGAGTCGGGTATAAGTGCACTTTTACAAGGTAGAGGTGACGTACAGCTGCTCCATCGATATAGAGCGGAATAGAAGCAGCTGTGTCTAATAGATATGCTAAAGGTCTTTATTTCGGGTGGTTTGCTGGCGAATATAGTCACCAAATTCGTATTTACGTTCCTGACTACCAATTTGATACAACTCTGTTTCTGTTCGCTGTTGAGCGTAGTTAGAGGCTTTCATAGAGCCATTGAGAATTTTTAACATCTGAGCAGAAACACGCTTCATAAATCGATCAACACGCCTTCCATACACTCTTAGTATGCCTAGAAAGCTGCAAAAGCTCATTGCGAGCGCGACCGACCAATGGATTTCAATCATGAGATTTCCTTGAGTATTATAACGACTTTGACTTCAACAAAGGTTATTAACCAGTGCACAAATATTTATATAGTTATTATGGTTTGTGAATATAGTTATATAAGTTCGTTATATCAATGTGCCAGAAATCTATTGATACAAACAGTCACACAGCTAGAAACTAATTAACGGAACTTTTAATATTGAAACCAATATATCCCATAGTTTCTTTGTGGGTACTGGGTTGAGTTTACTTTCAAATTGCCTATGAAGTAGATAAATAAAAACAGATGTTACCTGAAGGTTAATTCAAAGTAAAATCAATTATGTTGTATATAAATCAATGACTTATTTAATATATTGGTCATTATGTATTAATTGGTTAGATTATATTTCAAAGTGACCGGTGTGTTAGTTGGTTAGCATTGGTTTATGGGATTATTAATAAAAGTCTGAGGATTTGTTTGTGATTGAAACAGAGTGTTTCTTTAGAAAATATCGCCTATTAAATATATTATTTAAAGGCGATGTTTAATTGATGGTGATATTTGTATGTAGCTAGGTGAATATTAGAATCGCTTCAATATTGCTGAGTCATAGTCGCTGACATTAATTGTTACGCCGTACTTTTGTATCCACTCGTCAAGATTTTCCTGTGCAGTGTTTAAGCTACTTATGGTGATGGTGTTGTCATCAAGTTGCCAAAGTTGGCGCGACCCTTCGTAGCTGAACTGCAGCGCTAACATCGCATCAACGTTGCCTTGTTCGGCCGCAGCTAGCAGCTTGCGATTTTTGCGATAAATGAGGTTCAGTGCTTGTTTCAGTTCCCAAACATAAACGACCTCTTTCATCTTGGGTTGGGCTTTGAGTTTTAGAAGAAAAATAACAAGCCCAATAGCGCTAATTATTACGCCTAGAAGGTTCCAGTGAAAGTGAGAGCCAGAAGGAGAAGGAAAGAGGTAAATCAGGGCTTGTGAAATCGCTAAACTTGAAATTGCTAAGGTCGCGATACAAGCGATTATGACGATGTTTAAACGAGATCGGTATAACTGCTTATCGATAGTTTGTAATTTCATCTTCCATCCATTTTAGTTCGCTGTCTTTCTCATGCTGACAGCAAGAGTCTGCCGACGATTATACACACTTGCTCGTACTCATAAATCATACCGATTGAGATTTGTATGCCTAGCAATTAAGGCCAAGTCGTGTGTTAGACTTTGATGAGTATTTTGGAAAGGGACAGAGTCCAAGTGGCACCTTCTAACAAAACATTCTATGAACAAGAGATTGACCGTCTCTACAGTGAATCTCCCATAAAGGCCAAGCAGTATTTACTCATTCGCCAATCCAAAGCCTTCATGGAAAAATTTCACTCAGAGAATATTGAGTTGAACGACTTAGCTAAAGCGGCGTTGATGTCGCGCTTTCACTATGTGCGCATTTTTAAAAAGCTTTATGGTGCCACACCCCGAAGCTATCTCAGGGATATGCGCATTGCCAAAGCGAAAGCACTGTTGCGAGAGGGGCACCAGATTACCTATACCTGCTTTGAAGTGGGGTACGAAAGCGTAGCGACGTTTTCCTCGGTGTTTAAAAAGTGTACGGGTTATTCACCAAGGGAGTTTCAAAAGCGCAATAAAAGCAATCTAGAATAAGTTTTCCTATGACTTCTTGGCTATCTTTTAGTTATTCCATTACATCTAAGGTAAATATGAATGATTAAAATTGCTTTAACGAGTGTTCCTGTCAACGATCAGGACAAAGCATTAGACTTCTACACCAACATGTTGGGCTTTGTGAAGAAGACGGAAGTACCTGTAGGTGAGCACAAATGGTTAACCGTAGTATCTCCACAGGAACAATCGGGTGTTGAACTACTACTTGAACCCATGGCATTTGAACCTGCCAAGTTGTATCAACAATCTCTTAAAGAGGCAGGTATTCCTTGGACGTCGTTTGTTGTTGACGATATTGCTGCGGAATACGAAAGAATGTCTGCCCTTGGTGTTGAGTTCTCCATTGCGCCAAGAGAAACAGGCACTGTGATGATTGCAGTACTTGATGATACCTGCGGTAACTATATTCAGTTGATGCAAGAAATTTAACGCATCACATCTCGTTAGAAGTTATTGATGTGAATAAAAAGGGTCTCACTAATAGTGAGACCCTTTGCTATCGTGATAACTCAATGAATAAGCTACATACTTAATGCTGCTTGTCTTAAGCGAAGTGCGGCGGCTTTATGTCGCTCAATGAGCTGTGGCATATCCACGCCCATAACAGCACCATCGTGAACTCGCCATTGACCAGCCACCATCACACGGTCTGCCTGTTGAGCTCCGCACAATAGTAGAGCAGCGAGTGGATCGTGGCTGCCAGAGAAGCGAATGTCATCGAGCTTAAACATGGCAATATCTGCTTGTTTGCCGACGGAGAGTTCGCCTATATCTGTGCGACCCATGGCGCGCGCTGATCCTGATGTTGCCCAGCGAAGCGCGTCAAAGTGTGTTACGTTGTTAGAGCCATAGCGAAGGCGTTGCAAATACATCGCCATACGAACCTCAGCTATTAGGTTTGAACCGTCGTTGGAGGCTGAACCATCTACACCCAAGCCTACTTTCACGCCAGCTTTCTCAAGCTCGTTATTTTTACAGATACCGGACGCTAACATCATATTAGAAGTAGGGCAGTGACTTATTCCTACCTCTGCTTTACCAAGTCTGCGAATCTCTTCACTGTTAAAATGGATACCGTGGGCTAACCAAGTGCGCTCATTAAGCCAACCTACGTCCTCAAGGTAATCTACCGGACGCATACCAAACTTCTCAAGACAGAAATCTTCTTCGTCCAATGTTTCGCAGAGATGCGTATGTGTCATCACCGATTCATTTTTGGCGATTCGTGCCGTTTCTTTCATTAAATCAGTGGTCACAGAAAATGGCGAACAAGGTGCGAGCGCGATTTGAGTCATCGCTCCATCTTCACGTTGATGATAACTATTGATCAAGCGCAAGCTGTCATCAACGATGGTCTGTTCAGTTTGTATTGTGTGACGCGGTGGTAGTCCGCCATCATCTTCCCCTAAACTCATCGAACCGCGAGTAAATATGGCTCTTATTCCGAGCTTTTGCGCCGCTTCAACTTGCAAATCTATCGCATGTTCAAGACCAGTCGGGATTAAATAGTGGTGATCCGAGGCTGTCGTACAGCCAGAGAGTAATAGCTCAACAAGTGCCAATTCTGTAGCGACACTCATCATCTCTTCGTCGAGATTTGCCCATACTGGATACAAGCTTTTTAGCCAATGAAACAGCTCTTTGTTGAGCGCATCGGGGTAAGCTCTAGTTAGCGTTTGATAAAAATGATGGTGGGCATTCACTAGCCCTGGAGTGACGACATGTTGTGATGCGTCGATAACCGCCGTTATGGTTGTGGTGGGTTCTTGGTTGCTTGCTACTAGCTCGACAATTCGACTGCCTTGTACAACGATACCGCCGCCAGCGTCTTCTGTAGTGCCAGTGTAAATAGCAAGTGGATTCTTAATCCATACGGTTTCCATTCATAGTAATCCTTAGCCATCTCAGCCTTTTCAGGGAAGAGGGTCTTTTTTTGTTTTTAGTTGATGTAAGGTGCTCTATGTCATTGATTAAGCCATGTCTTAGAGCACGACAGTTATAGCCACTGATTGTTAGCTGTTCTTAATTATTACCTTTTGCAGACAGCTCTGTCTGTGATATTTCTTGGTTTTCTTCTTGTTGCTGAAGTTCATGAATCTCTTGCTTAACCATAGCACGGCTTTCTTCGTGTGCTTCTTGCTCTTCGCGCTTGCTTGATTTTGGCAAGAACTGATGCAAAAGTACGGTGACGATCGTACCAGTTGTAATCCCTGAGTGAAGGAAGTTTGAAAGTTCATGAGGGAAATGCTGAAGTAAGCGTGGTTCAAACGTGACTGCCAGTCCTGATGCTAAGCCAACGCAGATGACAAGGGCATTACGTTTAGTATCAGCCGCTTTAATAAGCATGCGAATACCCGCGTAAGCTATCATGCCAAACATGACAAAACCCACACCGCCTAGCACCGGTTTTGGAATCGTTACTGCAATCGCTGCCAGTTTCGGGAACAAACCACCCAAGATGAGCAATCCACCCGTTGCTGCAACAACGTAACGGCTTGCAACACCTGTAATACCAACAATACCTACGTTTTGACTGAATGATGCCAGTGGCATAGCTGTTAAGCATGACGCAAGTGTGCTGCCCAGACCATCGCCAAGCAATCCGCGCTTAAGGTCTTTACCATCAATCTTGGTGTGACAGTTGTTTGCGAGTGCCATAAAGTCACCAGTCGCTTCGGCGATGACAACTATATAAACCAAACTCATACTAACAATGGCGCTGGCTGAGAACGTAAGACCATATTTAAACGGTTCTGGACCACCTACCCATTCAGCGGTGCTTATTTGGTCGAGATCAACCATTCCCATGGACAGCGCTACGATGTAACCACCGGCAAGGCCGATAACAATAGCTGAAGCCGCAACCGCACCTTTACAATAAACCGATACCGCAATCACAATACCAAGTGACACAGCGGCAAGAAACAGCTTAGGCAAGGTAGCAAATTCACTGCTAACGGCGGGGGCATCTCCGACCCAGTTCATGGCAACGGGGAGTATGGTGAGCCCGATTAGGGTGACCACGACTCCACTTACAACAGTTGGGAAGAGCTTACGAACTTTGTCCATATAGAAGCTAGCTAATATGACGACAAACGAGCCAACCAACGCTGCACCCATAATGCCGGATACGCCAGAATCTTTACCTATGGAGATGGCAACACCAAGAAAGGCAAAGCTTGAACCCATAACAACTGGTAGCTTAATTCCGATAGGGCCGAAACCGACACATTGTGCGATGGTGACGATACCAGATGCCAGTAAGGCGGCGTTAATGAGGGAGACAATTTCGTCGTTAGGTAGGCCAATGGAAGCGCCAACAATTAATGGTACAGCGACGATACCACCAATAGAGGCCAGCATATGTTGGACGGCCAGTAAAAAGGTCATGCCGTGAGGCGGTTTTTGGTTCAGGGTGTACAGAAGTTTCATACTTATTCCTTTAGAGAGCGATGAATCGACTCTTCCTTGGTGGTGACATGGTGACTTCTACAAACTGCGTAGTGATAGTAATCCTGCTCGTCCTTTGTGCTGACCTAAACGGCAGGGTTAAAAACAAGCGGTAACCGTTAAGGCACGATTACCGCTTGATTTTGGGTTAGCCAATGAATACCAGTTTGGCAACGAAAATGGCGCTTAATAGGTACATTGAAATAGAGACATCTTTGGTTTTGCCCGTTGCTACTTTAAGAACGGTGTAAGTGATAAAACCAAGAGCGATACCATTAGCGATAGAGAAAGTAAGTGGCATCATTAGCGCTGTTATGGCTGCTGGAGCACCATTGGTAAAGTCTTTCCAATCAACATGCTGCATACTACTCATCATGACGAACGCTACATAAATAAGAGCGCCAGCTGTAGCATAAGAAGGAATCATACCGGCTAATGGAGAAAGGAAAATTGCTGCTAGGAAAAGAGCGGCAACGACAATCGCGGATAGACCAGTTCTAGCGCCTGCAGCTACACCTGCGGCACTTTCTACATAACTGGTCACTGGTGGACAACCCACACATGCACCAGCAACACTAGAAATACTATCGGCTTTAAGTGCCTTGCTTAGCCCTTCAATTTTGCCTGTTTCTTTGTTGATTAGGTGAGCTCGCTCAGCGACACCCATTAGCGTACCTGCTGTGTCGAACATGTTCACAAAAAGGAAAGCAAGAATCACACTGACCATAGAAACGTTAAGTGCGCCTGAAATGTCCATCGCCATAAAGGTTGGGGCAATGCTTGGTGGTGCAGAGAAGAAGCCATTGTATTGAACAAGACCCAACATCATGCCAACAATAGTAACGCTCAGAATACCGATTAATACCGCACCGAACACGCGACGCTCACTGAGCACCGCAATGATCAAGAAGGCAATAGCAGCCAAAAGCGCATCTGGTTTAGTGAAGTCACCTAGAGAGACCAACGTTGCTGGGTTTTCAACAACAATACCTGCGGTTTTCAGGCCGATAAGACCCAAGAAGAGACCGACACCTGCCGTCATCGAGTAACGTAAACTTTCAGGAATACTCTCAATGATCCACTGTCGTATCTTATAGAAGCTCATACCGACAAAGAGAATACCGGAGATAAATACCGCTCCGAGTGCCACTTCCCAGCTGTATCCCATTTCACTGACGACAGTGAAAGAGAAGAAAGCGTTAAGACCCATACCGGGCGCGAGTCCAACGGGCCAGTTAGCAAACAGCCCCATGAGTAAACAGCCAATGGCTGCACCAATACAGGTGGCGACGAAGACCGCTCCCTGATCCATTCCAGAGGCCGCCATAATGCTTGGGTTGACGAAAATAATGTACGCCATAGTAGCAAAGGTCGTTACACCTCCGACGAGCTCATTTTTAACGCTCGAACCGTGTTGCTTTATCTTGAAAAAGCGTTCAAGCACGCCATTTCCAGCCGATTCGTTGAGCACTTCTGCTTTGCTTTCATTCATTTGAGTAAGTCCTTTACACAATACCCTTAATGTAGAAATTGGGTATAAAGTTTGTTGCTTTTCCTTAAATTGAAAACAGCAGTACCCATGACACCTTGCTGCAGAGTCACTCCAGCACTAGTGCCATTCTCCAAAGAGAGTAGGTTCATTCCAATTTACTTATTGCTCTTTCGCAAAAGAGCGAGCTCTTAGAAGTGCAAGGCTGCCTGTTGTTGTCTTGCACTTGCTAGGAGAAGGTTGCTACAGCGATCAACTGCCTCTGTAGGTTGAAAAACTGTAAGGGGAGGCGAGCAGAGGCACATGATAATGCGCATCCTCATCATTCAATCCAAAGCGAATTACGATATCGTCAAGGAAAGGAACTTGGTCTAGCTCGACACCTTTACGCTCAAAGTAAGGAGCGACATGAAAAATGAGTTGATATTTTCCAGCGACAAAATCATCGCCTTCAAGAATAGGAGAATCAGTTCGGCCATCGAAGTTCGTCATTACGCTCTTAATAAACTGACTTTCTTCACCTTCAATACGGAAAAGATCCACTTGGATCTCTGACCCAGGCACACCATTTGCGGTGTCTAGTACATGCGTTGTTAGTCGTCCCATAATTGCTTCGTGCTTACACACGCTCCTTTAATGTCATCTTGTAATTCTGTATACAAAAATCAGGTCTGTTTAATTCTATTGATATTAATATGTACACAATTTACGCCATTAGTAAAGGTTTATGTTATGAAAATGTTGCATCAAAACAGTGCTAAATATGGGCGGAACATGCACTAAAATAGTGATGGTTAAAAATCATTCAATTATAACTTGTTGAAAAATAGCATTATGTTTCCAAAATGTAATTTGATAAACAAAATCTTTACATTGAGATAAATTATTGTATACAATTAAGTAAACCAAAGAGTGAAAGCGCACTCCAAAGAGAGTGCAGAAAAGAACCAAGAAGGAGTCTGTGGATGAATAAGGATTATTCGCGCAATCTCATCGGCTACGGAGCGAATCCCCCTCACCCTAAGTGGCCAAATAACGCACGAATCGCGGTTTCCTTTGTATTGAATTATGAAGAAGGCGGTGAGCGTTGCTTACTGCACGGAGATGATGAATCGGAATCATTCCTATCGGAAATTCCGGGTGCTATGCCAATAAAAGGTGAGCGTCACATCAGTATGGAATCGATTTACGAATACGGAAGCCGTGCAGGTGTATGGCGTGTGCTTAGGTTGTTCGAGCAGTATGATATTCCACTAACCATTTTCGCGGTTGCGATGGCGGTTGAGCGCTATCCTGAAGTCGCTGTGGCAATGAAAGAAGCGGGGCATGAGATATGCAGTCACGGCTATCGTTGGATCGACTACCAATATACTGATGAATCGCAAGAGCGCGATCATATGATCAAGGCGATAGAAATTATTAAGCAGGTGACGGGTGAACGTCCGCTTGGTTGGTATACCGGAAGAACCGGTCCAAATACACGACGTATTGTGGCAGAAGAAGGCGGATTCCTTTACGACTCTGATGCCTATGATGATGATCTTCCTTACTGGCACACAGAGGCGGGGAGACCTCAGTTAGTTATACCGTACACGCTTGACGTAAATGATATGAGATTTGCTACCGCCCAAGGATTCAACTCCGGTGAGCAGTTCTTCCAATACCTAAAAGATACCTTCGATACTCTGTATGAAGAAGGTGAAACTGCACCAAAAATGATGTCTGTAGGCTTACATTGCCGATTAATTGGACGTCCGGGACGTATCGCCTCGCTAAAACGCTTTTTAGATTACGTCAGTCAACATGAAGATGTGTGGCTATGTCGCCGCATCGATATTGCCAAACACTGGCATGAACACCACCCATATCAACCCGATGAACAGCAAGGAGCTCAATAATGACACAATTCAAATCATGCACACCGACAACTATGGTACGTGATGAGTTTGTCTCAAGCTTTGCTGACATTTATGAGCACAGTCCTTGGGTGGCTGAGTCCGTTTTTGACGCTGGACTGGATGCAGATGACAACCATATAGAAAGTTTACATTTGAAAATGTCGATGACGCTGCTTAATGCGTCTGAGCAAAAACAACTCGACTTGATCAACGCTCACCCAGATTTAGCCGGTAGAGCAGCGGTCAATGGAGAACTTACCGCGGCATCTACAGCCGAGCAGGCTGGTGCTGGTATTGACCAGTGCTCCGAAGAGGAATTTGCCAAATTTACTACTTACAACAACAGCTACAAAAATCGCTTCAACTTTCCCTTTATCATGGCGGTTAAAGGGGCCAATCGTTACCAAATTCTTGAATCGTTCGAGATGCGATTAGGCAATGATAGTGAAACTGAGTTTGCTACTGCGCTTAACGAAATCAACAAGATAGCGTTATTTCGCTTGAGAGATATGTAAGTCAAAGGAAAGGCGACTATCTCTTTTATTAACCTAAGCTCGAAAGCCTAAGCTGGAAAATCTAAGCAATGAGCGCGTCGGCAGAGGCCGATAATGGCGACGAGCAAGCAGGTACTCATTTTATTATTAATTGGATTAATTGAACTGGATGACAGGAAATGTCTTTGAATATTGAACAATACATCAACCTTGCAGATGACAAACTAGGCGCAGAAGCGCTATACGCTACCGATGACTTTTTTGCTGACAAGAGTCGTTTACTTCGTCGAGAAGCACCTGAGTGGAAAGACGACCTTTATGACGACAATGGCAAATGGATGGACGGTTGGGAAAGCCGCCGTAAACGTGGCGAAGGTTATGACTTCTGTGTGGTTAAGCTCGGTTTAGCGGGAACGATTGCAGGCCTTGATATCGATACCTCATTTTTCACAGGTAACTTCCCTCCGTCAGCGTCTGTTGACGCCATTTATAGCCCAGATGCTGATCCCACTCATGCGGAAGGCTGGGAAGAAATTCTACCGTCACAAAGTCTAGAAGGTGACAAGCACCATCTAAACGAAATTGACAGCGACAAAGTATATACCCATGTTCGTCTTAACATCTATCCAGACGGTGGTGTAGCGCGTCTTCGTGTCTACGGAAGCCCTAGTGTAGATTGGAATGCTATCGACGAGTTGCAACAAGTTGACTTGGCGGCCGTAGAAAATGGTGGTCGTGCGTTGGCTTGTAGTGATGAGCACTATGGTAACAAGTCAAATATCCTTGGCCCTGGTCGTGGTGAAAACATGGGTGATGGTTGGGAGACCGCTCGACGCAGAACACCGGGTAACGACTGGGTGATTGTGGCACTTGGACATGCGGGTAATGTTGGTCGTGTTGTTGTTGATACAGCGCACTTCAAAGGTAACTACCCAGATAGCTGCTCAATTCAAGCCGCTTACGTGAAAGGTGGAACAGATGATCAAGTCGCCACTCAGAGTTTATTTTGGAAGGAGCTACTTCCTTCTCAAAAACTGAACGCACACGATATTCATGAGTTTGTAGCTGAGGTTAACGAGATTGGTCCAGTTACCCATGTAAGACTAAACATCTTCCCTGATGGTGGTATTAGTCGCTTACGCCTATTTGGTACAAAAGCAGACTAAACTTAATAGAGGGAATTTTTATGAGTAATGGTATTTGCCATCTAACTATTGAGCCACTCACTAAAGCCGCATTTGAGCAGTTTGGTGATGTGATTGAAGTTGAAAATAGTGACTATTTTATGATCAATAATGGTTCGACTCGTCGCTACCATAAGTTAGCTGAAGCCGATGTTGAAGAGCTGGGGGGGCGTGCGATCATGAGTATCTTCCAAGCGACCCCGCTTCAGTATCCGCTCACTATTTCAATGTTAGAGCGACACCCTCTGGGTTCACAGGCTTTTATACCATTGCTTGGTCAACCGTATCTTATCGTTGTCGCACCAAAAGGCGACAATCCTTCTTTGACTGACTGCCGAGCTTTCTATAGTAACGGTCGTCAAGGGGTCAACTATCACAAAGGAGTTTGGCACCATCCTGTTTTGGCTCTGACCGACCAAGATAAATTTCTGATCGTCGATAGAGCTGGGGAAGGGCATAACTGTGATGAAGTGTTCTTTGAAGAGAACCTTGTACAGTTGGACTTGAAGGATTTGCCGCAAGACATCGATAAGACGAAACAAGATAAGGACAAGCAGCAAGCGACTGTCTAAGCTGCTTTTGAGGAGTGTGTTATGGATCCGCACATGACAGAATGGCTCAACCTGATGATTCGTTGGGCCCATATGATTGTAGGTATCGCATGGATTGGAGCGTCTTTCTACTTCGTTTGGCTTGAGAACAATCTCAACCGTACTAACCCTAGAGACGGCCTATCTGGCGATTTGTGGGCGATTCACGGCGGTGGTATTTACCATCTCGAGAAATACAAACTGGCACCACCAAAAATGCCAGAAAACCTTCACTGGTTTAAGTGGGAAGCTTACTTTACGTGGATTACGGGTGTACTGCTATTGGGCGTAGTGTATTACCTCAATGCTGAAATCTATCTAGTAGCTCCAGGTTCGGGCATCGACTCAACAACAGCGATTATGATCGGTATTGCTGCGCTTATCTCTGGTTGGGTAATCTACAACCTACTGTGTAACTCGCCTTTGGGCAAAACGCCGGTACTGTTAGGTATCGTGTTGTTCCTAGGGTTGGTAGGTGCAGCCTATGGTTTGTCGCAGGTGTTCAGTGGACGTGGTGCTTACATCCACGTAGGCGCTATCATTGGTACCATCATGGTTGGTAACGTGTTCTTCGTCATCATGCCTGCGCAACGTGCTTTAGTGAAAGCGATTGAAAACAATCAAGAGCCGGACCCTACATTGCCAGCAAAAGGCCTGTTACGTTCACGACACAATAACTATCTGACTTTGCCAGTGTTGTTCATCATGATCAGCAACCATTTCCCAAGCACATATGGTTCTGAATACAACTGGGCAATTTTGGCTGCGCTATCAGTATTTAGTATCTTGGTCCGTCACTACTTTAATACACGTCATGGTAGCCAGAAGTTCGCATGGACAATACCTGCTGCTGCTTTGGGTATGGTAACGCTAGCCTTTGTTACATCGCCTTATGCCAACAAACCAGCTGCCCCTGTCGCAAAAGCACCTGTGGTTGAAGCTGGTGATCATCATGCAGACATGCAAGCCTCAGCCGATATTGCGGCTCAAGCAGATGATGGCACAATTGCCTTTGCACAAATTAATGATGTCATTCAAGAACGCTGTTCGGTATGTCACTCTGCAACGCCAACACATGCTGCATTCCAAACCGCTCCGGCTGGCGTGATTCTGGATACGCCTGAAGAGATCAAAGTGAATGTACCACGCATTGTCGCTCAAACCGTGACGACGAAGGTAATGCCGTTAGGTAATCTAACTCAGATGACAGATGAGGAACGTATGTTAATTGGAGAATGGGTAGAACAAGGCGCTCAGATTCAATAACTGATGAAGTCATCTTTAATACGTTTAAACTGACTAGCACATGCTAGTCAGTTTTTTTTTTATGGTTTAGCTAAAAGCAGAACTCAGATGCTGAGGTACAGACACCATAATCTGTCGTAGTTTGTCGTGAAAGCTCTATGTCTTCGACGTGAAACTCACCTTCGAAGATTTTAACTTTGATGTCAGATCGACTGTAAAACTCAAATGTGCAGCCAGTAATAACTTCATGGTACATTCCCGATACATCAAACACGTCTTTTTCAATACTTATTCCTTTCAACTTATGAAGCTTGTTGCCATCGTTGAAATATTGAGTACTAAACTGGTTATTCTTCATTGAGGTATGAATATGAAAAACCTCTTTAAAAGAATCAATGGTAAATATAATCATAGTTTTTATTTTGGGTTTGAACGGAGCGGGAAGGTTATAGGAATCAGTTGGTTACCACAGTCGATGTTTTGTCATGGTTTTGTCAAGAATTGCGTTAATGGCTAGGTCTATTACTCTATTTTTATAGTTGCTGCCTATCCTGAATACTAATAATAGAAAAGGTTAACCTTTCGACACGATATTGTTGGCTAACCTTTTTATTCCTATATGAGTCTATCTAGCAGATAACATTTCAATAACGGATAATACTTGTTCAGTTTTCGTTTCATTTAATGCATCAGGATGCGGTGCGGCAAAGCTTTCTAAATCATTATCAAAATACTTGCCATGTGCATGCGCGAATTCATCGGACAGCGATGCTCGAACTAGAATATCAGCACCGAGAGCTAAGTCATTTCCTGCAATACCATATGCATCTTTCACCATTTTACTTCCCAAAAATGACTTCGGATTAACAGACACAATCATTGGTCCTGTTTGCTCATAGCGTAATCCCAACGCGCGAGACCACATAGTAAGAGCGAGTTTACTTTGCGCGTATGCATCTGAATCACCGAGTGGCTTGTTTCCTCGCAATGCATCCAAGTTGACAGTGGCTTGTGCTGCCGAAGATAAGTTAACCACACGTCCGTTAGCAGCAAGCAATGGAATTAAAGCCTGTGTAAGACGATAAGGGGCAATAGAATTGACGACAAAACGAATGTCGAGATTATCTTCAGTCTTAGTTGCGGGAGCTGTAAATACACCGGCATTATTAATGAGGACATCGATTTGAGAGAATCGCTGAGAAACCTCATCAGCCATTTTGTTTATTTGGTTGAGATCAGATAAATCAGCAATGATCGTTTCTACTTTCGCATCTGAATTCAATTCCAGTAACTGATCAACGACGTCTGAAACTTTGGCTGGCGTTCGACCGTGAATGATAACTGTATGATTTAGCTTTATTAAATCCTTGGCAGTTGCTAACCCAATACCATCGGTTGCTCCAGTAATTAAGATCACTTTGCTCATTCTAAGCTCCTAGTTATTCAATAGATTTTTATCTGAATAACAACAGATAAATTCTTGTCATGGACTGGCACATAACAACAAACTGCCCAATCGATTTGGTCACTGTAATGTTAGCCGGGCTCTTCGACAAGTCACCTTGTTAAGGAAATACTTTATAGATTTTGTTGATAATAGATGGAAACAATAAAGAGTTCTTAGTGCTTTTAAGCTATATCAGCCAATCACCTATCGTGGTTTTGTGAAAGATTAACGAGTTTATGTCCCTTTTCGTGTTTCGTATCTACCTTAGGACATTCGTTATCCAAAATTCCGATTAATGACGAATGTTCTCTGCTCGATATTCAGATGGTGTCATTCCTACTTTGTTTTTGAATAAACGCGAAAAATACTGTGGATATTCAAAGCCAAGACTATATGCAATAGTCGCGACAGAATCCTTACTTGAAAGCAAGCGATCCTTTGACTTTTCAATCAAAGCGTAATGAATCCAGTCTTTGGTTGTCTTTCCGGTTTCTGCCTTAAGGGCATCACTTAAGTAGCGACTCGTCATATTCATATCTCGCGCCATATCTTCAACTTCAGGAATAGTTTCCGATTGACTAACAACAGCTTCTAATCGAGCCTCCAATAGATTTGAAAACCTATCGTATACCGATGTATCTGTTTCTTTGCGCATCAAGAACTGTCGGTGATAGTAACGATTGGCATACATCAATAACGTACTGATTTGCGAGAGAATTAGGTCTTTACTGAAGGCATCTAAGCAATTGCTGTTTTCAATCTCAAGCGTATCAAACATATTTGCCATATGTCGCTCTTCCTTTGGAGAAAGGTGCAGCGCTTCATTGACGGAATAATTGAAGAACTGATATTGCTTCAGTTCATCTTGTAGTTTGTGGCCACGAATGTAGTCCGGATGGAAACAGATAGTTCGAGCTACTGCATCAACTTTAATCCCACTTGCTGATACTTCTTGATTAGGTGCAAAAAACAGCATAGTACCATTCGAGCAGTCGTACTTTGTGCGGCCATACATGAGTTCACCAGAAATAATGTGTTTGAGCGATATCGAATAGAAACTGGTGGATAGCGCCAACTCTTGTTCACAATTTAGCTGGTTATCATCATTGTTTGAGCTCATTTTTATTACATCAACAAGAGGATGCTCTGGTGGACGTAAACCAAGTGCCGCATTTTGTTCTGCAATCGTTTCAAAGTGGAATTTTTTCATTATTGAACCTCATGGTGTAACGCAATGCTGGCATCAGACATAAACAATAGCTGACGATAACGTTGATCATTGCGCTAACTACTGTGCGTCAGTCTAAGCAGAAATACAGTATATAAAACTCCGTAATATGTATACAAAACAACGAAATGATCAATTTCGGGGATTTGTATACAACTCTCGTGGTTTTGTGCGCTGCTTAAATTATAGCCACCACTTATTATGAACTTCTAATCGACGGAGCAATTGCGCTCTGACAAGAGAGGTTTTCCAAAGGTATGTCTGCAAATCTATACAAGTTGCTGTTACTTAGCGTTGTTTTTTCATTAGCCGGTTGTATTTCTGGTTCTTCAACTTCGCTAAGTCAGTCACAGGACTATTACGATTATATTCAGCCGTCATTTTCCGAGTATTTAATGGTGACAGAGAAGTGGCTAGCGGAAAATCGCAGTTACATCAGTGATGACCACGATAAGGAAATCACTATGAACATGCCATTCGAATTGACACCGAAACACAAGACAAACAAGGCCGTTTTACTGGTACACGGTTTGGGTGATTCACCATATAGCTTTTCGGACATTGCTCCTTCGTTGCGTGTGCAAGGGTTTCATGTGGAAGTGTTGCTACTTCCAGGTCATGGGAGTAAGCCCAGTGACTTAATGCTGCCAAGCTATAACGATTGGCAAACTATCGTTGATCATTACGCTGGTTTATTGAAACAACAATACGAAGAGGTCTGGTTGGGCGGTTTTTCTACAGGAGGCAACCTCGTCACAATTCATGCTATCGAAAATGGAGGTATTGATGGCTTGTTACTGTTCTCTCCAGGCTTTCAGTCTCAAACGCCATATCTTGAAAAGTTAGCACCTATCGCTTCCATCTTTTTTGATGGCTACACCACTGATGAGGACAACTTTGCTCGCTATAACTCTGCACCGCTAAATGGAGCAATAGCATACTCACAAAGTGCAGCAAAGCTAAGAGAGTTATTGAAAGAGAATCAAGTGGAGATCCCCACTCTAATTGTGTTGAGTGAGGCGGACAGTATTATCGACCCAGAAGCGGTAAATGCTCTATATCAACAACGCTTTACACATCCGAGTAATCAACTGCTTTGGTATGGTGAGTCTAATATTGGGCAGGAAACTGTGACGGTATCGAGTATGAAGTTGGATGGGTTGAGGATTAGTACGGCATCTCACATGAGTCCTTTATTTGCTCCGAGCAATGCTTATTACGGACAAGATGCAACCTACACGATGTGTATGAATAGCATGGACAGTGACGCGGTAGCCTATTGCGAGAAAGGAGGTGAAGTGTGGTTGTCGGCTTGGGGTTATGAAGAGGAGGGTAAGGTGCATGCTCGATTGACTTGGAACCCATACTATCAAAGCCTTGAGAAGGCTATGCTCGAAGTAGCAAGTGCTCAATAATAACACTTCCCGCATCACCAGATGTATTAACTCTGCCTCGTTATTCTGTATACAGGTCTTGCAGTTTTGTGCACTGCTATATCGAAGCGTACCACCTAAGATAGCCTTATCAATTACCAGACAGCTTATGAGGTGATAACTATGCGACAAAAGGAAGAACAATTAAGTCAATTGATTCAAGCTGTTGACAGGAAAAAAGTTCATCAGATTAGATGTGGTGATCACCGTTTTATAGATATCACCATTGTACAAACCGAAGGCCGTTTTTTTGTCAGACAGTATAAGTTCAACGAGCGGAGTTGGTATGACGCATTTATCAATAATCCAAGCTTGGACGGCGAACCCAATGGAGCGATGAGAGTCGGTGACCTAGAGGTGTTAGTCAATGGCAAAGTTCCTAATGACCTATCGATGGTGACGTCCCGAGTCAACTCGGCTTATCGGAAGTTACTGGGGCTTCTATATCCAATAATGCGTCTAACGTTTGACACAAAAAAGCACGAAGCGGCAACACTAGAATTAATTCCAGTGTTTGAAAGCGAATAATGCAAATTCAATAAAGTAGCAGAAACAAAAGGTAGGAATATGAATATTAAACAAGTAACTTTCAAATCATTTGGTGTAGATCTGGTTGGTAATCTCTATGTACCTGCGGGATTTGACGTAAACAAGAAGTACAAAGCTATCCTAGGTGCAAGCCCGTTTCCACAAGTGAAAGAGCAAGTGCTAGCAACTTATGGTGCTGAAATGGCAGAGCGTGGTTTTATCTTCCTTGCATTTGATTACCTAGGTATGGGTGACTCTCCGTCACTTCCTGGTGAGTATATGCAGTCTCGTTACATGTTCCGTTTAATAGAAAATACGTGGGATGCGGTTTCATTCTTAAGCTCGCTACCATATGTCGATGAAATCTACGGTCTGGGTGTCTGTCAGGGCGGTTCAATTATGGCTTCTTCAGCGGTGACGGACCATCGTATTAAAAAGATGGCGCTTGTTTCAGGCATGATGGCAGCGGATGCATTCCAATGGACAGATAAAGCAACCGTTCATCAAATGATTGCAGCTGCAAACGATTCTAAGCAGAAAATGTTTGAAACCGGTAAAGCTGACTATGTGGCCCCATTTGGCTTAAATGACGAACAGTCAAAAGAGGAGTTTGTTGGAGAAGCTGCCTTTCCGGAAATGGCAGGTGAAACATATGATTACTATGGTCGTGATGGCTATCGAGGTCCTGTAGCAGTCGAGAATTTCACCAACATACATGTGGCAGATCAACCAATGCAATCCTTATTCTCTCTTTGTGAGCACTACGCTGACAAAATAGTACAGCCAACGCTAGTTGTTTATGGTCAGGATGCGCCAACCGCAATTTGCTCAACAGCGTTTATTGAAAAGTTAACCAATGAGCATGAAGTACTGGCTTTAGGTAAGTTTAGCCACGTTGATTTTTACTACAAACCAGAAGCGGTAACGCTTTCAGCAAATGCAGTGGCTAGTTTTTTTAACAAATAATCACTCAAGAAAGCGCTTTATTATTCTTATACTAGAACGCTTCCTTAACGCTGAGATAAGTGCTTGAACAGCGATAAAACGGGGCTCAATTAACAACTCGATAGGGCCTTACATTAACCCCATTTGTCCAGAATCTTCACAGTTGGCACTTTTGGAACTCAAAAGTGCCCCATTACAAGCTACATAACTTTCGTGTGATGCTTTGCAGATAGGTACTTGGCCTATTTATTCTAATCTGAATAATGTCTACAGAACTGTCACTAGTAGATGGAGTGACATCAAAAGATTAGAGCACGCTTTAATAGACTGGGTGCCACAATCTAGCATTCCGGTTACAGTATTATTTGCTATTAATGAGTAGAGGTCACCGCTTGAGTATCTCTTGTAACGTCTCTTTTAATTCAGTCGAGTTTTTTGCCTCTTTAACATGGTCTAAAGTCGCTTTGTATCCAATCTTAGACTTAACCCGTACGACGAGTGGCACTAAGGCAGACTCATTACGAGATTGTGTCTCTGAGTTGACTTCTATCCCGAGAATACACTTCTCAGTTAGTACTGAAATTCCTTTCTCTAGGTGATCTATCGCATCTAATAGATTGATAATCAGTAGCATTCCCCACGGGTTATAATCTAACTCTCCATGGATATGTGCTTGTTTAGATGAGTAACAATGCCCTTGTGCTTGCATAGCAGACTGAATGGCAAACTCGGGAATCGTAGGGTTTACTTTCCCAGGCATAGCACTTGAACCAGCCTGTACTGCTGGAAGCGTAATTTCCGATAAACCGCCCTCTGGACCGGAAGACATCAGACGCAGGTCTTTCGCGATCTTGATAATAAAGCCCGCTAAGTTCTCCACCTGGCTCACGCAATTAGTTTGAGCATCGAATGATTGGCTGGATTGAAACAAGTTATCGTTCTTGCGAAGCTCTATACCGGTAACGTCTGAAAGTACTGAGATGCAACGCTCGGCATAAGCCGTTGAACAGTCACCACTTCGACCAATAATATTACCGCTTAAATTAACAGCCTGAAGGTCATTGCGACACGCTTTAAGGTGCATTTGATAGGTATGTAGTGATGCTAAGTAACCGCTCCAGAATTGTTTAAACTCAATCGTGACAGCATCCTGCATACAGGTTCTGGCGAGTTTAGAACTGTCGCTGTGATTCGCTATTAAATACTCAAGCGAGTATATCAAGCGTTCAATGGTTATATCTAAGCGGTCAAGGGCTTCAATCGCAGCCAAGTGACTTGCGGTTTGCAAGCAGTCGCTCGTTGAATGATTCATATTAATGGCATCATTCGGATGAGCGGGAGAATAAGAGCCGTAGGGCTGGGCATAATAACTATAATTGACAATGTTAGCGACGACTTCATTGACATTCATATTAACGGAAATCCCACCACCACCATGAAATGCGTGAACGGGGAATAGCTCCCTTTGGTAGTTTTCTAATATGGACTGACAGGTGTTTTCAACGTTCAATGAAAGCACTGGATCCATTTCTCCTATTTCCCTGTTTACACGAGCAGAAGCTAATTTGATACGTAAAACAGCGTTGATAAGTGAAGCGTAGTCGCCAAGTGTTTTTTGATTGTCTACGGGGTACAGATTTAGAGCTCGCTGTGTTTGAGCACCATAAGGGAGTAACGCCGGAATTTTCACTTCACCAATATTATCGACTTCGATTCTGTATTGCATGATTTTCCTTAATTGGGCGGATAGGACCGCCCAACATATTTGATTAACTTTCGCCGTAGTAGACCCAAATACTCTTAGTCTTTGTGTAAGAAGATAGCGAATGAATGGCCATTTCCTTACCCCAGCCACTTTGTTTAAAGCCTCCAAATGGGCTGGCAAGTCCATAGCAGCCATATTTGTTTACAAACACCATACCAGCATCAATCTGATCAACCATTCGATGTGCGCGAGTCACATTGGATGTGTATATACCTGCCGCAAGTCCATATTCCGTGTTGTTAGCTATTCTAACGGCGTCTTCTTCACTTTTGAATTTGATACAAGAAAGCACTGGCCCAAAGATCTCTTCACGAGCTATACGGGCATCTTCAGGTACTTCTGAGAAAATCGTTGGTCGCACAAAGTAACCGTTATCATTCCCATTTGATGTATCTCGCGTACCACCAGCAACCAGTTTCGCTTCGGTTTTACCTATCTCAATGTAAGACATGATTTTATTGAACTGCGCTTCATTACATTGAGGCCCTTGTTCACTTTCAGGATCTAACGGATCACCACACTTAACAGCCTCTGCTTTCGCAATCAGTTTCTCGAGAACATAGTCATAAATTCCTTCTTGAATTAAGAATCGTGTTGGTTCGGAGCACTTTTCACCTTTGTGAGAGAACATAACAGTAAAGGCACGATCAATAGCTGCATCCAAGTTTTCAGTATCCTCAAAGAAGATACAAGGAGACTTACCGCCAAGCTCAAGCGTGACTGATTTCATGTTTGATTGGCCGCTATTCTCAATAATTTTGCGTCCAATTGGTGTACTGCCCGTAAAGGAAACTTTTTGCACATTATTGCTGACTGTTAGTTGATTTGAAGCCGCTCCATCAGCAATTACTAAGTTTAAAACACCGTCTGGAATATCAACGTTTTCAACAATTTTTTCTATCAAATATAAGGAGGTCAAAGGTGTAAACTCGGATGGTTTAAGAATAACCGTATTCCCCATAGCTAAAGCCGGAGCAATTTTCAACGCGGCCTGATAAAGAGGAAAGTTCCAAGGTGCGATAAGCGCACATACGCCAACCGGTTCTTTATTCGTGAAGTTAAGGTACTCAGGGTCGACAGGTGACGTTTCGCCATAAAACTTGTCAGTCCAACCTGCATAGTACTCAAAGATATCAGCACAAGTTGGGATATCATCTGCCAACGACTCTGTTAAAAGTTTCCCGTTTGGTAGCGTCTCTAGCACCGCTAAGACTTCAGTATGATCACGAATAACTTGAGCAATATCGCGAAGAACTTTAGCTCGTTCAGTCCTACTCACTTTACTCCACACACCAGATTGGTGAGCTTGTGAGGCAACAGCCGTCGCTTCTTCAACTAACTGCTCATCAGCTAAAGGGATGTTACACAACACATCTCTATTGCTAGGGTTGGTAACCATCCAATTATTCTCTAAGTTGCCGAGAACCCATTGGCCACCAATAAATTGCTTTTTATCTTTGCTTAGCCACTCTTTAGCTGTAGTG
This sequence comes from Vibrio sp. SCSIO 43133, assembly GCF_023716845.1. Classification (NCBI taxonomy): domain Bacteria; kingdom Pseudomonadati; phylum Pseudomonadota; class Gammaproteobacteria; order Vibrionales; family Vibrionaceae; genus Vibrio; species Vibrio sp. SCSIO 43133. The sequence continues at coordinate 1,500,240 of NZ_CP068024.1, forward strand.
ATCGCTAAATTGTATTGAGTATCCATATTTTCTCCAAACTGCGCATTTGTCATTGTGGTCAGTCCTTAAAAATTTACAGATGTCACAATTTCACAACAACCGAATAAAAGTAATTAACATATGAAATTTAATCATTAGAATTCAGAAAAATCTATAAAAGCGCGCTATTGCGGAAGTTAATGTGAAACGCAGTGACTGAGTTTGAGTTCTAGGTCGCTGTATTTGTGACTAGGAGCAAGATAATGAGACAGCTACCCTCGCTTAATGCAGTTCGAGTATTTGAAGTTGCAGGCACCCACTTGAGTTTCACCGCTGCGGCAAACATCTTAAATGTTACACAGGGGGCGGTTAGCAAACAGATAAAGCAACTTGAGGAGTATTTAGGTGTACCGCTTTTCAAACGCACATCTACTCGAGGGCTTCTTGAGTTAACTCCGATTGGCGAGCAAGTTCTCGACACAATTTCTCGTTCTCTTTCTGAGGTTGAGAAAGGATTAGAGGTCATACGAAACCCCAATCTCCAACAGCGATTAGTTGTCCTAGCCCCTCCAACATTTACCAGTCGTTGGTTGAGTGCTCACCTCGTTAACTTTGCAAAAGTATTTCCTCAGTATGACTTACAGATCTATAGCAAACGAGAACAAAGTACCCTATACGATATTGAAATCCTCTTTGATGAAGTCAGTGAGTTCTATGCAAAAGACAACTTGTTGTTTAAAGAAAAATACGTAGCAGTCTGCAATCAAGATCTTGTTACCGAGAGCATGAATATTGAGGCGCATACACATAAGATGCTCCATATTCGCCACCACGGCCATAACCTCCCAGCATGGAAAGACTGGCTTGAATCAGCAAATATCCAATTGGCAGAGGGACACCGAAAAGGGATTTCGATGAGTACTCAAGAGCAGGTGATAAATACAGCTATCGCTGGGGGCGGGTTCGCGGTTGTAGATCTCAATATGGTCTATCACTCGCTTAAAAAACAAGAGCTCATTCAGTTCCACCCTCTACAATGCCGCAGTCGCTATGGGTACTTCATTCATGTCCCGACTCCCAAAGTCGGTACGAGTAAAGTTGAAGCATTTGTGTCCTGGTTGAAAGAAGAGTGTCTTAGCGTGTCTTAGCTTCAATTTTTCAAATAACCCCTATTGAAGGCAAAAATATAACCAATTGTTTTTTAAGGTTTTAAATTCACCTTGCATGCGGTAATGAACTAAACTCATACAAGCCTAACTTATATTCACTCGTGTTTTGTTGGCTTTTGAATCTAAATACTCAGGTCAACAAACAAAAATTAAACATTTCGTTTACATAATGCGAGAGGTGAATATGGAATACGTACAACTAGGTAACTCTGGCCTCAAGGTGTCTCGTTTGTGCCTTGGAACGATGAACATGGGTTCTAAAGAATGGAAGCCTTGGATCTTTAATGAGAAAGAGAGCGAACCAATCATTCGTCATGCTATCGACCATGGTGTTAACTTTATCGACCTAGCAGACTTTTACTCATATGGGGCAGGTGAAGAAGTCGTTTGTAATGTTCTCAATCGCATTGGACAACGTGACAAACTGATTGTAACAACTAAAGTTGGCTACCAAATGAATGATGACATCAACGCACAAGGCCATTCTCGCCAGCATATAATGAACTCCATTGACGCATCGCTAAAGCGTATGAAGATGGACTATGTAGATATTTACATGCTTCATTTCTTTGATGTAAACACCCCTATAGAAGAAACAATGTGCGCGCTGAATGATATTGTTCGATCAGGCAAAGCTCGCTATATTGGTGTTTCAACCATGTATACATGGCAGCTCGCTAAGATCATCCAGGTATGTGATCAAAACGGTTGGGTAAAACCTATCAACATGCAACTACAATATAATTGTGCCTACCGAGAAGAAGAGAGAGAGATGATTCCATATTGCCAAGACCAAGGCATCGGAGTGTCGGTATTTAGTCCTCTTGCTCGGGGTATTCTCACTAATGATCTGCAGTCTAACCGAAACAAAACCGATTTCTTTACTGCCGAAATGTATAACGACAAGGCTTCATTAGATATTTCTACTTCTGTTGCCCGCGTAGCCCAGAGGCACAACGTAGCCCCCGCTCAGGTAGCACAAGCTTGGGTACTATCTAAACAATACGTTTCCTCGATGTTAGTTGGTGCTGATACACCTGAACAATTCAATAGCGCTCTAGCTGCGTTGGAAATGAATCTAGATCAAGATGATATATTTGAGTTAGAACGCAATTATACGCCTTGCGACATAATCAACGATTACACCGCAGGAAATCGTATACCTCGAGAGGCTCGCCTTCCCAAAGGTATTTACGCTGAATAAATGGCATATAATTCAAACTGTATTCAAATGGCACTTAACGTGCCATTTTTTGTATTTTTAATTTGAAAACCCCATCTATAACTGTCAGCTTCCTGAATGACGCCAGTCATACTTAACACTTTTTGACCCCTTCCGGATATAGTCAACAGTTAGCTCAACTATCTCCATCTACTTCTATTGCTAACCCAAGGGTTTTACAAGCCACTGGTTTTACAAAATCAACCTAACTTACTGATACCTAGAATGATATTGGCTTTTACGCACGTCAGGCAATTAAACTTAGCTCACAGAACTAAAAGTAAACCTTTCAAAATGCAACACTCAATTAACAACGCGTTATTGATGGCTATCACTATTGGCATATAGACATTCAAGCTCAACTTAATCTAACCGATTGTTTAATCAGAGGATTCATTACCCAGCGAATTTTGTTCTTAGGTATGAGACTTTATTTCCATCAATCACCAATAACATTGCTGTAACATTAAACCCAGTTAATACGGTGGTTTATTAAGGGAAATAAAATGACAAACCAATTTGTACTTGGCTCCAATCGAAAAATAGATCCGTCACGTCGACGTGCCGCACAATTAAAACCAGATGGAAGCGTGAACGACAATGATAGAGTCGAGATAGGGCCTACTGCTCTTGCATTCCAAGAGTGGGCAGACCTAGGTCTCACTCCACCAAATCTGCACAAAATGCGAGAGTATCGATTAAAACGCATTGTAGACCAATTGCAAGCCCGTGACTTGGCAGGGGTGTTGTTATTTGATCCTTTGAATATTCGATATGCAACAGATTCGACCAACATGCAGCTTTGGATTGCACACAACCACGCTCGTGCTTGTTTTGTATCTGCAGAGGGCTACATGATTCTTTGGGATTTCCATAACTGTGACCATTTATCTGCACACCTACCGCTTGTGAAAGAAGTACGTAATGGAGCGTCATTCTTCTACTTCGAAACTGGAAATCGAACCAATGAACACGCCCATCATTTTGCAAAAGAGATTGCTGACATCGTTAAGCGTCACGGTGGTGGGAGCAATCGTATCGCTGTAGACAAGATCGAGATTGTTGGTTTGCGTGAGCTCGATAAGCAAGGCCTCGATATCTTTGATGGCCAAGAAGTGATGGAACTAGCTAGAGCAGTCAAAAACACTGATGAGATCAACGCAATGCGCTGTTCGATTGCTTCGACAGAGATTGCAATGAAAAAAATGCAAGAGGCAACTGTTCCTGGCGTCACTGAAAACGATATTTGGTCGGTGTTACATGCAGAAAACATTAAGCGCGGTGGTGAATGGATAGAGTGTCGAATCCTGTCTTCAGGACCTCGTACAAACCCATGGTTCCAAGAGTGCGGTCCTCGCGTAGTTAAAGAAGGAGAGCTGTTAGCTTTTGATACCGACCTCATTGGTCCTTATGGATTCTGTGCAGACCTATCACGCACGTGGCTAATCGGTGATGTAGAAGCGACCGAAGAACAGAGACATTTATACCGCGTGGCCTATGAACATATCCAACACAATATGGAAATACTAAAGCCAGGTATGACATTCGAAGAAGTAACACGCTCTGGCCTTTTACTTCCTGAAAAATACCGACCACAACGCTATGGAGTAATGATGCACGGTGTCGGTTTATGCGATGAGTACCCTTCAATACGATATCCAGAAGATCTAGAAGGTCATGGGTATGACGGTGTATTGGAGCCAGGCATGGCACTTTGTGTTGAGGCATATGTTGGCGCTGTTGGCGGCAAAGAAGGGGTCAAATTGGAAGACCAAGTCATTATCACAGAAGATGGGTTTGAAAACCTAACGAACTACCCATTTGAAAAAGAGTTATTAAAGTAGGAGCAGCACATGACATCCGTACCTAAAAACACTCATAAATTACTAGTAAGCGCGGGAGCTGGGATAATTTTAACTCTGTGCTTTGTCTATGTATTACTTGCTCCAGAAGCAAGCACTGACATGTTCTCAAATCTGAAAAACTACATCGCGCATAAGTTTGCCTGGTTTTATATGGGCAGTGTCGCATTGTTTATCTCTATCTTAATTTTTAGTGCATGTAGCCGTGTTGGAGATTTAAGGCTCGGTAAAGATAATGAGAGACCTGAATTTTCAGGGTTTGCATGGGGTTCGATGCTCTTTAGCACAGGGATGGGCATTGGGCTTGTTTTTTTCGGCGTCGCTGAGCCTGTCATGCATTATATGAACCCTCCTATCGTTGAGGCACAGAGTGATGTAGCAGTGAGAGATGCAATGAACATTACTTTCTTTCATTGGGGCATCAATGCATGGGCTATTTACACTATTGTAGCTCTTGTTATTTCTTACGCAGCGTATCGTAAAGGCCGTCCACTAGAAATGCGAAGCGCATTTTATCCAATATTTGGTGACCGAATCAATGGACCTTTAGGAGTAGCTATTGATGTCTTTGCTGTACTTGCAACAGTGGTTGGTATTGTGACTCCCCTAGGTTTTGGCGTGCAACAAATTAATACTGGCTTAAATTATGTACTAGGCGTGGAGATTAGCACAGGCAATCAAATTGTCTTGATTGCAATTATTGGAATAACGACATGTATTTCACTGGTGCTTGGCCTAAAGAAAGGGATAAAAGCGCTATCACTCATTAACATCTGCGTCGCAATTGGACTAATGACGTATGTATTTTTAGCCTCTAATACTACCTTCATCCTCAACTCAACAGTTGAAAATATCGGCAACTATTTGGCGAGCTTTGTACCCCTGTCTTTTGATACTTACGCTTATACTAACCCAGATTGGTTTTATGGTTGGACACTATTTTACTGGGCTTGGTGGATTGCTTTCGCTGCGCCAACGGGGTTGTTTATTGCTCGAATTTCACGTGGCAGAACAATACGAGAGTTTGTGGTAGGTGTACTTGTTATACCAGTGGGTTTTTCTTTCGCATGGCTAACAATATTCGGTAATAGTGCGTTGGACCTTATTCATAACCAAGGTATCGAGGAGTTAAGTGCGGCAGTGATGACCAACTCCTCGTCGGCATTATTTAAGTTCTTTGAGTTGGTATCTGATTGGAGTCTACCTAGTTACTTAGCTCTATTCAGTATTTTCGTGTTCTTTATAACGACTTCTGATTCGGGCACGCTTGTTATTAATACATTGACATCAAAGGATGAAGATAATGCTCCGATTTCACAACGTATTGGCTGGGTAATTGCAATTTCTGGTATCACTAGCTTGTTATTAATGAGTGGAGGCATGACCGCTATTCAATCGCTACTCGTTATTATGGGGTGCCCTTTCGCCATTATGGTAACGATGATGAGTTATGGGTTTATGAAGTCTGTGTATGTTGAAGTCTATTCACCCGCTACCAAAACCCGAGGAGCCGAATTGGATGAAGTAATTAGAAAAGCAGAACAAACAGAGATTGAATATAGGAAAGCTCAATTCATCCATGGTGGTAAGTAATCATATTGAGTTAGATTACGAAAGATCAATAATATAGACGATTCACTGACTATACAGCTCTCCTCACTTTCAAGTTCCTCCTTAGAGCTACTTTTGAGTAGGAGAGCACTCAAAAGTCCACACTTCCCTTTTATATATGTATAAAAGGTTGGACACCGGTTTAAGTGTCTTTCCATACACAGAGTTATCAATGATTTGCTAAATTAAAATAGTCACTGACTCACTTTTGTCCAGAGGTGTGCTGACGGAGTACGCAACACAAAACTGCTCCAATACAAGTTATAGACATGTGTTGTGACGAGAAAAGTTAGTCGAAATGGCCAAAAAAACTAGCTGTACAGTCAGTCTATGGAGACTTTTATATTAGTTGTTACAGCTCATTATCAACTAGGTTACTAAAAGTATACTGATTGTATTCAATCTCTAGGTTACTAAAAGTATACTGATTGTATTCAATCTCTAGGTAACTAAAATATACCGTAAGGCGCTCGCCATTAGGAGCCTACTCCTATACTTATTCGATGTGCGTATTCAATAACTACGAGTGACGTTTTTATTATCAATGCTGATAAATTACATTACTTAGTTTCTCAAAATGACGTGGGGCTGTATGAAAGCGAAAGTTGAAGTTGACCCAAAAGGGCGTAAGAGCGTCGTTGATGCCTGTACTCAGCCTTGTGCGATCGAAAAAGGTATGAGGATTTTGGGTTCAAAATGGAAGGGATCGATTATCTACCATCTAAAAGATGGTCCAGTGAGATTCAATGACCTTTCAAGAATGTTGGGCGGTGCTAGCAAGAAGATGGTCGATCAGCGTCTAAAAGAGCTAGAAAGTGAAAACATGGTTATACGCCGTGTGCTCAATGAAAAACCACTGGCAGTCAGCTACGAACTTACCGAGTTTGGGCGCAGTGCTTTAACAATTCTCGATGAGTTGAGAAAATGGTCTGAAAGCAACAATATACAGCTAAGATAGCGAGAGCTACATTTATCTAACTCCCTCTTTAACGTAGCAAGGCAACCAATATGGTTGCCTTGTAGTATTTCGAACTGGCGATTCAGTAGTCTAGTGTGCCACGGATAGGGTAGTGGTTCTCTGGGTTACGAATCCATGCCAAACCTCGGGTCAGTGCACCGAGCTCAGGTCTAACAAATGGGTTATTGGATATGTCTACCACGTGTAGGTTGCCGTGTTCATTGACGACAAACAACCCCGGCTCTGCAAAGTTATGGTCGGTTTCAGCTTCGGAGCGTGGTAGTGATATATAAAGCCCCAGAGTCTTCATTTGTTGCTCCGTAAGGCCATAGGCGATAGGAAAACTGATATCGAGCTTTTCTAGGTGTTGCTCCAATTGTTGCTTTGAGTCACCAGAGACTGCCAAAATATCAACACCTGAGTCACTAAATGCTTGTTTATAGGTCTCAATTTCATTCAAATATTTGGTGCAAAGTGGACAATGTTTACCACGATAGACAAACACCGCTTGCCATGTTGCATCACCTTGAGGTTGACCTAACTTGACTTTGGTTCCATCAAGCTTTGTTGCCTCTAATATAGGAAAAGCGTCACTCGCTTTTAGTTTTTGTGAGTATGTCATCTGGGCTCCTGAGATTGAAGTCACAACTAGTTAGAAAAAGATAGGATACTAAGAAATAAGTTGCAACCAGTATACTTTTAGTAACCTAGCGTTGATTCGCCTGAGCTATTAACTCAACTAAGATCTGTTTGTAACTTTCCACTGAGTGCGCGCCAGAAAAACCATGTTCTCCATTGAAAATCACCGTTGGAACACTCGATACGCCCATTTTTTGCCATTGTTTCTCTGTACTACGTACTGAGCTTCGTCGCTGCACATCATCTAGCCAACGCATTCCTTCTTCGGGTTCAAGACCTACAGAAATTAGCTCTTGCTTAAGAATCTCACGGTCAGAGACGTCTTTCTGCTCACTGAAGAATGCGGTAAATAAACGTAATTTTAGCTCAGTCTGCTTGCCCAAACTCTTGGCGTAATCAAGCAAAAGGTGTGCGTCAAAAGTGTTCACCATTTTCATTTCATCAAAGTAGTTAAACTTGAAGCCATGCTCTGCCCCAATACTGGCGATACGGATGCGCGCGTTCTTACTTTCCTCTGCGCTACTGCCATATTTACGAGCAACGTGATCTCGAAGGTTTTCACCTTCAGCAGGCATATCAGGGTTCAATTCAAAAGGCTGCCACTCAATCTCGATGCTATCTTCAATGCCAAGCTGTTTGATAGCTGCTTTTAAATGGTTGTATCCGATGATGCACCATGGACAGACAACATCACTAATAATGTCGAGCTTAATTGTATTATTCATATGAGTTTCCCACTCAAAGCACTGTACTCACGCGGCAAACAGTGCTTTTATTTGCGTTTGCTATCTTTAACTGAGTTTAACGTTCGCTAGGGTGCGTCCACGCAAACTTCTAGAATGGCGCATCCGGCTGAGTGTGCGCCAATGCGTTAGTGAAGTTTGAGATAAGCTAAGCAGCCAGGCCAGTCAGCACTTCCAGCGCTTGACGTTTAGTAAATCCAGTGCTCATGACTACCTCTTAGAAGTATGCGTCTAGGTGCGATTCAAAGCGAGCAAAGTCGTTCTCAATGTCTGCGTTTTTCATCACGTCGTAGCAAGCAAACGTTGGCAGTGCAGTCATGCCAAAGAAGCGGAAGTTTGCGTGCATGTGGAACATCAAATCATCCACACCGCGACCTTGGAATAAGTATTCGCTATCATCATTAAATGACTCCTCTGGTGCATTGAATGTGAAAGAAAGCATGTATTTGGTATTGGTTCGAGTGCCGCCTGTTCCATAATTTTTCTTTGGTTCTTCTGGCGTTCTGCCATCAAAGGCACAGAGTGCGCCTCCCATACCCGCAGTGAATACTTCATCCATGTATTTTTTGAAAGACCATGGGATGGTCATCCAGTTGACAGGTGACTGTAGGATCACTCGATCTGCCCATTCAAAGTTCGCCAGTTGCTCGTCAACGACGATGTCATCTTGCATTGTCACTACGCGAACTTCGTGACCCTTTGATTCTAACTGGGTACGAGCTTTCTCAACTAAAGCCGCATTGAGTTTGCCTTCAGAAAATGGAGATGGTTCGTGTGCGTTAATGATTAGAACGTTACTCATGATATTAACCCTTCAATATTTGGATGTTTACCGAGCGAATAATGATTTCGCTGTCTTGTGGTTTATTATGGTTACCTACATTTCTAGTGCAATTAGTTAACTTTTAGTAACCACCATAAAGATCGAATTGAATGTTCTTAAGTGTATGTTTTACTGTGCTTTTATTTTTTCGTTGGAGTGGGCGTGTGGGTTGATAGGCGGTTAAAGGTTACCAAAAATAAACTAGTTGAAGTTATTGTTGGTTCTACCATACTGAACATAACATGCGGCTTAGCGCACAGTGATTTTGCAAAGGACGTAACTATATGGATTTATTCAAGAAACATCCATTGTGGCGCAAACCCAAGCCCCATCAAGATGCGGAGACCTGCAGCGATCATGTGCACTGGATAGGGCTTTTTCACGACTTGGCTCATGTCTTATCGATTTTCGCGCTGGGAAATTACTTGAGTCCTCACCTTGGTTTTACCGAATTCGCCGTTTTTACGCTGCTATTTATGGTGACTTGGTTTGTATGGCTTGACATCAGCCTTTTTAACTTGATTTATATCAGCACTACTAAAACAGCAAGCGGAAAGAAATGATTAGTCTGCTATTTTGCGACTATACTTTTTATTATTCATGGGTTTCAAATAGGCAATTTTCCGTAACTTATTTTTGCCCAGAACCATGATAGCTAACACTTTGTAATTGAGAAGTGCCTTTCTTCAGCCTTATTACAATACCACTACCAATCCGTTTAGAGCTTGTTTGGGATTTATCCAAATCGTATGTGTCATAGCCGTCAGACCTTATCAGATCCTGTTTTTTCTCCAAATTCCTTCTTTGTTGCTTGTCTTTGTAAGAGCTGATAACTTGTCGGCGAATTAAACTCATTACTAAGGAGGCACCAGCAATGACTTATTTTATACAAACAATATCTATCAAGCGTCCTTACGGTATTCAACGAAATAACTTCAGCTGAAAGTAAGGACGATAAATCTAACTTATTGTCGGAACTAAAAAATGTACAATAAAATCGACGAGGCTAGTGCAAAGCCTGTTGTATGGTCTGCATATACTGCTGATGTATTGTGGACTGATAGTCATATCGCAAAGCAGATGCTGGCATTTCATCTAAACCCAGAACTTAGCCTTGCATCTCGTACTGCGGAGTTTATTGATGCGTCTACTAGCTGGCTAGTTTCTGAGTTTAGCCTAAGTGCAGATTCTAAGACCATTGACTTCGGTTGTGGGCCTGGCCTATATACCCAGCGCTTAAAATCCAAAGGTGTTGGTACCGTTGTTGGTCTGGATTTTTCACATAATTCGCTTGAATACGCTAGAAGCCAAGCCAAGAAATCACAGCTTGATATCGAGTATCACTATGGGAATTATCTTGAGTACGGTGATGTTCGCAAATTCGACTTGATCACTCTGGTGATGTGTGACCTTTGCGCTCTAAATCCAGATCAGCGTGCGACCTTATTAGGTAAGTTCAAATCCCTGTTAGCGCCTAGTGGTTCGATTGCACTGGATGTTTACACTACGACTCGCTTTGCGGCTCAAACTGAGTCTAGAAACCTCGAGAAGAACGCTATGGGTGGTTTCTGGAGTGCAGATAATTACTGGTGTTTGCAATCAAACTTCAAATACGAAACTGAGATGGTGACCCTAGACAAATACGTCATCTTCGAAGATGCCCGAGAGTGGACAGTGTATAACTGGCTGCAGCACTTCAACTTGGAAATGCTAGCCAGTGAACTAGAGCCACACGGTTTAGAGATCAAAGCGAAATATAGCGATCTCAAAGGAAGCATCTTTGCGGATGGTGATGAGATGGCACTGGTTATCGGCCACAAGTAACTAGAACTAGATGGGGCGAGAAATCGCTCCATTTTTTTACTTAGCGTAAGAGCAAACTCAGTTTCTTCACTTAACAGCCAAATAATTGGTCATTAAAGAGTTTAAACGGATTGGGCTAGCTAGATGTATTTTGGTCGAGCTGTTGCAGTACGGGAAGCAGTCCGAAATCTCAGAATGGTTTTATGACTCCCAACTCATTTATGCCTAAGAAGCTATGACGGGCATGAAGTCCGAAAGTGATTTTTTCCAATTAACTATCAGTTTTCATTGTTTTTTATGTATTGCCCCGGTGTGATGCCGAAATGGTTTTTGAACGCACGAGTAAAGTGGGATTGGTCATTAAAGCCAAGCTCGTGTGCCGTTAAAGCGATATTTACTGGAGCAGAGGAGAGTGCCACTCGTGCTTGCTCCAAACGCTTATTCATCAGGTATTGATAAGGTGTTACACCGATGAGCTTTTTGAACTCTCTCAGGAAATAAAATTTACTACAACCGAGCAATTCTGCTAAATCATCGACCGCTATGTTGTTGCCCATGTTTTCTTCGATGTATTGGTCAATCTTACTAACTTGGTGTTGGCCGAACTTAGAGGCAGCAAGTTGGTTGTTCTTAAGGTCAAAGTAGTTGGAATAGTTTTGGATGTAGTGGGTTGCAAGCAACGAAACCAGGTTATTGAGGTAGACTTTGCCATTTCGCCCTTTGCCTTTTGCTTCTAACATAAACAGTTCAATGATGCCCTTAATGGTTTCATCCAACACATTGTAGTTGTTCAAAAATTGCAGCTCAATTCCGTCTAAATTTAGCGGGCAATGTGAGAAAAACTCCTGCTCTTCAATCGCTAAGATGACGAAGTAGCAAGGCTCTGCCACATCATGGGTAAACGGAGTTTTAGGCGGGTTAATCCAGATGTTGCCCGGGCTGGTTTTTAGATCGGCGAACGTACCATCTTTTTCGACGCTCCAATTCAAATCTTTTTCTAGTGCCAGTGCAAAGTAGAAGTAGGGTGTGTAGACATTCTTCGGATAGAAATAAGGGGACGTGCCCTTTTCTACCAATACGCCCGACCAATCTAATCCATGGTTTGAAAACTCAATATCCAGCACGTCGCCACAGCTTGATAGCACATTAGATTCAGAGTCATAAAACTTAAGCTCGGACTTCATTTTCGTTCCTTTGTTCTCATTCACTTGCTCGCTGAAGTTAGCGGAGTTTTGTACATTTCGTCAACTTTTTGAGCGGGCAATAAAATACAAAAACTTGGGCAGGAATGTTCAATCTTCTCTAGCGTTACAGCGCTAATCTATACCCAAGTTAGCCGGACGCTTCAGGCAAAACATAAGACAGAGAGGATGCCATGTTAAAGAAATCGCTTTTACTACTATTAAGCAGTTTGCCGTTCACCACCTTTGCTCACTCAGTTTCTGCAGATGATAACAATACTAACCTAGCTATAGAGGACACCACCATGAAACACATCGAACTTAATACTCAAGTTGGTCAACTAGCTGCAAACCTTTACCTACCAAAAGGTGCGGGAAATGCCCCAGTAGTTATCGTAACGGGTGCGTGGACAACGGTGAAAGAGCAGATGCCAGCGGTTTACGCTCAAGCATTAGCAGAGCGAGGATATGCTGCATTGACGTTTGATTTCCGTGGTTGGGGTGAAAGTAAAGACCAGGTGATGTACCTAGAAGATCCTTCACGTAAAACAGCGGACATTCGCGCAGTGATTGAAGCAGTGAGTCAGTTAGACGGCATTGATGCATCACGCATTGGTGGCCTGGGTATTTGTGCGTCGGCGGGTTACATGTTGGATGCGGTTGCTGGTAACGCCAAAGTAAACGCAGCAGCAGTGGTTGCTCCTTGGTTGCACGACAAAGCGATGGCGACTGAAATTTATGGCGGAGAAGAAAGCGCGAAAAACCTACTCGTAGCAGCGGAAGAAGCAGCGCGTTCAGCGACTCCGGTTTACATAGAAGCGGCAAGCACAACCAACGAGAGTGCACTGATGTATCAAGCACCTTACTACACCGAAGTCGATCGTGGATTGATTCCTGAATATGACAACCAATACAACGTTGCATCATGGACTGGCTGGTTGAACTACGATGCTCAAGCAAGCGCGGCAACGCAAGATAAACCAGTTCTTATGGTGGCCTCTGAAGCCATGGCTCTGCCTGCAGGTGCGCATCGTTACATAGAGAATGCTGGTAGCAACGTTAACGCAGTATGGTTATACGACATTAACCAGTTCGATTTTTACGACCAACCAGAAGCGGTAAAACTGGCTGTCGATGAAGTGGTAGAGCACTTCGAAGCGAACCTATAAGGAGTCGTGCCATGAAACTTAAACAACTGTGGTTACTGTTTATCGGGGCGATTACCATGAATGTGAATGCTCAAACCATGCCTTTGGACGAAGCGAAAATTCGAAGCAACATTAACAGCTTCTCGGCTTTGGCAGACCAGGGTGCATTTGAATACTTAGGTCGATTATTCGCTCCAGAATTGACGGTGGATTACACCACACTGTTTGGCGGAGAGGCTCAACTAGTCAAACGCCAAGACTTGATCAAACAATGGGCAGGGTTCCTTCCCGGGTTTGATGCAACATTCCATCACTTGAGCAATTTAAACGTCTCTATTGATGGCGATAAAGCGAATGCGACAGTGGACTTCACAGCAAGCCATTGGCTCGGTGCAGTAGGTTTTTGGGCGGTTTCAGGTGAATACGAGTTTGAGTTGCAACGGGCAAGCGATAACTGGCAAATCACCTCAGTGAAATTGAATCGAAAAGCAGAGCAAGGTAGTCGAGATATCTTGGCAGAGGCGCCTAACCAGGCAGCGCAAAACTTAAAATCTCGCGAAGCGCTTAAAGTGATATACCAATAAATACGTCAGAGCAATTTTGCCTAGCAAGTGGGTACTTGACCGTTTGCTAGAGCTTGCTCCGACTTGATTTTAGGTGGCAACGGTAAAAACTATCATCGTGACCAAGTTCCACGTTGATGCAGTAGAGATTTTATAAGGAACTCGACATGAGAAATAAAACACAGCGAATCGCCATTGTTACAGGGGCAAACCGTGGCCTTGGTAAAGAAGTTAGTCGCCAATTGGCAGCACAAGGTGACATTGTCATTGTTACAGCGCGCCAGCTGAGTGATGCACAGCAAGCTGTAAAAGAGTTAGGTTGGGACAACTTGTTAGCGGCACAGCTTGATATTACTGATGAGGGTAGCATTACTCATTTGGTTGAGCGTGTTAAGCAGCGTTTTTCCGTTGTCGATGTGTTAATCAACAATGCCGCGATTCATTATGACACTTGGCAAAATGTGACAAATGCTAATCTCACTACTGTCAAAGAAGCGATGGATACCAATGTGTTTGGAGCGTGGCGAATGACACAAGCACTTTTACCTTTACTCCAAAGCAGTCAGCAAGCACGTATTGTTAATATCAGCAGTGGTGCGGGTGCGCTTGATAATCAGACTGGCAGCACACCTGCCTACAGCATGTCCAAGATCGCGCTTAATTCATTGACGTTAATGTTTGCCAATCAACTGAAAAGCAGAGGTATTCTTGTAAACTCAGTCTGTCCAGGATGGGTAGCTACTGACATGGGGGGAAACGGAGGGCGCCCAATAGCGATAGGGGCCGAAGGAATAGTATGGGCCGCAAATCTGCCAGTGAACGGACCAACTGGTGGCTTCTTTCGGGACCGCGAACGAATTGTGTTTTAGTAGTAACTGAACACTGTATCGCTTTTCGAAATGAATATTTATCTTCTATTCGAAGAGCGGAATTCATTCACGGTAGGCTCCTCATAAAGAATGTCGTTCAGGAATGTAGTCTAAGTATTTAGTCCATCTGGGTAATAAAGGTTTGTTCACCATCCACAAAAGCCACAAAGCCGCCGTGATAGATAAACACCCGACCACGTCCTTCAACTAGACAGGCAAGCTGTGGGTTCAAATCTTCTTCGTTATTTTGACGTTGAAATGTGCCGGTATCGGTGATTTCGCCGTCGAGTGAAGGCAAATATCCATGAGTACGTTTGGCTTGGTCAATCAGGCTTAATTCGCTGGTGTTAGAGAAGCAAGAGGGGATTGCTCCTGCATCTTCGATAAACATGGTTTTTAGTTCTTCAAAGGCTGTAATCACCAGCCAGTCGATGCCGTTAACGTGATGGATAAACATAGTGTATCTCGATAATTCTGATGCGGAGATATTATCACTAATCAGGGGAGGGTGTAGCAGAGATTTGATTACTAAATCTGATAATTCGCTTTAATGCCAATATCGAAGTGAAGCGGCATTTGCCATTTCTTAAATGATAAGAAACCCATAATTCCGCCGACAGCGATGTAGAGCGCAACTAAAACTGGTAGTTTGTTCAGGGCAGTGCAAAGTACTGCAATAACGAGAAGAACAGGTATCAGTTTGAGTCCGGGTACTTTGAAGCAGAATGATTCTTTGAGTGCAATGCCGGAAAACACCACAAAGCAAAAGCCAAGGGATACCCACGTTGGGAGGTCTGTGACCACAAATAGGAGTGCTAACCAGCCACTCCACATTATCACCGTTCTTACCGTTTTGTCGTAAACGTGGATGTTGGCGGCGGATAAAACCGTGGATGTAAGCAGCATCCAGAATATCCATTGATCAAATGGAGATGTGACACTGGCGAGTGTGATACCTTCGTAGCTTAATGCGGCTGCCAGCAAACAGCCGATGGAAAATAGTGATATACCCAACCGATAAAGACAGACACTGAGCTTATCCAGTGCATCTAAGTCTTCTTTAAATTCAGGATTTGCCATGATTATTTCACGCTTTTTATCTGGTTATTGATAAAACATAGCTGTTCATAAAGCATCTGAGTTTTTGGCATAGCGACACCTTGATCTTTCGCTAAATCAATCGCGTTTTTATACATGTATTGAATCTCAAGTTCTCGATGGTTGCGCCTGTCGAGTAACATGCTAGTGAGGTAAGGCTTCATCTTAGCGGTGTTTGATAGCATGGTATCAATCAAAGTGTCTGAAATGTCAGTGTCCGTGGTTTTTGCGGCATGTTGAACTTCAATCATGATTTCTTTTGAGAGATTAACCAGCTCCTCGCAGCTCATCATTTCAGCAGTATCGGTGTTGAGTACGGTCGATAGTCCATTGAAAGGGACATTCCACAACAGCTTCTTCCATCTTGCGTCTATGATACGTTGATCGACATCGACTTCTACGCCGCTTTGAGTCAGGTGATTGGCAAAGTCTTCGAGTGCTTCAATGCCGGCATCGCCATAAGTGCCGATAGTGATACGGCCGTAATCAATATGGTCAATATGTCCAGGTGCCACTTTATTTGAGCAAATAAAGCACAATCCGCCTCCGACAAAAGGAAGGTTAAATTGTTCAGCTACCTCTCGCTCCGCACCAATGCCATTTTGAAGCAACATAACAAGTGTATTGGGTTTTAATAAAGGGCGAAGCAGTGCTTCGAGAAGGTGGTTTTGGGTGGTTTTTAGCGCGACAAGAACGACATCGGCTTTGGGCATATCACGCGTTGCATTATAAGCATTTAAGCTTTCAGCTGAAATTGAATAATCACCATAATGGGAGTCGACTTTTAAGCCGTTTTTGATGACATGTTGATAATCGCTGTTGAAGAGAAAGTGCACATCATTGCCGCCGTGATGGAGTCTTGCTCCGTAATAACCTCCAATAGCGCCTGTGCCAATAACTGCGAATACCTTTTTGCTCATGTCATATCCCTAAATCAATGTTGTTATCGTACTAATGTACATGAATTTTATTATGAATGAAGTGCTACGCTTGTAAGAGTGTGTTTTGACGGGAGACTGATGTGAACGTAACAAGTGTCGTACTGGTGATACTCAGCGTTGTTGTTGGGGTTGGTTTAGTGTCTCAAGCTGGCGTCAACGCGCAATTGAAAATTGGTATGAGTTCATCGTTACAAGCGGCGTTTGTTTCGTTTGTGGTTGGAACAGCTGTGCTAGGCATGCTGGTCGTGATTGAAGGCAAACCTTGGTTTCCTCAAGGTTCTATATCATCGCTACCTTGGTGGGCATGGATAGGTGGGCTTTTAGGGGCTTTTAATATCGCTATGTCGATCTATTTAGCACCGCAACTTGGTGCGTTGGCGTTGGCGATTTCTATCGTCTGTGGCCAGGTTATCGCGTCGATTTTCTATGATCAGTA
Source organism: Vibrio sp. SCSIO 43133 (assembly GCF_023716845.1). Lineage (NCBI taxonomy): Bacteria > Pseudomonadati > Pseudomonadota > Gammaproteobacteria > Vibrionales > Vibrionaceae > Vibrio > Vibrio sp. SCSIO 43133. The sequence goes on from NZ_CP068024.1 coordinate 1,517,285, forward strand.
TGGGTTATTGGGATATCCGACAATTGAAATGACGCCACAACGAATTGGCGGAGCGTTATTGATCATATTGGGTGTGATGTTGGTAACCTATCAGCCAAACAAAAGCGGCTGAATGACAGCCGCTTTTGAAAATGGGATGAGTATTGTTGGCTATTAACCCGCGATGACAACGCGTTTAACGTCAACGGTTGCATCTTCCAACGTGTCTTTGTCTACACTACCAGTAATTGTTACACGGTCATTTGGTGTAACGTCTACACCGCGCCAATCTTCACGATCGATTTCAATCACAATGGTGTTCGCGCCGTCAGTAAATTGGTATTTCTCGTCACCCAAAGAGTGCGTGATGTTACCTGTGATTTGAACCGGAGCGTCATCATTGGCACTTAGCGCTTGAGCGACTGTTGTTTGTGCGCCTTTGATAGGGCCGTTAAAACCACCTTGCTCAGGCATAGATTTCGCAGCTGCAAAACCAGAAGTAAGGATAAGTGCTGTAGTGATGATTACTTTTTTCATAAAAACCTCAAAGTAGGCGTTGTGTTCATTTGATGGTGCTACTATGCCTGAGTCAATCTTAACGAGATTTGAAGTTAATATTCAGAATTCGTTCATCTAACAAAAAAATGCGCTTTTTTTTAAATTATTTCTCGAAATTGTTTATCTAGATAAAACAAAAGGCCCACTAAGGGCCTTCGATTTATTGCTATGTTTTGTTAACTGACTAAGCGCTTATCACGCTCGCCTTGAACGTCATAAGCTTTGTCGCCAAAGATATACGTCTCGCAGACCGTTCTATCGTCACCAAGGCTCATCAATACAAACAGTTTCTCTTCTAGAGTAGTGGCTTGCTTCATTCTAAAGCGCATCAATTGAGTCGCGTGAAGGTCTAACACTACGAAATCGGCTTCTTTGCCAACGGCTAAGTTACCAATCTTGTCTTCCAAATGAAGAGACTTAGCGCCGCCTAGTGTTGCTAAGTAGAGCGATTTCAATGGGTGCAGCTTTTCTTGCTGGAGCTGCATGATTTTGTACGCTTCACTCATTGTTTGTAGAATCGAAAAGCTGGTTCCCGCACCCACATCGGTGCCCATACCAACACGCACGCCATGTTCCTCAAGCTTATTCAACTTAAATAGGCCTGAACCAAGGAACAAGTTGGAAGTAGGGCAGAAAGCGATAGCAGATTCTGTATCCGCCAACCTTTGACATTCGCAATCAGATAAGTGAATGCCATGAGCGAACACCGAACGCTTGTGAAGCAGTCCGTAATGATCGTATACATCAAGATAGCTTTCACGTTCTGGAAAGAGGTCAAGTACCCACTCAATCTCTTTCTTGTTTTCCGATAAATGCGTATGCATGTAAACGTCTGGGTATTCTTCAAGCAGCTTGCCTACGGTTGCAAGTTGCTCTGGCGTGCTGGTTGGCGCAAATCTCGGCGTGACGGCATAGAGTAAACGGCCGCGATTATGCCACTTTTCGATTAGCTCTTTAGACGCTTGGTATCCTGATTCTGGCGTGTCGGTTAGATAGTCTGGTGCATTGCGGTCCATGAGCACTTTACCTGCTATCATACGAAGCTTACGTTTCTCTGCCTCTTCAAAGAAAACATCGACCGATTCTTTGTGTACAGTACCGAACACTAGGGCTGTAGTGGTTCCGTTACTCGCCAGTTCATCCAAAAACAGTTTCGCGACTTTGTGTGCGTAAACCGGGTTTTTGAATCGTCTTTCTTCTGGGAAGGTATAGTTTTCCAACCAATCCAATAGCTGTTCGCCGTAAGAGGCAATCATGCCTGTTTGTGGATAGTGGATATGAGTATCAATAAAACCTGACGTAATCAGCTTGTCTTTATAGGTGGTGACTTTTAGTGGCTTTGGGTGTCTTGCTAGTACGTCTGTAGCTGAGCCAATATCGATGATATGACCATGTTCAACGACAATCATGCCGTCTTCAAAAAACTCATACGAGTTCTCTAACCCGACGTCTTTCGGGTCAGCAATGCTGTGTAAAATACTGGCTCTGTAGGCCTTACGCTGTGATGTCATGGTACTTCCTTTTAGCCAACTCCTCACAAATTGGCCTTCAAATTCTGAGTCCTTTAAGTAAGCATTTAACTTACTTCATGCAGTGCTTGCGACGGATCCGGACGTTTTTGCTCTACTGGATTGCCTTGATAGAGTGAGATCAGTTCCCCTGCGACAGATACAGCGATTTCTGCAGGGTGTTTGCCGGTAATTGCGCCTATACCGATAGGGCAGGTCATGGTGTTGATCTGCTCTTGTGTATAGCCGCGCTGAGATAACCTAAAGTCGAACTTCTTACGTTTGGTCAATGAACCGATCATTCCAAAGTACGCACTGTCATTACGATCAATGATGGCTTTTGACAGGTCGAAGTCGAGTTGATGATTATGAGTCATGACCAAATAGTAGCTATTCGGTGGCATGTGTTTGACTTCACCAACAGGGTCATCTGACACCAATTTCTTCACGCCATCTGGGAGTACTTCTGGGAACTCTGCCTCTCGTTCATCAATCCAGGTCACTCTAAATGGTAATGTCGACACTATGTGCAGTAGTGCTTTTGCGACATGACCAGCGCCGAATAACACCAAGTGTTTCTGCGCTGTTCCAATAGGTTCGAAGCTTAACGTCGCCATTCCGCCACAGCATTGACCGAGGCGGGCTCCAAGATTAAAACGCTCTACTTTTAGTGCGCTCTCTCCTGAAATAAGCATCTCTCGTGCCATTTTTGATGCTACATGTTCGAGATGACCACCGCCGATAGTGGCGATAATCTTGTCTCGTGTTACCAGCATCTTCGTGCCCGCGTCACGCGGCACAGAGCCTCGGTCTTCCAAAACGGTCACCATGACACAAGGCTCGTGGTTTTCTTCAAGCTTCGCGAGTTCATGAATCCAATTGTCCTTAAACATAGTGACCTCTCTTATTAGTTTGCTTCCGTTGTGGTAGTGGTTGTATTTTTCTGCCCTTGTGTGACGGCTTGTACCGCCATTAATACACGTTCAGGTGTTGCTGGTGTGTCGAGTTTTGGAATTGCACCGTCCACGGCGACATACGAGATCGCATCTTTGAGCGCACTCCACACTGACATACCTAGCATAAATGGTGGTTCACCAACGGCTTTTGAATTGAACACCGTATCCTCTGGGTTGCTGCGGTTCTCCAGAAGGTGGGTTCTAAAGTCGATAGGCATATCCGCAATCGCTGGGATCTTGTAACTTGCAGGTCCGTTAGTCATTAGGCGACCCTGTTCATTCCAAACCAGCTCTTCGGTTGTTAGCCAGCCCACACCCTGTACAAATCCGCCTTCAACCTGACCAATATCGATCGCAGGGTTTAGTGATGCGCCAACATCGTGCAAAATGTCGACGCGCAGGATTTTGTACTCACCAGTCAGCGTATCAATAATTACTTCTGAGCACGATGCTCCGTAAGCGAAGTAGTAGAAAGGGCGACCGCGCGCTTTCTCATGGTCATAATAGATTTTTGGCGTGCGGTAAAAGCCGGTGCTCGACAATGAAATTTGGTTCATCCATGCCAGCTGAGCAAAGTCCGCAAACGTCATAATTTCTTCACGAATCTGTACCATACCATTCTTAAAAATCACTTCCTCTGGCGTGACTTTAAAGTGTGACGATGCAAATTCTATGAGGCGCTGTTTGATGGTTATTGCAGCGTTTTGCGCGGCTTTACCGTTGAGGTCGGCGCCCGATGAGGCCGCAGTGGGCGAGGTGTTCGGCACCTTGTCGGTGTTAGTTGCAGTGATTTGGATACGGTCAACATCTACTTGAAACTCCTCTGCTACGATTTGAGCCACCTTGATATTCAAGCCTTGGCCCATTTCAGTACCACCGTGATTCAAATGAATACTGCCATCGGTGTATATGTGAATCAGTGCTCCAGCTTGGTTTAGGAAAGTCGCGGTAAACGAGATCCCGAATTTCACTGGAGTAATGGATAAGCCTTTTTTCAAAATCGGGCTGTTGCGGTTGAACTCGGCAATTTCTTTACGTCGTGCGTGGTAATCACTGCTTTGTTCGAGTTGCTCAGTAATTTCCGGCAAGAAGTTATCTTCTACGGTTTGATAGTAGTGGGTAACATCACGACCTTCTTCACCGTAGTAGTTGGCTTTGCGCACTTCGAGGGGATCTTTTTTCAAGTAACGAGCGATCTCGTCCATGATGTGTTCGATAGTCATCATGCCTTGTGGACCACCAAACCCGCGGTATGCAGTATTCGATGCCGTGTTGGTTTTACAACGATGGCCTGTTACGGTTGCATCGCCTAAATAGTAGGCGTTGTCCGAGTGGAACATGGCGCGGTCGACAATAGAGCTCGATAGGTCAGGGGAGTAACCACAGTTACCTGCGACAATGATTTCAGCTCCCTCAATCACACCATCATCGTTAAAACCAATCTTGTATTGGTTGTAGAATGGGTGACGTTTACCCGTCATGGTCATATCTTCATTACGCAGCAAGCGCATTTTGGTTGGACGACCTGTTAGGTGTGCAATAACCGCTGCCATACAGGCAGGTCCAGCCGCTTGAGTCTCTTTACCACCAAAGCCACCACCCATGCGGCGCATGTCGATAACGACCTTGTGCATGGCAACGCCGAGCACTTCCGAGACAAGCTTTTGAACCTCAGTCGGGTTTTGGGTTGAGGTATAGACAATCATGCCACCATCTTCGGTTGGCATAACACTACTGACTTGGGTTTCTAGATAGAAGTGCTCTTGCCCGCCGATCTCAAGCTCGCCTTCAATGATGTGTTTGGCCTTTGCGAGTGCTTTTTGAGAGTCACCACGCTTTTGCTGGTGGCTTTCAGTAACAAAGTGCTCTTTGGCAAGGGCTTCTTTGACATCAAGGATAGCAGGTAGTGCTTCATATTCGACGATGGCGGCATGAGCGGCTTTACGGGCCGTTTCTAGGTCGTTTGCGGCTACTGCGATGACAGGCTGGCCGTAATACTCCACAACGCCATCGGCTAACAGAGGGTCACCAGGTAGAATCGCGCCGATATCTAATTGACCGGGCACATCTTTGGACGTAATTGCGATGGCAACGCCATCGAATTCATAACAAGGCGATACGTCCAATTTGGTGATTTTCGCGTGCGCTTGTGTGCTTAAAAGAGCATACACATGCAGCTGATTTGGAAACTCAAGACGATCGTCAATGTAGACCGCTTCACCAGTTACCTGTTTAGGTGCACTGTCGTGCTTAACGCTCTTACCCACGCCGGTTTTCAAATCTTGTTTGACAATGGCAACCATCTCTTCGTGAGTCAGTTGCTGATGATTCACGTTAGACATAAGAAGTTACCCTCGTTTCGATCAGATTACTGGTGTTATTGGTTTCAATGTAATAGCGCTTAAGCATATTGGCAGCTGAAATAGTGCGGTACTCTTGGCTTGCTCGGAAATCGGAAAGCGGCTCGAAATCGTTTTTCACTGCTTCCATTGCGGTGGCTATGGTCTCTTCATTCCATGCTTGACCGATTAGCGCTTGTTCGCAAAGTGTGGCGCGCTTAGGTGTTGCTGCCATACCGCCGAAAGCGACTCGTGCGTCTGTCACGACGTTATCTTCCACAGTAATGGCGAAAGCGCCGCATACTGCTGAAATGTCATCATCTAAACGTTTTGACAATTTATACGCTCGGAAGCTGTCGTTACTTGGTTTTGGAATGATGATCTTTTCGATGAATTCACTCTCTTGCTGCGCTGTCACTTTGTAGCTAATGAAATATTCTTCCACCGGAATCACACGCGTTTCATCACCACAACGAAGCTGAATGCTAGCATCAAGCGCTATCAGTAGCGGCGGGGTGTCACCGATAGGGGAAGCATTGGCAATGTTGCCGCCAATCGTGCCTTGGTTACGCACTTGCAGTGAGGCGAAGCGATGTAGAAGTTCTCCGAAATCAGGGTAGTGCTTAGTCAGCAGTTGATACGCATCGGAAATAGGCAGATTAGCACCAATTTCTAACGTTTGGTCCGTCTCTTCACACACTTTCATTTCTTCAACCAGATTCACACTGATTAACGTTTCGATTTCACGATGGAATTGAGTTACTTCAAGCGCTAAATCGGTGCCGCCAGCGACTAATTTGGCTTGGGGATGTGCTTTGTAAAGCTTGGCCAATTCGTCAGTAGTTTTTGGTGAAAAAGCAGTGAGATGACCAAGGCGTAAGCTTGCATCTTCATTTTGAATACTCTCAAGCTTCTGAATGGTTGCACGCTCTAATTCAGAGAATTGGTCAACAATACGTTCTTCTGAGCAAAGTGATAAAGCCGAGTCGACGATAGGACGATAACCCGTACAACGGCATAGGTTACCCGCAAGAGACTCCATAACATCGGGCTTGCTTGCGTTAGGTTTATTTTTGGTCAATGCAAACATCGACATGATAAAACCAGGTGTACAATAACCACATTGTGAGCCGTGAAACTCGACTATTGCCTCTTGTACCGGGTGGAGTGATTGACCTTTTTCTTGTAAGTCTTCCACCGTAATGAGCTGTTTTCCGTGTAGAGCAGAAATAAACGTTAGACACGAGTTGACGCTGCGGTACTTCAGCTGCCCGTCGACGAGCTCACCTAATACGACAGTACATGCCCCACAGTCACCAGAACCACAACCTTCCTTTGTTCCAGTTTTCTTTACATGAGTGCGTAGATAGTTCAGCACAGTCATGTTGGGGGAGACATTTACTTCCTGCTTGATTTCTTGATTGAGTAGAAAAGTAATCAAGAGACCTCCTTGTTCCGTGATAGTTCGTTTTTATAATTTTCTGACCTTTGGGTCAATAATTGGATAATTTGACCAAGAGGTCAACTAAAATTTTACAAAATAGCAACAAAACTAAGGCTTTTAATCGATTTTAGAATGAAGTGGGTATTGTATGTGTATGATTTTATTTAATAAAATGTGGAGTCAGACGTCGATTCTGTGTTACAAAAAATCAGCCATGATTATTTCGTTGTTTAAAACGATAAGCTGCGGAAATTTCGAGGGAACAAGCAGGATCAAAAAAGCCAACCGTATTTGGTTGGCTTATAATGTGTTATTCAACTTAGCTCGCTTTGTTCTTAAGCACGTCTGAGAACACCACATGAAGATCGTTGGAGGCGTTGTTTCCATCAAGATTCAATTTAGAACGAATGTGTTCTAAGTGTTCTTTCATAAGCTCAAGTGCGACTTCTTCATCGCCGTTCTCAATGGCATCAAGCAACATGGTGTGTTCATCTTGAGAACAGTTGGAGTGGTTGCCCGTTTCGTACATAGCAATGAGCAGTGACGACTGCGAGACAATACTGCGTTGGAAGGCGAGCAGAGGTGCGTTGTCTGCCATTTCGGCGAGCTTGATATGAAACTCACCAGATAAACGCAGGCCACTACCGTAATCGTCTTTGGCAAAGGCGGCGTTTTCCTCTTCGACCAATTTACGGCACTCAGCAATTTGCGCCTTGGTTGCGCTTACAACTGCGAGTTCAGTAATGGCGAGCTCAAGCACTTCTCTAGCTTTGAAAATCTGTTGTGCTTCTTCAACCGAAGGGGCAGAAACAATAGCGCCACGATTCGGTCGAATATCGACGACTTTTTCAAGCGATAATCGAAGCAGTGCACGACGAATAATGGTGCGACTAACACCAAAAATTTCCGCTAAAGCTTCTTCATTTAGTTTGGTTGCGGGAGGAAGGCGTTGTTCTAATATGGCATCAAAAATATGACAATAAACGACGTCATCTTGCGTCTGACCAGCAACTTTGGTCTTTACGCTTTTACTTACAGAGTTTTTCAGGCTTCCCATCTGATTACAGCACTCTCATGATTTATGTCCCTAATAAAACAATAATACTTCAGTTTGTATACAAGTGGCTATACAAAGATGGAATTGTGACGAACTAAGCAATATTGGCGCGTATTCACTGTTTGGGGTTGCATGTATCAATTTATGAATCAACGACATGTTTGGTTACATTCTGACATATTGCTCGTTAGAGGGTTTGGTGATTTACTTGCGATCCCTAAGTAACAGAGGTATTAACCCTAAATGGACGACCCCTATAGTCGACTTTACAATTCCATTGGTTCCACTTTCCTGGAGCCGCAATCATGTTAGAACTTTTCCTTCAGCCTGAAGCATGGGCTATTTTTGCCACACTATTTGCCTTAGAAATCGTACTCGGTGTTGATAACGTCGTGTTTATCTCCGTACTTTGTGAACGCCTTCCATTACATCAACGTAAACTGGCCCGAAACCTAGGTATTGGCTTGGCCGTTATGGCGCGTATCGTGTTAGTTTTTTCGATCACTTGGGTCATGTCATTGACGCAACCTTTATTCGAAATCGCTAAATTCGCTTTCACCGGACGAGATGTCATTATGATCTTGGGTGGTGCGTTTTTGTTAGCCAAGAGTCTGAAAGAGCTTTGGAGCTGGCTGACTCACGATGAAAGTATGCATTCGACACGAGTAAGTGCAGGCTTGGCAGTGGTGTTATTGCAGATTGTCGCGGTGGATGCGGTCTTTTCTATGGACTCTGTCATTACGGCGGTTGGTTTAACAAGTGAAGTACCAATCATGGTTGCTGCGATATTAGCGTCGGCGGTGGTCATGGTGTTGACGGCAGAGAAAATCAATAACCTTGTCACCCAGTACCCAGGCTTCAAAACCCTAGCGTTATTGTTCTTGGTGTTGTTAGGGGGCTTGTTGATGGCAGAAGGCTTCGCAATTCATATCAACAAAGGTTACGTATACTTTGCGATGGCGTTTGGTTTGATATTGGAACTTTGTCACATTCAATTAAAACGCACTCAAGCTAAAAGGTTGTCTGTGCAAGGTGGTCAAAATCCAATGACTATCCGGAAAATTCGTCCGTTTAGAGTGGGGACGATAGCCTAGTCAGGGTCCTGTATTTAAAGACTGGTATCAGTGTGCTAAGACTATTCAAACCATCAAAAAGGAGAGCTTATGCTCTCCTTTTTTGTATTTGTCTATGAGTTAAATTCCAAAATCGTAGCCTTGGTAGATATCTGACAATGTTTTGGGTTTCTTGCTACGTTTGCTTGGAGTGGGATGATATTCGTGTTTAATCGCATCAGCGTGTGCTTGCGCAGACTTCATGAATTCAGGATCAGACATCGCTTGTTTGCGAAGCTCATTGATGCGTTCTAGTTTTTCTTGCAACATAACTACACCTCATGAATTGCTGTATGTACAACCAGTATAGACTTGTGCTGTATGAATATCCAGTATTTTGTGTTGAGGGTAAAAATAACGCCTAGGTGAGTGATTAAACTCAACTAGGCGTCTGGTTTATGTTCAGAGTTCTAAGACCAGAATTAGGTAGGGATGGGCATTGGTTTTAATGCAGGGGAAATACGAAGTTCAGCTTCTGTTGCTTGCTGAACGTCTTCAACAGAAAACTCCGGAGCTAATTCAGTGAGCAGCATCCCTTGTTCAGTCAGTTCTATGACGCCCATTTCCGTGACAATCAAATCCACTTGATTTACAGCCGTGAGTGGCAAAGTACAGTCGCGTAATAGCTTCGCTTTGCCTTTGACAGTGTGCTCCATCGCAACGATCACCTTCTTTGCTCCAACCACGAGATCCATCGCGCCACCCATGCCGGGCACCATTTTTCCTGGAATAATCCAGTTCGCGAGATTACCTTTTTCATCCACTTGCAATGCGCCCAACACGGTGGAATCGACATGGCCGCCGCGAATAATGGCGAACGAATCCGCGCTATTGAAATAGCAACTTCCTTCGATTGCGGTAATTGGTTGTGCGCCTGCGTTAACCAAGTCAGCGTCTATTTCATGTTCTTCAGCTAAATTATCAATACCAAGCAGTCCATTCTCTGCTTGAAGAAGGATTTCGACATCTTTGTCGACTTCGTTAGCCACTAGAGTAGGTAGACCAATGCCTAGATTGACGATATCTCCGTCGCGCATTTCTTGAGCGACACGCCAGGCGATGCGACGGCGAATAGTATGTTTGTCTAGTTGAGTGCTCATTACGCGTCCTCCGTTAAGATATAGTCCACATATAGGCTAGGGGTGTGCACGGCTTCAGGTTGAATGTTGCCTATGTCTACCAGAGACTCCGCTTCAACAATTACTGTGTCAGCAGCGGTTGCCATCAAGGGGTTAAAGTTTTGTGTGGTTTTGCTGTAAAACACATTGCCACGACGGTCAACGATGGAGCCGCGAATAAGTGCGATGTCTGCCCTCAAAGGGGTTTCTAGTAAGTAGTCTTTTCCTTGAACATTAATAACTTGTTTGCCTTCGGCGACAATAGTGCCCAGGCCAGTAGGCGTCAAAACACCACCGAGTCCGGCTCCTCCGCTGCGAATTCGTTCGGCAAGAGTGCCTTGAGGGACGAGTTCGACATCCAAGACTCCCTCGTTCATTTGTGCCCCTGTTTCTGGGTTAAGACCGATGTGTGATGCATAAAGCTTTTTGACTCGCTTTTCAGCAATCAGTCGACTCGTACCTCTACCGGGTGATGCCGTATCGGTAGTAATGAGTGTGATGTCTTTGATGTCGAATTCGATTAGTAGGTCGATAAGTTTTTCTGGCGCACCGGTTGCCATAAAACCGCCTACCATGATGGTCATGCCGTCATGAAGAATGTCTTTGAGTTGTTGAGGTGATGCTGCTTTTTTCATGGTCGTTTCCTCTTTAACAACGTTTGATAATGACGGCTGTGCCCATGCCGCCACCGATACACAATGAAGCCAAACCCAAATCACTCTGAGTTCGATGCAATTGATAGACAAGAGTGGTAAGAATCCGGTTACCTGACGCTCCGATAGGGTGGCCGAGTGCGATCGCTCCACCACTTAAATTGGTTCGCTCTAATAGCCATGGAACATCAATGTTGTGTTGTTCCGCTAATGAATGAGCAACGCCAAGAGCTTGGGCCGCGAAGGCTTCGTTAAGCTCGAACACATCAATATCAGTTATCGACAAATTGGCTTTATTTAGTGCGTTGGCAATCGCGGGAACTGGACCAAGTCCCATAACCTCGGGCGCGATAGCCCCTTGTCCGTATTCAATAAGCTCTGCAAGTGGTATTAAACCATGACGTTGTACTGCGGATTCAGAGGCCAATAGAATGGCTGAACCACCGTCATTGATGCCAGATGCATTACCTGCGGTAACCGTCCCTTCGGCGGTGAATGCAGGTCTGAGTTTTTGTAGAGCTTCGTAGGTGCAATCGGGTTTTGGGTATTCGTCACTTTTTACTTCAGTTTGACGCCGGCGGCTTATAATAGTGAGTGGGGCAACTTCGTTGGTGAAATCACCGTTTTCTAAGGCGTGGACAGCTTTCTTTTGACTCGCCAGTGCAAAAGCATCTTGCTCTTCACGTGTTAGTTCAAATTTCTTGGCGATGTTTTCTGCCGTGATACCCATATGGTATTGGTGGAACGCATCAGTCAGCCCATCCTTAATGATGCTGTCTTCAAGGTTTTGATGGCCCATTTTATATCCGCGTCGGATTTGACCGTTGGCGATAAAGGGCGCGTTGGACATACTTTCCATTCCACAAGCCATGACGATGTCGGCATCGCCAGCTCGAATGTGGCTTGCGCCATCCATTACGACTTTCATTCCACTGCCACAGATCATGTTAAGGGTGTAGGCAGGAACGGAATCTGGGATCCCCGCTTTAATAGCCGCTTGGCGGGCAGGACCCATACCAGAACCTCCGGTTAACACATTGCCTACGATCACTTCATCGATCAGGTCTGGCGCAATATCAGCCTGCTCGATTGTGGCTTGAATAGCGTGTGCACCAAGCTCAACTGCGGATAGTGAGCTAAGTGAACCATTGAAGCTCCCTATAGGGGTACGTTTTGCTGCGACAATAAAAATTCGTTCCATCTCTGTCTCCCAATACCTTAAATGATGCGTCTGTTTGAGCGCTTTGTTTCAGTCTAAAAGGGAGCAGCGACTATGTGTTATAGACAAGAATTCAAAGCGGCTTTGCATAAATGCAAATACCAAATTGGTGGTTGATCACGTCTTTTCATTATTAACACTTTTATCTTGGTATCAGGATAATTGGAGAAAACGTTATGCATAATCGAATAGCTTGCGCCCCTTGCTGTTGGGGTATCGAAGAGCCAGACAATGGGCTAAACCCAAGTTGGGGTAAAGTGCTAATGGAGGCAAGTGACTGCGGATATCGTGGTATTGAACTGGGGCCAGACGGCTACTTTCCAGAGGAGTCGATGCTGACCAAAAGTGCGTGCCGAACGCGAGGACTAGAAATATGTGCTGGTAAGCTGCAACAACCCTTTAGTGACAGCGAAAAAATGCCAGCAATTCTCAAACAAACTGAGAAAACGTGCGCTCGTTTAAAGGCGCTAGGAGTGGGTACGCTACTGCTTATGGAAGGTAATCATCCTGAGCGCTTTGGCAGTCTCGGTCAAAGTGCAACAGCACCTCGATTAACCTCAGAACAGAAACATCACCTCATCAACAACATGAGACAAATCATTAGTCTAGCTCAGGAGCATGGATTGCGTTGTTTACTGCATCCCGGTGTTGGTGGGTATATTGGGTTTAAAGATGAGATAGAGTTTGTATTGCATCAATTTTCCGATTCCGAACTTGGATTATGTCTCGATATTGGTCATACGTTTTTAGATGGAATGGACCCTTTGAGCCTGATCAGACAGTATGCGAATAGAATTGAGCATGTTCATTTGAAAGATGTATCTACCGACAAGTTACGTGTAGCAATTAGAGACAAACAGCCGTGGTTTGATGCCTATTCTGACGGGCTTGTTACTCCACTTGGAGACGGCGATATCAAACTCAATCAAGTCATTGCGAGTTTAAAATCTATTGACTATCAAGGGTGGTTAGTAGTGGAACACGAGCACAACGTTAAACAGTCGCAACAGGTAAAAGTTGACCTTCAGCGCAGCCGCAACTACCTCGCTTCATTAGGAGTCTAACCATGCCGATAGTCAGCGATCCTTGGTTTTACATAATGGCAATACCTGCTGTGTTGATTTATGGCATAGGTAAAGGTGGGCTAGGAGGAGCATTGGGGATCATCGCGGTTCCGTTAATGGCACTCATCATCTCTCCTACTCAGGCAGCGGCAATTTTACTGCCCATTCTTATTGTTATGGACGCGTTCGCCGTTCGTCACCATTACAAGAACGCTGATTATCGGATTTTAAAGCAAATGCTTCCTGGGTCGATTCTAGGTGTGGTGCTCGCGGGGTTATTCTTAAGTGTGACACCTGAAACTGGCCTAAAACTCACCATAGGTTTGCTGTCTTTGGCTTTTTGTTTTCAGCACTGGTTTGGCGGTAAACAGTCGTCATCGACTCCAGGGAAATTGAGCGCGCGGTTTTGGAGTGCATTGGGCGGGTTTTCCAGTACGGCTATCCATGCAGGTGGTGGCCCAGCAAGTATTTACTTACTGCCACTGCGCTTAGAGAAAGTCACACTTATCGCAACTATGGCGGTGCTGTTTGCCATTATCAATGTGGTAAAAGTAGTCCCATATGTGGCGCTGGGGGAGTTTGATGAAACCAATTTACTCACTGCATTGTTACTTATTCCGTTCGCTCCGGTGGGAGTGAAACTTGGTGTAATGCTACTTCATAAAGTTAGTCAGGAGCGAATCTATCAGCTTTGCTACGCGTTCTTATTTTTATCTGGTGCGAAGCTATGTTACGACGCGATACAAAGCTTCGTAATGGTATAAGTCAGCTATGCCCTTCTTCTTTGCTGGCAAGCAAAAAATCCTTAAATTTTGTCGCCGTGGGAGAGGCGGTCTGCGGCGAATGATAATACAGATTTAAACTCCAAATACTGGTTTGATAGTCGGGCAGTAGTGCGATTAGCTTACCATTATCAATGTAACTTCTCGCGACAAACTCTGGCAGGTACGCAATTCCAATTCCATTCAAAGCCCCTCTTAGCAACAAATCACTATCATTAACCTCAACGGTTTTCGGTACTTTTAAAATGATATTTTCCGCTTGCTGACGAAAGATCCAATCGTTACTTCCGGTGAGCGTGGTGGCCATCAAACAAGGGTGTTGAGCCAAGTCACTAGGGTGAGAAGGTAGGTTGTGCGATTCAAGATATTGTGGAGAGGCGACGACAATAAACGGACATTGCATCAATTCTCGCTTCACCAGCAGTAAATCTTTTTCGCGATAACCTTGGAAGCTGGCATTGGCGCTGATCATTAAGTCAGAGGTACTTGCATGGTCTAACGCCCAAGGCGTGACGTTGATATTAAATGTCACGTCTGGGTGAGCCTTGGAGTATTGGGCAATCATATCCATCAAATAATGATTGGCATAGACAGGCGTGCAGACGATGTCGATATGGCCTTTTTCTTGTGACTGGTAATCTTCTAGCTTTCTGCTGATGCGTTCTGCGCTATCGACTAGGGGGGAGAATTCTTCGAATAGAGTTTGACCGGCCTGAGTGGCTTCCAAAAGTCGATTTGATCGACGACACAAAGTGGTTCCAAAGTGGTTTTCAAGTTCTTGTAACCAGCGGCTGCCAGCCGAAACGGAAATATTGAATCGTCGTGCCGCAGAAGAAATGGAACCAGAGCGAATCACGTAAACAAAAAACGCCATTTTATCGAGCATAAACGCCTCATTGTGTTGGCCAGGTTAAAAACAAAAAAGGAACAGACCTTAAGTTAGCCTGTTCCCGTTTTGTTGTGGAGTCTTATTGATTAAGCACGTGCTTCAGATGTGGACTGTGGCACTTTTTTGCCCAATTTTTTCGCCATGGCTTCTTCCATTTTTTCCAGACTGACGCCTTTGGTTTCAGGTACATACTTAACAACAACGTACATACAGATGATAGAAAGAATCGCAAATAACCAGAACGCAAATGCACCATTAAAGTTCTCTTTTAGATAGGCATTTTCGTTGAGCATAGGGAAGGATTGAGTGACGATAAAGCCAGTAAACCATTGAGCACCGACGGCGATCGCCATCGCTCTAGAGCGGATGCTGTTCGGGAAAATTTCAGAAATCATGGTCCAACATGCGCAGCCCCATGAAGTGGCATAGGAAACAACGTATAGACATAGCGCGAACAAGGCGGCATAACCTTCCGTTTGTTGATACAAAACATAGCCCACAACAAACATACCAAGTGCACAGCCGAAGGTACCGTATTTCATTAGCGGTAGACGTCCGACTTTGTCAATAAGATACATACCAAGCGCATTACCTAGAATGAATACCACGCCAACGAAGGTAGTTTGGAATAGAGCGTTTTCTGTAGAGCCAGTAATCGGTTTCAGAATCTCAGGGGTGTAATACATGATGACGTTGATACCCGTTAACTGTTGCGCCGCAGCAACAAAGGTACCGATGACAAGAATAGCGAATAAGAGAGGAGAGCGTAAACTCACTTTGTTCTTAGCAGTGCTTAAACTGTCTTTAAGGGAGTCTTGGATTTCCAGAATAAGTTGTTCTGCATGTTTTGGGTTAGAGATTTTAGACAGTGTGGTTTTCGCTTCATCGATTCTCCCTTTGAGTACTAACCAACGAGGGGACTCTGGAATAATAAACAGTAACACTGCAAACAGTGCCGCCGGTATCACTTCGGAGCCCAGCATCCAACGCCAACCTAGATCCACTAACCACGCTTCTGACATACCTTTAGCGATAAGATAATTGACGTAGAAAACACCTGTTTGACCAATAACGGCAGACTGTTGGAACATACTGACGGCGCGCCCTCGAAAGTCTTTAGGAGCGACTTCAGACATATACATAGGGGAAACAACACATGCCAGACCGACGGCAACACCACCGACAATTCTTAAGATGACATAGAAGCTAAATGTGGCGGCTAACGCTGAACCAATGGCCGATATCATAAAGAGCACGGCTGCGATGAATAGGGTGTTGCGACGGCCATATTTAAGAGCAGCCCAACCGGCACTGACTGCGCCGATAATACTGCCTAGTACGACACTGGATACGGCCCAGCCAGTTTGTGCTGGGGTTAAACCAAAGTGTTCTCTAATAGGGCCAATAGCGCCTGAAATTACCGCGGTATCATATCCTAGTAGTATCCCGCCTAGTGCTGCAATACAGCAGATTCGAACAATATAGGCAATATTGTGTTTTCGTGCTTCTGCCTTGGATGTTGCTTCCATTTTATTTTCCTTATTGAGATTCCCCAAAGCTGTCCCTTTACCATCGAACCAGTTCCAGTTGGGTAACGCCCAATACTTCGGTTTGTAGGGTACGAGTATTGGCATTCTATAAGTCCAGCAGATGTTATAGTTGTGTAATTTGAAAATTATTTTTCATTTTGCTGGTGTTTTAATCATATTGACTCTTTTCTGTTTCGACTACCGCTAAACTGTCATTTTGTCCAAAAATGTTATCTTCATCAAACTATGAAAAATCTTTTTCAAATCCTACAAATGTTATAAGTGACTGAAAACTATATATTTAATAAAAGTGAGATCTAGATCAAAAACAGTGGTAAGCCGCGTGCTATATAGGTTTTTTCCAATTTCATCTTGTTTTGAAAATCTCACTGGATGATATGAAAAATATTTTTCATTGGTGTTTTTTTTGGCTAAAGTAGTCCTCAGTGAAACAACAGGAGATGTTCAAAGTTTGCTAATGCGATGAATTGATCAACATGAGCGCTTTGAATCACTTGGAAAATCTTTAAAACATTGTCGGAGAATAAAAATGAGCAACGTGCAATATGGAATTAGCCCACTGACTTGGACCAACGATGATATGCCAGAGCTTGGTGGCGAGATCCCTTTGGAAACGTGTTTAAGTGAAATGGCTGAAGCTGGATTCACAGGCACAGAGCTAGGCACCAAGTATCCACGTGAGCCAGAAGTATTAGTACCACTACTTAAAGAACATGGCCTTGTACTCGCGTCAGGTTGGTATAGCGGCAACCTAATGACGATGACGGCTGATGAAGAGATTGCAGCGATGCAAGACCACATCAAGCTTCTTAAGGCAGCAGGCTGTAAAGCAATGGTATATGGTGAAGTGAGCAACACTGTCCATGGCGACATCAACACACCACTTTCACAGCGCGTCATCTTATCGATGGATGAGTGGAAAATGTACTGCGAGAAGTTGACCAAAGTCGCTGACTATCTGCTAAACGAACACGATATTAAGCTCTCTTTCCACCATCATGTTGGCACTATCTGTGAAACAGAAGATGACATCAACCTTATGATGGAATTCACGGGTGAGTCTGTATTCCTAACATTGGACACTGGCCACATCACATACGGTGGCGGTAACCCAGTGACTATGATTGAGCGTTGGGGTCATCGCATCGGTCACATGCATTTCAAAGACCTTCGTCTTGATGTCATGAAAGCGGCTCGCGAAGCTGATAAATCCTTCTTAAATGCTGTTCTTGACGGCGTATTCACTGTCCCTGGTACGGGCGATGTGGACTATGACGACGTGTTTGCTGCGCTTAAAGCTCGTAACTATCAAGGTTGGTTATTGGTTGAAGCTGAACAAGACCCAGCAAAAGCTCACCCACTAACTTACGCAAAAACTGCTTACGAGAACATCACAGGTTACGCGAAGAAATACGGCTTGTAATTGAGCTCTGGATGATGGGGAGCCACGCTCCCCATCACAAAGCTACGGGGTTAGGGATGCAAAACGTAGCTTACTCATGGAATGGACAAAGTTGAGACTACCGAGGAATAGAATGAAAACTGTACGCCTAACTGTCGCAGAAGCGCTTGCACAATACTTAGCTGCTCAAATGATCGAAATAGATGGAAAAAAAGAGCAACTTTTCGGCACCGCTTTTGCCATATTCGGTCACGGCAACGTGACGTGCTTTGGACAGCAACTTAAGAACATTGAAGACAAAATTCCGACTTGGCGTGGTCAAAATGAACAGTCGATGGCGACGGCGGCGATTGCTTATGCAAAAGCAAACCAGCGCAGACGTATTGGTATCGCGACAAGTTCAATTGGTCCGGGTGCAACCAATATGGTGACCGCAGCGGGTATTGCTCACACTAACCGACTTCCTGTGCTATTGATTTCAGGGGACGCATACGTAAGCCGTTTACCTGACCCAGTATTACAACAGCCGGAGAATTTCTACGACCCATCTATTACTTGTAACGATGCTTTCAAACCACTAACTCGTTACTGGGATCGTATTATCTCGCCTTCACAGCTGATGCACTCATTGCCTCAAGCGATTGACACCATGCTTGATCCAGAGACCTGTGGACCTGCATTTATCGGCCTTCCTCAAGATATTCAAGGCGTTGCTTACGATTTCCCTGAAGTGTTCTTAGAAGAAAAAGTTCACCGTATTCGTCGACCAGAGCCAGAAATTGCTGACCTTGAGGATGCAAAAGCAGTACTGATGAAAGCGGAAAAACCACTGATCGTATCTGGTGGTGGAGTGCATTACTCACTTGCAACTGATGAGCTCGCGGCATTCGCAAAACAGCACAATATTCCGGTTGTAGAGACTATCGCGGGTCGTGCCACGATGTTGCAAGACAACCCGCTCAATGCAGGGCCTATTGGTGTGACAGGCGCTGATTCGGCCAACTACATGGCGGCGCATGCGGATGTAGTCGTCGCAATTGGTACTCGTTTGCAAGACTTTACTACAGGTTCGTGGAGTGTATTCAAGAACCCAGACATGAAGCTTATCACTATTAACGTTGGCCGTTTTGATGCGATAAAACACCGCGCGCTGCCAGTCAAATGTGATGCCAAACGTGGCTTGGTTGAGTTATCGAAGTTACTTGGTGATTGGCAGGGTGATAATGCCTGGGCTCAAACTGCGAAAGAGCAGGCCGATGAGTGGAAAGCGGTCGTTCATCGTCGTACCAACCCTCAAGAGGGCGACCTGTTACCTGGACTGTCTTCATACGCAGAAGTGATTGGTAAGCTGAACAAATCCATGCAGCCGGGTGATACCGTGCTGACAGCCGCAGGTGGCCTGCCTGCTGAATTAGCAATGAACTGGCAAAACTACCAAATCGGCAAGTTTGATATCGAGTTTGGTTTCTCATGCATGGGCTATGAAATTGCCGGCGGTTGGGGCGCTAAAGTGGCGAACCCAGACAACGATGTAGTTGTGCTTGTCGGTGACGGCTCCTACCTGATTCAGAACTCAGACATTTACTCATCCGTCCTTACTGGTCACAAGATGATAGTCGTAGTGTGCGATAACGGTGGCTTTGCTGTTATCAACAAGCTTCAGAACAACACGGGTAACGACTCTTTTAACAACCTACTTGAAGACTGTCGTCGTCCTGATGGTGAAGTGGCTCGTGTCGACTTCGCTAAACACGCTGAAGCTCAAGGGGCGATCAGTGAGAAGCTGACGTCGGTAGATGAGTTCGATGCAGCATTCCAACGCGCTAAAGAAGCCGATCGTACTTACGTTATCGTGGTTGATATTGACCCAGTATCGCCAGCAGCATGGTCTAAGTGCGATTGCTGGTGGGAAGTCGGTCTACCAGAAGTAACACGCAACGACCACGTCGCAGAGAAAGTGGTGAGTTGGGAAGAAGGCCGCGCTACACAGCGCCGCGGTGTCTAGTTCAGATTTCTATTTAATTTTCTAACACTTAATCTCGGCTCCTAGACACTAGGAGCCACACAAGGAGTCAAGCATGTTTAATGAAGAGCGTCATTTTGAACAGCCAATTCGTTGGGCAATGGTAGGTGGTGGTCGTGGTAGCCAAATTGGTTACTCTCACCGCAATGCAGCACAGCGTGATGGATTGTTTAAGTTGGTTGCGGGTGCGTTTGACCTAGATGCTGATCGTTGCCGCGATTTTGGCGTCAATCTTGGCCTAGACCCAGAGCGTTGTTACTCAAGCTATAAAGAGTTGTTTGCTCAAGAAGCACAGCGTGAAGATGGCATTCAAGCTGTCTCTATTGCTACGCCAAACTCTACTCACTACGAAATCTGTAAAGCGGCACTAGAAGCCAAGCTTCATGTGGTGTGCGAAAAGCCAATCACCTTTACGACTGAAGAGGCGGAAGAGCTAAAAACTATCGCGGCGCAAAACAATCGTGTTATAGGTGTGATGTATGGCTATACAGGTTTCCCTATGGTCCAACAGGCGCGTGAAATGGTGCAACGTGGTGACCTTGGTGAGGTTCGTGTCATCAATATGCAGTTCGCTCACGGCTTCCATAATGAAGAATACGAGAAAAATGACCCAGGTTTGAAATGGCGTGTGAGTCCTGAAGTATCAGGTCCAACTTATGTGCTAGGTGACATTGGTACCCATGCGTTTTATCTCAACGAGGTAATGACCGGACTAGAAGTTGATAGCTTGGCATGTATGCGCCAAAGCTTTATCGAATCTCGTGCGCCACTTGAAGATAACGCACATGTGATGATCAAGTTCAAAGGCGGCGCAGTTGGTACGCTTTGGGCATCGGCTGTGAACTCTGGTTCGATGCATCAACAGAAGATCCGTATTGTCGGCTCTAAAGCATCGATCGAATGGTGGGATGAGTATCCAAACCAACTTCGTTACGAAGTACAAGGTGAAGCACCTCGCGTACTAGAGCGTGGCATGGGGTACTTGTATCAAGACGCAGAAGGTGTTGCCTCTAACCGTGTTGGTGGTGGTCATGCTGAAGGTTATTTTGAGTCTTGGGCTAACCTATATCACCGTTTCGCTATGGCATTTGATGCAGCTGACCGCGATGACCAAGAAGCCCTAGCGGGTATTTGGTTCCCTGGTATTGATGCCGGCATCGAAGGGGTTCGTTTGTGTGAGAAGTGCGTTGAGTCTGCGGACCAAGGCGCGGCTTGGGTTAGCTACAAATAATAGGAACGACGATGACAAAAATTGCATTTCAACATGACAGACCGTTGGATGCCATCGTTTTAGGACGCGCGGGTGTGGATCTATACGCCCGCGAATCAAAAACCGATATGGCGGATTTGTCGGGCTTCAACAAGTTTGTTGGTGGTTCAGCGGCCAATATTGCGGTCGCTGTGAGCAAACTAGGTGGCAAAGTGGGTTTCATTGGTTGTGTTGCTGATGATGCGTTTGGTGGCTATGTAAAAGGTTACATGTCAGGACAGGGGATCAACCTAGACGGCATGATGACTGACAACTCTGGCTCTCGCACTTCGGTCGCTTTCACTGAGATGAAACCAAGTGACTGTACGGTCCTTATCTATCGAAATAACGCTTCTGATCTGACGATAAAGCCAGAACAAATCGACCCTGAATATATCGCAAGTTCAAAGGTTTTGGTGGTGACAGGCACGGCACTTTCTGAGAGCCCAAGTCGTGAAGCTACGTTGATCGCGATGCAACATGCGCGTCGCAGTAACACTTTAGTTGTCTTGGATGTGGACTACCGTCCTTATTCATGGCGCACCGATACTGATGCTTCTATCTATTACGGGATTGCCTCTAGCCTGTCCGATATCGTGATCGGCAATCGTGAAGAGTTCGACATGATGGAAACGGTGATTGCACCGGGCAATAAGGATGACGATGCCACAGCAGAACGCTTTATGCGCGACAACACCCAGATTGTGGTGATTAAGGCTGGTGAGTTTGGTTCGAAAGTGTATTGCCGTGATGGCTCTAAGTTCCAACAAGGCATCTTCCGAGTTGAAGTGAATAAGCCATTTGGCTCTGGTGACTCCTTTGCAGGTGGTTTGATTTGGACCTTAGTGAATGGTGGCACACTGCAAGAAGGCGTGAGAAATGGATCCGCTGCGGCTGCGATTAATGTCAGTGGGGATAGCTGTACCGAAGCTATGCCAACGAAAGAGCAGCTTTTTGATTTTATTGAGACAAGAAACCAAGGTGTTTAGTGGCATCGACTGATGTGATTGAAGACAGTATTTAGTCTCCCGGGCCGGTATTTCGACCTCAGATACTCGCGAAAATACACACCATCGTGGCCCGGTTTTTTTATTAATGAACAAGTTTAGGGAATTGAAACTGCGCTCAAAGAAAAGAGCAGTGAGGAGAAAGAATATGGGTAAACACATACCACCCTACGATAATAAAAATGAGCCCATTGTAGGTATTAATGATGAAGTCACACCTTTGTGTTATTTCAACCAAGTTTGTTTGACTCAAGGCGGCACATTCAACCATGAGGTTGAAGGGTATGAGTCCGTTATCGTATTAGCTGGTGGCACTTGTAGTGTTTCAGTGACTAATGGGCAAGACACCCAAGTGTTCGACAACATTGGTAAACGTGCGTCAGTGTGGGACGGCAATCCAGAAGCGGTTTATGTACCACTTGGTTACACAGCGCAAATAGAGTGTGTCAGCGAGAATGCCGACATCATGATTGCTGGCGGTAAGTTTGAAGCGTCACTAGAACCGTTCTGCGTTCGTGAAGAGAATGTCGATATCGTTCAATACGGCTCAGACGACACCAAAACGCACCGTAAAATCAAACATGTTCTTGGTCAATCAAATGCTGACAAACGCGGTCGTTTGTTAGTCAGCGAATTGTTTACGGTTGGCGCTGGTGGTTGGTCAGGTTTCCCTCCACATAAGCATGATGAAGATCGTGTGAAAGAAGATGGCAGTCGAGAAACACTGTACGAAGAAGTGTATCAGTTCCGTTTTAACCCTGATTTCGGTTTTGGTGCTCAGTTCTTGTATGAACATGAAGATGACCATGGTCCGGTTTATCACGTTAAAACAGGCTCAGTAATCGCTATCGACAAAGGTTACCACCCAAGTGTGGCGGCACCGGGCTATGAGATGTATTACTTCACCATAATTGTTGGGAAGACTGACAAGTCTCTGATTCAACATTTTGACCCTCACCATGAATATCAAGTGAATACCATTCCAGGTATCAAAGATATGATTGCGAAGTTCAAATAGGAGACAATGCATGTTAGTGAATCTTAATGATCTATTACCTGATGCGGCGGCTTCTGATTATTCAGTACCTTGCTTTAATATTTTCGGTTTCGAAGACGCAAGAGCAGTGGTAGAAGCGGCGGAAGAAGTTGGTAAGCCTGTCATTCTGGCTTGTAATAAAGACGTTGTCGATTTCTACGGTGTGGAAACCGCTGCGGCGATGTTCCTCAACCTCGCTCACAAGAGCAGCGTACCGGTCTGCCTACATTTGGACCATACTTATGAAGAAGACATTGTCTATCGTGCGCTTAAAGCGGGTTTCAGCTCGGTTATGTTTGATGGCTCTCAACTGACTCTGGATGAAAACATCGCTCGCACAAAAAAAGTGGTCGAAGTGGCTCACGCACTGGGTGCTTCTGTAGAAGGTGAGATTGGCTCAGTACCTTACGAAGAGGGACGCGACCATATCAAATCTATCTATACTGAGCCTGAGGATGCTGCTAGATTTGCCCAAGAAAGTGGCGTTGACTGTGTAGCAATCTCAGTAGGCAATATTCATCGTTTGACCGAGCCAACCTGTACTATCGACTTTGGGCGTTTGGATCGTATTGCCAATGAGGTCACTGTACCTTTAGTCATTCACGGAACGAGCGGTATTCGCGATGAAGACATGCTTAAGTTGAAACAGAGTCGCGTATCAAAATTCAATATTGGTACCTGCTTGCGTCAAGCCCTTGGTCACAACTTGCGCGGTTATATGAATGATGAACCGCAGAAATTTGATCGAATCTACTTTATGCAGAAAGCAATGCCGTATGTTAAGCAAGAAGCGATTCGCAACTTTGAATTATTATCATAAAATAGAGTCCCCAACCTAATTTGGGAAGGGGACCGGTTGACTATTTATTGCGTTCGAATAGGAGAGCGTTATCACTATGGATGTAGAAGTAAAAGTACCCGCTGATTTAGATTCGTTACGCGAGCTTATCGTGAAACGCTATGACGGCCTGAGCAGTAGGCTGCAGCAGGTAGCCGACTTTGTCATGGAACAGCCAATGCTGGTCGCCGTAGAAACCATGGCAACCATCGCGCAACAAGCCAATGTACCGTTGTCGACACTAAGTCGATTCTCCAATGCGATGGGCTTTGATGGCTTCACGTCTATGCAGATATTGTTTAGAGATCAGTATTTGAATCGTCCTAGAGACTACAAAGAACGTGTTCGTAAAGCACGTGAGATGGAAGATGTACCACACGATTCTCCACAAGCCATCTTTCAAGATTTTGGTGATGCCAATATTGAGGCGCTTGAACAACTTCAAGTTATGGTGTCGCCACAGAAATTGGAACGTGCTGTGGCCATGCTTGAAGGGGCTGAAACCATCTACATTCAAGGGATGCGCCGAGCTTACCCTGTAGCGTTCTACCTCTGGTATGCGTTAATGAAATCGGATAACAACGTTGTGCTCTTAGATGATCATGGTGGTATGTTGTCGCCCATGACGCGTCGTATGAACGAAAATGATGTGCTGTTCACGGTGACATTCAACCCTTACGCGCAAGAGACCAGTGACCTAATTGACGAAGCATACAAAAAGAACGTACCTATTATCGCCATTACCGACAATCAGATGACGCCTCAAGGCAGTAAGATGGAAGTGTGTTTTGAAGTGCAAGAAGGCGAGGTAATGGGGTTCCGCTCGTTGAGTAGTTCAATGTACCTAGCTCAGACATTAGCGGTTAGCTTAATGTGCCGCGAAGTAAATTAATCACAATTAATGAACATCCAGACTATTAAAGAGTAAGCCTTGTAAAGCAAATGCATCAAGGCTTAGCTTCTTGTTGCCAAAATTCAAGGAGATCCACTATGCGTTATGCTTTACATGGAATGTGTTCACTCCACAGCAATGTTATTTCTGACATTCGTTTAGCTCATGATACTGGGTATCAAGGGTTAGAAATCCACACTGAAAAACTCTGGCGCTACATTAAAGCCGGCCTATCCGCAGAGCAATTTAAACAGCGTTTAGATCATTTCAACATAGAGCCTACAGCGATTGATATTATTGGCGCCATCGAAGTGACGGATAAAGCGTCGAAAGCTCAATTGTTCCAAGATGCGGAAGCATTGTGTCAGTTCGCTCAGCAAATAGGTGCACCTACCATTCAACTTAATGCCTTTGAAGCATTGAACGGACTCACTTTAGAGCAAAATATTGAGCTGACAGCTCAAAATATACGTTCGATTGCGGATATAGGTAAAGATTATGGCATTCGCTTTCAATATGAGGGTGCTGCATGGACTCCCATTGCTTCGCTCGACGATTACTATCGTTTGTTAGATGCTGTAGGGCGCGACAACTTTGGCTTTGTTCTCGATACCTGGCATTTTTGGGCATGCCGAGGCGCAAGTCTCGAGCAAATCGCCAACATTGATCCCTCTCTTATCTACAACGTCCATATTTCAGATGGTACTCGCCCTGAAGAAGGAGCAGCTTGGCCAGATGAAAGAGAGTTACGTGGTCACTTTATTGGTCAAGGCGATATTCCTTTGTCTGAGTGGGTTGATGCCATCCAGTCTACGGGTTACCAAGGCTTCTATTCGGGCGAATATCTAAATGATCAAATGTGGGAGCAAGATTATTACGATGTCGCTACTAAGATGCTTAAAGGTATGAAAGCCCTGTTCTAAGCAAATAATGTGTCCACTTAACGGTTAAATATTCTCCGTATTAAGTGGACTTTGTTGTCTAAGTCACGAAATAAATATTTCATATAAATATAATTGAATTAAATATTTCACAAGGCCTCATTGGCAACGGAGCGCTCCCAATGTCCTATCTACTTTCTAAGTATTCTCAATCATCTGTTGATTCCCGTGTTCAATCGATTACGCCAGAGAGTGCAAATTGGCAATACGTGGGCTTCTCAGTTTATGAGATCGCAAAAGGGGAAGTGTTAATGCTTGATCAAACGGCTACCGAGAAGTGTTTAGTCTTGGTGTCGGGAAGAGCAACTGTGACGGTTAATAATCAGGTGTTTAATAATATTGGTGAACGTATGTCGCCATTTGAAAAAGATGAAAACCAACAGCGTATTAAGCCACACTCGGTGTATGTCGCACCCCAGCAGAGTGTTCACGTACTGGCTGAAACGGATTTGGAACTAGCGGTTTGCGAAGCGCCCAGTGAAGGTACTTTTCCGACTCGTCATATTGCCCCTCAAGATGTTGATGCTGAGCACCGAGGTAAGCGACAGAACCAAAGGTACGTACACAATATTCTCCCAGATAACAAACTCGCGGACAGCCTGCTCGTCGTCGAGGTCTTTACTGAAGAGGGCTGTACGAGTTCTTATCCTAGCCATAAACACGACCAAGATATCGACGGCCAAGAAACCTATTTAGAAGAAACTTATTATCATCGCTTAGACCCGTCTCAAGGCTTTTGTATGCAGCGCGTGTACACCGATGATAGGGAGTTAGATGAGTGCATGGCGGTGTATGACAAAGATGTGGTCATGGTGCCAAAAGGTTACCACCCTGTAGCTACCATGGCAGGCTATGACAGCTATTACCTGAATGTAATGGCCGGACCTAAGCGCAAATGGCTGTTCAGTTGGGAGGGTCCTCATGCATGGATTAATTCTGAGGACTACATGTAATCGCGATGAGTGTCATATGGCTACCTACCGAAACCATGCCGCTCATGAGCAACTTATTCTGGTTTGACTCACCATCGAGTTGGACAAACGACAAGCAAAGGAAGGAGTGCAGAATGTATAATATCGCGCTGTTTGGAGCAGGGCGCATTGGGCAAGTTCATGCTGTGAACATTGCCAATCACCCTGAAACTAACTTGTATTCGGTGATTGACCCTTATGATGTCAATGCCAATCTTTTATGCGACCAATATGGTGCTAAACGTCAATCTATTGAAGAAGCAATGGCCGACTCAAGTGTTGATGCGGTATGTATTTGCTCCGCTACCGATACTCACGCTGATTTGATTGAACTGGGCGCGAAAGCAGGTAAAACGATCTTCTGCGAAAAGCCGATCGATCTCGACTCAAGCCGAGTTCGCGATTGCTTGGGTGTTGTTGAACAATATAAGGTGCCTTTACTTGTCGGTTTTAATCGCCGTTTTGACCCTCACTTTGCGAACCTGAAACAACGCGTGGTAGAAGGTGAAGTAGGTGAGCCTGCGACACTGACGATTACCTCTCGCGACCCAGAGCCGCCACCTGCGGAATACAGTAAAGTATCTGGTGGCATGTTCCGTGATATGACTATCCATGATCTTGATATGGCGAGATTCATTTTGGGTGAAGACCCGGTCTCGGTCACTGCTCATGGCAGTTGTAAAATAGACCCTGAGATCGGAAAGGCAGGTGACATTGATACCGGAGTGATTGTATTGAACTTTGCGTCTGGTGCAATCGCTACGATTCAGAATAGTCGTAAGTCTGGTTACGGCTACGATCAGCGTATTGAACTGCACGGCGAGAAAGGCATGCTTCAAGCGGAAAACGTCCGTGAGAACCTGATAAGTATGACTTCTGCTCAAGGAGTAGAATGCGCGAAACCACTACACTTCTTCTTAGAGAGATATAAAGAGGCGTACATTGCGGAGTGGCAACACTTTGTAGACATTCTTAATGGTGGTAAGCCTAATTGTTCCGGTATCGATGGCGAGTTTGCACTGCGTTTAGCAGACGCCGCAATTGAGTCAATGAATAGCAAGCGAACGGTCTTTATCTAGTTCTTGACGATGTCATAAAAACAGCGCCCAATTTAGGGCGCTGTTTTTATTCGTGTTCATTATTAATCGCCATGGCAACGGCAATACTCTGAACCAAACATAACGAAGCGGATTGAGAGCGAAAGGCGTCCACTTTGGCTTCTTTAATGACGAAACTGACATCGCTAAAAGCAGCGAGGGGGCTTACCTGACTATCTGTTATCACTATCTGCTTCGCACCTGCTTTGGAAGCCACTTCACTTAGGGCGACGGTTTCATTGGCATAAGGACTAAAGCTGATGGCAACAATGGCATCGTTTGGACCAATCATGCTCAGTTGTTCTTCATACATTCCTCCGAGGCCATCAATCAGAAATGCACGTTTGTTTAAATGACGTAGTGCATAAGTGAAGTAGGAAGCCACGCTAAAAGAGCGGCGTAAGCCAATTAGATAGATGTTTTCACAGCTCTGTAGAATATCGATAGCACTATTAAGATCGTGCTCTGAGGTTTGGTTTGCTAGGAAATTCATGGCTTGTGAGTTGGCGTTGGCAAACTCTTGAAGTATCTGTTTTGGGCTTTCAGGTGCTAATGGTTCAGTGTGTAGCTGCTTGTGGATTCTTGCTCGATCGGTATAGCTTGAGGTCTCTTCAACGATTTTGTTACGAAATAACTGTTTCATCTCATTGAAGCCACTAAAACCAAAGGCGCTGGCAAATCGAATTAAGGTGGAAGGTGGAACTTCGGCTTTCTGCGCAATGATAGCAACAGTTTCCAGTGCGATATCATTTGGGTTATCAAGCACATATTTTGCTACTTGTTGAAGTCGTTTACTTAAGCCGGAATATTCTAAACGTATTTGTTCTTGTAGTTCACTTAATGTAGCAGCCGCTATCATAGAGTTCTCCGAAAGCCAAAATCAAAGGATAGACGTACAAAATACCTCATTTTATAGTGGTTTGAAATATTTGTTTCATTGAGTGTGTAACGAGGAAGAAAAACGCGCCTTGTAAAAAGGCGCGATGAGCCAAACCGAGAGCGACTATACCGAGGCATCCAAGGTATCCTAGATAAGAGCCGCCTCGTACCCTACTCAAAGTTATTCTGTAGTTGCACTATTTACTCTTCTTATGGCGCTTCATATCAAACATAACGGCAAAGATAATGACTAAGCCTTTTACTACTTGCTGCCAGTAGGCCGAAACGTTGAGAAGGTCGAGACCATTTTGAAGTACACCCATAATCATGGTACCGATAATAGTTCCTTGTATCGTACCAATGCCTCCAGCGTGCGATACGCCGCCGACAGTCGCTGCTGCGATTGCATCTAGCTCGTACATGATCCCCAGACCCGGTTGACCAGAGTTGATTCGAGCCGCCAAAATCAGCGCAGATATACCCGCTAACAAACCAGCGTAGGTATAAACCAAGATCTTATAGCGCTTTACATTGATGCCAGAGACGTATGCGGCGGTTTCGTTACCACCGATGGCATAAGCGTATTTACCAAATCGGGTGTAGTTCAGTAGTACATATGACACGAATGCCATCACAGCGAAAATGATAACAGGAACAGGAATACCCACGATGCTGCCTTGGCCAATCCATTGATAAGAATCAATGAGGCTACTTACAGGGCGGCCATCTGAGTAAAGCAGGGCAGCGCCACGGGCAACGATCATCATACCTAGAGTCGCAATGAATGGAGGAATACCAGTGTAAGCAATGAGTGCTCCATTGATATAACCGCATAATGCGCCAACAGCTAATGCCGCTAGAATAGGAACGATGATAGGTAGCTCTGGCATCGCAGGGTACATACGCATTGACCAGTCGATGGTTTGCGCCATACTGGCTGAGACTACGGCCGCTACAGCAAGTACTGAACCAGAAGATAAGTCAATGCCTCGGGTAATGATGATGATAGTAACGCCAAGCGCAAGAAGACCAATACTTGCCATTTGAGTCATTACATTTAATAAGTTAGCGACCGATAGGAAAACGGGCGATAGGATGGACATCACAACACACATGAAGACAAATACTACGTATATCGCATATTTAGATACCATGCGCTTGAAATTAGTTTGAGCTTGACCTTCAGGTGAGGTCGCTTTAATCAGTTTAGCAATCATAACTGCATTCCTTGAGTTACTACTCTGGCCTCAAGTCCTAGTTTGAAAGACTCGTGGTGTTTTAAATTGGAGG
Source organism: Vibrio sp. SCSIO 43133 (assembly GCF_023716845.1). Lineage (NCBI taxonomy): Bacteria > Pseudomonadati > Pseudomonadota > Gammaproteobacteria > Vibrionales > Vibrionaceae > Vibrio > Vibrio sp. SCSIO 43133. Next base: position 1,547,138 of record NZ_CP068024.1, read on the forward strand.
TGTCTCAATGTTTAATTGAGTGCCATCGACATGATTTTCTGTTGCGTCGCATCAGGGCCGTCGATAAGACCTTTGAGTTTGCCTTCATGCATAACTAAGATGCGGTCGCTCATTCCCATGACTTCTGGAAGTTCTGATGAGATCATGACCAAGCTTTTACCCATGCCGGTTAGCAGACGCATTAGCTTGTAGATTTCTGACTTGGCTCCAACGTCGATTCCTCTTGTGGGTTCGTCTAGGAATAAGATGTCAGGTTTGGTCAGCATCCAGCGAGCCAACAATACTTTTTGTTGATTACCGCCGCTCAGATTGTCGATCATTTCGTACATTCCTGGCGTTTTTACTTTTAGCTTTTCACAGTGGGTTTGGCTGTCTTGCTTCATCTTTCTCACATCGAGCACGTTGACGACTTTGTTTCGGTAGGCGTCCAAATGAGCAATGGAGGTATTGGCGAAAATATCGAGCATCAGATAAAGCCCTGAATGTCGTCTATCTTCGGTTAGGAAGGCCATTTTGTGTCGGATAGCATCTTGTGGTGTGTTAATTTCGACGTAATCACCATTGATTCGAATAGTGCCTGCGTCTTTTTGCCTAACGCCGAAAAGCGTTTCAATTAACTCGGTTCTACCTGCGCCTACTAGACCCGCGATACCAAGAATTTCTCCTTCGTGCAATTTGAAGTTGATATCGCTGAATGCGCCTTCAACAGTGAGGTTTTCAACTTCCAAGCGAGTTTTACCCGGTTTGGCGGTTGGGGGAGGGAACACTTCTCCCAAATCTCGACCTACCATCATCTGTACCAATTCGTCATTGTTGGTAAGCTTCGCTTCGCGCTCGCCGACAAAACAGCCGTCACGAAAGACAGTAATATCGTCACAGATCCTGAATATCTCATCCATCTTGTGACTGATGTAAACAATCGCACAACCACGAGACTTCAGCATTTCGATGATTTCGAACAGATGGTCAACTTCTTTATCCGTGAGTGCGGAAGTTGGTTCATCCATAATGATGATCTCTGATTGATAGGAGATAGCTTTTGCAATCTCCACCATTTGCATAGTTGCGACGGTCAGTTCACTCATTGGAGTTTTGGGGTCGAGTTTTAAGTCCAATTTACTCAATAACTCTGTGGTGTCGCTGTACATCTTAGCGTGGTCTACAAGGCGTAGTGGCCCTTTTAGCGGTTCTCTACCCAGCCAGATATTTTCTGCGATGCTTCGATGCAGGATAGGAGATAGCTCTTGGTGTATCATTGAAATACCCGCTTCTAACGCTTCTTTGGCGCCTTGAAACTCAACATTTTCTCCCTTGTAGCGAATGGTACCGCTGTCTCTTTGGTAAATACCAAACATCACTTTCATTAGGGTTGATTTACCCGCACCATTTTCACCCATCAACGCCATAACTCGGCCTTGTTTCAAAGTGAGCTGCACATTATCGAGCGCTTTTACACCAGGAAAGGTTTTGGTGATTCCACGCATTTCTAGTAAGACTTGGCTCATACTATTACTACTCCGAAAAAAGCTCCGTATTCTAAAGAGGGGGAGAACACGGAGCGTGGGTGGTTAACCTTTTTGCTTCGCTTCGAATGCTGCTAAATTACTTTGAGTCACAAGCTCAGCGGGGATCCAAGTGACCTGTTGATGTTTTTTGCCTTTAACAGCATCTACCGCAGCATCGATAGCACCTCGTGCTTGGCCCGCGCCATCTTGGAATACAGTAGCGCTTAGGGCTCCATCTTTTACCGCAACCAAACCATCAGGTGTTGCGTCAACGCCAACGACTAAGGTGTCATCAAGCTTGCCTGCTGCACGCAATGCTTGAATTGCTCCTAGAGCCATGTCGTCATTGTTTGCAACGATGACATCAAGCTTGTCTCCTGAATTGAGCCAGTTTTCCATAACCGTCATGCCTTGTGAGCGCTGCCATAGACCGGTTTGTTTTCTGACAACGTGGAAGTTTGGATTTTTAGACAAGTAGTCTTCGACACCTTTAGTGCGCATGATTGCGGCTTCATGAGTCAGCATACCCATAAGAATGGCAACATTACCGCCGTCCACTGAATCTGTGATGTATTGAGCTTGTGTTTCGCCAAATTTCAGCTCTTCAGAACCAACGTAGAACACACTATCGGGCAGATAGTCAGGACGACGGTTCAGATAAACAAGTTGAATCCCTGCCTTGATGATTCGGTCTGTAAGAGGTTGCGTGGCATCAGTGTTAACTGGAACCAAAATAATGGCGTCCATTTGCTGAACGATGAAGTTCTCTACTTGGCCTAATTGCTTGGCTGCGTCTTCTTTGGCGTCCACAAATGTGAGTTCGACTTTGCCATCAAACTGCTTAGCGTATTTATCCATGGCATCTTTCATATAAACCATGAAGGTGTCATCGAAGTTTGGTATCGCTACTCCAATGCGTGTTACATCGTCTTTTTTCTCTTCCTGGCCACAAGCGGTAAGAACAATAAGTCCAAGAACTAATAGCGTTCCTTTAAGCAGTGCTTTGGTGTTTGATGCGAGTATTAACATTCTGTCCAGCAACATAGTAATCCCTTGTTTCTTAGTTGGCATAAATGCCTCCTTGGTATCCATCACACTTATCTATCGATAAATATGAATATTTCATTTCGTTATTAGATGAAATCTGTAGAGCATTTATTCAGTATTCACTCTGACTTTTTACTAACGGTGGCAGTAAACTTGATTGAAAAATATTTTCTACTATCCGTTGGTTTTTAACTATAAGGTGATGTTCAAAATATCACCACTGTTAATGTGTCGTAATTGTTAAAAGTGTTATCTCGATCTCACTTGATTTTCTTGTCTATTGGTGATGTTCTTTTTAAGTATATGTTTTTAAATGGAATAAATAATCTGTAACGTGTGTTTTTTAAAAGTTATAAATGGATCGGAGCATGGTGGGGTGATTTGATAAACGATCTCAGTTAAATGAAAAATAATTTTCGATTTCGATCGTTTTTTAGGTTTGTTGATTAGATTGGACATAAAAACTGGCGGCCGATCACGGTTTTTATCGATAATTCCAATTTATAATAAAATGAAATAAAAATTTCATTAATCTTGGAGGAGATGAGGTAATGAGGCAGAAGGATAAGAAGTTTGATGTGATTTGCATGGGCAGGGTGGCCGTCGATTTTTATGGTCAGCAAATTGGTTCACGGCTAGAAGACATGAGCAGCTTCTCGAAATACCTAGGTGGCTCATCTGGTAATGTCGCGTATGGCACAGCGAGACAAGGGTTAAAGTCGTCAATGCTGGCTCGTGTGGGCGATGAACATATGGGGCGATTTCTTCGTGAAGAGCTTGAAAGACTTGGTGTAGACACCAGTTTCTTAATTACTGATAAAGAACGTCTAACTGCCTTAGTCATATTGGGTATCAAAGATGAAGATACTTTCCCGCTGATCTTCTACCGTGACAACTGTGCCGATATGGCCATTACGTCTGACGATATAGACGAAGACTATATTGCGTCAGCACGCTGCCTCGCTATCACGGGCACGCATTTGTCGAATCCTAAGACCCGAGATGCCGTGCTTACTGCACTTCGCTATGCCAGAAAGCACGGCGTAAGAACGGCGTTGGATATCGATTATCGTCCGGTGCTTTGGGGACTAACTTCACTGGGTGATGGTGAGACTCGCTTTATTGAATCAGGAGCTGTCACTGAACAATTACAAGAGGTACTCGGCCTGTTCGATTTGATCGTCGGGACAGAAGAGGAGTTCCATATTGCAGGTGGTTCAACCGAGACGTTACAAGCACTTAATGGGGTGCGCAAAGTCACTGATGCGACATTGGTTTGCAAACGAGGTGCTTTAGGTTGCTCGGTCTACGACTCGCAAATTCCAGACCACCTTGATGGTGCAATTAACGCAACGGGTGTACGAGTTGATGTGCTTAATGTGCTCGGCGCTGGCGATGCCTTTATGTCTGGACTATTGCGAGGCTACCTCAATGATGAAAGCTGGCAACAAGCGTGTGATTATGCGAATGCTTGTGGAGCACTAGTTGTCTCTCGTCACGGTTGCGCTCCGGCGATGCCTTCGAAAGAGGAGTTGGACGATTACTTGTCACGTGCAGAGCAAGTCCCAAGGCCTGACTTAGATACAAGATTGAATCACTTACATCGTGTGACTACTCGAGATAAACAGTGGGACGACCTTTGCATACTTGCCTTTGACCATCGAATTCAATTGGAGCAAATGGCTCAAGATGTCGGTGCGTCATTGAGTCAGTTGCCCAAGCTCAAGAAGCTGATACTAGAAGCGTATTCAGAAACAGTGCGTGAGCAGGGGTTACAAGGCGGAGCCGGTTTGTTATGTGATAGTACTTATGGACAAGCTGCACTCAATGAAGCTACAGGTAAAGGTTGGTGGATTGGAAGACCAATCGAGCTGCCAGGCTCTCGTCCTTTGGAGCTTGAACATGGCAATATTGGTTCGCAACTTGTGTCTTGGCCTAAAGAACACATTGTGAAGTGCTTAGTCTTCTATCATCCTGACGATGCTCTTGAACTCAAAAAGCAACAAGAGCGCCTACTAAGTGATGTTTATCTTGCATGCTGCCAATCAGGGCATGAATTACTGATTGAAGTCATTCTGCCAAGCTCGATGCCTCAAGGTGATAACTATTATATCGAAACGATACAGCGACTCTATCAGTTAGGAATCAAACCGGATTGGTGGAAGTTGCCTCCTCTATTACCTGAAGGCTGGAGAGCGGTTGAAGATCTAGTGTCAAGCAATGACAGCCATTGCTATGGCGTTGTCTTACTTGGATTAGATGCCTCGAAAGAAGCGCTGGCTGAAGGGTTTAAACACGCTCAAGCCAGTAAGCTTGTTAAAGGGTTTGCCGTAGGGCGGACTATCTTTGGTGAGCCTTCGAAAGCGTGGCTTGCTAACCAATTAGATGACGACACATTCAAAGCGAATATAAAGGCGAACTATCTAACGCTTGTTTCAGCGTGGAAAAATCGAATGTAACTACATGCACTCAGGCCGAGTACATCGCAGTGATATTTGATGCCTGAGTATTTATTAGAATTGTGGAGATACTATGGAAACCATTCAAAACTATGTCGCAGGGGCGATTGTTAACAGTGAAAGTGAGCGCTTTGGTGCGGTCTATAACCCTGCAACCGGAGAACAAACAAAACAAGTGGTATTGAGTTACGCTCATGAAGCTGAGCAAGCGGTTGAAGTGGCGAGTACAGCCTTTAAAGCTTGGTCTAAGACGTCACCGCTCAAACGTGCGCGAGTGATGTTTCAATTCAAGGCGTTACTTGAAGCAAATATGGATCGGATAGCACGCACCATTTCAAATGAGCATGGCAAGGTATACTCCGATGCGATAGGGGAGGTGACTCGTGGGTTAGAAGTGGTGGAGTTTGCCTGTGGTATCCCTCACTTACAGAAAGGTGAGCACTCAGCTAATGTCGGTACTGGCGTTGACAGTCACTCTTTAATGCAACCTCTCGGTGTTTGTGTTGGTATTACTCCGTTTAATTTCCCAGCCATGGTTCCAATGTGGATGTTTCCAGTTGCCATAGCGACGGGTAATACTTTTGTGTTGAAACCGTCTGAGAAAGATCCGTCAACGGCTTTGATTCTTGCTGAATTGTTAAAACAAGCGGGATTACCTGATGGTGTCTTTAATGTAGTTAATGGTGATAAAGAAGTTGTAGACGCCTTGCTTACGTCACCTAAAGTAGAGGCGGTTAGTTTTGTTGGTTCTACGCCAATCGCTGAATACATTTATGCCACAGCCTCTGCTCATGGGAAACGCTGCCAAGCCCTTGGCGGGGCGAAGAACCACTGCATCTTGATGCCAGATGCCGATATGGATATGGCGACCAACGCCATTATGGGGGCGGCATATGGTGCTGCAGGTGAGCGTTGTATGGCACTGTCCGTCGCAGTGGCAGTCGGCGATGAGACCGCAAACCGTTTCATTGAGAAGCTCACACAGCAAATTTCACAAATGAAAGTAGGCCCAGGTATTGTGGAGGGTACTGAAAACGATATGGGCCCGGTGATATCTGCGCTTCACAAACAAACCATTTGCGACTACATCACTAGTGGCGAAGAACAAGGTGCTGAAATTGTTGTTGATGGCCGCGACTTTACCGTTACGGGAAATGAAACAGGGTACTTTGTTGGCCCAACTCTGATTGATAACGTCATGCCGGAAATGACAGTGTATAAGGAAGAGATTTTTGGACCGGTGTTAGCCGTGGTTCGTGTCAGTGACTACGAAACGGCTTTATCATTAATCAATCAACATGAATATGGTAACGGGACCGCTATTTTCACTCGTGATGGGGAAACCGCACGTCAGTTTAGTGAGGATGTTCAAGCTGGCATGGTGGGTGTGAACGTGCCAATTCCTGTTCCAATGGCATTTCATAGTTTTGGAGGGTGGAAGCGTTCTATCTTTGGACCTTTAAACGTTCATGGAAATGATGGCGTACGTTTCTATACCAAGATGAAAACCGTGACTAGTCGTTGGCCTGCTAGTGTTCGATTAGAACAGCATGCAAGCTCATTCTCAATGCCGACGATGGAATGACCTATACTCAATGTTAACGAGTAAACGAAAGAGGAGCTTTGCTCCTCTTTTTTTGGTTCAGTTGCGGCAAATAGTGCTGAAAATGTGATACATGGTGTCAAGTTTCGTGAAAATCACCGTTAAAATTCAACACTTTTATGTTCTCAAATGTGATTTGTATCAAATAACAATCAATAGGTGTTTGTTTGATATTTGTACGATTTAACAATTTTTATGCGTCTAGTTGTATTGCGGAGTTGATGATTAGTGGTGAAGGAATTGTTGCCAAAATGATTACTGAACAACATAAAGTTCGTATTACAACTTGCTGATAATATAGCGTTTTTACTTAATTCTAGTGAATGGCTATACGCAATCGACAGACTCAAAACGCGTAGGCTAAACGATTTTTGGCAAAGATGAATTTCTATTTATTCATTTCTATTGGGTAAAAATTGTTAAAATTTGTGACAATAAAGAGATGTATGTATAGTCTCTGGCCACTGACCAAATGTGTCCAAATGTTTCAATGGATGCAAGTTAAGGAGACTAACAATAATGATCACGAATGACGCAGTCATAATGGGCTTACTTGCTGCCATTCTTGGTGGAGTATTTATCACCGAGAGCAGCAAAAATCCTTTCTGGAGAAAATTCTACTCTTTTGTCCCAGGTCTGTTGCTGTGCTATTTCCTCCCGTCTTTACTTAATACAACGGGCATTATCGACGGTTCTGACTCTAAACTATATTTTGTTGCTAGCCGATACTTACTGCCGGGCGCTTTAGTTCTGTTGATCGTTTCTGCAGATTTGAAGAAGATCTTCGGCTTAGGTTCGAAAGCGGTAATTATGTTCTTAACGGGTACATTGGGCATCATCATTGGTGGACCAGCCGCAATAGTAATTTTAGATTTTATCAATCCAGACCTCGTTTCTGGTGATGTATGGCGTGGCCTAACAACAGTTGCAGGTTCGTGGATTGGTGGCGGTGCTAACCAAGCTGCGATGAAAGAAGTGTTCGGTGTAGGCGACCAACTATTTTCTGCGATGATTACGGTTGATGTTATTTGTGCCAACATTTGGATGGCTATCTTGCTTATCATGGCTGGTCGTCAAAAGAAAATGGATGCATGGCTTAAAGCTGACACCTCTTCTATCGATGAACTAAAAGAAACCGTTGCGAAGTACGAAGAGGAAAACTCTCGTCCAATCACAACGACAGATATGATGAAAGTCGTGGCGATCGCTTTTGGCTTAACGGGTCTCGCACATTTTGGCTCTGATTTGATTGCTCCTTGGATCGCAACCAATGCGCCAGAGTTAGAGAAATACAGTCTGACGTCAGGATTCTTCTGGCTCATCGTTCTTGTTACGACATTTGCGTTGATTGCTTCCATGTTCAAACCAGCGCGCACACTAGAACATGCTGGAGCCTCTAAAATCGGTTCAGCGTTTATCTATATTCTAGTGGCGACTATCGGTATGCAAATGGACGTGACTGCGATTCTAGATAATCCGGGCTACTTCTTTATCGGTATTACATGGCTGACGATTCACGCATTGCTGATGATCTTTGTGGCTAAGCTGATTCGTGCTCCGCTATTCTTCATGGCTGTAGGTAGCCAAGCCAACGTTGGTGGTGCAGCATCAGCGCCTGTTGTCGCCGCCGCCTTCCACCCATCATTAGCACCAGTAGGTATTTTGATGGCAGTACTAGGCTATGCGCTAGGGACGTACGGAGCTTACATCTGCGGTATCATCATGCAAGCTGCTGTTGGTGTTGTGGGATAAGAAACAAACAGTATCCCGTTCAAGGCAGTGCGTAAAAGCACTGCCTTTTTAATTTTGGGTTATCTCAAAAATCCAAAGCACTCTTTTGTTGTTTTTGCAGAGAAAACGGCTCATTTCACACAGTAAATACAAATATTTATTGTCGATCAGCATAACCCTCTTGCCTTAGCGTCTGTTTTACGACAATGTGATGAATAGTTATTCAATATTCACAAGCAGGGAGGCTTATGAAACCTCAACTCAAACCGCAAAACCCTAACTTCTCTTCTGGACCATGTAGCAAGCGTCCGGGGTATGATCTCACTCAACTGGATGCTTCCACATTAGGTCGTAGTCACCGTTCATCTCTAGGTAAAGCAGTACTGGCTGAATCGATAGAAAAAACCAAAGCGATACTGGGTATCCCTGAAGACTATCGTGTTGGCATCGTTCCGGCATCCGATACTGGAGCTATGGAGATGGTGATGTGGTCGATGTTAGGTCATCGTCCAATTGATGTTTTCCATTGGGAGTCGTTTGGCTCAGGTTGGTTAGCGGACATCACCAAACAGTTGAAACTTGAACAAGTAAATAGTTATTTAGCTGATTATGGGTCGCTACCAGATCTAACACAGGCTAATCAGCAGCACGATACCATCTTTACATGGAATGGCACGACCTCTGGAGTGAAAGTCCCGAATGGTGATTGGATTAGCGATGATAGAGAAGGGGTGACTATTTGTGATGCAACCTCCGCTGTGTTTGCGATGCCTATGCCTTGGGAAAAACTGGATGTGGTCACTTTCAGCTGGCAGAAGGTGTTAGGTGGAGAAGGGGCTCATGGGGTCATTGTTTTGAGCCCTAAAGCGGTCGAGCGATTAGAGACTTATACACCGCCGTGGCCACTGCCGAAGATTTTCCGCATGACAAAGGGTGGAAAGCTCATAGAAGGCATTTTCAAGGGTGCGACGATTAATACGCCTTCTATGTTATGCGTAGTGGACTATATTGATGCTCTAGATTGGGTGGCAGATATTGGCGGTGTAGGTGCGGCGATTGAGAAATCAGAATCCAACCTTGCTGTACTAACAAACTTCGTGGAATCACGAGAGTGGATACACTTCTTAGCTAAAGAACCAACACAACGTTCTAACACCAGTGTATGCCTCACGCTTGATGCATCGGAGCAGCAAGTTAAAGCGATGATTAAATTGTTGGATGATGAAGGTGTCGCGTTTGATATCGGCGCTTATCGGGACGCGCCAGCGGGACTCAGAATTTGGGCAGGGGCTACCGTTGAATCTAGCGACTTGGAAGCGTTACTGCCATGGCTAGATTGGGCTTATGCTGAAGTCACACAATAATTACAAAGCACCTGCTGGTCAGGTGCTTTGTTGTCTCTGGCACAACAGAAAAAAGCCAGCTTTGGGACAATAACAGTACGCTGATGAGTAGAAATGGAATTTCAACTTAAGGTGAAGCGACAATGAAGAAAATAAAGACCTACAACGCTATTTCGAATCAAGGATTGGATAAGTTTTCACGCGACAAATATGAAGTATGTAGTGAGTTTGGTGAGCCTGATGCAATTTTGCTTCGCAGTCATAAACTCCTTGATGAGTCCATTGCTTCAAGCGTTAAAGCCATTGCACGATGCGGAGCAGGGGTAAACAACATCCCGATCAAATCTTGCACGGAAAATGGAATTGTCGTGTTTAATACGCCGGGTGCTAATGCCAATGCAGTGAAAGAGTTGGTATTAACCGGGCTTTTGTTATCGGCAAGAGATGTCGTGGGTGGTATTCGTTACTCCCACACCCTCTCCGATATGACAGATGCCATGGCGATGGACAAGCTATTAGAGAAGGAAAAGAAGCGTTTTTCTGGCTCTGAAATCAAAGGCAAAACACTTGGTGTAATTGGTTTAGGCGCAATTGGTGCCTCTGTCGCTAACACCGCTATTGATCTTGGTATGAACGTGATTGGTTACGATTCAGCGCTGAGTGTTGAAGCGGCTTGGCGATTATCAAGTCGTATTAAGCGAGCGGAGAATTTAGTGTCGGTGATTGCAAAATGTGATTTCGTGACCGTTCACGTTCCTGCACTGCCTTCAACTATAGGATTGATTAACCACGATTTATTGTCTTCAGCTAAACCAGGCATGGTGTTGCTGAATTTTGCTCGTAAAGAAATTGTCGATACAGACGCAGTAATAACCGCGCTTGAGAATCACCAAATTGATCAGTATGTGACTGACTTTCCAACGCCCTCTCTTATTGGGCGTGATGGCGTGATCCTCATGCCTCATATTGGCGCTTCGACGTCCGAAGCAGAGGAAAATTGCGCCATCATGGGGGCGGAGCAGCTCATTGATTTCTTGGAAAATGGCAACATTACTAATTCAGTTAACTTTCCTACGATTCGTTTAGAAAGGGCAGAGGGCTACCGAATTACGTTTGCTAACGATAATGTCCCTAGGGTCTTGGGTAGCGTATTGTCTCTGTTGGCTGATTTGAATATTAACGTGCTCGATATGCTGAACAAAAGCCGAGAGGAGGTCGCGTATACCATTCTCGATATTGAGCAAGAGCCTAACGATGAACTCCTTTCAGCTATCAGCAATGTAGAGCATGTGTTTAACGTAAGAACACTCTAGGTGACAACATTGGCGAACTTGCAGGCTATTTGGCGGAATTTGACTGCTCTAATGCATAAGGGTAGAGAGCATGATTACCAAGAGCTTTATACCATAGTGCTGTAAGCACAAGAGAGTTGGTATTGATGTTATAGGCGGTGTTAGTGCCGCCATTTTTATAACGACCAGTTGGGATACTTCGAGAGCTTAGACTTGTTTTAACAACCGTGTTGTAGAGTTGTTGTGAGAAATCGTCGGCATATAAAACACTTAGTCCGAATCCTATCTTTGAACTGAACGTCTGTGGGTTCTCGATCGGTTTACCCCCGGGGCTCACGCTCAGCCAAGGTTTGCCATAATAGTAAATATTGTTATAGGCAAACCAAGGACTTTTACTCATCGCGTCTTCAGCAAATACTTGAGGTTGTCCTAACTGTTTGGAACGTTTTTTATGCAGTTGGTAAAGTTGATCAAGTTGATTCCACCATACGTTCTTTGCCCCTATTTCTATGGCAGTTAGTACATAGGGATCAGTAGTGAAATAGGGGACGTTTCGATTATCCACATATACAGACATACCATCGACCGACACTTTTTCTACGTGCTGTTTGGTAAAGCTCTGCGCTAAGTTATAACCGAATAACTCAAACCCTTGTGCGGCATATTGCAGATAGCCTAAGCGTCCTTCTTGTCGATAGTATTCTTTGTTTTTATATAGTTTGGTGCCATAAAGGGTACCTTTGTGAACGGCTGATGCGAGTTTCCAGTTTTTTTCTATGATGGCGACTTTACTAGCCAGTTCGGGCAGCATTTTTTCGGTGATGCGCAGCCAAATAAGTAATCGACCTATATCAAGCGCCGACCAACCATTGCCATTACTTTTGGTGTCGCTGTAACTGCCTGATGGTTTTCCATGTTTGGTACTGTATTCTCTATTTGGAAGGGTGTTTTGATACAACGCTATAGTGGCGAGCGTATCCAAAGTAAGGCTGAGTTTATCTCTCACTTCTTCTCTGGAAATAAGGTTTAGTTCATAACTCGCGAGTGTTGCCGATATTCCACTGGCAATATCCCACATGGTCGCGTGATGATAGCCTTGTACGGAATCCCAGAACCCAGTTTCAGGATGATAATTTAAATCAAAGTAGTACATGGATTTTTTTGCAAGTAGCCAATCGTTGCGCGTTAAACGAGACAAATCTAGTTCAACAGTTTGACTTGAATTAGTTGGGGACAATGATGGTTTGTTAAGCTCAACATTTGAAGGGACATCAATTATCGTTTCGACAATAATTGGGGGAGCGAGCGCCCTTCTTTGGTATTCGATAGTGGAAGGTGCCTCAGAGGTATCACCCTGAGAGACGCCTCTTCCGCCATAAAAACTGGGTGCTTCTGGTTCATCGGACGCAAAAGTGAGCACGGGAATGAAAGCAATGTAGAGAGCTAGCTTTGCCATCAACTTTTGCACTTATATTGCTCCCTTACTCTAGATTCCATACTTAACTAAATGATAAGACATGAATAATGTTTTTCTAATCTAGTTTTTACGATACTTATCAGGAGGTTTTAAATTAGAAGTGATTTGTATAATAATTGAACGTTTTTCTGTTCTTTTTCGATAATTCTGTTACTATATTCTGCGTCAAAGGACTCTTCAAAAGTCAACGGATAGGCGAGCTGAAATTAAGGTGCTCCTATGCGAAAATTCATCGACTTACTCTCTCAATCTAACGTTTCTCTCGTTCGCCAGTCAGCCAGTGTCTTGGCTACTTTTCTTAAATCTGAACAACTCGACTATCGGCTAGATACCGTTCAGAAACAAAGGCTTGCTCAGTATTTAGAAACTACAACGCTCGTTAGCGAAAACTTTGGTTCACCACTCAATGCACATAGCGTAGTGGCATTTTCTTTCGGTGATAGCGAAGATGTCAACAAACGACTTGCCAATGTAGCCACTGATTTGGTTCGTGAAAACGGATTTCTTGACGCGCATATACAACAAGAAGTAGCAGAGCACATTACGGCTTTGCCCAATGCACATGTAATTGCTGATGACAACTACCAAACCACGACTGACGTAGCAAGAAAAGCGTTAGATAAATCCGTGGGCCGTAACGTGATAGTGGTTGCGCAAGCATGGCACGCCAAACGATGTATAGAGACGTGTCAGGAAGTAGGTTTGAACGTGGTTGGATTAAGAACGGTAGACCGATTTCCGAAAAATGACCCACAGCCATGGGTGAGAAATCCAATTAATTGGGTGTTAAAAGAAAGCCAAAGACAGTTTGTGACTGGGCAAGAAATCAGCCGTCTTTTACAACTTGCCTAAACGATGTGAGCGTTACACTAAGGATTTGTTTCTAAAGAGAGTTTGATCATCAAATAATCTCGAAATACCCAACGTAGTTCCTATACTGCCCAGTACGAAGCAATTACAACAGTATAGAGAACACATGGAACGTATCAGAACAGCGTTTTCTCAGGCTCGCAAGGAATTGTGGGTAGCCGCTTGGTTCAGTCTTGCGATTAATTTCTTAGTTCTGTCTTTACCTATTTATGGTTTGCAGTTATTCGATCGAGTCTTGTCGAGTTATAGCATGGAAACCATGTTTGCGCTGATGGGGATTGTGCTGTTTCTTATTACCGCGCAGTTCCTACTAGAGCATATTCGAACAGAGCTTCTTCAAAAATCGGGACTTAAACTGGATGCTTCTTTAAGCGGCTTATTGTTGTCTCGAAGCATATCTCAATCCTCCCAAACCAACAGAATTGAAAAGCAAGGTTTGCAGGATCTATCGGAGATCCGTAATTTTCTGGTGACGCCATCGACGTCTGCAATTTTCGATATTCCTTGGTCACCGTTCTTCCTCATTATTCTCTTTATGCTTCACCCATACATTGGCTTAGTTGCTCTATTTGGCACTGTTACTTTTGTCTTGTTAGCAATGATCATGTTGGTTCAGTCAAGAACCACTAATGAAGAGTCTGTTCAGTTTTCAAATCGCACCAACATGGAGCTAAACGACTATTTGCGCAATGCCCCAATGCTTAAAGCGATGGGAATGTCAGAGAATATTGGCCGTGTATGGGAACATAAAAGTGAAAAGATGCTTGCCTATCAGTGGTTAGTTAATTCGAAAGCGGGAAAGCTACTGGCACTTAGTCGATACTTTAGAACCTTACTGCAAGTGGTAGTTCTGTCGTTAGGCGTGTATTTAGTTCTCAATCAACAGCTTGGTACAGGAGCGATCATTGCGAGCTCCATTATCATGGGGCGCGTGTTGTCCCCATTTGAACAGGCGGTGGGTAGTTGGAAATCTTGGTACGTTGCGTATAAGTCTTGGCGACGTTTAAGCGTGTTACAAAGCACCGAAGATGCAACGCAGAAAATTAAACTACCGGATCCTAAAGGGCAAGTGCATTTCAAGAATGTAGGGCTGAAGTTACCTAATGTGCAGGAGCCAATATTGCAGAACATTAGTTTTAAACTTGGGGCCGGTCAAGCACTTGCCATACTGGGTAATTCAGGCTCCGGAAAGTCTACCTTAGCGAAACTCATTATGGGGATCTATCAGCCAAGTGTTGGAATGATAGAAGTGGATGGGGCGGCTATAGGCCAATGGTCGGATATACAATTCGGGGAACACATTGGTTATTTACCACAACATGTTGGTTTGCTGGCTGGGACGGTGAGAGACAACATTTGTCGTTTCAGTGACGCTGATGATGAGGATGTAGTTAGAGCGGCAAAATTAGCGTGCATACATGAACTGATTATCTCGCTTCCTGAAGGGTATCAAACCTACTGCGGTGAAGGTGGTTTGCAGCTGTCTGGTGGTCAGATGCAGAGAATTGGTCTTGCTAGAGCGATTTTCTCCAACCCTAAAGTGCTAGTACTTGATGAACCCAACTCAAACCTTGACCCGGAAGGTGAAGTCGCGCTCGCTATTGTGCTCCAACATTGTAAAGAGAACGAAATCACCGTTGTGATGATCAGTCATCGCCCTGGTTTTCTGCGTCAAATGGATTGGGTTGTGCTCTTAAAAGATGGGAAGGTCGAGAAAGCTGGTAAGAGTGAGCAGTTCCTCGGTTTATCTTCGAGTGTGGATACTACTCCAGAACCAGCAGCATCAACAGCGCGAACAGCAGGGTAGGAGGACTTATGGTTTTTGATACATCGAAAGTCATTAAATCAGGGATAGTACTTACCTTACTAACGGTGTTTGGTTTTGTCTGGTGGAGTACGAGTGTAGAGCTTAGCTCCGCATCTATCGCAAAAGGTGTCGTGGTAGTAGAGAGCAAACGTAAACCTGTACAACATCTGGAAGGTGGATACGTAAAACAGATTTTTGTGCGTGAGGGTCAGCATGTGGAAGTCGGCGAAATTCTAGTAGAGTTATCGAACTCGAGGGCAGAAGCAGATTTTCAGCGCTTAGACCTCAAGCTTATGTCGTTAGAGTTTCAAAAACGCCGATTAAAAGCACTACTCGAAGAGCGCAGTGTTGTTGATTGGAGTATGGGAGATAGGACTGAACTAGCCACTAACACCATTGAACGTACGCAGATATTGAGCAATATCGTGAGTAACGAGCAAGTCCAATTTCAACAGGCTCTTTTGAAATCAGAGCTCTCACAAGGGCAGTACTTACAGCGTAAAGCCTTATTAGATGAGCAAGTACGAGGAGGGCAGTTTCAAAAGCGAGCAGTGGAACGACAACTCTCCTTAGTTAAACAAGAAATTGATATGACCAAGGGGCTGGTGGATAAAGGTTATGTCTCAAAGACTCGAATGTTGGAACTACAAAGAGCATTGGCAAGAATTGACGCAGAGCTTGCAGAGGTGAATGCCGATATTGAGGTTGGACTCAGGCAGCTAAACGCTTTAGAGCAAACCCATAAAGCGCAGCGCCTAGAACAACAGCAAAGCTATGCTGCTGAGCTAGCCTCGACTCAAAAAGAAGCGCGTGATGTCAAAGAAGCCTTGAAAGCGGCGTCGGATGTGCGCGAACGGGTAACAATACGCAGTGAACATCAAGGAACGGTTGTTGGTGTTAATATTGCTGGAGTAGGGGCAGTGGTGAATCCTGGTGATATCTTAATGCAAATCGTCCCTGACAGTGATGAGTTGATTATCGAAGCTTTGGTACCTCCACAAGATATTGATGTGGTGCGAGTCGGTCTTGAAGCCAAAGTCAGATTAAGCGCTTATAACATTCGAAAGACGCCGCCTGTGGATGGTGAGGTGACTTATGTCGCTGCAGACCGTTTGGGTGATGATGTTGATGATAATGTCGTTGGCTACAAAGTACAAGTGAGGTTAAACGCCGAAGCGCTGCATCAGTTAGAAAACATCGAGCTATACCCTGGCATGCAAACTGAAGTATTTATTGTTTTGGAACAGCGAACACTTTGGGATTACCTAACAGCACCGCTAACGGTTAGCTATTATCGGGCGATGAGGGAAGTATAGATGGATTCAGACATGCTTTTTTGGCTAAGCTTTTATGGCGCGTTTTTTATTGCGAGTGGGGTAGTAGGGGCACTCAAAGGTCGACTAATTGCTGGGATTTTACTTGGTTATGTCTTAGGACCCATAGGGTTAGTTGTTATGCTACTTAGTAAAGATCAACGTATGATTCCTTGTCCGCATTGTGGTCAGAAAACCCACCATCACTCTTACCACTGCCAGCACTGCAACGAAAAAGTATACGGTTATCTCCATTCTTAAAACCAAGATCCTATCTCTAAATTTACTCCAGCTTTACTCTTAAATGGCAGCATAAAAAAAGCCCTTCTTTCGAAGGGCAAACAGTCAGGAACTCACAAGGATAAAGGTTAAGCAATATCTGTTGGGAAGTTGATATTGTCTTGGTCGAGGTCGCTCCAAATCGTGACCTCTTTACCGTCGGAGCTTTCGAGCTTGTAGCCGTATAGGTTAGATGTATCAAGATTTTGTGCTTCGTAGGCATCTTTCAAACCTTGAGCCATGTCTGTCGTCGTACCTTTTAGCTCCCAACCCCAACCTGTGAGGTCGATGGAGTTGGCGCCAGTACACACGAATTGTCCATTCGCCTCTCCAGCGGTGTCGTTAACTACTATTTTGTCTAATGCAATGGATATGTCAGTATCGGAAGAGTTGACTCTTACCCCTTCTATTTCTTGGAATGCAGTTTTAGACATATCTATAGTTTGGTTGTCACCGTCGCTGCCCACGACAAGGACATCAAACCCTTCACCCCCGCTAAAATATACGGTGTTCGCATCACCAGAGGTCATTTCTTCACTATCAAATGTCAAAGTATCGTCACCGCTTCCTGCAAACAGTTGATCAAGACCCGACCCTCCATCTAGAGAGTCATTACCCTCTTGACCAAAGACAAGATCATCACCGCTACCGCCGCGTAAGGTGTCGTTACCCACACCGCCATCTACATAGTCACTACCACCTCCGCCATCGAGCGTATCGTTCCCTTCCTTACCGGAGAGATTGTCGTTACCGCTACCGCCGAAGAGTTTGTCATCGCCCAACTCACCAAACATTTGGTCGTCACCGGATTGACCATAGAGAGTATCATTACCATCTTGCCCAAATAGGGTATCGTTTCCTGACCCGCCTTCTAAACGGTCATTGCCTTCGCCACCGTAGAGTAGGTCGACACCACTATCACCCTTGAGCTTGTCGTTACCAATACCACCAATTAGCTGGTCATCGCCATCACCACCAAACAACTGATCATTACCGGAACCGCCGTCGAGTTGGTCGTTGTCGCCGTAGCCGTAGAGTCTGTCATCCCCTTCGTTACCTTCTAAGACGTCATGGCCAGAGCCGGCATTGAGCGTGTCGTTGCCGTCGCCTCCATACAGTTTGTCATGACCAGCACCTGAAATGAGCGAGTCGTTGTCGCTTCCCCCATACAAGGTATCGTCACCTGCACCGGAACTAATCGTGTCATTTCCTTCATCACCGTAAAGGGTATTATTACCTGTCGAAGCGACGATAGTATCGTTGCCTAATCCACCGCGAACCGTGTCATGTCCCCCTCCGGAAGTAAGCGCGTCATTACCTTCGCCCCCATCCAAAGTATCATTACCATCCGCTGAAGTGATAGTGTCGTCACCTGCGTTACCGGATAGCACATTACTACCAGACTCAGCGCTGATATTGTCATTACCAACACCACCAGAAACCGTATCGTTACCGGCGCCCGTTTTGATGAAATCATCACCGTCACCGCCTAAAATGGTGTCGTTTCCCGTGCCGCCCATTAGAATGTCGTCACCGCTAGCACCATCGATCAGGTTATTTCCTGACTCACCAAATAGTTGGTCGGTACCATCGCCCCCAAGCAGGGTATCGTCGCCGCTTCCTGCGTAAATAAAGTCGTTTCCAGCATCACCACTTAAGGTGTCATTGCCTGCGCCACCAAGAAGTACGTCTGTTGCTTCCCCGCCGGATAGTTCATCATTACCATCCCCGCCATCCAGCGTATCTTCACCAGCGTCTCCTGATAGAACATCTGCGCCACCTCCACCGGAGAGACTATCGTTACCAAGCCCGCCAACAGCATGGTCACTTCCAGAACCGCCGAATAACGTATCGTTGCCTTCACCAAGGTCGACAGTATTGTTACCCGCTTCGCCATAAACCGTGTCATCCCCAGTACCAGCAGTGACAGTGTCCGCACCGTCTCCCGCGAATAGGGTATCGTTGCCGCCGCCGCCAGTAATGGTGTCGTTGTCGGCTCCTCCGTAAAGTGTGTCCGCGGCATCACTACCAATCAGCGTATCATCACCCGTGCCACCGTAGATATTGTGTGAGCCAGTTGCTGCCGCTGTGAGGGTATCGTTGCCTGCTTCACCTAATAATGTGTCTTGCCCATCATCGGTCATGACATCATCGCCTGCGCCACCAGCGAGGAAATCATAGCCGTCACCACCCACTAACTCATCGTTACCGTCGCCACCAAAAATAGCGTCGTTTCCGTCTTGACCGTAGAGCTTGTCATCACCGTCACCACCATCAATGTGGTCATCGCCTAAGCCTGCGTGCACAACATCATTGCCTCGGTCGGCATAAATAGCGTCATTACCTTCGCCTGCATCAACGGTATCAGCCCCAGTACCGCCGTAAACTGCATCATCTCCTGTACCAGTACTGATGGTGTTGCTACCCGCTTCGCCAAACACGGTATCATTACCTTCACCCGTGACCACGTTATCGGCACCTGAGCCGGCAAATATGGTGTCATCACCTTTGCCAGAAAATAGTTGGTCGTCGTCTGAACCACCAGCGAGTAGATCGTTTTCGTCAGAACCTGTTAGTACATCATTGCCAGAACCACCAAAGAGTTCACTGGCATTGCTGCCCGCAGTTAAGGTGTCATTGCCTGCCTCACCAAAAAGTTTGTTGGCCCCTTGTTGCCCCAAAACAACATCGTCGCCACCGCCTGCAAAAATAGAGTCGTTTCCTAGTCCTGCATTGATGGTGTCATTGCCGCCGCCCGCAAAAACTTCATCGTGTCCGTCACCCGCATCAATATCGTCGTCACCTGACCCCGCGTAAACTTTGTCGTCACCAATTCCAGCCTTAACGGTATTGTTACCGTCGCCAGCATAGATGACATCGTCTCCAAGCCCAGAAATGACGTTATCTGCGCCATCATCCGCATAGATAGTATCGTCGCCATCTCCTGAATCTATTTGATTGAGTCCGGAGCCGGCAAAAATGGTATCGTTATCGGCACCCGAAGAAATGACATCGTCACCAGATTCGGTGTAAATAGTGTCGTCCCCCGTTCCTGTATCAATGACATTACTACCGCTTTGTCCAAATACAATGTCATCGCCTGAGCCTGTATTGATGACGTCATTGCCTTCACCTGCATATACTTGATCGTTGCCTGCGCCTGTAGCGATAACATCGGCTCCTTCATTCGAATGCACTATGTCGTCACCATCGCCTGCGTCTATTGTGTCACTGCCTTCGCCACCATAGAGCTCATCGTTACCAAGACCTCCGACAAGCACATCATTACCTGAATCACCGATAAGCACGTCATTGCCGTCACCGCCGGAGAGCGTATCGTTACCAAATTCGCCAACAAGAACGTCATTTCCAGCGTCACCTTGCATTACGTCATCGCCATCGCCGCCGAGCAAGAGATCATTGTCGTCGCCTCCGGAAATAGTGTCATTACCAGCACCACCGATAACAAAATCTGCACCTGAACCACCAAGAATATTATCGTTACCTTCTTCGCCTTGTAACTCGTCCGCGCCTTCGCCACCCTCTAGGAGATCATCACCTTTGCCACCAAAGATTTTGTCATCACCTGCATCACCGTATAGGGTGTCGGTGCCGTCGTCCCCAATGATAATATCTGCACCGTCGCCGCCGTGAATAGTGTCGTCACCAAGTTCACCTAACAGCGTATCGTCACCTTCATCTCCATGTAACGTATCGTTTCCGTCACTGCCAAGTAGGGTGTCATTTCCGGTGCCGCCGGACAAATAGTCGTCTCCGTTACCACCAACTAAAACGTCATTGCCTTCTTCGCCGAACAAACGGTCGTCATTGATATCACCATCTAAGAAATCGTCACCCGTTCCACCATAAATGGTGTCGTTACCTTGTTGCCCCTTGAGAATGTCGTCTCCGGCGCCACCATAAATTTGGTCGTTAAAGATGTTGTGAACGGCGATATTGACGCTCTCAAGATCGTCATCAATGGGAGTACCATCAACGCTTTCTAACGAAAAAAAGACAGGTGTATCAGCAGACACTTGAGATTCAGTAAACTCAAAATCGATGACGACATCACCGTTTTCGTCAACAATGGCTTCTTGAGAGTGGATGACGACACCTTGGTCATCTTTGATTGTGACTATGACCGTCTCGTAGGTGCCACTTACATTGAAGTTTGCAGTGAGGTTGCCCGTTTGCTCTATGATGTAATTGCCTAGACGTACACCATGTACAATGGTTTCTTCTGATGAATTCGACTCTGAACCAGAATAGCTATAGACGGTTGTCGTGGTTCCCCAACTATCATCGCCACTGCTACTATCTGAAGTTTCATTGTTTGACGAGGAATCGTATTCCACATCACCTAGCACCGTGTCCGCACCTTCACCGGCTTGAATATGATCAGAACCTTCGCCACCCGCCACGAAATCATTACCTTGTTTAGCATGAATTTCATCATTACCGGACTTAGCGTTTAGATTGTCGGCTTGGTCAGTACCTGTAATCAGGTCGTCGTTTTTTGTTCCGTCCATGGGATTCTCTCTCTAGCCAATTTCGTTGATGCGTTAACATATGAATTAGGAGGTTTTGAACTGTTTTCCACAAAACCGTCGCAATCGGAGTAGAGCAGAATATGTGCCAATTTGCTCATGGCTATAACAATCTGAAAACTAGAATAAAAATTCTTAGCAGATGTTCTGTGTCATTTTGAGATTTACGTGGAAGCCAATATGCGACGCAATTTGCACGAAAAAGTTAAGAGACTCAAAATGCAAATGAATATGCAATGGTGATGGAGCCATCTAGGAAACGGCCAGTGCCTTCAGCCGCGTTACCAGGGTTCCAACGGTTACCGGAGTAGTTGTTATATTGCAAAGTGATTGTTCCTGGCCGCCAATCGAAATACCCAAACCCATAGGTATAATCGGGATTCCAGGGTTGTTGTTGGGACTTATCAAAGTAATAGAATGCGGTGGCGTTAACGTACCAGTTCCCGAAAATAGCGTACTTACACCCTAGAGATGCGGTTCGGTGATGAGCCTTGTAGCTGGAGGACGCAAGGTCGAAGTAAGAAGGTGTCCAATTGTAGTCGACTTGACACCCAATGCTCCCGTCTTCGGAAACTCGAGTCCACTCTAGTAGCTTTCCGGTAATTGGAAACTTCCATCCAAGCGATACTGTACCCTCATCAAAATTGGTTCTTGAGCCGCCTGGTTCAGGTGAAAAACGATTCCCACCGTAATTGGAATACAAAAGACTAAAAGTGTAAGGACGCCAATCGCTATAACCAAAAACATAGGTAAAGTCTGGGTTCCATGTTTGTTGCTGATCTTTATCGAAATAGTAATAAAGAGTGCCAGAGGCAAACCAGTTGCCGATTAATACATATTTCAACGATAAATTTGCTGTGTAATTGACATTGGAAGGGCCATTTGTTGCGCCGGAAGGCAAGTTGGCATCTTGGGTTTGAATTAATGGCAAGTTAAGTGAAAAGTTACCACTTAGCCCCGATAACCCTTCTCGGTCTTTTAGTTCACCAAATGGCAGTTCGAAGGAGCTTTCTACGCCTCGCCAAATTAAGTCTAATTCACTGTCTTCATCTTTATTATTGATGGAGTTGTCACTATTGGTCAGGTTTGGGGAAATAGGCGCAGGCGCATGCTCGCGAGTATTTGATAGATATTCATCACCAAAACACAACGAGGAAAATGTGATGGTTGATAAGCCAATAATGACGTATTTCTTCATTTATTATTGCGTCCTTGCAAGCCGTAGTCCTAACTTCAGATATACAACCTTGCTCTAAGGTAAAGAAAAGCAAAATATTTTTTTGTTTTTTCGTTCTCAGTTTCTATTCTAGTAAATAATGCTTCATAAGTGAGACGGAATCTCGTAAATGACACAAAAAGAGTTCAAAGACGCAGCAGAATCTAAAGAGGTTTTATTGGTGGAAGACAATAAAACCACGCAGATTCTAATGAGCTCACTTCTTAAGAAGAAGGGGTATAGTGTCACTGTAGCCAGTCATGGTTATGAAGCCTTAGAAATACTGCAGAAAAGCGAACATATTCAATTCGTATTGAGTGATTGGGTTATGCCTAAAATGGATGGGGTTCAATTGTGCCAAGCTCTAAAATCGACAGATTACAATCGCTATATATTCTTCGTTTTATTATCTGCTAAAGATGATAATGACTCGATTGTCAGTGGGATTAATGCAGGTGCTGATGATTTTGTTGCCAAAAATACAGCTATAGACGAACTAGATGCGCGTATTCGAGCTGGTTTTAGAAATTTAAATCTTCATAACGAATTACTCAAAAAGAATCAGGCGCTTGATAATGCGTATGCCACCATCCGACAAGACTTAGACGCGGCAGGCGATTTTATTCGTCAATTGCTACCAACGAAAGTTGAATTCAACAACGTGTTGATGAATTACACATCAATTCCGAGTGCGCAGATTGGTGGTGATATTTTGGGTTATTTCGAACTCGACGAGCAGCATATTGGTTTCTATTTATTAGACGTGTCGGGACATGGGGTATCTTCTGCATTGTTGTCCTTCTCCGTTCAACAAACGCTGTCTATCGCAAGTGGTCCAAACTCAGTGGTTTATAAGGAATCGTCCTCAGGAAAAGTAATTCGCCGAACTGATGAGGTAGTGGCGAAACTAAATGACATATATAGCCAAGATGATTCAAACCCCCTTTATTTTACTATGGTATATGCCGTATTGAACCAGGCAACTGGGCAGCTAGATTATTGCATTGCTGGTCATCCACCAATTGTGTGGTATCAGCATGAAACGCAGTCTACGGAATTTCTTGGAGAGGATAACTTTGTTGTCGGTATGTTTGATTTTGCAGACTACAAGCAAAAGTCGGTGACGCTTGGTCCTAGCGATGAGGTTTGGATTTATACCGATGGCATCACTGAAGCTAGATTTGAAGGCGAGTTTTACACCGAAGAAAGGTTAAAAGAGAGGATACAACACCATGCCTCTACAGACTTTGAAAACAAACCGAATGCCATTGTGTCAGAGGTGAGAGAGTGGCAAAAGAGTGACGTTTTTGATGATGATATCAGTATTTTAGTTTGTAAATGGGCACCAAACCAATAGGAAAATTACTATGAATTATGAAGTGTCGAACAACGACCTATTTACGGTTGTGGAAGTACAAGAATCGCGTTTTGACGCTAAGTTGGCTCCAACGTTTAGGCAATCTATGGAAGATATTCGGGGCGATATTAAACCTAATTTGTTGCTTGATCTATCGAATGTAAATTTCATGGATAGCAGTGGCCTAGGAGCTGTAATGGCGGTTTATAAGCTCCTTCGAGATAGGCAAATTGCTATTGTTGGCGCTAAACAACCTGTTAGAGATCTATTGAAGTTGACCCGAATGGATAGGCTAGTAAAAACCTATGACACGGTTGAGGATGCAATGACGGCGTCGGTTTAAGTGGTAATTCTAATTAGGCTAGGGGATAGGCAATGAAAGGAATGATATTGGCGGCAGGCAAGGGGACTCGAGTTAGACCCATCACTCAGCAGATACCTAAACCTATGATCCCGATATTGGGTAAACCTGTAATGGAGTCGATGATTGAGTTATTCGCTCAACACAATATTACTAAGATTGTCATTAATACGAGTCACTTGGCTGAGGTAATAGAAGACTATTTCGGCGATGGTCACCATTTTGATGTTCAGCTTTCTTATTCTTGTGAGGGAGAGCTTAAAGACGGCAAGTTTGAAAGCAAAGCCCTAGGTTCGGCTGGGGGGATGAAACGCATTCAAGAGTTTTCAGGATTCTTTGATGAGACGTTTGTCGTGGTGTGTGGTGATGCGTGGATTGACCTTGATTTGAAAGAGGCGGTTCGCAAGCATAAAAAATGCGGAGGTATTGCGACCATTATAACCAAACGAGTGCTTGAAGAAGAAGTCGAAAAATACGGTGTTGTGGTAACGGGCGATAAAGGTTTGGTGCAAAGTTTTCAGGAAAAGCCCGCTCGCGAAGATGCGCTGTCGAATCTTGCCAATACAGGTATTTACATCTTTGAACCCGCTATTTTCGACTATATTCCTAGCGACCAAGAGTTTGATATTGGTAGTGAGTTATTCCCTAAACTCGTAGAGCAACATGTACCGTTTTACGCTGTTGAAATGAACTTTCAGTGGCTGGATGTCGGTAACATCAAGGATATTTGGGGTGTTACCGAGGATGTATTGAGCGGAAAAGTTCCAGGTTATAGAGTGCCGGGCACGCAAGTGAAAGCGGGTATCTGGCTCGGGATTAACACCCAAGTCGATCTTGAAAAATGCAATATTGTTCCGCCAGTTGTTATTGGTAGTGGATGTCAAATTAAGGAGGGTGCGACCATCACTGGTCCCGCTTTGATTGGCGCAAACTGTCAAGTGGACGCCAATGCGACAATAAAACATTCTCTGGTGTTTGATTACACACAAATTCATACCAATGCTGTTGTCGAGGAACAGACTATCTTTGGTGATTTTGGCATAGGACATGACGGTGAGGTTGAGGATAAAACTCAATGGACTAACCTGCGCCCACACCCAGCTTTAAATCGTTTAGCCGATGTGATTAATAAAATGTGATGGGAGAAAGCATGGTTGATAGCAATGTATTTACTCACACTTATGAAAGCTCACTGATTACATCAAGAAATGTTGCCGATGACCTGAAGGCATTTTGGTCTCAACAAGCGGTCAAAAACAGTGTTATTGATGAACTAGAGCTGTGCGTGGTTGAGTTGGTAAATAATGCTTTTGAGCATGCTTATAAAGAGCGTGAGGGTGAGGTTATAGAAATTGTAAGTACGTTGACAGATTCGACGATCACCGTTGATATCACCAATTTCGGAGAAGGAATGTCTCAAGATGATTTTGCGTCTGCGCTTGAGGCCGATTTTATTGAACCGGACGCGGACGACCCCGACACGTGGGTAACGTCAGGCAGAGGCTTTATTATTCTTGCGGCTTTAGTTGATAAAGTCGAACTAACATTCGATGACAACCGCAATACTTTCCATTTAATTAAGTCATATGACGCGGTGGTATAGGTGGCTGGGATGTGGCGTTGGATTGCAAAGTTAAGTATTGGAATACTATTGGTAGGCTGTACGTCTACCGAGCTAGCTCACACTGATGCCACCCAGTCATTGGATGGCTATTGGGATTTCAAAAAGCTTAGTTCTGAAAATGCAGAGCAAACGAGCATCGCAGTTCCATCAAATTGGTACAGTTCAGGCGTAGAGTATTCAGGTAGTGCTTTGTACCAGACTAACTTCGATGTCAGTAATTATGACTCATCGAAGCGTTACTGGCTCAAGTTTGATGCTGTCGATTATCAAGCACGAGTTGCACTCAACAATATTCCTTTCAAGCCTCATAGCGGATATTTCGCCCCCTTTGATTACGAAGTCACAAATGTTATCAAATCTAACGACAATCAACTCTCTGTGGTGGTAACGAGCGAAAATGACCAGAAAGTAGAAGATTGGTCTCTCAACAAAAAAGAGATTAAAGGCGTTCTAAATCACCATGACACTCGACCTGGGGGAGCTTGGTCCGATAGAGGACAAGAAGCAAATTCTGGAGGAATATGGGGAAGCGTAGCTCTCGAGAGAACTGGCCCGATAGCGATAAAAGCATTTAAATTTGTCCCTGAGATAAGTCGTGATGGAGAGACGACTGGGCAACTTAAACTGACTTTGGATAGCAGTATTACCGCTGACGCAACCATTGTTATCACACTGCAACGTCATAACACCGAACGATCTGAAGCGACGATTGAGCGCTACGAATTTACTCGTTCGGTGATTAAAGGAAAATCGGACATCCTTTGGACCATTCCTAGTATGAAGAGGGAACTGTGGTGGCCATATGATTGGGGAACGCCAACTTTATACGACCTTAGTG
Source organism: Vibrio sp. SCSIO 43133 (assembly GCF_023716845.1). NCBI lineage: Bacteria > Pseudomonadati > Pseudomonadota > Gammaproteobacteria > Vibrionales > Vibrionaceae > Vibrio > Vibrio sp. SCSIO 43133. Next base: position 1,573,810 of record NZ_CP068024.1, read on the forward strand.
TTGAAGTATTCGAAGGTGAAAGAATTTTGTCTCATCAACGCTCTGAAAAAATAGGCTTTCGACATTTTGAATATTCAGAGGACAACCAACATTTCTACGTAAACTTCCAACCGTATTTTATTCGTGGGACTAATTACATTGGTAGTCAGTGGCTAGGTGAAATGGGGAATGAAGAATATGAACGTGATTTGATGTTGATGCGAGAAGCCAACATCAATAGTGTTCGAGTACATGCTCATGTTGCAGGTAAGCGTTTTTATGATAAAGCAGATGAGCTCGGTCTAATTGTTTGGCAAGACTTCCCATTGCAATGGGGTTATGAGGACTCAATTGGTTTGGTCTCTGAAGCAGAATCTCAGGCCAGAGATATGACCGATATGCTATACAACCATCCTTCTATCGCATTTTGGAGCGCTCACAATGAACCGCCGTGGGATGCAACGTGGATGAAATATAAGTACCAAAGTTATCAACCTGACCATAATTTGGAACTTACTAAAGCCGTTTATCAGGCTTTAAAAGCAACGGGCGACCATCGTATTGCAAGAGAAGCGTCTTACACCCATGAGCATCCATGGTTTGGTTGGTATTCGGGTCATTATAAGGACTACCGTAAAATCGCAGGCCCGCCAATCATCAGTGAATTTGGGGCACAGTCTTTCCCTGATGTTGATGTTGTGGAAACAATATTGAATGGGGAGTCTAATTGGCCACTCAATAAAGCACAGCTTAAGAAGCTTTCGTATCATAATTATCAGCATCATGAAACGCTCAATATTGCAGGGGTGGAAGTAGGGAACTCTCTTAATGACTATATTGCTAATACACAGCAATATCAAAGGCAAGTGAATAAATACGCCGCTGAGCAACTTAGATTGAAAAAAAATAAAGGCATCGCTGCAATATATCAATTTATGTTTGTGGATAGTTGGCAAGCCGTAACTTGGGCAATTCTTGATGCAGAACGAAATCCTAAACCTGCCTATTTTGCAGTTAAAGAGTCATTTCAGCCTATTTTAGCGATTGCCAGTGTAAATAATGACAAGTCGTCTAAGATTATAAATATCAGTGTAATCAATGACTCAAGAAGCGAATTTTCAAAAGCAACCGTGTCGCTCGAATGTTTCGATAATAACAATGAACTCAATTTGTGTTGGGAACAAAACGACGTAATTATCGCTTCAAATTCGATTTCTGACATTGCTTCAGTTCCGCTAAATATGGTGGGTTCAGAGTTTGTGATTGATATTAAGTCAAGGGATGGAGAAGTGATATCCAGTAATCACTATTCCAAAGGAGATTACTAATGTGCAGAGCGTTAAATGATAGGTGTTTTTAAATCGACACATTAGGGTTAATAAGTAGGAAATTTCATTTTCTATAGGGAAGCTAGGCAAATGGACAACTATTTTCAAAAGTATGAACATCGAGTGCCGCCGGAACCTGTACCTCACAGTATACCGAGAGAGTTGCTGTATCAATATTTAGCGACGTGTAATTTAACGTTAGGTGTTTGGTACCTGTGGTGGCGTTGGACTTACGCTCTGAACATGGATGCATTGTGGTTTTCACTTCCATTGGCTTTTGCAGAATCTTGTGCATTTATCGGCTCTATATTGTTTACGTTTAACTTATGGAAAACTAAAGATGAACCTAAGAAAGAGCCACCATCAAATATCAATCAATGTGTTAAAGACTCCGCCGAGGACAGGCCGTTAGCGGTCGATGTCTTTTTCCCGAGCTATGACGAAGAGCCTGACCTCGTCAGACTGAGTATTGAAGACGCCCAACGAATTACTTATCCCCATGACATCGAGATGAAAATTTTCATTCTTGATGATGGCAAGCGGGAGTCGATGAAGGCACTTGCAGAGGAGATGAATGTTGGATACATCACTCGCGAGGGAAATGTGGGGTTCAAAGCCGGTAATCTGAGAAATGCCATGGAACAGACTTATGGTGATTTCGTGGTTATCTGTGATGCTGACACTAGGCCACTACCTACGATTCTAGAGAATACGCTAGGTTATTTCCGAGACCCAAATGTGGCTTGGGTCCAGACACCACAATGGTTCTTTGATTTACCAGAAGGAGTTCGTCTTCCGGTCTGGCTGGAGCGTAAATTTGGTAAAGCTGCCGCCGCTCTTGGCAAAGGAGTCGAAAAGTTTTACGGGCCAGTGACCTTTGGCCAGGATCCTTTTGTCAATGATCCGCAAATGTTCTATGACGTTATTCAACGTCGTCGTAACTGGGTAAACGCGTCATTTTGTTGTGGTGCAGGCTCGATTCATAGACGCGAGGCGGTAATGGAAGCAGCGCTAAGAGCATACGCTGAACAGATCACCAAAGAGCAACAAGATGTTGAAAAGCAGATACGAAAACTGACCAAGGAAAAAGAGGTTGATCAGTCGATTTCAGACAACCTTAGAAATGAGATTTTGTTTGATACGGAATTTACGCCATACAAATTCCACGTATCAGAGGATTTATACACTTCGATTGTGCTTCATTCAGATACAGAACGAAACTGGCGTTCGGTAATGCATCCGAGAGTAGAAAGTAAAATGCTGTCACCGCAAGACTTGCAAACTTGGACGGTTCAGCGCTTTAAGTACTCTGGTGGTTCCATCGACATCTTTATGAATGACAATCCGATTTTCAGGAAGGGCTTGAGCTTTAAGCAAAAACTCATGTATGGCGCGAGCTTCTGGTCTAACTTATCGGCAGTCTGGAATATCATTTTTCTCGCTTGTCCAATAATCTATTTTCTTACCTCAATCGCTCCTGTTAGTGCTTATGATGTGACCTTTTATTTACATTTCTTGCCGTACATCTTAACTGCGGAAATCGCGATGATGGTGGGCACTTGGGGTGTGGCTGGCTACAAAGGTAAGACAAATTTCTTGTCATTTTTCCCAGTTAATTTGCGTGCGCTTTGGACAGTGCTTAGAGGACGCAAAATTAGCTTCCCAACCACACCAAAAGAAAGACAAACAGGTAATTTTGCCAAACTTGTATTGCCTCAAATGGTGGTGTTTGGCTTAAGTCTCTTCGCTATTTTTTATGCTTGGGTCGGTTACTACACGGGCTCTTGGGGTGAATATTCCGGTGGCGGTCTAGTGTTCAACACATTCTGGATTCTCAATAACATGCTAGCTATGTGGGGAATGATAGCTGCCGCTTTTTGGGAGCCTCCAAAAGAAGAGAAAAACAAAGAAGAAGTCACCAGCACAGAGGATTTAAAGTATGAAGTTTAAAGACGCATTATTGGCTGCAAGGCACCACGTTGTTTTCATTCTTGGTCTGTGTACTGCATTGGTCATCGCTTTCAATATAGAGACGCGAGACTACGGAAAGGTGTTAGGCAATATCACCTTTGAAGCTCACGAAGAGATCCCACTTAAAGAAAATCGAGTGTTATCTCATGAAGAGTTTACTTGGGCGAATACGGCGTGGCGCTACTTTGAAAACAATTACCAAGATAACACGGGATTGGTGAATTCCGTTGATGGCTATCCGTCGACGACTATGTGGGATACCGCCTCTTATTTAATGGGCCTCATTGCTGCGGAAAAAATCAATGTGATCACTGATGAAGTGTTTGAAATGCGAATGCAGAAAGCGTTGCGTTCACTTGCTAGACTTCCTCTGGTTGAAGGTAAGTTGCCAAATAAAGCTTACAACACACAAACGTTAGAAATGGTGGATTACCAAAACAACCCGACTCCTGAAGGGATAGGATGGTCAGCCATTGATATCGGTAGAATACTAGTGCCACTCAATATATTGATCTGGCAATATCCTAATTTCAACGCAGATGTAAACAACATTCTTAATCATTGGAAGATTAACGAAATGCTAATCGATGGATATCTATACGGTTCTAGACCAAGTGAACAAGGCGGTTTTGAGTTAGTGCAAGAAGGACGTATTGGTTATGAAGAGTACGCGTCTAAATCTCTGTTCCTGATGGGACGAGATGTATTTAATTCAATGAAATATATTGATTATCTAGACCTGATTGATATTTACGGCATTGAAATTCCAACCGATAAACGCGACCCAGCTAAGTTCCATGCTCACAACTACGTGGTTAGTGAGTCTTATATTCTTGATGGGCTAGAGTTTGGTTCTGACAGCGTCTCGAAAATCTTCGCGCACCGTGTGTTTAGTGCTCAAGAGCGCAGATATGATGATACTGGCGTGGTTACTGCAGTAAGTGAAGATAACGTCGATGAGCCACCTTATTTCGTTTACAACACGGTTTTTTCTGACGGTAAAGAATGGAACGCAATTTCAGATGATGGTAAAGACCAGTCACACCTAAAAACCCTATCTACCAAGGCTGCGTTTGGTTGGTACGCCTTGTATGAGAATGAATACACGGATTTGTTAATTAGTGAAGTATCGCCTCTGTTCTCAGAAACCAAAGGGTGGTATTCGGGTCGCTATGAAGTTGATGGACGACCTAATAGAGCAATTACCGCGAACACCAATGGCATTGTTTTAGAGTCGCTGGCCTACATAGAAAACGGACCATTATTAAGCGTAGGCGCAAAATAAGGACAAGGTTGTATTAGGGAGAATAACATGCGCTATTTGACAACGTTATGTGTTGCGCTTGCAGTGGCTGGCTGTGGTAATAAATATAATCAGTTTTCCGACGATATTGTCGAACGTAAAAGTCATTGGAGCATTCCGCAGGCTCGACAAGGTGAGCTTACCGAAAAAGAAATGGATATGGCTCGTATTGCTTGGAAGTACTTCGAGAATAATTATCAAGAGCCAACAGGTTTGGTGAATGCGGTAAATAACTACCCATCGGTCACTTGGTGGGATGCGGCATCCTACCTAGCAGGTATGGTGAGTGCGTACGAGTTAGGAATTATTGAGAAAGAGGAAATGGACCGTCGATTGATTGCCTTTATAGGGACGTTAAATCGATTGGACTTATTCCGTGGCGAATTACCTAACAAGGCTTATAACACACAAACTGCTGCTAAAGTGGACTACGGTAACCAGCCAGGGGAAATCGGTTATTCTGCTCTCGATTTAGGCCGATTGCTCATCTGGCTATATATCGTCAAACATCGTTATCCAGAGTATGCGACCGGTATCGACCAAGCGATTTTGAGATGGAATTTCTGTAATGTCGTTGACGAGAACGGCACTATGTTTGGTGCGTTGCTGGAGAAAGACAAGCCTGTTCAGTATCTGCAAGAGGGCAGATTGGGTTACGAAGAGTATGCAGCCAAAGGATTCCAACTCTGGGGGTTTGACACTAGTCAAGCCTCTGATCCAGAGCCTTATGCCACCATCAATTTGTACGGTTATGATGTCCCTTACGATACCCGAGACCCTAGAAAGCTCAAAGCACATAGTTACGTTGTAACTGAAAGTTATGTTTTAGATGGCATTGAGTTAGGGTGGGACTTGACCGACGATAGGACAGGACACAACTACAGTTATACTAATGAATGGATGGCTGAGTTCGCGTTACAAATTTATCGTGTACAAGAGGAACGATACAAGCAAACCGGTATTATCACTGCGCGTACCGAGCACCAATTAGCAGGGCCTCCATACTTCGTTTATGACACCATTTATACCGATGGCTTTGCTTGGAATACTATTTCTGAGAATGGCGAATATCTACCGCAGTTTTCAGCTGTTGCAGTAAAGGGCGCGATGGGGATGTGGGTTTTATGGGATACAGAGTATACCGATCTACTATTCGATCATATTTCTCACCTTTACGATAGAGATAAAGGGTTTTACGAGGGTATTTTTGAGAATGGTACCGGTCGTATCAACACCTTTACATCGAACAATAATGGTATCACCTTAGAAATTCTGCTCTACAAACAACAAGGGAAGTTACTCAAGTATCATGACGATATAGCACCGAGCTTGTGGGAAAAAGCATTGGAATCGCCTTTTGGTTATGAAGGTCAGTGCTTGCCACGCGAGAACTATAAAAAGAAGAAAAATAAGTCTTAGGGGCGCATCGAATGCAAAGGCTGGTTGTTTTGCTTTTAGCTCTGCCTCTACTTTATGCCTGTGGAACCATTGTCCAAGGTGTAAGTTCTGGTGTTGAAGCAATCAATACTTCTCAGACATTTCGTCAGGGACGTTACGGTAAGCTAACTGAACAAGAGTTGGCTTGGGCAAGTACTGCCTGGAAATACATTGAGAACAACACCCAGCTTCAAACTGGATTAGTTAATGGCATCGACAACTACCCATCAACCAATATGTCAGGGATTGCCGATTATCTATTCGCCTTGCTCGCAGCGAAAGAGTTCGAGTTTATCTCAACCAAACAATACGACGAACGACTCACCTTAGTACTGACTTTTCTCAATGACATGAACTTGAGTATGGGACAAGTTCCGCACAAGGTCTATCACACCCAGACGGGACAGAAAGTGGATTATGGTTTGCAACCTAGTGATATTGGATGGTCCTCGTTAGATACTGGGCGTTTACTTATTGCACTCGCCATCGTTAAGCAATTCTCTCCAGAATTTACCGAATACATTGATAAGGCAGTATTGCGCTGGAACTTCTGTGAACTTATCAATGAAGATGGTGAGTTGTTCGGCGGTGCAATATATGGCGGCAATGTGACCCGTTATAAAGAGGGGCGTTTGGGCGTCGAAGAATATACCTCTTATGGTTATTTAGATTGGCAAGTTGTACCTTACAAAGCGATGCGAATAGACCCGTATGACGTTGCGACTATTTATGGCATCGACCTGCTTTTTGATGGCAGAGATCCCAGGGACTTTGACGTCCTAAGACCTGTCTACAGCACTCCTTATTTATGGATGGGGTTAGAGTTTAACTGGGACAAGATTTCGGATTCCAGTTCCAACGATGCGAATCACTCTGACCCGGTAATGTCCGCGATGGCAGATTCTCTTTATTTAGTGCAAGAAGCGCGTTGGGATGTAGATAGAATCTATACCGCGCGAGGTGATCATGTAGTAGCAGGCGATCCTTATTTTGTTTATGACGCGGTCTATGCCTTGGGTACTCCATGGATAACGTTAGCCGAAGATGGAAGTTCCCATGATTTGCTTGCTTTGGTATCGACTCGTGTGGCTTTTCAAATGTGGGCGCTGTGGAAGACCGATTATACCGACCGCTTGATGGTACTAGTGCGTGAACTCTACGATCCGCAACGAGGTTGGTATGAAGGCCGCTATGAAAGAAACAGTAAGTACGAAAAGAGTATTACGCTTAAGACCAACGCTGGGGTTCTAGAAGCCTTGCTATACAAGCAGAATGGAAAGCTCTATCAACCATCGGGAACACGAGAATACCGAGATGTACAGTTTGACTCACGTTTCTATCATCCTGGTAAGTGTTTAGTGGAGACGTTTGATGACTACAATTAGATTTCTGCTGTTGTTATTCCTGTTTTCCTTTGCCACGTCTACTAGTGCACAGGTTCAGGACGTCGAATTAAGGGTATTTAGTCAGCCAACCTTACTGGCTGGTAACGGAAGATTTAAACAAGCAGCGGAACAATACCATAGACTGAGTCTGCAAATACTAGCCTCGGAAGCAAAACTGGGTACGGAAAAAATGTGGCAATACGCAGGTCTTGCTGAAGCTCTAGCCACGGTGTGTGCCAACTTAGACAATGACCCGAAAGCGTATGAGTATTGGGCTAATAGTGTGCGTTATTTACTGACTGGAGGGACGGAATGGTCTCAAATGCAGCAGTATCTTCATCAAAAAAACGAACAAGCAAATACTCAACTGCTGACGCAAATGCAGACTTTTGATGTTGCTGGTGGCTATGACCAATCGTGGGAAAATGATGCGGCAGTTTTGCAAGTTTGGCAGGAAAAACTCAATCTTTTTGCATTCTCTGGTCCCAAGATTGGCCTAAAATCTACTCGCACACAGACAAGCTTACCATCGAGCACGCCACCACCAGTGGCTACGCAAACTGTTCCTGGACAAAAAAAACTAAAAGGCATTGAATCGAATTTTTCTCAATCTCAAGGCTTTGTGCCGAAACCAGCATCACAACCTAACGAAATGCCCGAAGGCATTAATAATGCAGCTCCAACCTCCGCCCCAGCTAGAGCAGTGGTGACTAATCGTCACTTGATTCAAACTTCACCAGCGCCAGCTGAAAACGAGGTTACGATAATCGCGACGCCAATTGATGAATTCGATTACGAAGCCGCAGAACGAGATGAGATAAATGCTCTGGCAAATGAAGCTGATTTGGAGGACTTAGACAATACACTCAGCACAGAGAGGCAAGTACCAAGAGCCAATATTGGCGCAGAGAGTAGCTCGGGTGTCGAGGCTGTGCAACGAAGGAGCTTTGCTCCAGTTCCGGTAGAGCAAGAAAACCAGTAAGTAAACAACACGATTTCATATTGTTTGTTTAGAATTACCTGCTAGATATATTGAAGACAATTATTTGAACTCACGCCCATAAATCCTAGTCTGCTTTTGTTTCCACTAACTAGGGCAGGGACCATGGCTAGCAATCAAGATCTCAAGCAAGCATCTACGCTTCTCCAAAACTCGAACGTACATTTCGACCTTACCGATAATCACCAACAAAGGGGCTTGTTGCAATTAGCAGAGCAACTGGATGCGTTGAGCAGCCTATCTGTTGGCGACTTAAAGCAATTAGCGATAGAAGACCAAGCGCCACTGGAATACCGCTTAGCTGTTAAATTGGTTGCCTCAAAGCGCTTTGTAAGAAAAATCCAAACACCATTGCGCATTGGTGTGGTGTTTGCGATGTGGGGAGAGCACAATCGATTAAACCCCAAAACAGAACAAAACCCCAACGGTGAAGATTCGTTGAGAATGAAGGTAGAACAGCTAGCTTGGATCACTTCGGGAAGTTGCATCGATTGGCATCTTTACCCAGTAGATGATGGATGCCCTCATGATAGTGCTGATATTGCGAAAGGTATCGTTAAGACCACAGAGCAGCCCGATAAAGTCACAGTATTTAAACTGTCGGAACATTTGGATACGGATGAAGGACCGTTAGCTAATCTGAATAGTGCTGACGACTCTCGTAAAGGTGGAGCGATTGTACTTGGTTGCCAAAAGGCCATAGATGAGGGCGCAGATGTCGTTGTTTATACCGATGCTGACAACTCAGTTCATTTAGGGCAAATAGGATTGCTGCTAGAACCTTACTTAGAACAGGCCAAACAAGTGGTTTTAGGTAATCGCAAACATCCAGAGTCGATTTTGGTCAAACAAGAAGAGCGTTGGGGCATCGGCATTAAGACTCTACGCCATATGCAGCGCATGATAGGGGAGCAAATATTCTCTCAAGGTATTAAAGATACTCAGGCGGCATTTAAGCTATATTCTCGTGATGCGCTGCAAGTTATCCTTCGTAATCCAACAGTGTATGATTTTTCATTTGATACCGATTGGATCTTGGCCGCGATGGAATACAACAAGCCGATTACTACCGTGCCATTTGCCTTTATTGATTCAGCAGCAGAGTCTGTCTCGATCGTGCAAGGTCCTATGACAACTTGGTATACGCTGTTAGAAGGGTTAGTCAAAGCGGCAAGGGCTCGTCATGCGTCGTACAGTCGTGATATGGCAAAGGTCTTTGATGAGGAGATTCATTCCCACAAAGATCTAGAACTGCTTATTGATATTTTGCCAAAACAGCTTGCTGAAGCCGATGACAAATCGTTGGGTGATCCTGCCATTATGTCGCCTAATGAGGTAAGAGCTTGGATACAGCAAGCGAGATACGCTAACGCGAGTTCGTGACTCACGGAGTGAGGATGTTAAAAAGGAGGCAAGCATGCCTCCTTTTTACTTTTTGTTTATCTTATTCGACGACTTTGACTCCGGATATTCGAGTGCCATTAGCAAGCATAATGATGGCGGTGGAATCATCATGATTTTGGTCGAATTGGTTTTCAACTTCGATAACTTCGCTGCCTAGCGATAAGTGTCCTTCACAATATACGGTAGAATGCCCATCTTGATTGAGTTTGACGTAATATTCTGAGTGGTCCATAAGAAGTCCTTTTTCCAACATACCTAATATATAGATTAGAAGCTATTGATGTGAAATCAAAGATTCACATAACGAGAATCAGGCTGTAATAGCAGGGATTTACGAGGTGTACCATGCAATGGGAGAGAGGCGAGTTATCGTTGTTTTATTAAACATGTCACATTTCTGATTGTTATTTCTTGAGCTTTGTTTACAATGTTCGTTCGCTTTGGCTGGTGCATCCGTATTTGCATCAAAATAAGCTGATAACACAATGAAATCGCGGCAGTTTTCGCTTCACTGAAAATTGCTAACCAATAAAACATGTCTTGCTTGGTGTGCAAGACCACTGTAAATAGGATACTACATGCCTGTAATTACTCTTCCTGACGGTAGCCAACGTCAATTTGATAACCCTGTTTCTACAATGGATGTCGCTCTTTCAATCGGTCCTGGTCTTGCGAAAGCAACCATCGCTGGTCGTGTAGATGGCGAACGCGTAGATGCTTGTGATTTAATTGAAAACGATGCGAGCCTAGAAATCATCACGGCGAAAGACGAAGACGGTCTTGAAATTGTTCGCCACTCTTGTGCTCACTTACTTGGTCACGCTATTAAACAACTGTACCCAGATGTGAAAATGGCAATCGGTCCTACGATCGACAATGGCTTTTACTACGATATCGATTTAGAACAGTCTCTTACTATGGAAGACGTTGAAAAAATCGAAAAACGTATGAAAGAGCTAGCAAAAACCAAGTATCAAGTTATCAAGAAAAAGGTTAGCTGGCAGGAAGCTCGTGACACATTTGAAAGTCGCGGCGAACCATACAAGATGGAAATCCTAGACGAGAACGTTTCTAAAGACGACCGTCCAGGCCTTTACCATCATGAAGAATACATCGATATGTGCCGTGGTCCTCATGTTCCTAACATGGGCTTCTGCCAACACTTCAAACTACTGAACGTGGCTGGCGCATATTGGCGTGGTAACAGTGACAACAAGATGCTTCAACGTATCTACGGTACTGCATTCCACGATAAAAAAGCGCTTAAAGCGCACTTGACGCGTCTAGAAGAAGCGGCAAAACGTGACCACCGTAAAATTGGTAAGCAGCTGGATTTATTCCACATGCAGCAAGAAGCACCGGGCATGGTGTTCTGGCACCACAACGGTTGGTCTGTATTCCGTGACCTAGAAGTATTCATTCGTGAAAAACTGACTGAATACGGCTACCAAGAAGTAAAAGGTCCTCTAATGATGGACCGCGTTCTTTGGGAACGTTCTGGTCACTGGGACAAGTACGCAGATGCAATGTTCACGACTTCATCAGAAAACCGTGAATACGCGATTAAACCAATGAACTGCCCAGGTCACGTTCAGATCTTTAACCAAGGTCTTAAATCTTACCGTGATCTACCGCTACGTATGGCTGAGTTTGGCTCATGTCACCGTAACGAGCCGTCAGGCGCACTTCATGGCATCATGCGTGTTCGTGGCTTCACACAGGATGATGCACACATCTTCTGTACTGAAAGCCAAATCCAAGACGAAGTAACCTCTTGCATCAAGATGGTTTACGATACATACAACACGTTTGGTTTTGATAACATCGTGGTGAAACTGTCGACTCGTCCTGAGAAGCGTGTAGGTAGTGATGAAATCTGGGATCGCTCTGAAGAAGCATTGAAACAATCTCTTGAAGCAATGGAAATTCCATTCGAGATTCAAGAAGGTGAGGGTGCGTTCTACGGTCCTAAGATCGAATTTACTTTATATGATTGCCTAGATCGCGCATGGCAATGTGGTACAGTTCAGCTAGACTTCAACCTACCGGGTCGTCTAGGTGCTACATACGTAGATGAAAACAACGAACGTCAAGTTCCTGTTATGATTCACCGTGCAATCCTAGGTTCTCTTGAGCGTTTCATCGGTATTCTTATCGAAGAATACGCTGGCTTCTTCCCAACGTGGTTGTCGCCAGAACAAGCTGTTATCATGAATATCACTGACAAACAGTCTGATTATGTTCAAGAAGTAACACAAAAACTGCAAAAAAGTGGAATTAGAGCCAAAGCGGACTTGAGAAATGAGAAGATTGGCTTTAAAATCCGCGAACATACTTTGAAGCGTATCCCGTACATGCTTGTTTGTGGCGACCAAGAAATGGAAGCCGGAGAAATTGCAGTACGTACACGTAAGGGTAAGGACCTAGGCAAGTTTAAAGTGGATGACTTTATCTCATACATCCAAGCCGAGGTTTCTAGCCGTAAGCTCAATCTGGAGGAATAAGCTATTAAAGGCGGAAGACGTGGCCAACAACCGGCCAAACAAAACCAGCACCGTTTAAACGGTGAAATTCGTGGCGTTCGTGAAGTTCGTCTAACAGGTGCAGATGGTGAATCTGTTGGTGTCGTATCGATTCAAGAAGCACTAGATGCAGCTGCAGAAGCTGGTATGGATCTCGTAGAGATCAGCCCTAACGCCGAGCCACCAGTCTGTCGTGTGATGGACTACGGCAAGTTCCTCTTCGAGAAGAGCAAAGCTGCGAAAGAGCAGAAGAAGAAGCAAAAGCAGATTCAGATTAAGGAAGTAAAATTCCGCCCTGGAACTGATATTGGAGACTATCAGGTAAAACTACGCAACCTGACGCGTTTCCTAGAAGACGGCAACAAAGTGAAGGTAACAATTCGCTTCCGTGGCCGTGAAATGGCTCACCAAGACATTGGTGTCGACGTTCTAAATCGTCTGAAAGAAGATACTGTAGATTTAGCTGTAGTAGAATCTTTCCCGACTAGAATCGAAGGTCGCCAAATGATCATGGTATTGGCCCCTAAGAAGAAGTAATTAAAGGCTTTACAAGTAAGAAAACCCAGCTGTTTTCTGAACAGCTGGGTTTTGTTCGCCCTAATTACTATTGTTTAATCAACTCAACAATGCGGAGTTATTCATCATGCCTAAGATGAAAACCAACAAAGGTGCTGCTAAGCGTTTTAAGAAAACTGCTGGTGGTATTAAGTACAAGCACGCTACAAAACGTCACATTCTGACTAAGCGTACTACTAAGAACAAGCGTCAGCTTCGTCCAAATGCAATCCTTCCTAAGTGTGAAGTGGCTGCAGTTGTTCGTATGATGCCATACGCTTAATTCTTTTTAGTTTATCAATCGTTTAGTTTAGGAGAGACATAATGCCTCGCGTAAAACGTGGTGTACAAGCTCGTGCACGTCATAAGAAAGTTCTAAAACAAGCTAAAGGTTACTACGGTGCACGTTCACGTGTTTACCGCGTAGCTTTCCAAGCAGTTACTAAAGCTGGTCAATACGCTTACCGTGACCGTCGCAACAAGAAACGTCAATTCCGTCAACTGTGGATTGCACGTATCAACGCTGCATCTCGTCAAAATGGTCTATCTTACAGCCGTTTCATCAACGGTCTTAAGAAAGCATCTATCGAGATCGACCGTAAGATCCTTGCTGACATCGCGGTATTCGACAAAGCTGCATTCGCAGTTCTAGTTGAAAAAGCGAAAGCTGCTCTTTAATTAGCAGTTAGGTCTATGTAAAAGGGGAGCGAAAGCTCTCCTTTTTTGTATCTAAAGAATATTAGATAACGGACTTTTCACGCCACTCGCTCCTCGGTTAATGACGTGCGTGTATATTTGAGTCGTCTTAAGATCTGTATGCCCTAATTGTTCCTGCACTGTTCTAATATCTGCGCCACTTTCCAATAAGTGAGTTGCAAATGAATGTCGCAACGTGTGACAGCTAACCCGCTTTTCTATCCCCGTCTTTTTCACCGCAGATTTCAGAGCTTTTTGTACGCTCGACTCATTAATATGGTGTCGACGAATTAAATCAGAAGTAGGGTCGATAGACAGCCGAGCAGAAGGAAACAGAAACTGCCAGTTGAGCTCTTTGTTTGAGTTTGGGTATTTAGTCGCCAATGCATTGGGGAGCCACACACCGGAATAGTCACTCTGCTTAACATCTTGCCTCCAAATACTCTCAACGTGTTGCTGCTGTCGCCGTATCGCTGGGAATAGCTCTCTGGCTAACGTCACTACTCGATTCTTATTTCCTTTCGCTCGCCATATTCTCAACGCGCCATAATCAAAGTCGATATCTTGATATCTGAGCCGAAGGCACTCCATAAGACGCAGTCCAGAGCCATACATGAGTTGTGCTGGCAATAAAAAGTTCGGCGGCATACTTTCAAGCACTTTACTCACTTCCTTTACTGTGAGAACAGTAGGGAGCTTTTTGCTCTTATTAGACTTCTTAAAGCGCATATTGACGTCTATAGGGTCATGAAGGATATGTTTATATAAAAACACTAACGCGTTGAGTGCTTGATTCTGAGTACGCATAGCCAAGTTACGGCTTGTGATCAAATAGGAAAGAAAATCTTCCACCTCCGCAGTACCCATTTCCTTTGGATGCTTTTTGTCGTGATAAACAATGTACTGAAATATCCAAGAGAGGTAAGCGTCTATCGTCCTTTCCGAATAGTGCCTCGCGCGCATAAAGTCACGAATGTAGTTCAAAAACGGGGATTTCATTACTTACTCCAATACTGTGTTTGTGTACAGTTCTTGAGTCTAAGTAAGATTTGAGGACTTATACGGAAAATTTCCGCATTTTGTGATGTGCAACAAAGCTAATAATACTTAATCTACTGATTTTCATACACTAATGATCTAACATGGTTAGATTCTATGTTTTTAGAAGGCGGTAGCGTGTGCGGAAGTACGGAAAAAATCCGTCTATAAAGCGTTAGTTGCACTTAGAAATTTACTGGTCACATCACTATCTCGTTAGCTACGCAGCGATAAGCCCCACTGCTTAACTTTCTTTCCGGTGGCAGCGTGAAAGCGTCATTCGCTGTAGTAATCGAGGTTTCGCGGCACTGCTTTTTGTGCCCGTCCGTGAGCAACAGAAATGACATCTTCCTCAACCTGTTTTTCAGTGACTTCGGTGGTTTCTTTTTCGCGCCAACTCGCATTAATCGAAATATGTCAGTTCTGTCAGCTATCAAGCACGGCATGGTGATAGTAATTTAGATAGCAGTAAGCAATGAGCATCTTGGCGCAAGTAAGAAAATAGGGGCGTAGGCAACTAACAAATTACTCAAACGGACGCTATACGTGTGTCACTTTTGGTTTGAAGTTCAGAGTGTTTGGCAAGGTTGGTCGTATGCGCCGTTTAGCAAAGCGTTATGCGCAATTGATCTCATACGTATCTAGTTCTTTAGTTTATTCTCTTCTTTGGTTTATTACACAAAGAGGAAAGGACATGATCCAAACGTTAATGGATGCTATTGATGAGCGTCTTGAAATTCGTTTTACCTACAGCGGTTACGACCGAGTTGCACAGCCTGCTGCAATTGGGGAATCAAGAAAAGGCAATGTAGTTTTGCGTTGCTATCAAACAGAAGGCGGTCATGTTACCCCAGGTCATGAATGGGATTTATGCATCGTGGATGACATATCTAGCTTAACTGTTACTAATGATGTGTTTGAAGATAATCCGCCGGGGTACAAGAAAGGTGATAAACATATGCGTGAGATATATGCTGAGTTGTAGGCTCGTTTGCGCATAACAAACTGTTTAAGAGTGATTCGCAACGCATGGCATTTTTACTATGCGTTGCGTTTATTGTTTAAGGTGGTATGCGGAAGCATAGGTATAGCGTTGCTCACACCTTAACAGGGCGTTAGCCTTCTCCTTGGAGTTGAGAAAATTGAAAAGAATTAAGCGAAATCCAGAAAAGTTTGAGGTTATAGACCTATTCACTGCCATGGGACGTGAACATGGTTATAAATTAACAGTTGAAGGCGATGCTGATGACTTCATAGAACGTATTGGTAAGTCATTAAAGTCATCGCAGGAAAACCCAACCCTTTTACACGGAAAGAGAGTTGAATCTCTGTTTGCGCATGTTGCTGGAGCGCTAGGAAACTGCAAGCTAATCAAGCAAGAAGATAGTGGAGAAGCGTTTACAACCGAAGCTAACATACAAGCTCCTGACTATAAAGTGGTTCTCAATAACGGGAAACAGTACTTTATTGAAGTTAAAAACTGCCATTTTCCAAATGTTAAATCACCTTATCCATTTAGAAAATCGTACTTAGAAAAATTGGAAGCATATGCTGACTTACATGGGACACCATTGCTATTTGCAGTCTATTTTTCTCGCCACAATAAGTGGTTTTTATTATCTAAGTCTTCCTTTGACGAACAGAAAAATAGATATGTAATAGACTTTATCAACGCCATGGCTAAAAACGAGATGTCGATATTAGGTGATAGAACTATCGGTACTGAGCCATCCCTAACCTTAGAGCTTCGCGCGGACTTGAGCAAAGAAGCAACTATCAGTGAAAACGGTGAGGTTAACTTTATTATCGGCGATGTAAAGTTATACTCCGCTGGTCGAGAAATTACGAATGAACTAGAAAAGTCTATTGCCTTTTATTTAATGAGGTTTGGTACATGGAAGGAGAATGCACCAGAGGCACTTGACGACAATGGAGTGTTTGCGGGCGTAAAATATTCTTTTTCACCTGATTTTCCACCGGAAGAGCAAGTGTTTTCCATGATCGGTGAATTAAGCTCCATGATTAGTTCGTCGTACACTGAGCAAACCGTATACGAAAGAAGCGTAATAGCTCTAGACACAAACCTGGAACCTAGCGTATTTTCAGTTGAAATACCTAACGGGTATAAAGGTGAGGAACTACCGTTGTGGCAGTTTACTCTTCAACCTAATCCTGACTTTAAAGGCTAACAAACTGTTTAAGAGTGATTCGCAACGCTTGGCATTTTCACTATGCGTTGGTTTTGGTGTTTAAGGTGGTATGCAGCGGCATCGGTATTGCGTTGCTCACACCTTAACAGGGCGTTAGGTAACTAGGAGTGAATATGGAAGTTTTTCTCAAGCCAGCGTTAGATTGGGAGTTCGCTGAAAGTCTAACGAAAGCAAATATGGCAGAGTATTATCAGCGTTATGACATTTCTTGGGATAGTGAAATGTTCGCTGATAGTTGGAAAAACTTAGACAATTTTGAGGTTTATGCGTACGGAGAGCGAGTGGGTGTCATCCGCTTTAGTTACGCAGACACGACCACTTATCTTAGAGACTTTCAGCTAATCAAAAGTGCTCAAGGAATGGGTATAGGGACTACTTGCCTTACATTAGTTAAAAAGCACGCAAAACAGCACAATTCAGCTGAAGTTGCTCTTAGGGTATTTCCCGATAATCCTGCTGTAAGTCTCTATAAACGCGCAGATTTTCTTGAGTCAGGCATTTTTGGGAATGTAATTGAAATGAGGTGTTCCCTTTGAGTTCGTTACCTAACAAATTGCTCAAGAATGACGGCTAACCTTTGGCATTTTTGGTTCGGTTGGGTTTAGAGATTACGGTGGCTTTGTTTAGGTTTCGTGGCAGTTAGCCGCATCTTAGCAAGGCGTTATGTGTAAGGGGTTAAATTGAAGTATCTGCGTTATATCTTTCCATTGTTAATATTGACGGTAGTTTTTGGAAGGGGTTTTTATTTTGATTACCGTCAAGAACAGAGACATGCTCAGCTAAAGGAAGTGATTCACGGGTTATTATTCGATGGGGACGATCGTACCAATGTGAGAAGCGTTTCGTTAACCGATGAAATTATTAGTATTGCCGTCAATATCCAAAACACGATAGTGACAGACGAGATAAAGTCTAAGTTTCAAAGAAATGCTCACAATCAACTTCCATCAAAGATATGTAGCAGTATAGGTCTCAAAGAAATGATGCAAAATGGCACCAGAGTGTCGATAGACGTAATAGCGAATAGTAATGTTCCAATAACTAATGTTCGAGTAACGTGGGAAGATTGCACATAACAATCGCTTCAAGTCGATTCGTAACGTTCGGCACTTTTGGTACCAATTTGGGCTTATGTGGTTACGGTGTTCAAATTAAGTTTAGTGGAGCGTCACTCACAACTTAAGCGGGCGTTATGCGCTTATTTTACCTCGCTGGTAGTTGATGTAGAATTTTCAGCCCCAATATTCATCTTGATGCTTAAATTGAAGGTGTTTGCATATGTTCGAAAATCTAATAAAAGAAATGGAAAAACTAAGCTCTGTTTCAGTTCCGATTGAAACTGACTCTAAAGGTTATGTTGATAAGCAATGCCCGTCCGAATCATGTGAATTTAAATTCAAAGTAAACGAAGAAGATTGGAAGAACATTTTTGAAGATGAAGCTGTATGGTGTCCATTGTGCAAACATGAAGCTACTTCTGATCAATGGTTTACTAAAGAGCAAGTGCAACACGCTCATAGTGAAGCTAAGTCGGTACTTGAAGGCGTTATTCATAATGCAATGAAGGAAGATGCAAAAAAATTCAATAGGCGTCACAATAATAAGGGTTTTATCTCGATGTCGCTGAAAGTCTCTGGCGGCATGAAAAGAACTATAGCTTTACCTGCTGAAGCAGCAGAAGAAATGCAGTTGGAAATCCAATGTGAGTCATGTAATTCTCGGTTTGCTGTCATTGGTAGTGCATATTTCTGTCCTGCTTGCGGTCATAACTCAGTGGAACAAACGTTTTTTGATTCACTTCGAAAAATAGCCGCGAAGAAAGACAATATAGATGTTATTCGAAACTCGTTGGTAAATGAAGTTGGCAAAGATGAAGCTGAATTAATCTGTAGGTCTTTAGTCGAGACTTGTATATCTGATGGTGTAGTGGCTTTTCAAAAACTGTGTGAAGGGTTGTATCAACCAAACGGAAAAGCCCCTTTCAATGCTTTCCAACGACTTGAACAATCAAGCGAACTTTGGAAAGGGGTATATGGCGAGGGATACGATGATTGGTTAGGAGAAAGTGGATTAGCGGCATTAAACGTTTTGTACCAGAAGCGCCACTTGCTTGCTCATAGCGAAGGGATAGTAGATGAGAAATACGTTAATAAATCGGGCGATAATTCGTATAAAGCAGGACAGCGCTTAGTCATCACAATTGCTGATGTAGAGCTATTAATTAGGTCTTTGAATACCTTAGCCACCAGGTTGTTAGACCGCCGTGTAAGCGCATAACAAGCAATTCAAGCTGATTCGCAACGCTCGGCGCTTGCGGTTTCAATTAGTTTGGTGATTACGGTGAAGCGCTTAGGCAATGTGGCAGCGTTGCTCACAACTTAATTGGGCGTTATAGCGCAGGAGTAATTATGGAATATCTTCAACTGTTTAAGATGCCAAAACCTATGAAGATTACGGGGCGTTCATCTAGCATCACAAACTCATTTATCAATTCAATTATCCCTGTTGTCGAGCCAACTAACGAAGAAGTTAAAACGGCGCTTCATATTCTAGGCATGACATTAGAAAAGTTCGAATGTTCATATTGTGGCTCTACAGCTACTGAGTGGGATCATTTACGACCTCTTGTCCTAGATAAGAAACCAACTGGCTACATATCTGAGATACATAATTTGGTACCATCATGTGGAAAGTGCAACCAGTCTAAAGGTAACAAGCCTTGGAACAGCTGGATACTGAGTGATGCCAAGCTATCTCCTAAAACACGGGGTATAGCACACCTAGATAAACGCATTGAGGCACTACAAAAATATGAAACATGGCAAACTCCTACGAAGTTGGACTTTGAATCAATCGTGGGTACAGAGAAGTGGCAGCAACATTGGAAAAACTGGGAGACTGTTCAGGAAACCATGAAGCAAGCGCAAGTATTGGCTAGTGAAATCAATACAATAGTGGCTCAGTCGTACAAAGCGCTATAACAAAGCATTTAAGAGTGATTCGCAACGCTTGGCGCTTTCGCTTCGCTCAAGTATAGCCAAGCGCCGCTCACACCTTAATGCGGCGTTAGTTGCACTTAGAAATTTGCTGGTCACACCATTGTCCCGTTAGCTACGCAGCGATAAGCCCCACTGCTTAACTTTCTTTCCGGTGGCTGCGCGAAAGTGTCATTCGCTGAAGCAATCGAGGTTTCGCGGCACTGCTTTTTGTGTCCGTCCGTGAGCAACAGAAGTGACATCTTCCTCAACCAGATCTTCAGTGACTTCGGTGGTTGCTTTTTCACGCCAACTCGCATTAATCGAAAGATGTCAGTTCTGTCAGCTATCAAGCTCGGTATGGTGATAGTAATTTAGATTGCGGTAAGCAATGAGCATCTTGGCGCAAGTAAGAGAATAGGGGCGTAGGCAACTAACAAATTACTCAAACGGACGCTATACGTGTGTCGCTTTTGGTTTGAAGTTCAGAGTGTTTGGCAAGGTTGGTCGTACGCGCCGTTTAGTAAAGCGTTATGTGTCACGGAGGAAACATGGCAAAAACTAATCCCACATTAAGGGTGGTGATTATATTCGTAACCTTTGCTGCTGGATTGATATTTAGTCACTTTAAGCAGCAATACACAGAGAATGTGCTTAAGCAGTCAGCTTCGAAACTTAAGATAATCCCTGAACATAGAATTATGTTGTCTAGTTACTATGAGAGCGAGAAACAGGTAAATATCGGATTCGACTTTATCGGTTTTAGTCGTGATGACAACAAGTTCAAAGAATATCAAACTAGGTATTTAGCTAGCTTTAAGAACATGGCATGCAAGTCAAAGCCTTTGAAAAGTTATTATCAAAACAAAAAACCTGTAGTAATCGACTTGCGTTTACAAAATAGGAATTTTGGTAACCTGATTTTGTCTAGCTCTGAGTGTCGAAAATGATACATAACAAATTGTTCAAGCAGACAGCTAACGTTTGGCGATTTTGGTTTGAATTGAGTTTAGTGATTACGGTGGCTTTGTTTGAGTGTAGTGGTAGTTAGCTGCTACTTAACAAGGCGTTATAAAGATGGAGGAATCGAAGCATGGTTGATTCGGTCATGAAGTACATTGAACAAGGAAACTATTCGTTTGTATTTCTTGTTATCGCTTTGTCTTTGGTGGTTAACCTTGAAAAAATAATCTCACTGTTTTCAGCACAAAGAAAACAACGCTTAGTTACACTAGAGCGAGCTTCTTCAATTGAAAATCTATCTCCTCGTTTGCGAAAGCACCTTGATGATCAAATGCAAGTTGAAGTGTTTTTCCTAGCTCATGGCTTAAAGGTTAGTAAAATAACCTTGAACGGTCTCTTAGCTTTAGAAGATCGAGTAGGGGCTCGAATTTCGTTTAAGCATATCCTACGCGTTGGTAGGATAGTACCTGACCTCGAAAAAGTGGAGGAACAGGAATTTCAAATAGAGTTACCGTGGTATGACAAATTTTATTCGCTGTATAACTTGGTTATAGGCTTGCCCGGTTTCATTCTTAGTATACTTTGGTTTTCGTACAGCCTTTCAGTCGTTTTTACTGTTCCAAACTATCCTAGCTTAGTCGTTTCATCACTAGCTGTTGTAGTTAGCTTAGCCATGCTGTATCAGGGCGCGCCTTATATTTCCACAAGAATAGTTAATGCGGAATTAAGAAATATGAGGGAATGTGGTACTGTCGAAAAATCTTTATAACAAAGCGTTTAAGACGGATTCCCAACGCTCGGCGTTTTCGGTTTGCTTTGCATTTAGTGTTTACGGCACAATGGTTTAGGTAAGGTGCTCTGCGTTGCTCACCACTTAACGCGGCGTTATATTTTTTTTGAGTTCATCGTGCTAAATAGAATCGAAGAATGGATTGATTTAACAAACGAAAGGTTTTCTAATCAACGACAAAGTTGTGCGTTATTTGCTCGTGATTTCGCTGGTTTCTACTCTGAAGAGTTTCTATCTAGTTCATATTTTGTAATCGTTGATAGCGTTCCAAAGCCAGATTTTCCAGAGTTACGTCAAGCTGGTTTAGGTGACTTTCTTGATATGGAAGTTCAAGGTATTACATATAAAAACACTTATTACATAGTGCCGAGTGTCGCTCAAGATTTACGTTTACACTTTCATGAATTGGTTCATGTTGCCCAATGGAAGACTCTTGGCGCTAGTGGCTTTCTGCAACGTTACATATCTGAAGTTCAAAGTGTCGGCTACAATGAAGCACCTCTCGAAAAACTAGCTTATGCATTTGATCATCACTTTTTGCAAGGCGGGCAAAAAGTTGATGTCCCAAGCTATGTAAAAAACAAAATATAACAAGCAATTTAAGAGGGATTCTCAACGCTTGGCACTTTCGCTTCTACTTCAGTTTTAGTGTTTATGGCACAATGCCTTATGCTGGGTGGTAGCGTTGTTCACCCCTTAATTGGACGTTAGGCAAAGTAAGTATGAGGAAAAAATGAATAGTGATGTTTTAACTAATAAGTTAACAGAAGTTATATCCGAGTTACCTGAAACACCTCAAGTAACAGTCAGCTTATTTGATTCTGTTTCATCTGAAAGTGTGCCTTATTATCAGATTGCTCTTGAGAACATCAAAGATATTACTCAATACTTACAGTCATCAGAAACTGTATCAGAAGTTTTTGATGACAAGATGCTTAATACTGGAAGTGGTGCATCAAGAGTCAACCTTGAGTTGCTAGCTCGCTGGTTAGTTAGGCAAGCTCAGGTTTCTTCACCTGAATTAGCAACTCAGAAACTTGCTGACTTCCTAGATTCTCAATTCACTAGTGGTAAAAACGTTTTAGCAATCTCCGGAGTTACAGTTCAAGATGTAGTTCATATAACAAATAAAATTAAGTTAATCCCGTTTGATGAACTGCAAGCTTCACATGCAAAAGAGGCGATTTCTCCTCCTTATATGAAGCCAGAATTTGCAATGAAGTTAGGTTTTGCTCCAGCCATTGGTAGTGGTTACAAACCACCAGAGGCTGCAGCTGTAGTTGATACTGAAATTTCCCCCAAAGCATTTGGTGAAGAGAAGCATCCTAGGGCTCAAGATTTTTTACCGTTGTATGAATTTTGTGAGTTTCTTACATTAGTAAAATCGGGCACTCCTATCCCTGTGGCAAGTTGGAGCGACGTCTCAAATGATACGCCATGTAAACAATTTCTTGGCGGTGGGTGGAGTGGACAAGTCATTGATATAATCTCCCGAAGTTCTATTCTTTTAACTCAACAAGAATGGGATTCACACAAAGATCTTTATCTTAAATTTTGTGCATTACCACAAAGCGTGCGTGACCTATTACGGGTTCCTATTGAGCGCTTGAATCAAGCTCGTCGTCGCTCCGATGCTGCGGATAAGGCAATCGACTTGGGTGTTGCATTTGAAGCATTATTACTAAATGACAAGTCTCACAAAGAACAGATTGCATTTACTCTTCGTTTAAGGGCTGCCTTGTTTTTAGGGAGTGAATTTACCAAAAGACAAGAGTTAATTAACTTCTTCTCATCTATATATAGCTGTCGTTCACAAGCTGCTCATACCGGAAAGCTCGATGCGAAGATTAAAGTCGCGCATAGAGGAAGAGTTGAAGCAAAAAAATTACTTCAAGAGGGAGATGAGTATTGTGTGGAAGCTATTATAAAAATAATCAACTTAGGTAAATTCCCCGATTGGAATGAATTAATGTTGAAGTAATAAATTTGCCTAACAAAACATTTAAGAGTGATTCCCAACGCTTGGCATTTTTCATTCCATCGTTGGGTTTTGTGTTTAAGGTGGTATGGTTTAGTTTTGTGGTAGCGTTGCTCACACCTTAATGTGGCGTTATGAATAGAGGAGATCGTGTGGAAAAGTGTTACATGTGTGATTCTGAAGGAAATACGAAGGAGCACGTGCCTCCGAAATGTATATTTTCTGAAGCGAAAGATATTCCAAATGGAGATAATTATAAAAAGAACCTTATAACCGTTCGTTCTTGTGAGAAACATAATACGGCTAAGTCAAAAGATGACGTATATTTGCTGTTCTTCTTAGCGGCTAATGTTATATCAAATGATCTTGCTCAGACGCAATTTGGCACAAAAATTATGAGAGCAGTAAATAGAACACCTCATGTATTTGCAGAGTTCGCTAAAAAAAACTCACCAGTTACTCTGAAAGGTGAAAATGGTGAAGTGATCCATACTGCCGCCATTGAGATTGATCGTGCCCGATTCGATACTGCAATTGAACATATTTCTTATGCTTTACATTACCATAAGTTTGGAGAAACATTTGTTGGTAATATTCAGGTCATTACCAGCGGGTTGGTGGATCTATCAAGCATAGATAGTGTTGACGTAAACAAAAGAATTCAAAACTTTGGTCAAATAGCTGATGAGCTGTTAGCAAATGTAGAATCTGAAGGTGATAATCCTGAAGTATTTACTTATAAGATTTTGAAAACAGATGAACTTCGTCAAGTCATTATCCAAATGAATTTTTACTGTGGATTTAAGATCGTTTCGATAATGAAGTACTCTTAACCAATATTCATAACAAGCAATTCAAGCTGATTCGCAACGCTCGGCACTTTCGGTTTCAATTGGTTTGGTGATTACGGTGAAGTGTTTGGGTGTGGTGGTAGCGTTGCTCACAATTTAATTGGGCGTTAACTATCTAGGAGATTACATTTGAGTTCGAAGTATGTACCTATTGTAAAAACTACCTTATTTTATGTTTGTATCAGCTTTGGTGTTTGCGCTCGTTTTTTACTTGGCAATTTGTACGGTGTGTTGATCACTATGTTCATAATCCGTCACTTCAGCGAAGCCCTGCTTGGCTACCCGGCATATTCTTTTGAAGAATTAATGGTTTGGTTAGATGCTCTTAGCAATGAAATGAAAATAGCGATAGTTAGCTCATTGGTAACTGTAATTGGCTTTTTGGTTGCTTACGCAAGTGCTACTTCAAACTGGAAATCACAATTACTAGCAAATATAAAACTGCAAGCTTCAGGAGAGCTAAATGCTTTCTTTACTGAGGTTGGATCACTCGTCACTGATTGTGAAATTTATGCCGATGAAACGATAGAAGTGTCAGAACAAATTCGAAAGTCTAAAGACAATCGAGAGAAACGATTCTTGGTTTCCTACCAAAACGGCAGAGGGCAAGAAATTGACTTGAAGCGTAAAAGGCTTGTGGCTATGTCGATTCAAGTACATCAGTTTACAGGTAAATATGCCAATTTATTTCTGTCGGTCCCAAGGGTTCAGTCGAATTTCGATACAGCAGCTAAAGCACTGAATGAGGTTGCATCGAAAACATGGTTTAATATTCCAGTTTCCTACCCAGAAGATACTGATCCAATAACTACTTTCTTAAAGCAAGTTAATGAAGAGCAGTTAAAGGTTTTTAAGGCGTCCGTAGAAAAAAATCGCATTTTCTTGTCATTTTACCCAGGAAGTGCTGGTGGCATCTTACAGTCTGGCGTGGTGCCTTTTAATGGTTTTTCTTTGTTCAATATGTATCGTCGTATAAAAGAGCTGCATTCAGCTTTCGAAGAGCTGCGCAAAGCGAAACAAGATAGTTAACAAACAGTTTAAGAGGGATTCAGCACGCGTGGCATTTTCGGTATGCGTTGGTTTTGGTGTTGAAGTACCTTGCAGCGGCTTGGTCATTGCGTGCTTCACCCCTTAACTGGGCGTTACGTGTCAAATCGAAAAACTTAACATATTTCAATGACTAATATGTTTCCGTTTGTATAATCAGCTACAACTAAAATAATGCAAATGGTTGTCTATATGAAAGCGTCAAGTTTGTTAGCTGTAAGCTCAATTCTTATTGTTTCCGGCTGTACATCAATTACAGTTGAGCCTGTATCCAATGACTATAGTTTGGAGCATGTCTGTATTCAGAATAACCCGAAAGTCATAGTTGATGATTTTGTTGGAGTAGTCGAAGATCGCTTCCAATATCACGGCATTACGACAGAGTTCGTTGATTTTGTACCTGAATCTTGCAACTACAAGCTTACCTACACAGCTTTAAGGTCATGGGACTTCGTTCCTTACCTATCTCATGCAGAGCTTCGTTTATACAAAAATCACAAGAAGATCGCTTATGGTGAGTATCACCTCGACGGTAAAGGTGGTCTAGATATGTCTAAGTTTGATAGTGTGAAAGAAAAAATGACACCTGTTATCGACCAAATGTTGGGCAAAGCCGAAACCAATTAAAACAGGCTCATAACAAAGCATTTAGTGATTAGCAACGCTTGGCCCAAGTATGGCAAGCGTTGCTCAACCTTATTGCGGCGTTTGTTGCCTTATCGATTTCGGAGAATTAATGGAAGTACTAATCGAACAAGAAATTGCGTTGCACCAATTCGAAGTCCGACAAGACAAAGTAGAAATTGAGCGACTTATCCATCCAGGCTTTAGAGAAGTTGGTAGATCAGGTAATAGCTACGACTTCAAATCAATTGTTCGAATGATGGAAACGGAGAAACCATCAAATGTGCAGGTACACTCTCAGAATTATGAATGTGTCGCGTTAGAGCCAACAGTTCAATTGCTGACGTATGAATCTGCTTTAATTGATGACGGTGGTCAAGTTAGCAACTTCACCAAGCGCAGTTCCATTTGGGTTCTAGTCGGAGAGTTGTGGCAGCTTAAATATCATCAAGGTACGCCATGTGACGTATTTGAAATAAAGGTATCGCGAAAGGGCACCTGAAAAACTACTCAAGTAGACGCGTAAAGGGCGCCGATTTTGGTTTGGTTGAGTTTAAAGAAGACGTTGACTTTGCTTGAGTGTGGAGGCGGTAAACTGTTACTTTTAACAGGATGTTAGTAGTCAAAAGTAAAAAGGAACCCTCAATGGGATTAAAATATCGTTCAGCTACTCTTGAAGACTTAGAAAGTCTTGTTGCTTTGCTTTCAAACGACCCCCTTGGTAGTCAAAGAGAAGATTCCTCTATTCCGTTGAACAGCGCTTATCTTGAAGCGTTCGCAGCTATTGTACGAGATCCAAACAACCAATTGCTTGTTGTTGAACAGGAAAACTCTCTAGTTGGAATGCTTCAAATTACCTTTATTCCATACCTGACGCATATTGGTAGTTGGCGTTGTCTTATCGAAGGAGTCCGAATCCATAGCGACTATCGTGGACAAGGCTTCGGTGAGCAAATGTTCGCACATGCTATCGAACTGGCAAAAAACAAAGGTTGTACAATCGTTCAGCTAACAAGTGACAAGCAGCGCCCTGACGCAATCAGGTTCTATGAAAAACTTGGATTCAAAGCGACACATGAAGGGTTTAAGCTCGCGTTGTAGGCAGTCTGCTAATAATGAACTCAAGCAGGTTCGTAACGCTCTTCAGTTTGGGTTCAAGTTCCGCCTATTAGCAGCCACCTAGTCGGACGTGATGCGTCAGTATTATGTAAAGTTCGGGAAAACCGGAACTAGCACTAATAGCTTGTTTAGGTTCACAGTGTTGTTAACTATTTTATGAAATTACACACGATGTTTATGGAGAGTTTTCTATGGGAACGATAATTGGTTTGGTTATTTTAGCTGCTGTAGATTGGTACCTGGTTCGCAAAACTGGATTTCACATTCATCAGTGGGTTGCCAGAAAGTACGAAGAGTATTTTCTGGGTAAGGAAAACAATAAATAATACTTGCTCAGCTTAGAAATTAAACACGCATAACAAGGCATTAGATTGTTTTCAAACGTTGTATTAGGGATTGAATTTTGGAAGAAGTACAAGAGAAATGGATTTGCGGCTTTTGGAGAAGAGTCGGGGCCTTGGTTATCGACTCTCTAATACTAGGTGTTTTTGGGTCTGTTATAGGTTTGTTTCTTGAAGACACCTTCGCCCAACTTGGCGGGTGGGGTAGGTTAATTGGTTTTGCCGTTTCAATTACATATTTTGGAGTTATGAATAGCTCTGTATCAAATGGTCAAACAATTGGTAAAAAAGCACTAAACATCAGAGTTGTAGATTCATCCAATTCAACAATTGGTCTGCCTAAATCCTTTGCAAGGTATAGCTTCCTAGCGATTCCATTTTCACTGAATGGAGCACAGGTTCCAAACGAATTATCTCTTTCATATTTAATGTACCCCTTATCTTTGATGACTCTTGGTGGCTTACTTTCGATTTCTTACTTATACGTTTTTAATCGTGTAACTCGACAATCATTACATGACCTTGTGGTAGGTACTTACGTCGTAAATGCAAAGGCCAATCGTCAAGAACTCCCTTCACTTTGGAAACCTCACTTAGGGGTAGTGGCTGTTTTATTCATCGTTGCAGCGCTTGTGCCAGCATATACTTCTAGTTTATTTGAATCAGAACCTTTTAAAGGTCTACTAGTAACTCAGGAAGCAATAAACAGCAATGAATCGGTTAGATATGTAGAGGTAACAACAGGCTCAAGTACGGTTACCTCATCTGATTCAGGTACTAGAACAACTACGTATGTGAATGCTCAAGCGTTTCTTTATAAGGATAATGTTGATGATTCCAAAACTGCAAAGCAATTAGCGCAGGTAATAATTAAAACTTATCCAGAATCACTAAGCAAAGACATAATTCAGGTAGCCCTTGTCTACGGCTATGACATTGGTATTGCTTCAAAATGGAATAGCCACGATTACCAATTTACCCCACAAGAATTAACAGGTCTGGAGTAATGAGAATTTAACATGGATTTAAAGTAAGGCGCGTGACAGCTTGTTAGGTTCCACTTCACCTCGTTTTTAGCGTGCTATTACTTGTCGCCTAAAACCGCTTTATCAAACTGGAGATAAACGAATGACCAAGTTAGTCGGTGACACCCTGATTAAAACTTACCATCTAGCTACATGTCATTGTGGTTCTGTTGAGCTTGAGTTGCACCTACCAAATGGAATAGATAAGCCTCGACGTTGCGATTGTTCAATGTGCCGTCGTCGTGGAGCGATCGTTGCATCAGTGAAACTAGACGGTATTCGTATCTTGAAAGGGCAGGAACACTTAAAGCTATATCAGTTCAATACGCATACGGCAAAACACTATTTTTGCTCGAACTGTGGCATTTACACTCATCACCAAAGACGTTCCGACCCGACTGAATACGGATACAACGTCGGATGTTTGCAAGGAGTTAACCCGTTTGATCTGGGTGATGTGGTGACAAATGACGGGGTCAACCACCCAGCGGACAGATAGTGAGCTGATATTGCGTTGCATATTTTGAATACTGTTGTTTGCTAGCCTTTAAAGAGAATACAGCTAAATCTACTCATTAATCTGAACCTGGCCGAAGAGTTTAACTAGACGATTGGTTGAGTGTATTAACATTGGTTAGGTTGAATCTCTATTCAACTGCATGAGAATATTCGATGTTTAAATGCCCCAATTGTGATGAGTCATTAACATGTGCTAGCAAACTTAAAGCTTATCCTAAGATTCCTATATATTGTGATAACTGTCGATCTCTTCTAGGTGTATATCATCGTTTCTATTACCTAATGTACTTTGTCACTCTTTATTTGATTAGTATGTGCACACGAATCGAGTATTTGATGTGGTGGGAAGCTACAGGAGTAGTGGTGCTCTTATTCTTTGTAACACAGTTATTACAGCCTCTTAGGAAGCTATAGTTCCCTCAAACGACTCAAGCAGTCTATAAGTCCGAACACTTGCAGTGTCAGCATCTGCTAAAGCTCATTATAACGGCAGGCAGCTATGTACAACGCAGTCCTTGTACTACGATTATTACTCCATACAAAGGAGTTCGCTTATGTCATATGTCGATGGATTTGTAGCTGCCGTACCAACAGTGAATAAAGAAAAGTACATTGCGCACGCAGAAATTGCAGCAGAGATGTTCAAAGATTTCGGCGCAATAAAGGTTGTAGAAGCTTGGGGAAGTGAGGTGCCTGATGGAGAAATTACTTCATTCCCTATGGCGGTTCAAGCAGAGGGCAACGAAACAGTTGTATTCTCATGGGTCGTTTGGCCTTCTAAGGATGTACGAGATTCTGCTTGGGAAAAAATAATAGAAGACCCGAGGATGAGCCCAGAAAACAATCCAATGCCATTCGATGGCAAGCGCATCATTTATGGGGGATTTGAGGTCATTTTAGACAAATAGAGTTTTTCTATGCACAGTAAAGCTGTCAAGTAATAGCGGTAATGTGTAGTGTTTGGTGGTTTTCCTTCAAGTTTGCTGATTTGTTGTGGCGAGAGAAGAAATACCAACGCCATACTGTTGAGGTGAATCTCTGCTCGTCACAAATCACAATGAAACCAACTCTGTTTTTGAAGTCTCTCGTGAAATAGCCTTCTTGTTCTGAATGTGCTCCCGCTGAGTAATAATCTTGATAGATTCTGAATAAGCTCAAAGGGAATAAAAATATGCTAGAACGTATCGAGAAAGTGCTTGAGTTAAATGATATTTCTTATGAAAGTGGCAAAACTAGAATGTACATCAAGTTGGGCGGCTTAAGTTCACAAGTCAAAATCTGCTACGACTATGCGACTAATACTTATAAAGTGAACTGCGGGGAACTTCGTCATTATTTAACCAGTCTGATTTTCTTTTGTCAGGCCGTTAATATGTTTTATCAGCCGAACTTGGAGGTTTGGGCTGGGTACGCCGCTGGTCTTATGCTCGGACTAGCCTTTGGAAATCTGCTATCAGTAATATCGGCTAATATTCAGTTGCTAGACTTACGTGCTCAATTAAGGGAAGAGGGCGTATTCCTGAAGCTTAGTTCATAGTACTGCTTGGGACCGTGTGGTTTGTACCGCCTCGTCGCGTTTGTCGACTTCTTCTTATGGAATGGAGAATAATGGAAATATCAAATACTTTAAGGCCTGGTGATATTGGGCAAATTATAAAACAGCACGGGCTATTGTACTCGAGTGAATATGGATATGACGTGACATTTGAAGCTTATGTTGCCGAACCACTGGCGCAATTTGCTAAGCGAAACAATGATCGAGAGAGAATTTGGCTTGTCAGGCTTAATAACAAGCTTGTCGGGACAATTTGTATTTGCGAGCTTTCTGAGGTCGAAGCACAGCTCAGGTGGTTTTCTATTGACCCCGTTGCAAGAGGGAAAGGAGTGGGCAAAGCGCTTATGGAACAAGCGCTGGACTTCTGTCTTGACAGAGGCTACTCCAAGGTAGTGTTATGGACGGTAGCCGGACTTGCTGTCTCAAAATCGCTATATATCAAATATGGATTCAGTAAGGTTGAGGAAATAGAACGTGAGTTATGGGGCGCAATGCAACGAGAGCAATGCTATGAAAAAGTGCTTTAGTCTATGTACTTAATGCGAGAGCCAATTAGTGAGAGAACCATGAAACTCAGAGTATTCGACAAAGCAGATTACGATACGCTCATCCAATGGATTGACTCAGAAAAACTGAATTATCAATGGGGAGGGCCAAATTTCGCCTTTCCATTAGACCACCATCAACTCACCAGCCACTGCGCTAAACCCGAAGTCCTTCCTTTTATTCTTGTATCCGGTAGCCTGCGTGTTGGCTACGTTGAATTGTTCAAAGTCACTGAGTCAAATTTCCGTATTTGTCGTGTATTTGTGTCGAGCAACTTTCGGGGCCAGGGGGTCTCTAAAATCATGCTAACGCAGTTAATCGAATTATCTCGAACGCGATACTTTGCGACGCAGTTGTCACTCGCAGTTTTTGCGCACAATCGAACAGCGAGGCGTTGTTATGAAGCGTTAGGCTTTAACGTCACGTCTCGTGAAACAGGGACAAGATCCTATGATGGGGTGGTTTGGGACCTGCTTCGAATGGAGAAGCAGCTATAAAAAGCGCCTTCTAGCAATATATAACTAGGGTAATTTGGTGGGTTAGCAGTTCTGAGGTTAACGAATGATAAGTTGCAGTGACTACGATTATATTGAAATAGCGTGTATGTATCGTTATCCGGTTAAATTAACGATGAAAGTGGGTCAGCCACTAGAAGGTATTGCATTGGATACAGCGCGAGACGAGAGCAACAATGAATGTCTGAAGCTAATTGCTAAGGAAACAGATGTTCTTGTTATATTAGATGAAATCAATAAGTTAGAGGTATTGGTAGATAACCCACATTTTTCTGAAGTCGTCTTTAAATGATGTTTGAACATCAATGGGAAAAAGAATGGTGTTAGCTATCAACCGTATGCATTCCAAGGAAAGGAATTTATGAAACTGGCACAACTAAATATCGCATTAGCAAAATATCCGCTCGATGCTCCTGAGATTAAGGAGTTCGTTGATAACTTAGACTTGGTCAATGGCATTGCAGAAGAAAGTGAAGGCTTTATTTGGCGCCTAAAAGATGACAGCGGTGATGCGACCAGTATACAACTCTTCGATGACCCCAACATGATAGTAAATATGTCTGTTTGGGAGTCGGTAGATTCGCTTAAAAACTTTATGTTCAGAACACACCATAGAGATTTTATGCGCCGCAAAGGTGAATGGTTTCACCGGCTTGCTGAGGATACCTACGTGTTATGGTGGATTGAAGACCACCACATTCCATCAACAGAAGAAGCTTTGGAACGATTAGCGTATCTAAGAGCGAATGGTGATAGTCCCTACGCGTTTACGTTCAAGACTAATTATACGCCGCTCGATATAAAGACTAAGTAATTATCAAAAAGTGGTAGCAACGTTGTATTGGACAAGCTAATGGAGTTGGCTTGGTCTAGTACGTTTCGTGTGAACTGGGTCTTTAATAGAGTTGGTCACTAAGACTCAACCTATAGATGCTGGCGTGAATCTAGTCGCAATGCTAGCCAGCAATCTGCTTATCAATGGGCGATTCATAGAACATAACAACCAGGAGGAAAGTTCTATGAAACGTACAATCGAATTTGTTGGGTTACAACGAGCGTGGAAGATGGGTCTGTCTTCGTTAGTAGGAGGGGTTACGGCTGTATTAGTTGTTCACTTTGTATTTTCAAATGAACAAAGTGCTGTGGCATATGCAAGTGCCTTTTTTGGTGCGGTATTTCAGGTTTTAATCACGATCAGAAACAATGAAAGTCACCTGACTGCTGATAATGAAGATGTCTACCTTTACGATATACCAGCGGCATTAAGGTATCAAAAGTCGCTATTGGGCAAACCCTATATTAGAGTTACTTCTCTAACCCAGACTGGTTATCATAGAAAAAGGGTGTTCCAGTCTTGGATATCAGAAGAAGATTGGGACTTTATGTTGAATAAATGTACATGATAGGTCCCACAAAGGGCTGTAGTACAACCTTTACAAGGATTAGAACTTGACGACATTAGTACTTTGTTTAGTTATTGCGGCACTACTGCCTTATCTAGCAAAAATGCCTCTTGCAGTCGCAATGCATAGAGCTGGAGGTTACGACAATAAAAATCCCAGAAAACAGCAAGCAAAACTCAAAGGGTTTGGCGAGCGTGCTTTAGCGGCACACCAAAATGCTTTCGAATCTTTGATTGTATTTGCTATCGCGATACTGCTGGCCATTGCAACGGGAACCATTAATGAGACCGTACAGTTTTTAGCGGTAGTGCACATCGTATTTCGTGTTATTTACAACATTCTTTACTTGCTCAACAAAGCCACGTTACGTTCTTTATCTTGGGCTGTTGCAATAGGTTGCTCTTTTGCGATTATGTTGCAGAGTATGCCTAGTTGATGGCAGGTTATTTATTAGGCCCATTTCTTCATTTAGTGCAACTCATAATGGGATGTGGTTTAGTCCGATGAATTTGAAGTGTGTCGAAGTATACGAGCGGTTAGCGTAATCCTCACCAAATAGGCATCATAATGTTCTAAGCAACAAGTAGAGGCCGACATGTCGAAGTTTGAGTTCATTCAATTGCATCTGATTGAAAAAGGGGTACCAAAAGATTTAACCAAGCCACGTCTTTTTGTTTGTAGGAACCTCTTAATGGTTGCAGGTATTTGTTACTTTACTTCGCTAGGCTGAGTTTGACGGATTAGTACTTTTAAATTATCACGTGAATGAAATCTTTCGCTGCTTTCTCAGTTCTTTATCTATGGTGATAGAGGAGGGTGCGTTATGAAATACTCAGCAAGATTGTTTTCGATAGTACTGATGTGGTTAAGTTCGTGGACTTATGTTTATGCACTGGAACCCACCTATAGTGATTTTTTTGGCAAAGCGATAAAAGGTTATGACCCAGTTGCTTACTTTACGGTAGGTAAACCACTAAAAGGTGATAGTGATATTACTTATGAGTGGAATGGCGCTAAATGGTACTTTTCGACACAGGAAAACCGGCAGCAGTTTGTTTCTAACCCAACAGCTTATGCGCCTCAATACGGCGGATACTGCGCGTGGGCTGTAAGTCAAGGCTACACGGCTAGCATCGATCCTAATGCTTGGTATATTTTCGAGAATAAGTTGTATTTGAACTATAGCAAGTCAGTTCAAAAAAACTGGCAAAAGGATATTAGCGGGAATGTACAAAAAGCTGATTTAAATTGGCCTGAATTACTTAAGAACTAAATTGAGGGAAAAATGGATTTTGAGTTTTATAACAAAGGTGATAGTTACACTTACCTTTGTATAGAGTCAGCAACGTTCAAAGAAGAGTCTACTCAGTTAATCAAACAAGGTTTTGTCGAACAATCGTTAATTATCACAGCAGTATCGGCAGAGGAAGCCGAGGCTATTTACAAAAGTGAGCACCAAGGTTTCTTAAAGAAACTGTACATGCTGATATCTTCGATTGGATTGCAATCTCAAGCACTAACTCTCCCAGCCCTAACAAAGGATTGCTACTCTTCTATTTGAAATCATTCTGATACTTGCATCTTGTGCCTGTCAGATTCTAAGAAGGTGGAAATAAATCTTAACCTAATTAAACGCTGCTATATAAATAATTGTTACTTGAAAGTGACGCTCTAACTGATGGACGATAAGGCTACAACGGAAAGCACTGCTAAGAACAATACTAGGAAAAGAGAACTGGCGGTTTTACTAACACCCAAGGAAGAAGTATGCACATTATTCAACAAGCACTTGAGCCAAGAGAGAAGTTGATTTGGTCAGGACAGCCAAAGCAGGGGATCGTATTTCGGCGCACTGACCTGTTTCTGGTTCCGTTTAGTTTACTGTGGTGTGGTTTTGCGATTTTCTGGGAATTTACTGCGTTTAATTCGGGGGCGTCGATTTTCTTTTTACTGTTTGGTGGGGTGTTTGTCGTTATTGGTTTGAACTTTGTACTAGGTCGTTTTTTCTGGGACTCCTCTCAAAGGAAGAAGACATTTTATGGAATTACCAATGAGAGAATCATCATAGTTGATGGCTTTGTGCAGAGGAAGATCACCTCATTGAACATCCAAGCGCTTCCTGAGGTCAGTTTGTCGGAGCGTTCTGATGGATTAGGAACCATCTTACTGGGCTCGCAAAGTGCGACGCAACGAGGAATGACTCTGTCAGGCACACCAAAAGGTGTACCCAAGTTAGATTTAATCAAAGACCCCAAATATGTTTTCAGTATTATACGTAGCGCTCAGAAACACGGATACTTATTGGTATGATAGGGCCTACCACAAGAAAGCAGTAGAACTTAACAATGGTAGATTTTACGACAGCGAAATGGTTATACAAACCGAGGAACAGTGAGGTAACTAAAGGTTCTGTATCAATAACCACAGATCCCGAGACGGACTTTTGGCAGCGGTCTTACTATGGCTTCAGAAATGATAACGCTCCAGCATTACAACTTGAGACAAGTGAGAATTTCACTTTCACTACGAAAGTACAATTTGACTACCAAGCTCAGTTCGATCAATGCGGTTTAATCATTTATCTAGACAGCGAAAACTGGTTTAAAGCTTCGATTGAGTATGAGAATGAAGAGTATTCTAGGCTAGGCAGTGTTGTGACAAACCTAGGTTATTCTGATTGGGCAACGTCCGATATTCCATTGCCAAACGAGATTTGGTATCGCCTAAGTCGTCGTGGTCCTGACTTTCTGGTTGAGTCGTCATTTGATGGGCAAACCTTTAAGCAAATGCGGATTTTCCATCTTCATCAATTGGGTGAGACGACGGCTGACATGGGGAAATCAAATCCACCTTTACCTGCCCAAACTCCAGTGACGTTTGGTGTTTATGCTTGTAGCCCTTTGCAATCTTCATTTACCGCTAGATTCACTGAACTGAACATAGAACCATGCAAGTGGTTAGCTCACGCTGTTTAATGGAATTGGAAAAGCTAACATAAGGAGATGTTATGACAAAGACAATAGCTGGTGGCTGTTTGTGTGGCTCAGTGAGGTTTGAAGTTCAAGATAGCTTTGAGAACTTTTACTTTTGCCATTGCGAGCAATGCCGCAGGGTGACGGGTTCTTCGCATGCTTCAAATGCGATTACCCATAAAAACAACATAGTTTGGACTAAAGGGGAAAAACTGACTGTTCGATTTGACCATCCGAGCGGTGCATTCACTAAGGTATTTTGTTCACGCTGCGGCTCGGGTTTACCTCATGAATCGCAGAACGGGAAGGATTTGGTTGTTCCTGTGGGCTGTTTGGATACTGCACTCTCTTTGTCTCCCAATGCTCAGATTTTTTGTTCCGAAAAAACGGAATGGTTTCGTAAGGGAGTAGTCGCCCCGGAATATCTTGGCTTTATGACAGAAGAACATTAGTGTATTTGAAGCGTTTACGAGGAAGGTATGGGTAACACTGCGTATCAATCTGTCCTTTTCTGCGATACCTCACAGTCATCAATATATAAACCATTAAAGTAGAGCGCTGAAACCAACTAACCTTCTGATAAAATTAAAAAAATTAGGTGATTTGAATATAATGAAGTTAGACGCAATACTCTGGGATTATGATGGCACGTTGGTTAACTCTGTGCCAAAGAATATTGATATTACCAAAACGATTTTATCGATAGTTGCACCACACCTATCAAACGAGAATTTACCGAAATACTTGCTTAGTGAAGACTTGTACCATGAAGCGAACCATGGTGCTAAGAATTGGCAAGAGCTATATGTTGACTACTATGGATTAACACACGAAGAAATGCTTGTCGCTGGAGGAATGTGGGCTGAGCATCAGGAGAAAAACCAAACGGAAGTTTCTCTGTTTAATGGCATTCAAGGTGTTATCGAGCAATTCTCTAATATTCCCCACGGCATCTGCTCTCAGAACTCTCAAAACAACATTCGTCGTGTGCTGAAAAATCACGGGATCAATTTGCCATTTAAGTCGGTTGTCGGTTATGACGATGTTCCTGATGGAAGCCAAAAACCAAATCCTTATGGCGGCATCAAATGTGTAGAGTCCATTTTGGGAAGCAAAAATGAACAATTGCTGATGTATATCGGCGATCATGAAGCAGATACGCAGTTCGCTCGTAACTTGCAGAAAGAACTAGGGACAGGTTCTAAGGTCATCTCAGTTGCCGCAGCTTACAGTCGTTCAGAGCCAGATGGATGGCTAGCCAAGCCTGATTATGTTGCCCATAAAGTAGAAGATCTACTTCAAATAATCGGGAAATATGCGTAACGGTATCAGAAAGAAACTTCGACGCACTTCGGGTAATCGGCAATAACTATCGGTGATTGTACT
Source organism: Vibrio sp. SCSIO 43133 (assembly GCF_023716845.1). Taxonomy (NCBI): domain Bacteria; kingdom Pseudomonadati; phylum Pseudomonadota; class Gammaproteobacteria; order Vibrionales; family Vibrionaceae; genus Vibrio; species Vibrio sp. SCSIO 43133. The sequence goes on from NZ_CP068024.1 coordinate 1,611,247, forward strand.
TCGTATCGCAGGCTGGTTAACACTGCTACGACTCATTTGTGTTGCTGTGTTTGGTGGTATGCCCAAGTACTATTTCTTTAATGTGTTAAGGTAATGGACTCCAAGATGCATGAAGTCGGGATTTAGTCGTATGGATAAGAATAAAGCAGTATTGATTACTGGTGCGGGCCGAGGTATAGGAGCAGCTACCGCCACACTTTTTGCAAAGAAAGGTTATGCGGTATGTATTAACTATAGGTCTGACGTAGGTTCTGCTTCGGTTTTGGCTGAAAGTATAAAAGCGCAAGGAGGGCGATGCATCACTGTTCAGGCCGATGTATCTGATGAAAATGAAGTTCTGCGCTTATTCTCGACCGTTGATCGTGAATTAGGAACACTATCGGTGTTGGTAAATAACGCGGGTATTTTAAAACCGCAGACTCGCTTAGAGGATATGTCCGCAGACAGAATCAACACCATACTAACAACGAATGTCACTGGTTATTTTCTATGTGCAAGAGAAGCGGTCAAACGAATGTCGACGCGCAATGGTGGTAGCGGCGGTTGCATTGTAAATGTGTCGTCTGGAGCAGCGCGTTCAGGCTCACCAAATGAGTATATTGATTATGCCGCGTCTAAAGGTGCAATTGATACCCTCACTAAAGGGTTATCGTTGGAAGTGGCTTCAGAAGGTATTCGAGTGAACTGCGTTCGTCCGGGGCTGATATATACGGATATGCACAGTGATGGTGGGGAGCCTGGGAGAGTTGACAGGCTCAAATCGGTTCTACCGCTTGGTAGAGGTGGTCAGCCGGAAGAAGTGGCGGAAGCGATATATTGGCTTGCATCGGATAAATCCTCCTATTCAACGGGTAACTTTCTCGATTTAGCTGGTGGCTTATAACGGGGTTTTCATGGACAAATCTGTCGAAGAAAAATTCAACCAATATCCGAATGAAGTGCGTTCACGGATGCTCGAACTCAGGACGTTGATCTATCAAGTAGCTAAAGAGCTTGGTGAAGTAAAGGAATCGTTGAAATGGGGAGAGCCGAGTTATTCAGTTGAGGGAGGGAGCCCAATACGCATAGATTGGAAACTTAACACTCCTACTCAATACTATTTGTACTTCAACTGCCAATCGAAGCTTGTTGACACCTTTAAAGAGCTTTACGGAGAATCGCTTCAGTTCCAAGGTAATCGCGCTATCATTCTATCTACTTCAAAACCACTCCCTTCAATGATTAACCAATGTGTCACTTTGGCGTTTACGTACCATAACGTTAAACACTTGCCATTATTAGGGCAGTAAAGTAGTCGCAAAGCGAAAAATAAGTAACTTGTATTGTGTGTCACGCATTGTTGTTGTCTAACTTGGCTATATCAGAAGTCAGAATGTAATTTTTAAGTATCTGATAACTAAAGAGTGTCATAGCGGTGACAGATTGCTGTCGTAACGATTTTAGCTCCAAGTAAGTACAGTTGTTTTGCAACAGCAGAAAGGATAAATGATGATTATTAGAAAACTCAGATTACAACGTGGTTGGTCTCAAGAACAATTAGCTGAATTAAGTGGATTAAGTATAAGGACGATTCAGAGAATTGAGCGAGGGCAAAAGCCGGGTTTGGAGTCCCTAAAATCACTAGCTGCTGTATTTGAAACAACCATCACTGAACTACAGCAGGAGCCTAAAATGACCAGTAAAGTAGAGATCACTCAGGAAGAACAGAACGTTATCGATCAGGTAAGATCTATCAAAGGTTTTTACTCTCACTTAATGACGTATGTGTTAGTTATGACGTTACTGTTTACCATTAACATTGTCACGGACCCTAGCTATATTTGGGCATGGTGGCCAGCGATGGGATGGGGGATCGGCATTCTCAACCACGGAATCAATGCGTTTGAACTGTTTAGCTTCTTTGGTCCTAAGTGGGAAAAGCGACAAATTGAAAAGCGTCTCGGAAAAAAACTGTAGAAATGAAACAAGTGACAACACAACCCTTAAATAGCTTTCCAGCGACGTTTCAAACGCTTGAAGTTATTGAACCCACAATGTTGAAAGAACTAGAGCGACTATTTCAGCTTAGTTGGAGTGACTTTAGATTTGATGTGGAACGTCAGGAGGGCATTCCAAACCCTATTGCGGCGTTGAAGGATGGAAAGCTGATAGGTGGGCTCGCCTTTACTTTATTTTTGTCTCCGGAAGACAGTGGCAGCGATAAAAATCCACCTAATGTAATTTGGCTTAATGCATTGTATGTTGATGAAACTTGGCGAGGTCAGGGAGTTGCTCGCCACCTCATCGACTGTGCAATTCACCTGATGTCTAATACCGAACAGAAAACTCTGTTTGCTTATACTGATGTGCCGTTGATGTATCTACATCTTGGATGGAAAACTATCGACTCTGAATGTGATGAGAATCATCAAGTGGTAGGAGTGGAACTCACTTAGTATTTAGAGTGCTTTATTTTCGATGCTGGTAGACGTAATAGAGGCTAACCAGCATCATAGGTTATTTGTATCTTGCTTGTTTTAGAAGACCAATCAGTTCATCTTCGGTGTTTGGTGTTCTTTCTAGTTTTAGTTGTGGTGAACTGCCTCCCCAAAGCATATAGGCTGTATCGGTACAGTGATCGTGATGAAACCATCTGCCATCGATACAAATGTCGGTATAGCAGCGCGGGTCCTTTTTTAATTCCATAATGCTTGTCTCCTTGTGTTTAACACCTTTACAACATAAATCTAATATCAAATTAATAATTTGATTTAAATCAATGAATGGCATCTTTTAATAATGCTCGTGGTGATATAACTCGTATGCGAAACAATCCAAATGAATATCTTGAAAAATTGACCAAGCTATTGGTACAAGATGAGAACCGAATTCAGTTGCTCCAAACCGTTCAGGCACTTTCAAGGTCTTCCTATCGCCTTTATGTAGCCGCGGGTTTTGTTCGAAACTTAGTTTGGGATTCACTGCATCAGTATCAATTTTCAACGCCATTAAACGATATTGATGTGATTTACTTTGATGATCAGGTGGAGGGGCTAGAGATACAGCGAACTATCGAAAAAGAGCTATCTAAGCAACACCCTCGCTATCATTGGCAAGTCAAGAACCAAGCGGTAATGCATACTCGTAATGGCGACAAACCATATAAAAGCTTGCAAGATGCGATGTCTTATTGGCCTGAGAAAGAAACCGCCATAGCCGTTAGGCTGCTCGACAATGACCAAATCGAAATTGTTCACGCTTTTGAACTGGAATCGTTGTTCGAGGGGGACGTGACTTATAACATCAAGCGGGACTATCAGATATTTCTGAATCGCGTGAATGAGAAGCAGTGGTTAGAAAAATGGCCTAAATTGCATTTAAGCACTTAGGCCATTCATAGCAAGATGTCTATTTACCGAGCGCCACTCCTTCGCGTCTTGGGTCAGCGGCACCTTCTAAACCTGTTTCAGTAATTCGTATTGCGTGCAGACCAGAGTTGAGATCTCTCTTATTAACGCTATAGCCCATTGCTTCGAATTGCTGTGCATAGTCCGCCAGAGGCGTGTTTATTTCAACATCCATGGCACCGAAACGGTTAATCATGCGCGGTTGGTCAATGGCTTGTTGAATGTCCATTCCCCAATCTACGTGTGCAATGATGCTTTGCGCCACATAGCCAATAATTCTGCTACCGCCGGGAGATCCGATAGCAAGGTAAGGCTTATCGTCATGCATGACGATAGTCGGTGCCATTGAAGAACGTGGGCGTTTATTCGCTTCCACTCGGTTAGCCACAGGTTTACCATCTTTGTTGGCCACAAATGAAAAGTCGGTAAGCTCATTATTTAATAAGAATCCAGCTGCCATGACACGCGACCCGAATACGTTTTCAATGGAAGAGGTCATGGATATAACATTGCCTTGCGAGTCCACAATATTGAAGTGCGTTGTAGACGGAAGTTCTATGGCTTGATCTTGTGCCAGTTGAACGGTTTTTATTGCGGGTGGAGAGCCAGCGGATACTTTTTGCAGCGCTTCGTTTGGTGTGATGAGCGCGCTTCTTTCAGCGATATACTTTTGATCCAGCAGTCCTTTCACTGGTACATCGAAGAAATCGCTATCGGCCATGTATAGACCGCGGTCAGCAAATGCTAGCCTTGAAGCATCTGCTAAAATTTGCCAACTGGTTGGGTTATTACTTCCCAGCTCATTTAATTTGAATGGTTCGGTTAACATCAGAATCTGTCCCAGTGTTAGCGCGCCACTACTTGGAGGGCCCATGCCGCAAACATCGTATTGCTTATATGGGGCGCAGACGGCTTGTCGATTCTTTACTTGATAGTTAGCAAGGTCGGCCAGTGAAAGTTTGCCTGGATTGCTTGCTGCTTCCTTTTGAACGGCGTTGACTATCGCTGTAGCTACGGGGCCTTTGTAAAAACCGTCACTGCCTTTTTCTGCAATAGTTCTTAAGGTTTGTGCGTAGTCAGGGTTTTTTAGCAAGGTTCCTTGTGTTTTAGGGGTGCCGTCCTTATTGAGAAAATAAGCGGCTGTTGTTGGGTGTCTAGTAAGAAAATCGACGTCATTCTCAATGAGCATCGACAATCTTTCGCTGATAGTAAAACCTTGTTCGGCTTTCTGAGCGATAGGCAACACCACTTCATCCCAATCAAGAGCACCGTATTTCTGATGAACGTCCCAAAGCAGTTTGACTGTACCTGGCGTGCCCACCGAGCGACCACCTACCACTGCGTCATAGAACTTAAGTGGTTTTCCGTTCTTATCAAGAAATAAGTCACCATTGGCAGCTGATGGTGCTGTTTCTCTACCATCATAGGTGGTTAACCGCTGCTTTTTCGAATCCCAGTAGACAAGAAATGAGCCGCCGCCAATGCCACTTGATTGTGGCTCGACTAAACCTAGCATCAGCTGCACGGCAACCATGGCATCAACAGCGTTGCCACCGCGAGCTAGAACCTCTGCGCCAGCTTGTGTCGCTTCAGGGTTGGCTGCGGTTACCATCCAGTCTTTTGCTTTGACGAGTTGTTTGTCGCTCGTCCCGGTTGCCATTTCTGGTGCAAAGGCATCCGCCGCTTGTTGCGAAGCGTGTACACTGGATGAAGCGAGTAAGGCACTAATTGTAATCGCAATTAGTCGAGAGGTGGGCGCTTTAACTGACATCTGACTTCCTTATAATAGTGGGGTTAATTACCTGTTACCACAGTCTTTTTTACGTTCCTGAAAAAGATAATTCCTAATTCTAGTCTATTTATGTGCACTTGCTTCCGAAACTTACTTTGCTGAATTGAAGCCAAATAACACTGCTGTCATTTTCAATGATTATTGTTTTTATGTATGCGTCTATGTAACAAAGAGAGGTAAGAAATGCTCTTTATAATGAGTCGACAGCTAGGTGATGCAACAAAACGGGCTTGTTACTACTTGATGATAGCGGTACTTATTGTCGTCTACATTAGCCTGATTTGTTTTGCTGACTTAGACCAACTTGTAATGAAACTTTTGTTTTGATTCTATATAGAAAAATAAGCAAAACCGATAAGAATAATTAGCAAATTCTTCATCCATATCCTTAACTTTATGAAAGAGTTAGAAGTTAGGAATGGACGAATGACGGATAAAAAGAGTGATAAAGCGAAGACCCAAAGCGGCCAGAGTATAAAGGAAACTCTACCCCAAAAGACCGTTAGCCGTAAGAAGCAGCAAAAAAACGAAAAAAAACGTCGCCTTTTTAGTACCTTGCGATACCAAGTCGGTCTACCTCCTGCTTTAGCTCTGATATTACCTTCTCTAGCTACTAGACATGCAAGTGCTCAAGGTAATGAAAACTTGTTACGCCCAACTAGTCATCCAACCACAGAAGCACTGCATCATGGTGAGTCTTCTGATACCGATACCCATCACATAGGTGCAAGTTTACAAGAGTCAGAGCTTGTAAACGCTGATACAAACGAAGCTAGAGACGCTCATATTGCGTCAAGTGCGAGATTGGAATTGCACCATTATAAAGTTCACGCCTACACAAACTCTCATTTATTGGCTACCAATAACGTTAACCAGTCCTCAGAACCAACTTCTTCGCCACGCAGTACTTTAACTGGCTTTCAAGACTATCTACACCAACCTTTTTCACATCAGAATGCACCGCAATTTATCAGGCCTGAAATTTCTAACCAACAATTACAGGTCAAAGAAGATGGGCAACTGGTACATGGTCAATTGATTGCGACAGACAAAAACACCAATGAAACCATAAGTTTTGCTACAAATACTCATGTGGATGGCTTAACACTGAATCCAGATGGTACTTACACTTTTGATCCGACGGATCCCGTTTATCAGAGCTTGAAAGAGGGCGAAGTTAAAGAACTGACAGTACCAGTAACAGTGACTGATTCCGCAGGACTGACATCTCATGCAAACTTCGTTATTCAAGTCTCGGGTACTAACGACATCCCTAGTGTTATAGGTCAAGTTTCTGGTCACATTCAAGAAGACATCAATGTTGACTCCTCTGGTTTACTTACCGTTGCTGGACAAGTTCAAGTACAAGATATTGATCATGGTGAATCGCATACTTTAGCGGAAGTCATAAAAGGGCAATTTGGGACATTAACTATTGATGAACAAGGGCACTGGCAATATCAAGTTGATAACAGCCTCAATGCAATACAGCAGCTCTCTTCTCAACAGCAAATGACTGAAACAATATCAATCCATACCGCTGACCACACAAGTCAAAATATCCAAATAGTTATCGGTGGGAGCGATGATAATGCTGTCATTTCTGGGGTCGACTCTGGTGTAGTCGTAGAAGATTTGCATGTCAAAAATGGCAGCATAAAGACACAGGGCGACCTAACGGTTGTCGATACTGACTTAGGTGAAGCACACTTTGCTTCACAAGTACTTGTTGGTCAATTTGGTAGTTTGAGTATTGATGCGAATGGTCATTGGAGTTACGAAGCTAATAACCTACAAGCCGCAGTTCAACAATTAGGTAGAGGTGATGAGCTACATGAAACGTTTACTGTAGCATCGGTCGATGGAACGACTCATGAAATAAAGATAGAAATTGATGGTGTTAACGACTTGCCGGTAATGACGAGCCAGTCGCAGCCGGTTAAAGAAGATGGGGCGGTTTTCCATGGTCAAATGGTAGCCACTGATGTTGACCAAGACTTACTGACGTACACCACTTCAAACCCAATTGATGGCCTGACATTCAACTCAGATGGCAGTTATACCTTCGATCCTAGTCATGCCTCGTACCAACATTTAGCAGTTGGCGACACAAAGACTGTGAAAACCATTGTCATTGTAACTGATACTGCGGGTGGGCAAGATCAAAAAGAGCTGTCCTTTGTTATCGAAGGAACTAACGATAAGCCGACAGTAACTCCAATAACCGCTCAGTTCCATGAAGACCAGTCTCAACACCTTGACATCAACTTATTATCCCAAGCTCAAGATGTGGATGGTGACGCGCTAAGTGTGGGTAGCCTTTTTCAAGTTAAAGTGAATGGTCATATAGAGAGGCTTCCTGACGGTTTTGGCATAGTTAATGGTCATTTGCAGGTTGACCCATCAAGTTCTACATTCCAGCATCTTGCGCAAGGTGAGGTTGCGACGTTTGAGCTGAGTTACAAAGTCACGGATAGTCACGGAGCTTCAACGCCTCAAAGTGTCACTGTAAAAATTGTTGGTACCGACGATAAAGCGCAGCTGGTTTCGAGCTCAATAAATATCGGTGAAGCTGTTGCCGAGCACACCTATCACGGCACTTCTATCAAAGGAGCTCTTCAACTAACGGATATTGATACTACCGACAATCCTCAGTTCGTCGATATGATCTATCAATCTAGCTCTCGATTGGGTTCTCTTGCGCTACGTGCTGATGGGCACTACGAGTACTTTCTTCAAGGTAACTACGTCGGTACTGCCAATGCTCAAAAAACGGTGGCAGCATTGAAGCCTGGTGAGAGTATCACCGAAACCTTCAATGTGAAGACCGCCGATGGGCAAACAAAACCTGTCACCGTGACCATTCATGGTGAAGAAGATAGCGCTCAGATTGTTGTTAATTACGGTACGACAGACAATCACTTACACGAAGACTCGATGACGTCTCCGGCATACCCTTCAGAGCTATTTGCAACGGGTATCGTTAAGGCTATTGACCCTGACCATGACGACGATCAATTGAAGCCTCAAACATTAGTGTCGGCCCACGGAGGTCACTTCACGGTGACAGAAACGGGCATGTGGCAGTACCACATTGACAACAGCTTGCCTGCGATTCAGCAGTTGGGCAAGGGGGAGAGCTTCCAAGAGCAATTTACCGTTGAATCAAAAGATGGTTCTGCGCAAAAAGTCATTACTGTGACGGTACATGGTACCAATGATGATCCTGAAGTTTCCTCGACAGTGACATTGCCACCTGGTAATGAAGACAAGCCTTATATCATCAGTAGCGCCGCCTTGCTTGCCAATGCATCGGATGTAGACGCAAATGATGCGGGACATCTATCAGTGTCCAACCTTATTGCACTCAAGGCAGACGGTTCTTCCGCTGGCACCATTACAGATAATCACAATGGTTCGTTCACATTTACCCCAGAACTCAACTATAACGGACCAGTGCGTTTTAACTACGAAGTCCATGATGGACATGGTGGAAGCGTTATCACCTCAGCGAACTCGGTACTCAAGCCGGTGTCAGATAATGCACAAATAAGCTACGCATCAACCGACCATCATTTAGCGGGAGTTACAGAAGATAGAGGGTATATCGATACCCATGATGAGCTTCACTTTGAAGGTAAACTCGACATCGTCGACCCCGATCAAGGGGAAGCGGAATTTGATATTAACTACGGCCCGCAAACCTATAACGGCATAGGCTATGATACCAAGCTTGGCGGCCATATTCTGTTGATGCGCGATGGTCACTATACCTATACGATCCGAGACCATCAGCCTCAAGTTCAGTCATTAAGTCAAGGTGAAGTGCTTACCGATCAATGCGTGGTTCGAGCTAAAGATGGGACAACGTTTACGATTGAAGTAAATATACACGGCACTAATGATGCGCCAACACTCAGCGCACAAACACAGTCAGTGACAGAAGATGGAAGCAGTCTTAATGGACAGATGCAAGGCCGAGATATTGACCACGGTGCGACGCTCACATATTCGATAGCTCACTCTGTTGATGGGCTGACATTTAACGCTGATGGCAGCTACTCGTTTGACCCTTCTCATACTAGCTATCAACAGCTCAAAGACGGTGAGCACAAGATCATAGATATTCCGGTGACGGTGACCGATGAATATGGTGCAAGCTCGACGCAAAACTTGACCATAAACCTCCAAGGTAAAGGAGATGCCGCGGTTATTGGAGGCGTGGATACTGGTGATGTACATGAGAATCAAGCAGGGCAGGATAAGTCTCCTGACTACGCACAGCCCGGCATTGGGGTTATTGGTCAAGACTCTCTGACAACAAGCGGTCAACTGACGATTGTGGATCCTGATTCTGGTGAAAGTGAGTTTGACCCCAATGGCAAAGTGTATTCATATAGCGGTCAATATGGGCACCTACTGCTTCGACCAGATGGACATTGGGACTATGCCGTTGCTGCGGGTACTCACGATTGGCACTTAGGCTCCACCAAAACCACAGTAGGCTCAACAATCGACCAGTTGGGTCAAGGGGAAACTCTCACCGATACGGTCACCGTACATTCCAAAGATGGAACTACTCACGATATTGTTATAACCATACATGGGGATAATGATGCTCCTTACGTTTCATCAGAAGTTACCTTGCAGTCTGGCAAAGAGGACGTCAGCCAAACCTTCACCAAGGCTGATTTGCTGGCGAATGCTGTTGATGTTGACAGTAACGATGCCGGATTGATGAGGGTCACCAACTTGCTTGCTGACCATGGCTCTATCCGCGATAACCATGATGGAACCTATACTTACACGCCAGAACTGAACTATCACGGTAAAATCCATTTCAGTTACGACATTCATGATGCCCATGGCGGTTCTACACCGACAGGTGCGTCGTTCGATCTTGCATCCGCCAATGACGCAAGTGTACTGGCTGCTGGACAAGATTCAGGTTCGGTGACAGAGGATCATCTGCGATCTGGTACCGCTGGGCAACTCTGGTCTGGTTGGACGAATTTAGATGTAACCGATGTGGATAGTGCTTCAGAGGCAGAAGTCGCTTTTATCGAAGTTAATGGTATCAAGCATGCAGTGCCAGCAGATTTTGGCATGAGCCTGACTGCAAACCATGGTTATTTCTCAACGACACATAGCACCGACGGTCACAACAAATGGAGCTACACTGCCGATAATACTAGCTCAGAAATACAAGGACTGAAGACCGGGCAGCAGCTTCAGGACACTATGGTGCTCATCACAAAAGATGGTACTCGAATTCCAGTAACAGCGACCATCCAAGGTCAAGACGATCATGTCATTATTGACACTCCAGATGCGCTAACAGCGGCTATAGGAACGGCAGTTGAAGATATCAAAACGACTGTTGTTGGTATGCTTCAGGCGCACGATCTCGATAAGGGCGATCATGTCTCTTTTGAATTAACAGGCTCTGCGTCATCTCAAGCAGGCAGCTATGGTACCTTTTACGTCGATCCAGCTGGGCATTGGCATTATGACTTGGATGCTTCAAAAGTTGACTCATTGAGAAGTGGTGATGGGAAGGCAGAGGCATTTAACATTGTCGCTATCTCCAGTGATGGTTCCCGTGCGACTCAAAAAGTGGAAATACTCGTTAGGGGCACTGATGATGCAGCAATCATTACTGGCCAAAGCACTGGCTCAGTGACAGAAGATCTTCACGTGCAAGGTGACGCAAGACACACAGTATTTACTGGTGGTGTTCTTAATGTAATAGATCCGGACGTCGGTCAACGTGGCTTCCATCATACCTTGAATGCTCACGCGATTAGTGATCCATATGGCGGCAGCCTTTCAATAGACAAAGCGGGAGGTTGGATTTACAGCGTCCCGAATGGCAACCTACAACATTTAGCGCAAGGTGAAACGAAGCACGTTCAATATCAGGTGCAAACACTTGGCGGTGACACCCATGTGATTACTGTCGATATCGTAGGTACCAACGATACACCGATTCTTGTGGCGCAAACCCAAACGGTGAATGAAGATGGTTCGCTGCTCAATGGTCAGATGCAGGGAAGTGATATCGACCACGGTGCGACATTAGTCTACTCCATTGCCAAGTCTGTGGATGGGCTAACTTTCAATGCTGACGGTAGCTACACGTTTGATCCAACCAATGCGAGCTACGACCACTTAGCGAAAGGCCAGACTCAGATTCTCACCATTCCAGTTACCGTCACGGATGAGCATGGAGCAAGCGCGACTAAAGATCTCAATATCACTGTAACAGGCACCAATGATGCAGCGCAGATTACTGGTGCTGATAGTGGAGATGTCTACGAGTCAACCTATGCCGATCGCTCTCCTGATTATCAGAGGGGTATTATTTCTCACTTATGGAATGATTCGATACATACCTCAGGAAAATTAGACATTGTTGATCATGATTCTGGCGAGGCACACTTTGATAACAATGCTCCGACCTATCAGTATTTTGGTCAGTATGGCCGTTTAATACTCCAGCCTGACGGTGATTGGTATTATAGCGTTGATGTAGGCAATAGCGCGGTAGGTCGCAAAATAGATGAACTCAATACAGGCGAAAACCTGACCGATACCATTACCATCCGAAGTGCGGATGGCACGACTCATGATGTTGTTATTACCATCCACGGTGATAATGACTCTCCGTTTGCTTCTGGAGAGGTGCAACTCAATTCCGGAAAAGAGGATCTGGTACAAACGATCACTCAAGCGCAGTTGTTGGCCAATAGTATGGACGTTGATAGTAGTGATGCGGGTAAGTTGCACGTGGACAATCTTCAAGTTGACCATGGCTCTATCAGAGATAATCAAGACGGTACTTTTACGTTCACACCCACCAAAGATTACAACGGACAGGTACACTTTACTTATGATGTTGTAGATGCTCACGGAGGAACAACACACACGGGAGCAAATACTACTCTTGCCGCAGTGGACGACAAAACCACTATTACAGGTGCTGACCATGGCACTGCTACGGAAGATATTGCCACTCACATGTCGACCAATGTAAACATCATGGATGCTGTCGACTGGCAAACGTTACAAATCACAGACGTGGACAGCCCGAATACACAAGTAACGGTTGAATTTGCTGGACAGCAATATACGTGGAATCTGGGCAGTGACCTAGATGTGACCACTCCGTTTGGTAAGTTTCAGTTTCATACCTTAGTGAGTGGGCCGCATGCGGGTGAGCATTCATGGAGCTATATTGGCGACAACTCTAATGTTCACGTTCAAGAGTTAAAGCACGGTGAATCACTTACCGAATCGATCAAGTTAATCGCCACTGACGGCACTGAATTTCCTATTACCGTCAAAGTAAGTGGTAGTGAGGATGGGGTCGTCATTGATTCTAAATCGGAGCTTGGTCATGTTGTAGAGAATGCTCAAACAGGCGCCTCTGTTGCAGGTAGCGTGACGGCACATGATACTGACCTTCATGACTCCGTGAGCTGGACAGCAACACCTACAAGTGGCATTAGTGGTCAGTATGGTTCGTTCCATTTAAGTTCCGATGGCCAATGGCATTATGACGTTGACCAAAGCAAAGCGACAAAACTAGGTGACGGAGACGAATACTGGGAGCACTTTACTATTGAGGCCGTGTCTACTGATGGCAGTAAGGTTTCACAAAGTGTATCGGTTGTTGTACGTGGTAATAACGATGTGCCCGTAGTGAGTGGTGAGGTGACTTTACCGTCTGGTAAAGAAGACTCGTCAATACATATTACGCAGGCACAACTTATCGCCAACGCTACAGATGCCGATTCAAACGACAGGGGTTGGCTGCATGCTCAAAATCTTACGGCAGACCACGGTAGTATCACCGCTAATTCGGATGGCAGTTTCACCTTCAATCCAGATCATGATTACAACGGCACCGTTCATTTTACTTACGATGTTGCTGACAGGCATGGCGGAATTACACATACAGGAGCAAACACGACATTAGCTGCAGTCAACGACCGCCCTGACGTTCAACCTATTACTGATAGTATCAAAGAGGACTCAACCAATAATCACTCCGTTGATCTTTTAACTGGCGCAACAGACAAAGAAGGGGATGCATTGTCTGTATCCCAAATCAAATATTCAGTCGATGGTGCTACCGCAACGACTAGTCTGCCTGACGGTTTGGTTTTAGGTGCAGATGGACATTCAGTGATTGTTGATGCAACACACTCAACTTTTCAGCATCTTGCCGTAGGTCAAGCCCAGCAAGTCGTAGTAAGCTATCTTGTTAATGATGGGCATGGAGGGCAGACACCGCAGTCGGCAACTTTAACGATTGAAGGTACCGATGACAAAGCAGTGTTGACATCCAATGTTATCCAAATGTCAGAGTCTGAAGCCTTATTAAGTAAAACGTCGATTTACCATGGCAACTTACAACTTACGGATCCCGACACGGGTGATCACACTCAATTTGCCTTTAGCGGTCGATATATGGGACAAGGTTATGCTCCAGGAGATCTAACTGTTTGGCCTGATGGTTCTTATCAGTTCCGACTGGAATCAGCTCGTAATCGACATGCCGATGATTTGATCGATAGCCTTCATAAAGGGGAATCGATGGAGATCCCTTATCAGGTCAGAACCAGTGATGGTCAGAAACTCAACATCATCGTTAAAGTCATTGGGGAAGATGATCAAGCAAGTATTGTCGTTGGGCAATATTCGTCATTAGATAATCATGCTTATGAAGATAACCTTTCACCGGGAAGTACGCCAAATCAAGTGTGGAGCGGTGGAAATTTACATGTTATCGACCCCGACCATGGTCAAGCGGGGTTCGTTACTCAGAGTTTTGATACGCCAGAAGGGGGACATTTCTCTATCAATGTTCGCGGCGGATGGCAGTACACAATTGACAATGCCAAGCTACAACATTTAGGCGAAGGACAAAGCTACCAGAAAACCTTTACGGTTGAGTCGATTGATGGAACCGCTCAGCAAACCATTACGGTGACCGTACACGGTACTAACGACACTCCAGTCGTGACTTCCGCGGTGAGCTTATCTCAAGGCACAGAAGACACGCCAGTCACATTGAACGCGGCGGATTTACTCGCGAATGCCAGTGATGTTGATGACCACAGTCAGTTGAGTGTGCACAACTTGAGTGTTGATCATGGGCAGGTAGTCGATAACTTAGATGGAACCTTCAGTTTCACACCAGAGAAAAATTATCACGGACAGGTACAGTTTACTTATGACGTCAAAGATGAACATGGTGCTTCAGTATCGACGTCCGCCACAATGAACTTAGCTGCCGTTAATGATGCGGCAACATTTACTGGCGATTCAGCAAGCCTTGTTGAAGATACCAACCTGCAACACAACACTCGATTTGCCGGTTCAACCACTATTCAAGATGCACTATTTTGTCGTGGAAGCCTTGTGATCTCTGATGTTGACGGACAAGGCGAAGCGGCACTAGATCTTAAAGGTCAGAACCAAATTTCGCAAGATGGTACCTATGGTCACTTCTTGATTAAACTAGATGGGACATGGGTCTATACTGCCGACAACAGCGATTCAAACATTCAAGATTTAGATAACGGCCAGACCTTAACTGATAGTATCGAGATTACCTCAATAGACGGCACTAAACATTCGATTTCAGTGACCATTAGTGGTTCGACGGATAGACCAACGATACATAGTTTCACGGACTCTGGCGTCCAAAACACGGGACCCATTGAAGGTAATCTCATTTCTGGTGTAGGCACCTCACAAGGCGCAGCGGCTGCGGCGACAGATTCAGACACTAATGCCCACCTTGTTCTTCAAGATATTCAGATACAAGACCCTGTGTCGGGGAATTACGTGGCTGTCACTCCAGGTCACCCTCATGCCATAGCGGGAATTGGCACACTGGCTATTGAAGCTAATGGTCACTACATCTTTACTCCTGAAACGGGCTTCGCTGGGAAAGTACCCAACATGGTATATCGAGTCGGAGACGATGGCGGTACCCCAGTTAATGATTCCTCGCAAAATACGCTATCCATAGAGGTTAAGCCGCCAGCTCAACATGCACCAACGGTGACACCACAAACGGTCACAAGCGATGAAGACCAAAGTCATATTTTCACCGCAGCAGAGTTTGGCTACCAAGATGCTGATCATGATGCACTAAACCACATCACGATTACTCAGTTACCTTCCCACGGTCTGTTAACCTTGAATGGTGTGGCTGTCACTGCCAATCAACAAGTTTCTAAAGCAGACCTAGACGCGGGTCATTTAACCTTCACACCAATACAAAATCAGAGCGGCGCTAATTATGCGCATTTTGAGTTCAGTGCGAATGATGGCCATCAAGACTCGGTGAGTGCATCCATGGTCATCGATGTGAACGCGATCAATGATGCGCCGACGGTTGGTTCAAGCTTTACCAGTTTACTGGAAGATACACCTCACAGCTTTACCAAAGCCGACTTCAAATACGCAGATGTTGATGGGGATTCACTGCATCACATTACCATTACCAGCATCGCTCATGGTTCACTGACACTCAACGGGCAGGCAATTTCTGTTGGTGATGACGTAGCCGCTGCGGATTTGGCTTCATTAATCTATACCCCAACACCGAACTACCATAGTGTTAATACGAGTGGCTTAGGGGGCATTAGATTTACGGCAAACGATGGGCATACTGACTCTAAGCCTGGAATGTACCTAATTAATATTGTCGCAGTTCCTGACCCTGCAGTATTCACAGGTGATTCAACGGGTCGAACTCAAGAGGATCTTCACACCCAAACAGCTGGGGTCTTAAATGTGGCTGACCCTGATGGCACGCAAGGTTTTATTGCGGTGCAAGGCGGTGTGGGTATTGTCGGTAGTAAAGGATATGGGCATGCGCATATTGATAGTAGTGGACATTGGACCTACGACCTTTACAACCAGCACCCCATTGTACAGCAGCTTAAGCAAGGCGAGACGGATACAGAAACCATTACAGTCCAAGCAAAAGATGGCACCACGCATGACATAGTGATAACGGTCACCGGAACCAATGACGTCCCTACGGTTTCAGAAAAAGTGCTACCAGGTCAAAGTACCAGCAGACACGTGGTGACCGAAGATGGCAACTTAACCTCAACCGGACAACTGACGACTCAAGATACCGATGGGGATACGCTCAGTTTGAGCCTAGATCCAAGTCATGGCGCGAGTTATGGTTCGGTACAACTAGATAGTCATAGTAATACTTGGACATATCATCTCGACAATGCTAACTCACGCGTTAACGCGTTAAATGATGGTGATGTGCTGCACGACACTTTTACTGTGCTGGTGGATGATGGGCATGGTGGGAAAACCAGCCAACAAGTTACTATGACCATTAATGGTCATACTGACCCTGTGCCTTACACGCCACCGACAATCAGTGTGTCTGTTGATGCTCGGCATGCTCGTCATGTAACCCCAACCATAACTGCCACCACAGTCCGAGATTACGCTCACCGTATAGGGCAGTCCGCCACAACGGCGAGCGGGCACCATGAGATAAATGGGCATGGCAGCTCAGACATTATTATTGTGCAAGGGCGCTTAACAGAAGAAGCCGAGCTGAAGAGTGGTAATGACATTCTTTATATCGGCGGTAGCTTGACAGACAAGGAGATTGAGGGGGGCATGGTTCAGACACGCTAATCCTTGGTGCCTATAATCGCCAAAACGCACCACGTTTGCGTGACCATGGTGAAAAGCTCAGTGATGGGCATGAAGAGATGGAGATAGAAAGTATTGAAAACATCATTCTGGGTGATGGCACTGTACTAAAAGGGCACCTTCCTGCGAACTTTCCTGTTCAAAGCCAGGGGCATTATGAATGTGATGTGAGCATCCAAGCTCACCTGTCTTCTCATGATGAAACTGTCACGGATATCCGGATAACGCATTTGCAAACTCATGTCACTTTGCAAAGTGCTGGACATACGATTCACGCAAACCCAGATGGCAGTTACACCGTGCCTACAAACGGACATGTTACGCTGGTTTCATCTCAGCCTATAAGTGGCAGCCATCACTACTTTGCAACGGAAGTGACAACCCACAACTCAGCAACAGGGGTAAGTGCTGTTACGACTGAAGACCTTCAAGGACACACACATAGCCATATCAACCCACCGCCGCCTCCACCTCCGGTTCTGAATGATGAGCCGATGGACGATGACGCGGTAGCGGATGGAGAGTCTCTAACGATAATGTCTGCGCTAGGAATTAGCGATGCGACGTCGGGTAATGATGATCATCAGCAACATGATGCTTCAAACTATCTGGATAAATTAGGCATTACTCAGCAAGAGGGGCTTCAGCCTATCGAGCAAAGCGCGTTGCCTGATGATCTTGATATCGTTCTTGATGACGCGGAGCAGCATGATATTACGACCGAACATCAAAGTGATGTGGCGCATCATGGTGCTCAAAGTGATATTGAGCACTTCCAAGATATCGATAGTGACCATCAAGATATGCAAGATCCGACGTTACCAGATGATCCGACTCGCTAACAACAAAACGCCCTTGTTCATCAAGGGCGTTAGTCAAACTAGCGAATATTAATGATTGAGAAGATTATCGCTCACCAAAGGCACGGCTGATATTTGTGAATATCGGTTTCCACAGATATTGGAACACCGTTTTTTCGCCAGTGGTGATATCCACTTCACCGGTCATTCCCGGTAACAACGCAAATCTATCTGGGTCGTCCCTAAAGTAGGGCTTCTCGACTGCAATGGTGACTTCGTAGAAGATATTGCCTTTCTCATCCTTGCTGGTTGTAGGGGATATGGACTCTACGATACCTTTAAGAGCTCCGAATCGACTATAGTCGTAGGCATCAATTTTGACTCTCGCACTTTGTCCCTCGTTAACAAAACCTATATCTCTCGGAGATAGCTGAGCTTTAAAGTCTGCCGTGCCTCCAATTGGCACGATTTCGACCACGGTTCCCCCTGGCTGAATTACAGCACCAACTTTTGTACTCGGTATACTTTGAACTAAACCTTGTAGTGGTGACGTCAAAACAGTATTAGTCAGCTTCGCTTCTCCAGAGCGAACACGAGCTTCTAGTGCAGAGAGTTCAGAGGCAGCTTTCGAGCGCTGATCGGCTACCTCGACTTTGGCTTCTGCGAGCAACTGGGAGATCTTTTCATCATTAGAATCTGCCTGTTTGATTAGCAGAGCTTTTTTACCCCTCGCTTCTTCAATTTGCTGTTCAATAGAGGCTACTTTTTGCTGCATTTCAAGAACACGAAGTCTTGAAATATTACCGCTTTTTTGTCCTTTTTGAAGTATGCTGAGCTCTTGTTTTGACGCGCTTAACTGGCGTTCGTAAGCTGGAATGGCTTTTTCTGTACTGCGTAATTGTTCTGCGATTTGCTCCGCCTCTTTTTCTAGCACTATCCGTTTTTGATAGTAAAGAGCAATTTGCGCGCTGCGCTGAGCTCTCTGCTGTGCAACGAGTTCTGGATATTGGCTTTGGTATAAATCAAAATTAGGCTCGCGCTCGTCAATAAGTGAAGATAATCTTTCTATCGTTAAATTGAGAGAAGCTTGTTGAGCTTTCAATTCCTCCAAGGCTGTTGTTTGGAAGGTCGCATCAAACTCAACCAACACTTGACCCTCTTCGACCATATCGCCTTCTGCGACAGAAATGGTTTTCAATTTGCCACCAATATCACTTTGAATGACCTGACGCTCACCTTCTGGGACGACCGTGCCTTTTGCCTTGGCAATTTCATCAACTTGAGTTACAGCTGACCAAGTACCAAATGCAATCACACACAAGGCGATTGAATAAGTGATTACAGACAATAGCTTCTTGGTCTGTTGTGATTCGATTGCTTCAGCATACTGAGATTTATTCATTGGCAGCGACCTCCATTGTGCTGTCACTATTGTTCTCTTCGTTCAGGGCACCAAAGTAGGCGACAGCGCCTTGGTTTAAGACGATAACTTTGTCTGCTAGCTTAATTAACTCGGGATCTTGTGAACTGAATAGAATTGTAGAGTGACCTCTTTTTTTATTAAGGAAGGTCTTAAACAGTTCAACGGACTTAGGTGACAAGTCATGAAGAGGGTTATCGAGCAAATAGAGAGGGTAATGAATGGCGAGGGCTTTTGCAGCAATCAACATTCTAGCTTCATAACGTGACAATAAATCGTACATACTGGCAGGCCAGAATTCGGTGAGTTTGGTATCAAGTCCAGCTGGTAATGAGTTAAGCCAATCTTTACCACCTGCTTGCTCAATAGCATGGATAATTTCTGCATCTTGTATCTCTTGTTTATCCGAGAACCATTCACGGATGTTAGTCAGGAGCACTTGAGGATGAGCAGCTTTGTAGAACATCCAATGGCGATAGAGCAATGGCGCGTATTGGCTTAAGTTAATACCGTTGATATTAACGACACCGTTTTGCACTGGTTGGAAACTTGCGATAGTGTCGATAAGGCTTGTTTTACCACTGTTAGAGGGCCCTGTAATGGCTATGATTTCTCCTGGCTCTATTACTGCACTTACCCCACTAAGAGCCGGTTTAGCCTGTTTAGCATAGCGGAGAGTAATTTGGTCGAGTTCAATCCGTGGCGGTGAACTTGGCAAAGTATGATGTTGATATCGATATGCTTCTTCCGAATTTAGAGTGAGCGTTCGATTGATCGTCATTTGTGTTTGCTTAAGCTGCTGAAGCCTAAAAGCGCTGTTAGCGAGGGTTTGGGCCGGCCCTGTTACTCGGGAAATCAACATCATGGTTGCGATCAGTCCACCAGCCGACATCACTTGGTTAAAAATTAAATCGATGCCCAAACCAACGACAGCGAGCGTCGAGGTCACGCCTATGGCGTAGTAAATCGATGTGTATTTCGCTTGGTGTACTGTCTGTTTGAAGCCATTCTGAGCGGCTAAGTGGTTTGCTTTATCGAATCGAGACAACCAACCTTCTAGTAGTTGGCCACTACGCATAAAACCGAGGTGGGTAGATAGCTCGGCTATGAGCATTTGGCGGTTGGTTCCTGCAATGGTGGATTGGTTGGCTTTCAAAGCTGAATTCTTGATACTACTGCGAGCGACCACGTAATACAGACCGAGGGCGATAATAGGAACGATGACTAACCAACCTCCCAATATAGCAATCGCAATGATGAATAGCAGGACAAATGGGATATCAAATAGCGCGTTTCCCAGAGGGCCAGCGAGAACCCCTGCGACTCTATCCGCAAAACTCAATTGATTGATTTGGCTTTGTTGAGGGGTTGCCTTACAAACGTTATAACTTCCGGTCAGTAGTTTTTTAATGAGCGCATCGGAAATTTCGCGACTTATTCGATTGGCGACAGTGGTTAACGTCTGGCTTCGTACCACTCTAAGCAACCAAAGCATGAAAAACAGAATGCCTGCTCCTATTGCAATTCCCTGTAGCTCGTGGGCTGCATCACCACCAATGACATGATCGTAGATAGACATTGTGATGAAAGGAATCGCCAGCGCGAATAAGTTAGAAAACAAACTCGCTAACGCAACTTTCGGGACCACCGCTTTGTAAGCGTCCAACCTTGTGCCCATCCAGTTGGGGTCGGGTTTATCAGGAGGTGAGCCCTCTAGTAAGATCGCGATGCTGAATTGTTTTAAATCTTGTGATGAAAAAGGGGTGTCATTGGTGACTTCGAATAAGACTTGGTCCTTGGGTTGAGCGATTATCAGTTGTTGGTCGATGACCAAAACTGCCACTTTATAAGATTTCGTATGAAGCTGTTGCTGTGCATTGACGATTCGATAAGGCACATTGAGTCGGTCGAGCATACTCAAATAGTCTTCTAAGTTATCGAGGCCATTTTCTTCTACCCATTGATGAGCGAACACATCGACGTTGCTGTTCACTTCAAGTGCTCTGAGTGACAACAATGAGGCTGTTTCAATATTATTCATTGTTCTCTCCTTGCTCAGCGTTCGCATCAAGCTGCAATAAGATCGTGTTGTCACATATAGAGGTAAAAGTGTGATTAAAACTGACTAGAAATATGGTTCGGCCGTTGTTCGCTTCTGTTTGGATGATTTCTGCTAACTTAGGCCAAGTATCTATGTCTAAGTCCAATTCAGGTAAATCAATACAAATAATGGAGGTAGGGCGAGCGAGCTGAAAACAAATGTTGATTAAGCGGATACTGCTGTGGCTTAACGGTATAGTCGGAAGATCCCCCAGTTTGGTTTCGAAACCATCCGGTAGCTGAGTTAGCACGTCATACAAGCCAAGTGACTTACTGTATGCTAAGGCGCGTTCAGAAAGCTCGGGCTTATACCCACATAAGTTGTCTAAAATAGAGCCTTGAAGAATTGAAGAACGAGACCCTATGTAAGAGCTCGAATATTGGCGCGACAAAGCAGAAGTTGTGTCGGTATCTAACAAGAACTGACCGGCATGCTCCTGATTAGCCCCTCCTATTGTAGTGAGAAAGTGGCTAGCTGCTTCCTTATCGGGACAGGTGATTTGACAGATTGAGCCTGAAGAAATACTGGCATTAATTACATAGGTTTTTGAGAAGCGCTTTATTGCTAGATTGTTCATATGTAGTGATGAAAAAGATGGTAAAGCAGCGCTTATGCTCTGGTCTTGAGGTGAGAGTTTTAATAACGCATTTACGCTTTGTATGGCGGTTTGCATATTAGCATAACGAATATTCAAACTAGTCAGTGCGCTAAGTGGCGCTACCGCTCGGCCAGCCAAGATGGAACAAGCAGCAAGCCCACCAGTTGTTAGTTCTCCAGAAAGAACATGGGAGGCACCGGCTATGACTAAAATAACGGAGGTTCCCAAGGAGGCTAGATAGATGCATTCTTGAGCGAAGGCGTTCTTTTTCGTTCGTCTTCTGAATGAGTAAGTCGATGTTCCTGATTAATACCCTTATAAGCTGCATACGTCTTATATTCATTTGCCTGACGTTTGATACCAAGAATGTTACGGTTGAGATTGAGTACAAACCCCGCTCTTGCGTCCTCGGTAATGGCATGCTCTAAGCTTCGTTGTTTTGCTCTTTTACCTGACAGCCAGACGAAGCTGAATGTAATAGCCCATACGACAATAGGTACCGCGACTAAGCTTCCGCCAACATAGTAAACTAAAAATAGGAACAACAGCGCAAAAGGAATATCTATCAATCCAGATAGAAGTCCCCCTGAATAGAGATCTTTGATTTTTGCGATAGCTTCTAATCCGTTCTGAACGCCTCCCACTTTTAATTGCTTAATCTCCTTAATAGGTGACGTTGCTAACGCCCGAACTGTTTCTGCGTAACGTTGTTGTTCGAGCATGGAAGATTCTGCGGCCAGTACCCTAGAACGAACGTATCTGAGTAAAGCATCAAGTAATACCGCTATCGTTGCGCCTGCTAGTAGCAACGTCGCAGTGCCGTAACTTTGGTTTGGAATTATGCGGTCATAAATCTGAAGCACCGTTAAAGGCACGGCAAGAGAAAGAATATTGATAAGCACTGATGGCAGCAGCACTTTTTTAATGCCCTGAATACCTGAAGAGAATGTTGTGTCCATACCTAGCTCATTTCTTATCCATATCAATTAAGACTCGGACAAAAGCAGCGACATTTCAAATAGTAAGGAAAGAAAAATCCACAATTTATTAAGGTTTAGTGTTCGATTGTTATGGGAGGAATACTGTACTTAAAAGCAATATCTATTTCATAGCAGTGTTTGTGTAGGGAGGTTAACTTATACAGACACTAAATCGTTCATAAAGAAACTTCTAATAATATAAGTGTTAGTTATTTGTAACTGAGATGTCATAATTTGATTGCATCATAGCGGCCACAATAGTAATAACGGCCAATTTAATGGCCTTTTCTTTAGTAGAAAGGAAGTCAAAGTGAAGCATTTTAATCGAACTCCAGATCAAAGAGCGCTCGACCAAGAGCCAGAATTCAATCGTTTTGTTGAAGCTGCTATGTCGCGTCGTCGTTTTCTAAAAGCAACGGGGGCTGCTGGAACGGCTGGCTTTTTTGCTGCGAGTCCTATTAGTCAGGCTGTTGCTAACACTATGCCAAGCAAATCGCAGTTGATTGGCTTTGATGCTATTCCTATTTCAACAACCGATACGGTTGAAGTACCAGAAGGTTATCAGGCAGATGTATTGATCTCTTGGGGTGACGCTATCAAAAAAGGTGCACCGGCGTTTAGCCAGTCGAATAATGCGCAGGCGCAGGAACTTCAATTTGGTGACAACAATGACGGTATGACGTTTTTCTTAATTTCCAACGACAGAGCTGTTCTTGTTGTGAATAACGAGTACACCAACAACGAGTACCTTTATGAACATCAAGGTAATAATATTTCAGCAGATGATGCTAGAAAAGCACAGGCAGCACACGGGGTGTCGGTTGTTGAGTTAGAAAAGAACAATGGCAAGTGGCAAGTGAATGTAGATGGCCGCCTAAACCGTCGAATCACGGCGTACACAGAAATGGAAATGACGGGTATTGCTGCCGGTCATGAACTGCTTAAAACCAATGCTGATAATTCGGGTAAGAAGATACTCGGTACGTTTAATAACTGCGCTAATGGGCAAACGCCGTGGGGGACTTACCTAACTTGCGAAGAGAACTTTAATGGCTATTTCGCTAATACTTCTGGTAGTGAATTAGGCGACCGCTATAAGCGTTATGGTCTGGGTAATAAAGACAGAGGGTATGACTGGTATAAGTATGATACGCGTTTTGATATGGCTAAAGACCCTAACGAACCGCATCGTCATGGTTGGGTTGTTGAAGTTGATCCGATGAATCCTAATGCAACCCCAAAAAAGCGTAGTGCTCTTGGCCGCTTCAAACACGAAAATGCGGCGTTGACGATCAATGATGATGGTCATGTTGTGGTGTATTTAGGTGATGATGAACGTGGTGAGCACTTATATAAGTTCATATCTAAGAAAAAATACGTAGCAGGTGCAGATTCTAATCGTGATCTCCTTGAAGAAGGAACATTATACGTTGCTAAATTCACTGGAACAGAAGGTGAATTGAGCGGCACTGGCGAGTGGTTGGAGCTTACATGGGGCAAGAATGGTCTAACACCTGAAAACGGCTTCCCTGATGCGGCTTCAGTGATGATTTTTGCTCGAGAGGCAGCCACCCAAGTTGGTGCGACAAACAATGGATCGTCCAGAATGGGTAGCCGTACATCCGGACAATCAGTCGGTCTTCTGTACGTTGACCAACAATAAACATCGCGGTGTTAAAGATTCACAGCCACTGAATGCAGTAAACCCAAGAGAAAAGAACCCATATGGTCACATCGTTCGTTGGAAGCCGACGAAAGGTGACCACTCAGCAGGCACGTTTAACTGGGATATTTATGTACTTGCGGGCAATCCTGAAGTGCACGAAGTTGGTTTGATGGCTGGCAGTGACAACATCAATAAGGACAACATGTTCAATAGCCCTGATGGAATTGGTTTTGACCTCGCTGGAAGGTTATGGATTCAAACTGATGGCAAATATTCAAACAAGGGTGATTTTGCGGGTATGGGCAACAACCAAATGCTTTGTAGTGACCCACAAACGGGTGAAATCCGCCGTTTCCTGACTGGACCAATTGCTTGTGAGATTACAGGGTTAACCTTCTCTCCAGACTATAAGACGATGTTTGTTGGTGTGCAGCATCCTGGCGAAGACCTTGCTCCATCACATTTCCCTGAAGGTGGTAATTCTATACCACGTTCATCTGTAATGATGATTACGCGTACAGATGGCGGCATCATTGGGGCTTGATAAGGGTCTCAAAAAATCGAAAGAGACTCTGCGTGAGTCTCTTTTTCTACTTACTAAAGTGAAGGAGGAGCGGCTCCGAACTCATTGTCATGGTCACTCTTGAAAATGAAAAAGATGACTAGAATGAGAGCGCCTAACAAAGGAATCAAATAAAGGAATAACCACCAACCACTTCGACCAGTGTCATGTAGTCGTCGGCATCCCACAGCCAATGTTGGTACTAGTACAGCTAAAGAATAAAACGTACCAAATAACCCGAATTGCTCACTACCGGCACCAACGATTCTATCGATGATATTGAATAGTAAGGCAATGACAAAGCTGACCAACACGTAACTCCAGTATTGCTTGCGCGTCGCTCGGCCGTTGAAGTTCGCATAGTTGTTCTTTAGGACATCGATGTAGTTATTCAGCATAAACACTCCTTGGTTTAACAGGATGCTTGGAACTTAGAGTCTAGCTTTTCCATCAACACTTCGCGTTTGAAAGGTTTGGGTAAATAGTCATCCATGCCACTTTGATAGCACTTTTGAATATCGTCATCGAGCACCGAAGCGGTTAGGGCAATAATATGAGTTTGCTTAAGAGCATTCTCAGCTTCGAACTCTCGAATTGCTTTGGTGGCTTCAAAACCATCAAGCACGGGCATCATACAGTCCATAAGTATAAGTCCAATAGTCGAATAGTCTCGTTGATAAATCTCAACTGCTTCTTGACCGTTATTGGCAATCACAAAGTCAATAGATAGCTTCTTCAAATTTAAACTAACGATCTGTTGGTTTACTTTATTATCTTCAACAACCAAGATTTTAAAGGTTCTCTCCGATTTTAGATTGGTGTCATTGGTGCTAGTCACCTCTGTAGGTGCTCTAGTCGTAGGTGCTCTAGTCGCCGTAAGGTTACGTAGGCTGTTGATCAATCTGTTACCAAATAGTGGTGATGTTAGAAACGCAGAAACCTGTAATCCATTGGCATCCGCGGTTTCTTTTGTTATCGCGCAACAGGACAATATATCATGCTCTTTGAATTGTGATTGAACCGAAGAGAAGTTGGCATTGCTATCAAGAATAATGATCGTATCAACAGTGAGTTCTAGCGTGTTGATGTCTGATACAGCAGCGTGCACGTATTTCACTCCGTAACGTTCTAGTTCCGAAAGTAACAGTGGATTTGGATAGTCTGAGAAGTATTGAACATGTAGCGATGGCTCATAACCTACACTATGGCTGTCGCGGCTGAATTCAAGGTCAAAGTAAAAGTGACAGCCTTTTCCTTTAATTGATTCAAGATGAATGTTGCCACCCATCATTTCCACCATCTTTGCGCAAATAGCCAGGCCTAAACCAGTGCCGCCATAGTCTTTCGAGGTATCGACATCTTCTTGTTTAAACTCTTCAAAAATGTGCTTCTGCTTTTTTTCATCAATGCCTATCCCTGTGTCCTGGATGGAAAAGCCAATGGTGACACTGTCTTCTGTCTGAGCTCTCAACTTTAGAGAGAATGCGATGCTGCCTGTTTCAGTAAACTTAATCGCATTGGAAGCTAAATTCATTAATGTTTGGCGAACTTTTTGTTCGTCGGCTTTCACATAGTCAGGTATCTCTGGATCGATGTCGATGAGAATATCGATTTGTTTCTGCTGTGCTTTGGGTGCGATTAGTGCTGCGGTATCAAAGATCGTCTCTTTTATTGCTGTCGTGTGAGGACAAATCTCTAAATGCCCGGATTCGATTTTTGAAAGATCGAGTATATCGTTAATCAACATGAGTAAGGTCTGAGATGATGCATTGATGGTCGTCAGGTAATCTTTTTGGATGGCACTAAGCTTGGAGTCTCCGAGGATCTCAGTCATACCTAAAATACCGTTAAGGGGCGTACGAATCTCATGAGACATATTGGCCAAAAATGTGCTCTTAGCTTGATTCGCTTGTTTTTCGTGCTCTCTTGCATCAATCAGCTGTTTCTCTAGGGTAGAGGTTTGTCTAACAACATAAAGTAGGATGAGAACAATGGCAGCGATGAGCAAAATAGTAGCAAGAGATTGATGATTCTCATGCTTAACGATTTCGCTGTTTATCTGCTTTGGTAAGATATTAAACAAGGTATTCAGTTTGCCTTCCAGTTTATGAATGGTGGCTCTGAGTTCACCAAGTTGTCCCTCTTGATAGGAGTACCCAAAATTCTCGTATGCGCTTTGTAGAGCATAAAAAGCAAGTCGGAACTCCTGAAATCTATATAGGAGTTCGTATGAGGATTCCTGAGCGCTTAACTCTGATTGCATTTGAACGAGGGTTCGTTCAATTCTAGGTAGAACAGTAGGGTCAAACTCGGCGAAGAACTGGTACATTAAATCTTTGGTTGTTAGAGCAATGTAATCAAGTGGTGTTGAGTTGGCTTGAATCAAGGCATACTCGAATGCGAGCGTCTTCTGCTTTAAATTATCAATTAAGGCCGGTTTCACCCTCTGAACCATGAATAAGCAACACAATATCAGCCAGTAAGTAGAAGCGTTGAACATAATCATCGACATGGGATAATGCCTGTTGCCCATCGTAATCTGTATTTAGTCCGGAATTAATAATGGTTGCATTGATCGAACCTAGCTGCTCCAGAATGTTTTGATAATCCGTCTCCATTTTCTGTAGATATATGTGGTCGACTCTATCAATAAAATCTTTTTCGTGACGACGCATCATTAGCATGTCGTTAGATGCGGTAAGAATACTCTTTTGAAGCGAAATCAATTGGTTTTTGGTTTTATCAACGGAATGTTGAGTATAGAAAAATAGGGCTAAGAAACTAAGAATAGCAAATGCGCCTAAAGTAAGGGTTTTGCGAATAGCCTGAGTGGGAAAGGTGTTGCTCATCAATCCATATCCTTATGGTACAACGTTTTTTGCACTCCGTAGTGTAACGCAAAACAAGTAGTAACAAAAATGAAACAAAACTAGATGGCGTTAGTTTTTATTTCCTTAATTTTGGTAGAGCAGAGTCAATACTTTGTAGCAACTTGTATTTTTGTGTATGCCTGAGGCCATGACGCAAGGTTGAGGAATAAGAATTCATTAGTGCAAAGATGATTGGATATGTCATTTTGCAGTATTTAAATGCTGTGTGATATAGGCTGGGTAGGAGATTATCTCGCATATTTTCTTGGTGAGTGATTGCTTGATAAAGTGACGAATACTTGTCTGTATTTACAATGATTTCGTGATGAAAATTTCCCGCCCAAATCTGTGGCATGATGGGTAAAAACGCAACACTTAAGGGAATCCATGAAATTTTCACATTTAGCCCGAGTGGGCTTTGTCCTTTTCTCGGCTAGTCACGCCTCTTTGCTTATTGCACAAACATCAGATGGCTCATCATGGTATCGAGACATTGCTATTTCTCCGGCCGGTGATCAGATTGCATTTACTTACAGTGGCCAAGTCTGGGTAGCTAACGCAAAGGGTGGCGATGCAGTTCCGCTTACAAGTGAGACGGTTTATAGCTCGAATCCTGTATGGTCTCCTGATGGACAGTCGTTAGCATACCAATCTAACCAGTATGGTCGGGGAGATGTGTTTGTTTTGAACATGAACACTCATAAATCTCAACGATTAACTTTCCACGGTAGCAAGGATATCCCTTATTCCTTTAGTGCCGATGGTAGTCAAGTCTTATTTCAATCTTTTAGGATCGGTAATGGTGATAGCGAATTAAATAACGGATTTTTTGGCCGCTCCTACAGACTGTATACAGTTCCTGCAAAGGGTGGTCGAGAGCAGGTCTTGTTAGAAAATTCAGTGAGTAGTTATTCGGTCTCTCATGATGGTAGTCAGGCTTTGTATACTGATTTGCCTTCGTATACCGAACAACAGTGGCGCAAAGGTGCTCAATCAGATGCTGCAAGAGATATCTGGAAATATGACGCTAAAACTCACAAACACACACAACTAACAACGTTTAGAGGTGAAGATCGCAACGCAGTTTGGTCTGAGGATGACCAGTCCATGTATTTCTTATCTGAACGTTCAGGCAGTTTTAACATCTGGAAGCAATCTTTGACTGAGCCTGAAGGTGATGCTGTTGCCGTAACTCATCATCAAAAGTTACCCGTTAGGTTTTTATCGATTAGCACCCAAGGTGATTTAGCTTACGGGTTTGACGGTGGTATTTGGCTTAAGAGGAAAGGCGATAAGGCAGCGCATGAAGTTGACATCAAAATACGTAAAGCGCGCAGTGATAGCAGTACTAGAAACGTGAATTTGGCCTATGAGATTACTGAACTAGCGGTATCACCAACAGCTCCGGAAGTCGCCGTCGTAGCTCGAGGGGAGGTATTTGTCATCTCTACGTTGACCGGAGAGGCACGTCGGTTGACGAATACCCCACAAGCAGAAAGAAACATTTCGTTCTCTAGTGATGGAATGACATTACTTTATGGCTCTGAGCGAGCAGGGAATTGGGATTTATTTGCGAGTCATATAGGCGATCACGATAAGAGCTTTCTTACGGCAAGTCAGATAACAGAACAGCAACTCACGGATACGCCGGTAGATGAGACCCAACCTGTGTTGTCTCATGATGACACTCGCATTGCATACAGAGAATCAAGAAATACGTTAAAAGTAATGACTATTGAAGATGGCGCCAAAACGACACTTCTTAACAGCCAATCTATGTATTCTTACGAGGATTCAGATTGGCGTTATCAGTGGTCGCCAGATGATCAGTATATTGTATCTCGTGATGGTAGTACGTTAAGTGCTAATAATATTGTTCTACTTGATAGCAAAGGCGAGAACAAACCCATCACATTGAGCTACAGCGGATTTGTTCAATCTGCGCCAAAGTTCTCTGATGATGGTCAGGTTGTTTACTGGACATCAGACAAAGACGGGCTGACAGAACTGGATGGCAGTACCGTAAATGGTGACGTATATGCGGTCACTCTAAATAAAAAGACAGAAGCGAACTTGGGCCTATCTCAAGACCAAGCGTGGTTAGCTGAGCAAGAAGAACACGCTGCTGCTCCAAACCATAAAACTCTGATTGATGTCAACGACCTTCAAGATAGAATCCAACGCTTAACGCCTTATTCTATGTCAATTTTGGCGAGTTACCTTTCTCCCGACAACACTGAAATGGTTGTTGCCAATCAACGAGGCGATGATATCGAATTTGTGCACCTGAACCTTTTAACAGGGGAGCATGAAGTGATGTTCACACGCTCCGCGGACGACATCCAAGCCATTACGGTAACGCCTGACAGAACGATGTTGATGCTCATCGGTCATGGACAACTAGAGAAAATCGATTTGGCTAATGGCGATAGTGATGACGTTCATTTTAGCTTGGATGCCGAATATGACTTTGCGAAAGAAACACAATATATCTTTGACCATGTATGGCGCTTAACCAAGACCAAATTCTACGACAAAAATCTACATGGAGTAGACTGGGATTGGTATAGAGAGGCGTATGCAAAACATTTACCAAGCATACATAATTATAATGACTTTGCTCAGTTGTTAAGTGAGTTGGCTGGTGAGTTGAACGCCTCACACACTGGTTCTACGTATAGGATGCATCCTGGTAGTTGGGAGTCGCCAGCATCACTCGGCATTATTTACGATGATAAATATCAAGGGAAAGGTGCAAGAGTTCGTAGCGTTCTACTAGGAGGGCCAGCAGATCTACCGAATAACCCGATTAAATCAGGTAGCATTATTTACTCGGTGAACGGGGTAGATGTTCAACCTGGCAAGGATATTTATCCATTGCTTAATAACCTAGAAGGTAAAGTAACTCGACTGTCTGTTCTTACTCCTGGGAATAAGAAAACGATATCCGTAGCCGTTACGCCTGTCTCGTTGTCTGACGAAGCGAAACTCTCGTATAAACGTTGGGTAACGGAGCGTGAAGTACTTACCAATAAGTTATCAAATGGGCGTCTGGGCTATATCCATATTCCTGAGATGGGTAACGATTCATACCGTCAGCTAGTCAACAAATTGTTCGGTCGATATCGAGATAAAGAAGCAGTTGTTATTGATGTCCGATACAATGTCGGAGGGAACCTACATGATCAAATAATGAATCTATTATCTGGTGTGAGACACAGTTCCGCGGTATCGAGAGATGGCTATTCAGCAGGCTCATTTCCACTTCGCCGTTGGGCAAAACCTAGCATAATGTTAGCGAATGCATCGAGTTACTCAGATGGTTCAGTTGTACCTTACTTTTATCAGAAAGAGGGAATTGGAAAACTAGTGGGTGAACGTGTACCAGGAACGGGAACCTACGTGCTTTGGGAAAACCAGCAAGAACCATTATTGGAATATGGTGTACCGCAACTTGGTTTCAAAAATGATCAGGGTAAGTGGTTCGAGAACAATGAAGTGAAGCCAAATATCTTGGTTTATAACTCACCTGACGACGTCGCTTCTGACAGAGACCGTCAACTAAGCGTTGCTATTAAGGAGTTGCTGGCGAAGCTGAACTAAGATAGGCAACTACATATAAGTACTTAGTTTTGAAGGCCCTTTGACTTTGAGTTCAAGGGCCTTTTTCATGGAAGTAGATAGAACATACTTTCGTGTAAGACATTAATGTTAAAGCGCTGTGAGGCTTTGTGAAAAAGATCACGTCTTAATGAAAAGCACCAAAATAATGTGTATTGCATCAGTATGGTGCTTTGACCATATATAACTACATGAGACCATTTACATTTGATGATATTTAAGCTTTAGCTCTAAATAAATATCTCATATCTTTCAGTGATCTATATTATTCAATCTAAGAATAATGTGATAGAAATTGAGATTTGTAATTAAATGTTATTGATAGATACCAATCATTATTTTGGTGCATGGTAATTCCTTATTAATACGAATATAAATTTAAAGTGACTGTTATTAAAAGGTTTGTTGAGAAATTGATTCGGGTTTTTTCTTCAAGGAGAACGGGTGGATAAAATGTAATTTAGTAATTTCATGATTGTGATCAGTATCTAAGTACTACTCCGTGCAACGATTAAAGGGTGGTTAAATATTAAGATTTCATTAATTTAATATCCATAAGTCAAAGCGTAACAAAAGCTCAGTAATATCAATAATAAAATCAGCCATCATAATAAATACGCAAATTAGGACGTCAGAATTTAGTATTTTACATAAATAGCTAAATGCTAGTTGCTAGGAATGGAGTTATTAATGAAGAAGCTCGCAATAATCACCGGTTCAAAAGGCGGAATTGGTTCCGCAATATCATCTGCAATTGTCGATAAAGGATATCGTCTGATTGCTACCTATAACACAGGTAACTATTCATGCGCTAAGGAATGGTTCGACAGCAAGGGTTTCACAGAAGACCAAGTAAGGCTGTTTGAACTTGATGTTACAAATACTGAGGAGTGTAACGAAAAGCTAAATCAACTTCAGCAAGAAGAAGGGACATTTGATCTGGTCGTAAACAATGCCGGTATTACGAGGGATGGCCAGTTTAAGAAAATGAAGGCTGAAGCGTGGTTTGATGTCATCAACACTAATCTGAATAGTGTTTATAACGTGACGCAACCTCTTTTCGCGGCTATGTGTGAAAAAGGTAATTGCCGTGTCATCAATATCTCATCGGTAAATGGTCAAAAAGGGCAGTTTGGCCAAGCGAATTACGCTGCAGCAAAAGCTGGAATGATTGGCTTTACCAAGGCGCTTGCTTCAGAAGGTGCTAGATCTGGAGTTACAGCAAATGTTGTTGCACCTGGTTATACAGGCACGCCTATGGTTGAGGCGATGCGTGAAGACGTTCTCGATTCCATTAAAAGCACCATTCCACTGAAACGCCTAGCAAAACCAGAAGAGGTTGCCGCCACGGTAGCATTTTTGGCAAGTGAAGAGGCCGCTTACATCACAGGTGAAACGGTTGCCATCAATGGCGGCCTATACATGGCGTAATCAAGGGAACAGATAATGGAAAAAGTTTTTATTGTTGCAGCAAAGCGTTCAGCAATCGGTAGTTTTGGTGGCAGCTTACAGAACGTTACTGCTGGAAAACTTGCATCGGAAGTGATTGCTGGTGCGGTCGAT
This sequence comes from Vibrio sp. SCSIO 43133, assembly GCF_023716845.1. Taxonomy (NCBI): domain Bacteria; kingdom Pseudomonadati; phylum Pseudomonadota; class Gammaproteobacteria; order Vibrionales; family Vibrionaceae; genus Vibrio; species Vibrio sp. SCSIO 43133. The sequence goes on from NZ_CP068024.1 coordinate 1,644,318, forward strand.
GCCTGCGGTATAACTGTTAACGACATAGATGAAGTGATTGTCGGTAACGTTGTGAGTGCAAATCAAGGCATGGGGGTAGGGCGACAAGCTTCTATCTATGCAGGTATTCCAGCGGAAGTTCCAGCTTATACGCTAAACATGGTATGTGGTAGCGGAATGAAAACGCTCATGGACGCCGCATCACATATCAAATCAGGCGAGGCAGAAGTTGTTGTAGCTGCTGGTGTTGAGATTATGTCGCAGATCCCGTTTGCTATGCCAGCGTCGGCACGTTCAGGCCATAAAATGGGGGATATCACTGCAAAGGATCTTCTCGTTTCAGATGGACTCACCGATGTCTTTAATGCTTACCACATGGGCGTGACCGCTGAAAACATCGCTAAGGAAGTCGATATTTCTCGTGACGATCAAGATGCGTATGCCCTACAAAGTCAACAAAAAGCGGCCGCAGCCATTGAAGCAGGGAAGTTTATAGATGAAATTCAACCCGTTGAGGTGAAAATTCGACGTCAAAGCGTCGAATTTTCGACCGATGAATACCCCAAACTAGACGCGACCATGCAAGGCTTATCTAAGTTAAGGCCTGCATTTGATAGAGAAGGTACAGTGACGGCGGGTAATGCGTCGGGCATTAATGATGGTGCTAGCGCTTTGGTTGTGGCTTCCGAGTCGGCGGTTGAACGCTTAGGGTTGACACCATTATGTGAAGTCGTTAACTGCGCTCAAACTGGTATTGACCCGCAAGTAATGGGACTTGGCCCAGTTCAAGCGGTGACTAAAGTGCTTAGTAAAGCTGACTTAACCATAGAAAACGTGGATGTGTTTGAGCTTAACGAAGCGTTTGCGGCGCAAGCGTTAGGCGTTATACGCAACTTAGCGTCGCAGCATGGTGTGTCTGCAGAGTCTATTTTGCAAAAAGCTAATCCAAATGGTGGTGCTATTGCCTTAGGACATCCATTAGGAGCATCTGGTAATAGAATCATTGTCACTCTCATTCATGAAATGTTACGCGAACAAAAAAATATCGGCGTTGCATCTTTATGTGTAGGTGGTGGTATGGGAACAGCAGTACTTTTGAAAAACTGCCAGTCTTAAAAAAACGTAATTGTTAATAGCTCATTACAGTGTTGTCGGATTCCCAAATATTAATGGGATAGCTATATAAAATTGGAATATATTTCCTAGGAGAAATAATCATGTACACGGATATCTTTAAAGTTTTCAATGAACAGTCAGAAAAAACGTTTGAACCATATGCAAAATTCAACAAATTGATGACGAAAAATGTAGAGACTCTAACTGAACTGCAACTTAATGCCATGCGTTCGTACAGTGAGCTTGGTTTAAGCCAAATGAAAGCGGCCTCCGAAATTAAAGACGTGTCATCATTAGCGGTTTTTAATAGCCAACAACTTAATACACTGTCTCGCTTATCTCAGCAAATGATGGATGACAGCAATAAGCTTCAACAAGTTGCGAAAGAATTCAAAGAAGATATTGAAGCTCTAACAACTGAAACTGTAAAAGCTAACACACCAGCTTAATGATTCAGGTTTTTTATTAGGGTTGCGGGGGCACTCGTTCCCGCAACCTTTTTTGTTTTCCAAGAAAAGGGTTTTAACTATGTTTCAAAACTTCTTTTCGGACTACCTTGTGAAACTGCAGGAGAGCAACCAGCAATGGTGGAAAGACTTCGAGCAAGGCAAGGCAGCCGTTAATAGCCCTCTAACTAAAGCAATGCAGGAACTCAACGCAGAAGATACTGCAGCTTTTATGGATAAGGCCTCACAGCAACCCGCTGCTATGTTGGACATGCAAACTAAATGGTGGACTCAACAACTAGAGATTTGGCAGCGAGTAGCACTGCAATCAAGTAAAGAAGAGGTCGTTTCTGTAGAAAAAGGCGACCGTCGATTTGAAGATGATGCATGGAAAGAAGAAGCGTTTTATAACTTCATCAAGCAGTCCTATGTTCTTTTCAGTAAGACTTATTTAGAGACTATCAACTCGGTGGAAGGTGTCGATGAGAAAATCAAAGAGCGATTGACGTTTTTCTCCCGACAAACGTTGAATGCACTCTCACCAACGAATTTCATCGCCACCAATCCTGAGCTACTTAAACTGACTGTTGAGCAAAATGGAGAAAACTTGCTTGCTGGACTTCAGCAGTTCCAAGAGGACATCGAAGCAAGTGCTGATGTGCTGAAAATTCGCATGACGAATACTGAAGCATTTCAAATAGGTGAACATGTCGCTAATACGGCTGGAGATGTTGTCTATCAGAATGAACTATTTGAGCTGATTCAATATCGTCCTGTCACAGAAGTGGTGAACTCTACACCATTGCTTATCGTTCCGCCTTTCATCAACAAATACTACATTCTTGACCTTCGTGAGAAAAACTCGATGGTTAAGTGGCTGCTGGAGCAGGGTCACAGTGTATTTATGATGTCGTGGCGAAATCCTGGCGCTTCTCAAGCTAAGGTGGAGTTTGGCGATTACGTGACTAATGGTGTTGTAAAAGCAGTTTCTGCCATTGAGTCGATCACTGGTAAAGATCAGATCAATGCTGCCGGATATTGTATTGGAGGCACTGTCCTTGCTTCCACTGTGGCGTACTACGCCGCCAAACGTATGAAGAAACGGATTGTCTCAGCGTCGTTTTTTACCACGTTGCTTGATTATAGCCAGCCAGGCGAAGTAGGAGCTTATATAAACGACACCATCATCAGAGCTATTGAACTACAAAATAACGCCATAGGTTATATGGATGGTCGCTCACTCAGTGTGACATTTAGCTTGCTTCGAGAAAATAGTCTTTACTGGAACTACTATGTCGATAATTACCTTAAGGGTAACAGTCCCGTAGATTTCGACTTGTTGTACTGGAATAGTGATAGCACTAATGTAACTGCAGCTACACATAATTTTCTATTAAGACAGCTATACCTTGAAAACAAGCTGATTCAGGATAAAGGTGTGAAAATCGGCGGCGTGTGGATAGACTTAGATAAGATACGAATCCCAAGTTACTTTATTTCCACCAAAGAGGATCATATTGCACTTTGGCAAGGAACTTATCGCGGTGCGTTGAAAATGGGTGGGAACAAAACTTTCGTATTGGGCGAATCAGGGCATATTGCAGGTATCGTTAATCATCCCGCAAAAGAGAAATATGGTTTCTGGACTAATTCTACTCTAGAAGAATCCGCAGAAGAGTGGATAGGGAATGCAGAACACCATAAGGGGTCGTGGTGGCTGCACTGGAACGAGTGGCTCAAACAGTTTAGCGCGGAAGAGCAAGTTGAACCGTTTTCAACAGGAAATGAAGAATATCCTGTAGTAGGTAGTGCTCCTGGTCAATACGTGTTGCAAACTTTGCCAGTGGTCGATTCCCTGCCAGATAATGAACTGACCTAAAGTTCACATAATCATCAATGCAAAAGGACCTCTTGGTCCTTTTCTTTTTCCAGTATCAAGCCTTTTTATCCGTAACATACTTTTTTTCTGTATAAGAAGTCTTAACATTAGACCAAGAGTTAGTTGTTGAGAGGTTGGGATGGAAATAGAGACGTTAGAACAAAAAGTAAGCTATATCTACGGTCGAGAGATCGCGTTGGAGCTTGCCAAAAAATCATTTCCAAAAATGAATATCAAAATTGTCCAAGAAGCCATCATGGACACATTCATGCAAAAAGAATGGCCATTTGACCCGTCTGAAAATGAGCAGTTGAAGCAACAGATGGAAGACCAGCGCAAAGAAACAGAGAAACAGCTAAAGCAGCAACAAACAGAATTTGAACAGGCTTTTTTCAAAAAGAATGGTCAGCGCCGCGAAGTAACAACCCATAGCTCTGGTATTCAGTATGAAATACTAAAAGAGGGGAATGAGCTCGCTAGTGTCTCGTCAGGAACGCAGTGTAAGGTCAGACATAAGACTTGGCTTCTAAACGGACGTCAAGTTGATAGCTCTGTACATCTGCCTGAGCCGCTAACGATTTCTTTAAATCAGGCTCCTGTCTCTTGGTTAGTCGTGCTAAAACAGATGAAGCTAGGCTCTACGTGGCGTTTATATGTCCCAGCTCACTTAGCTTATAAAGAAGATGAACACCCTAGGGTTCCAGAAGAAACTGCTGTTGTTTTCGAACTGAGTCTTGTGTCTATTTGATGGCTTAGATTATTTACCTTTCATTTCAAAATACCCAGAATTATGTGCTAGGTATTTTTATTTCATTAAGATGGTATATTGAGATGCTAGTCAGGTATTAATATTTCTTATGTGAACTTTAAAAGAACATAATATTAGTTGTGGCCATTGGTGTTATATTGCATGCTGTTTTGTTGGTAATATGTAGCATTAAGGTTTTTGTTAGCGTGCTGTGTGTAACAACATGAGTGATCCCAGTCACAGTGCAGAATCAGAAAACAAATTTGTAATTCTAATCGTCAGCGTCTAGCTGCTAATCTGCTCCGGCTTTTAGATGTCCCCATCTCTAAGCAATATAAAAATAAGGAGTAATTATGACTAATACCAAAAAACCAATGTCACTGACTACACGAGTGATTATCGGTATGGTTGCAGGTATTTTGACGGGCTTCGCGATTCGAAGCTTGTTTGCTGAGAACGGATTTGTAGACGCATACATCGTTAATGGTTTGTTCGAAGTTGGTGGCCAAATTTTCATCGCCAGCTTGAAGATGCTTGTTGTACCTTTGGTTTTTGTATCGCTAGTTTGTGGTACGAGTTCTTTGAAGGACGTAACCACTCTAGGCCGTTTAGGTGGTAAGACTGTTCTTTTTTATGTAGCGACGACAGCAGTTGCGATCACCTTAGCTCTTACCATGGGCACTGTGTTCCAACCGGGTGCAGGTGCAGACCTTACTGCCGCTAGTTCATTTGCCGCTGCTGAAGCCCCATCTTTAGGGCAGGTCATCATTGACATGTTCCCAACTAACCCTATTAGCGCAATGGCAGAAGGTAAAACACTACAGGTTATCGTGTTTGCTGTATTGTTCGGTATTGCGATTAGTGCTGCGGGCGAACCTGGAGAGCGAATCGCGGCTGTGTTCCGTGACCTTAACGAAGTGATCATGAAGTTGGTAGCCTTGTTAATGAACATCGCCCCTTATGGTGTATTCTTCTTAATGGCTAAGCTGTTTACTGGTTTAGGTTTAAGCGCCATCTTTAACCTTGCAGAGTACTTCTTCGTTCTAACGGCCACATTACTATTGCATGGCTTGGTGACGTACAGTGTCATGCTTAAGTCATTTACAGGTTTAAGTCCTGTTACCTTCTTGAAGAAGATGGAAGATGCTGTCATGTTTGCATTTTCTACCGCATCATCTAACGCAACTATTCCTGTTACCATGGAAACGGCTCAAAATCGTCTTGGCGTAGATAACAAGGTATCGTCTTTCACAATTCCACTCGGTGCTACTATCAACATGGATGGCACTGCGATCATGCAGGGCGTGGCAACTGCGTTTATTGCTCAGGCGTTTAATATTGATTTAACCATGGGTGATTACCTGACGGTAATTCTGACAGCGACCCTTGCGTCAATTGGTACTGCGGGCGTTCCTGGTGTTGGCCTTATCATGTTAGCCATGGTACTAAATCAAGTGGGTCTACCTTTAGAAGGTATTGCATTAATCATGGGTGTTGACCGCCTATTAGATATGATTCGTACCGCAGTTAACATCACAGGTGATAGCGCAGTTACTTGTATTGTTGCCAAATCGGAAGGCGCATTGAATATTGATAAGTTCAACGATCCTGCTGCCGGTGAAAGCGAAGAAAAGGTTGAACTAGTTCGAAGCTAATTCAACGAAAGAAAATAAAAGGGGCTAATGATATGTCATTAGCCCCTTTTGTTTTGTCTTTCATTTATTCAGCATTGCTGATTCTATATTTCTTGAAGCTGTATACAGCAAGACTTCCCCAAGCGAAAGCTTGAATCCAAAGTTGCGTCCATGCCCCACGTATTTGAGACCACTCGGCACCCATTTGATTTAGCTTCAAAAAGCCATTAATTGCTGCTTGCGTCGGGAAGATTGCAGCAAACCACTTGATGGGCTCTGGTAGCATTTCTGTTGGCCATATAAAGCCTGCGGAAAAGATCAGAGGCATTGAGCTTAGCAGAACAACAACAGTCACCAGTTCTCTTCGTGGTGTAATGGCGCCCAAAAATATGCCAATAAAACAAGAAGTAAGCAAAAACGGCAACATTAGAGTCAGCAATTCGATGGGGTGAGCTAGCTTACTGATACCATACATCTCGAAGCTAGCACCGAAGTAATACATACCAAGTAGGTAGTAAATAAGCGTAAGCACAATGCTGCGAACAGCCACAACAGATAATACTGATTGAGAGCGCCAATAACCTTTACCTTGACGTTGCGTGCCACCAACCAAACCTGACGCCATTGCGAGAGTTTGCTGAAGGATTAATACAAAGACGGCCGGCACAACATAGTCTACATATCCCATTCGAGGGTTAAAGGTAGGCTTGGTGTTAAGCTGAGTCGCAGCATACTGTTTGCTCGCCAGTTCCAGAGGTACGCCATCGATGAGCAATTTGGTTACTTTGGCTTTTGCTGCTAAAGTCCCGCCAGCTTGCGCTAGACCCTCAACCACGGTTCCATAAACCAAAAACAAAGCGGCATCGCCGGCGTAGGCAAGTACTGGACTTTTCCCTAACATAAGGTCTTTGTAGAAATGCTCAGGAATCACCAAAATACCGGACACTTCCCCATTTAAAAAAGCCTCTTTCGCTGCTGCAATAGTATGGTCTCGCTGTACCACTTTCACATTTGGTGTTGCGTCGACCATACGTTCCAATTGAAAGCTGGTTTGACTGAGATCTAAGTTGACTACAGAGATTGGTTGTTCTCTTGGTGTTTGCTGAGTGTAGGGAAGAGGGTATAAAAACGAATAGAAAATCACGCCACCAAATACCGTTAGTACTACTACCGGATTGGTGAGAATGGCTTTGAGTTCGAGTTTTACATGTTCTAACAGCGTCATGCTACTAACTCCTTACTCATATGTTTTTTAATTAATACAGACGTTACTACCAATGGGATGACGTAACCTAACATGGGTGTTAAGTGCGAAAGTGACTGAAGTGGAGTGACGCCGTAACTTGCTTGGCTTACCTGAACTTCAATATAATGACTGATTGGTAATAGCTCGCGCCAAAATAATGCGAGGGGATTCATGTCAGTCGCTGGAAAAGTAATTCCCATAAATGCAAAACTAGGTGCGGTAAATGCTCCAGCAAAACTCATCGCACGTGCAGCATCGCAAGTTAAGAAGAAAAACAGTGATGCCATTATCATACAGGTGACCGTAGTAACGATCTGTGCAAAGAAGAGCACCAGCCAACTCCCTTCCATTGGCCATCCAATTAAGTCGTAAAACCACACTAAAAAGAAAGTGCCTTGCAACAAGAACCAGAGGAAATAAGGGAACAAGGTCTGTGCCAATCTTGATATGGGTTTTTCTTGCCCTAACCAAGGAGCGAGTCCGGAGATTCGATAGTTTTGCACTCAACACTAGTACAGTGAACGACACAACAGCGATTTGCCAAATTGCTGGAACGATAGCACTCACTAGGAACTGAGCATAGTTAGTGCCTTTGTTGAACAACGGTGTTATCTGAGTTCTCACGTTGACTGCTTTACCCATGGCTGCAGCGCCTGTTGTGTCGCCTTTTGCTAGAGCTTTGACAACTTCAACTTGAGCATTAAAAGTGCCTTGTGCTTGTAGAGCCGCAGAATTAATCAAGCGTCCAACGAGTATATACTGACTGTTATAGAATAAGGTCACTTCTGGACGTAATGATTTCACTACCGCTTTATCAAAACCATACGGTATGGTTAGAATTGCGTAAATATCGCCCTCTATGAGGGCGTCACGAGCTTGACCAATGTCATCGTACTGATGATTGACACTCAACATCGATGTGGCATCGTAGTTTCGAATTAGCTTTTGTGATAACTGGCTCTTACTCAGATCAACCACACCGATGGGTAAGTTGCTGGCGATTCCTTGGGAAAAGATCCAATAGATAGAAAGGCACAATAATATTGGCACCCAAGTGAGGCAGGATAATAGCCATTTGTCATGGCGTAGTATCTGCCATTGGCTATGAAACTGACTTTTCGCGAGTCTTCGTGTAGCTAATGTTGGAAAAGAGTGAGGCATAATGGCTTCCTACATTTCTACCACTAAACTCATACCCATACGAAGCGGTACATCCTTATCTACTGGACGAGCTTCAACTTCAAAAGTGCGAAGATCGAAACCTTGAGTCGCGTCAGTTGAACGCCATGTAGCAAAGTCACCCATTACAGCAACGTGGAACACTTTAAAGGTGACAGTTTCATCAAGTGCAGGTAAATAAGCATCAAATTCTTTATCTTTCTCGAACTGGCTTAAAAGATCTTCACGTACATTCAGTACGGCCCAAGTGTCTTTGGTATCAATAACCGTAACTACAGGGAAGCCTTGAGGCGCAAGTTCGCCACTGTGCAGCAATAACTTGCGAAACTTCACCCATCAAACCAAGAATGGATTTTAGTGTCAGCTGCATAAGCTTCCACTTCGGCTACCGCGCCTTCCGCCATTCGAGCTTTTTCTGCCGCCGCTAATTTTGTTTCAGAACGCGCCCCTTCTTTGGTCATCTGGTACATCTGAAATGCCTGCGCTTTCAGTGTATTTGGCCGCTTGCCATTGAGTCATGGCTTCATCACGTTTCTGCTCAGCTAACCACACCATCTTTATATAGGTTGTTAACTCGTAGATACGTTTTCTCAAGTAATGCTGCAGCGGCTTTTGCTTTGCGCCATTGGTCTTCTGCTGCTTGAATCTGTTGCTTACGTGCGCCTGTCTCCGCTTCTTTGGCAAGCGCTCCCGCAGCTTTCTGTCCGGCTACGGCTTGCTCAAGTTTGGCTTCGATTTCTGGGCTATGGATGGTGAAAATGAGTTGGCCTTCAGCTACTTCGTCACCTTTTCGCACTAATACTTCATCAATCCGACCTGGTACTTTTGATGAAATGCTATATTGCTGAGACTCGATTTGCCCTTGTAGTCGAAATGGAGGTGTTTGATAGGCATCATAAAATTTGTATCCAACCCAACCAATAATCGCAATCGTACCTAATGTCAGTAAAGTAGGTTTTACCTTGTTCATGATGCATCCTTCGTTCTTAGTTGAGCTGGGGTAATAGCGTTATATTTATACGTAGAAAAGTTGTTCATCTCGCTAGAAAGCGCGAGTAATTTATTTAATGACAGTAAGTACTGGAAGCTTGCGGCGTCTTGCTGGGTCTTGACGCTGGCAAGATAGAGCTCAGCATCGACCACGTCTAGAGAGCGGCCTAATCCTTGAGAAAAGGCTTTTTGGCGTAGCTTGAGGTTCTCTTCTGCAAGTTGAATACATGGTATTCAACCCTTGCACTTCATCGAGTGCTTGCTGCGCTTCTAAGTAAGTTTTTTCAACTAAGACACTTAAGTCTTGTTTCGCTTGTTTCTTTAAAAATTGTACTTGAGATACCGCACTGTTAGCCGCTTTCATTTGCTCACTGCGACCTGTGTTCTCAAGAAGTGGGACACTTACGCCAATACCAACTAGCCAATCTGGCTTCATCTGTCCGGCCAATGAATCGCCGTGATACAGACTATAGTCACCATAGGCGTATACTTCTGGGAAATATTTACCTTTCTCAGCCTTCATCAAGCTACTTGCTTGTTTCTCTTTCGCATCAAGAATAGAAAGGCCAGGGTAGGTGTTGAGGGTTTGATCAACGAAAGCATCCAGAGGTGGCAGGTTTTCGTTGATAAAGAGTTGGTCACGAGGTTCAACGGTTTCAGATTGCCCCCAAAACTTGGGTAAGCGCAGCTTCTGCGATATCTAGGCCGTGTTGTGCTTTTTTGCGCTCCACCACCGCTTTGGCTAATGAAGCTTCAGCTTGAAGGCGCTCAACTCGAGCAATTTGTCCTTGTTCTTCAAGTTTAATTGCGAAGTCTCGGTGCTTGGTTAGCCCTTTTTCTGCCGCCATTCTGGTTTCGACGACATTGCGCGCGAGCACCACACTAAAATAGTACTTACTTAGATCTTCGTATCGAGCTTGAACTTCCATTGCAAGCTGGCTTTGAGCCTCTTCTTTTTTACCCTCGGCGGCGGTTTGCGCTGCGGTGATTCTACCACCCGTAAAAATCGGCCAAACTGCTCGGATTGAAGAGGTGAAAATGTCTTGGTTTTCAATGGTGGAAGTAATGCCCCCTAGAGCACTTGCAACTTGTCCTAAGACCGGTCCTAATGCTCCGGCGGGTAGGTTAGGGACTCCACTAAGGCTATCCGCAAATTGCGAGCCACTAATTGTTACATCTTGATCCAATCGAGTGTAGTTAGCGCCAACCGTGACCTTAGGTAGGTTTAAACTACCGCTTGCGTCTTGTAAGTGCCCGTATCGTTCTACGTTGGCTCGTTGTGCGGCTAGAGAATTATTGTTTTGTTGAAGCAATTGCCAGGCTTCATCAAAGGAGACTTCGGCAGAGTAGCCACCGAAAGAAAGCGTTCCTAGCAATGCGCCCACAACCAGCGGTAGGGACCTTATCTTCATGTTTGCTCCAAAACAGATGATGTTAATAAATTGATTAGAGTATATGCTCTAATAAAATGGTGTGCAATAACCTAACTATAGATGTTTTTTTGATCTCTATGTGGTTAAGTGTCTGTTATTTAGAAGCTAAACGATATATTTTGGTCACTGATACTAAAAAAGCAACTTCACATTACGTGCCGTTGCTTTTTTGAAATCAAACGACTTTAATCATTTGATGGACAAACGTAGCCAGCTCTCCACATTAGGTCTTTTGCTTGAAGCAGTTCTTTTAAGACTTCACTGCCCGACATTTGTGGTGAAGCGAACGATACCAAAAACCTCGTGTTCTAGTTCCGATGCTTGTGAGTTTGTCGCTTGATATGCTCTGACGTGGGTAAATGTAGCGCGTCGATTTTTCGACAGAAGCGCCCGATTAAGGCAAATTCCAAAACAGTCCCGTTCCATAACGACGTTCCTTCTTACGTTGTATTTTGCGCTCTGCACAAGGGTTACTGCGTTTTCGTTTATTATTTTCTAGTTATAAGTGACCTTGAAAGTTACGTTTGAGTCGACAAATAGCAAGTAGACTCAGGTACTTTTTAGATAACAATTTTACTATACGGAATAACGGCTGAATTGTTCTAAAAATAAGCTAAAAGTGATGTGATCATAATCAGATATTCGGTTGCATATGCATGTAACTGACATGAATGTTTACACTCTAATTGTAGGAATCAAAGAGCACTTTTGTCGTCTATTTGACTGATTCTACGTAAATTAATTATGTGCTTCACAGTTCGATACCCAATTGAGTGCTCGTATGTTACAACGCTGTTACAGTATGGGTATTAGGGAGAGTTATCATGAAATGGAACCAGATAAGTTTTCGACACCGAATGCTCATAATTATGACGGTTTCGGGGTTGTTGCAGTTGCTTGTCTTATCATTAGCTGGATTTAGCTACATCAAGCAGTCCCAAGAGCAGGAAATGGGGCTAAAAGCCAAAGGCGTCGCAACATTCTTGGCGCAGTCTAGTGCTGTTATCAATATGATTGAACAGAACACGTCTGCCCGAATGCAAAACCGATTTCGTGGACTTACTGAGATGATTGGGGCAGCCTTCATTGTTATTGGTGACGAGAAAGGCATTCGTTTAGTCCATCCAATTGATGAGCGAATTGGGTTGCCAATGAAAGGGGGTGATAATGATCAAGCTCTGATTCATGGTCAAACCTACGTCTCGTTTGCAGAAGGATCTCTTGGAAAGTCAGTTCGAGGCAAAGCGGCGGTATTTGATAAAGATGGCAATATCATAGGTGTTGTTTCCGTCGGCTACTTATTGGATAGACTCCAAGACCGTATTGAGCCCTATTTAGCTTTCCTCCTTGGAATGGCAATACTGGTGCTCATTGTGAACGCGATTGTTTCTTACTTTATCTCACGTCGTTTTCAAAAAGCACTATTGGGTTTTGAACCAGAAGAGATCGGTCGTCTTTATGGCGAGTTGGACGTCACTATGAGCACCATTAAGGAAGGTGTTATCAGTATTGACTCCGACGGGGGTATTACGCTCGATTAATACCAGTGCGTGTGAGATCTTAGGGTTAACTAAATCGGGTGTTATGAACAAACCGCTGTACCAGGTATTACCGAACTCCGACCTGCAAAGTTTGATCGAAAGCCAAGAGTCAGATAATGATATTGAGCTGTATCTCAATCAACAACGTATCGTTGCCAATCGCAGTCCCATTGTTGTTGATGGCAAAGTCGTTGGTGCGGTGTCGAGTTTTCGTTTTGCGCGATGAAATCTCGGAATTGGACTGAACAGGCTATCGCAAACCAAAGCCTATGCCGAGGCTGTTACGTTCGCAGACTCATGAACATCGAAACAAGCTGAACACTATAAGTGGATTGGTACAAATGAGGGGAATTGGGATGCGGTGCAGCATCTCATCGGGCCAAGAAACTGAGCACTATCAGAGCTTAATTGAGTTCCTTCGAGAAACCGTTAAAGACCCGTTGATTGCCGGTATGCTTCTTGGAAAAACAGAGCGCGCACGTGAGCTGGGATTAGGATTAAAAGTAGAAGATGAGTCGCGACTTGAACCATTGCCAAAAGAGATAAATGCTGATGACTTAGTGACCATTTTGGGTAATTTAATTGATAACGCGTTTGAAGCAACATTATCGGCTATTGCGCACTCTCCTCATGAGCGGTTAGAACGGTCAGACGTTGAAGTGTCGGTGAGTGACTTTGGTAATGAAATCATTTTAGAAGTTATTGATAAGGGGTGTGGCTTACCCAAGCATCTCGATGTGAAATCGCTAACGCAACGCGGAGTGTCGAGTAAATCAGTCACTAATCGTGGTGTGGGATTGTTTTTAGTCAAACAATTGACTGAAAGATACCAAGGACAGTTGGAAATAGTAGAAAACAAGGATATCGGCGCACGTGTGACGGTATATATTCCTAAGGATGGATTAGCATGAGTGACTTAACACGAGTCATGATAATAGAAGACGATTTAAAAATCGCAGAACTGCATCGTCGATACCTAGAGCAAATTGGTGGTTTTGAAGTAGTTGGAATGGCGACATCAAAAGCCGAAGCGGAAATACAGCTTGAAATATTAGAACCCGAGCTAGTGATGCTCGATGTATATTTGCCTGATGGTACAGGCATAGAAATATTGGCTTGGCTACGGAGTTTGAATCAAGAGTGTGATGTTATTTTGATTACTGCTGCACGCGATGTTGAAACTCTGCAACAGGCGATGCGTGGCGGTGTGATTGATTATTTATTAAAGCCTGTTATGTTTCCTCGGCTGGAGGCGGCATTGAAAAAGTACCAGAAACGTACTGAGCAACTGCATCATGTGGAAGGTTTGGATCAATCGTTAGTAGACGAAATGATGCAAACTAGTAGCGCAGAGAAAAATGTTGAGCTTCGACTACCCAAGGGGATTGATGGCGTGACTCTTGAGAAAATTCGTGCATTGTTTAAAGAAGATAAGCCATTTACCGCCGATGAAGCAGGGGAAATGATTGGCGCGAGCAGAACGACAGCAAGACGATACTTGGAGTTTCTTATTAGTATTGGCGAGTTGGTAGCTGACGTGAATTATGGCACCGTTGGACGCCCTGAGCGCTGTTATCGTAAAGTTATACGTTAATCATCTCTTTATCTGATTTTCAAAGGATTTCTAAAGCCCTTTTGTTGTTTTACAAAAGGGCTTTTTTCGTACTATTCGGCCGAATCGTGACCTTGATTCAATAAACTCAGCCCAATAGAAAGGAAAAATCCTCATGAAACGTAACGGCTTTACGCTTATCGAACTTGTTGTAGTTATCGTTATTCTTGGCATTTTAGCGGTCAGTGCCGCACCAAGGTTCTTAAATCTTACTACTGATGCTCGAGTAAGCGTGTTGAAAGGTGCTCAAGCTGCGGTTAAAGGTATGGATTCATTGGTTTATAGCAAGGCCGTAATCAATGGCGTTGAACGCAATGGAGATAAAGCAGTCAAAATTGATGGTAAAAGAGTAAACTTAATCAATGGCCACTTGAAACTGGATACTAAAAACAACGTCGCTCAATTCCTTGATACAGACATGAATTATCATGTCAAACAGAATGGTGCTACTGACGGTGGTGAGTTGGTCATCTATGGTGGTAAAGAAATACGCAATGTTGAAGCTGTGAAAGAGGGCGGCTGCTTTCTTCTTGTTACTCAACCAGACTCTGAAAAAGGCGAGTACCGTTACACGATTATCGACCAGAATTGTTAATTAAATAAGAGCCACTCAATAGAGTGGCTCTGTAAGTATCAATTCATATTGAACTTAAGATTCAACTTTCTTGGGTTGATAAAACCATTTTTTAACCAACGAAAGCAACGCGGGTCCGACAAGTACTAGTACAGCCAATACAGTAAACGTCAATGTGATAGGGCGCTCCCACAAGAAGCTTAGCTCACCATCACTGATCATCAGTGCTCGTCTTAAGTTCTCCTCCATTAATCCGCCAAGAAATAAAACCAAGCAGTAACGGAGCTAATGGGAAATTGGCTAGCCTTAGTGCGATTGCTGCCATTGCTACGAGCAGCATGATAAACACGTCCATGGTATTGAACGAGACCAAATACACCCCAGTAATAGAGAAGAATAGGATCATCGGCAACAATACCGTTCTTGGTACCGCTAGTAGCTTAGAAATATAAGGAATCAACGGTAGGTTTAAGATAACTAGAACGATGTTACCGAAGTACATAGAGATGATGACTGACCAAAACACGTCTGGGTGTTCAACGAATAGTCGAGGACCCGGTTGAATACCATAGGCGATCAGTGCACCTAACATAATTGCAGTTGTACCGGAGCCAGGGATACCGAGCGTCAATAGCGGAACAAACGAACCACTTGATGCTGCATTGTTAGCTGACTCTGGTGCAACCAAGCCACGAATGCTTCCTTTGCCAAATTCTTCTTTTTTTTGTCTTTAGGCGCAAGGTTACGTTCCATACCATAAGAAAGGAAAGCGGCAATGGTTGCGCCTGCGCCTGGAAGGACACCGGTAAAGAAGCCCAAGATAGAAGAACGAATAGAGACAGGTGCCACTTCTTTTACTTCTTCTTTAGTGATCTTCATGCTTCCTATATCGCTCATCTTGCGCTGTTCGTCTTGGCGTGTATCTTTTTCTGGCTTAAGTATACCCATCAAGGTTTCACCTAAAGCAAAGGTTGCCATCGCAAGTAATAGGAAACTAAATCCGTCCATTAGGTCAGTTAAGCCAAAGGTAAAACGCTCGACACCCACACCTTTATCGATACCGACTGTTGATAGCATGAGTCCCAGCACAACCATCATCCACGCTTTAATAACCTGACCTTTGCCAGCGAATGCCGCAACTGCAGATAAACCAAGTAGCATCAGCGCAAAGTAGTCCGAAGACTGGAAACTCAATGAAACTTTGGCAAGGGCGGGGGCTGCGAACAGCAACATGATGGCAGAAAGTGTACCGCCGGTAAAAGAAGAGTAGGCTGCGAGAGCTAACGCTTTACCTGCTTGGCCTTTCTGTGCCATTGGGTAACCATCAAATGCTGTAACAACAGTTGATGAACAGCCCGGAGCATTAATAAGAATGGATGAGGTTGAACCTCCGAATACCGCGCCGTAGTAAACACCGGCCATCAGGATTAGGCCAGAAGAGGGATCCAGTCCGTAAGTAATAGGGATCATCAAGGCGATTGCTGAAATAGGGCCCAGACCCGGAAGCATCCCGATAAAAGTACCGACAAAACAACCGACAATCACCATCATGATGTTCATCGGCATAACTGCCGTTGATAATCCTTGTAAAATTCCGTCTAACATAATGGTGTCCTACCCAAAGAGTGAAGATGAGTCCAGGCTCTAGATAAATATCTAGTCCTTGCGTAAGCATGAGATAAAAAGCGATGACAAAAGGAAAAGAAGCACCAAGTAAAATGCTCTTACGACGTTCACCAAGTAAATAGAACCCAATCATTAAGAAGAAACCAGTAGCGAGGACAAATCCTAGATAGGTTAGTCCCAACCCATATGCGGCCATTAACACCAAAAATCCAATCAGTAGTTTCCAATTGAAATCAGTGACGGCGCCGCTTTTTTCATTAGGTTGTCCGGTGACAAGAAGAATTACCGACAGCACAATACCAACAACGGTTAATATGCTTGGTAACGTTCTCGCGGTGAACGGTTCGTACTCATCCCCAGGAAACATTGGGATTAGCGATGTCTGGTATCCATAGCATAAGCAAAGGATCATAAATATCATCGCACCTACACGATCACGAGAAAGTAGATTTTCTTTCGTGAACAGCTTAGAGGTGAAATCTGACATAACTCACTCCAGGTAAAGAAAAGAGAAAAGGCCGTATACAAGGGATCGATGACCGTCGACCAAGTGGGTAAGAGAACTCAGGACACAGTCTTTTTACCCAATAAACAAAGGAGTACTGCTAGAGCAATTACAAACTGAAGGATTCGTAGCTGCGTCTCATATACGGCAAAATATTGGCAAGAGGAGGGAACAGCAAATCCCTCCTTAGTGTTGCTTACTGTTTCAAGAAACCAAGTTCAGTCATGAGCGCGCCCATCTGCTTTTCTTGGTCTTCAAGGAATTGGTAAAACTCTTGATCAGGTTTGTAGTTGTCAATCCAACCATTGCGGTCACGAACTACTGCCCATTCATCAGTGGAGTACATTTTCGACAGCGCCTCTGTCCACTCTTTGACTTTCTCTTCACTCGCCCCTGGAGCTGCGAAGAAACCACGCCAGTTAGCAAAGACAGTTTCGTTTCCATACTCGGTTAGTGTTGGAATATTCGGCGCTGCTTCGAGACGCTTCGGTGCAGTAACAGCAAGTACTTTGACTTGACCTGACTTCGACATTTCTAGCACTTCACCAAGACCTGTTGACAGAAGCTGGGTTTCGCCCGATAGAAGAGCGGCCATCGCTTTACCACCTGCATCGTAGGCAATGTAGCGTACCTTTTTCGCATCAAAGCCTTCGCCTTTAAATGCTGCCGCAACGACTAGGTGGTCCATGCTTCCTCGAGCTGAGCCTCCTGCAATTTTGACTTTACGAGGGTTCTCTTTGAAGTCAGCAACTACGTCTTCCCATGTGTTGTATGGAGAATCTGCTGGAGCAACAATAGCGCCATAGTCAGCAATCGTTGCTGCAACAGGTGTTAGGTCTCTAAATGATTGTGGGAAAACACCAGTCAATGAACGCACAACGATAGGAGTAGAGTTAACCATTAAGGTGTCTTCTTGGCGCTGCGCGGTTTCGATTAGGTGTGCAATTGCTTTACCACCGCCACCACCTGACAGGTTTTGAAAAGAAACATTGTCGACAATATCTGCTTTTACCAAGACATCACCTGTTCCGCGTGCTGTCATATCCCAACCGCCGCCAGCACCCCCAGGAATTAAGAAATGAATCTTCTCTAGATCTGCAGCATAACTACCAAAAGAAAGAGTAGTTGCCACAATCGATGCCGCTAGGGTCGGTTTTAGTGCCTTAAACATGTTCACGTTCCTTATGTTGACTTTATTGTCTGCCAGCAGAGGGATGCTGACTTGACCTCTATGGGTTAGCTAAAGGTTACGTACTTGTTACAAATGCATCAATAAAGTGCAGATATTGAGGATAAAGAACATAGGGTGAATTTTGTTCATAAAGTTCACACGTTGGTTTTTAAGTTAGACGTTAGTCTACATTGTCGACAATCCTGTTGATCTGATGGCATTAAGCTGCTTAAATAATGTTCATGTAATGAGAACTGTCAACAATGTAGTAAATTCTAAGGTGAGCGTTGATATGAGTGCAGAACCAGTAATGAATGACGACGCGCCGTTAAAAGAAGCGACCAAGTCTGAAAATTTAACAGAACAGCTCATCGAAGAGATTGTTGAAGGGAGAATTGAATCAGGTAGCAAGATCTCTGAACCAGAGCTAGCAAAACGCTTTGAAGTGAGCCGTGGACCTCTTCGTGAGGCTATTATGCGCCTAGAAGGGTTAGGACTGATTGAACGAATTCCTCATGTAGGGGCGCGCGTGATTACCTTATCTCAAGATAAGTTGGTGGAGTTGTACTCCGTTCGTGAAGCTTTAGAAGGAATGGCGGCGAGACTGGCTGCACAAAACATCAGTGATAAAGAAGTTGGTGAGTTGGAAACGCTGTTAAACCGACACTCAGAGCATATAGACGAAGTGGATGGTGCTTCCTATTTCCACCAGCATGGTGATTTTGACTTCCATTACCGCATCATCAAAGCCAGTCAAAACAGTCAATTAGTAAACTTGCTATGCAATGAGCTTTACCACTTGTTGAGGATGTATCGATATCAATCACCTCGGACACAATCTCGTCCTGAGGCAGCGTTAAAGGAACATCTTTTTATTTTAGACGCGATTAAAAATCGTGATCCTGAATTGGCAGAACTGCTGATGAGAAGACACATTTCACGAAGCAAGGCGTTAATCGAAAAGAACCTAGACAGCTAATTCAATTTATAGGTGACGCAGTAAAGATTTCCGGCACTGCGTTACATAAGGGAAAGTAACAAGGAGACAATCATGTCAGTATCCCCGGGACAACTATTCCGTGACGCCGTCACTAACGGTAACCCACTTCAAGTCGTTGGTACGGTAAATCCTTACTGCGCCATGATGGCAAAAAACGTTGGTCATCAAGCTATTTACTTGTCGGGTGGTGGCATTGCTAACGCATCGTATGGACTTCCTGACCTAGGTATTACTACCTTAAATGACGTCTTGGTTGATGTAGAGCGCATTACAAATGCGTGTGACTTGCCTTTGCTGGTGGATATTGATACTGGCTTCGGCGGCGCTTTTAACATTGCTCGTACGATTAAGGCGATGGAAAAAGCAGGGGCTGCAGCGGTGCATATTGAAGATCAGGTGGCTCAAAAGCGTTGTGGCCATCGCCCTAATAAAGCCATTGTTAGTCAGCAAGAAATGGTAGATAGAGTCAAAGCTGCGGTAGACGCCAAAACTGACGCTAGCTTTGTCATTATGGCACGTACCGATGCACTGGCGGTTGAAGGGATGGATAAGGCTATTGAACGCGCGATTGCGTGTGTTCACGCGGGTGCTGACATGATATTCCCCGAGGCGATGACTTCTCTTGAGCACTATCAGCAATTCAAAACGGCTTTGAATCAGGCTACAGGTAAAGATGTTCCGATTCTTGCCAATATTACCGAGTTTGGGCAAACCCCGTTATTTGGTTGTGACGAGTTGGCAAAAGTCGGCGTCGATATGGTCCTTTACCCGCTATCTGCATTTAGAGCGATGAACAAGGCAGCAGAGAATGTCTACCAGCATTTGCTAAGTGTTGGCAATCAAGAAGCGCTTACCGAGCAAATGCAAACTCGTGCAGAGCTCTATGCACATCTCAATTATCACAGCTACGAAGATAAACTGGATCAACTATTTACTGAAAGCAAATCCTAGGAATACAACGGAAGCTCAAGAAAACCATTTACTAACTTTATCCAATAACATGATGCCGCGTTAAGAGATCCCAAAAGGGACAAAAGCGGGAAAAGGAGTTCAAAATGCCTAATTCAGCCATAGGTGGAGCCGGTCTTCGAGGCCAAAGTGCAGGTACAACAGCACTATGTACAGTAGGTAAGTCGGGGACAGGTCTTACTTACCGAGGTTACGACATCACCGATCTTGCCAACAATGCGCAATTTGAAGAAGTCGCGCACTTACTATTGCGTGGACATTTACCTAATCAAACAGAGCTTGATGAATATAAAACCATTCTTGTGGGCTTACGTGGCCTGCCAGAATCTCTGAAAAAGGCACTGGAATTGATTCCCGCTGATGCTCACCCGATGGATGTGATGAGAACGGGTTGCTCGATGCTAGGTAATTTAGAGCAAGAACTAGACTTCTCTGAGCAAGAGGCGGCGACAGAGAGAATGCTGGCGTTATTCCCAGCGATTATCTGTTACTGGTATCGCTACAGTCATGATGGTGTGCGTATTGATACCAAGGACCAGTCAGAGGATTGTATTGGTGGCTATTTCCTGAAAATGCTCACTGATAAGTCGCCATCTGAGCTTCACAAAAAAGTGATGCATTGTTCGTTAATTCTTTATGCCGAGCATGAATTTAATGCCTCGACCTTTGCTGCTCGTGTTTGCGCATCAACCTTGTCCGATATTCATTCCTGCATCACCGCAGCTATAGGCACTCTACGTGGTCCACTGCACGGCGGCGCAAACGAAGCTGCCATGGATATGATTCAAGATTGGCGTAGCGCGGACGAAGCAGAAACCAATATCATGCAGATGCTAGCCAACAAAGATAAAATCATGGGTTTTGGACATGCTATTTATCGCGAGAGCGATCCGCGTAATGCACTCATTAAGCGTTGGTCAGAAGAGCTATCTACACAAGTTGGCGATACCTATCTTTACGATGTTTCGGTAAGGGTAGAAGCGGTAATGAAACGCGAAAAAGGTCTGTTCTGTAACGCTGACTTTTTCCATGCGTCGGCTTACCACTTTATGGATATTCCTACCAAACTGTTCACGCCTATTTTCGTCATGAGTCGACTTACAGGTTGGGCTGCTCACGTTTATGAGCAGCGCGCAAATAACCGAATTATTAGACCAAGCGCGGACTATGAAGGCCCAGAAGCAAGAGAGTGGGTGGAAATCAACGAACGTGACTAACTGTGAAAACTAAGCAGAGAAAAAAGAGCGTTTAGAAAGGATGTGAGCATGTCTAATCAAACTATAAATTATCAATATCGCAAAGCTCTCCCCAATTCGCAGTTGGACTATTACGATGCCAAAGCTGCGGTTGATGACATAGAGCCAGGAGCCTACCAGCACTTGCCATACACGTCTCGAGTTTTGGCAGAGAATTTAGTACGTCGTTGCGAACCGTCAGAGCTAGAGGAGTGTTTGTCTCAGCTTATTTATCGCCGTCGAGATAAAGACTTCCCTTGGTATCCAGCCCGCGTTGTCTGTCATGACATTCTTGGACAGACTGCTTTGGTGGACTTAGCTGGATTGAGAGACGCGATAGCTAATCAAGGCGGCGATCCGGCCAGCGTCAACCCTGTTGTTGAAACTCAGCTGATTGTTGACCATTCATTGGCGGTTGAGCATGCCGGCTTTGAGGCTGATGCGTTTGAAAAGAATCGAGCCGTAGAAGAGCGTCGAAATGAAGACCGATTCCACTTTATCGAGTGGTGTAAAACCGCCTTTGAGAACGTTAGTGTAGTACCAGCCGGTAACGGAATTATGCACCAGATCAACTTAGAGAAGTTGTCGCCAGTCGTTCAAACTAAGCAAGGAGTGGCATTTCCCGATACCTGCGTCGGCACAGATAGCCATACGCCTCACGTTGATGCACTTGGTGTTATTGCCATTGGCGTTGGTGGTTTAGAGGCGGAAACGGTGATGTTAGGTCGACCATCCATGATGCGCTTACCAGATATTGTCGGGGTTCGTCTTGTTGGACAGCGTCAACCCGGTATTACCGCCACTGATATTGTGTTGGCGTTAACTGAGTTCTTGCGTGCTCAACGTGTAGTATCGAGTTATTTGGAATTCTTTGGTGAAGGTACTAAGCATCTGACTATCGGTGATCGTGCCACCATTTCAAATATGACGCCAGAATACGGCGCGTCAGCTGGCATGTTCTACATTGACGAGCAGACTATTAACTATCTAAAGCTTACTGGTCGCGATGATGAACAAGTTAAATTGGTAGAAAACTATGCTAAGCAAACAGGGCTTTGGGCAAATGCTTTAGAAAGTGCACAATATGAACGAGTACTTGAATTTGACCTCTCTAAAGTTGAAAGAACCTTAGCAGGTCCCTCAAACCCACATCGCCGATTACCAACTGCTGAGTTAAACCAGCAGGGTATTGCTGCACCTTGGGAGCAGACGCAAGACAAGATGCCAGATGGTGCTGTTATCATTGCGGCTATTACCTCCTGTACAAATACCAGTAATCCAAGAAATGTTGTGGCGGCAGGGTTGATCGCCAAAAAAGCCAATGAGTTAGGACTACTGCGCAAACCGTGGGTGAAATCATCATTCGCACCGGGTTCCAAGGTCGCCAAACTGTATCTAGAAGAAGCGGGATTGTTACCTGAACTCGAAAAGTTGGGGTTTGGCATCGTTGCCTATGCTTGTACCACGTGTAATGGTATGAGTGGTGCGTTGGATCCGCAAATTCAGCAAGAGATCATTGAAAACGATCTCTACACGACTGCTGTATTGTCGGGTAACCGGAACTTTGATGGGCGAATTCACCCCTACGCTAAACAAGCGTTTCTCGCCTCACCGCCATTGGTTGTTGCATATGCGATAGCAGGTACCATTCGCTTTGATATTGAGCGCGATGCTCTTGGTCTTGATGCTTCCGGTAACCCCATCTATCTCAACGATATTTGGCCAAGTGACCAAGAGATCGACGCTGTAGTTAGCCAACATGTGAAACCTGAGCAATTTAACCAAGTGTATATTCAAATGTTCAAGCTGGATGAGGCCGAGAGAGCGAAAAGCCCACTCTATGACTGGCGTGAACGCAGCACTTATATTCGTAGACCGCCATACTGGGAAGGGGCATTGACAGGTAAACGCACGTTGCGAGGAATGCGACCTTTAGCAGTATTGGGTGACAACATTACCACTGACCACTTGTCGCCATCGAACGCGATTCTAGCCACGAGTGCTGCAGGCGAATATCTGACAAGCATGGGCGTGCCAGAAGAAGACTACAACTCGTATGCAACCCACCGTGGCGACCACTTGACCGCGCAAAGAGCGACATTTGCTAATCCAAAATTGTTCAACGAGATGGTTAAAGAGGATGAACAGGTCGTTCAGGGTTCTCTCGCTCGTATTGAGCCTGAAGGCAAAGTCACAAGAATGTGGGAAGCCATTGAGACCTATATGGCGCGTAAACAGCCGTTAATCATTGTAGCGGGTGCTGATTATGGGCAAGGTTCTTCGCGAGATTGGGCTGCAAAAGGTGTGCGCCTAGCTGGGGTTGAAGCTATTGCGGCAGAGGGTTTTGAACGAATTCACCGCACCAATTTAGTGGGGATGGGAGTTCTACCTCTTGAGTTCAAAAAAGGTACCAACCGCAATACGTTAGCGCTTGATGGCACGGAACTGTACGACGTCGTAGGCGATATCAAAGCGGGTTGTGATCTTGCTTTAGTGATTACCCGAACCAACGGGGAAAAACTCGATGTGCCAGTGACTTGCCGCTTGGATACTGAAGATGAAGTTAAAGTCTACTCTGCTGGTGGCGTGTTACAGCGATTTGCTCAAGACTTCTTAGCACAGTAAGGGGAAAGGAATGACGAAACAAATTAAAATTCCTGCGACTTATCTGCGTGGCGGTACTAGTAAGGGGGTCTTTTTCAGCTTGTTGGATCTCCCTCTTGAAGCTCAGCAACCAGGAGCAGCACGAGACAAGTTACTGATGCGCGTAATAGGAAGTCCAGATCCTTATGCAAAACAGATTGATGGCATGGGAGGCGCGACGTCGAGCACCAGTAAAACGGTGATAGTGTCAAAAAGCACCCGTGATGATCACGATATTGACTATTTATTTGGGCAAGTTTCAATCGACAAGGCCTTTGTCGATTGGAGTGGTAATTGCGGCAACTTATCGGCTGCGGTGGGACCTTTCGCTATTCATAGTGGGTTGGTTGATAAAGAGCGGATACCCGAAAACGGTATCGCGAAAATTCGAATCTGGCAGGCAAACATTCAAAAAACTATCATCGCCAACGTTCCTATTGTCGACGGCGAAGTGCAAGAGTTGGGTGATTTTGAGCTCGACGGAGTGACATTTCCGGCTGCCAAGATCGCGGTTGAGTTTGTTGACCCTAGTGACAGCAATGGCTCGATGTTCCCGACGGGTAACTTGATTGATGATCTAGAAGTGCCAAATGTAGGTGTCTTTAATGCGACCATGATCAGTGCGGGTATCCCAACAATTTTTATCGATGCCAGGGAACTAGGTTTATCAGGTGCTGAACTTCAAGATGACATTAACAGTGATGAGGCTTGGCTTGAAAAGTTTGAAATAATCCGAGCGCATGGTGCGGTAAAAATGGGCTTGATTGATTCGGTTGATCAAGCCGCGACTAGGCAGCACACTCCGAAAGTGGCTTTTGTGTCGTCTGCAAAAGACTACGTTTCATCGAGTGGTAAGCCCATTGAGGCCAACAGCGTTGATCTATTAGCTCGTGCTTTGTCGATGGGGAAATTACACCATGCGATGATGGGCACTGCGGCCGTTGCCATCGCCTGCGCTGCAAGCGTAGACGGCACCGTCGTA
Source organism: Vibrio sp. SCSIO 43133 (assembly GCF_023716845.1). Classification (NCBI taxonomy): domain Bacteria; kingdom Pseudomonadati; phylum Pseudomonadota; class Gammaproteobacteria; order Vibrionales; family Vibrionaceae; genus Vibrio; species Vibrio sp. SCSIO 43133. The sequence continues at coordinate 1,668,826 of NZ_CP068024.1, forward strand.
AATTTGGCTGCTGGCGGAGGCAACCGAGAATCTGTGACGTTTGGGCACCCTTCTGGAACATTGAAGGTGGGGGCGGTTGCTTCACAGTCACCGAATGGCTGGACAGTAAATAAAGCAATAATGAGTCGAAGTGCTCGAATCCTTATGGAAGGTTGGGTTCGTGTGCCATCGGATACTATGAAATAGACATATTGGAGGACGCATTATGTCTGCATATCAACAAGAATATCAGTGGGCTGAGAAGCAACCAGAGTCTTTTTGGGAACATCAAGCAAGAGCCATTGACTGGTTTGAAGCGCCAAAAACCATACTTGAGAAAGATGAAAACGGCATCGAGCGTTGGTTTCCTGACGGCGTTATGAATACTGCTTGGTTAGCACTTGATTATCACTGCGAAAATGGGCGAGGGGAGAAAACCGCTCTCATTTACGACTCACCTGTCACAGGAACAAAGCAAAAGTATAGCTATTTTGAGCTTCGAGATAAGGTTGCAAAAATCGCGGGAATGCTTGCTAAACAAGGAGTGGTTAAAGGCGATCGTGTTGTTATCTATATGCCAATGATCCCGGAAGCGGCAATGGCAATGTTGGCTTGTGCACGTTTGGGGGCGATTCATTCAGTAGTATTCGGCGGCTTTGCACCAAACGAACTGGCTGTCAGAATTGAGGATGCTGAACCTAAAGTCATTATGACCGCGTCTTGCGGTATAGAAATCAATAAGGTTTTACCTTACAAGCCATTGGTTGACAAGGCGATCATGGATAGTCGTTGGAAGCCGAACAATGTATTTGTACTGCAACGTCCGCAATGTGAGGCAGAGCTGAATCAAGAACGTGATTTGGACTGGCAAACAGAATATGAATCCGCGTTGCCCCATGAATGTGTACCTGTGCTTGCCACTGACCCTCTATATATTTTGTATACGTCAGGAACGACTGGGAAACCAAAAGGTGTGGTGCGCGATAATGGTGGGCACGCCGTCGCGATGAAGTACTCAATGTCTGCAGTCTACAACATGCCAACTGATGGCGTATATTGGGCCGCGTCGGATGTAGGTTGGGTAGTAGGGCATTCTTACATTGTTTATGCACCGCTTATTCACGGTTGCACTTCAATTCTTTTTGAAGGTAAACCAGTAAGAACGCCCGACCCAGGTGCATTTTGGCGTGTGTGTGAAGAATATAATGTTCAAGTGCTGTTCTCTGCACCTACAGCGTTTCGAGCAATCAAGAAGGAAGACCCTAATGGCTTGGAGTTGTCTAAGTATGATATCAGCGGGTTAAAGAGCATCTTTATGGCGGGGGAGCGTCTCGACCCACCGACGTTAGAGTGGGTAGAAACACATACCAAAAAGCCAGTGATCGACCATTGGTGGCAAACGGAAACGGGTTGGGCTATCTCTTCTAACCCGTTAGGTATAGAGGTAATGGGTGTCAAAGCGGGCTCATCAACGAAACCAAGTCCGGGTTTTACCGTTGAGATTCTCAATGAAATCGGTGAGCCAGTTGGCGCTAATCAACAAGGTTTTGTCTCACTTAAACGTCCATTGCCACCAAGTTGCCTTACTACCGTGTGGCGCAATCATGACCGATTTGAATCGGGCTATTTAAGTCAGTTTGAAGGCTATTATGTCTCTGGAGATGGCGGTTATCTGGATGAGGATGGCTACTTATTCATTATGGGACGAGTGGATGATGTCATAAACGTAGCAGGACACCGCTTATCTACTGGTGAGATGGAAGAAATTGTTGGTGGGCATCCAGCGATTGCAGAGTGCGCAGTTGTTGGTGTGCATGATGACCTCAAAGGTCAGTTGCCATTGGGCTTAGTGGTATTAAAAGATGGTGTCAAAGTTGATAGTGGGGAACTGGAACATGAATTGGTCGGTAAAGTTCGTCAGGAAATCGGTGCTGTTGCATGTTTCAAACACGCACTAGTAGTAGAACGATTACCCAAAACTCGCTCTGGTAAGATTCTACGTCGAGTTATACGCCAAATAGCCGACGGTGAAACCTACACTGTCCCTTCGACGATTGATGACCCAAGCAGCCTTTCAGAAATTGAACGAGCGTTGCATACAGACTGATTTAATTGTCATAAGGAACCGAACTCATCTGCCACATTTTAAGAACATGGTTCGGTTCCTCGCAGTTACCAAACAACATTTGATACTTAGGAGTAAAAGGTTCGCCGATATAGGTAGTACGGCTGAACTTTCCGGTCTTTAGGTCGACCTGTGTGACAACTCTTCCTTTAAAATTCTGAAAAATTACGAACTGCTCACTTTGAAATACTAACTGTTCTTGATAGAACCAAAAATGGTCGGTAGTAGCCGTTAACGTACATTTCATCGGCAAAGACGCCAAAGAATAGGGCGCCCATAATAGTAGGCCGAACAAAGTGCAAATCAGTGTACGTGACATATCATGCTCCTTATCGTTTTGGATAAGTATAGTCACCTGAGAGTGTGATATTCACCCACGAGACTCCTACATCATCTTTCATTATGTTTTTTTATTTGCACATGCCTGACAAAACCCTCACACTAGGCGCACATTTGTAAACGACTTTCTCTTTTTGCAACATTTACCACGCGTCTATGACTGATTTAGCCTATAGAATTCGCTCTGCTAATACCCAAGATTTGGAAACGCTAAATGATCTTATGTATGAGTTGCATGAGTATCATCACCAAGCTGTCCCCGAAGACTTCAAACCCGCATCAGAGGTGCAGGAAGAAAAGAGCATTGCACGTTACCTAGATTCACCTGACTGCTTGGTACTTGTTCTAACCATTGATGGCGACAAGCGCGCTCCTCAGATCGTCGGTTTTGTGACGGCGCAGTTTTGTGAACTACTTTCACCGATTAGTAAGTCTTGTTTAATAGGAAATATCGATGAGCTGTTCATAAAACCTGACTATCGGCATCATGGATTTGCTCAAAAATTACTGAAAGAAAGTGAACGTCGTTTAATTGAGTTAGGGGCTAGTCAGATTATGGTTGAGGTCTGGGACTTTAATCACGCCGCTCTGAACTTATATAACAAAGAGGGATTTATCCCTCATATACATTGTCTTAGAAAAAAAATCTAATTAGGTATGTCTGTGACTCAACTTTTGAGCCATATTGCTTTTACGCTATTGCTTGCGCTACTAACAATACATCAGAGCTTTGCTGCTTCGGACATGTCGCCGAACGTAACGTCTAAGGTGCCAAACACCTCGTTCAATAAGCTGTCGGATAATCTCCGAGAACCTTTTGTGCATAATGATCCACCATTAGCTCCTACAATAAGAGGAGCATTGTGTTTGGTTCGTGCTGACGATCGCATTCTGCTGGTCGATGAAATCGTAACGGGAAAGCTATCTTTGCCGGGAGGAACGATTGATAATAACGAAGATCCACGACTCACTGCCCAACGTGAAACATGGGAAGAGGCAGGATTGGTGGTTGTCGTTGGTCAAGAGTTAGGCCGAACTAAACGAGCAGTGTTCTATGAGTGTAAGGTCGAGTCTGACATTATTGCTTACAGTGAGACGAATTATGGTCGAGGGGTAGAACTTCCTATTTATTTTGCACCACATTTTGGTGTGGAGGTACGTAGTGCCAACCTACTGAGCCCAAAATCGGTATCATCGATCGAGTATCGATATCCTAGTCAGTGGCCGATGGTAGAATCTATGTTTGCTGCGATCCCGAATCAGCCTATCAGTTATATCGACAACCTAATCAGTTCTGCACCAAAAGTTCATCAACTCGAATTGTCTTGGCTATCTAGTACACAAGAAGCGCTTGTTGCAGCGCCGAAGCAACTACAAGAGTTAGTTGTTTTAGGTGGTAATGTACTTTACATCTTGTTGCAGCCGTTACTACTTATTTCATTCCTGCCACTGTTCATTTGGCTATGGGGGCGCTACTTTACCGCACAACTTATGTTTGCTGTGACGGCGACCTCGTTATTTATTTTGGTCGCAAAGCAGGGGTTTAGCTTTCCTGTTCCCCATGCTTATTTACCCACGCTTAACTATAACGAGCGAAGCGGGTTCAGCTTTCCCGACTTAATCATGGCGAATTGGATTTGTGTTTCCAGTATCGTGGTGAGTCAAATACAGCCACGCCATTTGAGTAAGTTCGCCATCGCGGCTTTTTTGGTCACTATCATCATCGCGTTCTACCAATTTATAAGTGGGGGTGCATTCTTGTCGGATATGTTAGCCGGTGCAATTATTGGTGCGCTTGTTGGCTGGCATTTTATTAGGCATCATTTTAGCCTTGCGGTCATTGAAGACTACACGTTTACGCGGGTTAAAGTGTGGCTCATACTAACGGCGTTTGCGGCCACCTGTGCTTATATCTGGCAATATCCATCATTTTTAAGCTGGTTAGCGCTGTGTATCGGAATGTTACTGTTCGCTGTCGCAAATGGCTATTGTTCGCCTCGCTCGAAGATGTGTCTGAAAGAGCTCCTCTGTTCTTTGGTACTTATTCTACTGTTATTAATTGGCTATTTTCGTTTGGAAACCATGTTTGCGCACAGTGATATTGGATCTTTGCTGTTACAAACATTGGTGATACCGGTGACTATTATGATTCCGGCTATTGTGATGATCGTGTTTCGTAAGAGAAACTGCCATTAAGACGTTTTAGTAAACGGATTAGCATTTGGCGTAGAGAGGTAACTGATAGTTTATGGATGACGTTAATCTATGGCTTCATTCATTCGGTAGGATATTCCTATGATCATTGCAATTATAGCGGCTTGTTCGGCGTTTATGGCGACATTGGCCACTCAATTAAACGGCGCAACCGATGCGGCACTAGATAGCGTTGCTGACATAATGTTTATGTAAAAAGAAAGGTCTGATTAAACATCAGACCTTTTCTAATTTAAGAGTTGATGACTCTATGCAATAACAGCCTCACGCTCGTCTTTAGAGGTTGAAGCAAAGTAGAGTTTAGTCTCTTCAATAACGACATTTCTGAGCAACACCAATCCAATTAGGTTAGGCACCGCCATTAAGCCATTCACAATGTCGGCAATAATCCAAATTACATCTAGGTGCAAGAAAGCGCCAGACGCGACCAAACCAACGAAGATGATCTTATAAGGTAATACCGCCTTGGTGCCCATGAGGAATACAACGCAACGTTCACCATAGTAATTCCAGCCAAGAATAGTAGTAAACGCGAAGAATATCAGTCCGATCGATACCAGTAGAGGACCGAGAGTATCCGAATTTAGACCGACAGCAAAAGCATGAGTGGTCATAGCTGCGCCAGCAAAATCACTTTGCCACGCACCAGTTAAAATCAATGCAAGGCCTGTCATGGTACAGATAATGATTGTGTCGATGAACGTACCCGTCATAGAGATAAGGCCTTGGCGAACACAGCTATCAGTTTTAGCCGCCGCCGCCGCCATTGGCGCACTGCCTAGACCACTCTCGTTAGAAAATACACCACGAGCAATACCGGATTGAATTGCCAGCATTATGCTGGCACCAACGAAGCCCCCTGTTGCCGCTGTGCTAGTAAATGCAGATACTACGACAAGTTGAATTGCGGCACCTAGTTGTTCGGCGTTCATGACTATAACGCTCGAGCAGGCTAGTACATAAAACACCGCCATGGTCGGTACGACTTTACCTGCCACATTAGCAATAGACTTGATACCACCTAAGGTTACAAAGGCAACAAGAAGAGTAAGAACCGACGCGGAGATCTCGCGAGAGATACCGAAAGAAATGTGGCTTGCATCCAGAATAGCGTTGACTTGCGGAAAGGTACCAATACCAAAACAAGCTACACCAAGAGCAAAGACAGCAAACATCGTGGCTAGGAACTTAGAACCGACACCATCGCGCAGATAGTACATAGGTCCGCCAAGCATCTGTCCTTTATCGTCTACTTTGCGATATTTAACGGCGAGCAAGCATTCGGCATACTTAGTAGCCATACCAAACAGCGCCGCTAACCACATCCAGAATAAAGCACCTGGGCCGCCTAGCTTAATTGCAGTTGCAACGCCTACGATGTTACCAGTCCCTATTGTCGCTGATAAAGCGGTACACAATGCAGCGAAGCTAGAAACATCACCATTACTGGATTTGTCTTTGCTGAATACGAGCTTGAGCGCGGTTGGAAGATGTCTAAATTGAAGTAAGCCAAGTCTAAACGTGAAGTATACGCCAGTACCAACAAGCAAAATGAGTAATGGTGGTCCCCATACAAAAGAGTCGATAGCTTGTAGTAAAGATTGAAGGTCGTTCATGATTTCCCCTTAATAAAACAAAACTTAAGGAGAAGAGAGAAGGGCAGTAATCCACAGACCGAAAATGATCTGAGTTCATTACCACTCAGTATTGACCGTAAACGGTTGTTCGTTACAGTAGAAATATGAGTTGTTCAATGGTGCTATTCTCTCCTCTGTCCTTTTGCCTGAGAGTTTCACTCATTACATGAAATGAGCTTGCTCCTTCGGCGACCGATTTAACGGTTCTCTCCAGAGGTTCCTCCAACTACAGTCCTCACTTTATCCTTATCTAAGATAAGCTCTGATTTCTCAGAATAAAGCACCTGAAAGATTTACTTCTTCGGCGGGTCATACTAACCAAATGTTAATGCAAGGTTAATAAACCACTCTCCTGCAGTCTTCAACGGAACAAATATCTAGTGACTAGATAATCTGTGACGGCAATCCTATCGTAAATAAAAAACGATGTCATGAATAATTTTACAATTTATTTGAGCCAAAATAGGGCGTAGATCGTTCCATTTGGTATATTTGAACATGTTTCTGACTTTAGAATTGAAGTTGTACGCTAAAGTGATGAGTAGTACAGTTAACTCTCTGGAAATTCACTACTTTTGCTTAAAATGTAGCCGTTAGTGCAAAGGAGATGTTTATGACTCGATTGATTGCAATTGCGTTTCTAGTGGCTCTGGCCTTTTTACTGTTTCGATATAGAACCAATGAGAAGGTACAGAAAGGTGTGGTGATTACGGTGCTGTCTGCGTTTGTTATTTATACAGCAACCTTGGTCATATCTGAGTTAATTCGATAAACCTATGAACAACTTTTAAAGAGGTTAGAGTGGATAAACAACCTGAAAATCAGCCGGTCGAAAATGATGATGTCGTCGTCATCGAACAGAAAGATACCCGTGCGAGGTTGTATATTGGCATCGCCGCGGTGCTGGGTTTAGCAGCTGGTGGTCTTATTGGCTCGGCAGTCACGCAAAATGACTGGCAGCAGCGATATAAAGAGCTCGATACCCAATACCAGCAAGCACTAGTTAAAACTCAAACTCAACAATCTAACTTGGATGAAAAACTTGCTTTAGCCGAGTCAGAGTCACAATTAAAGTTGCGCAAAGTGGTGGAAGAGAAAGTGGAACAACATCAGCAACAAGTAGATGCTTTGAATGAGCAGATTTCCAAACTTGAAGCCGATAACCAGCAACTCGAAAACCAGTTGAGTGCTCAAGGTAAGAAACTAGCGCAGCAGAAAAAACAGAATGTTCAACTGGAACGTAAAACGGATATCCAAAGTTCGATGTTCGAACAGTCTCAAGAGCTATTTAAGCGAGAAGCAGAACTGAAAGCTGAAGTGGCTAAGTTGGAACAAGAAAAATCGCAGCTGACTCCAAACTTGAAACGCTGGAAGAAGGATTGTGATCTATTCCTGGAAGGCACATCTTGGGATGCAAAGTCAGATTCATGTGACCGTTATGATTCTGCCACATCACGTATTAGCCAAATCGAGCAGATGTTGAAAGTGCATAATATGGATCTCAACCATATTGCGACGTTGAAAAGCGAACTCGGAATTCAATAACACTCAAGGATTGGCAAAGTAGAAATATCTAAAATTACTTTGCCAATTAATCTCCACCCTGAATTATGAAGTGAATGTCATTCACACTCTGATTCTATGATCTATCAATCTGATTGTAATATGCGGGCTTCATAAGAATCGTATCTTTAGATTGGTGAATAAATGAAAAACTCCACATTATTACTAGTCATTACTTTAATGGTTGGTAGCTCTGCTAAGCCCATTAACCAAGATGCTAAATCGGTCAGAATTGTCGATTCTGCACCTGCAAATTGCTTGTACTTAGGTGAAGTCGATGGAACGCAAGGTAATTGGTTTACCGCCGATTTTACAAGTGACAGAAACATTCTGGTTGGTGCTAGAAACCAGCTGAAAAACGAGGCACATAAACTAGGAGCGAATGTCGTTGTATTACAAAAGAGTGTAGATAATAGTAACGATGGTCTGTACGCTTATGCGGACAAAAATTCGTTTGGTATGTCTAGTAGTAAAGGTACTTACAGTAGTACGTTAATTGGTGAGGCGTATTTCTGCGCGGAACAATGATATTTTTATCGATAAGAATATATTCTATCGAGTTACTTCAAACTCAATTGTAATTGATATATTCCTAGCTACTAGATCATTCAAATTTGCTCGACTTTGCATGGAAATAATCGAACTAAAATACTGTTGTTATCTAGAATAACGTTAATTTTAACGTCTAAAGAACAGTAGAATGAACAGAGCAAATTATTGGCCCTATATTATATCAATATCGATGTTATCAACGGATGGTTTTGCGGAGGGAGTCGCCTACCTGGACACTAAACCTAGCGTTGTGAACGCCATCAATTACGACCAAAGCCTGAATATAAACGAGTACTATGTTAGTGAGAAGTTGGACGGTATTCGTGCTATTTGGACAGGAGAACAGTTAGTGACGCGTTCGGGACGCGTAATTAACGCTCCAGATTGGTTTACACATTCGCTTCCCGCCATCATGGTCGAAGGAGAGTTATGGGCGGGAAGACAGCAGTTTTCAAAAGTCCAAAATACAGTACTTGACCTAAAGCCCGACAATGAAGCTTGGCAAGAAATTCGTTTTAAATTGTTTGACGCTCCTGGGCATTTAGGAACCTTTGAACAACGATATGAGTTTCTTAAGCGTTACTGTGAAAGTGTTGCTTTGAGACATGTTCAATGTGTAGAACAGCGTACTGTTTTAAGTCACAAAGAACTCGATGACTATTTAGAATCGATAACAGCGAACAAGGCTGAAGGGCTGATGCTTAAACTGAAACATGAGGTCTATCATCCGGGCAGAAACCATTCACTTGTTAAAGTCAAAACCGTACAAGATATGGAAGGCCTAGTGGTTGGCTACAAAGAGGGGAAAGGCAAGTATCAAGGAAAGATGGGCGCATTACTTATCGAACTTAGTGACGGCGCACGGTTTTATGTCGGTAGCGGATTTAGCGATATAGAACGTACTAATCCTCCTAAAATCGGAACCATGATTACTTTTAAGCACAACGGTTGGACAGTCAATGGATTACCACGCTTTGCACGATTTTTCCGAATTCGCGATCCAGAGTAGCCATTACGGTTGTCTTATCTCCGTCAGGGTTTTACCACAGCGCTTAAACAACGATTTCCAATAGAATACATGCTGCTGATTTGCCGTTTTGAACTCATCATAAATGCGGTCGAGTCGATAAACCGACACCTTATCTTGCTGGACCTTATCCAAAACGTGCTTGATAAACACCACTTCGCGAGAGATGGCTTGATACTCGCTACTGAGAAACGAGAGGTAAGGCTGAATATCGGTGATGAATAGGTTGTTGAAGATATTAACCAAATAGTTAAAGCGGGTAGTATCTCTGTTAGCCCCACACAAAATTTTATTATCGTACTTCTGTAATTGTTGAGTGGCTACCGTCAGCCACTGTGTACTCGCTTGAAGAGAATAGGCGAGATTTCCGATAAGTTTCGTTTTCTCTAATGTTTCTTGGTACGGTGTAATCGACGGAGGTAAGGTTAAGGTATGGCTTCCTTCGGTCTGTGTGAGAATGTAAGCGGCAATACTATTGAATGTATTTAACGCAGAATGTAATTGAGCCGCTTGACTACTTATCCCTTCATCTAACCACTGATTACCGGATAGCTGAGCGCGCATAGCATTACTGGTAAAGATAAGATTTGAAAAGTAGCTGGGAAGATAACGGTATTTAATGGCCAGAATGTCTTCAAGCTGAGCTTTCACACTTTGCTCTATTTTGTCGGATAACAAGCAGCGCTCGATACCGTCGATTAATGTTATCTGGTAGTCAAAATCACGAAATTGATCCTGGACTTTACCTAAAACAGAATTACGCTCGGCGATCAACTCAAAGAGATGGCATTTTCTGAGCTGATAACTGTCGATAATGCCCAAGGTAGTGCGTGGAATATCGATAGTAATTTCACGTTGGCTAGGAAGGGTGATTAAAGTGATGCTAGGGCTAGGTAACGTGTCGCTGTTTTGAACCGAGGCAATTCTTGACAAATAGTCTTCGAAACGGCTCTCAGCTCCTTTCTGCTCAATACATCCAGACAAGGCGCTTAAGAAAAAAACAAGCGCCATGACTGCTTTTGCTGATGGAGGTGTTGTTAGTGCTTTCAAAGTTTTCTGCGCGTTATATTACGTATCTAGGTATTACGTAAGCGTAGTCTATCTTTGATCACCCTTAATAAACTTATCGATGCTCTAAAGCTAGCGGCTCGCGTATTCGAGTTGTAACTCATCGTTTTGACGGTGCATCCATAGCAGTCGGATAGTGAGCATGATAGCGGCACTTGATAGACCAGCAATAAAGCCAATCCAGAAACCAACAATTCCCATTGGCTCGATAATTAAATCGGTCATTCCGAGAACGTAGCCTAACGGTAATCCAATTAGCCAATAGGCGATAAATGTACGATTAAAAATGGCTTTCATGTCTTTATAGCCACGCAATGCGCCCGCTGCAACAACTTGGATTGCGTCTGTACATTGATAGATGGCTGCAAAAATCAACAGGTGCATTGCTAGCGCTACTACTTCTACATTGTCGGTATAAAGGTGAACGATTTGTTGCTTAAAGATCAACGTACAGATAGCGGTGAAAATAGCGGCCCCAAGGCCCACTCCGAGGCCGACACGACAAGCAATGACTGCTCCAGCTGTATCAGTTTCACCCAGTTTATGTCCAACGCGGATACTGACTGCTGCACCGATACTCATTGGGATCATAAAGACCAAAGATGAAAAGTTCATTGCCACTTGATGCGACGCCACGACAAGTGAGCCAAGTGGCGCGACAAGCAATGAGACCACTGCAAAAAGAGATACTTCAAAAAAGATTGCAGCAGCGATAGGAAAGCCAAGCTTAAATAAACGAACCTGTGCTTTACGTTCTGGTTTATGCCAAGTTTTGAAAAGTTCAATGTGCTTGAGACGCTCTGTAGTGACGGCATAAAACAACATCATAAAGAACATGATCCAATAGACGATTGTGGTCGCAACGCCACATCCAACGCCGCCTAAAGCTGGAGCACCAAATTTCCCGTAAACAAAGATCCAGTTAAGTGGGATATTGATCAGTAAGCCAATAAAACCAATAACCATAGCGGGCTTTGTCAGCGACATTCCGTCTGTGTAACTACGTAGTGCTTGGAACAACAGGAAAGCAGGGACAGCGAAAATAACCGCGTAAATGTAGCCTACGGTTTTGTCGGCCATGACGGTTTCGACACTCATTAAATCGAGTATGGTTTCTATTTGTAATAGGACTAACACGATTGGAACACTAATAAGCAGAGCCATGATGAAACCTTGATGGATTTCATAAGGGATCTGCTTTTGCTTTCCAGCGCCATTGAGTTGTGCAACAACGGGTACCAAGGCCATCAACAGACCTATACCGAAAAGAATAGAAGGAAGCCAAACACTGGCGGCAATGGAAACCGCCGCCATATCAACGGCACTCACACCACCTGCCATAATAGTGTCGACAAACCCCATACCGGTTTGAGCAATTGAGGCAATGAGAACGGGGGAGGCAAGTTTGATGAGATTTTTAGCTTCAGTCTGATAGCGTTGCACGTAAGATTCCATGTTTTATAAATAACCATGATGAATGATAAAGAAGTTTGTCATTTCGCACCATAATTTATTGTCTCTGTGGTCAGATAATTGTTTGTTTTGGAAACAAACGTTTACTCACAATTATTATAGTGAACGTGTTTTATGATTGAATTATCAGAGCGGCAAGGATGAATTGATGAGTACACACGATAAATTGGATTATGTTGAGTTTGCAGCGGCCGATATTTCCGCGACAAAAGCGTTTTTTGAAGCGGCATTTGGTTGGACGTTTGAGGATTATGGACCTGATTATACAGCCTTTTCAAACCAAGGACTTAACGGCGGATTTTATCGCGCAGAGTTAAGTTCAAAAGCTCAACAGGGTGGGGCGTTGCTGGTTTTCTACAGCGCGGCGATTTCCGAAACACTGGAGCGGGTGAAACAAAATGGTGGCTGTATAGTACGGGATATTTTCGACTTTCCGGGTGGCTGCCGCTTTCATTTCATCGAGCCAAGTGGCAACGAGTTTGCTGTTTGGTCTGAATCTAGATAATAAGCACTAAATACGCCAATGGGCTCTAGCATTCTGTTGGAGCCCATTGGTCATTCCATTACGTAAAAGCGCTCGTGTTAGTAGATAACTTTTACTTTCTTAGCGCATTCGACAGCCTCATCGACTGCTGTCTCTAGAGATTTACGCTTAGTAAGTACAACGCCTAAACGACGACGCCCATCAATATCTGGTTTTCCAAAGAGGCGGATTTGAGTTTGTGGAAGACTTAAAGCTTCATCAAGGCCTTCGTAACGGATATTGTTAGATGTGCCTTGGCCGAGAACAACAGCGGAAGCTGCAGGACCATATTGGGTGATGCCGTTAATTGGTAGGCCGGTAAAAGCACGCACGTGTAATGCAAACTCCGACATGTCTTGAGAAATCAGCGTGACTAGACCTGTATCATGTGGGCGAGGTGATACTTCATTGAAAATAACTTTATCGCCCTTAACAAACAGTTCTACACCAAAAATACCATAGCCACCCAGCGCGTTAACCACTTGCTCTGCCGTATATTCTGCCGCTTTTATTGCATTAGCTGACATCGCCTGAGGCTGCCAAGATTCGCGGTAATCACCATCTTCTTGACGGTGACCCACAGGAGCACAAAAGTGAACGCCATCGACAGCGCGTACGGTCAATAAAGTAATTTCGTAATCGAAATCGATAAAACCTTCAACAATGACTCGACCTGCGCCAGTACGGCCACCTTCTTGAGCGTAGGTCCAGGCTTTCTCAATGTCGGATTCTGACTTGATAACACTTTGACCTTTACCAGAAGAACTCATAACTGGTTTCACTACACATGGTACACCGACATTTTCTACAGCCGCTTTAAAGTCTTCGTAGCTGTCTGCAAATTGGTAAGGAGAGGTATTCAGGCCGAGTTCTTCAGCCGCCAGTCTACGGATACCTTCACGATTCATGGTTAGCTTGGTTGCATTCGCAGTAGGAACAACGTTTAAGCCTTTACTTTCTAACTCGACTAGCTTGTCCGTTGCAATGGCTTCGATTTCCGGCACTACGTAGTCGGGTTGTTCTTGATTGATAATGGCCTCTAGTGCTTCGCCGTCCAACATATCGAGCACATAACTTCTGTGAGCAACTTGCATTGCAGGGGCGTCAGCATATCGGTCACAAGCGATGACTTCTAAGCCTAGTCGTTGGCATTCAATGGCAACTTCTTTACCTAATTCACCAGAGCCTAAAAGTAAAACACGTGTAGCATTTTCACGAGTAGCAGTACCAAACATAGAGTGTCCTTGAGCATTCATGAGGAAGAATTTCGGGGGATCATACTGGATTATTGCAGGAAAGCAAACGTTTGCGCGAGATTTTATTATCAGTATAAATTTTGGCCTAAAAAAGCCCCGCATGAGCGAGGCTAAACGATATCAGAGAGTTGCAGCGCTAAATTGACACGTATTCTAGTTGGATATCTGGGTCAATGGCCTCAAGTGTTGCTTGAGTGTCTGCAAGGTGACTGATTTTACCTTTGGACACTTCTGCTAGCGCTACTAGCTGAATGTCTTCAAAGTTTTGACCATCTAGAAGCAACTGAACAAACGCTACCTGTAATGGTGGAAGGCTAGGATTAAATGCTGCGTTCTCAGCATACGCCCCTTGGTAGACAGAGCCATCTTTCATTGCGATAGCAACACCACTTAGGTTTTGAGTATAAGGTGAATGACTGCGATTTAACGCTTCTACTGCAGATACGACGAGCGTATCGGTTTCGTCAGTAGTTAAAGCGTGAGCTAATGGGCTCATTAACCCTTCGGTAATACCAAGATCTTTAGGTCCAAAGGACTCTGGTAAATATTCTTGTAGCGTCATTGCATCGCGCTGCGGCAATTGAATAACTAGCTTGTCCGCAGTGGTCAGCTCGTTCATAAATTGGCGGCAGTGACCACAAGGACTAAAGTTAATCGTGATATCTTTAAGTCCAGTTTCACCCTTCATCCAAGCGTGGCTGATAGCGGATTGCTCTGCGTGAACTGTTTGACCAAGTTGCGCCCCAATGATCTCCATGTTTGCGCCGAAGTACAGTTTGCCTGATGTCCCACGTGCAATTGCGCCAACAAAAAACTCAGAGATAGGTGCATATGAATAGGCTGCAGCTAAAGGCAGCAAGGCAACGCGAAGCTCATCATCTTCTAGGCCAGAAAGAACAAGCAGTTGTTCAAACTGCTCTTGTGATAGCGTTGCATCAAATTCTGGCTTAGTAATGATAGGTTTTAGATAGTTAACGATCTGCTCTGGCATATCTGCAAGCGCTGACTCAAAACGATCTGTCATGCTGTGTCCTTTATCTTTTGCGGTTTACTGACATTCTATGCAAGTTAGTGAGAAATAAGGGTGATGATGATCACAAATAAAAATGCAATGAATGCAATGTTTCAGCAATAAGAGTGATGTCACACAATTTGTAGCCAGTAAACGACGAGTTTTACTGGCTATACAGTCCTGAAGTGTTAAGCGATAACAGTCCCAAACCAGAGGGAGAATGCGAACATAGACGGGGCAAGAATGGAAGTGATAACACCACAAACAACGAGAGCAAGTGAGCTGAATGCCGCGTCTCTAGGATCTTTCTCTGCGCAAGTGGCTGTGCCAAGAGCGTGAGACACCGTGCCCATGGTTAATCCTTTTGCAATGGGATGCGTGACACCGAGTAAGTTGTAAATTGGGTACGCTAATATCGCACCAAATAATCCGACGAGTAACACTAGAATGGCTGCAATGGCCGGCTCCCCACCTAAATGGCTTGAAACTTCCATTGCGATAGGCGTGGTGACCGATTTACCCAACAAACTAGCGATGAGTTGCATGTCGGCGCCTAACCATACAGCGAGCATTGAAGCCGTGAACATGGAAGCAACACTGCCAACACCACATGCTAACGCGATTATTCTCCAGTTAGCACGTATTTGGGGGAGTTGCTCATAGAGCGGATAGGCAAGTGCAACCACTGCGGGTTGTAGCAGATAGCTGATCCACTCGTTGTCCGCGTAATACGTGTCAAACGGCACTTTAAGGTACGTGAGTAAAGGAATCATAATCGCAATACTGAGGAGTAGCGGATTAAATAGTGGATTCTTTACTTTCTGAGAAATAAAACGGGCAACAAAGAAAACGACGATAGTAACTAGCAGCCACATATTAGCTATCTCCCTTCTTTAAGAATCGATCAAGGAAGACGGAGAGTGCGGTCAGAACAATAAGTGTACCGCCAATAGCACCGGCTAAGATCGGCAGAGCGTTAGCAATCAACATATCGAAATGGTTCATTAACCCGACACTAATGGGAACGAACAACAAAATCATATAACGAATGAACACGTGAGCACCCGGTTGAACGAGTTTAACCGGGATAACTCCGCCCGCCATCGCCGCAAATAACAGTAACATGCCAAATATACTGCCAGGCACGGACACATCGAATAAATGTTGGATGGTATTTCCGATAAATAGGGCAACGAAAATAATAGCGAACGATAGTATATAGTGAAGCGCGGTTTTGAGCATGGCTTCCTCTTAGTATAAAAAGTAACGACTCTCCTTAAGTGCAGCCAAAAGAATGAATCCTGAGGTTTGGCTGCACAGTCACTACATGGCTGGAGAAGTTAAGAAACGAGACGCTCCACGTAGCGGTAGACGGATTTTAGTATGGCGAGTTTCTTCTCGTCAGACTCATGTTCGTGAACTAAGTTTTCCATATTTAGCATATAGCTTTCAATACGACTTTCGAAAAACTCACGACAATGGTTTGCCCAGCGAGCTTGTTCCGTTTCATCAAGGCTCCATGGGAAATGGCGTGCACGGTACCTGAATAGCAGCGGTTCAATACGAGGATCACTAAAACTAATGTCTAATGCAGATAGATTGTTTGGGTCCGTTTCGCGAATAATATCCATCGCGCTCTTGTCTGCTGGCGAGAAAAAGCCGCTGTAGAGCTGAGTATCTACGTCGCCATCATTCTCAAACTCGCGCTCAATACTATATAGTCCGATCAGTTTTTCACGGATCTCTGGATGTTGTTTGATTAGGGCTAGGTTCTTCAAACACTGCTCTCTGTCAATGCCAATGGACTCTGCATTTTCCGCTGTGAGCGTTTTGGCCGGCGCGAGAATAGGGCACTTGTTGAGATGAATAAGTTTAAGCGGGACAGGTTTCTCGTCCGGTGCGAGTTCATCATGTCGGGTGTATAGGCGCTGATGTAATGCATCAACATCTAAATCTAATAGTGGTTGTGGGTCTTTGGCCAGATCAGCAACGATAACCGCATTTTGATTGGTTGGGTGCCACGCGATAGGTACTACCCAACTGGTATATTGGCACTCTTTACCTAACATTCCAGATACATGCATCAAGGGTGTCATGTTCACGATATCGACGAGTTCGTTTAGTTTTCGCTTTTGACGCATCGAATAAAAGTAGTCAAACAGTTTTGGCTGCGCGGCCTTTACTTTTTTGGCTAGTTCTATCGTTGCAATAACGTCTGCCATGGCATCGTGAGCATTTTCGTGTTCGATACCATTAGCAACAGAGAGATGTTCAAGTTTAAAACTGGTAAACCCTTCGTCATTCTCCGGCCATTCAATTCCTTCAGGGCGGAGTGCGTGGCATGCGCGCATAACATCCAATAAATCCCAACGTGAGTTACCGTTCTGCCAACTCCATGCGTAAGGATCGATGAAGTTACGATAACAGGTATAACGAGTTACCTCATCGTCAAAGCGAATGCTGTTGTAACCAAGGCTTGTTGTGTTTGGTGTGGCTAGTTCGTGATGAATCTTAGCAATGAACTCTGGTTCTGAGAGCCCTTTCTCCTGACAAAGTTGTGGTGTGATACCTGTGATTAATGCTGCTTCGGGAGAAGGTAAGTAGTCCGATGGTGGCTGGCAGTAAATAACCAATGGCTCACCAATGATATTAAAGTTCTCATCCGTCCGTACACCCGCAAACTGACAAGGTCTGTCCTTAGCAGGGCTCACTCCCCATGTTTCATAATCGAAAAAGAAATAAGTGGGTTGGTGTTGGGACATTAGAAATGGTTCCTTAAATCATAGACTAAGCATGATAAAATGATGCTTGAATAACTCTTATTAGACCACCCGAGAGAGTGTATGGCAACGAACATTGAGCATTCTCAGCGGTATTATCCACGTGATGCGGGTGTTTTATTTCTTTCAGTATTTACCTCGCTTTCGTTTAGCTGTTTTATCATACAGTGGAATGGTGCATGGACATTTGGACGTCTAGACGTTGACATGTCTTAATGGCGGCATTATGCTGCACGCCTTCCTGTTATTGCTGCCACTTTTGATATGACCAAAACGAATAAAAACAACCAATCTATTGTTCCTTCACCTATAGCACTGTTTCCTCTTGTGCTATTCCTGACATTATTTATAGGTGTAGGGACCTATTTATCCTTACAAGGTGTAGATTTCGCGTTTTATCAACTTCCTGCGCCAATTGCTGCATTACCAGCGGTGTTTTTGGCGATCGTTTTAAGTAAAGAAACACTCAACAAAGCTATTGAGCAGTTTATTAAAGGTGTGGGGCATCAGGATATCATTGCCATGTGCATGATTTATTTGTTAGCGGGTGCGTTTGCTGCCGTAGCGAAAGCCTCTGGAGGTGTTGATGCGACAGTGAATCTCGGGTTATCAGCCATTCCAACAAGCATGATTCTTCCTGGTATATTCCTTATTTCAGCTTTCATTGCGACTGCAATGGGGACATCAATGGGTACTATAGCCGCCGTTGCCCCTGTTGCACTCGGTATTGCAGAATCTGCGGGCATGAGTGTTCCACTGACTGCGGGTGTCGTACTAAGTGGCGCTATGTTTGGTGATAACTTATCTATTATTTCCGACACAACCATAGCTGCGACACGTTCGCAAGGGTGTGAAATGAAAGATAAATTTAAAGAAAATATACGTATTGCTATTCCTGCAGCGTTTATTGCTTTAGTGATTTTCGCATTGAATAGTTCTGCGACTCAGTTACCGGAAACTGGAGACATTGAGTGGTTTAAAGTCATGCCTTACATTGCGATTTTGGTATTGGCCGTCTCTGGATTAAACGTATTTGTTGTTTTAACCGTAGGTATTCTGCTTGCGGGTACGGTAAGTTTGACCTCTGTTGAGGGCTACCAACTGACAAGCTTTGCTCAAGATATCTATGCTGGCTTTGGCAACATGCAAGAAATCTTCTTATTGTCTATGTTAATTGGTGGGCTGAGTGAGCTAATGCGTCGTCAAGGCGGTTTAGCATTTCTAACGCAAGTTATTACTAAAGTGATTCGTAAGTTTGGGTCAACGCATTCAACGCAAGCAAACAGAAAGGCGAGTGAGTTCGGTATTGCAGGCTTAGTCTCTCTAGTAAATATGTGCACGGCAAACAATACCGTAGCCATTATCGTCTCTGGTAGCGTGGCTCGAGAATTGGCTCAAGAAAACAAAGTAACCGCACGCCGCTCAGCAAGCTTACTTGATATCTATTCATGTGTAATTCAAGGAATACTGCCTTATGGTGCTCAAGTGTTACTGCTTGGCTCCGTTTTCCAATTATCGCCTTTAGAAGTGGTTTCTAACTCCTATTACTGCTTCGCATTAGCATTATCAGCGGTAGTAGCGATCGTGTTAAAACCACGCGCGAAGCAAGCAACATTTTGCGAAGAGAGACACGTATAGCAACCTTATAGTTGAAAGGCTAAACCGCCAATTTTGATAATAAGTAAGGCTTCATTATATGGAGCCTTTGCTTTATTGGCGGAACTCACAATCTCCAAACCTGTCCAAATACCGTCAGATAAAACGCCTCTATTTGCAGGTTATGCTGCTTTATTAATCGATATGTTATTAACTATCGTAGAATATTGACTTTGCTTTAAAGTGCTGTTTTATTGAAGGAAGAAGGCAAGCAAATGTGCGTGTGTTTCTTTTCTTACGATCTCGATTTAAATCCGCCATGAGGAAGTAGCATGTCTGAATTACAAATTATTAAAGCCGATTACTCTGCAGTACCAGATCTATGTAACATGTTTCTAGATGCTTACGCTGATAATGAAGCGATGCAAGCAGCATTACGCCAAGACGAAGTGGCTGACTTCGCACATGATTGTTACTGGCGTTGGGCGGTTGGCGAGTGGGGGTTAGCCGGTGGTGAAGTGTACACCACACCTGAGCGCGATGGTTGCGTTATTATGCGCTCACCAGGCAAGCACCAGCCGGATGTGATGCAAAAAATGGAGATTCTATCCATTGTTACCCGCATGATGGGCTCATGCAAAATTGAATTGGCAAAAGAAGTCTGCGAACAAATGCTGGCAGTGCCACCGTTACAAGATTGCTATTGGTTGTGGGGCCTAGGGGTGTCACCGAAAGCTGGCGGAAAAGGTCTTGCGAGTGCATTAATCAAAACCGTCACTGACCAAGCAGATGCGGCAGGCAAACCAACCTATGTCGTGGCATCTAGTGAGAAAGTTGTAAAGACTTTTGAGCGTCGAGGCTTTGAAGTACTGTCTAAGAGTGAAAATTTCCCATACTGGTTCATGCTTCGACCTGCTCAAAGCTAAAAACAGTTCTCAATAAAGAGCCTTGGTTAAACCGAGGCTCTTTTTTGCACCTATCCTCAAACGTATAATCATCCACGCTTTTCAATCCTCCTCGCAATGATCTGATGCCCTTTACCCTGTTAAGGGGAACAAATTCAGCCGTGACGCAATTGTGTAACTGCCTGTGTCTGCTCCACAGTGTCTTTCGCTTAATTATTCTTAGATAGCCAGTATTCCCCCTACGATTCAACTTTTTCAATAAAAGTGATGATTGAATTTAAGCTTCTGATTTAACGAGACTATTATCTATGTCAATGTCTTTTTTCTCATGATCTTGTCTTAATAACCCTATAAAAACTCAACTATTATTGGTGTTTTTCAAAATTAGTTGAATGAATGGCGTTAAGTATGTATGTTGTTTGTAGATTAATCATATGGAGAGATCAGTAATGGTAGAATTCAAATTGACGCACAAGAAAGCTGAACGTGTTTCAGAAAAAGTCGCTCTTTCTGTCACTAAGTTGCTGAAGTATGTACTCAACCTTTTTTACGGCAAAAAATACGATAAAAGGGCAGTTATTCTGGAAACCATCGCCGCCGTACCTGGAATGGTAGCGGGTATGTTCAATCACTTAAAAGCGCTTAGGCGTATGAGAGACGATGAAGGTTGGATCCGAGAGCTTTTAGACGAGGCTGAAAATGAGCGAATGCACTTAATGATTTTTCTAGATATTGCCAAACCCAGTTGGTTGGAGAGGCTCATAGTTCTACTGGGTCAGGGCGTGTTTATTGTTGTTTACTCGATTATCTATTTACTCTCTTCCAAAGTTGCACATCGAGTTGTAGGTTATTTTGAAGAAGAAGCCTGTAAAAGCTATACAGAATACCTAGAGAAGATAGACGAAGGGTACATAGAGAACATACCGGCTCCCAAAATTGCGATCGATTATTACCAGTTAGCGGACGATGCACTGTTGCGTGATGTTGTTTTAAGAATCAGGCAGGATGAAGCCGGTCATAGAGATAGAAACCACGGGTTTGCTGATGCTTATGAACGTAAAGATTTGCCTTCGCATCTTGCCTAACCAATAAAAAAGACGCTTCGGCGTCTTTTTTATTTAGAACAACGATTTCATTTGTTGTGAGTGAGATGCCTTTGACGTTATCCAATACTTATGGTTTGGGTTACAAAGGTTGAAATAATCTTTGTAACTCAATACTGTAGGTAACAGTATCTTAACAGAATGGAGGCTGTGATGAATGTTGGAATCTATGTGTATCGTGATGTAGAGGTATTAGACTTTGCTGGGCCTTTTGAAGTCTTTTCTACGGCGAATCGGTTTCTGAACGAAGAAGACAAATGGTCAGTTAGCCTTCTATCTCAAACACAAGGTACCGTCTTAGCAAGAGGTGGTCTTAAAATCCAATCCGACTACTCCATCTACAGTCATCCGGCAATTGATGTACTGATTGTCCCCGGTGGGGTTCATATCCAAGAGATGGAAAACACTCGCGTATTAGATTGGGTGAGAGAGACAGCAGCTAACTCTACGCTTGTGGCTTCTGTGTGTACAGGCGCATTTTTGCTGGCGAAATCGGGTGTCCTTTCTAACCAAACTGTCACGACTCACTGGGAAGATCAAAATGAACTACAACACCTGTTTCCGGAGTTAACCATTATCAATGATATACGTTGGGTAGATTGTGGTGACATTGTCACATCAGCTGGTATTTCTGCTGGGATTGATATGAGCTTGAGGCTGGTTGAAAAATTGCGCGGACGCGACATCGCACTTAAAACAGCAAAACAGATGGAGTTTGATTGGTGTGAACATGGGGTTACTTTATGAGCATTGCTGTAAGACGTTTAACCCATCCAATATCGGAAAATGTGTTAGCACTAGCTGTGTCAGATGAACAGTTGCCTTTTGTGGGTGTAGTATCCGATATTATTCAGAGCAGTTTAGTTTACCCCAAGGAGAGTCAATGGGTAATCTATTCGGGCGAGACTCCTGCAGGTTTTTTCCTACTTGATGAGGCATACCAAGTTACATTAGGAACTACGTTGGAGAATGCTACTGGCCTTCGCGCTTTTTTTATCGATTCGCGGTTTCAGGGTAGAGGTCTCGCTAAGATGTGTTTAAAGCTTATAGTCAAAGAGTTTAACGCTTGGTTGGACACTGAACACAATGACCTATATTTGACTGTTAACTGTAGAAACAAGGCGGCGTATCAACTTTATTTAGCAGTAGGGTTTATTGATACGAAAGAACTATATCTGGGTGGTCAAGCTGGTCCTCAACACATTATGTGCTTTAAATCAAAGACAACAGATGAAATGGGGCTATGATGCTGCCTTCTGAATTATGTTGTTGAGATAGGTGATTGCTGTGATATCTAAGTTACCTCGTTGGATTGAGTCGGGTGCGTTTGTTCTCTCTTTACTAGCAGGGACAGTGAATGCTGTGGGGCTTATGGGGTTTCAACATCAGGCGATCTCACATTTATCTGGTACTGCAACTCTACTAGGTACTCAACTGATTCACGATTGGTCTCTTGCTGGTCATATGTTCGCAATTATCGTTAGCTTCTTAGTAGGGTCTGCGATTTCTGGTTTATTCATTTCAAATGTGTCGCTAAAACTCGGTCGTCAATACGAGTGGCTTCTTTGCATTGAAAGTCTATTTTTGCTGATCGCCACTTATTTACTACTCAATGGTTCTCAAAGTGGAACCTACTTTGCTTCAGCTGCATGTGGGTTGCAAAACGCCTTGGCAACCACGTTTAGTGGAGCGGTAGTTAGAACGACTCATGTCACTGGTATCGTTACTGATTTGGGAATCATGATTGGTTCGACATTAAGAGGCGAGACATTTGATAAACGAAAAGCCAAGTTGTTTGTCACCATATTAACGGGGTTTATCGTTGGCGGTATAGTGGGTGCTCTGTTATATCGGAATTTAGCGTTTATGGCGCTCGTTGTCCCTGCGGCAGCATGCCTAGTTTTAGCGTTAGTGTACCGAATTTATCGCAAGAGAATCGCTTATACCAATCGAGCAAGTTAGAGGGAATTTATGAACATTCAATCGATTGATCATCTCGTACTCACAGTTGCTGATTTGCAATCATCTGTGGAGTTTTATGAAACGCTAGGAATGAGATATGAAACATTTGGTGATAATCGGCATGCGCTTCATTTTGGTTCTCAGAAGATCAATCTGCATATCAAGGGACAAGAGATAGAACCTAAAGCAACCTTTGCAGTGCCGGGAAGTGAAGACTTGTGTTTTGTAATAGACACTCCGGTTGGACAAGCTAAACAGATACTCATTTCTAAAGGTATTGACGTATTCACAGAGCCTGTCAATCGCACAGGCGCTACGGGCAGCATATTGTCAATTTACCTGCGCGATCCAGACGGTAATCTTATCGAACTTTGTAATTATCAATAGTCAACTCTAAGGAAAATCATGACCACGCAATGGATTGTCGATGCTTTTACCACACAGCCATTCAAGGGCAACAGTGCAGCTGTTATCCTCGTTGAGGAGTACCCTGACGATGAATGGATGCTTAACGTTGCAGCAGAAAACAACTTATCTGAAACCGCTTATCTTAAACGTCTTGATCACAACCACTACTATATTCGATGGTTTTCTCCAATCACTGAAATTGATTTCTGTGGCCATGCCACATTGGCGTCCGCGTTTGTACTGTTCAATGACTTGTCTCACACTGGCGAAATTCGTTTTTCTACCAACGATGTCGGTGACCTAATCGTGGTACAAGGAGCTTGTGAGCGAATAGAGATGACGTTTCCCATTCTTATGCCTTGTGAAATAGACGAGGTTCCAGAAGCGCTTGTTCGAGGACTATCTATAGAACCATCTAAGGTGCTACGAAGTAAGCAAGCATATTTCGCTATTTACGAGTCAAAACAACATGTTGTCTCTTTAACAACGCAAAATGAGCCACTAAAAACACTTGCTCCTTATGATGTAGTCGCGACAGCTCCAGGTTCCGACGATCAATATGATTTTGTTTCTCGCTATTTTTGGCCAGCGAATGGCGGTGATGAAGACCCCGTCACAGGCTCGATTCATGCGGGTTTGATGCCATATTGGGCTGAACGACTCGGCAAATCAAAACTCACGGCCTTACAAGCTTCTAAAAGAAGTGGGATCTTGTATGGTGAGGTGCTTCAGGACAGTGTCTGTATTTCTGGTAATGCCGTATTATTTGCGAAGTCCACTCTGAACGTTTAGAGTCACGCACCAATTTGACGACTAATGAAATCCACTTATAGGCTTAGAAGTGGGACGCGTAGTCAGTTATTTATCCCAGTAGTAGAAGAGTCAAACGAATGAAGCTTTCAAAAAGAGAAGGTCGTGTTGTTGACAGTGCGATAGAGCAATGGCTTGAACAAGGCACTATCAACCAAGAAGAACATGACAAACTGAAAAACAGCTATCAAGTCGCCAGTGTCGATTGGTCACTTATTGCTAAGTACTCATTTTGGATTGCAATTGTTTGCATCGTTTTATCGGTACTTTCCGTGTTGCTTGATGAATGGCTGATTAAACTGCTGGATGAGATATTCTCTGCACCTGACATAGCGAAGAGTGGATTTTTCGCTGCAATATCAGCGGGCTTTTACTTTATTGGCGTAAGACGAAAATCTAAGGCGCCGGACAAAGCCTTTAGCAATGAGGCCTTATTTGTACTGGGTATTGTCAGTACTGCGGTGTCGATTTATTTTCTTGGTCAGGTTATTCAAACCAATAGTTTAACCAAGTTGATCCTGCTTGCATCGCTGGTGTACGGCGTATTGGGTTTATGGATTCCTTCGCACATTGTTTGGTTGTGTGCGCTATTGTCATTTGGCACTTGGCTTGGTTTTGAAACCTACCAACTAAGCGACGAAGGTTATTTTCTTGGCCTTAATTTCCCATTCCGTTATGTGCTTTATGGTTTGGTACTTATAGTAACAAGTACGTTGGCAGTAAAACGTTGGCCATCTAAGGAAGATTTCGCCATCACTACTCGTGCTTTGGGGCTATTTGTGTTCTTTATATCGATGTGGTTAATGTCGGTGTTTGGTAATTATGCGGACTTTAGTGTGTGGAGTAATGTCACTCAGTTCTCTTTGCTACATTGGTCGATACTATTACTTATTGCGTCTGTTGTAGCTGTGTATCACGGAATGAAGTTTGATGATGAACTTACGCGTGGCTTCGGGCTCATTTTCATCTTCATTAATCTCTACACCCGCTTTATAGAGTACTTCTGGGAAGGGACGCATAAAGCGGTATTTTTTGCTATTTTGGCAACAAGCTTTTGGTTCTTTGGGACTCGTGCTGAAAAGATATACCGCCTTGGACGTGCAAAAGAGTAATCTGCTTCGTTAGACTCATTTAACAATAGTTTTGGGAGCGTTTATCTTACGCATAAGCTCTCCCAATCGAGCCTCATCATATGCTCACCCGCTGGTGCCATCGACTCGTCGATATCCACTCTTGCTCTTATTTCGATGATTTGATCTGGGTTTAACTGATCCTTTTCGATTTGAATACCATTACGCCAATAGTTGATATCGCCCTCATAACGCTGAGGAACATCAATTTGAAATCGAAACTTCTCAGATGGTAGGCTCGATTCTAAACCACCAAAGTCAGCATTTTTTAAACGCAGAATTACACTACCGTGAGGGATGTTATGAACCAAACGCAGTCGAATCTCACGTAAATCGTAATCTTCGCCAAATGACAGTTCTCCCTCTGCATCAATGACTTCAATTCCACAGCGCGCTGGGATGTCTGCACGGAATCTTAATTGAGCATCGTTGTTTTCTGCCAAACATGTCGTTGATAGTAGTAACAGAGCTAGAACCCAACAATTAGTGACCAATCTGAACATAAATAAATTCCAATAGATGCTTGCTAAGCCGACTCATTAAGCGCAAATCGTGACCCATTCGGTTTTTATTGTCAGGTCATCTTTGGCAACTGTATCTTCCTCAGAAAGAGAAACTCTGGCTCGGATTTCTAGCTTACGCTCATTACCAAGTTCATGACGTGTAAAGGTTTTACCTACCATCCAAGCAAGAGCACTGCCTTCCTTTTCACCGCTACCTGTTACTTTAAAATGGAAAAAGCTGTACTCTAGATTCCTTAGATAATCGTCTTGGTCATACTCTAAGTCGTCTAGTCTGAGTAACACTCGGCCATTTTGACGGTTATCGATAATCTGAATTTGAGCTGCGTCCGCTAGATAACTATCTCCAAATGCCAAATCACCTTTATCTTTGAGCACTTCCAAACCACACTGTGCTTCAATGGATGCTTTAAACTCTATTTCTGCATCGTTATCCATTAGCGAAAAGTTGTTATTTGCATACACTGCATGATTAGTGATAACAAGCATACCAGCGACTAGTAAAGCGGTAGATGTGCGCATAATTACTCCGCGAATGTTGTATTAGTTTGTTTCATTTTAATTAGACGCTGCTTCTCTGTTTCGATTTGCAGAAGCTTAAGTTCGTGTTCAGCTTGAGCAAGTTCTTCTTCTCGTTTACGCTGACGCATTTCGAACGCGTACAGTTTTGTGCAATCAACACGGTCTTCACCGCCAAACTGAATTGTGACTGCAGCATAGATACCGCGGTCATCTTCGTTGTAATAATTGTGATAAGGGTCGTACTGGTTGCTGTATGTATCATCTGCGCCTTGGGAACCATAAGTTCCAAGTTGAACAGTTTTACCCGTTGATACTGCTTGTTCACAGGTAGACCCATTAGATGTCCGAATTCTATCAGTACCTGATGGGTTTGATACTGAGGGGATAGGGTTTGCCAGTACATTCATCGAAATCATCATAGCTGCCGACCCCAAAGTGATTCTAAAACTCATGATTAAAACCTCTTAAATGTGAGCTTTGTGCATACTTCATAGGTGTTCGGGGAGTCTGTAACCATCTTAGTACACACTAATTTTTCGGATGTTTTACTAGGAGGGGTTTTAACACTAATGTCTAAATCAATTTCCTGATTGGCCGCTAGCTCAATTTTATTGTTAAACACTTTCTCGTTGATCCTCAGATAGTAATTTGCAGAGACATTGGAACGATTTACCAGGGTAAATTGCACTTGCGTTTTATCTGAATAGGTTTCGAATTGAGTGTTTTTCCACTTATGAACATTGGCACTGGCTGTGAATGATGCAGCCAACGCAGTTAAGCAGACAAAGTATTTAAGTAGTCGCATACATCACCTCAAGAGCTAACAAAGAAGGGGATAGTAATGCAGTTGCGCGTAATACGATTACCATTTCGCGCCAGCAGGTTAGAAAAGTGAAACAACTTTGTTTTGGCGTTGAAACGCTAACCATCGAAGGAAGGTTGCGTAATCACTGCTCTAACTTTGAGATTGTTTTTGTATCGATGTATCGAAGAAGAAAATTAAATGATGAACCTACGATTGGCTTTGGACTACTTTTAACAATCCATACACTCGATTTATTGAGTACTTCTGAGAAGGGACGCGTAAAATGGTGGCCTTTGCTACTTTAACAACAGATGTTTGGTTGTTTGGAACTCGTGCAAAGAGGGTTTATCGTCTTGGTCGGAACTAGCATACAGAATCTTAAGTTTCTGAATATCAAAACCTGTAAAGCAACAATAGATACTACTGCTCGTACACTGTGACATTATCCGCGGTCATTGTGTATGCGCTCATTACTTCAGTATTGCCGTCGGAGAGTTCAATATTGGAAGCGGTAGATTGCTCCAACAAAGTTCCTTCGACCCACACCGGTGAGTATAAACCTCGAAACTCAATTCCTTTAGGGTAACTCACTACGACCATTTGATTTCCTGGCGGTGGTGGTGTGTGAATACAGGCGCCGGCAGTAGGAACAAGTATAAACTCAGTAACAATCAACTCATCAAATTCAAGAGGTACAATGAACCCAGGAAGTCGCCCCTTCTTGCCAATGAGCGTGGGATTGATATTCATATTCCAATCTGAATGATCGGCATCTATTTGCTTTTGTTCTTCAATTAAATCAAGGATATTGATGCCATTCTTTGCAAAGCGTATCAATGCTTCACGATAATTTGTCTCTAGTGCAGCACGTTCAGGTTTGTGTTTATTTTGATAGTCTACGATCGTCATCAAATCATAGCGCTGTGTGGGTGTAAAACTCGCAAACTTGTTTTGGTAAGTTGGCGCATCAATGGTCGGCGAGAGATCTTGCCACTGCCAGTCATTTGCATGTGCTTTCACCATAAATAGCAAAGAAAGACTGAATAAAATAACTAACGAACGCATGCTTTAAATACCGATAATTGACCATTAACCGACAGAACCTATCAGTAACCTTGCCATGTGTACATCCTTAACCAGTTCTTTTTGGTATCTTGTTGTAAGAATGAGCCGTGTTGTTTGGTTATGGACTGCGCTGTGTTTCGTTCAAACTTAATATCGTTCTTTGATACATTTTAGGTGTTAGGCCGCTGATGCGCTTAAACGAACGCGAAAAGTGAGAAATATCGGAAAAGCCAAGTTGACTAGCAATGTGAGTCAGTGATCGTTCTTCGCCCATTAGTTCTACTGCGACAGTAAATACTAGATTATCTTTGATATGGCGGAAACTTGTTCGCTCTTCATTGAGCCTTCGCTGCAGCGTACGTGGTGTCAGCTTTAACAGTTTGGCTGCTTGCTCTAGGGTAAGGTTGTGTTCCCGAACATAGGGTAATAATGCCGTAAACACGCGGTCGGTAAAGTTAGCGTGCCAAGTCACTAATGGTTCTTGTGGTGCACAATCTTTACTGGTGATATTTGGAGCGTGCTGCAAAATCTCCTTATCGATTAACCATTCTATACGTTCATTTTCAACGAAATATTGTGGTGACGTCCCTATGATAGCTTTAAATACATCAACTTCCTTCGATTGGATTTTAATTTGTTTAGGAGTCCATGTGGACTTAGTCATGGCTCGGACCAATTCGATAGCGTAAAGCACTGCCCAAATCTCTGACCAAAGGAATAACGGGCTGTCATCAAATTGGCGTTTGCACCAATACCAAGTCCTTCCATGACTCTGTTCTAGTCCAACATTGACGCCAACGGCATCGTACTGAAACACTTGTTTTGTATGGACTAAAGCTTCCTCTACCGTATTGCATTCAGATAACTCACCTAGTAGGCGTGGTATAACTTTTTGCCTAATCGCCGTTCGTAATAGATCGCCGAATTGAGTAATTCCTAATTGATTTCCCAATAAATAGATTAATTTTTTCACTGGCTCTTGGGGTAAGAATTCTTGATCCAAATCGAACAAGTCTGGTGGTAATCCAGATTCTTTTATCGCTTGGTGAGGGTCGTGGTTGTATTCGCGAAAGAGTTCTACCAATACGCGGGCGTAACCAGATTTGATCAGTGGCGTAATTGGGTCCTTGCTAGTGGTCATAGGCGTTAAAACGGTATTTTTGAGATATTGATAATGTTTAGGTTAGACCTTTGGCGCAAAATGGCAAATCTGAAAAAACACATCAACTACAATTTTCGCTCAGTGATAATCAGCAAAGTAAACACGTGTTGGTTCTCTAATATACTAATTTTTAAAGTAATTAAATTTAATTTGTTCCGGTAATAGTCTATACCTAGATAGGATTGGTTATTAAGTTGTTAACAAGGGATGAGTAATGAGCGATAAACCAGAATCAAAAAGTCAGCCAGTAGAGAAACAGAACAAAGATTCTCAAATTGAACAAGCTGAACAAAACGCAGAGCAAGCGAAACAGAACAAAGTGAAGAAAGTTACCAATGCTCTTGTTGTCTTTATTGTAGCTAGTCTCGCTATCAGTATTATTTCAGATCGAATCATTCCCTCTACAGACAATGCGCGCGTCAAAGGCTATGTCGTGCCGATCAAACCTCAGGTTTCTGGGCAAGTGATCGATATTCAGGTAAAGCCTAATCAGTTAGTGTCAGAGGGCGATACATTGATTGCTCTTAATCCGGTGGACTATGAGATAGCTGTTCAAAAAGCGGAACAGGATTTGGAAATTGCTGGACAAAATGTTGGAGCTCAAACGGCGACGATCGCCTCTGCACAGGCTCGTTTGACCAGCAGTATCGTCGAACGAGATAACGTTGAACTGCAAACTCGTCGTGTACTTACTATGGCAGAAAAAGGGGTGATTTCCGCTTCTGAGGCTGATAAAGCAAGAGCGAATTTGGCGAGGGCACGCGCCAATGTTCAAAATGCACAGGCAGATTTGGACAAAGCCAATAAACAGCTTGGCGCAGAAGGTGAAGAAAATAGCCAGATTAAAGCAGCTTTACTTGCATTAGAGAAGGCTCAACTGGACTTAGAACGTACCGTAGTTAGAGCTCCAACCAACGGTGGCGTCTCAAACTTCAGTTTGTCCGAAGGATTTTATGCGAGCGCTGGCCAACCCATAATGACGTTTGTGTCAACAGATAGCATTTGGATTGAGGCTTACTTTAGAGAGAACAGTTTAGGTAATATTCAACCAGGTAATGAGGTTGAAATAGCACTCGACTTTGCTCCAGGAAAGGTCATCACAGGCAAAATATCAAGTGTTGATTGGGGCGTGGATTGGGGGCAGTCCAACCAAGCTGGCAAACTGGCTCAAGCCAATAATCAAACTGGCTGGTTAAGACAAACTCAAATGCTTCCGGTTACGATTGAATTCGATACGGCTGATACGACAGGGTTGCTGCGAATAGGTGGTCAAGCGGATGTCGTGGTATACACCGATAACAACACCATCTTCAACATGTTAGGCAAGGCTTGGATTCGAATCGTGAGTTGGATGTCTTATGTCCGATAACACACAAAATCGCGTACTCAGATTTACGCTTGGTGTCGGTATTGCTACGTTTCTTGCTGCTTGGATAGATTGGCCATTGGCGTTTGTAACACCGATTTTCACCGCTAAGTTTCTGTTTGAAAAGAAGGTATTACACAAAGACATCGTCTATGAACTTCTTCTTGCGATGATCGTAACCGTTGTAATTGGTGTTAGCTTAAGCTTAGGTCTTGCTCAATATCCGGTTCCTCTATTAATAGGGGTAGGAATGTTGATGATGTTGGGGTATTACCTGTTTCTCGACCCGAAATGGAATTTGTTCGCAACCATATTGTTAATGTCGACATTGATGTTGCCTTTTATGGCAATTGATAGTCCACCAATTGCTATATTTTTGGCGTTGGGTTTAAGTTTATCTGGTGCTATTGCAGTCGCAATATTCGCAATAATGCACATCTATATGCCGGAGAGAGAAGAAACGCATCAGGGCTATCAAACGGTTCCATTTACTTCGGAATTCCGCTGGCATTCCGCGTTGAAAGCGATGATTGTCGCTTTCCCTGTTGTCTGTTTCTTCTTCATTTTCCAGATCTCTGAAGCGCTACTTTCGATGATATTTATTGCTTTGTTATCGTTAATGATAACCGGCGAAAAGTCCATCAAGCTAAGTCTGTTTTTGCTAATTAGCAATGGTATTGGTGGTGTGATTGCCGTTCTAGTGTTTGGTGTATTAGCTCTAGTCCCTAATATTGTTTTTTACACTGTCTTTATCAGTCTTCTAGCAATTGTTATCGGTAGCAAAATGTACTCAGAGCCTACAAAGGCACCGGTGTACGCGACGGCATTCAATACCGCTTTGGTGTTGATAGGCACGACGTTAATGAGCTCTGGTGTGATTGACGAAAAAATGTGGATAAGGCTCGGACTTCTTGGTTTGGTCGCTTTATACATGATGATTGCTGCTTTCTTTATTGAAACGAGGCAATGGAAGGTCCTGCAGTTCAATGGACAGATGATGAAATCTATTTAGGTAAACGTTATGAATTTTGACAGTTCCTTCAATAAAAATGCGATCGATACTTTTATCAAAATCGCGACCATTTCCATTTTGGTCTATTGGTGTTTTTCCATTCTTAGACCTTTCATGATGCTCGTTGTTTGGGGCGGTATTATCGCCGTCGCACTCTATCCAGTGGCGTTATGGTTACACGCTAAATGCCGTATTTCCAAAGGTAAAGCAAGTGGGTTGCTTTCGTTGATTGGCGTTCTGCTACTACTTATTCCACTCGTTTGGTTATCTAGTGGTTTATATACGGGAGGCACAGAAGTGTATTCGCAGCTACAGGACGGAACACTTCAAGTACCAAGGCCGACTCAAGCCGTCAAAGAATTGCCTGTAGTTGGTGAAAAGATATATGCCGCTATGTATCATGCTTCGACTAACTTAGAAGGAGCGATGGCTAAATATAGTGAGCAGATAAAATCGCTAGCAACAACATTAGCTGGTGCTGTGGGGTCCTTTGCGGGTGGGCTACTACAATTTATCGTTTCGACCATCATTGCTGGCGTGTTTATGGCGAATGCTGAGAACTGCCAAAAAGCGTTCAACAAAGTGGCTAATCGACTCACTAACGGCAAAGGTGCGGAGCTAGTCAATCTATCCAAATCAACAGTTCGTAGCGTCGTACAAGGCGTGTTGGGTGTTGCGGTTATTCAATCGATCATGGCCGCAGTCGGTATGGCGTTCGTTGATGTGCCTGCGATAGGGCTTTGGGCACTAGCGGTCTTGTTAATGGCTATTATCCAGTTACCGCCAATACTGGCGCTTATTCCGGTGATTGCTTATGTGTTCGGTACCCAGTCGACCACAGCAGCAGTACTGTTTTTAGTATGGTGTGTCATCGTCAGCGGCAGCGACGCGGTTCTTAAGCCTATGTTACTAAGTCGAGGATCAGATATTCCCATGTTGGTTTTACTATTGGGTGCGTTAGGTGGAATGGCTATGTCAGGAATAGTCGGCCTGTTTGTTGGTGCCGTTGTATTAAGTTTGAGTTATCAACTGTTCGTATCTTGGCTAGAAGAGCCAGAAAAAGCCAAAGATTAATGCAAGGAGAATTGGCTCAATGTGGAAAGGGATTTCTATCTTCGTTTTATCGTTAGTTTTGGGCGGGTGTGCTTCTAATGCTCACTCTCCGAGTTCTTCTGACGATGAGTGGACATCACAGCTAATGGAGCAGCGTCGTTGGCGCGACGCTGAAGATTTAGAGAAAGATTATCTTAAACTCTCGTCTGAGAATCGACTACCAGTTCAACCAGCACTTGTTAAAGTGATTGGCTCACAGCAGGCGGACGCGATAAAGAGTCTAGCCGCGAAGATCTACTTGATTGAAAACGCGAAACACACCATTGATCTTACATACTATATCTTCTCTGACGATTTAGCAGGTAAAGCCACATTAGGAGCTTTGTGTGAGGCCGTGCAACGCGGTGTTGATATCCGCATTATGGTAGATAGCTTGGGTTCGTACAGTCTTAACAATGGGAACTTAAAAGGCCTTATGCAGTGTGAAAAAAACGCGGGCTATATTCGTGATAGAGAAGGACAGATTACAACTCAGAAAGCACGCGTACAGGCGGTTGTCTTCAATGCACTAACAGATGGTGATTCCAGATGGAACCATCGCTCTCACGACAAGCTATTTATTGTGGACGGTTTCTATAATCAAAATGCTTATGTGATTACGGGTGGGCGGAATATGTCGCTTCATTATTACGGGATCGATAGTAATGGAAATAAGGACTACTCAGCGTTTCGTGATATTGAAGTCATAATCCGTCCTTTACTTGAATCGAAACCTGAGCAGTCGCCATCTCGACTAAGTGAGTATTATTTTACGGTCCTGTTTACTAAACCTGGCAACAAAAAGCTTGATACATGGTCAAGTTACAATCGAGACAAGTCTTTATTGTTAAAGTCTTATCAGAAGTTGAAAGCAAACCCAGAGTTTAATCAGGCATACATTGGTATAGCTCAGTATCTAGATATAGATTATCGTACTGCAGATACCAAATTTGCGCACGAATTGGACAATCTAAATGCGGACGATGTTGTGACGCGTTATAGCCATAACAAAAGTGCTAATGCCAATTCAATCAGCGGCATTTTGGCGAAAACTGCCTATAGCAATACTGAGCTTAAAAAAATAAGAGTGGTGTCGCCATACCTGTTTCTTCAGTCGGATTTACTAAAAGATGAAGGCGTAATCGATAGAGAGCTAAACATCGCGTTGAGTTGGTTGGAACAAGATCCAGAGCGAAGTATTGAGGTTATTACTAACTCAGTACTTACTAGTGATAACTTCTTCACTCAAGCCGTGATCGACATGCACACGGTACCTTCACTCATTATGCAAGATGAAACCCTCAAGCAAACTTGGTTAGACGATGACCTTGATAATAACGAGCTCAACGAAAAGTTCCTTCAATCATCAGCTTGGAAGAAGGCGGTTAACCATCCAAGAATCAAGTTCTACCAATTAGGTAAACCCGACTCGGTATTACTCGGTGGAACACAATACTATGGCAAACTTCATGCGAAATTTCTGATTATTGATGAAACAGCGTTTGTAGGCACGACCAATCTCGATTTTCGTTCGTTGCTTTACAACAATGAAGTGGGGTTTTTCTTATCGGGAGAGCAAATAATCAGTGATCTCAACCAACAATTTGAACTACTTAAGCAAGACTCATTACTTTGGGGTAGTGAGGAGTGGTTAGAGATGCGGAAGCAGCTTAGGGCGGTTGGGGGTATGAAAGGCAAAACATCTGAAAGCCAGCGAGAAATATATAGCATTCTCGAATCTACGGGGCTCAAGTATCAATTCTAGGCAGGGAGTTATTCGCTATTGATGGCGTAATCTGGCAAATGTCGATCATTTTCGTGCGGTATGTTTGATTGTCAATCAAACTATAGGAGTCGTTAATGATCGTACATTTTAGAGTTCAAGATATTGAAGAGTTGTGGTTGCATATCGACTTGGCTGCTCATCTTCAAACAAGGCTAAGAATGTTAAATAGGTTGTAGAATGCTCAATTCTAAAAACTGAACGCCCAACCTATCATCGGGCCCTGCTGGGTGACATCTATCTGTGTAGTGCCCGAGTCATTTTGAATATTTAAGTAGCGATAACCGAACCAAATGTTGTTTAGATTACTTAATCGATACATTCCAGCGAGATTGAGCCCTCTATTCACATCATTGTCGCCAGCAATACTAGTATCTACAGTAAGACTCAATCCCCAGTCCTGATTAAACCAGTGGGCATATTTTAACCCCACCAACCAGTCGAATTGGTGCCCTGATGAATTGATCGATGGGGCGTCGTATTCGTTAACACCTATGTCAATATTGAACTTACTGTAAGTATGTCTAACCCCAGTCAGCATCACTAAGCCATGGGTGACTTCATAACCAGCGAAGAGGTCATTTAAAGACATAGTGGCATCTAGATCGATAGTGGTTGTGATATCCGGAAGAAACGGCAGTTTCGGTTTGTAAGTCGATGAATTGGAGCTTTTGATATGCAAATAGTTAGCGCGAACACCCAATAGCCATTTACCTTTCTGAGCATAGAAATCGCCCATGAGACCGAAATTTAAGTTACTAACAATATTATCAAAAGGAATGTCAATATCCACGATACCACCTGAATTTCCTGAGGTACCGGTGATGCTTGGTGTCCATATCATTGGGAACACCAACAAATATTCCCATTCCTCGGACTGACTTGACTGAGCGAGGCAAGGGGAAAGCACCGTCATGCTAGTTAAAGCAGCTAAACTAACCGACTTCATATCTATTCCTTTAAATACTAATTTATTCAGATGGTTAACATCTAGGATAGACTATATTAGTCCTATACCACCTAATTACTTGTGTACTAGATGATGGCCAGACCTAGAAAAGAAGAGCAAGTCCACATAATTCGAACAGAACACGTCATGTTTTTTATTGACCTCTTCAAGGGGATGGATGTTGATCTACTTCCTTTATTAAGAGAAGCGCGTATTCCCAATACAATTGTTCAACGACCTAACTATTCTTATTTACCAGAATCAACGTTGAAAAACCTGTTATGTCATCTCGGAAAGCGATTATCTAGCGATCAATTTGGGATTAGGGTATGGGAAATGGTCTCACTTGAATATGTCCCGTATTATCTGAGTAAATTACCCGTTAATACGACGGTTCATGAGGCGCTTAGCAGATTTGGTCAACTGCTAGAAATGGAATCGTCCAATACCAAAGTCTACATAAAAAGGGCTGGTGGAGCGTGGTGGTTTGTAAGGGAGAAAACGGGTGCAGATGAAGTTTGGTTCCAATATGCAGAGATATTTTCTGTGACGTTTATGACACAGTTAGTCCATCAGTTAACAGCAGGACAGTATCATCCGAAAGAAATTGGTGTTCAGTCATCTTCAGTTGAGGCGTTTAAATTGCTACCGCAACTTCAGAATGTGGTGCTCTATAACGAACGCCCTGTGACTGCAATTAAAATACCTGACAGTGTAATGATGCAGATGACCAAATTTAACGTTCAAAAATCTGTACCCAGCGAACCGTTACCAAAGTTGGGACGGTTTACTCAGAGTTTAAAACTCGCGCTTAAACCCTACTTTACCGCTGGAAAGTTACCTCTAGATGTAGCTTCTGAGGTTATTAATATCCACTCAAGAACGATTCAACGCCGACTTAAAGAGGAGGAAACCA
Source organism: Vibrio sp. SCSIO 43133 (assembly GCF_023716845.1). NCBI lineage: Bacteria > Pseudomonadati > Pseudomonadota > Gammaproteobacteria > Vibrionales > Vibrionaceae > Vibrio > Vibrio sp. SCSIO 43133. Next base: position 1,705,481 of record NZ_CP068024.1, read on the forward strand.
ATTACAAGGAATTTAGTGAACAGATCCTGTTTGAACTCATTAAAACTGAGCTTATGTCTTCATCTACTATTGCGACAGTTGCTCAACAATTTGGTTACTCTGATTCCGCGCATTTCACGCGAGCATTTAAGCGATACGTTGGTATCACTCCCTCGCAATATAGGTCAAATCTCCCCACGTAAAAGCAACCTTTAAGTTTTGTCGCCAAATGGCAATACGTTAGGTTCGCAAATGTATAAATTATCACCTAAGGTTTAGATGTTAATTGTTTGTGAACTCAGCGTGTTACATAAAAACAATTAGCCTCGTAGCAGCAAATTCATATCAATGATTCGGAATGTTACGCGAAGTGGATTCCACTTGGCACGGACTAAAGGTGAAATAATGAAATCGATCGGCGGCAAACTGTCTCTTCTCGCAGCTTCTTGTGCCTGTGCGCTCTCAGCACAAGCAGACACAATTTTGTTTAAGAACGTTAATGTTTTTAATGGCACAGACAACAAACTGTATGAAAACCACTACGTATTAGTGGAAGACAACTTAATCAAAGCGGTATTGAAAGATGTAGTTGAAGTCTCCGATGCGCAAGTCATTGATGGGAGTGGTATGACATTAATGCCGGGTCTGATTGAAGGGCATGGCCATCTGCTATTAAACGGCGGTAACTTGAGTGACCACGAGAATAATCGCACGATAGAAGAATTAGCCGCGCGTTCTACGGTTAACGCTCGAGCGGCGTTTCGTTCAGGCTTCACCACTTGGCGTGATGCTGGAGGATTGAATACCGGCTTACGAAAAACGATAGACTCAGGGATGCTGGAGGGACCTAGACTTTATACCTCTGGCGCTTTCATTGGTCCTACAGGTTCTCACGCAGACTTTAGTAATCTCACAACAGCCAATCAACATTTTTTCGGTTCTACGACGAGTATGGCGAGAAACAGCGTCAGCTTTAATGCCGATGGTATTACCGACATAAAGGCCGCTGCTCGTCAGAATTTCAAACAAGGCAACACGCAAATTAAGATCATGTCTTCCGGCGGTGTCGCTTCATCTTTTGACCCTTGGCAGCTAAATGCGATGTCGCCAGAAGAAATTTCGGCAGCGGTAGAAATTGCCGAGGCTTATGGCTCTTACGTTATGTCTCACGCATACAGTAAAAAAGCAATTTTACGCAACCTTGATGCGGGCGTAAAAACCATTGAACACGGTTTTATGTTTGACGGTGATATTGCTAAAAAGATGAAAGAGAAGGGAGCGTATATCACAACCAATATGACGGCTTTTTCTCCCTATTTGACTCAAATCGAAGCGATCAACTCTAATCCGGCTTCGAAACGAAAAGCAGAATCAGCGACGAAGGCATTCTCCAAGTACATTGAAAATGTCAACAAGTATCAACCTAAATGGGGTTTTCACACGGACTGTGTTGGTGATGTAACCGCTTGCATTAAGCAAACCGACCATACCATATTCCTTGCTGGTAAAGAGCTGGGTAACTTCTTCACACTCAAAGGCTTGACGTCAGTGAATGGCGAAATTGTCAAACTATCTGGGGTCATGGATCCTTATCCTGAAGGTAAGTTAGGCGTGGTTGAAGAAGGTGCATACGCCGATCTTATCTTAGTAGATGGTAATCCACTCGAGGACTTATCAGTAATCGGTGCCAACGAGAAATGGTTTGATGCTGAGCCCCGAGAGGCAGACTTAGACACAATTAAAGTGATCATGAAAGACGGTGTTGTTTACAAGAACACACTATAGCCATTCAATGGGGCTCAGAAACTGAGCCCTCTTAACAAGAGTAATGTACATGTTGAATTGGTGTTCTAGCCTGATTGTTGTTCTATTTTCGTTTTCCGTGTCTGCGAGTCAAATCTCGGTCTTAGATTGGACGGATTTGAAACCTCAAATGAAAGAAGAAATTGTAGTCTTACCGGATATAACCGAAGCTCAGAGAGAATCTTTACAAACGATTTTGTTATTAGACTCTGTGCCCAACAAAGCGAATCAAAAACTTGCTAATCAAATCATTGTTGAGTTGGGTAGTGAAGGTGTCGATGCTCGTGATTTACTCGAGAAAAGAGCGACTTATATGGCTCAGATGCAAGCTCGATCGGAAACCACGACGGATCGCTTTGATAAACAAAATATTCGAATGGCTGGCTTTATCGTGCCGCTAGAAATGACAGGAGAGAAAAGTACTGACTTTCTGTTGGTGCCAGTTGCGGGTGCATGTATCCATTTGCCACCGCCGCCAGCAAATCAAATAGTGCGAATACGCTACCCAGAAGGATTTGAAATTAAAAATGTTCAATATCCAGTGTGGGTTGAGGGTATTTTCACCAGTGATAAACAGACAGAGGATGTTTTTCTTGTTGATGGTAATACCTCGGTGACAATGGGCTACAGTATGGAAGCCACTAACATTGAAGATTATTACCAATCAGAAACGTTATAGTGAGACGCATGATGACTAAAACCCTTCTATCAAGTGTTGCTTTAGCTGCGATCTTTGCGTCGCTCGTCCCCAAAATAGCCATTGGTGCCGATTTTGGGAGCCCGGACTCAGTCGATAACACTCTCAAGACAAAGCCAAACCCAAAATTGAACTGGAGAGAATCGTTAGAGCAAAATCAAAATCTTACATTTGGCTTAGATTATCAATCACTGGGGCTTCGTGCTTCGGACACCGTGACAGGAGGCGAGAATAACGCCGCCGCTGGTGTGTTTCGTTTCTACGGGAGTTGGAACTTAGTTGGCCTAGATTCGGGTAATGTTGGTGGACTGGTATGGAAAGTAGAGCACAGACATAAGTACACCGATCTTTCACCTAAAGAGTTTTCGTTTATCGGCAATGTTACTCCCAGTCTACCTGATGGTGTCGGCTATGTCGGTATGATAGGGCCTGCGTATTCTGACCAAGGCAGTCGTCTCACTAACTTGTATTGGAAACAAAAGTTAAACCAGGGTAAAACGTCACTCATGCTTGGGTATCTAGATACCACCGATTACGTCGATACTTATGCTCTTGCGAGCCCTTGGACGGGATTTACTAACCTGGCCTTTAGCACAGGAGGAGGTGCAATTGGCTTGCCTGATGATGGTGTACTTGGATTAGCCGTAGGTCATATGTTGACTGACAATTTTTATCTGATTGGTGGGGTAGCCGATGCTAACGGTGACTCTAGTGACCCATTTAATTCTTTCTTTGACGACAGTAAACTTTTTACAACGTTAGAGTTTGGTTGGACCGCTTCTCAAGAGCAAATTTATACCGATAATGTACATGTCACAGCATGGAATATTGATGGTGGTACAAGGCATAACTTGTCAACTATTACCTTGCCAGATGGTAGTACAACCTATAGCGATCAAAACGGCCGTGGTATCAACTTTTCAGCGAGCTATTTTGCGACAGCGCAGTTGATGCCATTTATTCGAGGAGGGTTCTCAAGCGGAGATGTAGCCTTGTATGATACTTCTATCAGCGCAGGTATCGGCTACTTTGGTTTGGGTAATGCAACGAGTAATTTGGGTTTCGCCGTAAACTGGAGTGAAGTCAATGAAGCGTTTGGGAGTGGTTTAGACAATCAAATTACCTCAGAGCTATATTATAACTGGGCTGTGAATGACTATATTCAAGTCACACCAGACTTACAGTATATAAAGAACCCTGCGTTTTCTGATAAAGATAGTACTTGGATTATCGGCCTAAGGTTACGAGTCGCTATCTAAAAAAAGAGCTCATATGAGCTCTTTTTTTAATTTCCATCGTAGATGTAGCTATACACTCTGACTGGCCATCCGTAACCTGTATATTCTTTAGCAAGAACATCGGCGACTTCAACTGTGACTTCAATTCTTACCCAAGCACCGATGCCTAATGGCTGATACTCAATGACTCGATTTTTCATTATTAGGTTTCCGCTATTATGAGGAGTGATAATCATCGTTAAGGCGCAATGTATACGCCTTAACGAAAATTAGCTTGGAATAGCCGATATTACTTACCTATTTGTGCCAAAGTGTTCCAAACCATAGCAAACTGTGTCGCTGCTTTATTGATTGATAAGTCGCAAACCAACTGGTAGGGCATCACCAAATAACTTTTTAGAATCAGATTCCGACAGTGTTTTGACCTCGGAAACCAATTCATGCCAACTAGAAGATGCTTTCGACGCTTTCAGCTTATCTAGAACCTGTGCTCGATAGTCATCAGAAATATCTAGAGAGCGGTCGCCGGTTTTACGGCACATCAGGACACAGGCAAAGCCTATCATTGGTTCTTTTAGCCAGTCTTGCTCAAGAAGTTTTGGTAGCCATTGTTCAATTTGTTCCCGCGATATCACGTTATGTTGGCTGCCGTAGAGTGGTGTACGAGAGGCAAGTCTGCCTAATGCCCACCAGTGTGCTTGTTCGAACTGAGACTGGTTGAGGGCCTTGCTGAGATACCAAGTAGCTAACAGAACTTTGTCATCAACGTACAAGTTCTCTAAGCTTGCCGATAAACGAACCATGGCCTCATAGCCTTTATCCTTGGCTCCTTGGAATGTTTTGGCATTCTTCATCGCACCAGGATGTAAGTATTTGGCGATCCCTCCTAATATTACTTCCTGCTGTTCTTCATTTAGACCGCCTGAGACACGACGCCAGAAAGTCCACCAATCACTCCAACCTTGTGCATTCTGGAACTGAATACCTTGTTGGTACAACCCCCAGATTTGTTCCATACGCCATGAGTCAGTCGCATCACCAAAACCAGGGCGCATACAAAAGCCTGTTAAGCGAAGCCAATTCTTTTCGTGTTGTTCAGAACGACGACGACGTTTGCGACCCAGTGAAAAACTGTCAACTAGAGAACGTAAGGTATAGAAATCCCAGTCATCTTTCTTACCAAGGTTTTTCTCAAGTGTTTTGGAGAGCAGCTTGATTTCTTTGCTGTCAGCGCTGTTTTTGTTGCCACTATACAAACGAGAAATCAAATCTTTGCTTGGCTCCAGCCCAGGATGAGCGGTGACCGTTTCTTCTTGTGCCTGCTGATTTCGAACTTCAAATTCAAGCGCCCATCGCTGAGCATCATCCTCAGTGCTTACACATTCAATCTTAAGCGTACCAACCTCGGTTAATTGGCAAGCGAGCTGAACTTCAACTCGTTCTTTTTGATTGGCAGCAAGCTGAGAATCATTACCCTGTAACGTATTGATGTATGGAGGCAACGGTGCGAACTGATCGGGGGCGATTTGAACCATTAACCCGTTCTGTACTTTTTGATGCTCGCCAAAGTAATCATGGGTTGAAGTAAGAAGGTTAAATCGAACAGGTTCACCCAGAGTTAGCGCAAATCGACGACCAGTCAGACGAATTTCTTGCCCTTCATCTGTACCTTTGGACAATAAACATAAAGCTTGGCCAAGTTTGTTCTTTTCTTGTAGATGTAGGAAGTAGGAACGGGCACTACCACCACCAATTTTAAGCTGTGCACCACGACGTGCTTTTGCAAAAGCGACAGCACCAAGCGCAACAGACCAATCTGGATGTGGGTTAGAGAGTAAAGAAACAGCAGAACCTTTCCAATTTTCAACGATATCGACCACGCGACGTGTGACCAAGTCGCTGTTGAAAACACCACCATTGAGTAGCAGGCCAACAGGAATCGCTGGGTCACTTTGATCGCCTAAGGCGTCTTTCGCAACCTCTTGGTGCAAATGCAAGAACTCGGAGACATGCTTACTTACCGCAGGGTCGGAAACGTAAGGCAGTCCAAATTCAACGACAGCGCTTCGTTTCTTGTCAGGTAGCTCACCAAACTTCGTGGTCGGAAAGAAGCCTTCTAAAGCTATTTGATGCACTTCTTGTTTGGTAAGAGCGATGCTTTTCGTGCCACCGATTAAACGAGAACCACTACCCAACATAGTGATTTTCATGTCATTTGGAGCATTTTCAGACAGCAACGCCTCTTTTGCCTTGCGAGTTTGCTGAATCAGCTTGGTAAGACTAGCCGCGTTAAGCTTTTTAGTCTCGTTAAAGCGCTGCTCAGCCATATGTGCAAGTGCCAGATCAAGATTATCACCACCTAACATAAGGTGTTCGCCGACACCGATTCGATTCAGTGTTAGTTCGTCATTGTCGTGTTTAGCTTCAATCAAACTTAAGTCAGTAGTACCACCACCAACATCACATACCAGAATAAGCGGTACTTGGGCCAACTCTTGTGCTGCGGTATCTTTGTGTCTCGCATACCAGTCATAACAAACGGCTTGTGGCTCTTCTAACAGGTGGACTTTTGGTAGTCCTGCCAATTTTGCGGCTTGTAGGGTGAGCTTCCTTGCGGTTTCATCAAAGGAAGCTGGAACCGTAATGACTACATCTTGATCTTCAAGTTTGTTGTAGTGATGGCGGTGGTTCCATGCCTGACGAATATGGTTGAGATAGCTTGCGCTGGCGATGACTGGCGACACTTTTTCGACATCTTGCGCGCCGGCCCACGGTAGAATGTCGTCTTCACGATCAACTGCATTGTGCGATAGCCAACTCTTAGCACTTGAGACCTGTCGGCCTTCAACTTTTGCACCCAACTCTCTCGCCCATTCACCAATGATGATATTTTTCAGATCACCATCGACCGATTGATTTTCCCATGGGAGAGTGAGGTCCGCTTCGGACACTTGCTGAGCTGCTGGATGATAACGGAAAGAGGGCAGTAGTGGTTTACGCACTACTTCGCCCGGGCCAACGAGTTGGTCGATTTCAAACAATTCGACCGGAGAGTTAGAGAGGTCGTCTTGAATTTCACAGAATGCGACAACCGTATTGGTTGTACCTAAATCGATACCGACCAGATATTGTGAGGATGCCATGACATGCTCCAGTTAGGTCTTAATAAAGACTGGGATTAGCGATAAAAAACGGCACATAATGTGCCGTTTTGTCATTTAATTATTGTTATGCGTCTTCGCGGACGTCAAATTCAACGTGCCATTTTTGGCCATTATCCGAAGCGATGGCTTCCAGATATAGAGTGCCAAGTTCAGTAACGCGCGATGATAGTGTCACAGGAACCACTTCGCCAACGCTGCGGCCTTCTGATACTGGCAAGGTAACTTGAATTTCTGGAAGTTCTTCAAGCTCTTCTGGTTGCCAAAAGTCAAGATGAACTCCTGCCTCATCATCACGGCGGGTAGTTGAACCGAAGAATTGGAAATGAACAGGTTGACCAATGACAAGTCCAAATTCTTGACTAGGGACTTGAACACTACTGCCTTCTTCCATACCGAACGGTGCAACACAAAGGGCTTCCATTGGAGGAGCCATTCCCGGAATCGCAGGCATCGCACTTTCAATGCCGATGTAGTAACTCGAGGCAATACCGCCGCGAATTCGAACACCTTGACCACGTCGAACGCTACCGTAATAAGCTGCACCACTTGCAACGGCAAGATCTAAGTCTAGGCCAGAAAGCATTTTTGCCTTGTCTGAGCCCGCAGTTTCAAGCCACGCGTTAATGGTGTTGAACAAACGATCAGAGAGTAGTTTCGATTTAAGGACACCGCCGTTAAAGAGCAAGGCTGTTGGCTTGACGAACTCAGGTGCTGGTTGCATGCCAGGAATACCTGCAAAGGCGTTATCTGTTGCGTTGCTTTGGCGGCTCAAGAACGCAGCAATATGGCGAGTAATCGCCGCATCTTGTGCGTAAGGAAGGCCCATTTGCGTTAATGCACCGCGAGCACGTTGAACCGGATGATCTTGAATGCCCACTTGTGGGAAGAAACCGTCTACAAGAGTTTGTTGAACTTCCTGTTGGGTCAATTCAGTTTTCAGTGTTGCGCCTAGTAACTTAGAGCCACGACTAGGGACAACAATCGGCACTGCTTGAAGCTCAGAATCATTTAGTAAGGCTTCTTTAGCGTCGCGGCAAGCATGAGTCATTGCTTGAACTTGCCACGGTTGCAATTCTTTACCATCTTGCGCTAGCTTCATCTTTAGGCGATAAGCTAAAGCAAGGTCCATATTGTCGCCACCAAGCAGAATATGCTCACCAACAGCAACACGTTCAAGATTCAGGTTACCATCTTGTTCTGTTACTGCGACCAAAGATAAGTCTGTGGTACCACCACCGACATCGACTACTAACACTACATCGCCAACATTGACTTCATCACGCCATTTATCCTCGCTGTTGTCAATCCAGCTATATAAGGCTGCTTGAGGCTCTTCAAGAAGGGTTAGGTGTGATAATCCAACGTTACGTGCTGCTTCTGCAGTAAGATCGCGCGCTGCAGGATCAAAAGAAGCCGGGACGGTTATGGTTACGTCTTGGTCCTCAAGCTTATGCTCAGGGTGTTTGTGATTCCATGTATCTTTCAAGTGCTCTAGATACAGCTCAGTCGCACGAAGAGGAGACACTTTGGTGACTTCTTCTGGACTGCCTTGTGGAAGAAAGCTCTCACGTCGGTTCACACCGCCGTGACACAGCCAAGATTTAGCACTCGCTACGAGACGAATAGGTGTTTTTGAACCAAGGTTTCGAGCAACGGCACCAACCAGAGCCTTTGGCTCACTTGTCCATGGCAGAGTGCGGGAGCCTTGTCCCATCTCGTGCTCATGAGGTTGATATAGAAATGAACCTAGTTGTTTGAAAGATTCTACAGTACCTGGCGCTGTAAGCTGTGGAATAGAAACTACTTCCACTTGCGCGGACTCGTTTGTCGTATCAAGAAACGACATAACACAGTGTGTAGTACCTAAGTCGATACCTACACTGTAATGAGCAGATGGCTGATTCTGTTCGTGCGTTGATAGATCCATTATAGCTCTACCTCTGCTGGTGCGATGACAGATGCGTTGTAGTTCTCAGACAACTTAGGCAGAGTCACTTTGTCGGCTTTCCAACCTTTATGAATTAGTGTGCCTGAGAATGGTGCATTACCGGTTACGTTGCCAGTTAGGCGAACAGATTGCGAATCAAAGCCTTCTTCGATTGTTACGCGAGTTTCTTCGTCTTCACTGCGAATTGGAGACAAAGCAAAGTACTCGGTGATCACTTTTTTACCGCCAGAATGGACAACACGAGCTGCTGCGCCCACTTCTTCATCGGAGAATGAAGTTAGGTCTTCTTGCAGGAAATCGACCATGCGAGCTTCTTGCTGCATCAAAGACAGAAGTTGCATTGCAGAATCGGTAGAAGCAGTCGCAAGTTTAGATTCTACTTCTACAACTTTTTCCACGACTTTTTCGACTTCAACGACTTTCTCAACTTCAACGATTTTTTCTACTGGCTTTTCAACCTCGACGATCTTCTCTACTGGTTTTTCGACCACTTTTTCAACGACTTTGCTTTTGCGTGATACCGCGATGGCAAGCAACAAAACGCTAGAAGCCGCTAGGCCAGCGTGCAACATGTCGAAAGTAGTTGGGATAACATTTAGATCGATGTTCATAGGAGTTTCTCTATGTGTCAGTCATTAGTTGTTAATTTTGGGGCGAAGTCTAGCATAATCAAGGCTCATAGAGCGATGGTTTCGCAATAATGTCATTACAAAGTGAGTTTTTTGGCGAAGAATTCAGCAGATAATGACGATTTTACAAATTTAGGTGATCTTCGCTGTTTTTTTTAACACTGTAACTTTTGTCCATGTCAGAGCTGTGTAAGATTTAACAGTAAAAGGTAAGGTATTGTATTTTCGATACTTATATCACATGGCTAATAATATTTAATACAAATATAAAAACTGGTAACACTAATAAAACTATAACCAGTTAGGACAATATATATGGTTACAGGCTTAAGCAAAGAGGACCGTGGTGTCAAGCGGTACTCCGTGTTAGTACTAATTCTGGGATTGGTATTAACGATTTTCATTACACATCTTGTTTATAAAGGACAAAAACAACTTTCCGATTCTAATTTTGAGTTCTTAGCTCAAAACCAAGCAGAGAATATAAAAGAACTTGTCATGTTGGACGTTGCTTTTATTGGCGCAGGAGCTAGTTTCTATCACGCAACTCAACCACCAACGTGGGATAATTTCTCCACTTTTGTCGCTCCATTGCTAGCAGATTCAAAAAGTTTGATAGCTATGCAATGGATGAAGAAGGTGTACCCTGAGCAGATTGAGTCGCATGTAGAGCGAGTCAAGCAACACTTTCCTAGTTATCAAATATATACGGTACCTAAAGACGAACCTCGCCAAGATGGTTATATCCTTGAAAATGATGAACCTATTTATGTGGCAAGTGATGTCTATCCTGTTAATGAAGCCAACTTACGTGCATTGGGGTACTACTCTTCCCGAGAGCGTGTTAGACGAGTGATTCGCAGCACACTGGAAACCGGAGAGCCGAGTTTGTCAGATAAGATTCGCCTATTACAGGACGGGTTTGATCGTTCGTTACCGAAACAAGGAATGCTAGTTTACCACCCAGTATTCGAGGTCGGTGATAACTCATTACGTGGAGTGGTTATTGGAGTTGTTCGGACAACCGCATATTTCGAGCAGATTGTTTCTCGAACCTCCATCGGTAAAGAAGTGGGTATTCAAGTTGTGGATTTAGGGTTTGATGCCGAAGATGACCCCATTATGTATGAGAATCCAGCGTGGCAAACGTTGTCTGGGGATATAAAGAGCATCATTGTGGATCTTTATGATCGACAGTGGAACATTCAGTTTAAACACGATTCAGAAATTTCTCAGAATGACAGTTTTATTCTCCTATGTGTTGCTTCAGGCGGTTTTATCATTTCGATTCTATTGGCTTACGTGGTTCAGTTAATGCTGCGTGAACAACGAAGATTGACCAAGTTGGTCAGTCGCAGAACGCGTGACTTGCAATACTTAGTAGAGCGAGACCCTTTAACGGAAGTGTACAATCGACGCGCATTCAATCGGTTAGCGGATTACCATATTTCATGCAATAAGCCATTTTCTTTAGTCATTATTGATATTGATAAGTTTAAGCAAATTAACGATAAATATGGTCACGTTTCTGGTGATGAAATCTTGATGCAAGTTGCTGCGTATATAAAAGCGCAACTGTATCCCGATGATATGCTGTTCAGACTCGGCGGCGATGAGTTTGCTGTGATAAGTCGTTGTGTTGACGAAGAGTTACTCAACATTTATCTAAACGAAGTGTGTGAAGATATTTCCTTTATGAAATGGGACACCATCGATCCAAACTTTGTTTGTACACTGAGTATAGGTGCGTCCGTATTTAGAGGAGAGTCCTTGGAGAAACTCATGAACCGTGCCGATGATTTATTATATAGAAGCAAAGATAAAGGCAGGAACAGAGCAATGGTTGCTTGATTTTTTAGCGATTGAATGGAGAACTGTCGAGGTTTGACGTTTGATACGTTACAATCTGACGGTTCGTTTAACTAATCTTAAAATCCCTATGAATTATAATCGTGTCGTTTGTTTTGATCTTGAAATGTGTTGTTGGAATGTCGACGGTGTTGGCACGACTGGCGAGATAATTGAAGTAGGGCTAGCAGAAATAGATTTAGTTAAACAAGAAGTAGTGAAGCGAGCACAATATTACGTTAAGCCTGAAACTGATAAGGTGTCGTTATTTTGTACAGAGCTTACCGGTATAACACCACGTAAAGTAGAAAAGCAGGGGCGTCCACTAGCGTCTGTGATTCAGTCGATGGTTAAAAATTTTGGTGGGCCTAACAAAATTTATGCTTCATGGGGCCGAGACGACATTATCTTACTCGAAGAATGTCAATCGAAAGGTATCGAAATGCCATTCAAAGAGTTTGTTAATCTAGCGACCTTATATCGCATACAGAATCGACTTAAAGATAAGCGTATTGGTCACAAAGCGGCACAAGAAAGCCAAGGAATAGAGTGGGAAGGTAGACAGCACTCGGGCTATGTTGATGCGTATAACCTTGCTAAATTGGCATTGACCATGCTGTAACTCGCTGACCAAGAATGACAAAAGCCGATCAGAAATACTCTCTGCTCGGCTTTTTTGTGCTTATAACGTGTGGCGTTACTTGTCAGTGACTTGAATCTTAGCTCGGATAAACTCGCTGTGATCAACATAGAGGAGCTCTGCTACTTTACGAATCACTGCATCTTCCAGCGGGTCAATAACTCCGTCTGCGTTGGCAACTTCCCACATGGCTTTGATTAAGTCAAAGCGCTTCTCCTGACTCAATTCTCTCAAGCTTGAGGTAAAGTCGTACAAAGACGCTGAGTTCTTGGTTTGTTCTTGCGCTTGAACCAACAGAGTTTTCGACTCTGTTTCATCAAGTCCTAACAGTCGTTCAATTAAAGATAGCTTGGCTTTTTCTTCTTCCTCTTCCACTTGATAATCGGCATTAGACACTTCGCAAAGCAGTGCAGCGATAGCAAGGTTAGGGCTAATTGACTTGTTGTTAGATAAGTCATCGCCTTCAATAAGTTGTTTAAACATTGAAGTAATGGAATTAAACATGGCGTTACCTGATTTTATTGCTTATTTATAATACATAGTGATTGTTGAGCCAGATCACAAGTATTTAGAGTTTAGCTTTCGGAATTAGTTTCAGGGAATGTGGTTTTTGTACCATCTCCATGAAGGACCGATATCTCGATAGGTTTGCCTTCATCATCCAATCGTACCTTTCCGATACCACTTTTATTGACCAGTCGATTATGGTGACTTGGTTCTGGCTTACGTTTGAAGATCTTTAAACGCTTACGCTTAGTAAACAAGTTGAGCGGTGAACGCGGTGAATAAAGCCATTTATCGAGTGTGTCACAAATCGTCAGTAGTGGTTCCGGAAACTCATTCTTTATTCCACTACAGGTTATTTGGTAAATGTGCGAGTCCGTCTGCTTATAACGAAGTTTGACGTCGTAGACGAAGGAGTAGTGTACGTCACCCGACAAAATGACAAAGTTCTTAGGTGTCTTAGTATGGGTAAAAATAGACAGTAGAGTATTGGCGCTTCCAGGATGAGCCATCCAGTTTTCAGCATCAATAATTAGTGGATTACCCATTTTTGTCGCCATACTTTGTAGTGTTTCTATAAATTTCACACCAAACATAGGTGCGGGAGATACGACAACAACAGAGTCTAGACCGATGAGCTCTTGTTGAAATTCAACCATCGCTTCCCAGTCCATTAGACCAGATGGTTTATTTAGATTGGACTCGGAACGCCAGCGTCGTGTGCGAGTATCAAGAACCACTACTTTAGGTGATGAATCAAGACTAAAGTGCCACTTCTCGTATCGCAGCAATTGCGTAATTAAGTCATCGTGTTGGTCTTGCGCGATGATTTTGTTTGCGTTGGCATAAGAGAACAGCCCAACCAAACTGTGTCGCCAGTCACTCTTCATCTGAACTGGCGTATTACCCCAAGCTTGGCACAGTAGATAGGACAATAGAGCGTTACCTATTATTCGCTTAGAAAACGCGTTCTCGTAAGCTGCTTTTTCCCAGCCAACAGTTAGGTTCCAATCGTCAGTTACGTCGTGATCATCAAAAATCATATAACTTGGGACATGCGCCATAACTCGCCTGATCTTTGGTAAGCCAGCGACAAATTTATCGAGCTCTGCTTTTTCCCAGTTCCAAAGAGGTTGGTCTTTCTCTAACAAAGGTTGGTTTTCAGAACCATCATTGGGACGCAGTTGTTTAAACTGAATGGCATCCCAGAGTTCAGGAGACCAATTTAACAAGTACATTGCCAAAAATTCTGAGAAGCTAATCAGATGATTTTCGCATTCTCTAGAGCTGAAAATAGGCGTGTCATTTTTGTTAATCAGACCCTTTAGACGATGAGTCTCATCTTGGTAATGGGGGAGTATTTGGTCTCTAGAATAGAGAGCGTTGGTACAATGGTAGAGTTCATCTGCATTTTCAACAGGCGCACCAATAAATGACTCATTAGGTAACTCAAGTAATTTGATGACTTTATGGATAGCCACCAACATTGGACCGGCAACATGATCAGCGTAGATTTGGTCGCCAGTAAGTAACAAAAGGTCTGGTCGATCATCGTCTTTTGTAGAAGTCGCTAACTGATCGAGCAATGAATCAACTTGAAGCAGGCTGTCTTCACTATGATGATGTGGGTTTCTACATGAACCGTGAAGAATATGATCAGACTTATCTGACAATATGATGTCTATCCAAGATGACGATGAATAGAACATGTTGTCATTAAGAACGCTGCTCTTGGATTCTCGCCAAACCACGTTATAACCTAAGTGGCCAGTCTGAGACGTTAAAAGATTAGTGTGGAACTGAATGATCCATAGCTTGTTGCTTATTTTGTAGACCTGCTCAGTATCAAAATCACTGTAGGAAATCACATCATCGTTATTGATCGCAAGTTGAAGGTTTGAAGGACACAATGAGGTCGCCAACCATAGGGTGATATGCTGAGGGTTAGTGCGACGTAATATTGGTCCTGCCAACACAGGATTGAGCTTTTTCATGAGGCGTTCTTTCTACTTACTTTCTAGGAATGTTCCAGTGCTGGGTGCTCTGATGCTGTTGTAGCTTCATTCATTTGCTCAAGCAATTCGACAAACTCTGAGCTACTCGTTTCATGACCGATTAGGAAAAAAGCAGTCAAAGCATTCAAAAGATGCTCTTTATTGTTGCTTTGGTCGATCATCTGAGCTAATCGCTCACGAACTAGCTCTATTTCATGCTCAACAAATCCTCGACCTTCAAATGTATCTTCCGCTTCGTCAGGAGCGTTGTCGAACTCTAAGAATAACAAGTCATTATCGACTTTGGCACTCAAAAGTCGTTCTGGAAGCCATGTCTCACCTGTGACGACATCAATATGTTGATCGTTTGGCAAAGATTGGAGAATTTTTTTTAACTTTTCTACTTTCACGATTCGTCTAAATAGTGGAAACTATGACACCCATCACTGTTGGTTATTTATTGAGCCATAAGGCAAATAACAGTGTGGTGACATAAAAATATGCGTTAACCCCATAATATACAACTCTACTTCACTGAGGTAGCTGTTGTTAGGTTATTTGATAAATGGCGTGTGAATTTTGGCTATCAGTCAAAATAGTGATTACGTGCTCCTTAGCTTATTAATTGTAAACATATTCCAGTTGGAGAAACTGCAAGACATGATAAAGAGAAATCTCGCGCTCGCGACCGCAGCATCACTTTGTACAGCACCAGTGGTATTGGCAGAAGAGTCAGCGCAAGAAGCGGATTGGGGCATTGCAGCAGTGTGGCGTACAGCGAACATTCCTTTTGATACCAAAGGAAGTGATACCTCCGTTAGTACCTTTATTCCGATGATGTTCTTTAAGAATGACTATGTCTTTCTAGACGGTACTATGGCAGGCGCCCACCTCTATAAAACGGATGACAAAGAGTTAGAGCTTAACGCCATTGCGCGTATGCGTTTTATCGACATACCAGCAGACGAGCAAAATGCCGTTGGGGGAGACACTGCGGATTATGGTTTGCAAATGCGTTACAACTTTGATGACGCTTGGCACTTCGACACTGAGCTAATGACAGACGGACATAACCGTTATCATGCAAACTTTAGACTTCAAGGTATGCTTGATTATGGTGACCTTGAATTACGTCCTAACGTTACACTACGTTATAAAGATGCTGACTTTAACACCGAATACTATGGTACATACCGAGGCACTACAGATAGCCTAAGTGGCGGTATGGACTATGCGATGGGCGTTGATGCTAAATACCACGTCGTATCAAACCTATACCTTGTAGGTGCGACTAATATTCGCATGCTAGATAACCAAGCGTATCATTCATCAGTGATTAAAGAACGTTTTGAAGGCGAAGTGTATTTCGGTTTTGGTTTCTTCAACGAGAAGAAAAAATCAACATCAAAAGCGAAGCAAGTACGTCGTGATATCGGAGCTAAACCTTATGTGCGTGTAGCTCATGGTTATGCGTCACCATCGGACATGGGTGATATCCTGACCTTTAATGGTAAGCGCGATCCGTATAATAACCAAGTAACATCAGTATTTTATGGCCATCCATTAACGGATGAGTTGTTTGGTATGCCGTTGGATATCTATTTGAGTCCGGGTATTGCTCACCACTGGAGTTCTGAGGTTCAAGGCTCTGGTACAGAATTTATCACGCTTATCAAAGCATATTACACATTTAACTGGCCAGTGAAGATGCGTTTAGGTGTGGGTAACGGCCTGTCATATATCGACAACATTACCTATATCGAACAACAAGAGATGGATAAGAAAGAGAAGCGTGCGAGTCACCTTATGAACTACATTGATATTTCTTATGATATCAGCATAGGCTCTATTATCGGTAAACCAGAGCTTGAAGAGTTATGGTTGGGTTATGCTCTGCATCACCGCAGTGCGATATTCGAAGCTTCGTCCCAGTTTGGTCGAATCAAAGGTGGTAGTAACTACAGCACCTTCTATCTTCAATACCACTTCTAATCAGAAAGCTCCGCATTGCGGAGCTTTTTTGTATCCTTCTGGCTTAACGCGAATTTCCTACCTGTGCTACAATCCGGCCAGTTTTTAATAGTAAAAAGTTAAGTAGGGAACGTTTTGACTTCCTCTCAAAATTCCAATCAACAGTCGCAAGTGCGAGCGAATAATCCACAGTCACTTAAAAAAGCATTAAAAGACTGTATGATTCGCGACCGCTTTCGTTTGAGTAAGCGTATCGCAGGCGCAACAAGAATTAAAAAACCAGAAGCTCAATCTGCAGTATTCGACGAGATTGCTACAGATATTGCGCGATCGATGATGGTTGCTCAACAGCGCGCAGCTGCAAAACCCACCATCAACTACCCAGAGCAGCTGCCGGTTAGTCAGAAGAAAGATGAAATTGCCGAAGCCATTGAGAATAATCAAGTGGTTATTGTGGCGGGTGAAACAGGTTCAGGTAAGACGACTCAGCTACCAAAAATTTGTTCAGAATTAGGGCGAGGACAATTTGGCTTAATTGGTCATACACAGCCTAGACGACTTGCTGCGCGCTCAGTGGCAAATCGTATTGCCGAAGAGATGGAGACGTCACTCGGCGAGTTCGTTGGGTATAAAGTCCGATTTAACGATCAGATTTCTGAGAATACTCAAGTGAAGTTGATGACAGACGGTATCTTACTAGCTGAAATTCAACACGATCGTTTTCTTAATCAATATGACACCATCATTATTGATGAAGCGCATGAGCGTAGTTTGAATATCGACTTTATTCTGGGGTACTTACGTGAGTTACTCCCGAAACGCCCTGATTTAAAAATCATCATCACTTCAGCGACCATCGATCCAGAGCGTTTCTCAAAACATTTCAATGACGCGCCAATTATTGAGGTCTCGGGACGAACATACCCAGTTGAAACTCGCTATCGCCCTCTGTCTGGGGACGATGATGGCGATAGAGATCAGCTAGAAGGCATTTTCGAAGCGGTAGATGAACTGTGTGATGAAGGTCTTGGTGACATTCTGATTTTCATGAACGGTGAGCGTGAGATTCGTGATACGGCGGATGCATTAGCAAAACGTAACCTTCGTGATACTGAGATTGTTCCATTGTACGCTCGATTATCCGCTGGCGAACAGAATAAGATCTTCCAACCACATGCAGGTCGACGAATTGTACTCGCCACTAACGTTGCTGAAACATCTCTGACTGTTCCGGGAATTAAGTACGTCATTGACCCAGGTACCGCTCGCATTAGTCGATACAGTTATCGCACAAAGGTTCAGCGTCTTCCTATTGAGCCAGTTTCTCAGGCAAGTGCAAACCAGCGTAAAGGTCGATGCGGCCGTGTAGAAGAGGGGATCTGTATTCGTCTGTATTCGGAAGAAGATTTCGAATCACGCCCAGAATTCACTGATCCTGAAATTCTTAGAACCAACCTAGCGTCGGTCATTCTGCAAATGACGGCTTTGGGGTTGGGCGATATCGAAGCTTTCCCATTTGTTGAAGCACCTGATAAACGCAATATCCAAGACGGCGTACGTCTGCTTGAAGAGTTAGGTGCTATCAATGATAAAGCAAAAGATCCTAAGAAACGTTTAACTCCAATTGGTCGTAAGTTGGCTCGCCTGCCAATCGACCCTCGTTTGGCTCGAATGGTGATAGAAGCACCAAGACTTGGATGTTTAAAAGAAGTCATGGTTATCGCTTCTGCATTGTCTATTCAAGACCCAAGAGAACGTCCTAGTGACAAGCAGCAATCGTCTGACGACAAACACAAGCGCTTTTTCGATAAAGAGTCTGATTTCCTGACGTTTGTAAACCTATGGGATTACATTCAAAAACAACAAAAAGCGTTGTCTGGAAATCAATTCCGCAAGCAATGCAAGCAAGACTATTTAAACTACTTACGTGTACGTGAGTGGCAAGATGTCTACTTCCAAATACATCAAGCCATGCGTGAGATGGATGAAAAACTCAACCAAGAACCAGGCAGTTACCAATCGGTCCATACTGCCTTACTGGTTGGCTTGTTGTCTCATATTGGTGTGAAAGACCAAGAGAAAAATGAGTACCAAGGGGCTCGAAACGCACGATTCCATATCTTCCCAGCTTCAGGTCTGTTTAAGAAGCAACCTAAGTGGATAATGTCGGCAGAACTGGTGGAAACCTCTAAGCTCTGGGGACGTATTATCGCCAAAATTCAACCAGAGTGGATCGAGCCTCTAGCAAAACACCTAATCAAACGTAGCTACAGTGAACCCCATTGGTCTAAGAAACGCGCAGCCGTAATGGCACACGAAAAAGTGATGTTGTACGGAGTACCAATCGTTCCGAAGCGATTGGTTAACTATGGTGCGATTGACCCAGTTTTAAGTCGCGAACTGTTTGTGCGCAGTGCCTTAGTTGAAGGGGATTGGGAAACCAAGCACGCATTTTTCAAACAAAACAGAAAGCTACTACAAGAAGTAGAAGAGCTTGAGCACAAGTCGCGTCGTCGGGATATTCTTGTTGACGACGATGAGCTGTTTGATTTCTACGATCAACGTGTAGGTACGGAAGTTGTTTCTGGGCGCCATTTTGATACGTGGTGGAAGAAAGCAAGCCAGAAGAACAAAGAGCTTCTTAATTTTGAAAAAGAGATGCTGTTTAAGGGCGACGCTAGTCATGTCACCGATCTTGATTATCCTAACTTCTGGCATCAAGGTGGATTTAAACTCAAGCTAAGTTATCAGTTTGAACCTGGAGAAGATAGTGACGGTGTAACAGTGCATATCCCATTACCTATCCTTAACCAGATTGATAGTGAAGGGTTCGATTGGCAAATCCCAGGGTTGCGACACGAACTGGTGGTGAGCTTAATCAAAGCATTGCCAAAGACACTACGTAAGAACTTTGTTCCAGCGCCAAACTACGCAGACGCATTCTTGGCTCGTGTCACACCGATGGAAGCACCGCTTTTAGATGCATTGGAAAAAGAACTTCGCCGCATGACCGGTGTGGAAGTATTAAGGGACGACTGGAATCTAGAACAACTTCCTGATCACCTGAAAATTACTTTCCGTGCTGTGGATCATCGCAATAGAAAGCTTAAAGAGAATCGCAATCTCTATGAGTTGAAAGAAAGCCTGAAAGACAAAGTGCAACAAACTTTGTCTAAAGTTGCTGATGATGACATTGAGCAGCAAGGTTTGCATACCTGGAGCTTTGGTGAACTGCCAAAAGTCTATTCGCAAAAGCGCGGTGGATTTGATGTGAAAGCTTATCCTGCTCTGGTGGACAATAAAGACAGCGTTGAAATTAAGTTGTTTGAAACGGAAGTCGAACAAGAGCAGGTCATGAAAGAAGGGCAACGTCGTTTGCTGCTACTGAATGTGCCGTCTCCAATTAAATATCTGCACACCAATCTTCCGAACAAATCTAAGCTGGGTCTCTATTTCAACCCTTATGGCAAAGTGTTAGACTTAATTGATGACTGTATAGCGTGCGGTATCGATAAGCTTATCGAAGGTCAAGGTGGCTTAGTTTGGGATGCAGACAAATTTGAGCAACTTAAAGAGTATGTGCGTGGAGAGTTGGGCGATACAGTTGTAGACATTGCACAGCAAGTGGAAACAATCCTGACGACTGCGTTCAACATTAATAAAAAGCTAAAAGGTCGCGTAGACTTGACTATGGCATTCGCGTTATCGGATATAAAAGCGCAAATCGAAGGATTGATTTTCAAAGGCTTCGCAACCGAATGTGGCTGGAAACGACTGCCGGATATTCTGCGTTACTTGAAAGCAATTGAGAAACGTATGGAGAAGTTACCGATTGACCCAAATCGAGATCGCATGCACATGCTAAAAGTGGAATCCGTCACTCAAGACTACAAAGAGTTACTTAACAAGATTCCAAAAGGTATGAAAATACCAGAAAACGTTAAAGAGATTCGCTGGATGCTAGAAGAGCTACGCGTGAGTTATTTTGCTCAGCAGCTCGGTACGCCATACCCAGTGTCCGATAAACGCGTATTGAATGCGATAGACGCTTGCTAAGTGTCCAACTAAATAGATTCTATACAAAAATGTGATAGATATAACTTCTAAGCGTATGAGAATTCAGAAAGTTTTACCGAAAATTAAAACTAGAAGGATTCTCCTACGATATAGTGTGTGATATATAAAGCTCCGCGGTGGCTTTCATTGGACTCGCCGCATTTTATTAAACAAGAAGGTTACAAATGAAAAAGACACTTTTAGCGCTTGCGCTTGTTGGTGCGTCGACGTCAGCGTTTGCTGATGCGTGGTTGTATGGTGGTGTTTCTGCTGGTCGTGCAGACTACAATGGTAACAGCGATACCCCAATGGGTTTCCACGTTGGTACTGGTATTCTGCCTATCATCGGTATTGAAGGTGGTTACTGGAAACACGGTAACTTCGACGGTACTAGCGAGGGCAAGAAAGGTTACGCAGAACTAGGTTCTTGGTACGCAGCACTTAAACCAAGTATCGATATTGGTCCAGTACAGCTTTACGCTAAAGGTGGTTTACACTACTACAACGCTGATTATAAAGATGGTCTAAGTGGCAGCGACAGCGGTACAGACTTTATGTACGGTGTAGGTGCAGAGTACTTCGTGACTGATATGCTTTCTGTTGGTGCGAGTTGGCAACGTTTTAACGGCGTTAAAACCAAATTTGATGACAAAGATCTAGATAGCTTTACCATCAATGCTACACTTCACATCTTCTAAAACTGTGTAAGTGTGTAAAAAGGCGACCTTGGGTCGCCTTTTTCGTACCTGGTGATCTAAAATTGTACGAATAGAGAGTCTTTTGGTGGATTAAAATATCAATTAAGTAACTGAAAAGATAATTCTTTTCATCGTATTGCAATTTCCATTTTCAACTAAGAGAACTAGGTCTACACTCATAGCACTACAATGTGTAGCCTTACTTTTAGGTTGTTTGAAATGTTCAGAAAAACGTTAATTGCGATAGTGCTTTCAGCTAGCGTTATCGTACCTGCTAGTGCTTGTACTGGCATTTCTCTTTCTACGGTCGGAAACGACTTCATACAAGCTCGCACTATTGAATGGGGTGAGAGTAATCTAAATAGTAAACTGATCATCTCTCCGAGAAAGCACCAGTTCACGTCGATTATGCCCGATCATAAACAAGGATTCAGTTGGGGTAGTCGCCTAGGTTTTGTTGGTATATCAGTAAGTGATGACCGGTTTATTGGGGAAGGGGTTAATGAGGCTGGGTTGAGTGCCGGACTATTCTATTTCAAAGGGTACGGTTCGCTAAAACCGTACAACGAGGAAGCAAGACAGAAAAGCATTACCGATATGGATTTTGTACGTTGGATGTTGTCGCAATTTAAAACTGTCGATGAAGTAATAACCGCGATGAAATCTATAGATATCGTGCCAGTATATCTAGATGCTAAAGGACAGCCTTCACCAACAGGGCATTGGCGTGTAACGGACAAAACAGGTCGAAGTGTTGTGATTGAAATTATGAACCAAGGAGAGGTGCATATTTACGAAAATGAAGTAGGCGTTCTGACTAACTCTCCAACGTTTCCTTGGCAGGTGACCAACTTAAACAACTACCTGCACTTACAACCTGGAACCAGTGCTCCTCGGCAGTTTGGAAAGGTCGAGGCAAAATCATTCGGTATCGGTTCAGGGTTCTTAGGCTTACCTGGAGACATTACGCCGCCTTCTAGGTTCGTACGAGCGGCATTTTATGTCACCACTGCACCTGAACTCAAAACCTCGGCACAGGCAGTTTCTCAAGCCTTTCATATATTGAATAACTTCGATATTCCAATTGGCTCTGAGTTTGGCCCGCAATATCGAGAGCATATCCCAGATCTACCAAGCGCGACTCAGTGGACTTCAGTGGTTGACCAAACCAATGGCGTTCTCTACTACAAAACGATGAACGACAGCCGAATTAAGAAAGTGGATCTTGCTGCGTTAGATTTTTCTGCAAAAAGCGAGATTAAGAAAGCGTTAGATGATGGAAAGTTTGAATTTGAAGATATTACACAAAGCGTGCAGCCCGCAATTAATAATCAATAAATCCGATAAAACTACCATCATGGTTTTGATAAAAGCGACTCAATTGGTCGCTTTTTTAATGATGTTAAAAACGACTAAGAATACTCCCATCTTTAAGGTGCTAAGGCGATTGAATAGGGGAAAACTGAATGTTTGAACAACTCGTTAAGGTATCCGAGGAACTTGGCACCGAAAAACCACACAGAACCTATCCGTTCTTTTTACAAAAACTTGTAGAAGAAGTCGGCGAGCTATCAATAGAACTACAGATTAAAGATGGCATCACTCCTACTGAAAAAGGTGGAAGTGATGGTGTTGTAGGTGAAGCGTGCGATGTTATTAACTGCGCTATCGACGTCGCTTGGAGAGCACTGCATGAGCAAACCCCAGACCAAAGTTCAGAGGAAATTGCTCGTTTAATCATGGATATTTGCCTAGTAAAGAGAGAGAAATGGCTGTCAAAAGTGGAAGGTATGTAAGTGGATAAACCGTTTGAAGACCATGGATTATTTAGTTGGTCAGAGTTGATAACTCCGGATTTTGAACAAGCATGCCGGTTCTATGAATCAATGCTTGGTTGGAGGTTAAAAGAGGTAGCGGGTCGAAATGGTAGCCGCTACGCACTGGTTAAAAGTGATAACGCTACGGAACCTTTTGCTGGCATACTTACTGTCGATGATAAGGATATTCGAGCACATTGGCGCACCTACGTAACCGTTGACGAAGTTGAAGCTATTGTGAACAAAACAGAATTAGTCGGCGGTTTAGTATTGGTTCCAGTGACGACTATTGAGCGTGTCGGTAAGATAGCGGTGATAGAGGATCCATGTGGCGCGGTTATTTCAGTGATTGAATACGACTCAAAAAGATAATTTTCAGCAGAAGTAATGGCGGGGGATAGAATAGGTCTCCCCCGAATCATTATATGTTGTGTCGATATTTAACCTTGAGCCTTCACAATGTCATGCGTACAGGTAATGGTATAGGTTACCGTTGCCGTTTTATCTCCATTTTCCTCAAACTCAAATTCTCCAACACTTGTGTAACCGTGAGCTGTGTTCTCACCGACTTGAACTTCGACAGGAGCGTTCTGTAAGTCTTCTACTTTGTGTGCAGTCCCATCAATTTCCAACGTAGTATTTTGTGCTGTAATTTTGTCATCGTCAGCCTCGAAGTGAGTGACTTGGAGCTTTGGGTTCATATGATTTTCGTTATGATTAGAAATAACTTTAAACGTTGCACCATCTTCAGGAACTTGGTTTCCAAAACCTAAGGTGCCGGTCGCCTCGCTGTCAACTTGTACACCACACGTTTTATCAATGTGTGCGGAGTAAATTAGCTTAGGACCTTCTGAGGAGTTCGCTTGCACACTTGTAGCGATGAACAAGCTCGGAATTAATAATACCGATAGTGTGGACAGTTTCATTTCTATTGCCTTTATTGACTAACTACTAATAGGCAATGTTAAAACGGTTACCGTTGAATTACTTATCACTTTGCGCCACAGACTGGAAAGTGTTGACTCGCCAAGTCGTCTAACTTCGCGAGTCATGGTCGAAACTATAAGTAACGTTTTTCTAAATGTGTTCTAAAGAATTGAGCGTTAAGTTCTGAGCCGGTCGCTTGTTTAACCAACTCTCCAGTACCAAGCGTACTTGCCTGACTCCAAATATTGTCACTTAACCAATCAAAGATCGGAGCCAATTCTAATGAAGAGATTGCGTTGTCCACATCCACCTCTTTTCTCATCGCCGCCATAAACTGCGCTGCATACATTGCCCCTAAAGTGTAAGAAGGGAAATAACCAAAGGCACCATCTGTCCAGTGAATGTCCTGCATGCAACCGTCTTTAAAGTTACCTTGTGTGGAAAGACCGAGGTACTGCTGCATCTTCAGATTCCACAGTTCAGGAATATCCTTATAGGAGATCTTACCATTCATCAAATCTCGTTCGATCTCATAACGAAGAATGACATGGGCAGGGTAAGTAAGCTCATCCGCATCAACGCGAATATATCCTGGTTGCACTCGGGTATAGATTTTCTGTAGATTGTTTGCTTCGAATACTTTCGCGTCATTAGTTGAGAAGTGTTTTTGAGCCAGTGGCGCTAAGTTGGCGATAAAAGGTTGACTTCTGCCTAATTGCATTTCGAAGAACAAAGATTGAGATTCATGAATACCCATTGAACGTGCTTGGCCAACTGGTAGTCCTGCCCACTGTTTTGGTAAGCCTTGCTCATAACGAGCATGACCGGTTTCGTGGACAATTCCCATTAAAGATTGAACAAAGTCAGATTCATCGTAGCGTGTTGTGATCCTGACATCTTGAGGCACACCACCACAGAAAGGATGCGAACTGATATCCAGACGACCATGGGCAAAGTCGAACTGAAGAAGTTTCATCACTTCCAATCCAAGCGCATTTTGACCTTTGGTACTGTATGACTCTTCAGTGGTATAAACCGACTCTGTTTTTTGCTTTTCAATGACCTGTTGAGTTAATTCTGGCAACCAAGATACCAAGTCACCAAAGATTGAATCGAGTTGCTGTGAGTTTACCCCCGGTTCATAGATATCCAGCATCGCATCATAAGGAGTTAAGCCTGATTGTTCCGCTCTAATTTGGGCCTCTTCTTGCGATAGTTTCACTACCTCTTCGAAGTTTTTACAAAAGCCATCCCAATCATTGTCACCACGCTGTGTACGCCAAGCGTGTTCGCACTTGGATCCAGCAAGAGACTTTGCTTTCACTAATTCTTCTGGAACGACAGTGGTAAGCTGCCATTGTCGTTTCATTTCCCCTAAGCTGGCTCGTTGTGAAGGGTCGAGTTCGTCACTCTGAGCTTGTTCGAACCATTCTGCTAGCTGCGGCGCGGTCGATAGTTGATGGATATGAAGTGACAGTTGAGCCATAGCTTCTGAGCGAGCTTGGTTACCTCCAGATGGCATCATTGCCGCTGCATCCCAACCACATATAGCGGATAAATGGCTGAAATTAGAAATTGTTTTATAGTGTTCAACCAGTTTGTTGTAGTTTTCCATGTCTTATGACCTTTTGCGTGAACGATTGTCCTAACTTAACACTAACAAGGAGTTACGGAAAGTAGCCGATAAAATCTGGAGAGGAAATCCAAATTAACCATGGATTTTTAATCGGAGTTACCTCAGAATTCGAACTCTGATGTTTTAGAAAGATGACAGTGGACGTTATGCATATTCTTAATCTTGAAGCCTTCCTTATTGCTATTACTATTCTTACGCTAACACCGGGACTCGATACGGCGTTGGTAATTCGTAACACTTCTAGAGGTGGGTTCAATGATGGTGCAATGACCAGTTTTGGCATTTGCTTGGGACTATTTGTTCACGCAACATTCTCAGCTCTAGGTATATCAGTGATACTTACGCAGTCAGCGGAATTGTTTGCATTAGTAAAGACATTGGGGGCTGCTTATCTAATTTGGTTGGGTATCTCAAGTTTACGAGCGTTAAAATCAAATCAGGCCATAGCACTAGAGAAAGGAGAGGTGAATACCGTAGCAGCATCGCGTTCACTAAGAGAAGGATTCTTGTCTAATGTGTTGAACCCAAAAACGGCCGTATTCTACTTAGCGTTTTTACCTCAGTTTATTAACCCAGAGTACTCGCCATTTTTGCAATCATTGTTAATGGCCGCGATTCACTTTGTTATCGCTATGGTGTGGCAATGTGGACTATCGGGCATGCTTAATTCCGCTAAATCACTTCTTAACAATGGAAATTTTGTTCGTTGGATGGAAGGTACGACCGGTGCAGTACTGATCATTCTCGGTATTAAACTGTTGGTTGAAGAGCCGCCGATGAGTTCTTAGCTTTTTCCAATGAACGTTGCGCGGTATAGAATTGATTTAGTGTGACGGTAGGGGACTTCAATAGAAATTTATCGAAACACTGATAGTATGCTTTGGAGTCACTTATTTGCTTGCAGTAATTACGAGCTTCTAGATTGTGGTTGTATAGTTGAGTTTCGCTCGCAAACTCGTTGTACGAGGCGCACCCACCTAAAATCATCAAAGTTGCTACTAAAGAAATTACCTTAATCATATTCACTCTATCGCTGTTTTTGTTGTAATGAATATTACGAGTCTGCTGATAGAGTTAGTTACCATTTCATGCCATTAGTTCCACTCAACAATAAAATTTTCATATGGTAAACGTTTGGTTTCTGGTCGGGTGAATAAAAAAACACCGAGTCAATCGACTCGGTGTCCTGGTTATCGAATTCAGTAACTATATCGGCTTTTTGCCGACTCCGAAGTTCTCTTTAGGCATGAGAGTTATTTTTCCAAAGCCCAATTTCTTAAAATGATTATCGCGATAATTGCGAACAGCCTTGGTATCCGAAACGGCTTCGATTTGCTGTTCCATTCTTAAGAAATCAGAAAGGTCGATGCCCTCTGCTTCAGCGACAGCCTCATGAATATTGCGATGCTGTTGGTAAGAAAACGTCAGTGTTTTCTCTTCATTCTTGTATTCGTAAATGATGGTACGAGCCATGATTTTCTACCTGCTGATAATTTAGCGCTAGATTCTGCCTTGTAGCGGGATAATTGTCACGCTTTCGCCTGCTTTTACTGTATCGATATGTGGTGCAATCTCTATTAGGCAGTTTGCTTCACTCATCGAACGTAGAATACCCGAGCCTTGTTTCCCCGTCGTGCGAACCATTAATTGTCCTGATTCTTCATCAAGCTCGTAGAATCCTCGGCTAAACTCTGTTCTTCCCTGACGAGAGCGCAGTGGCTCAGAGGCAATGGCGACGGCTTTGTGTGGTACAAACTGTCCAACACCTTGCATCTTCTTAATCGCGGGTTCAACAAAGTTAATAAACGACACCATTACGGCGACTGGATTTCCAGGAAGTCCAAAGAAGGGTGTTCCATTAATGTCACCAAAAGCGAGAGGGCGTCCCGGGCGCATATTAATACGCCAAAAATCAACGTTACCGTGCTTTTCAAGAACGTTCTTAATAAAGTCAGCATCACCGACAGAGACACCACCTGAGGTAATAACCAAATCCGCGCTGCGACTCGCTTCAGTGATCGCATTCTCCATAACGGACTCATCATCTTCAAGAATGCCAAGATCTATAATTTCACAACCTAATTTCTGCAACATCGCCATGATGGTAAAACGATTAGAATCATAAATAGAGTGAGCACGCAGAGGCGTACCAGGGGCTTGAACTTCATCACCTGTAGAAAATACCGCGACTTTTAGGCTACGATTCACTTTTACGCTATCTAGTCCAAGTGAGGCGATCATGCCCATCTCAGGTGCCTGCAACAATGTGCCGGTATCAAATACCGATTGGTTGATCGCAAGATCTTCTCCAGCTTGACGAACATTCTGTCCGGTTTTAATACCGGCATCACCAAAGCTCACTCTATCGCCATCAACGTTAGCCTGTTCACGCATTATAACGGTATCAGCGCCAGCTGGCATTGGTGCTCCAGTCATGATTTGTACTGACTCACCAGAGCGAAGTTCTTGGTCGTAGCCATAACCTGCCATCACACACGCGACGACATTGAATTGTTTTAGTCCAGCATCGGCACCAATGATGGCATAACCGTCCATTGCTGAGTTGGTAAACGCTGGCACATTAATAGGAGACGAAATATTCTCTGCTAGCGTGCGGCCATAAGCATTGGTTAGTGGGATAGTTTCAGATGCAGACAAAGCATTTACGGCGTTAAGAATTTGCTCTTGGCCTTGTTTCACTGATAAGAAAGCGGGTGATAGCGTATCGCAGCACGCTGCCTCTTTCTTAGGGCTAGAGGTATCTGGGCTAACATAATTTAGGATGAACCTTGTGATGGCGTCTAAATCATTGATGCTCATTGTCGGTAGTGACACATCCAACTCACTATCACTAGCGATAGCAATAATATTCTCATCACTTGGGTGTAGCCAAGGTTTGCCGACTTCTTTACGGTTGAGCTCAATCTTAGGGAAAGCGATGTTCTTGCAACCTTCAACTAAAATCAAATCCAGCGCTTGATGATCAAAGCGCGTCAACAAGTATTCAAAATTTGCTTCAGCCTCAGGAGTTTCCGTCATCAATGCATGTCGATATCGAGAAGAGATCAACATTTGGCTCGCACCAGCTTTACGAAGGCGATAGCTGTCTTTTCCTGGTTTATCTACATCAAAGTTATGATGCGCATGCTTTAACACACCAATTCTTAGCCCGGTAGCGGTTAGTTTTGGAAGTAAGGCTTCCAATAATGTTGTTTTACCAGTACCGCTATAAGCAGCGAAACCCAGAAGCGGGACATTATTAATGGATTTGATGGTCATAGAGTGCTCTTCTGTGAATGCTCAATGGTTGCTGATAGTTTCGACAGCTCTTCTGGTGTATTTAGATTAACAAAACAATCGGGATTATCTGAAAAATCAACGTACTTGGTATTGCACTCTTTGTATAACAAAATGATTTTTCTATCGCCACGCTCTAAAAATGCTTCCAATTTAGGTAGAACTCGCTTGTGAAACATGGTGAAAACAGGCTGATGAAAATCGCCATCATGTGCCACAAGAATGTCGGTCGAGTCTTCGACAGCATGACAAAAACGTTCAACAATACGTTCATCAATAAACGGACTATCACATGGGACAAAGCCAACCCAGTCAGTTGACGAAGCGGCTAAGCCAGCGTGCATTCCACCAAGAGGTCCCGGATAATCTTTATACGTATCGCTAATAACGGGAGCATATCGACCATATTGGTCTACATTGCGGTTGGCGTTAATGGTAATGGATGAAGTTTGTGTGGTGAGCCGTTGTAAAACATACTCGATTAAGGGCTTACCATTAAATTCTACTAAGCCCTTGTCATTTCCGCCCATACGAGACGCTTGGCCTCCGGCGAGGATAACCCAACTAGTCTGAGTTGGATGCAACATAATCACTCTCTTGATCGGTTTGTTTTTTATCAATAATTTGTAACAGTGGAGATTCTATCAAGGTGCAGTCTTTTATCCACCATTGTTTTCGACACAACTTAGTTAACGCATTGGATTGATGGCTCGTAACTACAATACTAGAACCGTGCTTTAACAGATCCTCAGCCATGAAAACCAAACGTTCTATTGACTCCTGGTCAAGGGAAGCGCTTGGTTCGTCCATCAACAAAATAGAAGGTTTTAGAACCCAAGCGCGAGCCATAGCAACTCGCTGTTTTTCACCACCGGATAACACTGATACATGCTCGTCAGCGAGCGTTTCAAGCCCGACTAATCGCAACGCCGCAATCACTTCTGCGCGCTTATCATGAGCTTCAAGTCGCTTATGCTTAATGCCATACGCGACATTTTGATAGACCGAGCCATCAAAAAGGTAAGGGGATTGGTGAAGATAGATAACATCTTTACGACCAGAACCACCAAACAAGCGCGACATTATACTTTGGCAACTAGGAAACACCTCACCTGACGTAGGTTTTAATAAGCCAGCCAATATCTTCAGTAGTGTAGTTTTACCGACGCCATTATCGCCTTTCAAGTAGACGGCTTCGTTTGGTCCGATCGTTA
The DNA here is from genome assembly GCF_023716845.1 of Vibrio sp. SCSIO 43133. Lineage (NCBI taxonomy): Bacteria > Pseudomonadati > Pseudomonadota > Gammaproteobacteria > Vibrionales > Vibrionaceae > Vibrio > Vibrio sp. SCSIO 43133. Next base: position 1,735,541 of record NZ_CP068024.1, read on the forward strand.
ACGATGGTATATGGAATAAGACACGGTCTTTGAACCGCATGGAAACCTGCTTTGCCTTAAGCTGTATTGTCATTATTGTCCCTCAAGCAGAGTCTTGAATTAATTATAGTGTTTGAAACAAAAAACGTTGAGCAAGTTAAGTTCTTAGAACGCCTTTACCACGCATTGATGACAGCATAAAGTTGAGCACTAATGCCAATACCAATAGGACTATTCCTAAGGCGACGCCTTGTGCAAAAGCTCCTTTGTGACTTTCCATAGCAATCGCTGTAGGGATATTTCTGGTAAGGCCCATGATATTGCCACCAACCATCATTGAGCAGCCCACTTCAGTTACGATTCGAGAAAAACCTGCAATCACAGCAGCCATTAACGGAAAACGCGACTCCCAAATGAGTGTCATAAGTGTTCTAAAACGAGATACACCTAATGTTACAGAGGTTTCCATTGCTCTTCGGTCGGTGCTTTGTAACGCGCCATGCATCATTGACACCAAAACTGGAAAACAGATCAATATTTGACCCACAATCATGGCTCGTTGAGTAAACAGCATTTCCCAGTCACCTAAAGGTCCCGAGCGTGATAGCAGCATATACAAAAGCAAGCCAATCACAACGGTGGGAATCGCTTGCATGGTGTTCACCAATGAGAGCAGAAACCACTTGCCGGGGAAATTGCTGTAGGCCAGAAGATATGAGGCAATAATAGCGGGCAAAACAACCAGTGATACAGCTGATATAGAGACGCTGAACGAGACGGCTACGATACGCCATAGGTCTTTATCGAGGCTAAATAGGAGGCTTAACGCCTCCATAGTGGTTTCAGTGATGCTCATTAACTGTTCGTTTTCTTCGCATCAGCGACAAACAATTGTTCGCCCATTTTACGATAGCTATTGATCATAGATTGTCCCTTATCTGATACCAACCAATCACTCAGTACGCGAGCGCCTTTGGTATTAAGAGTAGGGTAACGTTCTGGGTTTACAATAATGACTTGGTACGGGTTGAAGAGTTGCTTGTCACCTTGGAACAAGATTTCAAGGTCTAGCTTAGCTTGATAGGCAAGCCAAGTCCCTCTGTCTGTCATTGTATAGCCTTGCATTTCTGAGGCCATATTAAGTGTTGGCCCCATACCTTGACCTACAGAACGATAGCCGCCGAAGTTAGGTTCAATCTTGGTTTGTTTCCAGATTTGCAGTTCTTTTTTATGAGTACCAGAGTCATCACCTCGAGAGATAAAAATGGCGTTAGTTTTAGCGATATGCGAGAACACTTCTTCTATGGTTTTCTGATCGTGTACGTCAGCGCTGTCTTTCTCTGGTCCTACGATTACGAAGTCGTTATACATGACGCTACGCGGTTCTATGCCATAGCCGGCATCGACAAAGTTCTGTTCCGCTTTAGGAGCGTGTGTCATCACGACATCAACATCACCATTTTCTCCCATTTTCAGAGATTTACCCGTACCAGCTGCAATAATATCAACTTGATAGCCAGTATCAGTAGTAAATTCTGGGAGTAGGTAGTCTAGAAGACCTGAATGATAGGTACTGGTTGTAGTTGCGAGGCGGATGCGAGATTGGTCGGTATCTGTATTATCTGCATAAGCCGTTGCAGATAGTGCTGCTAGAGACACAGCAGAAACCATTAATCTTGAGAATGTCATAGTATTGTCCATTTTGGTTATTTTTATCATTAATCTACGTAAACGCATGATAGTTTGGTGAAGAACAACGCCACCAACACGATTCATGCACTAGATACCCTTCGTTATGTTTATGGTACCTGTTTCTATACGCGTGGTACCCATAAGCAAAGACAATGCCATAATTTCCTTAGAAAAAAAGCGGCAAAGTGCGACATTTTGCTAATATTTCTCGCAGTTAAACTACAATTAGTTTGAGCTGGGACAAAATGTCGCAATTTAACCCATGATGTTTTGTAGCAGATTGGTACACTCTGTCTCAAATAGGAACGAATACAAATATTTATGACTTTTTTTCAAACCTCTGAAATTACCAACCAATTGACGTCACCATATCTCGCATTCTCTGTACTGGTCGTTGATGATGAAGTCGGCATGCAAGCCATTCTTAAAAAAGCATTGAGTAAAGGGTTTGGACAAGTAGACACTGCAGGAAGTGTTGAAGAAGCCGAACAGCTTAGGATCAACCATCACTATGACCTTATCATTTTGGATATCAACTTACCTGGTAGGTCTGGGATTGAGTGGGAAGAAGCGTTTAACGACTTAGATCGTAAAGCCGACGTGATATTTATGACTGGTTACGCCGACTTGGAGGTCGCGATCAGTGCGTTAAAATTAGGAGCGTCTGATTTTATCCTAAAGCCCTTCAACCTAGACCAAATGCTGCAAGCCGTTAAACGCTGTATGGATAAGCGACTGGCTGAAAGAATTAATGTCGCTTTGAGTCATGACATTAGCCGACGTGTTAGTAAAGAAATTATCGGCCTTTCTGAAAAGACGAAGAACTTAAAACAGCTCATTGGTCAATTTGCGCCATCTAGAGCGTCAGTGTTGATAGAAGGTGAGTCGGGTACGGGTAAGGAGTTAGTTGCGAGAGGTATTCATACAGCCAGTAAACGCCAGGGGCCATTTGTTGCCATAAATTGTGGTGCATTAGCTCCAGAGCTATTAGAAAGTGAATTGTTTGGTCACGCCGCAGGTGCTTTTACAGGTGCTAAAAAGAATCGAGAAGGGCTTTTTCGGGTAGCCAGCGGTGGAACATTATTCCTAGATGAAATAGGTGAAATGCCTCTAGCTATGCAGGCATCGCTACTGCGTGTACTGGAGCAGAGAACGGTTAGGCCTGTGGGTACAGAAAAAGAGATCAGTATTGATGTTCGAGTCGTTGCCGCAACTAATCGCAACTTACAAGAAGAGGTCGATCAAGGGAAGTTTCGACAGGATCTTTATTACCGTTTAAATGTTTTGAAAATAGAAGTGCCGGCGTTAAGAGAACGCCTTGCTGACTTATCAGACTTGGTACCTTTCTTTACTCGATCACTTGCCAAAGAGCTTGGTGTTTCAGAACCAAAATGGGCTCATGAAGATATGCACTCTATGCAAGATTACGATTGGCCAGGTAATGTGCGTGAACTTAAGAACTTGTTAGAACGCTGCATTCTTCTCAATAAACCGCCAGCTCACTACTTTAATGAGTTAAAAGGAGCACCGGTTAACACTTCTATCACCATGTCTGTCAACGATTTGACCACGATGCCCGCGAATTCGATGATTCAAGATGGTCAGTTTGGCTACCCTAATTCATGGTCTCTAAAAGATGTCGAAAAATCTCACATTCAACAAGTGGTAGAAGCACATTCCGGCAATAAATCGGCAGCATCGCGAGATCTAGGTGTAGCACGAAAGACGTTGGAGCGTAAGTACAAAGAGTGGGACGAAGGCTGCGTAGATGAATAAATTGATGCGCCTATGGAGCAAATGGCGCTACAGAACCAAATCAATGGTTCGATACCGCCTATTGTTTTTAACGTCAGCGCCTATTTTCCTCACTCTAATCGCACTATTTGGAATAACGGCATACTGGTCTATTCACTATACATGGCAGAGTGCGCTGATCGACGTATCCGAGCGCTTGAGCATCGTGGGCGACAAAATCGATAGCTTGCAAGATGAACAATTCGACCACATCCAAGCTTTCTCTGAATCGTATGAATTTCGGACTCGCTTGAATCATATTCAAACCAATAACGAATTTGATGTGTGGGTGAGTTCCCAACGCGAGCGTTATCAACTGGACTTCTTGCGTTGGATGCCGGCCAACAAAATTAGTCAGTCAGAATACCGAAAAATGGCACAGCAACGCTCTTTCTTTGATGTGTTGTCGAGATCTGCTGCTTTTGAAATGGAACCGTCACTGGCGGAACACTCAGAAGTTTGGCAGCAAGAAAATCACGTGCTTGAGGAGCGCTCTTTGGTGAGCCGTTCTATCATCGCTGTGTTTGACGACAACAGTCACCTGTTAGGTTATTTGGATGGTGGCGTCCTGATGAACAACAACTTGGCGTTGGTGGATCGAATTCGTGACACTATTTATCCAGTGAGCAATCTTGAACGTCATATACAAGGGACGGTGACCTTGTTCTTGGACGATTTACGAATCGCGACTAATGTACCGATGGATGAGTCATACACGGGTAGACGAGCACTTGGTACCTTAGTGTCTCAAGAGGTTAGCAATGCAGTGTTAATCAAGGGAGAGAGTTGGATAGATAAAGCGTACGTTTACGACACGTGGTACATCGCTGGTTATAAGCCTATTCGTGATATCGATAATAACATTGTGGGCATTGCTTACACTGGATATCTAGTTTGGCCATTGATTAAAACTTATATCACTAATATTGGTGAGGTAAGCGTCATCATCATTGGCTTGCTATTGGTTTCGGGCTTTATTGTCTATCGTGGTGCTCGCGATCTATTTAGACCCATAGAACAGATCCACCGTGTGGTGAAAATGGTTCAGTTAGGCAAAGATGAAGAACGCATTGGTGAGTTAGGGCTGGATGATAAACACGAACTAAGTCAACTCGCTAAGCAGTTTGACAACATGCTTAATCAGCTACAGTTCCGCAATGAACAGATTCAAGAAGCGGCCCATGAACTTGAAGGTAAAGTGCATTCTCGTACCGCTAGCCTAAAAGAGAAAACGGAGCAACTTGAGTTACATATCAAGCTGCTAAACCAAACTCGAAATAAACTGGTTACCAATGAAAAGCTGGCCGCTTTAGGGGAGCTAACTGCGGGCATTGCCCATGAGATTAACAACCCAACGGCAGTTATTCTGGGTAATGTTGAGCTTATGCGCTTCGAATTGGGATCCGATGTATCTCGCGTTGAAGAAGAAATTGATGTCATATTGGCTCAAATCGACCGTATTCGAAACATTACTCGAAGTCTACTGCAATACAGTCGCCAAGGTGGTGTGCAAGATGAAGTAACATGGCAGCACGTGAACCCAATTGTGGATGAAAGCGTCACTTTGGTAAGAACTGGAGCGAAGAAACGCGACGTGGAGTTCATCGTAGACCTTAATGCGAAAACGCCAGTTGAAGTGAATAGACATCAACTCCTGCAAATACTAGTCAACCTACAAATGAATGCCATTCATGCTATGCAAGGTAAGGGGCGTTTAACCGTCTTAACAGAAGATTGGGTAGAAGCAGGGCAAAGCATCGGTTCGCTTATTCATGTTATCGATGAAGGCTGTGGCATTTCTGATGCCAATATCAAACGAATTTTCGATCCATTTTTCACCACTAAGCGAGATGGTACCGGATTAGGTCTTTCTGTATCTCAGAGTATTCTGAGTCAAACGGGAGGTGAGATCCGTGTTAAGTCGAAACTTGGTGAGGGTAGCCAGTTTACACTCTATTTGCCGCAAAAAGCAGATCATCATTTACTGGTTAGCGCATAACGTAATAAATATGAGTGGAGTATATAAAGCGTATTACCACCAAGGACGTTCCTAACGATTGCTTAAGTTCCAAAGCTAAGGGATTGGTTCTCAGATTAGACGTTCTTGTATCACAAGGTAGTAATCTAAGCTATTTACGCTATACCACTTACAAGGAAGTAAAGTTCATCATCTGTATAAACGTCATTCTTTCGCTACCATTAGAGAGGATGAGCACTTTGTCTATATGAAGAGGGAACGAGATGAAATCAATGACTTGTAGACAGCTTGGTGGGGCTTGCGATGTGGTGTTTGAAGCAGAAACATTCGAACAAATTGCTGAGTTAAGTAAGCGGCACGGGATGGAAATGTATCAGAAACAAGACCCAGCACACCTTGATGCAATGAATAAGATTCAGGCGATGATGCAAAATCCTGAGGAAATGAAAGCGTGGTATGAAGAAAAGAAACGTGAGTTTGACGCTCTGTAATATGAGAGATGCTTGTAACTATTCACAATAGATATCTCGATGTATATCGAGATATCTTTGCAAACGGTCGATGTTAATGTGGCTTGAAGCTACATACAGATAGCGACAGTTCCAGCAACCATTAAAGTGATAATGGCATACCACACAAATTGTGTTTTCTGATCCGCTACATTGATTCGAATGTAGTTAATTTCGTCTTTTGCCATTGCTTCGAAATCACTAAAGCTAACTTGAAAGTCACGGCTTGCGTTTACAACGTCGTTTTGCAATTTGTTAAACGTCGCTTCAATAAAATTCTTTGCTTCTCCCAGTGGTGCAGAAGAAAGTGCCATGCGGTCCCATACCGCCATTCTTGATTCAAACTCACTGTCACTAACACAGTTCAGCTTTAATAAATCATGTTCACGCTTGATGCGTTCTTTACCCATTTTATCGTAATTCAGATTCTGAAATTTGTTCACGACAATTACTCCAAAGGTTTCAGATAGGTAGTAAGCGTTATCACGCCTACTACCGTAACTGCCCGGAATAGTAGATAGGTCGTTGTGGCACATCAACTTGCAGTTTTTATCTAAACGACAAATTTCATTTGCTTAGTATGATCGTGCGGACGTTGTTAGCTTGACCTGACAGCGATTTGTGGTGGGTTAATACCATGCTTTTTAAATTCTTCCATAACTCTCAGAGTAATATCAGTTTCAAATAGTTTCTCGTAGGCGGTATCAACAACATACGCCTTACAAGTCAACTGAATCGCTAGATAATTGTCAGTGATGGTCTGTTTCACCAGAACGGTAACAGGTTTAGGCAGGTGAATGTAACGACTAGAGGAGGCCGCTTCTTGAATCAAGTTTCTCGCCAAGACGATATCTTCATTCATTCCAATATAGAACGGAATCACAACTTGCATATCGAGTGCACCGTAGTTTCCGCTAACCGTCACCTCATTAAGGAACTTGTTGTTTGGAATGGTAATGATGTCATCATTTAAGGTTCTCATACGCACAGAACGCAGCCCTATAGTCAAAATGTCGCCATAGTTACCTTCAAATGTGACGCGGTCACCTACTTGGAAAGGTCGGTCAATCATCACTGTTAGGCCTGCAATAAAGGAGGCTGCAAGGTCTTTCATCGCGAAACCTACCGAAACGGCAAGCGTGCCACCTATAAGGGCAAGAATGTGATCGTTAATTCTAAAGCTCAACATGAAAACTACGATACCAGCGGTCATGTAGATGAAGAATTGCAAGAAGGACTGTAGCTTTTGCAATAGCATTCGATATTGCACGAACTGACTACCAATGCTGTCCACCAAGGAGTTCATAAACTTAATCAGCAACCAAGTTGCCATTATGATGATGACACTGAGAACGACACCGGACCAACGAATCAAGGTGGCAAATTGAGTAATACTGTCCACAGAAGCTACTTCTTCATTGGCAAAGCTGACAGAAGGCAGTAATAACAAAACAATGATGTAGATAAGCTGTTTCATGTAACCTCCTATTTAACCAGCAAATGTTGGCGATCCAACACGTTAGTAATGTGTCTAAACCAGTGATCGGAAATACGAGCCTTGTCCTCTTTCCACTCTATGTAACCTCGGCTTTGAAAATAACGCAATGTGCCAATAACTTCAGAGATAGTAAGTTGGGTGCAGTCGGACACATCCTCAGGAGAAGCCGCTTCCAGTTGAACGATGGAGCGTAGTATGGCCAGCATCGGTTTTGGCATTTTATCGAGTTCTTCGGATTCAGGCGCATGAAAAAGGCGGACGACTACGGAATCGGTGTCTTTATTTCGTCGTAGTGAGAACCTAAAGAAACGCAAAGCAACCGTCGGGTTGCCATCGGAGTAATGCCACAAAATACGGTAGAAACCTTGTTTCGCTCGATCTTCTTCAGACTCACTATCGTTATCCCATTGCTTAGGCACAACAAGACCTTCAAAGCCAACCTTATGCTCGGGGCCTTGGTTAATTCGGCTATCTAACAAAGCGCCAATTTGCTCTTCTGACCATTTAGGAAGAAATGCAACCCAATCGAAAAGCAGACGCTCACCTCTGGCTCTATCAACAAATCGCCAACTAGCCTTCTCAATGGAAAACACCGCTCTATGGCTCTTTTTGGAACGACGCAGTAAATTGGTAAAGCGGATGAGATCGTTGAGTCCGCCCACCTTGGGCTTTACGAGTCTTTGGCAGTTATCAATTGCGATAAGATAATTGGTATTGCTTTTACGCAAATGACTGAGGATTTTCATTTCGCTTGCGTCTTCTTCCAATCCAATGCTTACAGCAAAGTGAATTAATAGCTGGTTATAACCTGCTAGAGGGCAGTTTACATAAACTGGCTCAGCGTTTTTTACTTTATGCAATACCTGCTTCAGAAGCCTAGTTGCCCCAACACCTCGTTCGCCAGTGATGACGCATATAGCAGGGCTATTGGTGAGCAGGTATTTTGACAGTTGTTGAAATTCATCTTTGGCGTATTCTACTAAAGGACTGAAATCATCGCCGGGTAGGACATAATCAAACGCAGAATCTCCTTTAATTCGAACTAGGTTACTGTCTGCGCTGCTACCGGTTTGTTTTGCGACCTCTATTTTAAACAGGTAGGTGAGTCCCTGATTGAATACCGTATATTGAGATAAGAGCCCAATAAGGCGGTTTTTAAGGTGATGCAGTGCAATCCATAACGTCGCGAGTGAGGTGGCGATGAGGCCGACTATAAATATATCTTTTTTACCTGTCGCCCATGTCACCCATAGTGGCTTCTCGGAGATCTTCTCTAACGAGCTAAAAACAGTATCTTTCCACATTACGATTACCGTGATGGTAATCAACGCGAACCACAAAGAAAAAAAGCTCGATATCCAGTAATAAATTGTTCCTTTGCCAAGAGTTTGAGCCGCTATTTGCAATACAAGACCCGCAACGATAAAGCTCCAAACGTAACGTCTAACAGTGGAAAGTCGTAGTGCAACGATCTCTTTACTGGTCGCGAAGCTATTGCGATGAACAAACTCCAAAATAAAGGAGATCGCAATAGAGCCTCCAAGTATCCACCAAGTAAATAACTCTAGATATGACAGTTGAGATAACACTTCGATGCTACTAAGAACACGTAAAGAGACGGTAATAGCGATCAACCAAGCAATTGCTATACTTGCACGACCAAGATACCAGATAAATCGAACCCAAATCGGTGGCTTGCCTACCACAGATGCAACATGTGATTTTAGTTGATCAAATAATCGCCTTTGATTAGTCAGCCACCACATTAGAACGCAATAAATAAAGAATACCTTGATACCTACCCAAATAACGGGGACAGGGGAGATAAATATCTCCGTCACCAGGGTCTTCAAACTTCTTAACTGAAAGAAGATAAAGTATTCGGCGTTCAGAGTGGTAATACGCCACTCTTGTTTAAACTGAGTTACGCCATCTGGACCGAACCCGGTGAGTTGATCGAATGTCTTGTCTGAGGCGAGTTCTAACAAAGTTTGTTTACTATGGCTCAAACTGTTAAGTGTGAGATATTGCGTTTCAACGTCAAACCAATGTTCGTCAGTTACATCATCGCGAAACACCGCAAGTGCTTCATCGTAAGACAAGATTTCACGATCTTGTTGATCTAACGTATAAGCGAGTAGACGTCTTACCTTATTGTTGTCTTGAGGCGTTAAGAATAACTTCGCAGGTAACGCAGCGATTTCAGTAGCCAGTGATTGGGCGTCTTCAGAGGGGACAGGATTATCGTCATCTTGGTAATCCCATCGTGCAGAGGCTGGAAAGCTAAGGCAAAGCGTTAACACTGCTATCCAGAGAGATTTATTGATCATTATTAGCACACCACTGTTCGTAACTAGTTGTAACTATTTAAATTCTTAATTTAGTGTAGTTAGCGTCGCCACACTCTGCACGTGACAGCCGATAAAAAGATAGAGAATATTGCTTCACAGCTAAAAAGATGCACGTCTAGTCACCAGAATCCTACGCATCAATAGGGCGGGAATGCAGTTGTCACTTGCATCTGAAGGCAAGAGACTGTAGGGTTGCGCAGTTTTGTTTAATCTCAAAGGTAACGCTTGTGCTATCAACCGCAAATATCACTCAACAGTTTGGTGCTAAACCACTGTTTGAAAACATTTCTATCAAGTTTGGCGAAGGTAACCGTTATGGTCTGATCGGCGCGAATGGCTGTGGTAAGTCTACATTCATGAAAATCTTGAGCGGCGAGTTGGAGCCAACAAGCGGTAACGTTTCTTACGACCCTAACGAGCGAGTAGCAAAACTAAACCAGGACCAATTCGCCTATGAAGAGTTCACGGTTGTAGACACTGTTATTATGGGTCACAAAGAACTTTGGGCCATCAAGCAAGAACGTGATCGTATTTATTCTTTGGCTGAAATGAGCGAAGAAGATGGGATGAAAGTTGCGGACCTTGAAGTTCAGTTTGCTGAGCTTGATGGTTATATGGCGGAAGCAAAAGCAGGAGAACTGCTACTTGCGGTTGGTATTCCTGAAGAACAACACTTTGGATTAATGAGTGAAGTTGCTCCAGGTTGGAAGTTGCGTGTTCTATTGGCGCAAGTGCTGTTTGCAGACCCACACATCATGCTACTTGACGAACCAACCAATAACTTGGATATGGATACGATTCGTTGGCTAGAGCAGGTACTTAACCAACGTAATTGCACCATGATTATCATTTCGCACGACCGTCACTTCTTAAACAGCGTGTGTACACATATGGCTGATTTGGATTACGGTGAGCTACGTGTTTATCCGGGTAACTATGATGAATACATGTTTGCAGCTACACAAGCTCGTGAACGTCTGTTAGCTGATAACGCTAAGAAGAAGGCTCAAATTGCTGATTTACAAACGTTTGTTTCTCGTTTCTCAGCTAACGCATCGAAAGCGAAGCAAGCAACTTCTCGTGCTAAGCAAATCGATAAGATTCAGTTAGAAGAAGTGAAAGCGTCAAGCCGTCAAAACCCATTTATCCGCTTTGATCAAGAAAAAGAGCTGTTCAGAAATGCTTTGAACGTGGAAAACCTATCTAATGGTTTTGAAGAGGTATTGTGGTCTGACTTTAACGCTATCTTTGAAGTTGGCGAGCGTGTTGCAATCATCGGTGAGAATGGTGTAGGTAAAACAACGCTACTTAACACGTTAGCCGGTGAACTTGAACCGAAAACGGGTGAGTTTAAATGGTCAGAAAATGCCAATATCGGTTACTACGCCCAAGACCATGCTCATGATTTTGAAGAAGACATGAACCTGACTGATTGGATGGGTCAGTGGCGCCAAGAAGGCGATGATGAACAAGTGGTACGTAGTTTCTTAGGACGGATGTTGTTTGGCCAGGATGATATTAAAAAGTCAGTAAAAGTGCTGTCTGGTGGTGAGCAAGGTCGTATGCTTCTAGGTAAACTTATGATGCATAAGCCGAACATGTTGTTGATGGATGAACCAACTAACCACATGGATATGGAATCTATCGAATCCTTAAACTTGGCATTAGAAAACTATAAAGGTACGCTGTTTTTCGTATCACATGACCGTCAGTTTGTATCGTCAATCGCGACACGTATTCTCGAAATCAAAGACAACAAGATCTCGGATTTCAAAGGCACATACGAAGAGTTCTTAAAAGCTCGCGGTGTTTAATCATCTAGAGTACTGACCTCAGAGTCGCAATTCCTAAGTAAAACAGGAACCTCTTATAGCGCCATTCGAACCAAACAAAAAGGAGTCCTCGGACTCCTTTTTTAATATCTCAAGCAACTATTATGCTTGCTCACCTTTCACATCAAACTCAATCTTCTCCGCCCCAGTAAACACTTGGAAGCGTAATCCCTTAGCTCGAGCAATGGTGGTAATACCAAATTGTTTAGCAAGGTCTAAGCCCATTTGAGTAACGCCAGAGCGAGATAACAGGACTGGAATACCCATCTGTGCCACTTTGATAACCATCTCTGAGGTCAAACGTCCTGTGGTGTAAAAAATCTTATCCTCACCGGTTTCTTGGTTTATCCACATTTCTCCGGCAAGTGTGTCTACGGCATTGTGTCGACCAACATCTTCCACGAATGACAGTACTTTATCTTGTTGGCAAATAGCACATCCGTGAACGGCCCCCGCTTTTTTGTAGGTGTCGTTGTAGTGCGTTAGTGCTTCTAAAGTCGCATAGATTTGAGACTGTTTTAGAGGCGTTTGCGGAACTTGATAACCTTCGAGCTGTTTCATCACATTGCCGTACATTGTGCCTTGACCACAACCTGAAGTGACGGTTTTTTTCTTCAACGCTTCGTCGAGGAAATCGGTATTTTCTTTGGTAATGACGGCAGCAGAGTGAGTTTCCCAGTCGATTATCAATGATTCAATGGCATCAGGGTCAGACAAGAAACCTTGGTTTTTCAGATACCCCAGAACTAATGAGTCTGGTCTTGAGCCAAGAGTCATAAGAGTGACGATCTCTTTCCAGTTCAGCATAACGGTAAGAGGTCGTTCACAGGCAATCTGTTTGGTTAGCTTTTCTCCATATTCGTCATAGACATCGACTTCAATGGTCTGTAGGGGATTTTCGCTTGTTCTAATAATGTTGGGTTTAACCACGCGTTTATCCTTTTTGTTGGTCGCTAGCATGAGGCTATTGGCTTGATTATTGCTAAGATTGATTAAGTAAGCAAATACCAAACGCTAAAATTAGGGACATGAAATGCATCCAGAATCACCTGAATCCATTCCTAACAAAGATTCTTTGGTAGACGGTCTGATTGTCGAGAAAAACGAGCATCAATGGCCGCTACAATTCGATCTTTCCATCGTTGAAAAACAAGTGGGTCGCTGGACGACAACACAGCGAGAACTCGATGGATTTAAATTAGAAGTTACAGATATCAGCAAGCCTCATGCCACTTTGGAGCTTTATCGCGACGAGCGTACTGATTACCGATTTAACTTGAGCTCGCAAAATCCAATGTTGTTCGTTGTTTTAGATTCACATGAGGAAACCAGTTTAACGCCAATTATGGTTACGGCTTCACAGGCAGTTGCTGGCTCATTTATGGACGGTGATTATCTTGTGTTGTCAAAACCAATACCATTACCCATTCAAGCTTGGATGGAGGCTTTCATAGGTCGTCATGGAGAGTTATTGGAAGTGAGACGTAAAAAGCGTAAAGGAGCGGGGCGTTCAAGTGGCCAGTAGTTTTCTATCACGTTGGTCGCAGCGCAAGCTCGACGAGAATAAAGACGAATTAGAGCTCGACGCATTGCCAGAAAGCAATGAAGCTGATGCGGTCGCTGAGGGTAACGCAGAGTCAGAAGTTGAGCGAGAGCAAGCAGAACATGAAGAGTGCAGTTCGGAAGGTGAAAAGTCGCTCGATTCTGAGGTTCCTGAGAAACCCGAAGAGCTTTCAGTCTCTCAATTACTGGCTAATCCAGAGGTAGATAAAGCTGTCAAAAAGGCAGCACTGCGTAAGATGTTCATGAGTCCTGAATATAATGTTGTAGATGGACTCAACGATTATGACCATGATTATTCAGCGGTAAAACCGTTGGCGTCTGATGTGGCTGAAACATTGCGTGGCTGGATAAAAAATGTGGCGGATGAGACAGAACCGCAAGAACCAGTTGCTTCAGCTCAACCTGAACAAGACCACAAAGACATCGAAACTCTACACACAGAAACTGAAGGGCAGGATGATATAGAGAAGTCTGAGGCGGATGCAGATTATTTCGACAACCAAGGTTTTGATGACCACGAACCAAATGACAAGACTTCGTAATCAATTGATTATGAGACAAAATTTACCACACAAAATATAGGTACATTTTGTCTCATAATATTTTCTCACCAAATGAGACATTTTGTCTCACGCGACATTTCTCCCTAATTTTCCCAATGGTATTTAAGCTAATTTACTAATAAATCAGTAAATTTGGCTTTTGTACGACTTGGAACAGATATTGCAGGCAGTGATATATGGTTCATATAAAACCAATAGCTATGGAGCGTCAAGACTCCTGCACTGGAAGCAAGCAATGATAAAACAACTATTACAACAATCGACGACTCAAAATGGGCGCGCCAGAAGTTTCGCGTTTGAAAATACCGTTGAATTGTCGAATCTCATACCACCCACTGTGAGTTATGAAAGTCACGGTGATACATTAATCGTTGGTCCTACTGCCATCATAACAAGTACCGCTGAGCAGCTGTCTACTATGCATTCAGTCACTTTGTTATCGACAGATGGAGAACCATCGGACAACGGTAATCTCTATTACGCCGATAGTATCGAAATTTCCGGGTTTCTCGGAACCTTCAGTGTCCACATTCAAAATAATCAATCAGCGGTTAATCTTGCTGAAGTCTCCATTGGCCGTAATGTGTTTGATGTGGTTCTGGACTTATCTCTGAATGGTTGTATGTCGGAAGAAGTGCCTGTTCCGGGTTATTATCCAGTGGGGCGCGGGTATCCTAAACTTGCTGATGCTCTGGAGGAAATACCAGGGCTAATGGGTACGTTCGATAAGCCAAAGTTCTTTCGACTTAATACGGATTTGTGCGCGCATAGCTCTCGAGGCGTTAAAGGCTGCGAGCGTTGCGTGGATGCATGTCCAGCAGGTGCATTAAGTAGTGAAGGTAATGATAAGATCGGCCATAAGATCGAAATTAACCCTTACCTTTGCCAAGGCGTTGGAACTTGTGCAACCGCTTGTCCAACCGAAGCCATTCACTATGCGCTGCCAACCCCTCAGGAGACGCAGAAGTTTATCGAACGAACACTCGCTAACTACCATAACCAAGGTGGGGAGAAAGCGATTGTCCTTATCTGCAGCTCTCGCCACGAATCTTACAACGTTATGGCCTTGAATGTCCTTCCTGACAATGTAATTCCCGTTGTTGTCGAAGAATTACCTTCTGTGGGTATAGATACTTGGTTTGCAGCCTTGGTAAATGGCGCAACACAAGTGCTGTTTGCTGCTAGTAAGCATATGCCGGAAACGATTCAAACGGTGTTAAATCGCGAAGTGGGTATGGCTCAGCAACTGCTTGATAGTTTGGGTTTGGCCCGTGAAACCATCGACATTCTTTATCTTGAGTCTTTAAGAGAAGGGCTTCCGACTCTTACTGAAGAAGACCTTGGTCTTAGACTCGGTGATATTCAAGGTGATAAAAGGGCACGTTTGTACCACGCTCTTGATGCCTTAGTAGAACAGCGCCAAGTTGAACAGAGCATCTTGCCACTACCAACGACCGCACCATACGGCACTGTAGAGTGTGCCACGGACAAATGTACGTTATGTATGGCCTGTGTGGCCGTGTGTCCAACCAAAGCATTACACAACGATGGTGATCGACCAGCCTTAGACTTTATAGAACAAGATTGTATTCAGTGTGGCATGTGTGAAAAAGCCTGTCCTGAATCTGCTTTGTCGTTAACCCAACGTATCAATTGGGACAGTGAATCCCGCCGCTCAGCTGTGGCGCTTCATGAAGAAAAAGCGGCCGAATGCCTGCGCTGCGGTAAACCATTTGCTCCTCAATCCATGATAACAATGCTACAAGATAAGTTACGCGGTCACTCACATTTTGATAATGAAGAGTCACTAAGACGTATCGCTATGTGTGAAGACTGTCGAGTGGTGGATGTGTTTGAAAGCATGGCAGAAAACCCATCTGAGCAACTGAAATACTAGGAAGAAATGTCAATGGATAACGAATACAACGAGCTTAGAAGTGACATTTATTTGCTTATCTCAACGCTTTGTCGTGGAGCACCAGAACGTGAAACGATCGATTTTCTATCGTCCTTAGAAATCGAAGTTGGGATCAATCAAATGACGGCGGCTTGGGAACTGCTTTCTAAAGCAGCTCAAAAAGCTGAAGTCAGTGCTTTAGAAGATGAATATCAAGATTTGTTTATAGGAGTAGGAAGAGGTGAAGTTGTCCCTTTCGCTTCTTGGCACCTGACAGGTTCTTTGATGGAGAAGCCTTTAGCACTAATTAGACACGACCTAAATCAACTGGGTTTGGAGCGAGATGAATCCGTCAAAGAGCCGGAAGATCATATCTCAGCAATCAGTGAAGTGATGGCGTATTTGATCAGTCAAAACCAAGAAGAGCAAGCGAAGGCGTTTTTCAATAAACACCTTTCTCCTTGGTATCAAGATTTGTGTAGACAGATTGATTGCGCAAAAAGTGCGCAGTTTTACCGAGCTGTTTCTACACTTATGGAAGCGTTTTTCGATGTGGAGCAGGTGAAATATGCTGAAAGCATAAGCTCTACGCAGACGAAAATGAAGATAGACGTTAAGAACATAACCACGAAGTAATGTCCGCGAACTAGAGATGCCATCTCACGGATAGGCATCCACTCAGGGAGCAATATATGAGCAAAGCAAAACAAAACGGCGAACAGCCACAACTTAATGAAGGTCGCAGAAATCTCTTAAAGGGGTTAACGACAGCGGCTGTAGCCGGAGCCGTAATTTCTGGCACTGCGAAAGCAGCAACAAATACTGAACTTGTTGATGTTAAGCAGGATGACCAAGACAAAAGTGGTTATCGTGAAACGCAACACGTCAAAGACTATTACGACACACTCTAGGAGCATCTCATGAAATTGACCAAACGCTCCGAGAGCGTCAGCAAAAATGAAAACAAGTTAGGTCTAAGCCGCCGAGCTTTCATGCGTAATTCATCCATTGCCGCTGGTGGTTTAGCGGCAGGTGCCTATACGTTTGCACCAGGAATGATTAAAAAAGCCGAAGCGAAAGAAGTGCCAATCGATGCGAAAACAGAAGTAAAACGTACTATCTGTTCTCACTGCTCGGTAGGTTGCGGTGTATACGCAGAAGTTCAAAATGGCGTTTGGACCGGCCAAGAACCCGCTTTTGATCACCCTTTTAACGCCGGCGGTCACTGTGCGAAAGGCGCTGCTTTGCGTGAGCACGGACATGGCGAACGTCGTCTAAAATACCCGATGGTATTGGAAGGTGGTAAGTGGAAAAAGCTCTCTTGGGACGAAGCTATCGAACAGATTGGTAACAAGGTCCTTGAAATCCGCAAAGAGTCGGGCCCTGATTCGGTTTATTGGTTGGGCAGTGCTAAGCACAACAATGAACAAGCCTATATGTTCAGAAAGATGGCATCGCTTTGGGGTACGAATAACGTCGACCACCAAGCCCGTATTTGTCACTCTACAACCGTATCAGGTGTTGCAAACACTTGGGGTTACGGTGCGATGACGAACTCTTTCAATGACATGCATAACTGTAAATCCATGCTGTTCATTGGTTCTAACCCAGCAGAAGCGCACCCTGTTGCAATGCAGCACATTCTGATCGCTAAAGAAAAGAATGGATGTAAGATTGTTGTTGCGGACCCTCGTCGAACCCGCACAGCTGCAAAATCTGATCATTTTTGCTCACTGCGTCCGGGTACCGACGTAGCGTTCATCTGGGGTATTTTGTGGCATGTCTTTGAGAACAACTGGGAAGACAAAGAGTTTATTCGCCAACGTGTATTTGGTATGGACGAAATCCGTACGGAAGTCGCGAAATGGAATCCGAAAGAAGTCGAGCGTGTAACAGGTGTGAGTGAAGCAGATGTCTACAAAGCTGCGAAGATCCTGTCTGAAAACCGTCCAGGAAGCATCATTTGGTGTATGGGTGGTACTCAACATACGACGGGTAACAACAATACTCGTGCTTACTGTGTTCTGGAGTTAGCGTTAGGTAATATTGGCCGTTCTGGCGGTGGTGCTAATATCTTCCGTGGTCACGATAACGTTCAAGGTGCAACAGACCTTGGTGTGCTATCTCATACGCTACCAGGATATTACGGTCTAGCAGACGGCTCATGGAAACACTGGGCTAAAGTATGGGACGTTGATTACGAATGGATCAAAGAACGTTTTGACCAAAACGAGTATCGCGGCAAGAAACCGATGAACAACATGGGTATTCCTGTTTCTCGTTGGATTGATGGAGTTCTTGAAAATAAAGACAACATCGAGCAAAACGATAATATTCGCGCAATGTTCTACTGGGGTCATGCGGTTAACTCGCAAACTCGTGGTGTTGAGATGCAAAAAGCAATGCAAAAGCTCGACATGATGGTTATTGTTGACCCATATCCAACACACGCTGCGGTTATGAACAACCGTACTGATGGTGTGTATCTTCTGCCAGCAACGACTCAGTTTGAAACTCACGGCTCTGTAACAGCTTCAAACCGTTCACTTCAGTGGCGTGACCAAGTCATTGAACCTTTGTTCGACTCAAAACCTGACCACGAGATCATGTACCTTCTGACTAAGAAGCTTGGTTTTGAACAGCAGTTGTTCAAGAACATTAAAGTCGAAAATAACCAGCCAAACATTGAAGACATTACTCGTGAATTCAATAAAGGCATGTGGACCATTGGCTATACCGGTCAAAGCCCAGAGCGTTTGAAACTGCATCAACAAAACTGGCATACGTTCCACAAAACTTCACTGGAAGCCGAGGGCGGTCCTATCAATGGTGAAACCTACGGTCTTCCATGGCCATGTTGGGGTACACCTGAGATGAAACACCCAGGTACTCATATTCTTTATGATACTTCGAAACCTGTGGCGCAAGGTGGTGGTAACTTCCGTGCTCGCTTTGGTGTGGAATTCGAAGGTAAGAGCTTGCTTGCAGAAGACAGCTACTCGCTAGGCTGTGAACTTGAGGATGGCTATCCAGAGTTCAGCGACAAGCTCATTAAACAATTGGGTTGGTGGGGCGATCTAACACCAGAAGAGCAAGCAGCTGCAGAAGGCAAGAACTGGAAGACCGACCTATCAGGTGGTATCCAGCGCGTCGCGATTAAGCATGGTTGCATGCCATTTGGTAATGCTAAAGCTCGTACAATTGTCTGGACGTTCCCTGACCGTGTTCCTTTACACCGTGAGCCGCTTTATACGCCAAGACGTGATCTTGTTGTTGACTACCCAACATGGGATGACAGCGAATCAATTTACCGTCTACCAACCATGTATAAGTCGATTCAGGATCAGGACAAATCGGAAGAGTATCCAATCGTACTGACTTCTGGGCGTCTGGTTGAATACGAAGGTGGTGGTGAAGAAACACGTTCAAACCCTTGGCTAGCTGAACTACAACGTGAAATGTTTGTTGAAGTTAACCCTAAAGATGCCAATGACATCGGTTTTAAAGATGGTGACATGGTATGGGTTGAAGGTGCAGAGAAAGGACGAATCAAAGTCAAGGCGATGGTGACACCTCGTGTGAAACCAGGCTTGGCGTTTATTCCTTTCCACTTCGGCGGTAAGTTCCAAGGTGAAGATCTTCGTTCTAAATACCCAGAAGGTTGTGACCCTTACGTCATAGGTGAAGCAGCGAATACTGCAACAACCTATGGTTATGATCCGGTGACTCAGATGCAAGAAACTAAAGTCACTCTCTGTAACATCACGAAAGCGTAAGGAGTCATAAAATGGCTAGAATGAAATTCCTATGTGACACCAAGCGTTGTATTGAATGTAACGGCTGTGTCACTGCATGTAAAAACGAAAACGATGATGCGCTTGAGTGGGGCATCCAACGTAGACGTGTTGTAACATTAAACGACGGCCTACCTGGTGAAAACTCAATTTCGGTTGCTTGTATGCACTGTACAGACGCGCCATGTATGGCGGTGTGTCCAGCAGACTGTTTTGAGCATACTGAAGATGGCATCGTGCTTCACAACAAAGACCTTTGTATCGGTTGTGGCTATTGCTTATTTGCATGTCCATTTGGTGCTCCGCAATTCCCGAAACAAGCAGCATTTGGCGAACGCGGTAAGATGGACAAATGTACATTCTGCGCTGGCGGTCCTGAAACAGAAGACAACTCTGAAGAGGAACGTGCAAAATACGGAGCTAACCGTATAGCAGAAGGCAAGCTGCCAATGTGTGCTGAATTGTGCTCAACAAAAGCATTGTTAGCGGGTGATGCAGAAAAAGTGTCTGATATCTTCCGTCAACGTGTTGTAGAGCGCGGTGCTAAGAATGCTGGCTGGACTGACGGCAATGATCTGGCTTACGACGCAACGAAAAGCTAATGGAGAGCTCTATGCCTATTTTGTTTAAAGAACAAGGTTTGCTTAGAAAATTGGCTCTCTCACTGCTGCCTTTATTGGCAGCAGTGATGCTTGTACTGTCGTTTGGAGTAAGAGCAGAAGAGAGTAAAAGCAATCAAGTCGTTAGAGGTGAGATGACGCAACTCGCGGGTGCGGATTATTGGCGTCATGTGAAAGAAGGGGTGGAAGGTACAACAACGTCTGCTTCTCCTGAACATGGTGTGTTAATCAGTACACCAGGGGAAACGTGGTTTATCCTCAAAGAGAAATGGATGTCACCTGCTGCAGCTGTCGCAATCTTTGGCAGCATCAGTATGGTGGTATTGATGTACTTCTTAGTTGGCCCTTTGAAACTAAGCGGGGCTCGCACCGGCAAAAAGCTACGTCGTTGGTCAAGAATGGACCGTGCTCTCCACTGGAGTATGGCGTTTACCTTTCTTACGTTGGCATTTAGTGGCTTAATGCTTGTTTATGGCAAACACTTTATGAAGCCTTATGTACCGACCGAGCTTTGGGGTTGGACGGTGTATCTTGCTAAGCAGTATCACAACTACATGGGACCAATATTCTTTATTCTGCTATTTGCTGTTCTATTTAAATGGTGGAGAAAGTCCATCTTTAATAAGACAGACATGCAATGGTTCATGAAACTTGGTGGGATGGTTGGTAAACATAAAGGTTCGCACCCATCTGCTGGATTCTCTAATGGTGGTGAAAAAGCGATTTACTGGTTGCTTATCTTCTTTGGAGCTATCGCGGCAGTGAGTGGTCTTATTCTCGATTTCCCTATCTTTGGACAAACGAGAAAAGATATGGAGCTATCTAACTTAGTTCACATGTTCTCAGCTCTTATACTGATTTGTGGATTCGTATTCCATATCTATATCGGTCTATTCGGTATGGAAGGGGCGTTAGAAGGTATGGTTACAGGTGACGTTGACGAAACTTGGGCAAAAGAACACCATGATCTTTGGTACGAGGAAATGAAGCAAGGTCAAAGTGGTGAAGGTACAGCGACGACAAACGAAGCCAAACCTGATTCCGTCAAACCAGAGCAGAAATTAACGTAAAGGGGTAGAGGACTTTATGCACCAACATCATAAAGGTATTTGGGTGGCGTATATCTTAAGTTTGTTTACGCCGTTTACTTTGTTACTGTCTGGCGTGATTGCCATCATTTATGCAGGTTACCGTTTAGACAAAGGTGAAGATAGCGAAGTAGTAAACTCTCACTATTATGGTTTAATTCGCACGTTCTTTTTAAACCTAACTTTCTTTGTTGTTTTAATCGTAACGGTAGCAACATCGAACGGGCTATTAAAAGGAGTGACTAACTACTGGTACAAAGCCAGTTGGATAGACCAAATTGCAAATATTATTCCTTACATTGGGATGTTATTTGCTGCTGTCGCGATTGTTATGTGGATCATTCGCATGTTCATGGGAATGAGCAAGCTGAATCAAAATATCGCGATGACATTTGGTAATACCGAACAGCCTATACAACACTTACCATAACGTCGAAAAGCTCCTTTTAAGGAGCTTTTCTTTTATCCCCTATTTCTTGGTATAACAACATTGCTACATAGTAGTGCGTACCATTTTGGTGCTATTTCACTATATTGGTGCGATTTTAAAGCCCGCGCGTCCTACCTTACTGATTAGCAAACATGTATTTATCCAAATATTCAATAACTTAGTGATTATCTTGTGTTTGGACAATAAGTGGAATGCTAATTGCCTTATACAACGTTCGATTTTAGCGCTCCCTATTTTGGTGTGCTTAAAGAATCAGAAGCACAGATATTGTGCATTACATGGATTGAATCGTTGCAAAGGAGTAATTAGTACATGACCACTTCGGTAGAGCAGGTACATGGAGCCGTACAAACACTAACGCAAAGCTCAGACACACTATTTTTACTATTGGGCGCCATCATGGTGTTTTTAATGCACGCAGGCTTTGCGTTCCTAGAAGTGGGAACCGTTCGCCATAAAAACCAAGTAAACGCTTTGGTAAAGATACTCGCCGATTTTGGTGTCTCGGCAATCGCTTACTTTTTTATCGGTTATTGGGTTGCATACGGGGGCACTTTCTTTGCAGATGCGGAGACATTGTCACAAGGCAACGGATATGAGCTAGTGAAGTTCTTTTTCTTACTGACATTTGCCGCAGCAATCCCCGCCATTGTTTCTGGTGGTATTGCTGAGCGAGCTCGTTTTTACCCAATTCTTCTTGCCACTTTTTTTACGGTTGGTATCGTCTATCCACTATTCGAAGGTATGATTTGGAACGGTAACTTCGGATTTCAAAACTGGTTAGAACAGAGCTTTGGCGCCGGATTTCATGACTTTGCTGGTTCAGTCGTTGTACATGGCGTTGGCGGTTGGATCGCGCTAGTCGCGGTTATCTTTTTAGGAATGCGCAAAGGACGAGTTCGTGCGGGCAAGCATACTAACTTTGCACCTTCTAATATTCCTTTCTTAGCATTAGGTGCTTGGATTCTTAGTGTCGGCTGGTTTGGCTTTAACGTGATGTCAGCGCAAACTTTGGAAGGCATCAGTGGCCTTGTTGCTATGAATTCGCTGATGGCGATGGTGGGCGGTATTTTGGCGTCGCTAATTGTCGGAAGAAATGACCCTGGCTTTATCCATAATGGTCCGTTAGCTGGTTTAGTGGCTATTTGTGCAGGTTCCGATTTGATGCATCCAATTGGCGCACTAGTTACTGGTTCAGTTGCTGGAGCATTGTTTGTTTGGGTGTTCACCTACTTACAGAATAAAACTAAGATCGACGATGTATTAGGCGTGTGGCCTTTGCATGGGCTTTGCGGCGTATGGGGTGGTATTGCTGCCGGGATATTTGGACAGCAAGCTTTGGGCGGGTTAGGGGGCGTTAGTTTCGCTTCTCAGCTTATTGGCACGGTCACGGGCGTGGTGGTTGCGGTAATCGGTGCAGGGACAGTATATGGCATTCTGGATAAAGTAGCCGGATTACGACTCTCTGAAGAAGATGAATTTAACGGAGCGGATCTGGCGATCCATAGAATATCCGCCACTAACGAAGACTAAGTACGTAAGAGCACCCGAAGAAATACTTGGGTGCTCATCATATTCCCACTATCTAACTTACTGAATCTAAGTAAATTTAGACTATGGTCTAATCCCCAAAACTACTGTTGTTATTGCTTCCGTGTTACTCTTATTAAAACAACGATAAGTCAGCACAAGGAGTGTTTATGAAGTTTCCCTATAAAAATGTTGTCGTTTTAACCGGGGCAGGTATTTCGGCAGAATCAGGAATACAGACTTTTCGTGCACAAGATGGACTTTGGGAAAATCATCGCATCGAAGATGTAGCGACCCCTGAAGGATTTGCGAGAAACCCAGAGTTAGTCCAAAGCTTCTACAATCAACGACGTCAGAAGCTTCAACAAACCGATATCCGACCTAATGCGGCTCATATTGCTCTTGGGGACCTAGAAAGGCAGTTAGAGGGGACAGTAACGGTTATCACACAAAACATCGATAACCTTCATGAGCGTGGCGGTAGTGAGAATATCATCCATATGCACGGAGAGTTGCTTCGTGCTCGCTGCTCTGAGTCAGGACAGGTCGTCGAAATGGTGAATGACATCGAAACGGGTGATTTGTGCCATTGTTGCCAGATTCCATCACAAATGCGCCCTCATATAGTTTGGTTTGGCGAAATGCCGTTAAAAATGGGTGATATCTATGCGGCATTAGAAAAAGCAGACTTGTTCATATCTATAGGTACCTCTGGGGTAGTTTATCCTGCAGCAGGTTTTGTCCATGACGCAAAAATGCATGGCGCGCATACGATTGAAATTAACTTAGAACCTAGTGCGGTTCAAAGTGAGTTTGAAGAGAAGCGCTATGGCAAGGCAAGCATAGAAGTGCCAAAACTGGTCAGAGAGATTTTAGCGTTACAGACCGAAGATAAGGCAGCTTCATAAGGTCATCGATTGTCGACTTAAATAAAAATAGCCCTCGTACTTGAGGGCTATTTTATTATTCATTGAAAAAACTGTGCTTAGTTGTCTACTTTTAGCTTTTGGAAGTACTCTTCGTACAGCGCACCAGCTTCGCCAACTTCATCTTGCCATGTACCTGAATCCATCACTTCTTGTGGTGGGAACACGTTTGGATCGTTAGCAAACTCTTTTGGAAGTAGAGGATAAGCCGTCTTAACTGGAGTCGGATAGCCAATCTCTAAAGCAATTTTCGCTGCATTTTCTGGACGCAATAAGAAGTCGATCATCTTGTGTGCAGCATCAACGTTTTTGGCACCTGAAGGGATAGCAAGACTGTCCATCCAGAAAATTGCACCTTTCTCAGGCCAAACAATATCAATTGACGCACCTTCTTGACGGGCCATGTACGCTGAACCGTTCCATAGCATGCCAAGTGACACTTCACCAGCAAGGTACGGGTTAGCAGGGAAATCAGAGTTAAACACCAAAACGTTTGGTACTAGCTTTCTTAGTTCTTCATACGCTGCTTTGATTTCGTCTGGATTTGTAGTATTCGGTGAATAACCTAATTTAGTCAATGCAATATGGAATACTTCACGAGAGTCATCCATCATCATCAACTGGCCTTCCCACTGAGGATCCCAAAGGTCATCCCAAGAGCTTACTGCTGATTTATCAAGCATGTCAGTATTGATACCAATACCGGTTGCACCCCAGATATAAGGGATTGAGTATTTGTTATCTGGATCAAAAGGTTTGTCTAAATAATTAGGATCCAAATCTTTAAAGTGAGTAAGTTTTTCTTTATCAATCTCTTGAAGCATGCCTTCTTTACGCATCTTAGACACGAAGTAGGTCGATGGTACGACAAGATCGTAACCTGAACCTTGGGTCTTTAGCTTAGCGTACATGCTTTCGTTGGATTCATAAGTAGAGTAGATGACTTTGATACCAGTTTCTTTGGTAAAGTCTTCTAGTACTTCGCTAGGAATGTATTCAGACCAGTTGTAGAAGTAAAGTTCTTCGTTGGCTGCAAACGCCGGGGTAGTGAGAAGAGTCGCCGCACAAAGTGCGCCTGCATACAATTTGCTTTTCATTACTTTTCCGTTTGTATTGGTAGACAAAGAGTCTCTAGGAGACATGACAATATAGGAAAGTAGGGGTTCCTATATTACTTTGCACGCCATCATTATTTGATGTGCATCACAACATTATATCAGTCAATGATTGAATACTCTATGTAGGAATTTACAAAAATTAAACGTTTAGAATGATATAGCAGCTCAATCATGAAAAAAGGTGGCAAATGCCACCTTTTTATCAATTTCGCTATGAGTTACTGACCAGCTTTGAGCTTCAAGAAATAATCTTCATAAACCACAGTTTTATCACCAACAGCGTCTTGCCATTCAACGCGATCTAAGTCTTCTTGAGAAGGGAATAGAGCAGGGCTGTCCTTGAACTTTTCATTTGATGCTTTAACGGCTGTTAAGTAACCAGTATCTCGAGAAATTTGTTCAGCAATTTCAGGACGCAGCAAGAAATCTATCATCTTATGAGCCGCTTCGACGTTTCTCGCTCCAGAGCTAATTGCGAAATTGTCTACCCAACCAATGCCACCTTCTTTAGGGAATACAAGCTTGATTGGAAGTCCTTCGTTTTGCGCTGCAGCGGCTGAACCGTTCCAAAGCATACCAACACCAACTTCGCCAGACATGTATGGTGCACCTGGGTTATCAGAGTTAAATACCAATACGTTTGGCATCAGTTTTTGTAATTCGGTGTACGCCTCGTCGATCTGTGCTTTATCCGTGGTGTTACCCGAGTAACCAAGTTTACGTAAAGCAATATGGAATACTTCACGAGTATCATCCATAAGCATCAATTGACCTTCTAGCTCCGGTTTCCAAAGGTCAGCCCAGCTAGTAAACTCTTCTGGGTCATACATGTCTGTATTGACGGCTAAACCTGTAATCGCAACGACGTGTGGAATAGAGTAGTCATTGTTAGGATCGTATGGCTTATCCAAGTAGTTAGAATCTAGGTTGCTGAAATTCGACAGCTTTGATTTGTCAATTTTCTGTAGCATACCTTCATCGCGCATTTTCGCCACGAAGTAGGTTGAAGGAACAACTAAGTCGTAACCCTTGTTATGCGTTTTTAGCTTTGCATATAAAGTTTCGTTCGACTCATAAGTTGAGTAGATCACTTTAATGCCAGTTTCTTTAGTAAATTGTTCTAGGATGCTGCTATTGATATACGGCCCCCAGTTCATAAATACTAATTCTTGATCATCTTTAGCACTCGCTGCTCCTGAAAGTAGAGAGAGTGCACATGCACTACCAGCTAATAAAGTAGCCCATTTTTTCATTGACGTTAGCTCCAAAACAAACGCTGCCCGAAGGCATAGATAGAAAAAGAGCAGAATGTCGACGCCATTCTGCTCCCGCAAATAAAATAGCGATTTTACTGATTTATTTCACTTTCTCTCTAGCAAGCAGTTGCGAGGCAACAACAAGAATTAGAGAGACAATTAACATAATGGTGGCCAGTGCATTCACCTCTGGCGAAATACCCACTTTTACCATTGAGTAGATCTTTAACGGTAGGATTTCGTATGTCGGGCCTGTTACAAACGAGCTGACAATAACGTCATCCAATGAAAGCGTAAATGACAACAGCCAACCAGCGGCAACAGCAGGTTTAGCAAGAGGCAGGATTATCTGTTTCAGGATTGTCCATTCACCCGCACCTAAGTCTTTCGCAGCTTCAAGCATTTTTACATCGAATCCCTTTAGTCGGCTGTAAACAGTGACAACAACAAAAGGAAGACAGAATGTAATATGCGCAATTAACAAGCTAAAGAAGCCAAGTTGTGCCCCCAATACTAGGAAAATAGCCAACAATGAGATTGCCATAACAATGTCAGGAGACATCATGACAATGAACAGCAGTCCGCTAACCGCACCTTTACCTTTAAACTGGTAACGGAAGAGGGCAACTGCGGTTAAGCTACCAATTATCGTAGCTGCAGTTGCAGAAAACACAGCCACATTAAGTGAATGCCATGCTGCCTGCATTAAGCTGTCGTTGTTGACTAAAGCGTGATACCACTTTGTTGTCCAACCTCCCCATTTCATACCAAATTTATTGGCATTGAACGAGTTGGCAATCAATACGATGATCGGTAGATATAAGAACGCATAAACTACCGACATAAAACTAAATCTAACTACGCGTCCCATTATTCTAGCTCCACTTTACGATTCAAGAGCTTGCCTGCTCGGTAGTAGGCATACAACATTACTGCCATAGCAGCGGTAAGAGCGATACTCGTCGCAGCACCAAACGGCCAATCACGTGCATTCAAAATCTGACTCTTAATAACGTTACCAATTAGTAAGTTCTTCGCACCGCCAAGTAGGTCAGCGATATAGAACATACCAAGTGCTGGCAACAGAACTAGCAAGCAGCCACCAATAATGCCAGGCATAGTGAGCGGCAAAATAACTTTCGTTAGCGTTTGCCATTTGTTAGCACCTAAATCTTTTGCAGCCTCAATGTATGTACCATCGAGTTTTTCGATTGCGGAGTAGAGCGGCAAAATCATAAATGGCAACAGAATATATACTAGGCCGATCATCACTGCTGTTTCGGTGTACATGATGCGTAGCGGTTTGTCGATAATATCTAATGCCAATAAGCTTTTGTTCAAGATACCTTGTGTACCGAGCACAATCTTCAAGCCGTAAGTACGGATCAAAGAGTTAGTCCAAAAAGGTACGATGACCAGGAACAACATAAACGGACGCCATTTCTCAGGCATCTTTGCGACGATATACGCGAACGGATAGCCAATGACTAAGCAAATCAAAGTTGCAACTATCGCCATGTAGAATGAATGGAACAACACCTTGGCATAAAGTGGGTCCAACAGTCTTGCGTAGTTGTCTAACGTAAACGTCATCTCAATGAGGTTGGCTTCGTCTCGGGTTAAGAAACTGGTGCCAATGATCATCACGTTAGGAATGAGTACAAACAGTACCAACCAGCTAACGATCAGAGTGATGATGGCGTTTTGTAAATTAAATCTCTTGCTCATCTTTTAGCACCACTTCCCAGCTCTCTACCCAAGTTACCGCCACTTTTTGACCTAACGAGTGGTCAACATCAGGATCATCTTCGTTAAAGAATTCGCTGACCATGACACGCATACTTGATTCTAGTTCGATAACTGAATCTAAAGTCATACCTTTATAAGTACGTTCTGCAACGTGACCAACGATACCTTTATTCTCAGATTCTTTGATCTCTTCAATGCGCAAATCTTCAGGACGCAAAAGAACTTGAAGCTTTTCTCCTGCTTCAAACGCTTTGTCGTAATAGACGATGCTCTCTTGACCTTCGATCTCTGCTTTGATGCGCTTGTCATCAATTCTCTCGCGAGCAATAGCGTTAAACACGTTAATTTCGCCAATGAAGCGCGCTACGAACAGGTTTTTAGGCTCTTCATAGATTTCGCGAGGCGAACCGTCTTGTTCAATCACACCATCACGCATTACGATAATACGGTCAGACATTGACAACGCTTCTTCTTGGTCGTGGGTAACGAAAATAAAGGTAATACCTAATTGACGTTGTAGCTGTTTAAGCTCGATCTGCATTTGCTTACGCAGTTTGTAATCAAGAGCAGATAACGATTCGTCGAGAAGCAATACTTTTGGTTTGTTAACAACTGCTCGAGCTATAGCGATACGCTGTTGCTGTCCACCAGATAGCTGATGCGGCTTACGTTGTGCCATCTTTTCAAGACGTACCATTTTTAGCGCTTCGAGAACACGTGGTTCAACTTCTGCGTTAGGTACTTTCTGCATGCGCAAACCAAATGCCACGTTTTCAAACACGGTCATATGAGGGAATAGGGCATAGCTCTGAAAAACGGTGTTTACATGCCTCTGTTCAGCAGGGACGTCCGTTACATCTTGGTCAGCTAGGGTAATTCGGCCATTATCAACCGTTTCAAAACCAGCAATCATTCGAAGTACGGTAGTTTTACCACAGCCCGAAGGACCCAAAATAGTGAGAAACTCACCATGATTAACGTTTAAGTTAAGATTCGCGATGATTTCCTTACCATCGAAACTTTTACTTACACCTGATAGCTGTACTACTGGTGTTCCTACTGAATGTTTAGCGTTCAACGTCTGTTTTTCTCCACCTTGGCCGAAATTTTATAATTGGCCGGTTGCTATACACATTTAAGGCGCGCATCATAATCACCAATTGAGTGAATTCAAAGCATTTTCTTACCTCGAAACAGAAAAAATTTTGCAGGTAAAACTAAAGATTATTTACCATACTAAGTTAAGAACTTACTGAGTCGAAATTTTCGCCTTATCAAGTGGTTAATTATCATCCAAAAAGACAAGAAAGCAAGGTTATAACAGTGATAATACATTGTTGTTCCCGCTATAATGGCGCAGCCTTTTCAACGAAGAAATTACACATTCGCGATGTGGATGTAACTTGGAAATACTATGAAAAACGATTTTGAAAGAGACTTCAATCTAGGTGGAAGCATTGAGCGCGCGGTGTCCGGCCAGTATGAACTTAAAGCCGGAGCGGTGTTTCAAGAAGCTTGGAAGCAAACCACCAAGCATTTTATGTCTTTCTCTCCTGCTATTATCGCACTGATTTTTGTGCAGTTAGGAATCTTCTATATAGCGCTGCAATTGCAACTTGGCGACCCGTCAGTGATCTTACAAGCGTTCCAAGATCCATCTCTTTTGAACGAACAAATTTTTCAAGCTATATTTGTCGCCAACTTCAGTTATGAAGTAGTAAGTGCACCGGTTTATGCAGGTATCTCGTTGATGGCAATGAGCCACGCTGCTGGACTCACTACAAAGCCACGTCATATTGCAAAAGGTCTGCAGTTTACTGTCCCAGTGATTATTGCAACTCTGTTTAGCCTTGTACTACAAGGGATGGTTAGTATGATCCTGCCGTTCTTGTCTATGTATTTATCGTTAGCTTTTAGCCAATCGATTCTGCTTATTTGTGAAAAGAAAGTTCCGCCATTGCAGTCGCTTTTACTTTCATTACGAGCAGTAAATAAAAAGATATTCGTACTAGCAGGAATTTACATTCTGTTAGTATTGATGTTTATTGCTGGGGCCATGTTCTACGGAATCGGTCTAATTTTTGTGTTGCCATTCTTCTTCCATGTAAAGGGAATCCTTTACCGAGAGATGTTTGGCATCAAACTGAAAATTGTGGCGTCTCAAGATGACAGCGGCTCAAATGACGACTCGGATCATCGTGATAACGATGACAATACGCCACCACCTCCGAGAAACGATGACAAGCCAAATAAGAATCCAGAGGTATTTGATGCGTAAGTCACGCAAAATTCTTTCAATTATCGCTCTCCTGTCGGGGAGCGCTTTTTTATTTTTCTATGAAAAACAGGATGACACTGAGCAACTAGATTCGACGTTAACGCCGATTTCTGAATCCAAACCTGACACAGCTACAATTACCGATACGCGTACCAAAAAGAAAACCTTCTTTGATTACTTGCGTCCGGGTGTCGAAATAGAAAATGCACGTGTACAGAAAGAGCGCAAACGATTATTGGATATGAAAACGGCTCTACAACATGAGAATTCACTAAGCTCAGAACAAATTGAGACCGCTAAACGATTAGGAAAACTGTATTCGCTCGAACCCACAGAAGTGACTTTAGAATGGCTTGAAGATATGTTGCACAGGGTCGATGTCCTTCCTGAAGCTCTTGTACTTACTCAAGCGGCAAATGAATCAGCTTGGGGCACTTCTCGATTTGCTAAAGAGGCCAATAATTACTTTGGTCAGTGGTGCTATAGCAAAGGTTGTGGGCTGGTTCCTTTACAAAGAAGTGAAGGTAAAACACACGAAGTTGCAAAGTTTGATTCCCCGCAAGGGTCAATTCATGGTTACTTTATGAACGTTAACCGTAATCGTGCTTACCAAGAATTGAGAGAGATTCGTGCCAACATAAGAGACAAAGAGCAAGATCCGCGAACGGAAGCCGCTGCATTGGAAATGACGAACGGATTATTGCGTTACTCAGAGCGAGGTGAGGCATACGTCAAAGACCTGCAAGCAATGATTCGTCATAATGAAGAATTCTGGACACAAAAACAATAACTTATGAAAGTAATAAATCTAGCCCTGTTGGGATTGGCGGCGAGTACATTTACGCTGCCTACGTTAGCTCAAGAATACATGTTTACCTACTCAAAGCTTTATTCGCAAATGAAGAATAATGCCAAAGAAGGCCATGAAGACGTGAAAGTCGGTTTTTTCTTTGTTGATGCAGACAACAAATCACTTTGTACAATCGAAAAAGCCTGGATGGAGAAAGAAGAACATTATGAAGATCTTCAAACGAGCGCTGCGAATGAATTACTCGTTCCTCTAGACAGTAATCTAAAGCAAGCCAACCCGTTGGTATTTGTACATACGCCGCAGGACAAGCGATGTGATTTCTCTATGGTAGTACTGACCAAACAGCCTTTATCGGGAGAAGTCTCTTACAGTGAAATAAACAACTTACTGCCTCAAATGCAGACTATGTTAGAAGACTTAGGTGGCATGTTTGCAAGTTGGTTTACTCCTGACGTAGAAGGAGTGACACTTGAGTTTGCATCTGACGTATCTGGCTCAATCGCTTTTTCTAATGGTAAAGTACAACCGATCGAGAATGGAAAAGCACAAGTCAAACTAGCGGATATTGGCGAAAATGGCTATATCACGCTTCCAGCACAGACACTGCGTGTACTGCCATATCTACCAGCAGCTAAATAAGCTTCTAAACATTCAATCCTCTTTACCTGAGAGGATTGAATCCTTCTTTATGCTACAAACCCACTTGTAAATCCGCTCACTACAACTCAACTTGAAACAACCATTTAATAATGGCAAAAAAGCTCGTATAATCCACGCCCCAGATAAACCCTTGATAGGAAATCCAACCGTCGACATCTGTCGGCAATGTGAGAGCCCGCGATGACCCAAATAGATACAAGAAAAGAAACCCTAGAATTCAACAAACTTCAAAAGCGCCTTAGAAGAAATGTTGGAAACGCGATCATAGATTACAACATGATAGAAGAGAACGATGTTGTAATGGCGTGTATTAGTGGTGGTAAAGACTCATTTGCGATGCTCGATATCCTGCTTAATCTTCAAAAAGCAGCGCCTATCAAGTTTGATGTTGTGGCCGTAAACTTAGATCAAAAACAGCCAGGGTTCCCTGAGCATATTTTGCCTGACTACTTCGAGACACTAAACATTCCATATTACATTGTGGATAAAGACACCTACTCAGTAGTGAAAGAGAAGATCCCTGAGGGCAAAACAACATGTGGTTTATGCTCTCGATTACGTCGCGGCACGCTATACTCTTTCGCTGAGAAGATTGGCGCAACGAAAATAGCATTGGGTCACCATTTAGATGACATTGTAGAAACCATGTTCCTAAATATGTTCCATGGTTCCCGTCTCAAAGCAATGCCACCAAAACTGCGTTCAGACGACGGTCGTAACGTTGTTATTCGTCCGTTGACGTACTGCCGTGAGAAAGATCTGATTCGCTACGCAGAGCATAAAGAGTTCCCTATTATTCCTTGTAACCTATGTGGGTCGCAAGAAAACTTACAGCGTCAATCAATCAAGGCCATGCTGATCGATTGGGATAAGAAAACTCCAGGGCGTGTAGAGAGCATCTTCAAATCGATTCAAAACGTTAGCCCAAGCCAGTTAGCTGATCGTGAATTATTTGACTTCGTCAACCTCCCACTTGATCGTGAAGGGGAACGAGAAGCTTATGACTTTAGCGAAGCGACAGTTTCTTCAACTAATATCGATGAATCGATGTTTATTGATGTGACCAATGTTTAATTACGAAATCTAATAAAGAAAGCGCCCCTCGTTAGAGGGGCGCTTTCTTTTCTGTAGTAGGCATTCTGAATTTATATCTTTATACATTCCCAATCCAGAATCATGTTAAGGATTCAATGTCCTGTTCAAGTCTATTCCTGCCTGCATAGGGGAAACGTACTTATCAGGCTTGGCTTGGGTCTAATGGGCTGATGTAACCTTCAGGTTTTAATGCCATTACGTCGCAGTTTATCTTATCAATCACATGTTCAGCCGTATTGCCGATGAACACCGCCGATAAACCCGTACGTCCAGTAGTACCAAGTATGACCATACCTGCATCAAGCTGACGTGATACATCAGGGATGATATCTTCCGGCAAGCCTTGTTCAACAATAGTATGCTCTTCTGAATAACCGTGTTTTTGTCTTAGGGCTTTCATCGCTGTCAAATGATGGCCACGAACTGCATCGGTATAGGTTGCAGGATCGAACTCAGGAAGCTCAATGGTAATATTTGCTGGGGTGACAGGGTAGGCGTTAACCAAATAACCCGTTGCGCCAAGGCGTTCAGTTAAACTATCAAGCTGTTTGACCATACAGTCATTAAGATCGATGTGGGTTGGGTTTTCAGAGCCAACATGCACTGATGCAATAATGTTAGCGTGTTCTGGCCAGTCTGAATTTTTAACCAGTAATACAGGCACTGGGCATTTTCTTAACAAATGCCAATCTGTCGGGGTGAAAATGACAGACTCTAAGATGTCGTGCTTGCGCGTCGCTTTAATGACAATATCGTGCTTCCCTTCAAACACTTCTTCTACGATGGCGACATAAGGGCGATTGTGCCAAACAACTTTTACATCGAAATCAAAACTGTCATCGATAAACGGTTTGGCAACATTGCGCATCCACTCTTCACGTTGCTGAATCACACCGCGTCGCATTGCGTCACGCTCTTCATGCGAAAGCATAGATGTCATATCGTAGGAAAAGTCGTAGATAGATAAGAAGAACGAAATATGGCTTCTGGATTTACTCTTCTTAGCAAGTTGAACCGCACGAGCAAGGGCAGGTTGCTCATCGCTATTGAGGTTCGCAACGACGAGGATTTTACTGTAAATGCTCATAGATACTCCCTACCTATTTGGGCTATAACCTAAATTAACTTTAGCGCAAATCTATGAATTTTTTTAGAAAAATCGGAGAACAGGTAGGTAGAAATTTGAAGTGGCTCATCATAGAGCCACTTTTTGAAAGGTTGTAGAGTTCTGATAAAAACGTCAGTTTACTCTTTGGTAACGCCAGCCATTTCCATCAAAGCATCGTGATCGATAATGGTAATGTATTTACCTTTTACACTTAATACTTCAGATTTTTGGAAGCGACCCAATAGGCGACTGATTGTTTCGACAGTCAGACCAAGGTAGTTACCAATGTCACCACGAGTCATAGTGAGACGGAATTCTCTAGGACTAAAGCCTCGTTGAGAAAAGCGTGTCGACAAATTATATAAGAAAGCGGCCAAACGCTCCTCTGCGTTCTTTTTAGAAAGCAGTAGAATCATTTCTTGGTCGCCTTTGATCTCGTTCGACATCAAACGCATAATTTGTTGACGAAGCTTAGGCATTTTTCCTGACAAATCATCTAGAATTTCGTAAGGAATCTCGCAAACCATTGATGTTTCAAGTGCTTGTGCAAAACTAGGGTGTTCATCACCCGTAATTGCGTCAAAACCTACAAGATCACCAGCAAGGTGGAATGCTGTAATTTGCTCGTCACCTTGTTCTGTGATGGTATAGCTCTTGATTGTGCCAGAGCGAATAGCATAGAGAGACTTAAGTTCATCACCCGCTTTAAAAAGCTCTTGGCCTTTTTGAATCGGCTTTTTACGTTCAATGATTTGGTCGAGTTGATCGAGCTCAGATTCATTCAAAGTAAAGGGGATACACAGCTGACTAATACTACAATCTTGACAATGGATGGCACAGCCACCGGACTGAATACGTTTTGCTACAGGTTTTTCAGAAATCATAACAACCTTTCACTATTTGATGTACATCAAGATTTTATCATTCATTACCCCTTAAGGGTAGCTAAAAAATCAATGATAAAACAATCATCTATTAGTTTGCGTTAAAAATCATCACCGATTCATAACCTGTATACAGGCCATATACAAGTATAGAAATCGCTGCGATATTACGGAATATGAGCGAATTTTGCAGGTTTTTTAATTTTGTTGCGCTCGTTCCAACAAGTAGCATCGCTGGCAGTGTACCTAGTCCAAACGCTAACATGGTGGCGGCGCCTCCCAATGCGCTTCCAGAAACCGCTGCCCACGTTAATGTTGAATAAACAAGTCCACAAGGCAACCAGCCCCAAAGAAAACCAAAGGGGATAGCATAGCTGCTGTGCTTTAAAGGAAGTAATTGGTTTGCGAAAGGTGAAATTCGTTTCCATAACGACTGACCCAGCTTTTCAACAATTAACAAGCCATTCCACCAACGCCCTACGTAGAAGGCAAGCAACACCATAAAGGCGGCTGCAATGATGCGCAGAATAGCAAGTGCATGATTAAACTGGGAAAGCGACGCAATCCCTGCAATCGTTCCACCTACAACACTACCTATCAATGCATAACTGATCAAACGGCCAAGATTGTAATTGACGATAAGAGTGGTAGGGGTTTTATTCGGTTGTCCGATAGAAAGGAGGGAGGCTATGCCACCACACATTCCCATGCAGTGGCCGGCGCCGAGTAAGCCGATAGTAAAGGCGCCTAAAAGATCCAATGTCACTCTTTTGAATCCTTCTTGGTATCCTTTTTCTGCTCTACATCTTCATCAAACAGAATATTGTGACCTTGTCTTTCAAGATCTTCAAACTGCTCACTCTTTACTGCCCATAGGAAGATACCAACTGCGACACAAACTAAGACAATAGCAATTGGGATCAATATGTAGATGCTTTCCATGTTACTTACCTTCTTCTTTGAGCAAGCGCAGCGAGTTTGAAACAACGATGATAGAACTCGCTGACATTCCTACTACTGCGATGTAAGGCGCGACAAGACCTGCAACCGCGAGAGGTAGGATGAGAAGATTATACCCTAAAGACCAAGCTAGGTTCTCTCTAATAATCTTTCTTGTTCTTATCGCTAACTCTCGAGCAGTCAAGATCTTATTAAGTCGGTCTCCTAGCAACACTAAATCTGCCGAAGCTTTAGCAACGTCCGTACCGCCACCCATAGCAATAGACAGGTGAGCGCCCGCCAGAGTTGGTGCATCATTAATACCATCGCCGATCATCATAGATACATCATTACTACCCAGAGATTTAAGATAGTCTAGCTTATCACTTGGTGAAGCACTGGCGACCACGTCATCGATACCCACTTCTTTTGCAACTACTTCGGCATTTGCCATCGTATCGCCAGTTAACAATGTGGTTTTTACACCTGCCGCACGCATCTTATCAATGAACTCAGCAGCTTCTTTTCGAATCGGATCTCGGTATATAAATGTCGCTACATGTTCACCATTGATAGACATATATACGCTGTTACGAGCATTATCGGTTCTACCAAGTACAAAAGAAGCATTGCCTATTTTTACTAAGGAATCACCGAAATACCCCGTCAGCCCAGAGCCGATAACGTTTTCGACGCTGTTCACCACTAATTCACGGTTTAAGTATGGTTTAAACGCGCGAGCAATAGGATGGTTGGCATGACTTTCTAGAGCGGCTGCTAACTCCAACGCTTGCTGCTCTGATAAATCACCAAACAAATTGGTTTTAGCAATTTCGATGTCGCCATGTGTCAACGTTCCCGTTTTATCGACAACAAGATGATTTACCTTACATAAGGTCTCAAAGACATGACCTCTACGAGACAAAATACCAAGAGTGCCCATTCTTGAACTAGAGCAAGTAATCGCTGTAGGAGTCGCCAGCGAAAGAGCACAAGGGCAGGTTGCAACAAGGACAGACAACATGATCCAGAATGCGTCGTCTGGCTTAGTCTGATGCCAATAGAACCATGTTCCTGCAGCGATAATTAATATAATTGCCACAAAATAGCGTGCAACGATATCGGCTATTTCAGCTATCTTGGGCTTAGTTAACTGCGCTTCATCTTGCAACCTCACAATGCTTGAGATCATGGAGTCAGCTTTGGTCGAGCGCACTTCTAAGTCGAAAGCTTCATCGCCATTCAACGTACCTGCATACACAAAGTCGTCTTTGCTTTTAACTACAGGCAGAGGTTCACCAGTCAGCATCGACTCATCGATATGAATACGACCACTTAGCACGATCCCATCTGCTGGGATATGTTCACCTGGTAGTACTTTGATCTGGTCACCGATTTGTAGTGATTTTACTGGTACTTGGTCGCCATCTAATTTGTTGGCTATCGCAGGAACAAGCTTAAGCAGGTTACCGCTTGCTGCAGCTGCCTTACGACGAGCACGCATCTCTAGATACCGTCCAACGAGCAAGAAGAAGGTGAACATAGAGATCGATTCAAAGAACACCTCACCTTTTTCTGCCACGGTAGCAACTAAACTGGCCACGTATGCAAGAATGAGAGCGATGGAGACAGGAACATCCATCCCTAGTGTTCGACCTCTAATACTTCTCCAAGCATTGATATAAAACGGTAGGGCGGAATATAGAAGAACAGGCGTTGCGAATATCAAACTGACCCATCGGAAATAGTTTTTAAATTCCGGTTCTAAATCACCAAACACCTCTAGATACAATGCCACTGCAAGCATCATAACTTGCATGGTGGCGAGGCCAGCAATACCCAGACGATATAGATACTGCTTCATGGTAGCGTGGTAAGCAGCCTCTTGTTTATCGGCCTCAAAAGGTGCTGCTTTGTAGCCTAAAGAATGGATAGAAGAGAGCAGTTGGCTGAGTTGTGTTTTGGTTTTGTCCCACTTAAGCAGAGCACGGTTGGTGGTTGTATTAACGCGAATAGACAGCACACCAGGCTCGACAGCCATACGTTTTTCTATTAACCACGCACAAGCCGCGCAGGATACACCATCAAGTGACAATGTCACCTCTTTGGTATCTTCGTTGTTCCGTACAAATTCAGCTTGTACATCTTCATTGTCATAATGAATTAGCGACCGCAATTGTTCTGGGACGAGATCGGCTTTCTCTGCCGGTGCTGTTCGATACTGATAGTAGGAGACTAATCCGCTATCCACGATGGTTTGAGCCACGCTTTCACAGCCGGGACAACACATGTCCCGTTCTGCACCTAATATGTCTACGCTGAAGTTCGTGTTGGCTGGTACATCTTCACCGCAGTGATAACACGTCTTACACATAATCTAATCTAACAACACTACATCAGTTTCAGTTGGAAAAGTGACTCGACCTTGAACCATCCACGCTTGGTCATGTGGCTGTAGTTCAACGAACCAAGGTCCTTGCACATCATGGTCCAATACAAGGCGATAAGTGCCTTTAGCATCGGCAGTTAAGAGTTTTTCAAAGTCTCTATCCGGCAGAGTACGGTGAGTAAAAGTAGCAGTGAGAGCTGGAAAGTGGGGCAGTTGACCTTTCTGAAGCGTAATCAGAATAGTGTCTCCAGCAGACGAAACCGTAGCATTTAGCCCCAATTCTTTAGCGACATTAATCTTGGTTAGATCAACGTTAATTCCCTTGCCTTTTTTATAGTAATCCTCAGCAACCAGATTGACTTTGTTGTCTAATAACAGTGAAATTCTGTAGACAGTTGCAATCACAACGATAAGCGGCAACGCGATTAGAAACCACGGCCAGAATTGTTTATACCAAGGCTTTACCATAAAAAAGTTCTCAACAGCTAACTAAGAAAGAAATTATAATTTATCTAGAAAAGACAGCCCCTTACAAGGGGCTGTTATTGAAATGTTACTTATTTGTCGGAATTACTTAGGCTCCAAACGTACGCTGAAACCAGCTGTACTTTTTCTTCACCTAGAATGTCTTTCCATGCTGGCATAACACCAGAACGACCATTCATGACTGTTTCAGTCACAGCAGCACGAGAATCACCAAATAGCCAAACTTGGTCAGTCAGATCAGGAGCACCTACAGCAGGGTTACCCTTACCGTCTGTACCGTGACACGCTGCACAGACTACAAAACGAGCTTTGCCTGCTTCTGCTTCACGTGCGTTAACTTTACGACCTGATAGGCTCAGTGTGTAGCTGACTACTTCACGAACGCCATCTTCGCCCAACGCGTCTTTCCACGCTGGCATTTGACCGATACGACCCTGCATAACAGTAGTTACGATAGCTTCTGGTTCACCACCATATAGCCACGCATCGTCCGT
Source organism: Vibrio sp. SCSIO 43133 (assembly GCF_023716845.1). NCBI lineage: Bacteria > Pseudomonadati > Pseudomonadota > Gammaproteobacteria > Vibrionales > Vibrionaceae > Vibrio > Vibrio sp. SCSIO 43133. The sequence continues at coordinate 1,774,873 of NZ_CP068024.1, forward strand.
TAGATTAGGGAAGCCAGTTTGACCACGCGCATCTGAGCCGTGACATTGAGAGCAGTTTTGTAGGAACAAACGTTGACCTACTTTGATTGCTTCACTGTCTGCTGCGATTTCTGGGATAGGGCGCAACGCACCATCCGAAGACTTCGCTAGACGGTTGAATGCCTCACCAAAGTGAGTTTCTGCGTCATCTAGCTCTTTTGCATACTGTACAAGAGACTTGTTGCTCTGTGCAGCGGCAATCGATGCTTTTGACTCTTCAATCGAACGTACTGTTTGGTCCGAACTTTGCCAGCCTAGAAGGCCTTTATAACTACCTAGACCCGGATATAGCGCAAGGTAGATTGCTGCAAATACGAACGTACCGACGAACAAATAAGTCCACCACTTAGGCAGTGGGTTGTTTAGTTCACGAATACCATCGTACTCGTGTCCCATATCTTCGCCTTCTTCGACACCCATTTTGTCGCGAACACACCAATACAGGATAGCTGCGCAACCAAGCAACGTGCCGACAGTGATGACAATAATCCATAGACTCCAGAATGTAGTCATTACTTAGTCACTCCTTTTTCTTCGGAGGTGGGTTTTTGCTCGTCAGCGAATACTAGGTTTGCATCTTCTTCGAATCGTGATTTACGACTTTTACCGAAAGCCCACCACACAACACCGATAAAGCTCGCGAACAAAACTATGGTCCAAATACTGTGAATAGTACCGATATCCATAAGCCCCTCCTTATTTCATCGCATGGCCTAAAGATTGAAGATAAGCAATGATGGCGTCCATCTCTGTTTTACCTTCTACGTCTTTAGATGCATTTGCGATTTGCTCGTCCGTGTATGGAACACCAAATTGATTGCGGAAGATCTCAAGTTTCTTCTGCGTCAGTTTGCCATCCAGTACGTTTTCCTCAAGCCAAGGGAAGCCTGGCATGTTTGATTCTGGAACCAATTCACGAGGATCAATTAGGTGAACACGATGCCACTCATCTGAGTAACGTCCACCAACACGAGCTAGATCTGGGCCAGTACGCTTAGAACCCCATAGGAATGGGTGTTCCCAAACGCTTTCACCAGCGACAGAGTAGTGACCGTAACGCTCAGTCTCTGAACGGAATGGGCGAATCATTTGGCTGTGACAAACGTTACAACCTTCACGAATATAGATATCGCGACCTTCCATTTCTAGTGCACTGTACGCACGTAGGTTTTTCACAGGTTCAGTCGTTTGCTTTTGGAAAATCAGTGGTGTGATTTCAACAAGTGCGCCCAAGCTGATTGCGAATACGATTAGGATAGCCAGTAAGCCAACGTTACGTTCAACGACTTCATGGCGATTGTTAGAGTTTGAGCTCATTTTTAATCTCCTTAAGCCGGTTGAGGGATAGCTTTCAAGCTACCTTTCGTTGCAGTGATTGTCTTATAAGCGTTGTATGCCATTAGGAACATACCTGCTAGGAAGATGAAACCACCAATGAAACGAACGGTATAGAATGGGTAAGACGCTTGTACAGATTCTACGAAGCTGTAAGTCAGCGTACCGTCTGAGTTAACTGCACGCCACATTAGACCTTGCATTACACCTGAGATCCACATTGCTACGATGTAGAGCACCGTACCAATTGTAGCCAACCAGAAGTGAGCATTAATAAGACCTACAGAGTACATGCGCTCTTGGCCGAATAGGCGAGGGATTAGGTGGTATACCGAACCGATAGATACCATCGCAACCCAACCTAGAGCACCAGAGTGTACGTGACCGATAGTCCAGTCAGTGTAGTGAGACAATGCGTTAACTGTCTTAATAGACATCATCGGGCCTTCGAACGTTGACATACCGTAGAACGACAGAGAAACGATCAAGAAACGAAGAATTGGGTCGTAACGCAGCTTATGCCAAGCACCAGACAGCGTCATGATACCGTTGATCATACCACCCCAAGAAGGCGCGAATAGAACCAAAGACATCACCATACCTAAAGACTGAGTCCAGTCAGGTAGAGCTGTATAGTGTAGGTGGTGAGGACCAGCCCAGATATACAGAGAAACAAGCGCCCAGAAGTGAACGATCGATAGACGGTAAGAGTAAACAGGACGTTCAGCTTGCTTTGGTACGAAGTAGTACATCATACCTAAGAAACCTGCCGTAAGAAGGAAACCTACCGCGTTGTGACCATACCACCATTGAACCATCGCATCGACGGCACCAGAGTACACAGAGTAAGATTTACCCATTGATACTGGAATTGCCATACTGTTCACGATATGAAGTACCGCGACGGTAATGATGAACGCTCCAAAGAACCAGTTCGCTACATAGATATGCGATGTCTTTCGCTTGATAAGTGTTCCAAAGAACACAATCGCGTAAGATACCCATACCACTGCAATAGCGATATCGATTGGCCATTCTAATTCTGCGTATTCTTTACCAGAGGTGAAACCCAACGGTAAAGTAATTGCAGCGGCTAAAATAATTGCTTGCCATCCCCAAAAGGTGAATGCGACAAGAGGGCCCCCAAATAATCTCGTTTGACACGTACGCTGCACAACATAATAAGACGTTGCAAACAGAGCACTAGTACCAAACGCAAAGATTACCGCATTAGTATGCAAAGGACGTAAACGACTGTACGTCAACCACGGCGTATCAAAGTTGAGCTGTGGCCAAACTAATTGAGCGGCAATCAAAACACCTACTGCCATACCAACAATACCCCAAAGAATCGTCACTAAAGTGAACTGGCGTACGACGGTATAGTTGTAGACTTGTTCAAGCTGCTTTTCTTGGCTCATTAACATGCTTCCAATTTTCTAATTAACTACACTTTACTTCCAACACGACACATGTCGTAATGCTACCCAACCCTTCAGAAGAACTAACGCCTAATCAAAACGTTACTCAGCTTTCGGGATTTAACAAAAAGTAGCATTTTCAGCCAACAATAATACTTCAATTAACAAATCAAAAACAGGGTAGTAACCTTATGGTTGGTCGGGTTTTTGACCATTTATTTCAAAACTTTGAAGTTTGTTACACGGAGAACACGTAAATATGCCAGCACAGAAGTTAACAAAAGGTAGGCTTGTTCAAATTATCATCATGATGGTGGTGCTAATTGCAGCATTTACATACAGAACCATTAGCCATAAGGAGTCTAGCGAGGTTGTTTGTCAATCTTCACAACCATGTGAGGTCAAATTTCAAGACAAAAATGTCCGTTTTCTGTATCAAGATTCAACAAACACGCTCGCGGTCACAAAATCAGAAGATTTAACGATTAAAGGCTCAAAAAGTGACGGTTCAGCGTTAAATGTGACCGCCACTATGAACATAAGTAAAGATGAAATGCCGGTAACATTCGTGATCTCAGACGATAGTGATAATTCTGTTAAGGTAGATATTCTGCCAAGATAGAAATTGTGTAGTAGAGATTTTAAGTTCCCATTGCGTTCATTACTTTATCAGGCGTACCGAAGTATTTCTGAGAGCCATCTTTATCCAAAAGTAAACAATGTGTTGCGCTAGAAATTAATGTAGGCGCTACGGTTGTATAGATGACAGTTTTGTCTCTTAACACACCAGCGAACAGCTGATTAATATAAGTCGCATGTTCAATTTCAACGCCTATCAGGGGCTCATCAATCAGAATGATCTTTTGACTCATATCTGCGAGCCCTATGGCCAACCTCAACCTTTGTAGTAATCCAGAAGGTAGATGAGCAAGCTTCTCTGTATTTATATGTGTCTCTAGGCCTTGCTCAAAGAATTTCTCTAGCCCGAGCAAAGTAAAGGATCTCATCATTTGTTCTTTTGAAATTACGCCATTATGCAGGATGTAATTCGACTCCAGTGAACCTTCATAAAGATGGAGGTCAAATGGAATATAGCTAATGCCTTTTCTATATCGATAGTTGTTGAACTGTTTAATATTATAACCGTCCAGTAGCACACTGCCTTGATATCTAGGCTCCAAGCCAGCAATAAGAGTCAACAAGGTCGTCTTACCACAACCTGCTGGTCCTGAGATTGCAACTTTGCTCCCAGGGGTAATATGTAGGCTCAAGTTCGTTAGACCTGTCGTCGCACCTTGATAGCGATGAACCAAGCCACTCACCGCCACTTCACCATTAAACTGTCTAATTGGAGGACTTTTCTCAATCGACGTTTTGTCATCATCAAGTGACATCAAGGCATTAATCTGTGCAGTGGAAGATTGAATAGTTTTGAATTTAGCCAAAGAGTTGTAGATCCCCATAATTGGCCCTAGAGCTTTCCAGACTAAGATAACGGTTGCTAGCATTGCGCCAGCACTTGCTGTGCCGTCAATTACCCCTATGACTGCGGTAACAATTGCTGCCGTGCCAACGGCTTGGATTAAGCCGCCACCAATAGCTTGAATCTTAGCATTTACCTTAGCGACAAATGCAGCATCGTTGGAGCTTTGCTCATGTGCGGCTCTGAATCTAGATTGAATAACTCGCAACAAAGGTAGTCCTTGTAGGGTAGTAATGCCTCTAAGGATTTCATTCCATTGATATGACACCATCGCGTTAGCACGCGAACTTTGTGACGTTGCTTGAGTATAGATATAGCGAGCGTACAAACAGAATACGATCATAACAAAGATGCCTGCGATGACAGTCAGCGCAGCCGAGCCAGATAGAATAGTGATAGCGAGAATAAATAGCGCAACAAAAGGCAAGTCGAAATAGCTCAACGTAGATTCCGCGGTGACTAGCTTTCTGAATTGGTCGATATCTCGCAGCCTTGCTAATTGGGATGACACCCCAGCGCTGGAAGTCATTGAATAAGGCAGCCAAAGCAGTTTGGCGATGACATTTCTAGAGATATGGACAGCTAAATCTTGCCCTGATGTAGAAAGAATACGCATACGAACACGTCGAAATAAGAACTCGGCCATTGCGAGAAATATCGCAAACACTGTCAGCCAATACAGGGTCGACACAGAACTGGAAGAGAGCGCAAAATTATAGACACCCATAATAAAGAATGGCTGCAATGCACTGAGAATGTTAATGATCAAAGAAAGGAACACTAAGCTTTTGAATTCATTATTGTAGCGATAGAAAGTGTATTTCACCCAATTGCTTTTATCTTGAGTCTCAGGAGGCGGCTCTCGGAATAGCTTCGAGTATTCTGAGATGATGGTTAAAGAGAAGTTCAAACCATCTATAGGAATTGAGATAGTATTGTTGTTGCGATAATCGAATAACACCGCATTATTGCCTTCCACTTCAAGCAAGACCGCTGATAGCTTATCCAATTCAATGAAGCAAGGAAGCCTAGCCGCTTTGAGATCCTCAACGACAGCACGCTTAAACTCAGTCGTTCGGCACTGATAACCAAGCCTTGAGAGTGTTAATTCAAAGCCATGCTGGTCGTTATCACCGGGAGTAAAGGCATCGGATAAAATACTTGGTGTGCCTTCCCATTCTAAAGAAATCAATGTGTAAGCAAGACCACGTAGCAAAGGGGACTCTTGATATCTGAATTCAAACCCTTCAGCTTCAAAATCCTTTAGTCGCTGGGAAACATTATTGAAATCGACCAGTATCGTCATAAGTGAGCTCTCTCTTTAGAAAGTTTGATCGACTTCAACCCATACGATTCCGGTCGGATTTTATTACTTACGATAATAAGAAACTGACCAGAAGACTTAGGGACGAGCATAGACACGACTCGCTGTGCAAAGTCTGGGTCGAAAACCGTATCGATATCGTCAAGAATCACCAATTTCTTCTGACTAAGCATGGCGCGAATGATCAGCAAGGCATATTGCACTTGCCTAGATAGTGGGATAGTTTTGTTTCCCTTCAGTTGGGTATAGAACCCTTGCTCTAAGGCATCAATTTCGTTTTTAACTGCAAGTCCTTTGCACAAAGTAAACGCGACACCGTTTAACATAGGTCTAAAGCAGGTTAAATTATCTATGATTGAGCCTTCAACAAAGCCACTGTTACGATCGATTCGGTGAACTTGTTCGCGCCATGAATGGTAAGGTAGCTCAGACAACAATAAATCACCTATACGAATCACTGTATCGCCACATTCGTTATCGCAAGTTAGACTTCGAGTCAGATGACTTTTACCTGAACCCGAAGGACCCTGAAGTAGGATAGGCTCTCCACGATTGATAATGATTCGCTGTTTTTCATCGAGTTGAATCGTAATGTCATCAAAACTATGAATCGCATGAACTTCATGTGATTTTTCAAAATTTTCTAATGCTAAGATCTCCGATATCTCAATGATCTGCACTCTATTTAGCTTCCAACGTCCAATAGTCCTCATTACTTGCTGATAGGGTGAGAAATAACGGTTGGTAAGCATAATGATGGCGGCCATCACGCCTTGTGTTGCCTCTAAGTTAATGACAGATATTGCAAGCAACACCACTACGACGGCTATCGATAGTTGTTGAATCAAGGTCAAGATTAGATTGAAGTGCGATTCGAGGTTTTCGTACTCAATGCTCTTTTTCTCACGTGCTTTAATCATATCGGTCATTAAACTTTCAAGTCGATATTCCATGGTACGGCTCTTGTTATCTAACGGGCTCGATACAATCTCAATGATTTTTGAGTTAGTCAGTCCTTCAATCTCTGATTTGGTTTGCTGGGCAGAAACTTTACGATTTGAAATGCGAAATGCGGCGATAGCTAGGACTAGAGAAGCGACTAAGAGCGCAATTCCAGCCCATAAATTAATGATGGTGATAACCGCTATGGTAATAACGCTAACGGCCGAATTGATAATTGCACGAACAACTTCACCACCGAAAAAATTCTTTAACTCTGGAATCGCAGCAATGCGCTCCAAATACTGGCCGGGCTCCAAGCGGCTAAACTCAGGGATTTGAGCCAGACAAATAGCTCTAAACACTTTGTTGGTAAGCCGTTGTTCGAAACTCTTCATCAAAGAAGCGGTAATGACTTCTTCTTGCATACGAAGCAAGTAATCTAAATAGATAGCCACAAGAATAATGGCGAAAAGAGCAAACAGGGTATCCGTTGCTTGATTTGGCAATACTCGGTCAAAAATGATCAAGATTGAAAATGGCAAGACTAGCGCAAAAAGCGTCGACATTATTGTCGAGAAGGTTAGATAAAGTTTATCCATCCAAGATATTTTCTGAGAGAAGTACGCTGTGTCCATTCTAAATTCTCACTTTGATAAGTCGCTGGCCATCACTCTGGCTAGTTGTCTTTTAAATGCTCTGGGATAACGTCTTGATAGCGAATACTGGAGGCTTCATCCATCATCTGCATGATTTTTTCAATGGTTAAAGGCGACAAGTTACCTACAAGTCGATCGAGCTTAATAGACTCGATGACATAGTCATATTTAGCACTCTCGTAATCTCTAATACTGTTAAACAACTTACTTTCAGCAGAGAGCAAGTCTGTGATTGTTCGCGTGCCTAAACTATGGGCGCGCTTAATACCTTTGTATGAGGAGTAGTTAGCTTTAATAATGGTCTCGTAAGTAAAAACTGACTGGGAAAAGTCATTCAAGTTGAGAATAGAGGTTTCCACATCATTGCGAACTGTGTTTTGACTGTCCGTTAATAGCAGTTCGTTACGCTCAATGGTCTTTTTATTTTTTTGATACGAGTAATAGTCTGAACCACCAGAGGTTATTGGCACAGAAAGCACAAGCCCAACAGATTTATCGTCCGATATCCCTGTTGAGTTCGGGTTAGTCGACAGGTCGAAGTTATTCGTATCGTTATGTCGGTAACTTGCGTTTGCCGATAGATTAGGAGCAAAATTCGAGCCCGTTTCCTTTAATGTACGATAACTTCGCTCCACGGTTTTTTGGGACAAGATGATATCGTTGTTAAACTTCATCGCTTGTCCCAACAAGTCTTGTTGTTGATCTAACGGGATTTCACTAAGCAGTACTTGACCTTTTAGGTCCTGAGAGGGAATTACTGGATACTGGGTTAACAAGGCAAGACGGTTTAATATAACGTCTTTGTCTTTCTGTAAACTTCTTAGCCGGTTAACAATGCCTTCCTTTTGCGCTATCACCTCATAAACTTCACTTGCTGCGACATTACCAAGCGACACATTTCGATTCATCTGTTTGAGGCGAGCCATCGACGAATCGAGTTCAGCTTTCGTCGCGCGGATTTTCGCGCCGTTTTTTAAGAACTCGAAATACTGCTCAGTAATCTGTTGAATGACTTCTTGAGTTTTTGCCTCGTTTCTTACTTCTTCAATGCTGAAATCCAGTTTACTGGTTCCGTATTCATAGATATCGCGAAGATTAAACAAACTCTGAGTCAGAGACAGACCATAACCATGATCGTTGTAGCTTGCATTGGTATCACTTACCCCGCTTAAACGAGTCGTAGTAGAGTTCCAGGTCGTTTTTACATCCGCTGAGATCGTTGGTAAGAAACTGGAGCGGCTAACGTCAATATCGTAGGCACTTTCTTCAACGCCTTTACGACTGGCGATAAGAGACACGTTGTTATTTAGCCCAATCTCTACCGCTTCCAATACGGTTGCAGAATGTACTGTCATAGTGACGGTCATACCAACTAAAAGGCTAATTAAGCTTCTGAAATGCCACATACTTCTTAATCACCTTGATAATTTCATCACTCTTGTATGGTTTGCTAATGACATAGTCCATACCTGCTTCAATACACGCTTTGTGCTCAGCAACACTGGTAAGTGCAGTGGCTCCTATAATCGTTGAAGGTGTTGTAGAGCCATTATCACTTTCATGTTTTCTGATGAGCTTGGTCGCTTCAATGCCTCCCATGCCTGGCATTATGCAGTCCATAAAAATAATGTCAGCGCGCTGAGCTTTGACCCAATCTACCGCTTCAGTTCCATCCCCAACCGTGTCGGCTTTATATTCTTGTTTCATCAAAATTCTCTTGAGCAAGAACTGCTGCACTTTGTCATCTTCAACAATCAAGAATGAGCTATTTTCCAATGTTTCCTCAACGGACTCTGCGTTCAACGCCTCAGTTAGGTTAGGAATAAACTCATAAGGGAGAGCAGGGGTAAAGAAGACTTTGTCTACATACTCAAAAGCGCTTTGCATGCCCTCAGCATGATGTGCCAAGAGAAACAACTTGGTCTCATTTTGTTTTAATCGGGCGCTTAGTGTTTTGGCAAACGCGTCCATTTGGATACCTTCTATCGTGTCTGAAATGAGAATCGCATCAATACTGGTGCTATTGGCTGACACTCTAAATAGGTCATTGGGATCTTCACATAGTGTCACTTGAGCTCCCTGAGAGGTAAGCAAGTTGGTTAACAGATCTAAAGAGAGCCTACCTTGGCTACAAAGAACAAAATGTCGATTGTTAAGTTGCTGTGATTTGAAGGTAAAGAAGTTCTGAGCTTCCATATCAAATTCAATGACATAACGTCTTTGTTGTCCCGATTCATACCAACGAGAATCAAAATAACTGACATTACTCAAAATAGATTCTGTCCATTCATCATTAGAAGCGGTTATATCACTGCGTTCTGACCAATGAAGTGAATCAATCTTGCTACGTTCAACATTCAAGTGAGTAAGAAAGGTAACTGATAACGACATTCGTGTTTTGTCGACGTTGTCCGAGCTTTTTATCTCTACTTGAAACAGGACTTGTTTGTCATTTTGAATTTGTACTGCGCTTGAAAGTTTGAGGAACAGAATCCAAAAAAGGCTAGTTTGGTGACCGACAATGGTATTGGGAAGGTTGGTATTGAAATCACATTCAATATCTCGCTCTTCTCGATGCAGTTTACTTTTGAGATGAACAGTCAACTCAGACAAAGTGTTAAGAAAAGAGAAATGGCTATTACCTTTGTCTCTTCCTTGGGATAACAGTCGGTTGTAATTTTCAGCGAGTTCCGACAAGGTGTCTGCAGCAGAAGTAATGTCTTGTGCCAATACCGCACGACTATCTTCTGAGTCTTGAACTAAATATTGGATACCACCTTTGATCGTACTGGTAATTCCCCGTATCTCATATCCGATTAATCCATAGAGTTGTTGATTTAGGTCCGCATCTTTTTGTTGCTGATCCATCCTTTCAAATACCAATCGAAGTTTAGAGTATATATTGCGTTCGATAGGGTCTAGGTGAGCGCTATTCAAAATATCGTCGATTGATTTGGAGTCGAGAGAATCCAACCTTGATGATAGAGATTGAAAACTCTCATTGATAGAGTGTCTGTTTCTCGCCGTCTTCTTAAGTCGATACCATCCACCTAATACAACAAAAATGGCGATTAATGCTATAGCCGGAAATAGCAGAAAGAGTTTATCAATACTAGATCTAAGCTCGTTAATGGCTTGTTGATGCTCCACATAGAAGAGGTCATCAAATCGATTACGAATCTCTACATAATCTCTACTAAGCGCTTCCCTCAGTCTTTGATAATCATCTAGTGAAGTATCGTCTATCGCTTGAAACCTCAAACTCGCAAGTTCTAGGTGACTATACTCAACAGCACCGACCAAACTCACCTGAGATTTATCACTTGAAGCTAGCGATTTAAACTCCGAAAGTGCCCCCATCAGAAGGGTTAAACTTGAGTTAACACCCTCACAACGGCCACCATTAATACATGTATCTAAGTTTAATATTGTGGTCTCTAATTGTTGGTTTAAGAGTCGACTTTGCGAAATTAACGGGGTAGTAAAGTCCTGTTTAGAAGGGTGGGACAAATAGAACTGTAACGTCAACCAAATGCCGAACAAGGACAGGATCATCAACGACGCAATCCCGAGTTTAATGATTGGAAAGGTGTAAATTTGATGCCTTGGTCTCATACTGATTTCACTCCCGCTATCGCTCGTCAAACGCGTCATCAATCGCGGACATGACAGGCTTCATGGCGTACTCGATTACTCGGCGGTCTCCGGTTTTTATGTCTGCGGTGAACTCCATATAAGGTGACAGGCTGTATTTAGTGCCAGAGCGCTCTAGATAATCGTGGTCAATCAGAATCTTAGCGAGATAATATTCTGATTCTTCTTCTTCGTAAGAAGATCGACTTATGGAGGTAATGGTTCCAGAAAGAAAACCGTATTTAGAAAAATTGTAAGTATCAAACTTAAGCTTTACCTGTTGACCTACTTCAACGAACCCCATCTCTTTTCTTGGGATTTTTGCTTCACCATGAAGCTGATTATTTAGCGGTGCGATATCAGCAATACTTTCACCTGGCGGAATCACTGCGGAACGGAAATTGAAATGCACTTTATCAACAACACCATCTACAGGTGCATATACGACTAATCGGTCAACTTTATCCGACAATTGTGGCCTTTGAATCCGCTTTATACTGAGCTCTTTTTCTATTTGAGTAATCTGCGCTTGATACTCTGAGTTTCGATTGGCTACCAGATCTGCAAGTTGCTTATCTAAGCGCTCCAGTTGGAATCTCTCATTCATGATAGATTCGTCGAGATTCTCAATCTCACGAATCATATTCGACTCTTGTACTTGCATATTCAGGACATCGACATATGAGGCCATCTCTTCCTTGTATAAGGTCTGTTTAATCCCCAATTGCTTGCGAATTAACTTGAGTTGATTGTTGGAGCTCTGTTTTCTGCGCTTCATAGAATCCACGAGGGTTTTCTTGTGCTCTATGTCATGTTCAATAAGCGTCTCACTGGATTGATTTTTACTGTTTTCTTGAGTCCAAGCTTGGACGTTTAGGCTGACTAATTTCGGAACATCACTAAACTCAGAAAAATCGGGCTCTTGACCTAAGATCAACCCTTGATAGCGAAGACGATCCATTTCTAATTGAGTGACTTCAGAGTCATTAGTGGACAGTAACGAATTCCGGTCTAGCGACTTTAGTTTAGCGATAGGTTGACCTTCGTAAACAACGTCTCCTGGCTTAACCAATAACTCATCAAGAATGCCACCTTCAAGATGCTGCACACGCTCGATATCGGAGTCGAGAAGCAATTCTCCCCGAGAAGAGACGACGATATCTATTCGTGCTTGTGACGCTATCACAAGTAAAACCATGGATACGAGAAACGTCAGTAGCAGAGCTTTATGAACTGGAGTCATTGCACTTTTAATCTTTACTTCATCCAAATGTGCTTCATCTGTCACTGACGAGTTTTGGATTAACGCATTTCTGATGTGCTTCTCGATACTATTCTTACTCACGATCCCACCCTTGTTTTATGCCTCGACGAAAAGGCTAGGTTGAGTTAATGCTGATTCATTTCCTTGAATGAACTAGACCGTTTGCAAAATAGCTAAGGATATAAGCGAATAATTTTCAAAGATAAATTTTCATTATGAGTACTGTGTTTGGAATCAATGAGATTTGAGCTGAACAGCTAAACTTTACTACTAATCCGGAATTCATCTACTAATCTGTTGACGAATCAACAATGGATCGTGTGTTTTGGAGGCGGCAATGGCAACGAACAATGAAAACAATCCACTTAATGATGCGGTGGAGCAAGTATCTACAGTAGATACCAATACAGACCAACAGCAAGCACAGCAAAATCAACAAAATACCATTGCCACTACTATTGCGACTGGAGCAGATAATGCCGATGCTTCGGATGAAATAAACCAAGCTCTCAGCGATAGCCCGACTAGTGCAGGAGCAGAGCAAGATGATTCTAATGCTGCATCAGAACAATCCACACAATCAGGAAATGACGGAGCTGCACAGCAACAGGACAGCCAATCAAATATTGTCGATTCACAAGATTCAAACGTTAGTGAGTCAGAACCGCAAGCCGATAATGGCGCGGCTAGTGGGGCGGGCGCGCAAGCGGTAGGTGGAGAGCAAACTCAACCTGATACTCAAGCTGGTGGTTCTTCCACTCCAAGTGATGCAGTTACACAAGCACAACAGTCCGTTTCGCCTTCGGTTCGAGCCGCTCAGGAGGAAATCAGCGATACCGCAACAACAGAAGAAACATTTGAGGTAAATGTCTTAAGCGATGAACAATTTGTTCAATCGCAACAGGATGACGCTTTTGATTCTGAGACAACTGAAACGTCATTTGAAGTCCAAGTCGATAACGTAAATGATGCCGCTGTTGTCAGTGGTATGGATTATGAAATTCAGGAAGATGGTCTTTTAACTTTTACTGATACGGATTTGCTCAACAGTGCCAGTGACATAGATGGCGATGAGCTTTTCATCGATAACGTGACTTATGAAGGTGATCAAGGTGTGCTGACTCATCTTGGTAATGGTAATTACACTTTTGCTCCCAATGAGAACTTTAATGGTGATATTTCATTAAGTTATGGTGTATCCGATGGCACAGCAATAACTACGGCATCTATCGATGTACTAGTGGAGTCAGTCAATGATCTCCCAGTCTTTGGTACCGCGTCTTACACCGTCGATGAAGACAATGTATTAATCTTTAATGAAACTCAGTTGCTCTCTAGCGCTTCCGATGTAGAGGGCGATGTGTCTTTGGTCGAGGTCAGCTACTCTGGTAATGATGGCATCTTCACCGTCAACAACGATGGAACCTGCAGTTTTGCGCCTAATGAGAATTTTAACGGAACGGTTACGCTTGATATTGTCATCGCCGATGAAGATGGCGCACAGGTCGAAGCTACGTTTGACGTAAATGTTCTTGCGGTTAATGATGCTCCAGTCAGCGGTGACATTGCTTATACGCTGGATGAAGATGGAAACATTACACTGTCACAAAACCAGCTGTTATCACAAGCCAATGATGTTGATGGTGATGACTTAACCGCGACCAATGTAACCGTAGGCGGTAATGCAAGTGTCAGTGAAAATCCAGATGGGTCATTTACCGTTACGCCTGATGCCAACTTTAACGGAGACCTCAACCTTGCCTTTGATGTCTCTGACGGACTGGAAACCATCCAAGCGGCAGGGACTCTAACGGTTAACCCTGTGAACGATTTACCAACCACTTCCGATGTCTCCGCCAACGTTGATGAAGACACCAGTATTACGGTCAATCAAGCTCAGCTTCTTGCGAATGCCGCGGACATTGATGGCGACCAGCTCACCGCTTCAAATCTGTCTGCTGCTAATGCATCGATTCAAGATAATGGCGACGGTACCTTTACCATCACACCTGATGCGAACTTCAATGGATTAATTGATATTGCTTACGATATTAGTGATGGGTCAACACCGGTAGCAGGGAATCTTGCTCTCACCGTTGACCCAGTCAATGATGCACCGATTATTTCAGCTGATGTGCCCATTACCATTGAAGAAGACGGTTCATACACCGTGACCCAAGCTGAATTGCTTCAATTTGCCACCGACATCGAAAATGATGATATGACCGCCGTCATTGGTGAACAGGGTGAATCGACCACCGTTTCTGGTACCGTTCTCAACGCGGAAAACGGTCAACCCGTCGTGGGTGCAGAAGTTACGCTAAGTGATGACGTAGGGAATTCAACAACCGCGGTCACCAACGCCCAGGGTCAATATACAGTGACAGGCAATGTATTTGAGCAAGGCAGTGTCACTATTGAGCAAGAGGGTGCTATTACCAATACCTTCCTCGTTCCAGCCGGCGAAACCACTGATAGTGGCGTTATTTCGCTAAGTGAGGTATTGGAAGCTACCGACATGCGAATCGTAGTGACATGGGGTGCAACGCCAAGAGATATGGACAATCACTTGTGGCTTTATGACACCGACACCGGTGCAGAATTAGATCATATCTATTATCGCGATATGAACCATCAACTTGGCGATGGTATGGTTCAGCAGGATGTTGATGACACCAATGGCCACGGACCAGAAACCATTACTATACCTAACTATCAAGATGCCAATATGCATTATTCGGTGCATAACTACAGTAATCGCAGTTGGGATGCGGATGGGGTTGAGAATGTTCAAGTTCAGGTATTTGTCGGAGATACATTAGTTCAAACCTTCGCGCCGGAGTTGCCAGAGAACATCAGTGGTGACCATTGGCATGTGTTCGATATCGTAGATGGCATTGTCGTGCCAAGTCAGGAAGTGGGAAGTCAGAACAACTTCACCTTACCGACCAGTGAAGAAGCGGTGAACGCAGACAACGGAATTGATATTGCGTCGTTGTTTAACGTCGATGAAGGTAATACTGACAACGGCTCAGATGGTAGTGACAATGTCACAATTAGTGATATTTCCATACCAAATGGTGTGATTACCGACAATGGTGATGGCACATATACCATCACTCCGAATGCGGATTTTAACGGTGAGTTCGAAATTAACTATACCGTTGACGATGGCAATGGTGGTGTATCTCCAGCGCAACTCGACGTGACGGTGACAGCTGTCAATGATGCCGCTGTGATTTACGATCAGAGCTTTAGCATGGATGAAGATGGCACCTTAACCTTTACGGACGCTGAACTGCTGCAGGGTGCGAGTGATATTGAAGGTGATGATTTAACGGTTACCGGTGTCCACTATGAAGGTACCGACGGTGTACTTACGTCACTAGGTAACGGTACTCACACTTTCACTCCAAATGAAAACTACAATGGCGAACTTCAATTAACTTTCGATGTGTCAGATGGCACAGATACCAGCAGTGCGGTGATAGATATAGCAGTAGCTGCCGTTAATGACGCGCCAATTGCGGGTTCTACATCCTATTCAGTCAATGAAGAAGGGGTAATTGACATCACAGTAGAGCAACTGTTGGCAAATTCGAGCGATGTTGATGGGGAAGCCATCTCACTAGATTCGGTGACGTATAGTGGCAGCGATGGTATTTTAGCCCTTCATGAAAATGGAACATACTACTTCTCGCCAAATGAAAACTTTGATGGCGAAGTCGTTTTACAAGTAGTGGTTTCTGATGAGTCAGGATTAACGTCTCCAACCACCGCGACTATTGATGTACTCTCCGTCAATGATACTCCAGCCGTTTCAGGTCCAATTGCTTATCAAGTTAACGAAGATAATTCTATTACTTTATCTCAGGAACAGTTGCTCATCCACGCATCCGATGTTGACGGTGACCAACTCTCAGCTGAAAACCTATACCTAGAAGCATTTGGCACGGTGACTGATGATGGCAACGGAAATTTCACTATCACTCCGGCCGAGAACTTTCATGGGCCTTTGTCACTCACATTCGATGTGACTGATGGACAAGAAACCGTCGCAACCGCGTTAAACTTAACAGTTGATCCTGTAAACGACCTTGTTATTGCTCGTGATGACGTCAATTTGTCTAGTGCTGAACCTATGATCCGCTTAGACGTCGCACCAGAGCATGGGGCGGTACAATATCTCGATGAAAACGGTGATTGGGCGGATATGGTTATTGGATTGGAATATCCCGCTGACACCGAAGTTCAATTTGTACCAAATACTGTTGAGATTCAATCGGACACTCGTGATATCCGAGTGGGCAGCTTCGACAACGATCCAAACAGCCAAGGCTTTGATGGGACTGCATCGACATCCGATTGGGGTAACGTCGATGGAGACACCGCGACGTACGTTGAAGATGGTATTGTCGTTACAACGGTTGTTAGTGAGGGTGCTTTAGCGGCGTGGAATGGCCCCAATAGTCATGTCGGTGCTGGAATAGGTAATCAGTCATCCAATGGACTCAGCGACGATGAAACTCTCACGGTTACAGTTGAAGGAGAAGACGTCAATCAAATTACGTTCCAGCTTGATGGACTCGGCGGGTATTTTGATGAAACTAGCTCCCACGCAACGCAGGTGAACATTACTGCCTATGACGCTGAAGGAAACATTATCAGCACCCAAGGTGGTTATCGTGAATCTGGGGAATACGAAGATACGTATTCCTTCACAACCGATGTTCCAGTCCATCATTTTGAACTAGGAACGACAGGTGGAAATGGAACCTACGTAGTACAAAACATGGTTGTCTCGAGAACCATGGCAGAAGAAATTCAGATCACCACCATCCAAGGAGATGGAAGCGAAGTAACAAACACTCTGCAGCTGAACTTAAATCACAGCACTGCTGAGGATACTCTGAATGTCACAGAGCAACTTATCGAAATTGATGGCACTATCACTTCAAGAGCAATTGAGGTCGAAGAAGATGGAGTCTTGACGCTCCAAGCAAGCGATCTTTTAGTAAACGACTCAGATATTGATGGTGATGAGCTGACTTTAGTGAGCGTAACTTCTACTGACGACTCACACGGAACTGTCAGTCTAGATGAAAACGGACAGATCCAATTCACGCCTGATGCCAACTACAATGGACAAGCTTCATTCGAATATACCGTGACCGACGGGAATGGCTCTTTTGATACCGCAACCGTTTTTGTCAATGTTACACCAGTCAACGATGGACCTGTCGCCACAGATCTACCATTTACTATTCAAGAAGATGGAACGCTTCTGTTTACCAATGACGATATTTTGTCTGCAACCTCTGATATCGATAATGACGACTTGTCTATAGAGCAAGTGACTTACGATGGCACGTCGGGTGTATTAGACAGCCATGGTGATGGTACGTATACCTTTACGCCTAATGAAAATTTCCATGGGGACCTCGAACTGAGTTATTCCGTCACAGATGGATTAGAGTCAAGCTCGGCAAATATCAACGTGACGGTAGAGTCGGTTAATGATCTCCCGGTCTTTGGTACCGCGTCTTACAACGTCGATGAAGACAATGTATTGATCTTCAATGAAACTCAGTTGCTCTCTAGCGCTTCCGATGTAGAAGGCGATGTGTCTTTGGTCGAGGTCAACTACTCTGGTAATGATGGCATCTTCACCGTCAATAACGATGGAACCTGCAGTTTTGCGCCTAATGAGAATTTCAACGGAACGGTTACGCTTGATATTGTCATCGCCGATGAAGATGGCGCACAGGTCGAAGCTACGTTTGACGTAAATGTTCTTGCGGTTAATGATGCTCCAGTCAGCGGTGACATTGCTTATACGCTGGATGAAGATGGAAACATTACACTGTCACAAAACCAGCTGTTATCACAAGCCAATGATGTTGATGGTGATGACTTAACCGCGACCAATGTAACCGTAGGCGGTAATGCAAGCGTTAGCGAGAATCCAGATGGGTCGTTTACCGTTACGCCTGATGACAACTTTAACGGAGACCTCAACCTTGCCTTTGATGTCTCTGACGGACTGGAAACCATCCAAGCGGCAGGGACTCTAACGGTTAACCCTGTGAACGATTTACCGACCACTTCCGATGTCTCCGCCAACGTTGATGAAGACACCAGTATTACGGTCAATCAAGCTCAGCTTCTTGCGAATGCTGCAGACATTGATGGCGACCAGCTCACCGCTTCAAATCTGTCGGCTGCTAATGCATCGATTCAAGATAATGGTGACGGTACTTTTACCATCACACCTGATGCGAACTTCAATGGCTTAATTGATATTGCTTACGATATTAGCGATGGGTCAACACCGGTGGCTGGGAATCTTGCTCTCACCGTTGACCCAGTCAATGATGCACCGATTATTTCAGCTGATGTGCCCATTACCATTGAAGAAGACGGTTCATACACCGTAACCCAAGCTGAATTGCTTCAATTTGCCACCGACATCGAAAATGATGATATGACCGCCGTCATTGGTGAGCAGGGTGAATCGACCACCGTGTCCGGTACTGTTCTCAACGCCGAAAACGGTCAACCCGTAGTGGGTGCAGAAGTTACGTTAAGTGATGACGTAGGGAATTCAACAACCGCGGTCACCAACGCCCAGGGTCAATATACAGTGACAGGCAATGTATTTGAGCAAGGCAGTGTCACTATTGAGCAAGAGGGTGCTATTACCAATACCTTCCTCGTTCCAGCCGGCGAAACCACTGATAGTGGCGTTATTTCGCTAAGTGAGGTATTGGAAGCTACCGACATGCGAATCGTAGTGACATGGGGTGCAACGCCAAGAGATATGGACAATCACTTGTGGCTTTATGACACCGACACCGGTGCAGAATTAGATCATATCTATTATCGCGATATGAACCATCAACTTGGCGATGGTATGGTTCAGCAGGATGTTGATGACACCAATGGCCACGGACCAGAAACCATTACTATACCTAACTATCAAGATGCCAATATGCATTATTCGGTGCATAACTACAGTAATCGCAGTTGGGATGCGGATGGGGTTGAGAATGTTCAAGTTCAGGTATTTGTCGGAGATACATTAGTTCAAACCTTCGCGCCGGAGTTGCCAGAGAACATCAGTGGTGACCATTGGCATGTGTTCGATATCGTAGATGGCATTGTCGTGCCAAGTCAGGAAGTGGGAAGTCAGAACAACTTCACCTTACCGACCAGTGAAGAAGCGGTGAACGCAGACAACGGAATTGATATTGCGTCGTTGTTTAACGTCGATGAAGGTAGTACTGACAACGGCTCAGATGGTAGTGACAATGTCACAATTAGTGATATTTCCATACCAAATGGTGTGATTACCGACAATGGTGATGGCACATATACCATCACTCCGAATGCGGATTTTAACGGTGAGTTCGAAATTAACTATACCGTTGACGATGGCAATGGTGGTGTATCTCCAGCGCAACTCGACGTGACGGTGACAGCTGTCAATGATGCCGCTGTGATTTACGATCAGAGCTTTAGCATGGATGAAGATGGCACCTTAACCTTTACGGACGCTGAACTGCTGCAGGGTGCGAGTGATATTGAAGGTGATGATTTAACGGTTACCGGTGTCCACTATGAAGGTACCGACGGTGTACTTACGTCACTAGGTAACGGTACTCACACATTCACTCCAAACGAAAATTATAATGGTGCGTTGAATCTTAGCTTTGATGTGTCTGATGGTACCGATACCTCTAGTGCCTCAATCGCTATAGCGGTAGCTGCCATTAATGATGCTCCCGATACGACACAAGTGGATCTCAACGTTGATGAAGACAATACGATTACGATTACACGAGAACAACTTCTTGAAAGTGTAACAGATATCGATAGCACTGAACTGCATATTACCGATGTAAGTTACTCTGGAAATGATGGTGTATTAGTTGAGAATAGTGATGGTAGCTTTAGCTTTACACCATCTAATGATTTCAACGGCGAGATTCCTCTAACATATACAGCATCGGACGGTGAATTAACCGCAACAGAAACGATCTCATTAACTGTCAACGCCGTCGCCGACGACCCTCAGTTGAATGTAACCGATGAACTGGGTGCTGAAATTGGCGTAGATGGGCTCAAAGTTGACCCTGATAATATTGTTGAATTAAATGTTTCAGCTCAAGTGACTGATTTGGATGGGTCTGAATCAGTTACCGTTCAAGCAAGTGGTATTCCTGAAGGCTCAGTGCTCCGCTATGATAGTCAAACCGTTCTCGATGACCAAGATAATGGACTCACAAGTTATGTTGATAGTGAAATTACCGTTACTTTCGAAGGTGAGGGGGCTGGATACTATAATGCAGTCGGATACTATAAGGTTGACCAAAACGGACAGATTAACGACGTTGAAATCGTCTACGAAAATGCGTCTCAGGTAGGAGGAGGAGGAGATTTAGTACCCGGACAGTCCGCATTTAGTTTTGATCTAGAAGAAGGTGAGAGCTTTAATCTATTTGTCGTGCCAAATGGTTTTAATCATAACAACTTCTCTTCGTTCAGCGATGGCCATTACGAGTTTCAAGACGTCAATGGTGGGCTAGCTACTACTGATTCTATTGACCCGCAACTGGTATTTGTTAGCAGCAATGGAGGAGAGACTGTAATCCGAAGTCAGAATGGTGATGCTATCTTCCATGGGGGAACAAGCCCCAATCTAAATCAAGATAACATTAATCATACTCGTACCTATTTCAACAACGAAAATGAGCTAGTCTACGGTATTGAAGACATGTACAACGGAGGGGATCGTGACTTTGACGATTTCCTATTTACCATTGATTTAGGTGAGGTAAATACCAGCATCTATCAAGGTGAGGTAAATATTGACTCTTCCGAACCTATCACACTTCCAACAGTAGCACTACTGGAACCAATTTCGATAGAGTTGCCCGTTGATTACAGTGGTGAGTTTGACCTCAACATTGAAGCGACATCAACAGAACAATCCAATGGAGATACATCGACCACTTCACAAACCATCCATATTGATGCAAGAGAGCATGCACCTGAATCAACCCCAGTCTCTGCGACGATGCAAGAAGATGGAAGCTTATTGGTTTACCAGGAAATGCTATTAGCTAATGCTGTCGATTTAAACAACGATGCGTTGACGGCGTTCGAGCTAGCCACCAACGATGAAAATACCATTATTGCAGACAATAATGACGGTACATTCACTATTACACTGAACGAAGACTTTAATGGTGATCTCGAACTCAGCTATAAGATTACAGACGGAGACTTCGTTACTCCTAACACTCTGAATCTATCCGTTGAAGCTGTGAATGATGCACCGATCTCCGAAAGTGTTGAACTTTCTGGTGTTGAAGACGAGAGTATCGTTATCTCTCAAGAAGACTTACTGGCTTATGCCAGTGATGTTGACGGTGACACGTTGACGGCGAAGGACCTTCAGATAGACGCTTCATTTGGGTCGCTTGTCGATAATCTGGATGGAACATGGACATTCTCTCCGGTGGAGAACTTCAATGGTGATGTTCCATTCACTTTTAAAGTAGACGACGGACAGCTTGATACCGAAGCAAGCGGTCATCTCAATCTCTTAGAGGTCAATGATGCGCCTGATGCACCTGCAATTTCACTATCCACAGATGAAGACCAAATCTTAGTCATCGATCCAGCGTATATTCTTGCGCAAGCGTCAGATGTAGATGGAGATACGCTAACTCTCGATCAATTAAGCGTAAGAGCACCGGAAAATGCAACGTTGCAAGCCCAGCCAGACGGTATGTACCACCTCATAACCAGTCAAGATTTTAATGGATTGATTGAGCTTGACTATGCTGTTTCAGACGATGCTTTAGAGGCTCAAGGTACTGTTAGTATCGACGTAATCCCCGTTAATGATGAACCATTTGCTGTCGGCAACGCATCTTTGATTACCAATGAGGACGGTGCCTTTACATTTGATGCATCAGATCTCGTGGATCTCTTTGATGACATAGATACCGATGAGCTGGTCGTTTCACGGGTCATCGTACCTGATTCCGAAGATGGTGGTGAAATTGCCCAAAATGAAGACGGCACTTGGACATTTAGTCCAACCGCTGATTTTGCAGGCATCTCCGAACTGCAAGTTATTGTCTCTGACGGAGAATTTGAAACATCACTAGATGTGCCCGTATACATTCGTCCCGTAGCTGACGGCGCTGTTATCACAACCGCACATGATGGGCCATTAGTGTTCTCAGAAGATACGACCGGCTACTTAAACCTAGATGTATCGTTAGTTGATAGCTCTGAGTTACTAAGTCAACTCGTGATGACAGGTTATCCCGTAGGATTCCAAATCACCGACGGGACTCATACCGTAGTAATTGAGGAAGCAGGTCAGCAGATCGTCATTACCGATTGGGATATCAATAATCTGCAAATGACGCCACCGCAAGATTTTCACGGCAACTTCTTTGTGACCGTTTCGGCAACAACAGTCGACTATGGTGATGAAACTACAAGTCAGGACGATAGCGTCTTTGCTGGTGATGTTAACGTTATCTCAGGTAATGAGCTCATTATTAGTACTGACGAGCTCATTAACCTAGCTCAAAATGTGGAGGCAGAGCAGGGTGATGCAGTAAGACTCGTTCATTTAGTTGATAATACTCAGGGAGAATTAGTCACCAACTCAGATGGAACTTGGACTTTTATACCAGCACCTGACTTTTATGGGAATGTAGACCTAGCATACATAATTGAAAAAGATGGGATTATCCATGATGAGCAGTTGAGCATCGGCGTTTATGAATCAGGAAGTTCATTACCTAATACTTTAGAAATTGATGGTATTGGTCAGGCAGACGTTAACCCAAGTGAAACGCTCTATTTTTCAGATAGTGATATGTTAGCAACGATCAGCTCTGATGATCATCAAGATCTTAGTATCGAATCAGTTTCTTTACTTGGTGGTGAAGGTATTATTGAATCAGACGGGCAGGGTGGCTATCAATTCACTCCGGCTGAAGGTTATAGTGGCCCCGCTCAGATTGGTTTCGTCGCTAGTGATGGTGACAATAGCGTGCAAAGCCACTTCAATGTAGGTGTAGAAGAAAGCTCGGCTGATAGCGGCCTACTAGTTCAATCCGCTGATTCTTCTATCGAAATCTCAGAGTCACACATACTTCAAAATTTAGGTTTGACTGATGAATCCGACGTTACCGCTTTAGCCTATACGGGTGATAGCGGCGCGTTGATTTCAACTGGTGAAGATAGTTGGACGTTTTGGCCAGATGATACGTTCGATGGTGATATCAGTCTAGCAACTACAATCACTACTAACGGAGATGAACAAAACATACCTTTGAATCTGAGCGTTGAAGCAATGGAAGCCTCAGAGCAGCAAACAACAGTTTTAGAGACCGTTGTGCCAGATAATACTGAAACAGATGACAGCTTTGATGTGACCGTCGCACCAGGTGATGTTATCAATCTGGAAACACCAGAAGCGGCGTCTTCATCTAATGAAGTTGACCACATTGTGGTTACTGGACTTCCAAATGATGCTGAAGTAACAGGAGGCCTAGACAATGGTGATGGCAGTTACACAATATCAGGAGATCTCACACAGCCATTGACCGTTTCGTTCAGTGATGCATTTGAAGGACAAGTAGATGTCAATTATCAAGGTGTAGATGAACTTGATGCACCGATTGAAGGAGCAAGTGAGACATTACAGATCGATGTCAGTGAACAATACGCACTGCAATCAACACAAAGCGGGCAGACAGTTTCTACTGAACAACAACAAGGAACAGACTGGACGCAAAGTGACAACACCCAGGTTAATGTTGACTTCACAGACGACTCGGGCAGCTTTGACACTGATGACAATACAGGTGGCGGCGCTCAACAAGACCTTGATGACAATTTAATGTAGTGAAACAAACATGAGCAACTACAACTTGAGAACGAGTCTATAAGCGTAATTATCGTAATAAACACATAATCGTAATCGTCAGATTAAGTTTATGTGTTTATTAGGTATTTTATGGTAAATATCGATTATGGTTAAATCTGGGCTAAAACAAGGTTAGTAGAGCGGTTCAAGGTAAGGATTTTAAGCTCATGCATATCTTATTTAACATAATATACATAATGCGCACTAAGGTATGGTTTTTTAACATTTGGTGATAATGGCAATCTTGCCCGTTTTAATATTAAGAATTTCAATCAGTTAAAGCCTTTGGCTTGTTCTGGCACACGTTTCACGTTGATACGTTTAGTTCTGCTTTGGAAATTGATGATTATACAAAATGCACCGCACCGCTTCGGCTATCGACGGTAACTATCAATAAAAACAAAGCAATAGAAATTAACGTTTGTTGTATCAGGATTTTTGTGAGGCTTATCACCATGATATTAGAGTCATTTGCCATTTTGTACTGGCAAGAATTTGAAACCATTCGCGCTGGCGCTGAGTTTTTTCACGTCAACAAAGTCACCATTTCACGCTGGCTTAACGGCACTGTTCCTATCAATCCCATGGCCGAAAAACTGCTATTAATTAAAGCCCTTGGCTATCTGCCTAATGATATGCGCTGGTATGGGTTTCGAATTGATGAAAAACGCGCGGTGTTTATCACACCTTCTGGCCGTGAATTTAGCCCTAAAGAGCTGGAAAGCTTTGTGCATTGGCGTGATGAATACACTCAATTGGTCGAACTGCATGGCCACATTGAATACCCTAAGGTCTATCCGGCCAAAGAGAATTTGCTGCCTTTTCGTGGTGGCCGCCGTATGACGGCAGCCCCTTGGATACCAACAAAGTTCAAATAAAAAAAAGGCTGCACCTACTAAATGCAGCCATTTTCATTACATCATATTTCATTCGTGGTCAGTATCAGTTTTCCCTAAGGCATACGACTTCTTATCCACTTCAAAGGCTTTAACTAGCTCTTGCTTAACCAGCTGTTGAACCAATTCGTCGTCGCTGGGTTTTGTAATTTGCACCCCTAGTACACCCAACGTTATCAAGGAATACACAACTAGTATCCAAAATCTAAAATCGGTTCGATACTCTGTCGTCCTGCCATCGTTAAATAGTGTCAACGTACCAATAAACAACACCAAAATTAACCCAACTGATATCAATGTCAACACACTATTAATGCCACTTGACGAAAAAGAAGCCGTGGCAGCGGTAATAATAAGAGCAATGACGGCGCTAAAAAGCCCCAACTGTTCAATGCTTTTTTTATTTTGCTTGTCATTCTCTTCGGCTATCACTTGTGTAACTGCTGACTTAATTGATTCAGCCTTATCCTCCGTGTACTTTCTGTCTTTCAGTCTATCCCTGTAAACAAATACAAGGTTATGAAAATGTGGGTCATCGTTGAATGGTTTGAAATTTTGCATTTCAATGAGTTCTTCTTCTGCCTCATCGAATCTACTATCAAGAATAGCTTCTTGCACATAAGCCAATCGTTTACCAAAGTAGCTGGTGATTGAGCTCGGTGGCGTTTTAACTCCCCAACATTCGAAGCACTGTTCGTACTTACTTTTACACTCCTGAAACCTATTGGGGTACTTAGCTAAAACGTGCCCCAAACAATGGATAAATTCGATGTTGTATGGATAGCGCTCTAGATGATCTTTTACAGCTTTTTCTAGTGGTTTGTAATCATCTAGAGTTCGACACGTGCCCCATTTCAGCTCTACCTCCAAATAATGGAGTGGTTCTAATTCGCTCAATACTGTGGTTTTATCTATGCGCGAGCGAAGCTCACCTAGTAAAGCCCCGATGTGCCGCGACTTTGCTACTTGGTCGAACATATACCACCATGGCCGAGTTTCTGTAATCGGCCATGTTGCAGTGTCATAGTGTCCAATTTCAATAAATGCGTCTAAAAAACTGGTAAAGCTAATGAGTAAATTATCTACAGACTCATCGTCCTTTAGTTGAATTACTTGGTTCAACTTTTCGTTTATGTTTTGATGCACTTCGAGTCTAACAGGCTGACCTATTGCCATGGGGCCTCCCTTTAATCTGCAGAATTCTCTTCAATCATTGGATTAGAAATGTTGCTAGGTAGCTCTTCGGTTCGAGCCTGAGTCTTCCACGTAATTGAAGCTATTTCTCGAATCCGGTCAACGAATGGTTTTGCGTCAGTTCCAAATTTGCCAATTGCAACTCCTGCATCTCCCACTAAACCCCAGAACTTATCCAAATCTGCCACACGCTTATGTAATTCACTCTGTAGTTTCTCTAGTCTCTTAAGAAGCCTTGCTCTGTGCTGCTCTTCGAAGCCCTCGTAACCAGTAATCTGTTCGCGCAATTCGTTTAGTATCTCTTGGATTCGTTTGACATCACCGTCAGTAAATTCATAAGCAAATGTTGAACCTAAAGCAGATTCGTAACGACTTTTCAGTTCATCTAATGTATTCGACCTATTGTGGTTAGAACACGCTACGGAGATTGAATTTAAGTAGTTATTCAATTTTTTATTATTTTCCCACGTATCAGACTCTGCTTTAGGTAGAGGATCAATTGTAACGTTATGAGAGGAAAGCAATGTATGTAGAAAAACAGCCCCTTCCCAAAGGATAAACTCTTCATCTTCTGGGTGAGCTTTCTTAGCCTGTTCAGAAATAATATCTATTGCTTCTAAACTCGCTCTGATTGGAGACTCATTTGCAAATTCAATAAAATCGCTTTTAAACAACATAGCTTGTTAGCTTCCTTTTATATACAAGATGGTTATATGCGAAATATATCATATGTATGAACACAAGCTTATGTAAGATAATAGTTTTTAAATATGTCATCAGTGACAATGTGATGAAAACCGCAGAACATGCAAAAAGCCGAGCTCCCTGATAGAGCTCGGCTTATTCCTACGATAGCAAGCGTAAGGCATCTTAGGAGTATTGAGTGTATCAAAAATGGTGAGCCTAAATAGTTAAGGTTTATTGTCTCTTGAAGTTACATGCGCCCTTTCCTACTGACTTTACATGCGTCACCAGTGACGGCGTGAAGAAGCTCGCAGAATCGCTTGCTTTATTGATGCTTTGTTTCGAGTGCTTTAATGCGTTCTGCGTGGTCTTTGAGAATATCTCGCATCCACTTGATATCAACCTTAAGAGCAATGACGGTTGCCATGGCTGACGCACCGCCAGTCAGCGCCGATAACACAAGCGCTTCTACTATGCCCATTATTGACCTTTGAACTCATTGCGAAGCGTTTCCCACAACCCAATTACCGCAGGAACAGCCGCACCAATGATGCCACCCGCTTGCACACCATCAGGTGTCACAGTTGCGGTAAGAAGCTCGGGACGACCTGCAAGTAAGGCCGCAGCGCTGCCCAACAACACTAAGCCTTTCTTTGTTGATGGTTGTGATAAATCAATACCTAGAAATTTCATATAACACCCCTACTTTTTCGATAATTTGTAATACAGCCATGCGCTTAACAATGTTGTGAACACGGCAATGACGGCTTGTAATGCGACATCTTTCTGGTTCATGCGATAGCTACTCCTTCGGCAGCATCTTGCATGCTGTAATAACGGCCAACTTCCATAATCGACATGGCATGAACTAAACGAGTCATCAACGCATCGTCATACAGGTTCAGTGTGTCGTTTGGTGCAACACCGATATTGCTTGCGACAAATTGCGTGTAATTGGCAGTATCATTTTCATGGGACGGAGCCCAACGACGAATAATGCCCGACAGCGTGTTAAGCCCATATAGATTCTGATAATTGCGAATCAATCGAGTAGCCGCACGAAAGCCATACTTAGGATTGCTAAAGGTTTCAAATGCCTTATCTTGTGACGGCGTAACCTTACCAACCCAAGCATTGTTACTAATGCGAATGTTTAGCGGGTTATTGTTGCGAATCCCGCGATTAAGCTGTGATTTCAAGACCTTTTGCCCCTGATACATGATGAAAACAATGATAATAAAAGCGAACCAGCGAAACATGACGCCCCCTGATTAGATGGAGGTGGATGACACGCCTAGCCCGACTAAAGTCACCTCACCGACTTGAAACTGTGCATGTTCCAACACATCGCGATTACTCACGCTTTGAGTCATTTGATAAGTCGGGTCAGCGCGAACCACCACACGAGCAATCACTTTCTCTTTGTCATGGACATTAAGCTTATCGACGGACAACACGACGGTTTCATTTGCCGTGATACGCTGCCCTTGCTCAGACATAGCGCCGTGCATGGTGGTGCTGTTTAAGCCAATGCCTATAGGCGTATTAAGACCGTCAAGAATCGGTTCACCGCGCTCATTGACTAGCAGAATGGTGTAAGCAAGCTCACCCGTAAAACCGGATAACATGGCGCTCAGTGACACGCTAAAACACAGCGTGACTAACGGCTCATCGTGTTCAAGCTCTGGCGTAATGAACGGTTTTAAATCCAAATCATTACTCCACCCATTGGCGAAGGTTGGGGCAAACGGCTTTAGGACAAATCCATCCAAATCATCATTCCACCCCGTATCTTCGGACGGGAAGAAGTTCGTTTTGATAATCGGTAGCGTGCTGCCGCCACCTAAACCTGCCATTTGCTCATAAAGAAATTCAATTTTGTTTCGACTGCTACCCGTTGGTAACGGTGCTAAACCTGACATGATTAATACTCCAATACTTGCGCTTTATCGGGCGCTGAACCTGTTAACGTAAACGCCGCCGCGCTTTCTATGGTGAGCTTTTCCCCTGCCACCAACTCAAAGCCGTTAAGACTCACAAGACCTGTGTTGCTTGAAGGGGCTTTGATGATGACGCCTTTACGATTGGCATTAGCGGGAATGTCTAATGGCAGTTCCCCACTGTGCGCCGTGAGTGTGCTTCCCGCTTGAACTCGGATTGCCTGACCCGCTTCAATGCGCACTTTGGGTAAGCTCGTCACCCCGATGTTTTGATTAGCCGCCAGTTGAACGGCGGGTAAAGCGCTGACTTCGATGCTTTGCCCGTTGTCGATTTTCATCTTTGGCATGGAACTCACGTCAACACTTTGCCCGCTTTCAATCTCTACTTTGGGTAGCTCGCTGACCTTCATACTTTGACCAGGCAACAATTCCACTTGAGGCATGGTTTGAATATCGAGCTTTTGCCCTTCAATCGGTGGCGTGAAATCCCCACTACCATGCTCAATAGACAAAGCGCCTTGACCGCTTAATAGGATGCGTCCCAAGGGTTTGCCATAGCGAAGCACTGAACCACTGGGCAAGGTGAACTCTTCACCCGTTGAATCAATACGTACCGACAACTTGCCGTGATAGGACTCAATAAAAAGCCAGCTCGACTCCACGGTTAACGGCATCACTTGCCCTTGAATCAGGTTGAAGTTCATTTGTTCACCGCCTTAAACAGTACAAAGCCAAGTACGAGCACAATGATTGCCATGAGAATCAATTGCTGTTTGTTCAATGCGCTTTGTCCGTTATCTTGTTTGAACTTGGCAAGCTCCGTCAGCTTGTCTAAATTCTTCGTGTTTTGGGCTGCTTGATTACCCGCAAGCCCCGCTATCATTTGAAGGTTTTCACTGCTGCTAGAGCTGAATTTATCCAGCGCACCAGAGGCAAACTTCATACTGTTTTCTGTGTTTTGGTCTACCAGATTGAGCGATTCACTCATTGCGCCTTTGGCAAACTCATACGATTCATCAAGCGCATCACCCGCAAAATCAAACGACTTGCCTACGCTCCCGTGGTCGGTCACGGTGGCATTAATCGTTGAGCCTTCAATACCACTTAACGCAACCCCAAGGTTGTCGCCGCTAATGGCATTTTGACTACTGGTATTCTTCGTACTGGTGCTATTGCGTGAACTGGAACTGCCGCCCATGCGCTACACCTCCCATCGTAATAATTGGTGGTCGCCTTGCTTTATGGTGGAGACATTGCCTAGCCGTTTGAGAAGTCGAGCCACCAAAGGAAAATAGGTTTTTGTGGTAATCGCTTTCAGACCGCTATTTTTAACGTAGGTCGCCAGTTCACGAGTGGCTTGCACCGCGCCCGTTCCCTCCACTGCCCACACAAAATAGTCATCACCGACCACCTCACCCGCGACAGCAAGGTGATAGTCATCGCCTTGTATCTGGTAGATGCTCACAAGGTCATCATTGATAGCTTGTTGCATCAGTGCGAAGTCGTCAGGGCAAGCGCGAAAAGCATCACGCAAACGCGCTTGCACACTTTCGTTTTGCGTTACCACTTGAATCATTTGAGTACCTTTAAGGCAACGACGACGGTAATAGCGATAGCAACGATAAGCCAAGGACTCACGCCGCCACCCATATTGATGCCGCCAATGGATTGCCCTGATTGGTTGCTACTCTTTGCCGAAGATGGTCCAGCGCTACCGCCCTTAAGACCACCACCGCCCGTTAAACTGGTCATTGCTCCAAACATATCACCCCATTTTCAGCCATAGAATCAGCGCGAGAATCACCACAATGAGCCACGCTGATTTATTAATTTCCTTGGCGGTCACAAACCCAAGGGTCAGACCCGCCAAGCCTAGATAGACAATCGGCATTACTTGCCCCCTTTGAGCGCGAACGCCAAGCCGCCTACAACCAAAATCAGCAACACCGCGATAATGGCGATGGTTTGCCACTGGACACCGTGCCCCGTGTTCACGGGTTGACCGTTAGCTTGCTGATAGTCGTTATTGTTGGCGCGGTTTTCGTCTGGACTGGCAGATTTAGCGCGGTCTAGCTCGTTACCCATCTTGATACCGAGCCAGTCACCACTAAAGTCACCCACCACATCGACAGCGCCACCAATGAGTTCACCCGCACCCTCAAGGATGCCGTCAAACCAACCGCCAGAGCTGGCGGTGGTTTTCGGTTCGTCAGGGAAGGACATTGCTTACCCCCTTAGTTCGCTTTGATAACACCCACTTGCTCAATGGCTTCAATCAGCACTGGCACACTGCCCGTTTGAGACTTATCAAGCTCGAATTGAAGCTGTTTAGCAGCATTGGTAGGTAAACGACCTTCCACACCAAAACCAGTACGAACAAAATCTAGGCTGAACCAACCCGCGTTTTGCTCTAAACCAGAGATAGCAAGGTCAAAAGCGTTATCGGCTTTGTTGACGTTGATTTCTTCCACGCTATCACGAAGGACGCGAACGCGGTCAATAGACGAGTCTTTGAAGTGAATTCGCTTCAATGACAACAGTGGTGAACGCTCAGAAAAATCAAACGGAGTACGACCTGATGCACTGGCGAACCAAGACAGTGAATAGATGCGAGGCAAATAAACACGCTGTGATTGCGCTTGTGTGGTGTGAGAGCGAGCGCGGATACTTGGCGCAGCCGTACCACCCGCTTTAGAGGCTAACTGGATATACACAAACCAGATTTCACCTTGCAGGGTAACGAGCTCACCAGTACGAACACCGCCTTTAGTGCGAAGCGTTAAATCCGCAAATGGAATGACATAGCGACCCGCCGCAGTAAACTGCTTACGGTGCTCTTGAAGATCTACCAAATCTTGACCTGTCAGGTTGTACACTTCCTTGCCGTTTAGCGTGATACGCACACGCTCAATATCGGCAGGGTCAGTAATACTCGTGACCAGTTCAATGGATTGGTACGTTGGACCACTCACCAAGCGCAGACTTGCTTGGTTGCCCCAATTCACACCCTCAACAGGGTCTAAATCAAGTGGACGCGGGTTAAATGGTGTGTTGAGTAGTTCCATAGCTTAAAACCACCCTGAATCACCGTTAACTTGCTGTTTAAGCGGCTTAAGCGCGCTCACGTTGTTGATGATTGCCAATGCAACAAGAACCGCAAATACGGTCATCAACATAGTTTTGTGTTTTGCTTGCATGGTTTCCCCTGTTTCGCAACGTTAGAAATAAATGTGCAAGCTCAAGCTATAAGGGAATGGGGAAAGAAAAAAGGATGAAAAACCTATAGGTTACACACTAACCTATAGGTTTAAAGAGGCTTAGATTATGGTTGATTTAGTGAATCACTCTCACTAACCAAATTTAGGTGCTCGATTAAGTTTTCCATACTTCGCTCAAATGTTTCAGTATCAATGTCATTATTCTTAGCGTTAAGTATTTGGAGGCCGCTAGGTCCAACTTGTTTTTCTCCTGAAGGTTTACAAGCTTTACCATAAGCAATAAGAAGGTCTTGTAGTACTGCAAGCTTCGGTGAGTTTATGGTGCTATCGAAGATAAGCAATTCTATCAATGTAGAGAATTTGCCAACCAGAGCACGAACAAGCGCTTTCGAGTTTTCAAAATTGTCACCTTGATCTTTATAGTTTGGTATTTTTACGTCACCTACTTCTCCCGTCAGTTTCGATATTGTTTTCAAACCATTGAGCGTTTTTTGGTAAGCCTTTTTTTCATTTTCACCGGACACTTCATTATAGTAAGTAAGAATTAGAGAGATGTTGTTGGCAACGCTCTTACAAAGGTGTTTTAGGGTTTCTCTAGGTGCATAATAGTTTGCTTCCCCCATACAATTTGGAAATATCGCATGATGCGCGAGTCGTACATCAACACCAGAACACTTTATATTCGATTTAAGTTTTACAACGTACTTGTCGAACTCCTCTAAGTGCTTAAAATAATTCATAAATCTATTTTGTTCCGAGCCTAATTCGATTTGACGACTAGCGAGTTGAATTTGGCGATTAGAGATATCGATTTGCTGTTTGGTTTGGCCAGAACGATGATTGAGGCCAATTAGACCAATAACCGCTAGATAAGCCGCTCCAACTTTGGCAGGGAATTCATAAAGACGTAGAAATGTAACCCACCCATCTATACCAAAATTAAAGCTGACCCCCATTTTTATATAGTACTCGTGAGTGATTGCCAGAACTGGAAGTATGAAAGCCGCTCCAAAGACAATTGATGCCCAGCGAAACTCCTTCGTTTCTGTGATTTTTTTATTATCTTGTAACATGTAGCCTCCTGATATATTTTTCATTATATCAGGAGGTTGCTAGCAAATGTTATCGGTATTTTCTGGTGACTTTTTTACCAGTTGAACAGTTTAAAGCAGCTTTCTCAATGTTACCGATACCGTCTCGAATCACTATATATTCAGCAATAGGTTTACCAATACGAACTTTGTTAACCTTGGCTGATTTGAGCGTGGTGATTTCATCAATCCTCACACTTTTTCGCTCCGCTACCCACTTTGCATCGTTCACTGAGTTTACCGAGCCCACCCACCACACACTTGATTGGTCGGTAATGGTTTTCGGGACTTCTTGACCACGTTGAAACACGGTATGAATCACTAAACCATATTGACGGCCACCGCGAAGCAGCTCGCCCGTTTTACCTTTGAGTTTCGCTGAGGTTTCCGCGCAACTGGCTAACTCTTCAATCACAATATAGAGCTTATGTGCAAGGCCATTCCCTAGCGCCCATGCCACCGCAGAGAAGAATTCCAGTTCATTCATGCAAGCACCTTGCTTAGGAACGTAAGCTACTTTAAAGGGTTTGCCACTCTTACGAGCGTTCACCGCAGCGCGGATAAACTCAGACCGAACCGAGTAGCCATGGCATAGCTGGCCGTGAAACTTCGCCCCTGCGTAGTTGCGGTACGGGTCAAAGAATAAGGCTTGCGCCCCTTTTGGCACTAAGCCTAAGTATTTAACGGCTGAGGTTTTGCCGCCACCCGTGCCCGCTAGGTAAAGCGTATGCTCGGCATCCAGTGACGGATTTGAGTTAGTGGGATTTGGAAAGCGCGGTAGCGGTTGTGCTTTCATTCGGCTTGCCCTCCACTGATTTCAATCGTTTCACTTGAGTAACCGACACGGCCAATAAGGTCATTAAGGTGATAATGAGCGTAGCTTCTTCAACGTAACCACCAAATAACGCGCCCTTATCTTGTTTCGCCAGTACTGGATACGCTGCTTCAACTACCGCATCTTTGCAACTTGGCTCAAACTGAAAAGGTACGCCAGCAATCGCAGCCGTCATTTGCTCTAGACCCGCAAACAAAGCATTAAGCAGCATCGCACTTGATACTTTTTCCCCTTCAATTTGCTCGGGTGTTTTGGTTTCGTATGAGTCATCAGAAGTTTGACCAGGCAACGAAGATTCACCCTCAAGCGGCTGTGATAGCGCGTCCTTTTCTGCTTGTTCTATAGCTTGTGTTTGCTTAAGCGAGTCTGACCATGCATCAATATCAATCGAATCAAAGCTTGCGGCACTTTCAACATTACTCATGTGCGTTAGCCTCCTGTTGCTCCGCTTTGGTCTTAAGCGCTACATGCAGACCAATAATGATGAGTAACACCACCACAAAACCAATGGCGAGTTTCATTCCTAGCTTTGTCGGTACAGGTTTCGGCGCGATTGCTTTTGGTGCTTCAGGCACAACGGCTTCGTCATTGGCCGCAACGCGTAACGGGCTTAAATCATCGTTAGCAGCGCTGATTAATGGCGCTTCAATAGCGCTTATCGCGTTATCATCAATAACGGCTTGAGCCTTATCAGTACGGGTTTCGAGCGTTTCCGATGTGCTTACCGTTTCGGGCTCATCCTCGCTCATATGGTCGGTAATGTATTGGTTAACGCTTTTCGACATTTGACTGTTACCGCAGTTCGGGCAACGGTAATACAGCAAGCCAAGATTGCGCGGGTTTTTAGGCGGTTCACCTTCAGCTAAGAGTTTTCCTTCACCAATCATATGAACCGTTGCGGTTTCACTGCATACAGGACAAGTGACATAACCGCGCACAGGGTTAGGCACTTTGCTCATCGCTCATGACCTCCGCGTTTTCGATTTCATCGACGAGTGAGGCTTTTTCTTCCATCACAAACGCTCGGCACTTATCACGAGCGATACGATTAAGCATGGTAAGCCGTTCAACTTGCTCGAATAACTTAGGGTCTAAACCTAATGCCGCGAACGGGTCACCACCACCGAGCAATAAACGCGGTAAAGTGGACGCGATTTTACTCAAGTCCATATCTTTAATTTTCGTAATAGCCTCAGTGACCTGTTTTTCTAGGTTTTCAGCAAGGTCGAGTGCTTTTAAATCGCTGTTACACGCAGCTTCGTTGCGTTTCATAATGTGTTACCCCTGTTTCTCAACGTTGGTGTGGTTTAGTTAGTGTGTTTAAGCGCCCTTTTCCAAACGCTCTAAACGTTCATCTAGATTCTTGAGTGTGACTAATAGCATTCGAAAGAATGCCAACGGCTTTTTGAGTGCGTTTCCGTTTTTCACTTCACTCTGCATTTCCGAAATGATTTTGTTGTCCATTGTTTCCCCCTAGCCATGGCGTTAAATAAACTCATGCGTCATAGCGCATGAACTGACAAAACTCTAAGCGTTCGGCCATTGCCTCACTGCGTACATAATCCAAGTCATAATCAATAAACTCATGTTGGAGCAACGCTCGCCAGTAACAGCGCTTATCAAGGTAAGCCTGATACGCATCGCTGTATTTATCTTTGGCGTAGTCTCTTAGCTCATTGATTCCGTCAATGTCTTTGCTTTGCATAAACCAACCGCGAGCGCCAGCCGCCCACACTAAGAAACTATCAAGACGCGTAGCCGCATCGTCACCACTGAACGTGAGAGCAAAGTGTTGGCGCGAACTGGCAAACAAACCGCGCTCTTTGATTTTGGTTTTAGCTTCGCGGATTTCTAGCGACAACTTATCAATAAGACGCTTAAGTTTGATTTGCTTAACGGCCTGCTGGTTATTCTTGGCAATATCAAGGCCGCGTATCGCTTGCTGTTTAGCCTGTTGCTTTCTTCGTATCATTCGCTCGATGGGTTTTCGCCATTGTTCTAACTTGTAGCCACACTCTTTGATAATGGCGTGCATGTTATCGGTATCGAATGACGCTAAGACTTCCCAATTTGGCGCACGCGAAGCGCGAGCAATGTTGTAGCGGTTACCGCGTATGAGCCCTTGATTGGCGTTACCACCTTTAGCCGCGTAACCCACCGCTTTGATAATGTATGAGCTGGCCGCTTCGGAATACTTGATTCGCTGTAGGTTCGCCATGCCATGACCCCATAAACTTTCTATGCGTTTTGCCCACGTATCAAACGCCCAGCGAGGCACAGACCAATTAAGCAATACATGCACATGGGGATTAGGTTCACCGTCTTCGTTAGCGGGACATTCAGCCACCCAAATGTAATGAAATGGCGTGTCATGCCCTTCAATTTCACGGCACTCGGTGAATTCATCAATGTGACCCTGTAACGAATTAGTACTTTCACTTTCAACAACCACATCAAAGCCGCGCTGATACAGTTTCTTAGCACCACTCAAAAAGCGTGACACTTCACTACCAATCGTAATCTCGCCCGTAAAAAGTTGCGCTCGCAGCTCTGGCGAAAACGTTAAGGTCAAAAACGTAGTAAACCCACCATGCACCGCCGCCACATACGCCCCCGACTCAAAGATTTTTTTGACCGCTCTTGGCGTAAGATTGTCGGTATAGCGCTCGCCGTCATTGGCGTTCGGTGCTTCACTCGGTGCAGGTTTATACACGGTTTGCACCTTGTATTCGTTTGACCAATCTCTTTGCATCAAATACACACGAGATTGACCGTTATCATGCAGCCCTGACACGTCGAATAACTGGCCGCTTTGCGTCACATGGTCTTGCTCACCGACTTCCACTACTGAGCGCGTGCGTCGAGTATGGTTCGCCAGCACGCCATTTAAGCGGTCAATCCGGTGTTTACCTGTTGTCCGACTTTTGCGCCCTTTGACGAGCCTAGTACTTTCGGCTTGCGCCGCCGCTTCGCGCCCGATTTCTCGAAGGTGTTTAGTGCGAGCCACGTGAGCCTGTTCGAAATTCTTAAGCTTTCGTTGTTCGTCGTGTAGCCATTCGTTATCAACCGAACCAAAAAAACCGCTATTAAGAGCGGCGATATTGTTTCTTGTTTTGTCAGCGCCCTGAACCACGGACGCTGCAAAGATAATGTCTTTG
The DNA here is from genome assembly GCF_023716845.1 of Vibrio sp. SCSIO 43133. Classification (NCBI taxonomy): domain Bacteria; kingdom Pseudomonadati; phylum Pseudomonadota; class Gammaproteobacteria; order Vibrionales; family Vibrionaceae; genus Vibrio; species Vibrio sp. SCSIO 43133. Next base: position 1,811,948 of record NZ_CP068024.1, read on the forward strand.
TCAGTAATCATAAGCGCTCAAGGGAAACGTACTTCCCGCTTTGGGTGTCGCGAAGCGTGTTAAACGTCAAATGACGAAACTCACAACACGCGTCAGCTAACATTTTGAACTCGGATTCTCTGGAATCTGGCACCCAAAGCGTCACCTTGACTAAGCCTTGAGCGCGTTTCCTTGCCTCATAGCGTTTGTTGCGACTCATACAAACACCTTTGCACCCGATACGACACGTTTTGCCGCTTCGCTTTGGCAATCATCACAACCACACAATTGACCACCACAAGTGCAAAACTCATCTTCGTTGTGGCGCTCATACGTATAGTGCATGACCTTTAAGCAGTCTTGGCAAAGTACAAACGCTTTCATTGAAGAATCCGCGCCCATTTTGGGCGCTTCATCTTGCTTGCGGATTTGTTCGATACCACCTTGAATCCAATCAAACGAAAATACGATGTGATTATCGGTTTGTGCGTAGTCCGTGATGTACTTAATGCGGACAATGACAAATCGGTCTCCGTCTGACATACGGACTCGGTCACCAACTCGGTAGCTTCGGTCGTTTTTCCTAATTTCAAAGTTCTTTTTGCCATCAATAACAGCATTCAAATACTCTGGCTTAATCTTTACGTTGTGTAGCTTTGGTGTTTGCAGTGTCGTACTCATGCTTCGCCCCCTTCAACGTCGTGACCGAGTGCTTTAACTTCATCACGGCTACACGCTTGATGGAAACGAGAAGGAATAGTGGTTTTTCGCTTTTTGGGGAAAGATGGTGCGAACTTAGCTTTAAGCTTTGCGACCATGTCGAGAGAGTTTTTGGTTAGATTTGGGTCTGGATTCACACACCCTGCCATATCAGGACAAGGCAAATGAATGGGGTCAGTAATTAGTCTTTCCATGGTCTAGCCTCCGCAAGCCGTTTCACATCAATTCGTAAATTACAATAATCTAGGCTTTTTGAACGTTCAAGCTGCCAAAACTAGTGACCGATGCATTATGTTCGCCTAAAATTTAACAACTAGCGGATTGGGAAATAGGTCAACATGAACTACACAAATGCACTTTTGGATAGAGTCAAAGCTAAGTATGGCCTAACCTCAGACTACCAATTAGCCAAGAAAATCGACGTTAGCCGTGGCGGAGTCAGCAATTACAGAGCAGGAAGAAGTGTTCTTGATTGGGATGTAGCTTTTAAAATTGCCGACCTTCTTGAAGAAGATGACCAAAATGTTGTGTACGGTTTAATCGAAGATAAATATAAAAACCCTCGCCTTATCAGTGCGTTACACTCTGGTGCACCATCCTAATAAAGATTTACCGCTTTATACATAATGCGCACTAAGATATAGGATTAGGTAGGAATATGCTGAGACTTCTTCCCGTGGGAAACTTATGTATCTTGGCACTCACATCCTTTTGATTTATGGTTAGTTAACCCTTATACCGAAAATTAATTTAACTCGTCTAAATGTCTTGGCAGTTTCTATGTTGTGAGATGCCTGCTTCCACATCCATACGCATTATGCAGCGTTCAGCAAATGACGGTTCTTATAGCCGTAAATCTTGTAGAAAGTTTGGATGCTGTATGACTGCGCCACCTTGAATACCAAAAACGTTTAAATAGTAAAAAGCCCGTTATTTCTTTGTTTAAGTTGCTAGATCGCAATATCTATCTCACGAGAACCATTAAGTCGAGTTTCATTGTTAGTGCTCCTAGCCATTCGTGCCCCCTGATATAGGCGTTAATTAAACAACGTGCGTAGTTATCTGAGTCATTTTCGTTCTTTGGTGCAAAACACTAAATCATTTCATGAACGGCGTTGAGTTTTACATAAGTACTTTGATAGCTTCGAAGCATCTTAGCGCCTGTTGGAAAGCCTTATTTATTAAGCGAAAAGGTTTCGACGCGAGATAAACACCGCACCTTGCCGGTTGTTTCCCACACGAATGTTCAAGGGATTGTTATTGCGTGTTCTGCATACTAATCATTGTGGTATCAAAGGTTCGTGTTAGTATCAACCACAGAAAAATCATTACGCCAATACTGAGAAAATCGGTAATCTATTGATATGGAATTGGGAAAAGATAGAACCCAAACTAAAGTTTATCTTGTACTTACCAAGGAGGTATATATGAACTGGCTAGAACTGCTTATAGCATTCGTCTATCTACTAACAGCGATCGTTAACGCCATTTTTAACTAACTGAATACGGTCTCCTAGCGACTGCAACACAAAGAGGATCGAATCAAGTACAATATTTATACATTAATAGTCAATAGGTGCTTTACATTTAATTTAAATCATTAGTACTAGATATATACGATACCATTATTAATCTAGTTTATATTCACACCACGAAAATTGATAGAAATTAGTAATAGTAAAGGAAGATTGTAAATACACATTTATACTTCACACCACTTCCAGTTAACTGCTGCCCACAGGTTTACAAACAAAGGAAAGAACAAGTTATTGACTGTATCAATCTTGATATTAATAGCAATAATAAAAAACGAAAAAATAATATATAACACTACCATTATAAATAGAATATGATTATGAATTTAGATATTTATAAACTTTTATTGTGTTTTTCTAAGATATTCTCTTTACAAAATGAGTTAGATGTTTAATTCTAATTTCACCAACGAGAACAACAAGAATTATTAGAAAAGGAATATTCTATGTCTTTACCTATTGAGTGGTTTACAACTAGCTATACACGAATTCAAAAATGGGATATCGAAGGGTTGTCATTATTGGAGGCAGAAGCAGCTTTAGAAACCTATTTAACAGATAACAACCCTGTCTCACTAGAGATGGCTGATTACATTGCCGAGAACTGGACTTGTCGCCGGATACAAATGCTGGATTCTGAATCAAGGCGTACCCTAATGAAAATCTGGGATGAACGAGAAATAGCGGCGCACGGATAGTTGTTTATCTTATCGAGTCAATTAATTTAGTTATAGTGCATTAGGTATATTAAAAAAGGCGCTTCTTACAGCGCCTACACTTCTAAACTAATTGGAACTCATCGAGATTTCTTTTTGCCTTTTGACTTGAATCCTTGATGTGGGAATACATTTCGAATACGTTGTTGGCATGCTTTCGCTACTGAGTTGCTAAATTTTAGCTTCATACCGGTACGGGTTTGGTAAACTTTTAAAACACCTGTCGCTTTATCACGCTCAACAATATCTTTAAGATTATGTCGAAAAGATGGAGGAATATGACCTTTAACGTTACCTAGTTCACCGTTATCAAATTTTACAGTTAAAACTGGACGGTCAACGGCAACAAGCCAAAAAACAACAAGTGCACCTATCAGAACAACGTATAACATCGCAACTACTCCCTATTCCCTGGCTAATCAGACAGTAACTTACTTAAGTCCTCTTTTAGGCTGCTCACTGTCTTGGTCGCTTTCTCACTGCGCGACGCTTCACTTAACAAGTATTCGATCGCTTCGGATAATGTACATCCGAGTTCGTTTGCTCGGTAAGACAGCTTTTCCCAAACTCGGTAGTCAAGATCGATAGACTTTTTCTTTGTATGAACTTGTTCTGCATTATAGTGACGCTTGCGCTTGGCACGAATTGCCTGCTTGAGTTTATTATCAAGCTCTGCAGACATATGCTCATCAATCCAATCAAGAACCAGAGTAGGCTCGTGTTCTAATGATTTAAAAGTCGCAACGGCCTGATCGATTTCACTGGTATCAATATAGCGAGTGATATTCTCCCCCTCGCGCCACTTTTTAGATAAATACTGCCACTTCCAACCACATTCTAGGTTTTCAAGCTGTTGGTATTTCATTGGTTTGCGTCCCTACTCTGTTTACAGTGACAGCGTAACCCAAGTCACGTAACAACTCAATAAAAGAACACAAAATCTGAGAATCTGCTCCCGATTAACCGTGCTCTATTACTAACGTTACTTCTGGTTTCGTTGTATACTCCATCCAAATTTTAAATAAGTAGCACCTTAATGAATCTAGTCCCTTGGCAAGACGTTTGTCCGCAGTACAACAACTATCAAACCACTATTGAACAAGCACCGAATATTGCACCAGCATCGCTGCTTGATTTGCAACCTCGTATACAAGCCGCTCTTAAGTTTTTCACATCAAAAGCTTGTAAATCTAAAGTGTTAGTTGTTAAAGATGGTGACAACCTAAAGTACCGTGAACTAATAGCTGATTCACTCAAAGCATTAGGAAAACATGTTGTCGTGACAAAGGATACAAGCTCTGCGCTACTGTTTGATCATTACGCTAAGGTTGATAACCAACTTGAAGTTTCCGCTGGATTAATTTCACAAGCTAATAACGGATTTCTTGTGGCTTCAACTCAAGCGGCATTAAGTACGTTAAGCGCTTGGGGAAATATTAAGGCTTTGCTTTCAGGAGCGTCACTAAACAGTGTGGCTATTGATAAGCAGTCCACTGTTTTATCTCCGCCACAATTCCAATCAGATTTTAAATTGATAATTCTTGGTGACCGAGACCAACTCGCTGAATTTGATTATGCTGACAATGATTTCCGCTCTGGTTTTATGCAGTATACGGAACTGGAGAGTGACCTAAAGGTCTCCGACAAAACTATCTCGACTTACTTTGGTTTTGTAAATGGTCTACTAGAGAAGCTGCTTCCCGAATATAATCTAGATAGTTCAGCCTACCTGCGCCTTCTCCAAGCCGGAGCTCGTGAAACTGAGGATAAGCAGTATCTTCCTCTGTCCATCGATTGGCATTCGGCACTTCTTGGTGAAGCATCATCTTTTAGTCATGACAAAGTAATAACATCCGCTCATATTGAGGAAGCAATTTGTGCGAAACGAAGCAGAGAAGCGTATCTTCCTGAACGCGCAATTGACGATATTCTCGAGGGGCAAGTTGTTATTGAAACTCAGGGACAACAGGTTGGCCAGGTCAACGGATTAACTGTTATAGATATTCCCGGGCACCCAGTTTCCTACGGAGAACCCGCTCGAATTTCCTGCGTAGTGCACTTTGGTGATGGTGATGTCTCTGATGTCGAGCGAAAAGTTGATCTTGGCGGTAACATCCATGCGAAAGGCATGATGATTATGCAGGCGTTCGTTTCTTCCGAGTTGGACCTTGATGCCCCGCTCCCTTATTCTGCCTCTATTGTGTTTGAGCAATCTTATTGCGAGGTTGATGGTGACAGTGCGTCGCTAGCTGAGTTGTGTTCTCTCGTAAGTGCATTATCTGGCTATCCTATCGACCAACAAATTGCGGTCACAGGTGCTGTCGACCAATTTGGCCGCGTTCAAGCCGTCGGTGGCCTCAATGAGAAAGTCGAAGGTTTCTACAGCGTATGCAAACACCAAGGTTTTACTGGTAAACAAGGTGTTGTACTCCCAAAAACTAATCTTCAACACCTAGCACTCAGTACTGAGGTAGTCGAAAGCATTAAGAAAGGTGAGTTCCATATCTGGTCAGCGACACACGTTGACGAAGTGGTTCCTCTACTTCTTAATAAACCGTTCAAGAGTGAAGACGAAGATAGCGTTATTGGAAAGATAGCCGAACGTATTGAAAATTTTGAAAAACTTGAACTGCCGGAAACTTTGTTAGAAAGGGTTAAAAACTGGTTTGTCTAGTCGTGGTCGGACTTGTCTAGCGTACACCTGTTCACTAAGATGCTCATACCAAAATTTGGAGTAATTTAATAATGCAAAACAGACGTGAATCTTATAGCCGTGAAGATCTTCTAGCCTCTAGCCGTGGTGAATTATTTGGCGAAGGCTACCCTCAGTTACCAGCACCAAACATGCTGATGATGGATCGTGTAACTAAAATGTCAGAAACCGAGGGTGACTTTGGTAAAGGTTTAATTGTTGCAGAATTAGATATCACCCCTGACCTATGGTTCTTTGATTGTCACTTTATTGGTGACCCAGTCATGCCAGGTTGTCTTGGTCTAGATGCAATGTGGCAGCTAGTTGGCTTCTACCTTGGTTGGATTGGTGGTGAAGGCAAAGGTCGTGCTCTTGGTGTAGGTGAACTAAAATTCACTGGTCAAATCCTCCCTACTGCGAAAAAAGTAACGTATGAGCTACACATGAAGCGCGTAGTAAATCGCAAGCTTGTTATGGGTATCGCTGACGGACGTGTTTTAGTAGATGGTAAAGAAATCTATGTTGCTAAAGACCTAAAAGTCGGCCTCTTTAAAGACACATCAACTTTCTAAATCGAAGCTTTCAATAAACGACTCTCCGGAGTCGTTTATTTTACTCACACATATTTAGTTATAGTGCATTAGAAGCGAAAACCACAAAAAAGACCTCAAGATGAGGCCTTAAAATACTTCAATTTTGCTCCCGACTTACTTGAAGAGTCCTGAATGTTTGTCATCTCGGGCATCACGCCAACCGCCTAGCCAATAAGACTTAGCATCCATTTGTTGATAGGGACAGGTTTCCATCGATCGACCATTCAATCCAGCTTTATAACCCTGTGATTGAGCTCGCTCTAGACGATCACGTTTTTGTCTCTTCATAGTACGGTCCTCATTATACAAAGCCAGTCTCCCAGCTTTCTACCATTAAAGATTTGTGGAGCTTTTGTTACTCCTCTTTAATAATTGCGCATTATTCCGCTGATCACAAGGCACAAAAAATCCCAGATTCAGAAGTGTGAACCTGGGATTTTTGTCACTTGTGACTATTTGTTACGGCGTAACCCTAAGAACCCTAGGAAAATCATTGCCATCCATCCGAGACTACCACCCTTACGCTCTACGGGTGCAGCTTCTAATGCGCGAGTCTGGATATCAGCAGATGTTGCATTTGCGATCGGGATCAACTTAACTGCTACTACTTTCTCACGTTTTTGACCATTGCCGCAATATGAGTTGTGGCTAGTTGTATCATAGCCACCTTCACATTTTAGTGCCGTACCAGAAATAATACCATCATCATTGATATCAGTGGCGTCAACAACTCTATACTGGTTATTTCCCTCTTTTTTTCCATCATTAGTCAAATCATCTAGTAACCAGGGTTTACCATCAAATACATCTAGGCGAGATTGCTTGCTCCCATATTCGAGGTTATCGTATGGGTAAATAAAACCTCTTTGACGACGCTGTTTACCAAAATACTCTGTCGATTGTTCGGCATCTACACGGCCAACGATTTCGTTATAGTTGTTTATAGCGCCTGTTACACCACCAGCACCTCGGAAGAATATGCCATTGTTATTGTTCAGCTCATCGAAATACGAAGCGGAAGCTTTACCGTCTGAATCAACGGTCGCAAGGAACATTCGGTTTGGAGCTGCACCGTTTTCTCGTTTATCTCCTCGCCTTTTTGCCTCACCGATTAACACTAGATTTTTGTTTATCCCTGTCGCTAAAGAGTTGCTATAAACGAAGTCATCGCCACTTTTTATCGTAGCGCGTGCAATTGTTTCACTTTTCCAGTCATCTGGGTTAGTCAGACTAGGGTTTTGGTTGGTAGGTGTAAATACTGTAGCTTGTAGAAACGAGTTTGAACTTCCATCTTTAGTGGTATTTATTCCAACGAATACAGGCAAGTTTTTAAAACTAGTTGTATCTGACACTACTCCCGCTCTAAAACTACCTTGTCGAGCCTTTTTATCGATATTGCTTTCATCAAAACTATTTTTCCAGTTAAGCACCATCGAAGGATTAATTTGTTCCATCGCACCTGTTGTATCCCAGATTGCAGCTTTGGTTGCAAAGCCGAAGTTTTGGCAATCAGCGTACGCTGCTGGATCTGCGCTTATTGTTGAATCTTTTAGGCAGTTCGATACTGATCCTCTGTAATTCTTATCAGAATCGGTATCAAAAGGAGCAACAGAGGCACTTCCAAATACATAAGTCGTACCTTGATAGAGCAACGAACCATATGCCATCGTCCGGCCCATCAGCTTGGTAATGTTGTAAGTATCACTTACATTTGTTTGTAATGGGTTTAAGATGATTGGGTTATTATCATTACCCCAGAAACCTCTTTGGCGATATACAAGCGCACTATTTTCACCATTCTCGTAGTATCCACTGCTAGTTATACCTATGGCGTTTCCAGATACAGCATCAAAAGCAGTAACCACCGCGTTACTAGAGGTATTCTGATAGCTAAAACCATTCGGTTTATAGTCAGTACTAGGTTGACCTAGGGCAATCATACTTGAGTTTATAAAACTTTGTGCGTTTGAACGGTACTCAGGAAAAAGCCAAGCATCTCGCTCACGCTCGAGTCCACCATGATCACTGTAGCTTAACCACATTTTATCTATCCAACCAGGTGAGCAAGTTTGATAACCAAGTTGACCTGAGCAATAATCTTTATTTCTGTTTTTATTCGTCAGGTAAAAGCTTTGATCATAATTAAAAGGCACTTCTTGCGTATATGAATGACCTTCGGATCCTGCTCTAGTATCACCAGCTAAGACATAGTTGCCACTATTACACACTTCACCAAAGCAACCTTTCTCATTAGAGGTTTCGGTGTTGTGACTAATAGCCGCCCCATAAAACTCGGTGACGTCTACGTTATTGGCAAACCCTTTTTCATACCCACTAGCAGGCCCAATCTCAACAACCTTATACAACGCTGCCTGACTTGAAGTTGCAGCCATAACACCGGCTGCAATTAATGAAATTTTGAAATTAATACGACTCATGAAGACTAACTTTCCTGTTGCATTGCTTCGAGCTCTTCCCATCGCTCAAAGGCAATTTCCAGTTCCTGCTCTTTGGCAGACAAACTATCTAAAATTGGTTGTGTCTCAGTGACAGGTTTAGTGAAAAAATCAGGGTTATTCACGGTTTCCTGCAACTGTTCTAATTCTTGCTCTAGCTGCTCAAGTAACGCAGGTAGTGCCTCTAATTCCCTTTGCAGCTTATACGACAGCTTTTTAGGTTTAGAGTTCACAGCAGTTGCTTTCTTTTCTGGTTCAACTGCTTGCTTTTTAGTCTCTTTCACAGGTTCGTAAGCTTTTCTTGCTTCGATGACCTGCATTCGTTGTTGTTGGGCATCATGATAACCACCAACAAACTCTTCTATAACCCCTTCACCTTCAAAAATCCAGCTCGTAGTCACAGTATTATCAACAAATTGACGATCGTGACTCACTAAGAGCAGCGTGCCCTGATAGTTAGCAAGTAATTCCTCGAGTAACTCTAACGTTTCGATATCTAGATCGTTGGTTGGTTCGTCAAGCACCAATAAGTTGTTCGACTTAAGGAAGATACGCGCCAATAATAAGCGGTTTTTCTCGCCGCCAGATAATGCCTTAACCGGAGTTCTGGCACGTTTTGGGGCGAATAAAAAGTCTTGAAGATAGCTCAACGCGTGTCGTTCTCGACCGCCTACCATGACTTCTTGCTTACCGTCAGCAAGGTTATCAATCACCGTCTTCTCTGGGTCAAGAGCTTCACGATATTGATCGAAATAAGCCACTTCTAGCTTAGTACCACATTTCAACTTTCCAGATGTCGGCTGTAATTCGTCGAGGAGAAGCTTGATTAGAGTACTCTTGCCGCAACCATTAGGACCAATAAGCGCAATTCTGTCGCCACGCTGGATGTTAAAGGAAAAGTTCTTAACTATGGTTTTGCCTTCAATCTGATAATTGAGGTCATTAGCTTCGAAAACGATTTTTCCGCTACGAGCGCTATCATCCAATTTAAGATTCACTTTACCCTGAACTTCGCGACGACCTTGGCGTTCCTCACGCAGCTTTTTAAGCGCTCTTACTCGTCCTTCATTACGCGTTCTACGTGCTTTAATTCCTTGACGAATCCATACTTCTTCTTGCGCAAGCTTTTTATCAAATTCAGCATTTTGCATTTCTTCAACACGTAATGCTTCCTCTTTCTCAACCAAATAGGTTTCATAACTACCTGGATAAGAAACTAATTGACCACGGTCAAGGTCGACAATGCGAGTTGCCATCGAGCGAATAAAGGCGCGGTCGTGCGAGATAAAGATAATTGAGCCACGAAAATCTTTTAGGAAAGTTTCCAGCCACTCGATTGTGGTTACATCTAGATGGTTGGTAGGCTCATCGAGTAGTAAAACATCAGGATCACAAACAAGAGCACGAGCTAACGCAGCTTTACGCTGCCATCCACCAGATAAGTCAGTTAACAGTGTGTTGCCATCTAACTTCAAAGCCCCAAGAATATTCTTAATACGGTCTTCAAAGCGCCATGCTCCGGCAACTTCTAAGCTCTCTTGAGTTTTCGCCAATCGATTTATGTTTCGCTCAGACGGGTCTTGCGCGACCAAATCTAGTTGAGCATGATAAGTTTTTAATAACTCACCAACTTCTGCCAGTCCTTCAGCGACGTAATCAGCTACCGTACCAGCCTGATCACGCGGAGGATCCTGTTCAAGCCGTGATACCACGACATCTTGAGTGATCTGCAGTTTGCCATCGTCCATGACGATTTCTCCCGCAAGCACTTTCATTAATGTTGATTTGCCCGCACCATTGCGGCCAACCAAACACACACGTTCGTTTTCTTGAAGTGCGAAATCAGATTTGTCTAGCAATGGATGATCACCAAATGCTAGTTGCCCATTATGAATGGTAAGTAATGCCATTAGCTGTTAACCATTGTTTCAGTTGAGAAAGGTCAAAAGGCCAGTTAATTTCAGATTGTTCGCTTTTTACAACTGGTATAGTGACGCCGTAACGAGAAAATAGCTCATCATCAAATGCAATATCAATCACTTGTAATTGCTCAGTTAATCCAACCTGAGATATGAGCTCAAATGCCATCTCACAGAGATGGCATCCTTCAGTACTGTATAGAATAAGTTCCTTTTCCATAATCCTTTACTTTTGGTGAGTAATAACCCAACAGTTATGAATATGTTTGTTACGAGTAAAATCAAGTGGCAGAGTTTTATCTGAAATGTTCTCGGCTTTAAGGCCAAGTTCTTCCAGCGCTTTCAAGTCCATCTTGAAGTGTCGTTTGTTGTTCGAAAATACTATCGTACCTTCTTCGCGCAGTAGTCGTTTCAAGTTCGTCATTAGCGTTACGTGGTCACGCTGAACATCAAATGATTGTTCCATTCGCTTAGAGTTCGAGAAAGTCGGTGGATCAATAAAGATAAGGTCGTAACTACCGTTGGCTTTTTCTAACCATTGTAAGCAGTCTGCTTGAATATATTGATGCTGACGGCCAACTTGGCCATTGAGTTTCATGTTCTCTTTCGCCCACTCTAAGTAGGTATTTGACATATCAACTGTTGTCGTTGATTTCGCGCTACCCAATGCTGCGTGAACAGTTGCAGATCCTGTATAAGCAAATAGGTTTAAAAAATCTTTGTTGCTCGCCATTTCACCAAGCTTACGGCGAGTGATTTTATGGTCAAGGAACAGGCCAGTGTCTAAGTAGTCGTAAAGATTAACGATTAGCTGAGCCCCGTATTCATTTACGTGAAGCTTTGATGACTTAGCCGCCAGTTTGTTGTACTGCGATGAGCCTTTTTTCTTTTCACGTACTTTAAGAACCACGTTGTTGGTACCAACACCGGTTACCTTGATACTGGCACGAATAACATCCGTTAATCGACGCTTTGCTGTCTCTTCAGGAATGCTTTTGGGAGCTGCGTATTCTTGAATAACCAGATAGTCTTGATAAACGTCAACAGCAACATTGTAGTCAGGTAGATCAGCATCATATATGCGATAGCAATCTAAGCCTTCCTTTTTGGCCCACTTTCCAATCTTTCCAATGTTCTTCTTGAGACGGTTAGAAAAGTCCGGAGCTACAACTTGTGCGTCCTTATTGCCGACTAACTCGTCTTCGGAGCGTTGAGAAATTGAATAGTTTTTTTGGTGACACTGTAACGCACCATTGTTCAGTTTAAATTGTTTTTCTGCTCGCATACGTAAGCAACTTAACAAATCGTCTGAACTAGAGAAGATAGAGGCTTGGCAACCGCCAAATTGAGTTTTTAGTTGGTTGCCAAATTCGGTATAAAGTGCGATAAGCCCTGGTTCCGTGCCCAAGCGCTCGCCGTATGGAGGGTTACACACCACAACACCTTCTCCGAACTCGGCAGGTTTAGTCACTTGGCTCGCATCGCCAAGCTCAAAGTTAATCAACTCTTCAACGCCTGCACGTTTGGCATTTTCTTTAGCGGTTCTCAACACTTTAGGGTCGTTATCGAATCCCCAAAATCTGCTGTCAGTCTTTTTGACACCGCGTCGAGCTTGGACATTAGCTTCTGATTTAACCTCTGCCCATACCTCCGGTTCAAAATCTTCAAGTGCTTCAAAACACCATGTTTGACGCTTAACACCAGGAGCCATATTTGCAGCAAGCATGGCCGCTTCTATCAGCAGCGTACCAGAACCGCACATAGGATCGAGCATGTTTTGCCCTTCTTTCCAGCCGCTACGAGCAACAATGGCAGCGGCCAATGTTTCTCTTAAAGGCGCTCGGCCTGCTTCTGTTCTATAGCCACGTTGGTGTAAGCCTGAGCCAACCATATCTAAGCCAATAAGCGCTTTATCTCTATGTAGGCGCACATGAACACGCACATCCGCGCGGTCTTTACTGATATTTGGGCGAGGCAAATTCTTCTTATTGAAGCAATCTACTACGGCGTCTTTGACTTTCATCGCGCCATACTGGCTATTGCGAATCTCACGGTTGGTACCGTTAAAGTCTACGATAAATTTCTTTGAGCTATGGAAGTGATTAATCCAGTTAATGGAAGACGCAGCCAGATATAAGTCCATATCATCTTGGCAAGTAAACTCCGAAAGCACTTTAACAAAGCGAGAAGCATATCTGCTCCATAAACAAGCTCGATAAATCTGCTCATTTGACGCTTTAAACTTCACTCCCGCTTGTACAGGTTTTACTGAAGTTAAACCCAATTGCTCAAGCTCTTGAGCCAGTAGGTTTTCGAGTCCATTAGAAGTAACGGCAAGATATTGGTTCATAGTGTTCATCTGACTGTGAAAAATGGTGTTGATTATACCTGACAAACGGCCTTCTCACTAAACAAACCTACTCGAATCCCTTAGTTATTCGTTTGTTCGAACAAGCTTTAACCGAATGAAACTCATAAACACCGTCACCATCATTACATTAGCCGTTAATGATATACCAGTCGTATTTATTGACCAAGGGACGAAGTGAATACTTATTTACATTAGTTTTGGTCTATACCAATGAGTATTTTGATGCGTAATTTTATTACATTTTTAGCTAAAGGAGGAATTTATAGCGGTAAAACACCCTGTTTTAAGCAGAAAAAGAGTCACTATTTAGAAAAAAAAATATGCGAAATATCACCAGATAGGACTCAAAGGTATAGGTTTCTTAAAAACAAGATAGGAAGATGGTGGCAAATACGAGGTGTATCCTCTAGGATTGAGGCAAAAAAAAATCGGCCATGAAGGCCGATAAATTTCTACGAGGAACGTTTTTGGAATCGTTGTGTACTACTAAAAGCTGCCACTGCTTTTTCTATTTGGCGCATTTTGCGCTCGAATTACCCTACTAAGCTCTTAACCGACAAGAGCAATGGGCTGGTTAATTCTCATAAATTGGTGCGCACAAGCCATTCTGTCATGCATGACTTTAATGCTCTGGCCAAATTGAACACCTTTACTTGGAGTCAAACTAAATGACTCTAAATCTACTAAGGCACATAAGCTAGCGCTCTCACCGACTTCTAGGACAATAAAGAAACCTTCCGAATGTTGATTAACTAATCGGACTAAATCGCCTTCTTGGGGTTGATAGCTGCCATTTTGATGGTCAAAGAACCAACTCTTTGGCTGAACGGGCTTATGGAAGCGCTTGGCTGCAACACAATAGAGTGTGAGTTCAGCCTGTCGAGGCTCAGATAGCCCCAATATGCTTATTTGGTCTTTAAAGGTTTGGAACGCGGATGCGTCATCTACAGTAAAGTTGTTCTGACCCATCGCGCAGTCGACAAGGAGCTTTCGGGAAAGATTGGTTCTAAAAACCATCTCATCTCCCAAATCCAGCATGAGAGAACCTTCGTCCTCATCCATATACCAGATCCATGTATCGCTGGGTTTAAGCATCGTTCCGTCTCTTATATTTAAAGAATAATCAGACTGTTAGGTAAAACGCTTAATTACCTTTTTTGTCAGTTGAATATAATTCTACAAACGATTACGCAAAAAAAAAGGGGAAAACAATTTTCCCCTTCTCTTATGTTAGACCCAGTAACTTTTCAGTAATTACAGGTTTTTAACGATGTCTTTAACAAGTTTTGGACCATGGTAAATGAATCCGGAGTAAACTTGGACGAGTGTTGCACCTGCCATCAACTTCTCTTTCGCAGAAACATAGGAATCAATGCCGCCAACACCGATAATTGGCAGCTTACCTTGCAAATTCTCAGCAAGTAGACGCACTACTTCGGTACTACGTGATTGAACTGGACGACCACTTAAGCCACCAGCTTCATTCGCATGCTTCATTCCTTCTACGATAGAACGATCCAACGTAGTATTCGTTGCAATCACACCATCAATTTTATTTTTGATCAACGATTCACAGATTTGGCCAATCTCGTCGTCACTAAGATCCGGAGCGATCTTCAATGCCAAAGGTACATATTTATTATGTTTTTCAGCAAGTTCCGCTTGTTTCGTCTTCAGTTCTTCTAACAGCTCATCAAGTGCTTCACCATATTGAAGGCTGCGCAGTCCCGGAGTATTTGGAGAGGAAATGTTTACGGCAATATAACCAGCGTGCTCGTATACCTTTTCCATGCAGATAATGTAGTCTTCAGCACCCTTTTCGATCGGAGTGTCTTTGTTCTTGCCGATATTAATACCTAGAATACCGTCAAATTTTGCTTTCTTTACGTTCTCTACAAGGTTATCGACACCTAGGTTATTGAAACCCATTCGATTAATAATCCCTTCAGCTTCAACTAAACGGAAAAGACGAGGTTTGTCGTTACCTGGTTGAGGACGAGGTGTCACAGTCCCTACTTCCACAAAACCAAAGCCCATAGCACCAAACGCTTCGATGCATTCGCCATTCTTATCAAGACCTGCAGCAAGACCTACAGGGTTCTTAAAAGTCAGCCCCATACATTCAACAGGACGATTAGGAAGTTGTTGACGATATGCTAGATCAAGAGGAGTGCCAGTAAAACGTTTGAAGTTCTGAATAGCGAGATCATGAGCCTTTTCGGCATCAAGTTGGAAAAAGCCAGTTCTGGCAAGACGGTAAAGCATTGTGCCTCCGATAGAAAACCCGTGTAAACGGGGTGGTATTATTTACTTATTTGTTTGAACATGCAATGAAGTTTTTAGTTTTCTCGCGAAAACGCAAACGATTAGGCGAATAAAGACACAAATTATGTGACATTGTCACTCATTATTCTCTCGACAATAAAAAAGCGCCTATAAAAGGCGCTTATCACTTAATAAAACCGGTTAGCAGTATCTATTTATTGTGTGTTTGCACAATTTAAATTTAACAAGCTCAATTCTCGGAGTGCTACAGAGAACTTAGCAAACTCATGAACATTACCTACTTTGAACTCGTTGAGTATATTTTCCCAACGAAGCAAACTACTCGCATTAGTTTCCATCCAATTATTAAGTGACAGGATAACGTCTTCGTTATCGCCACCACAGCCACATTTAAGGACTTGCGCTGTCAACAAACGTTGCTGCCAGTCTAGATCTTCGCGGAATGCTGCCCTAGCAAGAGCTTGCCAATTATTGTCAACGCCTTGACTGTTTATTTGGTTTAAGAACCAATGCAATGATAGACGATCACCGAGATGGAAATAGAGTTTAGAGGCTTGCTCAACACTAAAGTTAGCTTCTGCAGCGATTTCCGAAATATCAACAGCGGATAGTAAGCTAGATAAACGAGCTACATAATTGGCCAGCTCTTTTCCTACTCCTTGCACCACCCAGTTTTCAGCTTGTAGACGATGTTCCGCTACTTCTTCAGCTACAAGGCAAGTTTCAAGTGTTTCCTCTACTTTCATAACGTCATCACGGTAGCGAGCAACGAGTTGCTCAACCGACTGTTTGCCAGGTCGATTTCTCAAGATCCAACGAGCAAGTCTGCGTAATGTGCGGCGTACAATAAACAGCAGCTCATATTGCGCTTCTGAACTGGCAATATTATCAAGTTTACGTATTTGCTCGAAAGTATATGCAAAACCATAGATTTCTCTAGATGCTGCGTATGCGTTGGCAATATCAACTACTGTGGCACCCGTCTCTTCTTGTAGACGAGTCACGAAATTACATCCCATTTCGTTAACCATCTGATTTGCAAGCATTGTAGAGATGATTTCAGCCTTCAGAGGATGCGTTGACATACTTTCTATGTAGTTACGGCGTAACTCAGATGGGAAGTATTGTGTCAGTTGCTGCTGATGATACGCATCGGTCGCGATCTCATCAGTCACCAGTTCTTCTTTCAATACCATCTTACCGTAAGCCACCAGCACTGAGAGCTCAGGTCTTGTCATTCCAATGCCTTGTTTCTCGCGCTCAATCAGCTCTTCATCAGATGGAATATATTCCAAACCACGATCCAAATGACCTGCTTTTTCTAGCGTATGTATGAAACGAATCTGTTCTTTGACTAGCGATACGCCTTGGAATTCTGTTACTGAGATAGACTCTGACTGGCAATAGGCATCATCTAGAACAATTTCGCCAACCTCATCTTCCATAGACTCAAGGATTTCATTGCGTTGTTTGACTGTCAGATCACCGTTAGACACAAGACCATTCAAGAAGATCTTAATATTAACTTCGTTATCGGAGCAATCTACACCACCTACATTGTCAACAAAGTCAGTATTAACACGACCACCAGTTAAAGCGTACTCAATACGCCCCAGTTGAGTCATACCTAAGTTACCGCCCTCACCAACTACCTTGGCTTTCAATTCGTTGCCGTTGATGCGTAGTACGTCATTAGCGCGATCACCTACATCAGTATGCGTTTCAGCGCTAGACTTGACGTAGGTACCGATACCGCCGTTCCAAAGTAGATCGACTTCCATGGAGAGAATCATCTTGATAAGATCATTTGGTGCCATGGATGCTTTCTTGGTCCCAAGCATTTTTTGGATCTCAGGAGTTAACGTGATCGATTTTGCCTTGCGAGCAAAAACACCACCGCCCTTTGAGATTAATTTCGGATCATAGTCTTCCCAACTCGAGCGTGGGAGATCAAATAATCGTTTACGCTCTTCCCAACTTTTCGCTGAAGATTGTGGGTTTGGATCAATGAAGATATGCATGTGGTTAAACGCAGCTTGAAGTTTGATGTGCTTCGATAACAACATACCGTTACCAAATACATCCCCTGCCATGTCACCAACACCAATAGCAGTAAAGTCTTCGTTCTGACAATCAATGCCCATTTCACGGAAGTGACGTTTAACTGACTCCCAACCGCCCTTAGCGGTAATGCCCATTGCTTTATGGTCGTATCCGTTAGAACCACCGGAAGCAAACGCATCACCCAACCAGAAGTTATATTCATCTGATACCGAGTTGGCCAAGTCAGAGAACGTCGCAGTCCCCTTATCCGCAGCTACTACTAAATACGGATCGTCTTCATCATGTCGAACAACACTCTTCGGTGGAATAATTTCACCTTCGATAATGTTGTCGGATACATCTAATAACGCTCTGATGAACTGTTTATAGCAGCGTTGACCTTCAGCAAATATCTCATCACGTGATGATAGTTGAGGTTGACGTTTACAAACAAAACCACCTTTTGCCCCTACAGGTACGATCACCGTGTTCTTAACTTGCTGCGCTTTCACCAACCCAAGTATTTCAGTACGAAAATCTTCTTGGCGATCTGACCAACGCAAACCTCCACGAGCAACTTTACCACCACGTAGGTGTACACCCTCAATGTCCGGCGCATAAACGAAAATTTCAAACGCAGGTACTGGAGCTGGAATTTCTGGAATGTTCTTTGGCTCAAGCTTTAAAGATAACCAAGGCTTGTTAACACCATTGTTATCTTTCTGATAGTAGTTTGTACGCAGCGTAGCCGAAATCATTTCGACATAGCGACGGATAATACGGTCATCATCCAAGCTTTCTACTTTATCTAACTGTTTGTGGATCTTATCAATTACACGTTGTTGCCCTTTCTTGCTTCCTTTTAGAGAAGGCATAAAGCGCTGTGCAAATAACTCAACTAGGTCTTTTGCTAGATCTGGGTAATGATTCAGAGTGTCTTCAATATAGTGCTGGCTGAATGGGAAACCGACTTGACGCATATAACGCGCATACGCCCTTAAGATTGACACTTCACGACCAGTTAAACCGGAACCAAGTACCAGACGGTTGAAACCATCACTTTCCAAACCACCAGACCAAATTGCAGCGAATGCTTGTTGGAATCGATCGCGAGCTTCTCGAAGATCGACAACCGCATCACTCTTATGTAGCATCGCAAAATCTAGGATCCAGTATGTTCCGCCGTCTGACTTAACAATCTCATACGGTGATTCACCGATCACTCGCAGACCAAGATTTTCGAGCATTGGCATTACATCGGATAAGTGTATTGGTTCATCACGATGATATAGTTTCAGTTTAACTTCTTTGGAATCCGCCGCCGCTTCTTGTGGTCGGTAGAACAACATGCCCAACTTATTATCTTCATCAAGGGATTCAAGTCGCTCAATATCCGCCACAGCAGAGGTCGGCATCATGTCTTCTTTATATGAACGAGGGAATGCTCTTGAATACACTTTCGATAACGGTAGTCCTTTGCTCTCACCAAAATTGGCAACAATAGCTTCCGAAAGACGATCATCCCAAGACGCTGATACTTCCATTAGGTTTCTTTCTATCGCCTTCACATCCATATCCATATTATTGTTATCAACCCTTACGATGTAATGGGTTCTAGCCAGAGGGCTTTCGGAGAAATAAGTCGTAAACTCAACCTCTTGCTCACAGCCAAAGTAGTTTTGAAGTATCCGTTGTGTATCTTTTCGAAGCTGAGTGTTATAACGATCTTTGCTAACATACACCATGCAGCTAAAGAAACGACCAAACGGATCTTTACGAACAAACAAGCGGATCAAGTCACGATCCTGCATTTGAACCACACCCATACCTATCTCAAGCAATTCTTCTTCTTTTGCTTGAAGTAGCTCATCGCGCGGATAGTTTTCTAATATATTGCGAAGCGCTTTGTATGAATAAGATCCATTTCGGTATCCACTAGCATCCAAGATACGATCAACTTTTTCGCGAATTAGTGGAATGGTGGATACGCTTTGGTTGTACACGGCTGATGTATACAGGCCAGTAAATCGATGTTCTCCCACAACCTTTCCATTTTCATCGAATTTCTTGATTCCGATGTAATCTGTATACGCGGGCCTATGGATACGACTTGCTTTATTACCTTTGGTAAGAATAAGTAGGAAAGGCTTTTTCGCTTCTAGACGTGCCGAGTCGGAAAACTCAGAAATTTTTACCGAACGAACACGTTCTTCACTAGCGAACAGGCCTAAGCCTTTATCTTCAGTAGGTTTGAGTATGGAGTCACCCTCTTCATTGATGAGATCAAACTCTTTGTAGCCCATAAAGGTAAAATTGTGGTTACCAACCCAATCTAAAAACGCGATGGTTTCATCAAAACGATCGGCTTCCATTGGAAGTTTCTTTTTGTTCTTAACCAGATCTTTTGTGATTTGCTTAAGCTTATCCGACATCGCCTCCCACTCGTTAACGACCAAACTAGTGTCTTCGAATATAGAAACCAACTCATCCTTAAGCGCTGACATTTCAGCTTTGTCACTTAAACGGTCGATTTCGATATGGAAAATCGATTGTAAGTGCCCTTTCCCTTCATTAACTGATGTTATCTGCCCTTGTTCATCGCGTTCAAATTGAGTCGGACCATGAAGCATGATGTGACAAGTCAAATCTACTCGATTAAGAGCCATCTTGACTGAGTCAACTAAGAACGGAGAATCTGGAACGGCGATTTCTAAAATAGTGTGAGTTGATTGCCACCCATGACGACTGACCGCCGGGTTGAATACCCGAACCGACACTTCATCGTATTTTTTCTCATTGAGATGATGCCATAAACTAACAACAGCACCGTATAGATCTGATTCATTTCTTTGTAGCAAATCATCGGGGGAAACATTGCTAAAAATATGTTTGGCGAGTTTAGTTACTAAAGGCTGATTGCTCCCTTCAACTTTGGATTCAATCAACTTGTATACTTTCTCCAGTAGAACCGGAACAACTGGTTCGCGCGTGGTCATAGAAACGCTCCACTTTTTGTTTTTATGAGGGATGTAGGCTTGTTCTATATTGTAAAAGTTTTATTGAGAAAGAGTTAATAAAAAATGGAAGAAGTTTCAGGGAAATGTTTGATAGTGTGACTAATGCACTTATTCATATCACTATAATTTGGAGCGGTTACAGTGATTCTAACCGTATAAACTTATTGTTCTGGTCAGTTATCAATCTAAAGCGACCTTTAATGCCTAATTGTGTCAAAAACGGTCGAAAGCGACTTGCGGGAAGCTGCAGTTTTAAACGCTCATCGGTCACCACCAAAATACTGGATGCATGACCAGTGTAATGGGCAAGGTAATTCTGATACGAAATATTGAGATTAAAGCAGTACTGTTTCATATTGTTTAAATATTGCGCAATTTAAGTAATTTTCCTTAGGTTTATTTAAGAAAAAGCCAATACTGTTCATATATACAGTATTGGCTATTTATCGATTATGACTCTAGTGCTTTTGTGACTTTCTCAAATAAGTCTTTAGCTAAGTTGTCCAAACTGCGTAACTTATTCAATTCGACTTTGATAAGTTCCTGACGTTTTGCGTCGTACTTCTTCAGCTTGAGCAACGGATCAATTAAACGTGACGCTACTTGCGGATTTGATTCATTTAACTGAGTCAATATCTCACCAGCAAACTGATAGCCCTCACCCGAGATATCATGGAAGCGACGTGGGTTCATGTTCAAGAAAGAACCTATCAAACTGCGAGTACGATTTGGATTGCTTAAACTAAACGCTTTATGTGACATACAATGCTTAACATTCTCTAGAGCGTTGATTGATGGATTGGCCCCTTGTAAGGCAAACCATTTATCCATAACCAGTCCATCATGACTCCATTTCTCACTATAATCATCCATCAATAGCTGACGACACGAAAGTGAAGCACTATTTGCGGCAGTCATAGCGGCGATAGTGTCCGTCATATTGTTGGCATCACGATATTGGTGCTCGGCCAAGTATTGGTACTCATCAACGTTCACCAAGTACTGTAGACAAAGGTTTCTTAACGAGCGTTTACCAATTGCGTCATGCTCAATCGAATAATCGGCTTGAGTTAACGTGTGGTATAACGCAGACAATTCATCTTGTAACGCATCTGCTAGCAGTGACTTAATCTCTTTCAACACGTCGCAAACTGCATCGACATCTACAGTTTTATACCAGCCGGCTACTTCATTAAAGCTTGGCAAAGATAATGCTTCAGCAATGAACGCCTCTTCTAAACCTTTGTTCAGTAGTACGCCTCGAAATGCATCAATCACCAAGCTCGGTAGTTCTACACTAATGCCACTTTGAACAGAATTAACATTCGACTTAATGTACTTTGCCAACAACATTTGCCCAGCATCCCACTTAGCAAAATCGTTTTTCGCATTGATCATTAAAAAGGCTAATTGCTCATCGCTGTAATCGAATTCGAGACGAACCGGAGCTGAAAACTCGCGAAGCATTGAAGGCACAGGTTTCGAAGATATGTTCTCAAAGACAAATTCTTGTTCACTCTGAGTCACATTTAACACGTTATTTAACTCAACTCCGTTACAACGTAACTCTAGAGAATTTCCTTTTTCATCATACAGTTCTACGTCAAACGGAATGTGTAACGCTTGCTTTTCGGCTTGATCTTGAGTTGGCTGAGTTTGTTGAGAAACGTTAAGCGTATAAGTCTTCGCAGATTCATCGTAACTATCGGTAACCGTTAATGTTGGCGTACCCGATTGACTATACCAAAGACGGAATTGCTTCAGATCGATTCCCGATGCATCTTCCATTGCGGAAACAAAATCTTCACACGTAGCAGCAGTACCATCATGCCTTTCAAAGTACAATCTCATACCTGCTTGGAATTTGTCTTCACCCAGCAACGTATGCATCATTCGAATAACTTCACTTCCCTTTTCGTAAACCGTCAAAGTGTAGAAGTTATTCATTTCAATGACTTTGTCAGGTCTTATCGGATGTGACATTGGGCTAGCATCTTCAGCAAACTGAGGGCCACGAATAATACGAACATTATTAATGCGGTTAACAGAGCGAGAGCCTAAATCCGAAGAAAATTCTTGGTCACGGAATACCGTTAAACCTTCTTTTAAACTCAACTGGAACCAATCGCGACAAGTCACTCGGTTACCTGTCCAGTTATGAAAATACTCATGACCAATAACAGCTTCGATTCCCAAGTAGTCAGTATCTGTGGCGGTTTGGTCGTTAGCCAAAACAAACTTAGAGTTAAAGACATTGAGGCCTTTATTCTCCATTGCACCCATATTGAAGAAATCGACCGCAACGATCATATAAATGTCTAGGTCATACTCAAGACCGAACCGTTCTTCATCCCACTTCATCGAATTAATTAGTGAAACCATCGCATGATTAGCACGATCGAGATTGCCTTTGTCTACAAATATTTCCAGTGCGACATCTCTACCTGAACGTGTTTTAAATGTATCTCGCAATACA
This sequence comes from Vibrio sp. SCSIO 43133, assembly GCF_023716845.1. Taxonomy (NCBI): domain Bacteria; kingdom Pseudomonadati; phylum Pseudomonadota; class Gammaproteobacteria; order Vibrionales; family Vibrionaceae; genus Vibrio; species Vibrio sp. SCSIO 43133. The sequence continues at coordinate 1,834,751 of NZ_CP068024.1, forward strand.
TCAAAATCACCGGCGACAAGAGCAAAGAGATAAGAAGGCTTTGGATGTGGATCTTCCCAGGTAACAAAATGTTTACCACTTTCTAATTCACCTTCTTCGATTTTGTTGCCATTACTTAGGAGGTATGGGAAAGCTGTCTTGTCTGCGATGACTTTCGTTGTGTATTTAGCAAGAACGTCTGGTCGATCTAAAAAATAAGTAATACGTCGGAAACCTTCGGCTTCACATTGAGTGCAGTAAGCACCATCAGAAATATATAAACCTTCAAGAGCAGTATTCGTTGACGGAGAAATGTGGTTTTCAATCACCAATTCGAATTCTTTTGGCAGATTAGAAATCTGCAAACCGGAATCATTAATAATGAAATCACTCCAAGCTTCTCCATTCACTCTGACTTGAATAAGTTCGATATTCTCTCCATCAAGTACCAAGGTTGTTCCCTCACCAAGTTGCTTAACTTGGGAAACAGCGGTCACTTTAGTTTGGGTTTCATGAAGGTCGAAAGTAAGATTTACATCTGTGATAGTATGCGACGGTGTTTGATAGTCGCTACGGTATTTGGCTTTAGGTGCTGACTCGGTCATCCTTTGTCCTTATATTATTATCGTTAGCATAGTTAGCTTAATCCTCGACGATTATATACCTTAGAACTGTTACTGTGCAGAATTGGATACAAAAAAAGCGTCAAACTAAGTTGACGCTTTTGAGTAACTGCCTGTGTTGCTAGCGAATACGGTTAAGGACAGCAAACATATCACCGTCTTCTACCTCTAAAGTCAGTTCATCCTGATTTAATGTATAAGTTGCATCGTGTTCACCGTCTTTATAAAGCAACACGATGTGATCATTTTCGGTGTAGTAGACGCCACTATGAATCGCTTCATCCCCATCGCTTGAACTTACACGAAACGTAAACACAAAATCTGGCTGAAGGATTAAATCCATTCTCGCAATTTCTTGAGCGTGCTTGTCATCACCACTCACACTAACTGAAGACCAGATACCAGCGAGTGCATTGGGCAACGCTTTAGTAAAGACGACTCCATTAAGATTAAGCATATTATGGTTACCACTATAGTTATAGACCTGTGGTTCATCACTGTTTAGACCGAGAATGATCGTATCATCATTGGCGGTAAACAACCCTTCCCAATGTTCAATACTGTAATCTTGTTTTTGAATGTCTATCGAAAAAGTGTAGTTGGAACCCAGCGATAACTTGATTGCTAAAAAGGTGTCCGGGCCTTCTTCTGGACTCGGGTTTACTAAATACCAATCTCCCAACAGAAACGGTTGGTCAAACTGAGTTAAGTCATTGTTATCTTTACGTGTATCAGACAGCACCCCAAACGACAAAACACATAAAAGTAGTGTAATCCATCTCATATGTATCCCCCTCACAGTTATAATAAGCTTAGGTGGATTAATACGAGATTGCGAAATTTTTTGATCTAAATCACGATTTTTAATTTTAAGTATCAAATCTGAGGCAAGCGAGGACAAGCATTAAAAAAGCGAGCACTAGGCTCGCTTTTGTTTAGTTTGAACAGGTTAAGATTTGGCGTTTACCATGTCGACCATAATAGCCACGGCTTCATCTAAGTAAGCGTCTGGAACTTCATAATCTTTCGGGATGTCATCCAAAGTTTTGTATGGCTCTTCTCCCGCCGCTTTTTGACGCAAGTTGACACGCTCTAATCTAAGCTCATCATTGTTATCGCTTTCCGCTTTACGTGCAGCTTCATTCAAAGATAACGTTTTGTCGTCTTTTTCAGCTTTGTACTTAGCGATGTCTTCTGCGATAAATCCAAATTCCATATCCGATTTAATGCGTTCTTCATGCTTAGTCGTAAGCGATGCGATCATTTCATCGTTACGTTGTAACTCACTGTATTTCGCTTTATCTATGCTATCCCATGGTAGTGCGTTATCTTCAACACTCTCACCAGTTTCAGCAGGATCGATTGGCGTTGGGAAGGCGATATCTGGCACTACGCCTTTGTTCTGCGTACTACCACCATTAATTCTGTAGAATTTCTGGATAGTATATTGTACGTAACCTAACTCTTTATCGAATAGATCATAGATATGGTTTAGTGAGCGGTGTTGCTGAACTGTACCTTTACCGAATGAGTTTTCGCCTAATACAATTGCACGACCATAGTCTTGCATTGCAGCTGCGAAAATTTCTGAGGCAGAGGCGCTATAACGATTAACGAGTACAGTCAATGGGCCTTGATAGCTGATTTTACCGTCAGTATCACTGTTTACATTGACTCGACCATAGCTGTCTCGTACTTGTACAACCGGGCCACTTTCAATAAAAAGCCCCGACATTGCAGTGGCTTCCGTCAAGGCACCACCACCATTGTTGCGTAAATCAACAATGATGCCGTCGACACCTTTTTCTTTCAGCTCGGTAATTAGTTTGTCTGTGTCTTTAGATAAACCAACGTAGAAACTCGGTACCTCTAGAACACCAATTTTCTTACCGTCTTTCTCGATAACTTCAGACTTAACGGCTCTGTCTTCTAAACGAATCTTGTCACGAACGATTTCAACAACTGTCGCCTTCGCATCTTTGCCATCAGGTAAAATCTGTAATTTAACCTTGGTGCCTTTTGGACCTTTGATAAGCTGTACTACATCATCAAGTCGCCATCCGATGACATCTACGATCTCTTCACCATCTTGTCCAACACCGATGATCTTATCGCCTTCGCCTAATTGCTTACTCTTAGATGCCGGACCACCTGCTACTAGAGAACGAATAACAGTATAGTCATCAGTGAGTTGGAGAACGGCACCAATACCTTCCAGAGACAGATTCATCTCTGACTGGAACTGTTCTGCAGAACGAGGAGATAAATAACTAGTATGAGGATCAACTTCTCTTGCAAACGCATTCATATAAATTTGGAATGCATCTTCGTTGTGTGATTGAGTTAGGCGTTTGATTGCGTTGTTGTAACGTTTACCAAGCGTTTCTTTTATCTCATCCCAATTCTTGCCAGCCAACTTCAGATTCAACGCATCATACTTAACGCGTTTACGCCAAAGCTCATTAAGCTCCGCTTCATCCTTTGGCCAAGCGGCCTCTGAACGATCTAACGTAATGCTCTCATCGACATCGAATTTCATCTCTTTGTCTAACAGAGATAACGCGTATGCAAATCTGTCATAACGCTTCTGCATCGAAAGGTTATACACATCAAATGCAATTTGGTTATTACCAGCTTTGAGTTGATCATCAAGCTGAGTCGACCAAGAGTTGAACTTGTCTATGTCGGCTTGTGTGAAGATATTTCGGTTGTAGTCGAGCATTTCCAAATAACGTGCAAAAATCGCTTTTGAAAATTCGTCGTCTAGAGTGAAGTGTTTGTAGTGAGAACGAGTAAAACGAGAAGTTACGCGTTTACTGGCTGTTTCATGTTGTACTTCGGGAGCCAAGGTAGGAATATCTGATTTTTCAAATTTCGCTTCCAAAGCGTGAGCTGATGAAGCTGCTAGCCAAAGGCTAGCAGCAACTATCGATAATTTTGAACGGCACTTCATGCGTAGGAATTTCTCCTTTATGCGCGCAGGTGCTCCGCTTTAACAACCATTTGTAGGCCATTTACTAGCTGAACGCGCACATCTTCCTTATTGATTTCAACAATGGTCGCAGCCATGTTCCCTTTGCCCATGTTTACGTTTACTTGTTTACCGATGATCATTTCATCTGCATTCAAAGCGCGCGTTTCAACTGGCGTATTTACTTTCGCTGGTTTCTTAGTATTGTTTTGTGGCTTACGTGCTTGAGGCTTTTTAGCTTTAGGTTTTGCCTTGCCTTCTTCACGAGCTTTCTGAGCTTGTTCTTTACGACGAGCTGCAACTTTAGCTTTACTTTCAGCCAGTGTAGCTTGCGCGTGTTCAACATGCTCAGCTTCTAGCTCACCACATTCATTGCCATCTAGGTCAACACGCACTGCACCCGGTTTTACACCGTGTAGATAACGCCAAGAAGAAGTGTATTGTCTTAACGCTGCACGTAGCTGAGTCTTGCTGACTTTCTCGTCATCTTTTAAACGTTCAGCAAGATCTTGAAAGATACCAATTTTAAGTGGTTTTGCTTCACCTTCTACAGTAAAGCATTTAGGGAAACATTCAGCAATATACGCGATAATTTCTTTGCTGTTCTTCAACTTCTCAGTGTTTTCCATGTGGGTTCCTGGTTAATGCGGTTATCCGCGAAGCATTAAGAAAAATATTCTTGGTATTATAGTGACCTGCACTAGAAAAACCACAGGCAAATTTCATTTTAAGCCGCGTTTGTATGTGAATTGAGCACCTTTTCTACCGAATTCATGAAGTTTTTTAGTCCCTCTTCGTCGATTTCACTGAATCGACCAATTGTTGGGCTATCAATATCTAAGACGCCGACTACTTCACCACCGATAGAAAATGGAATCACAATCTCTGAATTGCTTGCAGCATCACATGCAATGTGACCTTCAAACGCGTGTACATCGTATACACGTTGTATGGTGTTGGTTTCTGCCGCAGTGCCACAGACACCACGGCCGACTGGAATGCGGACGCACGCTGGTTTTCCTTGGAAAGGTCCTAACACTAACTCGCCCTGTTTCATTAAATAAAAGCCGGCCCAGTTAAGATCATCTAACTCCATAAAAAGAAGTGCACTAATATTAGATAGGTTAGCAATAAAATCCGTTTCGGATTCAATGAGTGCTGTGGCCTGTTTCGCCAAGCGTTCATAGTTTTCTAGATTCATGATATGTCCATCAATAACACTTTCAATATCTTACAATACCAGTACAATGCCTCAAAATCGTAATAGGAACTATTCTCAAAAGCATGACAAGTACGAAAGACACTATTAGCCGTTCCTGGTTAATAACTCAAGTAAAAAATCATAAGTCTCGGCTTATTGCGGCGAATATTATCGCTCTTATTGCTACACTCATTAGCGTCCCTATCCCACTATTGATGCCACTGATGGTCGACGAAGTTCTGCTTAACCAACCTTCCACTGGTTTGCAGTATATGAATATGATCATGTTAGATAGTTGGCAGACACCTATCGGCTACATCGCTCTTACCTTAGTACTCGTCGTTCTTATGCGTACTGTCAGCCAAGGTCTAAATATTCTGCAAGGTCGCCAGTTTACGCTGGTTTCTAAAACCATTACCTATAAAATCCGATGCAAGATGATAGATAAGCTCGGTCGTATCAGCATCAAACAATATGAGACTCGCGGTAGTGGCGGCATTAATGCGCATTTAATTACTGATATTGAAACCATTGACCAATTTATTGGCTCAACGTTAAGCAAATTTATTATTAGTTTCCTAACCGTTTTAGGCACCGCTATCGTCTTGCTATGGTTAGAGTGGCGACTAGGCCTGTTTATCCTATTGGTCAACCCAATCGTCGTCTATTTCTCCCGAAAATTGGGCGGAATGGTTAAGCATCTAAAAAAACAAGAAAACCAAGCGTTCGAAAAGTTTCAAAATCGCCTAGTTGAAACACTTGATGGTATTTATCAACTTAGAGCTGCTAATCGAGAGCGAGATTTCTTACAACAGCTCAAAGAACAAGCCGATGAAGTTCGCAGTAACGCCGATAAATACGCGTGGCAGTCTGAAGCCGCAGGTAGATTGTCGTTTCTTCTTTTCTTAATTGGATTTGAGCTTTTCAGAGCCATCGCAATGGTTATGGTGTTATTCAGCGATCTCACCATAGGGCAAATCTTCGCGGTCTTCGGCTATTTGTGGTTCATGTTAGGCCCTGTTCAGGAATTATTAGGTATTCAGTTCTCTTGGTATAGCGCAAAAGCCGCACTAATAAGAATCAACAGTTTACTCGAATTGGAAGAAGAGCCGCGCGCCATTAGTAAAGTCAATCCATTCAAAGCTGATCGCGAGGTAGATGTTGCTGTTGAAAACGTCTCTTTCTCTTATGATCAAGACAAAGACGTACTCAATAAACTGGACTTGCATATCCCAGCGGGTAAGAAGGTCGCACTGGTGGGAGCAAGTGGTGGGGGCAAGTCAACGCTCATTCAGTTACTTATCGGTGTTTATAAACAACGCAGTGGCATCATTCGCTTCAATGGTGTTAACACTGACGACATAGGTTTCGACATAATTCGAGATAAAATTGCTGTTGTTTTACAGCAACCTATACTTTTTAATGACAGCTTGAGGCATAATCTGACACTTGGCAGAGAGTATGACGACTTCTCCATTTGGAATGCGCTCAAAGTTGCTCAGCTACAAGACGTCACTGACAAGTTAGTCGACGGTCTAGAAACACAAATTGGTCGCAATGGTATTCGGTTGTCCGGAGGACAACGTCAACGACTCGCTATTGCTAGAATGATATTAAGCGATCCGCAGTTCGTCATCCTTGATGAAGCGACGTCTGCACTCGATACTGCTACCGAAGCGGCTTTACACACCGCATTGACTGAGTTTTTGAAAGGCCGCACCACATTGATCGTCGCTCACCGACTTTCAGCAGTAAAACAGGCCGATCTCATCTATGTTCTGGAAGATGGACAAGTCACTCAATCAGGAACGCACGTCGAATTGGTCGAAGCAGAAGGACTGTATCAGACACTTTATGGCTCAGTGCAATCAGCAAGTTAGCTCCACAGCAACACACTCATCTTTGATAGGTCATGAAAGATGAGTGCCTGTTCTCACGCGCGAACACCTACCCAAGTTCGTTTATGCCAATGCTGTGAATTGCCTGTTGACATCGTCGACCTAAAAAAAGGCTACAGTGCTGATTGCCCTCGTTGCGGTACCCAACTCTATCGCAGCGAAAGTTACTCAATTGGTGGCAACCTTGCGCTAGCAATAACCTGCCTACTTCTGTTTATACCTTCTCATTATTTCGACTTTATAACTATCCGACTTGTAGGAATGATGATTGAAGGCACCTTAATGGAAGGGGTTTATGCCCTCATTAAGGAAGGCTACCCAGGGCTTGCTTTGTTAACCCTGTTTTGTCACACCATTGCCCCACTCGCTATGTGTGCCACAGTGATAACTGCTCATGTCGCACTGAAGTATCGTTGGTTCAATACGCTTAAAATATCGCTCAGCATTCTCTCACACAGTAAGCACTGGGTAATGTTGGATGTCTTCCTGATCAGTGTCGCTATTTCATGCTTTAAGCTCCAAGATTATTCGGATATTTACGTTGGGAATGCACTATATAGCTTGGTGATTCTACAAGTACTTACTATTGTTCTAGTGAACCGAGTAAGCACAAGACGTTATTGGGAAAGTTGGCAAGCAGAAAGCTCATTGCCAGTAGAAGCGAAAGAGATCCACTGCCACACATGCCATTTATCACAACCTGAAGCTAAGTTTTGCGTTCGTTGCCACAATCCACTGCACCATCGCAAGCCCAACTCCATGCAGAAGACATGGGCGCTGCTTATTGCCGCTACCGTTGCAATATTCCCAGCCAACCTTGTGCCTATTTCAATTTTAATTACCAATGGACAACGCCTAGAAGATACCATTTTTTCTGGGGTCGCATCGCTTATTAACAATGACATGCTGGGTATTGCCATTATTATCTTTGTCGCGAGTATCGTAGTACCCGTAGCTAAGATTATTGGCCTCAGCTATCTGATGTTTTGCATTCAATTCGACAAGGTTAAAAATCACAAAGTCGAAATGAGTATTTACCGAGCGATTAAATGGATCGGCAAATGGTCGATGACTGATTTGTTCGTCATTTCAATCATGCTTACCTTAGTAGACCGTGGCCAGATTTTGAACTTCACCCCAGGGTTTGGTGCCGTTGCCTTCGGTATAGTGGTTGTATTAACCATGTTTGCGGCCGAAACATTGGACCCACGATTACTGTGGGACAGACATAATTCGAAACCTTCCTTGCAACCTGAAACCAAAGTTGAGTAGTAGCTTTAATGAGTAACGAGAATCAACAGCAACCATCCTATAGCCCAGAGATTAAGAAAGATCGACGCATATCTCCTCTCTGGATCTTGCCTGTTTTGACCATCGCCTTGGCGGGTTGGTTATTAGCAAAAGCCGTTCATGATGCCGGTCAACGAGTGCAAATCTACTTCTCTGATGCTCAAGGATTAATCGCAGGTAGAACGACTATTCGCTATCAAGGTTTAGAGGTGGGTATGGTGCGAGACATCAATCTGTCAGAAGACCTGAGTAACATCTATGTCGATGCTGATATATATCCTGAAGCAACCAAATTACTGGGTGAAGACACGAAATTTTGGTTGGTAAAACCTTCCGCGTCGCTATCTGGCATTTCTGGATTAGATGCTCTGGTATCCGGTAACTACATATCGATTTTCCCTGCTACCGAATCCGATAGCGCGAAATCCAAATATGTGGCTCTTGAGTCAGTACCAACAGAACTCGCCGTCAACGACGGGTTAACTGTTACTTTAAAGGCAAGAGACTTAGGGGGCATTTCAGTAGGCTCAAAAATTGTCTACAAGAAAATTCCAATAGGTGAAGTCTATAGCTTCAAACTTGATAATGATGCTGAAACCGTAATTATAAAAGCATCTATTCAAGACGAGTTTCGTCACATCATCACTGACAAGAGCCGCTTTTGGAATGTGAGTGGCATCGGAGCTAATGTTGGTTTTCAAGGTGTCGACATTCGTCTTGAAAGCTTGAGTGCTATTCTCGCAGGCGCCATTGCCGTAGACTCTCCCGACGGTGGTGAACCGGTAAAAGCTGGGACAGATTTTAGACTGTACAAAGATCTTAAAACCGCTGGTCGCGGTATTCCAATTCGCATCGCCCTACCCGATAACAGCAACCTGAAGGCCAATGGGTCACCGATTATGTATCGCGGCCTTGAGATCGGCCGTATCAACAATTTGGCATTAAGCGGCGAACGAGACTCTATCATTGCTTCAGCATCTATCGAGCCAGCCTTCAGTGATATGCTCAATCAGGGCACATTGTTCTTATTGGAAGAAGCCAAAGTGTCATTGTCTGGGGTTGAAAACCTATCAAATCTGATTACTGGAAACTTTTTAACGCTCGTTCCTGGAAGTGGCGAACAAGCCCGTGACTTTGTAGCAGTTAAACAAGACGAACTCGACCGCGTTCAAGCGAAATCTATCGCTATACGTCTACTTTCTGAGAACTCATTTGGTCTTGAGCCTGGCAGCAGCGTCCTTTATAGAGGTATTCCTGTCGGTACGCTAAATAGCGTGGAACTGGTGGACGACCAAGTGGCAATGGATATCTCCATTGATATTGAGTACAAAGATCTGATTCGCTCGCAAAACCGCTTTTTCGTAACAGGCAGTGCTACCGCTGAGTTAACTAAAGCGGGACTCAACGTTACTGTCCCACCAGCAAAACAACTTCTAACAGGCTCTATCAGTTTTGTCAGTGAAGGTGCGAAAACAGACCGCGCAGAATTTGCCTTGTTCCAAACCAAATCGTTGGCTGAGTTAGCAAAACATGACCAAACTGGTTCAATGCGCCTGACACTATTCGCTAATGAGCTTCCTCCAATCCAAGAAGGTAGTCCTGTTCTATATCGAAATATGCAGGTAGGTAGCGTATCAAACTATTCATTGACCGATGGCGGAGTCTATATTCAAACGAGCATCGATAACAAATACAAGCACCTCGTTACACCGCAAACGGTATTTTGGAACCGCTCTGGTGTTGAAGTTGAAGCCTCTTTATCTGGGATCAGTGTTAAAGCTGCGCCACTCAAAACACTTATCGACGGCGGTATCGCATTTGATAGCATGCCGGGTATCGACAACAAAACTGGCAAGAACTGGAAACTATATCAGGACTTCAACTCAGCTCGTAAATTTGGTCAGTCTATTACTCTCTATACCACGACATCAGACCAACAAGTCAGTAAAGGTATGCCGCTAAAATACCAAGGGGTAAAAGTTGGTGAAGTGATGCTTACCGTTCCAGATTTCGATAAAGAGCGTGTTGAAGTAATCGCAAGAATTCTGCCGGAGTATGTCAATCAATTAACTACATCAGGCACCTATTATTGGATGGTGAAACCGCAAATCGGTCTTAACGGTGTGAAGAACCTAGGCGCTATTGTTAGTCAATATATAGCCGTAGAGCCGGGTAAAGGAAAAGCCTCTAAGGTTTTCGATCTTAACGATTTTCCTAAAGTAGAAAACGGCGTTGAGTTTACGCTACAAAGTGAAACTCGTGGCTCAATTAAGCCTGGAACACCAATCCTCTATCGAGACATTGAAGTGGGTCGTGTCACTGACGTCGAGCTTGGCACATTCGCTGACCGTGTCATCTCCACCATTCAAATTGATCCGCACTATGCGTATTTAGTCCGTTCTAATAGCGTGTTTTGGAATGTGTCTGGTTTAGATGTGCAAATTGGCCTCTCGGGCGCTAACATCAAGGCAGGTACTGTTGATAGCCTGATTCGAGGAGGGATTACGTTCTCTACTCCAGAAGGGAAACAGCTTCAACCTCAAGCAGAGGCCGGACAGTCGTTTTATTTAAACACCTCTGCAGAAGAAAACTGGAAAAAATGGCGCACGCCAATCCCTACTCCTTAATCGAACAAAAGACGCCTTTCCTAAGCCCGCAATAGCGGGCTTTTATTTGCTTTGATTACCGCTGGGTATATAATTCGCTGCTAAATAAACACAGCTATCGAAAGGCATCATTTTGCACGCCAATGTTTACCTCCCAGAAGACTTCTTAAGACATGTTGAAAATTTTCTCCCTAGCACTCTCAACATGGAAGACTTCATCGCAGCTTGTCAAAGACCCTTAAGAAAGAGTATTCGCGTTAATACCCTTAAGATTTCAATTGATGACTTTTTAAACAAAGCACTGGCAAATGGGTGGGAATTAACGACCATCCCTTGGTGTGAAGAAGGATTTTGGATTGATGCAGACGAAAGCACCGTACCACTTGGCAACACCGCAGAGCATATGGCCGGGTTATTCTATATTCAAGAAGCCAGTTCTATGCTGCCGCCTAGCGCTTTATTTTGTGGTGATGACAAATTTGAGGCCGTCTTGGACATGGCCGCCGCTCCCGGCTCAAAAACGACTCAGATTGCCGCATTAATGAATAACGAAGGGGTTTTGGTAGCGAATGAGTTTGCCGCTAGCCGCGTTAAAGTATTGCACGCCAATATCGAACGCTGCGGAGTCAGTAATGTTGCAATGAGTAACTACGATGCTCGCGTGTTTGGCGGATGGTTGCCCGAACAGTTTGATGCCATTCTCTTAGATGCACCATGCTCAGGGGAAGGAACCGTTCGTAAAGATGCCGATGCGATGAAAAACTGGAGCCTAGCGTCTACCAAAGATATTGCACAAACCCAGAAAGACCTTATTGAAAGTGCATTTCACGCCCTAAAAGTAGGTGGGTCCTTGGTCTATTCTACTTGTGCTTTAAGTCCAGAAGAAAACCAACAGGTTGCTCTTCATCTCACACAAACTTTTGGAAATGCTGTTGAAATCACGTCATTGCAACAGCTGTTCCCTGATGCAGAGAAAGCGACAACACAAGAAGGGTTTCTGCACGTTTTCCCGCAAACTTACGACAGTGAAGGCTTCTTTATTGCCAAATTTAAGAAAACAGCAGCTTACCCTGCTCCAACAGTAAAGAAGCGACTAGGTAAGTTTCCTTTTCAACCATTAACTCGAAAAGAATCAAGTGACGTTGTCACTCAACTACAGCAAACTATGGGAACCTCTCTTCCACAACACAGCACGTTATGGAAGCGTGACAATGACATTTGGTTATTCCCAGAAGCGCTAGAACCAATGTTGGGAGAGTTTCGTTTCTCGCGCATGGGTATCAAAATCGCAGAACAACATAAAAAAGGTTATCGCTGGCAACATCAAGTCGCTACTGCTCTGACTAATACTGAAACAGCCGCTGTTCCCCTATCTAAAGAGGACGCAAGAGAGTGGTTTATGGGTCGAGACGTAAGGCCTGAGGGCTTATCTGGCAAAGGCGAAGTGTTCGTTAGTTATAACGGCTTTATTATTGGTTTGGGTAAATGGGTTGGAAATAGAGTAAAGAATGGCCTTCCAAGAGAGTTGGTGCGCGACAAAAACCTGTTTTAAGCCAAATACATAGCGGTTTTAGCTAGCTAAAACCGCTTGTCACATCGCTTTTTTCCTGTTCTGTACTACACTTTAAAGGTTATCAACACATAGGCAATTAAACGCAATAGCCGTTTAAAGTAAAGATTCTAAGCACTGACATAAAGAAGCATAGCGACGCATTATTGAATGCAGGTTTGTTTAAAACAGTTAGCGTAGGCTCTCCATGAGCCATTCCCCTAGGCCCAAATCAGGATCAGTTTTGGGCCTCTTTTTGGTCTGAAGTTTTATCGTTAGTTTTGATTAGTCTTGAATCAGACGAATACCATCTTTATCAATACTGATCTTACCTTGCTTATATAGACCACCGATACTCTTCTTATATGTACCTTTACTGGTTTTGAAGGTGGCAAAAATCGCTTCAGGCGTAGATTTGTCGCTCAATGGTAAGAAGCCACCTTTCTTCTCTAGTAGACTTAGGATTTTTTCACTTAAATCATCCATTTTTGCAACGCCCACTTTTTGAAGCGTCAAGTCTATCTTACCATCAGAACGAACTTGTTTGATAAAGCCCTTCAACTGCTTACCGATAAACAACTTACCAAATACATCCGAAGGGAAAATCATTCCCCAGTGTTCACCATTAATGATCGCTTTGTAGCCCAAGTCACTGCGTTCAGCGATGAGCAAATCAACTTGCTGGTTCTTTGTATATTGTGCAGGTGTATTGTCTAAAATCTTGTTGAATTTCGTGGTACCAACGATACGGCCGGATGCTTTGTCGGTGTACACGTAAACCAGGATCGTTTGTCCTGCTGACAGGCGACCACGCTGTTCGCTAAAAGGAATAAGTAAGTCTTTCTCTTTAATTCCCCAACTGGCAAATGCGCCGATGCTATTTACGCCTTCAACTTTCATCAGGCCCCACTCGCCAACTTGTGCAACTGGTTTTTCTGTGGTTGCAGCAATTTGGTTGTCCGCATCAAAATAGAGAAAAACATCAACAACATCACCAACCGCTACACCCTCAGGAGCGTGCTTCTTGGTTAATAAAATTGAACCGTAATCTTTTCCGTCTAAAAACCAACCAAAATCCGCTTCTTTTGTTACTTCTAGCTGGTTGATACGACCTACGTTAATCATTGTGTTTATCTCTATTGGGGTAATTGGCGCGATTATACCTGACTCGCTTTAAGATGCTAGTTTACCTTGGTTCTGATATGCTTAACGTTATCAAAGTACACGGAGAAGTTGTTTGATCACCGTCGACAAGCAAGACGCCATTACACTCAAAATTGCACACGTGATGGCAAATTCAAAAAGATTAGATTTAGATGTTTACTTATTCATCCCAAACGAACTAGGGATGAAGTCACATCTAGTATCCGAAACAGATTTCTACTACGATTCAATTTCGCAAAAGCGAGCTTACTACAGTAATGAAACACTTCTGCCACTCGTTCACTCGCGATTAGCAAAGCGAGGACGCCTTTCTAATACTCAATACCGCGTCAGTTTGAGTCTATTCGCCTACCAATATGTTATTGCCCTCGATAAAGCAGTTGCAACCTTAAAAGAAACGGCGAAGGAAGATGTCACCGCAGATGAAATAGATGAAGTCATTGAACTCGCTCTCGATATTCTTAAGAAGATGCGCCGTTCGATTCCTTATGAAGAAAGCCTTAAACGTCACTATGCCAACATTGATAACTATTTATCTTGGTATACCGGGCAGAAGTTTCTCGAACTCGTCGTCTATATCCCTAACGGTAAGGCATATACCCCTTTAAAAGATCGGCTTATTACCATTGTCGAAAAAGAACAGGCACATCGAAATCTTAACAACTACAACTCTGAAAAAGTTCGTAAAGACCCTACTCGTCTTAGCAACAAGATGAGATTATTGCGCCGCTTGATTGAACACCCTGTAGTACTGCAAGAAAAGTCAACGTCCGTCGGCAGTAATACTAAACGAGTTATCAAAGGTACTGCGACTGGACTGGTGATGTTATTCGTAACGTCCGCGGTCATATTGGCACGCGATTATCTGGGCGAGATTACCGCTTCATTTATTCTTGTACTATCTGTTATCTACGCATTGCGTGAAGTATTTAAAGATGACCTACGCGATATTATGTGGCGCTGGATACAAAGAGGAAAACCTAAGTGGCGCAGACGTTATATCGATGCAACTACAAAGAAAGACGTGGGCAGGAAAATTGAGTGGTTGGACTACACAACGTTCGAAAAGATGCCAGATAGAATTAAGTCTATTCGCAAGAAGCGTGTGGTTCAAAGAGAAGAAGAAATCTTGCACTATCGCTCACTAACCGACATGGCGACCTCTAAATTTACCAGTGGTTATGATCAGACTCGTGAAGTCATTAATATTAACTTCCGAGCGCTGACGCGATTGATGGATAAATCCAACAACCGCTTTTATAAGCTTCAAGACGGTCAAGTAGTGAAAGAATCGTTAGAAAAACGTCACTTGCTCAATCTGATTGTGAAGGAGCACAACCATGGTAACGAACCCATTTACTATCGTTGGAAAATTGTGCTCAGCCGTTCGAAAATTGTCGATATAGAACAAATCCCACTGTAGTACTAAAAGTTTGAGTACACAGTTTGGTTTGCTAGGTTACGCTGCCTTAGCTTTTAATGACAAGACCAAAGAAAACTCCGCCATTGGTTCGTCACCATGTAGTGATGGACAGATGGCGGTAATCTTTACCGGTCTGTTCACACGCTCTCCCGTTCTTATCGTCTCGTCCAACATTTCATCAATAAGCCTTCCGTCAGAGCAAACAAATTGAACATCAGCTTCTGGCCGTTTTAGAAATTTGCCTTCGACCTCTTTGAATGCCAACGACACTTTATTACCGCGTTTTTGCGCTTTGTTCATCGCCATAAATCCGCCGGCAACATCAGCACCAACCGCAAGCACGCCAAAATACATACTGTTTAAGTGGTTCTTCGTACGTCGCCTTAATGGAATATTAATTACGACCTTTTCTTCGTTCAGTTCCAGTAATTTTGGACGGCATAACCAAATTAACGGCACCTTCATAAACCCAAACGCGTTAAGGTAAAAATTAGCCTTTTGTAACGGCGATAACATACGACTTCCCTCATTCATACTTGTCTGACCAGTAAACTAGAAAGCTACGAAGATGTCAAAATTTTGTTAATAAAAAGCTCCTAACTTCGTAAGAAGACAGGAGCTTTCACTGTAGCGCCGCCGTAATTAAGCTGCAGTGGAATATACGTCGATTCTACCCAGTTCAGAAATGAAGTCTTTAAGGGCTGGATAATCGTCGAGTGATCCAATTGTCAGTAGAGCCGGTTTTCGCGCTTCTTTTGAGGCGGCAACCGCTTCTTTAATTAGCTTTAGTACCGCTTCGTTTTGGGGGTCGTATAGATGAACTAGTTCTTCTTGATTGATGTCAACACCTAAAGTCAATTGAGTCAAGCTCTCAACTTTAATTACCAATCCATCGAAATACTGAAGCAAACGCTCAGACAGCAGCACTGCAGAAGGAGTGTCACAAGCAAACAATACTTTTAGACCATTAAGGCCTCGTGGCAAACCCTGCTCAGCGAGTCGATCAATGATTTTAGCGGCATCACTCAAGGCACGTACGCAAGGCACAACGATTTCGACATTAATACCGTCAGCTCTCAAACGCTTTATCACTTCGCATTCAAGCGCAAAGCACGCTTTATAAGCGTCAGAAGCAAATCGAGAGACACCACGAAGTCCCAGACAAGGGTTCACCTCATCAGGTTCCGCGCCTCCACCTAGTAGAGCACTCATCTCGTAGCTATTTGCATCATTGAGTTCAAGACGTACGGTGTCGTAAGAAGCAATATTCGCCGCTTTAATTGCATTCACTAACGTCTCAACAAAAAACTCCGAAGCACTTTGCTCACCTAAGATAGCATTTATTGCCTCGAGCTCTACGGTATCGAGAGAGTCAACCATTGAGGCATAGTTGGGGTGAAAGAATATCTTTTCCATAATGAGCTCAGAAATAGATACATAAAGATGGGTAGCAGGTTGCTGCTGCTCGCCAAAACTAGGCAGTACATTTCCAAGGTTCAGGTTGGTTGTTGATTCGGCTTCTTCTTGGCCAGTTTGGATAGTGTCGTACCCCATTGCTGCTCCGTGCTGTTGTTATTTGCTTTAAAGGAAAAATACCGACTCCCGCCAATGAATACAAGGGATTCCTTTTAATTAAATGTGACCACTATTTTTGTAGCACGAGGATAAAGCCAAACTTTGATTCTAATTTAACCAATGTGTGTTTTATGAAGGGCGAATCAATGCAAATGATACGGTTATCTCCGGATTAGAGGTTTATTCTAACTGTCATTTCGTTTATCTTTACCGCTTCGTAATAAATTTGCAGGCTGCACCATGCCATTAAAGACAGATGAACTAAGAACACAGGCATTAGGTCCAATGCCGACTCCGTCAGAATTGAGTACGAATCACCCAATCACGGATGACGTTGCAGAGCGCATTGCTAATTCTCGCCGTCAAATTGAAAGTATTTTAAGCGGAGAAGACAATCGTCTTCTTTGCATCGTAGGACCTTGTTCAGTCCACGATACTGAAGCTGCACTAGACTACGCTAAGCGTTTAAGTGCAATTCAAGACAAGTATAAAGACGAACTATTTATCGTCATGCGTACCTACTTTGAAAAACCACGCACTGTTGTTGGCTGGAAAGGCTTAATTACTGATCCCAATCTTGATGGTTCTTATGCTCTTGAGACTGGCTTAAACAAAGCTCGTGGTTTGCTTCTAGATATCAACAAACTTGGTTTGGCTACAGCAACTGAGTTTTTAGATATGATTACGGGCCAATACATCGCCGACCTTATCACTTGGGGCGCAATTGGCGCACGTACTACTGAGTCGCAAATTCACCGAGAAATGGCCTCAGCTTTATCTTGCCCTGTTGGTTTCAAAAACGGTACCAACGGCAGCATCAAAATTGCAATTGATGCGATTCGCGCCGCGAGAGCACAGCACTATTTCTACTCACCAGATAAACATGGCCGTATGACAGTATACCGCACCAGTGGTAACCCATATGGCCACGTGATTCTACGTGGTGGAGACACAGGACCAAACTTCGATCAAGCGTCTATCGAGAAAGCATGCGAGCAGTTAGCATCATTTGACTTGCCAGCTCGCCTAGTTGTTGACTTCAGTCATGCAAACTGCCAAAAACAACATCGTAAGCAACTCGACGTTGCGAAAGACATCGCTGGTCAAATCATCTCTGGTTCCAATAAGATTTCAGGCATCATGGCTGAGAGCTTCATAGAAGAAGGTAACCAGAGCATGGAAGATCTCCATAACCTTACTTATGGACAATCAATCACAGATCCTTGCCTTAGTTGGAATGATACCGTTCAAATGCTAGACATTCTTGCTGATGCTGTAAAACAACGTAACGAGAAGGAAGGTTAACATGCCGTCATTTGATATTGTTTCAGAAATCGACACAGTAGAACTGCGTAATGCTGTAGACAATGCAAACCGTGAACTGGCGACGCGTTTTGATTTTAGGAACGTCGAAGCATCGTTCTCTCAAAACGATGAATCCGTAAAACTTTCATGTGAAGGCGATTTCCAGCTTAAGCAAATGCGCGATATTTTGCGTGGTAACTTGACTAAGCGCGGCGTTGATGTAAACGCGATGGAATCGCAAACGGCTGAACAATCAGGTAAACAATGGCACCAAACCGTATTGTTCAAGCAAGGTATCGAAACCAACGTTGCAAAGAAAATCGTGAAACTTGTAAAAGACTCGAAAATTAAAGTTCAAGTCGCGATTCAAGGTGACAAAGTCCGCGTAACAGGTAAGAAACGCGATGACCTGCAAGCAACTATGCAGTTAGTTAAGACTGGCGAACTAGGTCAACCATTCCAGTTTAATAACTTCCGCGACTAACTCGAGTTAGTCGTTTTGATTAAAAGGGCGTTAACGCCCTTTTATTTTATCTGCGCCAAGCCAATTTCCTCATCGCCCTCTTTTAGAAGCCTATGTGATGAAGATTGCGGGTCTACAAACACTACTATACGTTCTTTGTTTGCTTTGCGTTTCTGAATGTCTTGAGAGACTTGTGCGATATCTTGAAACTCGATGCGCTCTGCGTCCCGTCGAACTAAATCAACAAATCCGAATGGACAACTCTTGTCAAAGAACACCACTTCAGCCTCTTGCATAATCCTTAGTGCTTTAATAGGCAGGAGTTCAGGGTCAACACCAAACTTGATCCACGTACAGGCATTGGAAAACTCTGCGTCACTGTTTATGAGCTGTTGATAGGCGAGCTCAAGTTCATGATTATTCTTACATTCCACTACCCTAGGTTCGTTGAAAAACAACTCCCAGAACTTGCGTCGCTCATCAACGGTAGCGAAATGCTGTTTAATATCACCACGTTTGCTTGCGGCAAAATCCGCCAGCTGAGCCGTATTCATGGGAAGTATGGATTCAAGCTTTTCTCGAATACCTCTAATTAAAACTGGCGAGGCACCACCACTTGATATGGCAATTTGAACGCGGCCGCGATTGATTATCGATGGAGTAATGAAGTCGCAATACGGGGTATCATCAACGACATTTACCAAAATACCCATTTTTTTAGCATCTTTATGCACCTGATGGTTAAGTTCTGGGTTATCAGTTGTCGCCCAAACTTGCACAAAGTCCTGATGCATTAACTCAGCTTCGTAGAAACGCTTTACCCATAAACATTTACCTTGCTCGACTAAATCATCAAGGTAAGGCTCTAGTTGAGGTGATACTATCGTTACGCGAGCCCCTGCTCTCGTTAAAGTATCCACTTTTCGGCACGCGACCTCTCCGCCCCCTACGACCAAAACTGGTCGATCTAGTAAATCCATAAACAGTGGAAAGTAACGCATAAATTTCCTTTTCTAAACGAAATAACTATTCATTCATATTCACCATTACGGTGCATATTTGTCACCGAGACATTGGTCACAAAACAATTTTTCACTGAATTTTTAATGTTTATTAGTCAAAAATTTGAACCAAAATCAATAAAACGACTGATTATGTTAATTTAACACAAATATAACATACCACTCTCTGAAGCACCCTTTTGGTGCCAAGCTGCACTATTTACAAAATCATCACATTTCGTCATTCTAACTACTGTTTAGACGTATGTGGCAACTCAAAACACTATTTAAATTAATAATTTGAGAAATCACAAATCATTATCTACGCTTTAAACGGTCGTTACAAATTGCACCAAATCAGTTCAATTTTAACGACTTATGATGCAACACAACAATAACTAGCACATTGTATTCAGGCTGGACCTGATTTACACGGAAATAACAGGAAGGATACACAATGGCAAAGAAACTCACTCTTATTGCTTCTTTAGTAGCGGCATCTGCTGCAATGATGAGTACATCAGCATCTGCTGCTGACGGCACTCTCGACAAAGTCACTAAAGCTGGCGTTTTAACCTGTGGCGTTAGTACTGGTCTTCCAGGCTTCTCTAACCCTAACTCAAAAGGTGAGTGGGAAGGTATTGACGTAGAATACTGCCAAGCTCTTGCTGCTGCGGTATTGGGTGACAAATCCAAAGTTAAATACGTTCCATTGACTGCGAAAGAACGTTTTACTGCACTTCAATCTGGTGAGATTGATGTACTATCACGTAACACTACATGGACTCTACACCGTGACTCTGCACTAGGTCTAAACTTCGTTGGTGTTAACTACTACGATGGTCAAGGCTTTATGGTTAAGAAAGATCTAGGTCTTTCTAGCGCTAAAGAACTTGACGGCGCGTCTGTTTGTGTTCAATCAGGTACCACTACTGAGCTGAACCTAGCTGATTACTTCCGTAACAATGGTATGGAATACAAGCCAGTAGTATTCGATACTGCAGCTCAAACGTCAAAAGGTTTCGACTCAGGTCGTTGTGATGTGTTAACAACTGACCAATCTGGTCTGTATGCACTTCGTCTAAACCTTCAAGATCCAAGTTCAGCGGTCGTTCTTCCAGAAATCATTTCTAAAGAGCCTCTTGGCCCAGTAGTACGTCAAGGCGACGACCAATGGTTCAACATCGCTAAGTGGACACTAGCAGCAATGGTGAACGCTGAAGAATATGGCATCACGTCAAAGAACGCAGATGAAATGCTGAAGTCTAAAGATCCAAACATCAAGCGCATTCTTGGTGTTGATGGTCCTAAAGGTAAAGGCCTAGGTATACGTGATGATTGGGGCTACCAAATCATTAAACAAGTAGGTAACTACGGCGAGAGTTTTGAGCGTACAGTTGGTGAAGGTTCACCACTTCAAATCTCACGTGGCGTAAACGCACTATGGAATGCTGGCGGCTTCATGTACGCGCCACCAATCCGCTAATAACTATTAAGTGCTCAAATAAGGGCGGTTCATCCGCCCTTTTTTTAAAAGGATTTGAGGTTATAGCTGTATGAAACCTACTACGACTCAAGTCGCACCGCAGAACAAACCTGCGAAAAGCGCAAATCTACTATACAACCCCACCTTCCGCTCTATTGTTTTCCAAGTTATCGCCGTTCTCGCTTTAGGACTCTTTTTCTATACGATCGTTAACAATGCGTTAAACAATCTAGCTGCTCGAGGTATCGCAACGGGTTTTGATTTCTTAAACCAAGAAGCAGGCTTTGGAATTGGTCTTACTCTTATCGAGTATGACGAAACCTTTTCTTATGGCCGAACCTTTTTTGTGGGGCTTTTAAACACGGCGCTAGTCTCTGTGCTAGGCATTGTGTTAGCTACTGTTCTCGGATTTGTCATCGGTATTGCTCGACTTTCTTCTAACTGGCTAGTTAGTCGATTTGCTGCAGTGTATATCGAGATTTTCCGAAACATTCCTTTATTGTTACAGATCTTCTTCTGGTACTTTGCGGTCCTTCAAGCCTTACCTTCCGCTCGTCAAAGTATGAGCCTAGGTGAAGCTATTTTCTTAAATGTTCGCGGCCTTTACTTCCCTGCTCCAGTGTTTGGAGAAGGCAGTAGCGTGGTGATCGGCGCTTTTATACTCGGTATTATTGCGACCATCATTATTAATATTTGGGCTAAGAACAAACAAAAGCTTACTGGTCAACAAACACCAATGTTTCGCATTGGTTTGGGTTTAATCGTTGTCCTTCCTGTTGTTGTATTTTTTGTTATGGGCATGCCTATCACGGCAGACTACCCCGTTCTTAAAGGCTTCAACTTTAAAGGTGGTATCAGTATTATTCCTGAGCTTGCGGCTTTGACTCTTGCTTTAAGTATCTATACCGCTTCCTTCATTGCTGAAATCGTTCGTTCAGGCATTAATGCTGTAAACCACGGTCAAACCGAGGCAGCAATGTCTCTTGGATTACCTAAATCTCGCACATTAAAACTGGTCGTTATTCCTCAGGCAATGAGGATCATCATTCCACCACTTACCAGTCAATACCTTAACCTGACAAAGAACTCTTCTTTAGCTATGGCGATAGGTTACCCAGATTTAGTATCTGTGTTCGCTGGTACTACGTTAAACCAAGTTGGACAAGCCATTGAAATCATCGCAATGACTATGGCCGTTTACCTAACCTTGAGTTTGGTGACGTCTGCATTGATGAACTTGTACAACAAGAAAGTTGCATTGGTGGAGAGGTAATATGTCACAACATCAATTTCAACCGGACCTTCCGCCGCCAGCCAATACTGTTGGTGTGGTAGGTTGGTTACGAAAGAATCTATTTAATGGCCCAGTTAACTCTCTACTAACGATTGTTTTAGGCTACTTTGCTATCTCTCTACTTTGGTATGTGTTCGATTGGGCTATTCTCAAAGCAGATTGGGTTGGTACCACTCGCGACGCTTGTTCGAGAGAAGGCGCGTGCTGGGTGTTTATCAGCGTTCGCTGGGAACAGTTCATGTATGGCTTCTATCCTCAAGCTGAGTTATGGCGCCCTCGCCTGTTCTACGCAACTCTGGCAATTTTCGTTGCTTTGCTTGCTTATGAACGAACGCCTAAACGTTTATGGATTTGGTTGTTCTTCGTCAACATCTATCCTTTCATCGCCGCTGGCCTCTTATACGGTGGTGTGTTTGGGCTTGAAGTCGTAGAAACACACAAATGGGGTGGTCTACTTGTCACACTGATCATTGCTCTTGTGGGTATTATCGTCTCTCTACCTATTGGTGTAGCGTTAGCATTAGGTCGACGTTCAGAGATGCCGATTATTCGCAGTATCTGTACTGTTTATATCGAAGTATGGCGTGGCGTTCCGCTTATCACTGTTCTGTTTATGGCGTCGGTAATGCTGCCGTTATTTTTCTCAGAAGGTGTAGAAACTGACAAGCTGATTAGAGCATTGATTGGTGTTGTCATGTTCAGTGCGGCTTATATGGCGGAAGTTATTCGTGGTGGTCTACAGGCTATTCCAAAGGGCCAATATGAAGCAGCAGACGCGTTAGGTCTTACTTATTGGAAAAAAATGGGGCTTATTGTGCTACCGCAGGCACTTAAGATTACCATTCCTTCAATCGTAAACACCTTCATTGGTTTATTTAAAGATACCAGTCTAGTACTCATCATTGGTATGTTTGATGTACTGGGTATTGGTCAAGCCGCAAACACCGACCCCGAGTGGCTTGGTTTTGCTACGGAAAGTTATGTATTTGTCGCGTTAGTGTTCTGGGTGTTCTGTTTTGGCATGTCGAGATACTCGATTTGGCTAGAGAACAAGCTGCATACCGGTCACAAACGATAAACGGAAATTCGAGGACGTATTATGACGCAACAAGAAGATTACATGATCCAATTAAAGGACATGAACAAGTGGTACGGCGAGTTTCACGTACTGAAAAATATCAACCTTGACGTTAAAAAGGGTGAAAAAATCGTAATTTGTGGCCCTTCCGGTTCAGGTAAGTCAACGATGATTCGTTGTATTAACCGATTAGAAGAGCATCAAGCAGGACACATTTTTGTCTCTGGTAACGAATTGACTGAAGACCTGAAAAACATCGAAGCGGTGAGACGTGAAGTGGGCATGTGCTTCCAACACTTTAACTTGTTCCCTCACCTCACGGTGCTGGAGAACTGCACGCTTGCTCCTATTTGGGTCAAAAAGATGCCAAAAGAAGAAGCGGAAGCCATTGCGATGAAATATCTTGAGCGCGTTAAAATCCCAGATCAAGCTGACAAATATCCTGGTCAGCTATCTGGTGGACAGCAGCAACGCGTAGCTATCGCTCGCTCATTGTGTATGAACCCGCAGGTTATGTTGTTCGACGAGCCAACGTCAGCTCTCGACCCAGAAATGGTTAGAGAAGTACTGGACGTAATGGTAGAACTCGCAGAGGAAGGAATGACCATGCTGTGTGTAACGCACGAAATGGGTTTTGCAAAAGAGGTTGCCGACCGAGTGATATTTATGGATGCCGGGGAGATAATCGAAGAGAACAATCCTGTTGATTTCTTTGAAAATCCGCAATCAGATCGAACGCAAAACTTCCTAAGTCAGATACTTCATCACTGATTGCTCTGGATGAGAAATGGCGACTTTTTTAAGTCGCCATTTTTACATTGTTTTGCCATTTGCAACGTAGAAATATCGTGTTACAACTTACTACACACTTAACCAATTATTTTTATTATGATTTTGTTCAATGACTTGTATTTGTGGACTTGATTTTTCGAACAAACAGCCCCATAAATAGTCATATAAGTAAAGACAATCATCTATGAGGAAGATTATGAACGATCCTATGGTATCTCGCAGTTCATCTCAAGCGAGTGTACTGCAAACTAACAAAGTATTGCGAAATACTTACGCGCTGCTATCTATGACGCTACTTTGGTCTGCGGTCGTTGCAGCATTTTCTATGGCTATGAACCTGCCTCGCCCAGGTTTGATTATTATGCTGGTTGGCTTCTACGGTTTGCTTTTCCTTACTGAAAAGAACCGCAACAACAGCATGGGCTTGGTATTTACGTTCCTATTTACTGGCTTCCTAGGTTACACAATCGGTCCTATCCTTAACGCTTATGTTGGCGCTGGTATGGGCGATGTTATTGTGACCGCTTTAGGTGGTACTGCTCTAGCGTTCTTAAGCGCGTCGGCTTACGCACTAACAACCAAACGTGACCTATCGTTCCTTAACGGTATGCTTCTAGCTGGTTTCGTTGTGCTGTTGGTAGGTATGGTTGCAAACATCTTCCTACAAATGCCAATGCTATACCTAGCGATGAGCGGAATGTTTATCCTGTTCTCAACAGGCGTTATCTTGCTTACAACTCAGCAAATTGTTCGCGGCGGTGAGACTAACTACATCTCTGCAACTGTAAGCTTGTATGTCTCTATCTACAACATCTTCATCAGCCTACTATCTATCCTAGGTATTATGAACGACGACTAATCAAGTCGCTGGATGTTAAGGAAAGCCCAAGACACGTTCTTGGGCTTTTTTTGTATCTAAATACTGATTAAAACCACCCTACCACTCTTGAAAAAAAGCGTGTAACTAAGCTAACCTTGCCACGTGTTTCAATTACAAGATCAAAAACATGTTTGAATTTAACGGTAAAACCATCGAAACTGACGCCGAAGGGTATTTGCTCAATCATCAAGATTGGGAGCCTGCGATGATCGAAACTCTAGCACAAGAGGAAGGTATTGAACTGACCGATGCACATCTAGAGGTTGTAATGTTTGTTCGCGACTTTTATGTGGAGTTTAACACCTCACCAGCGGTACGAATGCTGGTAAAAGCAATGGAAAAGGCACATGGTCCGGAAAAAGGAAACAGTAAATATCTTTTCAAGCTGTTCAAAAAAGGCCCGGCAAAGCAAGCTACAAAACTTGCAGGTTTACCAAAGCCTGCAAAGTGCTTATAAGTACTCAGAGAATTTTAAAACCACTGTAAACAGTACTTTGTTCACAAGGCTCTTTGGTCACCGAATCAACCGTTGCGGTCCTTGGGCCTTGCATTAGCCATTCACACAAAGCTTCAACTTTAGTTTGATCACCACATGCAACCACCTCAACCGAGCCATCATATAAGTTTTTAGCATACCCAGTCAGTCCCAATTTTAACCCTTCATGACAAGTGTGGTAACGAAACCCTACTCCTTGAACCATGCCTTTCACAACAACCTTCTGACAAATTTGAGTCATATCTTCTCTCCTGCATGAACAGCGTGCTAAGCTGATTTTAGTTCATCTATACAGTTTCTAAATCAGGTTAACGGAACTCTATTTGCATTTGTTTGAATCTTCACACAAAATAGCCAACCTTTTCTCTGTTTCAACTTCGTAAGGCATCCCATGGCTCCAGCTATTCATCTTGTTAAAGGTCGCGACAAATCACTTCGACGCAAACATCCTTGGATTTTCTCTAGAGGTATTTCTCATGTTGACGGCCAGCCGTCACTTGGCGAAACAGTCGACGTGTTCGCTAGCAATGGCGAGTGGCTAGCTAAGGCTGCATACTCCCCTAACTCTCAGATTCGAGCACGTGTATGGAGCTTTGAAAAGCAAGATATTGACGTTAGCTTTTTTGTCAGCCGTATCAAGCAAGCGCAGTTACTAAGGGAAGACATAATTGAACGAGATGGCTTGACCGGATATCGCTTGATAGCTGCAGAGTCTGATGGTTTACCGGGTATTACCATCGACCGCTATGAAAACTTCCTAGTTTGCCAATTGCTCAGTGCTGGAGCAGAATTCCAAAAGGATGCCCTTGTAGAAGCACTTACGCAGTGCTTCCCAGAATGCTCTATTTACGAGCGTTCTGATGTATCGGTTCGTAAAAAAGAGGGATTAAAAGAACGCACTGGTGTATTGCATGGAGAAACACCATCAAAGCCAGTCGTCATTGAAGAAAATGGCGTAAAAATTAGCGTCGATATCATTAACGGACACAAAACGGGGTTCTACTTGGATCAGCGCGATAGCCGTTATCAAGCACAGAAGTATGTAAAAGATAAAGAAGTACTAAACTGCTTCAGTTATACCGGTGGATTTGGACTTTATGCATTAAAAGGCGGTGCCAAGCGTGTCATTAACGCCGATGTTTC
Source organism: Vibrio sp. SCSIO 43133 (assembly GCF_023716845.1). Classification (NCBI taxonomy): domain Bacteria; kingdom Pseudomonadati; phylum Pseudomonadota; class Gammaproteobacteria; order Vibrionales; family Vibrionaceae; genus Vibrio; species Vibrio sp. SCSIO 43133. The sequence continues at coordinate 1,860,968 of NZ_CP068024.1, forward strand.
TCAACTGGCTCTTGATACCGCGAAACACAATGCCGAGTTGAATGGTTTCACTGAGAAGAAAAAAGCGGTGTTCCTCAATGCAGATGTCTTCAAGTTATTGCGTGAATACCGAGATCAAGGAACCAAGTTTGATGTAGTTATCATGGATCCGCCAAAGTTTGCCGAATCGAAAGCTCAACTCAATGGCGCTTGTCGCGGCTACAAGGATATCAATATGCTAGCAATGCAGATCTTGAAGCCCGGTGGTACCCTTTTGACTTACTCTTGCTCAGGATTAATGGACGGCGCATTATTCCAAAAAATAATCGCAGACGCCGCTGTAGATGCTAACCGTTCTGTTAAGTTTGTAGAACGATTTGAACAAGCCGCAGACCACCCAACAGATACCGCTTACCCGGAAGGCTTCTACTTGAAAGGGTTTGCTTGTAAAGTCCTCTAGACCTAAAGCACTTTAGAGTCAAGACTCTACATCATTTTCTAAGCCATTCTTTTTTCGAAAAGAATGGCTTTTTTGATTGAGCTGTCTCAAAAATAAGACATTTTTTCATTTCCTTAATTGAATTAACGAATTTCTCTACTATTTTCAATAGTATGTGGCAATGTATAACAAAGCCAACATCTAGCCTGTACCTACCCCTCTTTAGGTTCAAGGTGTGATCGAGCTAGGTTGAAAGAACAAGGTTGTGCGCTATAGTAATTCTATAGCGTGTTACCTAAGTTTATGACTTAACTCGAATAAATAGTAGTGAGTAGAAGTGATGAATTTGCAAGCTCAAAACCAAAAATCAGCAATTCGTCTAGCCAAGGATTAAGGAGAATAACATTGAACAGGTTCACTCTAACAGCAGCCGCTTGTTTTGTAGCCCTTAGCCTTCCGGTTAGCAGTCAAACATTAGAGCAAGCAGTGGCAAACACACTTGCTACTAACCCTGATATTAAAGCCGCATATAATGAATACGTTAGTAAACGATATGACGCAGAAGCTTCTGTGGGGGCGTATCGACCTAAAGTCGACTTGGACGGTGGTATCGGCTACGAAAGAACGGATTATGACCGTGAAAACTCTTTAAATAGTCGAAACGAGAACTTAACTCGAAAGGAAGTTGGTATTAGTCTTACTCAATTGATTTGGGATGGTAACGAGACATTAAACGATATGGATCGAACTGCTGCGGAAGCAGAGTCTGTGAGATACCAATTACTTGCGGATGCCTCAGACATTGCGCTTGAAGTTGCTCAGATTTATCTCGACGCGACCAAAGCCTACGAGATATTGGCTCTCTCTGAAGCTAATCTAGAAGTACACAAGAAAATATATAAAGACATTAAAAAGCGTGTTGACTCAGGTATTGGTTCAACCGCAGACCTTTCACAAGTCGAAGCTCGTATTGCAAAAGCTCATGGTAACTTACTCGCCGCGCAGAACAACCTTTTCGATACACATACGCAGTTTAAACGCCTAGTAGGGCAAGCCCCTTTGGGCCTCAAATATCCTAGAGCTGATGAAGTCGCTATTCCACCAACCGTAGATGACGCACTAAAAATCGCCATGGAACATCACCCTGTAATCAAAGTCTCTCAGGTGGATGTAGACTCTGCTCGTTTTCAATACCAACAAACTAAAGGGGTTAACTACCCTACCTTCTATATCGATGCGGGCCATAACTGGCGTGACGATGCCGGTGGTAATATCGGTACCGATAATGAAACTCGCGCTATGCTTCGAATGCGTTACAACTTATATAATGGCGGCTCAGACTCCGATCGTACTGAAGCTGCAGCGTACCAACTCAATAAAGCCAAAGACTTCCGTGACAGAACCTACCGCATGGTTGAAGAAGGATTAAAACTCTCTTGGACAGGTTTAGAGTTCACCATTCAACAACGTGAATTTTTGTCCGATCACGTAGACTCTGCTTCTGACACTGTTGTTGCTTACCAAAAACAATACAAGATAGGCAAACGTACTCTTCTTGATGTTCTTAACACCGAAAACGAACTGTTCGAGGCTCGTAAAGGATATTTAGACGCTAAATACGCTGAGCAATTTGCTCGCTATCGAGTGATGAATGCTACTGGCGATTTACTTGCAGCATTACGAGTTGACACTCCAAAAGAGTGGAACGAGAAGGTGGAGTATTAATATGAAACTACAGACCAAATTACTACTATGTGGCCTTGTTTCTCTGCCGCTTTTTGCATCAGCAACAACGCCTGAAAATGATAAATACGACTACATCGCAACTCCTCTTGCCGATCAAAAAGCCGATTTAATCGACGATGATGGTGATGGCGTTATTAATGCCCGTGACTTGTGTATTGCAACTCCGGAAGGCGCTGCGTTAGATAACGATGGTTGTGAACAATATGTCGACGTGTCGAATACGATGGCGTTGAGAATTTTGTTTGATAACGCGTCAACATATATCAAACCAGTATTCCAAACACAAATCAGCCAAATGGCAGACTTCTTAAAGGAATACCCAGATACCACTATTGAAATTCAAGGCTATGCGAGTGTAGTTGGTAACCCAGAGAAGAACTTGGTACTTTCGAAGAATCGCGCTGAGGTTGTTCGTGAAGCGATCATCAACAACGGTATCGCCCCAGAACGCCTAACTATTGTGGGCTATGGCGATACCCAGCCAGAAGAGCTTGGTGATACCGAGTTTGCACATGCGATGAACAGAAAAGTGGTTGCTTCCGTTGTTGGTTATAAAGGTGAAGTAGAAAAAGAATGGACTATCTTTACTACTATCGGTAAATAGTTCACTCTTCACTCAGTTAAACTAAGAGCGCTATGTATTAGCGCTCTTTTTGTTTTATTTCATTTAGATATTCGGTATCTCATGCTAACCTTGTAGCAATTCTTATTAAGAGTATAAAGTGATGAGTAAATTAACTTCAGATATCGAACAAAACCTTAACCTGTTTATTGAGGAAACCACCCAAAACCAGCTTGTTTGGGGCCTGCGTAATGAAGATGGTTGGTTAGCGTGCGATTCTACTGAGTTCGAAAACACAGAAGTTATGCCGTTTTGGTCGTCTGAGGAAGACGCAAAAACACACAACGTTGAAGAGTGGGCTGATTTTGAAGTGTTACACATCCCACTTGATATCTTTGTAGAAGATTGGCTACTAACTCTCGATGAAGATGGTGTGCTAATCGGTACCAACTGGAACAGTCAGCTAGACGGTAAGGAAATGGAACCATCAGCTATCGCTAAGTTGTACTTAAACGCTAAGTAAACGAAAAAAATAGAGGCGTTCAGCCTCTATTTTTTATTCTGACTTCTCGTTCAGAGAAGCCATCACTTCGGACTTATTCTCTAAATAATGATTCAGTCCGTTCGCTCGAAGATCACAAGATGGACAATCTCCACAACCGTCGCCAATAACGCCGTTATAGCAGGTTAACGTTTCTTCTCGGATTAACGATAGCGCATTAAACTTATCAGCCAGCGCCCAAGTCTCTGCCTTATCTAACCACATAAGTGGCGTAACAATATCAAACTCTCTGTCCATCCCTTGCACCAAAGCGCTATTCATAGCTTTGATAAAGTCATTTCGACAGTCAGGGTAGCCAGAAAAGTCCGTTTCACATACACCGGTAATGACAGCTTGCGCGCCGATTTGATAGGCGTAAATACCCGCCAGTGTCAGAAACAGTATATTGCGACCCGGCACGAATGAATTCGGCAGACCATTTTCTTGAAGCTCGTGCGAGACAGGAATATCGTCACGAGTTAATGAGCTAATCGCAAGCTCGTTGAGCAAGCTAACGTCCATAACTTTGTGTGCTTTCACGTTGAGCTTGTTTGCCAATGCTTCCGCTACTTCAATCTCTAGCTTATGGCGTTGGCCATAATCAAACGTAATTGCATGTACTTCATCGTACTGCTCAAGTGCTTGGACCAAGCAAGTTGTTGAATCTTGTCCACCACTAAAAACGACTACTGCCTTTTTCATCAATATCTCCTCGCCCTTTAAGCAATACTTAAATATTTATGTGTTTGAACTGATAAACGCCAATTTCTCTGAATACAAGTTTCAATACACAACTCAGTTGCACGTGGCTTCTGGCTGATTGGCTGAAGCGCAATAACCACATCACTCTTTAACTCTACACCCTGTAAAAGCTCATCTAATTGGTCGACGTTTTTTTGCGTCGCAACTGGGTGCTTGATTTCATCAGCACGTTCTAACGACGAGGAAAGTACAGGAAGCTTTCCCTTCATTGCCACTTTTGGTGACACCGTAACCCAGGTTACTGGCGTGACTCTTATTTCTGAAGTACCGCTGGTTTCGATTTGGCAACGACACCCAATGGCTTCAAAGGCTTCACATAACGCGGTTAGATCATACTCACAAGGCTCGCCTCCAGTAATCACAATGTGCTTTGCGTTAAACTGCTGCGATTGATACATAGCCACAATTTCCGCTGCGTCGACATCGCTCCACGTAGGGCTATCACCTTGTTTAGTTATGATTTCTCCAAACGAACGCTGGTCTTCATTATTCGCATCCCATGTCTGCTTCGTATCACACCACGAACAGCCTACGTTACAAATTTGAAGTCGGATAAATACCGCCGGGACGCCGGTAAACATGCCCTCACCTTGGATGGTTTCAAACATCTCGTTGATTTTAAATCGAGTATTACTCATCAAATCATGCCAATTATATAAGATGAGCAGACCTTAAAGGATGCGACCAAGAAATTCAATACAAAGTGTCATACTAAATCTCTGGTAGTGTAACGCGCTTTTTCATATCCTAGAGGCGTTTGATTTATTTCTTTTTTAGGTAAGTAACGTGTATAAACTCATTGCCATCGATATGGATGGAACCCTACTAACATCTGATAAAAAAATCTCTCCGCGTACTAAACAAGCTATCCAATCTGCCAAACAACAAGGCGTCCAAGTGGTGCTTGCATCTGGTCGCCCTCTCAACGGTATGTTAGATGCCCTTAATGAGCTTGGTTTGAACGGTGAAGAAGATTATGTCATCCATTTCAATGGTACCTTTGTACAGAAGGTAGTATCAGGTGACATACTTCATCAACAAATCATCGATGGTCGTCGCGCTAAAGAAGTAGCGAACCTAGCGAAACAGCTCGGCCTACATTGCCATGCCTTTAGCCGCGAATTGGGTTTGATTGCTACAGAAGCGAATCCTTACACCGACCACGAAGCTGAGATCAATAAGCTAGATATCACCATCTATGATTTTAATAAGCTAGAGGATGATCACGAGATCATCAAAGCGATGATTGTTGGTGAGCCAGCTCAACTAACTGAGGGCATCGGTAAAATCCCAGCGCGCTACCACGACGACTATACCATTGTACAAAGCGCCCCATTCTTCCTTGAGTTTTTGAACCCTTTAAGCAACAAAGGTGAAGGTGTCAAAGTTATTGCCGATCACTTAAATATCCCGTACGAACAAACCATGTGTTTTGGTGATGCAGAAAATGACCATCATATGATCAAATTCGCTGGTAAAGGTGTTGCGATGGCGAACGCCATGCCAGAAACTAAATCCATTGCCGACTATATTACTGACAGTAATGACGATGACGGTGTAGCTAAAGCCATTGAAAAGTTTGTGCTATAGTTTTCATTGTGTTGACTAGATAACATACTGTTTTAAGGAAGAAATATGACTTATCGCCTCCTACTTAACGGAAAGAAAGCTGCTCAAGATGATATTAGAGAAGCCATCTATCAACTCCGTGGTGAAGGTTACCCTATAGAAGTCCGTGTGACTTGGGAAGGAGGCGATATTGAAAGATTAGTACAAGAAGCGGCGGATCAAGGCGTCTCTAGGCTCATTGCTGGAGGTGGCGACGGAACCATAAACGAAGTAGTTGATGCACTTTTAAAAAACAATATCACCACAATGGAAGTTGCGGTTTTGCCACTTGGAACCGCTAACGACTTTGCGACCGCCTGCTCCATCCCAACCAATTCTGCTTACGATGCCTTGCTATTAGCTGTTTCGGGAACGTCTAAGCCAGTTGATGCAGCGAGAGCGAATGACCGTCACTTTGTGAATATCGCTACAGCTGGGTTTGGTGCGCAAGTTACAGCAAACACACCTATTGCCCTAAAAAACTTCCTTGGCGGAGGAGCCTACACGCTCGCAGGCCTCGTTCAAGCCATCAACTTCCAACCTTTTAAAGGCACGGTGAAGTTTGATGGTCAAACTGTCACAAGCAATGTGGTTGTCGGCGCTATTTGCAATGGCAGAATGGCCGGTGGTGGCCAAGCGCTCTCTCCAACCTCCTTTATCAACGACGGCTATTTAGATGTGGTGTCGCTTGAGGAATTCACTCCCAGCGATATCCCTGCCGTAATTGAGGAGTTGATGCAAGATGATGGTTATAGTGGAACGTTCGTTAAACGTAATCAGGTAAAAACCATTGAATGGATTTCCGATGGTATCATGCCTGTAAATTTAGATGGTGAACCTATCGAAGCTACCAATATCGAGTTTTGTGTGCTGCCGAACACAATCCAATTGGTTTTACCAGAGCACTGCCCAATGCTAGTTAGTCACTGATTTTCAGCTTAATGCAAGTAACAAAAAAGCGACCATTTCTGGTCGCTTTTTTCAATCCAATCAACACTACTTGATGTTAAGGAATGCAGCACCACGAACACCACCAGAATCTCCGTGCTTCGCTTTGACGATTTTCGGACACTTCGCCACAGACATTAGATATTTAGGGATACGCTTAGGCATTTCTTCATAAATAAGGTCGTAGTTAGATAGACCACCGCCTAACGTAACCACATGCGGATCGTTGCCCGTGAAGATGTTAGCGAAACAAATAGCCAAAAGTTCCATGAACATATCAACGAACTCAATAGCATCGGCGTCACCGGCTTCACGTGCTTTAATTATGTCGATAGCTTTCTTCTTTTCGCCGTAATAATTTGCATAAAGTAGCTCGAATCCACGTCCAGATAGGTAGTTATCTAAGCACCCTTTCTTACCACAGCCACAATCAAGAAGCGGCGCTTTTTCACCAAGGTGGAACCAAGCATCAATAGGCAGTCGCATATGGCCTAGTTCACCGGCTACGTGGTTACGACCAGAGAACACTTTGCCTTCGTAGATCAACCCACCACCAAAGCCAGTTCCAAGAATTAGACCCATTACAGATGGAGCATCTTTCAGTTCGTCATCCCATGCTTCAGACAATGCAAAGCAGTTTGCATCATTCTCAAGTTTCACTTCGCGACCAATCTTCGCTTCTAAGTCACTACGCAGAGGTTTGCCTTTCGCACATGCAATGTTTACGGTGAGTACAGTTCCGTCGTCAGCGTCTTCCATACCAGGCAGACCAAGACCTACTTTACCTTCGGTTCCAAGTTCTGCATCGTACTTAGCCACTAAATCTGCTAGGGTCTCTACTAGTAGCGGATAATCATCGCCTGGTGTAGGTACACGTTCTGTCGCAACGCGTTCAAGTTTTTCATTAAATGCACCAAATTCAATTTTAGTGCCACCGACATCAAAGCCGTAATACATGCAACTCTCCTTGCTAACCTCAACTTGAGGCAAAAAATAGATAACTGTTGGCATTATCCATATCCCTACCCCCTCAAACCGTGACGTAGAGCGGATTTATGCCCTTGTTCGAACTGCTTGTTCAACAAGCCATCACATTAGAACTGGAACTTTAGAGCGAGTTCTCGTTTTTTATTAGACCTATGAAATTATTCAGTGCTGGTCGCGACAAATCTGGAGAGAGACGCGTTTTGCTCAACATGTAACTTTCGCGGAAAACCGCGAACCATTCTCTCAATATCATCGAATGACGCAATGACCCGAATTGCTCAAAGACAATACTCGCAACTTCTGCGGTAGCAAGGTGATCTTCGTTCTCTGACTTTCGCATCATATAGTTAGACATAGCATCAGGCTTAATCGAACACACAGGGAACTGATTGAGATATGGTGACTTTCTAAACATACGTCTAGCCTCACGCCAACTGCCATCCAAAAGGATAAACAAGAGTTTCTTAGTTCCCTCTACTTCGAACTGGTTTTGGTCGATTAAACGCTTTTTATCATCAACATAATCTTCTGGAAAGATTATGACGGGTTGATAGGTCTCATCTTTTAGCAGTGCAAGGAGTTCTGGTTGAGTTTCAGTTCGATGCCAAGGAAACGCATAACCTTCTTCGACCGTATCAAGTATCAGGCGGCCTGTATTACTAGGCTTCAGAATTTCCGCATCAGAAACCAACAGCAACACTGCAAAGTCATTGCTCGGTTTTGGCTGGTACTCACAAATACAATACTGTTGCGCAATTTGGCAGCTTTTACAACGTATGACTTTCGCTCCACGAGCATTAAATGGTTTAGTTGCCGCGGCTAGGCGCTCATCGTACATTTTATGGAAGGCGTGACGTCTCATTTTCATGGTATTCTAGCGAAAGGTGGCGGGATTCTACTCTGGTACACTTTGTAAGTAAAAGGAAACCCTATTCAATGGAACACAGTGACTCTATTCGATTGTCGATCTTTCTCTCTGTACTCATAATTTGTGCGGTGTGGGAATGGTGTGTACCTAGAAAACAACGTACAAGGACACGACGTTTGCGTTGGACCAACAATCTCAGCCTAGTTGGCCTTAACTCTCTAATTCTCGCCTTAGTCATGCCACTTCTTGCCATAGAAGCTGCACTCTTTGCTCAGAAACATAGTATTGGGCTTTTTAACCAGTTCGAAGTGAGCACATGGTTAATTGCCCCACTTTGTGTAGTGCTGTTGGATGCAGCAATCTACTTTCAACATATAGTCTTTCATCGCGTTCCAATCCTTTGGCGATTGCATAGAATGCATCACGCTGATCGGGATATCGACGTCACCACAGGCTCTCGATTCCACCCTATTGAAATCATCCTCTCCATGTGGATAAAAATAGTGATCGTGATTGCCTTAGGCGTACCTCCAATCGCAGTGCTTATTTTCGAAATTGTACTCAATGCCAGTGCGATGTTTAATCATAGCAACGGCAAGTTGCCTTTGAAGTTTGATGCCTTGCTGAGAAAAGTTATCGTAACACCGGATTTTCACCGTGTTCATCACTCGGAGATCGTCAAAGAAACTCATTCCAACTTTGGCTTCTTTCTATCCATCTGGGACATCTTGTTTGGAACTTATCGTGCTCAACCTAAGTTAGGGCATGATGGCGTAGTAATCGGTATTCCAGCATTTGTCGAGCCAAGAGAACAAAGGTTGGACAAACTGCTTACCCAACCTTTTAGGAACGATAAGAACGACGCTAGCCATTCTCAGTAGAACTAAGCTTGGTTCAATTGATATTTATGTAACATCGATTGCTGGTGGCCCGCAATTTCCGCTACTTGCTCAGCACTTTCTACCATGGACTCCAACTGCATGCTCGAATGTTCACCTTGCTCAGTAACCTGAACGATTGAGCGGCCCACGTCTGCCGTGGCACGCTCTTGTTGTTCAGTAGCCACAGAAACTTGCTCTGCCCTGTTACGGATCTGATTCACTGAATGGGCGATGTCAGTAAAAGACGTTTTTACTCGGTCGCTGGATTCCAAAGCAAAAGACATTTCTTTGCGTGACTCGACAACCGATTGACGTGAGTCTTGGGCTGCTTGGATGAGCTCCGACATCATTTGTCGAATGTTTGTGGTTTGTGCAGAAGTATCACTAGCGAGTTTACGAACTTCGTCTGCCACAACAGCAAAGCCTCTGCCCTTCTCGCCAGCCCTTGCAGCTTCAATAGCCGCATTTAATGCTAATAGATTAGTGTTATCTGCAATCCCACTGATCATATCCACCATCTCTTGTATCTGCTTCACTTTGCCATCTAGCTCAGTCATTGACGCTTCATTGTTGCCTAACGTCGTATCCAACATATGAAGCCGTTCTTGGTTGTCAGATACCGCTTCCAAACCAAGGTTGGCATAACTATCCGCTTGTTGAGAATCGTTAAACGACGCAGTCGTCACTTGAGCTATCTCCTTAATCGATGCTTCCAGTTCTGTAACCGTTGTCACCATGCTATCTAGGGAGGCGTTTTGTGAACGCAAACTCAGACGAGTTTCCTCTGCCGCGCCGTGACTTATCTCCGCCGTTTGATAGAGTGTTTCACAGTTTCTCGTTACCACCTCAATCGAATCATGAGTCGACTCGATAACTTGGTTCAACTTTCTGGCGATATCTTGCATTTCAGCAGGACCCGCTAGCATCACTTTGCCCGTTAGTTCGTATTCTGTGAGCCCTTTCAATTGAGAGATGATGTTCTTTAAAGGTCGATTTATCCATCGACGCAGAGAGAAGAAGATTACGACGATTGTTGCAATTAGAAATGTTGTAGCAGCAATTAACCATTGTGAGGTTGTATCAAGAGTATGATTCACTACGGATTGACTATCTTTTATTAGTGTCGAGGCAGTATCAGAGATTTGCTGTAGGAGTTGTACCGTGTCATCGGCTATCACAACAGCACGTTCCAACTCCACTTTTTGCTTTTCAACCACTTCTAGCCTGTCGAGTATTTGACTTAGTACACCACTTTGTTTAAATCCGTCCTGAACCATTTCATATGGTGCAATAAGACTGGCAAACTCTTTGACTTCAGGGTGCCAATCAGAGAAGTCTGCAAATGCTAGGTTGATTCCAGCGATTCGATTACGCATTTCACGATATTCACTTTTCGCTTTACTCAGTTCTTCTTGCATCATCATGACTAAGAACGTGCTCTCCATTGAGCTAGCACTCGCAATAAATCGACTCGCCGCATCTGAAGACAATGGATTGTCTTGAGACAGAATTAGGCTAATACGATTCATTTCAGGGCCAATAGAACTTAACCCATAACGGAATCCCGTCACTTGCTTATCTATACGACCTTTCATTGCAATGAGTTGAGACTGAAACGCCAATACGGACTCAGTAACGGATTGCAATTCAGCTATTTTTTCCCTGAGTTGAGCTCTTTGATCTTGAGTCACGGCACTATCTATCTTTTTTGCAATCTCGAACAGACTATTGACCCGGATTTCACTAAGGCTAGTCAGCAGCGCGATACGTTCCTGGATAGCATTTAACTCTGCCTCAGAAGATAACTGGCTTCCATAGTTCAGTAACTTTACTTGTTCCAACGTATCTTGTGTTAAGGCTGCATTATTCATTGCCAGAGGGAGTACGCGATCCGATAAATTATCGAATTGATGTTTTACTTGTGTTAATCCACTTGAACTTAGCCAACTTAGAGCAATAAAGAAGATACAGATTAAAATGAATATTGCGCTGAGTGAATGAATTATTGAGGTTGGACGTTTTCGTTGTGTTGACGATGTCATAGCGATTCCGTTGCATCAATCGTAAAATTGCGACCAAATTTTGCGGATAAATAGTACAAACCGTTAATTTGGTATAAAATTATTCGGAAATGGTAGAGGCCGTTAATGACATATTTATTACACATAAATGTAAGCAGTGTGACAGATGAAAATTGTTAAATTATTGATTCCATACGGTATAGTGGCATTATTGACGGCTTGTTCAAGCCAACCAAGCCAAGCACCACACACACAAGTTAATTATAGAAGTGCTGAAAATGCACCATTTTTAGCTGAATACAAGAAATGGCAAGGCGTTCCTTATCGACTTGGTGGCACCAATTATTCTGGAGTCGATTGCTCGGCATTTGTACAGGCTGTCTATCAAGATGCTTATGCTGTTAGCTTACCCAGAACCACTGCGCAGCAAGTTAAAATAGGTCACAAAGTAGCTTACAATAATGCTCAAAGTGGAGATTTAGTGTTTTTTAAAACGGGAAGAAAAACTAGACACGTAGGTATTTATTTAGGTGGGAATACATTTATGCATGCCTCAACATCTAAAGGTGTGGTCCTTTCTCGACTCGACAATCCTTATTGGGCATCAACATTTTGGCATTTTAGAAATATTCAGTAATAGAATGCCTCCCTCTCAAAGAAATAAAATACCCTGAGAGGGAACGATCCTTTTGTTAATTTCTTTAATCATATATTGCAACAGCAGTATCAAAAAGATTTTTGACTAACGCTATATACTCTTCAAGAAATGCAACCTGCTCATTGGTGGCCGGCTTGTTCCAAACTCCAGCCAATACTTCTTCTAAGTCTTGAATCACTAAATCTACTTCTTTTAGCAACTTAAATCGCACACTTGAATGAAGTTCTGGGTTTTGTTCAAACAACACCATAATGTTGGACGCGACCATGTCCGTGGACACATCTTCTATTGTTTCTTCGCCCGTATCTCCAGAAGTTGAAGTGAATACATCAAGATTCATGGCGAGATGTTCGATTAATGCCTGATAGCCGTCAGTATCTACAACCACGACTGAACTCCTAGCAATTGTTTAAATGACAAGAACTTAAACATAGCAAACCTAGTTCACGTTTGTAAGAACTAGTACGAAAAATCGCGCTGCACGTCAATGATTCTGTGCGCTGGCAGTATGTTATGTAGTCAATATTGTTCTACACTAGCCATAGATTGGCAGACGGGAGTAACTTATGTGGCAAGCGATTTCAGATCAGCTATCCGATGCACTCATGTTCAACTTTTCTATCAAAGAACGTGTCAAAATGAGCGGTGGCGATATTAACCAATGCTATATGATTAGCGATGGTGATCAGCGTTACTTCGTGAAAACCAATCACAAAGACTTCCTTGCTAAATTTGAGATTGAGGCGGATAACCTCAAAGCGCTCCGTGACACTAATACGGTTCATGTACCCGAGGTGGTGTTAATTAGCAAAACTAAAGAATGTGCGTTCATCATTCTTAATTACATCCCTGTCAAACCTTTAGACGTGAGTACTGCCAGTCATCAGTTTGGAATTGAGTTAGCAAAACTGCATAAATGGGGTGAACAAGCCGAATTTGGCTTTGATCAAGACAACTATATTGGTGCTACTTTACAACCTAATCAGTGGCATAAAAAATGGTCCCGCTTTTTCTCTGAACAACGTATAGGCTGGCAACTACAGCTACTTAAAGAGAAACAAATCAGCTTTACCGATATCGACCAGTTTGTCTCCCTTATCAACGAGCACCTCTCTGGCCATAACCCTAAACCTTCTTTGCTGCATGGCGACCTTTGGAACGGCAATGTGGCTAACTCAGCCTTTGGGCCTATCTGTTATGATCCCGCTAGCTATTGGGGAGATCGAGAGTGCGATCTCGCTATGACAGAACTCTTTGGTGGTTTCAGGCAGGAATTTTATGACGGTTATGAAAGTGTACTGCCCATTGAGCCTATGTTCGAGTATAGAAAACACATCTATAATCTCTATCATGTGCTCAATCACTGCAACCTTTTTGGGGGCAGCTACCTCGACCAAGCTGAAGAGCTAATCTCAACGATTCAAGCCTCTTAGAGGTTTACTCGACCTTCACCTCTTTATCTAATATCTCAAGCAACGAGGCGAAGCCAACATCATACGGGTCGGACACACCACTCGAATTAAGCCAGTTGGTGACTAAACCAACGGATTTAGCGGGTACTATGTCCTTGTCCCTTTGATCGCCGGTCATCGTCAACTTGTTTGCCGGGATACCTAACTTGCCTGCGATGAGCCGATAGAATTCTGGGTTATTTTTAGAAACGCCAAGATTGTTAAAACAGAAGTAGCCTGTGATGTATTGAGCTAAACCACCACGTTCAAATGCCTGTTTTATATCGATTTCATTAGAATCTTGTGCATTGGTCGCAACATAAATGGGATACTGCTTAGAAAGCGCTGACAACAACTCCACGGCACCAGAAACTACTTCAACATTTGACCAATCACACATTTTTCCAGTTTGTGTAGGGTCATCGACCATTAGAGTGTCACCCCAATCAAACAAGTAAACTCGGTCTCGACTCAACCAACGCTTGTAGAGGTCTTGCCACTCTTCACGCAAGACACCGTACTTTATCGAATCAAAGTACTCACCTAAGTAATAGCGAACTTTGCGCAGCCTTGCCTCTTGCGTCATTCCAAGCTTCTCGGCACATCGCATCATTCCAGGGTTTCCAGACCAAGTAGTAAAGCCTACTCGCTCGATCTCCAATGTTGCAAAAAGATGCTCCACCCATGGAATCAGCGCTTTCAACCCAATGCCCCTACCCCAAAGTGATGAGTCGTAAATGGCCACACCAGCTTCAAGCCAACGCGTGTTTTTATCTTCCCAATAGTAGCTAACACTGCCTATTGCTCGCCCCAAATAATCTATGACCAAGCCTGTGTTACCATCTAGGAACTTTTGGAACTGTTGCTGCTTAAATTCGGATAGTGTTGGCCGAGCATAACCGAAGTAAGGGCCGTTGTATTTCGTCCACTCTTCGTCAGCCGTCATAAGTTGATAAAGCGGCTCTAGATCTTCGGTTGATGCCTTGCGTAAGGTAATATCCTGAAACCTTAGTTTGGTATTATGCATCGAATATCCTTGTCTAATCATTAAGATACTTCCAACTGTCTGCACCATCAAAATAGCGAATGTGTATGGTACTTGTCTCTTCTGGGGTCACCATTTTGAAATTGATAGCAACTTTCTGGGTTGGCGATTTATCCGTTGAAGTGTAATGCGTCACGCATCCGCATTCTGGACAGTGGTGAAAGTCGATAAAACCATCACCCCATTGATACGCCTTTGTCGGTTGACGTAATACTGAAACTGTCACCGAATCAGGCTCATAATAGCCCCACAATGTTCCATAACGACGACATACAGAGCAGTTGCAACTTGTTAAATTCGCCGGCCAGTTGGCAAAACTGAGAGTTATATTTCCGCAATGACATTGCGCGTTATGGTGAGACATTATTTTTTCCCTATTTACATTAACGATATCTAGCTAGGTTATAAAATTAAGTTAAGGGCGATGGATAACATAATAGCACCAACAAAGAGCTCCAATACTTTCCATGATATTGGTTTATGAAAGATAGGCGTTAGCAGTCGAGCACCGTACCCCAAGGAGAAAAAGAACACAAAGGAAGCCATCACAGCACCGAGCCCGAAAGAGAACTGATTCGGAGCATATTGGGTGGAAATAGAGCCTAGCAAAACAACGGTATCTAGATAGACATGTGGGTTTAGCCAAGTTAGCGCTAAGCAAATCAGAATGGTTTTTAGCAAACTTGCACTTGAATCACCTTCAGGGTCGAGTTGATGCTTGCTTTTGAAAGCAGAACGCAAACTTTGGATCCCGTATACAGTAAGAAAAGCAGCCCCCGCATAACGAGCTACTATTTCGATTTGAGGAAACCGTTCAATAATGACACCGAAGCCGCCGACACCCGCAGAAATGAGAATGGCATCAGAAACTGCACATACAGAACACACTGCAAATACATAGTGTTTCTTTAGCCCTTGTTTTAGAACAAACGCATTTTGAGCACCAATTGCAAGTATCAACGACAGACCCAAGGAAAAGCCTGTCAAAAAAGTCGTTACATCCAAGTAAACCTCACAATCCTTTATCGAGGAGAGATTATCTTGTAACGCGTAATTAATTGAATTTCAAGCTATGTTTCGTTCTCGTGTCTTACTGTTACAAACACATCATCACTGTCTAATGTGACCTCAAACAAGATTGGTCGACAACATACATAGCAGTCTTCAATATACTCTTGCTCATCAACGGAACAGTCAATTGATGTTTCAAAAGCCTCCCCACAATACGGGCAGTTTACTCGCCACTCTTTTAATGCTTCCATCGATTACACTCATGGTAGGTTTTATCAAAGTGTAGAATCGTAAAAAGAGATACTCAAATATGGCAGTCAGAGATATTTGTCGTCCAAGGTGCTCAATACTAACGCAGTGCTGCTACTCATATCTTAGCGTTGATAAAACTAACGACGCCTTTTTGTATGCCACGCCTTTTTTGTAAAATATGTCTCCTTCAATAACCATTCCAAATCTCTTATAGAAATCCAGCGCAGACTCCCTTGCATCGCACCAAAATACCTCAATATTTTGCCTTTCAAGCATGTTCAAGACAAACTCGATGACCTGTGAGCCAATACCCTGACCTTGGTAATCAGGAAGCGTTGCAAATTTACGCAACCTACCTTGATTACCATCGATAAATATCGAAGCAACGCAGACCAACTTATTACTCACAGATGCGCCGATATGTATCGCTCGGTTATCTCCTTCTACCAGCGAGCTCTCTATTGGTAAATCGGGCCACAGAACGTACTGACGAATAGGTAGGACCTGTTCGAGTTCGACTAAAGATATTTTCACCACGTTATTATTACCTACTTCTTAATTTAACCAAGTCAGAACTACAGAAAGGAGCAAAGGAAAAACGCCTGCAACAAACAAAGAAAAACCAAAAGAATAGTTTTGTCGATAGTGCTTATGTTTTTCAGCTTCAAGATTATGCTCTTTAACCATTGCTCTCATCTTTTGTGACACAACATCGACGTCATAGGTTCGACTAATTCTTCCGCCATCCCACGCCAAACCAGCCACGCCCCATAACACGATAGCGACGTAAAATGAGAAATCAGAAAGTTCGGATGTTTTCAACATAGGGAAAATGTAGCCAGCTAGGCAGACCACAATCCCCGAACTTATATTCGCTATGAGAACGAAGCGAAATAGAGAGCCCATACTCAAAAGGCTTCCTTCAACCCGATGATGCTCATCTTGTCAGCGATTTCGTCATAAACACGCTATTAGGGTCAAGCGAGTAGCTAGCAAATGGTTCACATTCTACAAAGCCATTTCTTTGATATAGGTTCCTTGCTGGTTCGAAAAAAGCTTCCGTTCCTGTCTCTAAACTCAGTCGCGTCAAACCGTTTTCTGCGGCCTTACTGGTCAAATGAGCAAGCAGTTTTCTTGCTACTCCCTTGCCACGAGCACTCTCTGTCGTGCGCATCGATTTTATTTCACCATGTCCCGACTCAATGGTTTTTAAGGCTATACATCCTGCCAAATCATCTTCAAACCATGCAGTCCAGAACGTAATCTCTGGCTGACGAAGAGCATCAATATCAAGAGCATGAACACTTTCTGGAGGAGAAGTCGCGTACATGTCATCCAAATGAGCTTGTAAAAGGGCTTTTATTTCTGGACCCGTCAAATCATCCTTAATTATTTTCACTTTCTCTCCTTAACTAGATTTACAATATTGGCTTTCCACGTAGGGACTTCTTCTGCCCTTGCTTCTTCTTATTATCCACGCGTCTTATTTGCGATGAACGAGTTGGCTTTGTTGCACGACGTTTCTTTTGCACGACCATCACTGACCGAATCAAATCAGCTAGCCTCGCAAGTGCGTCTTCCCGGTTTT
This sequence comes from Vibrio sp. SCSIO 43133, assembly GCF_023716845.1. Lineage (NCBI taxonomy): Bacteria > Pseudomonadati > Pseudomonadota > Gammaproteobacteria > Vibrionales > Vibrionaceae > Vibrio > Vibrio sp. SCSIO 43133. The sequence goes on from NZ_CP068024.1 coordinate 1,878,315, forward strand.
TCTCTTGAGTACGATGTGATTGCGCTTTAATCACAATGACACCTTCCTTAGAGATTCTAGAGTCGTTGCTTGCAAGTAAACGTTCTTTATATATAGCGGGTAGTGTCGAGCGTCTTATATCAAAACGTAGATGGATAGCAGAGGAAACCTTGTTAACATTCTGACCACCGCTCCCCATCGAACGAATTGCATTTAGCTCGATTTCCCAATCTGCCAACGTTACCGTATTAGAAATCTGTAACATGCTGAATTTAAACTGAGTAATCGAATACGATAATGTCGTCTAAAATCGGTCTGAACACCGATTTTAGAGCATCATGTTCGGGGTGAGGCAGATAGTTCTGTCGACCACTTTCATCCTTGAATGTCATCATTACGCTGTGCGTATAGGATTTATTTTTACCTTCTGGGCTATCGTTCACACCCCACTCTACCGCTTCCACTCCTGCTATTTTTTTAGGCATAGCCTCAAACAAAGCCATAAGTTCGTTAATGCTTTGCTCTGTTGCTTTTTCGTTGAATCGAATCAACAAGATATGTCTAATCATTACTAGAGTTCTACTTAGCGAATCAATCACTCGATACTACAGAAATTCAACCACAGTGACTAGACAAGGACATTTTAGTAGTGCCCCATTCCGCCATGAAAGCCGCTAAAAATGCCACCAAATATCATACCAAAGAGGCTAAATATCAACCCAAGGATGATCATAGCTGGTATTGATGCGATGGCGAACTTGACCATAAATATCACCATAGATAGAAATGGCATTTTGATGTCTACGACTGTCACTTCGCTATTCTTTGTATTTTCTTCCGTCATAATCGTACCTCTGAGCTTTTATATTCAACTTATTTAATAACTAATATTACAGATAATAAAAAGGCTCTAATTTATGAAATTAGAGCCCTATCAATGAATAATTGTGTTGATACTAAGCGTTAGACTCAGACTTCAATTTATCCACCATATGTAAATGCACGTCTTGTTGAGGGAAAGGTATAGAAATGCCCTCTTTATCAAAGCGTAATTTAACCTCTTTAGTCACATCCCAATACACATCCCAGTAATCATCTGTTTTTACCCATGGTCGAACGATGAAGTCTACTGATGAGGTATTCAGTGTATGAACTCGAATGTTAGGCTCTGGTGATTTAAGAACCGCAGGATGCGCCTCGATAATCTCATGTAAAACAGATTCAGCTTTGAGCAAGTCATCTCCATAACCAATACCAAACACCATATCTACTCGACGAGTACGCTCGTGAGTAACGTTTTTGATAACGTCTCCCCAGATCTTACTGTTAGGAACAATGATAATTTGGTTATCAAAGGTGCGAATCGTGGTATTAACCAAACTCATATGACTTACCTTACCATCTACACCACCAGCAAAAACAAAATCACCAACATCAAATGGGCGGTAGATAAGAAGCATCATACCCGCTGCGAAGTTAGATAATGTATCTTGTAGCGCAAAACCAATAATCACACCTGCGATACCGAAACCCGTCAAGATAGGCGCTAAGTTAAGCCCTATCTGTGACAGCCCAACCATGATACCGATAATCCAAACAATATTTCCCGACATAGACACAAAGAAGTTTTGCATCAAGTGAGAGAGCTTCAAGTTCTTGTTATGAACTGCTTTTGTCACAATCTTGCGTACCAGTTTTACAACGGCGCGTGTAACAAAAAGAATAAGAATGAAAATAAACACTTGGAATAGTTGCTGTGGTGCGTTATCGCCTAGCCAATCAACGGCGGCACTCCACCAATAACTCAACAGCGAAATCAACACTTTTGAATCTAAAATGTCTTGTGTGATATTCCCAGTTACAGAGAATACTTGTCTTTTATATTCAGACGTTTCTAAACCAACGTCATCACCTAGAACGATCAAATTACGAAGACTTTCTGTTTCAATACCAATACGCTGCTTAAGCACTAACTGACTAGTTTGAAGTGCAGCTTTGTCTCCTTCTGGCGCCGATGCCAACTGAGAATTGATCGCCTCCACCTGTTGGTTGAAATATTCAATCGACGCTGACGTTAACCTCAGGTTTTTCGCGACTAGTACTTCAAACTGCGCTTCACCACTCTCATCCTGAACTCCAAGTTTGTTCAGCCACATCAGGTTTTGCCATGCCGCATTAAAGGTGGCGTTCAAATAGTCTTGAACTTCACTATAAGTATTTAAAATGGACAGTTTATTCTCAGCTTTAGCGCTATTGAACTGCTCTCCAACCGTTTTTAACTTATCTTCTAGATAAGTTTTCGCGCCTTCTGTATATTTTTGCTGGAACCGTACCTGTTCAATGAGCATATCTTTTGGTAAATCATTAGATTCAACCGCGCTACCGATGACATCTCTTAGCTCATTGTTTTTATTGAAGAGGCGGAATTGAATAGCGTCTTTTTGATCTCCACTAGAAGCTTTGAGTGATTCCGAAAGATCTCTTATCTCCGCGTTAATTTTGTCTAAGGCTACTTGAGCCTTTGGAGGTGGTACCCTAGTAGGAGTATCATCTTGAGCTAAGGCAATGCCACTCATCATCGACATTACGAATACAACAAATACTGCAATAGCATTAGTCTTTAAAAATTGAGGGAAACAAACACTCATTCACAACTCCCTGAAGGTGTTAAGTTTAGATTAATTGCTTTAATGATAGGTCATAAAACCATTTGTACACGCATCTCTAGATAGAGATTGATGACATGATCACCCTTGCCATAGTCTTCGGTGTCATCTGTATGAAAACTATCGACTATGCTTAGGTAGATTCTGACAACACGCCTATGTGATTTGAGGCCAATGCGCTTTATCCTTCTCATATTATAAAATGCCATGATTTTACCTGACGGCCATTGTTATCACCTAGTGTTCTACCCTATTATGCGTGCCACAGATTAGTTCGATTCAATTCATCACATTAAGATGAGGATGTAACATGAAGTTTCGCCGATTATTATTCCTAGCTATTATTCTCATCGCCAGTGGATGTTCATCATTGAGTGAACAGCAAAAATTAGCCGAGCGGAATGAACTCGACACTATGGCGCAAACCACTATATCGGAGTTACTAAAAAAAGAACCACACTTGCAAGCTCAAATGAATGAAGCATTAGCGTACGGTGTTGCAAACATGAAAGTGACCAAAGTCCCTGTTGTGGGTGTCGGAGGCGGCGAAGGTGTTATGGTAATAAAAGGTGCTGAGCCACATATCTACTTTACGGTTAAAAGACTCGATTTCGGTGCTGGCTGGGGTGCACGTTCATACAAAGTATTGATTCTTCTAAACACACAAGAGTTGGTCGATGATTGGAAAGACGGTGAATGGAAATTTGAAATTGGAGCGGAAGCCTCTGCAGGCAGCGCCGCAGCACAAGGATCTTCTGGTGATATGAACCCCGAGTTCACTCTGCATGTGTTGTCTGACGGCGGAGCTTCAGCAACTGTCACAGCCAGAGTTATTCGCGCTAAAGTTAACCAGTCACTTACTGACTAGAATAAGCCTATCGAATGCCACGAGTAATCTCATCATAGTTGAGTAGCAGATAATCAATATCGTTGAGGTAGCTGCGCCTATGACCTTCCTCTATGCATTGCTGCATACCTTGATCCCCCTTATTGGCCTTGTCTTCCATAAAACTGACGAGATACCTTAAACGAGACACCATCGTTTCAACCAATTTAAATCGGCTTACTGTATCTATTTCATACGCATCCAGATATGCTTTTGCCCGACGTACTTGTTGAACGATATCACCAAGTTTATCTACCGAGTTGGTTTTGAAAGGTGCCCAGCAATAGACAGAATACGATAAATCCCACAACCTTGAGCCTGGATGAACGGTATCAAAATCAAATACCCCGACAACATTATTCGCCTCTAATGCTACGTTGTAGGGTGCAAAGTCCCCATGACACATAACTTCAGATTCGGTGTCTGAGCTCAGCATCCAATCTAAACGTGCGACGTCATACTGCTCAATAAATCCCACACTCGCGTCATGAAGCCGCCTTTGCAGTCTCGCCGCTGTTTCCAGTGCCTGTAGACTGGCTATTTCCTCAAGTAATGGATAGTTAAATGTTTTGCCTTGTACCAATGAAAGTATCTCATTATCGTTATCCAGAGCAAGTACTTTAGGAACGTCATGGATGCCTTGCTGCTCTAAAAACTTAAGGAAAATATGTACAGAACGAGACCATGGACTTGCAGGCCTGATAACCGTGTCGGTCTTTACTACAATGGGGCTCATTGGTTTCACTCATTAAGGTTAAAATTAAATATCGACGTTTGCAGAGGCATTGAATGAATACATTTTGACTTCTTTTCGCACTTCCCACCCCATAGAACGATAAAACTCTTGTGCAGCCTCGTTGTCAGCTTTAACAAATAAGTGCGTTTTCTCGATACCAATTTGAGCAAAAGAGTCCGTCACTTTCTCCACCAATGTTTTACCTATTCGCTTTCCACGATGCTGGGATGCAACCGCCAAATGCTGCAGGTAGCCACGCCTCCCATCTGTTCCTGCTAAGACAGCACCCACTACTTCTCCATGTAGGATGGCCACAAAACTCATATTCGGATTTTTATCTAGATAAGCAATGATGTTGTCGCGGTTATCCGCCTCTCGAATCACCATATGATCAGTTTGTCGCCACAAAGTCATCACGTTATCGTAGTCGGCGATTTGCATCTCGCGGAAAGTTACGCTCACTTGAGTTACTCCTTTTTACTCAGGTCATTCTTTTTGTCTAGAGCCTGCTTTCAGGTACAAGGATATTTAGACTCCATTTCTGCTACTGCTTTTACAAGCAGTAACTCTAAAGCTTTCAGGTCGATTTTTGATAGGTTATTTATGTAAAGACATGACTTTGCCGTTCTGAACTGGCCAAGTTTCTCCAGTTCGGATTGGAGATTGTCAAAGCCTTGCATGATATAAAGGGTCAAGTTCTGTTTCCGTGGCGAAAAGCCCGTCATCATCCAAGAATACGTTCCACGAGTGTTAGTGTAACGGTATTCGCCAAAGCCGATAATGCTTTCTCCCCACATAACAGGTTGCCGCCCAGTCACTTTGGTAAACATTGTGAGCAAAGTCTCAGCATCTCTCCTTCTTTGCTCATTCTTAACTGATTCAATAAAAGCACTGGGGTCTTCTGTTGTGGGACGAGTTTTTAGCGTGGTCATCGTTATTCCTTATCAGATGGTCCCGCGTGTTCTCACATTGCGCGAACTACATGAATTTATGCTTGTGGTCATAAAAATTCATAATGTGTTTCAATGCCCAATCTCGATAGCGATCCGCTTCAATGAGCACATCGTGCCTTGCGTGAGGTATGGTCAATAGTCGAGAGCTCGTACACTTTTCATTAAACGAATCTTGTGCCGATAGGGAAACGACATTGTCACCTTCTGGTTGAATAATTAAGATTGGCGTTTTGATGTTTTTCGCTTGGGAAATACATGTTTTACCCGCAGCCATCGCTTCCGTAATCCACTTGGGGCTCACTCCACCAAGTCTTAGTTTGGGGTGATTATTCAATAGATCACTGTATGCTTTAAAACGCGTTGGACTACTTGTATGATCATTTCCTTCAAACGTTTTGGTTACAAACGCAGTTTGCTTGGGTGCAAAGTGCGGCGTTTTCTGCAGCTGACTGATCATCTTAATCGTTGCGGTTTGTATGCCACCTACCACCTTAGGTAGCTTGATTCCAAACATTGGACTCGTCAACGCACACGCTTTAATCGTGTCAGGGTATTTTGCAATAAATTGCGTCGCAATCGCTCCGCCCATTGAGTGCGCCAACATCATCACTTCATCGCTGTCTTTGTTGCGAACCACATTCTCGACAAACTGCGCTAAATCATCTACATAATGGACAAACTGATCAATATGACCCAACTCGCTATTTTCAACCAATCGTTCTGACTCGCCTTGCCCTCGGTGATCAAAAGAGTAAACACTAAAATGCTGGCTGAGTTCATACATTAACTCTTTATATTTCCAACACGACTCATTGCGGCCTTGTACTAAAACCAACGCTCGATTCAGGTTTTGTGGGTTGACATTGACCCAAGCAATATCACAATCCATCGCGCCTTTAAAATGACCGCGAGTTCGATTCTCCCAAACCTCATCGATTTTTTGGTGATAAGCATCATCATTGGCAAATTCTGATGTCACGATTTTATGCCGTTTATATGGTGTATAGGGAATATCGAGTTTTCTGCCAACGCTTTCCACAAATAAGCGCCCTAAACGCACACCATGCATATAATCCGCATCAAGTTGTTTTTTAGTACTGCCAATAACTGAAGACTTAAGATTTATTGCCGGCGAGATTTCGTAAATGTTAACGTCATCAGGTGGTGATGCGAGAAAACGCTGTGTTTTACGATAGCTTTCCTCATGCTTGATAAGAATTGCTGATAGTTCACTCATCGTTTTAGTTGGCGCTCGTTTTAAAATCGCTTCCAACAGCGGATGATGGTCGTCAAAATCGATAGGCATAGTACGAACGACCACAATATGTTTGTAGCCTCGACGATAAGCCTCCTCTACCGGGATTGGAGCTGAAACACCACCATCCAGCCACCGTGCATCATCAAACACAACGGGGTTTTTATGCAATGCGGGAATAGCACATGACGCCCTTAGCACATTTTTCCAGTTATCAACCGTGACATCAAAGCACTCTGAGGTCAGCTTTTGAGCATGAGTGGCGACCGCTATAACCTGTTTAGTCTTCAACAGGTCCGAGCCCTTATCCCAATTCAGTGGAATATTGACTTCCGCACTATCGACCAAAAAGTCTAAATCCAACCCCTCGCCGCTTAAGAGGTATTTAGTGAGCTTGAAAAACTCGGGATGGCGAGTTGCTTCAGCTATGACTTTATAGGCATGACCTTGGTGTCCACAGATATAGGAAGCGAGATTCAACGAACCAGCGGACGTACCAATAAGCAAATCAAATGGATTGAAGTCGGCACGTAAAAAAGCGTCAAGAACACCTGCGGTAAAGATTCCTCTTTGCCCTCCACCTTCGGTCACCAAGGCTATTTTATCTACATGTTGTTGGCGCAACATAAAGTTGTCGTGATGTTTGCTGCTTATGATGTATCGCTTGCCCATGATGATTCCAAAATCTATTAAACGCTAAAATCACTCAGTTCAGAATGTGTTGCCTAAAAAAAAGTGCGAACTAAGGATAATATGGGGACAGTACCAAAATAAATTCAAGAAAATTTATAGGGCGTTAATCAATCTAAAACCTTTTGCCAATAGCCCACATCCAACCACTGCTCAAACTTAAATCCGATTTGCTTAAAGTGACCGACCTGCTGCATTCCCATCTTGTCATGAAACTTTACGCTGGCGTCATTTGGTAAGGTGATAACGCTCATAATATTCTTAACACCACGTGTCTGTAAGTCATTAAACAGTGCATCGTATAATCTGGAACCTACACCTTTTATTGGTGTTTCATGGTCAACATACACAGAGGACTCAACTGTAAATCGGTAAGCACTGCGTGCATTCCATCTTTTTGCATAACAATAGCCAACCACTTGTCCTTGATGCTCATACACCAACCAAGGTAGAGCGGAATCAACAACAACGCGAATACGCTCAGCCATGTCTGCATCGGTTACAGGGTGTTCCTCAAACGTACATGTCGAATGAGCAATATAGTGATTGTAGATCCTAGCAATAGCTATACTGTCTGTCTCTTGAACATTTCTTATCACTTTACTCTCCTCTCTTCGTCACATTGCGCTGATAAATAATATCGTCGTACGTTTTTCCTCCGATAACATACGCCTCTTTCTCTATCGCTTTAATGTGGAATCCACATTTCTCTAGCACTCGTTCGGAGCCATGATTACCTTGAGTTACGACAGCATTATACTTTGAGACGTCGAGTTGCGATATTCCCCAATCTAGAACGCATTTTAGCGACTCTGTAGCAATACCCATCCCTTGATATTCGGTGAGCATGAGGTAACCGACTTCTGCAACACGATTTGATACCTTGAACCCTGTAACACCGACTTTAGCTTGATTACTTTTTAACACAATTGTCATGCATAACCACTGATCGCTACCTGGCTGCCAAACCGGTAGTCGCTCTTCGAATCGTTGTTTAATTTCGTCCATCGAAGGGGCATCAAAACACAAACGGATAATCTCTGGATCTTGGTGTAATAGTCGGAAAAGCTTGAAGTCACTACGACCAATTTGTCTCAGCTGCAATCGAGGTGTCTCTAGAGTAAGCATGGTTAATTACCTCGGAAACACTTTTTCAAAACGCTCAAGCACCAAGTCATCATACTCACTAAATGTGATGTTCAGTTCGTTCGCGTACCATTCAAAGAAACGTAGATGCGCTTGCTTCCACCATTGATAGGTCCTGTCTCCTTCGCCTTCCGCATAAGCAAACGCTTCAGATACCTGATTAAACGGACAAACCTCAACCGATGTCAATTTGATGATACATATAGGATTTTGGTCCCAGTCCAAAACAACAGACAACCGCCCAACTTTAGGCAATGGCTCTTGTTCAATCTCATACCCCGATTTTAGGCTACATGAAGCGGTTTTAATACCTTCATTAATTAGCTTCGCGCATTGGTTGGCATTGTATTCATCGCCACAAAAATGCTCGGCAATCACATCTTTTATGCTTGCTCGCTCTGAGGTAGTTAACTGTTCTAAGTACTGGTTTAGAAATGTTTGCTGTTTAGGCGTCACTGCTTAACTCCTTTGCCATGACGATGACTTCAACACCCTTATTATTGAGTTGATGCCGTTTCTCCCACCCTAGTTTGGCGTAGAGCCCACCTGTCAGGATCTCTGTTTGAAGGTAGAGTGTCTCGATACCGAGCTGTTTGGCTTCTGCTATCATTTGCTTCACTAACTGCGAGGCTACCCCTGACGCTCGACGCGATGGATGCACATAAACGCCACCCAACCAAAACTCGTAATTCTCGAAACTTGGAATTTCATTTCGTCTTAAGTGTGCGGTCGCAACCAATTCACCATCTTGCACACCGACGACACTAACAGGGATGCCGCCATTCTCAAGTAAATCATCAAGCTTGGTCGTATAGCTTTCAAGTGAATTGTTAGGATCTCTTTTCCCCCACTGATGATAATACCAATCAACAATGGTAGCCTTAAACTCAGGGTGTTCAGAGATAGTGTCGAACGTGACAGCAGATTTAGTCATATATCGCAGGATTCCATTTTTGCATTAAGATTTGCGGGTTACTAACCTCTTGATAACCAAACTGCCGATACAATCCATGAGCGTCGCTTGTCGCGAGCATGATACGTCTTAACCCTTGCAGCTCTGGGTGTTCGTCAATGGCTTTAATGAGTTGCTTACCCAACCCCTCTCCTTTTGCTTTTTCAACTACAAATACATCACTTAAATAAGCAAACGTCGCTCTATCAGTTATCATTCGAGCGAAGCCAACTTGCTCGTTAGAGGCGGTATACACACCAAAACAAAGAGAATGTTCGATGGATTTTTCGACCACGTCGAGAGGAATGCCTTTAGCCCAATAGCTGTTAGCTAACTCTCTATGGATGAGAGGAATATCTAATAAACGTTTGTCCGAGGAAATGAAATATGACATGTACAACCGTCCCTACTTGTACCAATAGGGTTAAAGGAATATACAATTACCGTTGAAAGATCAACTAGATATTATTGAGACTTTCGTTTTAAATTAACAAAGATAACCACGACAAGCCCCAGTGCAAACATGATAGGCGCTCCCCATAGCAACGCATTGTGACGACTCATGGATGGTCGATAAAGAACATGTTCACCGTAACGAGCAACCATAAAGTCCTTCACTTCTTGGTTTGTTTTCCCTTGTTTGATTAATTCGAACACTTTTAGACGAATGTCTTTCGCGACCGGAGAATTTGACTCAATTAAGTTCTGATTTTGACACATTGGGCAACGTAGTGTTTTAGCCAGTTCTATCGCTTGTTTTTGCTGCTTAGGTGAATCAAATTCAAACAGTTCCACGAATTGGCTCTCCGAACTATGAACAACTGGCGCTAGGATTGAACATAATAAGAGGAAGCCAGTGATTACGATATTCCTAAACAACATTAGCGTCTCCTACACTATTTTCACATTGCACACGCTTAATAGAGAATAACTGAGACAAGAGCATCCAAACTCCAGATAAACAAACCAACAACGCCCCAAACCATATCCATCGCACAAAAGCTTTAAACTGGATGCGAACCGCGTAGTGCTCAGCATCCACTTTATCACCCAATGATATGTATATATCGCCATCCCATTTTGGCGTCATAGAAGGCTCTGTCATGTTCATCACGCGTACGGGATAGTGCCTCTTCTCAGGATAAGCACGTTGTATTTTTGAAGGATTCGATAGTGGAGTAATTTCAATCTCGGCTTGTTCTGAACTGAACGAGCGAGCAACATAGAGGTGGGTATCAAGATAGCGCACGTTAAAATCACCAAACTCTACACTAGAACCCGGTCCTAGCTTTCTTGTCATTTCATACGAATACTCAGCATTCATCGCAGAGCCAAATGCGGCCACCGCAATTCCAACATGTGCCAATATTACTGCATACAGGCCACGATTCATCTTATGACTGTGCAATAGCCGCAGATGAGACAGCATCACCCACACACTGCCCCAGACCGTCATAAATGCCCAAAACGACCACTCTGCACCAACATGTGCGTTATGTTGTGAGTAATACAATACGACGGCAAATGCGGCGATTAAACTGGCAACAAACAAGACCGCCATGAGTGGGGTAAGCACTCGTTTCTCATCAGATTTCCACCGACAAAACGGTACAAAACCCATGACAAATAAAGCAAAAATTGAGAGTGGACCAAACAACAAATTGAAATATGGCGCACCCACAGAAATATTGCCTAAGCCCAAAAGCTCATACACCATAGGATAAAACGTACCAAATACCACAACCATAGTCGCCAACGTAAAGAGGTTTGCAGCAATAAGTATCAGAAAAGGTTTGGTTCGAATGTCAGTGATAGCCTTAGAATGAAGGCTATCCGAACGTAATATCAAAGAAACAAAAGCCAGAACAAAGATGATGGTTAAGATCGCCAACAAACTGAAACCTTTGGTTGGGTCGACCGCAAATGCATGAACAGAAGTCAATACGCCTGAGCGAACAATAAAGGTGCCTAGGATACTCAAGCAGAACGTAATGAATGCAAGAGAATAGGTCCAGAACACCAACTGACGGTGTTTAGCAAGCATCATAGTGTGTATTAGCGCGCAACTGGTTAACCAAGGTAGCAATGAGGCATTCTCCACAGGATCCCAGAACCACCAGCCTCCCCAACCGAGTTCGTAATACGCCCACCAAGAGCCGACAGCGATACCCGCAGTCAAAAATAGCCACGCAACTACGGCGCACACTCTTGCGCTTACCACCCACTGGGTTGAACTGGCCGAAGTTCCCAAAGACGAAGTAAACAGTGAACCCAACGCTAGCGCTAATACCGATGCAAACCCGACATAGCCGACGTACAACAATGGCGGGTGAATGATAAGACCAATGTCTTGAAGCATGGGGTTTAAGTCTCTGCCTTGAGTTGGTATTACGGCATTTAATTCAAATGGATTAGACGCAAGCAATGTAAACCAAGCAAATATGGCGACGATAAGCTGCATTAACCACATAGCATGTCGCCTGACAGAGTCTTGAACGAAAGAAAGAGCCGCACCCCAAAGCGACAGCGTCACCACCCAGAATAGCATCGATCCCTGATGGCCACCCCAGGTGGCAGCAATCTTGTAACCAAGATGAAGTTGACTGTTTGAATTGTCTGAAACGTATTTTATTGAGTAATCATCAACAGCGAAGGCGACAGCAAGTACCACGATAGCAGCAACCGCAAATAGCATGCTTAGTAATGTCAGTAACTGCACTACTTTATCTAGGTGCAGTCTGTGTTGCAGCGGCAGTCGATAGGAGACGACTCCACTCATGCTCGCTAAACTACTCGTGACAGCAACGACTATCAAAGTGAATAATCCAATGTACCCGATCATGTAACCTCTATGTTGTTGCCAAGAGTGAAAACGACTCTGTTACTCTTCTAAAACACACTCGATATAGATTTGTGCAGAGAGTGCTTTAGAAGATCCCCGCTTTCACGGGGATAGTATATTTAGACTATCGTCATTTGGCCTGCATAAAGCACAAACGTACGTAGCATCAAAACACCGATTAAGCTAAGGCTTGTGACGACTAGGATAAAGCCGTGGTTATGCTTTGCCTTTTCAGAACTAAAGAAGTTCATTGCCAAAGGTAACAACATACCCATACCGATAACGCCATACCAGAACCAGTTAGACCAGAATCCACCGCCGATAGCATTCCAAGCGGCCGCTTCGTTTTGACCACCACTAAAGATAAGACCGGTAAAGAAGGTAACGATGACAAACAGTTCGAACAAAACGACAGGACGTTCAAAGCTGTGTACCCATTTGACACTTGGGCTATGCGCATCTTCTTTAAACACCAAAATCCCAAACAATAGACTTGCAGCGGCACCCGACGACAGACTTGAGAACAAGAACAAAATCGGAAGCACGGGGTTGTTAAGCATTGGATAGGTTTTCAGTGCCGATAATAAGAAGCCAGTATAAGCCGCTAATACGATAGCTAAGAAACCTAAAAACAACTCCAAACCATTCTCAATTTTCTCGAACTTAATCAGAATGTTCTCTACAAAATCGAACTTGCTTCCCAAAACATCCATAATTGGCTTTCTGAAAATCATGCCAATCCACACAAACAAGACAACCATGTAGACTTGGAATAAGATCACACCCATCGACATCACTGACGTTGGGTTGAAGTAAATCATAATTTTCCAAAACTCGAGTGGCTTGGTTAAGTGGAATACCAAGATCAACAGACCAACAATAATGCCAAATGGCGCCAACCAGGCCATAGCCTTCAGGATGCCATTTTGCGCTGGATCGCCTTCTATGACTTTTCGCTTAAGATAAATCGCTATCAGTGCAGAACCCGCGGACATACCAGCCAAAAATAGATAGATCGCAATAATCCAATCCCACACAAGAGAGTCGAAATGAAAGGCAGTTTCCCAAGTACTCATACTATACCTCCCCCTTATGGAACGGAACTTTGAACAGTTTAGGCTTAGTCCCTAATTGTTCTTTATCACGGTATATCACCTTGATACTCTTCATCTTATTAATATCGCTGTTTGGATCATTCAAATCACCAAACACCAAAGCGTTAGTTGGACAACTTTCCACACACGCCGGTAACTTGCCTTCGGCTAAATTGGTGTCACGACAGAAGTTACATTTATCTGCAGAGCGAGTTTCCGGATTGAAGAAGCGCACTTGGTAAGGACATGCTGCTAAGCAATAACCACAACCTACGCATTTTTCATTGTGTACATCGATGATGCCTGTTTCTTCATCTTTATAAGCTGCACCTGTTGGGCACACATAAACACAAGGAGGGTTTTCACAATGTTGGCAGGAATCACGAGTAAATCGATACTCCACATCTGGAAACTCACCAATAGGCTCTGAGCGGTGAATTTCCAAGCGGGAAACACCTTCCGGTACTTTGTTGACTTCACGACAAGCGTCTGTACAAGCGGTACAACCAATACAGGCATTTTCATCATGCAACATGCCATAGCGCACCGCTTTTTTGGTGTCATCACTCGCTACCGACTGTCGAGAAGTTAACACTGAAGTTGTTGCCACCCCCGTGGTAAAGATGACAGCGCCTGTGCCAGCGAGAAAATTTCGTCTTGAACAACTCATATTACTTGCCCTCCTCTTCACGTTTTTCGTTGAAGTCTTTGTGGCAATCGACACACATCTTAATGGTTGCTTTGTGGTCGTAAGAAAGTACTTTCGCTTTCTCGGCATGCACTGAGTGGCAATTGGTGCAGGTTAGGTTTTTCGCATGCACATCATGAGTCCAGCTATCTTCGCGCAAATATTGCGGCTGATGACATTCGGTGCATCGGCTATTTGCTTTGAGGATAGCTTCAGGGTCTAACCATGTTTTATCGGAACCCGGCTGAGACTGCGCAGGATGATATTTAATGACCGTAGAACCACCGTCACGGTGATCTGGACCGATATTACTGTGGCATTGAGTACAATTAACTTCGCTGCCAGTGATTTCGATTGCGTCCTCTCCGTGAGAGCCAGCAAGTGTCTGTTTGGAGTCTTTGTGACACTGAACGCATTTATAGTCCTTGTCACGAATCAACTCCACCTTATGCCGTTGAGATACCCCTTCTTTTTCGAGGGCTGCTTCATCAGCTAAGGCATTGAGTGAATAACCATAGAGAGTAAATGCTAGGAGGGCCTGAAGCATTATCACCATGGTCAATTTAACATTGCCCATTGTATCCTTTCCTTAAACCCAATATTGAAGGTAAAACCTACAAAGTCAGATTAATAATTAATAACTTTCCTCTAGTAATTACTTGAATTAAGTCATTACCAACGAAATGTAATCAATTCTTATTTAGGATGAGCCACAACGCTTCACATGACGATCATAGTTTCCGATGTGTTATTTGCCTATCACTTTAGAGGTAATTAGTGAGCAATATCACTAATGTTTGTGTGTGAATTTTTACATAACTTCCATTTAAAAATGATAATTAATATCATCACAAATAAGGACACATACCCCTTTAGGGTTAGTTGAAAATAGATGTGAACTCAATCACTTAGATAAATTGATCTAAAACAGTAAACGCCCCGACATGTAATTAAGTATTAATGGATATGAGCTAATATTAACAGGTCTTAATAAGATAAGACGTCTCCAAATCTTATTTAGGGAAATAGCCCCACAACGCATTTCAAAAATTAGAATATGGAGATAACACTGTGAAAAAGCACTGGATTCTAAGTTCCGTTGCTGCAATAGCTCTATTAGGCGCCGCGAGTGTGCCAGCTTATGCAGCATCAGAAGAAGGGTTGATTGACCCTCGAAATCAAGCCTACGAAAAAGATCATCCCGATCAATATAAAACGTGGAAAGAAACAAGTGAAAGTGAAGAAATAGAAGATGCGTTAGCGCATGACCCTAATATGGTCATCCTATGGGCAGGCTATGGCTTTGCTAAAGACTATAATAAGGCGCGCGGTCACTTTTATGCGTTAGACGATGTAAGACAAACACTGAGAACAGGCGGTCCAACAGATCCTAAATCAGGCCCTATGCCGATGGCATGTTGGAGCTGTAAAAGCCCAGATGTTGGTCGTGTGATCGATGAACGTGGCGAAGATGGCTACTTTGAAGGCAAATGGGCAAGACTAGGTGCAGAAATCTCTAACCCTATAGGCTGCGCTGACTGTCACGATACTCGCAGTGACGCGTTTAAAAACGGCGAGCCTGCATTGGCAATCGCAAAGCCGTATGTAGAACGTGCATTCGAAGCTATTGGCAAGAAGTTTGACGAACAATCTCGCTTAGACCAGCAAGCATCTGTCTGTGCTCAGTGTCACGTAGAGTACTACTTCACAGGCCCAACGAAAGCGGTTAAGTTCCCGTGGGATATGGGAACAACTGTTGGTGAAATGGAAGAGTACTACGATGCATTGAACTTCAAAGATTGGCAACATGCAGTTTCTAAAGCGCCAATGCTAAAAGCTCAACACCCAGGATACGAAACTTGGCGTGATGGTATCCACGGTAAGAACGGTGTAGTTTGTGTTGACTGTCATATGCCTAAAGTGACCAAAGAAGATGGTACGGTCTTTACTGACCACAAAGTTGGTAACCCATTTGATCGCTTCGAAGATACTTGTGCTAATTGTCACACTCAAACGAAAGAGCAATTACAAGGCATCGTTTCAACGCGCAAAGCTCAGGTTCTTAATATGAAGCTTACCGCTGAAAAGCAAATCGTTGCCGCTCACTTTGAAGCTGGTGCTGCATGGGATGCAGGTGCAACAGAAGAAGAGATGAAACCTATCTTGATGGATATTCGTCATGCACAATGGCGCTGGGACTATGCCATCGCTTCTCATGGTGTGCATATGCACGCTCCAGAAGTGGCACTTGAGGTGCTTGGTACATCAGTAGACAAAGCAGCAGATGCACGTGCGAAACTTATCCGACTGCTTGCTAAGAAAGGCATCACTGATCCGGTAGAAATACCTGATATCTCAACTAAAGAGAAAGCTCAAGCAGCATTAGGTATGGATATGGATAAGATGAACGCTGAGAAACAGCACTTCTTAGAAACCGTCGTACCTGAGTGGGACAAAGAAGCAGAAGCAAGAGAAGCGAAGTACTAATATTTCACTAATATGATTCTGTGATCTATTCGATTATTAGTTAAAGCCCCAACCACTTAGTTGGGGCTTTTTGCTACCATTAAGTCTATGACTATCAGACACCTAAATTGGCGCTCTATGAAAAAGCATCTCGCATTTGTTCTCTGCGTAGTAAGCTCTCCCCTACTTGCAGGCACTTACAACAGCGTTTCTGTCGGCACAACTAGTGACGGTGGTTTTGGCGTAGGTCTTTATCACGATCGTAATTTAAGCTTCGGCTTTTACAGCAACTTGGCTGGTGGAACGGGCCCTAACAATGATGATTTCGCTCTTAATGTGGGTCTAGTAAAATCTTTGAGTGAGAATTTTGTCGGTTATGTTGGTGCCGGAATTGCCAACCGAAGCGAAGAGCAGTTCAATGGTTCTCCAATCAAAACTTATGACTCATCACTCCGTTTTAATGGCAATATTGGATTGTTGTTTAAAACTGGCGTCACCGGTTTCACCGCTGATGTAGGTTATAACACCGGTCTTGAGGCTGCTTACTTTGGTGTAGGCTACACCTATTAGCGGCTACCAGTAATTTTCACTCGCAAAATTACCCGGCTTACGACGCAGATGTTTAGTAAGTCCTAGCTCTAGCAGTGTCTCATTTGTATCTTTGACCATTGCAGGATTTCCACAAATATATACAAAGCTGTCTGGCGCACTCAGCGCTAAGCCCACCTGTTTCTGAACCTCCCTATTAAGTAGTAACTCGGGAATTCGACCTCTAAGACTAGTGGGATGCGCTTCTCTTGACACCACAGAAACGAAATGAAACTTGTCGCCCAACGCGTTTTTCGCGCATTCGATAGAGTCTGAGTATACTAATTCACTTTGGGTTCGGACGGCGTGGACAAGAACGATGCTATCAAAGCGTTTGGCAATCGAGTCATCTTCTAAAATAGAGAGAAAGGGACCAATCGCCGTACCGGTAGAGAGCATCCAAAGCGCTTTGGCATAATCCGGTATTTCTTCTAGAGTCATAAAACCCGAAGGCTGTTTACCGACAAACAGTTTGTCTCCCACCTCTAGGTCGTTTAATTTCGGCGACAGTTGACCGTTGTCATCGGCAATGATGAGAAACTCCAGATGATCTTTGCCATAAGGATGTTTCGGGTGATTCACCATAGAATAAGCTCGACGAACCCATTCGCCGTCTGAGTTCAGTAAACCCAATTTAGTAAACTGACCAGCGACATAAGTCTCTATCGATGCTGCCACTTCAAGGCTGAAGAGCTTTTCTGTCCACTGCTTCTTAGCGAGTACACGCCCTTCAACCAAACCGTTAGGAACCAACACATTATCTATGTTCGCCATACTTTACCTCCGATGAAGAAAACATAAGCTTCTGTTCATCATAGAGCTAAATCCGACAAAATTTAAACTACAGTTTATGAGGAAATTAGGACTTTCGAACCATTTCATCATAGATTTAAATAACAGATGAAAGAAATTCTCAACTTTCCGGTCTAACTATATTGTGTGTCGTAAAAAGGATGTGTTAGTGACCATGAAACCTTGTTTTCCAGCTGTGCCACTAGATGTGCCTAGCGAAAGTCCAGTTCGCTACTGGTTGCACGAGTACCAACATCGACTACTTGAATTTACCGACATGGAACGCAAGGCACTTTCACGCCTTTTGCCATTGCTAGTATGTGGTGAACAATCTTCTCAATGGGTGTTTTACAACGAATCAGTGAGGCAAAAAGAAAGTCCCTTAGCAATTGCCGCCAACGATTTTGAGCGTATCGTTGCCGATGAGAAATACCATGAAGAGGCTCTAGAGTGGGTTCGTCATCAAATTGAAGAACCTGCAGATATACTTGCAATAAAAAGACGCAGCCAGCGATTCTTTGCCTCATTGGGAGCAAGAAAAACATTCGAAGAGCACTTTGCTCAAATCGCTTGTTTGGATGCCCTAGTGTGTAAGTTGATGCTGTTTATTGAGAAAGGCTCTTTGGGACCACATCATCCTTTTACTCTCCTTTGCCGCGCCATCAAACAGGATGAGGCCAGGCATGTCTCTGTATCGAAGCTTCACGCCATAGAACTTGGATACGATAAATCTCGATGGCGTGAGCTGAACACCAACATCTCAGACAAGCTATATGAGCTACTCAATACCGAACGTGACGCGTTTGAAGTACTTGGAGTAAATCTAGACATGATTTTCGAGACTAAAGAGGGATAATTTATGACTGCAACTTTTCTACCCGGGCGCGTTTCACTGCTTGCCGCCAGCCATCAATTTCCCGAACAACACTTATCAAATGGGGAACTACTCGGAGCACTTGAGCAACTTTCCGGAAAACGCTTTGCCAGAGTGGCAGCGAGGATAGTGCCTTTTCTAGGCATTGAAGGTCGTCATTTTTCACGCAGCATTCAGACTCATACTAGCGAGCCAAATCCGAGCAACTCTGATCTTGCAGTTCATACCATTAAAGATTTGCTCGCAAACTCTCAACATACTCTCTCTGATATTGATTATCTTATTGGCCATACGACAACGCCAGACACTCAGCTTCCTCCCAACATCGCATGGGTAGCCGAAAAACTTCGATACCAAGGTCCGTTTATGGAACTGCGACAAGCTTGTACAGGTTTCGCAAGTGCTTTACAAATCGCCATTCCGCGCCTTGCTATGCTCAACAAACCCATCGCCATCGTGGGTAGTGAAACAGGGTCAGTGTATTTCGATTACGACAAAGGTTTTCTCGACCAGTCTCAGTTGGTGAATTACATGCAAATGGGAGACGGTGCTGGAGGGGTCATTATTGGACCTGAGACAAGCGAAGGAATAGGTACGATATCGCGCTGTTTCACTGGTCAAATTGGTATAGATAAGTCACCGGGTTTATCTCTCGACGGCGGCTCTGCATCTGTTTACACTCAAACGGGAAAGGCGCGCTTTCATCATAGCGCAACCGATGTCCGTAAAAGTGGCGAAGCCTTGTTTCAAGCGAGTATTCTCGCGCTGAGAGAGCAAGGTTTTGAGTTGGACGATTTTGACTACATCATCCCCCACCAAGCAAGTGGGCGAATCGATAGTATGCTGGCTGAAGCTTTGGATATAGACTCGAATAAGATCGTCAATGATGCTAAACATTGGGGAAATCTAGGCTCTGCTGCAATTTGGTGTAGTTTTTCGAATCTAGTTCGTAGCGACAAGCTTAGGGCGGGAAGTAAGGTCGCTATTCTAGGCGCAGAAGCCACCAAATACATGTATGGTGGCTTTATCTATACGCACAAAAATTGAGGCTCTAAAGATTACTAGTAAGCATTTAGTTGCCGCTCATGCGTTTCACTTGATTAATTTTCTCAATAATAGCCGCTCTATCAATCCCCGGTCGATTGGAATCAAGGATTTTCGTCCAAATTTCAATCGCTTTGTTGTGTTCTGAATGTAGAAAATAGTCAGACGCAACAAGTAGCAATGCGGTGTCGTTGTACTCATCCATTTCGAGTGCTTTATCAAGAAACTGCTGCACTTCAGGGGTGATCGTTTGCGACTCATCAAAGTACTTCGCCGTCGCTATTGCCGCATACTGACCAGCGTAAGGGGTCTCAGACAGTCGAATTGAGTAGTCAAAACAAGTAATCGCCGCATCAAACTCAGAGCTTTGCATATAAAGCTGCCCTAACCTAAACCAATCTTTCGCATCATTAGGGTTCTGTTTTAGTGCTTGCTGCAGTTCTTGCATCATGGATTCACCATTTTTAAATGGTGCAGCAAGTTCGAGCTCAGGGAGTGTATTGCGCATTTGTGACCAAATACCCAAAGAAATACCACAGACGAGGACGCTAGCGACAGCCGAAAACAAAAAGCGTTGTTTACCGCTAGCTATGCTTTTTAGACTCAGCAACGCGATAATGAAAACGACAATGCCGCAAAGTAAAGCAAACAGATAGATATTGAAGGACAATGCTTGTTACTCAAGATAAAAAAAGAACCGACATTATATCGGTTCCCGTTAAGATTCACTGTGAGTTCGTGGTCGTTTTCTAGAACACTCGGCGTTTTAGCCCAGCTCTTTCGAGGATTCTGGTTGAAATTTCTTCAACGGATAATGAAGACGTATTGATGTACGGAATTGCTTCTCGTCTAAATAAAGACTCCACACTTGCCAGCTCTTGAAGACACTGCTCAGTACTTGCGTAATCACTGCCTGCCAATCGATTTTCTCGTATTTCAGTTAAACGCTCAGGATCAATGGTTAAACCAAACAGTTTGTGACGATGAATTTCAAATTCAGGCATCAATCGAAGACGCTTAATATCGTCATCGATAAAAGGATAATTCACCACACGCAAACCGAATTGCATGGCTAGATAAAGACTTGTTGGTGTTTTGCCGCTACGAGAGACACCGAGCAGTATTATATCAGCTTGATCAAGGTTCTTGAGTGAAATCCCATCGTCGTGAGCAAGGGTATATTCAATTGCTGCAATACGATCAAAGTACTTATCCGTATCCTTCCCCACGCTGTGAGAACGTTGCAATTTAGGTTTCGGTTCTAGCTGCAAATCGTCCTTCACTTGCGCCACTATACTTTCCAACACATCGTAGCAATACGCAGAAGACTGCATAAGACCTGTGCGAATTTCAGGTACAACAATGGAGAAAAACACTAACGGTTTTACACCGTTGCGTTCATAAGATTGATTAATTTCCCTAATGAGTTCATCAAGCTTATGTGCGCTTTCGACAAATGGAAACGTTTTCTCATTCGCAGTGAACGGAAACTGTCCTAAAACCACGTGTCCCAATGTCTCGCAAGTAATCGCTGTTCCGTCAGAAACGTAGAACACGTCACGACTTTGACCATTATTTTTCATTTTTTATTTAATTTTTCAAAAAAATTTAAGTAGGATGCATTACATAATATCGATAACAAACCCTAGCATTCAATAACGTTCCCCCACAGTTTTGAAAAATAGTTAACTATTTTTTTACTGAATACGTAATCGATTGCTATATCCTACAGCTGCAATGTTTCTGGAGATAGACATGCAACAAAACAACACCCTTTGGTTCAATGGCCTGTCCATGGACGATGTCGATAAGGTCGGCGGTAAGAATGCTTCACTGGGCGAGATGGTTTCCAATCTTGCTAATGCGGGAGTGTCAGTACCGAATGGCTTTGCGACGACGTCTTATGCCTTCAACCAGTTCCTCGATTTCGAAGGATTGGATGAGCGCATTCATGGCCTACTAGACGAACTTGATGTTGATGATGTTGACGCACTGCGTAAGACAGGCGCGACCATCCGTCAATGGGTATTAGAAGCCCCATTCCCTGCTGACCTAGAGCAGGACATTAGAGAAAATTACCAAGAACTCATTGAAGGTAACACAGAGCTATCTGTAGCAGTTCGCTCTTCTGCGACTGCGGAAGACTTACCAGATGCCTCATTTGCTGGCCAGCAAGAAACATTCTTAAATGTAAAAGGCATCGAGGCCGTTCTTGAAGCCACTAAACACGTATACGCTTCGCTATTTAATGACCGTGCGATTTCGTATCGTGTCCATCAAGGTTTTGACCACCGCGGTATCTCACTATCGGCTGGTATTCAGCGTATGGTGCGTTCTGATCAAGCCTCATCCGGCGTGATGTTCACCTTAGATACTGAATCTGGCTTTGACCAAGTCGTGTTCATTACATCGGCTTGGGGTCTAGGTGAGATGGTCGTTCAAGGCGCCGTTAACCCAGATGAGTTTTACGTCCACAAACCGCTTCTTGAACAAGGACAAGCACCGATTGTTAAAAAGACCTTCGGCTCCAAACTCATTAAAATGGTGTACTCCAACAATCAAGAAATTGGTAAACAGGTCGACATCATTGACACGTCTGATGCAGAGCGTAACCAGTTCTCGCTAACTGATGAAGAAATCAAAGAACTTGCTAAACAAGCGATGATCATCGAAAAGCACTACCAGCGTCCAATGGACATTGAATGGGCAAAAGATGGCATTGATGGCAAGCTCTACATCGTTCAGGCACGCCCAGAAACAGTATGCTCTCAAAGTGAACAAAATGTCATCGAACGTTTCCAACTGAACAACAAAGCAGACGTGTTAGTCGAAGGCCGTGCTATTGGCCAACGCATCGGTACAGGTCCAGTTAGATTGGTAGATTCACTTGACCAGATGTCACTGGTTCAAGAAGGAGACGTGCTAGTGACTGACATGACCGACCCTGACTGGGAACCTGTCATGAAAAAGGCCTCGGCAATTGTCACCAACCGAGGCGGCCGTACTTGCCACGCTGCAATCATCGCTCGTGAACTAGGTATCCCAGCTATCGTTGGTTGTGGTAACGCAACAGATAGCCTTGCCAATGGCGCGACCGTAACTGTTTCTTGTTCAGAAGGCGAAACGGGCTACGTTTATCAGGGAGAGCTTGAGTTTGAAGTACGACGCTCAGCCGTTGACGAATTGCCTCTTCTACCGACTAAAGTAATGATGAACGTTGGTAACCCAGATCGTGCCTTTGACTTCGCTCAAATCCCTAATGAGGGCGTAGGTCTAGCACGTCTTGAGTTTATCATTAACAAAATGATAGGGATTCACCCGAAAGCCCTACTTAACTTCGACCAGCAATCTCCAGAGCTACAAGCTGAAATTACTCAGCGCATTCGCGGCTACGATGACCCGATCGATTTCTATGTGAGCAAACTCACTGAAGGTATTGCTACGATTGCCGCTGCTTTCTGGCCTAAACGTGTGATTGTTCGTATGTCTGACTTTAAGTCGAATGAATACAGCAACCTCGTCGGTGGTAAAGCATTTGAACCACACGAAGAAAACCCTATGCTTGGCTTCCGCGGTGCGTCTCGCTACATTTCACCGGTATTCGAAGATTGCTTTGAGTTAGAAACTCGCGCATTAAAACGTGTACGCAATGAAATGGGCCTGAAGAACGTTGAAATCATGATTCCATTCGTGCGAACACCAAGCGAAGCTGCCCAAGTTATCGACTTACTGGCTAAGTTTGAACTGCGCCGTGGAGAACAAGGTCTTAAGGTCATTATGATGTGTGAACTGCCTTCAAACGCAGTTTTAGCTGACGAATTCCTTAAGTATTTTGACGGCTTCTCCATCGGGTCAAACGATATGACACAATTAACACTTGGCTTAGACCGAGATTCTGGAGACGTGGCACATCTGTTTGACGAACGTAACCCAGCAGTCAAAGCGATGTTGAAAATGGCTATCGATGCAGCAACACAAGCAGGCAAATATGTCGGCATCTGTGGTCAAGGCCCTTCCGACCATGACGATTTAGCAGAATGGCTAATGGAACAAGGCATCAGCTCAGTATCCCTGAACCCAGATACTGTTATTGATACCTGGTTGAAATTGGGTAATGTTGCTAAGCAATAAATAGCTACACGTTATGACTAAGCCAGAGCTGTTTGCTCTGGCTTTTTTGTTAGCAGAACGCCTGTTTTAGATAGTTTTGAGCACGTTAGTCACGTGTTTTAACCAAAGGTTCCGTTTTATTTTTGCAATAATACTTGTCGACTTTTTCACTTTTTAATTGCGCTATCTCAAGCCTATTCTGGATAGGCAGACCAAAGCTCTACATATGAGGTAACGCTATGAGAAAATCCATTGCAATTGTTGCGGGTGTACTTACCTGTGTATCTGTTGGTGCTTATGCCACCGAGTCAACTGCCCAAGATACTGAAAATTCCGTTGACTACGTTCAAGTTAGAAACGGTATCGCTTACCAAGTAAACGAAACCACACCTTTCACCGGTGAACTTACACGCAAATATAACTCCGGGCAAAACGCACTTCATGTCCGATTTGCTAACGGTAAAGCCGTAGGTGCAGAAACCACTTACTATCCAAATGGTCAGGTCTCTTCTACCATCAATTACAAGGACGGTCTCGCAGACGGAGATTGGAAACAGTGGTATGAAAATGGACAGTTGAAAGTCGATGCAGAATATAAAGGAGGCGTATTAAATGGCGCTTTCGATGAGTGGTCCTATAATGGTCAAAAACTTGTCTCAGCGAAGTATGATGATGGCGAACTGCAAGGTAAGTTATCTTCTTGGTATGAGAATGGCCAACCACGATCAGTTGAAAACTATGATTCAGGCAAGAAAGACGGTCTAGCCATTAGCTACTATCCAAATGGAAACAAAGCTTACGAAGCAACTTACGATCAAGGTGACATCAATGATGGCATCGTGACCAAATACGCACCTGATGGACAGAAACAATATGAAGTAACCGTCAAAGATAACAAGATGGTCTCTGAACAGCATTGGTTTGATAATAAATCCTAGTCCATCAGTTTAGCCTTTCGGAGGAGATGCTTATGTTTACTACCCTACCATCACCACGCCCAGATATACTGGTCATTGAATTTGATGACAACGTCGATTTAGTGCAAGAAAAACACATTATCGCTGAGGTAGACAAGCTATTGGCAGAACATGAAAGAATAAGTGTGATGGCAATACTTGATGAAAGTGCTAACTGGTCGCTTGCGGCAGGATTTAAGGACATTGTCTGGACACTGACAAATCTAAAACGAATCGAAAAAGTAGCAATCGTTGCTGACAGCAAGGTTATTACTTGGCTGGTGAATGCGGATGCTATTATCGCTCGAATGTTTGATATTCAAGAAAAAGCATTCGCCTCAGCCGACTTTGAACAAGCTTGGAATTGGATTCAAGCTCCCAAGTAGTCGCATTCAACGTAAGATCATTGAAAGTCCACAGACAGTAAATAAGAAAGCCAGATCCTTAGGGTCTGGCTTTCTTGGTCAGGCTAAGCTGCTTGCACTCATTAATCTAGGTGCTCAATAAGCCAAACCTCTTCAGCAAATCGAGTTAAGCCTTGTTTTATGCGACGATGATTATCGTCTGCCTCATCCCGTTCCAACAACGTTAAACGGTATTCTTCACCAAAGTATGCCTTTACTTCACTCGACGGAACACTAAACGGAGGCCCGGACATTTCAGCTTGGACATAATCAAGTGTAATCAATAGGATTCGACCACCCGGCATTAGAGAGCGCTTCAAGTTCTCGACGTATAAAGCTCTTAGTTCTTCCGGCATCGCGATGAGTGCAGCACGGTCATAGATAAGCTCTACAGGTCGTATAGGAGCTGTGAAATAGTCACCTACGTAAATATCTAACTCGTCAAACTGATACAACTCAAATTGGCCATTAATTGGAGTGACCATTGGCGTATAGAAATGCTCGGCAAAAAAGGCACGTACAGCGATCTGACTGAGCTCTACACCTTGAACGCTATCGTGGCGCTGTGCTAGCCAAACAAGGTCCTCAGATTTACCACAAAGCGGCACAAAAACACCATCAGTGCGGTTTGGTTTTACTTGGTTCCAGTATTTGATAAGTAACGGGTTCACATCTTCCAGATGAAAGCCAATTTTATTCGATGCCCATTTATCATGCCACAATTCAAAATCGTTCATTTATCGTTCATATTCGGTGTGGATAATCATTAACGTAGAGTTTACAGAATGAGGACAAAAAGTCATGCCTCTGAAGGTAACTTTATTGCGAGACTTAGGTCACACATCAAACACTGTTTCGTGTTTTTAGGTTGGGTTCGGTAAGTTAGTCCCCATACTATAGGTAGTGCAACTCCTGAACGTTATCGTCCTTTTTGCATACCGTTTTCGTAACGTAACTAGGAGAGAGAATGAGCATGTTTCTTCGTACCGCAGCACTAATGCTATTGGTACTCAGCCGCGCACCTGCATTTGCGGCAACGCTTAATCAATCCGATTCAACTACTTCAAAAGGAAACCAAGAACAGAACGAAGTTTGTCCATCTGTATTCAAACATAGCCTAAGTGGCTTATATGGCATTGATGCTGTTAACAGCAACGCACTTCAACCGCATTCTGACTTTGATATCTTGTATAGCAAAGCCCACCAAGCTCAGCACGAATTAGAGTCGCTGTGTAAAACTACCGCCCTACTTACTGGTACTGACGCTTATTTCGCAGGCGTGAAATCTTATGACCGTGCACAGGAAAAAATCCGTACTGAACTTAATGGTGAAGTAAATCAAATCACCGACTTAGCTCGTGGCACAATCGTAGCTGATGATGTTGAAGGTCTTGTAGGTGCTTATGAAACTCTCAATCGCGAAGCCAAAGTCGTTCGTGTTAAAAACCGCTTCAAGAGTCCTGCGCCTTCTGGCTACCGTGACTTGAATATTTTGGTTCAACTTCCTAAGACCGGAATCATTGCAGAAGTTCAGCTTCACTTGAAAGCCATTGCCGACGTGAAAAGCGGTCCAGAGCATGATCTTTATGAGATAATTCAAGGCATCGAGCGCAACGCAGCCTCACAAGATCGTAGCTTAAACGATATTGAAACTGCGCAAATCACCAGCTTAAGAAGACAATCTCTAGAGCTTTATCAAAATGCGTGGCAGCCATACATTACTACCAATATTAAAGCGGCATAGTGTCGCTTTAGTCTTGACTCTTTAACGAGTAAATTCATCGACAAAAAAACAAAAAGACCACATATTGTGGTCTTTTTGTTTTCTAAAGTAAGAACTTAATCTACTTTGATGTTCTCGACTCGTGCCTTCAGTTTTTGGCCGGGACGGAATGTAACTACGCGTCGAGCAGAAATTGGAATATCTTCACCAGTCTTAGGATTTCGACCAGGACGTTCATTCTTGTCTCTCAAGTCAAAATTACCAAAACCCGACAGTTTTACCTGTTCGCCACTTTCGAGTGATTTTCTGATTTCTTCAAAAAATACTTCTACCGTTTCCTTGGCATCCCTTTTACTGAATCCGAGTTTCTCAAATAGGTTCTCAGCCAGATCGGCTTTTGTGAGCGCCATAAAACTCCCCTCAAAGCTAATTTAAACCTTACTATCACAGCGATAGCGCTAAACATTTCGTTTGACCAATCAACAACATAACGGTCTAACTTTGAAAAGTGTAAGCCAACCTTCTGATTTTCGCCAACTTTTTTATATCATGGAAATGTCAGGATATTTTCTTATCTATTAGCAAGTTACCGTTTTAATAGCACAAAACAAAAGTTTCAACAGCACACAGAGCCCAACCACAGTCATATATTTCAATTATCTTCGATATATCAGATATAAATAAAATAACAACAAATTACAAAATACCTAACGCAGACCACAGTTTTACAGCATTTATCTTATAAAAACAGTAAGTTGCAGATGCCAGTCAATATGAAACACGTTTAACCCGCTCGACAGAAAGTTATACAATCTAGTGTATAAAGAGCTATATTTTTAGGTTGCATCAGTTCTATGTGATTAAACAAAAAAAAGCGAGCCAATTAAATTGACTCGCTTTTCGAACACTTAGCTAAGTGAATAACTAATAATTAGTCACGCAGTGAAGCACCAAACTTCTCAGATACGTGAGCAACGATTGTATCCACCGCACCAGCGATATCTGCGTCTTCTAGAGTACGTTCAACTGATTGCAACGTTAGTGCGATGGCAAGACTCTTCTTGCCTTCTTCAACACCTTTACCGACGTATACATCGAACAGTTTCGCGTCTTTCAAGAACTCACCACCCTGTTCTAGACACGCAGCAACGATGTCACCTGAAGCTACAGCTTCATCAACAACAACTGCAATATCTCGACGGTTTGAAGGGAACTTAGAAAGCTGTACCGCTTCTGGAATCACTTTAGAGTTAATTGCAGACCATTCAATTTCGAACACGATAGTACGGCCATTAAGACCAAACTTACGCTCAAGCTCTGGGTGAACAGTACCAATTACACCAACTTCTTTGCCATCTACGACGATTGCCGCAGACTGACCTGGGTGAAGCGCTGGGTGTTTCGCTGCAGCAAATGAGTATGCTTTCTCGTTTGCTGACAGTTCTAGGATCGCTTCTAGGTCGCCTTTAAGGTCAAAGAAGTCAACTGTGTTAGTTTCAATATCCCAATGCTCTTCGCTGCGTGTACCAGCAATAACACCAGCAAGCATTGGCTCTTGGCGCATACCGTTTTCTGCAGTTTCACAAGGGATGAAACGTAAACCGTACTCAAATAGGCGAACACGTGGCTGTTGACGCTTCTGGTTGTGAACAACCGTGTTAAGTAGGCCCTGAATCAACCCAAGACGCATTGCTGACATTTCCGCAGAAATTGGGAATGGCAAGACGAGTGGCTCAACGTCAGGAACGATTAGCTTTTGCTGCTCTGGTTCAACGAAGCTATAAGTGATGGCTTCTTGATAACCGCGGTCAACAAGCAGGTTACGAACACGCTTAAGAGGCAGATCCGCTTCAACATGGTTGTGCATCTTAAGTGCTGCTGCTGGGTGCTGGTTTGGAATATTATCGTAGCCGTAGATACGACCAACTTCTTCAATCAGGTCCTGCTCGATAGCGATATCGAAACGCCATGTTGGTGCTGTCGCCGTCCAACCAGACTCTGATGCCTCAACAGTCAAGCCTAAGCGCTCAAGGATTTCAACAACGTCCGCATCTTCAATGTGATGGCCAAGTAGCGCATCTAGCTTAGTGCGACGCAGTGCTACTGTGTTTGCTTTTGGCAGGTCAGCTTCTGACTCTACACCAACAACTGGTGCTACTTCACCGCCACAGATTTCAACAAGAAGTTCTGTTGCACGCTCCATTGCACCTGTCTGAAGTGCGAAATCCACACCACGTTCAAAACGCATTGAAGAATCGGTGTGAAGACCGTAGCTACGAGCACGACCACGGATGTGGTCAGGTGCGAAGAATGCACATTCTAGCAGAACGTCTTTAGTCTCAGTGGTAACACCAGACTCTTCACCACCAAAGATACCAGCAATTGCCAGTGCTTTATTGTGATCAGCAACAACTAGAGTATCTGCGTTAAGCTCTGCTTCAGTACCGTCTAAAAGTGTTAGCTTCTCACCTTGTTCCGCCATACGTACCACGATGCCACCTTCGATCTTCGCTAGATCGAATGCATGCATTGGTTGGCCTTGCTCTAGTAGAACGTAGTTAGTGATGTCAACGACTGGATCGATTGAACGAATACCACAACGGCGCAGTTTTTCTTGCATCCACAGTGGCGTTTCAGCTTGAACGTTCACGTTCTTAACGATACGACCTAGGTAGCGAGGACACGCTGCTGGCGCTTTCACTTCGATAGAAGCAACATCTGCAATAGACGCTTCAACCGCGTTTACTGCTGGCTCTGTCACATCAGCACGATTTAGAACACCTACTTCACGAGCTAAACCACGAATGCTGAAGCAGTCTGCACGGTTAGCTGTTAGGTCTACGTCTACCGTTACGTCATCAAGACCTAGGAAGTCGCGGAAATCAGTACCGATAACAGCGTCTTCTGCAAGTTCCATGATACCGTCAGACTCAACGTCGATTTCCAACTCAGTGAATGAGCAAAGCATGCCGTGTGAAGGCTGACCACGTAATTTCGCTTTCTTGATTTTAAAATCGCCTGGAAGGACAGCACCAACGGTTGCTACTGCTACTTTAAGACCTTCACGACAGTTAGGAGCGCCACAAACGATGTCTAGCAGTTCTTCTGCGCCAACATCAACTTTTGTTACACGTAGTTTATCTGCGTCTGGGTGTTGACCACACTCAACCACTTTACCTACTTTAACGCCAGTGAAAGAGCCAGCTACTGGTAGTACGTCGTCTACCTCAAGACCAGCCATTGTAATTTGGTGCGTAAGCTCGTCAGTCGTAACCGAAGGACTTACCCACTCACGAAGCCATGATTCGCTGAATTTCATTGTGATGAACCCTCTGGATTACTTGAACTGTTTTAGGAAACGAAGGTCGTTCTCGAAGAACGCACGCAGGTCATTTACGCCGTAACGTAACATTGTCAGACGCTCTACGCCCATACCAAACGCGAAGCCAGAGTATTTCTCAGGGTCAATGCCAACAGCACGAAGTACGTTCGGGTGAACCATGCCGCAGCCAAGAACTTCAAGCCACTTGCCGTTCTTGCCTTTTACATCTACTTCAGCAGAAGGCTCGGTGAATGGGAAATAAGATGGACGGAAACGAACTTCAACTTCCTCTTCGAAGAAGTTACATAGGAAGTCATGCAGAATGCCCTTTAGCTGAGCGAAGTTTACATTCTCGTCAACTAGCATCCCTTCCACTTGGTGGAACATTGGTGTATGAGTTTGGTCATAGTCGTTACGATAAACACGGCCAGGTGCGATGAAGCGGAATGGTGGTTTACCATTTTCCATCGTACGAATTTGAACGCCTGACGTGTGAGTACGTAGCATCAAATCTGGGTTGAAGAAGAAAGTATCGTGGTCAGTACGAGCTGGGTGGTCTTCTGCGATGTTTAGTGCATCGAAGTTGTGGAATGCATCTTCGATTTCTGGACCAGACTCAGTGTTAAAGCCTAGCTCACCAAAGAACTGTTCAATACGCTCAACAGTACGAGTAACTGGGTGTAGACCACCGTTCTCGATACGACGACCTGGTAGTGTAACGTCGATTGTCTCTGCTGCAAGTTTTGCTTCAAGTTCAGCACGTTGTAGTGCATCTTTACGAGCAGCGATCGTTTGTTGAACTACGCCTTTTGCTTTGTTGATCTCTTGACCAGCACTGCGGCGTTCTTCTGGTGGTAGTTTACCTAGGCTTTGAAGTTGAGCGGTTAGCTCACCTTTCTTACCTAGATACTGAACACGCACTTCGTCAAGTGCGACTAGCGAGTTTGCAGCTTCAATCGCTGCGCTCGCGTTAGCAATGATCTCTTCTAGATGTTGCATCGTTTCCTCGTCTACCGTCCGGTAGTATCCATAAGGGTGTTTTTTGATAGCTGTACATACTAATAAAACCCGCCGCTAATGCCAAATTGATTTGTAATTTGAACGGGTTATTGGGCAAAAAAAACTCGTTTTTTGCCCTTTTAGCAGAAATCACACCGGAAACGATGGCCATTTGCCGATATTCGGCAATGGTTAATTCGCGTTTGCGCGAATAAAAATGAAGTTTGGACGACGTGAAAGTTTATTGAATGTCTCAGGTGATACTTCTTTCATCGCGGGATCAGGTTGACCTTCGGAAAACTTGTCGAGAGTAAAACCACTTTCAGCTAAGCTATCAAACAAGTTAGTAAACGAACGTCTAAAGAATGAAACCTCTACGGGTTCGCCAACGGTATTCCAATCTTCGATGATACGCTCTACTGCAAAATAGTTGTTAAAAGCGTTATCTTCAAAATCAACAAGTGGGTGATGGGTAGAGAAAATGAACTGTCCACCTTGTTTGAGTACACGATGTACCTCTTTAAAAAGAGGTACCAAATCTTCAAGGTAGTGCACCATTAAAGGGCAAACAACAAAATCATAACTATCGTCGGCTTCTTTAGGAAGTCCATCAGATAGATCTTGCGCATAGCATGTTACAGCGTCACCTAGTTTTTGTTTAGTAATTTGAACCATTTGTTCCGAGAGATCGACAGCGGTTACTTTCGCCCCCTGATTAACAAAGTGCTGCGCATAAACACCAGGACCACACCCTAGGTCCAATACCGCTTTGTTGTTTACCTCACCCACCAAAGCTAGTGTTGAAGGACGCTCATAAAGGCCGTTATACGCGTTATTTTCAATCGCATCTGCGTACTTTTCTGCATGTTTTGTATACATTTCACCCATATAAATACCTCCAACTATCAAACCATTAATTCCACATTCGGGTCGCGCAATCTACCGTTACTATGACTACTCGTCAATCTCTTCTGCTCGCCAAACTAGGCGTAACATGTCTTTGTGTTGAATACCGTGTTCGAAGATCGGTTCATCATAATTATCGAGAAAGAAGTCTTTAATCACTCTCTCTACTCGAAAACCATGCTTTTGATAAAACGAGAGTTGATAACCAAATGTACCTGTTCCTAATTCGACAATTCTAATACCTCGGCTCGCTAACTTCGCTAATGTTTCATCAAGTAGAACTCCGCCAAATCCTTTGCCATGGTACTCTGGGTAGGTTGCGATATTGAACAGTTCAGCTTTACCATTAACCTTATCCACTTCAATTAACGTTGCCCCAATCAACCTATCTTGCATAAACACAGCAAAAGCATGACATCGGCCTCGATAAACGTTAATCGCGGCTTCCTCTGGGTCAGCCAATAACAAAATATCCAACGGTAACTGTTCTTGAGCAATCTCTTTCACTTCAAACATCGAGTTATTCATCTTTTAATACTCTTTCCATCAGGTAGTTATCTAACACGACGCCACGAATGTCTGCTTGGTTTGGTCGCACTACGTTAAAGCCAAAATGAAGGAAAAACGGCTTTGCTGTAATGCTCACATAGGAGTACAGCCTACAAATATCAGCTTCTCGCGCTTTATTCATAATGGTCTGCATTAACACACTCCCTACCCCTTGCCTCTGTGCTTGGTGGTGACAATAGAAATGATCTATTAGTCCATTGGCTTGTAAATCACTATAACCCAGTATTTGAGTTTGGTTTGTCACCACAAAAGGCTTACATCGAGCAATATACGCTTCAAAAGCGGATGTCTCTAACTCATCACGAGCCCATGCTCTAATCTGCATCTCATTGTAATCATTGCGATTTACAGTGCGAATTGTTTGCCGATATAATTCCAATAACTCATTTGCATCGTCTTGCGTCGCTGCTCTAACCGACAATCGCATATCTAGACTCCTTTATGTGACCGTTAATTCTCGCAATTAATAGTAGCAAGCTAAAGATGTTTAACGGGGTTCAATGTTAAGGTTACTAGACGGTAACCAATTGAAAAATATCTTTTTGTGTACTAGATATTAAAACTCATAGATGAAGCTATCCGGAAGCCATTATGCCCGAAAAAAATAACAAAGTGCTGGTGCTGTACGCACATCCATCTCAGAGACGCTCAGAGGTCAATGCTCCCATGTTTAGAGATGCCCAATCCATTAAAGGAGTCACCGCGGTCGATCTGTATTATGAGTACCCAACTTACAACATTAATATCGATAGAGAGCAACAACGATTAATTGATCACGATATTGTTATTTTTCAATTCCCTCTCTATTGGTACTCAACGCCTTCTATCCTTAAAGAATGGCAAGACTTGGTATTAGAGTATGGGTTTGCTTATGGGCAAGATGGCACAGCACTGCATGGTAAGACTTTTTTATGTGCAATCTCTGCTGGCGGTAAGGCAGATGCTTATCAAACAGAAGGCTACAACCATTTCACTATTAGAGAACTACTCCAACCATTAGAACAGACTGCTAGTTTGACGGGCATGACCTATTTACCGCCTTTCTGCCTTTTTGGTTCACGTACAGCTCAAGAAGAGCGACGTATACCGGAGCATAGAGAGCGTTGGAAAACGCTTTTAAACCTGCTTGTTACCAGCTCGTTCGATATCGAACGAGCAAAACCTCTCGAAAAACTAAACCATTATTGGCCACAAGAACAGGCTATCGAATCAGATAAGGACGCATCATGACCGGTTACTTTCTCCAGGCTTTCGTTTATCTTATAGCCGCCGTCATCGCAGTACCTATTGCTAAGCGCTTAGGTTTGGGATCTGTACTTGGTTACCTCATTGCTGGGGTGGTTATTGGACCTATTATTGGCCTCGTGGGCGAAGAAACTACTACCATTCAACATTTCGCTGAGTTTGGTGTCGTTATGATGCTGTTCTTAGTTGGCCTAGAACTAGAACCTAAGATGCTTTGGGGCATGCGTCATAAACTTATCGGTCTTGGCGGCATTCAAGTTGGTGGCACAGCAGCAGCGGTTATGGGAATAGCACTGATGCTCGGACAAAGCTGGAGCGTTGCGCTGACTATTGGCCTTATTTTTGCTCTTTCTTCGACTGCAATTGTTCTGCAAACCTTTAATGAAAAAGGACTGTCGAAAACAGAAGGTGGCCAGAGTGCATTTTCAGTCTTGCTATTTCAAGACATTGCCGTAATTCCAATGTTGGCGTTTATCCCCTTACTCGCCTTGCCAGAACTAGTTGAACAAGCGCAAAATGCCGCGGCGCAGGCGGCTGAGCATCATGACGAATTAAGCTTGGTAGCTGGACTTCCAGGGTGGGCTTATGGATTAGTCATTACTGCGTCAATTGCGGTGGTCGTCGTTGGTGGTCATTATCTTAGTAGACCTTTGTTTAGGTTCGTCGCATCATCTGGATTAAGAGAAATCTTTACAGCTACTGCGCTTATGCTTGTTATTGGTATTGCAGCCTTAATGAGCTTGGTCGGTCTATCTCCTGCCCTTGGTACATTTTTGGCAGGTGTCGTATTGGCCAACAGCGAGTTTAGACATGAGCTGGAGTCAAATATTGACCCTTTTAAAGGGCTTCTCCTAGGCTTGTTCTTTATTACCGTTGGCGCTGGTATTAACTTCGGTATCCTATTTGACGATTTCTTTGTCATTATCGGTTTAACTTTGGGCGTAATGCTCCTAAAGGCAGCAGTGCTGTACGTACTCGCGATGATTTTCAAAATCAAAGATAGTGCCCGATGGTTATTTACCTTGAGTCTTGCTCAAGCCGGTGAGTTTGGTTTTGTTCTGTTAAGCTTCTCGGTTCAGAATCATGTATTGCCTACCGATATCGCCCAAACACTATCACTGGTTGTTGCTTTATCTATGTTCTTAACTCCTGGTCTGTTTATTCTGTTTGATAAAGTCATCTTGCCTAAATTTGAGAAAGACAGTAATGACCGTGAGGCCGACACAGTTGAAGAGCGAGGCACTGTCTTGATTGCGGGTATTGGCCGCTTTGGGCAAATCGTCAATCGTCTTTTGGTCGCCAATGATGTGAAGACGGTGGTACTAGACGTACGTGCTGAACAAGTCGATAACATGCGCCAAATTGGCACCAAAGCTTATTTTGGTGACGCGTCCAAGCCAGATATCCTGCATACTGCAGGAATCGAAGATGTGAAACTGCTTGTTATTGCTATTGATAATCAAGAAACCAATGTTGAGCTTGTAAAATACGTTAAACATACGTACCCTCACGTCAAAATTCTTACTCGAGCATTCGACAGAGGGCACGGTTACCAACTAAGGCAAGCCGGCGCAGATTATATAGAGTCTGAAACCTACCATTCAGCTTTAGAGCTTGGTGCTAAAACCATGAAATGTCTTGGCTTTCACCCATTCTTTATTGAACAGCAGAAATCCATCTATAAGACGATTGAAGACAAACAATCCGACCGACTATATAAAGCTTGGGCAGACGGTGCTGATGGTGAAGAACGCTACGATAACAACTACCGTGACTTATTCATTGAATTGGAAGGCTTCATAAAGGATGCCATGCAAGTCGATCGAAATGACAAACATTCTCGCGAGCGTGGATGGACACCACCTCCAAAAGGTTATGCGGATAAGTTCGAGGAATAAAGCGTAAGTAACATTAATCTTTGCTTTGTTTAGCCCCCTGTAACTAATGGGCTCATAAGCTATGATGTTAACAGAGACGGGCATTTAGTCCGTCTCTCCTTTTTCGCAAGTACACAATGATAAGTAAATAGGCACAAATAAAGAGAACAACGTGGATAAAGATTCAAAACAGTTAGCCAAACAATTGTTCAACATGACCCTTCCTATGGTGCTGGGTGTGTTGTCCCTTATGAGCTTTCAATTAGTCGATAGTGCCTTTATCGGACAACTAGGCGTATTACCTCTCGCTGCTCAAGGTTTTACATTGCCGATGCAAATGGTCATTATTGGTATCCAAGTAGGCCTTGGTATCGCTACAACGGCAATCATTTCTCGTGCTTTGGGGGCCAATGACGAGTCTTACGCGAAACAATTAGGGGGGTTGATCCTTGTTTTCGGTAGCTTAGGCGTTGCGGCAATTGGCGTACTCATTTGGCTAATTCGACACCCAATCCTCGCCTTGTTAAGTGCACCCGAATCTGTCTATCCAGTAATTGACAGCTATTGGCCTTATTGGCTTCTAAGCTCTTGGGTTGGTGCGGTGCTGTACTTCTACTACAGCGTCTGTCGCGCTAATGGGAATACGGTTCTACCAGGAATGATGATGGTCGCCACGAGTATCATTAACTTAATTCTCGATCCACTGTTTATCTTTACCTTTGATTTGGGTATCAATGGCGCGGCAATCGCGACTATCGTCGCCTTTGGTATTGGTATCGCTTTCGTCGCACCGAAAGTGGTCAATAAGAATTGGGCATCGTTTGATTGGAAAGATGTCAATGTAGTAAACAGTTTGAAGTCGATATGGAAAATTATGGCACCCGCGATGGTCAGTCAATTACTTCCCCCGCTTTCCTCGATGTTGGCTACTAAACTACTCGCAACATTTGGTACTGCTGCAGTAGCTGCATGGGCACTGGGCTCTCGTTACGAGTTTTTTGCCATTGTAACCGTATTAGCTTTGACCATGTCTATGCCGCCTATGGTCGGTAAGCTATTGGGGGCTAAAAACCTTACAGATATCAAAAAACTCGTCAACCTTGCCGTAAGTTATATTCTTGCGTTCCAACTCTTAGTCGCCATTATCACTTACTTGTTTGCAGGTCACTTATCAATACTGATGACCAGCGAAGACAATGTACAACAGATCCTCAATTATCATCTTATTTTAGTCCCTTTCAGCCTTGGGCCTTTGGGCATCTGTATGTTAATGGTGTCTATATCCAATGCGCTTGGCAAAGCAAAAACCGCTTTGACCATTTCAGCGCTTCGTTTATTTGCGTTCTTCTTGCCTTGCTTGTGGTTAGGGTCACAGTTTGGAGGAATCGAAGGACTCTTTTGGGGCGCTTTGGTCGGAAATGTCCTTGCGGGTCTAAGCGCTTGGTTCACATACAGTTATTCTTTAACGCAATTAGAAAAGTCCCTTTCTAAATAAGGCTCAATTTCTATTCCATTTGTACTAACTATTTTTGTCAAAATAGCCCTCCTTTGCTACGTTTAAAAGACGTAGTGAAAGGAGAGGTACAATTAATGAAAATAAACGTTCAGACCCACCACGTTTCAATTGGCGAAGAGTCTCGTCAAGAGATTGAAAACAAATTTGACAAAGTATCAGCTCACTTTCCTCAGTTGATCAGCTGTGACATCATTATCAAGAAAGAGCATGGCCAACACGAAGTGGAAATTTTCACCAATTATGAGGGTGTGAGAGTATCAGCTAAAGCCACCCACGATATTATGTACCCAGCCATTTCCGCAGCGTTGAAGAAGCTTGAAGCAGGTTTGCGAAACCGAAAAGGACAACTAAAAACTGACTTGCACGCCAAACCGACGAGCACCAAACCAGAGATCGCGTCAGACATCATTCAAGAAATGAAACTCACTTAGCCTACTCTTTAAATACAACCTAAAAAGCCGGCTCTTAGCCGGCTTTAACTCGAAAACTTATTGCAGCTCAATAACTTATCCATTCCCATTCATAAATTCTTACACTGACTTTTCTATTCTAAATATCTGCTTTATTGCCAACAATATCGAACCCAGCTCAGCATTTCTCTAAAGTTCGCTCCTTTCTGACCACAATGGCGCAAAATGACAAATTCAATAATGCGTTGTCATTACTATGTGCTTAACGCTTTAGGAGGCACGATATGACATATAGAGAATTTCAACACACTGACACTTACAAACTGATGGTTGGCACAGGGGAGTTAATCTCATCTATTGCTTCCTTTCTTTTTACGCTAATCACAGCGATAGCCAAAGCCGGAGTATGGCTTGCTAAAAAAACCTACTCATGGATCGCTAAGCGATAATCCAACATCAACTCAACCAGAGACAGCGAATGAAAAGCAAATTAACTCTTGTTTTAGCATTGGCAATTGGATGTGCCTCTCCTGTTACGCTAGCCGAAGATAGACATGCCACATCTGTAGGTACTGCAAGCCCACTCTTCGCGCAAATGGATGCACTTCAACAGGACATAAATACATTACAAAAGCAGGCTGAACTTAACCGTTTCGAAGAGAGTATTATCGACAGAAAAAACGACGCGTTGAGACAATCACTTGCGGAACAGTTGCAACATAAAAACCAAGTAGATGAGAACAAGCAGCTTGTTACACAACAAATTCACCTCTTACAAACATTACTCGCGGCAAACGACCAAGACCTTAAACGACTTTCCGACGCATCCAAAATTGCGAGCGACACTGAAAAAGATGCCGTTCAGTTTGCAATGCAAAAACGTATTACCGCGATGGATGAGTATTATGCTGATCTGTCCACCACGTTATCTTGGGCCGCTGAATTAGGGGTAGACATTTCAAAAGCGGAAACTCAATTAGAGCAAGACTTACAGAAACGTGCTGACTTTTTATATAACTCTGTTCTTTTCTTAGATAGCCAACTAAGTGACATTAATGACCGACTTGCTTACGTACCGGAAGACGGTAAAGCAGGATTGCAAGAAGATGGGATCCGAATTTCTGGTCAGATTAATTTACTTATTCTTAGCTTAGAGTCCAGTATTACCCTGTTGGAAAACTACGGTGTTGACACTACAGAGTATAAACAGCTGTTATTCACTGTAACGGGGGATATTAGCACGGACGTTCTCGATTTCAGCGTAATTGTCGGGCTCATGAAAGAGTGGTTAGGCGCATTTAAAGATTGGGCGATGGAGCATACTCCGTCACTAATTGTGAAGATATTCGTCTTTGGTGTCATACTCTGGTTGTCACGTTCGTTCGCTAAAATTGTTGGTAAGGCGGTTAGGAAGAGCGTTAGCCATTCAACAATGAAATTCAGTGTTTTGATGCAAGATTTCTTTGTTTCAATGGCACAAAAAGGAGTAACGGCTCTAGGGCTGCTTATAGCCTTATCACAGCTTGGTATAGAGTTAGGACCGCTATTGACTGGTTTTGGAGTGGCGGGTGTAATTATTGGTTTTGCACTACAAGATACCTTGTCTAACTTTGCGTCTGGCATGATGATACTCATCTATCGTCCTTTTGATGTAGGAGATCTGGTCAAGGTTGCCGGCATATCAGGAACAGTGAGCCATATGAGCTTAGTATCAACGACCATACGGACTGTTGATAATCAAAGATTAGTCATTCCGAATAATAAGATTTGGGGCGATACTATCAATAATATTACCGCAGAGAAAACTCGACGTGTTGATATGACCTTTGGTATTGGCTACGGCGACGATATAGATCATGCGAAACAGGTCTTTTCTGACATCTTGCAGCAGCACCCGAAAGTACTTAAATCTCCAGAGCCGATGATCTATGTACATACACTTAATGAAAGCTCTGTCGATTTTATTGTTCGACCGTGGGTACGAACAGAAGACTATTGGGATGTATATTGGGAAGTGACCGAAGAGGTGAAGAAACAACTGGACCGCAATGGGATCAGTATTCCTTTCCCACAAAGAGACGTTCACGTATATCAACATGACCTCGCTCAAAACACAACACTAGACCTGGTCACTCAAGTCGCAAGCAAATAACCACCAATGCGAACTTCAACCGAAGTTCGCATTAGTTTTAGTTATGGAAAATCAAAATATTTATCGTGATTGCCATCACACTTTTCTATTGATTGATTCTATTTCAAACTCTAATATCTGCGCCCTACCGCCCACAGTGGCGAATTTGAACAACAAAAAGCACGAACCACGCAGAGACGAGACAAAAACGAAATGGCATCCAAATACCCATTAGCTAGGCTGACCTTTTTAATCGCAATTTTGACTGCCGTTGGCCAAATGACCCAGACAATGTACGTACCGTCAATTGGGCAAATGGCGCAAGAGTTCCGCGTTAATCCAGCGATGCTGCAGGCAGTAATGGCGTGTTACTTAATTCCCTATGGTTTGTCCCAGTTCATCTATGGTCCACTGTCGGATCGATTAGGTCGCAAGCCAATAATTATCGTTGGTCTTGTTATCTATCTAATTGGAGCGCTCGTAAGCTTATTTGCACATTCTTTTGAACTCTTTCTACTAGGCAGCTTCATTCAAGGAGCGGGAATTGGTAGTGGCGGCGCAATGTCACGAACTCTTTCTCGTGACTGCTTTTCAGGCGAAGAATTACACAGAGCCAACAGCATCATTAGTATGTGCGTGATCTTTTCACCGCTGCTCGCCCCCGTTCTTGGTGGCGTGTTAACTGAAACTATGGGTTGGCGCTCTAGCTACCTTTTTCTGACTCTGTTTGCTGTTGCAGTAGTCATAGTCATGGCTTCCAAACTGGTCGAAACTCTACCAGTTGAGAGACGTAGCCAAAGTTCGGCGATGGATAACTACCGATTTGTGCTTTCTGACAAGCGTTTTCAGGGCTATGTCATTTGCTTAGTTGCTACCTTTGCAGGTGTTGCCGTGTTTGAAGCCGCTGCTGGTGTGTTGTTTGGTGGTGTTTTAAAGCTTTCGGCACTGACGGTAAGCATCCTGTTTGTATTACCAATTCCAGGTTATTTACTTGGTGCTGGGTTCTCTTCCATTATCGCAAAACGGTATGGTAACAACGCAGCATTTAAGTTTGGTTTGGTTTCGATACTTGTAGGCTCAGCGGTCGTCCTTGTGCCTGGATTACAAGGCTCGACCGACGCTTGGACACTTACCATCGGCTCTACCGTTTACTTCCTTGGCGCAGGTGTTTTGTTCCCTGCTGCAACTACAGGTGCCTTAACCCCTTTCCCAAACCACGCGGGAACAGGTGGAGCTGTGTTAGGGGGTATGCAAAATCTCGGTGCTGGTTTAGCAACCTTAGGCGCATCTGTTATACCCGCTACTAGCCAGCTACCACTGGGCGTAATCATGTTGATCATGGCGTTGTTAGCTATGTGGGGTTTGCATATCGCCAAGCGCGACAATGGTCCAGATAACGCCGACGATGCGGTAATGGTTTAAATTAGAAAAGAAACAAAGGCTACCTCAGTCTAAGGTAGCCTTTTTAAGAGCCTTCGTCCGTCGCTTTGCCCCTCATAAGAGCACTTACTCAAACTTCAACTTTCTTTTAATCATGCGCTATTCATTCAAAGAGCAACACGCCCTTCTCAGTTTTCGAAAATAAACCAGCTTTTATTTTTAATTCAGCCAGTTAACGTTGTATTCTTCATATCTATTATTAAACTATGTCTGTACCTCTGATTCACCCCAAGGAAGGAGTTATTGGAGTTGAAACTTAAATGTGTGCTCACTCTTAAAACCATGCTCACTCGCATGGTTGTTTTGATCGTATTACTAGGAGCCACGCACGTTACTCTAGCTCAGTCTGATACCTATATTGTCGCGGCTCATGAACGAGACTTTATCGCCCGTTTTATTTTTTCTACTATTGAAAAACAATCCAATTTCTCTTTTCAGTACGCAGACTATCCTGTATTTGGTGAGCGATTAGATGCTGTTGAAGACGGTAAAATAGACTTTGTCGCTAATATTACCTATACCAAGAGTCGAGCTTCACGATTCATCTTCTCTGAGCCAATCAACATTGAGCCAACCTATTTATTTAACAAAGGTGGCGAGTCGTTTGATGAAATGCATGTCATTGGAACAACAATGGGAACAGCGTTTAACGACATAATTCAGAGATACTATCCAGACAAACGTGTATTGGGGTTCAATGACAATGACGTTGCATTTGAGAGCTTATTGGCTGGTAATATAGATGGCTATATTGGCACTTTCCTACAATTAGAGAGCTTTTTATCTGCGGGGTTTAAAGCAACCTCGATCAACGACCAAGTCTCCATTCCACCTGTATCCATTATTACCAACAAACAACAGAACAAACCACTATTGGCGGCTTTTAGCGACATTATTGCAAAAGACTCTGTCCAGAAAGAAATTCGTCGTTACATCGACAGTTACATTACCGAAATTGCCATTAAACAACTGAGACACAAAGTTAACTCCAGTGGGTTAGACCTAGACTCTATTATTGAGATCTATCTTAACCCTCGCCCACCTTATGTGTTTTCAGGAGCGAATGG
The DNA here is from genome assembly GCF_023716845.1 of Vibrio sp. SCSIO 43133. Classification (NCBI taxonomy): domain Bacteria; kingdom Pseudomonadati; phylum Pseudomonadota; class Gammaproteobacteria; order Vibrionales; family Vibrionaceae; genus Vibrio; species Vibrio sp. SCSIO 43133. The sequence continues at coordinate 1,920,642 of NZ_CP068024.1, forward strand.
ACAACCAGAGGGTATTTCTGTTGAGTTTGCAAAGCAAATTTGCAAACTCAATCAACTAAAATGCCGAATGGTCTACGATCCTACAGAATCGTGGTCAGCATCTTTGCAAAAGCTCACTTTGGGTGAACGTGACGTGACGACTCCTATTGCTGACATAAAACACCGTCAACGTATACTAAACTTCAGTCGTCCCTACGCTTCTATTCATGGTGCCATCGCCAAGCGTGTTGGTTACAAAGAAGAAGTCTACCGACATATTTCCGAACTGTTCGCGGAAAAAGTCGGTGTAGTGGAAAACGATGTGTTTGCCTCCATCACTCGACGTTCATTGCCCAACAAAACTCTGGTTTACTATAGCAATACTGAAAAGCTCATTAACGCGCTCACTACCGGAGAGGTCGATTACGCCATTACCAGTCAAGTTACGTTAGACACATTATTGTACGAACACAATATAACCAACGTGACACAAGACCGTTACTTTCGCCCTTTTTATCAATCTGAGTTGAGTTTTGGGTTTCCTAAAACTGAGCGTGGCGAGATTCTCGCTCAGTTGTTTAATAGAACCTTAGACTTTATCGACGCCAACTCAATCAACCGCCGTTATCAGCCACCAGCAAACTGGCGTGAACTGAATGAAAAAGAGAGTGACAAACGTCGATTAAATATCATCAATACACTGTTAGCGCTGCTAGTGCTAGTGACCTTTTTCTTCGGTTACATAACTAATCATCGCGCCAATCATGATGCACTGACTAAACTTAAAAATCGTCATGCTTTAAACCGTATCCGTAAACAGGCTCTAGAAAAAGGCCACGGACTAATTTACATCGACCTTAATCGCTTTAAACACATTAACGACACTTATGGTCATACGGTCGGTGACCAAGTATTACGTTGCTACGCCAAACGTTTGAAAGAAACCATTGATGGTCAAATTTACCGGATCGGTGGTGACGAGTTCGTTGCCATCACTGAATTCGACCCTAATGAACTCAGAACAATATTAGACCAACTAGAAAGCTATCCGTTTATAGTGCGCGGTTCCGGGGTTGTATTGACGCTGTATGCCTCTGTTGGAGTCTTCTTACCAGACACTAGTGAGTTAAGTATCAAGCAGTTGCTTATCTATACAGACTTCGCTATGTACGAAGCTAAGCGTAATGACAAGATCCGAAGTGTCATTATTGATGAGGCTAAACTCAGAGATCTTGCTATCGTTCATGACCCCAAAAAACGCTCACATCGTGATGTTCCCAAAGGATAAGTAAAACTGCTTAACCTTTATTCCAACATGCTTCTTAGAAAAGACTCCCCCCTCAAAAAAACACAATTGCTAACAGAAAACCTCTCTCATAACTCCCTGATTTGAAGCAATTTATGACACCTAGCAAGAGATTGCGAATATAATAGTTTTAGTGAAATAAACAAAACAGGAGACTTTATGACTGCAAAACAAAATGCTAGCCAATTCGTGTCCATTATCTCAACCATACTTGTTATCGGACTCGCTATCTATCTTGGTACTCTAGTGAAGTCTGTTGATACGATAGAAGAGAAGCTTAGCCATCAGGCACAACAAATAGAAAGAACTTCTCTAAAAGCAACAAATGGTAGTCTTGGTGATACCGCTCGCTCTTATGTTCCTGTCTATTCACATATTTATACCGATGGTGGTAAACCCGTATTGCTGGAAAGCACCTTAGTTGTACGTAACACTGACCCTAACTCAAGTATTAATATCCATAGCATCAATTACTATGACACCAACGGCCAACTTGTTCGTCAGTTTGTCTCCGAAGGTTACAAACTTGAGGCAATGTCCAGTTCTGAATACTTGGTTGAAAAGCGTGAAGTCAGTGGAGGCGCAGGGGCTAATTTCTTAATCGAATGGTCGAACCCAAACCAAGCGTCAGCCCCTATTTTTGAAGCGGTCATGATTGGCTCTGGCCATGGAAAGGATATTTCATTCACTAGTCGAGCTCCTCTATAAAAAAACACCCCGCATAATGCGGGGTGTTTTTTCAATATAACCACTGTAACTAGTTGGCCTGTTCGTTTAGATAAGCTTGAAGTGAGATGTTCGTCCATTCACGCATCTTCACTAGATAATTGGCTTGTGAATCGAGAATCTCTTTCGCCAATTTATCGTTAGCCGCCTGCTGCTGAAGTAGTTCCTCATTTGCTGCTTTTAGGGCATTGATTACTTCTGGCGGGAAAGAACGGACTTTAATATTCGGATACTCTGAACTCATCTTAGACCAACTGTTCGCGTTCTCATGCAAAGCTTGGGTGTACATATCAAACGCGGCAACGCGGAACGAAGTTTCTAAAATGATTTGGAGATCTGCTGGCAGAGATTCCCACACTTTCTTGTTGACCAAGAACTGAGTTTCAGAGCCTGGTTCATGCCATGCTGTGTAGTAATAAGGTGCGATTTTTTGAAAACCCATTCGTAAATCAAAGGCAGGCCCCACCCACTCTAATGCGTCAATTGTTCCTCGCTCTAATGAGGTATACAGTTCGCCCGGCGCGATGTTGGTTGGTTTCGCGCCAACTTTCGCTAACACCTCACCTGCAAAGCCAGGGATACGCATCTTCAAACCTTGCAGATCCTCAACGGTGTTGATCTCTTTTTTAAACCAACCACCCATCTGTATATCTGAGTTGCCGCCAGGAAACGACAACAAATTATGCGGTGAATAGACTTGCTGCATGAGTTCTAGACCCCCACCATGATAGAACCACGAATACTGCTCCATCGTTGTCATACCAAATGGCATCGATGAGAAATACAGAGTATTAGGGACCTTACCTTTCCAATAGTATGAACTTGAATGACCAAGGTCATATTGACCAGACTTAACCATATCAAACACACCTAAAGGAGCTTTGTGTTTGTTAGCAGAGTCGACTCGAATAATTAAACGTCCATTCGACATTTCTTTGGCTAACTTTGCCATATTCTTACTCGCGTCACCCAGAATTGGTGTATTAGGCCCCCAGGTTTCTGCCAGTTTTAAACGGTAAACTTTATCGTCAGCTTGCACTTGAAAGGTTGCCACAGCAGTGAGGGATGCAATGACGATAGTACTCAGTCGACGAATGGTTTTTGTGAATTCCATTTCTTAGATTCCTATGTACGTTATTGGATAGCTCAACAACAATGGATGTAAACACTATGTATGTCAAAGTGTTACCGTTTGGGTGTATTTTTCTTAAGCAGTCATTACGCCTAATATTTAACCGTTTATCCCTATTTTATACTTCACATCGTCTAACGACTCTATTTAACTCCAACCTTTCACTAGCCAAAAATATTCCATTCTGTTTAACAAATTGATAGTTCTGTCACGAAATCTCTGTTATTAATAGCTAAATTGTTAAATATTCTAATAAGCATCATTATGGACTGGGCAACACTCTCAATATTCATCCCCACATTTTTCTTTGTTTCTATCACCCCAGGAATGTGCATGACACTGGCGCTTACAATGGGCATGAGTATTGGCTACCGACGTACGTTGTGGATGATGGTCGGTGAATTGCTCGGTGTTGCCGCCGTTTCTCTTGCTGCTATCTTAGGTATTGCTGCCGTCATGTTGAAATACCCAGAAGTATTCACTGTCTTTAAGGCCGTCGGCGCAACTTATCTGTTCTATCTTGGCATCCAAATGTGGCGCTCACGTGGTAAACTAGCCATCACCTCTGACGTTGAACAACAAACCGAACACAAAGATTGGGATCTAGTCGTTCAAGGCTTTGTTACCGCTATTGCCAATCCCAAAGGTTGGGCATTTATGATTTCGCTTCTTCCCCCATTTATCGACCAGTCAAAGCCAATGTTTGGACAAGTATCGATCATGCTCGGAATTATTTTGGTCAGTGAGTTTGTTTGTATGACTATCTACGCGACTGGCGGAAAAGGATTGAAACGAACATTGGGTAATGCAAACAACGTACGGACCATGAACCGCATTGCGGGAACACTCATGTGTGGTGTTGGGGTTTGGTTGTTTATTGGGTAAAAATGGGCTCCGATTTGGAGCCCATTTATTTTATTGTGTTACACCTGCAATCACTGAAGGCTCTCCCGTCACTTCAGGCATACTACCGATATCGGCACTACCCGTGACAGAAGTTGGTACCGCAACGGCAGGGTCTTGCAAGGTTAATACGTCGCACTCAGACGTTGCCAAAGGTTTCATCAACTCTTCAATTTCACGAGCTTTTATAACGTATTGACTGCTTCCTCCCATAACTACACCATCGCCGATTGAAAAGGCAGCACGATAATGGTCGTCCTCGTCATTTTTGATACTTGGAATGCCCCATAGATCACCATTCCCTCCGTAGTTAAGCATAAAGGTCTGGTTCGCATAGTCACCAGCATCACCATTTCGATCATTGTTAGTGGTATGAACATAGCTAAACTGAATTGGACGGTCGAAGCTCACGATATCCCCCGATTCATTGCGAACTGTAGTCAATCGATTCCACTCATTGACCCCTGTTTCCCACACATAAAATTCTTGCACAACATTAGGATCGTAAATTTCCCATGGATTAGAAATAGACTGCGACGATAGAACCATTGGTCCTGTTCTCAATCCCCAATGGTGAGGTGTAGATTCAAGGCTTGATGAGGTAACAGACGAATCGAAATGAACCGCTTCGCCACTGGTTACGCTAACGAGCGTCAGTGCGTTAACACCATCAATCGAGAACGTAAATTGATAAGCAGTGCCATGCACAGTTTCAAATGGGCTATTCTCTCCCCAATACTGGGCGATATGCTGGTCATCAATGGTACCGATCGGACAATTATCGTAACAAGTTAGTGTAATGGTGCCGTTGTTAGGAAGTGCAGCATCACCGTTTTGTGACCCATCAATAAAGGTTTGGACATAATAAGTTATGCTATCCTCTCCGTTAAGATACTTCACCTCTCCGCCGAGCTGCTCAGAATACATATATAGACTGTCGTAATCGCTAAGCGATATTACGATTGGAGTTTCTAGCTGAGTCACACTAGGACCATTATCCGTCCAAGACAGCTTACCAACTTTAATGAACTGTTGATTGCTATAGTTCACGACCCACTGATCGAAAGAGTTGTCTTGATAGACATCATCATCCCAATAGTTAAAGTCTATCCCTGCTAATTCAGTGAGCGCTAACGTATTCACTGTGTTCTTGATTAAACGGCCCGGCGCTGTCACGATAGTCAAAGTTTCCTGTTGTTCGTTGTTATCCTTCACTACGGTGTCACCATTACTGAACTGATGACCGCTTTCGGTCCAAAGCCCCCAATAACCTATAAAGCCGTAGTTATCGTTATTGCCATTGCCCGTAGAGTCATAACGAATAGGAAAGCCACTATTGAGTTCGACAGCAGCCCCTGTCGATATATCAAATAAATCATATCGATGAACGTGCGATGTAAATTCTGTCCGACTCAAACATTGAGAGCCAGTTGCAAAGTCTCCTGACTTGTAAGGCAAATCATCAAAACCGCCATTGGTACTCTGAACTAATACACGATTCTCATTGAATGCTAGTGCAAACGTCTGTCCTCCACTACCATATTGACCAGAGTATTCCATGCCCGTTAACGCAACGCCTGTAGTTCTATCTTCAGACATCACAACACTGGCACATTGTTTGTAGCTTTGGTTACCGCCGTGGCTTCCCTGCTCATATAATGTGAAACCAATTTGTCCATCAAGATCAGAGATCGTTTTGACTTCACCTCCTCCTGATTGATTGTTTTGGTCAAAATTATCAAAGAAGTCAAAGTTAAAGGTGAAGTCGCCAAATGGATTGGCATCAGTAGCGCCATTACGAATTTCCGCTTTGAACTTAATCGCTTGTTCCCCCTCATCACTTTGTCCCATATCTGGAAGCCATACACTAACGCGTAAAGGGTCGGAATCAGACTCTCGAACAACAGTACTTACCGCTTTCATCAACTGGGTTTGATTACTCGCGCCTGATGATTGCCCGCTATCACCTGATTTATCTTCATCAAAACACACCGACTCATCAGCTAACACTAAGTAAGGCCCTTGGTTAGCAAACTCGACGCTGTTGAACTGCGCCGTAAAGCACAGAATGCTGTTCACGAGTTCAATAGGTTCTAAAGCTTCGTTCCAGACATGTGTCCGCTGCTCTGCGAGCGTATAGTCTGTGCCCGCGTCATTGTATGCGGCTTGAATAGTGAAAGGGGCTAGCGCCAAGACAAGTGGAATTAGTTTAGTCGTTTTCATTGGTCACTACCTCCAATTGTTCAGGCAGCGAAAGCTGAGATGTCGGAATGGTTTGAGTCTGATTACCTGAGCTGGAGTCTCCTCCACTTCCATTACAACCGAAGAGTATTCCTAGGACAAAGGTAGCGATTACTGCTTGGATATGAAGTCGTTTCATATCTCCTCCTTGTAATTCAACTTACGAACGTAATTCGCGCCAACTAACCTTATTTATAATGTGGTTATAAATACCCTAGGATAATGGATACATAAGTTTATAGAACAAAATCCCATATACATATGGCATTTGCTTATAAACCATACAATTTACATGGTTTATGTAGGTAAATTACAATATATGTAAAAACAGCACTATTGTATGACAAATACATCTATGCTAATCTGCGTTCACCCTTGCGGCAAAACGATTGCTATGCTTTTCCCCTATAAATAGCTTCTTCTACTATTAACTTGTTGATTAGTTAATCACCCCAACTACCACTTTAGAGTAGTTTAAAAGTGTAATTGATTTACATCATGTTTTAATTTTCTTTCACATTTAACAATGCGCGAAGATTCGAAGAACTAACACTTAGGTATTAATATGAGCAAGATGAAGCTTGTCGTGATAGGAAACGGCATGGTTGGTCATCGTTATCTCGAGGACTTAGTCGAGAAAACCGATATGGCTAACTATGACGTCACCGTTTTCTGCGAAGAACCACGCGTCGCGTATGACCGTGTCCACCTCTCCTCTTACTTTTCACACCACACTGCAGACGAACTTTCCCTAGTTAAAGAAGGTTTCTACGAAAAGCACGGCATCAATGTCCTTATTGGTGAACGCGCAATCAACGTTAACCGCGAAAACAAAATCGTTTATTCAAGTACTGGTCGTGAAATTAAGTACGACAAGCTTATTCTCGCAACAGGCTCCTACCCATTTGTACCACCTATTAAAGGTAACGAGAGCAAAGACTGTTTTGTTTATCGTACTATCGAAGACCTAAAAGCTATTGAAGCAACGGCGAAAAAGAGTAAACGCGGTGTTGTTGTTGGTGGCGGTCTACTTGGTTTAGAAGCAGCCGGAGCACTTAAAGCACTGGGCGTCGAGACACACGTTGTGGAATTCGCTCCAGTATTAATGGCGGAACAGTTAGACCTTCAAGGTGGTTTGCAACTTCGCAACAAGATTGAACGTATGGGCGTTCAGGTTCACACAAGCAAAAATACACTTGAAATCAAAGCCGAGGGTAATGAAGCCCGCAACACTATGGTGTTTGCTGACGGTACTGATCTTGAAGTAGATTTCATCGTGTTCTCTGCGGGTATCCGCCCACAAGACAAACTTGCTCGTCAGATGGGCTTAGGTGTTGCACCTCGTGGCGGTATCGAAATTAACAACTTCGCTCAAACTACTGACCAAGATATTTATGCCATTGGTGAGTGCGCTTCGTGGAACCGTACTTTCTACGGGTTAGTTGCTCCTGGTTATAAAATGGCGACAGTTGCTGTTGACCACTTGGTAGGTAACGACAGTCAGTTTGAAGGCGCAGATATGAGCGCTAAGTTAAAGCTACTTGGCGTAAAAGTGGGCTCTATTGGCGATGCAAATGGCCGTACTCCTGGTTGTAAGAGCTTCGTATACCAAAACGAAGAACAAGAAGTTTACAAGCGTTTGATTGTTTCTGAAGATGGCAAGAAGTTGCTTGGTGCAGTAATGGTTGGCGATACTTCTGATTACGGCGATCTACTTCAGCTTAAGCTCAATGAAATCGAACTTCCAGAGCACCCTGATACTTTGATTCTACCTGCGCATGCTGGTGCTGAAAAGCCGACACTAGGTGCAGATTCTCTACCTGAATCAGCCGTTATCTGTTCTTGTTTTGATGTCACTAAAGGCAAGATTGCACAAGCTGTTGCTGACGGTCACCACACGATTGGCGATATTAAAGCAGTGACGGGCGCAGGTACGGGCTGTGGCGGTTGTATCCCTCTTGTTACCTCGGTCCTTAATGCTGAACTAGCAAAATCAGGCATCGAAGTTAAAAACGACGTTTGTGAACACTTTGCTTACTCTCGCCAAGAGCTGTTCCACTTAATTCGTATCGAAGAAATCAAGACGTTCGAAGAACTACTTGAGAAACACGGTAAAGGTTACGGCTGTGAAGTGTGTAAACCTCTTGCAGGCTCTATTTTAGCGTCTTGCTGGGGCGAGCATATTCTTAAGCCTGAGCTTGTGAAACTGCACGATACCAACGACAACTTCCTAGGTAACATTCAAAAAGACGGTACTTACTCTGTCATTCCTCGTATGGCGGGTGGTGAAGTTACTCCTGAAGCACTGAAAGTGCTTGCTGAAGTGGCAGCAGAGTACAGCTTATATACGAAAGTCACGGGTGCTCAACGTATTGGTCTATTTGGTGCGCAAAAAGACGACCTTCCTGCTATCTGGAAAAAACTGATTGCGGCTGGCTACGAGACTGGTCAAGCGTATGCCAAAGCACTTCGCATGGCCAAGACTTGCGTGGGTTCAACATGGTGTCGTTATGGTGTTCAAGATTCTGTTGGTCTGGGGTCACGCATCGAGAACCGTTACAAAGGTATTCGTACTCCTCATAAGATGAAGTTTGGCGTTTCTGGCTGTACTCGTGAGTGTGCTGAGGCTCAAGGTAAAGACCTGGGTATTATCGCGACGGATGCTGGCTGGAACATGTATGTATGTGGTAACGGTGGTATGAAGCCACGTCACGCTGACCTACTTGCTTCTGACTTAGACGAAGCAACGCTAATTCAATATATCGACCGTTTCATGATGTTCTATATCCGTACTGCTGCACCGCTACAACGTACTTCAGTTTGGATGGAAAACATGGAAGGCGGCGTCGACTATCTACGTGAGGTGATCGTTGATAACAAACTTGGTATCAACGAACAGTTAGAAGCCGATGTACAACGTCTAGTGGGTGATTACAGCTGCGAATGGAAGAACACAATTGAAGATGAGTCTCAGCTTAAACGCTTCTCTCACTTCATCAACAGCGATCTTCGCGATGACAATGTTGTTTTCGTTCAAGAGCGTGAGCAACACCGTCCAGCGACATTTACAGAGAAACACCCAGAAGCTAAAGGTGACATCCTACACGTTGAGTTGGAGAAGTAATCATGGCATTTCAAAAAGTATGTGATATCCAAGACATCATCCCTGGCACTGGCGTATGTGCATTGGTGGATGGCCAACAGGTTGCTATTTTCCGCCCAACGGCCGCTGAAGAAGTGATGGCGATCAGCAACATGGACCCGTTCTACCAATCTAACGTGCTATCACGTGGATTAATTGTTGAGCACCAAGGCGAGCTTTGGGTAGCAAGCCCTCTTAAGAAACAACGCTTTAACCTAGCAACAGGTACTTGTATGGAAGATGAGCGCTTTAGCGTGAAAGCATACAAAACTCGTATTGCCAAAGGTGCAGTAGAAGTTTCGGCGTAAGCCAAGAGACTGAATAGCCTATAGGGGTTGGAAGCTCTAGCCCCTATCACTATTCAATCTTAACTTTTTAACTTTAACTTTTAATAGGTACAATTCTATGTCTGCTGATTTTAAACCTGCGCAGTTTGTGCAAACCATGATCGACGTTGGCGAAGCGAAAACAAAAACAAGCACTCGCGACCTACTCCTTCGTGGCACAATGGCCGGTATCATCCTGTCTTTAGCGGTAGTTGTTGCAATCACAACAATCGTCCAAACGGGTATCGGTATCGTAGGCGCACTCGTCTTCCCTGTTGGCTTCGTTATTCTAAGTGTGATGGGCTATGACCTTGTAACGGGTGTATTCGGTCTTGCGCCACTGGCTAAATTTGCTAACCGTCCGGGTATTACTTGGAACCGTATTTTCCGCTGTTGGGGACTCGTAGGTTTGGGCAACCTAATTGGTTCTCTTATCGTTGCTTACCTTGTAGCAGTTTCACTAACTGGTAACTTCTCTCTGGAACTTAATGCGGTTGCTAAAAAGTTTGTAGCGGTATCGACAGCTCGTAGCCTTGGTTTTGAGAACATGGGCATGGACGGATGGATCACCTGTTTCGTACGCGGTATCTTCTGTAACCTTATGGTATGTCTTGGCGTTATCGGCAACATGACAGCACGTTCTGTATCAGGTCGTGTGGCGATGATGTGGTTCCCTATCTTCATCTTCTTCGCACTAGTATTTGAGCATACTGTGGTAAACATGTTCCTATTCCCACTAGGTATGATTCTTGGTGCTGATTTTGGTATTGCAACTTGGTTGAACTTCAACCTAATCCCTACCATTCTTGGTAACATCGTTGGCGGTCTTATCATGACTTGTCTCCCGCTTTACCTAACTCACGCTAAAACTGCACCATCTCTAGATGCAGACGCAGAAGTGTCAGTGAACGCTGAACCAGCACTGAGCAAATAAGCTTATTGGGCCTCGTACTATGTGCGAGGCCTTGTTGATAGCTTCTTTGGCTATAAACAGTATTAACTTTGCCATTATCTGAGTTTTACTTTTTATATCCAAAATTTGAAATTGATAGGCATAACTATGACCACTCATCAAACATCTTTAAACACTGGCTTCGTTTCTCTAGTCGGTGCAGGGCCGGGAGACCCTGATTTGTTGACAGTGAAAGGATATCGCGTAATTCAATCGGCTGATGTTGTCGTTTTTGACCGTTTAGTCTCTAAAGAAATTCTTGCACTTGCCAAACCAGATGCTGAGATGATTTATGTGGGCAAAAAGCTCGATTACCACTGTGTGCCTCAAGATCAAATCAACCAGATCTTAGTTGAACAAGCACAGTTAGGACTCAAAGTGGTGCGCCTCAAAGGCGGCGACTCCTTCATATTTGGTCGTGGCGGCGAGGAGCTAGAAACACTGGCAGAAAATGGCATTAGTTTTGAAGTGGTTCCAGGAATTACCGCAGCGGCTGGTGCCACAGCCTATGCTGGCATCCCCCTCACCCACCGCGACCACGCTCAAAGCGTACAGTTTATTACCGGACATGTTCAAAAGGACGGCCGAGAAATTGAGTGGAGTTCACTGGCTCAATCAAACAATACACTTGTGTTCTACATGGGTCTGAAGCAAAGCGGCCGTATCACTGATAAACTAATTACCCATGGTCTTGACGAAAATACGCCATGCGCAGTGATTGAAAACGGTACACGCAAAGAACAGCGCGTTTTCCAAGGGCCACTTAACACGCTGCCTACAATGGCAAGTGAGGCTGAAAGTCCTGCATTGATCGTGGTTGGAAGTGTTACGCAACTGCATGATAAGTTGAAATGGTTCTGATATAAAAAAGCCCAGCTATCTCGCTGGGCTTTATTTATTGATTATCTACTTTCGAGTCCAACGGTATATAAACATCAGAACGTCGATTTTGAGATCGCCCATCCGCTGTTTTATTCGAAGCTAATGGCTCAGATTCACCAAATGTTTTTAACGTTGTATTCTCTTTCCTCACCCCGTTACTGGCTAGTTCATTAGCCGTTGCCGTTGCACGTCTCATCCCCAATGCTTGGTTGTACTCATCAGAACCTACCCAGTCTGTATGCCCTTCTACAGTCACCTCAAAATTGTTAGCCGCTAACTGCTTGGCGACTCCAGTTAAGGTTTTGTGAGCCAAAGGCGTGAGATTGTATTTATCAAAGGCAAAATGTACCCGCGCAACCAAGTATCCCTTTTCAGTCGGTTCACCAAACTTAGCAATGCCCAAATTCGATATGTAAGTCAAACATTCCTCGGGATTGGTAATGAGTGCAGACATCTTAAGTAACTGCCATTTAAGCTCATCATCCGTGCTGGTTTCCGTTACCTGCATATAACCTTGTCGATGTGTTCCCACACCTTCGATATCACCAATGGTTATATTATGTGAATACTCATAGTGCTTAGCTCCACAATACTCTGTAATGTGAGCACTTTCTTCATTAGCGACGGCATTGAAACTGCTAACGACTGCGATTGCTAGTATAGCTTGTAATTTCGACATCCTAATCACCCATATAAACGTGTCTCGCCTGTTCCTTGTGAGCCTTTTTGAATTAGCTCTTCGATTTTTTCTATAAACTCTTCGGTATCCGTTACATCTGTGATGTCTTCATCCGGATTTAACACACAATCTTGGAATCCACTTTGCTCCGACGCCGCAAAGTCGATGCCGATCACCGCAATATACAACCCTGGTATTTCTTCTCGAGCTTTGTCACACATACCTGCATCAACAAGCCCTTTTAGAATACCGTTGTTTGGACTTTCTACCCCATCGCTAAGCACCAAAACCATTTTGATTTTGTCATTGTACTCAGCCAACTCGTCTTCATCCGAAGTATCAGGTTTACCGGCAAGCATATGTTGAAAACCGCGTAGCATACCTTGAAATGAGGCAGTACTCCCATCAGCCCACATATCATCTATGACATCAATTTCTGTTCGATCGCTGGTAAGGTCAATAGAATAAAACTGATTCTCGTTAGAACTTCCATAACCTCTATAAAGCTCTAAACTGTCTAGACGATACTCGGTACGCGCATCTGGAAATTTGTTGATGAACATTTCAGCCACACTCAAATCAAAGTCAACATAGTCATAAACTTCAACATGATACGACCGGTCATTATCATCTTCATCAATATCAAAAACACTAACTAGCCTTTGTGCTTGTCGCCTTTCACCATTCCGGCCATTGGGACAATCATCTCGATCCTGAGAGCAATCGTATACTTCGCCAGATGTATACTCTCGCCATTTGTTCCAGTTAACGTCTTCATACGTCCGAGGAGAATCGTCTTCATCGACATCGTCTCGGTAGCGCAATTGAGTCACAGTAAACACATTGCTACCATTAGACTCTCTAGTTCTAATATTAAACGGCACAACCGCTACACGATTATCCAACTTACTTGTGAGTTCAGGCTGGTCATCGTCAGCGCAATAGTCTTCGTTAGTTGCTGGATCAGTTTGTATGTCACTACAGAGCAACTTATCAGCAATCTCTTTAACCGCGACTTTTAAGTCAGCGATCTTGCAGTTCGTCGCGGTACACGGGTCACTTGAATTCCCACCCCATTGCCAACTCATAGAGCCTGAAAAGTCTGAAACAAAAACGATATCTATATTCTTATCGCCTAGGTTGAACGGGTATTTTTTGGCAACAGCGACCCCTTTTAGATCTTGGGTTTCTCCAAACACTGGTATCAGGTTGCTAGCAAACCAAGAATTATGATTAGTCGTTGCTTCAACCGTATATTGGATAAACTCATCCACATCATTTTCTGGGTCAGGGGCTTGATAAAAACGCGTAGCTACTACTGTTTCACTGTTAATGTCTCTGACGTAATCTCGGATATAGTCTTTTGCCATTTCATTCGCGTTAGCAGATTGGTCCTCTATTGTTACTGCTGAAGCAGCGGCTTGTGCTGCATCTCGTAAGCGATTCGTTTCTTGGATGTATCGCGTACCTTCGACAGCAAAAAACGTCATTCCAAGTACTGGAATAAGTGTAAATGCCATCCAAACGGCTGCAATGCCTCGTTGTCGCCGTGCACACTGTCTACATATACTACTCATGCTACCTCCCCGCCACGACTGAGCTAGATGTGATGGTTAAAGTAGGCGATCCAGTGTTTCCCCAAAACCGCGCGAACCAAGAGTCTCTTTGCTCACACAGTGATACTTGATATAAGGAATAAACCGTTTCATCCTCGGTGGGAACAAGGTCCGACTTTTGGTCAATCGATGTAGTTTCACAGCCCATCGCTCCATATTGGACACTGGTGTAACTATCCACCGTCGCGGTGTTATGCAACGCTTCTATCTTTATCGCTATGTCTGCTTCTGCCGTATCAAGCATCCTAGATGCTAAGGCATGCATGTCATCTCTATCACCGTCACTAAGAACCAGGCGATCATTATAGAAACGAGCGCGCTCTTTAAGGATGTTAGCAAGAGCAAAACTCGCCCTATCTAACTGAGCTCTTACTAAAAGTTTATGACTGATATCCGTCGTAAAAAGGAAAATTCCAATTAAAACAATAACAACTAAAGTAAGCTCAATAATGAACGTGCCTCGTTGGTTTTTATGAGAGTACTTCATTATTCTCCCTCCCACCCCTCGTGCTCTAGTGTCAACACAGTTGTTCTGGAAATAGTTTTTTCAGATGCACCGAGGACATTGAGTATTGGGGTGTATTGATAATCCAAGGTTATCTCCGCCAAAGCGTAGCCCTCTTGAAAACCATCATCGTCTTCCGAAAAGCCTACATCATCGACAAAGTCCCTATATGAATTGAAATATTTCCCTGTAATTTGAAAATTCTCCTGTGGCGCTAGATAACTCCATAGCTTGCCATCAGATGTAATCAGTTCATCAAGCCTATTTTTATAATTGTCATGGACACTAGAACCTTCATAGACCTTAGCATTTCTTACTGTTTCTCGAAGCGAATACTCCACCAAATTGGTTACGTATATTTGATAGCTTGCTTCAATAATCAACAACGTCGTTAATATCAGCGCAACCGCTCCTACAGCAAACTCAACAGTTGAAGTTCCTTTTTGACGAGAAATCCGAATAAACATAACTACTACCCATCAGATTTGTAGAGCTGTCGTGATATCTTCGACACTTGGCTGTCGCTATACTCATCGTTTAACAGCTCTCTGGCTTGATCAATTCTTCCCAGTTTAAAGAACGCTATAGCCAAGTTTGCTTTCACCACTTGATTGCTTGGATTTTCTTTAAATACCGGTGTGAGTAACTGAGTTACTCTGAAGTAATCACCTTTTGCTAAATACACTACTGCTAAATTGTTTTTTATTATTAGATCATTATGACCTTTCAGTCTTGCTGTATTAAATTCTTGCTCGGCTTGATTAAACTTGTCCTGCTTACTATAAGTAATACCTAAAAGTACGTGAATATCACTCGATGTATTACCCAACTTCAGTGATTGCTTGTAACGAGTTTCAGCATAGCTGTTCTCACCCATCTTATCGTGGATCTGGCCACGCAGTTGGGCAAGCTGCCAATTCTGCACTCCGTCATTTAATAAATGATCTGTATAGAATTGTGCCGACTCAATATCACCTTTATCAAAATACACTTTCGCAAGTTCTTGGGTAATTTGATTATCTTCAGGTTTATTTTGCAAATGCCCCTTATAGTGCTGAATAAGTCCGTCATGATTGTCAACACGCTCCATGCTGTTAACAATGTCTTGATTACTAGGCGTTGAGCTTGACACACAACCGAATAGAAAAATGGTTACTATACAAACCAAGATACCTCGAATATCCATATCATTTCCTTAGGTCCGTGAAGTCTAGTTGCATCACTCCAGGTGCAAGAATTAAAATTACGATTGGAAACATAATGAGAAGTATTAAAGGAACGCTCATTTTGGCAGAGAGTTTCCCAACCTTCTCTTCAACTTTTAACAATTGAATCCGACGCATATCTTCAGCTAAATCACTCAAAATATTGGCAACCGATGTACCGTATTGAAGGTTTTGAATTATGGTTAAAACAAAGCTCTGGACCTCTGGCGCCGGCAAGCGATTGTTTAGGTCATTAAGTGCTTTTTCAATGCCATGGATTTTTCCTGCATCTGATGTTTTCTTGATTTGATAGCTAAGATCACTATCAAATGCCGCCAATTCTTTATGCAAGTAATCAAAAGAAGCTTCGATTGTCATACCCGTTTGAACGCATACAGACATGATATCTAATACGTACGGTAAGTTTCGTGAAATCTTTCTGACCATTAACTTCTTTTTGATATCGAGAATTATATCTGGAAGAATTATTACCGTTATCATAACAACGACAACTGCAACTACTTTATAAAGCACTGCTATATTTAAGAATAATATTGCTAACGATATACATACTGCGACAGCAAATTTAGTGGGTAGATAGTACTTTGCCAGATTTTTGTTGTAATAACCTGCATCAAGTAACTTCTGCTCTAGTTCCTTTCGCTGTTCTTTCGCAAAGCCAATAATTATACGATTACTCTTTACTGGGCTTAGTGTTTGTGACTTAGAAATAAATGACTTGATTTTTTTCTGTCTGCCATTGACCTTTACCATTTCAAAAACTAAAAAGGTAATGGTTAAAGTAATCACTAATAAGCTCATCAAAATGATCATAATCTTACCGCCTTAACCAATAACCAAACGATAAACAGGCCAACAAGCTCACTACCTACAACGTAATACAATACCCAAACACCTTTGGGATCATGGAGGATGTAGTTAATGTTATCGGGATTCACGTTATAGAGTATGACTGCAAAAATAACAGGAATTGCTGCGACAACTTTGGCAGAGATCCTTGCCTCAGAGGTCATCGCCATTTTCTTAGTCTCCATTGTTCTCGCGTCGACTAAGACTCGAATCAGGCGCGCTAAGACCCCTCTCAACTGACCTCCTCGGCTCATATTCGCTCTGATAGCAATAGTAAAGAAGATAAACTCAGGATAAGGAAAACGCTTAGCGGCACGCTGCAACACTTGGTCTGGCGACTCACCGAGCTTGAGCCGATCCCCCATATTTTTGAATTCCCTACCTACCTCATTATCAAGATTCTGACCGACAAAACTGACGGCTTGCATTAGGCTTTCACCCGCGGTCACCGCACTCATTAACACATTAAGTGCATCCGGAAACGTTTGTTGAAACTGAACTCGACGACGATTTGATAGCCATTGGTATCCTAGAAACCAAAACACTAACAGTGCGACGACAAAGACAACAATCTGATTAGCACTCAGTACTTCAAACGCAATGTACCAAGCAGCAACCACACTAGCCACAACGAACAGCCCGACCATGATGTTGGCACGTGGTCCCAATGTTTGAACTGAGAATTTAAATGACTCTTGAGCTTGCTTGATCCCTTTTTTAGGCACTAATGTACCTAAGTTAATCGCAGAGGTTAGTTCTTCTTGCGTGCCTGTGTCAGGGAAATACTGCGCGACCTTGTCCTTCTTGCCCATGGCCAAAAGCATTGCTACGACACCGAGTAATATGAACGAGATCCAAATAAGCATTATCTTACTCCATTAAAAGACATCATCAGCTCTTCGTATAAACCGTAGAACTGTGACTTTTTCACCAACTCAGAACGCTGCATAATCCCTTGAGTAAGAAACGATCCTTTGACATTTTCACCATAGCCTGACTCTTCATACTTAAAGCGATAGATTTCTTCCATCACCACATTCTCGCCCTCTAGGCCAACAACTTCTGAAATGCTAGTGACTTTTCGAGAACCGTCTCTCAATCGATTTACTTGCACAATAAGTTGGACTGCGCTGACAATAGAACGCCTTATGGCATCTAAAGGTTGGTTGAGGTTAGCCATCATTATCATAGATTCAACACGACTAATGGCATCTCGAGGAGAGTTAGCATGAAGCGTCGACATTGAGCCATCATGGCCTGTATTCATGGCCTGCAACATCTCAAACGCTTCAGGGCCACGACACTCCCCAAGTATGATCCGATCCGGTCTCATCCGCAGCGCATTTATCACCAAATCCCGCTGCGTCACTACGCCCGTTTCCTCAATACTGGCTGAGCGAGTTTCTAGTCTCACCAAATTAGGCTGTTGTAATCGTAGCTCCGCTGCATCTTCTATCGTTACGATGCGTTCATCGTCTTCGACATAATGCGATAAGGCGTTAAGTAACGTCGTTTTCCCAGAACCCGTACCACCTGAAATGAGAATATTCATCCGACAACGTGAGGCTATAGATAGTACTCTCGCCATGTCTAATGACATCGAACCTATCTCGACAAGCTCTTCGACGCCAAAGTTCTGTTCTCTGAATTTTCGAATGGAGATAGAAGTGCCATCAAGGGCAATAGGAGGAATAACAATGTTTACACGGCTCCCATCTTCCAGTCGAGCATCGACGGTTGGAGAGAGCTCATCAACGCGTCGACCAACCCTAGCAGCAATAAGTTTCGCAATGGCTAAAACCTGTTCTTCACTCACAAATGAAATATCAGAGCGGTGTAGTTTGCCGTTTTTCTCGAAAAACACATCTGTTGCACTGTTGACCAATATATCGGTTACGGTTGGGTCATCAACTAACGATTGAATGGGCCCAAGTCCAAACAACTCGTCCATCATGCTTTTAACGAGGCCACTTTTCATCATCGCTGTAATCGGACGTTCGAAGTTGTTCGCAAGCACATCCACAGCATTGCGAATTTGATTCTCAACCTCTTTTTGACTTAGCGTTTGTATTGCTTCAGGATCCAATGCTTCAAAGATTTGCGACCGAAACGCTACGTAGACTTCCTTGTTTGAACTCATCTCCATCCCAACCTTTGTAAAATGCCCCTATTAGTGTTAATTGGTTGGCCGTTAACTAAACGCGCCAGCTGGTCAATGGATCGATTCACAGAACGATCATGCTTGTACACACGCTTGCCATCGATTTGAAGATGAGCAAGTTGTTTACAGTATTCGACGTCCAAATCGACGCTTGCGCCCAGAAATTTTGTGACATCATCATGTGCGATTGGGAAGTTATTATTAGGTCGGTGATGATTTACCACAGTAACAATTCGAGTCCGTTTCTTGGTTAGGTCTCGCGAGGTATCAATATCTGAAATAAGTGCTTTAGCTTTTCTAACTGCGGTAACTGTCGGCTCGATGACAATGGCGATAACATCGTAATTTCTTACTAACATGTCGCAATCGAGTGGGAAATCAACGCTGCCCGAATAATCCTCTACAATGAAGTTAGTGTTATGAACTAAAAGTTCACAAAGTGTTTGGTTGTAATTCAACAAATCCTTTTGGTCTGCACTTCCTTGAAGCGACAACAACCGAAGCTCAGGAGATACCGAAGTTAGGTAGCTTAACGCTCCTTCCAAATCAAGCTCGTGGAGAGGGACAGATAGCTCATCGACCTGTCTCGCAGAAAACTCTGTAAGACCTAATAAGACATCGGTTCCACTTCCATTGTACTGATGGTCAACTAATATAGTGT
Organism: Vibrio sp. SCSIO 43133; assembly: GCF_023716845.1. NCBI lineage: Bacteria > Pseudomonadati > Pseudomonadota > Gammaproteobacteria > Vibrionales > Vibrionaceae > Vibrio > Vibrio sp. SCSIO 43133. The sequence continues at coordinate 1,939,928 of NZ_CP068024.1, forward strand.
CTACGCCTTCGCCAGCCAGTTTGTTCCCAAGCTCCGTAGCAATAAACGACGTACCTACTCCACCCTTGCTACCTACAACCGCTACTCGCTTCGCTCTCCTTTCTTTACTCACCCCTTTTTGAGCTTTCAAGTCATTGTTAACATGCATTACAAACTCAGCGAACTCATACTTGTTAATAGGCCAAAAAAGATAGTAGAAGCCCATCTCTTTCAAGCTTCTCAGCGTCGAGATGGCATCTTCTTTACCTATAACGATCACGCCTTTATGGGTTGGAAGTTTAGCCGCTACCGCTTGCGCATCCGAGACAACATTCGATGATTCATTTAGCTCCAAGAGAATTAAGTTACTCTCTTGTTTCGAATAGAACTCGCTGTCTGCTTTATGTTGTTGTATACCAGTGGGGCAATCCCACCCTTCAAACTCAAACAGCTCTTCCACCAAATTTCGACATTCATCCGTTTGATAAACTAACGAGCAAGTAATATTGGAACTCGACGTTCCAACTTGCGGTTTGTTTGACTCCGGAAGTTTTTTAGTGATATCGAACATTAGATTCCCTCCACCAGACGTTCTTTATGAGCCACCTGCTGAACTCTTGCCGCTTCTGAAAAACAATTCCTGCTGCTATTCTGAGTTTCGATTTCAATCGGTTTGCATTTGGCTTTAGCTAAATTATGAAATGTCACTATCACCTTGATATCTGAGCTGAGAGCACCGTTCTTGGTCATTGAAAACGCGTCCGCTCGATAAGGTAGATATTTGAGGTCTTTCATCGAATCCTTCAAGATCGACTTTGCAGTATTATTTTTGTATTCAATGACATAAGTTGGACCAGTATCAATGTCGTCGATCGTGTCAAAGATTTGAGCCAGTTTTTTCGTTGCTTCAACCTTGTCTCTAGCCGTAAACTCGTACACATGGGTCTCTGGATAAACAAGATACTCCGCCCCTTTTCCGTTGTAGTAACGTTCACTGCATCCCAGAAGTAGCAACAAAGGCAGTAACCAAACTGAGGTATTTATTGAAATATTCATTGGATAAACCCTCCTTTGGATAAGAGCTCAATCGTAGGGCTTGACCCTTCATTCGTTTCTTCAGGCTCAGAGATATTCAACCAACGGCGTAAAGTATTGGTTTTGGTGATGTACGGAAGTTGGATGTCTTTTCTTTTCATTGGCTTAACTAAGTTCACCGTTGCGACAATGATCAGTTCTGTTCGACGTCTGTCTGTGGAAGACTTTCTAAACGCCGCACCAAGTACTGGTATATCGCCAATGAGGGGAGTTTTTTGAATCTCTTCAAAGTCTGCACTACTCATAAGACCACCGAGCACAAAGCTATCACCATCACCTAGCTCTATGGTGGTCATAGCTCTGCGTGTCGCTAATTGAGGCACCTCAATACCCGCGGCTCTGATATAACGCTCAATTTCACTTACTTCTGGAAAAAGCTGCATTCGTATCTTTTCTTCAGTTAGCACTTTTGCGGTAAGGTCGAGTTTGATACCAAACTCTTTAAAGGTGATATTTACGTTGTTATTGGTAGAGACAATCACCGGGACTTCCCCACCTACGAGGAAACTTGCTGATTCGCCTGAGATAACAGTTAGATTGGGCTCAGCAAGTACTTGTGCGACGTTTTCATTGCCAAGCGCAGTAATGAGAGTTGTTAAGTCTGCAGCTTCAAATTGCTGGAACAAGAACTGGCCAACGTTGGCACCAAACGAAGACCAATCGACACCTACCGTCTCAGCGAAACGCTCAGTCACTTGGGCTACGGATATTTTTACATTGACTTGTTGCACGGTCGCCACTTCAAGTCGTTCTATTATCCCATCCCACGTCATGTTCCTCTCAAAGATCATACTCTCTGGTTCTTCGATAGAAATATTGTCGTTCTGGAACTTTAGCTTCTGGACTTTATCCCATTTCTCTAGTTTTTCTCGACCGAGTAAAGTTGCAACAAGTCGATAAATATCGTCTCTTTCTCTTTCAGAGTTTACGATACCACTCACTGCAACTTGGTTACCTACGGACTCAATTTTCACACTAGTATCAGGGAACAATAGCGCGACTTGGCGACGCACTTGACTCAGGTCTATGTCAGCTATGATGCGTTCGGAATAGAGCAATTTTTCTGATTCGCCATAAATCATCAACCTTGCCTGACCGACAGCTTTTGAGAATATTACGATGGAGTTTTCATTAATAACGTTGTAGTCCACAATATCGGGATCACTTACAAAAACTTTAGTGATTCTCTCACTAAGCTCTATATTTTTAGCATCATTTACAGTTATGTAAGTTTCACCCGAATAAGCCATTGATGATAAGAAGAAACTCAGTAAAATTACGGTAAGACGATATCCATACCTCATTATTTTGTAGTCCATTACAAATCCCCTCCAAAACGGTCGTTTCCTGAGGGCGAGCCCCTTAGCTCCTCTACGCCAATATAGTTGTCCATAACATTTCTGACATCCGCATATACAGGCTCTTGATATTCACGGCTTCGATAAACTTCGAGATGCATCGTTCGTTGCGCAAGAGCTAACCGAGCCACTTCCTCTGGTGGGATTTCAATAATAATGGTGGTGAAACCATCCTCTTTGTTTTCTGATACTGGTTTAACACTTTGCTCTTCTTCCGAACCGCCCATGTTTAACACTTTTATATTTTGCAAAAATAGGGTTGCTGTGACGCCTCTAAATTTAATTGGTTTCTCACGCTTTCCTGATAAGTTATCTTTAGGAGAGCTTACTGTAAGAATATCAATATGTTCTCCAGGGCGAATAAAGTCGCTGATAAGGTTTTTACTGCTCACCACAAGTGGGTAAAGTGTCATTCCTTCGGTAACAAGAAGATCAATATACCCTGGGGCATCTTTTTTAGTGAGCATCTCGGGAAGAATAAGCTGACCCGACGAAATGGGGGTATTGAATAATGTTGTAGGGTCAAAATCCAATTCAACATCAGATCGAATACCTTCATCAAGAGCAGAAGTGAGTAATAATTGCTCTCGCTTGATCTTGGATGAATTAATTGGCTCGCCTCTAGAAATAGATTCGGTAGACCTCCAAACGGTCACATATTCTGCTTTTGGTTCGATGGTAGGAGTCGCTGCTTGTTTTTCTTCTACCACTGGCTGTTGTAGGGGCTTATTCATGCTTGAATAAACGCCAAGAACCCCAATTAATATTGCTAGAAATGCGACAGCAAATATTATCTTCGACTTCATAATGTTTACCTATATATAAATATATATCAGTGGTAAGCAGAAACCCATAGATATTGCAACTCCATAGGGTAATCCGCGTTGATCTTTCTTCGCTGAAATTAGGCTAAAGCGGTATTGCGATAATCGAACGACGGCTAATACACCACCAAATATCATCGTTAACCAAAGTGCTACTACTGTTATAACACTAGGTAATGCCAACGCTAATATTGCTATTAACTTAACGTCACCACCACCCATCCAGCCAAAATAGAAAGTCGTTAGCAGAATGGTAATTAGAAGAAAGTAATTGAAAAGATATTCTGGTGAATAATACTGAAACCCAAGTGATAGTGACAATACTGCTAGCATCGCGATGTAAGAGTTTGGTATTGTTCTTTTCCTAATATCAGAAACTGAAATCAGTACCAATAGAACAACGATTGATGCTAGCAGAATGCTATTAAACACTAGATCACCACTGTGCAACTAAGGGGCGGTTAAACCAGTAGTGGTGTTAATGTCGCCTGATATTGCATCAAACGCTTGTTGAAGCTCTCCGAGCATATTACCTTCACCAAACACCAAAACTGCAGACAAGAGTACAGCCATAGCCACCGCTATCAACCCATACTCAATTGCGGTAACACCGCGTTCATCATTCTTAAGCGTGGTCAAAAATGACAAAGCTTTTACGTATAATGTCATCAACATAATCCTATTCCTTTTATGACTGTTTGCCCTTGGCATTAGTAAAGGTAGGCATTGGATCACCGTCTCAAAAGTGAACGCTATCGGAATTACCGATAGCGTTTGAGAAACATAAATAAACTATTTTTAGTAATTTATAATTAGGAATAACTAAACCTTCGCAATTTTCAATATCTTACTTTTCAATTTCTTAATTCTCATTAAAAATTAAAATCTCAAATCGCCCATCTATAGTGTGACGCAAATCACACTATTCTCAATATGACATTCTATTTGCAAATAGACTGTTACGCTTAAATCGTTACTTTACCTTATCGTAGAGCGTATGTATGAAACTACCTTTCGACAATTTGCTATCGTTTCACTCCGTTGTTACTAATGGTTCATTTAGCAAGGCCGCCAGAAAACTTGCTAAATCTCAGTCAACTATTAGTGGCGCCGTCAAAAACCTAGAGAATGAGCTTGGTTATGACTTATTAGAGAGAAAAAACAACTCTATTGAACTGACTTCTCGAGGAAAGAAAATCTTTCAATTAGCAACACCGATTGTGTCAAAATATATGGAGCTTATTAATGTTGCAGAAGCACTGAGCTTTAAAGATGAAAGTAAATTAAGGATAGGTATCGACCCACTCGTGTTTGACCATAATGTCAAGCACACACTGATGGAATTTTCTGAAATATATCCTGATACGGAACTTACAGTTGTCACAAAACCGAGCTATATCCTTGGGCAATATATTAACAACCATCAAATAGATATCGCCATAGGAAACCCTTACCATAAGACAGAGTTTGACTTCAACGTCGATGAGTTATTCTTGGTTAATTGTCATTGGATTGCACATAAGGATTTCTCTGAAACCAATAGCTATATATCCGCAAGGCTTTTGCTCATCGACGGTAGCGAAGACATCATTGATATCTCCAGTATTGCTCGGCACAATATTTGGGTTCTGGATGATACCTCTACAATTCTAGAGCTATGTTTAGCAAAAAAAGGAATAGCGTTTCTTCCTCAGCACCTTGTTGAAAATCATATAAAAAGAGATTCAATTATGATGATTAACGATCAAACATTACTATTTGGCCGACAGATATATGCATCACTAATTTGGTCTCAACATGGTGATTACAGCATTCACCATCAATGGCTACATGATCGATTAAGAAAGAAATAACATGTTTCCTTAGTAGTATCAAAACCAATACACTCCATTTTTCAAAAGAACGCTAAGCTTAAATTTTAGGTTTCTTGCTTGCTATTCTCTTATGCTAATAATTTCACGTAGTATCCTGTACCTATTGTTAACGGTAGTTTTTCTACTATATCAAAATAAAGTGTATGGAAAGCAATACATAGAGGTTGTCTCGGACAACAGTTCTTCTTCAGAGAAACTCAAGAGTCAAAGCTCAGCTAAATCAAGATTGACTACAATTAATCCATCTCAGTCTAATCATAATATTATCCAACTTCGTGGAGGCAGGAGTCAAAATCAACCTCTCCCCTCGCCCAATATCACAGCGGGTGGTGTTAAGAGCACTTTGTATCAACCAATTATCCGCGCTTCTTCAGAAAAATGGAACGTTGATGCCAGTTTGATTTATGCTGTAATCCATGTCGAAAGTTATTTTAATCCTACAGCACAAAGCCCTGCTTATGCGTACGGACTAATGCAGATAACAGAAGATGGAGCGGCGCAAGAAGTCGCAAAAAGATACAGAGGGGGTGTGAGCTATTCCATTCAGCAAATCTTTGACCCTACAACTAACATCGATATCGGAACTGCTTACCTTAGTATTCTTGATACCGTGTACCTTCGCAATATAAGAGATCGAAACTCTAGAAAGCTACTCGTCATAGCAGCTTACAACTGCGGCCTTAGCAATCTGATGAAATATGGATTCGATACCCAATCTTTATCACACCTTACTTTTAGAGTCAGTCAACTCACTACTGAGCAACTTTATGTTAAGCTGACTAAAGAGTTTCCAATAAAAGAAACGCGCAACTATGTTGCGCGTGTCGTAGAAATGCAAAGTCGATATCTAAACCGATAAGGTTAGTTCATACTTACCATGCAAATAAACCTATTAGTATCAAAAGCTTTATCTAGTTCTTCATGTTTTTCCGAAGAATACACCTTACCTTTTTGAGTCCAATAATCTCCAGGTGCAAGGTCCGTATATAGCTCTAAATACTGATAAGCGGCTTGCGTTGGTAGTTTAGAAGACAAACGTTGCTCACAATATTGAATAGCGTCTTCACGATTTAGGAATAGATCATGAGACTTTTTGTTCCCCTGAAATCTCGGTGATAAATAGGTAAATGCCTGATCTTTATAAATTACCTTATTAGTATAATGCGTTTCATTTTTTGAACTAGCTGATGTCGCTTCCTTAATCTTGCTTGGATTTAGAACGCTTTTAGTAAACTTTGTTTTATGACTGCTGGGTATGGTACGACTGATCGCATTGCTCGTTTCCTTTAAAACAAGCTTGTCCGAGCTTGTTTTGCTAGCAAATGGGAAGAAATAATCTCCACCATTCTTTAAGTTGAGTTTTAGCGACTGTGCTTTTCCATTATTTACAGCACGCACGCTGTAGACTCCAACATAATTACCAGTTACATCAACACGTTCACCAGAACCGACCTTCTGGTCGTTAATATAAAAACTTGTTTTAGAGGAGTTAGATCGAAACACAAAACGCACATTATCCAAGTTTAGTGCTTTCCTAAGCTCAACTTCAGTGTTAGTGCTGTAACTGTGTTTATAACTCGCATCAGCAATGAAGCTTAAATCACCATTTAACCTTTGTGTTGCATCGACCACTCTGAATCCAGTGAGTTTAATACGAGATAAACCACCTTTGCTAATTACAAATGCATTTTTTATCGACGGTAGATTTCGGTTTACACAAGTCGATAGGCTCTCCGCCACATTACATTGCAAACTACCCTCATATGTATCTTTAACTACTTGCTTAGCTTCATTCATATGACGGCTTTTTATTTGCTCATATAGAGCGAGAATTGCATCATTCTTAACCCTTTCAACCTGAGCGGCTTGTTGCTGGCCATGAGACAGTTCTTTTTTAGTTTCAGCAAGTTGCTTTCCTGCAGTCTCTATCTGATGCTTCATTGAGTTGACTTTCGCTGATAAGTTACGAAGAGTCAGAATCAACGATTCGTCGTAGACGCCTTCCACCAGTTTATCCTTAAGCCTAGACGTCTCTGATTTTATCATTTCTATATTGTTGTCGAGCTTGATCTTGGTTGATTCAATGTCTGCATTCAACTTATTAAATCGAGCTATATTCTCATCGATTCTCAACTCACTGTATTGCTGCTCATACGAAGAGTTAATGTTGTTTAACTTGTCTCGTTCTTCAAAATCAATAAGCTCCGACGCTGCAACGACACCACTCCAAGTCATCACAACCATAATGGCGATCATTCTTTTGTATCTATCCACTGCCACTCTATTGCTATCCACCATGACTCCATTCAGTTTGATGTGGCAACTTCCCTAAACAGACAAGATGACCACTTAGTTATTGAATCATTTGTTCACTGATTTAACCGTGCTACCGGAAGAAACCCATATCTCCGAACGTCGATTTTGCGCTCGCCCTTCTGTCGTCGAGTTGGTCGCAATCGGCTTGGTTTCGCCAAAGGAACGCACAACAATATGATTCTTATCCACGCCTTTTGAGATTAGGCCATCTGAGGTTGTTAACGCTCTTTTCAGCCCAAGTGCTTGGTTATACCCTTCGGGTCCAGTACTGTCGGTGTGCCCGTCTATAGTGATATTACTAGCCTGTTTCCCTAGCGTATCTGCTAAACGATTTAATGCTTCATCGCCCATGGGAGTGAGATTGGCTTGGTCAAAACCAAAATGAAGACGTGCCACTAAGCCTCCTTGTTTAGCCTTTCCGTGCTCATCACCTATCCAAGTGGTGCAGCCTGACTGACTTAAAGCAAGACTAGATTTCCCGGCCAACAGCTTTTTTAAGTCACTGTCATCTGACTTTTGTTCTATTTGCAAAAAGCCTTTTCGATGCTGCGCAATACCTGTGATATTCCCTACTGTCACACTGTGCTGAAATTCATTAAAAGTGTTATCGCAATAAACGCTTTGCCCCTCTCCTGCACTCGCGGCCAAACTGTATGGCAACATCGACATGACAAGTGCACCAATCACTAACTTCTTCATATTTTCCTCTAGTACAACTTAGTTATTCCGCTTGTTTTAGAGCCCTTGCGGATGAGTTCTTCTATCTTCTTAATCAATTCATCGAGGTTGGATACGTCGATAATGTCTTCGTTGGGGTCAACTACACAGTCTTGAAAACCACTTTGTTGAGACGCTTGAAAGTTAATACCTATCACGCCTATGTATAAACCGGGTATTTGCTGTCTTGCTTTATTACACATGCCAGCATTCACCAGTCCCCTCAAAATGCCGTTGTTAGGGCTCTCTTGACCATCACTTAATATGAGCAGCATTTTTATTTTCTTTGTATAGGCTTGCTGCTTATCTTGATCGGAACTATTGGGATCGCCTTGCTTAAGAATTTGCGCTCCCCTCAAGATTCCTTGGAATGCAGCGGTGCTTCCGTTCGCCCACATTGGTGAAATGGCATTGAGATCGGATAGTTTGTTAGTTAACGCAATATTGTGAAACTGTGTGGAGCTTTGGTCACCAAAACCCGCGAACAATTGGACGCCGTTAATTCGATAATAGTTAGATGACAACCCTGACTTGTCGCTAAACATAGTGGATACTGTCTGATTGAAGTCAACATAATTGTAATCATCTGGATAGTAGTAACTTCTCGACAGAACATCATTTATTCGTTTTGCATATTGCTGGTTATTCAGCGCCTCTTGTGGGCAACGGGCATTGTAGTAGCAGTTTTGACGACGATTCCAACTCCAGTTTCTAACAGGTTTACAGTTCCCCGGATTATTGGCACAGCTTGATACTTGATTCCACGACTCACCGCGCCAGGCATCCCATGGTACTTGGTTGTAAGTGTATGTAGAACGATTAGCGTGAGTATCGTTTCTGTAGCTAAGTTGACTCGTTGACCTAGCATTTTGAGAAGATATGACTTCTCTAGTGCGAATGTTGAACGGAACGAAACCTACACGGTTAAGCAGTTTATTTGCTGTCGAGTCTTGTCCTTGTTCATCGCATACATCTTCCACATTACCGTTTACTTGGTCACGGCGAATTGATGTACAAAGAATTTTGTCTGATATCTGATTAATGGCTGTTTTTAGGTCATCGATCTTTCTATTTCGATTAGTACCCCATCGGCTATTCATTGAACCAGAAAAGTCGGAAACAAACACGATATCGATATTATTATCCCCCAGATAGACTGGGTATTTTCTCGCCAAGGAGCGTCCTGCTAGATCTTGCTGGTCACCGAATGATGGAATAAAGCTGCTCGCAAACCAAGAATCATGTGTCGTTTTAGCGTTAACTGTATATTGGATATACTCCAGAACACCTGCATTTTGGTTCTCTGCCTGATGAAATCGCTGCGCGGTCAGTGCCGTTGACTTGATATCGCGCACGTAGTTTTCAATATATTTAGTCGCAAGATTGTTAGCGAGCGTTGGTTGATCTTCAATGGTTACCGCTAAAGCAGCAGCTTCAGAAGCGTCCCTTAGACGGCTGGTTTCCTGAACATAACGCGTCCCTTCGACTGCCCAAAATGTAAATCCCATTATGGGTACAAGCATCAATCCCATCCAAATTGCGGCGACTCCTTTCTGGCGACGGAGACTTCGATGCTGATAACGCTGCATTCTCATTACACTATCTCCCGGGCAATATTGAGGATGAAACAATTTTGACGGTGGTACTAGTACCGCCATTTATAAAGGGTTCAAACCAAGAGTGTTGTTGCTGACATATGCTCACTCGATACAGCGGATAGATAACCCCTTTTTCCACCGGAGCTAAATCAGCGTGATCTTGGAGTGAGTCAGTCTGACAATTTAAGCTATTAAATTTGTTACTAGTAAACCCAACCACAGTCGTTTTATTGGTCAGCGATTCAATTTTAAGTGCTACGTTTCCAGGCGCTGTATTTAGCATTCGACTCGCAACTTGAGTAAGGTTGACCAAATCAGAGCTGGTTACTGCTAGATTCTTTCCGGCAGCAACATCAGCATCGAAATAGCGAGTACGTTCTTTGATCACGTTGGCGAGCGCGAAGCTAGACCGATCCAACTTGGCTCGAACTAGAAGCTGATGACTCAAATCTGTCGAAAAGAGATAGACAGCGCACAGAGCCATCATGACGAACGCTAATTCGATCGCGAAGGACCCTTTTTGGCGATGTTTGGAACGTACACCGTGGTTATGGAGCGTCATCTTTCCACCCCTCATGTTCTAAATTGAGCACCATAGTACGAGAGATGGTGCTATCAGACGTTCCCCAAAACTTGAGCATTGGAGAGTAATGATAAGTAACTGTGATTTCTGCCAAATCATAATTGAAATTCAACCCTTGGCTCGAATGCCCTCGGTTAGCAATGAAATCGTCATAGGTTTTGAAGTACTTGCCATCTATAGAAAATCTCGAGCTATCGATTAAGAAGTGCCATAAGTTTTTATCGTCTTCGATAAGCGTCTTAAACTTTGCTTCGTATTGCTGATTGATGCCCTTTCCTTCATAGATTTTGGTGTTCCTAATCGTTTCTCTCAGCGAATACTCGGTCATATTGACGACGTAGATTTGGTAACTCGATTCGAAAATAGCAAATGTAGCGAAGATGAGTACGATGGCTCCCAAAGCAAACTCAACCGTTGTAACTCCTTTTTGCTTGTACAGGCGATTCATTGTTAACTCCGGTACTGAGTGAGTTCGGCGCTAATATCACGCAATTCTTGGTCAGAAAACTCACCTTTTAGCAGTTTTCTCGCGGCATCCACCTGCTGCACTTTCATAAGTGCAATGGCTAAGTTTGCTTTTACGATCTTATTACTCGGGTTTTCTTTGAGGATTGGAGTGAGCATTTCTACCGCCTTTTGGTAATCACCATTTGCCATATGAATCATCGCTAGATTGTTCTTAATGACAACGTCGTCATAACCTCGTAATCTTGCTTCATTCAACTGCTTGTAGGCTTCTTTGTAGCTCCCAGCCTTGGTATACGACACGCCCAACAAGACATGAACTTGACCGGATTGATTACCCGATTTAATAGAGTCTAAATAGGCATTAATCGCATTATCAGTGTCGTCTTTAGCGTCAAAAACCTGCCCCTCTAGCTGGTACAAACTAGGATTTTTGACACCTTCTTTCTGTAAGTGCTGGACGTAAAAATCGGCAGATTCTAGGTCACCTTTATGAAAGTAGGCCCAAGCCAACTTTTCTTTGACTTGAGGATCTTTCGATCCTTTTTCTAACTCAGACTTGTAGTAACTAATCAAACCATCATAGTTTTTTACCTTTTCCATACTGGCAATTTCGTCCTGTTGCTCACGCTCTGGAGATGGAGCTGACTGACATCCGACTAGCGAAATCAGTAAAACTAAGACGATATAGAACGGTTTTCTAATCACTCGTTACCCTCCTATATTTATGGACATTTGCATAATTCCCGGTGCGAGAATAAGAATCACGATGGGAAACATAATGAACAAAATCAATGGGATACTCATTTTTGCGGACAATTTCCCCACTTTTTCTTCCACAGTTAGAATTTGTACTTTTCGCATATCTTCTGCCAAATCACTCAGTACCTGCGCCACGGAAGTACCGTATTGCAGATTTTGAATAATAGTCAGTACAAAACTTCGCACTGCAGGCGTAGGTATGCGATCACTGAGGTCATTCAGTGCTTTTTCTAAACCATGTATTTTGGCAGAATCAGAAGTGCGCTTAACCTGATAGCAAAGATCAGAATCAAACTCTGCAAGCTCTTTACCTAAATAGATCAATGCTGCTTCGATGGTCATACCGGTTTGTACACACACTGACATCATGTCCAGTAGATAAGGAAGTTGAGCGGACGTTTTTCCAATGAGTATCTTGCGTCGCATCTGCAACAGCATGTCAGGCACGACAATCACCGCAACAAGAGACAACACCACGGCTAACAACTTGTTACTGGCCGTCATATCCGTCACTAAAACTAAAACCGACAATACGGCAAGTACCACTAACTTAGCTGGGAAGTAAAATCTTGCCCATTCAGTGTTGTAATAGCCTGCTTCGATTAGCTTCTGCTCGAGCTCGTGTCGGTGTTCTTTACCAAATCGAACAAAAAAGCGATTAACACGAGAAGAAGAGTTTAAAGTCTGCCCACCAATATAGTCCTCTACCTTCTTACGCCTCTGCTCTGCTCGCAAAGATTCAAAAATCAGAAATAACAGGGAAACAAACAGGACGATAAGCGCCGTCAATAACATCATGCGCGCACCCCCCTTACCAGTAGCCAAACAATAGACAAGCCGATGAGTTCGCTACCAAGGACGTAAAACAAGACGTACTGACCTTGTGGATCATTTAAAACAAAGTCGACATTCGCTGGATTTACGTAATTTAGAATAACGGTAAAGATAAGCGGAATAGCCGCGACGATTTTCGCAGAAATCCTCGCCTCTGAAGTCATGGCCATTTTCTTTTTCTCTAGCGTCCTAGAATCAACCAATACTCTTATAAGGCGAGCTAATACTCCTTTGAGCTGTCCTCCACGAGCAATGTTTGCCCTAATAGTCACTGTGAAAAATAAAAACTCAGGATAAGGGTAATTTTTGCAAGAACGCTGCAAGACGACTTCCGGTGATTCGCCCAACCTCAACCGATCGCCCATTAACTTAAATTCACGGCCTATCGGATTGTTCATTGCTTCACCGACATAACTAATTGCTTGCATCAAGCTATCACCCGCCGTTACTGCGCTCATCAGAATATTCAGAGCATCAGGAAAGGTGTTTTCAAAATCACGTCGCCGTCTTCCCACCAAAAAGCGATAACCGAAAACAGTGAAAATGAGAGAAAGACTGAGCACTAACCAAGAATTGGTCATGGATAATAATTCAATAACGATATACCACGACGCGATAATGCTGCCTGTAATATAAAGAGCTATATAAAGCGAAGAACGCGGCCCCAAGATGGTAAGCGTCGGTGAAATCGACTCCTTAAATTTCTGCCAGTTCTGCTTTCTCACCAACGATTTAACGTTAATAGCATTTAAGTTTTCCGCTTCAGCTTCTTCTATGTTGAAAAACTGATCGACTTTTTTGACTTTAGAGTCTCTCAAAAGAATGATGACCAAGGCAAAGAGGACTAACGACAACCAAAGCATGTTATAGCCCCTTAAACGATGCCATTAAGTCATCATATAAGCCGAAAAACTGTGCTTTTTTCACCAGTTCCGAGCGCTGCATGATACCGTTAGTGACGAAATCACCCTTCACTGCCTCGCCGTAATGCGCATCGTCATAGCGAAAGCGGTAGATTTCCTCCATCACCACGCTGTCGCCTTCAAGCCCGACAATCTCTGAAATGCTGGTAACTTTACGGGAACCGTCACGTAAACGGTTAACCTGTACCACCATTTGAACCGCACTGACTATGGTTCTCCTAATAGCATCCAAAGGCTGATTTAAGTTCGCCATCATGACCATGGATTCAACACGAGCAATAGCATCGCGTGGTGTGTTGGCGTGCAACGTTGACATCGAACCGTCGTGTCCCGTGTTCATCGCTTGTAGCATTTCAAACGCTTCCGAGCCACGACACTCACCGAGAATAATACGATCTGGTCTCATACGAAGTGCGTTGATCACCAAGTCGCGTTGCGTGACGGCTCCGGTTTGCTCAATACTCGAAGTTCTTGTTTCCAATCGAACTAAGTTAGGCTGTTGAAGGCGCAGTTCAGCGGCATCTTCTATGGTTATAATGCGTTCATCTTCGGCAATGTACTGAGACAAGGCATTGAGTAAGGTAGTTTTGCCTGAGCCCGTACCACCAGAAATCAACACATTGATTCGACAACGAGAAGCAATCATCAACACCCGCGCCATGTCTAAAGACATAGAGCCAAAACCAATCAAATCCTCAAAACCAATGTTCTGCTCGCGGAATTTACGTATTGAAATAGACGTGCCGTCTAGTGCAATTGGAGGAATAACAATGTTTACACGACTGCCATCTTCTAGCCTGGCATCGACCGTAGGAGAAAGTTCATCAACGCGACGCCCGACACGCGATGCAATACGTTTTGCAATTGCCAACACCTGCTCTTCGTTGACAAACGTCACCTCAGACTTTTGCACTTTGCCGTGTCTTTCAAAAAAGATGTTATTAGGACCGTTCACCATAATGTCGGTAATCGACTGATCCTCTACCAAAGGTTGCAAAGGACCTAGGCCAAACAACTCATCCATTAAGCTCTTTACTAAGCCTGACTTCATCATGGATGTGATAGGCCTTTGATAGCTATTAGCAAGAAGATCCACAGCACTTTGTATCTGAGACTCTAGGTCTCGACGACTCATTTTCTGAACCGCTTCTGCGTCCAAGGCTTCAAAAATCTGACCACGAAATGCGAGATATAAGTCTTTGTTAGAACTCATTTAGCGCGCACCTTCTTTAACCAAGAGCCCATGCTTTTAGTATCCACTGGCTGACCATTAATTAGTTTCACCAGTTGTTCTATCGAACGACTGATGTGGCGGTCGTGTTTGTGTCCACGTTTGCCGTCAATAATGATGTGAGACAATGACTTACAGTAGGCCACTTCCAAGTCGATATCCGCTCCTAAATATTTCTTAAGATCTGGCCTTTGCAACACATATGCATTTTCAGGTCGATGATAGTTCACCACCGTAATAACGCGCGTACGCGAAGATAGCGTGAGTTGTAAGTTAGCGACTTTCTCAAACAGTCGCTTTGCACTACGGACCGATGATACCGAGGCGTCTAGTACCAATACGACGACGTCAAAGTTTTCAACAAGCAACTGAGGTTCCACTTTAAAATCGACGCTTCCGGAGAAGTCTTCGATAATAAAGTTGGTATTTCGTGCTAGTAACTCACAAAGCGTCTGGTTGTAGGTGAGAATATCGTTTTGATTCATATCACCATCAATGGCCAACAAGCGCAGGTTTTTTCTAGCACTAAACAGATAACTTAGCGCCCCCTCTTCATCCATCTCATGCAAAGGTGCGGTAAACTCGTCAATCGCTCGAGGCTTAAAATCCTTGAGAGCGAGCAAAACATCTATATTGGTACCGGAGTATTGGTGGTCCACAAGGATGGTGTCGGTCCCATGAGTAGAAAGTAGAGAACTCAGTTCTGTCGCCAAAAATGATGCGCCTACACCACCTTTGGAGCCGACTACAGCCACGCGCTTAGCTTTTCGCTTTTGACTAACCCCAGAAAAGGTTTTGAGGTTCTTGCTCACGTGAGTTAAAAAATCAGCAAATTCTTGCTTGTTCACTGGCCAAAAAACGTAGTAAAAGCCCATGTCTTTAAGTGAACGTAAAGTAGAGATAGCATCTTCTTTACCAATAACTATCACACCTTTATGAGTAGGCAGCTTGCTAGCAAACGCTCTAGCATCTTCGACGACATTATTCGATTCATTAAGCTCAAGAATAACGATGTGACTACTTTGCTGCTCAGTTAATTTCGTCAGTCCCGCCGTGGTTTTCACACATGCTGGATCATTCCAGCCTTCAAATCGGAACACTTCCTGTAGAAGACTCAAACACTCCTGCGATTGATAAAACAATGTACAACCCGCGACCCCTGTTGGTGTTTTCGGAACCGGCTTTGCCTTTGTGGTTAGTGCTTTAGTAAGGTCAAACATTTTATTCTCCTACCAATCGAGACTTGTAGGACACTTGCTTCAAACGCATTGACTCAACAAAACAGTCAGGCTGTCCAATCTGGTGTTGTATCTGCGCGGGTGCGCATTGTTGCGTTTTCAGTCGAGTTAATGTGACTTGAATATTGAGATCATTACGCATGGTGTGAACGTGTTTGAACTCCACTCGTTGCGGTGCGACTTTGTGAGACGGATACTGGTCAAAGATCTTCTCTAACATCTTTTTGCTGCGAGTGTTCTTATAGTCGATAACGTAAGTCGCCTCTTTATCGGTCGACTCAATGTCCTTTACCAATGCGCTAATTTGCTTAGCCGTTTCATCATAATTCTTAATTGCAAAGTCGAAGCTATGATGTTCTTGATAGGTAATAGCCTCTGCACCATTCCCACGAAAGTAGCGTTCGGAAGCACAGCCTAATAAAGTTGAAACAAGGAAAACAATTATGATTAGCTTCTTCATTGAATGAATCCTCCTTGCGATAACAGACGAATAGTGGCATCTGAGGACGCTACAGGTTTTCCATCTGAGTCAACATTTAGCCAACGCGACAAGGTAGAGGTTTTCTTAATGTATGGCAGTTGGATATCCTTTGGTTTCATAGGCTCTACCAAGTTCACGGTAGCAACAATGATAAGTTCGGTTCGTTTTCGTTGAGTGGTTGCTTTTCGAAACGCAGCTCCGAGTACAGGCACATCACCGATAAATGGAATTTTCTGCATTTTTTCTAGGTCACTACTACTCATCAGCCCACCTAAAATGAAGCTATCACCGTCCGCTAACTCAACCGTAGTCATAGCACGTCTGGACGCTAATTGAGGTACCTTGACACCGGCCGCTTCAACATAACTTTCCACTTCACTAACTTCTGGAGAAAGCTGCATACGAATTTTGTCTTGGCTGAGCACCTTTGCGGTTAGATCGAGCTTGATACCAAACTCTTTAAACGTAATGTTCACGTTGTTGCTTGTTGACACTATTACGGGAACTTCTCCACCAACGAGAAAACTCGCAGACTCTCCAGACAATACGGTTAGATTCGGTTCTGCTAGCACTTCTGCAATGCTGTCATTACCTAATGCAGTGATGAGCGTACTAAGATTTGCGGCATCAAATTGGTCAAAGACGAACTCTCCCACACTTGAGCCTACTGAGCTCCAGTCTACACCGACCGTTTTACCAAACGACTCCGTTACCTGAGCAACGGATATTTTGACGTTAACCTGTTGAGTTGTGGCGACCTCAATACGTTCAAGAATCCCTTCCCAAGTCATATTGCGGGCAAAGACCATACTTTCCGGCTCTTTACGTTCCATATGTTCAGATTTAAATTCCAACTTTTCCGTTTTATCCCACTTCTCAATTTTTTCACGTCCAAGAAGCGTTGCCACTAGGCGGTAGATATCGTCTCGAGTTTGCTCCGAGTCCACAACACCACTCACCGCAACCTGCTCACCTACCGACTGAACCTTGACCTTCGCGTCGGGAAAGTGAAACTTAAGCTGACGGCGTACCTCGGTTAAATCGAGATCAACAATAATGCGGTCTGAAAGCAGAACATCATTGTTTGTCCCGTAGACAATAAGCCTTGATTGCCCGACACCATTGGCAAACACCACAAGCGTGTTGTCATTGATAATTTTGTAGTCTGCGATGGCAGGATTACTTATAAAAACCTTACCAATAGGCATCTTCAATTGAATATGCTGGCCATCGTTAAGAGTAATTGAGCGATCCGCTGCGTAAGCGTGTTTCACCCAAAGTAAGCCTATGAGCAAGGATGTAATGTAAATCCACAGTGCTTGCTTGAGTCGGTGTTGCATGATCATTACAAGGCCTCTCTCGGATTCGTTTCGTTACCACGTAACTCTTCAATTCCTGTATAGTTGTCAATAATGTTACGTACTTCAGCGTATTCCGGCTGCTTATAGGTTTGGCTTCGATAGATTTCGATATGCATGGTTCGTTGCGCTAGCGCAAGCTTTGCTAAATCGTCAGGCTTTACTTCGATCACCACGGTAGTAAGCCCATTTTCCTTGGTGGGAGACCGAGCGGTAACAGAGCTGTTATCACCTTTGTCATCACCCACGTTAAGTACTTTGACATGTTTGAGAAACATTGAGGCTTTCACTCCTCTGAAGCGTTTTGGCTTATCAACATTTCCAGCTAAGTTATCGTTAGGCGAACTCACGGTTAGAACATCAATGAACGAACCAGGGCGAATGTAATCATTGATAAGGTTTTTATCACTTACTTCGAGTGGATATAACGTCATTCCCTCAGTAACAAGCAAGTCGATATAACCCGATTGTCCTGGGGAAACTTGATATTCGGGCAGAACGATCGCCCCCGGTGTAAGACTTCGGTTTAATAGCACAGATGGTGAAAAACTAATTTTCGCGTCCTCTCGAACACCAAGGCTTAGTGCCTCACTTAAAGGTAGTTGCTTTTTAACCACCCCTTGAGCAGTGATTGCATGACCCTTTTCGTATGATTCTGTGGTCATCCAAACAGCAACATGCTCTTCATCTTTGTTTTCCGTCACTTCAGTGACAGTAGTCGGTTGAGGTTTACTTTTGAATAAGTCGACAACGCCTAACGCCCCTACTACCAACGCTACAACAGCGACAAGTAATACCAGTCGAGATCTCATAATTTTCCCACTCTTCGAGATTTAAATATGCAGCGCACTTTGTGTAAAAATGACTAAATAAAATCCGACACTAATTGCTATCCCATAAGGGATACCTTCTTGGCTATGATATGGGTTGCTTAATAATTTTTGGCTTAACCAGTAGATTACCGCAATAATCCCCCCAACAAAGCCCGTAATAACATATGCCCAAGGTAGAAGATTAAGCGGAATCGTCAGTGACAAAATAGCAGCGTATTTAATATCACCTGCACCAATCCATATAAGAGCATAAATTAACAGCCCCATACTTAACACCAACAAAAAGGTCGTTATATGAATATCCGTCGGTGACAAAAAACACTGCACTAGGAGCAATACGATCAATATGGAGTTATGTATTGTTCTGTAACGAAAATCAGTAATAGTGATTACTAAACACATTATTGCCAATACCAATAAATACATTGTATTACTCGAGCTACTATTCTTTTTTATTTAGTGAGTTTTACATCAACCGATACACCCTAGATATACTTAATAACTCGCGCCAGACCAATGAAAATCATAGGTCTGGCGTAGATATCTAGAGATATTGTCTACAATAACCCACATAAGGTTAATGTAAGTATTTACGATTACTGAGTAGATGTTTCGATCGTGTCACCAATCTTAGTAAAGGCTTGTTTTAGTTCATTGATAAAACCGTCAGAGCCCGAAGTGCTTAGCGCAACGCTCAACGCAACAGCCATAGCTACACCAATAAGTCCATACTCAATTGCAGTTACACCGCGTTGGTCATTTTTAAATTGTGATAAAAACAAGCTTGTTTTTACATATAGTTTGGTAATCATTTTAACTTCCTTTAAGGTCGATTTACAAAAGCTTGCTCATTCTAATTAATACTTACATTCAACGAAAAATACCCCCTATCGATACAGTCGATAGGCTTAACAAACAATGTTCAAAATGAGAAATCAAACAACAACACAAAAATCATACAAACACTTATATAACATATACTTAAGAAGAAATGTTATACTTTTATTACACATTTAAGTACAGATAACATATTTCATACTGTGAGATATAGATCATTAATAGAGCCATTACTTTATTGTTAGCTATAATTATTCTTAGCACAAAAAGAGATAGATGCGATGATAATTTATGCAATATAGGAATATATCCACCCAGAAGTTAATATTATTAATTACTAATGCTTTATAAAACGAGTTGAAATACTAGTATCATCACGCTATTGTGTTGCAAATATACAATTTACATAATTATAATCTGCTTGCTTTATAAAGGTTGGTTGAATCATGAAACTACAATTCGAAAATATTGTTTCGTTCGTAGCTGTAGTTGACGAAGGTTCATTTAGCTCCGCTGCTCGTAAGCTTGGTAAATCCCAATCTACTGTTAGCACTGCTGTTCAGAATCTAGAGTCAGACTTAGGCTTCAATTTATTTAATAGACAACACTCTAAAGTCTGGTTAACTGAAAAAGGGAAACGCCTGTTCCATTTATCGACACCTGTTGTGTCGAAGTATCGTGAGTTGATCACAACTGCGAAGCAAATGAATATATCAGAGCAAATTGTCTACCGTGTGGGTATTGATCCTTTAGTGTTCAATAAAGAAGTGAAGAAAACACTGTTGGACTTCTCTGAAGCATTTCCCAACGTCGATTTGGTCGTTGTTACTAAACCAAGTTTCGTTTTAGGGAACTACATTAATGAGGGGAAAATAGATCTTGCGTTAGGGAACCCTTATCACAAGACTGATAATGACTTTAACATAGACGAACTATTTCACGTTAACTGTTGGTGGGTCGCTCATGAAGACTTAAAATCCGTTAAAAGTCATCCCGCCCAACGAGTGCTGTTAATGGATGGCATTGAGGAGTTACTCAATCTCTCAAATATAGCCTCATACAACCTATGGAGGCTAGATGACTTAGGAACTATTATCGATCTGTGCAAAGCTCAACGTGGCATTGCATTTTTGCCTGAGTTCCTTATCGACAAAAACATGAAAGACAGCAAACTAAAAGTAATTACCGACCACCCCGATTTCTTTGGCAAAAAAGTCGTTGCCTCCCTTTTCTGGCCGGTACATTCTGACTTCAGTTTGTTTAATCAATGGATCAAAGGAAAACTGCAAACTAGTGTAAGTAGAAAACAATCATTCATTGCAGATTTAGCCCAATAGGTCCTGCGCTCAGTATACATCACACTCAGGTCAGCAGCGTAGCGTGCCCAGAGTGAGATAATTACGCATTGTTCCCTCAAGCCTTAGAGTCACGGCAAAGATAAAGCTTTAGGCATAAAAAAGCCGTCACCTAGCGATGACGGCAATATCTAGCAGTGGATGTCGGATTTACACAACAGCTGGGTAGGTTTTGTATTTCACGCCCATCATCTGTTCCATGCAATGTACAACTTGGCAACTGTAGCCAAATTCATTGTCGTACCAGATGTACAATACGCAGCGATTATCTTGTGCGATTGTCGCTTGGCCGTCTACGATACCTGGATGACGAGCACCAACTAAATCGGTCGAAACAATCTCTGTTGAATCGGTATAGTCTATTTGTGCCGATAGAGATGAGGTAAGAGAGATTTCACGCAAGTACGCATTAAGCTCATCTTTTGAGGTTTCTTTTTCAAGATTTAAGTTAGCCACCGCCATCGAGACATTAGGTGTTGGGACACGAATAGCGTTACCACTTAGTTTGCCTGCCAGCTCCGGAAGCGCTTTAGCAACGGCTTTTGCTGCACCCGTTGATGTTAAAACCATATTCAAAGAAGCAGAACGTCCGCGACGGTCACCTTTATGATAGTTATCAATAAGGTTTTGATCATTCGTGTATGAGTGAACCGTCTCAATGTGGCCTGAAATAATGCCATACTTATCATTGACCGCTTTTAAAGTCGGAGTAATCGCGTTGGTCGTACAGCTCGCTGCCGATACAATAATATCGTCCTCCAAAATCGACTCATGGTTCACACCAAATACGATATTTTTAATGTCACCCTTACCCGGAGCAGTCAGTAACACTTTATTTGCGCCATTGCACGCTACGTGCTGACCTAAACCTTCAGCATCACGCCAAACGCCAGTATTATCAACAACCAGTGCATTGTTGATTCCGTATTCGGTATAGTCCACGTCAGCAGGGCTGTTGGCATAGATAATTTGAATATAATTACCGTTAACAATCAGCGCTTTATTCTCTTCATCAACTACTATGCTGCCATTGAACTGGCCATGCACGGAGTCACGACGCAAAAGGCTAGCACGTTTTTGTAAGTCACCTTCACGACCTCCACGAACTACAATCGCTCTAAGAGTCAGTGGGTAACCTGGGCCACTTTTCTCGACCAAGATACGAGTTAGTAGACGACCAATACGACCAAAGCCATATAAGACAACATCACGAGACTCAAGTGCCCCATTGCTTTCTATACTCTCAACTAGCGCTGTCATTAAGAAATCATCGATGTTTTGTTCATTATCGTTATTCGCCCAATACTGTTGAGCTAGTTGGCCGATATCGATGCAGCATGGAGACAGGTTTAATTGAGACAGTTTTTCGATGAGAGGAGCAGTTTGAACAATGTTGATGGCTTGAGGAGAATAGTGTCGTGATACGCGATGAGTTTTAATAATGTCGATGGTCGTTGCATTGACGAGAGTTTTGCCGAACAACAGTATTTCAACGCCCTTCTCTCTGTACAGTCGACCTAAGATAGGTAGCATGGACTCAGCGAGTGTTTGGTTTAGTTGCCACTGATTCTGGTGAATTTCAGTTTGCGAGATGTTGCTATTACTCATAGTAACTGGGGGACCTCTATAAGTTAAAGGCTCGTTACTCTTGAATGTAGGGTACAAGAAATAAGGAGCTGTTTGGGGGATGTAATTGTGTTGTTATTTTTTATGCGCGGAAGTGTAACAAACAGAGACTTAATCTGCTAGGAAAAATAATTGACAGAATATATAAGGAAAAGTGTGACTTAAGTAGAATTAATGCAGGATATGATACCAACCTTAGTCGTAAAAGAACCTGACTTAGGTCGAGCTTATTTTTCGCATTCAATCAAGAAAAGGAATGGCTAACTCAACACCATTCCTATCATTAACACGTCACTAGGGAATATGGTGGCTAGTTGGACTCAAACTCTTCGTGATCTTGCTTTTTAATCACTTTGTGACCATCTTCTGCCACCCCTCGCTTCCAATAGCTACTGATATAGATGTCTTGTCTTGGAATTTCTTTTTCGTTGCGGAAATAACGGCGAAGTGCTCTCATTTCATCAAACTCACAAGCACACCAAACGAAAGGTGAACCTGTTAACCAATCTAAGTCCTCTGATGTTTTAGACAGAGAGTCAGTGGTCCAAATCAGTCTGATGCCCTCTGGGACCTCCAATATTTGTTCATCCGCACTGTCTTCTATTTGAATCACAGCATATCCTTTTGCATCGCTTGGGAGCATTTTTAGCTTAACCGCCAACGCTGGTAAAGAAGTCATGTCAGCATTGAAGAAAAACCAGTCTTTACTAGTATCAACATCTTGAAGAGTCCCTGGCCCCATGATGGATATCATATCGCCCTCTTTCGCA
Source organism: Vibrio sp. SCSIO 43133 (assembly GCF_023716845.1). Taxonomy (NCBI): domain Bacteria; kingdom Pseudomonadati; phylum Pseudomonadota; class Gammaproteobacteria; order Vibrionales; family Vibrionaceae; genus Vibrio; species Vibrio sp. SCSIO 43133. The sequence continues at coordinate 1,962,985 of NZ_CP068024.1, forward strand.
GAACTTGCCCAGCGTGCACCAAATCCACACAACTTGTCTTCAGTAATATGAGTGACGAAATCGACATCCATTTCACCTGACTCGACATTAAGGCTTCTTATGGTATAGGTACGTAACTTGGGGCGATTATCTTCCGAAAGCCCGGTGATATCTGTACCACCATATTCATTAAACAAGAACTTAATATAGCCACCGACACTATCCGATGGAAAGGCCTTCAGTTCTTCTGAATAAAAAGAAATACGTAGCATGTTAGGAGAAAGTGGATGCACTTTAGTGACTTTGAGAGTCTTAGGACGTGGCTTTTTCATGATTTTCTCTTAATGATTATTGTTTTCATTTAAGTCTATCATAACAATTCCAATTGTTACGCTCTATTTTCGTTGCTTTACACTTTACGATCTTTAACTAATAAGTTTCATAAGCTCGAACACCTCCCAAATTTCGCAGATAACATCATTTCATATGGAATGCCATAAAACACTGCTCATTATTTGACCAGCTTCAAATTTACTCCTATGTTTGATAAACCGCTCACGGCAAAGGAGGTAAAACATGAAGAAAATGAGCAAGGCATATCGCATGCAAATCATCAAGGAAGTAGCTGAGAAAAAACGCCGCGACCAGTTCGATGATCCTATGGCGGTCTACATCAACCATCTATTAGATGAAAGGCCACAAGCGGATAATGTCGTTGAATATAAACAAGAATTCAGTGGAAATTACTTTGATGAGAGCATAGGGGGATGGATCAGTAAAACTTGGCAGAGCAAATAACATATTCGCTTCACTCAACCACATGATTAATCTAATCTGAAAATTTGGGACTGAGCAGAAAAGCTCACTATGAGGCGCCATGATCTAGCGGCGCCCCCAGAGCTTATTTCTTACATCACTAGCCTTTTCTAACCGCTATTACCTCGATCTCTACTTTTGCATCCATAGGAAGACGCGCGACTTCTACACAAGACCTTGCGGGGAAAGGAGCATTGTGAGCGTTAAAGAACGCTTCATAAGCTGCATTGACTAAAGCAAAATCGTTGAGGTCTTTGACAAACACTGTCGTTTTTACAATATTACTTGCTTCCAAGCCAGCTTTCTTGACGATCGCTAATGCATTGGTTAATGACTGAGTTGCCTGCTCTGCCACATCTTCAACCATTGCCTTAGTTTCGGGGTCAATTGGCAACTGCCCTGAAGTAATAACCATATCACCAAATGTAACGCCTTGAACATAAGGGCCAATAGCAGCTGGTGCGTTATTTGTAGCTATTGCAGTCATAGTTGTCTCCTCTTGTTTTTATCTGGTTAAGCTAGCTCGTCTTTTGCAAGCACAAGCTAGCTGCGAATAGTTGTTTAAGGTTTAGCCAACAAATGTCGGCAACAGACCCATCATAGAAAGGATGTGGAACACCGCAGTCAGGACACCAAAAGTAATCACTAGAGTAATCATCACCTGACCACCAGGTGCTTTAAATCCATCAGCGCCTGCATGCACTTCGCGTGTTTTCTTCGCCAATAATGCCGGGATGATACATGCCCATACCGTTGCCGCAGCACCCGCGTAGCCAATAGCGATCACGAAACCAAATGGGAATAGTAGAGACATAACAAGTGGCGGTAGGAAGGTAACGAGCCACGTTTTGGTGCGACCTTGTTTTGTATCTTCGAACTTAAAGAAGTCTGCAAGGAAATCAAAAACACCCAGACCAACACCAATAAATGAAGACAAAATTGCTGCCATTGAGAAAGTATTGATTGCGTTCGCGACTTTATCTGACTCAATTACTGAGCCAAGAGCTTTTAGCAATGCATCTACATTACCACCCTGCTCGATAACTGGGCCGAAGTTTGCTCTAGGAAGATTGCCGAAAATACTAAATAGCCATAGGAAATAAAGACTAAGTGCGATAACAGTACCGCCTAGAATGGCGTATTTGGCTTTTGTCTCTTCACCGTAATAAGCGCGCATTGAAGACACTGAGTGATGGTATCCAAATGAGGTCAGTGCTACAGGCAACATTGCCATGGCGTATGGCGCATAAGCATTCTCTTCACTAATGGTATCGAAAAGTACCGCCATATTTACTTTCACAGCCAAGCCTGATACACCAAACACAAAGCTTAGAATCATGAAAGCAATTAGCACAACCGAAATTCGGTCTACCGCACGGGTTGAATGCCAAACAAACGCAGAAAAAATCAAGACAAAAAGAACGGATGCGATTTTAGCATTAAGACCGAGTACATCCTGTAATATAAGTCCTGAAGAAGTGATGTATGCGTAGAGTAAAATACCACCCACGAAATACACTGTAATGTTGTTAATAAGATTAATCTTATCGCCTAATAAGTCCTTTGTAACTGTGTCAAAAGACACTTTTAATTCGTAGTGTTTGAATGCTTCTAATAGCATCCAACCAGAAATTGTCATGACCACCATAGTTATTGCGATGGCCAACATCGACCAAATAGTCCAGGCGCCAGCACCTGCACTTGGTAGTCCCAACATACCAGCGCCTACACAGACACTCGCTATAATACAGGCACCACCTATCAGAGACGGATTCTTTTTCATCATTCTGTTCTCATCAAATTCACGTTATTAGATTAGGGAGATTCCCCCTACTTCTCTGCTTTTATTTTTTGTATTGCTAGAGAAAAAGAGCGCAGCCAAATGACTGCGCTCTGAAGTGGTTATGCTTCTTCGAGCACTTTCGCTTCTGCTGGATTAACTACGGGTTCAACTTCTTTTAATCGAGCAGTAAAGTGACGTAAAACTTCAGGCTCATAAGTGAAATCCAATCCTTTCACTTTATGCGCGTTCTCTTTCACTTTCTCAAATGCTTCAATAACGTAATCCATATGCGTTTGAGTATAAGTAGCACGTGGAATTGTTAAGCGAAGCAATTCAGCTGGACATGGATGCTGTTTGCCAGTTGCAGGATCACGACCTAGAAGTAGTGAACCGATTTCCACTGCACGAATGCCAGCTACTTTATAAAGCTCACAAGCAAGAGCGTGTGCAGGGAATTGGTCTGCTGGAATATGAGGTAGCAATTTACCTGCATCAACGAACGCAGCGTGACCACCCGCTTGCTGACAGACGACGCCTATAGCTTCTAGGCCATCGACTAGGTATTGGATTTGGTTAATGCGGTACTCTAACCAGTCTTGACGCATACCGTCGTAAAGACCTACTGCTAGACGCTCCATTGCGCCACCTTCTAGGCCACCGTATGTAGGGAAACCTTCTTGAACCACACATAGAGTACGACAGTCAGTATATACATCCATGAAAGATTCATCTTTGAAGCACAATAAGCCGCCCATTTGAACCATTGCGTCTTTCTTCGCAGACATTGCTAGGCCATCAGCATACTTGTATGACTCACGAGTGATCTCTTCGATAGTCCAATCTTTATATCCAGGTTCACGTTGCTGGACAAAGTATGCGTTTTCAGCATAGCGAGCAGAGTCCATAATGACCGGAATATCGTATTTTTGTGCGATTTCATATACCGCTTTTAAGTTCGCGATAGAGACTGGCTGACCACCCGCAGAGTTACACGTGATAGTACTTACGATGTAAGGCACGTTAGCTGGGCCAGCTTCAATGATAGCTTCTTCTAGCTTCTCTAAGTCAAAGTTACCTTTAAAGTCTGCATTTACTGCTGTATCAAACGCGTCTTTTGTATAAACGTTCTTAGCTACGCAGCAGTTCACTTGAGTGTGACCTTGTGTAGTATCAAAGAAGTAGTTAGACAGTGCTACCATCTTTGAACGGTCCAAACCTTTCTCTTTTTCACGCTTTTTAATTAGTACTGGGATGTAGATCTGTTCAGCACCACGACCTTGGTGAGTCGGAATGGTCAGTTCATAACCAAAGATGTCTTTTACTGCGTTAGCTAAAGCGTAATAGCTGCGGCTACCACTGTATGCTTCATCACCGCGTAGCATTGCTGCTTGCATATCTTGAGTAATTGAACCTGTACCACTGTCTGTTAGTAGATCAATAAATACATCTTCACTATCTAGTAGGAATGGGTTCATACCCGCTTTAATAATTGCTTCTTCACGGTACTCACGCGTAGTACGTTTTACTGGCTCAACAACGCGAATACGGAACGGTTCTGGTAGATGTTTGAAGTTTTCCATTTTAATTTACCTAATATATTTATTTCTTATCTAATATTTAATTAACCAACAGCAAGACAAGAAATATAATTAAAGAGAACCCTATCCAGAATATATATCCAGATACGATTTAATTTGTTTCTATATTTAATCTATGAACATATTTAAACCATCACAAAAATGCACTCTATTGCATATCAATTCGTTAGGTATAGCTGCACATAGGCTATGCGCACTGGACAGTGCGAGAGACAGGGTTATCTCGAAGGGAAGAAGAAAGCGATTTTGTAATCTAGAGTAATCCAGATACTTGTGATGTTGAACTTTTCCATTTGTTTACCTACTTGAGATGTTCAATACCTTGCTGAGTGAGGTATATTCCAAAGTAACTAAGTTAATTATCTATAATTAACCGTATATGTCATTACTATAGAATATAATTTGAGAAGTCGCTAACAAAAAAGTTGATTATGCAGGATATACGGCTGTTTAATAAAGTTTATTTTTGACGACGATCAACACAGCGTACTAGTTAATAAAAACACTTCGAGCCATTAATAAAAATAAATCTATAAATATCACTATTCTTGAGTCATAAATTCGATAACTCGTACCATCATAGGTTCAAAGTAAGGATTCCAACTCAATCTCGCGCTGATGGTATCTTCATTAAACAATCCCCAAGCTGAGTAAGACAAAGTTGGCATCTTAGCGCAGTCGACCATATAGACCTCTCCTTCTTGAGAGCCACCGCATTGTCTCATCCACCCTCTACGTCCATACAAGATATTATCGTCGCGATACAAGACAGAAATGTGTGAACCACTCTGTATGTTAGAATCTGGCAGTTTCATACTAAATTGCACGAAGCGCGGATCTGAGTAGTTCTGTTCACCAAACCAAATAAGTGAACTATTCTCGTTACTAAAACGGGTTTTAAAGAGATCGTATATAACTTTGGAGTTTATTAACTCATCTGTTTCCGTCACTAACAGTAGTGCAGGCAATTCAAAAGGTTTCTCTTTTAGCGCGTCTTGAACATCAACCGCAGTTTGGTAGTACAGCGCCGCCCCATTCATTGCCAGTGAATCATAGCGAGTAAAGTTCTGCTCCTTCTCGACACTTACCCAATCGACAAAATGACGCGCAAAACTCGCCATTGAAACTAGTGGGTCTTTCGGCGCAAACGCTGGCGAAAATAGCACAAGCCCCTGAATTGCTTTCGGATGAGCTAAAGCGTATTCAGTCACCAAATTGGTGCCTGTTGAAAAACCGCCTAACCATATTTTGTCGACATCATCACGCAGCAGGTTTACTTGATGTTCCACCGCCAAACGCCAGTCTTCATTGGTTGGGTTCATTAGATCAGCTGGTCGAGAACCGTGACCCGGTAACAGCATGACATGAACTAAATAGCCATGCTCTGCTAAGTAAGGCGCAATATCGACAAAGGAGTAAGGCGAGTCCCCCAGTCCATGGACCAGTAATATACCTTCCCCATTCGGATTGTCAGGTAGCAGTCTGTAAGGGCTTACAACATCCATTTCGACTTGGTAACCGGCTCCGTGAAATACTCGAGTTTCATCAAGCCAAGTTCTAGTCTCATCGACATATTGTTCAAAACTGGATTGTGTATAAGGAGCGATAGAGCCCGAACTGGTATACATTTCGGGCTCTTGTTGGATAATTTGATTACTACAACCAACAATGACGAGTGCAATGATGAAAACGAAAAAACCTGTTACTTTACTCTTTTGCACTATACCGTCCTTGTTGTTAGCAGCAATACGAACTTAGCTGCTGGTAGATTGATGATCTCTGAAGTAGCTTTCGGCATCCATAACTTTACCGTCTGGGAGCGCACATTTGCTCGAATCTTGCATATAGACGCCACCTGTAGATTCACAATATCTCGCCGCCTCGTTTGGCATTTCCTTGTGGTTTTCTCGGTAATAATCCCAGGCGTCCACCATCTCACCCGACTTTAACGTACATTGACCACTTTGAAGATCATAAGAACCATGCTCTTCACAATATACTGCGGCAGGATTAGCCATCCCGATAGGTTGCTCTTTGTTAGCCTGGTCGCTGTTTGAGCATCCAGCTAATGCCAGCGTAGATACCGCAATAAGACCAGCAAGGTATTTTAAGCTATTCTTTTTCATATTATTTCCTCTTACTTACCTTAGATAAAGTTAGATGAATCTAATCAAACTTCAACCTTTTCCGCATATTGTGTAGGTAATCTAAGTTCTAGTATCTTCAAAGAATATTTGAAACTGCATCAAATTCCACAGTGTTTTTACTTGCGGCTGGTTTCGCTATCCTCGGGCTAACTCCCGTTAAGTAGAGACACGTTTATGAACATTGCTGACAACGCTAAAAACCGCTATTCAACCAAAGTATTCGACCCATCTTTTAAGCTATCTTCCCAGCAGGTAGATGCGATTAAAACACTCCTCCGATTTAGTCCATCCAGTGTGAACTCTCAACCATGGCACTTTATCATTGCCAGTACTGACGAGGCCAAACAGCGTGTTGCGACTGCCACACAAGACCGCTACAGTTTCAATGCTCCCAAAGTGCTTAACGCTTCTCATGTCATCGTATTCTGTACAAGAACAGAAATTGATGACAACTACTTACAGTTGTTGCTAGAAAATGAAGAGAAGGACGGCCGCTTTGCTACTCCAGATGCAAAACTAGGACAACAGAATGGCCGACACTACTTCGTTGATATGCATCGCTCCGATTTGAAAGATGCTCAGCATTGGATGGAGAAGCAAGTGTACCTTAATGTAGGTACGCTCCTACTTGGCGCTTCGACTCTGGGTATTGATGCCGTACCTATCGAAGGGTTTGACAGCACTGTTCTTGATAAAGAATTCAACTTGGCAGCGCAAGGATACCGTAGTTCGGTTATCGTACCGCTCGGAAAACATAGTGAGCAGGACTTCAATGCAAAACTGCCTAAGTCGAGACACAGCTCAGACTACCTATTCAGTGAATGTTAACTATTTAAACGAGGTAAACAAAAACTAGCCTTATATGATTAGGGCTAGTTATTTAAAATATCACTAACCTTGTCAAACTGACTTTGACACTTCTCTTTCAAGAACTTTTGGAATTCTCGAATAATTGGTCTTAACTGCCTCTTATCAGCACATACCATATAAAGCGGCACTGACTCACCTTGCCAGTCAGGCAGAACTTTTCTCAGCTTCCCCTCAATAATGTCCTGACTAGCGTCGATTAACGACTTATTGACGATTCCTCTGCCTTTTAACCCTAAACGCCTCACGACATCACCATCATTAGCTGATATCGCTCCTTTGGTCTCTATAACAACTTGTTGAGAATCGTAGGATAATGGCCAGTGGTTATGTACTGAGCCCGCCACCATAAAGCTGATGCAGTTATGTTGATTCAAATCGTTTGGGTGTAGCACTGGAGAGTGATGACGAATGTAGTCTGGGCTAGCACAAAGCACTCGAACATTCTGCGGACATAACGGTATTGCCACCATATTGGAATCTGGAAGTTCCCCATATCGAATAGCAACATCAATTGGTTTGCTATACATATCCACCAACTGATCAGATAACTCAAGACGAACCGTAACGTTTTCATGTAAGTCAGTGAACTCATTAATCCAATCAAGCAGTAAGTTTCGCCCAAAGTCAGACGGTGCAGACACATAAATGTTACCTGTTAGCGCGCCACGAGCATTTGCGATCTCCTCGACACCTTCATTCAAAGTTGCAAGAGCACAATTAACTTTGGCTAGGAATAGTTCTCCCTCTCCAGTTAAGCTCAATCTTCGTGTTGTTCGAACAAACAGCGGGAAGCCAACTTGCTCTTCTAAACGCTTTATTGATGCACTAACGGCTGCAGGCGTCATATCCATTTGATTCGCTACTTTAGAAAAACTACCTTGTTTGGCCGTTTCGGCAAACAAAGTCAGTTCGTTCAGTGCTTTCATGTTACTTTCACCATATTCACTACAATCTTTTCCATCATATACAAAAAATACCTCGACTCATAAAAGAAGAGGTATTTTTAACTAACATGCTGATTGTTTAATCAAAATTGATGGCAAGCTTACCGATCATAGCGCCACTTTCCATCAATCGGTGCCCTTGCTTTAATGACTCTGCATTGAAACCATTGATCTCTTTGGTCAAGGTTGATTGAATTCGTCCAGAGTCAATAAGATTAGCGACTTGTTTTAAGATATCACCTTGTTTGTACATATCCTGTGTTTTGTATATTGAGCGTGTGAACATAAGCTCCCAAACAAAACCGACTGACTTACCTTGAAGCTTACTAAGATCAATACCGCTATCAAACTCAACGATTGAACCGATCATACCTTGAGGTGCAATAAGTTCTGCCATCGCATCCCAATGACCAACCGTGTCAGCGACATTGAAAATATAATCTACCGTCTCAAACCCTAAGTCATGAACAGATTCGACCAAGTTTCTATGATTGGCCACATAGTCTGCACCCATCTCTTTTACCCAAGCTTCGGTCTCTGGGCGTGATGCTGTCGCTATAACCGTTAGGTTAGTGAGCTGTTTTGCAATTTGAGTAGTAATAGAGCCGACACCACCAGCACCACCGATAATTAATAGCGTTTTACGCTCTGACGGGTCTACACGAAGACGATCAAACAGAGCCTCCCATCCCGTTAATGCAGTCAACGGGACTACAGCCGCTTCTGCGTCAGTGAGTCCTTTTGGAGCTCTCGCGACAATTCTTGAATCAACAGCATGATATTGTGCATTGGTGCCTGGGCGAGTGACATCACCAGCATAGTATACTCGATCGCCCTCAGTGAAGTTGGTGACCTTACTGCCCACTGATACCACTTCTCCCACGGCATCAAAACCCAGAACACGTGGACTTTCTAATGTTTTATTCACTGCTGAACGAACACGTATTTTTGCATCTGCAGGGTTAACGGAAATGGCCGCAACTTTTACAAGTAGGTCAAATTCGCCGATTTCAGGCATAGCCATTTCAAACTCATACAAGCTGTTTTCTTCATCGATAGTTTTTGATTCACTAAAACCGATTGCTTTCATCATTGTTGTCATAACGTGTTCCTCTATAGTGTCTAGCTGCAAGTGTTCTTGCTCAATGACTTAACTATAGGTTGAGAGAAGGAAGCTAAAAACCACCAAAGACTTGAAACACTTTCAAATAAAAACCGATGTATCTAACAAGCTCAAAACTCCAGATGATAAATATTCTTATCTTTACTTAACTTTACACATATGCGTCTAGAACAAAAAAAGAGCATAAGGAATAATTATCGCCATAATCCCACAACAAAAATATGGACTAATATGCTCAACAACAAACTTAGTAAACCTACCATGGTGTTTCATTGGCTAACTGCTGTTTTCTTTATAGCGACGCTTGCCATAGGACTTTATCTCGGCGATATGGCCAATGGCCCAGACAAAAATGAGCTAAGGAATCTTCATAAATCACTCGGAGTACTTGTGATGTTTGCAGCTTCAATCAGGCTAGTTTGGCGCCTGAAAGAAGGCATGATCGGTTCCATCAAACAGCTACCTGAGTGGCAAGAGAAATCTGCCCACTTTGTTCACTGGTTTTTGCTTTTAGCTACAATAATGATGCCGCTATCTGGAATCACTATGAGTATCGGAGGAGGACGTTCGGTCGAGTTTTTTGGCATAAGTCTTATCTCAGCAGGAGAGAAAATCGAATGGCTACAACAAATTAGCTCTACCATTCACTTCTCATCGGTGAACATTGTAATCGCTATACTTGTATTGCACGTTCTGGCAGCCCTAAAACACCAACTCGTTGATAAAGATGGCACACTCTCACGTATGTTAGGCAGAAGCTAAAAACATAATTTCAAATGATGAAAGCACCACGTTTTGGTCTTTCATCATTTGATGTCATTAGAAGACGGGGCGTAATTATTCGATTGTGAGAAGGTAACGGGGAGTATGTTACTTGTTTCTCTTTCCAATTCCTTGAAAATTCATGAGTAAATTATTAATAGAGGTTCTCACTCATGAATGGCATTCGACTGTGGCATTTCGCACAAGCTTCTCTTGGTATTGTCCAATGGGTTGGTATTGCGATTCTTCTCAACCCAATCATCATTGAAAGAACATCTAGTGGCGCACTACTAGGCCAAGTCATGGCACTCATTGGAGGTGCCGGTTTATTAGCACCGTTGATTGGTGGGATGGCCGATCGTTATTGTTGTCATCGTCTACTACAACGAATGGCCTTGTTTATTCATTTTATTGCTCTGTTAATTCTTTACTTCGCTGAGACAACCGCAGCGATCTACTGGACAGTAGGTATTCTGATAGGCATTGGTAGTGTCGCATTGTTAGTACTGAATCCGACCTTTGTAATCGCGTCTAGCAAAAACCAAAATGATGAAGGCCGGGGTCTAGCCAGCTTATATCAATGTCAGTTCTTTGGTGTTGTTGTGACTGGTTTACTTATTTCTATTGCTGACTTCTACAATGTGCCAAGTGACGATCAGCTGCTTATACTTATGTCTTTGGTCATCATCGTGCTTTGTTTGGTTTCTGTTTGCCCTCCTCCATCCATTGAAACGGATAAATCCTACTTTGAGGGTGCTGAGAAGAAATTAGGTAATGAAACCACTTCACAACAAGGTGCAGCACCTTGGTTTCTCTTTTTGTTGGCAGTCTTCTTCTCAATGTTTCTCTCTTCTAACCTGATGGAACTTGGTCCTTTGCTAATCAAAGAAGTTTATCAAGTCAATATCGGCAACTCCGCACTTGGTATGGCTATCTCTGCCATTATCAGCATTTTTATGCTCGAATCGGCCGGAAGATGGATGCAAAGAAGCGGGCCATTTAAAGTTTGGTATGCCGCTCAAGTGATTTATTTAATAGTCGGCACTCTATTTTGGTTAACCGCTGGAAATGATGTTCAGGCTTTCGTGCCTATCGCACTGTTAGTGTTACTCATGCAAGCAATGTCTTGGAATGACATGATCATTCCATCCATCGCAGGTCGTTTGAGTCCTAATTCTCCAGCGTTAACTCAGGGTCTTTTGATGTTATGTATGGCAGGCGGTTTTGGTGTCGGCGCAATGCTTGCTGGCTTATCCATTGATAAATTCGGCTACGCATCAGTATTCACCTTGTCATTAATCGGGATTATCATTGCGCTCTTGTGTATAGGATTACTCACCCTGTCTACCCAGAAAAACCGACGTACCATTTCTGCCTCTTAAAGCCCCTTTCCGCTACACTCCCAAAGCACAGTAGCTCGATACTGTGCTTTGATATTGCTCACATTCTTCCTTAACTACCTATACTGTTTAGTATCTAGTGCTAATCTTAGAATATTATCAAAGGCTTAGTTCAAGGAAGACAGAATGGCCGATCTATACTTGGCATCGACCAGTGAGTTCACTGCCAAAGATTATAAGAACAATGAGTACCTAGTAACTCATGCGACAATTCAAGAGCGGTTCTTTGAACCTTTTGAGATCAATCTACAACTGGTCGCAAAAGGGCTCTCTGCCTCTGATCAACTCGGTCAGACAATGACGCTTAATCGCTATACTTTTGAGTCAGGCTCACAAAGCCTAGTGCGTAGCTTTCATGGCTACATCGCAAAGATCGTTTGCACGGGTTTCGATGAAACTCAGCAATATGCGTTTTACAACATCACTTTACGGCCTTGGCTATGGTTACTTAACTTTTCTAAGAAAAGCCGTGTTTTCCAAAACCAATCAACCAAAGATATCATTTCTTCTGTGTTTAGTGATGCCGGTTTCTCAAGCCTATTTACAGCCAAATCTCTACCAAGTACCAAACGTGAGTACTGCATACAGTTCAATGAAACGGATTATGACTTTGTCTGTCGGTTGCTTGCTCAAGAAGGAATTCAATTTCACTTTGAACACACATCAAGCAGCCATAAACTGATCTTACAAGACGCGGAGAAACCATACAGCAAAGCGGATATCAATAAGTTCGATATGGCTAACCTACCCTCTGGTAGCAACCCACTCATTCAATCTTGGCATTCTGACCTTCAGTTTCACGGAACGAGTTTGGAGCTCACTGATTACGACTACAGTCAATCTAAGTTGCTCTCCAGTAAAGCAAGTAAATCGAGCAATAAAATCGCCAATAACACTAAACTAGCCGCAACACATTTTTCTAACGATAGCGTTTCTGGAGACATGACCGATCTGTCCACTCTGGTCAAACGTCGTGTGGAAGCGATAGAAAGCCAGTACAGTACAATACAGGCATCCAGTGATGTAGACGCATTTTATGTGGGGCAATACTTTTCACTAGCCAGTCACACAGACAATACACAGTTGGGTGAATACTTAGTAGTCTCGCAAACCGTTCAATATGATGGCCAGTCAAGCGGTCAATCGAACTGCCAAACTCAAATCACTGTAGTGCCCAATTCCACTCCCTATTTGCCAACCGTCATTGACAAACCTTCAATTCAAGGCGTTCACAACGCCGTAGTTGCAGGAAAAACAAGTGGTGATATTAGTCAGGATGACCAGGGGAGAGTAAAAATCCAATTTTTGTGGGACAACGAAACGAGCGGCGATGATACCAGTTGCTATGTTCGCGTTGCTCAACTAATGGCGGGGAAAGGTTACGGGACACAGTTTATCCCACGAGTTGGCCAAGAAGTGCTTGTCACTTTCATTAATGGCGACGCGGATAAGCCAATTATTACTGGCTCGGTATACAATAGTCAGAATGCTCCTCCATATAAGACAGCAAACTCTACTCAAACTGGTATTAAAACCATGCTTAAAGGTCAGAGTAATGAGTGGTACTTCGATGATAAAAAAGATAACGAACTGTTTTATCAACATGCCGCTAAGGACTTTACCTTAGAAGTAGAAAACAACGTCACCACGACCATCAAAGGTGAAGTCGCCTATAAAGCGACCAAAGCTATTACCTATACCGCTGAGGACGCGATGACGATGAGCGTTGCTAAAGCGTTTAGCGGCAAAGCCAAGACCGTCAGCATTGAGGGCGAAGACTCTCTAGAGCTAAAAGTAGGCTCAAGCAAAATCACCATCAGCTCTTCCTCTATCAAGATTGAATCTAGTGCAATCGAAATTAAAGCCTCTAACGCACTAAAACTTCAGGGCATGACGTTGGATGCCAAAGGCTCAACGTCTGCCAAATTATCCGCTGCGTCTGTAACTGTAGACGCCTCAGGAAGTGGAACTATAAAAGGGGCGAGCTTGACATTAGACGCCCAGACGACTTTAACCGCTCAAGGAAAGCTCTCAGCCGATCTCAAGTCAAACCTGAAGGCATCCATTAACGGTGCTGTCATGTCTGAAGTCAAAGGCGCTATAGTGAAGGTAAATTAATGATGACTCAACAACTTCAGTATCGAAAGATACCCTACGTAAACCCTGAGCAAATCACGCCATTGTTTAGTGCTTCAGAGGATCTCACTGAGATACTAGCTCAGTCACAGAGCATTGAAGATTTTATAGCGGCATTGCAAGAGAAAGAGCTCTATTTCGATCTGGTTCAATTTCTTGCACACGCTTTACCGGTAAGGGAAGCCATCCTTTGGGCTTACTTATGCCTTGAAATTCGGATGCCGGACTGGAACAAAACACAACAGACTTGCCTTGCAAACTGCAAACAATGGGTATTTGAACCAAGTGAAGAGGGAAGGCGGCGCTGCGAACTCTATGCAACTCGATTAGAGTTAAAGTGCGCACCATCATGGTTAGCACAAGCTGTATTTTGGAACGGTGCTGGTAGTATTGTGTCACCTGAACTCCCCAGTGTACTCCCCGACCCCAAGCTATACGCCAAAGCCTGCGCTGGGGCTATTAACACCGCCGCTGCGATACCTGAATGGGACAAGCATGCCGACTATTATCAACAATCCATCGCAGTCGCTCTCAATATAGCTCATGGAGGCTTAGGAAAGTTATGACTTTGCCAGCAGCTCGTTCAACAGACATGCATGTCTGCCCAATGCAAACACCTGCAGTGCCCCCTATTCCGCACGTAGGAGGGCCTATAATTGGGCCAGGAGTACCAACCGTTTTAATCGGGAACATGCCTGCGTCAGTCATGGGAGACATGTGCACATGCGTAGGGCCACCGGACAGCATAATTAAGGGCAGTGCGACAGTGCTTATTTGCAATCGGCCAGCAGCTAGATTAGGTGACACAACAGCACACGGAGGTACCATTGTTGCGGGAATGCCCACAGTCCTAATAGGGGGATAAGCCCCTAATTTTATTATAGTTAATTAGCGTTCGCGTGTGACGTCGTTCCAATATTCCTACCGAAAAGTAAAAAAATGACGAAATTTCACAAATTTCCGAGACTTTCTGAAAAACGCTTCTAATATTAAAGCAATGTAATCATGTTGTTAAGCTATTGACACTTTAAAAAGTAAATAGTTTTGTTAATTGCTTTGATATGCATAAATGAAATAAACCAAGGAATGGTATGTACAGTTTCGATGACCTATCAGGCGCTCTATCGGAAGACGCTCCCAGTGGACAATACTTAAAGCTTGATCGCGGCGAATATAGAGCGATCAGAAATGGATATAACACCGCCCTTTCATCCTTTAGACAAATGTTAGAAGCCCCAGATGCATTTGCTGACGAAGAAAAGTCTGAACTCAATGATCAAAACTGGCAGCAGTTTAGAGAACAGCTCAACGAAGCACTCGGTTCGAAAACAAAAGATACGGAACTTTGGAGCTGGTACATAACTAGCTTGTCATTTGACCGAGAACCTATACCGAAGCTGATTGAAGGTTTTAAGCTTCTTCAAAACTACATTGACAACTTCTGGGATACCTTGCATCCAACACTGCCTGACAACAAGGTCAAGGCGACGGATGAGTCTGGAAAACAAAAAGAACTGGTGGAGTTTCGCATCAAACCGTTATCGCAGTTCATCGGTGACGCACCCGAGGCCTCCGCGCTCTTTATGCCAACACAGTTCATTCCTCTTGTTGGCAACATCACTTATTCTCGCTATTTCCAAGCAGAACGCAGCGGCACATTGAGTGATCTGCAAAACGAAGCTAACGACGCTTTTAGCCTTGAATGTACCGACTTGATTCTCGGCTTAGGGCAATTGGTAGAGCAGGTAAATCAGGTAGAAACTGTGCTTGCAGAACGTTGCCAAAGCCATGGCGTCCAAGCGCTCAGCTTTAAATTCGTCCGTGAAATCTTCGAAAGCCATTTAACGGCACTGCGAACATTAATCGGTAACCAATATAGTCAGTGGCCTTTAGACGATATTAACACTGAAGCAGCTTCTGGCGAGACTCAATCTCAACCAGATAGCTCTGAGCAGTCAGACGCTCACGATAATATAGACTCGGTCAGTTCTAATCCAGATACCGTTAGTATTCCCGATGCGACGCCTAATAAAGCACCGGAATCTACACCCCCTATTTCAGCGACAGTTTCAACTATCTCTACACAGCCTCTCACAAGAGACGCCGCTTATAATCAATTGAGAACTCTGGCGGACTTCTTTAAGCAAACTGAACCACATAACCCAACTAGTTACCTACTTGAACGGGCAATTGTTTGGGGACAACTACCCTTACCAGAACTGATGAAAATTCTGGTAGGAAATAATTCCAATGCACTTAATCAAATCGATTCACTGATTGGAATGAATGACGCCCCTATAAACATGGAAAACAGTTCACTATCAACTCAGTCTGGTGGTCACTCTAAGCAGTACTCAGAGTCTCCTACTAGCAACTCGAATGATGCCGAATCCTCGGCCTCAAACCAATCCAACAACAATGAAGTAACTCAAGCTACCGCAAATTCAGACGTTTCTGATTTTGAATGGTAACGGTTTAACGCGATACGCGAAGGAGAAAACTGATGGCTTCTATTTTTATGAGAATTGACGGAACCAAACCTAAAGGTGCAGCAACCGTTGAGAAAATTGGTGGTAAAGATGGGTTCTTTGCCATTGATAATGTTTCTTGGAGCGCCGTTCGTGGCGTAGGTATTGATGTTGGTAATGCCAACAATGCTGACCAAGGTATGGTAGCTCTAGGGGAAATCACTATTGGCCGTGGCTGTGATGGTGCCTCACCTTACCTTACAACTTTCTTATATGCACCAGGTGCTGAAGGTAAAACCATTGAAGTGGTGATGACTAAACCAAATCGCGAAGGTTCTGGTGCTGATCCATACCTTATCTTAACGCTGAAAAACGCACGTATGTCTAACTACACAATGACAGGAACAAACGGTTCATTACCAAGTGAGAGCTTTGCGCTTACCTACACCGAGATTTCAAAAGCTTACTATATCGAGGGAGAAGGCGGAAAAATCGAGAAAGGCCCAGAAGTCGGCTTTGATGCAACTGAAGCGAAAGTCACTTCAACCGCTAGCTAATTAATCAAGGAGAGATGTTGTGGCACTAAATTCTCAGCACAAACGCGTAAGTAAGAACCGCGTTAGCATCACATATGATGTAGAAACCAATGGAGCAGTTGAAACAAAAGAGCTGCCTTTTGTTGTGGGTGTAATCGGTGATTATTCTGGTCATAAACAAGACAAAGAAGATGTTGAAGATCGCACATTCTATAACTTAGACAAAGATAACTTCGATCATGTTATGAAACGCGTTGGTCCTGAGTTATCCATGAAAGTAGACAATGTTCTTGCCGAAGATGATAGTCAATTTGAAGCAAGCCTTAAGTTTAATTCTATGAAGGACTTCGAGCCTGAAGCCATCATTGACCAAGTCGAGCCCTTAAAAAAGCTCGTAGAGACTCGCAATCAGTTGAAGGTACTACTTTCTAAGGCTGATCGCTCTCGTGATCTAGAGAAGTTATTGAAAGAAGTGTTGCAAAGTGCAGACACCATCAACGCCTTATCTCAAGAACTTGGTATTGAACAGAAAGGAGCAGAAGAATGAGCACTGAATCAGACGTACAAGGCCAACCGTCCGCTGAGGAAGGCTCACTGAGTTTCCTTGACAGAGCGATTGAAGCCACAACACAAACTCCTGCGGATACAACTAAAGAGCTGTTTTCAGTACTTGCTGAACAGGCACTTTCAGGCACCGTAACGTGGGATAAAAACTTAACTAAAACTATTGAAAGCGCCATCGGCGAAATCGACAAGAAGCTGTCAAAGCAGCTTTCTGCGGTGATGCAACAAGACGACTTTCAAAAGCTTGAAGGTTCTTGGCGTGGTCTACAAAAACTCGTCAAAGAGAGCGACACTGGGCGTTCATTGAAAATCAAAATGGTTGATTTCTCACAAGATGAATTGCTCGAACAATTTGAAGATGCACCAGCTATAGACCGCAGTCCTCTCTTCAACGCCCTGTATCAAGATGAATACGGTACAGCAGGTGGTGAGCCCTACGGCACATTCATCGGTGACTACGAGTTCAGCGCAAAAGATGAAGATGTAGCACTTCTTCGTTACATGGGCGAAGTAGCTGCAGCGTGCCACGCTCCATTCATTGCCGCAGCCAATGCGCAAATGTTTGAGTTCAATGACTTCTCTACATTTGAAGAAGGCAAACCTGTCGCAGCAGGCTTTGACTCTCCTGCATACGCTGCTTGGAACTCGTTTAGGGAAAGTGATGACGCGCGTTATGTCACTCTGACGCTTCCTCGTACTATGGCACGCTTACCATATGGACAAAAAGGGCTAAGCACAGACGTCTTCGCTTATGAAGAGCTGGATGTTGATATGGATGGTAATCCGAATCCGAAGAATAACGATGAACTTGTCTGGTCTAATGCGGCGTATGATCTAGGTCTTAAGATGACTCAAGCATTCACTGCATATGGCTGGTGTACTGCTATTCGAGGTCTTGATAACGGCGGTAAAGTAGAAAACCTGCCTAACCTAACGTACAAGACTGAGGCTGGCGATCTAGTCCAGCAATGTCCAACAGAAGTGAATCTCACCGACGAACGAGAGAAAGAACTCAGCGACCTTGGTTTCCTTCCTCTAGTTCATTACAAGAACACCAACTATGGCGTTTTTATCGGCGGGCAAACTACCCAAAAACCGAAAATCTATACCGATCCGGATGCTACGGCTAACGCTGCTATCTCCGCACGACTGCCATACATCATGGCAAGTGGTCGAATTGCCCATTATTTGAAAGTAATGGGACGTGATCGTTTGGGTTCAAACATTGAAGCACCCGATATTCAACGTGAACTTCAACTTTGGATCGACCAATACACCAACGCAGGTGCGATTGGTAACGATTCTCGAGCTCGTACGCCACTGGCAGAGTCTCGTATTGAAGTGGTTGAACAGCCGGGTAAACCTGGGGCTTACTCTGCGATTGCACACCTAAGACCATGGCTTCAACTCGAAGAACTTACCACCTCTGTTCGCATGGTTGCGAAGATTCCTGGTTAATTGTGATAAGCCGCAACCTTTGTGGTTGCGGCTAAATGCTGCGGTAGTTGATGTAGATGTTTAGTACAGACTGGCAAAAACAATTTAACGCGCTCGACCCCAAACAAGATTCATACTTGTTTGACGCACTCGCAATGATGGTCGAACTAGCAAAAAAAGAACACCAATACTCTACTTATTCAGCAGAGCGTATTATTGCGCAAATTACTCAACTCATTCTTGTCTTAGATGAGCGCCTTTCCAAACAAATGGATCTCATTCTGCACAATGACGACTTTCAAGCTCTAGAGGCAAGTTGGCGTCAAGCGCTTTACCTAGCAACACAACCAGTCAGCAGGCAAAGAACCAAACTCAAAATTCTTGATATGAGCTGGGAAGAGGTATCAAACGACCTCAATCAATCATATTCCATCAAACAAACTTTTTTGTTCAATGCCATTGGCAATAAAGAACTTAATACGCTAGGTGGACAACCCTTTGGTTGTATCGCCTTCACACACCCTATTTCCATGGACCTAGACGTTAATAGCGAATTTGACGACATCTACACACTGGGTCTAATTGGTCAACTGGGTGAACAAACTTTATGTACCATGCTAGCTTCTCCTGATTCACTTTTTTTTGCCGACTCAGGCGCCGACTGGCTTTCCAATACACAAAGAATAGAAAAGGTCTTAAACGGCCCAGATTACACAGCTTGGCAAGCTCTGCGCAAGCAACCTAGTGCTCGTTTTCTTGGCTTAGCGATGCCACGTATCAAATTGCGTCAACCGTACAAAGATCATCGCTGTGGATTCCTTTATCAAGAAAAAGGCGACACGCTTTGGGGATATGCCAATATTGCTTTCCTATCTACGGTCATGAAGGAACACCATCGTATCGGTTGGTTTGGCTTCCTAAAAGCTCGTTGGAGTGATAAAGAACAAGGGGCTCTTCTGGCATGGAAACACAAAACATCTGAGCTTACTTACAGCGAATGTGACAGTTATTTAATTGGTAGAATCGCTAGCTTTTATTCCAATCAAGGTTTCATCTCTCTCGCAAGAAACGCACTAACAGGCAAGCTCTACTTCTCTGGTAACAATTCAGTGTGGGCACCATCAGATAGCGATAACGACAAAGTTTTGGCTCAACTACAAACGACACTAATGTGCTGCCGTGTCGCCCATTTTCTCAAAGTTCAAGTGCGTGAAATGATTGGTAACTTCAGCGATGCGCGAGAATGTGAACAGTTTCTACGAAACTGGATTGAGAAATTCTCCAGTAATGTGAACTACGCCAACGAAGAGACCTTGGCAAAATATCCTCTCAGCAAAGCACACATTGCCGTTAACGAGATAGAGTCCCTTCCCGGCCATTTCTCTTGCACGTTACGAATGGTTCCCCAATATCAGTTTGACCATTTTAACGGTGAAGTGGTGTTAACTACGGAGCTTGGGGAGGTCAGCCAGTGAGTTTCTACAATGCTTTTATTCAATCATCTCGCCAAGACGATGAGATTGACGATATTCGCTACCATCTGACTCGATTACTAGAGTCTGAAGCACCGTTAATTGCTGTCGAAAACAGTCTTTCTGAGGTCAGACGTTCTAGCTTTACCTTCGGTATTACTGATGTTCAGCTGTTGACCGCCAACCTCGACCAAACACAGTTGGCAAGAAAAATAGAAACATGGCTTACCACATATGAACCGCGATTATCCGATGTTTCTGTGGAGATGTTAGAACGCCGGGAAGGTCAAAACTGTATTCAATTTACCATTGTAGCCAAGCATCTATCTCAGGACGGAGAACAAACCCTCGTCTTTGACTCGAAAATAGCGCTTGGTGACTTCAGTGCCAAGATATCAGAGGAAGAATATGACTGATCCTTTGCTTCGATATTATGAAAGAGAGTTAGCTTTAGTAAAGCGTTCCTTAGGGTTCTATGCCGAGGAGCACTCTCATATTGCCTCATTACTCGATATGCATCAGGGGCAAATCGAAGATCCCAGCCTCGCGCGTTTGCTGGACGGTGTTGCCTTGCTCAACGCTAAAACAGAAATGGCATTGGAGACCCAATATTCGCAAGTTATCGATAGCTTGATAGACGTGATATACCCTTCCATCAATCAACGAGTTCCAAGTATTGGTTACGCAGAATTGAATGCACCGGATGGTATTACAGAGAACGCGAATATTCCATTGGGTAGTCAATTTTCAAATATGATTGGGGAGCAAGAGTGCTTGTTTCAAACGGTTGATAACTTAGCGATCAACCCATTCAGCATAACAGATATTTCAGCAACCACTGCACCGTTCTCAGTCCATAAGCCAGAAGAGGCGGAACTGGCCAATGCTGCGCTTCAGATTCAATTATCAACGGGAGATGAAGGTGTCTACTTTTCCTCGCTAGCTTGTTCTGACTTAAACTTCTTTGTAAAAGGTTTTGCTAACAACGCAGACTTATTAGTAGAACTCCTGCTCTCAAACTGTCTCGCTATCTCTCTGTCAGATCGTGAAAATAACACAATTGCAGAATTGAGTGGCGTGCAACTACAGAGCCGTGTCGGTGATCCTGATTTTAAGTTTTTACCCGCAAAAGGTAATCAGTTTGATGGCTTTCAAATCATAAGAGAGTTTTTCTTATTCAAAGAAAAGCGACAGTTTTTCATTATAAGAAATTTCGCTAGCGCTATTAGCAAAGTTAATGACCATCAATGTACTTTGAATATCTTCCTGAATGACATTCCTTCTGAGTTTTTGCGTTTATTTGATACCGACGTCATTCGTTTAAATGTTGTGCCCGTAATTAATACTTTCGAGCACATAAGCGAACCGATTACTGTCGATGGGCGTCGCCTCGCTTATCTTATTCAACCTAACAGTGGCAATGACTCTGTCATCGACATCATCAAGATCCAATCAGTCAAACAAATCACTGCATACGGAGATGTCGAACTGGTGCCTGTTCTAGGGGACAAATACAAACACAGCAAAAAGACACACGCTACAAGTACTGCCTATTGGGAAGCGAAAATGAACTTAGAGCGACAGTTTGAAGTCGTCGTTTCAGAGTCTCTTTATCAATCGGAAAATGCCACGCTAATTGCACGTTTATTGTGCTGCAATGACAAACTGGCCTGTAGTGCGTCTGGTGAGCTTGAATGCCGAGAGAGCATTGATCTCCCCGGAGTCATGACCCTGATGTACCCGCCATCCGCGCCGCAAGATGTACAAAATAGTGAAAAGTCATTAAGCCAGCTGATTGGGCTTTTAACATGTAACTTTAACTCCTTGCTGCAAAGCGATGATCCCGCATCCATGCTAAAAGGAATTTTTAAGCTATTCGCTCATGATGCCAAAAACCTCGATGAAATTAACACCATCAACAATGTGAAATTCCAAACGCAAGTCTCTACCCTGCGAGTTCACAATAAAAATGTATTTGTCCCGGGTACAGAAATCACGGTAGAGCTCAACTCTGAGATGCCCTATCACTCGTTCTCAATAGTCATGAACGAGTTTTTCAAACAATTCTGCAGCTTTGACCGCTATATACAACTTAGTGTCAATCTATATGGTAAGCCGCAAAGCGGCCTCTGTTTCGCGAAAGTTCACGGGAACCAGCTATGTCTTTAAACCTGTCTAGTTCACCTATGAACAGTCTCTGCAATCAGCCCGATGATTTTGAGTTTGCTCAAGCTATTCGTGTTCTTCAATCGTATTGTTCTGACAATCCTCAGAACCGGACTCGATTGAAACTAGAATCAGAAGTCATTCCCAGTGGAAATTTAAATGACATTAGTCAGATAGAAGTCACCAATAGACAAATACGTTTATCTATCGCAAAGACGGCTTTATCCGGTGTATATGGTGTCATCCCTGATTACATCTATGAAGAATTGCTTGAAGCACTACATCAGGAAGACGAAGGATTAAAAGCCTTTCTTGATGTCTTCAACCAACGTCAATTTGAGCTTACTTACAAACAAGAGACACGCGCTTGGTTACTGCTTCAAAATGAGCAAAACAATAAGTTAAGTAACACGCTTTATCATTTGTCAGGATTGGAAAATAGCAATCGTCATTTGATTCAATATACCATGCTGCTCGGTCAAAATAGCAGAAACATTCGTACGTTAGAGCAACTATTAAACGACTACTACGAACTAAAGATATCGGTACAGGTCACCCCATATGAGACTCGAAAGCTACCTGAAGCCGCAACTAGCAATATTGGTAAATCTGTTAGGTCTAGGAAAAACAATAAATTAGGACACGGTTTATTAATAGGAAGTCGCTGTGATGTACCTAGTGCCAGCATTAAAGTTTATATCGAGCCTCAGAATAGACGCGAAGTCGAACAGCTCAAACGGGATTCAAGATTAGCAAACGATGTGAAGTCAACGGTTCAACATTATCTCAAAGATGATACTCCAGTAACGATCTATCTTCTCATTCTTAGGCAGCATCTAAATGCACCAGTTCTTAGCTCCAACGCTTTAAGCTCTGCGAAACTGGGAGAAGTCGACTGCTTAGCTCCTGAGCGTTTTCCACAATCCAAGGTACGAATAAGGCTACGCTGATCTAGCTTTAGGACTCTAGGGACATCAAAAAAGGGAATTTATACATGGCACAAGTAACACTCACTAATTTAGTTAGCAAACTCTCACCCGAGTTAAAGCAGGCTCTAGAAGTATCGGCTGGAGCAGCAATGAACCAAGGGGTGCCTGCTATCGAAGTAGAACATTGGATTTTGCAGCTCATCTCGCAGAAAGACAAAGGTCTAGAAAATCTCTGTCGTTCTCAAAACATTGCTCAAGATGCTTTGGTTAGTGAACTCACAGATAAAATCACGCGTCTTCCCAAAGGAAGTGAAGGACAACCAACACTAAGCCATGAGCTCACTGAATTGATTAAAGATGCGTGGATGATTGCCTCGGTAAACTACGGACATGGTGAAATAGTCAGTCTGCACCTTATTCAGTCCATGCTTCAACAAAACGTAATGGGTGTTTCCACTTTGAAACTTGAGAGTTTGAAAGATGTTTCCACTGAATCTTTACAAGGTCTTATTCGAAAAAGTGGTGCGTCGACTTCTACCACCTCCCCTGGCACCAGCACAGGTGGTGAGTCGTCTAGCGGTGGCGATGCGCTCTCAAAGTACACTATCAACCTGACCCAACAAGCTCAAGATGGCAAGATCGACCCCATTTCTGGACGCAACAGTGAAGTGCGCAAAGCTATTGATATTTTGTGCCGTAAGAGACAAAACAACCCTATTTTCGTAGGAGAACCTGGCGTCGGTAAAACCGCAGTGGTTGAAGGCTTAGCGCTTCGAATTGCAACTGGCGAGGTGCCAGCGGCGATTCAAGGTGTTCAAATTCACTCTCTCGACCTTGGGCTCCTCCAAGCAGGAGCAAGCGTTAAGGGTGAATTTGAAAACCGACTAAAAGATGTCATTAACGAAGTTAAAAGCTCCGAGGAGCCCATTATCGTCTTTATCGATGAAGCACACACGTTAATTGGTGCTGGCGGTGCAGCCGGACAAAATGACGCCGCTAATCTGCTGAAACCGGCCCTGGCTCGTGGAGAATTCAAAACCATCGCAGCAACAACGTGGGCGGAATACAAAAAGTACTTTGAGAAAGATCCTGCTCTAACCCGAAGATTCCAAGTTGTCACCATTGAAGAACCAAACGCAGAAGACGCAATGCAGATGCTAAGAGGGGTTGCCGACTCACTTCAAGGACATCATGGTGCCTTCATTACCGAATCAGCCATTGCAGCCGCCGTTAATCTATCAATACGCTATTTACCATCAAGACAGCTTCCAGACAAAGCCATTAGCTTGCTCGACACTGCAAGTGCTCGAATTGCCTTAACCCAAGGCGCAAAGCCAGAAATTATCGAGTCTTTAGAGCAAATGATTCGTTATCAAGAAAACGAATTGATGGCATTGGCTAAAGAGCAAGCGCTGTTCGGTGGCAATGAAGCCGATATTGCAGAACTCACACAGCAAAGAGAGCAAAACCAAAACAAACTCGATGCCTTGAATAGCCAGTGGAATCAAGAAGTTGAGCTAGTTGATAAAATTAAAGCAATACAATCTGATATCAGCAACGCGAGCGAAGAAACCGAAAACCCGGAGCAAATGACTGAAGAACTGAACAAGCTGCGAGATGAACTGGCAGAGTTACAAGGAGAGACTCCTCTGGTTCACGCATTAGTTGATGAAGGAACGATCGCTGAAGTGATTGCAAACTGGACCGGAATTCCCGTTGGAAGCATGTTGAGTGATGAAATTAATAAGCTGCTTACTCTGGAAACCGAACTCGATAAGCGAGTGATTGGGCAGAATGTGGCAAAACAAGAGCTCGCTAAAGCAATTCGTATTTCCAGAGCTGGCTTGACGGACAACCGTAAACCTATCGGCGTATTCTTGATGTGTGGCCCAAGTGGTGTTGGTAAGACTGAAACCGCTATGGCACTTGCAGAACAGCTCTATGGTGGTAGCAACGACATGACCATCATTAACATGACGGAGTTTAAAGAAGAACATAAAATATCAATGTTGCTCGGTAGTCCGGCGGGCTACGTGGGCTTTGGTGAAGGCGGTGTATTAACCGAAGCGATTAGACGCAACCCCTACTCTGTTCTGTTACTTGATGAGATGGAGAAAGCACATCCTGGTGTCCACGATCTCTTTTATCAAATCTTCGATAAGGGACATATCAAGGACAGTGAAGGCCGCAGTGTCGATTTTAAAAATACCATTATTATCATGACCTCAAATGCGGCTGACCAAGCTATTTGCGATGCTTGTGACGAAGCTGAATCCCAGCTTGATAACAGCACGCTGTTAGAAATGATTCGACCTGACCTTCAACGTTACTTTAAACCTGCATTTTTAGGCCGTACGACCATTGTGCCTTACTACCCACTTAACGATAGTGAGTTAGGCAAGATAACCGAAATATCACTGAATCGTATTAAGAAAAAACTGGCTGAGCAATACCAAGCATCATTCCGATGGGATGAGTCGTTCATTAACTACGTTGTGGAGAAAAACAACGACCCAACAACTGGCGGTCGTGCGGTAGAACAGATCATTAATCGCTCGCTCATGCCCAAGTTAGCTGAAGAGTGTATTAATCGCTTGAGCAGACAAGAAGCCATAAATCATGTGGAGGTCTCCGGTGATGACAAAAATGGTTTCTCTTTAAGTATTAGCTAGCAAAAAGGCGATAGTGATGAGTCGACAAAAAACGGATATTCAGGATGAAAGCGTAAACAGCAAGTCTCGCGGTATGTTACCGGGGCTTAGCTTCAAGCTTTCTTTCGCTATTTTTGTCGTCTTGTCACTGTCTATTTTCCTGACCACCAGCTTAAACTACCTAAATTTTGATAAGCGTTTAACTGAGACGACTGACTCCAAATATAAGGTGGTCATGCAAGAAACCTTGTCCGACATCAACAATGCTATTGCCTTCGGTGTTCCTTTGCATGGTATCAGCAATGTACAGTCTCTATTGGAACGTCATTTAGCCAGCGTTTCTGGCCTAATCGCTCTTGAAGTTACCGATAGACAAACTGAGCGGCTCTACTTTGCCAACCACGCTGAGGTCTCTATCGCAGAGAGCCAAACTAAACAGCTACGCACACCTATTTACAATGCATTCGGTCAGTTGGACGGCGAGATCTCACTCACTTACTCCCTCGAACATTTAGGCTCGTTGCGCAGTGGGCTCATTTCAAAAAGTGCTTTCTACGCTGTAATTTGGATCGTTATTGCGACACTGTGTAATTTAATTTTCATTCACGGTATCACAAAGCACATGTTGCGCCGAACCTCCGAGGTCGATCAATGCTTGTCGTCGCAAGAAATTGCAGGATGTAAATTTGAGCTTGCAAGCCAAATTATGGAAGGCAACCAACAGCATTTAACCCGTTGGCAAAAATTCAGACAAAGACACACCACGATGTTGATTCTGGTGTTGGCATTCACCACCACTTTTGTTGCCAACTTTATGACTTCATTACAAATGATGGACTACTTCGCGGATATCTATCAACAAGAATTAAACGAAAAAGCCTCCATTATTGCCTACTCCCTCGTTCAATTACTAGATTACCTCATCGCTAGTGGCTTTGATGTCGCTAATCTACGTGGTCTTGATAGTGAACTAGCCAACTATCTGGTCAATCACAACGACATTATCGCGATTTCTATCGTCCAAGAATCACAAACATTAGTGAACGCTGGTGCTCAATTCGATGAGTTGCAACTCAACACCCATTTATTTCCACTCAATAACCACGACACCATCGCCTTAACCATATCATCGGACAAGAATCTCGTTGCCACTCTCCTTAAAGAGAACTTGCTCGATATGTTATCCATATTGGTTGCCTCTTTGCTAGTCGTTACTGAAGTGATTCTTTTCCTTTGTAACTATATGATCATGTCACCGTGGCACCAATTAAAACAGTTAGTTGCTCGGCTCAGTAAAGGCTTTACAGACACGACTGCTAAGGTCACAAGCCGCGATGAAATCAGCTCGCTACTTGCAAAAATTAACCGAACAACTCTAGCAGAAAACACCTCACAAACATCGATAATTGAACATCAGAACTATCGTTTTGTCCGCCTGCCCTTATTTTTGTTTGTCTTTGCCGAGGCGGCATCTCTCTCTTTCTTTCCCAACTATGTCTCGACCTTAGTGATGGATGTCTCTTGGATACCATTAAGTATGCAAGCGAGTTTTCCTATCTCGTTATTCATGTTGGTCTGGGCGATTTCTCTACCCTTTGCAGGATACTGGTCAGATAAATTGGGACGACGTAAGGCGCTAATTATCGGTGGTTTGGTTATCACAGTTGGCATGGTTTCCACCAGTTTGTGCAATACATTATCTGCGATGCTTCTCAGCAGAACGATTACCGCATTAGGCTATGGATTAGTGTTTATTTCAGCGCAAGGTTTTGTCAGTGACTATACCGACAATTCAAATAGAACCAAAGGTATGGCGACGTTCTTGTCTTCGTTCTTCTCGGGCTCCTTGTGCGGAGCAGCTATAGGAGGCTTGCTTGCTGACCGTATTGGATATAGTGGCACCTTCTTCTTAGCTTCGGGGATCAGCATCGTTGGCGTGTTGTTAGTTTGGCGCTTCTTCGAACAAGGCGACAATAACCAGTCTTCAGTGCCAATTAAGCTATCCGACTTCAGTGATCTATTGAGCAATAAACACTTTGCTCTTATAAGCTTTTGCAGCGCTATTCCAGCCAAAGTAGTTCTTACCGGCTTTCTCTATTATTTATGCCCTGTTTATCTACAGCATCTTGGCGAGAGCAATGCCATGTCCGGACGTATTTTGATGATCTATGGGTTAGCCATTGTGGTTATCTCGCCCTTAACCGCGATATGGATAGACAGATTTAAGAACAAACTTGTCTTCGTAGTGATTGGCGGACTGTTGTCCTCATTTGCTTTGCTCAACATCTATTACTTTAATGGCACCCTTGGATTGCTAGTTGTTGTTCTCGTTGTTGGTATCGCTCACAGCATCGGTATTTCACCACAGATCCCTTTGGTGATGAGTCTAATGAAAGTCTCCACCAGTGAACGGGGAAAAGCGATTGGTATTTTTAGACTTACAGAGAGGATCGGTAATGTGACAGGCCCTATTTTAACTGGAGCATTGCTTGGCATTTATGGGTTTATTAGCACCGTAATGATCCTAGGCGGACTGCTATTCGTCAGCACTATAAGCCTTGTATTGGTGTATTACTTTTGGCAAAAGAAAGACAAAATATTTAGTGACGTTGAAGGAGCTTCCGCATGATTAAATCGCTTCAATCCATCGTCTTAATCGTAACTTTGCTGCTGACGTCGATAGTCTCGGCAAATGAACATAGTCCTAACTCTAACTTGCAGGACTCCAAACATGTCGTCATGCTGCTTTGGCGAGGAGTGACTCAAGCAGAGCAAGGGTTTGTTGATGAAATGAATAAGAATGATAGCGTCCGAATCACTATTTTAGATGCGGATAAGAACCGAGAAACTTTAGCAAAGCACATCGACTCCCTTGAAGGTCTTAGACCTGATCTTGTTTATACCTTTGGGACCACCATTACCTTGTCACTTTTGGGTAGCACTAATGCCCCTACAAAGTTTAATAGTAGCGGTGAAATACCGGTTGTTTTTAATATTGTGAGCGACCCTATTGGCTCAAAAATAGTAGATAGTGTGGATAGTTCACAAAGAGCCCAAAACTATACTGGGGTTAGCCATATTGTCCCCTATGAAGTGCAGCTTAACGTCATCAAAGAACTGGGAGACATCCGTACTGTTGGTATTTTGTTTAACCCTTTAGAAAACAATTCGCAAATTGCCGCGAACACTTTACTGGCCGTCGCGACACAAAACGGTATTAACGTCAAACGCTACCCAGTCCAGAAAACGACTAACGGAATAGAAAAGGCCAATATTCAATCTTTGGTCGTCGAAATGAAGAACGACGACGTGGATTTAGTGTACCTACCGGCAGACTCGCTACTGATATCGAATGCTAAAGTAATTACTGATATTGTTCACAGTGCGGGGCTACCTACTTTCTCAGCCACAGAATCACCAATACGCAATAGCGGTGCGCTTGTTGGTGTTGTTAGCCGCTATTATTATGCTGGTCAATTTGCGGCCTTTAAAGCGCAGCAAATACTCACCGAAGACACTTTTGCTGGAGATATACCCATTGAAACGCTCCAACAGTTTTCCTATATCGTTAATGCCGATACCGCAAATCTAATTGGGTATTTCCCTCCCGTTTCTATGTTGAAAATTTCAGAGTTAGTAAGGAATAAGGATGTTCTTGAAACCCCATAACATGACAAGTTATCTATCATTTTCAAGGCGATGTACTTTGTTGCTCGCTAGCACCATAGTTGCATATGGTGCTACGGCTAATACGATAGGTCCATCTAGGTTGATGTTAACAACCCAAGACTGGCCTCCCTATCAATATTATGAACACGCCGAGATGAAAGGTGTTGCGATTACTACAGTGAAGTGCGCACTTGGTTCAATGGGTCAACCATACCAATTTACTATGACCAGTTGGTCTGATGCCCAAATGCGAGTCCAAAATGGCAATCAGCATGGTTTTTTTGTCGCGACCGAAACTCTGGAGCGAAATGAGTATGCAGCAGTTTCAACCCCAATCGCCGAACAGAAGATTAACTGGTATTTCGGGGCTGGTGTCGATCCCAAGATCACCGAATTAAATAAACTCAACCTCAAATTTTCTGCAAAATTTGGGTCAAACAAGTGGTTTTGGCTTAAAAGACAGGGATTTAACGTAGTGAAGCAGCCAAGAGATGCTAAAGTTTTATTAAAGCTGTTAAAACAACGTGAAATCGACATTGCACTTGAAGACCAACTGGTTTTTGAAAATGAGTTAGACGTAGCTGGATTGTCCAAAGACTACTTTCGCTCACAGCATATGGAAACAAAAAAGATGGGGGTCTACTTTTCAAATCGATTCCTCAACGAATACTCTGGGTTCTTAACAAGCTTTAATCGCGCAGTGGAAAAGTGTAAGGGGTAACCATGGCCATTAGTATTCATTTAGTGTCAATTCCGGAGCAGGAAGCCGTCGCGTCCCGAATTGTCCACCTTCCAGAGGAAGGTGGTGTGATTGGCCGCAGCCCAGATTGTGATGTAGTTCTGCCAGATCACTCCAGTCGAATATCGCGTAAACATGCTGCCATCACTCTCACCAGTGACGGTTACTTTATTCAAGACCTAAGTCGCAATGGCATTAATCTCAATGATAAATCGGTACAAGGTGGACTTCAGCTACCTATTAGCGATGGCGATATCATTGCAATAGCAGATTACAGTCTTCTCGTCAGCACATTGACGGCTTCGAAAGCGGCTGTGGTCAATAAGGAAGTCGATGTTGATACCCTTAGTTTCAACATCGACGCCAGCGATGATGTTGATTTTCTTGAAACCAGCACACTCAGTTCAATACAAGTCGACCCTATGACCAACGATTTTTCTACCCAGAACGTACTGGCCGATGACCCATTTTCATCGGATCCTTTTGACGGTTTTGAACAGGAAGAGATTTCTCGATTTGAAGAGCCAATAAACAACGTCCAACACGTCAACTTTAGCGAAGAATCAGCGCCATCTTCGACCATTGAATTCGTTCCTATGAATAGAGAAAACGATGACATCACCTCCTCGTTACAGCAGCTCATTGCGCTATCAAAAGAAAACCAAAGCCTGTTGCAAAACCCATCATTTCAACACGACCAACTTTTTACTGCCTTGGAACAGACCATAGAACAATTTTTAGATGAGTTCTGCCCTGAACAACTGGAGTCTCAGTTTAATGAATATGTAGGCAACAGCCTGTTTGTTAACAAAGAAAAGCGTTACTGGCGCATTTATAGAAAGACCTTTGAGCGCAGACAGAAAAATGGCGATTTTCGCCGCCAATTTAAGGCGCTGTTTATCGAAAATATGCAGCGTGGAGGAGAAGACTAATGCGGTTTTCAATGCTATCGACCGCTTTGTTTGTACTCAGCATTACAGCATGTTCTTCCGACCCTGTCCCAGTGACCACGGCCTATAGCATGACTGTTAATGCGGACGATACCATTAACAAATATCAATCTGACTCGGCCAACCCTGTCGTGGTCAGATTATATCAACTCGCAAGTAAAGAGAGCTTCGAGCAAAGCAGTTTTATTACTCTGTATAACTCCGACCTCCAAGCGCTAGGAAGTAGTCTGGTGGTCAAACAAGTTTTACCGTCAGTGATGCCTGACAGTAACCAAACTATCTCACTAGATATCAACAAAAATACCCAGTACATCGCCGCATTAGTGGAGTATGCCAACTACCGTGAAAGCAATGGAAAAGCAGTAACTGCTGTACCCACTGATGGTGAAAGTAGCATCGCGCTTAGACTATCTGGACTTAATGTAGAGCTTGACATCGTCGCTCCTGAGTCTAGTTGGTGGCAGATATTCTGATAGAACGATAAAAAGGATTTTTCGTGGACGCGCATAAGAAAGTAGTATGGAAAGAAGGCATGTTTATTGCCCCTCAACATTTTCAACAGCAGGATAGATTTGTCCAAAACTATGTCAGACAAAACGTCGACACACTCTCTCATTTTGCCCCATTTTTTGGTTTGACGGAGCTCTCTATTAACACAGACCTGTTAAAGATTGGAAAGTTAGCCATCACCCAATGCTCTGGGATTTTCCCCGACGGCACTCAGTTTAACACCGTCAAAGAAGTCGCCATAAATATCCCTGTTGGTACTGTCGATAACACTATATATCTTGCTCTACCTTTAGCTCTGCAGGGCAATAACGATTATTGTGAGGATGAGAGTGGGACAAGCCGTTATGTCACCAAGTCCATCAATGTATTTGACTCAGCGACTCATGAAAACACCAGCCTTGAAGTAGATGTCGCAAGATTAAACGTTCAACTTCTCTCTGACCACGATGATCACTCAGGTCACTCATTGATTCCTGTTGCTCGTATACTTGAATGTACTGAGGCTGGCGAGGTCATTTTAGACCGAGCATTTATCGCAGCGTGCCTTCACTACGGAGCTTCACGTTATTTGACGGATAAAGTTAAAGAAACTCACGCCTTATTGGTCAGTCGGACGCAGAACTTGTTTAAGCGCATTCAAGCAGGTCAAAGTCAAAAAAGTGACCAGTCGTTAATGCTTGACTACCTATGGCTACAGACTTTGAATAGTTGGATGCCTTGGTTTGATTTGACATCACAAAATGAGCGATATAGCACTTATGACTTGTACGTGCACCTCAATCGTTTTAGAGCTGAGTTAATGGCATTGAGCCCTGAACTCGCTCCAGAAGCGAGCGCGCTAAAAGTCGATAAGTTGTACAGTAACTTCAGTCCACTTTTTGCCGATTTACGTAACCTCTTGACGCTTGTTCAACAAGACTCAGTAATAGAGTTTACTTGGGATACTGCACTATTTGAGAAACGCCGACTACTCCGAACCATTATTAAAGACCCATTATCTGTCCAATCAAGACGCTTTGTACTCAGTGTGACCTCTTCATTGTCAGCAGGTGAACTCAGTGACACCTTCATAGCTGCGGCGAAATTAAGCAGTAATACCCGTATTGTTGAATTGGTTCGCAACTCTCTCTCGGGTATCAGCCTCACAGCTCTTCCTGTTGCACCAAGCGAACTTAAACCGGTTCAAGGTACTACCTATTTTGAACTCAATACTTCAGACCCTATGTGGCAAGAGATGCTAACTATGAGGGATGCCTTGGCACTTCACGTCGATACTCGTGTGCCTGATCTTGAAGTACACTTATATGCGCTGAGGTAATCCATGCTCGACTATTTGGATGAAGAGACCGTCATTTGGGAACAAGACCCAAAAAAGAAACTATCAGAAGTTAATTCTGATAAGCCTGCGGTATTTCGAACACCAGATGCTACACAAATGGAGTTTCTTAAGCACTTCGACAAATCAGAAAATCAGCTTATCAATATCAGTGCTGAGCTCTTGGCGGTGACATTAAAAATCGACAGTATTCCCGAACCAGACGATATCGCCGAGTTAAGAGAACAATTGGTAGCGAGGATTAGTGACCTCAAGGATAAGGGGAGTCACCTCAATTATCCCGTAGCTGTCATTGATAAGTTGTGCTTCTTATTTGCCGTAGTTCTTGACGAATTTATCGTCTACACCGACTGGGGGGAAAAACGCGGTTGGGAAAACAAAACACTTCTCAGTGAGCTGTTTGGAATGAGAAATGGTGGGGAGCTGTTCTTCTCCGTAGCAGATAAGGCTGCGAGACAACCCAATAAAATGATCGACCTTATCGAGATCATCTATCTTTTCTTAAGTATTGGATTCAAAGGGCAGTATCACTCACAAGGTTCTGAGCAGCTTAAACGCTTTATCCACCAGCTAGAACAAATATTAAGTCAATACCGCCAATCAACTCGCATTCATTGCCAAACTCGCGTGACTCACCCTAAAGTTCGTCGTCCTAGCCGCAAAAAGCGCTATGCCGTTATCAGCTTACTGTTCGCTACACTTATCGGCTCAACGCTAGCCCTCACCTACTTCTGGTACAGTAAAACTCTACCACAACGATCTCGAGATTTTACTTATCTGCCAGATTTCAGCCAGCGATATATTCTGTCCGGACAAGTTAACGATATTGTGTTTATTTCGAGCGATAGCGACCTTTCGTCCCCTCCTATTAGAGGAAGCCGAGTAGAAGCTCAACAGAGTCCACGTGTTGCCGCCTCTCCAATTAATAGTGACTCTAAACTCTGGTTAGTTCAGCTCGCTACCTTCTCGAATGAACAAAATGCACAGCTGTTTATCGAGCGTTTGAGCGCTAGCAAGTACGAGCCCCGAGTCGATAGTTACAAACAGTATTTTAGAGTAGTAGTCGATGTTGATGATCGTTCACAAGCGATTGAAACCCAGAAATGGCTCAAAGATAACCAAAATATCGATTCAATTGTGATCAAGACAAACAAACAACAATAACGATCTAAAGACAGTTTTCAGGGAAGAAAATAGACATGGCAGATGGAAAAAAACAGAAGACAACAGCAAAGCCATTAATCAGCGGTATTTCCTCCGGATTTTTGCTTTGTATATTACTGTTGGTAACTGTGTGGTTTACGCCAGCACTTAAGGCCTACCTCGTCATAGCGATTGCTTTTTGCATCATTCTATCTGGCATCCTCGGTTTCTTCATCTATTGGTTGAGCCGAAAGAACAATAAACTTAACGACCCTGATGAGAATAAAAAGAAAGAGCTTATTGCTAGACGATGTCAGTTGCTACAAAAGCATTTTCAAAACGTTCTTAAAGTTCAGAAGACAAACAAGAGACTACAGAGTCGTTATGATTTGCCCGTCTATCTTTGGTTCAGTGACAAACCGCAAAACGATTTCAATGTCATTACTCAAATGGGCTATGAAGCTTACCAAGTAGACGAGTTTGGCAATGATATCGAGTTCCCTATTCTTTTCTGGCTCAGCGAACACTCTTTGGTTATATCGGTTAGCCAAGGAGAAGACCAACACCCGGAATACCTCAAGACACTCTACAACTGCTTGAAAAAATGGCGTCCTAGACAGGCCCTTAACGGGTTACTGCTAGCAACCAATGCTGACGCATTACTAGGGCAAAAAGAAGCCATAAAGATGAGAGCGGATCAGATAAAAGCCGATTTAACGCGATTGAATCGAACCTTTGGTTTGTCTATTCCGGTGTACAGCATTATCACTCACAGCAGCAGCATCAGTGACTTCTGCCAATACTTCTCTGGTTTTGAAGACGCAAGGCGTGAAGACGCATTTGGCTCTATGATGCCATTTAGAGAACACGGTGGTATTGACGCAGACTGGTATGATCACGCTTATGACGCCTTGATAGGTCAACTGATTGCCAATATGACAAGTGCCCTCTCAGGGCAGCTCAACCTAGACTACCGCAAGTCTATCGCTGCGGCTCCACTTCAATTTGGACTGTTAAAACAAAACTTGTGGCTACAATTAAACCGTATATTTGGCGTCAATCAACTGGGTGATGGCTTGATGTTCCGTGGCTTTTTCTTCACTCATGAAGGAAGTGACAGTAAGAACGTCGATGCACTTGCCGCAACAATCAGCAACGACTTAGGTCACGAGTTCTATCATCCAAAATCTAGTCAGCCAGTTAAGCAAGTACTTTTTGCCCAGCATCTTATGACTCATGCTTTAATCCCTGAACATATGCTTGTGGGAGTAAATAAGAAGAAAGAAAACTGGTTGCTGACCATGCAAACCACTTATACGCTTCTGTGCGCCTTATTATTAATTGCAATACTTGCAATCATCAAATTGGATTTCGACTACCAAAGCCAGCGGGAAGCTCGCGCTGATGCTCTTCTGGAACGCTACAAAGAAGCAATAACCGCGTCACCTTATGACGTGGAAAATCTTGCAGACAATATTCCTAACCTTTATTCACTCCGTAAGATCTACGAACTTTATAATAAGCCAGAACCTTGGTACGTGTTACCGTTCATGCCTTCTTACACTATTAAGCCAGAGGTTGAACTAGCCTATATCACTGAGTTACAAGCCGTGTTGATGCCGTCTTTAGAAAAGTCTTTGGCCAATGACTTGTTCGTATACGTTAATCTTGAAGAGCAAGCGACAACACTTTCATTACTCAATAGTTATCGTCTGCTATTTACTCCTAACAAGAACAATACAGAGGAACTAAGAGCCTATTTTGTTCAATCTCTGGAGGATCAAGGAGTAGGTACAACGAGTACTCTCAATCAATTGACCAGTTTACTTGATGATGCCTTCGCCAATCATTTGATACCTGAAGAATCTAATACTGATTTAGAGCAACTGGCTCGTAAAGTCATTAATCAAACAGGTATTGAAACGCTGCTTTATCAACATATTAAGAGCCAAACTAAATACGCCAATCGAATAGATATTCGCTCAGAGCTTGGTAGCAACTACTCTCAAGTCTACTCATTCTCTTCTGGCTTTGTAGGCTATCTTGTTCCCCATATCTTTACCCCGAGTGGATTTACCGAGTTAGATCTTTCCGTAGATTCCCCTATTATCAAGGAAGCTTTATCAGCCTACGCGGGTGTTGCTGGCGAAGCACCGAGCGCATTGGAAATGTATCGGATTAGTAGAGACCTACGCCAACTCTATAAAAATGATTACATCAACTATTGGAAAGACTTCACCAATAACATCGTCGTCAATCCGGTTAAAGATGATACTGAACTCAGTCGCCTTCTGACATTATTGACCAACGCGGGAGATAACCCGATCCAAAATTATTATAATACGATCAGTAAATATACGACGATAAACATAGAGCCAGTAGAACCAGCGAAAGACGAGAAAGCGGCCGAAAAAGAACAGACACCGATTGACCAAGACCAAATGGAGGCAATGAGACTGATTAATGTCAGTTTTTCCGACTTTCATAGCTATGTCAGTTCGGTAAACGATGCACCAAAACCAGTAGATCAATGGCTAGCTGCAGTCAAAGCTGCGAAAGCTTATCTTGATACTTTTTATCAAGCTGAGGATGCTCGCAAACTCGCCTATGACACGTTAGCAAAGCCATTACAAAGCTCCAACCCGATCGCCGCTATACAACTCACCGCCTCAACTCAACCTACTATGACAAAGAGTTTGTCTGATGCGATTACTCAACTTAGCAATGATGCTGTATTATCGCTGGCGCATCAGCATTTGAACCTGCAGTGGAAAAACTCAGTACTAACCACATTCCAGTCGAGCTTAGCCAGTTACTACCCATTCAGCAAAAATGCAGAAACTGACGCAAGTGTTGCTGATGTAAAAGCGTTCTTTTCTTCGAGTGGTGCTTTTGAGGCTTTCAATAAAAAATACTTAAACTCATTCTTACAAGGCACTGAAGGAAGCCCTTACCTTCCAGGGCTGCTTCCGCGTTCTGGGTTAGAGATCACACCGGAAGTCTGGGATATGGTTGATGTTGCTAATCAAATACGCAGCGCGCTATTTCTGGCATCACCAGACAATGTTTCGGTTAAGTTCCAAATGAAAGCCTTAACAATGAGTCCAAAAGCAACAGAATTTATGATTTATAGCGATCAACCACTGTTCACCTACCGACATGGGCCAACCCTGTGGAAGTCCATAAGTTGGGATGGAGAGCAACAGGCAGAGGATAACCTTAATATTGAACTTAAAGACAGCGTAACATCGTTGTCCCAATCCAATTTCAGTGGTAATTGGAACTGGTTTAAGCTTATCAACTCACAATTGGTTAAGGCGGATAATCAAGGCGCGGAGATTTCCATTGGCAACAAAGGCGAGCAAATTCGTCTTTCGGTGAAGACGCAAGGTCAAGTAAACCCATTTACACCCGATTTTTTTACTCAATTTAAGTTACCTGAAAATATCTAACGATGTTTCGAATTGAGTTTAGACATGATCAACAAGGGCTATCACTCATAGCGTCAGTCCTTGAAGTTCAACCTGAAGATATTGAATGGCATTCAGACCATGTTTTTGAGTGCCACTCAGCAAAGTTAGGTCATTTGAAAGGCCGTTTAGGTCGAGGAATAACTGCTAAAAAACAACTACTACTTGAAGCTGAACTAACTACGCTCATTTCCCCACAAAATGTGTCATCGCGGCAGTCTCTGACCTCTTTAGATGAGACTCATTTACTCCTAAATACTTGGATAGAAGGTGAAACATTGAGTCAACTCGCGCGAAGCAATACACCACCTGTAAGTTGGCATCATGATATTGAACAGCAAATCCTAGCTTTACATCGTGCTGGTTACGTACACGGTGATATCAAGCCCAGTAATATCGTCATTGGATCTGATGGACACGCTACGCTAATTGATCTTTCAATGGCTATTAAAATTGGCAGTTCATTGAAAACACTGCCTTTTCGCCACTACTCACCGTCATACTCTCCACCACAGCAAATAGACGCGGTCGGTAACATAGAGCCTATATTGGATTGGTATGCCTTAGCTATCTGTTACTGTGCCACTCATCGTGCACATCCTTACGAGGGCTTAGATATTACTCAGCATCAAACAAGCAAAAAGTTGACGTTTTTTTCACACTGCCGGACCAGTTATCAGAGAATTATTACTCACACACTAGCTGAGTTTCAGAAAGAAAAGCAAAATTCGTGTCATATCACATACTGGATGGACCATTAAAGCCGATTACTCATATATAATTCGTGACAATTGAGTTTAATCTAAGAGTATTATGTTTCTAGCTCCTTACGTTTCTACTAACAACGAACAATTCGAGTTCACACGCCAACAAGCAAGCCACTTTGCGAAAAAAGTAGCGGGCGACTTTAACCCTATCCATGACGAAGACAACAAGCGTTTCTGTGTTCCTGGCGATCTACTGTTTGCAGTATTACTGCAAAAAGAAGGAATCAGTCAGAAAATGCGCTTTGATTTCTCAGGAATGGTCAGCGATGGCGTAGCTCTAAACGTTGTAGAAAAGGGCGAAACAGAAAGTACTGTTGTCGATCAAATTGGCAAAGAATACCTTCAGATGACTCACGATGGTGAGACAAGCCACAACCAAGAGTTTATCGAACACGTAGTCACTAACTACGTTCAGTTCTCTGGTATGAATTTCCCTCACATCATGGTTCCGCTCATGCAAGAGCAACAGATGATGATTAACTGCCAGCGCCCTCTAGTTATTTACGAGAGCATGGAAGTGGAATTTGAACACCTGAACCTCACCCACCCTGAAGTCGAGTTTACTGGCGCGACTTTTGATGTAGAGGGTAAGCGCGGTGTGGTTACGTTGAACTTTGCGTTTAAAGAAGATGGGATTGTTGTGGGCAAAGGCATTAAGCGAATGGTTGCAAGTGGTCTTAAACCTTATGACAACGATGCCGTTGATGACCTAGTATCACGTTTCAACGAAAGAAAGACCTATTTTCTTGAGCAGTTTAACAACGCGGCCTAATCAAAAGTAAAAATGAACATTCAAAGCCTCGACTTATGTCGAGGCTTTTTGGTTTGTTATGCACGCATTTTTCACTAGTTAAGCGTTATAGAAGCCGATTGAATATCTCGGTATTGCTTTAAGCTATCGAAATAGTAATGTGCTTTCTGCACATGCTCGAGTTCTAGCATCCAAGTGGCGTTTCTTTG
The DNA here is from genome assembly GCF_023716845.1 of Vibrio sp. SCSIO 43133. NCBI lineage: Bacteria > Pseudomonadati > Pseudomonadota > Gammaproteobacteria > Vibrionales > Vibrionaceae > Vibrio > Vibrio sp. SCSIO 43133. Next base: position 2,002,310 of record NZ_CP068024.1, read on the forward strand.
GCAGCAACAAAACTTAGCGATTTTGTCGAGCAGTGCATTGCTTTGTTTGTCCAATACTTCTCTGACACTATGTATCAGGGAAGTTTGTTCAATTGAAAGGAATTGAAAGGTAGCATGAGCATTGTTTAGTACACCAAACGCTTGGTGTTGCTTACCTAATTGATTAAAAATAGCAGACTGTGATACCGCCGCGTCATAAAAACCGGTCAACATGCAGGCAAACTGGCAAGGCTTTATACTTGTATCATCAAGAGCAGCATAAATATGTTGAGGAAGGTGGTGCAAAACTTCATCAAAAAGATGGTAAGCCTCTGGCCAATGACCTTGTTCTACTAATTGTTCTGCTTTTAAAAAACGATTCCAACACGCCTCAATATTCATCGCTAAATAGTTCCAGTCCACAATACCGACAACCATTTAAATGCAAATTAGAATCAATTGCAAATAAATATCATTTGCAACTCTATATCCAACGCCTTACTTTCGCTTTATACGAAAGATAATCATCACCAAATATTTTTTCCAACGCCCGCTCCTCGGGTTTAATCTGAAAACGGTTCATATACGGTATAAAAAACATCGACAAGAACAGGCTCAACCCATCTTCTAACCAGAAGCCCCAAGACAATAACAACGTAAATAAAGCAACATACATCGGGTTTCGAGTTTTCGATAAAATACCAGTGTCAACCACACTGCTTGCTTTAGTCGGCTTAGTCGGGTCAACCGTTGTTTTAGCCTTCTTAAACTCAAGCACGCCTGAAATACCCATGTAACCACTAAAAACAAACAGTGCTGTAACCCAAATCGACTTAAGTGGAATATGCATATATAGCCAACCGTTATCAATAGCAGCTAGTGCATACATCGAAACGGCAAACAGGATAAACAGCAGTACTGGGGGGATTTTTAGTTCAAGCGCTTTCATTGATTATTCCTTTATCAATAATAGAAGCGCCCCAATCTGGGGCGCTTCATAAAGTTAGTTCAGTAGTTGTAGCAGAGCCTGTACAGGATGCTTGACCTTCACATCTTCAAACCTTTTTACCTGACTTCGACACGAGTAACCTGTGACTAGGCAGCGCTCTTTTGGCAACTTGTCTAGATTTGGCTGCCAACTTAAGCCATAAATATCTTTCGACATTTGCAACTTGTCTGATTCATGCCCAAACGTTCCTGCCATACCACAACAGCCTACAGGTACTGTTGTTAGTCGACCGCCGAAATGATGGAAAATAGCGCCCCACTCTTTTTCCGCATTAGGCATCTTGGTTTTCTCTGTACAATGTGCAAACAAATACCAATCTGCTTCATCCACCATCTCAAGAGCGTCTTTATCTTGTACCAGAGGCATGAGCCACTCATGAGCGGTTAACACATTAAATGTCCCACGTTCCTCTTTAAGAATCTCTACATATTCATCGCGGTAGCACAACACTAGGGCGGGATCGACTCCAACCAATGGAATATTCAACTGAGACACCTGTGTTAAGAAATCCGCCGTTGATTTTGCCCCTTTTGCAAACTGACTTAAAAACCCTTTAATGTGAGCTGCTTTGCCATTGGGCTTAAAAGGTAACAACACCGGTTTCTTACCCATTTTGAGTATTAGTTTGGCAAAATCTTCGACCACTTCAGCATCGTAGAAACTAGTAAAAGGATCTTGGACGATGCATACATAGTCACTGCGTTGACCCGCAGGAATGGCCTGTAACTGCTCCAGGCTAAACTGAGCAACAGGTTGCGACTTCAAACGTTGTTTGAGAGTAGGAACAGAAAGAAGCGGCGCGTCAATGTAGCCAACTGTTTTCTCGGTGAGCGTCTGAACAACTCTCTGGTTCAATCCAAAATTAACCACCTTGGGGAATTTGGCCATATATGGCAATAGTGTCTCGATATTTGCCACTAAATAATCTTTAGCAGGTCTTTGATATCTTGAGTAATAAAGATTTAGGAATCGAGCTCTGAAGCTTGGTACATCAACCTTTATTGGACATTGGCTAGCACACGCTTTGCAAGCGAGGCAGCCATTCATGGCGTCATATACTTCGTGGGAAAAATCATATTCATGACGTTTATTAAACGTGTTCCGCCACTTCTCAATTAACCCTTTCGCACTATTTGAGCGATTAATATTGGTCTCTAACTCAAGAACATCGAAGCCCTGTTCCGATAGCTGTCTTAACCACTCGCGCACTAAGCCAGCCCTACCCTTTGGTGAATGACGTCGGTCTGCGGTTACTTTCATCGAAGGGCACATAGGTGAAGCGGTGTCATAGTTAAAGCACAGACCATTACCGTTACATTCCATTGCTTGGGCAAAACTATCACGAACTTCAATCGGGATCTGTCTGTCGTATGTTCCTCGCTTGGTATCCGAGACTTTAACGAGCTCATCCGTACTCTCTAACGGAGTACATATCTTACCGGGATTCATTTTGTTCAACGGGTCACACGCGGCTTTAATGCGTCTGAGTTCATTAAACAGTTGCTCACCGAAGAAATCAGGGCCATATTCAGAACGGAAACCTTTACCGTGCTCCCCCCACATAAGGCCGCCGTACTTGGCGACAAGCTTGACGACTTCATCTGAGATTTGATGCATTAACGACTCTTGTTCGGGGTCGCACATATCAAGTGCAGGTCTTACATGAAGCACACCTGCATCCACGTGACCAAACATGCCATAGTTCAACCCGTGTCCATCGAGTAAATCGCGAAACTCGGCAATAAAGTCAGCCAAGTTCTCCGGGGGCACACAAGTATCCTCTGCAAACGCAATAGGTTTCGCGCTGCCTTTCACGGCACCCAAGAGGCCAACAGCTTTCTTTCGCATATTGTAAATGCGTCCAAGACTAGCAACGTCACTGGTCACTTGGTAACCAATGATACCGTCCTGCTCTGTCTTCAGTTTCTCATCTAGACTCTTAGTTAAAGCCGCTACTGCTTGAGTCACTTCTTCTTCATCTTGCCCCGCGTACTCAACCATATTGATCCCCTGCATTTCTTTGCCTGGCACATCACTAATAAGGTCGCTCACTGTATGCCAAACAATATCCTGCTTGGCCAGATTCAATACGCGTGAATCAACTGTTTCCACAGATAACGCATTTGCTTCAACCATGAAGGGAGCATTTCTCAATGCAGCATCAAAGCTGTTGTACTTAACGTTGATGAGAGTACGAGCTTTAGGGATTGGCGTAAGATTCAGCTTAGCTTCAGTGATAAATGCCAGTGAACCTTCTGCACCACAGAGAATTCGCGTAGCATTGAAACTCTCTGTCTTTGGATCATAAGCGTTTTTTAAATCATAGCCGGTTAAGAAGCGATTTAATGGTGGAAACTTTTCGTCAATCAGTACGCGGTTTTGCTTACATACCTGTTCAGCAACCTGCAATGCATTGGCAGCGAAACTGTCTTGCTCTAGCTGATTCAATGAACCGTCACTTTCCAAAAGCGAACCGTCAGCAAACACCGCTTGCAGCGATAGCACGTGATCCGATGTCTTACCGTACTTTAATGAGCCCTGACCGGACGCATCGGTATTGACCATTCCACCCAGCGTCGCACGATTACTGGTAGAAAGATCTGGGGAAAAGAAAAAACCATAAGGACGCACGGCATCATTTAGCGCATCCTTTACAATACCAGTTTGAACTCTTACCCACCCTTCTTGTTCATTAATCTCAAGGACCTGGTTCATATGTCGGGATAAATCGACAACAATGCCTGACGTCAAGGACTGTCCGTTAGTCCCTGTACCGCCGCCTCTCGGAGAAAACGCAATAGCCGCGAATTTTTCTTGATTAGCAAGTTTACCTATAAGCTGTACATCTGCCGTTGTTTTTGGATGCACTACCGCTTGCGGCAATTTTTGGTAAACGCTGTTGTCCGTTGCAACGGCAAGGCGACTCGAATATTGAGTTTCGATATCCCCGGTAAACCCTTCAGCCTCAAGCTGTTTCAGATAAACCAGTACGGTGGGGTTAATGTCGGTTTGAGAGTGTAATCTTGGTAACATTTAGCTTCCTGCCCCTAATTCTGCTGATCCGCTCAGCAAAGGAGTGTATGTAAAATAAAAAGTTCACCTACTTAGTCGCATGGTCGTTTAAATAAACGCGTTTTTAATTATTGTACGTAGCTGAAACCGAATAGATTTTATAGGTATTGGACACTTTACAACAATTAAAAATGTGATCAAATCGGAAAGTCATAGCGATTGACTATGGTTTATGCCTTTTCAAGAGGTTTGCTTCGTGACACACTCCTTTAACCACGGAAGAAATGATTAAACGAAGTAATCAATAATGAAGAAAACCAAAGTAATCACCACCGAAGATATTCTGTTAAAACTCTGCCAGTCCGTTTCAACTGTTTTGACCTCTGCGACACAATCAAGTGTGACATACTCAGCAATGGTTCAGAAAATCACCAAAACCACGTTAAAACCTGACTTTGGCTGCTTCGTCCTCTTTGATGGCGGTTTCTCGGGTTTAGTGGTTATTAATTTCACTTCACAAGCAGCACTTGAAGTTTACAGTAATTATATGCGTCACATGGGTATGCCTGAGGAAGAGCTCGCAATTCACCACAATGCAGATGAAGTTGGCGATGTCCTCGGCGAACTCATGAATCAGCTTGTTGGCGACTTCACCAATAAAGTTCGCAAAGAACTACAGACCAACATTACCCAAAACCAACCGAAAATGTTGTCGATCAACAAGCAAGTGGTTCTGTCAGTCGACACAAACTTAGAACGACCTCAAGCCCGTCGAGTTACCTTCTCTACAGCTAATAACAACATTTTTTATCTTGAGTTTGCTATGGACAAAACCGAGTTTATTCAAATGGAAGAGTTTGAGATTCAACCAGATGAGTGCCCAGATACCATTATTGAGCAAGCCATCGCAGCCAAAAAACAGCGTACAGACACCAAACCAGAAAACGACAATCAAGATTTGCTCGATGAACTAGGTATTTAAGCGGCGGCTCTACAGATTCTCTTGGGACTCGGGTTACCGCTCTGAGTCCCACCCTACATCTTCTGCCCTTCCCCTTTTAGCTGAAAATCGTTAAAATAGTGCCCTTTTTCTTTCGCGGTACAGAGAACTCAGATTGTCGATGGATAAACAGAAAGCCCTCAAAAAGATTGCTAAGTGCTTAGAATTAGGTAACTCAGCGAACGTCAATGAAGCAGCCAATGCCATAAAAATGGCACACCGCCTCATGCTCAAATACGGCCTAGACAAGGACGATATTGAGTTTATTAAGATGGGTAAAACACAATCGACGCACTTACTGCCTACAACGATAAGTTCTACACTGCTGCGGGTGATCCGGGGCATCAATACCAAATTTGGCGTCGAAGCTGTTTTACTCAACCATAAAGGTCTAAAGCGAGTTGAGTTTATCGGCGAAGCTGACCGTGCCATCTTTGCAGCTTTTGCTTTTGATATCATTTATCGTGAGATGAATGAGCAAACGGGTCAGTTTAGAAATAGCTTCGCAGGTTCTGGTACTTCAAATACAGAAGTGACAAAACGTGTTAATTCATTTGTCTCCGGGTGGATAGAAGGCGCGCTAGAAAAACTGCCTGTTATTGCCCCTGATGATGAATCGGCAAATAAAATTAATAACTATATCGATAAAGAGTTCAAAAACATCGATAGAGAGACATTCAAACAGCAGCTAAGAGAAGCGATGAAAAATATCACCGCTGACTACGAAGTTGGGCTGAAAAAAGGTCGAAAAGTATCGGTTAATCGTCCGATAGACGGCGCTCAAGCACCAAAGATGCTGAAATAGAAAGACCACACAACAAGGAGAGCGATAAATATGAGGATCAACTTGGCAAAGACATGCTCCAAGTTACTGTTTGTTTTTATCGCTCTGTTACTTTCATTCTCCTCTCTCGCCTCCATTGCGCAGCTTGAACAACAGGCACAACTTAACAATGCTGAAGCTCAGTACCGTCTAGGACTGGCATATGAGACTGGTGAAGGTGTTCGCAGAGATCTCAGTTTAGCAGCTTACTGGTATCAACAAGCGAGCGAAAACGGACATCGCGCGGCAACCTATAATTACGCACAAGCACTAGAATATGGACGCGGTATAAAATCCAATCCTGCAAAAGCCGTTTTGCTCTATACGAAGCTCGCCGCTGAAGGCGACCATTCTACTTATGGAAAAATCGCTCGGCTTTACCGCGATTTTAATATCGACATTGCCAACGAAGATCAAGCCGTGATTTGGTATGATCTCGCAAGAACCCAATCAACCGAGTTTGACGCCGAATACGCGCTCGCTTTGAAAAAACAATTCGATGCTCATCAGTTAAAGCAAATTGCAGCGCTTAAGCAGCAAGAGCAATCTGTCACAAGTACACAGACGAGCCTAACAACATCTAACTCAGTACCAACTACCCCAAGCATAAACTGGTCATTACACCTAATCTATATCTCAATTCTATTGAGCGCTTGCTTCGCTGCATTGATGTTTTTCAAGAAATTCAATACAGCAAGCCAACACCGCCGCTCATCAATTCAAGAGATGAAAACAAGGCTCTCTCAACAACAAGACCTGATCACTAAGCTCAAATTACAACTTAAGAACGCCGCAAATCTTCAGAAAAGAGCATCATCCACAGCATCTAGTTCAACCACTTCTGCACTTAATGATGCTTACCTTCGTTTTGGCTTCACTCAAGGACAAATTAACAACTTAACACCAAAGCAAGTAAAAGCACGCTATAAGCAGTTGTGTCGTATTTATCACCCTGATGCTCAAGGTAGTGATGATGAAATGAGGCAATTAAACCTTGCTTTCAAAGCGATCGTGGAGCATCTAAAAGCCACTCAAAAGATCCATTGATATACCAATTTCTCAGAAAATCGCAATCTTGAAAAACATTTGAAACAAATTAAGAAACATTTATTTAACATTGCATGCAATTTTATGTCATAATACGTCCCGATAATAACACCCGTACAAATAAGGGTGGGGAGTAAAAATGCATACATTCACTATCGAAGGTTTCTGTGATTGGTGCCAAACGCCAAGTTTTGTGACCAAGCATGAGTATATAGACGGTCTATGTCACCACTCATGTGAAAAGTGTCTGAGTTTCGCCATTATGGACGTTAAGCAGTTCAATCAAGCAGAAATCGAATTTAGAAACCGATCGTCAGCTCAATCCTAAAGGAACCGCGCCTCTCTTAGAGAGGCGTTTTTGTTTCTCAATATCCTTATCTATTGTCACCCAGTAAAACCATTGCTCTATACAGTATTCTTATACAGTAGTTGTTAGCTTATACCTGTGTAAAACGAAAAGTATGAGATTGCCGCCCATTCCAATAGAAATTTTAATAATTAAATATCAACAACTTAGTTTATTTTGTCGTTTTTTTATGCAAAAAGTGCTTGATCTTTTTACGCCCAAAAACTACTGTATACACATACAGCATGTATAAAGGAACAGGGTTATGTTGCTCAACAATACAATTCACTCACAATACAATGTCCCAAACCAATACCGAGTTTTTGATGATCAAGGAACTTCACAACAGCTTCGTCGAATTCAGGATGATGTACTTGAAAAGGTTTCGCAGCTGGCTTCTAAGCCACAGTGGATTTTGTTGACGGCAGAATGTCCTCGCCCTTCAATTGGACAAATCATGCACTTTCATAAACTAGGTAACCATATGGTTCAGATGAAGGCTTCATTGCATTTATCGCAGTATCAGGTTGTCAAAAAAGCCATTCGCTCAGGTAACGCGTGTGCTGTTATCGCAAATGGTGAGTTCTCTCTAACAGAACAAAATCAACTTCAAGAATTGGCCGCTGACTATCAATGCGAAGTCATCTTTCTTGGTAAAGACAGTTATTTACATTAATCCAAATTCCGACCACTCGTTAAGTTAATCATGTAATCCCTTTTTTATGACGGTAAGTACTTGTTCAATAGTACTTACCGTATTTTTTATCCTCTCTTTAGGCAACTTATATAAAAATTGCGCAAACGTTTGCTATTTTTCTGGCAGCATAGAATAGTTCTGGTATGATGCGTGCAGCAAAGAGTATTACCACTCCCCATAATCGTCGCACTTTTTACGACACAACATTAGATAGGAATGTCTCCATGAGTCTCGCTGATCAAGTTCTAGCTGTAAACGATGATCTACCAATCCGCACTGATAAGCCTGTTCATAGCGGCAAGGTTCGTTCGGTTTATTGGTTGACCGAAGAGGATAGCCGCCGCCTAATCAAAGACAAAGGCTACGATGTTGCAGAAGATGCACCGTTAGCCATTATGGTTATCAGTGATCGCATTTCTGCCTTTGATTGTATCTGGCGAGGTGAAGGTAACTTAAGGGGCGTTCCTGGCAAAGGCGCCGCACTCAACGCGATTTCTAATCACTGGTTCCAATTGTTTAAGGATAATGGTTTAGCGGATAGCCACATTCTAGATATTCCTCATCCATTTGTCTGGATCGTTCAAAAAGCAAAACCTGTAATGATCGAAGCTATCTGTCGCCAATACATTACCGGTTCTATGTGGCGTGCTTATGAGAAGGGTGAACGCGAATTCTGCGGTATCACTTTACCTGAAGGCTTAAAGAAAGACTCTAAACTGGATGACGTCCTAATTACGCCTTCAACAAAAGGTATCTTACGTGGTATCCCTGGCGTCCCTGAAGCAGATGATGTAAACATCACACGCGACAACATTAGCGACAACTTTGCAGCGTTTAATTTTACGAATGCAGCCGACATTGATGGCTATGAAAAACTTCTTAAAGAAGGCTTCTCCGTCATCAGTAACGCTTTGGAAGCTATCGATCAAACGTTTGTTGATACCAAATTTGAATTCGGCTACGTTACCGATTCAAAAGGCAAAGAAAAGCTCATCTATATGGACGAGGTTGGAACACCGGATTCTTCCCGCATTTGGGATACTAAAGCGTATCAAGAAGGCGATATTGTTGAGAACTCAAAAGAAGGCTTCCGTCAGTTCCTGTTAAACCACTTCCCTGACCCCGATATCCTTTTAAACAAAGAGCGTATGCCAGAGCGTGAAGCACTTGCAGCCGACAACGAACTTCCCCTATCTGCGCTTATGGATGTTTCCAAAACATATGTTGGTATCGCAGAGAAAATTACTGGTCGCAAGATTGAATTAAGCAGCAATCCAAAGCAAGAAATTATAGACATACTTCGTACCAACTACGACCTCATCGCAGACTAGGTTCCTAGTCGCTGCGCACATCAAAAAAGGGAGCTTAAAGCTCCCTTTTTGGTTACATGGCACAACGTGATCTAGTGAAATTCAGCGATTAATATATCTTCGTTAGGTATCACGACAATTTTCACGTTACCTTTATCTTGAATAAGCTGAATCTGTTCAGATTCTAGTGAGTAAGGCATAACAACCTTAAGACAAGCGATATTTTCTTTGCGAGCGATTTTCATCAGCGCGACCAAATTCGACTCATCACTTCGTCGACTCGATAATGCACTTAGCGCTTTCTCCCAAAGACGGCTATCTGGATCAATATTCTGATTTTTTGTACTCTCTTTCCACGCTTCGCCAAACACTGGCGCTACAGAAGTGAGCGCTTCAAGGAACGTCCATTTTTTACTACAAGATGCACCGAGGAAACTGGTGTAATCAAATTCTACCGGCGATGTTTTCTTGTCACACATAACCACTCCCAATTACAGAATGCTATGCAACTACTATTATTCAAACTTTCTTATATAGCAATAGGATATATAAAAATCATCTTTTATACCCTACTTAGACTTCAAAAGGTGATATAAAAATCCAAATAGCAACATAATGTGAACAAAAGTACATCACCACAATGCCACTTGGTTAACTATGTATGGCACATCTATCAATAGCAGCATTCATCCATCTTTTGTTGAGTAAAACATCACAAACTCAACGAAGATCTAACACTCGACTCGCCTTCTTGTACTTTACTTTCCATCCAGACCAAGCAGGCAGTTCTTTGCGTTTAGGATCGTCTTTTCGAGAGCCTGAATGGAAGTGGACGTGTATAAGCTTGCCTTTGCCAAAATACTCGACAGTTAAACGCAGACCACTTAACTGAATGACCAATGGGTACTTAGCTGCAAAATCTGAATACTCCCAATCTGGAACGCCGTTAAACACAAAATCTCGCTCATCAATAAGCTCAAGATCTTCAAATGAACTTACACCGAGCATTGACAGTTGTTCAGCTATCCAAGACTCCAATGATACTTCGTCTACTGGACCGGTTTGGTCAGATAGACCCAGTTCAACATACAGCTTCCAATGCAGCATACGTTCGGTAAGCTGTTCTGCCAACGTGGGAAAGATAACTCCTTCAATGATCGATTGGGCGATGGCTTTCAAAGCGACATTGCCTTTAGGCGCAATCCTGCGCTCCGCCAGTTTGCGACCTGCATACATCAAATGTTCACAATGCTGAAGACCCTCGTCGGTCTCGATAGTTTCTCCGCTCACCCATTCCCCAACATTAAGTTCTTTGAGCTGAGTGATGTCCACAGGTAAAAGTAATGTGGCCAGTGTCATCGTCTGTTTAACGCCTCGGCCAGGTAAGCTATGAGTGGCTAATACCAGCCCTGCTTCTGTTTTCGGTTTAATTCGATTCTGTCTCCCTAACAGCACTTCGACAAAACCGTTACCAAAAGCGTCACGTCGCCGCTCTCTTCTCACATACAGCAAGGCGTTGTTCGCTTGGATAATTTGCTTTATCAATTCATCACGTTGATATCTAGAAGCCACTTCCAGACTCGGCAATTCAAATACACTACGCATCTGCTCCGATAACCCTTGTGCTTCACGCAAACAATCTTGGTCGACCGTCAAGCCTGTGTACTGCTTGCCTCTTACTAGGCCAATAAGAATACTTGCGTCACAACCTAACGGCTCTTCTAGGTCCAGCTTGATCAATAGCTCTTCATTACTGGTGATTTGAAACAGTTTACCTGTCGCACATAGTGCAGCCGTTAGGTCAATCATAGCCTCCTTCAGCGCTCGTGAAGGCATCTTAGTGACCAAATCAGCGTAAATAGTATCAATCGGTAATGGGTATAGCTTTTTTCCATGCTCAGTAATGCCAATATCATCTATCGCACCAAGTTGTAATAACTGCTCTTTGGCGGCTTGAAGTGATTTATCAGGTATCGCATCAATGAATTCGAGATCGTTAAGCGCTAACCCACATGTCGCAGCAGCCAACATAGGCTCGACAATAGATTCACGTTGAAGTTCTGGTGGGGTGACCAGATCAAGAGCAGCATGCTCACCATAAAGACGGATACATGTTCCTGCCATTACTCGTCCTGCTCGGCCAGAACGCTGAGCAGCACTCGCCTTAGAAATATGAGTCAGCATTAACGTGGTTTGTCCGTTACGCTGTACATTTCTTCTTTCTAATCCTGAATCCACAACAACCGCGATATTAGGAATCGTCAAAGAGGTTTCCGCAACATTTGTTGCAATCACGACCTTGCGCTTATCTTGAACTGACATTGCAACAGAACGCTGTTGCTCAGTCACAGAAGCATGCAGCGGCGCTAGAATAAGGTCATACTGCTCCGCAAGGGGTTTTAGCGAGGATACTACCTGCTGAATTTCCTTTCGCCCAGGAACAAACACCAAGATATCTGCTGCAAGCTCGTCTAACAATGGCTCAATCGCACTTTTAACACGTGTTTCTAGATGCCTTGCATCAGGCAGTTGTCGACTGTCGTTTCGATGGTGCTGAACTGCCACATCAAACACTCTTCCTTGTGCGACCAAGCGCTCGGCATCAAAGTAGTCAGCTAGCTTTTGACCTTCAATGGTAGCCGAAGTAATTACTGTTTTATGAGTTTGATTGCGCTTTAACATCGAAACCAGTAAGTCGGTGTCCCAACGTCGTTCATGAAATTCATCCACAATAACCACATCAAAGCTCTTCAGGCGGTCTTCGGCATACCACCTCAAGGCGACACCTGGCGTGACAAACACCACTTTTGACGCCTCGGTATAACAGTTTTCAAGCTTGATTGCATAACCAACGCTTTCTCCAACCTTTTCACCAAGTCCATGCGCCACGAAGTGTGCCAGCGACGTACAGGCAATTCGTCTCGGCTCTACCACCAGCACCCGTCCTTGCTCCATCGACCAAAGAGGCAATCTCGTCGATTTTCCTGAACCCGTTTCAGCTTCAACGATAAGGTGTGATTGTTTCAGGGCTTGTTTAAATTCTTGTTCAATAGAGTCAATAGGTAAGACTGTCATTTTGCTTTGCTAATCAAGGTCGTTGTGAAGGAGTATACCCATAGCAGGATTAACATTCGACTCACTTCGCTTTTTACCGCAAACCGAATACAAATAGTTAACATTTCGTCATCGCTTAGAATAGGTAATTGTGTTAAATTAACCCGCAAATTGTTCCCAATCCCAAATGACTGTTCCTAGACAGGTAACCGAATGAACAACAACAAAAGACCGCTCTATATCCCGTACGCGGGCCCTGCACTTCTCAGTACCCCACTTTTGAACAAAGGCAGTGCATTTTCTGCTGAAGAAAGAATGTCCTTTAACCTTGAAGGGCTTCTACCTGAAACAACAGAAACAATTCAAGAACAAGTAGATCGCGCTTACAAGCAATACACCAGCTTTGAAAGCGATATGGATAAACACATTTATCTGCGCAACATCCAAGATACTAACGAAACTTTGTTTTATCGCTTAGTACAAAATCATATCTCTGAAATGATGCCGATTATCTACACGCCGACTGTAGGCGCAGCGTGTGAGAACTTCTCCAACATCTATCGCCGTGGTCGTGGTCTTTTCATTTCTTACCCAAATCGTGATCGTATTGACGATTTGCTAAACAATGCACGTAACCACAACGTAAAAGTAATCGTTGTAACCGATGGTGAGCGTATTCTAGGACTGGGCGACCAAGGGATTGGTGGTATGGGCATTCCTATCGGTAAACTGGCATTGTACACAGCGTGTGGTGGTATCAGCCCAGCTTATACACTGCCTATTGTTCTTGATGTTGGTACGAATAACCCACAACGACTTGCTGATCCAATGTACATGGGCTGGCGCCATCCGCGAATTACTGGTGATGAATACCGAGCGTTTGTAGAAGACTTTATTCAAGCGGTTCAACGTCGCTGGCCAGATGCACTCGTTCAGTTTGAAGACTTTGCACAGAAAAATGCAATGCCATTACTTGAACGTTATAAGGATCGTATTTGCTGTTTCAACGATGATATTCAAGGCACCGCAGCGGTGACCGTAGGCTCTCTACTTGCAGCATGTAAAGCAGCAGGTAGCAAGCTTTCTGAACAGCGAGTTACCTTCTTAGGTGCAGGTTCTGCAGGTTGTGGTATTGCTGAAGCGATCATCGCGCAGATGGTGTCTGAAGGCATCAGTGATGCGCAAGCGCGCTCTCAAGTATTCATGGTTGACCGTTGGGGACTTCTACAAGAAGGCATGCCTAACCTACTCGACTTCCAACAACGTCTGGTACAAAAACACGAACAAACCAAAGAATGGACATCGGAGAACTCAGGCTTCTCATTACATGATGTTATTCGTAATGGTAAACCTACGGTTCTTATTGGTGTGTCAGGTGCGCCTGGTCTATTCAGCAAAGAGATCATCCAAGAGATGCATCAACATTGCGACCGTCCAATCGTATTCCCGCTATCGAACCCAACTAGCCGTGTTGAAGCAACACCAAATGACATCTTACGTTGGACAAATGGCCAGGCACTGGTTGCAACAGGCAGCCCATTCGACCCTGTAGTTGTCGAAGGTAAAACCTACCCTATCGCGCAATGTAACAACAGCTACATCTTCCCTGGTATTGGTCTAGGCGTACTTGCAGCGCAAGCATCACGCGTTACAGACGAAATGTTGATGGAATCAAGTCGTGCGCTCGCAGAGTGTTCTCCTCTTGCACAGAAAGGATCAGGTCAACTGTTACCGCCACTTGAAGAGATTCATTTAGTGTCTAAGAAAATTGCTTACGCCGTGGCGAAAAAAGCCATTGAACAAGGAGTGGCGAAAGAACGCTCAGATGAAACTCTGCGTGAAGCTATTGACGACAACTTCTGGCAGCCGGTTTACCGTAAATACAAACGTTCAGCATTCTAATCTGAATCGACATCACATTTAGGCTCTTGTTTACAAGAGCCTTTTTTTTGTTTAATAGTCAGCTCATTTCTATCGTTATACTGCAGCAAGGACATTGACATGCTCGATATTTTCGCTCCGGGAGGACGCTTTATTGCTCCTTATCTTTTTGAAGTTTCTACGGCATTAATCGCATGTTCTCTTGTCGTACTAGGTGCGGATATCAACCGCCTCTTAAGGAACGCATTACGAGATACAAATTTCGTAATTCGGACGGTCTGCTTTATACTACTCAATGCATTTGGCTATGGGTTGATCATTATTAAAGCCACCCCATTGTTAAAGAACGTATTAGTTAATACAGAACCAGGCTTGATGTTCGCCATCGTGGTTCTAAGCTTTGTGAGTATAGGTATTTGGGCTCAAAGGAATCGTCAGATTTAGTGACCTTTAGATTTAACAAGGAAACGTTGTTATCCAGCACCGTGCTTTCTTTCTTAAAGAGAGCACTTCGTATCGCTTGTTATACACTTGTTTTGTTCGTCGTCTTCATCGCGTCCATTGACCGTTGGGTGAGTTGGCAAGCCGAAGACCGGATTCTCACCTCTATCGACGATATTGATAATGTTCAGGTCGCAGTCGTTCTTGGCACGAGTAAGTATCTAGGTCGAACTCTCAACGAGTACTACTCCCATCGCATTGAGGCGGCGATTGACCTTTACAACGAAGGTAAAGTGTCTCATTTCCTACTCAGTGGCGATAACGCCCACCGTTCATACAATGAACCATGGACAATGAAACGAGACTTGTTGAGAGCAGAAGTTCCTGAGCCAGCTATCCACTTAGACTATGCCGGATTTAGAACGCTAGATTCGATTGTTCGTGCCAAAAAGATCTTTGATACCGATGACTTCTTAATCATCACGCAGAAGTTTCACTGTGAACGAGCTCTGTTTATCGCACGATCATACGATATTAATGCGACATGTTTAGCGGTGTCTGGACCGACATCCAAGTCAGGGTTTTCAGTAAGGTTAAGGGAAGTATTTGCCAGAACTAAGGCGTTTTTGGATTTGTATATTATGAATACTCAACCGAAGTTTTTGGGGCCGAAGGAGCCGATTATGGACACGGAAGAAGAAGGGTTAGTCGATGAACCAATTGCACCGTATGAAAAAGGCCTTCAGGAATAAAACCGAAGGCCTTGCCAGTTTATAACGGGTTATACAGTTGGAAAGTAATCATCTAAAGAGGTTTCAGCTTCGCCTATCTTGATAACTTCAACATTCTTGATGATCGTAAAGTCATCAGTACCATCGACACTAACTTTATACTCATTTCGATAAGTAGCCCCATGAGCTTCAACGGTAATTGCCGTTCCAGCTGCAAATACCAAACTATCTACACCGTGTCCGCCATCAACATAATCTTCACCTGAGCTTGCGTGGACCGTATCATCACCATGCATAACATTGATAATATCATCGTAATCGGAGCCAGTGACTGTATCCTCTCCAGCATCGGTCCACTTATCATTATAGGTCATTCCATGCCCTAAGCCACTGAAATCAATGACATCATCACCTCGGGTACCGTTTAGTATTTCTACGTTAGAAACAATGTCCGTGGATGTCACTTTGCCAGAAAGCACCGTCTCTACATTGAATGTATTACTACCATTCTCAGCTACAAATACGTTGAGAGAATCAGCGTTTTTGTACGTGTCATTGTAGGTAAGCGTATCAATACCTTCAGCTCCATCAATAACATCACTCTCTGCATAAGTCGCCAGATGTGCGGGCGCTTTTTTATCTGCGTAGATCGTATCATCACCAGACCCAGCATGAATATAGTCACTTCCCGCACCGCCATCCAAAGTATCATCACCACCTTGATAGGTGAATCCAACACCATTATCGCCAAATAGAACATCATTACCTGAGCCACCGGTTAGATCATCATGCCCATGTGTGCCAATTAGCATCGAATCAACATCATCTTCACCCTTCAAATTGTCGTAGGCATTATGTCCAGTCACTAATGTGTACGTTCCTTCTGTAAAGGTTACTTTTTCAACATCTTGAAGTTGGTCTTTACCGTCGCGCCCAGCAACCGTATCAGTTACGGTCAGACGATTTTGGAAATGGTACTCCTTGTACGAGCCACTAAATACAGCAGTATCCACACCCGTACCACCATTCAGAGAGTCATTTCCGGCACCACCATGAAGAAGATCATCACCTTCCCCGCCATTTAAAACATCGTTACCACCTTGATAAGTAAAGCCAACTCCATTGTCTCCTAGTAGGACATCATCGCCGCTACCACCATTTAAAGTATCATCGCCGGTAAATCCAACTAATAGTGTATCCGCATTACTAGCGGTTAGATTATCACCCGCATTATGACCGCGTAAGAATGCAAACTCACCGTCAGCAAAAGCAAAAGTTTCTGTATTCTTGACGAAATCATTACCGTCCCGTCCACCAACTAAATCTCTAACCTCGGTATTACCACCAGATTGGTGTAAATAGTTGTAGTCCAATACCGAACCACTAAATATGGCCTTATCGACACCTTCCCCACCATCTAAACGGTCGTTACCGGCACCTCCATGGAGAATATCATCACCTGCTCCACCATTGAGGTTGTCGTTTCCACCGTTGTAGGTAAAACCAACACCATTATCGCCAATCAACACGTCATTGCCTGTACCACCAGTAAGATCATCATGACCATGTGTACCGATTAGAAGAGAATCAACTCCATCTTCAGCTTTCAAATTATCGTATGCGTTATGACCTGTCACTAATGTATACGTGCCGTCGGCAAAACTTGCCTTCTCAACGGTTTTATCGAGTTGGACTATTCCATCTCGGTCATCAACAGTATCTGTTACTGTAAGGCGATTTTGATAGTGATAGTCTAATACTGAACCCTCAAATACCGGAATTTCACCAGTTAGGATACCTACGATATTTTCTGTTGTCTGCGCATCAACTGGGTCTTCAGCATCATCGAGGATTCGTGCAATATACGGATCTTCGGCTAAGCCATTCAACGTAATAGTCGTACCCTTGTTACCTTTGCCAACATCTTCAAAAAAAGTGAGCACAAGATTACTGTTCTCTACCGAAATCGAAAGTTTTTCCGCAATGGCTTTATCAACAAACACATCAGCTTTTTCTAATCCGGTAGCGTCTTCGTTAAAGGTCAAGTCCTCACCAAAAAACTTATTGTCTAACTTCTCGACTTTAGTACTAAGTTTTTCGTCAACTCTAGATTCATGTTTCTCATTACGTGTTAACTCGTTTTCTGAAATAAAGTGTTTTCGGTCAAGAATAAACTGTAAGTTATCGGTTCCGACTTTAAAGTCCGTAATGGTATTTTCACCGCCATGTGTGATACGCATTGCAAACGTGTCCGAACCTTCCCCACCGATGAGCCTATCATTGCCAACGCCGCCGAATAACAGGTCGCTATCATCTCCACCTTTCAGAGTATCATCGCCACGATTCCCTTCGAGAATATCTTCTCCTTTACCACCAATAATTTGGTCATCACCAGCTTTTCCTATGATATGTTCACTCGCTTTATTACTTCCAAACACATGATTATCATCGGCATCAAGTCGAATGAAAGTCTCACTTCCATCTAAAAAAACTTTTTCAGTAGCCATAATTAATTCCCTATTTCCTTTGCCAATCTGTTGTTGATACATCAAGTGCACGTGTACACTACTCAACATCATTCACTAAATCTCTCTCATCCCCTTCTCCATACTCTGTATCAGCGGAGAAAGTAGATAATCAAGAACAGTGCGTTCCTCTAGTACTATTTGTGCTTCTACCGGCATACCCGGTTTCAGATCTAAGCCAAGATCCAGAAGCTCCGTTGCATCGAGGGCTATCTTTCCTTGATAGAAATGACCGCCTAGCCGCTCATCTACGATGCTGTCCGCGGAGAGGTGTATAAGCTCACCTGTTACCGCTGGGACTTGTCGAAAGCTGTATGAAGTCAAGCGGATGTTTGCCGACAAACCTTCATACACCGATTCGATATCCTTGGGTTGAATGTTAACGCTTGCGACTACTCGGGTGTTGTTAGGGACGATCTCCAGTATCGTGCTTGTTGGAGCAACAACACCACCTTGAGTGTGAATAACGAGATTGATCACATCGCCTCCAACTGGAGCGCGTACTTCTATGCGGTCGTTTAGCGTATTAGACGCTTTTAGCTGTTTTAAGATTGCTTGCTCTTCCGAAACTAGCTCTTGCTTTTTCTCTTGAGCGGTGCGCATAAAATCTATTTTTAGTGCGTCCATTTGAGATTCAAGCTCAGCAACTTTGTTATTGGTTCTTTTGATTCGAGTACGGTGCTCCGCTATTTTTGCCACCAAGCTTGAGTACTCTCTCTTTAGTTCAAGAAAGGCAACTTTTGATACATACCCTTTTTCTAATAGAGCTGAGTTCGCTTCGATTTCTTCGTTGAGCAATGTCAGAGAATGTTCGTCGCTTGAAAGCCAAGCCTTGTAGCTGTCTCTATCATTCTCTGATTGAGCCATTTGCTGGCGGAGTGACATCATTTGTTCTTTATGAATCAGACGATTCTGGTTCAACAGTGATGCTTGATCACGACGTATCTGACTTTGAATCGGAGTCAGGTTCTCCTCAGTCCCCCAATTAATCGCCTCTCCTGAAAGCTCTGCGTCAATTCGAGCTAGGCGAGCTTGGACTATAAAACGTTTTTGATTCAGTTGTTCGAGTTGACTAACAAGCAATGGATCGGAGAGCACCAGTAACAAATCTCCTTTTTCGACACGCTGACCTTCTTTGACGAGAAGCGTTTCGACTACCCCTCCGGTATGATGCTGCACTTTCTGATTCTCGAGCTCTGTCACCAATTTCCCTGGTGCCAACGAGGCTGAACTTAATGGTGCGCTATAACTCCAATAGCCAATTCCAATAAAGCAAACCAACAATACGAGCCAACCAAACAGAATGAAGTTGGTCAAAGAGAGATTGAACGAACGGGATGTCTCTGAATGATTTAGTTTCATGACACACTCCCTATGCTGTTTGCTGACGATGCTGGAATATTTAAGATCTCGGTCGTTTTACCGTATTGCTGGAGGCGTCCTTCACCTAACACCATGCATAAGCTGGTATGCTGAATAATCGACATACGGTGTGAAATGACAATGACGGTAATTTGCTTGTGATGTGCATGAGCAATGAAATCGATCAGTGCCGCCTGCCCTAGATGGTCAAGATTAGAATCGGGCTCATCCAATATAAGTAAGGCTGGTTTTGTATATAGCGCACGAGCCAAGGCAATTCGTTGCTGTTGTCCACCAGACAATCGGATTCCTAGTGCACCAACCAGTGTTTGATAGCCATTTGGGAGTGACAGAATCATCTCGTGAACACCAGCTAATTTGGCTGCATCGACGATGTCCTTCGCATCAACATTCTCATCGAATCGGCAAATATTTTGCGCAATCGTGCCCGATAGCAACTGACTATTTTGGGAAACATAACCAACTTGCCTCCCTAGTTCTGATACTTGGCGCTGGTTAAGTGTTGCGCCATCAATGCGCACCTCACCGCTTACAGGTTTAACCAAACCTAGAATAGCTTTGACCAATGTTGATTTGCCTACACCGCTACCTCCAACAATAGCTACCGATGCACCAGCAGGAATGGAAAAAGTAAGATCTTCGAGCAACGGCTTCTCACTACCTTGGTGACCTAAGAAAACTTTGTCGAATCCGACAGCGCCTTTAATCTTTGGTAGTTCGACGACTTCTTTTGGTTGTTCGAGATAAGACTTGCGTAATCTTTGATGTGCTTTCCAACCTTCTAACCAGCTTTGCCAGTTATGGATCGCCTGCTCAACTGGCGCTAAAACTCGGCTCATAATCATCGATGCGGCAATCAATACTCCAGCACCAACTTCGTTCTCTAATACCAGAATGACCGAAACGCATAGCACTCCAATTTGCAACAGCATCCGAGCATACTTAGCAAGTGCTAAAATCGCTCGAGAAATTCTGTCTGCGTTCGCTTTGTCTACTGTCGGATTTATTGATTCCTTACGCCACTTCGCGACCAAATTGTCATTCATACCTAATGCTTGAACAATCTCAGCGTTTTTAAGCCAATCACTAGTTAATGTATTGAATGTACTCGCATGGTCGCTTGCATTATTCTGCAAGCGCTTCGTCACTATCATACTTATGATCGATATAACAAAGAGAACCGTTGCGCCTGCTAACGCAAAGTGACCAAGCAGCGGGTGCATGAGATACATGACCGCTAAAAAAACAGGTGCAAATGGAGCATCAAATAACGCAAAGATCCCAGGAGAAGTGAGAGTTTCTTTAACTCGAGATAAATCAGTTAGAGATTGGCTGAATATTCCATTGCTTTGTTGTGACTTGAGCATAGAAACATTAAAGGCGAAGTCTGCGGACTGTTGCTCAACGCCATATCCATAACGCAACATTACTTGCCCGCGAACCCAATCGAGTAGCGCTTGAATAGATAAGAGGAACAATGCAACTATTGCAAGCATTACAAGCGTTTCGCGACTTTCGGAAGAAAGAACACGATCAAAAACTTGCATCGAAAATAAAGGAAGCACAAGAAAAAGCACATTTACCGCAATAGAAACCACGGTAATAAAAATAAGAACTTTCTTGTTTATTTTAAAGTACTGCGTATTATTAAAACTACCAGCATCCTTGCTTAAAGTAGACGTCATGTTAGCCTCAGACGGTTATTTATCCTGTCATTGATTTAATAAATAAAAATGACAAAGGAATTATTTAAATATTGCCGACTTCGATATTAGACCTATTTCTGACACTTTATTTACAAAATGCTCGGCTAACCCTAACCAACCACACTTGTTCCACTTTTTGAGACCTGTTACATAACTTTTACACAATTAATGCATTATTTGTCACAAAAATCAGTGATACTGTGATATAAATCGCATTTTGATAACTATATTAATAAACTTTCGTTTAATACCAGACTAACAATTTGAAATTAGAGATGACTGATTCATATAATCTAAAAAGCTAATTAACCTAGGCATTATTATGATGCGCATTTATATTGCACCAATTTTGTGCATGAGTTTCTTCAGTCATATTGTTTACGGAAAAGAGATTTTAAAAATATTATCTTGGCATGGATATACCGACACAGATATTGTATCTATTTTCGAAAATAAAAATAACATCGACATTGAAGTAACTTATGTAAATAATGACAAACAGTTAAGAGAGAAACTTGATGATAGAAATCAAGTTTATGACCTTGTTGCCCTAAATTCCTCTGAGCTACAACGATATATCAAATTGCGAAAATTTATTCCAATCGACATATCCAAAATAGAAAACAGTAAATGGATCAGCAATCAATTCGCACCACTGTCAACAAACCCAGAAATCACCTTTAACGGTAATATCTACGGCCTCCCCTATACCTATTCATCAATGGGAATCATCTACAATGCCGATCGTGTAAAATCTGCTCCAACTTCTTGGCAAGATTTCTGGTCACCGGAATACCATCACAAAACGCTTGGATATGATGGCGGGACACATAATGTGAGTTTAGCCGCACTGGCATTGGAGCTACCCGATCCTTTTAAGATTCCAAAATCAGACGACGAGCTCATTGCTAAAAAACTGATATCGCTGAGAGAGAATACGTTAACGTTCTATCGTTCACTCGAAGAGGCAACAGAGCTATTTAATCGCTTTGAACTATCAATCATGTTTGCGAATTTTGGCCATCAACAAGTTGATTCGCTTAAAAAGACGGGTGCCAATATAGAATATACGATTCCAAAAGAGGGAGCATTGGCTTGGTTAGATTGTTGGTCAATCTTGTCTACTTCCAAACAGACTGAACTTGCTCACCGCTGGATTGATTTTGTGCTAGAACCATGGGTTCAACTTGAACTAACTAAGCGTCATGGACTACAAAGTCCTCTTAACCAGTTTTCTGAAAGCGATAATAAGGAAAAGTTGATATGGCTTTCACCTGTAGAATCACCGGAAAAACGTGAAGCCATGTGGGATTCAGTATACAGCGGTAAACCACTTCCCACGGTAATGGAACATACCAAGAGAACGAGGCAATGAAGCTTTCTACGAAAATTACACTGATGTTCACATGTACATTGTTAGTTTCATTTTCAACTCTAGCTTGGCTAAGCTATCAAGGCTCTAAGGCACTGCTTGCCGATAATATCAAAACAAAAATGGTACAAACCACAGGAATTGCCACTCGCGCTTTGCAGGAGAAACTGCAAGATATTGAGCGAACCAATGATATGTTAGCGATGTTGGTCAAAGATAAGCTCGACAAACAGTATGCTAAAACTGAGCTGGCAGCAGCCATCATTCCATTTATTCAAAACAACTCAACCTATAACAGTGTCTCGATTATCCACCAAAACACAGCACTTAGAGAAATCCTCAGAATTCAAACAGGGCCTAACCAGAAAATACATGCTGTAGAACTAAATGAGCTCAACAACCTTACTCATATTCCATTGTTTGTCGAAGCTACAAAAATTCATGCGGGAGAAATCTACGTCTCTCCAGTTTCTACCCATTATGACCGTATCGTTCATCATGAATCTACGCCTTACGTATTTATTGTTTATCCTCTCAATCTCAAGAGTGATGAAAGTACATCTTTATTGTTCACTGTCGATATCAAAGCCTTAATGGAAAAAGCGACCTCTTTAATGGATGACCCGACAACGTTTATGATCGCTAATACCAATGGAGATTATTTGCTTCATCCAGACAGAGACAAGCAGTTTAGTTTTATGAGAGGAAAAGTTGAACAAGTCCAGAATGACTATCCAAATGCGCTGACAACCGTTAATCACGGACATTCAAGCTTCTTTGAACTAAATACGAACACTAAAGATAACAGCTTGTATTACGCAAGCTTCGCGTTAGCAAAGTTTCAGATCCATCAAACTTCGAGTGCCTATATTTTGGGCCACGTCAGACAAGACTCCATCGGTAGCCTGTGGCGGGAAAACACAATCAAGAGCGTACTGATTACTACTATGGTATTGCTGTCAATCGCATCTGTACTTTCATTTTCTCTATTTCGATACGTTACGCTGCCCCTCACTCACATTGCCTCCTTTGCACAAAGGATTACGTTGGGAAAGAAAACAACTCCTTATCAATATAACCAACGAGATGAGATTGGAGATGTCGCGCAAGCACTCAATTACCTTCAAAACAATCTCAACGTCCAGTATGAAAAGCTCAAGAACTCGGAACAAAAGTTTCAAGAACTTGCTCGCAAGGATGATTTAACAGGCCTGCCGAACAGAAAAGATTTTTCTGTTCGGTTAGAGAACGAAATCCAACACCATCGAATCAATCAACTTCACTTTGCACTACTGTTTGTTGATGTTAATAACTTTAAACTGGTCAACGACCATATCGGACACCATGCCGGAGATGAACTCTTAAAGAAAATAGCTCATGTTCTGGCTGGAGAACTGCGTAGCAGTGATCTGGTATGTCGGCATGGTGGTGACGAGTTCATCATCTTGCTTTCAAATCTTAGGCAGTTGACTATCATACATACGATTTGCGACAAGCTGCATCAGTCGATGGAGAGACTCGTTGGCTGTGAAAGGTTACTCCATCAAAATCTATCACTTAGTATAGGTGTTGCCATTTACCCAGAATCTTCTAATCAGCCCATAGAACTCATTCAATTGGCTGATAAAGCTATGTATGAAGCAAAGAAAAATGGCCATGCTCAAACTTATTGGCACACTCCCTTTCGATAGTTTTTTCGACAGATTCTAACTCTTGTTTTTGCTACACTGGGCAAAACAACTAAAAGAGTAATGTCATGTCACTATTAGCCTCAGGTACGCTGTCCAAAATGCGTGCCTCTCTAGATTCGCAAGTTCAATACCGTTTACCCGTTGGTGAACAAGAAGTAGAACTTACCTCGTTTATTGGAAAGACGCTGACCCTTACCCATACTGGTAACATTTTCTGTAGCTCTTGTGGCAAAAAAACAAAGAAGAGCTATTCACAAGGCCATTGCTTTGTTTGCATGAAAAAACTAGCAAGCTGCGATATGTGCATTATGAAGCCTGAAACTTGCCACTATGATCAAGGCACTTGTCGTGAACCCGAGTGGGGCGAAGCCAATTGCATGGTTGATCATTTCGTCTACTTATCTAACACCTCCAGCTTGAAAGTAGGTATTACACGTCATACGCAAATTCCTACTCGTTGGATAGACCAAGGGGCAACACAAGGTTTACCGATTCTGAAAGTTAAAACGCGTCAGATATCAGGCTTAATTGAAGTTGAGCTTGCCAAGCACATTGCAGATAAAACCAACTGGAGAACCTTGTTAAAGCAAGATGGTGACCCGATAGAGTTAGTAGAAAAAGCACAAGAATTATTACCACTTGTCGCCGACAAAATTGCAGAGATTAAAGCTCAATATGGTAACGATGCGATAGAAGTACTAAGCGAACTGATTACGCCGATCAGCTATCCAGTTGAAGTTTATCCGACCAAGATTAAGTCGCATAACTTTGATAAAGAGCCCGTGGTCACAGGAACGTTACAGGGTATCAAAGGTCAATACTTAATCTTTGATACCGGAGTGATCAATATTCGCAAATTCACCTCCTATGAAGTTGAAGTTTCCGCCTAACGAAGAACATCCAAAGAAAAGCCCGCAAACGCGGGCTTTTCTATCACTAGATATTCTCTATGGCATCGAAAAATCGGTCAACTTCTTCGAGAGTGTTGTAATGCATAAAACCGACCCGTAATACACCGCCCTTATCTTCTAGTCCGAGTTGTTTGACTAATCCTAGTGCGTAGAAGTGGCCATTCCATACGCAGATATTCTGTTCACTAAGAGATTTTGCCATCAATTCTGGTGAATGCTTACTTGAACGAAGAGCAAACGTCGGTGTGCGCCTGCTATGAGCCGAATCAGCTATTCCATAAAGGCTTAACGAATCACATCGCGATAGTCGCTCCAAAAAGTAGCGGCTTATTTGCTCTTCATGGTAACCAATATCCTTGAACGCGGACACAAGTTGTTGCCGTAAACTCTGCCCTTTACCCCAGCTAGCTAGATAACGAACCGCCTCAATGAAACCAGCCATCGCTTCAAAGTTTTGCGTGCCAGTTTCAAACCGCCCTGGGCCAATATCTGTTGCTGGTTCGACTTTATATGGTTTCAATGACTGCAACCACGTCGGTGAGATATAGGCTAACCCTAAGTGAGGTCCAAAGAACTTGTATGCAGAACAGACCAGAAAATCACACTCTAGGTCTTGTACGTCTACCAATGCATGTGGCGCAAAGTGAACCGCATCGACATAGACTAGTGCCCCTACCCGTTTTGCCAGCTCCACAATACGCTTAATATCAGTTATAGAACCAGTGGTATTGGACGCGTAAGTCACGGCGATCAATCTGGTTTTTTCAGAAATTAGACTCTCTAAATGTTCAAAATCCAAAGAGCAGTCACTTTCATCGACTTTAACCTGTTTGACCACCGCACCTTTATCTTCTGCAGCTTGTTGCCAGCTTGATACATTTGAGTAATGGTCCAGCGCCGTAACGATGACTTCATCATTAGGCTGCCAGTTTCTCGCTATCGCTCTACTCAACTGAAATGTCAACGATGTCATGTTGGCGCCAAACACGATGTTGTCCACCTCTTCGGCATTAAGTAGTGCTTTTCCATGGTGGCGGGCTTTTGTAACAAGCTCCACTGTTTCTTTGCTAGAAAAGTAGTGACCACCTAAATTAGAATTGTGCTGGCCAAGGTAATCCGTCATGGCTTTAAGAACTGAGCCTGGTACTTGAGAACCTCCGGGACCATCAAGGAATACCACTGACTGGCCGTTATAAGATTGATGAAGAGCAGAAAAGTGCTCTCGAGCAGAACTAGGAGTGAAGTGCATTGCGCATATCCTTAGCGGTTAATACAAACACGTCCATGTAGCCTGCGTTTTGATTATCAATACAGCGGATTGGCTGAGCATTGTGCCAAAGCTTAGAGTCGTCAAGGATAGCTACTTCCCCATTTTCCAGTACTTTTCTGAAAAACGGAGCTTCACCATTATCGTTGTAGAGCATGATCTCACCGCCTACGATGTTTTCTCGACCAATACCGACCAAGGCAATATGGTCAAATCCATCTTGATGTACACCTTCTGGAGCAACCTCGGTTTCATCGTAAACCGCTGCGATCCTCATCTGATGAATTTCAATTTCCTGTCCGTCAGGTAAGGCATTCGTGTTAACAAAAAGCGTAACCAGTTCCAACATCGCAGAGCTCTGCAGAGTCGATTCTAAAACAGGTTCAAACTGTCTAATCACATCGCCTTGAAAGTGGTTAAAATGCTCAGACTGAACAAAGCAATTATCACCTTTGTCTACAATTTGACCTTTTTCAAAACGCACCACCGAATAACGACGTAAGCGATATTTGCCATCAGCATGTTCCGTGTTAGGTAGCGTGGCAAAAGATGGGGCCAATTGTTCAGTGGAACGGCCACTCAGGCTAGTAAGATGTAATGTACTTTCAACACTATGTAGCATCATTAACTCCTTTCAATGTTATGCCAAAAACAATGTGTTTCACATTTTATTTACAAGCCATTAAATATTAACAATTCTGCAAGATCAACATTTCACAGCCTTTTAAACCATACATTCGAACAAAAAGGAACAATCACCTACAATAAACCAACTTAACAGCGGCATGCTCTAATTATCGATTTCAACCCACTAAAAACCTAGCATTGTTAACTAGACAAGAAAATATTATGTTATTTAACAATTATTTATGGCAAAAATAACTATTAACTCATCGTCTTTGCAAAGGTGAATCGTTAAAGTGTTAGCCACCATCTAGATTATCAATCCTAGTATTTATCTCTAATCGGACGGAACAAATGGAAATATGCATTTGATGCGTTCGATTAACAACTAACTGCTCAAAATGACATCAGTTATCACAAATCTAGTATTGATTAATTCACCGTAACCCCAATATATTAGGTAATTAAGATGCACCGATAGAAGGTGCAATAAGAATGACTGAAGTGAGACAACAAAATGGCTGACACAAAACACTGTAAATTGCTTATCTTAGGTTCTGGCCCTGCTGGTTATACCGCGGCTGTTTATGCGGCACGTGCCAACCTCGATCCTGTTCTAGTGACTGGAATGCAACAAGGTGGACAGCTCACAACGACCACTGAAGTGGAAAATTGGCCAGGTGATGCCGAAGGATTGACGGGCCCTGCTCTAATGGATCGGATGAAAGAGCACGCTGAGAAATTTGAGACCGAGATGATCTTCGATCACATTAATAAAGTCGATTTCAGTACTCGCCCGTTTAAGTTGTTTGGCGACTCTCAGAGCTATACTGCCGATGCAGTTATCATCTCAACGGGCGCATCAGCCAAATACCTTGGCCTAGAATCAGAAGAAGCGTTCAAAGGACGTGGCGTTTCAGCTTGTGCGACATGTGACGGTTTCTTCTATCGCAACCAGAAAGTTGCGGTTGTTGGCGGCGGCAATACCGCTGTTGAAGAGGCTCTTTATCTATCAAATATCGCTTCAGAGGTTCACCTAATCCACCGTAGAGACACATTCCGTGCAGAAAAGATTCTCGTTAAGCGTTTGATGGACAAAGTAGAGTCAGGCAATATCGTCCTGCATACCGACCGTACGTTGGAAGAAGTCGTTGGTGATGATATGGGCGTCACTGGCGTACGAATTAAAGATACACAGTCAGAAGAAATTGAACACATTGATGTTATGGGTGCATTTATCGCCATTGGTCATCAGCCGAATACTGACTTGTTCGAAGGTCAGCTTGAAATGAACAACGGCTATATTGTTGTGAAATCCGGCCTAGAAGGCAATGCTACGCAAACAAGCATTCCCGGTATTTACGCTGCTGGCGACGTGATGGACCATAACTACCGCCAAGCGATTACTTCAGCCGGAACAGGATGCATGGCAGCGTTAGATGCTGAGCGATTCCTTGACGCACAGTCATAAATTTAACATTTCGTCTCATTATTTTTGAAAACAAGAAACCCATAGGTATGCCCTGTGGGTTTCTTTTTGTATAATCGCCGTTTCTTCTAATAATAATACTCATTAAGCCTTCTACATGGATAAGAAAAAACAACGGAGCTTGAATAATTGGCTCAAGACGCAAAGTAAGCTTGCTAAACGCTGGCTCGCTATTGCGATTGGCCTTGGCGTTCTTTCAAGCCTGTTTTTGCTAGCGCAAGCTGCGCTTATCGCCACAATATTGCACCAACTCATTATTGAGCATGTCGACAAATATGGACTCATTCCGCACTTCTTAGGGTTACTAGTAGCCGTTGCTGGGCGTGCTGGATGTGCTTGGGGGCGCGAAATCGCTGGATTCAAATGTGGCGAGCAGATACGTTGTTACATAAGGCAACTCATCCTTGATAAGTTACGCGAACTAGGACCAACTTATATAAAAGGCAAACCTGCTGGCACATGGGCAACACTAGTTCTTGAACAGGTGGAAGAAATGCAAGATTTCTTCGCTAAGTACTTGCCGCAAATGTCCCTCGCTGTTGCTGTCCCTATTATCATCCTTATCGTTGTATTTCCTATCAACTGGGCTGCAGGTCTAATTTTCCTTGTCACCGCACCACTTGTTCCTCTGTTTATGGCATTCGTCGGAATGAAGGCTGCCGACGCTAACCGTAAAAACTTTAAGGCTTTACAACGTCTTTCTGGTCACTTTTATGACCGATTGCAATCCATGACAACAATTCGTCTCTTCAATCGCACAGAAACTGAGACAGAGGTACTACGTGGTGCGTCTGAAGTATTTCGTAAACGCACAATGGATGTATTACGACTTGCCTTCCTTTCGTCTGCGGTTTTGGAGTTCTTTACATCAATCTCCATCGCCATCACTGCTGTCTATTTTGGCTTCAGCTATATTGGTGAGCTTAACTTTGGTCATTATGGTGTCGGCGTTACCTTGTTCGCTGGCTTATTCATTTTGATTTTAGCGCCTGAGTTTTATCAGCCACTGCGCGACTTAGGTACTTTCTACCATGCTAAAGCACAAGCCGTCGGTGCAGCAGAAAGTATTGTCGAGTTCTTGGATACAGAAGTTACCGCATTACCACAGGGCAGTCAGAACATTTCTCACCCTCAAAGCATCTCTATCGAAGCAATAGATCTAGAAGTTTTCAGCCCTGAGGGGACTCGCCTTGTCGGTCCAATTAGCTTTAAAATAAACGCCAACGAAGCCGCTGCGTTAGTCGGCCCGAGCGGCGCAGGCAAAACCAGTTTGGTCAACGCCATTTTAGGATTTATGCCTTATCAAGGTTCATTAAAAGTGGCAGGTATTGAACTTAAAGACCTCGACCAAACCGACTGGCGTAAAAACATCAGCTGGGTTGGCCAAAACCCACTGCTACTTCATGGAACGATTCGCGACAACATCACCCTAGGTAATAATGATGTTAACCAAGAGCAAGTCAACAATGCTCTTTTGGCGTCGTTCTCGGCTGAGTTTGTCGAAAAACATGGTTTGGATTATCAAGTTACCGATCGTTCCGGAGGTCTTTCGGTCGGTCAAGCTCAGCGTATCGCGTTAGCAAGAGCAATGGTACAAAACGGTAACTTCTGGTTACTAGATGAACCGACTGCAAGTCTGGACGCCAAAAGTGAACGTCTTGTTACTCAAGGTATACACACCAGTACCGCAGGTAAAACGACATTGATGGTCACCCACCAGCTCTCTCAACTAAAGAACGTAGATACCATATTAGTGATGAATCAAGGCCGTCTGGAACAACAAGGCAGTTATGATTCGCTTTCAGACTCAGATGGCTTATTCAGCACCATGTTGTCTGCCCATCAATCATCCGTTGCTCAAGATAAGGGGAATTTAGATGCGTGATTTACTCCCTTACTTAAAACTGTATAAAAAGCATTGGTTTGGCCTGTCTTTGGGTATGCTTCTCTCCTTTGCAACACTTTTTGCGTCCATTGGCCTACTCACTCTATCAGGCTGGTTTATTTCTGCTGCTGCAGTCGCAGGCTTAACCATTGCTCGCGAAACTTTTAACTATATGTTGCCAGGTGCCGGTGTACGTGGCGCGGCAATGGCGCGCACCGCTGGACGTTGGGGTGAACGTGTAGTCAGCCACAACGCTACCTTCAAACTACTCACCGATCTTCGAATCTTCTTTTTCACCAAGTTAGCGCCGCTTATTCCCGGTAAAGCCGTCAACATTCGCG
Source organism: Vibrio sp. SCSIO 43133 (assembly GCF_023716845.1). Classification (NCBI taxonomy): domain Bacteria; kingdom Pseudomonadati; phylum Pseudomonadota; class Gammaproteobacteria; order Vibrionales; family Vibrionaceae; genus Vibrio; species Vibrio sp. SCSIO 43133. The sequence continues at coordinate 2,032,834 of NZ_CP068024.1, forward strand.
ATGCGGATATGCTCAACCGTCTTGTGGCAGATGTTGATGCCATGGACCACGTCTATTTGCGTCTTGTTAGCCCAATTATCGTCGGTGTATTTGGTATCTTATGTCTGACCGCTGTTCTTTGTTGGTTTGACATGACGCTAGGCCTCACGCTTGGCGCAATTCTAATGCTGCTGCTTATCACGTGGCCAATCGTTTTCTACCGCTTGGGAAGCAAGAATGGGGAAGCGTTAACACTAAATAAAGCTGAGCTTCGCATTCGTACCTTAGACTGGTTACAAGGTTATAGTGAACTGACGCTTTTTGGCGCTGAATCTCGCTACCGAAAAGCTATTGTGACTGCGCAAGACAAGTTGATTACCAATCAGTTGGTTCATGCAAAAATATCTGGTATGGCTCAGGGTCTGCTGATTCTTGCTAATGGTTGGCTGCTCATACTGATGCTGTGGCTAGCAGCGGATGGCGTGGGTGGAAATCAACCTGATCCTCTAATCGCGTTAATGGCCTTTGCGACCATGGCAAGCTTTGAACTGCTTATGCCTATTGCAGGTGCATTCCAGTATCTAGGTCAGACGCTGACCTCCGCCAAGAGACTAAATGAGGTGATTCTAGCAACGCCGGAAGTCACCTTCCCTGACGATCCTGTGACGCATTCGAACGAGTACTCCATCGATATCGATCACGTTTGCTTTAGCTACCCAGACGCTAACGAAAAAGCACTTCGCGATGTGTCACTTTCTGTGAAGGGTGGACATCGTTTGGCTATTGTTGGTCAAACTGGTTCAGGTAAGTCAACGCTGTTGCAACTCATTTCACGTTACTGGGATGTCGACCAAGGGAAGATTACCCTTGCCGGTGCTCAGATTCAAAACTGGAGTGAAGGTCAACTTCGCGAAGCAACTAGCATTGTTAGCCAGAAAGTCGACATCTTGAATGGCACACTACGTGATAACTTGTCTATGGCGAAGCCGTCCGCTTCTGATGAGGAGCTTATCGCTGCTCTAGATAAAGTAGACCTGGCACATTTGGCTGAAGACAATGGCTTGGACGCATGGTTGGGTGATGGCGGACGTCAACTTTCCGGTGGCGAAAAGCGCCGTATTGGTATCGCACGAGCACTGCTACATGATGCGCCGATCTTATTACTTGATGAGCCTACTGAAGGCTTAGACAAAAAGACTGAGCAACAAATCATGCAGTTGTTTGACCAACACTTTAACGGTAAAACGGTTATTTTCATCACTCACCGCTTAGTGCATTTAGAAACATTTGACGCCATCTGCTTACTCGAAGACGGTGAAGTGTTGGAGTACGGCCACCACCAAGTGCTTCTTGACGAGAAAGGTCGATACTACGAACTGCATCAAACGCTTTAACGGCTAATATTCACCATACGAAAAGCCCGCTTCCCTATGTCACTAACATATTGAAGCGGGCTTTTTCATCCAATTAATTGTAGTAGCAATAGTTTTCTATTTATCCTACTTCTCTGTATCTTGAGTTCCACACTCTCTACGTGCTCTTACTTGGGTGATGCGATTATTCTTAACCTTCAGTACTTCAAAGTCCCATTGTTGATAGCAAATGTGTGTCCCGGCTTTTGCCACACTCCCAACCTGCCAGGACAAAAAACCGTTCAAGGTTTGGAAGCCCTCATCAAACTCTCCCTCTAGTTCTTGAATATCCAGCTTATGTTTCAGCTCGTTGATTGGAATTAATCCATCAATAATCCAACTTCCATCAGCAAGCAACTTAGCCCAAACTTGTTGCGGAGCCATCCCCAACTCCCCAGCAATAGACTTAAGCAAGTCATAATGAGTAACTAACCCTTGGACGTCACCATACTCATCAACTAAAAACGCCATCTCAGAGCTGGTTTGCTGCATGTGGTTGAGAAGAGCTAATCCTTTCATTGATTCAGGAACAAATCTTGGCTTACGCAACATTTTCGCGAGTTTACCCGCCGAAAGCACTTCATACTCATCCAATAGATTCTTTGAAGATACCGTACCAATGATGTTATCAAGACCACCACGACACACGGGCCATACAGAGTGCTTGGTTTGCCTAAGCTCATTGAGTGCTTGTTCAATCGGTTTATCTATATCAAGATGATGTATGTCGCTACGGGGCGTCATAAGTGACGTTACCGCTCTATCATTTAGATGCAATAAATTGCGGATCATCACCAATTCTTGCTGTTCTATAGCGCCTGTTTCTGAACCTTCTCGCACTAAAGAAATGATGTCTTCTTCGGTCACGCAATCGCTTTGTCCCTCCTTTTGACCAAGAAGACGAAGCACCGCATCAGTGGATACCGATAAAAGCTTAACAAAAGGGCTGGTTAATAATGATAGCCAATGTATTGGATAGGCAACGAGAATAGCAATTCGCTCTGCGTTGTTTTGCGCAAGCCGCTTTGGAACTAACTCTCCTACGACGATCGCGAAATAAGTAATCGATATAACTACGCTCGCTGTAGCCAAAATATTCGCAAGTTCAGGGTCTATGCCTTTTGAGTGCAACCAGACTGACAACGGCGCAGATAAAACTGCCTCACCAAATATCCCGCTGAGAATACCGATTGCAGTAATACCGATTTGAATAGTAGAGAGGAATAATGTGGGGTTATTTTTAAGCTTTAACGCAAGTTGCGCAGATTTCTGTCGTTCTGCCATTTTTCGCAGTCGACCACTTTTCGCTGCCACTAAAGCGATTTCTGACATGGCAAATAAACCATTCAGCCCAATTAAACTTGCTAATAAGATAATGTCCATAAACCGATCCAGTGATGCACACATAGCAAGCATAAACGAGTTGTCAGCAATGAAGCTGTGAATTAGTGCATAATTACTGAGTCCTATTTATTGGGTTATTTATGGACACAATAGATAATATTAATAAGAGAGAAAATTGCCATTTACCCAAAAGAAAAGCCGAGCTTAACTGCTCGGCTCTATTAGAAATAGTCAGTACCGTTTAAGAGAACTGCTCTTCAAACTCTTTCATGAAATCCACTAACGCCTGTACACCTTCGATCGGCATCGCATTGTAGATTGATGCGCGCATACCACCTACGGCGCGGTGGCCTTTCAGTGCGCGCAAACCACGTTCATCTGCCAGTTCCAAGAATTTAGCATCTAGTTCAGGTTTTGATAGCTGGAACGGCACGTTCATTAGCGAACGGTTGTTCTCGTGTACATTGTTGTGGTAGAAGTCAGAAGCATCAATGTGATTGTAAAGAATCGCCGCTTTGTCTCGGTTAATCTTCTCAATTGCAGCAACACCGCCCTGCTCTTTCAGCCACTTAAACACTAAACCAGACAAATACCACGCAAAAGTTGGCGGCGTGTTGTACATAGAGTCTTTTTCAGCGAGCACTTTGTAATTTAAAAATGTCGGTAGGACATCGTTGGCTAGATCAAGCAAATCATCGCGTACAATCGCAATACAGATACCGGCAGGTCCAATGTTCTTTTGCGCGCCCGCATAAATAACGCCGTACTGTGACACATCGATTTGACGTGAAAGAATCGTCGAAGACATATCCGCTACAATTGGTAGCTCAGTCTGCGGTAGTTCATTGATTTCAATACCGTCGATGGTTTCATTTGGACAGAAGTGAACGTATGCCGAGTCGGCATCAATGACCCATTCACTCACAGGTTGAACCGCAATTTTTCCATCTATTTCTGTCTTCGCTTTATGCACAACAGGTGTACAGTATTTTTCAGCTTCATCAATCGCACTTTCGGCCCAGTAACCTGCGTCAATGTAAGTTGCTTTGGTCTTTGAACCCAATAAATTAAGTGGTACAGCAGAGAATTGTGCTCTCGCTCCACCTTGGCAGAAAAGTACTTTATAGTTGGAAGGAATATTTAGCAGGTCTCTTAAATCTTGTTCAGCCTCATCCGCAACCTTGATGAAAGGTTTACTTCTATGGCTGATTTCCATCACCGACGTACCCAAATCATTCCAATCAAGCAACTCAGATTGTGCCTTTTGTAGTACCGCTCGAGGTAACCCAGCAGGACCAGCACTGAAATTGAATACGTTATGTGAAATCGGCTCCATGACCTTTATACTCCTGACTAAATACATAAAGAAGTGCCAGTAATATCACGTTTTTACGGAGATAAAAAGCAAGAAAAGAGGCCATCAGACCTCTTTTCTAATCATGAGTGGAATTTGTACTCACTTAGCGATTATTGCCCCATTGATTGCCCCATCAAGAGCGGCAAGAAAAGTGCAACTAGTGGAATTTTCTGGCCATTGGCAAATACCAGTTGACCGCCTTCAATATCAGCCTTCATTTGATAGCCTGCATCTTGTTGCGTCACCATCTCCATCACTACCAATTCATCAATACCTTGAGCAAGCATCGGGTTAACATTCACCATGCCTTCTGACATATACGCGTTCATGTTACCAGTCAGCGCTGGCATCACCACACTTGGATCACGTGATACATTTTCAGTCCCTTCAGGCACTTTTAGTAGCCAGTTAGATTTGAACTCATCATCCGCTACTTTGAAGTGCATGTCGTTCATCGCAACGTTAAAGCCACGCGCAAACAACGTCTCAATCAAAGGGGCTAAAGTAGTAATATCTGCTTGCGCGATAGTTGGATTAGTTTGATACAAGTCGACCAGCCCTTCGAATGATTTTCTATCTAGCGAGGTTAGCGCAAAGTCGACCTTGAGGTCGCTCAGTTGACCACCATCCGGATAGGTCATATTGCTCATACTGAATATGTGTTGGGTATCAATGCGATCCGCTTCAGAATCAAAAGACGATTTGAAGGTGTAGCCAAGATCATCAATATTCAAAATGCTAGTATGCATTTCATCGAGAATGGTGAAGTTTTTTAACGTCACACTCTGATCACCAAGCCAAAAACCTTGCTCTTTTTTCCCAACACCATTTGCAGACAAGTCTGTTAATGTCAGTTGTTCACCGTTTTCAAAATCCAATTGAATCGAAGGGATATTAGCATTGAACGTCAACTGACCTAGAACGGTTGCAGTACCTGTTGCCACTGACGGAGAAATAGACATGCTAACTTTCTGTGCATCATCTCCTTGATAACTCCAACTATCGAGTGACAATTCAAATTCAGTATTACCATTCAGCTGCGTCACTGTTTTTAACGCGAGAGGGAAATCAGGATAATTCTGGATATGCGAGTTCGCTGTTAAGCTGAATAAACCGTGACTAATTTCACTCTGAACCACAATTTCTGTGGGCAAGCCATCCACTTCTAACTGTTCTTTCAGAACAGGATCGTTAACTTGGTAGCGTGTTTCTACGTTAGAAGAAAGGTAACCGCGATCGTAGGTTACAATCTCTGCTGTAACACCTTCGTTGTTTAGTTGCTCTACACCATCCTCAACAACTTGTTGCCCGATATGTCCAACAGCCAGTGGCCAACATAAAACAAGCGCTACTGCACCGCCGATTGCGCCATATTTTTTCAATTGATTCATAGAGTATTTAAGACATTTTGTGAAGTATATTTCATTCAGTCTAACTCAAGTCGCTAGGATCTCCAATCTCATACCTAGTTCTCATAACCCCATGCTTTTTATTGATATATTAAAATTACTGTTGAGAGAATCGAATAGCGCAGGTTCATGACAAAGCGAAATCAATACGCCGTACTCTGTTTAGACAATGATCTGATTAATTTGGACACTCTGGATACTGAGCTGTCTCTCTATCAGTCACACTTTGATATTCATCTGGTGACGTCCATCAGTGAAGGACACGAACTGTTGCAATATATCGGTGCTCAAGGGCAACAGCTGGCGATGGTAATTGCCAGACATAGTCGTCTTTTCGATGGTGGAGAGTTTCTTATTCAGCTAGAACAAACTCTTCATGCTCAATCAGCGCGAAAGATACTGGTGAGCCGAACTAACTTCCAAGACGTTCAAGCGATTTTAAATGCCGTCAACGAAGGACGACTAGACCACTGCCTTACTCTACCCTTAGAACAAAAAGAGTTACACAAAACGGTCGTCAAAGAGCTCACTCAATTCGTTATCACTCACGAGAAAGACAACCTACTTCATTATGGCAAAGTACTCGATCAACAGAAGATTCTCCGCGCCCACATCGACCAAAAAATGCACTCCTATCGGGCCAGTTTTATTCACGATTTCCATGAACTATCAGACAAAGAACTCGCCGCCCAAGTCATTGAATCTCTGTTGGGATTTTTTGCCGAAAAAGACGAAACTCGTGCGGTAAGAGAGTATTCGCCCGAACACCTGTTAACCGTTGAAGGCCAGCCTAATGAATTTCTGTGGTTTATCGTCGAAGGTCAGGTGACACTGTATAAAAAAGATGAGTTAGGTCAACAGCGTGAAGTAGTACGACACAGTCGAGGCGGTATTGTCGGCGGTATGTCTTTTGTAACTGGCGAATGCTCGTTCTCAACCGCTATGACATTGACCGCAACGCAAGTTATTAAGTTAGATAGAAAGGTATTCACTCAAGTAATGCATTCTAATACCGACTTACTGCCACTCTTCACTAACTTGTTGCTGAGACACTTTAACCGTCGCTTACAACGTAGTATTGATACTAAACTCGAGTTGCAAAAGACATTGGAATCATTGGAATCGGCCCATCAACAGCTCATAGAACAAGAAAAAATGGCAATGTTAGGGCAGCTTGTCGCAGGTGTTGCCCATGAGCTAAACAACCCAGTTTCTGCGATTTTGAGAGGTGCAGAGACCGTTTCAGAGAAAATTGATTCTATACTTAAGCAAAACCATGACCCATCCACTTTTGAACTCGGATTGAATGTCCTTGAGCAAGCTAGACACTCCACACCACTCTCCACCTCGGAAATAAGAGCAAGAACTAAAAAGCTTCAAGAGACGCTCAAAGAGCGCCGACTAGCCAAACGACTGGTCAACCTCAACTTACAAGGTAATGAACAGCTTTTAGCGCAAGCAACGCTGTCACCAGATAAGCTAACGAGTGAGCTAGATAAACTTGAGAACTTTCAAGTAACCGGGGCCACTCTGCGTTCTATTCAAGTGTGTGCCCAACGAATTGCCGACATGGTCAAGAGCCTAAAAGGCTATGCGAGGCCAGATAATGAATCTTACGAATGTGTCGACTTACATGAAGGCATCGAAGATACGTTAGTCATTTTTGAGAACCGACTAAAACGGCACTCTCTCATTAAAGAGTATGGAAAGCTCCAACCGGTACTTTGCAAACCCATTGCCTTGCAGCAAGTTTGGACCAACCTTATTTCTAATGCGCTAGACGCACTCCCTGAAAAAGGGCAACTGACAATTCGGACTGACTGCGTCGCTCGGGAAGGTTCGCTATATAACATGTATCAGTTTATCGACAATGGTGCTGGCATTCCTCGCGATCAACTTGAGTCGATATTCGAACTTAACTTCACGACTAAGAAAGAAGGCAACTTCGGGCTGGGTATCGGTCTTTCTGTTTGCCAACAAATTTTGAACCAACATAAAGGCTGGATAGAAGTCGACTCTGAAGTTGGTGTTTATACCAATATGTCTGTACTCATCCCTGTCGACAACGATGACAAATTATAAGGAGTATTACGATGAGCGAATACCTAATCCTATGTGTAGATGATGAGCGAGAAGTGTTGGACAGTGTTCTACAGGACCTCGATGATTATGAGGAACATTTTGTTGTCGAAGGTGCTGAATCAGTTGATGAAGCAAGAGAAGTGATTCAAGAACACGCTAAAGATGGTACAAGACTGGCATTGATTCTCTGCGATCACATCATGCCGGAACAAACAGGCGTCAGCTTCCTTATCGAGCTTAGTGAAAATGAAGAGTTCAAGCACTGTCGTAAGGTATTACTAACAGGACAAGCAGGCCACGAAGATACAATAGAAGCTGTCAATCATGCCTGTCTTGATTTCTACATTAGTAAACCATGGAAAGGCGATCACCTGAGAGAAGTAGTTAAACAGCAACTTACTGATTTTGTGATAGAACACGATAAGAACCTCGCCCCTTGGGGACGAATCTTAGACACAGAACGGATTTTTAAGGCCCTATCAGATAATCGAATGAGCTTTGGCGAATGACCGAGTTTTATCCCAAGTGCTAATTCTGTGAACTATAACTTTATAACAGACTGTAGTTGTGGGAATTATAGCGTGGCTACTCTCAGGTTTTCTGTTACTAATTCCTTACAGAATGCGGACGTTTTGATTGAAATCTGTATGACAATGTAAATTTTTGGGAATTTGCCCTCGTTAAAGACACTTTTTATTGGTGAATCAATCACAAATTGGATTATCATACTCCGATAATGATTGTCGCCATAAGCTTGATGCGACGCGCGTGCTTCTTATGGGCAAGGAATTAATTTCAACAAAAAGGTTTAGAGACACTATGCGCAAAACTCTATTAGCCGCTCTGATGGTAATCACTTCTCAGCAGGCGTTTGCAAACCAAGAAGAACCACGAGCTACAATGAGTAACTTCAACTATGATTATGCTGAAGCTCGAATTGGTGCAAGTCCGATGACATTCGGTGCTGCAATTAGCAAGTCAATCCACCCTAACGCTCATATCGTTGGTAGCATTGATTCTAAGTTTGAAGGCGATTACGATTTTTCTGGTGGTGTTGGCTTCCACGCTCCGGTAAATAACTGGGCGGACTTTACTGGTGAAATGCTTGCTCACATCCACGATAGCGGTGAGCATCACAAAACAGACACAGGTATGGAAGTTAACCTAGGTGTGCGCCAATGGTTAGGTCCACAGCTTGAGATTGGTGGTAAAGCCGGTTACCTGAACGTTGGTGATAAAGATCGTTGGATGGGTAGCGTATATGGTCGCTTCCACTCAACTGAACTATTCTCACTAGGCTTAGAGGGCCGTATCAACCATATCTATGGTGATCAACTTATGTTTACTGCTCGCTTTGCATTCTAAGGCTATTAGCGAACGGAGCGAAAAAGGTCGTGCTAAGCACGACCTTTTTTATTTAATCAATTTCTGAGCAGTACTGTAGCAGTTGCTGTTTACGGGGGTCTTGAATCAACTTCCAGTGTATTCCCTCAACCGCCCCTGCAAATTTCCAAAGCAATTTTACATCCACATCATTGCCATAGGTTCTTTTTACTTTATTGAACACTTGCGGCGCACCCAACTCCAAGAATGTTTTTACATCTTCAATGCCAGACTTCTTCACCATACGTTCGAGCGTGAGCTGCATATTCGGTAGGTCTCTAAGTCTTCTATTTTCTGCAGACTTTTTGCTCGATTGCTGTTCAACAGAATTAGTAATGGAACGCTGCACTAAGTCACTTAGCATCGGTGCTCTTTCATTAAACAACGCCGTAATGTCATAGTAATTAACGGTTGCTGTAGATTGCTTTTTAACATGCCTAAACTTTTCACAATTTAGGTTTTGTAGCGTCTCGTCTAAAGCACAGCCACCACGAATAAAAACTCTATCGTTACTGATAAGCGCATACATAGCACCGTCTTTAAACAGCCCTGTACCACCAAACATGGAGCGCTTTTGAGAGATGCCGAATTGAATTGTGTAGTCGTAAAAAGATTGCTCTATCATTTCCTTTGATCCTTAATCTTTTACCCCGATTAATACGATCACCAGAAATAGCAGCGGATAAATGCGAAAAAATATTATTTAGAGTCAGTCAAGATAAGTAGTAACTGCTCTGTTTGTTTTATGTGTAATTATAATAGTTCACAATGCAAAATAAGTCTGGCTCAACGTCACAAATGTGCGACTTAAAAGCAAAAGCTTTGCGAGTCACTTCACATGATTCCTATTATACAACCGATTTCATTAACAATTTTCTAATTGAATGGTGTTTCAAACGTCAAACAATTGACCTAAGACTACATTTTGGCATTTAGGTTATTGTCAATTGTAAAGCCTGACAGGTAAACTGACCTTCTATCTCCAGCTGTCGAAATCTTATGAACCACTTATCTTTTTACTGGCTACCAGACAACCAACAATTATTTATAGAGAGCTTAGAAACCGAATTTGCTGAGCTCGTAGAACAATCAATTAATACCGGAAAAATATCTCTTCCTCCAATTTCCGAAGTTGTTCTCAAGATTCAAAAACTGTGCTCCTTAGAGTCCACCGGGATTTCGGACATCGCAAATTGCCTGTTAGAAGATCCTGGACTAGCAGCTATCGTGCTCAAAGTCGCCAACTCTGTCATCTTTAATCGTGGCAATGTGACCTGTAAGGACCTGAATACAGCGGTCTCTCGCTTAGGTATCCTTCGTGTCAGAGATATTGTAACTGCCCAATCAATAGAACTTCTTAAGCACTCCGTCAATCTGACTGAGGAATGTAAGGATGTTTTGGTACAAAGTGCAGCAGTATCAAGAGAGCTCGCTGCGACCATGGTGATGGTCACCCAAGCTTTCCAAGATCAAGCGCCAACAACCTATCAATATCTTGAGCAAGAAAAAGCGTTACTTGTTGGCTTCCTAGCAGACATTGGACTGTTCTGCCTAGTCAACGAGTATCACCTCTATTTAGAGAAAGGCAACTACCTTGACTCCAACCTTGCGATGCAAATATTCCACTCGCGCTGCCCTATCACCAGTGAGCAAGTATTAAAAACTTGGGGCTTCGACAATGACTTTATCGAAGTGGCGTCGAATCAACCTAAGTCTCTAGAGCGACCAGAAGTGTCTTATCTCGATATCGCACGAATCGCCAATCACGTGTTGTTGTATCGAAAGCAAGATCACGAAGCATTAGAAGAACATGAAGTTGAAATAAACGTAGATGGTGCAGAAGTGCTGTATAAGTTAACGACGATGTCTGATCAGGAATTCAAAACCAAGACATCAGAAATTATCCGCTCAGCAGGAATGTAGGAGAGCAATCTCCTATCTCACTCTTGTTTTTGTGAAGTAAACCTCTCACAATACCGCATACGCTAATAATAACGAAGGATCGTCGCGTCAATGTTTTCAGGGATGCTGTATATTTTTACGCCGCTAGTCATCGGTTATTTTTTTTCTATTAATAATAAATCATTGCTTGAGACGTTAAATAAAGCGACCTCATGGTTGATTTACATCATCTTGTTCCTAATGGGACTGAGCCTAGCCGCATTAGATAACTTCGGAAGCAACCTCAAGACCATTGTTACCATGACATTGGTGTTCTTTGTGTCAATCGGTGCCTGCAATTTGCTGTCTTTACCCCTGGTCGACCGTATTCTGCCACTAAAGACCGAAAATCTGACAAGTAACCTACCCCTTTCAGCCATGGCGTTAGAGTCACTAAAGCTCATATTAGTGGTCGGTTCAGGCTTAGTAGCCGGCCTATTGTTGCCAATAGGTTTAGGCTGGGTAGAAACTGCCAGTGAGTGGATTCTGCTCGCTCTACTATTTTTTATCGGTATTCAATTAAGAAACAGCGGACTCACGCTAAAACAGATTCTGGTAAACAAGCAAGGCATGGCGATCGCACTCATTATTGTCGTGAGCTCTCTCATAGGTGGTGCAATTGCTGCAATGGTACTTGATATCTCTGTCTACAAAGGTCTTGCTATGGCGTCAGGATTTGGGTGGTATTCACTAGCAGGAATTCTAATGGGCGATGCATTTGGACCAGTTTACGGTGGCGCATCTTTTATGATTGAACTGTTAAGAGAGCTGGTTGCACTTGTCTTTATCCCATTGTTAATCACCAGAAAACCCTGTACCGCCATAGGTTATGCAGGAGCAACTGCGATGGACTTTACCCTACCCGTCATTCAAAGCACTGGTGGCGTAAGATGCGTCCCAGTCGCCATCGTTAGTGGTTTTATTTTGAGTCTATTGGTACCAGTGATGATGTTATTTTTTGTATCACTTGCTGGTTAGATCGCAGGAAAACAGCGATTTTTCAGATATGCTTCGCTATCAAAACAACAATAAAGACGTATTAATAATTTAGTTAGCCCAATTCAAAGGACAATATAATGAAAAAATGGCTTATCGCAGCAATGCTCGTCGGAACTTCTTTTTCCTCATTTTCAGCTGACACGCAATGCTTAGAGAAGAAATACGATGCTTATATCGATGCATCTATCCAATGGTATGATGATCTCGTTCAATTAACGACCCAGCAATATCCAGAACTTGAAAGCGTTGGACAATGGTTTCTAGATGGTCGTAAAAACCATTTTGAACTTAATCGCGAGGCCGTTCATTACTACTTAAAGAACGAACCAACCAAAGTAGCAACTGAGCGCTCTATCGAAAGTTGGCTACAACTAGAACAACAAGATGTAAAAGCGCTAGCACAGCGTAATGATATGTTAGGTAAAGCTGCTGCTAAGAGCTTCGCTGATCGTCAAGCTAAACCTCATGAACAGAACTACGATCTGCGTAGCGCGTTTGCTGATTTACTCAGCCACCCAAAGAAGATCGACACCGCACTTAATAAATACAACTCGGCTATCCAGAAGGTAGAAAAAACCGAGTGTAAATAGTGGATTAACGACATTTAAAAAGCTGGCAAACTGCCAGCTTTTTGCATTTTATTTGACCATTCACACAATGCTTCGCACGCTACCCCATGAAAATTAAGTTCCCATCCCAATTTTTGCGAGACTTTCACCGCTAATTGGTTTAGATTGTGCCGCTTGCAGTAACGGAATAATAGTAGATCACGGTATGGTATCTGAGCAGAAAATTGCTGATGTCAGCTTCGAAAGCCTTCTTCGAATCTTCACTATCCCTGAAGGACCAGATTCAACTCTGACCCAAATCGAAGAAGGATTGTCCAAGAACTTAAACCAGTTTTTGCGCGAACATATAGTGGCAGAAGAAAAGCCTTTACATGAAATTGAAAAGGACTTTTCTAGTGCTGTTATTCCAGAACAACCAGCGTTTGTTTCGGACCATACTGAACACCTTCTTGATACGCTCGTATCGCACTCGGTACACACCTCTTCACCAAGTTTTATTGGTCATATGACCTCGGCCTTGCCTTATTTCTTGATGCCGTTGTCGAAAATTATGATCGCGCTAAATCAGAACTTGGTAAAGATTGAAACCTCCAAAGCATTCACGCCTCTAGAACGCCAAGTTCTGGGTATGCTCCATAAACTGATTTATGGTGAATCCGACCCTTTCTATAGTCGATGGATGCACAGTGCTAACCATTCTCTTGGTGCATTTTGCTCGGGAGGCACCATTGCTAATATCACCGCACTTTGGGTGGCACGCAATAACGCGTTAAAAGCACAAGGTGATTTCCTTGGCGTGGAAAAAGAAGGGTTGTTTAAGGCAATGAAACATTACGGTTATGAAGGTCTAGCCGTGCTTGTCTCTGAACGTGGGCATTATTCTCTAAAAAAAGCTGCCGACGTCCTTGGCATTGGTCAACAAGGTCTGGTCGCAGTTAAAACGGATAGTTCTAACCGAATCTGCCCTGAAGATCTAAAAGCCAAATTTGCTCAGCTCAAAGAAGACAAGATCAAACCTTTTGCGGTCATTGGCGTTGCCGGGACAACCGAAACAGGTAACGTTGATCCATTAAGAGAAATCGCTCAAATCTGCCAACAAGAGTCTTGTCACTTTCACGTTGATGCGGCATGGGGCGGCGCTACTTTGATGTCGGCTAAATATCGCTATCTACTAGATGGTGTGGAACTGGCGGATTCAGTGACAATTGATGCGCATAAGCAGCTTTATATCCCTATGGGTGCGGGTATGGTGTTGTTCAAGCAACCAGATGCCATGAAGAGCATCGAACACCACGCTCAGTATATTTTGCGTAAAGGGTCGAAAGACTTGGGCAGTCACACTCTAGAAGGTTCACGCTCAGGCATGGCAATGCTCGTGTATGCCGCAATGCATATAATTAGCCGTCCAGGTTATGAGCTGTTGATCAATCAAAGCATAGAAAAAGCTCGTTACTTTGCTGACCTCATTAAACAACAAGACGATTTCGAGCTCGTAAGCGAACCAGAATTGTGTCTCCTGACCTATCGCTACGTTCCAAAATATGTCCGTAATGCACTGGCTAGTGCTTCAACCGAGCAGACAACCGAGATCCATAACTTGCTAAATGAACTGACCAAAGTCATTCAGAAAAAACAGCGAGAAACCGGGCTCTCCTTTGTATCTCGCACACAACTTAATCCAACTCAATGGACACTGCGCGACACTATTGTGTTTAGAGTCGTACTAGCCAACCCTTTAACTACAACGGATGTGTTAAGTTCAGTACTTGAAGAACAAAGAGATATTGCTAAAACGGTGTCTAACTTAATGGCAAGACTTGATCAAGTCTCTCACGAGATCCTTCGTACAAAAGACTAAAAGTGAAATCAATTTCATTCTCGCAGTTATGAAAATTTCTTTCTGTTTTGTGGGAGTAATACGGTAAAAACGAGCTAGAAACTGGCGATTTCTGGCTGTTTTTTCTTCAATTGTTTTTTTCTTCCATTTTTTTGTTTGATGCCTGTCATATTCTAAAGATTTCATGTGAGCTTTTATTACAGCTCGTATGCTGCTTCGTTTATACTGAGGACATGGAGTTGGCGTATTTCTAACGTACTATAAGAACTCAATGTTAGATTGAGATTTGCGAAATTACCTTTTGCTCTTCACTAATAGAATCGCCAGCAAGTTGTTCTCTTTACCCTGTGAACACTATGAATACACTAGAGAAAGTCCAAAAAAATTTAGAGAACTTCAGCAAATCTGAACGTAAGGTTGCTGAAGTTATTATGGCATCCCCCCAGACTGCCATACACTCAAGTATCGCGACACTCGCTAAGATGGCGGATGTTAGTGAGCCAACTGTTAACCGCTTCTGCCGTCGTTTAGACACCAAAGGTTTCCCAGACTTTAAACTGCACCTCGCACAAAGTTTGGCGAATGGTACACCTTATGTGAACCGTAACGTCGAAGAAGACGACGGTCCGGATGCCTATACTCACAAGATTTTTGAGTCGACAATGGCATGCTTGGACGTTGCTAAGAACAGCCTAGACCCGATGCAAATCAATCGTGCGGTTGACTTGCTGACTCAAGCAAAGCGAATCTCTTTCTTTGGTCTAGGTGCTTCCTCATCGGTTGCTCGAGATGCTCAAAACAAGTTTATCCGTTTCAACATTCCTATCTCTTGTTACGAAGACGTAGTAATGCAACGTATGAGCTGTATCAACTGTTCAGACAACGATGTTATCGTACTGATTTCTCACACAGGTCGTACTAAGAGCCAAGTTGAAATTGCTCACCTTGCTAGGGAAAACGGTGCAACAGTTATTGCCGTTACCGCGAAAGACTCGCCGTTAGATAAGGCCAGTTCGTTATCTATTACTGTCGACGTACCAGAAGACACTGACGTTTACATGCCGATGGCTAGCCGCGTGGTACAGATGACCATCATCGATGTCTTAGCGACAGGCTTTACATTGCGTCGTGGCTCTGGCTTCAGAGACAACCTAAAACGCGTGAAAGAAGCATTAAAAGATTCTCGCTACAACAAAATGCCTAACTACTAGTCATAGAAAATCCGTTAAAAAAAGAGGCCAATGGCCTCTTTTTTATTGCTCGTTAATCTGTCTCGACTGGATTATTGCGAATCTCTACTTGGTTTGAGTCCTCATGGGTTTGCGGATGACCATCGCACTGACATTGACACACTTGATTCAGAATAAAAATAAGTCTGTCTTCAGTTAATGGTATAGGGTTGCCTTTAATAGCTACTGACTTCATTGCATCAGCAGCAACCTGCTCGAAAGACGTATTACAAACGCCAAACTCGGATAGTAGTGGCAGTTCAAGCCTTTCGAGTATCATATTCACCCATAGCACGCTGTCTTCAATACTGGCATTGGTTCGTCCAGTAAGAATTTGCGCCATATTACGGTATCGATTCAACACGTCACTGCGTCCTGCTCTTTTCGCTGCTTTAATGTTCTCAGTCATAACATGTGGAGCGAGTCGTGCGGTAATCACGCTATGTGGCGCGGTAATTTTGCCACCAAGCGCTGAGGCAAGGCCATGAGCAGCCCCCAATTTGGCATTAGTTATCGCCATCCCGCCTAGCATCGCGGCAAAGGACAGATCCGCACGTGATTTGGGATTATCTTGTTTGCAACCTGAGATAATGGAATAACTGAGGCGTCTCAAACCTTCTTCACAAACCATATCAGTCAATGGGTTGGGTTCACCACAAACGTACGCTTCCATTAAGTGAGTAAATGCATCCATTGCACCCCGCCCCGAAGTGTAAGCATCGGTACCGTAGGTTAGAACAGGGTCGACAATCGCCACATCAGGCAACATATCCGGATTCCGTAAACTCACTTTAACCTTATCTTGTCCAGATTTAAGTACCGCATTTTTGGTCACTTCAGCTCCGGTACTGGCTGTAGTTGGAATTGCGATCATGGGAATAGGTTTGGTTTTTAATGGCACATTTCGACCCACAACTTCAACATAGTCGTAGACATCACCCTGATTGGGAATGATCGCAGCAAGTGCCTTACCCATATCTAAAACACTGCCACCACCAATAGCAACCACCATGTCAGGCTTAAAACGCCTACCCATGATCGCCGTTTCCTCGACCATGGTAATGTTAGGCTCGCCACGAATGGCGACATGCTGATAACGCATGTTTTGGCTGTGAAGATAATGAATCACAGGGTCGGCTCTTTGACGCTCCTGCCCTGTTACCAGCAACACACTGTATCCAAACTGATTGATGATTGAGAGGGAAGATTGAAGCGCGCCCTCTCCGAAGATAATACGACTAGACGTCATGAACTGAAACATACCAATATCCTTTAGGTATACCATTCGACTCACTAATCAAACCATTGCCTATGAAACTAGCAATACAAATACTCTAAGTGTGAGTCTTATTGGTAGTGCAAACATAGAAAAGAAAAGCTTCGATAAGCATGCAGTTTCCTTTGCTGCAAAAACTTGATTTAAACCAAGCTACTTAGTTTTTGCTCTATTTTATATCGACAACTTTGCCATAAATCACACTCCGTTATGTTCAACTTTGCATCTAACTGAGTAAATTATGCTCTGATAGTTTTCACCTATTAGAGCAAGTGGGATTTGCCACTTTATTTCCTTTTCATCTTGAGGCATAGTGGTTTCCAACAATATGAAAGAGCTGAGACTTGGTCTCTTTAGATGCTCAGAAAAAGTTTAATCTTCAAGGAGAAAGTCAATGTTCGTAGTGATTTTTGGTCGCCCTGGTTGTCCATTCTGTGTTCGTGCAAAAGAGCACGCTGAAAAGCTAAAAGAAAAACGTGACGATTTTAACTACCGTTACGTTGATATCCATGCAGAAGGTATCTCAAAAGCAGATTTAGAGAAAACTGTAGGTAAACCTGTTGAAACAGTACCTCAAATCTTCATTGACCAAGAGCACATTGGCGGCTGTACTGAATTCGAAGCCTACGCTAAAGAAAATCTTGGCCTTTTTGACGAATAATCGTCTGCACTATCAATAGTATAGTTGAAAAAAGAGTCTCAATAGCCAGCTGATATAAGCTGGCTTTTTTATTTGCGAGCTGCATCCGTTTTCATCAAGACTGTCATCGATTGTCAGGCTTTGTCTGGATTAGGATAGAAATACGTAATCTAATAGTAAAACATAAAAAAAATCACTTATCTTTTTGATTATTTCGGCTACAATCGCCACACTTTATTAATCTCAACTTAAGCCTCTTCGAGCAGCTACATACAGTGAATATCGACGTAGTAAATTTGCTAGATCAAAACCCGATTCTTCTCATCTTTGTCGCTTTAGCGATTGGCCTTGCTTTTGGCAAAATTCGCTTTGGTAATCTTCAACTCGGCAACTCTATTGGTGTTTTAATTGCCTCTCTCGTCATGGGACATTTAGGTTTCAGTTTTAATGCGGAAGCCTTGACCATCGGCTTTATGCTATTTATCTACTGTGTGGGTATTGAAGCTGGTCCCAACTTCTTTGGCATCTTTTTCCGTGACGGAAAACATTATTTAATTCTCAGTCTTGTTGTGTTGGTCACCGCACTGACAGTGACCTACTTTGCTAGCCACTACTTGGGACTTGATTACGGTCTTTCCGCAGGTGTGATGGCCGGTGCTTTGACCGCTACACCAGTGTTAGTAGGTGCTCAAGACGCCTTAAATTCAGGGCTTGCGACGATTCCGCGTGGAATGGACTTCTCTTTGGTCATAGAGAATCTTTCTGTAGGTTATGCAATGGCTTACCTGATCGGCCTTATCAGTATGATCATGCTTGCCAAGTTACTGCCTAAGTTGCAAAAGCAAAACCTGCATGACTCTGCACAGCAAATCGCGCAAGAACGAGGGTTGGGCGGCTCAGGCCAGAGAAAAGTCTATCTGCCTATTATTCGTGCTTACCGTGTCGGACAAGAGCTAATCGACTGGACGGACGGGAAAAACTTGAGAGAGCTTGGTATTTATCGCCAAACAGGCTGTTATATCGAGCGAATTCGCCGTAATGGCATCTTGGCTCACCCAGATGGCGATGCTATTTTGCAAGAAGGCGATGAGATTGCCTTGGTTGGTTTCCCTGACAGTCACGCTCGTCTAGACCCAAGCTTCCGCAACGGTAAAGAAGTATTCGACCGCAACTTGCTCGACCTGCGAATCGTTGAAGAAGAGATCGTAGTAAAAAGTGACAACATTGCAGGAAAGAGCTTATCGAGCCTAAACCTTTCCGAGTATGGCTGTTTCCTCAACCGAGTCGTTCGAGCGCAAATTGAAATGCCAATGGACGCCAATATCGTGCTGGCAAAAGGGGATATTCTTCAGGTCAGTGGTGAAAAGAGTCGTGTACATGGCCTTGCAGAGAAAATTGGTTTCATTTCGATCCACAGTCAAATGGCCGACCTGCTCGCGTTTTGTAGCTTCTTTATTCTTGGCATTATGTTTGGTTTGATTACCATGACTTTTGGACAAGTTTCGTTTGGTCTAGGTAACGCTGTAGGTCTTTTGCTTGCAGGGATCACGCTCGGTTTCTTAAGAGCCAACCACCCTACTTTTGGTTATGTTCCTCAGGGAGCCTTGAACATGGTCAAAGATCTTGGCTTGATGTTCTTTATGGTTGGTATTGGCTTGAGTGCAGGCGGCAAGATGTTTGAGCACTTAACTCAAGTCGGTCCTCAGGTCATAGCGATAGCTTTCTTAGTTAGCGTTGTGCCTGTTGTTTTAGCTTACCTTGTTGGAGCGTACGTTCTGAAAATGAACCGAGCGTTGTTGATAGGTGCGATTGTGGGTGCACGAACTTGCGCACCGGCTATGGATGTTGTTAATGAACACGCACGTTCAACTATACCGGCACTTGGTTATGCGGGCACCTATGCTATTGCTAACATACTAATGACACTAGCAGGTACCATACTTATCATTTTGTCCTAGTCTTTTATAACGAAAGCTCTAGGGCAACGGTTCTATCAAAACTGTTATTTCTATATACAGCAAATAGCAAAGGGGCGCATAAAGCGCCCCTTTTCACTATCAGCTAATGTCTCGATTATAGGTCGATAACATCAAACTCTACGAGTGGTGATACATCTGCATCATAGTCCACACCGTCAACACCGAAACCAAATAGCTTCAAGAACTCTTCTTTGTACTCAACGTAGTCAGTTAGCTCTTTCAGATTTTCAGTTGTGATTTGTGGCCAAAGTTCTGCACAGTGCTTCTGGATATCATCACGCAGTTCCCAGTCATCTAGACGTAAACGATTCTTTTCATCGACTTCTGCAGCGCTACCGTCAGCTTTGTAAAGACGCTGAGAGAACATACGGAAGATCTGCTCCATACAGCCTTCGTGGATACCCTCTTCACGCATCTTCTTAAATACCATTGCGATATAAAGAGGCATAACAGGAATCGCCGAACTTGCTTGAGTCACAACAGACTTAAGAACCGCTACATTGGCACTACCACCAGTTTTAGCCAACTTATCGTTAAGCTCTGTAGCGGCACGATCTAGGTCCATTTTTGCTTTACCTAGTGCGCCTTCCCAATAGATAGGCCATGTCAGCTCAGTACCAATGTATGAATACGCAACCGTCTTACAACCGTCTGCAAGTACACCAGCATCTGATAGCGCGTTAATCCATAGCTCCCAATCTTGGCCGCCCATTACAGTAACAGTATCTTCAATCTCTTGTTCTGTCGCTGGCTCAACACTTGCTTCAATGATTGTGTCTGAGTTTGTGTCTACTGCTGTAGAAGTGTAAGTCTCACCAATTGGTTTTAGCGATGAACGAATCAGCTCACCCGTTTCTGGAAGCTTACGTACTGGAGAAGCCAATGAGTAAACCACCATGTCGATTTGACCAAGATCTTCTTTGACTAAATCAATAACTTTTTGTTTTGCTTCGTTAGAGAAAGCATCACCGTTGATGCTCTTCGAGTACAAGCCTTCTTCTTTTGCTAGCTTGTCAAAAGCAGCAGAGTTATAGAAACCTGCTGTACCAGGCTTACGTTCTGTACCTGGTTTTTCGAAAAATACGCCGATTGTCGCCGCACCACCACCGAATGCCGCAGCGATACGAGAAGACAGGCCATAACCACTAGAAGAGCCAACAACAAGTACACGCTTTGGCGCGTTTGCAATTGGTCCTTGAGCTTTGGTATAAGCGATTTGTTCTTTTACGTTTGCTTCACAACCTACTGGGTGAGTAGTAGTACAAATAAATCCACGAATTCTTGGTTTGATGATCATATTCAGTTCCTCAAAAAATCCCTAGTAGGATAAGAGTTTCAATCCCAGTTCGCATCTTATTTCTGTCAATTTCCTTGAATTTTCTAAGTGGTTGGAGCACTTTCGGCGCCTAATCCTCGATTTCTATAAAAAAAGCGCCCTATAAAAAGGCGCTTTTTGCTATTAACAAGAATAGTTTCTGTCCTAGTTAGGCAACACTATTCAACTTTGGTTTGGACTCTGAGTGCGTTCTTACTTCAGACATGTCATGGCTAAAGTGGTCAACTTGAATCGCTTTGTAGCGAAGAGCATCCGCTTCACGAATTCTAGCGACTTCTTCTTCAGTCAGAACATTAGCTTCAAGTGCTTGATTCAATCGATCTTCCAATAGACCTTTCTTCGCCACTTTGCCTTCTTTCACACCAACAAACAGCTTTTTCTCTAGGTCACGAATGTTGTACATCGCGATAAAGGCGTTTTCCATAAGACCGACATTATCGTCCTCTTTTGGCCCGATGTAACATAGGTGAGTCAGGCGATCACGATGCGCACCCGGTACCATCATACTTTTTGCTAGTTTCAACCCTAGATCGTCTGATGGTTTCTCAAAATGGTTACCAATCGGGAATAATAGACCTTTCAAAGTCACCCCTGCCCATCGTGCTGGGAAGTTGCGGTAAGCTTCGTTCAGTGACTTCGCTGCATGGTAGAAACAATGTTGAACCGAGTAATGAACGTAATCCAAGTCAGCTTGTTGACGACCATCATCTTCATACTTCTTCAGCGCCGCAGAAGCCATGAACAGGTAAGCAAGACCGTCACCTAAACGTGCTGAGATCATCTCTTTACGTTTCAGATCACCACCCAGTGTCAACATGGCAAAGTCTGCACTCACTGCTAAGGCTTTACTTAGGCGAGTTAGGTCTTTGTAGTAGCGTTTCGTTGGACCACTCATATGAGCACCGACAAATGCAGAACCTGTTAATGCTGCAGTAAAGGCACCCAAGGTGTTTTTAGTTGCATGACCGATATGTTTGAACAGTAGCTTATCAAAGTCCTCAGCAGCCTGTTTCTCATCTGGGTTGGCTGCTGCTTCCATCTCTTTAAGGACATATGGATGACAACGTGTTGCGCCCTGACCAAAGATCATCAAGTTACGAGTGAGGATGTTTGCACCTTCTACTGTGATCGCTACCGGGATACCCAAATAGCTCGAAGCAAGGTAATTCATAGGACCATCTTGGATGGCACGTCCAGCGTGAATATCCATAGAGTCATTGAGAATAGTACGTGCCATCTCAGTCATATGGTATTTGGCAATCGCTGTAACGATTCCTGGTTTTTCCCCCATATCCAGCGAGGTAGTCGTTAATGTTCGAGTCGCTTCAAGTAGGTAGGTTAAGCCACCAATACGGCCCATAGCTTCTGCTACACCCTCAAACTTACCGATAGACATACCAAACTGTTTACGAACATAAGCGTAAGCACCCGTTGTTCGTGTTGTTAGGTGTCCAATAGCGGTACCTAGTGCTGGAAGTGAGATACCTCGACCTGCGGACAGACATTCAACCAACATTCTCCATCCACGACCAGCATACTCTTGACCACCAATCAGCCAATCCATTGGGATAAATACATCTTTACCACGTGTCGGACCGTTCATGAATGCCAAATGCAATGGGTCATGACGCTCACCGATCTCAACACCTTTATGGTCTGCTGGAATCAGTGCACAAGTGATACCGATATCTTCTTTGTCACCCATAAGTTTGTCGGGATCGTGCAATTTGAAAGCGAGACCCAACACAGTCGCAACTGGTGCAAGCGTGATATAACGCTTATTCCAATTAAGGCGAATCCCTAATACTTCTTTGCCTTCATGCTCGCCATAACACACGATACCTTTGTCTGGGATACCGCCAGCGTCAGAACCCGCTTCAGGGCCCGTCAATGCGAAACATGGGATATCAGTACCGTCAGCCAAGCGTGGCAACCAATAATCTTTCTGCTCTTGCGTTCCGTAGTGAGACAGAAGCTCACCTGGGCCTAGTGAGTTTGGAACCATAACCGATACGGCAGCACTAATACTGCGAGTCGCAATTTTAGTTACAATGGTAGAGTTCGCTAGTGGCGAAAACTCTCTACCGCCAAACTTTTTAGAGATAATGAGAGAAAAGAAACGCTCTTTACGCAAGTATTCCCATACTTCTTTCGGTAAATCGCGGTCTTCTTTCACGATTTTGTTGTCATCTAGCATCTCTAGCAGTGTTTCAAGCTCATTGTCCATAAAGGACTGCTCTTCTGCTGACAGCGTCGGCTTAGGGTATTGGTGCAGTGTTTTAAAGTTAGGCGTTCCAGAGAATAACTCTCCATCCCACCATACGCTCCCTGCTTCCATTGCTTCTTTCTCGGTTGCCGATAGTGGTGGCAATACCTTCTTAAACATTTTGAATGCAGGGTCACTTATCCATTTTCTTCTCAGAGAGCTCATGATACCTATCCTTTTGTTCAGATTATTTCTTGTTATTATTTGGGTTATTAGTTTGATTAAGGTTTTAGCTTGGTAGTCATTATTCCGCCGCTACACCTGCAGCGAGATAGGGAATTATTTGGTTGATGATTGCTTCTGCGTCTACTTCTTTATCAAAGGAACTCAAAGCAATTTCTGATAATGCTTGACTCGATGCCATAGTGAATACGCATGTACCCAGTGTTAGGTGCAAACGCCAAAACAGGGTTTCTGCATCTAACTTTGGATTCGCTTTCATCACAGAGTGAGTGAACATCGCTAGCGCTTCGGTGTACCGAGTAGTGATAAACCAGCGCAAGTGGCCTTGAACATCAGTATAGCCACGTCCAACTAGCGACATGAATCTGCTCGCTCCTCCCGGCTTCACTTGGTTCAAGCTAAGCAAAGGTGACTTCAGCGCACCAAATACATCGGCCATTGTGTAGTGCTCACGCTCATTCAGTTCGTAGAGCGCCGCTTCTACAGCCGGCATAAACGCTTCTAGATAACGATTAAGTACTGCTCGAACCAGAGTTTTTTTATCGCCAAAATGATAGTTCACGGAGGCTAAATTCACGTTAGCCTTGCTAGTGATAGTTCGTAGAGAGGTATCGTTGAATCCATGCTCAGCGAACAGTATCTCTGCGACATCGAGAATCTTATCCTTGGTAGTTACTCTATTGGTCATTTCAATCATCCGTATCAAACACATGTTTGAATATACTCTCGCAACAGCAAGATAACAAGTGATTAACATCAAACTTTTTAATAAATACGCAAGACTGGTCGGACAAGGGTTATAACCACCTGTTTTCATTAAACTTTGAAAATTTTCTAAAAAAAACGTGTTTTTTTAATGAACTAACTCATCGTTATCGGGTCTATTTAAGTGTTATCAACAATGACTTGTTTTACCGACATGACACTGATTTCCATTGTTATTGTTGATGACATATGCTGCTTTTTCTTATTAACTCCTATTTTTGTATCCGCCCAAACCAACATTGGTTTGGGCTTTTTTTATCCGTTTTTCAAACATAAAAAAACCCAGCCTAAGCTGGGTTTGTGTAATCATAGTTTCTGGCAGTTAGTATTGAACCTTCGGTTCTGGCGCCTCTTCTTTAGGAAGTGAGAAGTTAAGCAATATGTAGCCAAGAACAGCTGCGGTTGTTGAGCCCATTAAAATGCCCAATCTAGCGTATGTATCAAACTCGGGGCTCACTCCAGTAAACGCCAGAGATGATATGAAAATCGACATAGTAAAGCCAATACCACACAAAACAGACACCGCAAACACCTGCTTAAAGTCCACACCATCAGGCAGTTTTGCCACACCAAGTTTCACTGCTAACCAACTAAAACTGAAGATACCTAGTGGTTTACCAACCAAGAGACCTAGCGCAATACCAAGTGGCAACATCGACGTTAGACCCGACATTGACACGCCTTCCAACGAGATGCCAGCATTGGCAAACGCGAAGATAGGTAGAATCAAAAATGCGACGTATGGATGAAGCGCATGTTCTATATGTTTCAGCGGTGACTTTTCACCTTCATTACCTTTAAGAGGGATAGCAAAGCCTAATACCACACCAGCTAAGGTTGCGTGCACTCCAGAGGCCAATACACTCACCCAAAGAACCGCACCAACCAAGAGGTAAACAGGTATGCTTGTCACCTTCTTCGCGTTCAACATGAACAACACGGCGGTCATTATGAAGCCAATAGTTAACGCCAACGTAGACAGATCGCTGCTATAAAACAACGCAATAATAACGATAACGCCTAAGTCATCAATGATAGCAAGTGCAAGTAGGAATACTTTCAGAGCTACAGGGACACGCTTACCCAACAACGCCATAATACCTAAAGCAAACGCGATATCCGTTGCTGCTGGGATCGCCCAGCCACTCATAGCTTCAGGATCACCCATGTTAAACAGTACATAAATAAGTGCTGGAGCTAACATGCCACCGACCGCTGCAATCGCAGGGAAAATAGCAGTCTCTCTAGACTTCAATGCACCTTCGAGTAGCTCACGTTTTACTTCCAAACCGATCAGGAAGAAGAAGATCGCCATCAAACCATCGTTGATCCAGTGTGAGATAGACAGACCAAACACGTAGGTATGAAGCACGCCTTGATACATTTCGTTCAATGGAGAGTTTGCGACGAACATAGCGATCGCAGCAGCGATAACGAGGATGATACCTCCAGCTGACTCCATCTTGAAAAAATTACGAATGACGTCATTCATGTTGTAAAGCCCTTAATAGTTATTCATCTTGTCAGAATGTTAAAAATTGTATATCTAGTTAATTTTCAGAAAAAATCGATTCTACGGAGTTTATACTAAGGAATTTCCGAAATATAAAACTAAACCGTTCGAGATATCCTCACAAGTAATGGCCGTGTTAGATAGAAGTATAGTGCATAGATGAGCAGCTAGTCATTGATAAATTCAATCACTTAGCTGTAGTCAATATCATTTGAGAGTTGAAGGCAGAAGAGAATTAGTAACAGATTGTTACTTGTAACTATATAACAACAAAAAGGTTTTTCTTACCTAATAACCACTAAGTTGCATAAAGCCAATGGCAGAATCTGAACCTTTGGCCGTAACTGACCCTTGCCATTGTGGTACGACGAAATTCACCCAGTTATCTCGCTTACGAGCATTAATAACCAAGTCGATATTTTGGCTGGGGATTTGTAGATTCCAGGATAGAGGCACACGAGTTCCTGACGCAAATTCCGTATAGTTGAGTGCCTTAAGTATGATGTCCTCCGATGGGATGTTAATGATGTTACCTTTAATATCAATCAAAGCAGCCGTGGTATAGGGCATATTGTCTTTGTAACGATATTGGCTCACCTGTAGCGCTTCAGTATCGCTCAGCCAAAGAAGAAAGTTATCTTCGCCGACATAATTTGCACCAACAAGCTCACTACCCCACTCTTTACTTAACCAAGCGCGGCCTGTCACTTTCAGCACCTTACCATCTGATAGGGTCAACTCTCCTGTTGATGCAACAAACGGCGATTCAAAAGTATAAGATGCGCGAGGGAGTAGATCATGTTTGGCGTGGTAGCCATTTTCGCCAATAAGAGCATATGGCCCGGTTTGTTTTAACTGAAGATTCACACTGAAGTTATCGCTGGATAAGCGCAGATTCCCAGGCAGTGGCTGATTAGACAGAGAACGCCAAGACCACTCATCAATCCAAACGCGAAATGGACGGCTAAGACCTCCCGCCTGACCGATACCACCACGAGCGATGCGCTGATCAGTAAACATTCCTAAATGGCTATTCATCACTAAATTTGCGATGTAGATCTGTGGATCTTGCCAACCCGTTGCAATACGGTCATCGCTGGCATAGCGAAAAAAGCGCCATCTTAGCCAGTATGCCTGACCAGATTCGTCTTTCAGCTGCACCACCATTTGCCACCATTCATGTTGGAATTCAGGATGAAAACGGAAGTCTCTTGGTAGCTCAACCTCTCGGTCGGGTAAAACAGGTTCAAAAACCTTACGACCTGGAGAACCAAATACAGTATTGATATAGGTCGCTTTAGTCACACTGGGCTTTGACTCGCGTGATTCCGTTAGCCAAATTGAAGTGCTAGCGACCACCACTACCAGCAAGCATGAGAAAATAAGCTTCTGCATACGATTCATCTATAACGCATCCCTTAACGAATGAATCGGTGTATTACGTATCAACTTCAGCACTGGTAGCGCTCCTGCAACTACCAAGGCCAACAGAGACCACAAACATGTGGTGAGATACTGCCATGGGACAATCTGCAGTTGTAAAGACCAACCGAACGACTGCTTGATCACAATATCCACAATCAGTTGCGCCAGTGCAATACCAAGCGGCATAGCAATAATGGCAGAGATAAGCCCAAACACCAGCAACTGTAAGCCACCCATTAACACCAGCTCTTTTGCGGAAATACCCAGACAGCGCAGCAACGAGGTATGGCGTTGTCTAGAGATTTCCCCTGCTATTGTTGCAAAGAAGATACCAAACACGGCAATCACCAAGGTGATATTGCCCAGGGTGTCAGCAATCGCAAAAGTACGATCAAAGGTAGTCATCGCTTTAGCGTGAATAGACGTGTTGTCGTAAATCCGTTCACTGTTTAACCTAAATGTCGATTGCAGGCGTCTTTCGACAAACAACGATTGAGACTTATCATTCAGTACCGCTCCTAACGCCACATCACCAGAACCTTCTAAGTTGGCTAGCCAACGATTTTGCGATAACAATACTTGATGATAAGGGTTTCCGTAATCATAGTAGACACCAATCACGTGCCAGTTCCCACCCAGTGGCGGACCTAAATCGACATAATCGCCCGGACGAATATCCAACTTAAGTGCCATAGATTCGCTGATCATGACACTGCGAGAGTGGTGAAGATTATACCAATAGTTAGGAACAGCAATTTTAACAGTTAACGCGTCGCGTTCACCTTCTGAGTCACCCGTACTAACCACTTGCATCATTCCATGATCTGTCGGGATCTCCTCTTCCCAGCGCCACCAGACGCGATCAACTTCGGGTTGAGCTTCCAACCATTTACTCATGCGAACTGCATTATTGTTAGTTGGATAAACGTAAATATCGGCCGCAAGCCTTTGGGTTAACCATCGGTCAGTAGTATCTCTAAAACTACCAACCATAGTCTCAACCCCCATATTAGCAGCCATAGCTAACATGAAAGCCATATTGGCAACACCGCGGTAGCTCATACTGGCAGCTGCATCCGCAAAGAACCAACGGACTTTTACCCAGCGGAGAGAGTACGAGAATAACGTGAAGATTTTCCAAGTAATAAACGGCGTAATCAATGCGACACTTAGCAACATCAATACAATGATGGCATAACCTGAGTTCTGCGACTTAGGTGCTTGATAAATAGCGACTGCAGCCACACAAAATCCACATGCTACAAACGCTTGCCATGTAAACTCTGCTCCGGTAAATCGCATTAACGATAGACGAGCAGAAAGTCGAATAGGTTGAGATTTCAAAAGTCGGACTAACGGCCAGCCACACGAGACCACAGCGCCAGTGAACGCTAATAAGAAGCTATAAAGGCTCCATTGCCAGCTCCACTCAATGCTCAAACCAATGTTCGCATCATAAAGATCATTCAAGCTCTGTGAGACGGCTGGAATCAACTGATTTGCCAATGCTAAACCAAACAGGTTGCCACCAAGCCAGCTCAAGAACACTAAAGCCGCCAGTTCAAGACACAAGGCTTGAGTCAACTGCCACCCCGAGACACCGACTTGGCGCAGACTACCAACCAAAGGCTGACGCTGAGCTAAAGACAACGACATCGCTTGATAGAAGATAAACAGGCCAACAACGAAAGACAGCATACTCATCGCAGACAAGTTGGTATGGAATGCTTTAGTGAGCGACTCCAGTTCTGATTGTGAGCTGCGTGATAACGTCATACCATTTGGAATCATCTTACGAAGATTCTCAAGTTTGGCTGCACTCATCTCACCACAAGCAATTACAGACAACCCAGACGATTTTTTCATCGCACGGACTAAAGACATATCCGCTAAGATACGCGTGCCGCGAATACCTTTCTTCGAATCAATCTTGATAGGGCCTAACTGAATTCCGTTATTGAGCGTCAACGTATCGCCATTTTGCCAACCCTTAAGCTCGGCAAGATCATGACTCACAATAATTGTCGTCGGGACTTTTATCATATCTTGCGATGCGATATCGCCAATAGTGACGACATTACGAAGCTGCAATAAAGAAATTGGATCTACACCAACTAGGTTAAGTTCCAAACCATCGACTGTAGTTACTTTTTGGATATCAAAAGGAACACATTGTTTGAACCCTTCGCGGCGCAGTTGGATATAGAAGCCTTGCGGAATTTTGGTTTCTGCGTGCTTAGGGCGAATGCGGTATGGAACGGGATTAGCGAAAAGTTTTTCACCGCTTGCGTAAGCCTGTTTAGCGTGGTGGTTTATAGCCGTAACGCCAACTAATAACGATACACCAAGCGTTAAACCAAGCCAGACGAGAAGTATTTGTAGCGGGTGGCGACGATAATGGCCAAGTAGTGCTTTAACTACGGGCCATAACATGAAGTTGCCCCCCTTGAAGGCGGATAGAACCGTCCATGTGAGAAGCGACTTTTTCACTGTGGGTGACGACAAGCAAGGTACACTCTAGGTGTCTTGTGAGTGAAGTAAGAAGTCGCATTACCGCTTCAGCGTTACGCTCATCCAAGCTACCCGTTGGCTCATCGGCTAGCAGGATTTTTGGCTCCATATAGAGCGCGCGAGCAATAGCCGCACGCTGCTGTTGCCCCCCAGAAAGCTCTTCTGGATAACGACCAAGCAACGCCATTAAATCTAAAGCGGATAAAATCTGACGCCAAAGCCCTCGATCTTCTGGCAGTCCTTTAATCTGTCTGCAGAATCGAATATTGTCGGCAATATTAAGAGTTGGTAGCAAATTGAACTGCTGAAAGATATGACCAATGTTATTTCTTCGATAAGCCGTTCTAAGACTTTCTTTTGCGTCATGCATAGCAAAATCGGGGTACCAGATTTCCCCAGAATCGACCTTATCGATGCCAGCGATTAAGTTAAGTAGTGTACTCTTACCCGAGCCACTTTCACCCATCAATGCCAGTTGTTCACCTTGCGACAGTGTTAGCTCTGCACTTTGCAATACAGGATGGAATTCTCCACCGTCAATATAGCCTTTACAAAGGTCTGACAACTTAAGCATTCAATCTCTTCAATCACTGGTAAATTTGGAGTGTGAATCTACACTAAATTTGCAGTTCTAGGAAGCAAATTTGGCCATAAAGCCCCTACATTGAGTCGGTTTAGCTCAATTTCGATTCAAGATATCGTTTTTTAAAAGAATTGGAATTTGGAACATATACGCGTGAAAACACCCTAATCAGCCATCATGTATTGTAAACAAATGAAGATAAACTAGAAAAATGTGTTAAATTTTATAGAGATAACAATTAAGAGAGATAACGGAATATGAAGCGCGTATTGGTATTAGGGGCGTCGGGTTATGTCGGTTCTCAGCTCATTCCTATCCTACTGGACCAAGGCTACGAAGTAACAGCAGCGGCTCGTCAAATAGACTACCTAAAAAGCCGTGTAGTCCCCCACTCGATGCTTAAGTTTGAGTATCTTGATCTCGCTAATCGAGACGCCACAATTGCACTCATTCCTAAGTTCGATATCGTTTATTTCTTGGTACATGGTATGGCTCATGGCCATGACTTTTTGGACTACGAGCTCTCTCTTGCTCAAAACTTCAAAGATGCGCTCGATATTAGTCATGTTGAACACGTCATCTATCTCAGCGCAATTCAACCTCAAACTGGTAATTCCGAGCACCTTGCAGCCAGAAAAGCAACCGGCAAGCTTCTTCGTACCAGTAAAGTGCCAATTACCGAACTGCGTGCAGGTGTTATTATAGGCCCCGGCTCTGCCGCTTACGAAATCATGAGGGATTTCGTCTATAACCTACCTATCTTAATCGCCCCCAAATGGGTGGACTCCAAAGCGAATCCTATTGCTTTACAAAACCTCAATTATTACCTAATCGAACTGGCTAAAGAGACATCACCCGATTCAATTATTTATGAGGTTGGTGGCCCCGATACCTTGTCTTACCGCGAGCAGTTCGCCGTTATTTGCAGCAAAATAAACAAACCACTACGACTCTGGTCAACGCAATTTCTTACACCTAAACTCGCCTCATACTGGCTCGGTGTTGTAACTTCGGTTCCTTCAAGCATTGGCAAAGCATTATTGGCGGGGCTAGAGCATGACTTTATCGCCGATTCTCAAGCAATCAGAGCTCGTTACCCACAAGATATGGTTTCCTACTCTGACTCTGTCTCAGAAACCATAGAAAAAGAAGGTACCTTTGTTCGTAGCAATGTTTGGGGCTACGACCCTGCGGCATTAACGCGATGGCAAGCAGGATTTGGCTATTACCCAAAGAAGACTGGGGCCGGCTATTTCACTGATAAATCCACTGAGCAGCTTTGGGAGGTCGTCAAACAAATCGGCAGTCCGAAAGAAGGCTATTTCTTTGCTAACACACTGTGGCGCACTCGAGAATGGTTAGATGTACTGTTTGGTGCAGGAAGACCAATAAGGCGCTCACCTGAAGGACCAGAATTAAAAGTGGGTGACTTTATCGATTCATGGAAAGTCATTCGATGTGACAAGCCGCATTTTCTGTCACTATTGTTCGGAATGAAAGGCCCTGGACTGGGGCGACTGGAATTCACCATTACTGATCATGGCGACAAAAGAGAAATCAACGTGACTGCGTGGTGGCACCCGCAAGGATTCAAAGGGCTGCTTTATTGGTTTGCAATGATGCCTGCACACTTGTTCATTTTTAAAGGAATGGTAAGGGCGATCTGTCGCAAAGCCTAGTCGTTACAAATACTTCAACCTCTATGCTTTGCGACAATTATGCTCTCATACCACTAAGCTTTAACTTAAGCTTTAAATGACAGAGGGATTTCAGCTAGCTGAGTCCCTTTGTTCATTGGATAAATAAGATATTCGCCGTGATACTTTACTTTCGATTTGTAATCAGTGCGTTTGTGGAGCATAAAGCCAGCCTCGTACGCTTTAGTCACAAACTCCGTATGATTACCACGTACAAACCAACTCATCGGCTTCACCAGGTTTTCTGCATCAAAGCAGTCGTCACATTGATTCGCGCACAGTGCGAAAGAGTTATGACCATCGGTGAAGAATTGAACTTTACTGCCATCAGTCAGAATCTCTGAGGTGCAGACCCCCCAACCCGCCTCTTCCATATCTTCAATAAACTGTTCAATCTTTGCATCAGTTACTGGCTGTACGTCACCAGAAAAAAACTCAGCATAGTAAGCAGAAATGCGCTTAAACAAAGGTTCAAGCATTGAATCATTACCCTTGGAACGCCCAGATTTCTGCCATTGAATTAGGTTAGCACTGGTCGTTTTCCCAAAACGCTGAGTTTTTATCGCTTTTGTTACCCATCGAACAAGAAAGTGATTGTTAGTCACTGGAGAATTAATCAACTTGCCTGAAGCATGCTCATTCGCCAATTCTTCTAGTGCACTGTTTACGACTTTTTGGATCTCTGAATAGTAGTCAGACATTATGCTTTTTTCCCAAACGTCCAATATAAGGCGGCGGATAATACCGAACAAATAGCCATTAATGCAATCATAGGCCAAACTGTTCCACCCGGAAGCATTGCCACAATCGCCCCAATGACTGAGCCAGTGCCAAATCGCAATGTTCCTGCAAGTGAGGAAGCCGTGCCCGCCATCGTTGGATAACCGCTTAACAACAAGCCCATTGAATTACTACCGATGGTCGACAGCGTACCAATAAATAGCATAACGAAAGGAACCGTACCCCAAATCCCAAGATCTAGAATACCACTCGCTAACAGTCCTAGACCTGCGAACAGCTGAATGCTTAGCCCAAAACGAAGCATGCCATGTAAGCCAACTTTCTTCACCATACGGCCATTAATGCTGGTCATGATGATCATTGTGACAATGTTCAGGCCAAACAGATATCCAAACTGATCTGGCGTCACACCATAGATATCAATATAGACAAACGAGCCCGCGGTAAGAAAGGCAAACATACCAGCAAACGAAAACGCTCCAGAGAACATCAGTCCCATCGCGACCGGATTCTTGCACAACCTCAGGTAGTTTCTGATCGTGGTTCGAAAACGAAGTGGCTGTCTGTTTTCTGGCGCTAAAGTCTCCGGAATTTTCCAAAGTACCGCTGCTATTACCACTACAGAAAATGCTGTCAGCACCCAAAATATCGAACGCCACCCAAACCAGACCGCCAAATGGCCCCCTATCATAGGCGCAACTAACGGAGCCAAGGTAATGACCAAGGTGACAAAAGACATGGTACGCGCGAAATCTTCCTTATCGAACATGTCGCGAACCACTGCTTGGATAATGACCGCTGCCGCTGCACCCGCAAAGCCTTGGGCAGTACGAATATAAGTTAAAGATTCAATGGTTGTCGCGGTGGCTGATATCGCTGAAGCAACGCCAAAAAAGAACACGCCAAATAGCAGGATCGGCCGGCGACCAAAACTATCAGCGAGAGGACCATGTAAAAGTTGGCCGATAGCAAATCCGGCAGTGTATACCGTTAATGTAATCTGAACAGCCCCGGCTGTTACCCCTAAATCTTGTGCGATAGTTGGCATCGCGGGCAAGTACATATCGATAGCAAGAGGCGTTAACGCGCCTATAGCTCCGAGAACTAGGAAAAGAACTAAACCTAGTTGAGGTATGTCGGGCTGCGATACTGGTTTAGAACTCATATCGCTCCTAATGAAATCTTTATTTGTGTGCGATCCGTGCCAACAAATAAACAACCTAGACTCAATTTATCCCATTGAGTGATGTGAGATAGCGCAACAACAGAGCGCTATCTTCGGGGTAACCGTAATATAAGGAAGGCTCTCAGAGTTCGAGAGTAATGACTCATTACGGGTATTACTTTTACTCTGGACGAGTAGACGTTTTATCTATCAAAACAGTTTATTAGTATTACTTTTTCCAGACAGAGTCAATTTCTTCTTGAGTGAGATATCGATACTCTCCTGGCTCAAGCATTTCATCAAGAACAATGTCACCGACGCTTTCACGATGTAGACCTTCAACTTTATTACCTAGCGCCGCAAACATACGCTTGACTTGGTGATATTTACCTTCGTGAATGGTTAATAACACTTCTTTTTCATCAATAATTTCAAGTTGTGCTGGCAGAGTTGGCGCTTTCTCATTTCTAAGCTCAATGCCCTCTTCGAATGCCTTGATGTAATTATCTTGCACAGGGTCTGCTAACCATACGCGATAAGTTTTTGCACATTTATGTTTCGGTGAGGTAATTCGATGAGACCATTGACCATCGTCTGTAATTAACACCAAACCTGTAGTATCAACATCTAAGCGACCTGCAAAATGAAGGTTCTCCATTTTGACCTCATCGAGCAACACAAACGCAGTGTGATTAAAGCCATCTTCATGAGAACAAACAAAGCCATCTGGTTTGAATAGCATGATATAGCGCGGACCCTGCATGCGGACCTCTCTATCTTGCCATTCGACACTGTTATCCTCAGTGACTTTAAATGCACCGCTCTTTTGTACTACGCCATCAACGGTAACATCACCGGATTTAATGATTTTTGTTGCTTCTTTACGTGTTGCGCCTAAAGCGTCACACAAAAACTTATCTAAACGCATGAATACCTCGTTTTCATTTCGTGAGGTATTATAGAGCGGTTTTTTGAAATGTAGAGTAAAACTGAGCCGTATGTACACGCTTCGCCCCTACCAAGCCGATTCTGTTAAAGCTGTTATCCATTATTTCCGCAAAAACGATACCCCAGCGGTGATCGTATTGCCCACTGGGGCTGGAAAAAGCTTAGTTATTGCCGAACTTGCAAGGCTAGCGCGAGGTCGTGTTTTGGTTCTAGCGCACGTTAAAGAGCTCGTAGAACAAAATCACGCAAAATACGAAGGCTATGGACTCAAAGGCTCTGTTTTCTCTGCCGGCTTAGGTAGAAAAGAGACATCCGAGCAAGTGGTGTTCGCCTCCGTTCAATCAGTAGTAAGAAACTTGGATGCATTTGCCAATCAATTTTCACTGCTTGTTATCGACGAATGTCACCGCGTACCAGAAACCAAAACATCAAGCTATCAAAAAGTGATCAGCCACCTATGCGAGATTAATCCTGGAATTAAGATCCTTGGTTTAACCGCAACCCCCTATCGTCTTGGCGTTGGCTGGATCTATCAATATCACACCAAAGGACTGGTTCGCAGCGACGAAGCTCGTTTCTTTAAAGATTGTATCTTCGAGCTTCCTATCCAATACTTGCTCGATGAGGGCTTTTTAACACCTGCGAAACTCATCGACGCTCCAGTCCTTAGTTACGACTTTTCTCAGCTCAAACCTACCAGTATGGGTAAATACAAAGAATCTGAAATGGATCTTGTTATTGAGCAATCAAAGCGCGCAACACCGCAAATTGTGGAGCAAATAAAACGCTATAGTGAAGACAAACAAGGTGTCATGATTTTCGCAGCGACGGTTCGTCATGCGCAGGAAATCCTGTCGCTGCTACCGAGTGAAAACAGCCAAATTGTCATTGGTGATACGCCAACACCTGAGCGCGACGCTATCATCAGTAACTTCAAAAATCGTAAGATCAAGTTCTTGGTTAACGTTTCGGTTCTAACTACTGGATTCGATGCGCCCCATGTTGATCTGATTGCAATTCTTCGTCCAACAGAATCCGTCAGTTTATATCAGCAAATCGTTGGCCGTGGTTTACGATTATCAGAGGGCAAGTCAGAGTGTCTCGTTCTAGACTATGCGGGCAACACGTACGATTTGTATCAACCTGAAGTCGGCAACCCTAAACCTGATTCCGATTCCGAAATTATCACCATCCCCTGCCCTGCGTGCGGGTTCAATAATGACTTCTGGGGTAAACTCGATGCCAATGGTTTTTTAATTGAGCACTTTGGCCGCAAATGTCAGGGCTATTTCACCGACGAAGAAACCGGAGAACGTGAACACTGTGACTATCGCTTTAGAGCCAAGTACTGCTCTGAATGCGGCGCGGATAACGATATCGCCGCGCGAATCTGCCACGAATGCGACGCCACTTTGGTAGACCCAGATAAAAAACTCAAAGAAGCCCTTAACCTCAAAGACGCGCTAGTCTTCGAATGCACCGACATGAACCTTGTTGTTCATAAAGATGAAAAAGGTAAAAACAGTCTCAGAGTTAACTATATTGGAGAGAACGATGCCCAAGTCAGCGAGTTTTGGTCATTAAATACCAAAAAGCAGAAAGAATCGTTTCTCGCTAAGTTTGTACGCCCACATTTGGCCGACAAGCATCGTGAGTTTGATGCCACTTCGCCAACAAAAGTCGTGAACAATCAACATCGTTTCCGATTGCCCGCGTTCGTCATAGCCAGAAAAAGTGGTCGATTTTGGAAAATGAGAGACAAAGTCTTTGACGACGAACTGAACTAATCACTGTTCAGCTTTCATTCATGTTTACAAATGTATATTTTAACTATGTTGAAAATATTGGGTCTCCGCCATGCTAAATAAAACCAAACAGACAATATCTATCGTCTCGCTCTCCCTATTATTGGCAGTACCGCTTAGCGCCCATGCCGAATTTTTCTCAGACTCAAGCAAGCCAAGTGGTCACGACCTCGTGCAGGATGTGCAACCGGATGGTGCCCGCATTGAGTTTGAAGAGGACCAAGACGAGGTCTATGACGCTGTACAGCAAGGGCTTATCAAACCGTTTTCTGAGTTGTTTGCTACGGTAGAGCGCGACCTCAATGGTCGTGTGATCAAAGTTGAACTAGAAGAAGACGACGATGAGTGGATTTACGAGCTAAAATTGCTTCATGAACAAGATGTTATTAAAGTCGAATATAACGCCACCACACTGGAGATGATGGAAATCAAAGGCCATAATCTTCAAAGAGTCATAAGAAAATAAAATAGAGAACAATAATGAAAATTCTTGTCGTGGAAGATGACCCAAGACTGGGTGAACAAATATTAGAAACTCTAGAAAGCGCAGGTTGGGTGCCAGAACTTGCCCAAGACGGAATCGATGCGCTTTACCGCGCTACGTCAGAAGAGTGGGATGCTATTGTTTTGGATTTAGGACTTCCTAAGATTGATGGCTTGACGGTACTTAAAGGCATTCGAGACGAAAACATTAACACACCAGTCGTCATTCTTAGCGCACGTGACACTTTAAGTCAGCGCGTTGAAGGCCTAAATGCTGGTGCAGATGATTACCTTACCAAGCCATTTGAGATGATAGAGCTTATTGCACGTATCCGAGCTCAACTACGACGCGCTTCTGGCAACGCCTCTCCGTTGATGCAAGTCGGTGACTTAAGCTTAGATACACGAACTTCAAAAGTAATGTGGCAAGGTAACGCAGTAAGCTTAACCGCACTGGAATATAAGGTCGTTGCTTACTTTATGCATAATGCCGACAAGGTCATTTCTCGTACTGAGTTAGTCGAGCATATCTACAAACAAGACTTTGATAGAGACTCAAACACAATTGAAGTGTTCATCGGTAGAATCCGTAAAAAAATCGCTCCCAAAATCATCAAAACCGTACGTGGCTTAGGGTATCAACTTAATGCCTGATATTAGCGCGACTCGGCTCAAAACAGAGTTCAAGCGACTCAGTCTAAAAACGCGATTATTGCTGGCAGCCACCTTGTGGTTGTCAGCCATGATGATCGCCGCCGGTATTCTCATTCCAGGTCTAGTCCGTGATTACCTTAGTCAAGACTTAGAAACTAAGCTTGGACTGACTATGGATGAAATCGCCGCTAATCTTGAAGTGAATAAACAAGGACAACTGGTTTTACAAACTCGTCTTTCAGACCCACGCTTTAATCAGCCATACAGTGGTATGTACTGGAGCGTCGACAGTGGTTCAGACAAACTACGCTCTCGCTCTTTATGGGACCGCACCATTCGAATAAAGAATGAGAAACACAAAGCGACTTACTTCGGTGCCAAAGACGAGAAACTTATTGCCATAAAGCGAACAGTCTTCTTACCTGACATAAGTGACGGCGTCACAATAATTATTGGGCAAGATGAAGATCGTATCGATGACACCCTAAATTTACTGACAGGCCAACTTTGGTTGATCTTAGGTGTTCTTTCCATTGGTATTCTTACTTTAGTAGTGGTTCAAGTCAGCTGGTCACTCAGACCTTTAGGGAAGATGCAGAAAGAACTGAAACTATTAAAAACGGGTGAGCAACAAACACTGGACGAACAATATCCAAAAGAAATTGCCCCACTCGTAAGCGACCTCAATGCCTTATTGTTCCACTATCAAGAGTTATTAGCGCGCGCACGTAATCACGCAGGTAACCTCTCGCACGCACTCAAAACACCGCTCTCGGTGTTAAAGAATGAGTTACACCAACTTTCAGAACAAGACCGACAGAGACTACAACCCTCGATAGAGCAGATTCAAGCACATATCGATTACCATTTGGGTCGAACTCGAATGGCAGGCGCAATGAATATTCTCTCTGTTAAGTCATCTCCGAGTGAACGCGTCGATGCTATTTCATTGGCTTTCGATAAGGTTTACGCTCAGCGCGATATCGCTTTGGTGAGCGAACTGGATACCGATCAATACGTCGCCGTAGAAAAAGCGGACCTCGACGAGATGCTTGGTAACTTACTAGAAAATGCCTACAAATGGGGTAACAGCTTCATCCGCGTATATTCCGAACTGCTCGATAATCACGAGATCGCTATCATCGTCGAAGATGATGGCCCCGGTATACCTCAAGAGAAGCTAAAAGAAGTGCTGAAACGTGGAGTTCGCCTAGATGAAACGACTCCCGGCACCGGTTTAGGGCTTAATATAGTCAATGAGATGGCGCATAGCTATCGAGGTGATTTAGCTTTGGAATCGAGCAAATTGGGCGGTTTACGAGCAGTCCTTAAACTGCAACGTGCAAAAGAGTAAAAATTGTAACGTTATAAGCGATTTGCTATTGCTCCGCCTAGATTTGAATGTTAGTATCCGCGCTCGTTTTGAATGTATCGATTCGATACTTCGGAACGGCTATAGTTTTGACTAGGTCGCTACGTCAAAACAGTTACTTTAATTTTACTATTTTGAGAGTAAATACTATGAAATTCGAAGCAGTAGTACGTACTGAACTAGGTAAGGGTGCGAGCCGCCGCCTACGTCACGCTGGCCAATTCCCAGCAATCGTTTACGGTGGTGAAGCAGCACCTGTTTCTATCGCTCTAAACCACGATGACGTGATCAACCAAATGGACAAGCCAGCATTCTACGAAGGCATCACTCTAGTGATCGACGGCGCAGAAGTTAAGGTTAAGCCACAAGACGTTCAACGTCACGCGTTCAAGCCAAAAGTTGAGCACATGGACTTCATCCGCATCTAATTCCCTACCAAGGAATTATTCGGATCAAATCCAAACCTTTTGCATAAAAAAGATTCTCGGCTTTACCAACCAAGAATTCTTGAAAAATTCGAAACCCCGATGCTACCAACATCGGGGTTTCACCGTTTTTGACGTTAAGAAATCTATTGAAACCACACTTATCCTCATATCTTTAGAAAGTAACTCGATATTTGAACTACCCACTAGCTTTACGGGCGTATTGTTAGTGTGCCAATGTCGTGGTCACTCCAACATTTCCAAGCACACCACCGCCTTATATCTCCTCCTCTTAATAACACCATATCGTATGTATCGATTGATAGTGATTTCGGGGTGGTCTTCCCCAACAGAAAATTGAGAATAAAAATCAGCTGACTTATGAGAAATATTGACGTATCTACAATTACTTGGGTCAGTTGCAATTGCCAGATAGTTCGAGTGACTTAACCAAGCATTTATGCTTGTATTTTCCCTAATGCTAGCCAATATTTATGACTCTGATTGGATGCGAAAGGACTTGCTCGTGAAACTACTAAAAATAGCATTAAGCCTTCTTTTTATAATCATAATCTCTATGCGTTTGGCGCAAGCTGAGCAATCCTTGGCTAATTGGCATGATACCGTTCTTAAGCAACATATTATGGATTTTGTTGCTGATACAGTCGATGAATCCAGTGCTCAGTATAGACCACCGGAAGAGCGCATCGCGGTCTTTGATAATGATGGTACTCTTTGGAACGAAAAGCCTACTTACATTCATTTTCAAGCAGTCTTTCATACCTTAGGCGAGCAACTTAAAAGAGATAAGAGTCTCGCGACAAGGCAGCCCTGGGCAACGATTGCAAGTGGTAAACCAGACCTTTCTCATTACAGTCAGTTATTTGATATAGAGAGTTTTGGCTTAGATAGCATCGTCGAACAATTGCTTGGTGTTCCCTACTCCGGGATGACGAGCAGTGCCTTCACGAAACACAACGAGCAGTTTCTAAAAACATGGAAACACTCTAAATATGATGTGGGATATCAAGATTTAACTTACGCACCAATGAAGGAGCTGATAGATTACTTACATCAAAACCAGTTCAAAGTATTTATATTCACTGCAGATGAAGTTGATTTCTTGAGGCCGCTTAGCCAACAACTTTACGGTATTCCACCAGAAAGAGTATTTGGGACTTCTATTAAACACGACTTAACCTTCGAAAATGGAATTGGCGTATTAACTCGCTCTGCGCAGCCACTTTGGATTAATAACTGGGCACATAAATCTGAACTCATCCAGCGTACATTTGGTGAGTTAGTCCCAGTAATTGCTGTTGGTAATTCGAACGGAGACCAACAAATGCTTCATTATACCGCTAGCCATGGCGGCTTATCTTTGTGGCTACACCATGACGACCCAGAACGTGAAGATAAATACGACAAGCACACAGATGAATTGCAGAAACTAACAAGCAAAGGACTTATAAAACCGATTAATATGAGTACAGAATGGAAAGTAGTATTTTGATTAAGGTTAAGCACTTCTGTAATAGCTATTACACTTATTTTATATTTACATAGCATTCATTAACCCCGGTTGTCACTTAGAGCAACTGGGGTTAGTAACAGACTATTTATAACGTCATATATGCTTTGAATCTTTGCCATTTCCCAACGGGCTTTTCTCGCATAAACTGTTCTTTTAATACATCTTTTAAAACTTGATCATC
This sequence comes from Vibrio sp. SCSIO 43133, assembly GCF_023716845.1. Classification (NCBI taxonomy): domain Bacteria; kingdom Pseudomonadati; phylum Pseudomonadota; class Gammaproteobacteria; order Vibrionales; family Vibrionaceae; genus Vibrio; species Vibrio sp. SCSIO 43133. The sequence goes on from NZ_CP068024.1 coordinate 2,073,857, forward strand.
ACTCGAAGCATCAATGAGTAACATAAAAGATTTATCACTTGCTTTCGAATAGCAACTATTAATCCAAGTGGCATTTTGTCCAAAAAACAATCGTTTTAACCTTAGTGTTCTTTTCGAGTTTGTTTTGGCGCAAATGATTCCGCCCACGCTAGCGATTAATGCTCCGAACAGACCAATCAACCACTTAGTCAATTGTTTATAATCAAATCCACCAGAATCAATAGAATAGTGCTTCGCGGTCCAACTCTTCTTCACTTTCTGGCTCGGGTTCCACCAAAATAACGCTTCTCCTCCTAGTGAATAGTGCCCGGGCTCATCAATGCTATAGCTTACCTTCTGAGTAAGGGTTGAATGATGCTCTCCTCGAGTGTAATTGGATGAAAGTTGAGGCTCAGATATCGATATACTTATCCCGTTTGGAGCCAGTGGTATAAAATCTGGCATCATAAAAGTAGATGTATCGTCTGCTTTTATTGTTACGGTTCGTTGTATTATGTCCCCTTTTTTAAACTGTTCATTTTGTCCTACATTCGGTGACCATTTATCGGTTACTGTAACCGCTGGTGAAACTAAGTAGCCAGACTTGCCCTTCATAGTGGCAGGAGCATTCACCATAATTGCCATCGGTTGTGTTTTATGGTGCGTTTTTACCGAATTCCCCCCATCTCCAGCAGTGAGTAGCGTCACATCTATAGATGGTATAAGGTACACTCCTTCATTATTAGGGTATACCTGTATGGACCAACGTTGACTGGTATATTTCTTCCCATCTACATAAGAAAAGCCAGATAGAACAGACGTTTGTTCTTGCTTAACCATTGCGTCTGCCACATAAGGTACTGAGAACTCTGGACTGTCTACAAAATATTGATCTGTTGTAGCAATAAACTCTAGGTTCACTTGCTCACCGGGTACAACATTTTGCTTATCTATAGAGACGGATACGTTTGCCGCTGAAATAGCAGGCATAGAAACTAATAACGATAGTAGTAATGACATCAATCGGTACATCAGTTCAACTCCCGGTTATATTCATTCAGAAATTTCCGTCGAATAAAGTCTTTAGGGTCACGACTAATATCTCTTAACCATTTATTTGTCGCTGCCTCATTCCTCAACACATCTGAAGCTTTAAGCGTCGAATGAGGGACTTGCCCTAGCGATTTTCGCTTAGCACCATCCGATATATCGTTAACATCTTTAGGCGGCGGTGGTGCATCTTTAGGTGGCGGGTGTTGATCATGCTGATTTTCACTAAGTAGCTTCATTTCAAGTAGAATTGCATCTACCTTGTCAAGGTTCTGCTGAGCTTTAACATTATTTGGGTCTACTTCTAGTAGAGCTAAATACAGCTGATGAGCTTTTTTATATCTTCCATCCTGTGCGGCTGCATTAGCCATATTGAAAATCGCTGTAGCATTACCTATTTTGGCAAATTCTTTCTCTGCACATTTAAAATTTTCTTGATAGTAGCAAGCGACCCCTTTCCAGTTAGGGTCTTGGAATGATTGCTCTGCTTGTTGAAATTTACCCATATACATTAGTACCATCCCCTGCTGGTCTTTGGTCATAAACCAATCTAACGCACCAGCTTCAGCAGTTTGACTGTGAGGAAGCAGTAATAACAGACAAAGAGTCCATTGCAATGTCCATCCTTTTCGAAACCATAACGCTACAAAGATTGACAATATAATGATCAACCAGTGCGACTCATCCTGCCAGTGATTGCCTTTTGAGCTCTTTTCATGGAAATTCAGAAAGTAATTTCTAAGCGAGTTATCACTTATCGTCATATCTCTTCCATCAAATGAAGTAACTGTTAGGTTCTTTGCCGTTTGCAAACCTAATTCATTGAGATAAAGCACCGCCGCTGTTATGTGATGTTTTTCGATAAAAGACGTTAACTGTTGCTCTCCTGAAGAAACGCCATCAGTGACCAACAACAATTGAGATTCATCTAACTTCAGCCCTTTGGTGTTATTTAATCGCGCTATCAGATTGGATAAGTCCCCGCCATCCAAGGGCATCACGTTTGGCGCTAAGTAAGATAGATAGAGCGTCAATAAATCCTGATCTGATGACGGTGGTAGCAAAACATGACTACTACCGGCCATTGCAATTATCGATATGGGACGATTCATTCCAGTTTGTAGCAGGTGTTTTACGATCAGCTGTGCTTTTAGATTTCGACTAGGTGGAATATCTACCTTATTCATTGAAGATGATTCATCCATTACAACGTAAAGTGGTGGATTGTCTTGTGATGAGGTATCTGCAACTTGCCAAACTGGTTTAGACAACGTGCCAATAACAATCAATAGAACAATTGATACCGCCAAAATAGGCCCATATCCTTCTTTTTTATTAGGTTGTTCTACTAGCTCCGAGAGCAAATGTGGTGCGATTGCTGTCGTCGATATGGATAATTTATTGTGGCGCTTTTTGAATAAAAACCCGATCAAAGCAATGAGTGGTAGAACCAACCATAAATACTCTGGCGCTAAAAAGTGGAATGCTCGGAAATAATCAGCCATGTGAACTCCTCGTTCTCCATTCAACGACAGACAACCCAAGCCACATCACAGCATAATAGGCAAGGAGGCTAGTTAGAAGATATGGGTAAAGATAGATATATGGTTGAAAGCTGCTTTGTTGATATTTGCTTTGCTCAATCTGGTTAATTTGTTGCAACACAGATTTAAGGGCATCTTTGTTCATTGCCAAATAGTTTTTTCCACCCGTTAAAGCGGCAACTTGACGTAGAGTGTTCACATCGACTTTGGCATTTTCGTCCTTTGTATCAGGATTGCCCATCGCAATAGTATAGATTTTAATATCACGTGTTTTCGCCACTTTTGCTGCCTCAACCGGCGGTAGTTGACTTGACGTATCGCTACCATCAGTGACTAAAATCAAGACTTTTTGTTTTGCATCAGATTTGTCAAAAGCGCGTATACTCAAGCCAATTGCATCACCAATTGCTGTCGCAGGACCGGCAATCTCAGTTTCCAAACCTTCAACAACTTGTGTCCACGTTTCTAGTTCCTGAGTAAAAGGCACTTGTAAATAAGCGCCGCTGCCAAACACGATCAAACCCAGACGGTCTCCTTGTCGCTCTGCCCCAAACTTCCACATGAGTTTTTGTAGTGCTCCCCATCGAGATGATAGCTGCCCGTCTTGCTGAGGAAAGTCAATTTTATTCATAGACTTCGAGAGATCTAAAGCAACCATTAAGTCTCGAGCTGACTTTTTTTCCGTGATTTTGTCCCCAAGAATCACAGGCTGAGCGGCACACAAAACCAATAAGCCCCATGTAATTAACAGTGATATTTTCTGTACTTTAGATCGAAGAGGAATGCAGCTGTTTTTTTGCGCACTCTTGTTAGTAGTGTCTAGCACTTTCTGGAAAAATGACACTCGCACAGCACTTTCGCTTTCTCGATACGCAGGCATCAAGAAATAGACTAGCGGTGCAACTAATCCCAAGAGAAGCCACCAAGGTGTTAATAAAGTCATAAAGAGACTCCTTTTTCTGCCCCATGGTGTGCAATCCAATCTATAGCGGCACTTAAACATTGTGAGTTGAGTTCAACATTCGACGTCCAAACTCTTGGATTCTGAAACGCAATGGCTTCAATATGTTTTTGAATAGCCTTAGTAAATATTGTCGTCTTTGCGGATGAATTTAGAAATTCGTACCACTCTTGCCCAGTTAAGGTGCCTATAGGTAAGTTTGGATAAGCAATAGAAGCGACCTGGCGCAATTCGTTTGGAATGAGCGCAATACCCTGCTCCAACGGCAACCTATGGAGCAGTGATATCGCTTTTCGTCGATATGCATTAGCTCGCCATTTGTGAATCTGCCACCAAATAGTAAGGGCTAATATCACTACAAGACATAGGATCAAGCCCCAAGCAGCTGGGGTTTTTGGCGTCAACGACACGTACTTAGGCATGATGATGCCGTTAAAACCCTTTAACATATAATTACCAAAGACTTCTGGTTCAGGGATCTGATATGTAAACATCATCCGCCCTCTCTTAGAAGCTGACTTAACTGAAGGTAGGGTTCATCAACAGTATTAAACAGACCAAAAGGTAAACCAGAGTGATGAACCGAACGGCGAACTTTAGCAAAGTGCTCATTAGATGCAGTTTGATATCGCAGTATATCTTGAGCGTTGTTATCAAGTTTTATTTGCTTTGAACCATCACTAATTAGCAAGTCAGATGCCGACTGATAATCCTGTTCCAGCAAGTCGGTGACGAGAAAGACCATCACGTTATGCTTTATTGACAAACGTTTAAGCTGGTCAAGCTCTTGATTTGTCAGCGCCAATCCATCTATAACTAGTACTAACGTACCACTGCTGCCTAACAAAGGAGTGTAAGTCGTCAACGTTTCTTGAAGCGGAACAAACGCGGGAGCTTTCTCTTTAGGTGAGTCGCGTAGAGCTTGATTTAGTGTCGTTATATCAGATATGTAACGCAATATTTGAGATGTCGTTCGTGATGGATATTGAACTAAAGTTTGGTTGGCACCCATGGTAATTCCACCAACACGATCTCCTTGAAGGTGCAGTAACCAAGCGATTAGCGTAGCAAGTTGCGCTGCAACAACCGACTTCATGTAACGTTGGCTACCGAAGAACATATTTGCACGTTGGTCACAAAGTACTAAAGCAGGTCTATCCGTCTCTTGGGTAAAAACTTTGGTGACACGACCATTCGCTCGCATACTCGCTTTCCAGTCAATGTCCTTAATATTGTCACCAGTTCGATATGTTCGGAGTTCTTCAAAACTCAGCCCTTGCCCACGAAACTTGGAACTATTTTGGCCCGAAAAGATACCGTCAGGCTTGAACTTCGCATAAAGAGTTAATCGCTTTGCTTTATTTTTGAGGTCCATTAACGTGGCACGATCCACAACTATTCTGGGGTCAGATATAGGCATTAGACAATTTCCACCACGTTAATGAGCTCATCCACTACCGCTTTACTATCAATGGCATCAGACATCGCATCAAAACTCAGAGTAATACGATGGCAGAGTACGCTATGCGCAACCGCTCTAACATCATCAGTGTCAACATAGTCTTTATTTTTGAGAAAAGCATAAGCTCGCGCCGCTTTGTCTAAGGCTATTGTTGCTCTGGGGCTCGCCCCAATTCGAATCCATTTGGACAATTGGCTGGTCTGATATAAGTCTGGGGAGCGTGTTGCCATTACCAAATCTACAATATAACTTTCGATAGAATCAGAGACATAAACGTCTAGAATGGCCTTTCTAGCATCTAGCACCACAGAAGGCTCAACCTGCATTAGTGCTTCCACAAATTGTTGCTCTTTTTTGACAAGCTTTAATATCGCTAGCTCATCGGCACGTTTAGGATAATCAACAACAATTTTCATTAAGAAACGGTCTAACTGAGCCTCTGGTAATGGGTAGGTACCCTCTTGCTCAACTGGATTTTGTGTCGCTAAAACCAGGAAGATTTCAGGCAGTTCATGGCTCTGTCCACCTACAGTGATTTGTCTTTCTTCCATCGCTTCAAGTAATGCAGATTGCACCTTAGGAGGCGCGCGGTTAATCTCATCGGCAAGCAGAATATTGGTAAACGCCGGCCCTTTGACAAAAGACATCATTCCTTCGTCATTAAGAGATTCATAACCCACAACATCGCTAGGCATAAGGTCTGGGGTAAATTGAATACGGTTTAGATCCAGATCGAGACTCTGTGCTAACGAACGTACTGAACGTGTTTTAGCAGTCCCCGGCAAACCCTCTAAAAGTACATGACCATCGGTCAAGAGTGCAATTAAGAGGGAATCAACAACATGTTGTTGACCGATTATTTTATGTGTTAGTGATTCAGATAACGTTTGTATATCTCGGCTAATACTTGTCACTGACATATTTACCTCCAATAAGTTGAAGAGAAAATATTAGCCCTTTAGAAAACTGAGATAAATTAATTGTATTTAAAATAGCATTTAGCAATACTAATCTCATACAAAACACAACAAAGGCAGCAACAATGTATATAAAAATCAGCATTTTAGCTATGATTTAAATTAAGATAAATAATACTTTAAGCATTAGTAATTATTCAAATCACCAAACATCATTAATATTCACCTCAAGCTTAGATGCTGAATGCTAATTTAAATTCAAATACATACTGGTGAAGATAAAATGAAAATACCATGTAAGAAGACACTATTAACGTCCGCGATGCTCGCGCTATCCGCATTGACGTCTGTTAATGCAACTGCTGCCCCATCAACTCCATCTACACCCACCGAAAAACCAAACATTCTAGTGATGTGGGGTGACGATATTGGTATGTGGAATATCAGCTACTGGAACCGTGGATTAATGGGCTATGAAACTCCCAATATAGATAGGGTCGCCAATGAAGGCGTCGCTTTCACTGATTACTACGGAGAACAATCTTGTACTGCAGGTCGTAGTGCGTTTATTACCGGTCAAGATGGCTTGCGTACCGGAATGACTAAGGTTGGTCTTCCTGGTGCTCCACAAGGCATCGCTGACGATGATATGACGATTGCCGAAGCGCTTAAAGATATGGGTTATATGACAGGTCAATTTGGTAAAAACCACCTAGGTGACAAAGATAAAGACTTACCTACAAATCACGGCTTCGATGAGTTTTACGGTTTCCTTTATCATCTAGACGCGATGGAAGAACCTGAGCATGACTTCTACCCTAAAGATCCTAAGTTTGCCGAGCAATACGGTCCTCGTGGTGTCATCCATTCAACGGCTGATGGTCAAATCAAGGATACAGGCCCATTGACCACAAAACGCATGGAAATCATTGATGATGACGTTACAGCACACGCTATTAAGTTTATGGACAAGGCACAAGCTGCGCACAAGCCATTCTTTGTTTGGTGGAACTCATCCAAGATGCACTTCAAAACGCACCTTAATCCGAAAGACAGAGGTATTTCTGGTCAGGGTTTCTACAATGATGCCATGGTGTCTCACGACAGAAACATCGGCCAACTTCTCGATTATCTTGATGATAACAACCTAACTGACAACACCATAGTCATGTATGGCACCGACAACGGTCCACACTATAACGCATGGCCTGACGGTGCAATCACTCCATTCCGCTCAGAAAAAGAAACTAACTGGGAAGGTGCATGGCGAGTACCTGCATTCGTTCGCTGGCCTGCCGGTCACTGGGATGGTGGTCGAGTACTAAACGGCATGGTTTCTGGTCTAGATATGCTGCCAACACTAGTCGCTGCTGCAGGTAACTCACACATCAAACAAGACCTTCTAAAAGGTGGATTTAAAGCGAACAACAAAGAATTCAAGATCCATCTTGATGGCTATAACATGAATGATTACTTCGCAGGTCGCACTAAAGAAACTCCACGTAAGAGCATTATGTTGTACAACGCCGACGCTCAGATCGTTGCTATGCGCTACTCACAAGACAACTACATCGGTGGCGGTAAAAACCACAGCACGGATTGGAAAGTTGTGTACGGTGAACAACGTGCGAAAACAATGGCTCTATGGGCAGAACCGTTCACATGGTTACGTCTGCCTAAAATCTTCAACCTTCGCCAAGACCCATTTGAGCGTGCTGATCAAAACGCAAATGGCTACTGGAACTGGGAAATTGACAATGTATTTGTGTTTTATAAAGCTAACCAATTGGTTAAAGAACACCTAATGACATACAAGGATTACCCACCATCACAACGTCCTGGATCTTTCACCATGTCTGGCGCAAGTGAAACGGTTTACAAAAACTTTGGTATAGGTGCTGGTGGCTCAAAAGTTCAAACTGCTCACTAGACAAAACTCAACTAACGATACAAGGGTGAATTGACGTTCACCCTCTTTTTTGGAGAAAACCATGAATAAAGCAGCTTTAATACTGTTATTGGTCACATCAGCTTGCGCTCATGCAACGACTGCAGATGACTCTAACAGCGCAGTACTAGAAAATATCGCTCGTTTTAATAAGTACGAGCAAACGGCAAAAGAAATGTCTAATGGCCAATCAGATATGGTTCAAATTAGCCAACAACAATACCAGAAGGCACCAAGCCAGCCCCAAACTGTCATGCCTACTACCGCGACATCCAGTAAGCAAACGGCCGCACCAGCACGTGCAGAGTCTTCTGTTTATCAATCCATCAAAATCTTAATTGAAAGTGGGAACCTTACAGAGAAAGATAAAATGAAGCTAATCAGTGCCTTGAGTTCTTGATTGAGCATACACATATAGTTGGATTTAGTTTTAGTTAAATAACTAATAAGCACCGCTATTCAATTAATTGGCATTGGACGCCTTATAGTACCCCTATCAACGAAACACGAGAAAGGTTATTTATGAGTGATACCAGCCCTGTAATTCAAGCGGGACCACAATTTAATGGCAAACCATCTAAGCGCATGCATGTAATGGCAAAGCCGATTGGCGCAGCATGTAATTTAGACTGCGATTACTGTTATTATTTAAGTAAAGAAGACCTGCTTGAGTATAAAAAAGGATGTTCACCAAAACTGGATGACCAAAAACTAGAAAAATTCATTAAAGATTATATTCAAGGCCAAAATACACCGCAGATTACTTTTTCATGGCAGGGCGGCGAAGCTACTATGTTAGGTCTTCCTTATTTTGAAAAGATCGTTGAATTTCAAAAAAAATACCAACCTGAAGGTGTAACTATTTCCAACGACCTTCAAACCAATGGCACCCTTTTAAATGACAAATGGTGTAAGTTTCTCAAACAGAACAACTTTCTTGTTGGCTTAAGCATTGATGGTCCTGAACTGCTGCACAATACCTATCGTACCAACAAATCTGGTCGTGGTACCTTCAAGCAAGTAATGAGAGCTGTTGAATTGTTACATAAACACCAAGTGAGCTTTGCAACACTTACCTGTGTGAACAATATAACTAGTCGCAACCCATTAGAGGTGTACCGCTTTTTAAGGGATGTAGTGAAGTCACCTCAGATGCAGTTCATCCCAATTGTTGAAATGAAAACCTTCCGCGAAACTGCACCAAATACTTGGCAGATTGACGAGAGATTAATGCAAGGTGACAAACGCCTTATTCCAGGCTACAAAGACTCCGTAGTGGAACCGTTCTGTGTTTCTGATCATGCATGGGGCAATTTTCTCATCGCTATTTTCAATGAATGGATATGTAACGATGTGGGAACCGTATTTGTTCAGTATTTCGAAGCATTTCTTGAGGCGTGGATGGGACATAGAAACCCTCTTTGTACTCTGGGTGAAATGTGCGGAAAGGGCTTAGCGATGGAACCTAATGGTGATGTATACACGTGCGATCACTATGTTTATCCAGAGTACAAAATCGGTAATATTGCCGAGACCGAACTCGAAAACATGGCGTTCTCGGCTAAACAACAACAGTTCGGTACAGCGAAGTCAAAATCCCTCCCTAAACAATGCAGAGAATGTGACTATAAGTTTGCATGTTTTGGAGAGTGTCCAAAAAATCGATTCATCAAGACCAAAGAAGGCGAAAATGGCCTGAACTACCTGTGTGCGGGATGGAATAAGTTCTTTCGTCATGCAGATGCAGGCTTTGCATTTACCTTGCGAAGACTTGGTTTACCCGTCGCTCATGGAAAGCATAGTGACCAAGCCCTAATCGATAATCAAATAATCTCTGAACACAAGGCATAGGCATGAAGTCGTTATCTTTAATCTTTATTGGTTTGTTGTCGTTTTCTGTGTTTGCTTCAGGAGTACCGTCTGAAAACTTCAATCCAAATAAAAATGATCCTGCATATGTCGCTCAGGATAAGTCTCAGCCAATCGAGCAACGAATTGACGCGTTAGAATCGTTAAGAATCACGCCTTCCCAAAATGCTCTAATAGCCATCGCTCGAGCACTCAAAGAGGATAATGAACGCATTCAACATGCTGCAATAGTAGGTAGTGATGGGTTAGCACTCGACTATCGTTGGGAGCTCATTTCACCTTTTTTAGATGATACTAGCCCGACCTTAAGCTATGCGGCAACATACAGCTTAGCAAAGATGTATCCGAAGTTAACAACATCTATGAGACACAAGCTTGATTTATATATCCCGAAACTAGAACAGTATTACAAATTGAAGCATGACGCCTTTTCAACCTTTAAACTGGCTGAAGTGTATCAAGCATCAGGTGACACTAAAAAAGCAATAACGACCTATAAATCACTTATTGAAGAAGACTCAAGTAATCAAGCTTTTTGGGTTGGATTATCAGAATCCTATCGCGCAGACAGTCATACTGACAAAGCTTTAGATGTACTGAACGAAGGCATTCTGTTAAATCCTAATGCTTCACAACTGTATTACGCCAGAGCACTTGCTCGTGTACGAAATGATAACAAACGCGAAGCGCTTTCCGACTTCAAATCCGCTGCCGTTTTAGCTGAAACGAATAGCTATTATTGGTATTTATATGCTGTAGCGCAAAAAGGTTTTGACCTCGAAAAATCTGTGCCGCTTTTCGAACATGCGTATCAACTGTCAGGCTCTGCAGAACAACTGTACACACTATGTAGTGTTTACATAAAGTCGAACAATACGGCCGCCAAGTCTTGCCTAAATGAGCTAAAACCTAGAGTACCTCAGGCGAATTATGATGCTTTACAGTCTGAACTTCTCCACAAAACAAAGAGATGATAACGATATGTACAAAGTTACGCAGTTAAAACGATGCTTAACCCTTTTACCAATGATAGTGGCAACGATTAGCTTCACAGCCGATGCAGGACAATTGTTAGCTCAACAGCAAGAAGTTTCCGCCGTGACCAATGCAAACGCGTCATACTATAGTGCTTTTAAGCAAAGTAACGAGGATAACTGGGTTTACCAATTAGCCCAAAAAAACGAACTGAAACAACACTGTTATTTATCTAAAGATAAATCGTTACCTCTGGGCAAACAGATTAGTTACCAAGGAATTGAAATGACGTGCATACAAATAGGAAAGTCTAGCCGTATCTTTTGGCCAACTAGATGGGTGGAGCACTGCCAGTCGGTAGGAAAGCCTTACAACATCTGTATGATAGACGACATCAAAACATAGATAAGTAAACTTCAACAAACTTCTCGTTAATCGTAATACACCCCACCAGCAGTAACTTTCTCATTACTGCTTAAGCCACAAATTGACTATCATACATATAGAATGCATTATCATTTTGTAATGTTGCTTAAAGAGTAGGTTATGGATCTTAATTTATTAAAAACCTTTGATGTTGTAATGAAGTCTAAAAGCGTTAGCGAGGCGGCCGAGGTCTTAAATATTACTGCTCCGGCTGTGAGTCACGCTCTAAACCGCCTTAGAGATCAGTATCAAGACCCCCTTTTTATTCGACAAGGCAGAGGGATCACGCCTACCAATTTTGCCCTTCAACTGCACAGTGAAATACAAGGCCCCTTGAGTTTTCTACTCAATGGCACCAGTTCTAAACAAGAATTTATTCCTTCTAAGAGTCAAAGAACTTTCCGCATATCAAGCCATAAAGATTTTGATTTGATGATGGTACCTGCGATTACCAAATATAAGCAGAAATACGCTCCTCATATTACGATTCAAGCAGACGTAGAACACTTGAACGAAGCAGATAGACAAGATGACCTTCGCCGAAGAACCGTTGATGTCATTCTGGCGACCGTTCCCCTCTCTGAACACGGCTACCACAACGAACTTATAATGGAACAAAAAGCAGTTGTTGTAGCGAGTAAGTCGCATCCTACTATTCAAGATTCATTATCTTTCGATGACTTTATGCAAGCGCATCACGTTACATGGCGCAGCCAACGTCTTAGTACTCATACACTAGACTCTCTTGCTATCGAAGGCCAACTTCCAACTAGAAAAGTAGCCTATTCTACAGGTTCACTGCTAACAGCCATGCAATTGGCTTCAGAAACTGAGTGGCTTAGTGTATGTGGCGAATGGTATGCAAATAAATTTTCGGAACGATTAGATTTGAATGTACTCCCATTACCATTTTCTGCAAAGAAAGTTCCCATATACATGACATGGCATCAATCACAAAAGAAAGATAAAGGTCATGAGTGGCTTCGTGAAACGATTAAAACTATATTTAAGAGCATTGGATAGTACTCTATTACTGTACTCACATTGAATGTTTGAGCTAGCACACTTTTGGTACCTACTTAAAACATCATATTGATACTCTTATCCTTCTACAAAATAACTAGTCGTAGAGTAATTTACATACGCTTGAACCACGATAGACACCATGGCAGCAGCACAATCATGAGTGTGCCCACCCCCCAAATAACACCCATATTCGCAGCTCGTCGAATAAATGGACCAATATCGAACCCACTTGAATGAGTGTACAGTGTAAACGGTGTCAGCGTAGCTGCTAGGAGTCCAATTTCGAAATTTGGTATTTTCTTGGAGATTTTCTCCGAACTATGAGCAAAGTAAAATACAACAATGGAGAAGCCAAATATCACTAGCGATAGCATCAGTATATTTTGGCCATGACCGGCTATAAGCATATGTAATACTAGCGCAATGAAACAGCCGGATACCTGCAGCGGTAAGATACTTTTTAGGCCTTTTATGATCGAAGCATAATCTGGTCTACAAACAATACTTATGATCACTGAAAGGCAGAATATGGCCTTGCCAACTTCAATCGATAGAAAGTAAACCAGGGATAGAGATATGATGATGGTGGATATCACATTCAGAGCCTTAGAACGCTTGGCGACTTTTTGATTTTGTCTGGATGACATTTGGTTAGTTGGGGTCGGCAAAATCCAAAAAATAGCTTTTGCTAGTAGTAGCATCATGAACGCGACATGTAGAAGTTGGTAAAAATACAACTCCATCGAAGTTCCATATGTTGTATTGATAAGTCCATAACAATATAAAAATAGCGGCGCCGTTGAAAATGATGCAAGTTTTTCAATTCGCAAATAGCTATATATGACGAAAACCGAGATTACTATTAACGCCCACTGGTTATGGTCGAGTATTGTCGCAGCCAAGGAGCCCGAAATAAAATAGATGCTAACTAAAGATATGAACACTAATGATTTATTCAAGCTAAACTTATCTCGTAAGATCAAAGCTGGACCTAAAAAAACACTAAATACTGGCATTCCTAAATGCAGCATATCAGTGATAACAATCGATAGAGTAAAGAACAGTGCACTTCTTATCATTGGTGCTTTTATGTTAAACATAGGATATATCTTTCATTAGTATAGGTAACGAAATAATGCAATAATATGCATCGTCATATATGAAAACGAATTCCAGTATTTGCTATCGTCACGAACTACCATTACTGTTGCTCGAGAACCTGAAATTAAACTGCTATCAACATCTGGCATATTTAGAGTAGAGCGAACATATTGGCTTTTGCGTACCCATCTATCTCCCTGAGCTACCGTAGCAGTCTCTCCTAACTTTTGATCGCCAACCCCAGTTACAGTTATCGCTTGGTCTATGCTAGTTACTTGTGTCTTGAATATTCTGCCGGGTATAGCATCAAACACAACCAAGCAATTCGCATTGGGTAAAAGATCTAAACCTTTTTCGTTAAAATCAGCGACGAGCTGTCTCTGTGATTGAGAGGTTATGACGATTTGCGGTGAGTTCTTTGATACAAAATGACCTTTTACGAGCTGCATATTGGTAATTACTCCGTCAAATGGAGCATGTACTGTAGCTTTATTAAGGTTTTTCCTAGCTTTTTCTAATATAGCTTTCCCTAACAGCAGCCCACCGTTTCCACCTTGTTCTGAGCCAAGCTTAACGTGGTTAATCTGTAACTTGATTTTAAATTGTTCTATTTCTCTTATTTCATCAATGTATGCTGTGTAAGCATCATCATATTGTTGCTGGTTAATTGCTTTATTACGTAAAAGGGTTTTCATCCTCATATAGTGCTGTTTTTTATTACTGGCAATTTCTGTTTTTTGCTTTATTTCGCTTTCAATCAAACCCATTTCAAGTTCAATCTTCTTAAAGTTCTGTTCTAGAATAATCAAATTTGCATAAGCGGTATCATACTTAGATTGAAGTTCATCAGTTTCAATTTTAAAAAGAGGGTCACCTTTTTTAACAAATTGACCATTTCTTACGTATATGTGCTCTACCACACCGTCAATATCAGTAGATATTTTCGATATATCACTTATCACGTAACTATCCGTTGTAAATGGAGAATACAAGTCACTAAGAATCATGCTAACAGCAGATATTACCAATAGAACAATGGCAGCTAAAGTTAGAGGTTTCGAAAGATTATGGAGAGTTAAATTCATCTTAGAATGTCCTTCATTCGGTACTATTAACGCCAATACCTAGAAAGAGCAAACTACAATCAGATACTGTGTATTGATTTCATATTATCTACATATAGACTTATGGTTAAATGGCTCGAAATCAGGAACAGTTTTGCATAGAAACAATAATCGCTTTGACTTAAATACACTTGTCATCTTTCGGCGTGTAGTAGACCTAAACTCGTTGTCTAAAGCCGCTGAAGAGCTAGGAATCAATGCCTCTACTGTAAGCCGTAAGATATCAGAAATAGAAGCATACTACGGCGTTAAACTCCTCATACGTTCAACACGAGCACTTGACCTAACTGAGGAGGGAAAAGCACTCTACCGCTACTGTCAAAATGTGGACGATGTGTTAAGACGTTCAGAAGATGAAATAATGCACCACCAACTTGAGCCCACAGGCATTTTGAAAGTTGTCGTACCCGTTGACCTTGGTAACCTCCTACTTCAAGACGCCCTCGTGAGTTTTTCCCGAAAGTACCCTAAAGTTTTGCTCGATCTTGATTTTTCTAATCGGCAAGTCGATATGCTTGAAGAAGGCATCGACATTTGGTTTTGTATTGGAGAAGTAAGTAATAAGAGCTTGATTTCAAGTGAGTTACTATCATATAAACGATACCTTATGGCATCAAAGACATATCTTTCAGAATATGGCGACATTAGCTCTATTGCTGACCTAAAAGCGCCTCATAGACAGCTCAAATCTAAAAATCCATTCATTTATCAAGAGTCAGATAAGTCAGTACTTAAACAGCTACCAGTGGCATTGACAGTCAATAGCGGCTATACCATTTTCAAAGCTTGTGCTTCAGGCCTAGGACTAGCTTTCATCATGCCTAACCTAGTAGAAAAATACGATACCGATAAAACGCTAGTGCCTGTCCTTCCAAACGAAATCTATCAGCAATCGTCTGTTAACATGGTATACAAAGAGCGAAAGCTAAAGCCAATGCGCGTTGAATACTTCTTAGCTCACATGAAGAGTTACTTTCTTTAATGAGGTAAAATTCCTTCGACTAGCTGTTTTTGGTCAAACCATAAATAAACGCCAACTCAGCCACCGTTTTTGCTTTGAATTTTCTCAATAAACTGGCTCTATGGACTTCCACCGTCCGCATAGCAATACAAAGTTCATCAGCAATGCGAATGTTGCGCTTTCCCGCTATGATCAAGCGCAGAATGTCCTTTTCTCGAGGTGTTAACGACGCATACGCGTTTTTTGCTTCCATTGTATCTAGGTTGGCAGATGACTGAGCCAACCCTAGGACTATCGCTTGAGCTAACTCTGAACCTTTCACTGGCTTTTGGAAGAAGTTGACGGCTCCAGACTGTAAGGCATCTACAGCCATTGGAACATCACCATGTCCCGTCAGATAAATAACCGCGAGTGGACTGTGTGCTTCTGTCAGGATTTGATGTACTTGTTGGCCGCGAAGCTTTGGCATACGACTATCTAAAATCACACAACCCGCTTGTTGGATATCAGCGCTATTTAAAAAAGTCACACCATCAGGAAAGCTGGTTACATTAAAGTCCTGCTCTTCAAGCATAAACGCCAATGAATCTCTGACAGATTCGTCATCATCAACGACGTATACAGGCAGTTGGTTATCACACAATTTATATCACTCCTTGGCTACTCGTCGGTGAGCATGGTGTCTGCTGGTGGATGGTATGGCAAAGTAATCACGACTAAACAGCCATGCGGCTGCGTTGATTGTATTTGTAACTCTCCGTTGTGCATCTCCACTACATCGCGGCATATTGCCAGGCCTAACCCTAGGCCATCTTTTTTACTGCTTATAAAAGCTTGCGTCGGGTTATCTTGCTCCAAACCAGTGCCGTTGTCTGCGATTCGAATAGATAACATTTGAGATTGATACTCAGTATGAAGAGCTATCGTTCCTTTATAGTCACGTTGTTTTTCAGCAAGCTTTGAGCAGGCCTCAATAGCATTGTTGATCACGTTAACAAGTACTTGTTGTATACCCACCGCGTCAACATTGACGAGTCGTTGTTGCCCTTCTGTACTCCGAACCGTCTCAATACCATTTTTGTCTAATCGATATTTAAGTAGCTCGATACTATCCCCTAGCAACTGTTCAACATCACATTCTGTCTTCGCAATCGCACGTTTCTTTATGAGATCCCTTAGTCTGCTGATAATTGCATCGGCGCGCTCAACTTGGTCTTGGATTTTTTCCAACACTGGCACAATGTCTTCTGGAGGACGCTTTTTGGCAAGGCGCAGCAAGCCACCTTCACTGTAGTTTCGAATGGCAGCTAATGGTTGGTTAATTTCATGTGCCAAACTACTGCCTAATTCACCAATAATCGCAACTCTCTGTGTATGTTCTAACATTTCACTTTTTTCTTTGAGGCGCAGTAATGTCTGTTCTAAATCGTGTTTACTCTTGCTAAAACGATATTCAAGCCAAAAGTGATACACGTTCAATACAATCACGAATAAAAACAGTGTCCATGCCCATTCTTGATGCAATCTTAACCAACGAATCGCTTCCTTCCACCAAGGCTGCTGAAGCGGATGCAAATCCATAGCCTGAAATAGTTTATCAATGGAGAGTAAACTAACCGGAGAAGTCCAGCCTGACGCTTTTGAGGCAATCGCAGCTGGGCTGTCAGCAGGCATAGCAAGCAAAGCTCGGCTGATTTCTTTGGCGAGTTGAGATGAGCCGCGTTCAGTTTTTGCAAACGACCAGTTAGGATACAGAGGTGTAGAAACAGCACATGATGAATGCGTTTGTTCAAGAGGGTTCAGCACACGCAACAACCCTTTATCTATCAATCCTTCCTTCTCCATTTGTTCCAACAAGCACGCTGGTACAACCGCCGCTTCTACCGCCTTATCACGAAGTTGATATAGGTTGGCATCAATTGGAAACCCCAAGTAGCGCACATCGGAGAAGAAACTATTAGGATCGCCTCCGTCGGTTAGAACTTGGTATCGCATCGTTAGATATCCACCAAAAGCATCTTTAGAAACAGCAGCAATCGATAAACCTGCAACGTCACTTGGTGTCTTATATGGGGAGGCAGACCGAACAACCAAAGCCGAACCAATGCCGTAGTTTGAGCGTTCTGGCGCTTGACTTACTATCGTCGCTATCCACGATAATGGGTATTGACGACCTAATTGAACGGCTTGCCCTGGATTCGTTAAAACGAAATCCATGCGCTGATCTCTAACCGATTGCGCCATTCCATCAAGATCTAAAGGATGCAGCACAAAATGCGCGGCAGGGATCTGTTGATTTAACCAGTCAATAGTCGGCTGCCAACGTTGCTGAGCATATAAATGCCCTCTGATAGCTAAGACCCCTACATCCACTTGTGCCTTAGTTGTTGAAGCTATCTTCGTCCCTTGGTCTTGCTGCCCTGCATAGGCAATTCCAGTTATCGTGCCAACGATAACCATCAATAAACGAACCCAACGTAGCGTGCTTCTCACCATGAATTGTTTTTAATCCTTAAGATTTAGAGCACCAGAATAGCAGCAATAGAGGCACTTCGGCATTTGTCTTAGATCAACTTTGATCGTGGTATGTGGAAATCCACTATATCGACAGCGAGTAACAATTCTGACAATACCAACAGGCTTTCATTAATCTTAGCAGGTGAGTTATGGATTCCACCAAACGTCGCTTTCTCAGCGCCATTACAGCTGGCGCTGCACTCATCCCTGTTGCAGGCGTTGGTACAGCTACCGCCAGTACAGTTATAAGGAACAATCAGGAACCCGACCGAAAAGGTCAAACTGGAAAACGATTTGCCATGGTTGTCGATCTTCGTAAATGCGTAGGGTGCCAAGCATGCACAGTCGGTTGCAGTATCGAAAATCAAACTCCTATTGGTCAGTTCCGAACCACGGTAAAACAGTATGAAGTCACTTTGGATGACGGTTCAACCGCTACCAAAGAAGTGAAATCCTTTATGCTGCCGCGCCTTTGCAACCATTGCGATAACCCGCCTTGCGTAGCAGTTTGCCCAGTTCAAGCTACTTTTCAACGTGAAGATGGCATCGTCATGGTAGATAACAGTCGTTGTGTTGCCTGTGCTTACTGCGTTCAAGCGTGTCCGTACGACGCGCGTTTTATCAATGAAGACACTTTGACTGCAGATAAATGTACCTTCTGTGCACATAGGCTGGAGCAAGGCTTACTACCTGCCTGTGTCGAGACTTGTGTTGGAGGTGCACGTGTCATTGGTGACCTGAATGATCCCCACAGCGAAGTTCGACGCTTAATGAGCGAGCATAGTGATGATATTAAGGTGTTAAAACCGGAAGAAGGAACCGATCCCCACGTGTTTTATATCGGCATGAATGAACGTTTTACTCAGCACATTGAAGGTCAACCCGCTATTTACGAACCACAAGGAGAGCAAGTATGAACATTACTGAAGTTCTAGTTCAACCTCAGACTATCGCATGGCTCCCGTGGGCGGTACAGTACTTTTTTTACATTGGCTCAGCCTATGCTGCAGCTATTTTGTTTTTGATTGCTCTCACGTTTCAATCTCACACCAGCCATCATTTGCGCGCTGCTTTAGCACTGACCTTGGCCATCGGTGCGATTGTTGGACCACTTGCCTTAACCGGAGATCTGCATCAACCAGGTAGAGCTTGGCACTTTTATGCACACTTCACACCTTGGTCTTGGATGTCTTTAGGTTCGATTTTTCTACCTCTATTTTCGTTATTGGCGATGGCGACAGCTTGGCTTTATCTTCGAAATGACCTAGTGGCGCTGCAACATCAGAACAATAAACTGCTTCGACTCTTTGCTAAGTTATCACTAGGTCAATGGACCACCAGCCGTAAACTAATGATGAGCGCAGCCATTACCACCGTGATTTCTGGTTTGACAATTGCTCTCTATACCGGCGCAGAGATAGCCGTTGTTCAGTCCCGTCCATTATGGAATCAACCTGCCTCACCACTCATTTGGTTCGTCACAGCTTTCTCAGCAGCAATTGGCTTCACTCTGCTAATTCTGCTCCTTATTCCCTCAAAACCGAAAGCACTGTCATTGGGAGATACCCGTCTAGTGAAACAGACTATGATATTGAGTAGCGTATTAGCCCTCATATTAATCCCTCTTTGGGCATCGAATAATTCCGCGTTTTCACTTTATGCCAACTCGCAGTGGGTTAATAAAATTGCACTGCTTACCGCTCTGCTTGTTGCCAACATACTGTTGTCACTCTTCTGCCTACGCGACAGCAAAACACATTTTTTCTATTTGCTTATCGTGTCCTTTATCTGCCTTGCCAGCGCATGGAGTGTTCGCTGGGTCACCATGATGGAAGTACAAACCATCGCGAAATTTGATATTGGTCCTTACCTTTATCACCTTCCTGTGGGCAGCAATGGCTTGCTCGGGATTATAGGTATGTTTGGCCTGTGGATTGCTCTTGCTTTACTTTGCTCTGAGCTTGTTCAGCCTAAACAGAACATCAACTCCACTACCCTAAACCAACACTGATTTAAGAGGATTTCACTATGGATAACAAACGTCGTCAGTTTCTGAAATCTGGCCTAGCTGTCGGTGGTCTGGGTGCTTTTTCAGCTGGCTATTCAACTACTACTAAGCATATGGTCGATGGAGTCGTTGAAGGCACTGCAGGACAGAAAACCCGTAATATTCACCATGGAAACTCACTCGAACCTGAATACAAAGTGACACCAACGGGCGACCTAATACCAAACCCGAACCAGCGCGTGGCACCTTCTATGTGTTTTGGATGTTGGACCTTATGTGGTTTACGTGTACGTATCGACAATCGCAATGACGAAATACTGCGTATTGCTGGTAACCCATACCATCCACTCTCTCACCAACAGCATATTCCATTCAATACGCCTGTTAAGGATGCTTATCTAGGCATGGCAGGCGAATCTGGCCTCGAAGGACGCTCTACAGCTTGTGCTCGCGGCAACGGCATGATGGAGATTCGCAATAGTCCCTATCGAATTACCCAGCCATTGAAACGTGTGGGCAAGCGAGGTGATGGGAAATGGCAACCCATCAGTTATGAGCAATTGATTCAAGAAGTCGTACACGGCGGAGACTTATTCGGTGAGGGGCATGTCGAAGGTCTCAAAGATATTCGAGATCTTGTAACTCCTGTCGATGCAGATAACCCAGAATATGGACCTAAAGCCAATCAACTTTTGATGACCAACGCTGGTAATGAAGGTAGAGATGACATCTTTAAACGATTTGCCTTCAACAGTTTTGGAACCAGAAACTTCGGCCATCACGGCTCATATTGCGGTTATGCGTTCCGAGCAGGCAGTGGTGCATTTATGAATGACCTAGACAAATTTGCCCATCTTAAACCTGACTTCGACAACGCTGAATACATCATTTTCATCGGCATGTCTCCCGCACAAGCTGGTAATCCGTTCAAACGTCAAGCACGCCAACTTGCTAAAGCACGAACAGAAGGCAAACTTACCTACACCATACTAACTCCGAGCTTGCCGGCAGGCTCTTCTAGTCTCGCTGCAGCTGATACCAACCATTGGCTACCTATCAAACCAGGGGCAGATTCCGCATTAGTGCTAGGAATGATTCAATGGATCATCAAAAACAGGCGCTACAATGAGAATTTCCTAAGCCAACCTGGTGTGAATGCCATGCATAACGCGGGTACCGCACATTGGTGTAACGCTACGCATTTGGTGATTAGTGACGAAAGTCATCCGCGCTATGGCACCTTTTTGCGCGCCTCCGATTTAAACCTACCATTCGAAGGTGAAGCGCTATCTGACAACGATTCTTATGTGATTATTGATGCGCAATCTGGGCAATTTGGCTTAAATACTCAAACGGGCTCAGCGGAATTATTTGTTGACCAAACCGTCGAGCTCTCTTCAGGCAAAGTTCGAGTTAAATCGTCTCTGCAGCGATTAAAAGAAGAAGCTTTTAAACATGATTTAAACTTCTACAGTAAACAGTGTGAAGTCCCCGTTAATGAAATCGCTGCTTTGGCTAAGAAATTCACAAGCTATGGCACTAAGGCGGTAGTGGATACACACGGCGGCAACATGCACACCAACGGGTTCTATAACGCGTTTACCATAATGATGCTCAATGCGCTCATAGGTAATATCAACATGAAAGGAGGCGCAATGGCGAAAGCTGGCGGCTATCCTACATCTGCTGCTGGCCCGCGTTATGACTTTACGAAGTTCCCTGGCAAAACTGCGCCAAAAGGCGTTTTCTTGTCACGCAGCAAATTTCCATATGAAAAGACCAATGAGTACAAACGTCGTGTTGCAGCTGGAGAATCCCCATACCCTACACGAGCACCGTGGTATCCGTTTGCAGCGCCTTTACTGACTGAGCACTTATCCGCTGCCATTGATGGTTACCCGTATCGCATTAAGGCATGGATTAACCATATGGCAAACCCTATTTACGGTGTACCAGGACTAAAGACATTATTAGAGGACAAGCTAAGAGATCCGAAGCAACTCGGATTAATTGTCTCTGTCGATGCCTTTATCAACGAAACCACTGCATTATCTGATTACATCGTACCTGATACTGTCACCTACGAAAGTTGGGGGATGGCAACACCTTGGCATGATGTTCCAGTAAAAACTGTAACTGCACGTTGGCCTATCGTCGAAGCTCGAACAGAAAAATCTGCCGACGGTCGCTCTGTCTGTTTAGAAAACTTCTTAATCGATGTCGCTAAAGAAATGGAATTAGGAGGTTTCGGTGAAAAAGCAATTCGAGATACCAATGGTCAATGGCATGGGATCCATTCTGCGGACGACTATTATTTGCGTTCAGCCGCTAACCTAGCTTATGTGAAAGGTGGAGTACCTGACGTCAGTGCAGAAGACATCGCCTGGTCAGGCTTAGAACGATTACTACCGAGTATGCAAAAGACATTAACACCAGAGGAAGTGAGTCGCGTCGCTTACATTTTCGCTCGAGGAGGACGATTTGAAAATGCTACCGAGGCTTATAAAGGCGAACAGATGAAGTACAAATGGTCTCGTCCGCTTGCTGTTTGGAACGAGCGTGTGGGCAGCTCAAGAAACACAATGACTGGTGAATACTACAGTGGCTGCCCTACATGGCACCCGCAGAAGCTAGCAGATGGTACACCATTAGAAGATCGCTATCCAAAAGACAAATGGCCATTTAGCTTAACAAACTTTAAATCCAATATTCATAGTGCGGTCTCCAACCTTTCACCAAGGTTAAACTCAATTAAAGGTATCAATCCGGTCTATATTCATCCAGATGATGCCAGCAACGCAGGAATTAAAACAGGTGATAAGTTTATCATCGAAACGCCCGGAGCGAGTACCACCGCCCTTGCGATGATTGTGCCAGGAATCCTTCAAGGCACACTTGGATTCGAGCATGGTTTTGGGCATACGGAATTAGGGCAACGAGCTCATTGGATTGGTGACAAGCAGCAACCTATCAAAAGTCGTCAAATGGATGGAGTAAATATCAATGACATCGGCTTAACAGACCCTACCCGAGAGGGTAAAGGCGTCATGCTGGATTGGGTTGTTGGCGCGGCTGCTCGCCAATCATTGCCCGCGAAGATTCGCAAAGCTTAATCTACCTCTACTAATTCTTCAGGGCTTCTTTCAATCTTGTAAGAAGCCTTTTTTGTTATCTTTATTTACGCTCAAATTACCAACAACTCAAACACATTAGAGTCAATATGACACATATTAATTATTGTCTTTTTGACAAAAACAAGGAAAGAAAAAACCATAAGTAACTGTAATAAAACAAAAGTACAACATGGCACAGATAATGAAATAGGTGAGATTAGTATTAAAAAAACAATATCCCAGTGAGGTAACTTATGACTGCTCAACATAATAAATTTAACTTCGACCACCTACTCACTTTCTCAAACATCGCATTAGTGGCCACCTTTATTGCCATGATCGTGAGTATTCTGGTGTCTTACCCTTATGCACACCTGTTTACGCTACCTCAACAAATCGCTGCGCACATTAGTACCATCGTCATCGCGGGCTTGCTGAAAGTGAGTTATGTTACGCGCTGTCTCGCTCAGTACAATTTAGGATTAGAAGTTCGCTAAGGAGACGAAAAGTTGGCGTTGAATACTTAGCGCCAACTTATTTACCCCAACACACCCGTTAACTTAAACATCCAACAGTCGACGTTGCGACTGATTAAGCCTCTTTGAGGTCTCCGCCGTTAACCACTTCTTCTGATCTTGCTGCTGAACCCCGTCTTTAGCGACATACAACCCATGCAATACACGGCGACGCGTACCTAGCGTATTGACCGTACCTCCGTGCCAGGTGTGGGCATTAAAAATCATAATACTGCCAGCAGGACACTCAAGGTAGACTTCATCTGGATGCGTTGCTTCGGTATCTTCTAAAACATCTTCTGGTAACTCTGGACGTAAATGAGTGCCCGGAATAATCCGAGGGGCGCCATTGTCTCTACAAAGATCATCAAGTGCCCAGATAGAATTCACTAAATGCACTTTGGGGAAGTCGGGCCTTGGTTTTTTCCAATCGCCATGCAGCGGTTGCAAGCCACCACCAGGGTGAGCCTCGCGGCCATTCAAGCTCGACAGTTTGAACTCGCCATTAAAGATATGCTCACAGGCATCAAGCACTAATGGATGACACCAGATTTTTTCCCAGACGGTGCCCTTATTAATCAAATTGGCAATTCGAGTCACCGTCTCTTCTTGGTGGTGCTCAATGGCTAAGTTATCTCCCTCTTTCTCTACAAGGTAGTCAAACTTTGCTCTGAGTTCTTGAAGCCACTCCGGGTCAATCACATCATGAATGATGGTGAAGCCATGAGTGTCTAAATCATCATATTGATGCGGTGTTAATCCCTCTAAAGAGTAGAGGCTAGTTATTGTAGATTCGTGACTCATTTTATTATCCTTCTCGGCTGACTTTTCCCCTATCAATCTACTGTTAAAGCCGTAATAATCCTGTAGGCAATATCTACGATAAACTGGATATTTGTAAGATCGTTTACTAAATGTGAAGCAACGCAAATAGACCAATTAAGCTTGTCGCGTATACTGGATTCTTATTTAGTTCCGCCTCCACCACCTAGAAGAATGTTATAAAGCATGTTAGATAGAACCTACCTCATCGAAGCCTTAGAACACTACGCAACGCATACGGAGCAAATCCACTCATTGCTGTTTGCAGGTAACCTACCAAGTCCACCGCCGCTTGCGTATCAAGTTCACTTTCCTCGTATTGAAATGGTGTTAATTGGTGAACTGGAAATGGACGTTGGTAATAGCATAGGAACAGATACGGAGGTCACTCTCAAACAAGGTGATGTTCTCTACTTACCAGCCGAAAGTTGGAATAAACCTAATTGGGATAAACCTGTGGTCACCATGTCAGTCCTTGTGGGTAAGCAAAGTTTTGGGATGAGTCTTTTGAGTTGGGATGGTGAAAAGTTCGATTCGGCAATAAAAGAGAACGTCGCAAGGCGCGGACCGAGAACAGGCTCCTTCATTCTTCAAGCCATTGAGGAATTATCATGGCACTCTCAAGATCAGAATACGTTGCACCTTTTGGCTAGCAGCCTCTTTAGTCATATCCATGACCTGATCCATAACCCACCCGAAACGCCGTCTAAGAGTAAGGCGTTGTTCGATGCAGTAAGAGATTACTTGGAGCAGAACTATCATGAGCCATTGACGCGAGAGTCAGTCGCTAAACATTTCTACGTCTCACCGAACTACCTGTCGCAACTTTTTAACAAAGAGGGAAAAGTGAAGTTCAATGAGTATTTAACGCATATTCGCTTAGAGAGGGCAAAGTACTTACTCAAACAGTATGACACCAAAGTGAAAGAGATTGCGCATCGCTGCGGATTCAACGACAGCAACTACTTCTGCCGAGTATTTAAACAGCAGACAGACCGCTCCCCTTCTGAATATCGGGCGCATTACCAAAGCGGAACGATAGAATAAAGCTAAACGCTTATAACAGTCCCTGCTGGGGCTACTTTAGCGCGCTCGATAGCGTTAATCGCCAGCTCTGGACTACGCAAAAAATCTGAAATCGACATCTTGATTAAGCGTGATTGCTCGAACCTCTCAGCCCCTTCAATGTTGATCTCTGAAATGATAAATGCGACGTCCGCGGCATCAATTGCTGCTTGCTCTAAGGAATTCTCAGCGCCTAATGCTCCCTGTGTCTCCACCTGGATTTTATAACCTGCTTTTTTGGCTGCTTTCTCCAGCAACTCCGCTGCCATATAGGTATGCGCAACGCCACTGATACAAGCCGTAACTCCAACTAACTTCATTATTACCCTAAGATCT
This sequence comes from Vibrio sp. SCSIO 43133, assembly GCF_023716845.1. Lineage (NCBI taxonomy): Bacteria > Pseudomonadati > Pseudomonadota > Gammaproteobacteria > Vibrionales > Vibrionaceae > Vibrio > Vibrio sp. SCSIO 43133. The sequence continues at coordinate 2,099,576 of NZ_CP068024.1, forward strand.
TCCTATAGCAAAAAGCCTAGTGAGTATAATCTCACTAGGCATCCGTGTCTTTGTCTATCCTAGCTAAACTTGTTTTTAATCATGTTCATAATAGATCAAGAACCGTTTTGCCTTCACCGTAAGCGCCATGCCAATCACTCATAAAGCCAGCGACACCAGAATCGGTTAACGGATGAACAAGCAATTGGTCAAACACATCTGGTGCAATCGTAACGGATTGAACCCCTGCTTTTGCCACTTCATGGACTTGTTGAACGTTTTTAAATGAAGCAGCAAGTACTTTTGCATCTAGATTATAGACATCAATTAGGTGGGCCATTTCAGCCGCAACCAACGTGCCATCACCACAGATGTTGTCCAAGCGGTTCACATAAGGAGCAAGGAATTCAGCACCCGCCATAGCGGCCATCAATGCTTGCTGCGGAGTCAAAATCGCCGTTGCAGTAATTCGAATACCTTCAGCGCTGATCAGCTTCATCGCTTTAATACCTTGCGGTGTCACCGGCACTTTAATAATGATTTCAGGGTCAAGCTTACGCAGTGCCTTTGCTTCTTCCAGCATCACCTCTGCAGTGTCACCTACCACCTGAGCATGAAGCATACGCTCAGAGCCAATTAACTCACGAATATCCAAAATGATATCGCGCAGTGAACGGTTTTCTTTTGCGATGATCGTTGGATTGGTCGTCACACCCGCAATCGGATACAGGTCTACCGCTTTCTTAATCGCATCTAAATTGGCGGTATCTAACATATAAATCATGGTACATCTCCAATAACTTTCACTAGTCACGACGCCCTCTCATTTCGGTTCGTCGTTTACTTTTTTAATAACCAAATTCTTTTAAACACTGAGTAATGGCTTGTTTACTCTCAGTAAAGCGGATGCCCTGTGCCGCGAGCTTACTCGTGTCTAAACGAACATCACGCGTCTTAGGCGCATCGCATTGCACCAATATGTCCGGCAAACGCTGCTCTAATTTGAGTTCCGTCAGAATATGCTCGGCAATGTCATAACGACTCGCGTCATTGTGTGCGCCGGTATGATAGGTGCCATAAGGGATGTCAAAGATCTTAGGAAACTGCTCGATAAGCTCGTGCACATAGGTTAAACCTCGGAACTCATTACCACGTTCGTACATCACTCCCCCTTTGAATAAGGTTTGAATGGCATTCCAAACCACATTGGGATTGATCGTGGTGTTTCTTTCAGGCAACCCAAACAACCACGTGAACCTCAACACCCACATTTCTGGCAGAATGCTCGCTAACTCTCGCTCTGCTTCCAGTTTGTTCTGACCATAAACGGTGTCAGGAACCGGGATTGATTGTTCTGTGTAAGGACCCGCTTCAGAGTTACCATTGAAAACTTGCTCAGTAGATATGAATACTAGCTTCGCGCCAACTTGCTTACATGCTTTGGCGACATTGATTGCACCTTGGACATTCACTTTATGAGCAACTTCAGGATGCTCATTACAAAAATCCGTTACAGCAATAGCAGCAGCGTGAATCACGAAATCAGGCTGAAATTCGGTAAATATCTGGTTAACGGCTCTGTTATCAGTGATATCCAGTTGCGCAACGTCCGTCCCTTTAATCTCAAATTCACCTTGGTAACGATTTATAAATCGAGTACCAAAAAAACCACCCGCTCCTGTAATCAAAATTCGTTTCTTGCTCATGTCTAGCCTCCTATGACGACTTTATATCCATGCGCTTCGACATGGCGCTGAATCGCATCAATTTCTTGTTTTGTCGGTACTGGGATGTCTTTCATGGTGTAGTGCATCCCCAATGTGTCGTATTTATTTGAGCCAAATTGATGAAATGGCAATAAGTGGACCTCTTCAATATCGTAAGGAGCAATAAAGCCAAGTACCCTATCAACATTAATGAGATCGAGGGTGTAGCCTGGTATTAGCGGTAATCTGGGGATGACCTTGCAAGGTTTGGCCATTAACGTCTTAAAGCTTTCGAGTACCTTATCCAGATTAATGCCGATGATCTCCTTAGCTCTGACCTCATCCATCAATTTGAAATCAAACAGAATTTCATCGCAATATTGAGCCATATCGCTCAACTGCTTACTATTTCCATGTCCTGAGGTTTCAATCGCCGTTTTGTATCCCAGTCTTCTTAGCTGCTTTAGAAGTTCGATGCAAAATCTGCCATGCACCAGAATCTCACCACCAGACAAGGTGACGCCACCGCCTGATGTTTGATAGAACACATCATCTTTAGCAATTTCTTTTACCAGCTCTTCAATAGTGACGTCATAACCGACTTGTTCAAACGCACCACTTGGACACTCATCCGCGTCCTGCTCGCAAACATCACAGTGTAAGCACTTGGCTTCCCTGCGAATGTTTACCAAATCAATCGAACGTGACTCTGGGTTAGCACACCAAGGACATTTCAAAGGACAGCCTTTAAAAAAGACCACGGTACGAATACCTTCACCATCATTTAACGAGTATCGCTGGATGTTAAATACTCGCGCTTTGAGCTGGGGCGCACTAAACTCCCCAGATTCTGAACAACCTGTTTCGCTCGTTTGGCAATTACAGCTCATGAGCGGTTCTTCGGATAATGTCATCTTGAATTTCTTTCGATAGTTCCACGAAGAAAGCGCTATAGCCGGCTACTCTCACCACCAATCCTGCGTAATCTTCGGGCTTTTCTTGCGCCTTACGTAACGTGTCTGCATTCAATACATTGAACTGAATGTGTTGCAGCTTGAGCTTCATAAATGCTCGTAAGAAATCCCCTAATTTGGTAATGCCCTGCTCTCCCTCTAGGGTTGATGGCGTGAACTTCACATTGAGCAAGCTACCATTCGACAGTAAGTAGTTATCCAGCTTACTGACCGATTTCAGTACCGCAGTCGGGCCTTGCTGATCTTTGCCCAACATAGGAGATAGGCCACCATCAGCCAATTGCTCACCAGCCAATCTTCCATCTGGTGTCGCACCAACCACAGCACCAAGAGGAACATGAGCAGATACCGTGTATGACCCCGGAGTAAAATAGCCACCACGAGGGTTTTGGTAGGTTTCGACTTCTTTACAGAACAGTCTTAACAAGTCAGCACCCAACACATCCACTTCATCGATATCGTTGCCATATTTTTCGTAGCGGTTCATCAGACGAGCACGAACTCGTTCGCCCTCTTTACCTTCGAAATTAGATTCAAGAACCGCGATAAACTCCGCAAAGTTCATGCGATTTTCTTCAAATACAAAACGCTTTAACGCCATTAACGAATCAGAAAGGTTGGCAATCCCAATCCCTTGCACACCAGAGAAATTATAACGACCACCACCATAGGTAATGTCCTTCCCATTCTCGATACAGTCGCTAATGAACGAGGACAATAGTGGAACAGGAGCCCAGTCACGATGCCCCACATCACAGATGTTTGACCCTTCAACCATTAGCTGCACATACTGGCAAATGTCGGTGCGAATCTCAGCGAGTAATGTTTCAAAACTGACGTCTTGATTGCCCTTATTGCGCTTAAGTACCAATTCCATGACCTTAAGCAGGTTAAACATCGCTATGTCATGCAGCCCATAGGTTTTCCCCGGAATCGACAGCTCCACACAGCCCACGACAGAATAATCACGCGCATCTTCCAAAGAGACACCACGATTCAAAAACGCCGGCACCACCACTTCATCATTGAATATTTGCGGAATACCTGTGCCTAAACGAATGGTTTCTGCGGTTTTATTGAGAAACGCACGGTCAATGAATTCGTTTACTCGAACACCAAGGTTTGGCTGCGGTAGTTGCACGCTTTGGTACGCATCAAGACAGAGTGTTGACAACGTATTGACTGCGCTACGCCCATTTTCAGTCAGACCGCCGAGCAAGATGGTATAACCGGTTGGAAAGCCAGCAAAAAACTTAGCACTGCTGGATGAACGCAGTAGGACGATGTCGTTTGTTTTGACCCACAAACTCTCAAGCAGCTCTTGCAAAAACGCAGGAGATTCACCGTTGGCGATAGAGTCCTGATAAAACGGCATCATATATTGATCAAAACGCCCAAGAGATAGTGAACTCGCATTTGACTCATACTGAAGAATGATATTCATATACCAGAACAGCTGACACGCTTCATAAAAACCTTGCGGTTTTTGTGTGGCGACTTTGCCAGAGATACATGCAATACGAATTAACTCTGCCGCCCTAACGGGGCACTCGCACTCAGCGGCCATCTGTTTGGCTAACGCTTCGTAACGACGAATATGTCTAGTTGAGGCTTGCAGTAGAATCAGTACCGATTGATAAAACTCGTTGTCACTATTAACGGTTGCTAGCGTAGACATGTCATCGGTCAATGCACCTAATCCGTTTTCAAGTAAGCGATCAAAGTCGATAATGATGTGGCCTTGACCTTTATCGGTTTGGTTAACACTGAATACTTTCTCGGACACCGCTTGTTTGACGGTTTCAGGAATTTGAGCATTGATAAAGTCTTTCATAGAACGCTCGGACCAGTAACTCAGCAGCGTCTCTTTATAGACCACTTTATCTTCTTCAGAGATATAGAATTTATCCTGTGGGCGTGACTCAAAGATATCTAACTCTTTATCAATCCAATAAGGATCCATTTCTGGTGAGACAATACCAGCACGCGGCTTGATGGTGCGGTTTCCGGCAATCAGTTCATCATCACGAATCGATATCGCAACATTATCCAAAACGTGTGCTGTTGCCTTTGCTCGGCGGATAAGAGTATGTTCCCCTTCCGTCTGCTGATGGCTCTCGGTATACAGTAGCGCACGTTCTAGAGAGATTTCACGTTGAGCTTCAAACAGGGCGGACTTTAATCGAGTAATTCTTTCGGTGCTCACAATAGGCTCCATTATTATTGTCTATTGCCACTGATGGGCATTTTCTTGATTCATAACAGAGTCACTTTCGATAACGCTTGAAGAAAGTAACTGTGGTATGAAGGCTCCCTCGTGTTAAGGGAGCCTGACTGGTTATGCTGTCGCTTTCTCTAAGTGAGCTTCAATCTTACTCATCACAGCATCTGCACGCTTGACGGCATCACTCACGCCGATACGAACAATTGTTTTACCCTTGAATCGATCCTCATTCTTGATACCGATATCCTTAGTTAGAATCACGATGTCAGCTTGAGCGACCTCTTCTGCTGTCAGCTCATTTTCAATACCAATTGAGCCCTGAGTTTCAACTTTGCAATTCCAACCTTTTGCTTTTGCTGCTGCCTCTACGGCTTCCGCCGCCATGTAGGTATGCGCTACGCCAGATGGGCACGCTGTAACTGCTACGATATTAGTCATAATTCTCACCTTTATTTTAATGTTCTGTTTTTATTGGATAATATTTAATTCAAAGACTTAGAGTTAACCGATTGATATGTCTAGGTCTAAATCATCAGATTCTTCTTTCTGCGGCTGTTCTACTTTACGACGAGCTTTAAGAAAGTTAACCAGTAGTGCGGTCACTAAAGAGCCAACACCAAGTGCAATTAGGAAACCGAATCGACCGTCTACAACTGGTAGTACAATCAAACCACCCCATGCCGCGAAACACTCAACACCAAGAATCGCTGCAGTCGCCGCACCTACTGCGGTGCCAATCATGATGGAAGGAAGTACACGAAGTGGATCGGCTGCCGCGAATGGAATAGCACCTTCAGTAATACCCATTGTTCCCATTAGAATGGACGCGCGGCCAGCTTCCTGTTCGTCAGCTGCGTAAAGCTTCTTGTTCAAGAATGTCGCTAGACCCATGCCTACAGACGGTGTTGCTACCGCAACTGCACTAATACCTGCGACGTTGTAAATGCCTTCACCGACACAAAGGATGACGAATGCATACGCAACTTTGTTAACTGGACCACCCATATCAAAGGCAATCATTAGGCCCATGATAATAGCGAGTACAACGATACTTGAGTCCTGCATACCTTTTAGGAAACCAGTAAGCGCTTCTGTTGCCGCGCCAATTGGCTCACCGATGCCCCAAACGATGGCACCAGCGGTAATAAATGTACCTATAATTGGAATCACGAAGATTGGCATAATTGAACGAGCAAACGCTGGCACTTTTATCTTCTTCAGATAGAAAACAACAATGCCGCCTAATAGACCCGCGAAGATCGCACCGAAGAAACCAGTGTTGTACATGTTTGCGCCAATGAACGCTGCAATAGCAGAAGGCGCGAGCGCTGAGCGGTCAGCAATCGAATAACCGATGTAAGCAGCTAGAATGGGAACCATAAGTTGGAAGCCGGCTACACCAATAAAGAATAGATCGTGCAGCCACGTTCCTTCTTCAGGCACAGCACCTTCCCCATATAACATGACGGAAGCCGCCAGTAGGATCCCCCCCGCAACCACGAAAGGAATCATGTGAGATACACCTGTCATTAGATGTTGTCTCGTATTTTTAAGAATTGAGATTAAGTCATTCATTGACCTCTCCTTTGAGTACATAAGTATTAAAATTTTTATTAAAGGAAGTACTTCTTTTGTATTTATTGGCTCACGTTTCTGATTAAGCTTCAGAGAAACTCCATCTCTACAGCACAGGGTTATAATAGTGAGCAAATGTGCTAACCAGTTAGAGGACAAAACTGCTTTTTACTGGATATTTGTTAGATGCAGCGTGAATATTGATCTTGAGCACACTTTACTAGTACTTTTATCAAAAGATTCAAGAAAACCAATTAAGCAACTGTTATTAAAGGATTAGTTGAACATAAAACACTGACACATCTTTTATAAAACTTGATTAAAGTCACATACTAAACTGTATTTTTGAACGGTATCACAAACAGCCCACTACCTTACAAATATCCAGTTTTTAGCACTTTTATCCAATAGTCCACACGGTGCTTTTTGTTAAAGTTGTAGACATAAACGACTAATAACAAATTCGAAACTAAGGACTAAACCCCTATGAGAAGTTTTACCTTTTCTTGTGAGCTACCCAATGGTGTTCACGCAAGACCAGCGGGTCATGTAGAAACCCTTTGTAATCAATACCTATCTAACATTGAGTGGCAGAACGAACGTACTGGCCTATCTGGAAATGCAAAAAGTGTGTTGTCTTTAATAGGGACAGACACACTACTCGGTGACACATGTATGATCACCATAGACGGCGAGGATGAGGAGTCTGCACTGGAAGCTTTACAGAACTTTATTGCGAATGAGTTTCCACATTGCGATTCTCCACTAGAACAAACACACGCTAATGAAGAACAGCAACCACTACCACGTAACTTATCCAACCTCACGGAAGGAGCGATTCGTGCAACTTCCGTGAGCAGTGGCATTGGCCGTGGCGTAGTGGTTAAAGTAGGTGCAATCAACTTTGATCAACTGCCCTACCTTCCTGAAACAAGAGCACTTGAAGAAGAAAAGTCTGAACTAAAAAGCGGTCTCGCTCAGCTTTCTAAGGCCATTGAAGTGCAAGCCAACACATCAGTAGATACGGAAAGCGAAGTGCTTGCCGCGCATCTCTCTATATTGAGGGATGAGTCGTTCGCACAACAACTGAATACTAATCTCGTAGAAGGAAGAAGCTGTGCCCAGGCAGTGGTCGCAACCGCAAAACACTATGCAGAGCAACTACAGAAATCTTCCAGCCAATACCTTCGTGAGCGTGAACTCGACATTCGAGATGTTTGCTTCCAATTACTGCAAACAATCTACGGTGACGAACATTACACCAGCCAACTCGCGCTGACTGAACCCTCTATCTGTATGGCTGAGGACCTCACCCCTAGTCAGTTCTTAGAGCTGGATAAGTCACTGCTAAAAGGTTTGGTTTTGACCCATGGTGGCAGCACATCTCACACAGTTATTCTTGCTCGCTCTTTTGGTATTCCAACAGTCGTTGGAATGAAAGATGGTGCATTGGAGGCCGACATCGGCCAAGAGGTTTATCTTGATGCCAATTTAGGTGCAATCGTCACCGACCTAACTGAACCTGTGGTTCGTTACTACGAACAAGAAAACCGAATCATCAATACGGTTCGAGAGCGCCAGGCTGCGTTCAAAGATACACAGGGTATGACACAAGATGGAAAAAAACTTGAAGTTGCAGCGAACATCGCCCATTCCGTAGAAGCAAAATCAGCATTTGACTCGGGAGCAGAAGCCATCGGTTTATTCCGTACCGAGATGCTATACATGGATCGCAAAAGTGCGCCGAAAGAAGATGAGCTCTACAACATATTCTGCCAAGCACTGGATGCAGCTTCAGGTCGTGCGATCATCGTTCGTACTATCGACATCGGCGGCGATAAACCAGTTGACTACCTCAATATCCCTAAAGAAAACAACCCATTCCTTGGCTACCGTGCAGTACGTATCTACGAAGAGTTTATTGACCTATTTAAAACCCAATTACGAGCTATTCTGCGTGCTTCGGCACATGGTCCGCTGAAGATAATGATTCCAATGATTTCTTCGATGGAGGAGATTTTATGGGTCAAAGACATTCTTGCTGAGATTCGCCAAGAACTCCGTAAAGAACAGGTTCCGTTCGATGAAAAAATCCCGCTTGGCATTATGATGGAAGTTCCTTCTGTAGCCTTTATCATCGATCAATGTTGTGAAGAAGTGGATTTCTTCTCCATCGGCTCTAACGACCTAACTCAATATTTGATGGCCGTTGATCGTGACAATGCAAAAGTAACGAAACACTACAACAGTCTAAATCCAGCATTCTTGAGAACGCTAGACCACGTCGTCAATGAAGTGCATCGTCATGGTAAATGGATTGGACTGTGTGGGGAGCTTGGCGCTAAAGGCTCAGTATTGCCCCTGCTCGTTGGTCTAGGGCTTGATGAAATCAGCATGAGCGCACCAAGCATTGCTGCGACCAAGGAACGCATTTCCAAACTAGATAGCCGAGAATGTCGACAGTTGTTAAACAAAGCAATGCAATGTCGTACACCATTGGAAGTAGAGCATCTACTTGCGCAGTTCCGTATGGCACAAACCGAAGCGCCACTGATTTCAGAAGATTGTATCAAGCTTGATCTCGACCTGCGTAGCAAAGAGGAAGTGATTAAGACACTCGCTGACAATCTATTCCTAACAGGACGTTGCCGTTATCCGAATAAATTGGCGGACGATCTTTGGGCTCGAGAAGATGTGTTCTCAACCGGTCTAGGCTTTGGCTTTGCTATCCCTCATACCAAGAGTGAACACATTGAGCAATCAGCGGTGAGCGTATGCCGTCTAGCGAAGCCTATTCAATGGGGCGATGAGGAGGCGCAGTTTGTCATCATGTTGACGCTGAACAAACACGCAGCCGGCGACCAACATATGAAGATCTTCTCTAAGTTGGCACGTAAAATTATGCATGCCGAATTTCGTGATGCCTTGTTTAACGCCCAATCGAGCAGTGAAATAGAACAGAAACTCATGACGGAGCTAGAGCTATAGTCCCCAATTCCAAATGGAAGTAAGAAGGATTCAAAACCTTCTCACCTCGGACTTGGACTGACTAACTTGTTCGGTTCCAAGTTTTTGGCGAAGTAACCATCATTCGTGTCCAGTGTTACTTCGCCCTTTTTGTTTTAGAAAGGAGCGGAATATGCCCGCCACTACGACATCAAACACTCAAACAAGACTCGACAGCCTTATTGCGGAAGAAAACCTGTTGCAGTTCCCCTATTTCAATCAGAAAGTCGCTTGGGATATCGGTAATGAGCTGCGTGCCAACGCCATCGAAAAGCACGCCAAGGTTGCCATCAATATTTCGGTTGGTGAGCAGTGCCTTTTCCATTGTGCACTTGACGGAGCAACATTAGACAATCAAGAATGGGTGAGAAGAAAATCAAACGTTACCAAGCGTTTTCAGCGCAGTTCTTGGTATATGAAGCATTACCTAGAAATGAAGGGAAAGAATATAGAACAAGCTTCTTTCATTGATGAGAAAGATTACAGTCCATTTGGCGGTTCTTTTCCTATTCGAGTTAAAAACACAGGTATGATAGGAACGATTACGGTTTCAGGTTTGCCTCAACACGAAGACCACCAGCTAATCGTAGATGTGCTCTCACAGTATTTGAAAAAGGAATAGTTATCGTGACGACGCTTTCATTTAAAGGTCTGTTATTCGACCTAGACGGTACATTAGTCGACTCAATCCCAGCAGTGACACGTGCATGGTCACGCTGGGGAGAATCTAAAGGTCTCGAGCCTAGCTACGTGATGTCGAGGATTCACGGAAGGCCTGCTATCGAATCAATCGCTGAGCTGCTTAATGCATCAGTAGATACACCAGAAGTTCAAGCCGAATTTGACTATCTAGAACACTATGAAGCCACCCACACCGAAGGCACCACTGCGCTACCTGGCGCCGTTGAGCTACTAAACAGCTTAAATGAGCTCGGTATCCCGTGGGCTATCGTTACCTCTGGCACATTGCCAGTAGCAACAGCTAGAATGAAAGCGGCAAACCTCCCTCAGCCCAAAATCCTTGTTACACCCGAGTTGCTCTCCCAAGGCAAACCACACCCCGAACCTTATTTGAGAGGGGCGAAAGAACTGAATCTGAATCCTGAAGAATGCATCTGCTTTGAAGATGCGGTCGCTGGCCTCAACTCAGGGAGCGCAGCAGGTTGCCAGAGCATTGCGGTGCTCAGTCATAGCTCAAGAAGTGAATTGCCTGACGCGGATGGCTATATATGCAAGCCTTCTGATATTCAGATTGAAAAGACAGAACACGGATTTACCCTGACGTTGTAAGCCGAAAAGGAGGCATACGCCTAGCCTGTTCAGAAATTGTCTATTAGTGCTTCTATGTATAGGAAACCTATACCATTGAGCAACCTAGAGTCTGGCAACTCACCATATCGCACCGATGCCCTTTGCTCCTTTAGGGCATTAGTGTTAGCTTCAAACGTATTGAATAGCGCTGATTCTGCTTCTGTACCTCTCGCCACCTAAGACGCTGTCCGCACAACATCAATAGTTCAACTGATCATCAACAAACATACCATTCCCTGTTCTCTTTACTACACTACTATAAGCAACTCCAACTAGTGACACTTTTGTTAATAGCACTGGAAGAGATCATTTGAACAATAATAATAGATTAGTTACCACTGATTCCCTCAGCAAACAAGGCCGTCCATTATCGTCCTTTGATTTACGCTATGTGAGTTTGTTTTTTCTATACATAGTATCTTCATTTCTTTTCTCAATGCTCAGCCCTCAAACTTTAGTTGCATCATTGTGGCCATCAGCTGGTATTGCACTTGCGGGTTGTTTTTTATGGCAGAGACACTTCTTACCTGCAATCTTGGCTGGCTCACTAATATTTAGTATTGGGATTCAATTATTCGATGGGAATGCAACTGGCCTCTCTTTAATAATAACGTCAATTGGAATCAGCTTCGCTTCTACGGTTCAAGCTTGGATAAATTACCGCGTTTTAAGACATCTCTCCTTAAATGTCATTAGCTTAGCCAGCTTTACCAAAGTTACTCTATTTATAGGAGTAGCATTTATATGCTCTCTAATCGGTAGTTTGCTAGTAAACCTGCTCATAGAGCCCGCTCATATATTACGCTTTAGCGACAGCTACTGGGCAAATGTAGTCATTCAATGCTTAGGTGACTTTTTAGGTATCATCATTATTACACCTATCGTTGTTATCTTATTTAAATCGCGCGACCGACTAGCCAACAGACTAAAGCACTCTAGGGCTCTGATATTTCCACTTTCTATTGTTTTTATTACACTTATTATCATTCAAAATTACAGTGATAAAACGCTCAAATCCGACAGCCTCAATGAGGTCCAAGTCCGTTCTCAATTGATTGAAAAAAACCTTAATCATCAAGTAGAAAACTATTTAAAGTCTTTATCAACTTTAGCTAGACATCTTTCCGGGAATGGCGACATTACACAAGAAGAGTTTAGAGAGATAACCTTGCCGCTTATCGACAAAACTCCTGGGATTCGAGGGTTTTCTTGGAATCCACTTGTAGAACAGCGTCATGTGAGCAAGTTTGAAATAGAGACCAATAACCAAAGCTCTTCGATGTTTAAAGTTCGGGGCACCCCATTGAATGAGTATGATCCTCTCGTTGTTGTAAAATGGATCGAGCCATTTCTTTCCAATGAAAAAGCATTTGGCTTCAATGTGTTCTCTAATGCAGCACGGCGAGAGGCAATGATTCTCGCGCAGAACAATAACTATCCAGTCGCTACAGAGATTATTCAACTTGTCCAACTTGAGACCAAAGAGCCTGGATTTTTAATATTTACTCCGATAAATGATGGACCTTCTCTTGATACCTCAGTTATTACACGCTCTTTCAATCTATCTGGTTTTGCCGTTGGTGTTTTTGTCGTTGGGGATATTGTTAAAGCGAGTGTGAACAATAGCTCTGCACACTATATGGACGTAGAAATTCTCGACTCTAGTGCAGGAGATGAAGTGATTTACCGTTACTTCTCACCAGACAATTTAGCCCCATCTGAGGGCGCAGTAGAGTTTTCTTTTTCTCAACAAGTGACTACTCGAGAGTGGACCGTCGTTTTATCTGTATCACAACAAGTACTCCTTTCATTAACCGCTCAAAAATCCGTAACATTTCTCATTTATGAGTCTGTGTTTGGTGCTTTAAGTGTACTGCTTATCATGACGGTGTTTAACAATCATAAGGTCTTATTAAGGCGTGTAAAAAGTCGAACTAAAGAACTGGAAGCTTCAAGAGATCAGCTTAAGCGTTACGCGTTTAACGATGCACTAACCAACTTACCTAACAGACGCATGTTTATCGAGCAAACTAACCATGCTTTGAGATTGGCCGAACGGAATCGTTCGATCGCAGCCGTTCTTTTTCTTGACCTCAATCGTTTTAAACACGTAAACGATAGCCTAGGGCATGACTTTGGCGACAAGTTACTCGTCGAAGTTTCTAAAAGGTTAAGTGGTTGCTTGAGAAGTAGCGACGTACTAGCTCGTTTTGGCGGTGACGAGTTCACAATTCTTATCGAAAACCTTACCAACATAGAACAAGCAATCGCTCTATCCAAAAAGATCATTAATGGGTTGAGAAAACCCATTCAAATTGGGAGAGAGTCCCTTACGATATCAACTAGTATAGGCATTGCCGCTTACCCTAAAGATGGTCAAAATGTCGACGATCTTCTTCGAGCCGCTGATACCGCCATGTATAAAGCAAAAGAGTCATCGGTTGGTTATTTTTGTTACGCGAACACTTTAAGAAAACAAGCACAACACAAACTATTTATTGAATCAGAACTGCCGAGAGCCTTGGAGAAAGGACAGTTTGAATTATACTACCAACCTATTATCGAGCTTCGCTCTGGGAAGCATCTTGGTTGCGAGTGCTTGCTAAGATGGAACCACCCTACCTATGGAGTAATTTCACCCGATTCATTTATACCTATTGCGGAGGTCTCTGGAGAGATCATTCCTATTGGCGCATGGGTCATCGAGCAAGCCTGCAAACAGATCAGAGTGTGGCAAGACCAGAATATTTACCATAAAAAAGTATCAGTAAACGTATCAGTAGTGCAGCTAGTTTCGGGTCAACTAATTGACGATGTGATGGATCCACTTCAACGCTACGGGATTTCACCTGAAGCCCTTGAACTTGAAATTACTGAGAGTGTATTAGTACAAAATATGAGCCAAGCCATCAGGTTCATCACAGAGTTGAAGAAGATTGGGGTAAATATAGCTATCGATGACTATGGAACCGGCTATTCCTCGTTAAGTTATTTAAAGCAACTTCCTGTTGATAGCTTAAAAATCGACAGAATTTTCATAGACCAACTTCACCCAGAAGACATGACGATAGTAAGTTCGACGTTACAAATGGCTAATGAGCTTGGTATTAATGTCATTGCGGAAGGGATACAAACCGCAGAACAAATGAAAATCTTGATAGATCACGATTGTCAGTGGGGTCAAGGTTTTCTATTTAGCAAACCACTCCCCCAATCATCCTACACGGCGTTCTGCCAAAACAGCAAACTTAGCCGTTCAGAACGCTCCAATGGACTCTAGGTCCATTTTAGACACTAAAATCACATAACCGAAGACTAGCGACCGATGAATGATTAAATAGAAAAACCGCGCATACACAGCGCGGCTTTATTTTTTAGCAGTTTGTAAGTGAGCTAGCCAAGCTAACAAGCGAAACAAAAACCTAATTTGTAATCTTCTCCACTCTTCGCTGTATATTCCTTGTCTTCATTACTCGCCGTTGGGCGACATTTATCATCGCCTTTCACCAAGCTTACCCAGTGACGAAGACCCGTGGTTTGATGGCCTTCAGACTGACCAAACGTAGTACACGTTTCTAATTGAATATCAGCAATTTGAACCAGCTGTAGAAACCCGTTGCCTTGACGGCGAGCGAACGTAACTTCTACGTGAGTGCCACTTTCGTCGCGGAATAGAATCGAATCCGGAGAACACTTGTCGCCAGTATAAGCAACAAACTGTTTGGCATGGCGCAGGCCGCTATGTTGACCATTTTTGAAGTACGCTTGAACGTGGCGATAGTCAATTTCATAACTTACTACATCCTCGTGAGAACCATTCTCTAGCGGGAACAAGGTATCAAGAAGTTGCTTAGTCATTTGTTGTTTTTGAGTTGGCTTATCAGCGTTGACCATTTCCACGGCAAACACGGCTTCAGCGATAAAATTTTGTGGGTTATGTAGTTCTGTTTTATCGAATGTCTGCATATTCATAGTCTATTCCTTCAGAGGCAATTAATAACAGCTTAAGCAAATACCCTTAACACCTTGTTGGTTTGTCTCGTTATTGCTTGATTATTAGAATAGCGCTTTTTTGACAACAATTTCACAACGAAATTTTCACACTGTCAATTTTACAAAATCACTCTTTGTAAAAATCGATAAAGCACTCTTGGAAATCATATTTATTCTCAATTTTTCAATACGTTAATAAAATCAGACATGCAAAAAACACAAAACCCGCTAAAAGCGAGTTTTGTAAAATTCACTGTGTGAACGAGTAAAAAAGGGGATTTTTACAAACCTCTTTGCCACTCTTGGCGGAGCGAAATTTGCTCTGGATGATGAATTGCCAGCTCAACTTGTTGCAATAATGCCTCTTTATCTTTACCCAGTACTCCCTTGAACACTAGATAGTTGGAAGCATGATCTGAGCGGAATATTGTCTTGTCTAACTGTAAATGTTCAAGCAATAATTTTATTTCTTTGAATAACTCGAGTTGAGTCAATTGGCGAAAGTCACCGTTATATTCAGCCGCGACGCGCTCTTCACCAAATGGAAAAGACACTACTAAGGTTGAGAGATAGTCTGGCTGAGCGGCATTCATTAGCTTGGCCGAATTCAGTGCATGCTGCTCACTCAAAATAGGGCCGCCTAGACCATTTAGGATCATGACAGAACTTTTCATGCCTGCCGCTTTTATCTTGTTTAGCGCGGCCAACGATGATTCAAATGTCTCACCTTTTTTCACTTTAGCTAGTACTTCGTCATCTCCGCTTTCACAACCGATATACATCAAACTCAACCCAAGCTCTCTAAGCTCTGCGAGTTGCTCCGATGTCTTGTTGGTTAAATTTCGTGGCAAACAGTAGCTTGAGATACGTTGAATGTTGGGAAGGTAGCGATGAATTAACTCACAGATCGCTTTAAGACGATGAAATGGTAATGTCATCGCATCACCATCCGCAAGGAAAACTCGGTGAACTCGTGCACCAGACGCGGCCACTTGCTGCAATTCTTGCTCTAGTTCTTCTAGCTTCTTAGGACGAAACTTCTTCTGAGACTGAGTATACATATCGCAGAAAGTGCATTGATTATGGCTACAACCATTGGTTACTTGTAATATCAGCGACGTCCACTCTGACGGTGGTCTAAAAACCGGTTCAATGTAATTGAGCATCCGATATCCTGTTAAGTAAGTGCGTTAGCGAAATCGTAACGCACTTTGACCTCTCGTCCAACGAACAAGGTGAGCTAGAACTACATAAATATGAACTGCCTATATAAACTATCCAGTTCCGCTCGTATTTGACGAATTTGCGCATCATTTTGCACAGAGACCGCTTCAAGCAGTCCTTTCTCGCGCGCGGTGATTTGTTGACAAAGGCTAGCAAGACTGTCGCAAAACGCGACATTATGACAAGCCTGCTGCTGCGCCTCTTCCATTGCTGATGCTACTTTACGACGCGATGTAGCGGGCACAATCGCATTTGCTTGATTATAAACTTGTTGTCTTTTACGTCTTTGTAGCGATTCGTCTATCGCTTGCTTCATGGCGGGTGTGATTCTATCGGCATACAAAATCGCCTTACCATTGGCATTTCGTGCTGCTCGACCAATGATCTGAATCAGCGCTTCTACCGAACGTAGAAATCCTGCGTGGTCCGCGTCGAGAATGGCAACCAAGGAAGCTTCGGGAATATCCAGTCCTTCTCTGAGTAAGTTGATACCAATCAAGACATCGAACTCCCCAGCCCTTAATCCATTGATAATACCAACTCTTTCTGAGGTTTTAATATCGGAATGTAAGTAACGAACGCGTATTCCCTGCTCCGCCATATAGTCGTTTAACGACTCCGCACTTACCTTAGTTAAAGTGGTCACGAGCACTCGTTCATTATTACTGGTACGCTGACGTACCTCCTTTAACAGGTCTTCCATATTGTTAGCTGATGGGCGCACCTCAACCTCAGGGTCAAGCAAACCTGTTGGTCGAATAATTTGTTCAACCACCACTCCACCTGAACGCTGAACTTCGTATTTTCCTGGCGTCGCAGAAACAAAAATTGTCTGCGGTTTTGCCTTTTCAAATTCATTGAACGTCAGTGGACGATTATTTAAAGCTGAAGGAAGACGAAACCCGTAATCAATAAGGGTATCTTTACGACTTCGGTCTGATTTCGACATTGCTGAAATCTGAGGAACCATCACGTGAGACTCGTCGATAAACACCAGCCCATCCTTAGGTAGGTAATCCATTAATGTCGTCGGCGGTAGCTCAGGATCTCGTTCATTAAGATAACAGGCATAGTTTTCGATACCGGAGCAATAACCGTATTGCTGCATCATTTCAATATCATGCATACACCGTTCGTAAAGCCTTGCCGCCTCGGTTAATCGGTTTGCTTCGTTGAGCTCTCTAACTCTTTGTTCCATTTCAATACGGATCAACTCACTGGCTTTACGGACTTTTTGTGGTGACGACGCATAGAGTGTTTTAGGTGAAATCTTGTACTCTGTGCAAGATTTTAAGAGTGTACCCACGATAGGGTCGACCCAATCAAGTTGCTGAATAACGCCGTTATTTAAAGTAATGCGAATAGCATCTTGGGCAGAATCAGCTGGAAACACATCTATTTCGTCACCACGAATGCGAAAACCAGCGCGCTCTAACTTGGGCTCGGTAAGGGTATATTGTAAGCGTGCTAATCGTTCCGTTAAATCAGCTATATCTAGCGCCTCACCTACTGCGAGCGATATTTGTAAGTCTCGATAAGTTTGCGGATCGCCTAACCCGTAGACAGAAGAAACGGAAGCCACCACAATAACGTCTCTTCTCTCAATCAGTGACTTGGTTGCCGAGAGCCTTAGTCGCTCTAGCTGTTCGTTAATCGCGGAGTCTTTGCGGATAAAACGGTCGCTACCGGGAATGTAGACTTCTGGCTGAAAGTAATCGTAATAGGAAACAAAATACTCAACGGCATTCTCGGGAAAGAAGTGACACATCTCGCTATATAACTGGGAAGCTAATGTTTTGTTATGAGCAAGAATCAACGTGGGTCGTTTCAAGCGATGGATAATATTCGCCATCGTGAATGTTTTACCCGACCCCGTTACGCCTTGTAATGTTTGATGACTTTTACCACCTTCGATGCCTGAGATTAAACGAGCGATGGCTTCAGGCTGGTCTCCTGAAGGTGGGTATGCGGAATGAAGAATAAATTTGTTTTTAGACATATACTCGCCCTCTGAAGAACAGTACTAAAGTATATGCCTATTATCGTCAAAGTGACTAAGCGAAGCTTGCTTGAATCATATAGCTTCTGCAGAATCGATCTCACTTGTGTCCCCTGTCGACTCACTTAACAACCCTGCATAGATGCCATTAATAGACACCAAATGTCCATGGTTGCCCTGTTCGACTATTCGACCCTTTTCTAATACTAAAATTTGATCCGAGTGTTTGATGGTACTTAAACGGTGAGCAATAGCGATAACCGTTTTTTCCTCAAATAAACGCTGCATGGCTTTCTGAATAAGATCTTCAGTAATCGAATCTACAGAGCTTGTCGCTTCATCAAGCATCATAATCTGCCCACCTTGAGCAACTGCTCGAGCAAACGAAATAAGCTGCGTCTGCCCCACCGATAAGTTCGAACCATTCTTATCTAAAACCGAGTCATAACTTCGAGGTAACTGTTCTATAAATCGATCTGCATAGACATAGCGTGCGGCTTGCTCAACTTGTTCACGGTCAATCCCCGGTTTACCAAGGGCGATATTGAACTCGATACTTTCTTCAAACAAATGAACATCTTGCATCATCATCGAAAATAGGTGTGCCGAGTCATCCACTGAAATCTTCGATAACTCAATGCCATTTAACAGAATACTGCCCTCATAATCTTGATAGGTTTTTGAAATCAATCTCATGATGGTTGATTTTCCAGAGCCAGTAGAACCTACCAAGGCAATTTGATGGCCTTTTTTAAGTACGAAAGAAACGTCTTTCAGTACATACGGAGCATCTTGTTTATATCGAAAACTAACATTAATGAACTCTAAGCTCACAAACTCTTGCAATGGTTGTTGGACCTGATGACTCGGTAACAAGGTTCGACCTTGTTCCTCCGTCGGCTCAACAAACAGTTCTTCGATATGATCAAACGCCGCAAACGAGCTTTGAATAGAGGCAATTTGAGAGGTGAAATCACGAATCGGCACAAACACTTTTTCTAGCGTATTAATAAAGGCAATCAGTACACCTAAAGTCAGCGTTCCGGCTAGCACTTGTTCAGAGCCATACCAAATCATGAGACCAATGGTTACCGACGTCACACCAGAAATGAAAGAGAATAAGATGGCGTCATACTTATTGATTTTCTTTTGAGCAACCAAAAACTCATCAATATGCCCATTGTATTTCGCTTCTACTTTCTCTTCAGCGCGGTACATTTGAACGGTACTCATACCGAACAACAATTCTTGTAGATAACCGATACCTCTTGCCAAGGATGCGCGCGTTATCTTATGTAAAGCTCTTAGACGATTACGTACATACACCGTTAAATACATAACAGGAGGCATGACTACTAATACGATCAAAGTCAGCTTCCAATCGATAAATAGCATCATTACCAACAAGGCAATGGTGTTTATTGAATCCTTTACCAACCCGACAACCGATTGCACAAACGTTTCACCAATAGTCTCTAAATCACTCGTCAAACGTGACAACGTGACGCCTGCTGGCGTGTTGTCGAAATAGCTGCGCGGAAGTCTGAGTACGCGTTCAAACAACACTGCGCGCATATCGGTAATCGTTAGCTGACCAGTTTTTCTTAGATTGTAAGCATAAGTGGTGTCCACCACGTACCCAGCAATAAGGACTAGAACCAAATACACCACATATTGCATTAACCCAGCGAAGTCATTTTGTCCCAACTGAACGTCAATAACTTGGATAATTAACCAGGGGAATAACAAGCTGGTTGCGACCGACAGAGGAAGCATAGCAATACCAATCAGAGCGGTTTTCTTGTATTTCTTAGCGAACTTGAAGAAATGCTTGAGATACTTTAAGTCGACACCTTTTAACATGCGCTCGCCTCCGCTTCATTTTGCTGAAGCTGCCACGTTTCCAAATAGTACGGGCATGTTTTCAGTAACGTTTTATGGTCACCTTTCGCAATTATCTTGCCTTCATTAAGTACGATGATCTCATCCATATATTCTAAAGCGTTAACACGGTGCGATACCACGAGCACCGATTGGTGTTTGAGTCGCTCAAATAACCCATTCAATATTTTACGTTCGGTTTCGTAATCAACCGCAGAGAGTACGTTATCCATAATGACAAGGTCTGCGGGCTCTAAGAGTGCTCGTGCAATGCTCAACCTCTGCTTTTGCCCACCAGAGAGCATAATGCCTTTTTCACCTACCAGAGTTTGATCACCATCCTCAAACCTAGCCACATCGTTTGCAAGCTGGCTCAGCGATAGCACTTCGTCCACTTGCTCCTTGGTGGCATCATTGTTGGCACTACCAAATCGAATATTCTCTTCTACCGTGGCCGAGAACAGATAAGGGTCTTGGGTGACGGTTTTAACATAGCGACGCAAGTCACTGCGGGAAAAATCCGTAATGTCTTTACCACCTAAGAAAATCGCATTAGTGGGAACATCTAAATGATGATTCAGGCAGTTCACCAAGGTTGTTTTGCCTGAGCCGATTCCACCAAGTACCCCTACTTTTTTGCCCGCTGGAATGTCAAAGCTGATATTGTCCAAAATCAGCCGTTCATCATTTGGATAATGAAAACTCAAATTTCTTACCGATAACGACTCCCCTTTCAACTGTTCAACATCCTCATCAGCGAGACGAGTTTGATCAGTTTCAGGGATTTTAGCATTGAGGATAGTTTGAGCACTTTGAATACCAACAATACCTCGCTGGTAGATAGTCGCGATTCGACCAAGCTGCATCAGTGGCATAGCCAGTAACACAGAATAAGTAAGAAATGCGGTGATTTCGCCAAGAGTTAGCTCTTGATTCATCAGCATGTAACCACCTAGACCGAGAATTAGTATCTTCATTAGGTCATTGGCGTAATCAAGTACCGGTAAAAAGAACACCTGGATTCGAGTAATCTGCATTCGGCAACGCAGCAGTTGCTGATTGAGCTTCTCTATTTCTGTAGTTACCCAAGGTGACATGCGTTGATTCTTAATCAAGTCGATGCCTGACAAGTAGCTCATAAGCTGAGCAGACAAGCTTTGTAGCCGATTCATATGCTCAGTGTGCAACACTTTCATTCGCTTAAATCCAATGCGGAAAATCACAAAAGCAATGGAGATTGGAATGACTGAATACATGGTCAGTTCTGGAGAGATACGCCACATCCAAATTGGTGTCAGAGAAAGAGCAAACATAGTGTTAAAGAACTGGAGAAAGCCAATCCCAAACATCAGTCGAACCCCCATCACATCGTTGTTCATGATAGAAATGAGTCGACCTGATGCAAACTTCTCGTGGTAGCTATTTGGTAGCCGATTGAGCTGTTTTAACAGTCTATTTTTAAGTGCAGCTTCTGCAATCCTTCCGGGGTTAAGCGCATACACTCGAGACAGAATACGCACCACAACCATAGCTACAGACATGCCCACTACGATGGCGACATAAGTTTGCAATTGTTGATGACCGTCATTCGACGCATCATCAATCAGATCTATCGCCAGTTGGATATAGCGTGGAATTTCTACTTGCAGCCAGTTAACGAGAAAAATAAAAATGATCGCGAAAATATAGGATTTGCGATTCATATACAAATAGTGCGAAATCAACTGCCTAGTGTTCATAAAGCTCTTTATTTGGAAAGATTTAGGGGCGTACTAGTCGATGCTGATATGACCAGATTGTGTCAGTAGCATAGGATTAGCTTTAGAATATGGTTGATAATATCAACTTTAATTAGTCTTGTGAATGGATTCATTAAAATTATCCCGAACTAAACTCACTAATATTTGTTCTACTCCTTCTAAGTTGTAGCAGTGTGTTTATGCGTCGTCCTGCCTAAAATCAAACAAGACATGATCTTAGTCATAAGAAACTCACTTTTTATCCAGTATCATCGAGACGCACTGGACTTACTTTTTTCAAGTAAAAACTATATAAGTGACCTATCCGATGACACAAAATATAAACTCTATTACCTTCGATATGGTCGACACAGCAATTACAAGAGTAGAACACGCTAACCATATCAATTTGGAAGCACTCAAAAACACACTGAGTGTCAATCCAGATCAGGCAGTAGAGATGTTCAACTCTTTGGTTTGCATAGACTCTATCGATGACAAATTTAAGCAAATCATGAATAGCTACCCACAGCTACTAGATAACGCTCAGCACCTTTTAGAAACCTCTATTTTGCTGAGTTAGTCAATTTGCCGTTTGAAATCATGAAAAAGCTCTCTATTTAGAGAGCTTTTTTGTGGCCGTTATTTAAAACTATCGTATCGTAGAACGCTCGAAACGTACGGTTATTTAATTAACCGAACAAGTAGTGAACCCGGTGCTCTTACCGACTCTACATTGTGACTGATCACCACGCCGTCTGAAGGTGACAAGTACTCTTCGATAACATCACCAAAACTGTTGTATTGCGTCGCTATTTTTTGACCCTCTGATATCTTATCTAGCAACTCAACATGGCTGATCACAAACCCACCTTGATTCGCTCGAATACTGACAATTTGCTCGCCCTCTGTACAAGGTAGAGTTTGCGGCACCACTTCACCATCAATTAACTGATACGAGCGCAGAATATTCAGCACCCCATCTACCGCACGTTGCACCATGTCTAGGTCAGAATAGCGCCCGACGCCAACTTCAATCGTAATTGAGGGAATGTCTGCTCGGTTATACACAGTTTCAAGAATACCTGGGTCTCCTGGGTCGTTTAAAATCACATCGGGGTTCAGCAGACGCGCCATTCGAATGGCGTCATCAAGTCGATAATCGGCAAACACATACAGTGGATACGCCGCGCCCGAAGTTTGGGAATGCAGATCAATGGCCAAATCGGCGTTGGGCTGAAGAAGGTTGGTCCAAAGGCTGTGCGCAAAACGATTCGCATCATCGCCGTCTGGGCTGCCGGGAAAAACACGATTCAAATTCGAGGTGGAACTATCTGGAGCAGCGGAGTGGTAATCACGACTATGGCGTGCGATCCCAGACAGGTTCACTGTCGGCACAATGGTGACCGTACCGGCATTCGTTTTACCAATCAGCTCTCTAGCCAACTGCTGAGCCGTTAGGATCCCATTTTGCTCATCACCATGGATACCAGCGGTAATCATAATCCGTTTTCCAGGGCGAGAGCCCTTGAACACACGAACGGGCAACGTCTGGGGATGACCTATGGCGTCGGTGGCGACCGCAAACCAAAATTTATGCTCACCCGGCTCTAAACCTTCCACATCCAGGGCCTGTATCGTTGGATACATAGGCACAATACATTGGTTGAGTGGTTTAGACATAGTAACTCCGACGCTGGCACAAAGCATCATCATAACATTGATATAACACCAGTACAGTGCTGAATCACCGAGTTACACCCCCCTTACTATTGGAACCATGGTGGCAGAACTGGTTGATAAGACTGAGTTTAAGTTACGGAAGGAGGCGATAAAAACGTTGCATAAAGGCGGCAGAGTCACTGCCGCCGTTTTATTATGCTAACAGGCAAGATACCGAGTGCGCTTCGTCACCAGTTAGTATCGGCTTTTCCTTGGCGCAGGTTTCATTGGCTAGTGGGCAGCGAGTACGGAACACACAACCTGAAGGTGGATTGATTGGAGAAGGCAAATCCCCTTCCAACATCTCGATGGTTTTCGAGCGCTCAATGTGAGGATCTGGTATTGGTACCGCTGACATCAAAGCTCGAGTATAAGGGTGCTTTGGCTCAGCAAACAACGCCTCTGACTCTCCCAACTCTACCGCGTTTCCTAAATACATCACCAACACTCGGTCTGATATGTGTTTGACTACCGACAGATCGTGAGCAATAAAGACCAAACTCAGTCCTAGTTCCTTTTGTAGTGCTTTCAATAAATTCACTACCTGTGCTTGAATCGATACATCCAATGCTGATACTGGCTCATCGCAGATGATCATCTTGGGACGCAGAATCAGTGCTCGGGCAATACCGATACGCTGACACTGGCCACCAGAAAACTCATGGGGGTAGCGATTAATCACATTAGGTAATAAACCGACTTTCGCCATCATTTCTTTAACGCGTTGTTTCACTTCTTGTTTGCCAAGCTCTGGATAAAATGTCTCTAGGGGCTCAGCAATGATATCTCCTACTGTCATGCGAGGATTGAGAGACGCCAGCGGATCTTGGAAAATCATCTGGATTTCCTTGCGCGTTTCCCTGCGCTGCACAGAGTGCATTTTAGTAAGGTCATTCCCAAGCCAGACCACCTCACCATCTGTAGCTTCAACTAAACCAATTATCGCTCGTGCGAATGTGGATTTACCGCAACCTGACTCACCTACTACTCCGAGCGTTTCTCCTTCATAAAGACGGACATTGACTCCATCGACCGCTTTCAACTGAGAAGCCTTACTCCAAGGCCATGCGGATTTCGAAGCAATGCTGAAGTGTACTTTGAGCTGTTTTACATCTAACAGCAGGTTTTTGTTATCTTTCATAGCATTCATTTGGTCCAAGTCTCCCAATCAGAGAAGCAGGCTCGCTGGCGATTATCGGCAAAGTTCTCTAACGCTGGCGCCGTAACGCTGCACTGTGGAATAGCACGATGGCAACGTTCTTGATAAGGACAGCCCGGTGGTAAGCGAAGCAAGTTAGGTGGATTGCCGGGAATAGTAGGGAGTATCTCCCCTTCCGTGTCCAATCGAGGAATAGCCTTGAGCAGGCCCTCTGCATAAGGATGACTTGGGTTATAGAAAATATCATCCACAGTTCCATACTCCATGGTACGGCCTGCATACATAACCAATACCTTGTCGCAGGAACCAGCGACTACACCCAAATCATGGGTAATCATAATGATCGCCGTATTGAATTCAGTTTTCAGCTCATTCAATAGGTCCATGATCTGTGCTTGAACTGTTACGTCCAACGCAGTGGTGGGCTCATCGGCGATCAACAGCTTAGGGCGACACAACAGAGCCATGGCGATCATCACGCGTTGGCGCATACCTCCTGAAAATTCATGAGGGTACATCGAGATACGCTTACGGGCTTCAGGAATCTTCACCGCCTCTAGCATGCGCACAGATTCTTCAAGCGCCTCCGTTTTACCCATCCCTTTGTGCAGCATCAGGACTTCCATCAATTGGTCACTGACCTTCATGTATGGATTGAGAGAAGTCATTGGGTCTTGGAAGATCATTGCAATCTGTTCTGCACGAACTTTATTCAGTTCTTTTTCAGACAGATTAAGAATTTCACGACCTTCAAATTTAGCACTACCAGAGACAATGCCATTTTTTGCCAGTAAACCCATAATCGAGAAAACGGTTTGTGACTTACCGGAACCAGACTCGCCGACGATCCCCAACGTTTCGCCTTGGTTTAACGCGAAGTTGAGGTCATTCACTGCCGTCACTAAGCCATCCTGCGTCTTAAACTCAACTCGCAGATCTTTTACATCTAATAAACTCATTATTTTTCCTTAGTCACGACTATCTGTCTTTCGGATCCAGCGCGTCACGAAGACCATCGCCAACGTAGTTAAAGCAAAATAGTGTGACCACCATGAAAATAGCAGGGAAAGCCAGTTGCCAAATAGCCACTTCCATTGTCTGAGACCCTTCCTGCAGCAGCGCACCCCAACTTGTCATTGGCTCTTGCACGCCTAATCCTAGGAACGATAGGAACGACTCGGTTAAAATCATGCTCGGAATAAGTAGTGTCGAATAAACCGCAACAATACCCAATACATTCGGCACAATATGGCGTGTAATGATTCGCCAGTTGCTCACACCACTGACATGAGCTGCCTCGATAAACTCTTTACTACGAAGACTTAACGTTTGACCACGTACTATTCGGGCCATGTCCAACCAGGCAATTGCGCCGATAGCGACAAAAATCAGCACGATGTTGCGACCAAAGAAGGTTACTAACACGATCACCAGAAACATAAATGGCACTGCATAGAGAATTTCAAGCACACGCATCATCACGCGGTCCACTCTGCCTCCGATAAATCCAGAGGTCGCCCCATACAAGGTCCCAATAAGCACAGCAACCAGAGCACCGAGCACACCAACCATCAATGAAATACGTCCACCGATTAGCGTTCGCACATAGAGATCTCGTCCTAAGCTATCCGTCCCAAACCAGTGCTCTGCACTTGGTGCAGCGTGCATGGCATACCAATCCGTATCATCAAAGGTGTAACTTGCAACCATAGGAAGGAAAATCACTGCCATGGTCATTACAAACAGAATCAACAAACTCACCATCGCAGCTTTGTTTCGCATAAAACGAATTCGCGCGTCTTGCCACAAGCTTCGACCTTCAATTTCTAAACTTTCTGAAAACTTCTCGACAGCTTCCAAGTTTTCTTTTTTCGTTAGCATCACTCACTTCCTCAGTAACGAATTTTCGGGTCGATCATCGCAAGCAAAATATCCACGATGGCGTTGAATAGAATGAAGAGGAAACCAATCAAAATGGTCACCCCCATCACTAACGAATAGTCTCGGTTAAAAGCCGCGTTAACAAACAGCTTGCCGATACCCGGTAAGCCAAAAATAGTTTCGATAACAACGGAGCCAGTAATAATGCCGACGAAAGCAGGCCCCATATACGACACTACAGGCAGTAACGCAGGCTTTAACGCATGCTTAAGAACGATGTAGGAATAACTCAGCCCTTTGGCTCGCGCTGTACGAATGAAATTACTGTTGAGCGTTTCTATCATGCTGCCTCTAGTGATACGAGCGAAGGTTGCCACATACAAAAGCGACATCCCGATGACGGGTAGTACAATGTACTTCAGACCACCGTCGTGCCACCCCCCTGCTGGAAACAGGTGCCAGTGTAGTGAGAACAAGTAAATCAGTGCCGGAGCTAACACGAAGGATGGCATCACGACACCTAACATCGCGGTCGACATAATGGTGTAATCGACCCAGGTATTTTGCTTTAAGGCGGCAATCGTACCGACTGTGACTCCCATAATGAGGGTAAAGATAAACGCGACTAACCCCACTTTCGCCGATACCGGCAGTGCCACAGCGATCAATTCGTTAACCGTGTAATCTTGATACTTGAATGAGGGACCAAAATCTCCATGGAGGACATTAGATAGGTAGGTCGTGTACTGCTCAAATACTGGCTTGTCTAGGCCATATTTAGCTTCAATATTTGCCATGACTTCAGGGGGAAGTGGGCGTTCACTTGAAAAAGGGTTACCCGGTGCAAAACGCATCAGAAAAAAAGATACGGTGATCAACACCAATAACGTTGGTATTGCTTCCAATATCCGCTTCATGATGAACTTAATCATAAACGTGTCCAGTTTGAAATTATGAATAACAGAAGGACACTGCATGTACGATCACATACAGAGTCCTTGCTGACTTTTTAACAATGATTACTTAGCTTTGATGTAAAGGTCTTTTGCGTAGATCTTGTCTTCCGCGTTCCCTTCGGGATAACCGCCAAGTTGAGGTGAAACGAGACGTGTCGTCACGTATTGATAGATTGGAGCTAAAGGCATGTCTTTCGACAGTTGTGCCTCTGCGTCATAGTAGAGCTGAGTGCGCTCAGACTCGGATTTTGAGTTGAGGGCTTTGTCGATAATGGCATCATAAGCTGGACTCTTATAATGAACACCACCATTGACGTTATCGCTCATCATCAAAGTTAAGAAGGTCGATGCTTCGTTGTAGTCTCCACACCACGCAGCACGCGTGACGTCAAAGTTGCCTTGGTCCCTACTCGCTAGGTAAGACTTCCATTCTTGGTTCTCCAGGTGAACATTAACCCCGAGTTTTTTCTTCCACATCGACGAAATAGCTACCGCAATTTTCTTGTGATTTCCCGACGTGTTATACAGCAGGCTGAAATCTAGCGGGTGGTCTTTATCGTAACCAGCCTCTGCCAGCAACGCCCGCGCTTTCTCATCTCTTTGTTTTTGCGTTAGCTTGCCGTATTCCGGCAATTGTGGCGAAAATCCCGCGGTGATTTCTGGCGTTAGGAAGTAAGCGGGTTTCTGTCCCTGCCCTAAAATGGCTTTAGTGATAATGTCACGGTCAATAGCATAAGACAGTGCTTTGCGGACTCTTACATCGTTAAACGGTGCTTTCATTGCGTTGAACTGATAGTAATAGCTGCATAAGTTGCCCTTGATGGCGACATCCTGCGGATACTCTTTTTGAAGGCGATGGAAATGCTCGTTTGGCACTTCGTTAGTCATCTGAATTTCACCCGACAGGAAACGGTTCATTTCAGCGACTTGATCCTCAATAGGCAAGAAAGTGACTTTGTTGATCACTGTGTGTTCATTATCCCAGTAATTAGGATTTCGCTTCAGCTCTAATCGCTCATTCACCACCCACTTTTCCGGAAGGTATGCGCCATTACCAACAAAGTGCTCCGGTTTGGTCCACTTCTCGCCCCATTTTTCAATTGTCGCTTTATGTACAGGCATCATAGTGGTGTGAGCCAACATCTTAACGAAATAAGGTACTTCGGTATCCAATGTGACTTTCAGTGTGTAGTCGTCAACGGCCTCAACACCTAATCCAGATATATCTTTCTTACCTTCAATAATATCTTGTGCGTTTTTCATCTTGGTTGAGGAAAGATACCAAGCGTAAGGTGACGCAGTTTTCGGATCCACTGCTCGGCGAAAACTGTAGACGAAATCTCCCGCGGTCACAGGATCGCCATTGGACCATTTAGCATTGTGACGGAGGTGGAAGGTGAAGGTCTTATTGTCAGGAGTATCCCAAGATTCGGCCACACCTGGAATGGTTTCACCATTGGCATCCTGTGTCACCAGACCTTCCAACAAATCACGAATGACGTTTGACTCGGGAACGCCTTCTGACTTTTGAGGGTCAATGGTTGCCACTTCGGTACCGTTACCTCGTACAAATTCTTGTTTTTTTGCTAGTTTAGTTCCGGCTGGAACGTTAGCTGCATAGGATGACTGAACAATAGTAGAGCCAAGTATGCCCGTACTAATTAGTAGTGCTATTTTCGTTTTATTAATAGTTAACATGTTGTGCCTGCATCTTTTTATTGTGATTAAACTGGAGAATTAACTCCGTTTGATTCAAAAGTATTTTTTACGCAAAGATGTAACACAAAAAGATAATTCTTATTCACATTAAGGAAATTTGATAGATAGGTAACGTTTTTATCACATTATATTAATGTCAAACAGCACCTATAAATCATTCTATTATCATAGAAATTGTTTTACTTTATCTATATCTGCTTGGAATGAATCAGCGCCGATAATAGTGACTACTTGCTCAATAACTTTGATTTCTTCAGGGTCAAATGTATGGTGTGGATCGACTAAGTTCCATACATGAAGAGGACTTGGAGACCATCGCTTGAACAAGCAGTCTAGAGCTTGCTCTTGGCTTCGGGTGAGTTGTTTATGGATATTTTTAGCACCTTTATGCCTCAAAGGGCCGTTAATGTAGACATCTGCCATATGAAGCATCAATCTTATTCGTGTTGTTTCGAACATTATTTCTAATTTCCTGCAGTGCTCTACGACTTATTACACACAACAAAATATCCGTTATTGTCCATTTATAATGAGTAATGTCTAGATAACATACTTTCTCAAAAGATTAATGTGAATCGTGGGTAAATTATTCGCTGTTATTTTCTGATATATTGCTTTTAATTAGGCAAGGGATAAGATATTTCCATCGAAAGATAATATTATTTAGAAACTGATCATTCTAGGCATACACGAGCAGTTAAATAATATTAACACTATGAAGGTAAATGTGGCTCAAAAAATCACATTCATAAGAGTGTTAATGAGAGGGATGACTGTCGATTCTTGAGGCAGGTTGTACGGCATAAGAGAAACATCTCACTTCTTATACCGTACAAAAGCACTTACGCCAGTAGCGATTTCGCAGTCGCTACAACGTTTTCAGTTGTGAAGCCAAACATCTTAAACAGCTCACCCGCTGGCGCAGATTCACCGAATGTTGTCATGCCGATAATCTTGCCATCGAAGCCAACATACTTGAACCAGTAATCCGCAATACCTGCTTCAACAGCAATACGCTTAGTCACTGCCGCAGGAAGAACCGCTTCACGGTATGCTTCATCTTGCGCATCAAATACGTCAGTAGAAGGAAGAGACACTACACGTACCTTCTTACCTTCAGCCGTCAGTTCAGCGTAAGCGTTTGTTGCTAGCTCAACTTCAGAGCCTGTCGCAATAAGGATTAGCTCAGGCGTGCCTTCGCAATCTTTCAGGATGTAACCACCCTTAGCAACGTTTGCTAGCTGCTCAGCGTCACGATATTGCTGTGTTAGGTTTTGACGAGAGAAGATAAGCGATGTTGGGCCGTCTTTACGTTCAATTGCGTATTTCCAAGCAACCGCAGACTCTACTTGGTCACATGGGCGCCATGTACTCATGTTTGGCGTTACGCGTAGTGATGCGATTTGCTCAACCGGTTGGTGCGTCGGACCATCTTCACCCAGACCGATAGAGTCGTGAGTGTAAACTTGGATGTTTTGCACTTTCATCAGTGCAGCCATGCGCATTGCGTTACGAGCATATTCCATGAACATTAGGAATGTTGCACCGTAAGGAACGAAACCGCCGTGTAGCGCGATACCGTTGATGATCGCCGTCATACCGAACTCACGTACACCGTAGTGGATGTAGTTGCCAGATGCATCGTCAGCCGTTAGCGACTGAGAACCAGACCACATGGTTAGGTTTGATGGTGCTAGGTCAGCAGAGCCGCCCATGAATTCTGGAAGCATCTTACCGAACGCTTCTAGTGCATTTTGAGACGCTTTACGTGATGCAATGTTTGCTGGGTTTGCTTGAAGGTCTGCAATGATCTTGCTTGCTTCTTGTTCCCACTGAGCTGGAAGCTCACCGTTCACACGACGCTTAAACTCAGCCGCTAGTTCTGGGTAAGCCGCTTCATAAGCCGCTAGCTTCTCGTTCCAAGCTGCTTCTTTTGCGCTACCCGCTTCGTTTGCATCCCACTCTGCTTTGATGTCAGCAGGGATTTCGAATGGACCGTGTTCCCAACCCAGGAATTCACGTGCTGCTGCAATTTCGTCGTGACCTAGTGGTGCACCGTGACAGTCGTGAGAGCCCGCTTTGTTTGGTGAACCAAAACCGATGATGGTTTTAGTACAGATAAGTGTTGGACGTGGATCCGCTTTTGCCGCTTCAATCGCTGCATTGATCGCATCAGCATCGTGACCGTCTACTGCAGGAATTACGTGCCAGCCGTATGCTTCGAAGCGCTTAGGTGTGTCATCAGAGAACCAACCTTCCACTTCACCATCGATAGAGATGCCGTTGTCGTCCCAGAAAGCGATCAGCTTACCCAGACCTAGGGTACCCGCTAGTGAACACGCTTCGTGAGAGATACCTTCCATCAGACAGCCATCACCCATGAAGACATAAGTGAAGTGGTCAACGATGTCATGGCCTTCTTTGTTGAACTGAGCTGCAAGAGATTTCTCAGCAATCGCCATACCAACCGCGTTAGTGATGCCTTGACCTAGAGGGCCAGTCGTCGTCTCGATACCTGGTGCATAGCCGTACTCTGGGTGACCTGGTGTTTTTGAGTGCAGTTGACGGAAGTTTTTCAAATCGTCAATTGATAGCTCGTAACCGCTTAGGTGAAGCAGAGAGTAAATCAGCATTGAGCCGTGGCCGTTTGACAGTACGAAACGGTCGCGGTCAGCCCACTCTGGGTTTGACGGGTTGTGATTTAGGTGAGAACGCCAAAGAACTTCAGCGATATCAGCCATACCCATTGGTGCACCTGGGTGACCTGAGTTAGCTTGTTGAACACCATCCATGCTTAGCGCGCGGATTGCATTGGCGAGTTTTTTTCTGTTGTTTGTTTCAGTCATTTTAACTCTCGAAAATTAATATAAATGTTCAAATTCTTGGATTGTTGCTTTGCCGCGTAGACGCAGGAAATTTAGAAAGCGGCTCGACGATGTCGATACAATTCTCTCTTCCGGTACTTGGTGTTTAGTGAGCAGGTCTATGGCTTTGTCGAGTTTTGAAATTTCCTCACAAAAGTGCGCGTCTGAACCCGTGGTGAAATACACACCTAATTCATTTCCTAGACGGACAATTTCGTCACAACGCTTGTCACTGCCCTTACGGCTTTTACCAGTTAGTGAGGTGTTGTTTACTTCGACAACAATGTTTAAGTCTTTCGCGCACTGTAAAACTTTGCGCATATCAAACGGGTAGTTAGGGTTGCCTGTGTGACCCAGTACATCGATTCGACCACTTTTCATGGCATTAATCAGGGCCTCAGTATGAGCTTGCTCTGTGGATGGGGAGAAAACTGGCTCATGAAAACTGGCGATAACCCAGTCTAAATGTTGGTCACTCGAGCTAGGAAGATCTATTTCTCCCTTAGTGTTTAGAATGTTGGCTTCTACGCCACGTAGTATGCCGACATCGTGGAGAAATCGGGGCAGAATCCTCTGATTATTGAAATACCAGTAATGGGGGGCACCTGGCATTTCAGGAGCATGATCCGTAATACAAAGAAGCTCCAGCCCCTTATTTTTTGCTGCTAACGCATTCTCTAAGACCGTACTGTAAGCATGGCCGCTAGCGATAGTATGAGTATGGGTATCAATGACTATTTTCATGACTCTCGTCCTCTATCGCTTAAATCTTGAAGGAACCATCTTGGTTTAGATATAGGTTCAAGTCTGCTTTTTGAGAGTTGTTCAGTACGTTATCGACGTTGATAGCATCTGACTTGTAGTAGAAGTCCAAGGCATCTTCCTCGGATGTACCACCGCGAATCTTACGGTTCACCAAACGATCTTGTAAGAACTGAGGGTTGGTATCGATGAACACCGTGAAATCAGCAAAATTCTTTAACCCATTCCAAACCGGTTGATCTAGCAATAAATAGTTTCCTTCGATAACTACAATGTTCTTATCGACAATCAATGCATCGTCCACGGGATCGTGAAGATTTCGGTCGTAATAAGGCCATTTAGGCGCAGGGTCTTTTAACTGTCTTAGTTTTCTGACCAGTTCAGTCAGATTGAAGGTTTCATAAGCGCCCTTTATTGAGCGAAGTAATACTTCTTTACCATTTCGAGTCGTGCTATTGCTGTCTAAGATTTCATTTGGAAAGTGAAAGCCATCAAACGGTAATACTTGCAAGGTTTCTAGGGCTTCGTCTTGCTCTGACAGATGTTCCCAAAATGCTGCAAGTGTGGATTTTCCACTGCCTGGAGGCGCAGCAAGAAAGATAATGACTCGGTCTTGTTTTTCTTTGTAGAGTTTGGAGAATTTTTCGACTAGGGGTTTATGGATTTGTTCAACGTCGCTATTGGGAAATTCAGCTTGGGTTTCAAAGCCGCTAACGTTTAAATTCACTTTCATAGTGACACCTTACTGATGGATCTCCTCTTCTATTTTTTGAATGAGCATTTCACAAGACAGTTTAAGGACTGTGATGATGAGAGATTCGTATCTCATCTGTGAAAACGTCTCAAATGAAGAGAACTTAAGTTGTTTTAGAGATTCAATATAAAAGCTATCTTGTTGCGAAGATAAAATGGCTTGATTCTCGATAAAGTCATAAATCATGTCATCACTAAACGACACTTTTTCTGGCCTAGACAAGGCGTACTCCAGCACTTGGTCGTAAAGGCCGATATCCGAATAGGTTTCTAGCGAAATCTTACCCATTGCGAATACTAACTTTGACACCACATCTGTGGTCACGAGAGGCCCATCTTCTTTCAGCAACGGGTCCACAGCATACTCCTTCACTAGTTCGTCTTGTACGAATACCGATGGAAGTATGGCTTTTAATTTGAGGTTTATAATTTTGTTTGAAACTTGAAGAAAGGCGGTGGCGTTATCGCACTCATCCAATTTCTCCAATAAATCTTCAATTCGTGACAAAGTTTCTAACCTTTTGATTATGTGGTAACCGTGAGGCTACCACATAAATAAGCTTCGACTAAACCGTCAAACTCACGTCATAAAACTCCAGTAACGCTTTTTCTGCTTCTGCATTCCAAACATAGTTGTTTTGCTGCAAAATCGCGTCCAATTCCCCAAAGAATGGGTCACTGTCTTCTAGAGTCTTAAACTGGTCGATTGCTGTTAAAGGCAAGTCTATGTGAGGGTAAATCAGCTTCTTACCACCCGGAATATCGAGCTGGTTCAGAATCGTATCTGGTGCTGCTTGTAGGCCGCCTACATGGGTAATCATGAACGATGGATTGATCTTCCCTTTTGCAGAAAGGTCTAGAGACTCAATCATGTCTCCGGTAGAACCACCTGACGTCCCGACAATGTGAGTCGCTTCGTAGTGCACATTATAGAAGTTAAACGGTACTTTGAATTTCTTATCTGTAGGACCAGCAAAGAAGTTTAAACAGCCGTCGTTACCTAGCAACTCATCCGCTTGCTCTAATACTTGTGATACAGCGGCGTAGACCATAACGTCATCGTAACCTAATCCGCCGTTCAGTGATTTAAGGTACTCAACTGGATCTTCCACATTCGCCGTATTCACATAGTGAAGCTCAACACCATTCTCCGCCGCTGTGCTTACTGGAATTAAGCTCTCAGCGCGTGCGAGACGTTCCGCATCAATGTCAGTAACAACCAGTAGTTTAGGTTTTACTGGACCATTGATCGCGTAGTCGATAGCACCGATACCCATTGGACCAGCACAAGCGAGAAGCGCGAGTGACCCGCCCTCTTTGATACCCATATCATGTTCATACACGTAAGGAGTTGTATGGTAGCTCGCATGATAGGCGCCAATAATGCACGACATTGGTTCTGCTAGCGAAGCGTCAGCAAAGTAGTTCCCTTCATAAGGAAGCACGCAGCCAAGGTCGATAGCGATTTTTGGGATAATTGAATAAGTAGCGTTACCACCAAATGTCTCGTAGCTGTAGCCGGCAGAGTAACCAGATGGTAAGCCCATTGCTGGTTGGAGTACAAAAGAGTCTCCTGGCTTGAACTTGTCTTTTAGGTTGTCACCAACTTCAACAATAATACCGGCATACTCGTGACCTGTGATAACTGGTGTTTCTGCAATATCTTCTGGTACACGCTTATGTTTACTACCTAGAAGCGCTGCTTTATACGTTGATAAACAAACGCTGTTAGAAATGTTTTTGACCAGTAGTTCATCCGCCGAAATAGCTGGTAGGTCAAAAGTGCGAAGTTGAATGTTCTTTTCTCCGCAGATGACAGCTGCCGTAGTTTCAACCATGTTCTCTCTCCTCATAGGGGCGCCGAGACGCCCCCGAAATAATAGTTATTAAGCTTGTTGTTCGATAGTCACCAGCAGCTCATCTAGTGCTGGGTCATTAATAAAGTTCTTGATAGTAATTACAGGCAACCCTGTTGCTTTCACTGCTCGACTTTCTAGGCTCTCATGAGTCACAACTATATCTGCGTCGCTAGGTACTTTTTCGATAGCGAAGTTCTTCACTTCGACATCGTAGCCCGCTTGTGTCAGTTTTCTCTTGAAGGTAGACGCTCCCATAGCACTTGAGCCCATACCAGCATCACAAGCAAATGCAACGAACTTGATGTTTTTGCCTTCAGCTGTAGCTTGAGTTGCAGCCGCTGTGTTGATAGCACCTTCCGCTTTCATGTCCTTCATATTGGTGACTGATTGCTCGAAGTCTTCTTCAGACTCTGTGCTCTTGGACATTTTCAGAATGGCACTTGCTACCAAGAAAGAAACAATTGTTGCTGTTGTCACACCAGCGATAGTCGCTAGGAAGCTTCCTTTCGGCGTTAGCGCCAAGTAAGAGAAGATAGAACCTGGACTTGGACCCGCTACTAGACCTGCATCAAGTAGATTGAAGGTTGCGATACCTGTCGCTGCACCAGCAATCATTGCTACGATCATGATTGGCTTCATCAAAACATATGGGAAGTAAAGCTCGTGGATACCTCCGAAGAAGTGGATGATGATGGCACTTGGCGCTGAACGCTTCGACAAACCTTCACCAAATTTTGCATACGCAAGTAGCATACCTAGACCAGGGCCTGGGTTAGACGCCACCATAAAGAAGATGGATTTACCAGTTTCAGCCGCAGCTTGAAGACCTAGAGGGTAATAAATGCCTTGGTCGATTGCATTGTTTAGGAACAATACTTTTGCTGGTTCATTGATAATCGCAAGTAGAGGTAAGAAACCTGTTGCTACCAAAGCTTCAATGCCTGATTTAACGAACAAGTTTGCAGCAGTCACAGCAGGACCAACAACCTCATAAGCAAATAGGCACAAAAGCATACCTACGATACCCAGTGAGAAGTTGTTCACGACCATCTCAAAGCCAGACGGGATACGGTGTTGGATTCGCTTATCCATTTGCACCACAACCCATGCACTAAGTGGGCCCATAATCATTGCACCAACAAACATTGGAATGTCAGCACCTACGATGACACCCATAGTAGCGATAGCACCCGCTACTGCACCACGCTTGTCACCAACAAGTTGACCACCTGTGTAACCGATTAACAGCGGTAACAAGTAAGTGATCATTGGGCCAACAATGCTGCCAAACGCTTCGTTAGGCATCCAGCCTGTTGGGATAAATAGCGCAGTGATAAAACCCCACGCAATAAATGCGCCTATATTGGGCAATACCATGGCGGTAAGATGTCCGCCAAATGATTGCACTTTCGCTCTCATATTTGTAGTCACGTTACATTCCTTATTAGCAGGTTTTTATAATATCCAATACTTCTGTTTTCGATTTTGCTGCTGCGAGCTTCTCTATATTTGTCTCGTCGACAAGCATTTCACTTAAAGATTGGATTACTTGAATGTGAGTATCTGAATCCTTGGCAGCTAAGGTTAGCAGTACGTTAGCGGGGCCAAGATCTGAACCAAAGTCTACTGGTTCAGGGAAGATGTGAATGCCTAAACCGGTTTTTAATACACCGGCCTCAGGGCGAGCATGCGGCATCGCGATGCCCGGGCACAAAACGTAGTAAGGACCATTGTCGATGGTAGACTGAATAATGGCATCAGCGTAATTCGACGTCACATAGCCCTTCTCTTCGAGGTATTGTGTTGTCGTTCTTACAGCCTGTTCCCATGATGTGTTATCATGTTCTACAACGTCTACTAGGTCATGGTCGATTAAGTCATACAGCATTGTCTTGTCCCATAATGAATGTCGTTTCGTTGAGTTCATTATGAGTTCTTTTCCTGGGGACATGCAATTCCGCACCAATTGCGATACAAATCACAAAAAATTACCTGTCAATAGGCAAGTAATGATCAAGTTAACATATTACAATTGAAAGTTTTGGTAAATATTTTATTTTAATTACAAGTCAATAGAACAAAGTTGATACGCACATCATTTTTGGACATTTCTTAAATTACATAAATATTGAACTTGATCACATTATTCATATTGACGATCGCTTTTATGTGATATAGAGATCATTACTTATAAGCACTTTAAAGCCTATTCCAGTCACTAGTAGCACACTTTTCACCAAATTAATAAAAGCAACAATAATTTGTTGCTCAGTTTCAGGTAACTTTACACTTCACTTTATTCTTCCACGATTGTGTTTGCTGATTTCTTTATTCTTGGAAGTAATAAGCCGCGTCTCAACCCTTCTGCTTTTTGATTGCTAGTCTATCCACTGAGAATATTCACATAACTAACTGATGAATATAAATATAACTTTATATTCACCCACTATTCATTCTTATGTCGTTAGGATTCGAGAAAACACATAGGAAGTACACAATATGAAGATCAAATTGAAATTACTCATCGCAACATTATTAGGTGCAATGGCGCTTTTCATTGGCAGTTTCACTTTCGTTTCAGCAGCAAAGCCACCCATTGACGGCAACGTCGCTATTGGAAAACAAAAATACGAGGCGCTGTGTATCTCCTGTCATGGTTCTAAGGGGCATGGTGATGGTGTAGCGGCTAACGCTCTGCCAAATGAACCAGCCGATATCGCTCAGAAGATCAACAAACCTTTCAAAACACCCACCCAAATTGCTAATAAAGTGTTAGCGGGAAAAATCGACGAAGGTATGCCTGCTTTTAAGGGAGTACTTACCGAGAAAGATGCTATTGATATCTTGGCGTATGTGCAGTCCATTCAATAAACAATCTGAAAAGTTTAAGGATAAAAGGTTCACGAATCGTCAATCACGACTGTGAACCTGTCAATTAAAAATGAAGGGGTAGTAGCTCTAGTCCTAGCACTCCGCTGAAACTTGTCACCACCAGCAACGAAACTTTAAATACCGCTTTGGACCAATCAATATAATTGCTGCTATTCATATCGCGGAATGTAACTCGAGCCCAGAACGCACTCATCGCTCCTACTACAATCAGATATTCGTAGTTCGCCTCACCAACAAAGAAAAGTGCGGCAGCAACCGCGCAAAATGCCAACACATAGTGTCGAATATGTTGGTTCGCTTTATTCAAGCCTTCCTTAACAGGTAAAACAGGAATACCCGCTTGACGATAATCTTCCATTCGAAAAATCGCAATAGCGTAAGAGTGTGGCATTTGCCAAAGACAGAACAACAGGAACAATAAGACAGATTCAACGCTCAAATAATTAGTGACCGCTAAGTAACCGACAAGTGGAGGTACTGCTCCTGAGATACTTCCGATCAAGGTTCCATACACTGAATGTCGCTTGTACCACATGGTGTAAAAGAACACGTAGAAGACATAGCCGATGAGCACAACAACCGCAGATAGTGGATTGGTCATCTGATATAACAACGCTGTACCAACAAGCAAGAGGAATAGCGCGTAAACAAACGCGACATCCATATTGACATAACCCTGAACTAAATCGCGATGTTTAGTTCGCTCCATCTTCTGATCAATATCCCTATCGAAAATATTGTTCACAACACAGCCTGACGCTATGACTAGCCCCACACCAACGAGTGCTGCAAAGAACAAGGTAATATCGACATGCTCACTTTTAGCGGCAAGGAAAAACCCTGCCGCTGTTGAGACCATGTTGCCAAAAATAATACCTGGTTTTGTAATCGTCAGATAATTTTTGAGCATACTGCCTCTACATCATCATGTTCATATTCATGTTGTACATTATCCACAGCGACCCGGCGATGAGGATAAACACCACAACGATGGTGAACAGCAACGAAACCAAATTCCACTGCCCATCAGAGGCCTTCGCTTCCATATGTAGGAAGTATTTGAAGTGAACAAACACCTGAACAATCGCGCAAGCAAATAAAACAAAATACGTTGTACTCGCTGGCAGAGATTGTGCCCAAACCAAATAGAACGGTACTACGGTCAGTACCAAAGCCGCACAAAACCCTTTGATGTAGTCTGATGCAGCTATATCTGTATTACTGCTCATGACATGACTCCCAGTAAATAAACGATGGTAAATACACAGATCCAAACAATATCTAAGAAGTGCCAGAACAGGCTTAAACAACTAAAACGCATCGTCATGTTGCTGTTTAACCCTTTCTTCGACAGCTGGTGATAACACACCGCCATCCAGATCAAGCCAAATGTCACATGAAGGCCGTGAGTCCCAACTAAAGTAAAGAATGCTGACAAGAAAGCATTGGTTTGAGGTCCATATCCTTCAACTATCAGGTGATGAAACTCATACACTTCCATGCCAATAAAACCTAGCCCAAGCAGAAAGGTTACTTTCATCCACAACTTGAGGTTGGTAATATCCTGACGCTTCATCGCAATCATGCCAAAACCAAACGTGATACTACTCAGTAGCAGCAATATGGTTTCTACGAAGACAAACGGCAACTCAAACAGTTCTCTCGCTAATGACCCCGTCATAGGGTTACTGGCAAGTACCGCATAAGTAGCGAACAACGTTGCGAAAAGCACGCAGTCACTCATCAAGTAAATCCAGAAACCAAACAGCTTGTTATCACTATGATCGTGGCTATCATGAACTGGTGCACTCACACTACCCTGCATAATTCACCTCCATATCGTCCTTCTTATTTCCGTCGGCATGAGTGTGTTGCTTGGCTAGTTCAAGCTGCTGTCGTCTAGCGTTTTCGATGGCTTCGATTTCCTCAACCTCGACGTAATAATCCACATCATCGTTGTAACTATGTTTGATACAACTTACGACAATGCCAACGAAACTAATGGCCGCTAACCACCACATGTACCAAATCATTCCAAAGCCAAAGGCCAGTGCCCAAGCTGAAATATAGATACCTGTCGGCGAATTTTTCGGCATGTGAATACGTTGATATTCCACTTTCTTCATTGGATCAAACTCACCGCTTTCTTTCTGATACCAAAATGCATCAATTTGGTCGCCTTTTGGTAAATGTGCAAAGTTATAGAACGGCGGAGGTGACGAGGTTGCCCATTCAAAGGTACGGCCGCCCCACGGGTCTCCAGTGAGATCGAGATGCGCTTTTCTATCACGAACACTGACATAGATTTGAATGAACTGGCACACAACG
Organism: Vibrio sp. SCSIO 43133; assembly: GCF_023716845.1. NCBI lineage: Bacteria > Pseudomonadati > Pseudomonadota > Gammaproteobacteria > Vibrionales > Vibrionaceae > Vibrio > Vibrio sp. SCSIO 43133. The sequence continues at coordinate 2,140,082 of NZ_CP068024.1, forward strand.
CCGAGTGCAATTACGGCAGTTCCTGCTGCTGCAACAGCAAGTAATGGGAAGTATTCAGGGTTGATATCTTGACTAAGACGTCGCGTCATCCCCATAAAGCCCAGCGCATACAAAGGTAAGAACGCCATCAAGAAGCCAATAATCCAGAGATAGAATGCTCGTTTGCCCCACGTCTCATTCATCATGAAACCTGTTGCTTTCGGGAACCAGTAAGTGATAGCAGCAAAGCAACCAAACACCACACCACCGATAATCACATTATGGAAGTGCGCAACTAGGAAGACCGAGTTGTGTAGTACGAAGTCAGCACCCGGTACCGCCATCAATACACCAGTCATCCCGCCGACCGAGAAGGTAATCAAGAAACCTAGTGTCCATAACATTGGCGTGGTAAAGCGTACTCGTCCCTTGTACATAGTGAACAACCAGTTAAAGATCTTCACCCCTGTAGGGATCGAGATAATCATGGTCGCAATGCCGAAGAATGCATTGACGTTTGCACCAGATCCCATGGTAAAGAAGTGATGTAACCAAACGACAAACGCCAAGATAGTGATCGCAATGGTCGCCCAAACTAGTGAGGTATAGCCAAACAGTTTTTTGCGTGAGAACGTCGCTGTGACTTCCGAAAAGACACCGAAAATTGGCAGTACTAGGATGTACACCTCTGGATGTCCCCATGCCCAAATCAAGTTGACGTACATCATCATGTTGCCGCCAAAGTCATTGGTGAAGAAATGCATTCCTAAGTAACGGTCTAAAGTCAACAGCGCAATGGTAACCGCCAAGATGGGGAATGAAATAATAATCAGAATATTGGCGCACAAAGATGCCCAAGTGAATACCGGCATTTTCATTAACGGCATAGATGGAGTTCGCATGCGCAATATAGTGGCAAAGAAGTTCACACCGGTTAAGGTTGTTCCGACACCAGATATTTGTAACGCCCATATCCAATAATCGACCCCGACCCCGGGGCTTGCATCAATCCCTGACAATGGTGGGTACGCCAACCAACCTGTGCGACCAAATTCACCAACACCAAGCGATAGGTTGGTGAGTATCACGCCAACAATAAACAGCCAAAAACTGAGATTATTTAGATAAGGAAAGGCGACATCTCGCGCTCCTATTTGCAAAGGAACGACGATATTCATAAGACCAATCACAAGTGGCATGGCAACGAAAAATATCATGATCACGCCGTGTGCAGTAAAAATCTGGTCATAGTGGTGGGGTGGCAAGTACCCGGCTTCACCAGCAGACGACAGCAGTTGTTGGCTGCGCATCATCACCGCATCAGAGAAGCCCCTAATCAACATCACCATTGCCACAGCGATGTACATGAATCCCAGTTTTTTATGGTCAACTGTGGTAAACCATTCATTCCAAAGATATTGCCACTTTTTAGCTTTAGTAATGGCCGTGACTAATGCTAATCCAGCAAGCGCAATCACGACTAAAGTGACAACAATAATCGGCTCATGGTATGGAATCGAATTGAGCGATAATCTTCCAAACATAACGTTTATCCTTCGTGTTCGGGTAAACGGTTCATCGAACCTGGATACTGAGTTACAACATCATTAAACAGCGCGGGAGGGACACTCGAATAAAGACTGACAGGATCAGCCACACTCGGTTCTGCCAGCGCTCGATATTGCTGCCAGTTTTCGATCTGTTTTGGACTGTGTTTCACTTTGTCCACCCATTGAGAAAAGGCCTGTTTGTTTTCCAAAGCGGCGGCAGTGAATTTCATTTCGGAGAACCCTTTACCGCTGTAGCTAGAAGCAAAGCCTTTGTAATCTCCTTGATGGTTCGCAATCAGATTTAGTCGCGTCACCATGCCGGGCATCGCGTAGATCTGAGAGCCGAGCCTCGGGATAAAGAACGCATTCATAATGTTGTCAGAAGTGATTTTGAATGTGACCGGAACATCCTTAGGAAAGGCTACATAGTTAACCGTTGCTATCCCTTGTTCTGGGTAGATAAACAGCCACTTCCAATCGAGTGAAACCACTTCGATTGTTAAAGGTTTTTCTGGATGTGGGATGGGTTTAGATGGCTCTAAAGCGTGAGTAGAACGCCAAGTGATAACCGCCAAAATCGCGATAATAATAATCGGGATAGTCCAAACCACCACCTCAATTTTGGTCGAGTGAGCCCAGTCTGGAGCGTACTCTTCTTCGGTGTTAGTTGAACGATACCGATAAGCAAAATAAACCGTCATCAGAATCACAGGAATGACAACTATCAACATCAGCAAAAGAGCAGTGATGATCAGCTCTTTTTCTTGAACGCCAATTGCACCTTTGGGGTCAAGTAAAGCAGAACTGCATCCAGAAAGAGTAAGTATGGCAGTCGCCACACCTCCCCTAAGCAAGATGCTTTGATATCTTGAGGCTTTCATTAACTTTCTCGAGTATATTCGGGCTTGACTACATTGTCGGAACTCGTTGTCAAAACCCATTAGTTAGAATTATGTTTTTGTTGAGCGTGTGTAAGCAAAATCATCAAGGTGAAGCGTAAAACCCATGCTTCAAACATGGATTTATTGTTACACTTTGAAATATATTGTTACAGCAAGTGCATTATGCGTAGATAAAATGTGAAGCACATCTGTCGTATTTGAAATCTAAGCTTGCGTGAATCAAGTTAGACAACGGGATGTGATAGTAAGAACTGAGGCGAGATAGTATTACTATCTAATTGATATTAAATAATTAAAAAGGTACTTGAAGGTATATTTACGTTGTTATCAAATGCGTTCAATAACACGTCATTTGTTGCATTATTGTTATCACCACAACGATGGAAATGTGATTTTATTCATGAATTTAGGATTTCAAGTTAACATATAAATTACACTGCAATTCACATAAACCCTTATTTCTGTAAAATAATCATCTCATCTCCGACCCATTGAAGTAATTGTTTAGTCGCTTTAGACAAGATTTGATTCTGACGAACAATATAACCAAGGTTCGTTGTCGGGAAATCACATAACGGCGTAACATCTGTCTGAATATTTCTTTTCGTTGACAGCGCAAACTCAGGGATAATTGCCACCCCAAAACCAGCTTCAGCCCAATCAATTTGTGCATCAACGCTCCCTACTTCCATCACACGATAATTCGAAAGATTTAATCTGGGTAACGCGTCATCAATTAGATCCCGCGTTCGGGTGTCATGGCCAAGTAGAATCAAAGTAATTTCGCTTTGATTGGCGATAGCTTGTTGAAACCCTTCACCAAACGCCACCCATTTGACCTGTTGTAACTCTACAAAGTGCAACGGCTGAGATTGCTGTTGGGAAATAACAAATCCCACATCGGCCTCGGCCTTTTTAACTAAATCTGCTGCTTGAGATGACGTGGTATTTAAAAGCACGATATCCATTCCAGGATAAGCATTTCTGAACAGTTTAAACGCACCAATAAGTAGCATACGTGAAATTATATCGCTTGCTGCTACGGTGATGGTTCCCTTGTCTAACTCATTAAGTGCATTCAGATCGGATTGACACACCTGTAACTCTTCCAACGTCTTGATACTGCTTTGTAGTAAACGCTCACCCGCTTGCGTGAGATGAAAAGGATTACGATCTAACAGCTTCACGCCTGTTGTTTGCTCTAACTGTTTTAACTGTAAGCTCACATTAGGCTGAGTCATGTGCAACGCATTGGCCGCTTTACCGAAATGCTTGTATTCAGCCAACGTTACAAACGTCTTTAACCAATGAATATCTAACATTTTTCTTCCCTCTTAATGCGTGAGTTAGTCAATAGAATAATCATAGTTCCGATATGAGTTCCTTATTAACTTAATAATTATAATTAATTTTTCTTATTCACACTACAGGGTTAAGCTGACTCCCTAATCAATTAGGAGAACTTATTATGTCGTCTATCGTTGTTGTAGGTGCTAACTGGGGTGATGAAGGCAAAGGCCGCATCGTTGACTTTCTAGCTGCAGACGCGTCTGCAAGCATTCGCTTTCAAGGTGGAAACAATGCCGGTCACACTGTAGTCAATGACTTCGGTACCTTCAAACTGCACCAACTTCCTAGTGGCATTTTTAATCCTGATTGTACCGCTGTGCTTGGCCCAGGTATGGTCATCAGCCCTGCCGCACTAAGTGAAGAAATAGCTGAGGTCGAATCAGCAGGCGTTAAAATTAATCTATGTATTTCAGACCGTGCGACATTATGTCTGCCTCTTCACGCTCTTGAGGATACTTTAGAAGAGCAACGTCTAGGCGATGCCGCTTACGGTTCAACTCGACAAGGTATCGCACCAGCTTACGGCGATCGTGTGATGAAAAAAGGTATTTTAGTCGGTTGGTTACAACAGCCTGAAGTCCTAGAGCAACGCCTTCAATTTATGCTCGATTGGAAAATGCCTCAGCTAAAAGCGCTTTATCCACAATGTGACTATTCACAAAGCGCAAAAGAAATCACTGAATGGCTACTAGAGGTGACCAAATCTTGGCGTCCATTTATTTGTAATGTCACCGAGCCACTAAAAGCACTGCAAGCTAAAGATGCGAACTTGTTGTTTGAAGCACAGTTAGGTGCAGGTCGCGACCTAGTATACGGTGAATATCCTTGGACAACGTCATCTAACGTAACAGCCGCTTATGCAGGTATCGGCAGTGGTCTACCAGCCCTTAGACCTGAACGCGTGATCGCGGTAGCTAAGGCATTTAGCTCATCCGTTGGGACAGGTACATTGGTTACAGCGATGGAAGAGCAAGATAACTTCCGTGAAAGCGCTAACGAGTTCGGTGCAACAACGGGTCGCCCACGTGACATGGGTTTCTTTGATGCCGTAGCCACCAAAAACGGCGTTGAGCTACAAGCGGCCACAGAAATTGCACTCACGAAAATCGACTGTTTGACGGGCTTAAAAGATTTAAAAATCTGCGTCGCATACGATGGCGAACATACTGAAAACCCTATTTGGCCTCAAACGGCTGCACTGGCTCCAGTCTACGAGCAAATGGAAGGATGGGATGAAGACATCACCGGCTGTCGTAGTTTCGAGGAGTTGCCAAAAGCAGCTCAAGATTATGTGACACGTATCGAAAGCTTAATGGGTGTGCCTGTACGCATGGTATCCGTTGGTCCAGAGCGTGACCAGATGATAATTCGCGATTAACAGCAGCGAACTTCACAGGTAAAAAAGCCCAGCTCGATAGCTGGGCTTGTTGCATTTTATAACTTTAAAAGTTGGTGCGAATGAATCACGTACTATTACGACTTTATTTTTAATTTCAGTAAAGTATGACCTAAACCAATATCGTCAGTACGTTCCACCACTTCTAATCCGGACTCTTCGACAATTTCTAAAAAGTCTTCACTGCGATAGAAACGACTATTACCGTTTGCTAGACAGGTGAAATATAGAGACGTCGCGTTCAAACTAAACGACGCCGCATCGTATTTCTGTGCATCCCAAAATAACTCAAGAATATAGACCGTTGAATCTGGAGTCAGCTGAGAACGAACATTTCTTAAAATCGTTAGAATCTCCATTGGAGAGAAACAATCTAAGAACTGGCTCATCCACCAGACATCTGCTTTCTCAGGTAAGGCTTGAGACTTATCCAGCATGTTAGCAGGGAAAGGATGTACACGCTGCGCAAAGCCATTGTCTGCCACATTCTTCATTGCCACATTAAGCTGTTGAGGCAAATCGACTATTGTTACTTCAACATCGCTATTGTAGCCACAACATTGCATCGCCCATTTACCGGTGTTACCACCAATGTCCACAATATGTTTCGGCTCTTGGCTAAACACTTCTTTCAATAAAATAGGAAACGATCTGTCCGAGTAGAAATGATCAAACTTGAACCAACTCTCTTTTGCTTTCTCTGGCAACTGAGACAAGCCTTGATATATGGTTTCCCATTCACCAAGTTCCTTTAAACCCGCTGGTTTGCCTTCTTTAATCGATTCCGTCAAATGCATCATAGCGGCGTAACAAACATCAGCTGTGAAATCCATATTTGCCTGAGTCATACCATCATGAAGCAAAAAGAAGCCCATATTAGCTAGCGAATAGTTAGGTTTGTTCCACAATACGATATGGGCACTGATTGCCATGTCGAGTAGTACTTTGACACCATACTCAGAGACACCAGTTGCTTGGGCAATTTCAGGAGCACTTAGTCCCTGCTCTCCCGCTTTATCGAGCTCAGCTAAAATCCCTAGGTCTCGTAAAGTGCGAGCGGCTTGAAATACAATTGGGGCAAAAGACAGCTCTTGAGCCGCTGTCTTTGCTTCAAATGCATTGTATGGATCAATATTTTGTTTTGACACATCAATTCCTGGTGGTTGTTCTGTTCAATTATTTTGCTGCTGCGATAGCGGCAAGTTGCTTTCTTATATCAGTATTCAAATTGTTGATCCAGCGATTGTAATTTCTATGAATTTCGCCGTCTGCAGCTTTTAGGTTCTTAGAGCTTACATAAGTAATTGAATAGAATTTATTAGTGTAAGGAATTTTAGCTTCAGCTTCATGGCTACGAACCAGAATTGCTGCTTTTAAAACGCCTTCTTCAGGTTCAGTGATCACCCAACCGCGATTCGTCGCAGCTTCGGTAATCGCCGACTTGACTTGTGCTGCGGTCAAATCATATGTTACCGGCTCATTGTCAAAATTCAGTACAGGTTGGACTCTTCCACAACCTACTACGACCAATGCTACAACAACTGCCATCGCGAACTTTAACGCTTTCATATTAATTCCTTACATTTTAGTTTATAAAACGATATAATTATCCAGTCGTATCTAAATAAATCAATACCTTATGTCAAATTCAACTCCATTAATTTCCTTTCACCTTGACGCATGGAGTGCAAAATCAAACGGTCTGCATACTTTTTCTGATTGGCAAGATTGGTACCATACAGGCAACTGCCCTAGCGAAGGCACGTTAGAAGTGAACCGCATACCTGCCATGATGCGCCGTCGTATGAGTACATTAAGTAAGCTGGCCGTCCAATGCGCACTTGAGCTTATGGAAGAACAGGATATTGATTATATTGTTTTTTCTAGTAGACATGGTGAGCTACGACGCAGTTCCGAATTAATTAAAACTATTGTCAGTGGTGACGACGCGTCTCCAATGGCGTTTTCTCAATCTGTACACAATACGGCAGCCGGACTCACTACCATTGCAGCAAAGAAGGCCATTCCAGTCACTTCCATTGCAGCATCGGACAATACGTTTAATAGTGCATTAATTGAAGCGTGGAGTTACTTAGAAGAAAACCCTGAACATCGAGTCTTGGTTGTAGATTTTGATGAACCTCTACCTGAGATTTATCAACAATTCAAAGATCAAGAGTTTTGCGGCTATAGCCTTGGTTTGGTATTGTCTCGCGGAAATTCGATACAAGTCCCTCCCGTAAAGGCGTCTAATCAACCGCAAGCTTTGGACTTTCTTCGACACCTTTTAGCCTCAACGCAGTCATAACCTAAAAATAATCGCATGATAGTGAAGTCTCTATATCTAAAAGTTAATCAGTTCTGGCGTATTGCTGCGACAGGCTTTTGCTTTAGTGTGTTTGGCATTGGGGGATTAGTGCTTAGTTTTGTGCTAATTCCGTTCATTATCCGAACCACATCTGAGACAGAACTAAGAGAACATCGCGTACAGGCATTGATTCAATCTTCTTTCCATGTATTTTGTCGGTTAATGAAATTTACTGGTGCTATCGATTACAAGATAACTGGCGCTGATGTGTTAGAAAACGACAGCAATTGCCTAATTGTGGCTAATCACCCAAGTCTAATTGATTACGTTTTGATTGCCTCGCAACTTAAGCAATGTGATTGCTTAGTGAAAAGTGCAATATGGCGTAACCCGTTTATGAAGCACATCGTCCAAGCGGCAGGCTATATTCCTAATGAAGCCCCAGATGATGTTATTACAATTTGCGAGCAACGATTTGATCAAGGCAACGTGTTACTCGTTTTCCCTGAAGGAACACGCACCACTCCTGGTGTCGAATCAAAGCTACAACGAGGTGCGGCTCAAATTGCCGTGCGTACTCAGCGTGATTTGCGGGTAGTTCACATTACTGTAACTCCCTCTTTTCTCACGAAACAAAAAAAGTGGTACCAAGTTCCAGAGACCAAGCCCTTTTTCCATGTCGAAATAAAGGGTAAGATTGAAATCACGCCCTTTATTGAGCAAACTAATTCTCCGACTTTAGCGGCAAGAAAACTAAACCGTTATTTGGCCGAAGCGATTTTCCCCGAAAATGAACACCAATAAGTAGGACCCTGTGGAAGCACTACAAAACCAAATCAAACAACTAATTATTGACGCCCTAAACCTTGAAGATATTACTATTGACGATATCGAAACTGATGCACCACTGTTCGGTGATGGTCTAGGGCTAGATTCCATTGATGCTCTTGAACTCGGCTTAGCCATTAAGAAAACGTTCAATATCGTAATTGACGCGGACGATACCAATACACGTGAACACTTTGCATCTGTAGCAAACCTTGCAAAGTACATTTCGTCTCAAACTAGCAACTAATCGATAGATATCAGCATGACAGAATTAAACCAACAGCAAGTATTTGACCAAGTAAAAGACGCTCTCGTGGAGCTGTTTGAAATTGACGAAGCGGATATTCAACCTGAAGCTCACCTTTATCAAGATCTTGATTTAGATAGCATTGATGCTGTTGATCTAGTAGTTCACTTGCAAAAAGTAACGGGCAAAAAAATCAAGCCTGAAGAGTTCAAAGCTGTACGCACCGTTAATGACGTTGTGGTCTCTGTGACTGAGCTATTGAAAGATAAATAATGCGAGCTTTGCTGACCATACTGTCTGCAATCGTAATTTTTGCCTATCCTTTTGCCGTCTACTTCGGTGCAGAACGATTTGGTCTCCAAGCTATCAGTCTGATTCTTATCACAGTATTTGTGGTAAGAATCATTTCTAGCAAGCAGGCAAAGTTCAAGGAACTCAAACAGCTCGCATGGATAAGTGGCCTCACTGGAATCACGCTTAGTGTATTAGGTGCTCTATTTAAACAGCACGGATGGCTAACCTTTTATCCCGTCGTCGTTAATCTTTGTATGTTGGCCGTTTTCGCCATAAGTTTAACGCAGCCACAATCCATCATCGAGCGTTTTGCTCGTCTTCAGGAACCCGACTTACCCGCAAGTGCCATTTCTTATACTCGAAATGTTACCAAAGTATGGTGTGCCTTTTTTATTATCAACGCGGGCATTGCTCTCTACACTTGCTTTCAAACGCTAGAGGTTTGGACTTTGTACAACGGATTGATTAGCTATCTAGCAGCCGGAAGTCTTTTTGCAGGTGAGTGGATAATCAGACAGTTTGTACGCAAGGATTAATTCAATATGGCAAATGTTGAGCAGATGAACCGCACTAACAACACACACCAGACGCTTGCGCACTTGCTCTGCACCTCTAAAATCGGTGAAGACATTGTCGCATTCGATATGGAAAAACAGTGGACTTGGCAGCGATTTTTACACGACATTCGTGCCACGAGTGACATGCTCGAACACTCGACCTCACAGCGCGTTGCAGTGTGCACACTAGATAGCTATCAATTTGCCGTTGGATTCTTAGCCTGCTGCTATGCGGGCAAAAGTGTGGTCCTTCCCGGTAACTACCAAAATGCGGCATTGACTGAGCTTTCCTCTCAATTCGATTTATTACTCCATGACGCTGGCATTGAACCCATTGCGACCAAGCCATGCGAAAAGGTCGCTATTGATTCTCACCTTGAGAACCTAGAATCATTTTCTGCCCTTGACTTAAAGCAAGTTGAAATCATCTTATTTACTTCTGGCTCGAGTGGAACACCTAAAGCTATTGTTAAAACACTCGAGCACTTAGACACAGAAATTGCCATCCTAGAATCTATTTGGGGCGATCTGCTGGGCAATGCCCTAGTCGAAAGCACGGTCTCTCATCAACATATCTACGGATTGTTGTTTCGCGTACTTTGGCCACTATGCACTGGGCGTGCATTTGCTTGCCGAAACCTAGAGTATCCTGAGCAAGTGATGACTCATGCGTCGGCCAATCGTGTGCTAGTGAGCAGCCCAGCTCTACTCAAGCGGTTATCGACCCAGACAGACTCTGCTGAGATACGCGCCTTGTTCTCATCAGGAGGACCATTACCTTACGACGCCGCGAAACACGCGCACGGACTTTTTGGACAATTACCTATCGAGGTCTACGGAAGCACGGAAACTGGTGGTATTGCCTACAAGCAACAATACAGTCCAAGTGAATTTTGGCGACTATTTCCCGGCATCGAAGCTGAGCTAAATCACGAACAATGTTTAAAGCTCAAATCACCACATATTGATGCTGACAACTGGTACCAAACTGCGGATGCTTGTGTATTTCATGATGCACAACGCTTTGAATTAAAAGGACGAACCGACCGTATTGTCAAAATAGAAGAAAAGCGCATTTCTTTAGTTGAAGTTGAAAAACGTCTCGATCAGCTAGACTGGATTTACGAAAGTGCCGTATTCTGCTGTCACGATCAACAACGCTTGTCACTCAATGCTGCTATCGTACTCACGCCCGCGGGTCTTGATAAGCTTAAATCCCTAGGGAAAGGCAAATTTTGGCTACTGCTGCGCGCGGAATTGAGGCAATGGATTGAGCCAATCGCGGTTCCACGACGTTTTCGAGTCGTTGCAGAAATACCATTGAACAGCCAAGGTAAAAGGCAAGCATCTGAACTCGAGAAGCTTTTTGCCGACTCGCTATAGTTCGTTTATCTCAAAGAACACTGCTTACATTTACACGACTTACATTTAAAAGACTAAGACCGACACGACCATGACAAAAAGAAAACCGACCGTACTAAATTCTGATGTACAATCAGCGTCTGCAACGCTTTGTATTCAAGCAGACGCCGATATTCTGGATTTTTGCGGTCACTTTAATCACTTCCCTTTACTTCCTGGTGTAACTCAAATTGATTGGGCACTCCACTACGCTGTTGAGTACCTTAACGTTCCTTCTGCATTTAAAGGAATGGAAGTGATTAAATTTCAAGAGCCTATTTTGCCTGATGCAATCATCACACTGACTCTGAATTGGAATGAAGAGACGCAAAAGTTAGCGTTTAAATATTCGTCAATATCTGGAGAAGACATCGTCGTGCATTCCTCCGGTAAAATGAAACTAGGTAGTTCGAGTGAGTAACAGCAAAGAACGTGGACATGCAGAGAGCATCCAAGAACAAGGCCGTCAGTATCAGCCTTGCTTTCTCATACCATGTTTTAATCATGGCTCTACTGTTGAAAGTGTAGTGAAATCGTTAAAGCCATATGGTTTTGCAATCATCCTTATCGACGACGGCAGTGACCAGACTACAAAAACAGCGCTTAACGCCGTGGCTATCGCTCATGACGTGCACCTTATTACCCTTGAACAAAATCAAGGGAAAGGTGGCGCAGTGATGGCAGGAATTCGTCATGCAAGTTCGCTTGGGTTCACTCACGCCATACAAATTGACTCTGATGGTCAACACGATTTAGAGTCACTGCCTGTCTTAATCGAAACATCACAAAACCAGCCATATTCGCTTATCTCTGGCAAACCGGTTTATGACAGTAGCGTCCCCAAATCCCGTTTGTATGGGCGCTATATCACGCACTTTTGGGTTTGGGTTGAAACACTTTCGCTGTCAATAAAAGACAGCATGTGTGGCTTTAGAGCCTATCCAGTTGAGGCTACTCTCAATGTTCTCAATCGATACAATATCGGCACGCGAATGGATTTTGATATTGAGATCTTGGTTCGTATGTATTGGGAAGGTTGTGACATTCAGTTTATTGATACCTGCGTTATGTACCCAGAGGGTGGTATCTCTCACTTTGATGCCTTGTGGGACAACGTAAAGATAAGCAAGATGCATACGAAGTTGTTCTTTGGCATGTTACCGCGTAGCCCTAAGTTGATCGCCCGCCATTTTCACAACCAAAATGTGAACACGCCTCATGGCTCTTCAGACAAATCGGGTACTCATTGGTCAACACAAAAAGAACGTGGCACCATTGTCGGCATCAAAACCTTGCTTTGGGTATACCGTTTGCTGGGGCGTCGAGCTTTCAATCTCGTTTTACCCATGGTTATTGGTTACTACCATTTAACCAATGCCCGAGCGCGTAATGCTTCGCAGCAATACCTCGACAATTTAAGGCACTACGCGGAACGTCGCAACATTGCTTTGCCCGATGATTTAACCAGTCAGAAACACCTATTGTCGTTCGGTCATACCATGCTCGACAAACTGGTAGCATGGCAAGGGGATTTCTCTCTAGATAATCTAACGATTCATGGCCAAGAGCAGTTTCAGCCTTTGATTGATAGCCAACGAGGTGTTTTATTACTGGGCTCTCATCTTGGTAATATCGAGTTGTGCCGTGCTCTCAGCCAGCGCTATTCTCATATCAAAATTAATGCCTTAGTTTTCACAGAACATGCTGAGCAATTTAACTCAGTAATGAGAGCCATTAATCCAAACTCTGACCTTAACCTAATTCAGGTCAGTCAGATGGGCCCAGATACGGCGATCATGCTGCAACAAAAAATCGAGCAAGGCGAATGGGTCGTTATTGTTGGCGATAGAACATCGACAAGCAAAGAGCAACGCTGCGTCTGGGCCGACTTCTTAGATAAACCGGCTCCTTTTCCTCAAGGGCCGTTTATGTTGGCGTCGGTGCTCAAAGCTCCGGTCTACCTTATTTTTGGTTTTCGAGACGATAGCCGCAAAGAACCACACTTTAATGTCTATTTTGAGCACTTTAGTGACAAAATAGCCTTACCACGTAACAATCGACAAGACGCTTTGGAACACGTTGTCCAGCGGTATGCGAACCGCTTAGAGCACTATGCCGTAAAGTCGCCACTACAGTGGTACAACTTTTTCAACTTTTGGACGCTAAGTAAGCACAATGACCAAGAAAAATAACATCACCTTCGGCGCAGAGCGCCTTTCTATTGAAGACGTCGTCGCCATTTCTGCTGGCGCAACGGCTAGTATGAATAGCGCTCCTGAGTATGTTGCCAAAATTGACCGCAGCGTGGCTTTTTTAGAACGTCTTCTTAAAGAAGAAGGCGTTATTTACGGTGTCACCACAGGGTATGGCGACTCATGTACTGTTGCCATTCCACCAAACCTTGTCGATGAGCTGCCACTTCATTTAACTCGTTTTCACGGCTGTGGCTTGGGCGACATGCTCACTCATGAACAATCTCGCGCTGTGCTTGCGACCCGTTTATGCTCGTTAGCACAAGGTATGTCAGGCGTTTCTCACGATCTACTCAACCAAATTACAACGCTGATCAATCACGATATAGCACCAAGAATTCCTCAAGAAGGTTCTGTAGGTGCCAGTGGTGACTTAACACCGCTGTCTTACCTTGCCGCGGCCCTCATCGGTGAACGAGATGTACTGTATAAAGGCGAGATTCGTGAGACTAAAGACGTCTTTGACGAACTGAACATCAAGCCTATCACGCTGCGGCCAAAAGAAGGCTTGGCACTCATGAACGGCACCTCTGTGATGACTGCTCTCGCTTGTTTGGCGTATAAGCGTGCAGAATACCTTGCACAACTGTGCACCAAGATCACTGCGATGGTTTCAGTAGGGATCCACGGCAATGACTTCCACTTTGATGAAGCACTATTTGCTGTAAAACCGCACCCAGGTCAACAGCAAATTGCAGCGTGGCTACGTGATGATCTTCAGGCTGAGCGACCGCCTCGTAACAGTGACCGTCTGCAAGACCGCTATTCATTGCGCTGCGCACCACATGTCATTGGTGTTGTTCAAGACTCACTGCCTTGGTTACGACAGCTGATTGAAAACGAGCTTAACAGCGCCAACGATAACCCGATCATTGACGGTGATAACGAGCGCGTACTGCACGGAGGTCATTTCTATGGCGGACATATAGCTATGGCAATGGACACGCTCAAGACGGGTGTTGCCAACCTCGCAGACTTACTTGATCGTCAAATGGCACAGTTAATGGATTACAAGTTCAACAATGGCTTACCGTATAACCTAACGGGCGCTGAAGGTGAACGTAAGCCTATTAACCACGGCTTTAAAGCGGTACAAATCGGTATCTCGGCTTGGACAGCTGAAGCTCTAAAACACACGATGCCAGCAAGTGTTTTCTCTCGCTCTACAGAGTGTCACAACCAAGATAAAGTCAGCATGGGTACCATTGCTGCTCGTGATTGTTTACGCGTTTTAGAGCTCACTGAGCAAGTTGCCGCGGCTTCTTTGTTAGCTGGTATTCAAGCCATAGAACTCAGAAAACGCCAAAATGAGTTAGATGAACATCATATGAGCGACAATCTGAAGGCAATTCGAGAATCCATATTAAGTGAGTTTGAAATGGTCATTGAAGATCGTCCTTTAGAAGCGGAATTGCGCCATTTCATGCAGCGCATACAACAGCGCCACTGGTCTCTTTATTAAGCTAAATTTACCGTTACAACGTAAATCATTCTCTGGTTAAATTGTTTAGTTAACCCCATGGGTTTATACAGTATTAGGAATCGTTATGACTGATATTCAACATCCGCTTACGGCTGAGGTCAACATCATTACCTCTTTTCAAGATGCGGATCCTATGGGCGTCATCTATCACGGGAATTTCTTTCGATTTTTCGAAGAAGCCCGCCGAGTTTTGATGAGTAAAATTAGCTACGATTATCGTGCCATGCAAGCCTCTGGCTATGCGTGGCCGATCATTGATACTCGAGTGAAATACGTGAAAGCCATTCCCTTCAATCATGAGATCCGAATAACGGCAGAGTTAACTGAATGGGAAAACCGTCTGAGAGTCGACTACGTGATTTATGATGCGCAAACTGGTGCTCGTATGTGTAAAGCGCACACCACACAAGTGGCGGTAGCCATTGAAACTGAAGAGATGTGTTTCGTCTCTCCAACGATATTCACAGACAAAGTTGAGCAATGGCATAAGCAAGGACATTTCAATAATGAAAATTAAACAAAATATCCACGTTAGACGCTATTGTTCACTCTTAAGAACTATAACCACAGTGATACTGCTCATTGCTTCTCCTTTTGCGTTGGCCCAAGTCAACACAATGGAAGAGTTGCAACAGCAACTCGCTCAACATCCTATCGTACGTGGCGATTTTGAACAGAAGCGCACGCTCGCAATGTTTGACCAACCTTTAACTTCAACGGGTCAATTTACACTCGATAAAACGCACGGTTTATTATGGCGGCAAGATGTCCCCTTTACAGTGCAGTTAGTGTTAACAAAAGACAAGTTACGCCAGACTTTCGCGGACCAACCTGCACAAGTTATCACAGCAAAGGATAATCCTATGGCATTTTATTTTAGCCATATTTTCCTAGCCGTGTTTCATGGTGATACCGACCAGCTTAAGCAGCAATTTGATATGACGTTTAAAGCCGACAATGGCCAATGGACCTTAGCTTTAACGCCTAAAGCCGCACCACTCAATGCCGTTTTTAATACCATCACACTAGGTGGAAAAAGCGACCTTGAGCGCTTAACACTGCAAGAGATCCGTGGCGATAAAACTGACATCCTTTTCAGCAACCAAAGCTACCAACCTGAAAGCTTAACGGATGCCGAACAAGCTCAATTCAAGTTCTAACATTATGCGCCGCCTACAGTTCACTCAAACACGTTGTTATCAACTGGCCACATTGTGGGCTGGCATCGTTGTATTTGCTGTTTTCTTACTGATCAAGCAATGGGGATTCTCAGCGACCTCACCAATTGAGACTGACATTCTAAAGCTACTCCCCGTCAACCAGCAAAACCCTATCGCGGAAAGTGCATTTAATAAAGTGACAGCCAGTATGAGTGACAAAGTGGTGTTTGTGCTATCGACTGACGATAACTCACAAGAGCACTCTACTCTCTTCAACGCTGCAAACACTTTTGCTAATCAATTGAAAGACAGTCCCTATTTTGCTTCGGTCACTGCGAAAATATCGCAAGACCAACAAAAGCAATGGGCTCAATATTACTTTCAACACCGCTGGCAGCAACTGACCAAAGATCAAAGAGAACGACTAACCACTAACCCTAGCGCCCAAACACAACAAGTTATTCAAGCGATTTACAACCCATTTTCTGGCGTTACAGGTAGCGAATTGGAGAATGACCCTTTTCTACTGTTTCGCGATTATTTAAGTCAAGTAAGTCACTCTTCTTCAGCGTTCCAATTACTGAACGGTTTCTTAACCACAAAATATCAAGGCAAAACCTATTTACTGGTGACGGCTGAACTCAACGACTCACCTTATAGTATGAAGGCGCAGAAAGCCGTGCCTGACATCGAGCACTGGCAGCAGCAACTCAAGCACAAGTTTGACGTTGATGTTGCACATACTGGTGTACTTTTTTATGCCGATTTCGGTACTCGCAGCGCTAAGTCCGAAATCAGTACAATTGGCGTATTTTCGCTCGTTGGCGTAGTGCTGTTAATTGTTCTCGTTTTCCGAAGTGTCGTGCCACTTGCTCTAGCACTTCTTTCAGTATCCATGGGTTTGTTGGTTGCTTTAGCAGTGACAACAGCGATATTTGGACAGGTTCACCTATTTAGCTTAGTGTTTGGTGCTAGCTTGATTGGCGTGTCTATTGATTATGCCTTTCACTTTCTTACTGACCGTTTAGCAGCGGGTAATAATTGGAACAGCCTTAAAGGGTTGCAACATATTTTTGTAGCGATCACTTTTGGGCTACTCACTAGTCTAATTGGTTACCTAGGTTTGTTAATTGCCCCTTTCCCCGGCTTACAACAGTTGGCATTGTTCTCGGCAATTGGACTGATCTCGGCCTATGTCACTGTAGTCGCGTGGTACCCAATCTTAGCAAAAACACCAAGTCAGCCGCGTGCTCTGCCGGGTCAGAAGTTGAGTCAGCTGTGGCTTGGCTATTGGCAGAATCGAAGTGTCTGGTTGGGCCTACCTCTGGTTGTTTTGCTGCTAAGCGCTATCGCTGTCACCAAAGTACGCTATAACGATGACATCCATCAGTTGCAGGCGATGCCAGCGGACTTAAAACAGCAAGAATCTACTATTTCTGGTTTAACCGGAATGCAATCCTCTCAGCAGATGTTAGTGATTACCGCTCAAAACAACGAAGCGCTAATGCAAACTTTAGAATCGCTAGAGCCGCAATTGGACTCGTGGCAAGACAATCACGTGATTACCGGTTACCAAAGTCTAAGCCGCTACCTTCCTTCGCAGCAAAGACAGGCACAAGATTTTGAGTTAATTCAGAATTTATACGCAGATCAAGCCGAACCATTAAAAGCGGCGCTGCAAATAAGTCAGTTGCCGCCTATGGCGAAACAGCCTCAATTGATCACGTTAACTGACTACCTTAAACAGGCGGTATCTGAGCCAGTTCGTTTCTTATATCTCGGCGATATCGAAGGTAAAGTCGCCTCAGTGATTTTACTAAAAGATGTGTCTAGCGCTGAAAGTATTAAACAGCTAGCCCACCAGCATAACAACATCACCTACCTGAACAAGGCAGAAGAAGTGTCTGATCTTTTTGCTCAATACCGAGTCAAGATTATGGAGTTGTTGGGTTTTGCCATTGCAACTATAGCCGCCGTTTTAGTGTGGCGCTATGGTCTGGCTCACAGCATACGAATCCTTCTACCCTCACTCATCGCATGTGTTGCAGGATTGGCCGTGACAGTGTTGTCTGGTGGAGAATTAAACCTGTTTAACCTACTGGCACTGATTCTAATCATTGGTATTGGCATCGATTACACCTTGTTTTTTGCTGAACAACAGCGATGCCAAAGCACCTTACTAGCGATCACGCTTTCTGCTATCACGACATTATTGTCATTCGGTTTGCTGTCTTTGAGTCAAACACACGCTATTCACAGCTTCGGAATTACCGTATTAGTCGGTATTTTCGTGGCTTGGCTGCTCTCGCCTTTAGCCATTGTTGATAATAAGGAAATGAAATGATCTTAACCTTTTCTCCTACTCTGGCTCACACACCGATAAAGATTATTAATAGGCTAAAGCAACGTATCGGTATGTTGATCGCAACGCTCTTTCTCCTAGTGACGACAGGCTGTGCTTTACAACCACAAGATGCCTCTACACAAGTGCAATTAAACCCAAATACATCGGTTGAACTGCCGACTCCAGCTCAACTAGGGTATCAGCTCAGCGCCAGTCAACTGATCAGTGCGACCTGGCAAACTCCAAAGGGACCAGAGTCCTCACAGCTGCCAGTGCAGTTGCAAGTGGATAAAGACAAACTTGTACTCGCGGGGTTCTCTTCTTGGGGAACACGCATTATGTCTCTGAGTTATCAGAATAACCTTATCGAGGCGAACGTACTGAACGGCTTGGAGAATACACTTCCTGAGCCGGAGCAAATTTTGTTTAATCTCATGATGACGCTCTGGCCAAAGAGCGCTTGGGAAGCCTCACTTAGCGCAATAGGTTGGCGAATCAAAGATTCCACGCAACAACGTCAGCTCATCGATGAGACTGGGGCTACGGTAATCACAATCCGTTACAGCAACCCAGATCCACTTCGTGGTAAAATTTACTTTGAGCACCAACAATTGGGGTACTCAATCGTAATCCAAACGCTCAACTTTCAACTCAACGGCAGTAAATAATAGATAGGTATGAAGCAAAGCATTCCCCCAATACCCATTTTCATCCAAGATTGCGGGTTCCACTCAGCTCTAGGACATACACCTGAAGGTGTAAGACGGAGCTTGTCTCAAGGTTATTGCAACCATATGGAACGCGACCATGGATTGTTGAATTCGGGAAAAGAGACTGTCGTAGGACGCGTTAAAGAAGCACTACCTGAGCTTCCCGCCAAGCTTAGCCGCTACGATTCAAGAAACAATCGATTGGCGCTTTCTGCATTGCAACAAATAGAAGACAATGTGCGAGCCGCCATTAATCATTATGGTTCAGAGCGCGTCGCCGTCATTGTAGGGACCAGCACATCTGGGATTTCCGACGGTGAGGTGGCTTACACTGAAATATTGGCTACAGGCCAATTTCCAAAAGAATATCATTACACCAAACAAGAGCTGGGTAACTGTAGTGACTTTATTGCTAAGTACTTTGGCATCAAAGGTCCTTGTTATGCGATTTCAACAGCCTGCTCTTCCAGTGGACGCGTATTCATCACAGCGAAACGGCTACTCAAGTCAGGGCTGGTAGATGCGGTTATTGTAGGCGGCGCAGATACGCTATGTGCACTAACACTGAACGGATTCAATAGCTTAGAAGCGCTATCCAATACGCTTTGTCGTCCATTCGATGCAGATCGAGATGGAATCAATATTGGTGAGTCCGCCGCCTTTATGCTGCTTGGTCATCAACCATTAGACACCGATAACAAACCAATCGCTTTGCTAGGGGCTGGTGACAGTTCTGACGCCCATCATATCTCAGCGCCTCACCCGGAAGGTCATGGTGCGGAAGAAGCAATGCAAAAAGCCCTAGCAGATGCTCAATTAAGCCCTGCAGATATTGGCTATATTAATGCCCATGGAACCGCGACACCATTAAACGATAGTATGGAAAGCAAAGCCATTTCTCGTGTTTTCGGTACTAACGTGCCAGTCAGCTCTACCAAGCCATTCACGGGCCATACACTTGGCGCAGCCAGTGCAACAGAAGCAGCGATTGCTTACCACATACTCAAATCGGATTTGTCTTTGCCTAAGCAATCCTGCAAAAACAAAGCACCCGACATCGACATTAGCCTTGTGGAGACTGACCTCAAACTCAATGGAAAAGCAATATTGAGTAACTCATTTGCCTTTGGCGGCAACAACATCAGTCTTATTTTTGGAGAATGGAATGACTAATTTTCCAGACATCGCCGAACTGCTTCCTCATGATGCACCGATGATTTTGGTGGACCGTTTGATTGATGTACAAGAAGAGTCTGTGCACTGCCAAGTGGATATTGGTGAGCACCAATTGTTTTTTGATAACGAATCTAAGACCACTCCCGCATACGTCGGTATCGAGTTCATGGCACAATCTATCGCTGCTTGGTCAGGGTTTCATGCCAAACAAAAAGGTGAGACACCGCCCATCGGTTTTCTATTAGGTAGCCGACGTTACCAGGTTGATTGTGACCGTTTTGAGCAGGGACAAACTCTCGATGTCTATGCAGAGAAAGTGATTGAAGATAGTGGAATGGCGGTATTTTCTGCCCGACTTGAGCTTGATGGAGTTCAACTTGCTTCATGCCAACTCAATGTTTACGTGCCATCTGAACAAAAATTAGAAGAAATGAAAAATAGGAACTCCCAATGAGCCGACAAGTTTTAGTCACTGGTGCCAGTAAAGGTATTGGTAAAGCCATTGCTATACAACTCGCTAATGATGGTTTTACCGTCGCCGTGCATTACATGGGCGATAAACAAGGCGCTCAAGCAACGCTATCAACCATCGAAGCGAACGGCGGCAATGGTCGCTTGATTCAGTTTGATATCAGCAATCGTGCGCAATGTCGTGAGCAAATTGAGGCGGATATTGAAGAGCATGGTGCGTACTACGGCGTGGTCAACAACGCGGGAATTACTAGAGATACCGCTTTTCCGGCAATGACGGAACAAGAATGGGACGGGGTTATTCACACTAACCTAGACAGTTTTTATAACGTACTTCACCCTTGTGTAATGCCAATGGTTCAAAAACGCAAAGGCGGCAGAATCGTCACTCTTGCATCGGTATCAGGAATCATGGGTAACCGCGGGCAAACGAACTACAGCGCTGCAAAAGCTGGCGTCATTGGCGCGACAAAATCGCTTGCTCTAGAACTGGCAAAGCGCAAAATCACTGTGAACTGCGTAGCACCTGGTTTGATTGACACTGGAATGGTGGACGAACACGTGAAAGAGCACGCGATGCCACAAATTCCACTCCGAAGAATGGGTGAGCCTGAAGAAGTGGCTGGTCTGGTAAGCTATCTGATGTCTGATATTGCCTCTTATGTCACCCGCCAAGTTATCTCTGTCAACGGAGGCCTAGTATGAGTCGCCGTGTTGTTGTGACAGGAATGTCTGGCGTTACCGCTTTTGGCAACGACTGGGCGGCGGTCGAGCCGAAGCTTCGCGCCTGTGAAAACGCCACTCAATATATGCCGAGTTACGAGCAATATGACGGGTTGAATACTAAATTAGCCGCACCAATTGATCAGTTCGAACTGCCAAAGCATTATAAACGTAAGCAAGTGCGCGGTATGGGGCGTGTTTCTAAGCTCGCTACTGTTGCTACTGAAAATGCATTACTGCAATCAGGGCTTATAGGCAACGACGTTCTAACCAACGGGCAAACTGGTATTGCTTACGGTTCTTCTACTGGAAGTACCGATGCCATTGGTGCATTTGGTGTGATGCTCAATGAAAAGAGTACTAAGGCCATCACCGCAACTACTTATGTTCAGATGATGCCCCACACTACCGCGGTTAATGTTGGCCTCTTCTTCGGCCTTAAAGGTCGCGTCATTCCTACCAGTAGTGCTTGTACATCAGGAAGTCAGGCGATTGGCTATGCTTTTGAAGCCGTCAAACATGGCTATCAAACGGTGATGGTTGCAGGCGGTGGCGAAGAGCTCTGCCCAACGGAATCGGCCGTCTTCGATACGCTATTTGCCACCAGTTTAAAAAACAATGATCCAAAGTCCACGCCGAGTCCTTACGACTCAAGCAGAGACGGCTTAGTTATTGGCGAAGGTGCTGGCACATTGATCCTTGAAGATTACGAACACGCCGTTGCTAGGAGTGCGACTATTTACGCCGAGATCATCGGTTTTGCCAGTAACTGCGATGCTGCACATGTAACACAGCCTCAAATGGAGACCATGCAAATCTGTATGGAGATGGCGTTACGAGATGCCGGTATCACCGCCGATAAGATCGGCTACGTTTCTGCCCATGGAACCGCTACAGAGCGTGGTGATATCGCAGAAAGTAACGCAACAGCCAATGTCTTTGGCAACATTCCTATCAGTTCTCTTAAGAGCTATTTTGGTCATACCTTAGGGGCTTGTGGTGCTATTGAAGCCTGGCTTAGTTTAGAGATGATGAACTCTGGCTGGTTTAGCCCAACGTTAAACCTGAACAGCCTTGATAAAGAATGTGGTGCATTAGATTACATCACCGGCGAAGGACGCAATATCGACGCTGAATACATCATGAGCAATAACTTTGCTTTTGGTGGTATCAATACATCGATTATTTTTAAGAAATATAAGTAGACGTTCTACGCGTCATACATACAGTTAGTCGCTATTAACCTCCGCTCAGTTCATTGAGTGGAGGTTTGTTGTTTTTAGTCCTCATACACTCTCTTGTTTCCCATAACCATTAGTCCCACCTGACATCACTATTCTGTCACAAATAGACATACTGATATTTATCGTTGTGATATCAGCTATCGCTCCCACTGCATTGTTGGTCCTTAGCTCGCTATCTACAATGCGCCTCAGACACTAAAAGCCCACGAATAATGAGGCCATTATGAAAAAATCCATTCTAGCTGTTTCCGTATTATCTATCGTTTCTGCACATGCATTTGCAGATTACGAGTCAGTAGAGACTTACCAAGGTAAACCAGCAACTTCACACACTATCGAAGCCAACAATGCGCTCGCCAAAACACTTCCATGGAAAGATACCACCGCGTTTGATCGTTCTAAGCGAGGTCTAATAGCCGAGTTTGGTGACCATCGTGCAGGAGAGCTAAAAAACCGCATGGCTCATTTAGATGATGATGAAATCCCGGCCTCGGTTAACCCTTCGATCTGGCGACAAGCACAGATGAACTTTACGTCAGGCGGTCTGTATCAAGTCACTGAAGGTGTGTATCAGATTCGTGGTGCAGACCTTTCAAACATGACTATCTACAAAGCAAAAACAGGCTACATAATTCACGACCCTATGGTAACGGCTGAAACCGCACTAGCAGGTTGGGAGTTTGCGAAAAAGCATCTTCCAAAAATCAACGGCAAGCATAACATCGTAGGTATGATTTACTCGCATACGCACGTTGACCACTTCGGCGGCTCGCGTGGTATCTACGAGTCAGGTGACTTTGTAGAAGGTGCTCCTATTATCGCACCGGTAGATTTCATCCGTGAAATGGCGGACGAGAATGTATTAGCGGGCAACGCAATGGGACGTCGTTCTGCTTATCAATACGGTTCAGAGTTGGGTAACGATGTCACTGGTATTGTTGATAATGCACTGGGCATGGGCTTATCAAAAGGTAATGTTACGCTCGTAGCGCCAACTCAGTACATTGAAGAAAGAGAAGAGACCGTTGATATTGGTGGGCTAGAGTTCCACTTTATCAATATGCCAGGAGCAGAAGCACCCGCAGAGATTGTTCATTACATCCCAGAATACCGCACACTGCATACTGCAGAACTGACCTATGACGGCCAACACAATATCTATACCTTCCGCGGTGCTAAAGTCCGTGACTCGTTAATCTGGACTAAGTACCTGACAGAGCTGAAAATGCGATTTGTAGACTCTGGATTAGTCGACAGTATTCACGCGGCTCACTCTGCTCCGGTGTGGAATGATAAAGGGAACGAAATTTCCGACTACATTACCCTTCAGCGCGATAACTATGGATTTGTCCATAACCAGTCGCTGCGCCTTGCTAACCACGGTGTCACCATTAATGATGTTGGGCGTGAAATTGACAAGATCATTCCGAAAACGCAGCAAAACAACTGGGCTTCAAGAGGTTACCACGGCTCCTACTCGCATAACGC
The DNA here is from genome assembly GCF_023716845.1 of Vibrio sp. SCSIO 43133. NCBI lineage: Bacteria > Pseudomonadati > Pseudomonadota > Gammaproteobacteria > Vibrionales > Vibrionaceae > Vibrio > Vibrio sp. SCSIO 43133. The sequence continues at coordinate 2,163,945 of NZ_CP068024.1, forward strand.
ACGTGCTGTTGTGAACATGTATTTGGGTTATTACGACATGAACCCAGTTAACACCAATCCACTGACTACAGTTGATAAGTCATGTACCTATGTTAACGCTGCTGGTATCGATACCTTCATGAAAGTCGGCCAAGAACATTTTGCGGCGGGCGAGTATCAACAAGCCTCTCAACTGCTCAATGATGTTGTCATGTGTAATCCCGATAACAAACAAGCACGCGAGTTGTTAGCTGACAGCTTTGAGCAGCAAGGCTATCAGTCAGAAACCATGGCGTGGCGTAATAGCTACTTACAAGCTGCGGTTGAGCTTCGTACCAACCAAATCGGTGAAGGAACTAAAGTAGCATCGGCGGATGTTATCGCCAACACACCAACTTCGAGTTTCCTAGATTTCATCGCCGTGCGCCTCAATGCTCCTAAAGCGGAAACACTAGGTTTAGAATTCAATATGAATGTGGTTCATCCTGACGTTCAAGAAACCTATTACGTTGAAGTGTCTAACGCCAATATGGCAAGCCTTGAAGTCGATGAAATAGTTAAAGATACCGATACCACCCTACGCATCAACAAATCCGATTTGACCAAGGTGGTGTTAGGTCAAACTACGCTTGATGAGTTGATTCAGTCCAACAAAGCTCAAGTTGAAGGTGATGCGAACACGCTCAAAGATTTGGCTAGTTCGCTAGATAGCTTTAAGCAAGGTTTCGAAATTATGCCTCTGGCTAAATAACTCTCTCGTCTAGAAAGTATTATCTAAAACAACAAAGGTAGTATGCAACTGGCAAACTCGAACGATACAGTCAATGCATACTACCAACCTACCCTTCCTCTTCAATATTCCATACCAATCTATTCATATCACGCTAGCTAATGAGGCAATCAGTCCTTTTTAGACCATGTTGTTCATCTTTTTAATTACTATCATACGCTCGAAAATTCCGTCTTTTTAGCACTACGATTCTGATATGAAAATTGCAGACCTAAAACTGTTCACAAAAGTAGTAGAACTAGGCAGTTTTACTGCCGCGGCCAATGCGCTTGATCTGCCTAGAGCCAATGTCAGTCGACGAATCAATGAACTCGAAAAGGCAGTAGGGTCGCAATTATTTCACCGGACAACCCGCAACCTATCGCTGACAAACAGTGGTAGCACCTATTTTGACGAAATTACCCAAGCCATAGAGTTGTTCGACCGTGCTCAACAATCACTGTCCAGTTCTAGAGATATGCTTACAGGGAAAATTAAGCTCGGAGTCCTACCCGAGACTTATGACCTTCTGCAGCCTATCTTGTTCGAATTTCATGACAAATACCCTGAGATTCAACTCGACATCCGCAGTATCAGTAACGGATTCAATGAGATTTTTCAGCAGGGTTTAGATATCGCTATTCACGGCGGAACCATATTCGACTCTGATATTGTTGCCCGAAAAGTGATTCAATATCGCCGAGCGTTAGTCGCTTCGCCTGAGTATGTTGAAGAGTTTGGAGCTCTAGAGTCGTTAGATGAACTTGACCAACATAAGTGTATTTGTTTTCGCTGGCCTAGTGGTGATATCGACAGCCAGTGGCACTTTGATTCAGGTACCGCTTCTGTGAAAGCAAGTTTAATCGCCAACAGTGTCGGCTTTATTAAAGGCGCGACCATAAGGGGGCGAGGTATTAGTTTCTTACCGACAATGATGATACAACGAGAGCTAAAACAAGGTACGCTCGTACCTTTGCTACCTCAAGAAACAGCCATAAAAGAAGATGGTTGGCTACTCTACCCTCAGCCAAAAACATTGAATAAAGCCAGTAAAGTGCTCATCGAGCACCTCTCTTCAGAAATACCGCGCCTCAATCAATTGTCATAATTTTTATGACAGTAAGTCTCATCAGAGACGGCTTATTTGAACACTGTTCAATATTAAGATAGCTCCATTATTACGGAGCTATCTATTATGAAAACAATAAACACAATCACACTCTGCATCGCAACGTCCATCGCGTTGCTTGGATGCAATCAAGCCAAGGTGCTAGAGCAACCTGAACCAAAACAAACCACTTTACAGGTCATCAGACTCAATAGCTTAGAAGATAATTCAACCAAGCATTTTAGTGGTGTAGTCCGTGCTCATGATAGCGCTAACTTGGCATTTCGAGTTCCCGGTACGCTGAGCGAAGTTCACGTACAAGCTGGCGATAGCGTTAGAAAGGGTGACGTAATTGCTCGCTTAGATCCTCATGACTATCAAGTAGCACTCGAAGAACTAGAAGCAAAGATGCTTGAAGCAAAGTCAGCTCACAAACTAGCAAAAGCCGAGTTAAAACGGGTTAAACAAGCAATCGCTGACAATGCGATTGCCAGTGTAAATTTAGACCGTGCCACGAGTGGTTATGAACGTAGCCTTTCAGCAGTGAAAGTCGTCAATAAAAACATTCAGAGAGCCAAAGACACATTAGGCTATACACAGTTGGTCGCACCTTTTGACGGTATTATCGCCAGCGTAGAATTTGATGCCCATGAGCAGGTTCTACCCGGTATTGCCGTAGCAACCATGCAAGATAACTCCGCATTGGACGTTGAGATTGATGTGCCAGAAAATATGATCGACCAGTTTAGTATCAACGATTCAGGTTCTATTAGCTGGTATCAATCAGACACTCCTATCAAAGGGTATGTCACCGAGATAGCTCCACTTCCTCATCTGATCAAACAGACCTATACCGTTACCTACACATTGGACAATGCAAACCAACATCTCTTCTCGGGCAAGTCCGTTACGGTGTCATCAAAAACAATGGTGGCTAAAGATTCCTTCTGTATTCCCTACTCGGCGCTAGTGGGAGAGAAAGAGGAACTACATATCAATGTGGTACGCAATAACGAGGTGGTCTCGACACCCGTTGAACTGAGATCTTTAGATGCTTATCAAGCTTGTATCTCTGGAAATGTGAAAGGCGACGACTACGTAGTAGTGAGCGGATCTTTCTATTTAAAAGATGGTGATGTAGCAGACAAACTTGTACTTAGGGATCTATAGGACATAGAACATGATTAAACTCGCCGAATTCGCCATTCGACAAAAAACGTTTCTGTTGTTTTTTATCACGCTTAGTATCATCGCTGGCATCTATTCTTATTTTGATCTTGGTAAGCTAGAAGACCCAAGCTTTACCGTAAAAACCGCGGTTGTCGTTACCTTATATCCAGGAGCATCGGCTGAACAGGTCGAGAAACAGGTGACCGATACGGTCGAAACCAAGCTGCAAGAAATGGGGGAACTAAATCGGTTACGATCACTGTCTCGCCCAGGCATGTCCATGGTATTCGTAGACCTTAAAGAAAGTCTGAACTCCCAAGACTTACCTCAGCAATGGGACATACTTCGCAGTAAGGTACAAGATGTAAAACTGCAGCTCCCTGCTACAGCGCAAATCAGCCTAGTGCAAGATGAGTTTTCCGAAGTCTATGGCATGTTGTTTGCCATTCATAGCAACGATGCTCAGCCGGAAGAACTTCGTCGTTATTCAGAAGAACTCCAACGTCGTTTAAAAACCATAAAAGGCATTAAGAAAATTGAATTACACGGTGTCCAACCACGTGTGGTCTATATCGACCTTCCCGATGAACGCCTTGCTCAGTATGGCTTGTCTGTAGCTCAAGTTTGGAATCAGCTTAATAGTACCAATACCACCTTCGAAACGGGTAAATTCGATGCTGGTTCAGAACGTATTCGAATACACCAAGGTAGTGAATTTCAATCTCTAGCCGATATTCGCAATCTCGTAATTAAAGGCGGGGTTAGTGAGTTTGGCACTGGGCTTATTCGACTCGGTGACGTTGCAGATGTCACCATGGGCTATCAAAAACCAGCACTTACAGAAAACCGCTACAACGGACAAGCTTCGGTCACATTGGCAGTAAGTCCAGTCCCGGGGATTAATGTCGTGTCGTTAGGCGATACGATCCAAGATATTATCAATGACTACCAAGCGAGCTTGCCTCTTGGGGTTGATATCTCGACTATTGCATTTCAACCTGACGAAGTACAAAAAGCTATCGACAACTTTGTCGGCAACCTGTTAGAAAGTGTTGCGATCGTCTTTGTGGTGCTACTGATCTTCATGGGCTTTAAGAGTGCAACAATTGTTGGCGGCAGTCTTCTTCTGACGATACTGTTAACGCTTATCTATATGAACATCAACGATATAGATTTACACCGAGTATCCCTAGGTACGTTTATCTTAGCACTTGGGATGTTAGTAGATAACGCCATCGTTATCACTGACATGATGATCGCAAAGTTAAATAAAGGTGTTGAGCGAACACAAGCGGCGTTAGACTCTGTTAAGGAAACTGGTGTTCCTTTATTGGGTGCGACTATCATCGCCATCATGGGAGCAAGTCCAGTTCTATTCTCGAAAACGGACGCTGCCGAATTCGCAGGCTCAGTATTTTATATCATAGCGTCTTCACTCTTACTCTCTTGGCTTGTTGCTATGACATTCACCACTCTCATGTGTTGGCTGTTCATCAAACCTAATTCAGAAAGCAGCGAAGACAAAATGGCTCGCTACAAACAATGCGTAAACTGGACAGTCGATAATCCCAAAAAAGCGCTAGCAGCATTGATTCCATTAATTGCGGTTACCGCAATGGCTGTTCCGTACATTGCTATTAACTTTATCCCACAATCAGATCGCCCAATTGTATTCTTCGACTATTGGCTACCTAATGGAGCCAAAGTAGAACAAACCTCAATAGACATGAGGAAAATGGAATCCTGGCTGCTACAGCAACCAGAAGTGGAGAGCATCGCCACAGCAATTGGTAGTAGCGTTCCTCGATTCTCTGTGACGGTTGAACCAGAACCGTTTGACCCAGCTTACGGTCAAATACTAATTAACACCAAAGATTACCAATCAATATCTGCACTTGTTGCACGTGGTGATGCTTGGGTAGAGGAGCAGTTTCCTAATGCGGAGCCTCGATTCCGAGCCTTGAAGCTTGCCACCGCTGATAAATACGCGGTCGAAGCTCGCTTCTCTGGTCCAGATGAAGCTGTACTACACCAACTCGCTAATCAAGCTAAAGCCATTATGGCCCAGCACCCTGAAGCGAAGTACGTACGAGACGATTGGCGCCAACAAAGTAAGGTACTGACTCCAATTATTAACCAAGATAAAGCGCGCCGTGCAGGCATCAATCGAACCGATATCGCCTTTGCCATGAAGCGCGCCTCGGATGGCATGCCACTTGGTCAAATGAACCTCAATGATGAGTTAATTACCATTCAGCTTCGTGGTTCTGAACAAACCATGGCATCACTAGAGACATTACCCGTTAAGTCCATTCTTGGATTGCACAGTGTTCCACTAGGACAAGTTGTGGATGGCTTCGAGTTAAAAGCTGAAGAGAGCATGATTTGGCGTCGTGACCGCGTGAAAACCATCACAGCTCAGGCGGGGGTTGAACGTACCAGCACTCCTGCGAGAGTTCGAAATGCCATTAAAGACCAGATTGAAGCAATTGAGTTGCCACCTGGCTACACAATGACGTGGGGTGGCGAGTATTACGACGAACACAAAGCAGTGTCAGACATTTTGAAGCAGCTGCCTAAAGCACTGCTCATCATGGTGATTATCCTCGTCGCGATGTTTAATGGCTTTAAACAGCCTGTGATTATTCTTTCTACGATTCCATTAGCAGCAACAGGTGCCACCTTTGCCCTACTTGCTTTTGATAAGCCATTTGGTTTCATGGCGCTCATAGGTGCCGTAACGCTCATGGGTATGATTATTAAAAATGGCATCGTGCTCATGGATCAAATTGAACTAGAAAGGCAGAACGGTTTGGGACTTTCCGAAGCCATTAAGTCAGCGACGATTAATCGTACGATGGCTATATCTATGGGCGCATTAACCACGGCCTTGGGGATGATCCCACTACTCAGTGACCTGTTATTTGATCAAATGGCCGCAACCATTATTGGTGGACTGGCAGCCGCAACGGTGTTGTCACTATTTGTTATGCCAGCTCTTTATCGCTTGGCCTACAAAGAGACACCAACAACAGCAAAATCATCGACACACGGCACTATTGTCGCGTCAGAACAAAAGGCATAAAACATGAAAACGCATCACTCACGTAAATGCCTACTTAAGGCGATAAAACTTGCTCCTTTGGCTCTCGCAATAACATTAGCGGGCTGTGCTGTTGGGCCTGATTACACAGAACCAACGATGACTCTATCAAACACTTACTTATATAGTAGTAACAAGCAACAAGCTGAGAACGATTACTGGTGGACAAGCTTTAACGACGACTCACTAAATCAAATGGTACAAGATGTGCAGCGTCAAAATATCCCGCTTAAAATGGCAGCCGAGCGGATAAAAATGGCCAACAGTTATCAATCTGTAGTGAGCTCTTTTAAAGTCCCTACTGTTAACATTGGGGCGGGCTACTTTAACTATCAGTTGAGTAAGAATGATTCCCTGTTAGGTCCAGCATTAAACCCTATCGGAGACTCGCTGCCAACTGGCACACCTTTAGACTCCACAACCTTGCTAAATAATCAGCATGATGGCGTGTTTGCTGGCGCTAGCATAGGTTGGGAAATGGATCTGTTTGGGCGTATCGACAGACAGTCGAACGCCGCCAAGATTCGTGTTGAACAAGCAGAAATCTACCGCAGTGGGCTCAATACCCTAATTACCGCAGACTTGGTGCACAACTACCTACAGTATCGTGGCGCTCAAGAGAGAATGGCGTTGATTGACGCAAACTTGGCCGACCAAACTAAGACATTAGAGCTAGTAAAGAAACTGGTAAAAAGTGGCTATGGCTCTGAACTCGACTTAGCACAAGCTCAAACTATGCTGGCTGCAACTGAGTCGGTTATTCCACAACTGGAAATCGCCCAACAAGTTCATAAACAACGGATGGCAACTCTATTAGGTGAACCTCTTACTCAAGTCGATATTCGCCTTGCTAGCAGTGCTGGTCTGCCAAGTCTAGAAGGTGTTATCCCCGTTGGCCTGCCATCTGATCTTCTAAAACGTCGCCCAGATATACGCATTGCTGAACGTGAAATGGCCGCGTTAAACGAAGAAGTCGCAGCTAGCATTGCCAATCGTTACCCCAAGTTTTTCCTAACTGGAACTCCGGGAGTATCGGCAAGCAGCTTTGATGATTTATTTGATTCTGACTCTGTTGGGTGGGCTGGTGCGGTTGGCGTGAGCTGGAACGTGTTTGATGGAGGAAGAGGCGAAGCACTGGTTGAGTTGAACGAAGCACGCTTTGACGCAGCAGTACTTGGCTACGAACACTCGGTCAACACTGCAATCACCGAGGTCGACTCTATGCTGTTTGCGTATGGGCGAAGCCAGCAAAATGAGCAACGTATTCAAGAAGCACTAAACGCCTCTGACAACGCATTAAGTAAAGCACAATCATTGTACAAAGCGGGCCTTATCAACCATCTTGCATTGCTCGATGCACAACGCCAGCAGCGTATTATGGAAGATAGATTACTAGCGGCAAGGTTGCAGACCGCACAAGTGACAGTAGGAGTCTTTAAATCACTAGGCGGAGATTGGCAGCTTCCTAATTTAGTACCAGAAGACGCTTAACATATTGCATTATGAAAGAACGCGGATTACTGAATCGCTGCGTTCTTTCATTTCGTAAAGTACAACAGTTCATCACTGACAGGCTATCGTGAAAGAATGACACTTAGCTACTAGTCAGTTGAGGTCACTACATCAAAGCACTCTTGCTTAACCCGAGAGCGTAAAATCTTCTAGATAATATTTCTCGAATGTTCAGTATTTTCAGAACGATTATTTCGAATTAAAGGAGTGGGGTCATGTTATTTCAACGTTAAGTTTTAACCGACTGTAACCATAAATTCGATACCAAGATGAAATATACGGATAGAGTTAATTTCATTTACTTCTGAAAAATATAATGTAGCAAAACTCGTAAAGCAATTTACGCCTCACGAGCTTTCAAAACTCTAAGGTTAACCTATTTGGTTTTGTTCTTTTAACCTCTTTAGTTGGTTAATAGCACTGAACTTAGCACGCGTCTGTACATACTTCGCCAAGGCTCTCTCTTGGATATGAGCCACCCTGATGGCACCAAGTACATTTACCTCCAATGGCGCATCAATCGAAAAAACCATCGTTGGAATATCTGATACAAGGTTGTGATAGCCATTGTTAGCTAGGATATCGCACTCGTAACTCTTACTTATCAAGTTGCAAGATATACAGATATTTACATATTTGAGTTTTCCTATAATAAAGAAGTTAGAGTCATCACTCCCACGCTGAACTTCAGTGAACCCAAACTCCTGCAAAGAAGCAGTAATCGTTTCAGTATGCTGTTCAACGAAAGAACTCATAATTTTTCCCTTTGCTTGGCGCAAAATCGGTACCTTATTTGATACCACGCTTTATCCTGACGAGCAGTGGCTTGCTCTACGGCCTTCTTCCAGTAAATAGATGCTTCATTAAATTGACGCTGTCTCTCTAACTTTGAAGCGGTCTCTGCATACTTCTCGATATCAGTCAAAATTAAACCCTCAGCTAAATATAGATTGGGGTACCTTTGTCAAAGCAGTAGCCTTGATATCCCCAAAAGAATCGATTTAAGCCAACTAACATTTTGAATATCGACGTAGACTCAACATGTTCCATGATTATTTTTTCCGGCCTTACCTGTGCGAAGGTTTCAAGCATATCCACTTCTCTTGCCGAACTGGGAGATTGAATTTTGATGAACTCGTATAAGTTCATATCCAATTCATTAGCACGAAAGTCCGACTTGTAAATATCGTAATCATCCGCTGCCGTCACTACGCCATTCTGTTTTAGCAGAGTAAGCCCCTCTATGATTCGTACGCAGCTGCCACACACGTTTCGTTCAGTCATTTCCACAACTAGCCCAATTTGTTTTTCTAATAGATAGCTATTTAACTCAATAAGTCTCGCTAACAAGGTAATATCACATAGATTGCTTCGCTCTATGTTGAGAAAGATATACTTCCCAGACCAATCACATTCAAACCTACCATTCTCAACGGCGACTTTTATTCGTTCTAGCAAATAATTAGCTGATGATGAAAACGTTAAGTCACTATGAACATTGGGGCCAAGCAAAGTTTCTCGACTTCTTATTTGGTCAATTAGAACCTCATACCCTATACATTGCTCACTTGCACTATATATACCTTGCATTTTGTACTGGTAATTTGCGCTGCTATGCTTGATTCCTTTAATAAATCTGTCAATTTGCACACACATAAATGGCGTTCTCCCCTTCTACGAGTGCGTAGCCTACGCCCCGTATGCTTATAATCCTTATATTTTTATCTGCCAGATTCCTTCTCGTGCAGTACACCAATTGGAGCAAACTACTTTCGCTTATTGGTTCTCCGTCCCAAACAAAATCAACAATCTCATTTTTCGATAGAACCACACCTTGAGGTGTTTGGTTTAAGCAGCAAAGCATTCTTAAACATGTCTCACTCCATACTCGATTGCTTTTTCGGTCTATTACTTTGTTCTTTCTCTTCTCTAATTGAAGATCAAACCGGTACTCAATATTCTTAATTCGAATACAGTTAAAACATTCAAGACTTTTAAGACATTCCATTAGTTACTCCCCCGTAAGCGAAAATGCTAACAAACAGACCAACTGACATGACGTTTAATGATTATTATTATTTAGAGCAAGAATTCTATTTTAGGGCAGCAGCAAAGTGCGAGCTAAAAATATACACAGATCACATTACACCACTACACTAATAACATTAAAATCAATAACAACTCAATTTAAACCAATGTTAGAACAAAAGGTAATGGAGTGTCGGAATAAGTAATATTACGTCATAGAGAAATAAAAGCCTCCGTATGGAATGCTGAATAATTAACAGTTAATAGGCTAGGAAAAATTAAAAATAGTCCACATTCACCATAAGAACTATGTATTCTGGTAAATATAATGTTCATATTTGGATATATATAACCACATGGCGTCATGTAAAAATTAAAGATCACTGAGGGCGAGCCGTACTTCTCAGCGTTTTTGAAGGGGAACTTTGCCAAAAAAGAACGGCATAGTTAGTTATTTGAAGAGTATCTAAGTTATGTGAATTATGGTTATCTATCTTGGGGATAACAAATAAATCACGGTTAGGCTTAAAACAGTTACTATTTGGAACATGAGTTTTTTACATACGAAAAAGCCCGCTTCAGAGAAGCGGGCTTTCGAAAATTTGGTGGGTCCGGGCGAACTCGAATCGCCGACCCCTACCATGTCAAGGTAGTACTCTAACCAACTGAGCTACGGACCCAAATTTTGTGTTCCCTTTGAATCGTGATTCAAAGTGAGGATGGTGGGTCCGGGCGAACTCGAATCGCCGACCCCTACCATGTCAAGGTAGTACTCTAACCAACTGAGCTACGGACCCATCGTCTTTGGAACGAGATGGATATTAACGAGAGATACCAAGCTGTGCAAGTAGATTTTTGTGTTTTTGGTATCGTTTGGCTTAGAAGCCATCAATTCGACTCTTTTTTATGCTTTTAACCAGTAAAAATGTGAATTACATCAGTTTGTTGAACCTAATGGTACTACGTATTTATTCCTCATCATCGAAAACCACGTTGTAGTTTTCGGTGTATTGGCACAATGGTTGACGACTACAAGTAAAGAAACGTCGTCCTTTGAAATCACCCTGCGTTGCCGTCTTTATCGTCATAGGGCTACCACAACGTTTACAGAAACGGACTTCTTTTTCGGGTTCAATAAGATCAATATGTGCAGCAAGCAAACGTCTTATCTTACTGACTTGGTAGCTCAACTTAACAGATGCACCTATGAGTGGGATATTTGCAGATTTACACACTTGCATAATCAGCTTTTGACGTTCAACTTTGCCTTTATCCAACTTTTGACCGTTGTCGTACTCGATCACGACTCTGGGTTGCATCGTTCTCGGATCGCAAATAACAAAATCGAAGTAGCTTTTGGCAATCACGTTATTAGCAATGAACCATTGCTTCTTATTACTAATGTTCTGAGGAGTCACTACATTAGCCATGCTGACCTTAGTTAAGATGACACCATGCTCCCCTACAGCTTCTTTTAATGCATTATAGAAAGCTGTTTGTGCCGAAGAGAGAATTGGTCCCTTCACTTTGTACTGATACGATCTTGTGTCTTCCTGCTTTACAAAGTATTTCTGAGCAACAAGGAACAACCCCACCAGTAACGCTAATACAATGAATATCTCAAACATTGACGCAGTAATACCTAGAATTAATGAACATGTTCGTTTCCAGAGTATTCGCAATAGGATATAGATGCAATCATTGTAAGCTGAACTCTGATTTTTGTCGTATATTCTATTTAGAAAGAGTCAGTTAGGTATTAAAAGGAGTCTACCTTGATAAAAACAATTCTTCGCTATTTTGTGGTGAGCTTACCACTGTTGTTACTCGGTTGTACTGGCATTCCCGACAAAGTACAGCCCGTTACAGGTTTCGATCTCGACCGCTATCTTGGCAGATGGTATGAGGTGGCTCGACTGGACCATAGCTTCGAGCGGGGGCTAGACAATGTCACCGCTACCTACTCATTGAATGACGATGGCTCTGTAAAAGTGCTAAATCGTGGTTGGGACACGAAAGAGCAGGAATGGTCGGAAGCGGAAGGCAAAGCAAAATTTGTCTCGTCACCCGATATCGCGCACCTTAAAGTGTCTTTCTTCGGACCTTTTTATGGAAGCTATGTGGTCTATTATTTAGAACCAGATTATTCTGCTGCACTAGTCAGTGGCTACAATTCCGATTACTTTTGGATTTTATCGAGAACACCTACCATCAAGGAAGCAAAGTTAGACCAGTATTTGAAAATCGCTTATGAAGCCGGATTCGACACATCGGCGCTTATCTTCCCTAAACACGATAAGCCTAAGCAAAATTAACGCGCAGTCAGCACGGACTTAAACATCCCTTTAAGTTTGATTTTCGTTACCCGCCAATGAGTCACTGGTCTCATTGGCGCGGTGTCAAGAATATGCTCTTTTGCACGCTCATCAAAAACCACAGGGCCTCGGTGCGCCAACAGAATCTGCTCAGCGTTTAAGTTGTACACTTTCTCCACTGATCTTCGATATTGATTTGGATGAAATATAGGAAATGGTGCGGTGAGATGCTGCTTCACTTGCACCATTAAGTCCGCAACATAAACAATCGACTCATTAGGGTTATAGACCGAGATATCTCGGTCTGTGTGACCCGGCGTGTCAAGTATTTGCCAATCAGCAAATAACGGTACAGTATCACCATCAATCAGTTGGTAATCCGCATTTAATGCCTTGTTGTACCATAGGTTTTTTCTAGGTTGCCCTAACCGCTTCGCCATATACCAAGCCAACACTAAGTCTGTAACATGCATCAAAAAGCCATCTATCCCGGAATACCAATCGCGCTCTTTCGCCGCTGAGACAATTTTAGCTCCTGTAATAGCTTTGAGCCGATGAGCAGCTCCAGCGTGGTCTGGGTGCATATGGGTCACGACGATAACTTTTAAATCAGAAACTTGCCTCTGTAAATCATCGGTGATAAAACGCAGTATAGTGCCCACGTCAGCTCGGCTTGCACCGTCTAACAAGAGCAATTTATCTGGGTACTCAACCAAATAGATTTGTTGTATATATCCTTTAATTTGATGAATCTTCATCTTTCACTGACTGGTCTGATGTCTTTTCACCAAGATAGCCTTCAGGTAACATTTTTGCAACATAAACATCATTCATCTATGTTGAATTGATAAGTGTCTAGGAATATTTATGAGCACATTAATTGCGGGTCATCGCGGTGTTGCTGGAACTCATCCAGAAAACACCCTAGCAAGTATTCAAGCAGCAAAAAGAGCGGGCCTCACCTGGGTTGAAGTGGATGTTCAACCGACTAAAGATGACATACTAGTGGTTTGTCACGACCACACTATTAACCGATGCAGTAATGGCACCGGCAGAATCGATGAATTAACATTCGAACAACTTAGTCAGTTCGACTTTGGGTCATGGAAAGCACCACAGTTTGCTGGTGAGCGACTGATGAGCTTCGATGAATTACTCAATTACTGTCAGACTAACCAGCTGAGCATCAATATTGAGGTCAAGGTTGATAAACATGATGCGGAGCACGTCGTTGCTCTACTTGCAGAACGGCTCAATGCCTGTGAGATAGACCGAAATCAGTTGCTTATCTCAAGTTTTAGTCGTGAGGTAATGCTTGCACTGTATCAAGCAAAACTTGGCGTGCGCCTAGGTGTGCTAGGTAACCGGCTTAATAACCGTCTTTTAAAAACTATTGATGAGGTAGAGGCATTCAGCTGCCATCTCAATTATCGTTGGCTTACCCAAAAGCACATTAGAACGTTGCGAGAGCGTGGCTTACAGATCTGGTGCTATACCGTTAATAACCCGAAATCTTTTAAGCAGTTACAACAAGTTGATGCAATTTTCAGTGACTACCCGCAGCGATTTATGAACTTGCTTTAGTGGGCTTCATTGACGCAACCATATAGTCAATAAATGCTCGTCTTCGGGCGGGCATAAACTTTGACTGGGGAAATTGCATCACTAATTCCCCTTGATACCGAGAATTAATATGCCATTCCGGTAACACCTGTAAGACGTCACCTTCTCTCAAAGCTTTTTCCACCACAAATTCTGGGAAGATACCAATACCAATTCCACTTTTCACTGCATTTAACCGCATCTCGGAGTGGTTAACTGAGTAACGGCCGTCAACTTGAACTTTAACGTTTTCCCCATCCTTATTGAAAAGCCATACATTATCGTTTGGTTGTTCATTGAGAAATAAGCAATTGTGATTCAATAAGTTATTTGGATGGAACGGAATACCATGCTCTTGAAGGTATGATTTGCTTGCACACAGCACGGCTTTGATTTCACCAAGTGTTTTTGCTACCAAATTTTCTCTTGGGAAGTGTGTCAGCTCGAAAACGATATCTAGGTTGTGACCAAAAGGGTCAACGAACTCATCACTAACCAATAGGCGAAGTTTTACCTTCGGGTACAAATCGAGAAACGGCAGCATTAATGGCTCTAAAATGTGGCGACTGAAAGCTTTGGGAGCTGAAATCCTTAGTTCGCCTTGGGCTTCTCCCCCTTCCTGACTGGCAATATTGGCGATATCAGAAGCAGACTCCATGATTTTCTTACTGAACTCGTACACTACCTTGCCAGTGTCCGTTGTTACCTGTTTTCTCGTTGTTCGTTCAAGTAGATCAGCATTAAGCGCAGCCTCAAGTCGACTTATTTGGCGGCTTACTCCTGATGGCGTCATACCCAACCTCTGCGAGGCGGCGGTGAAGCTCCCAGCTTCAACAACTGTCACAAACGCAGCAATATCCGGCAAAAGTGCCATGAGTTTATTTGTGTCCATCAGTCATAAGTCCTATGCATTTCGGAAGTATTATCACTTTGTTATTCATAAGTTAGCATATCGATAGAATTATTCACAAAAAATATTTAAGAGCAATTACAAATGGATAGGAATTACGCACAAAGTTTCACAGTGAATTGGGCGGTTATAGGGTTACTCGCGGTATCAATCGTCTGGGGTACCAGTTACGGAACGTCAAAACAGGTTCTTCAAACACTTAGTGTCCCACAACTATTGTTCGCCCGTTTCGCTTTAAGCTGTGCCGTACTAGTCGTAATCCTATATAAGAAAAAGCTCTTCATTGAATTTACTAACAACGCAATTGGCTATTTAAAAGTAGGATTACTTACTGGTGCTATCTTGAGCTGCATATTCATTACCGAAACATGGGCTGTGATGCTCGCTCAAGCAGGACAAGTTGCTGTCCTCATCAGTCTCTGTATCCTGTTCACTCCATTCTTGGAAAAGGTATGGCTTAAGGTTTCATTGCCTAAAGGCTTGGTAGGATACTGTTTTATAGGGGTGGTAGGTGTCGCTTTGCTTTCCAACGTGACTCAACAGGACTTTACCTTCAATTTGGGAGTCGCATTAGTTCTAATCGCAGCCGTACTCAGAGCGATCATGGTTGTTACCTGCCGAAAAGCCTTCACGGGACACGAGTTGAATACCGAACTGATTACTTTTATTCAACTCTCGGTTGTTACTGTCGTAAGCTTGTTATTAATGTTCAAAGAAGGGTCGGCTACCCAGTTTACAACAACTATGATGCAACTTGATTGGGTCACCTCGAGTTGCTTAATATACCTTGCTTTAGGTTGTACCCTTATGGCGTTTTTCCTGCAGAACTACGCCGTCAAGTTTCTTCACGCAAGTCAAGCATCACTTTTGATGGGCACAGAGCCACTATTTGGGTTGATTTTCGCGGCAATTTTCTTGCAAGAGCAACTTACAAACCTTCAATGGTTGGGTAGTTTTCTTATCATTTCCACCACTGTTGCAGCTTGTTACCAATTTTCTAAGCACAAACAGCCTTGATGTCAGTCGATTTACCTAAAATGCGGCACTTTTTTTGATTTACCTCAGGTCTAGCACGTAAACATAGGGTGTAAAGTGAGTGTCCCTGTTTCATAACGTGAAGTAATCCTATGACACTAGTAAATACCGACCGCCTTGTTAACCACTTCTTTGATCTTGTTAAAATCGACAGCGAATCTGGCAATGAAAAAGCCATTGCTGAAGCTATTGCTGAACAGCTGGGTGAGCTAGGTTTCGCCGTAAGCAAACTTCCTGTACCAGAACAGTATACCAATGGGTTTAATGTATATGGTCGCCTTGAAGGTACGCTTGACGGTAGCATTGTATTCAGTGCTCACATGGACACAGTAACTCCAGGTATTGGCATCGAGCCAATCATTGAAGACGGTATTATTCGCTCAAAGGGCGATACGATTCTTGGTGGAGACGACAAGTCTGGTATTGCAGCAGTAATGGAAGCGGTACGTTGCCTTAAAGAGCAAAACCGTGAACATAAAACTATCGAAGTCGCTTTCACCGTTCACGAAGAAGGTGGCCTGTTCGGTTCGGAACACTTCGATATGTCCTACATCCAATCAAACAACGCGATAGTACTTGATACTGGTGGCCCAATCGGAACCATCGTAACGGGTGCTCCGGGCCAACAAAAAATTGTTGCTAAAATCAAAGGTCGCCCAGCTCACGCAGGTCTAGCTCCCGAAGAAGGCATCAGCGCAGCAATGGTTGCCGCAGATGCTATCGCAAACATGAAGCTGCTTCGCATTGATTCAGAAACTACAGCAAACATCGGTTCTGTTAACGGTGGCCAAGCAACTAACATCGTAATGCCAGAGCTAACTGTGGTTGCCGAAGCACGTTCACTAAACAGCGACAAGCTAACCGCTCAAGTTAAGCATATGGTTGATACTTTCCAAGCGTCGGCTGAGAAATTCGGTGCAGAAGTCGAGATCGAATCAACACGTGCCTACGACGCTTTTGTTATCGCAGAAGACGACGCACACGTTCTGAAGGTTAAACAAGTCTTTGAAGCAAACGGCATCGAAGCCAACACAAAACATACTGGTGGTGGTAGTGACGCGAACAACTTCAACGGTAAAGGTCTAACAACTGTAAACCTTTCTACTGGTATGGCAAAAGTTCATACTACTGAAGAGTACATCGCTATTGACGATATGGTGAAAATCACTGACTTCGTTATTGGCTACGTAACGGCTTAAATCTAGCAATAGAGCTTAGCGCTGCATTTCACACCTGTGGAATGCAGCGTTTTTTATAGCCCCTCATATTCATCAATGGCTGCACGAGCTTCCACTAAAGTACAACCCGACTCATGCATCAATTCTGCAATGGTTACTTCAGGGTTTCGCTCTAATACTTGTTGAATGGGTGACTTATACTCCGATAACACTTTCTCTATCGCAACCGATATCCAACCTACACTGGCATCTAATGCGAACGACGCCAGTTGTTCTTTGCGACCAGTAACGAGCCAATTGCGTGAGCGGCGGATGCGTTTGAGCGTGCATCCGGATTGGGAAGCGCTTGCGATAACCTGTGCTTTATCCTCAACTCGATGGACGAAGCTATTAAGACGAACTGATATTAAAAGCCGCGATTTTTCCAAAACTGACCTTCATCTCTTGCTGTTACTTTGAACTTCTTCTCCGCAACCACACGTCCTTGCATTTCAAGTACCATGCGCCACTCCCCTAGATTGCTTTCAAAGCCATCGATAGGGTGAAGCAGCTGAATGGTGTCCCCCAGATAGAAGTCCCAATCATTACTGCCGATATGCTCTTCACCATCAAAAGGTTCCAACACCTGCCCTTTCTTACCAAGGATGCCAGGATGGTAAATACAGTATCGAACGCGCTCCCCTTTGGCCTTTTTGATATTAACAATAAAGCCAAATTCAATGTGCTCATCGGCTGGCACTATGGTGGTGAAATCTTGAATTTTAGGCAGCTCTTTAGAGCCGGAATCCCAAGTGGAATAAATACCATAAGACGTCATTTCGATGACGGGTGAACGTTTAGCCATTGTCCCATTGAGCCTTTAATTTGATCAGCGTTATTTGATACATCATTATCACGACACTGCGCTACATTTCATGCGTTCAGTCTTGCCAGCGAGCACGCATTTTAGCAATGACAGCATCACTAACTCCATGGATATTTTGGTATTTACCGTTACAAACGATAATTTCCAAATCCGCATTGAATTGCTGCGCTAGCGTTTTATACGCCTTCATTTCCCAACGTCGCACGAAGGTATTTGCCACTACTACATTCTCACCTTTGGCAAGAGCCAGTTCGACCTGCTTCTGGCACCACAAATGTGCTTGTTCAATCAAGTCAGGATCATAGCAGTAGTCTCCGTGAACATTAACAAAATACATGTCGGCTTCGAAATGTTGTGCATCATATGTCTTTGCTAACGTTGTTTTTCCTGAGCCAGGTAAGCCACGGATTAGCGTCAATTTCAATTGCTGGTACCTTCAAACATATAGAACCAAGCATTGTACCCAATTTCAGGCTCAGTACACGGTTTGATTCGTTGGTCATACTCGAATTGAACTAAAATTAACTATCGACAAGCAAAAACGTTTGCGTTAACTTTAGATGTATAGACGTCCAGATGACCAAACATTAGCTTAGGGAGAAAGCTGTGCCAATTAAGATTCCCGATCAACTGCCTGCATCCAACGTATTGAGAAACGAAAATATCTTCGTGATGTCGGAGACGCGTGCTGCCACGCAGGAAATTCGACCACTCAAAGTACTGATCCTCAATTTGATGCCAAAGAAAATTGAAACGGAAACCCAGTTCCTAAGATTGCTTTCTAATAGTCCACTACAAGTTGATGTCGAGCTGCTGCGCATTGATGACAGACCAAGCAAGAACACACCAACGGAACACCTAGATACCTTCTACCGTCAGTTTGAAACGATCAAAGATCGTAACTTCGATGGACTTATTATTACCGGAGCACCACTCGGTCTAGTTCAATTTGAAGACGTGATTTACTGGGAACATCTGCAAACCATTATGAATTGGGCCAACAAGCACGTGACCTCTACCTTGTATGTGTGCTGGGCGGCTCAAGCGGGACTGAAGCTGTTATTCGACCTGCCGAAAAGAACTCGCAAAGAGAAATTGTCCGGTGTTTACCACCATACTATTCAGCATCAATACCACCCGCTACTGCGTGGTTTTGATGATTCTTTCCTTGCCCCCCATTCGCGCTATGCGGATTTCTCGCCCGAGTATCTGGAGTCACATACGGATCTAGATATCCTAGCGACCTCAGATGTAGCAGGTGTCTACCTTGCGGCAACCAAGGACAAACGAAATGTATTTGTGACAGGTCACCCTGAGTACGACTCACACACTCTACACGGCGAGTATGTCCGTGACCTTGGTGAAGGTATGGAGCCCGCAATTCCGGTCAATTATTATCCGAACAACAACCCTGATAATAAACCTATTGCGAGCTGGCGAAGTCATGGGCACTTATTGTTTGCCAACTGGCTCAACTACTGTGTATACCAGCAAACGCCTTACGATTTGGAACACTTCAGTGCAGATGCGTTTACCACAGACGAGTAAGGCAGTCTTGCGACCTACTTTCTAAATCCTATTGCGGCAATATCTACCTATCTCCCCAGCTATTGGGGAGATATCATCTGCTTTCCTACGATTTTACTTCGCCAATAACGCTACTTTTTTCAAAAAGCTATCACGCAAGTGTTCTTGGTCGTATTCCAAATGATAGGTATTGTGAAAGCCCACTTTCAGCTCTACACCATTACCTCTCATATACACGTTATAACCATCATAATCTGAGAATGCTTCAACACCGCCATAGATCTTGCCAAACTCTGTATCAGCGCCATGTTCCATTATGTTGTCGTAGGCTTGAAGTACTTTTCCGGGGTCCAGTTCGTTTTTCATCGCTGCCTCCTAACAAACAAAGCCACACTAAAAGTGTGGCTTATGAATATGCAGAGCGCCAATTTTCTCCGACTATTGCGTGAGCTGTCCGATCTTATTCATCACGTAGAACTCGACGTAATATTTTACCCACGTTGGTTTTTGGCAGCTCATCTCTAAACTCAATTACTTTAGGGATCTTGTATCCTGTGAGATGTTGACGGCAGTGCTTTTTAATGTCATCAACGGTAACTGGACCACTAGTCACTACGATTAACTTGACGCGTTCCCCAGCTACATCATCAGGCACGCCTACCGCTGCAGCCTCAACAATTTTCGGGTGTAGCGTCGCTACCTCTTCAATTTCCGTTGGGAACACATTGAATCCAGAAACCAAAATCATATCTTTCTTACGGTCTTCGATATAAAAGATACCGTCTTCGTCCATACGACCAATATCGCCCGAATACAACCAGCCATCTTTGGTTAAGATAGCGTTGGTTTCCGCTTCTTGCTTCCAATAGCCTTTCATTACTTGGTCACCACGGATTTGAATCTCTCCGACTTCGTTTACACCCAGTGGCTGACCGTTTTCATCTACGATACGCAGTTCGGTACTTGGCAAGGGCACTCCTACCGCAGGCACGTAGGACTGCTGCGTATGAACACCACCTGCGACTACAGGCGAGCATTCCGTCAAACCGTAGCCTTCAATGATTGGCATCCCTGTAATCTTTTGCCATTCGTCCGCGATGTGTTTTTGAGTAGCCATGCCACCGGCGATGGTGAACTCAGCATTGGAGAAATCCAACTCTCTAAATTTGGCGTGATTGTTCAATGCAGCAAATAACGTATTAAGACCAAATATCATCGTGAACGGATATTTACTTAAGTCATTGACAAAACTATTCAAATCACGAGGATTCGTGATCAAAAGATTGCTACCACCCATGTACATCATCAACATCATACTGACTGAATTGGCAAAGATGTGGTAAAGCGGTAAAGGAGTTACCGCACGCTCTTTGTCTTTCGAGGTTCTAGGACCGAAATGGCCATAGACTTGCAGCACGTTCGCAATGATGTTTCTGTGGGTTAGCATTGCGCCTTTCGCAAGACCTGTGGTGCCGCCAGTGTACTGCAGATAAGCAAGGTCACTGCTTTCAATCACAGGAGGGTTAAAGTCCATACGTTTACCGTCAGTAAGCGCACGTCTCAATGAAATCGCCCCTGGCAAATGATACTTAGGCACCATTTTTTTCACGTACTTAACCACAAAATTCACTAGCGTTCGTTTATGTGGCGCAAGTTCATCACCAATGCTCGTCAAGATGACATGCTTGATGCTGGTCTTAGCAATGACCTGTTGTAAGCTGTTGCCAAAGTTAGTCACTGCCACAATGATCGTCGCACCCGAGTCACGCAACTGATGCTCAAGTTCTCTTGGCGTATAAAGTGGGTTGACGTTAACCACAACAAGTCCTGCCTTCAATGCACCAAGAATGGTGATCGGATATTGCAGTAAGTTCGGCATCATCAGAGCAATTCTATCGCCCTTTTTCGCCCTAAGTTCGTTCTGAAGATAGGCAGCAAAGGCATCACTTTTCTCGTTTAAATCGCGATACGTGAGTGAATGTCCCATGTTGACAAACGCTGTGTTGTCCGCGAATTGCTCGAACGGCTTAACGAACATCTCATTGATGTTGGTGTATTGGTCGATATCGACAAACTCAGGAACATCATCGGGGTACGTCTTTAACCAAGGTTTGTTATTTGTGCTCATTGCTATTACACCTATTTATTTTGTCTCGAGTACTCTAACGAAGTTCACACAATAGATATAGATTAGAGTCATTATTCTATCTTAACTGGCTACTTTATAAGCAAAATAATTTGCACTCACTACACAACCATCATTGAGTTTTGACGATTCGCTCGCACAGTTACCCCGTTTTCCTACGTTAGTTCCGGCATCTACTTATGATGATCGGAACAAAACCACAGTATGACATTTAGGAATTTGGGACAGAACTATGAAAATCCATACTCATATCGTAATGCTCGCATCGATGACATTAAGTGGTTGTGTTACCGTGCGTGAGGATAATAGCAATGCTCAACACAGCCCCATAGATATGGCTGATACACGTATTGCTTTGGGTCTTAACTACGTCAAACTTGAACAGTATTCCAAAGCACGTCAAAGCTTAGAAAAAGCCATGAAATATGCACCCCACTACTACAAAAGCAGTTTGTCTTTAGCGTACTATCTCGATGTAGTCGGAGAAGTTGATAGAGCGGCAGAGCTATACAAGAAAACACTTGATGAACATCCAAACAACGGCAATGTTTACAATAACTATGGTACTTTTTTGTGTAAGCAAGGGGAATTTCAAAGGGCTGATGTCTTATTTAATCAAGCGATCGACAAGCCTAATTATTATGCTGTCGCCGAAACCTATGAAAATGCGGGGTTATGCGCTCTAAAAGCGCGAAAAAGTCATCAAGCCAAATACTATTTCAGCAAGTCAGTTGAACACCAACCGCTGCGTCCAATCTCTAGTTTGCAATTAGCGGCGTTAGAAATAGAACAGGACCAATTGCATCAAGCTCGATTGAGATTGCTCGACTTTAGCCAACGTTATGGTTATCAGCGAAACAACCTCGTGTTATTAATCGAGCTTGAGCGAAAATCGGAGAACTGGATGTTAGTCAACAAGTACCAAGCGTTGCTTGAGCAAGTTAACGTATCAAAGTAGTGCTTTGACCCTATCTTGTCTTTCTTCTGCCGACATGAACGTCCATGCCAAGAAACGACTTTTCTTCTGCCCTTGTGCCATTTCTTGAATCACAATTTCAGAGACACCTAGTTTTTCTAGACGCTTTCTAAGTGGGCGGATATTGTCTTTTTTGGACAGTAAGGTGCTAAACCAAATCACTTGTGATGCAAAGTCTTTACTTTCCTGAGCCATATTGAGGACAAATGCTTCCTCTCCTCCGGGACACCACAGTTCTGCATTTTGTCCGCCAAAATTGAGCTTCCCATTCAACTTGGTTGCACCGGACTGACCACGCGACTTTTGGTTTTTCGAGAGATTGTTGTTTTTTCGCTCTGTGCCTTTTTGCGCGTCTTCCATCGATTTATGGAAAGGCGGATTGCAAGTGGTCGCGACAAAGAAATCATCAGGAGCAATCACACCAGCAAAGATATGATTGCTGTTTTGCTGATGACGAATCTCAATTTTCCGCGCCAGTTTGTCGTTATTATTGACGATTTCTTTGGCACAACTCACCGAGACAGGGTCGATATCCGATCCTATCCAATTCCAGTGATGACGCGTCGCACCAACAATCGGATAGATGCAGTTTGCGCCAGTGCCAATATCAAGCGCTTTAACCTTAAGACGAGCTTTCTCAGACTGCTCTCGCATTAAGTCATATTGCAGCCACTCATTAAGTCGATGAACATAATCTGCTCTGCCGGGGATAGGAGGACACAAGTAACTCTCAGGAATGTCCCAAAAGTTTATACCATAGTAGGCCTTGAGCAGAGCGCGATTGAGGAGCTTAACCGAAGCAGGATCAGAGAACATAATCGTCGCCTCCCCTTTAGGGTTGCTGATAACATAGTCCTTCAGTTCAGGGAGTGCCTGCGTGAGCTCTACAAAATCGTAGAGTCCATGGTGTAAATTGTCTTTGTGAAGACCCTCAGCATGACGCTTAACTAGCGTGGTTTCTGAGCTCACCTTTTTGTTCTTCTTAGTGTGACCCGATTTGCTCTGAGCACGTTTATTGTTGTCGGGCTTCATGCTTAAGTTCCTGATAGATCATAAATAGGCGCGCATCGAACTCTAACTGGTGATAGTCAGGCTCCATATGACAGCATAATTGGTAAAACGATTTGTCGTGCTCTTTTTCTTTGATATGAGCAAGTTCGTGCACCACTAGCATCCGCAACAACGGCTCAGGCGCATGCTTAAACACGCTAGCAATGCGAATTTCGTTCTTAGATTTTAGCTTGCCGCCATGAGAGCGGGACACATAGGTGTGCAAACCAAGCGCGTTATTTATCAAATGAATTTTGTTGTCCCAAATGACTTTTGAAATCGGCGCTGTCTTTTTCATGTAGCGCTGCTTGATATCCATGGTGTAGTCGAATAAGGCTTTTTCACTTTGGATTTGATGACGTTCGGGATAACGCTTTTCAAACCACGTGACAAAACGTCCGCTTTCAATTAGTGAAGATACTTGTTCAATAAGGTTTTGCGGATACCCCGCAATGTATTTGAGACTACTATTCATCCGCTTTTAGCGCATCCTAGGTTAAGTTTGTCGCCATTCTATAGAAGTCCCTTTTTGAAAGCCATAAGATGGTTCTGCCAATCTAACTGCTCTAAACCAACAAGCAAAAAAGCAGCCGAAAGCTGCTTTTTGATTATTAGTGTCATGGTTAACGATTAAATGGGTTCAATATAATCCACAACCTCCAGACCAAAGCCAGACAGCGAGTGGTATTTTTTGTCTGCCGAAGACAGGAGATTCATCTTGGAGACACCGAGGTCAGCAAGGATCTGGGAACCAACTCCTACCTGTCGAGATGAGCTGGTTTTCTTGCTTTGTGGGTAGTTTTCCCCTTGGTCTAACGCCTGATAACGTTTTACTTTTGCTATCTGCGACTCGGTACTATCCTGCCCTTCTAGGATCACCAATACCCCTCCTCGATCAGCAATGGTGGCCATGGCTTTGTTTAGTGTCCATGATGATTGAGATTCGCGAGTAGAGAACAGCACATCTTGGAAAGTGTCTTTCACATGAACTCGAACGTTAGTCGGCTGCTCATCAATACTCCCCTTCACCATGGCGTGATGAATTTGGTTATCCACGGTATCTTTATAAGTCACCATTGAGAACTCACCAAATTCTGTCGGGATCTGACAGCTTGCAACGCGTTTAATGGTCGTTTCTGTCGCGTTTCGGTATTCGATAAGATCGGCAATCGTCCCTAGTTTAATGCCGTGCTTTTCAGCAAACACTTCCAATTGCGGACGTCGAGCCATCGTGCCGTCGTCATTGAGGATTTCAACGATAACTGAAGCTGGCTCGTGACCAGCTAATCTCGCTAAATCGCAGCCTGCCTCTGTATGCCCAGCGCGAACCAACACCCCGCCATCTTTGGCCGCCAACGGGAAAATATGCCCCGGTTGTACTAAGTCTTGAGGTTGCGCACCTTTGGCAACAGCAGCCTGCACAGTCACTGCTCGGTCCTCAGCAGAAATACCAGTCGTGACACCTTGCGCTGCTTCAATCGATACGGTAAACGCGGTTGCCCAAGGCTCAGTAGGATTTTGAACCATAGGGAACAAATTTAACTCTTGGCAACGCTGCTGCGTTAATGTGAGACAAATCAGCCCTCGACCATGGGTTGCCATAAAGTTGATATCTTGGGCTGAGATACACTCAGCCGCCATCATAATATCGCCTTCATTTTCACGATCTTCATCATCCATTAGGATGACCATTTTTCCTTGTTTATAGTCTTCAATGACATCTTTGATACAGCTAATTGGCATAAGAAAACCTATGTTATTGTTCGGCAAGTTGTTGAATGTAGGACACGCTAGATTGTAGTGCTGCTACAATGTTTTCCATACTTTCTGGCGAGCGCCCACGAATTGGGAAGGTGTCTTTGCGTCGATACATACGCAGGGGCTTTTCAATACTGAATGGCAGTTGACGGTTAGCAAGCGTCTGGATAATTGGCTCAAAGTTAATTACCCCCTGCCCTAGCGCTGGGAACGTAAACTTGTCATCATGAATTTGCACATCTTTAATGTGGAAATGCTGACAGAAAGGCAACGCCATCTTAGCTTCTTCACTCGGGCTTAAATTGGGTACAAGAGAGACTGAGTTACCCGGATCGAAATTTAGCGCTAACGCATCATGGTTAACTTCTGAAAGCATTCGAACACCATCGTGGGCCGTCGCAAACGCATTAAAGTTATGATCACCACCATTCTCAATGCAGATGACACAGCCCTTGTCTTTGGCGTATTCCGATAACACTTTAAGATTGGCGATAATGGTTGCACGATCGGCAATGGGACCAGTACAGGTATTAAGGTAAGTCACTCCTAGATGATGCGCAAAATCGATTCTCATCATAAAGTCATCTATCGCACTCGGTGCCGCCAAATTCATGGTACAGCCCAGCGCATCTGATTTAAGTTGCTCTTTCTCTAACAGAGACAATAAGTATTGAGCATGGCTCTCGGAGAACATGTCACTATCAAGTTGACCAACATAGCCTTGGTTGAAGGCAAATTCGACTTTACCTAAGCCCAATTGACTGATTGTTTTCAACGACGTTTTTAAATCATGTCCATCAAAAATCGCCGTATTGATGGCTAATCTATCTAATATTCCCATCACATTAATCCCTTAATTATGTTACTTGGAGCACCTTTTCCCATGTCACTAGCGACACCAACGAGAGCATAGTGGTGAACAGTATCACGCTCGCCGTTGCTTCTTTTGCCACCTGGTATCGCTCAGACAATAAGTAC
This sequence comes from Vibrio sp. SCSIO 43133, assembly GCF_023716845.1. Taxonomy (NCBI): domain Bacteria; kingdom Pseudomonadati; phylum Pseudomonadota; class Gammaproteobacteria; order Vibrionales; family Vibrionaceae; genus Vibrio; species Vibrio sp. SCSIO 43133. The sequence goes on from NZ_CP068024.1 coordinate 2,189,954, forward strand.
ACGTTAATACCCGTTGGTAGACTGGCTAGAATCACCAGGACTTGAACTTCTATTTGAGAAAGTTCAAATACCAAGCTTGCGAAGAGCAGCATTGTTAGTGGAAATACGACGATTTTCACAGTAAGAAGAAGTAACACTTTCTCTTGCATCAATGAGCGGAACGGATAGCAACTTAGGCTTGCACCAAGAATAAATAAAATAACCGGAAGAGCGGCCCAGCCAATGAGCGCGAGGCCATCAACAACTGCCGGATAAAGAGTAATGCCCCATACATTAATCAATAACCCTGTGGCAATTGCGAGTAGAATCGGGTCGGTCACGACTTTTTTATAAGAGTAGAAACCCGGCTCCCCCGAACGAATCATAAGTATGTTGACCATGGGCAACACCACGACCAAATTGGTCACGATAATTCCCATCAAGATCAATTCAGCTTCTGGACCATACAGTGAGAACACCAATGGCACCCCAATACCAACGGCGTTAGGGTACAGCGCAGAAATCGATTTGATCGTCGCCGCCGCTGCAGTGTCATTGCCTTTGACGGAGAGCCAGAAACGGACGGCGAAAAATAAACCTCCCAATCCCAAACCATAGGTAGCTAGTAGCTTTGGTGAAGGAAGTTGAGAGAGGTCAGCCTGAACAAGCGAAGTAAAGAACAAACAAGGCGTGAGATAACTGAAAGCCACATTTCTACTCCAATCAATGCGACTTTTCGTCATGATTGGTAACGTTTTGGCGACTAACAGTCCAAACACAATGAGTGATAGTAACTTCACTTGCTCCATAGTTAGTGCTCCAACTTGCTATTGGCAATACTGAGCAGTTCAACGTAGCCTTCGGCATTCCATGCCGTACGACCAACAAACACGCCATCAATATTGGCTTGGTCTAGTAGCTCTGAGGCATTAGTTAGATTGACGCTGCCACCGTATAGAAGTACCACATTATCCGCGACCTCTTGACCATAGCACTCCACCAGTGCATCACGGATTGCGCAATGTACCTTTTCGGCTTCTTCTTTGGTTGCCGGAGTGCCTCCTTCCCCAATTGCCCATACAGGCTCATAAGCAAGAACAACGTTGGCTACTTTATCTAGAGGAACGTCATACAACGCAATTTTAACCTGACGCACAACAGACTCTACTGATACGCCCCACATCTTTTCCTCTGCGGTGTCACCGACACAAACCAGTGGCGTTAGGCCATGCTTTAAAGCCGCGAGTACTTTAAGATTGACGGTTTTGTCCGTCTCGCCAAACATGGCGCGTCGCTCAGAATGACCGATCTCCACAACAGAGACACCACAATCTTTCAGCATCAATGGTGACACTTCACCGGTAAATGCTCCGCTGTCTTGCCAGCACATATTCTGTGCGCCAAGTTTGATCGCATCTGCATTTATCGTTTGTGCCATTTGAGAAAGGTAAGGGAATGGCGGAATAACAAAAGGTTGAATTCGGCCATCTGACCGTTCGACCGCCTGTTCCACTGCCGCTGCCCATGACGCTGCCGAGGCAGCGTCTTTGTTCATTTTCCAGCTTGTGCCGACCCAGATTTTCTTCATGCTGGAACCTGCTCGCACGCATACTCAGACATGAACTGTAAGATAAGAGACATAGAAACCGCGCCTGGGTCTGGATGACCCAGTGAACGCTCGCCAAGAGTTTTCGCTTTACCAGTTGTGGCAATCATATCTTTAGTTGCTTCAACACCTTGCTTGGAGGCAGCAGCAATTGCAGGTAGGTTTTTCGTCAAGTCACCAGAAAGTTTTTCAGATGCTTCAACAGCTGCTACTAGGGCATCAATCATCGTCTTGTCCCCTGGTTTTGCACCACCACGGTCATAAACACCTTGCAAGCCGCCGGCTAAGAATGTCGCCAGTGTTTCGGTATCTAGTTGCTCTGCACCTTTGATGGACTTAGCACCGCTACGGAACAAGGTACCGAAGATCGCCCCAGAAGCCCCGCCCATGGTAGCCATCATAGTAGAGCCAATTTTCAGCATCAGCTTACTGACATCTTCTGGTTGAAATTCGTCCGTCAGCAGCGTCTGAACGGCTAGAAAGCCTCGCTCCATACCTATGCCGTGGTCACCATCACCAATCGCTTGATCATACTTAGTCAGCATAGGTTCGCTATCGACCATGTTCTTTGCCACATAAGCCATCATGTTTTTCGCTGTTAATACATCCATTGTTATTTCCTCAAAGCAAATGATTCACAAGGTAGGTCGTAGAGCGCTTTCAGCTCATCATCCAGTTTTAATAAAGTAATTGAGTAGCCAGACATTTCCTGAGACGTACAGTAGTTACCGACTAACGTGTCATGAACAGTGATGCCGCGCTCTGCCAGAAGCGCATGCGCTTGCTTGGTAGCAATAAGAAGTTCCATATAAGTCGATGCGCCTAGGTTATTAACCAAAAGACACACTTCATCGCCAGATTGATACGGAAGGTCAGTGCACAGATCATTAATGAGACGGGTGACGACTTCGTCAGCAGAGGTCATTTTCTCGCGGGATACGCCCGGTTCACCATGCAACCCCATACCAATTTCTAGCTCATCATCTGGCAGTTCAAAGTTAAAGGTATTGGTTTGTGGTACTGAACCCGCCGACAATGCCACGCCAATTGAGCGGGTGTAGTCGCGAGCGCGTTCAGTCACTGCCACAATTTGGTCAAAGTCATCGTATTTTTCAGACGCTGCACCCGCGATTTTTAGCACGTATAAATCACCCGCTGTACCGCGTCTTTCTTCGATTTTTTCTAGCGGTGCAGAAGCCACATCATCCCAAACACGAATGGTGTGAGTTTTGATGTCATCATCGTCCGCAAGTTCGGCAGCAATATCGAAATTCATATTGTCGCCCGCATAGTTACCGTAAATGTAAATCACGCCTTTGCCATTGTTGACCGCTTCAGTCGTCTGCAAAATCACGTTAGGAGCAGGAGCGGCGAAAATATCACCCAGAGCCGCGGCATCCGCGAGCCCCTTGCCGACGTAGCCTGCAAATAATGGCTCGTGACCTGCACCACCACCTGTCACGATAACGACTTTATCCTGAGGAAAATCGGTACGCATTGCTGCGGTAATACCCGGTAAGCCTTCCAGCTTGCCATTCATCGCAACTAAGAGACCATCAAATTGCTCTCTTGCCACCGCCATTGGATCATTAATCAGTTTTTTTGGCTTTCTCATGGGGTTCACCATTTGATTTATTGTTGTTTTAGTTGATAACTAGTCGCCATTCTTGTGGTCAGCTTCAGCGCATTTTCCATTGCAGGCGTTGAGGCAACATTCTTGCCGTAAATATCAAAGGCAGAGCCGTGGTTAGCGGTTGCGATTGGAATTGGGATTCCTCCCTGAACTGTTACACCGCGGTCAAAGCCCATCATTTTCAGCGCTGTCGCGCCTTGGTCGTGGTACATAGAAACAATCGAATTCATCGATTCTTTCTCTACAACCCACATAGTCGTGTCACCAGGGAATGGCCCGAATGCTTCGATGCCTTTTTGCTTCGCTTTTTCAATTGCCGGTGTAATAGTGGTAATTTCCTCATCACCGAACAGTCCACCTTCCCCACCGTGTGGGTTAAGAGCTTGAACGGCAATTCGTGGCGACTCAAAACCTGCAGATCGCAATGTTTTGTCCATCAGCTCAATGGTTTCCAAAACCGAATCAACCGTGAGGTTATCGACAACATTCTTGAATGGAATATGAGAGGTAACGCGACCAGCCCAAATGTCGTCAACAACGTTGACTTCACAACCAAATCCTTGATACCCAGTTAGCTCTGCAAACCACGACAGTTCATCACGGTGAGCCAGACCTGCCATGCTCATCGCCTGCTTATTCAAAGGCGCAAAGCAAATGCCGTGGGTTTTATGGGCTAGGGTTAAATCAACCGCTATCTTGAGTGTTTCAAGCACATAAGTTCCGCCTTGCGCCGTGGCTTTACCGTACTCAATAGGCGTGGCATGAGAGCTGCTAAATTTCAGTAGAACAGGCTTATTGTCGACAAAATTGGCTTGCTCGAATGAATCCACCACATCGTAATCAAATGTCACCTGCGCAATATCCATGCCTTTGCGAAGTTCGTATTCATCAGCAATGATAAGAATATTGGCTTGCTGTCTGTTTGCCTCGTCAGCGAGCACCTTAACCGCAACTTCAGGGCCAATTCCGGAAGGGTCACCTAATACAAGAGCAATAGTCGGTTTAGTCATGTTTTAATTCCTTGAAAGTTATTTATAAATGAAGTCCACAAAACCTACAGAGAGCGCGGGTACGTACGTTGCCAGTAGCAGTACAAAGAACAGTACTCCAATGAACAGTGCGTTGACTTTTGTTACCTGCCAAATGTCTCGTTTCGCAATAGAGCAGGCCGTGATAAGTACACTTGCCACGGGCGGCGTTTGCTGACCGATAGAGATGTTCAATGCCAGCATAATTCCGAAGTGGATTGGGTCGATACCTAATTCATGAATCAGTGGGAGTACGATAGGTACAGTTAGAATGATGGCCGCAGCGCCGTGCAGGAATACACCAACAATTAAAAGCATCACGTTAAGCATCATGAGAACAACGTACTTGTTTTCAGAGATACTTAAGATGCCAGCTGCCATTTGTTGTGGTACTTCTTGCTCGGTTAGGAACAGACCTAGTACTGCCGAGGTTGCGACAAGAAGCATAACTACTGATGTACCTGTCACCCCTTCCATCATCGCTTTATAGAACAGCTTTAGATCCATCTCACGGTAGATAAAGATACTGATTACTAACGCTAGTAACACCGCGATGCCCGCTGCTTCGGTCGCGGTCATAAAGCCTGAAAGGATGCCACCAAGAATAGCGAACGGCAGCGTTAGCGCCCAAAATGCATCTTTAAATGCTACCCAAAGCTTACGAAGGCTAAACGACTCTTCTCTTGGCAAGTTGTATTTGACCGCGTAGTAGTAACACACTCCAAACATGCCAGCTGCGCCTAGGAGACCCGACACGATGCCTGCCACAAACAGCTGTGAAATCGACACATCTGCCATCGCACCGTAAATAATCATTGGTAACGATGGTGGAATGATCACCGCTAAAGAAGCTGAAGACGATGTGACCGCCGCAGAAAAGCTTCCTGAATAACCACGTTTTTTCATCGCTGGAATCAAGATAGAACCTAGCGCGGCAACGTCGGCCACTGCCGAGCCAGAAATCTCAGCAAAAATCATCGAGACACCAACATTTACCATAGATAGGCCGCCGCGAACGAAGCCTACAATAGCGTTAACGAAATTGATCAATCGAAGAGAAATACCACCGGTGTTCATTAGTGCACCAGCGAAGACAAATAATGGAATAGACAGTAGCGTGAATTTAGAGCCACCCTCAAACATTGCCAGCGCAGCGTTGTAAATTGCGTCAATGCCTGACGTCGCGACCATCCCAACAATAGCAACCGCTCCGATAGCAACACCAATTGGTACATTAATCATTACTAAAGCGATCAAACAAAACAAAACGACTAACGCACTCATTTCACAGCCTCCATTGCTTCTGACATATCCTTTTTGGCATCACGAATTGCTTCTTTTATTTCTTCGTCTTCTTGCGTTGAACCATCACAGAGTAAGTTCCATGCTTTTGGCAATGAGCAGATTTGTGCCACGATAAACAGCACCGCTCCAATAGGTAACGCGGATTGAGCAAAGGAAAGTGTAATAAAGTCGAGACTCGTTAATGTCTCTTCTCCAAAAATCTCCAAAATGTAGTAACTGGCCCAAGCAATCACTGCAAAGAATCCAATCACCACCAGTTCACTAAATAAGAACAGCGCTTTACGTAATGGCAACGTCATGCTCGCCACTAAACCGCCAAAGCCCATATGAGATCGTTTGATTGCACAAAGCGCTGAACCATAGAAGGTCAACCAAGCCAACAAAATAGCGGAGACTTCGTCGTACCAATAAAGAGAAGCACCACTAAAGCGTGAAAAAACCGCAACAATGATAATGGTGCTGAGTGCGAGTAAGATCGTCATTGAAATAGCGATCAACACTTTTTCTAGAACGCTAGAAACTCTATTTAACACAGCTAGAAAAGACATCATAAACCCTCGCGAAAAACACATGAGTGGCTGCACCCAAGGTGCAGCCAAGGAACTTCTTAGTTAGCTGTTGCCATTGCTTTATTTAGCATGACTTCGCCGTTGTTTACGTTTTTCACAAAATCGTCGTAGATAGGTTGGCTTGCATCTACGAAGGCTTGACGGTTCGCTACGTTAAGCTTCATACCACCAGCAACCAGCTTATCTTTCAGTTCGCCTTCTAGCTTCGCGGCTTCTTGATAACCCCACTGCTGTGCTTGCTTAGCAGAGTCTTCAAGCACTGCTCGAACTTCATCAGGGAATTTCCCATAGTGGCGTGCACCTGCAGTTAGGTATGCTGGTGTGTACACGTGGTTTGTCACACTCAAGTAGCCTTGCACTTCATGTAATTTCGCTGCATAGATGTTGGTATACGGGTTTTCTTGCCCATCGATAACACCAGTTTGTAGACCAATGAATACCTCACTGAAGCTCATAGGCGTTGGGTTCGCTCCCCAGTTTTTGAACATCTTCACGCGCCATGAACTGTTTGGTGTGCGAATTTTCAAACCATCAAGATCTTCTGGTGTGTTAACCGGGCGCTGCGCATTAGTGATGTTTCTAAAGCCGTTTTCCCAAAAACCGATGACTTTATAACCTTTCTTTTCAGCAGCCGGCGCGATATATGGCCAGAATACTTGCTCCTCGATCTTAGCGACATGGTCACGATCTGAGACTAAAAATGGTAGTTCAAACAACGCCATTTCTGATACATGCGTTGGTAGTGTTGAAGTGAGTAGAGCCAAGTCTACCGTGCCAAGCTTCAACTTCTGCTGCACATCTTTATCTTTACCTAATTGAGCTGCACCAAAGAACTTAAGGTTGTAGTCAATACCTTGTTTTTTGAATTCTTCGTTTGCCACTTCAGTAAAATATTGTGTCGTGTTGTATTGAAGTGAACCTACCTGCGCGCTAGTCGCCACTTTTAGGTCTTTGGCAAATGCCGCTGAAGAAAGAACAGCAGACACAGCGAGTGCAGTAAAAGTAAGTGTTGTTTTTTTCATTTTAGTTTCCACGTTATTCCATTAAACATTGAGGGAGGGTTATCCAATAAATTCTTTCTCTATCTCCTTAATTCTATTTACCTTAGGGGTCGAGGGTCCGTCAGAAAACTCTGAATCTAACCATGTATCTAATATCGCTTTTGCGAGCTCAGAACCGATCACGCGAGAACCCATAGTGATAATTTGCGCGTCGTTGCTCTTACGAGCTCGCTCAGCAGAAAACGTATCGTGGCAAAGTGCAGCTCTAATACCTGGTACTTTATTTGCCACAATAGATACACCGATTCCGGTACCACAAAGAATGATGCCGCGTTCATGCTTTCCAGCACTCACTGCTAAGCTTACTTCTTTGGCAATATCCGGATATAGTGATGCGTTCTCTGGGTCGATTCCGTAGTCGACATACTCAATACCTTTCGCAGCTAAATGAGCTTTCAAGCACTCCTTCAAATCTACTGCTGCGTCATCACATCCAATTGCAATCATGTCGCTATCCTTATGTTCATTTGTCCATCGAGATTGCAAATGATATTGAACTTTTATTCCTAAAAGTTACAGATGAACATCTTTTAAATGAGATATCAGTCACCAAAACAATACAATTTATTAACATTATCGTGATCAACCTAGCCTAAAATCCAATTTAATAAATGCCTGTAGCTTTTATAAAACAGAACATACCTTAGATCTTGCAAATAGTATATTGTTTTATTATTCAATAACTTAAGATTAATTAGCAAAATTATCACCACTTGCTTAGTAGAGCATAAGCTCTATTCCGTAACTGTAAAACACCCAGTTTGATAGTTTGTTCACACAAACAAAGAAATGAGAACGCGAACATTCTAAATGCATTGTTCAGATGTTATATTGACTGAACATATGAACAACACCTATAACAAAAGGACTTGCCAAAATGCATAACGAATTAGGTTTAACACTTTCTCAAGTAACTGAATCAGCAGCACTAGCTGGATACAAATGGCTTGGGCGTGGAGATAAGAACAAAGCAGACGACGCAGCGGTAGCTGCAATGCGACATCAACTTAACGAATCACATGTCGACGCGACTATTGTCATTGGGGAAGGAGAAATCGACGATGCTCCCATGCTGTATATTGGTGAACAGTTAGGAATAGGCGGAGCTGCTATTGACATTGCTGTAGACCCTATTGAAGGCACACGAATGACGGCTATGGGACAATCGAACGCCCTCGCGGTGTTAGCTGCCGCTGAAAAAGGTACATTGCTTCAAGCTCCCGACATGTATATGGAAAAATTAGTTGTCGGCCCAGAGGCGAAAGGTGCGTTAGATTTAACGCTCCCTATTGAAGAGAACATTCTCGCTGTCGCTAAGAAACTCAATAAACCAGTACAAGATATTGTTGTCGCAACGCTCGCAAAACCGAGACACGATGCCATCATTCAAACTATGCAATCGATGGGTGTCAGAGTCTATGCTTTCCCAGATGGGGATGTCGCCGCTTCCCTACTCACATGCATGCCAGAAAGTGATGTTGATATGATGTACTGTATTGGTGGAGCACCTGAAGGTGTTGTAACAGCAGCGGTAATACGTGCATTAGATGGAGACATGCAGGCTCGATTATTAACACGTGATGTAGTCAAAGGCGAAACCTTAGCCAATATCAAACATGCCAAATCAGAGCGCCAACGCTGTCAGGAGATGGGGGTAAGTGAAAATGTTATCTTATCGCTCAACGACATGGTGAAAACCGATAACATTGTGTTCTGCGCAACGGGTATTACCAAAGGTGACCTCCTTGATGGTGTTCAAAAACATGGGTCGTACCTCACAACTGAAACCTTACTTATACAAGGTCACAACAGAACGATTAGAATGATAAAGTCTAATCACGACCTAAATAAAACCAATAAAGAACTACTTAAGCTTATTGCTTAGCAATCTATTGCTTGCAGTGATACGCCTTTAAAGGAACAGAATGGACTTAACCAACATAGAACAAACAGAAGAAACTAACCTTCTGACCGAGATTGCTGTAGCCTATTATCAAGATGGTGCAACACAAGAAGAAATATCAAAACGTTTTGGTCTGTCACGTGTCAAAATAGGACGCTTACTCAAACGTGCTAGAGATCAAGGCATTGTCGAAATCAAAGTCAAGTACCATCCTGTTTTTGGCGCTAAGCTCGAGGAGCAGCTCAAAGAACGCTTTGGTTTAAAGCGAGCTTTAATAGCACTCGATCAACCGACCGAAGATGAGCAACGCGCACTATTAGCCGGTGTCGTTTCTACCTACCTTTCCTCAACGTTAAAGGACGGCATGATTGTCTCAATCGGTCAAGGACGTAACGTCTCGTCTGTATCTGAGCATATCGGCGTCGTTAATCCGAAAAAATGTACATTCGTTTCTAGTATTGGAGGTATTCATCCCCGTGGTGGCATGCTCAATGCGGACCATATCTCGCGGCGCTTTGCTAAAACTTTTGGTGGCGTTAGTGAAACCTTGTACGCTCCTGCTTATGTTCGCAACCCCGATCTTCGTAGAGCCTTGCTTGAAGACGAAACCGTTCAGCAAACAATGGACATCGCAAAAAAAGCCGATGTGGCATTAGTCGGAATTGGTGACTTGAATGAAAGTAGCTATATGGTGAACCTAGGCTGGTTTTCAGTTCAGGAAATGGTCGAAGCACGAATCCAGCAAGGTGTAGTCGGTGAAGTCGGCGGTTATGATTTTTACGATATCAAAGGCAACGTCCAAGATACCAAAATGAGTAACCGTGTAATCGGACTAACCATCGCTGACTACCAAAAAATCCCACAGGTAATCGCTATTGCTGCAGAAAGCAGTAAGCCACTGTCTATTGTTGGAGCTTTGCGTACCAGAGCGGTAGACATACTAGCGACTAGCGTCGCCAACGCGATCACCATTCTTAATTTAGACGCTCAGCAATAAAATAGCCGTGCAATGTAACAACTAGTGCATTGCACGGCTTCAACTTATTGTTCCCGTTTACTTCACATTTCTCTCAGTTGACAGGAAAAGTCGTGTTTTCTCTCTTATCCTAAACAAGACGCCATAGTGACATTATTGTCATTATGACTTATCAAGTAACGATTCTAGGAGCTTCTATGGGAAAACTGATGCTAAAAGTTATTGTGCCAGCGCAAATGCATACAGGGATGACAATGGTGCCTGACCCAATGCCACAGTATATTGGAGCAGAATCACTTCTACCTAACGGGTTGCTACCACCAATGATAGCTGGAGCGACGGTTATTGGAGGCCAAAAGGTCGGGAGCAAATGGATGGGGTGTACTTACATGAAAGCTCCGTATGTGATTCCAGGATTTGCCGAAGTTGAGGAAACCCCTTTTTAGGCAGCAATGAACTATTTGCCTACCTATTTCATTCCGGTACCTACCTATTCAAAGAGTAAGTACCGGAACTTGTGTTCAAACTAATCCCAAAGAATTAACTCTCCCAAAGTCCTTTTGTATCAGAGAACAACGACTTAAACCAAAGAACAACTGAGTCCCATGCTCGTTTAAAAATAGAGCCTTGCTCTACATTAGACATGGCAATCAGAGGCTCTGAGGCAATTTCATCATTACCAACACTCCAAGTGACATTACCAATGATATCTCCTTGTTTCACGGGAGCAACCAACGGTGCGTAGATTTCGGTTTCCTTTGTCACTCCACGGCTGTTACCGCGAAGGTAAGTCGCATAAACATCATGATCAAACCCCACGTCAATATTGGCGTTTTTCCCTTTCCAAACTCTAATCGTCGCTTCACTTTCGTCCGCTACGGCAAGTTGGTCTGTTTCATAAAAACGGAAACCGTAATTGAGAAGTTGTCTTGATGCTTCCACGCGAGTTTGAGTACTTGGTGTCCCCATGACTACGGAAATCAGACGCATCTGTCCTTGTGTCGCTGAACTGACTAGGCTGTACCCTGCATCTGAGGTATATCCAGTTTTTCCACCGTCGACATTAAGAGAGTTATCCCATAGCAGTCGATTGCGGTTGTATTGCTTAATATCCGCCCAAACAAAGCGTTTTTCTGAGTATATTTCATAAACCTCTGGCACATCTTCGATGATCTTTCTCATCAATATTGCCATATCGTTTGGCGTAGTGTGAATACCCTGCCCGTCTAAGCCATGTGCATTAATGAACTGAGTATTGTTCATACCCAAGTTCACTGCCCACTGATTCATCAAGGCAACGAAACCACTTTCCGTTCCGGCTACATGTTCAGCAAGTGCGACCGCGGCATCATTTCCTGATTGAACAATCAAACCACGCAACAAGTCCGCAACCGTGACGTTGTCACCCGGCTTAATGAACATTTTGGAAGAATCTGGAAATTTAACTGACCACGCGTTCTCACTGACCGCTACTTTACTATCCCAAGAAGTACGGCCATTTTCGATTTCTTTGCCAACTACATAGGCAGTCATCAATTTTGTTAAACTAGCAGGTGCTAAAGCGGCATCTTGGTTGCCTCCCACGAGTATAGCTCCAGACTGATAGTCCATGAGCACGTAGCCTTTGGCATTAAGAGTGGGTGGGTTTGGTGTCACCAACGCCGCGACAGACACCGATGAACTCAAGGCTAAAGACGCAAACAGCAGTGACATAGTTTTATTCATCTCACGGACTCCTTATTCTGTGAGCACTCCGTTGAACCACCGATTTAGGGAATCTTGACTACAACTCGTCATTTGAAACATCGGCATCAACACGGAGCAGAAAGATTTCTTTCCCCCTACCCACAAACTAGAATAATATTCGCAAGTTAGCTCAGAATTTTTGTAAGATTTATTACGGCATCTCGAAATCACTCTTCGGGGTATTGCTCGCTACAATTATCGCCTACTTTACGCAACTCTCTCCTTTACTCACCTCACGTTTACTATATTGTTTTATAGCCACCTACTTATTTTGGTATGTCAGTAATACGGTAAAAAGCAACACAAAAACATCTCTATCAAAGTTCAAACATCGAGTTTATGATTATTGAGTACATACTTTGTAACAATGCGCCATCTGAAACCTATCTAATCGCCGCCGTTTGCCCTGTTGGGTCATGCACCGATGTTATTAAGTATGCTCGGTCCCCCTTCTTTACATCGCTTCAGGTGAACGTACCCCCTTAACATCATCTGCTTGATGCCACTTTTCCACGACCAGTGATGCAATCAAATCACCCTCTACATTTACTGCCGTTCTGAAAGTATCAAGGGGACGTTCTATAATGAGCAGAATGGCTATTGCTTCGAGCGGAATTCCCGCCGCCAATAAAACCATCTGCATCCCAGACATAGAACCAGAAGGCATACCGGGTGCCCCAATTGATGAAATCATCGCCATAATAAAGATCATCACCAAGCCCGTGGTGGTTAAATCAACACCGAACAATTGTGCTAAGAAGATTGCCGCAACGCCCTCAAATAAAGCCGTTCCATCCATATTCATAACTGCGCCTAACGGTAACACCATACTGCTCGTGCTTTGTGATACTTTAAGCTCTTGTTCTGCTACTTGCATCGAGAGTGGTAACGTAGCCGAACTGGATGACGTCGCAAATGCCATCGCCATCGGTGCATAGATCGCTTTAAACAGAGTTCTATAACTGATTCCCGTCACCAACTTGGCGATTGCTGGCAGAACAACTGCACCGTGGAACACCGTCAATAAGAACACGAGTAAAGCAAATAAGATCAGTTGATGAAACAAGCCACTGTTGCCGTTCGTGGTAAACTCAAACACGATGGAAAATACAGCGATTGGTGCCAATTTAATGATACCACTGACTACCGTATTGACGGCTTTGTTCAGTCCAGACAAGGACTCAAAGATACTGTGTTTCTCTGGCAACGAAACCAGCAATGCAATACCTAGTAAAAATGAGAATGTTACAATTGCTAGCAGATTCCCTTTAGCTAAAGCTGCTACAGGGTTTACCAACGCCATATTCAGTAGCTTTTCCACAATGGCGCCGCCCGTTGTGGACTCAGTGTCAATGAGTTGGACATGACTTTCTAAAGGCACATGACTAGTGAGCGGTTGCCATGCTGGTAACAATAGCGAAGCACCAAGACCTAAGCTGACCGCTAGAAGTGTTGTGGAAGTATAAAACAGTAGTGTGTGGCGTCCGATGCTCTTCAGTTTGACCGTCGAGCCTATGCTCGTAATGCCGTGTAGTAGCGACAACATAACCACGATACCTACAACCATTTTTAACAAGCCAATATAGGTGGCCTTACCTAACATAATCAGCTGATACCAACTCGTCTGAGTCAGGTTATTAGGTAACGGTAGAAAGGTCGCTATACTCCAAGCGAGAAACGCAGCAAACAACAATTGCAGTGGTAGAGAAAGACGCAGTTTTGCCCACATGATGGTGATATCCATAAACGATGAAACGAGTAACGAGAAGGCTCATTGGCCTTCTCATCTTTGAACCTTGGTGCTAGTAACAATTAAGAGATGTTGTTTCTATAAAAAGGATTCAAAGCACTTTTTAGTCGCTTCAGAACCACCAATGCCGTGACTCGACCCCACCCAAATAAGATACGCTGGTGAAGTCTGAAAATAGTATCGTAGAGATTGCGAACTAATCGCCCACGTAAAATCAGTTTATTGTTCATCAAAGTACCCACCGCGTAGTTGTGGCCCACCGCGATAACCATCCCACCGTCTTTGAAAATAAACGGCTTAATGGTTTTGCCTTTCAGCAGTCGTTTGATCTGATTCGCTAAATGTCCTGCTGCTTGATTAGCTGCCTGTGCGCGAGGCGGGACAAAACTGCCGTTGGGCTGAGGACATTCCGCGCTATCGCCAACCACGAAAATGGCATCATCAAGAGTGGTGACTAGATTAGCGTCTACTTTTAATTGATTTAGCGAGTTGGTTTCTAGACCATCAAGCGTTGCCAGCCATGGTGCACACTTGATACCAGCCGCCCATAGCTGCAAGTTAGCGTTAATAACCTCACCGCTATCAGTCACCAATTTACCCGCGTCGGCACGTTTAATGCGGGTCTCCGTTTTCACTTCGACACCATTTCTTACCAAGGCCTTACGCACTTTCTCTGACATGCATCCTGGGCCAGCAGGCAAGACTCGACTTGACGCTTCAATCAGAGTAATGGTGAGATTCATGTCATGGCGATAACGTGTCAGTTTCTGACTGACTTTTGCCAATTCGGCCGCCAGTTCCACACCGGTTGCTCCAGCACCGACGATCGAGATTCTTTGCTCACCTTGCGTACGTAACAATGGATTTATCTGATCCCATGCTTGTTGTGCTTGCAAAGCGGAGTCTAAAAATAAGCAGTGTTCACTAACACCTTCTGTTTTGAAATCATTACTCACCGCACCAACGGCGATCACCAAATAATCGTAAGCCAACTCAGAGACCATACCTTGTTGATCTTGAATCTCAATGGTCTTTTGACCTCGATTTAGCGATTTCATCGATGCCTGAACGTATTGATATTGATTGCAATAGCTATGTTGTAAATAGCTCACCGCATCAAGCTCCGAATCAAAAGTACCAGAAGCAATTTCATGTAAACGCGGCTTCCAATAATGGTGACTAGCGGACTCCACCAGTACGACCTCGTGTTGACCTACACGGCCAAAACTTCTTCCTAAACGAGTAACTAATTCAAGGCCGGCTGCACCGCCGCCTACTACCACGACTTTTGACATCGTATGCTCCAATAACTGTACAACCAATCTAGATTGCGCTCTAAAACCAATTGTTTGCGCAAACCCAACGCCTGACATCAAACAGAATGGCGACATTGTATTGGAACGATTTATTATGATAATCCAGCTAAATTCATATTAACTTATACAGATTTGTAATAATGAATTTGACCATCAAAGTATGACACTCTGGGATGTGGGACGAGTTTGAGAGTGGTCCTAAATAAACGCGTTTAGGGAGACAGAATGGTGTTTCAGTCGCTAACGGCCTTAACTCAGCAAATTTACATTAGGCTTTTCTTTTTATAATCAATAAAGTAGCTAGAGGAACCTTGAGTTTTCTTAGCTTCATACATTGCAGTATCAGCGATATGTATTGCTTGCTGAATGTCAATATGTCCACTTAAACACAGTGTGGTACCTATACTGAGCTCTGGCGTTACCTTATCACCATTATGAACATCGATGGGGTGAGATGAGACTTGCAATAGATGATTAGCGATACTTAGAACATGTTCTCGACTATTAAGTCCAGGTAATACCACCAAGAACTCATCTCCACCTAATCTTGATACCACGTCCGTTTGTCTAGTGAAATCCTGCAATCTCTCGGCAAGCGCCACCAATATTTCGTCTCCTATCACGTGACCATAGGTATCGTTGATCACCTTAAAATTGTCGATATCTAGAAACATAAACGCGATTTTCTCTGAACGATTCCAACAATGGCAGATCATTTCTTGAAGTTTCACGTCTAGAAGGCGGCGGTTGGGAAGACTCGTCAAAGGATCAAGGTTCTGCTTTTCTATGACGAGTTGCTCTCTAGCCTTTCGTTCAGAAATATCACGGACGATAGCCAAAAAATAGTTCTCACCATTAAACTCCACCATACTGATGTTAGCCTCGATAGGGATCTCAACTCCATCTTTACGTTTGTGCGTTGCTTCGACGAAACGATTTTGAGCTTGTTTCATTTTTTCAACGTGGTCTTTCCAAGTTATTTCTCTATTAAACAAAGGGTTGATATCTGGCACAGTTAGACGTAACAGCTCCTCTTTGGTGTAGCCTAGACGTTGATAACCAAGTTCGTTGCAGTTCAAGATCTGACCAAATTCCATATCGACGACATAAATCGCGTCATGTGATTTACGCACTAGTTGGTCAAGTAATAATTCAGCGGCTTGAGATTGTCTTGGCCCAGACAAATCAATTATTTGCGAGACTAAACGGGTAATATTTCCTTCATCATCACATTCAGCTGACATATTGAGTAGAGCTAATATTGAATGGCCGTCTTTGTGAATATACCGTTTATGGGTTTGAACGGAGTCAGTTGGGTTTTCAAGAAGTTGCGCCCTTATCCGCTTATTTAGCGCAAGGTCGTCCGGGTGAGTAATAACAACACTGTCAGACATTAACTCGGCTTCCGAATAGCCGAGTAGTTTACGCAAAGCAGCATTAGTATATTCCAACTTACCTGTTGGTAAGCTAATCGCTGTTGGTATCGGCGTTATATCGAATAGCCGACGAATAGAGTTATCCATTTGAGCGGAATTTTTATCCATACCATCCCCGCTTTTCTATAGTCGTAACACGTGAAAGCTAGCCAACATGTCACTACTGTACACAGCCCAGAACATTAAAATATGTATCACCAATGCTGACTGTCTTTTGATTATTGTTCAGAAACTATAGCCAAAACTTAAACAGAATATGCTTAATCTTGCCCGATAGAATGGTGTTATTAATCAATTACTCAAAAATGAGACATTGTCGTACAGGCGTTTTATCTACCTATAAAGTGGCATTCTATCGCGTGAGTGACTGGCTTATTATTCTCCCCAGTTAAACTACAAGTACTTTGCCAATGACCTCCAAACCTAGTCTTACTGATGCTACTCTGCAACTCATTTCCGACGTTAAGAAACAATTACCTCTTTACTCCGAGGATACGTTTGTTTGTGGTCCTGATAATTCTTGTATCGGCTGTCCTAAAAAGTTAATGGAATTAGTAGAGACCGAAGTAAGCTACTGGGAATCGGCATTATCACGTGGAATTACACCCAACTTTGAAGAACTCAGAAGGTTTGGAAAGTTGTGTTCTAGTGTAAGACGAGGATTGATTCGAAACGGTCTTGTTAACTAAGCACGATCACTCGTATTTTCCGATAATATTGTCACACGGATGTGAATCTCCCTTCCTTTTCTATTTCTATTGATTTACCCACTTCTATTACTGACAAATTAAATATCAACATCTTGAAATTTAATATCTTGTCTAGCGGTCTAGTGCTTTGAACCGATATTTTTTGGACGACCTCAATAGATAGCCTCAAGACTATTGATTATCGTGTCTCAACCTTTAGTATCAATTGTTAACAACAGGGCAAGGTTCGCCACAAACAGTATAAAATGGATAACATAATGAATAATAAGATGTTCAAATCTGCAGTGCTTTCCACTCTCGCAATGACGGTCTCTTCTTGGTCAACCGTTGTCTCTAGCGAAACACTCGACACGACTCAATGGAATTCGGTATTAGAACAAGCCAATGGACAAACAGTATACTTCCACGCATGGGGAGGTAGCCAAGAAATTAACCGTTACCTCCAGTGGGCAGGTAAAGAACTAAAAGACCAATATGGCGTTAACTTTAATCACGTAAAAGTCACCGACATCGCCGAAACTGGCTCTCGTTTACTCGCTGAAAAAGCAGCAGGAAAAAATGACGGTGGCAGTGTCGATATGGTGTGGATTAATGGTGAGAACTTCAAATCCATGAAGGACAATGCCCTACTTTATGGACCTTTTGTACCCAACCTTCCGAATTGGCAATACGTCGATAAATCGCTTCCCGTTGACAGCGACTTCTCAGAACCAACGGAGGGGCTTGAAGCACCTTGGGGAGTGGGTCAACTCGTGTTTATTCACGATACACAAACTCTCAATAACCCACCGACGTCTTATATGGAGATGCTCAACTACGCTAAAGCGTTTCCGAATAAGTTAAGCTACCCAAAACCGCCAGAGTTTCATGGTACTAGCTTCTTGAAGTCTCTGTTAATTGACCTTACAGATAACGATCCTGCGTTAGCAAAACCCGTTTCAGAAGCTGACTTTCAAGGCGTCACCAGGCCGCTTTGGGATTATCTGGATGAGTTTCATAAGGTTGCATGGCGGGCTGGTAAGCAATTCCCTGCCGGAACCGCTGAAACAATCCAATTACTAGACGATGGTCAGCTTGATCTAGCTATTACTTTCAATCCAAACGCTGTCTACTCTGCTCAAGCGAATGGTAACCTTAGCGATACCACTACCGTGTATGCAATGGATAGTGGTGCATTGTCCAACATTCATTTTCTTGCAATCCCTTGGAATGCTAATGCTAAAGCAGGGGCTCTAGTCGCTATTAACTTCCTACTGAGTCCAGAAGCACAATCGCGAAAAGGTGATATCGCAATTTGGGGTGACCCTTCGGTACTCAGCAAGCAATATCTCACTGGCAGTGCAGCGAAAACTCAACAATTTAAGTCTGTCGCCGAGCCTCACCCAAGCTGGCAGAGCGCCCTTGAGCAAGAGTGGCTCAAGCGCTACGGCAGCTAACGGCTTACGAGATAATAAGATTATGCTTAGACTGTTGTACGTCTGTTTAGTCGTTGTCTGCATTTTCCCTACAGTACCTGGTTTACTTGGGGTGGTGATATCCTCTTTGGGTTATATCCCCCCTTTAGGTCTACATCATTTTGATTTAGCCGGATTCAATCAGGTCTTTGCATGGCAAGGCGTAGAAACTTCTATTTTGCTGACGTTTAGCTCCGCAATACTGAGCAGCTATCTCGCCTGCTTCTTATCCTTTGCCATTATTGCCTCTTGTTGGAACAGTAGTTGGTGGAAACGAATCGAACTATCGCTATCTCCTTTACTTGCTCTGCCTCACGTCGCCTTTGCTATTGGTTTTGCTTTTCTGTTTTCTCCTACCGGATTTGGCGCGAGAGCCTTAGTTGACCTTTTGGGAATGGATCTAAGCGGAAACTCTGCCAGTTCAGCTTGGCTAGTCAAGGACCCTTATGGCGTTGGCTTGACGTTGATGCTAGCCCTCAAGGAAGTACCGTTTATACTGCTGATGAGCATCCCAATACTACGACAACTTAGAGTCAGTGAGTCACTGCGTATCGCTACATCACTCGGATACACTGAAAGTGCAGCTTGGTGGAAGATCATACTGCCACAATGGTTTACTAAAATTCGATTCCCGATGCTCGCAGTGATTGCCTACAGTTTATCTGTCGTCGACGTTGCTTTAATTATCGGACCAACTAACCCACCAACCTTCGCTGTCTTAGTTTGGCAATGGTTCAATGACCCCGACCTGAGCTTGCTTCCCCGCGCCAGTGCTGGTGCTGTTGTGCTATTTGCTATTGCTTCAATCTTGATTGGTATCGCTCGTCTCATCGAGCATCTCGTCGTTGCCATTTGCAATCAATGGCAATATTCAGGTCGTACATCGCTGCGCATTCCTGGCAAACCAATATTCACCGTACTTGTATCCATTGTTGCCGCCATGATACCGCTGACGGTTATTTGGACATTTGCGCAGCGTTGGCGTTTTCCGGACGTCTTACCAAGCCGCTATACATTGCGTTTCTGGGAGTACGAATGGGACGGTATTTTTGAAGTGATGGCACAGAGCTTGACCATCGCGCTTATCTCGGCAACGATTGCTCTCATACTTGCTGTTGTAGGACATGAGTATCGCAATAAATATCGCTTACATATACCAGGTTACGTCATTGCGATTCCCATGCTATTGCCGCAATTAAGTATCTTGTTCGGATTGCAAGTTACCACGCTATTACTTAGTGACTCGAGTTATTTGCTTTGGGTTTGTTGGTCACATGTATTCTTCGCCTTCCCGTTTGTTTTCCTTGCACTAGATGGGCCATGGCGCGGCTTCAATAGTAAGTTTACCCAGGTATCACTGAGCCTTGGGAAGAGCCCTATTCATACTTGGTTGCACGTCAAATTGCCGCTTCTTTTCCCTGCAATGGTATTTGCATGGGCGGTAGGCATTAGTGTGAGCCTTGCTCAATACTTACCTACGCTGGTATTAGGAGCGGGTCGAGTTGCCACTATTACAACCGAAGCGGTAGCCCTATCGAGTGGATTCGATCGCAGAGTCACCGCCATCTATGCACTCTTCCAGGCTTTCTTACCACTACTATTTTTCTCTGTTGCCGTATTGGTTAATCGCATTCACTCTCGTTATCGACGAATTAAGATCAAAGGACTTTTATTTAATGACACTATCGCTGGCAAACCTCACCATCCGTAAGAAGGAAGGCGAGGTGCTGTTTTCTGACTGCAGTTTCAACGTAAAACAGGGCGAAATATTGACGCTAATGGGCCCAAGCGGTTGTGGAAAATCCACGCTGCTTGACGTCGTTGCGGGTCATCTGTCGTCAGAGTTTGTCTACCAAGGACAAGTTCTACTCGAAGACAAACGTATCGACATGCTAGAACCACACAAGAGACAAGTCGGAATTTTGTTTCAAGATGACCTGCTGTTTCCTCATCTCAATGTATGGGAGAACCTTGCCTTCGCCTTGCCTAATCGAATTAAAGGAGCTGAACGACAAGAACATGCAATGAACGCTCTTGCTAGTATTCAACTCAATGGTGTGGCTAATCATTACCCAGAGCAATTATCCGGAGGACAACGTGCCCGCATCAGCTTAACACGAATGCTGCTCGCTGAACCAAAGGCCGCCCTACTTGATGAGCCATTCAGTAAACTCGATAAAGAACTGCGGGTTCAGTTCAGAGATTGGGTTGTGGAACAGCTTCGCAGTGCCAATATTCCCGCTTTAATGGTCACACATGATGAGGATGATATTCCTGATGGCAGCCAAGTCCTTAAATGGCCTTGGGAGAGTGCAGCATGTTAGACAGCATTAGTATCAAAGTTATTCGCTGGCCGTTATCTCAATCGGCACGTGTGCTTAACCGATTAGGGGTAACAGCTAATCAAACTACACTATTTGGCTTCGCTTTGGGTTGCCTTGCTTTTCCTGCTTTAGCGTTTGAGCACTATTCCATCGCCCTGATATTTATTTTGTTAAACCGAATTTGCGACGGTCTTGATGGCGCTCTAGCACGTATTCAAGGGATTTCAGATGCCGGAGGTTTTTTAGATATAAGCTTGGATTTCTTATTCTACTCACTGATACCGTTTGGTTTTGTTATTGCCAACCCGGAGCAGAATGCCATTGCTGGCGCTTTTTTGATTTTCTCTTTTATCGGCACAGGAACTAGCTTTTTGGCATTCGCTGTGATGGCAGGTAAACGCGGTATTGAGAATCCAGTTTATCGTCATAAATCTTTGTACTATATGAGTGGCCTTACCGAAGGCACCGAGACCATCGGTTGCTTTGTTCTTTTATGCTTATTACCTGAACATTTTGCTACCATTGCGTTCGTCTTCGGGGCTGCGTGCTGGTTTACAACGTTCACTCGCATTTATTCAGGGTTTCACACATTGCGATAAACACTACCGAAATCAAGTTAGAACCCACTTTTGTTGTGGTACATTCAGCATTAGTTGTTTCGGTTAATACGATGAAAGGATCGATATGTCTTCAGACTACTTTGGAACCAGTGCAGCCTACGCACGAAAAGAGAGCGATTACCGTGAAAAAGCCCTTAAGCTTTATCCGTGGGTATGTGGAAGCTGCGCTAGGGAGTTTGTTTATTCAAACCTGAGAGAGCTAACGGTCCATCACAAAGATCATGACCACACGAATAACCCCGATGACGGAAGTAATTGGGAACTTCTATGTTTGTACTGCCATGATCATGAGCACTCAAAATATACTGAGCACGATTTATACGGTAGCGAAGTAAAACCAGGAGAAGATAACCATCAGGCCGCTACGCATAATCCGTTTGCAGACTTAGCAAATATGATGAAGAAAAAGTAAGCGCATTAAACAAAAAACGTCAGGGCTTACCCTGACGTTTGTTTTCACCCAGTCGAAACTTAGTCCCACTCAGGAGCGAAGTCTGGATTGGCTAATCGATGACCTCTATCCAGTTTCGAGATACTCTCCATATCTTCATCGTCTAATTTAACGTGAACATACGCTAAATTACTTTCGATGTTCGCTTGCTTAGTCGATGATGGAATAGTCACAAATCCACATTTCGCCATCCAAGCCAATACGATTTGAGCAGGCGTCGCTCGATGTTTGTCGGCAATGTGTTTTATTGAACCATCTTTAAGTACATCCCCATACGCAAATGGCATGTAACCAGTCACAATCATATTTTGTTGACGGCAATACTCCACTACTTGTTGATTCTGAAGGTAAGGATGAACTTCAACTTGGTTGGTATAAAGCACATTATCGCCCAAGATTTCGATTGCCTGTTTCATTTGAGCAACAGTGAAATTAGATACGCCAATATGACGAGCGAGTCCACTATCTTGAGCTTGTTTAAGTTCTTTAAGGTACTCTTCCATTGATACTGCTTCATCTTTAAGAGGCCAATGAATAAGAAGTAAATCCACGTAGTCTACTTGAAGGTCTTTTAAGCTCTCTTGTAAACTCGGTATAAATGAGTCTTTTCCCAGTTTATCCATCCAGATTTTGGTGGTTATATAAAGCTCCTGACGAGGAATTCCGGAATCTGCTATCGCTTGCCCCACTTCTTTTTCATTGCCATAAATCTGAGCGGTATCAATGTGGCGATAGCCAGCATTTAATGCCATTTCAACAGACTTATAAGCATCGTCGCCTTTTAAACGAAAAGTACCAGCGCCAAGAGTTGGAATAGAAAGAGACATAGTTTTTCCTTGAATATATTCGGTGGACACTCTTATCCAGCAAGAGTCAAAGTTAAAACTTACTATAACTCAGAATTACAAAGTGTGCGCCACCTCTAAAACTATATAGTTTTAGAGGTGTTTAAGTTTTCAAGTGTTGCCGATTAACTTTCAGGTGCAAATGTTTTTAGTACTGAAACAACAATGAGCTCAATTTTTTCTTGGAGAACTGTTTCATCCGGTTTAGACGCCAAATCTAACACTTGTGGCCAAAACAGTAGACCTTGCAGAACACTGAGGTAAAAGCTTGTAATAGTCTGAGCATCTTTAGCACACAATTTACCATCAGCAATCGCTTGCTCGAACCAACGAGTAACAGCACGTGTTTCATAGATTCGTTGACTGATATTCTTAGCTAAGTCTGGCTGACGGAAAAACTCCATAATGATGGTGCGCGAAAAAGCAATACCGTAAACATCATAAGAAATATTGACCTCATTGACCGTAATCGCCATCAACTGTTGATGCAAACTGCTGTCGCTGTTGTAGGGGTAATGCCCCGCTCTCTCGACACCATCTTGTACGATCGCCAACACTGCTTCAAACAAAACTTCTTTACTCTCAAAGTGTCGATATAACGTTCGTTTAGAAACTTCTGCTGACGTACAA
Source organism: Vibrio sp. SCSIO 43133 (assembly GCF_023716845.1). Lineage (NCBI taxonomy): Bacteria > Pseudomonadati > Pseudomonadota > Gammaproteobacteria > Vibrionales > Vibrionaceae > Vibrio > Vibrio sp. SCSIO 43133. Next base: position 2,213,296 of record NZ_CP068024.1, read on the forward strand.
ACGTTATTCATGTTCGCAGCTGAAAAACCGTTGTCGATAAACTCTTTTTTTGCTGCATCAAGGATTGCTTTTCGCTTTTGTTCTGAGCGAGTCATTCGTTATCTCCTATTCATTGATACCGAGTCTAACAAATCAATTATCGCAGGTAAACTTTAAGGTTTACTTTTTAAAAAACCTCAAATAGAATCCAAAAAATAAACCCATGAGTTTACCTCTATATTGATGAACTCTTTTATCTATCTTCTTTTTGGAGCACAACGTGAACGATACGCGCACTGCCACTTTTCGTAATAAGCCAAAAGCAATGGCATGGCTTTTTGGTATCTCTCTAACAGGATTACTTTTAGCGGGCTGCAACTCTCAATCAAAAACAGTCGAAACGACGGCTGTCGTTCGCCCTGCTCTTGTTGAATCAGTCTCAGCACACAAAAACGATCATCTGAGTTTTAACGGTGTAGTTCGAGCTGCTGAACGTGCAGATTTATCTTTTCGTATCAACGGTCGACTCACTGACATACTGGTTGAAGAAGGCGATCGAGTTGCACGTGGTCAATTACTCGCAACATTGGATTCAAAAGACGCAGAAATAGCATTAGCTTCTGCCGAATTAGAATTAGATAACTTGGCCGCTGAGTACAAAAGAGCTCTAACTATTTATGAGAAAAGCAACGCCATTTCTAAGAGTAGTCTTGATGAGCTAACGACCCGCTACAACTTGGCACAAAATCGCCGTGATGAAGCGCTTCGTCAGGTGGAATACACCAAAATTGAAGCTCCTTTTGATGGCGTAATCGGACGCAAATGGGTCGACAACCACATGCAGATCCAGGCGAATGAGGCCATATTTACATTACATGACCTCGACACGATGGAGGTGGTCATTCATATTCCTGACAACGTGATGATGTCAGGACTTAAAAGTACCAAAGCCATCGCTGAAATTACCGCCATTCCCTCACAAGTGTTCGATCTAAGCTTAGGGACCCACGCTACTCAAGCTGACCCTATCAGTCAGAGCTACGCTGTGGTTTTGCGGTTTGATGATTTGAAAGGGTTTCGCTTACTACCGGGTATGACCGCAAAAGTGAGACCCGTTGACGATCACGTTGTCTCAGGAAGCCAATACATTACGCTGCCTGTCACCTCTGTTGTTCCTGATAACCAAGGTAGACAATTCGTGTGGTTGGTGAACGACAATAACCTTATCACTCGTCGTTATGTACAAGTAGGCGCACTTAGCCAAGATCGATTGGAAATCAGCCAGGGGCTGACTGTGGGAGAGTCAGTGGTCATCGCGGGTGTTTCTAGCTTGCATGAAGGTATGGAAGTGCGTCCAGTGCTGTCTGTCGGCAATGGCAGTCAAGAGGTTCAACAATGAACATTGTTCGTTACACCATCGCTAAACGCACCAGTGTTTGGGTGTTAATCGCTCTGACGTTACTGGGGGGATACATTAGCTACCTAAAGTTAGGTCGCTTTGAAGATCCTGAGTTCGTCATTCGTCAGGCGGTGATTAATACGTCCTACCCTGGCGCGACCGCACAGGAAGTTTCCGACGAAGTCACGGATGTGATTGAGGGCGCAGTACAAACCCTGCAAGAGTTGAAGGAAGTCAAGTCCGTCTCAAAGCAAGGCATGTCTGAAGTAACCGTTGAAATTAAACTTGAGTTCGCTAACAGCAGCGCTGAACTGCAGCAAGTCTGGGATAAACTGAGACGAAAAGTCAGCGACGCACAACGCTTGCTGCCACCAGGAGCAGGGGCGTCTATAGTTAATGACGACTTCTCAGACGTGTATGCTCTGTTCTTTGCTGTCACCGGGGAAGGCTACACCGATAAACAGCTACAAGACTATGTCGATCAACTGCGACGAGAGCTCGTGCTGGTTCCTGGGGTTGCAAAAACTGCAACCTTGGCAGAGCGACAAGAGACCATATTTGTTGAAGTTTCAGGTGAACGCCTGGCTAAATTTGGCCTCTCTGCCGAGCAAGTGTTTCAAGTACTGCAAAAGCAGAATTTAGTCACTGTTGCCGGCGCTATCGATACGAAAGACATGCGCATCCCAGTGATTCCACGCTCAAACATTCATTCGTTTGATGACTTGCGCAATCTGCAAGTGGGCATTGGGCAAAATAATACTGTTATGCAACTTGGCGACATCGCAACGGTAACTCGGGGCTATCAAGAGCCATCAAGTATGCTTATGCGCTATAACGGCCAGCGTGCTGTCGGATTTGGTATTTCTAATGTCAATGGCGGCAACGTTGTCGAAATGGGCAACGCAGTTAAAGCAAGACTACTAGAGCTTGATAGCCAGCGACCAATTGGTATGGAGCTACACACTATCTCGATGCAGTCGGATTCCGTGCGCGCATCGGTAGCGAACTTCATCGACAACTTGATTGCTGCTGTGGTCATTGTATTTGTTGTGTTGTTGGTCTTCATGGGGCTGCGCTCTGGCGTCATTATTGGCTTTGTTCTATTGCTGACGGTTGCGGGTACGCTTTGTATCATGTTTATCGATGACATTGCCATGCAACGTATCTCTCTCGGAGCACTGATTATTGCTCTAGGTATGCTTGTCGATAATGCTATTGTGGTTACTGACGGCATCTTAGTACGACTGCAAAACAACCCAGAGCAAGATAAAGAAACGATCGTCTCTGAAGTGGTCGATGCAACAAAATGGCCACTGCTAGGAGGCACTGTCGTAGGTATCTGTGCGTTTAGTGCTATTGGCTTATCCCCTTCAGATATGGGTGAATACGCTGGGTCACTGTTTTGGGTTATCTTGTATTCCATGCTATTGAGTTGGGTATTCGCTGTGACAGTGACGCCAATGCTGTGTTTCGACTTTTTAAAAGTCAAAGCGAGTAAACAAGGTGCTAAGCCCGGCCGCATTATGACGACCTATAAAGCGGCGCTCAATTGGGTACTAAGCCATCGTTGGATGAGCCTTGGTATGTTGCTGGCAATAATGGTGGTAGCGATATATAGCCTCAAATATGTGCCTCCTGGTTTCATGCCGGATTCACAGCGTCCGCAATTTGTTGTCGATGTATATCTACCACAAGGTTCGGATATCTCACGCACTGAGCGTGTGGTCGCTAATATTGAACATGATGTGAAAGCAAAAAGCGGTGTGACCAATATCACCAGCTTCATTGGCGGTGGCGGTTTACGCTTTATGTTGACCTACTCTCCCGAGCCTCGTAACAGTAGCTATGGGCAGTTATTAATCGATGTTGACGACTATAAAAAAATCGCGCCATTACTTGGAGAGCTACAAGACGAGCTGTCCGTGAAATACCCAGACGCATCGATTAAGGTTTGGAAGTTTATGCTAGGCCGCGGGGGCGGTAAGAAAATCGAAGCTGGATTTAAGGGACCAAATAGTCAGGTACTTCGCTCTTTAGCCGAACAAGCTAAGGCGATTATGCTTGAAGACGAAAACCTCATCGCAATTCAAGACGACTGGCGCCAGCAAGTGCCGGTGTTGAGTCCGATTTATTCAGCAGAAAAAGCGCAACGTTTTGGCTTAACAACTCAAGAAATTAACCAAGCGATTGCTCAGACGCTAAGTGGCCGCAATGTGGGTGTGTACCGTGAAGGGAACGATCTAATTCCTATTGTGGTTCGCTCTCCAGAATCAGAACGTGACCACCAGCGAGCCGTTGAGAATACTGAGGTTTATGCCTCAAACGTAAATGGTTTCATTGCGGTCAGTCAGTTGGTCGATTCGGTGGACTTGGTATGGCAGGATGCGATTTTGCGCCGTATCGATAGAGTACCTACTATTTTGGTTCAAGCGGACCCAGCTCCGGGCGTCTTGACCTCTGATGCGTTCAATCAGATTCGTACAAAAATAGAAACCATCGAATTGCCACCGGGTTATGAGTTGATTTGGTACGGTGAATATAAAGCGTCTAAAGATGCCAATGAAGGTCTTGTCATTTCTGCACCTTACGGGTTTGCTGCGATGATTTTGTCGGTCATATTTATGTTCAACGCGATACGTCAGCCTCTCGTGATTTGGTTAACAGCGCCATTGGCTGTCGTCGGTGTAACCGTTGGCCTGATTGCATTCCAAACTCCATTTGAGTTTATGGCAATCCTAGGGTTCTTGAGCTTGATAGGTATGATGGTGAAAAATGCGATTGTGTTGGTAGATCAAGCCGATGTGGAGATCTCACAAGGTAAACAGCCTTACCAAGCGATTATTGATGCGGCAACTAGTCGTGCACGACCGGTTCTACTTGGCGCGCTCACTACCATCTTTGGTGTTGCTCCGCTGCTCGTTGATCCTTTCTTCAAGAGTATGGCGGTAACCATCATGTTTGGTTTGCTGTTTGCTACCATCTTAACCTTGGTGGTGATTCCTCTGTTCTATGCCCTCTTCTTTGGCATTAAATCGGAGCCAAAATCACTCTAAATCGCACCAAAAAAAGCCTCGCTAATTAGCGAGGCCTTTGTCATTTCACAAACGAATTATACGTCGTAAGTCGTTGAAGCCGTGTTACCACCTGTACCAGTCCAGTTTGTGTGGAAGAACTCACCACGTGGACGGTCAGTGCGCTCATAAGTGTGAGCACCAAAGTAGTCACGTTGAGCTTGAAGCAGGTTAGCTGGTAGACGTGCTGTTGTGTAACCGTCTAGGAAAGATAGCGCTGAAATCGTACATGGCATTGGGATGCCCGCTTCTAGAGATTTCGCTGCTACTTTACGCCATGCCGCTAGGCTGCTTTGTAGGATGTTTTTGAAGTAATCATCTGAACCTAGGAATGCGATATCTGGGTTCGCTTCGTAAGCATCACGAATATTACCTAGGAATGCAGAACGGATGATACAACCACCACGCCACATTAATGCTACGTTACCGTAGTTTAGATCCCAACCGTTCTCGTTTGACGCTTCACGCATTAGCATGAAACCTTGAGCGTAAGAAATGATCTTAGATGCAAGTAGTGCTTGGCGCAGTGCATCAACCCACTCTTGCTTATCGCCTTCTACTGGAGTAATAGTCTTGCCGAATAGAGATTCAGCTTCAACACGTTGGTCTTTAAGAGCAGATAGACAACGAGAGAATACAGATTCAGAGATAAGCGTTAGAGGAATACCAAGGTCTAGTGCGTTGATACCTGTCCATTTACCCGTACCTTTTTGGCCAGCAGTATCAAGGATCTTCTCTACTAGTGGCTCACCGTCTTCATCTTTGTAACCAAGAATATCAGCGGTGATTTCTACTAGGTAGCTGTCTAGTTCTGTCTTGTTCCAATCTGCAAATACAGCCTGCATTTCATCTGCAGACATACCTAGGCCGTCTTTCATGAACTGGTACGCTTCAGTAATCAACTGCATGTCGCCGTATTCGATGCCGTTGTGAACCATCTTAACGAAGTGACCTGCACCATCGTTACCAACCCAATCACAGCAAGGCTCGCCAGCATCAGTTTTCGCAGAGATACCTTGGAAGATAGGCTTAACTGCTTCCCAAGCTTCAACTGCGCCGCCTGGCATGATTGAAGGTCCGAAACGAGCGCCTTCTTCACCACCAGAAACGCCAGTACCGATAAAGTGGATACCTTTTTCACGTAGCTCAGCAACGCGACGGTTTGTGTCTGGGTAGTTTGTGTTACCGCCATCAATGATGATGTCGCCTTTGTCTAGTAGTGGTACTAGCGCTTCGATGAACTTATCTACAACATCACCAGCACGTACCATTAGCATCACTTTGCGTGGCGTTTCTAGCTTATCAACGAGTTCTTCTAGCGAGTATGCACCAACAATGTTCGTGCCTTTTGCTGGACCTTCCAGAAACTCGTCAACTTTTGCAGCAGTACGGTTGTGAGCCACTACTTTAAAGCCGTGGTCATTCATGTTTAGGATAAGGTTCTGACCCATTACCGCCAGACCAATTACACCAATATCACCTTTCATTGTTCTCTCCATCAATTCGGCAACTTAACTTGCTGCTTTGAAATCTTTTCGTCGAGCCAAGTTGTGCAGCTCTCCTAGCTCGACATTATTTGTGATTACAGTTCGCAGTAATCGGTATCAGTCAGGTTTTTACATGGGAAGCGCCACGCGCGACCATCATTATGTAGTAGCTGATCTGACTCTTGTGGACCCCAAGTACCACACGCATAACCAAACAGGGATTGCGGATCTTGCTTGTAGTCCAGAATTGGTTGAACAAATTCCCAACATGCCTCAACTGCATCGCTACGTGCGAACAGCGTAGCATCACCATTAAGTGCATCAAGTAATAGACGCTCATAAGCTGTAAGCATCTGTGTCTCTTGCAGTGATGCGTAATGGAAATTCATTTTTACTTCTTTTGCATTGAAACCAGCACCTGGTTCTTTCAAACCAAAGCTCATTTGAATGCCCTCATCCGGTTGAATACGGATGATCAGCTTATTCTCTGGCGCATCTTTACCAAACACTGGGTGCGGCGTTTGTTTAAAGTGAATCACTACCTCTGTCACACGTGTCGGCAATCGTTTACCTGTACGAACATAAAAAGGAACACCGTTCCAACGCCAGTTGTCGATAAACATTTTCAAGCCAACGTAAGTCTCTGTGCGAGAGTCGTCAGCAACACCATGTTCGTTGCGATAGCCTGGTAGGAATTGACCACGTACGTTAGATTCTGTGTACTGCCCGAGTACAAGGTTGTTACGCAGGTCTTCATCTGAAAGAGGACGCAAACACTGCAGCACTTTAACTACTTCGTTACGAATAGCGTCAGCGTTAATTTGAGCTGGAGATTCCATACCGACCATTGCTAACACTTGCAATAAGTGGTTTTGGAACATATCACGTACCGCGCCAGAACCATCATAGTAGCCACCGCGCTCCTCCACACCAAGGAACTCGGCACCTGTGATCTCAACATAGTCGACATACTGGTGATTCCAAAGTGGCTCGAACATGGCATTTGAGAAACGTAAAACCAATAGGTTTTGTACCGTTTCTTTACCCAGATAATGGTCGATACGATAGATTTGATGCTCTTGGAAATGCTCGTGAATTTCTTTGTCCAATTGGCGCGCAGACGCTAGGTCATAACCAAATGGTTTTTCGATGATCAAACGCTTCCAGCCATCAGCTTCATCATTGAGACCGTGAGCAGCAAGACTTGCAGGAATAATGCTATAAAGGCTTGGCGGTGTCGCCAAATAGAAAAGCGTATTACGTTGCTCGAAACCATATTGGTCAGCAACATCATCAAGGCGGGTTGCCAGTTTCGCGTAGTCTTGAGTATCAGAAGTATCAATGGCTTGATAGTGAAGATGATTACAGAAGGCTTCTAGTTTTTCAGGTTCTGTTTTTTCCATCTCCTGAAGGGAGTGTTTTAGCTTTTCTCGGTATGATTCGTCGCTGTATTGAGTGCGGCTTACACCAAGAATTGCGAAAGATTTAGGTAGCTGGTCGCTAGCATACAAATGGTAAAGTGCAGGGATCAACTTACGATAAGTAAGGTCGCCTGAAGCACCAAAAATCACGATGCTGCTGTTTTCAGGTATTACCATCTTTTTTCCTTAGACAATGGGGGCAATTGTTTAGCGGACGCAATGTTAACAGCGTGCTAGAGAAAAAGAAAATAAGTTTTGCCTATCCAAAGGATAGGCAAATTCACTCAAATGATAAGGTCTGACCACGACTATTATAGTCAGTTTAAAGATATTAGAGGTTAGTTAGTGCTATTTCGCTCAATAAAGCGTACGGGAACCATCAAGCGAACCAAACTTGAGTCCTTTTCTTTGATTTGATTTGAAATGATTTTTACTGACTCTCTCGCAAGACGTGTAAAATCTTGGCGGAAGGTCGACAGCTCATAGCTTAGCCAAGTAGCCTGTGGAATATCATCAAAACCAATCACCTGAACATCTTCCGGGATCTTCAAATCAAACTCAAAACGGGCGATGTCCATAAAAGCCATGGCAAGGTTGTCTGTCGCGCAGAACACACCTTGTGGCTTTGCCCCACTCTTCAGCAATGCACGGATCTCTTCTAGAGCGCCACCATAATCGTAGTTGGCTTCAACGACTTTTGGATTCTTACCTGTCAGCGATTTAAACTCATCGCAAAAACCATTGACACGCTCTTGGTTCGTAAAAGTAGGAACTTCACCCGTTAGATAAACGACGTCAGACAACTTGCTATCCGCAAAGCGCTGTGCGGCGATTTGCCCTGCAGAGTAGTTATCACTGATCACATAACTACTCTTAGTTCCCTCGACGACACGGGCGTATTGCACGATAGGAATATTAAACTCTTCACACTCTTCATAAAGCGCTGTGTTGAACGTAGCGGATGCGGCAATGACGCCGTCTACTCGATATTGGAAAATATTAGGAATCGAGTGTTGATTCTCACCATCAACTTGCCACGGTATTAGCACTGCTGAGTAACCAATTTTTTGCAGCTCGCTACTGATGAGCTGCAGCGTTTTCATGTGGATGGGATAATCCGCATCTGGGAAGACTAGACCGATAAGTTTAGACTGATTAGTCGTAAGACTTCGTGCGAACGCATTGGGGCGGTAGTTGAGCGCTTTTGCTGCCTCAAACACCTTTTGTTTGGTCTTCTCTGAAACAGAGCTTCCCTCAACAAAGACGCGAGATACCGTCGATTGTGAGACCCCTGCAAGTTTAGCGACATCTTTTGACGTGACCGTCTGTTTTGGAATATTCATTTATTTTGTTTAATTCATCTAGCCAGTTGCGCTAAATGTAGCATAAATTGGTACGTATGCATAAATAGAAAAGCCTTACATCGTTTAAATGTAAGGCTTTAGTGCTTAGATACCATATAAAATGGGTTGTACCCATCAACCTCCGGCAATTACCTATTCCCAAATTACTGAAGGTTGCGGGAACAAACCACTAGAAGTAGTAACGAATACCCGCAGAGAATTGGTTATCACGGTTATCATAGTGGTCTTGAACGTATTGATCATTACCTTGGTCAAACTGGTATTCAGCCCAAAGAAGGAAGGTATTCTTTGTAAAGTGATATTCTAGACCTGGAATGATGGTTTGACGCTCGTAGCCACTACCATTGTCATCTGTGCTAGTCAGATAGTTAACGTTAAGGGTTGGGCGAAGACCATTTTCAAAGTGGTAGTAGGTGTAAAGTTCTGCGCCACGCGAATCATAAAACTCAGCGTTGTCGTTTACTTCCCAGTTTGAGCCTTCGCTGTATGTCGCACCAACATAGAAACCGCCTAGTGAATAGTTCGCACCAAGCAACGCGATACGTTGAATGTCCCCATCATTGATGTTTGACGCATTCTTGATATCAGTAAGTTCATTCTGGTGATAAGCCAAACCAAGTGTTAGACCATTTTCAAAAGAGTAAGAGGTAGAAGCGCCCATACCGTTTTTCAATGTTGCTGTTGCATTGCCAGATAGAGCAACATCGTTACGTGTTGTTTGGTAAGTAAAGCCGTATTTCCAGTCTCCACCCAAGTTGTTGCGATAAGTGATGGAGTTTTCTGCACGACCCGTGCCTGATGCAATACCCCAATCAGCTAGGTTGTAATAACCAGTACCACGTGAACCATAGGTACGACCTAAGTCGGTGTACCAAGCCACATCATAGAAAGTACTCCACTGCTTAGTACCTGCAGCGATTTTACCCCATTTTTCGTGCTCTATACCTGCGTATAGAAGACGACTGTAGATGTCGTTAGCAGTCGAAGAAGAGTTATACCCCCACTCTGCGTGACCAAAGCCTTGCCAACCATTTTCAAGTTGCTTAACGCCTTTAAAACCGAAACGAGAGCTACCGCTGTTGAACTCATCAGTACGAGCTTCATACTCACCAGCGTTGTCATCAAAATTACGTGCCTTGTTTTGGTAGCGAACTTCAAAACGACCGTCAATAGTTAAAGAGTCACCATTTTCATTGGTAAAAGTGTGTGCGGCCATTGCAGAGGCAGAAGTAAGTGCAGTTACCACTAGTACACTTAATACAGACTTTTTCATTTGCTTCCTACTTTACAGGCAATAGAAAGCCTCCGTGCCTAACAGCCCGTTAAAAATAATAATCAAGGAAAAACGATGCCACATCCTGTGGCATCGGTTGGGAGCAGGCTTGAGGTTGAGAGGACGCTCAAGCCGTATGTATTGCTCTTATAGAGAAGGGTTAAGGATGCTTGAAGTACGCTCGAACACGTCTAGACCTTGCTGTTTTAGCCAGTAAGGTAGGTCGATCAGTACCCAGTTCTCAGATAGCTTGTCGCCGTCACGGTAGTAAACGTCAACGACTTGCATGTCCGCACGAACTTCACCGCCAGTCATACCTAGGAAACCACCGATTGGCGTGTTTGATAGGTTTGGCCAACCGAAGAAGCAAGAGAAACTACCTTCTGCGAAACGACATACGTGGCCGTTAAACTTCTTGTCTTTTAGGTTGTTACGGAACGGCAGTTGGTGCTGCTGTTGGTAACGAGGAATTGTGTAAGACGCGCCGATACCACATGGACCGTACCAGATCATATCTTCAGACCAGCTCTTCGCTAGCACTTCTGGTGGGCACCCCATAGCACCGCTGTCGTTAAGTGCCGATAAATCGTCAACCATCTTGTTCACTAGTGCTAGTGTTGCAACTCCCTCTTCTGGCGCAGCGTCTTCGAATAGAAGACCGTCATGGTTACGTGGACCTGGGTAAGTAAAGTGCTTGCCAGTTGATGGTGGAAGTGGGTAGCAACCCGCTTGATCCATTACACCTAGTAGGTCTAGGAAAAGACCTGTTTTAGTAATTTTACCGTTCTCTACGCAGTTGAATTCAGCGTAACGGATGTTCATGATTTTGCCTGTTGGACGCATACCTAGGTATTCAGCATCGAATAGACCCATGAAGTGACCCATGCTCATAACCCAGATTTCACCTGACGTTACTTCGTTCTCACCGCCGATAAAAATATCTTGGCGACGTTGCATGCGAGTCATAGATTTCATCAAAGGAGCCCAGAAAACTTCTGCAGCAGCTTCCGCACCTTCTTGCTCACGGAATGGGTAAACACCACGCCATAGGTAATCTTTTGAAGTGTGAGCTTTTAGTACTTCAGCAACGTTTTCGTGCGTTGCGTTTTCCATTGCGTCGAAGTAATCACGTACAACGCGTTTTGCTTCTTGATATTTAGACATAATCATCTCTCTTATTAATGATGAGTCATTGTTGGAACAGGACTCGTAATTAAGTTAGGTCGTCGACAGGTATCTTCAGATACCGGAGAGAATTTACCCGTCGACTAAATTCGTTAAAGACTAGGCTCTTTGATTAAGCGCTCGCTTTTTCTACTTTCTTCTCTTTATGGAACACGCCGCCTTTTAATGTCTCAGGCAATGTTAGCCATAGAAGACCTGCGATGATCCATACGATTGGTGAACCCCACATTGCCGTTTGAAGGTCGGTACGCTCTTGGATAAAGATAAGTACCATTGGTGCCCACATACCTAGGATACGACCGCCGTGGAACAATGCTGCACCGTAGCTGCGAAGGTGTGCTGGGAATAGCTCTGAGAAGTAACCACCCCATACTGCTGATGAAGACAGACCGAAGTTATAAATCAAGCCAAGAATAGCAAGCATGTTCAGGCCGCCAATGACCTTGTCACCCGGTGCGATGAAGAAGATTGACACCATGATACCGGCTAGGATAAAACCAAATGCGTTCACCTTACGACCGTACTTATCTGCTGCCCAACCCCAGAACCAAGCACCGAATAGCGAGCCAAATGCTGAGATAGAGAAGATAAGACCGATTGTTGCACCATCAAACATGCGCACTTCACGTAGATAAGTCGTTACGAAACCACCAAAGAATTGGAAACCGTAGAAGTTTAGGCCGGCAAGTAGCAAACAGGTAATTGTGATAGTGCGGTAAGGCTTACTTAGCATCTCGCCCCAAGAACCTTTCTTCGCTGTCACGTTAGAGTCTGCTGAAGCCTCAGCCTTCGCTTGCTCTTCTTCACCATAAGCAATCACTTTCTTATCACTTGGTAGAACGAAGATCATTAACACAGCTGCCGCTAGTGGTGGCACACCGCCAACCCACATGAGGCTTTGCCATGGAGCATCGATGCTTGTGATAAATGCCGCATACGCACCCATTACCATCAAAGCGACAGAGAACATAGAAGATGCAAAGGCAGTCAACTTACCGCGCACTGTTGGAGTGAATAGACCAATCATCAATGAAACAGCAACCGTGAAGTAGCCACCCAACGATAGACCGATGATGAAACGCATTGCAGCCCATGTTGCGTAGTCGGTAAACATCATATTGATGATGGTTGCGCCACCGTTTAGTGCCGTAATAGCAATCAAGGTGTTCTTTTTACCAAACTTGGTTGCGAACCAAGCACAGCTTAATGCACCAATCAGGGCACCAACTGACTGCCATGTATAGAACTGAGCCGTATCCGACAAGCTAATTCCGTCGTACGCTTCAACGATATAGGGGCGTACGTAGTCAATAATTACAAAGTTATAACAGTAAAAGAAGTAACCAACCAAGATAGCTAAGTAGGCAGCCACCCTTTGGATCATTGGAACTTCGCTCATGTGTTTTTTAGCGGTCATAGCCGTTAAACCCTTATTTTAATTAGGTATAGTATTTTTAATGGCGAGCACAGTGTTTCTAAACTTTATTTGACTGCCCCCGTTCTGCGAGATGAATCTTACTTTTTTTGTGGTTTAAAGATCCGTGATCCATATCAAAAACCAATGAATACGCACCCATTATGCAAATTTTGGTGACAACGATCACGCAAACGTGCAAAATTCGCCACTTCGATGTATTTATAGTCAATTTAGTCGATGAATCTCACATTTATTGACTCAGAACTGTATCATTCGCCTACAATGACGATAGAATCCACTCGAATTTGAAGCAAAATATGTTTTGGAATAATCAATAATGGTTACGTACTCAAGCCTCGTTGTAATCGCCCTATACATTACAGCAACCATATTTATCAGCTACTTAGTAAATAAGAAGCTGAAAACGGGTGGAGACTTTTCGACAGGTGGACGTCAATTCGGTTGGTTTACTGCGGGAGTTTCCATTCTCGCGACTTATATAAGTGCAATGACCTTCATTGGAATGCCAGGTTGGGTCTATGGAACAGGGATGGAAGCGATGGCGATCCACCTCAACTACCCTTTGGTGATCTTTTTTACCGTGGTGTTTTTCGTTCCTATCTTCTACAAGCTCAAACTGACTTCTATCTATGAGTATCTAGAAATGCGTTTTGGTATCTATGCCAGAACCATCAACTCAATCGTTTTTCTTGTGGTGCAATGTATCTCTGCAGGTGTGATTTTGTATGCGGTGTCATTGATTTTGGTCCAGGTTTTACCCATCACCATTACCCAAGCGATTTTGTGTATAAGCGTATTTACCGCTATCTACACCTATGCGGGCGGTATCTCGACGGTCATATGGACAGACATGCTTCAGTCGCTGATCCTAGTTATTGGTACTATCGCTATTTTCTTTATTTTAATTTTCGACATAGATAGCGGCGTGAAATCGACACCTGAGATGCTCAACGTCATTAACCTGAGTATGGATCCAAGTGTCGATACTACACTTTGGGCAGGGCTAGTCGCGGTTGCCTTTCTACATCTCAGCGTCTACGGCACCAATCAACTGATAATCCAGCGCACTCTTGCAACCAAGTGCATTAATTCAGCCCAAAAGTCGATGCTGCTTTGCGGTTACGGGGCGTTTTTTATCTATCTACTGTTCTCCATTTTAGGTGTGCTTCTTAACTTGTTCTACGATGGTCAAGTATTTGATAACCAAAATGAAGTCATCTTAGATTTTGTGTTCAACCACACCAATCCAATTATTATCGGTTTGATCATTTCAGCATTAGCAGCTGCAGCGATGTCGACACTGGATTCAACCTACAACTCAATGGCAACCGTAGCGACATTTGATATTTATAAGCGCTTTATTAAAACCGATGCTGAAGATGCTCATTATGAAAGTACCGCGAGAAAGATGAGTTTAGTTGCAGCAGCTTCGGTGGTCGTACCGGCAATTTTGGCGGTATCCAACGAATCCGTATTAAAGACGATCGCTAGTCTGACCTCAATTTTTGTAGGTATTCGTCTAGGCTCTTTTGTGTTAGGAATAGCGTCTAAGAAAGCCAACGAAAAAGGCATTATTCTCGGAAGTATTGTTAGCATGGTTGTAGTGTTTGCTGCTAAAGGAATGAACATCGCGTGGCCGTGGTTTGCACCAATAGGGACATTGGTATTTTTGGTCGTAGGATTGACCGCTAGCTATAAATGGGGCGAAGTAACGCCCGAGCAGCTAGACTTTATTCATAAACAGAAGCACTTGATCGCTAAACCGAAAGCCAGTCATTACGGGCTATTTGCCTTCGCTGCGTTCACAGTGGTCATTTGTATATATATCCCCGACTGGCTTGGTTCAGTACTGCTGTAATAAGGTAATAGGTTATGTTGTCCATCTTCGACATTTATAAGGTTGGCGTCGGCCCATCTAGTTCTCACACTAATGGTCCAATGATTGCTGGCTATCAGTTCACTAAGTTGATCGCAGACTCACTAGAAAATGTGGTTCGAGTTCAAGTTGATTTATACGGCTCACTCTCACTGACAGGCATCGGTCACCACACTGATCGTGCCACTATTTTAGGCTTATTGGGCAACAAACCTGACACTATTAAGATTTCGAGCGCAAATCAAGCGATGAGAAATGCTATCGAAGATGGTGTGTTACCTCTCTCAGGCACTCACCATATTCCGTTTAACTACGAAACAGACATGCTGTTTCATGAAGACAATCTGCCTTTACACGAAAACGGCATGACCATTTCTGCATTCGATAAACAAGGTGAACGCATTGGCTTTGAGACTTACTATTCCATCGGCGGTGGCTTTATTGCCACAGAATATGAATTGCAAAACGGTAAAGACGAAGAAGACGTCAGTGTCGAATTCCCGTTTAGCAGCGCTGACGAAATGTTAGAGCTAGCAGAAGAACACGGTATGAGCCTCGGTGGTATGGTACTTCGCAATGAATTGGCGTTCAAAGATCTTGAAGAAATCAATGATAAAGCCGAGCAGATTTGGCGAGTCATGTTACGTTGTATGGAGCGCGGTTTTGAAACTGAAGGTATCTTGGATGGCGGTCTAAACGTCACCCGTCGTGCTCCTAATCTACTGAAAAAGCTGGAAGCAAATGCCGCCATCGAAAATGATCCGATGGAAATTATGGATTGGATCAACTTGTTTGCCTTTGCCGTAAGTGAAGAGAATGCTGCGGGCGGTCAAGTGGTCACCTCTCCAACAAACGGAGCTGCGGGCGTTATTCCAGCCGTATTAATGTACTACCATCGTTTTATTAAAGAGCTTGATACCAAACAGCTCAAAGACTTTTTAGCGGTTTCCGGAGCCATTGGTATCCTCTACAAAACCAACGCCTCCATTTCCGGTGCTGAAGTGGGCTGTCAAGGTGAGGTAGGCGTATCATCATCCATGGCAGCGGCTGGCCTAACCGCACTACGAGGTGGTAGTAACGAGCAAATGTGTATCGCGGCAGAGATTGCCATGGAGCACTCACTCGGTATGACCTGCGACCCTATCGGCGGTTTGGTTCAAGTCCCTTGTATCGAACGCAATGCCATGGGTGCAATGAAGGCAATCAATGCTTCGCGCATGGCGCTTAAGCGAACCAGTAAGTGTCTCATCTCTTTAGATAAAGTCATCGATACTATGTATCAGACAGGCAAAGATATGAATAAGAAGTACCGTGAAACCTCGCAAGGTGGATTGGCGCTAATTCATTTGGCTCCGCCTTGTGAATAAATGTGCAAGTAAACAAATAAAGGCGACCAGAGGTCGCCTTTTTTGATGAACAACTTAACGATATTACTGCGCGATTAAGTCTTTGTAAGCGATAGTCTTGCCTTGAGGTTTCTCATTAGCGAGCTTAGCTTTAGGTGCTCCTGGTTGTGATAACCAATATTCTGGATCCTTCTTAGGATTCAGTTTTGGACCACAATCACCCTGAGCACCACTTCTTTCTAGACGCTTAAGCACTTTGTCTTGAGCTGCTGCTAGGCCGTCCAGAGCTTCTTGTGGTGTTTTTTCTCCACTTGCCGCTTCAGAAACATATTGCCACCATAGCTGTGCAAGTTTTGGATAGTCTGGCACGTTGGTACCAGTTGGGGTCCACTGTTTACGTGCATCACTGCGGTAGAACTCAACCAAACCACCCAGCTTAGGAGCAGCATCTGTCATCGCTTGAGAGTTAATGTCTGACTCACGAATTGGCGTCAAACCAACCAGTGTTTTCTTCAAGCTCACAGACTTAGACACGACAAACTGAGCATACAACCAAGCGGCTTGACGACGATCCACTGGCGTACTGTTTAGGAATGTCCACGAGCCCGCATCTTGATAACCAAGCTTCATGCCATCTTCCCAGTATGGGCCACGAGGTGATGGTGCCATACGCCATTTCGGTGTGCCATCTTCATTAACCACAGGTAGCCCTGGCTTGGTCATGTCAGCAGTAAACGCGGTATACCAAAAGATCTGCTGCGCGATAGAACCTTGTGCGGGAACCGGACCTGCTTCGCCAAACGTCATCCCTTGGGCTTCAGGTGGCGCATATTGTTTTAGCCAATCCACATACTTGGTGGTCGCATACACCGCCGCTGGACCATTTGTCGCACCGCCGCGAGCCACATCAGAACCGACAGGGCTACAGCCTTCTACACGAATCCCCCACTCATCAACTGGTAAACCATTAGGAATCCCTTTATCACCCGCACCAGCCATGGAGAACCACGAGTCAGTGAAACGCCAACCTAGTGATGGGTCTTTTTTGCCGTAGTCCATATGACCGTAGACACGTTCGCCATCGATCATTTTCACCTTCTCACTAAAGAATTCTGCAATGTCTTCGTATGCAGACCAGTTAAGTGGCACTCCTAGCTCGTAACCGTATTCCTTCTTAAACTTGGCTTTAAGATCGTCGCGCTCAAACCAGTCTGCACGGAACCAATATAGGTTCGCAAACTGCTGATCTGGCAGCTGGTAAATCTTACCGTCAGGACCTGTGGTGAAATCCAAGCCAATGAAGTCGGGAAGATCCAAATATGGGTTAGTCACACTCTTACCGTCACCTTCAATAAAGTCAGAGATTGGTACCACTTTTCCGTATCGAATGTGGGTACCGATCAAGTCTGAGTCATTGATATAGCCATCATAGATATTGCGACCTGTCTGCATTTGCGTTTGCAGCTTTTCTACCACGTCACCTTCTTGAATCAAATCGTGATTCACTTTGATGCCGGTTATCTCATAGAACGCTTTAGCAAGAACTTTTGCTTCATATTCGTGGGTAGTGATGGTTTCCGAAGCAACGTTGATTTCCATGCCTTTGAAAGGTTTGGCAGCATCAATAAACCACTGCATCTCTTTCGCTTGCTCATCAGCGGTCAACGTCGTCGGAGTGAACTCTTCACTCATCCACTTTTTAGCCGCGTCCATATCGGCAAACGCGTTTGGCGAGAGTGCTGCGAATGCAATAGATAAAGCAACGCAGCGGGTAAGATAAGACTTCTTCATATCCTTTTTCATTATTGTTTTACTCCAATTATGAGTGTTTTGTTTCGTACGTTATTAGTCACACCTAAGCGAGCCCTATGACATTGAAGCCAAATACAGCATGTTGAGCATGGTTAGGCACTTATCGGTGAAAGTTGTTATTACCCCCATTTCAAAACGGTCAAAATCCAAACCGTGGAAATCGCAAACGGCACCCAAATAGAGAGCTCCGTTAGTCCCACAAACCCAAGGTGTATATAGGCTGAACTCAGCAAGCCAATAAACAGTCGGTCTCCCCGTGTTGTACTGATTGGGAGAAACCCTTTGCGCTCAATACATGGCGCTTTAATTTCAGCAATGGTCATCGTTAACAAAATCAGTGCGATGCCAATAAAAAACAGTGCAGACGGAGTCGTCCATGCCATCCAAGCCATAATGTGTCTCCTTAAACTCGACCCAGTGCAAAACCTTTCGCAACGTGGTTGCGAACAAACCAAATGACAAGAATGCCCGGTACGATAGTCAGTACCCCGGCCGCAGCTAACACGCCCCAATCTATCCCCGAGGCACTGACGGTTCGCGTCATTACCGCAGAAATAGGCTTGGCATCAACTGATGTAAGTGTTCGAGCAAGCAGCAACTCAACCCAGCTGAACATGAAGCAGAAGAACGCCGTTACACCAATACCTGAGCGGATCATTGGCAGAAATATCTTCATAAAGAACTTTGGAAAGCTGTAACCATCGATATAGGCGGTTTCATCGATTTCCCTTGGAACACCTGACATAAAGCCTTCAAGGATCCAAACCGCCAACGGCACGTTAAACAAGCAGTGAGCAAGCGCGACCGCAATATGGGTGTCGAACAGGCCTACCGATGAATACAACTGGAAGAACGGCAACAGAAATACTGCAGGCGGTGACATTCGGTTGGTCAGCAGCCAGAAAAACAAGTGTTTATCGCCGACAAATTTGTAGCGTGAAAAGGCATACGCCGCAGGCAGTGCCACTGCTAACGTAATACACATATTCATTACCACATAGATGATGGAATTGACGTATCCCATATACCAACTTGGGTCGGAGAAAATGGTCTGGTAGTTCTTAAATGTCCAGTTCTCGGGCCAGAAGCTTAGGCTTCCCAATATCTCTTGGTTTTCTTTAAACGACATATTGAGCAACCAATAAATCGGCAACATCAAGCAGATGATATAAAGTGCTAAGCCGACAATTTGGGTATAGCGTGTGTATTTTGACTTCGTCATGGTTAAACCCCTTTATTTATTCTCACCGTGCGTCATCGCGGTATAGAACACCCAACTGACGAGTAGTATGATCAAGAAGTAAATGATGGAGAAAGCCGCAGCAGGACCAATATCAAATTGTCCGATGGCCATCTTGGTTAAGGTTTGACTTAAGAACGTGGTTGAGTTACCTGGCCCACCTCCAGTAAGCACAAAGGGTTCGGTGTAAATCATAAAGCTGTCCATGAAGCGCACTAACACACCAATCAATAACACACTCTTCAACTTTGGAAGCTGAATGTAACGGATGATTGACCATGTAGAGGCGCGATCAATATTGGCCGCTTGATAGTAGGCATCCGGAATAGCGCGCAGACCTGAATAACACAGCAAGGCGATGAGTGACGTCCAGTGCCATACGTCCATCAGAATCACAGTCAACCAAGCATCGACCGGATTACCTGCATAGTTATAATCAACGCCAAGCCCGTTTAGAGCCCAGCCAAATAAGCCAATATCCGCACGACCAAAGATCTGCCAGATAGTACCTACGACGTTAAGTGGGATAAGCAATGGAATAGCTAATACGATTAGGCAAAACACCGACCACTTGCCTTTGGTTGGCATGGTGAGTGCCACAATAATCCCAAGGGGAACTTCAATCATCAGCACCGTAAATGTAAATCCAAACTGACGCAGCAACGCACCGTGTAGTCGTTCATCATTTAACGTTTCTCGATACCACTCCGTTCCAACGAAGTAGGCGGTATTAGCGTCAAAGATATCTTGTAGCGAGTAGTTCACTACCGTCATCAATGGCACGATGGCACTGAAGGCCACCAAGGCGAAAACCGGAAGAACTAGAAACCATGCCTTGTTGTTGACTGCCTTGTCCATTAGTGGCCTCCTACATTGACTAAGAATTCATCGACATAGAGCATTGTCCATTGCTCTGGAAAGCTGATGTACGCGACACTTTTCGGTACATGTTGGTCTTCTTGAAGGCGTGCTTTGATGTGCTGTTCACCCAACTTTAAAGTGAGAATTTTGTAGGTACCCAAATCTTCAACATGCAATACCTGTGCTTTTAAAGCAGAAGGGTTCTCTTTCTCCCATACATGAACAAATTCCGGTCTTATTCCAATCTTGATATTGTTACTCGACGCCTTTGCAATAGCGTCTCGATAACTTGACGACAACGGCACATCGACATCATCAAATCGCACTCCAACCTCAGTTGGTGTCACTTCCATTAGATTCATTCCAGGACTGCCAATGAAGTAGCCGACAAAGGTATGGTTAGGGGTTTCGAATAGCTCTCTTGGTGTACCGAATTGCACAATTTGCCCGTTGTACATAACGGCAATTTCATCTGCGAACGTCGACGCTTCCAGTTGGTCATGGGTCACGTAAATCATGGTGATATTGAACTGTTGGTGGATCTGCTTAAGCTTGCGTCTTAGTTTCCACTTCAGCTGCGGGTCGATAACCGTTAGTGGTTCGTCAAATAGAATCGCCGAGACATCATCACGAACCAGCCCTCTTCCCATCGACACCTTTTGCTTTTCATCCGCAGTAAGGTGTTTTGCTTTTTTGTTCAGCACGTCGGTCAGCTCGAGAATTTCGGCAATTTCCGTCACTTTGGAATGAATTTTAGCTTTGTGTACCTTCATATTTCGCAGCGGAAACGCTAAGTTGTCGTACACCGTCATAGTGTCGTATATCACCGGAAACTGGAAAACCTGAGCAATATTTCTATCCTGAGGGCGCAGTTCATTCACTTTCATGTCATCGAAAAGCACTTCACCTTGCGAAGGACTCATGAGCCCAGAAATAATGTTGAGTAGTGTCGATTTTCCGCAGCCCGATGGACCTAATAACGCGTATGCTCCACCTTGTTTCCAAACGTGGTTCATTTCTTTAATGGCATACAGCGACGACTCGCTTGGCTGTTTGTCATAAGTATGAGCCAGTGAATTGAGTGTAATTTGGACCATGACTGACTAACCTCTCACATCATTAATCGGAGCATGAATCAGTTTTTCGTCCATACCGAATACATAGAATTTGTGGATTGGAATGTAGATTTTGATGGTTTCGTCCACTTCATAGCTGTGAACGCCAGCCAAGTGAAGCACCAACTCAAAATGCGCATTACGAACGTGAAGAAATGTCTCTGAGCCACTAATTTCGGCGACTTCCACTTGAACCGTCAGCTCAACATCGTCGTCGTTTTTCGGTAACAAACTAAGATGACTGGGTCGAATACCAAACTTGTAGCTACCCTTTTCAAGCTTGCTTAACGACTGGTTAAGCGGGAAGTGAGCACTTTGATCAAACGTGACTTCACTTTCAGTAACGTCACCTTTTAGTAAGTTAATAGGAGGCTCACTAAACAGAGTGGCCGAGGTCACGCAATCTGGGGTGTGATACACCTCTGCGGTCGGGCCTGACTGAATGACCTTTCCTTCGTGGAGAATGGTTGTCGTTCCGCCAAGTGCTAGAGCTTCGTTAGGCTCTGTAGTAGCGTAGATAGCGATCGTATGACGGGTTTTGAACAACTCACGCATTTCCTGACGCAGTTCCTCGCGAAGCTTGTAGTCTAAGTTCACCAGAGGCTCATCGAACAAGATAATTTCAGCATCTTTGACCAATGCTCTAGCCATTGCGGTTCTTTGCTGCTGACCACCAGAAAGTTCTAATGGGTGCTTTTTTAGATGTTCAGTAATGCGAAGCATGTCTGCTGTTGCGTGCACACGCTCGATGATTTCTTTTTCAGGTGTACCAGCAAGTCGCAGTGGAGAAGCGACGTTTTCAAATACCGTTAGATTGGGATAATTGATAAATTGCTGGTAAACCATCGAGATGTTTCGCTCTCTTACCGAAACCCCTGTTACATCAACGCCGTTAACCAGAATTCGTCCTGATGTAGGTTTATCCAAACCTGCTATCAATCTCATCAATGAGGTTTTACCTGCGAGTGTTCGCCCAAGCAAAACGTTAAACGATCCTGCTTCAAAGGTGAGGTTCACATCGGATATGTGATGCTCGCCGTCGACTACTTTGCTTACCTGCTCAAGTGTTAATGACACTAAAAACTCCTTTCATCTCGAACAATGTCGTTTTCGATATTGCTCATGATTGCTAGAGTCGTGCCAACTTGCGAAAATTGTAACAATTTAATTACAAGGCATGCGATAAACTATTGAATGAGCGTAGTTTTAAACGCTAACCCCATAGAAAGAAAGCACTTATCCTACAAAAACGTTTTATGATCCAAGTAACATTTGTTAACTAAATGTGTTCAAACTGTTCAGAGCAATGATATGTTTATTGAGCAATTGGTGAACAATCTTTGTTCGCAAACGCGCTTTTAGTATTTTGACTCTAATTTGGCTGGTCGTAGAAATGAACAGTAAACACAGCACGATCATTAAAAACTCTTGGCAACGATGTAGAGAAGCTGGGTTGTCACACAGCAGTGCTCCCATTATAGAGATGGAGACAGGCTCCTCACTGGCGAGAACAACAGAAGAGCACTCCGGTTTAATAGAAACTACCCAACAAAAAGTGTTGCCGTTTTACGACAGTTTATTGGCAAACAGTAACTGCCTCATTACCTTGGCAAATACTAAAGGCCAGGTTTTGAATAGCTGGGGAGAACAACGTTTTTTTACCCAACATCAACCACAAGTCTTTCAAAATGGCGTGCAATGGAAGGAACAGTTAATTGGCACGAACGCCATAGGCACTGCTTTAGAGACGGGCTCCATTGTGCAAGTTTTTCACGATGAACACTTTCTTAGTTCAAACCGATTTATGGCAGGTTCCGCAGCACCTTTGTTTGATGCAGACAGAAGAATGACGGGCGTTTTGTCGATATCAAGTGACGCTTATATGCCCTCTTCTCATACACTTGGTATGGTAAAACTGATGTCACAGGCCATTGAGAACCAATTAATAGCTAGTCGATTTCAAGCGACCCATCACCTATTTTGGTTCAATACTTCTCCTGAAAACATTGATAGTCAATGGTCTTCATTGTTGGTGTTTAACGATGAAGGCATTATTGTTTCAGCCAATCGTCGCGCTGAAGTGGTACTTGGTCAGAATCTTGCGCTGCAGCGTTTGGAACAATTGTTCGATGTAAAGATGGAGCAAGTGCTATCGCACCCTCCTTTTACGCCATTTGCTCTAACTTCTCGCAGCCAGTCTAATTATTATGGCTTGACCATACCTCCAACGATTCCAAAAGGTCGTCAACTCGATTTTAGGTTGGCACCGCAAACCACAGATATAGCTACTCCAACGGACAGACCACTTGATTTAGAACAGTTGAATACCGGTGACCCAAGATTGGCGAAAGCGATTAATCAAGCAAGTCGAATCCTTGATACCGATATACCCATTTTGATCCATGGCGAAACCGGGGTGGGTAAAGAAGTTTTTGTTAACGCACTGCACCAATCAAGTAGACGCAGTCACGCCCCACTCATTGCAGTAAACTGTGCCGCTATTCCGTCTGAACTGGTTGAATCCGAGCTGTTTGGATACGAGAAAGGGGCATTTACCGGTGCTCATACTAAAGGCTATGTGGGATTAATTAGAAAAGCCGATAAAGGAACACTGTTTCTCGATGAACTTGGCGACATGCCGATAAATGTTCAAGCTCGACTGCTTCGAGTACTGCAAGAGCGCAAGGTGACGCCACTTGGTTCCACAACCTCTTACCCAGTTGATTTTAAGTTAGTTTCCGCAACCAACCGGAACCTAAAAGCTGACGTAGAGCGCAGCACGTTTCGCCAAGACCTCTATTATCGAGTAACAGGTCTTAACATCACGCTCCCTGCTTTGAGGGAACGAACGGATAAAGAGGCTCTGATCCGATTAATTCTAAGAAAATACGTATACGGCAACGAGGTACCAAATCTAAGCGTGGAAGTATTGGCGATGTTCAAACAACACCCTTGGCCTGGCAATATCAGACAAATGGTTAGCGTGATTCAAATTGCAGCCGCCATGGCGGGCGATGAAACCATCACCTCAGAACACTTACCTGATGACTTCATAAATGACCTCAAACCTTATGAAAGTGCGCCGATTCAACCTATATTGGGCGCTACCGCATCAGACTTATCAGCCGCCCCAAATTTGGTTGAACAAGTCACAGAGCAAGTATCAAACAATCAAGAGTGGCTTGATATTTATGAGGAATATGGAAGGAATATTTCGGCCACTGCAAAGGCCCTTAATGTCAGTCGCAATACATTGTACAAACGCCTAAGAGAGCAAGGGTTAAGATAAGCTTCCCTTGCTCCACTTGGATTGTTTTTATATTAACTCACTGGATCGACATGATAATCATGAATTGTGATTCTGGTGTCATCCAAGCTTACTTTCCACACTTCGTTAACCAGCAAGTTAATGCTTTCACCACGTAGCGTTGACTCGGGATAGGTGTCTGCAAGTAAGCGTATTCTGAGTTCGACTGCGTAATTGTTGTCTTCTCTACGCACTTCTATTTGCTCGATTTGATGATGACAATCCGGTTTAAAGGTGCGCTTAACGATAGAATACCAATCTCTAAACCCATCATGACCTGAAAATGTTCCTTCTGGCGCTGACCATTTGATATCCGCGCTTAAGTAACGCGTAAAATCATCAGTCGACTCAGGAAGTTCATCAAACTGGGCGAACCATTGAGTCACAAACTTACTAACACGGTTTTCTGGTGATTGGATAAGGTCTTCAATCCTCGTTTGCAAGCGGTCAGCATGACTCATAGCACGAGTTTCTACCTCCTCCAGTTTGTTGTACACGCCTGCAATGTAAACCATGCTATGAGTGTAAATTGGCTTAACGTAATTCATTCCTGCAAGATAAGCGGTTTGCTCTAAAGGTTTTAACAACTCTTCAATTGAGAAATGGTTATAGCCAAGCGGGGTATAAGACTCCTCAGGACCACCGATTGTGAACGATAGCACCAAATCTTTGCCTTTTAACTTGTCGCCTTTAGCGCCATAAGCAAAGTTATAGCTGAATACATCATCAATCCATTTTTTTAGCAATGCAGGAATGGAGTACCAGTAGAACGGAAACTGCAGTACAACAACGTCAGCTTTCACTAAAGCCGCTTGCTCTGCCTCTACATCGATCTGATAGTTAGGGTATAAACGGTCTAGTTGACGCACTTCAATGTCATCAAAATGATCACTTAATTGGTTCAAAATAACTTTATTGGTATTTGACGCGTCCAAATTTGGATGACCTGAAATAACTAAAACCTGGCTCATAATGACTTTCTCATCGGTTACTGACTTAACATGTGAGTAGTGTAATTAGTATCATTGATAACTTTTAGATGACTTTTAGCTAAATAATTATTAGTTTAAAGCTAATAATAGTATTAGGCCCTAATCATGAACGGAACAATATTCAACCAACTGATTGTATTTAATACGATCGTTCAGGAAGGTAGCATTACCAGAGCGGCTAAGAAGCTCGAAATGGCACCTCCTTCAGTCAGCAATGCGTTGAAAGCTTTAGAGCAAGAATTAGGTCTACCGTTGTTTACACGTACAACACGACGCATTGAAGTCACTGAAGCAGGTAGATTACTGCATGAACGCACCTTGCATTCTATTTCCGAGCTGAGTTTGGCTTTCGAAAGTGTCAGCGATTTAAGCCGAGAACCCACTGGCACGGTTCGCGTCACCATGCCACGCTTTGTCTATCAGTATTTAATCGAGCCCATTTACGCGGAATTCTGTCAGCAATACCCTCATATACAACTAGAAATTTCAGTTTCTGACGCCACAATCGACATACTTAACGAGAACTTTGATCTTGGCATCCGCTTTGGTGATAAAGTGGAAGAAGGCATGGTCGCTCGACCACTTACGACTTCTATGAAAGAAGCCTTTTTTGCGTCCCCTGCCTATATAGAACACTATGGACAACCATCATGCCCAGATGATTTGAAACATCACAAGCTGATACAGTATCGATTCATCTCATCAAACAAAATTGCACCTCTATTGCTAAACAAACAGGGAGAGATGCTTTCGGTGGAGATGCCTACCTCCATGGTTGTTAATGACACGAACTTAATGGTAGATGCTGCCATTAAAGGTTTGGGAATAGGCAGACTTGTCGAACCTATGATTCAATCACATATCGCCCAAAAACAACTAGTACCAATTTTAGAAGACTATTGGTACCCATATTCTGGACTTTATGTCTACTTTCATAAAAACACACAAAAGGCTAAACGTGTCCGTGTATTGATTGATTTTTTGATAGAAAAAACCAAGCAGCTATAACTAAATAGCGGCTCTTTTCATGGATACATTGTCCCTACTACGAGGTATCAAATTGAACACAAGTAAAATTCGCAACGTGGTCTTCGACGTTGGCAACGTGATTGTTCGCTGGTCTCCCGTTGAGATCGTCCGACTAACATTTGGGTATAGTGCTCATGAAGCAGAGCAAAAGGCTAAAGCTATTTTTCAACATGATATTTGGATGGCTCTTAACAAGGGTCTATTGACCGAACATCAAGCACAAGAAGAATATCAAACTGCATTGGGGCTATCTGAGGCTGAGTGTGAGAGACTCTTCTACTACATCAAAGAAACCCAAATTCAGATTTTTGGTACGGTCGATCTCATTAAGCGCCTGAAACAAGCCAGCTACAACATTTATGCATTAACGGACAACGTCCATGAAATTGTCGAGCACTTAAAGCATCGTTATGACTTCTGGCCACTATTCGAAGCTGCTACCGTATCGGCTGATTTGGGTGTACTCAAACCCTCTGCTGACATTTATCAGTCGCTACTCAACAGCAACAATCTTATCGCGGAAGAGACCGTATTTTTGGATGACATGCCATACAACGTCGACGGCGCAGTGCAATGTGGACTGCATGCCATTCAGTTCAGCGACGCACAACAAGCGGAGAATGCACTTCGAGAATTGGGTTTAGAGTTTTAAGACGAATAACGGCAGTTCTCGTGACAAGAACTGCCGTTACTATTTCAGTTGATTCAAATGAACAAACGCTTAACTAAGCTTGCTCTTCAAACTTTCCAATACAGACTTACGAATTGAACCCAGTTTTGGACGCTCTTCATTTGGAAACGGGATTGGTCGCATAAGACTGATCGTTTTCAAACCCAAACGAGCTGTTAGTAGCCCCACACCAAGGCCTTGTCCAGCTCGGGCTGAAAGTTTTTCTGCCAAGTTCATCGACAATATATCCGCACTTGATTCAATGGCAAGTTCACTGGCACCCGCTAATGCAATGTTCATTAATACGAGTTTGAACAACTTAAGTCTTGACCAGTAACCTAACTCTACGCCGTAAACCTCTGATAATTTGTCGATCATTCGGAAATTACGCCAAGCGATGAGAAGCATGTCAGCAATAGCCAATGGACTCAGAGCCACCAAAATTGCCGCTTCCCCCGATAACTTCGACACTGCAGCCAGTGCTTGTTTATCTTGCTCTTTCAGTACCATGGACTGGTACATATTTAGCACTTCAGCATCACTATGCGCACTGTGAATACTGTTCTTCCAGCGGTCAAACGAAGGGTTTTCAGGTTGTATCCCCGCCTCATCAGCTAGCTTTTGACAGAATTTTTCACCCTGCCCCACTCCATCGTTGGCAATCAGTGCTTCGGCCTGTTCCTGAACCGAAAAGTGGTCTTTCAGTTTGCGAAGCTTATACAGCTCCTTACCAAACGCCCCAATACCCATTGCCGCTACTGCGGTAATCAAGCCTGACCAACCTAAAGACAACCAGTCTCCGGTATTGGCAGCAGTCACGACGTTATCTATCGCTTGCCAACCAACTAAGCCTGCAAATGCCGTTAATAAAGTAGTGGCAATCCAGCCTTTTTTGCTGCTTCCTTTGACTACTCTTTCAAGCTCTAGCTCGTCCTGTTGATCATTTGCTTCATGTTCAACAGGTATGAACGCCTGTTCTGGTTCAAACAGCTTTTGGCTGTTTATATCCACTGAAGATTCTATTTCGGAAGTATCCTCAGTGAAGACTTTTCTACCTTTGATATCACTCATCGAAGTTTATCTCCAATCAAATACTGCAGTGCTTTATCAAGTCGAATATGCCCGCAAGGTTCGTCAACCGCCGTTTCAAGCGGTCTAAATGAGGTAAACTCAAACTGATTGTTTTTCCAATACTCAGCCTTTGGGAGGCGGGCTGGCACATCACCGGGATACAAGGTCATGGTTTCATTATTCAAGGTCGTTCCTCTTAGCGCAGCACTGCTCTCATTTCCTTTACCTACAAATCCTGCTTCGGTCGCTCTGATGGAAGCGACGCTCATGCAGCTCATTTCTATATTTTCGAACGCAGTATCTTGCCACGCTGGATGTACCATTTGCTGTAACAAGCTCACTAAGTTGTTGTGCTGATCTGGCGTGACATGATCAGCCTTTGTGGCGGCAAACAGAATTTTATCTATTCGTGAAGAGAACAAGCGACGTAGTAAGCTAGATTGTCCATAGCGGAAACTCTTCATAATTTGTTGCAGCGCATCTTTCATATCGTGAAACGCTTCTGAGCCTGCCATTAATGGCTGTAAACAATCCACCAGCACAATCTGACGATCAAATGTCGCAAAGTGATTCTTGTAGAATTGCTTCACCACTTTGGTTTGATACTCTTCATAGCGGCGCTTGAGCATCGCATAACCGCTCGTCTTAGCGACTTTGTCTGACGGAGCCTGACAAGGGAAAAACTGCAGTACTGGTGCGCCTTTTAATTCACCCGGAAGAACAAAGCGTCCTGGTTGCACCCAATGTAATCCACGCTCTTTGCAGGCATACAGATATTGAGTAAAGCTCTCGGAAATGTCGGCTATTTGCTTTTCGTTTTCTTCTCCAGTGGCATCAAACTGCTCAAGCTTAGTCAGCCAGTCTTGGGCACATTCGCGGCGAATACCCGTTAGATTCTCAAACTGCAACTCACTCCACTGCTCAAAGGTCAAATCGAGTAGTGGTAAATCGAGTAACCACTCTCCCGGATAATCAATGACATCAATATACAGAGTCGACGTTTTGCTAATTAAGCGTTTCGCCCCTTTTGCTGGCTTATACTTAACCGCCAATCGTATCTCACTTACATCGCGCGTAGGCTCAGGCCAACTTGGTGGCATTGCATGCAGTTGACTCATCGCGTCATCATAAGCAAAACGTGGAACCATTAAGTTAGACTGCGGGACACGCTTGGCGCCGATCAATCGTCCATCTCTAGCACAGTCCAACAGAGGTAAATTCTCGTGCGTAGAGGTATGCAACAGTTGATTAACCAGTGAAGTGATGAACGCCGTTTTACCTGCTCGCGACAAACCCGTCACGGCAATTCGAACATGAGAGTCCATACTACGATGCAGAAGATCAGATACTTCTTGACCAATTCGGCTCATTTAACGTACTCCAATAAAACTAATGGGATAAGTTTGCACTATACGAGATTAACGAAACATGAACAAAAAACCCCTGAAAATATTCAGGGGTTTACGTGAAACTTTGAGAGCGTCCTAATCGTCTTCAATTAACTTATAAATGACGAACAGCGCGATTTCCAACAGAACCGTCAGCACACAAGCCATGGTGACGTATTTTTCATTAAAGATGCTGATACCGTGCAGTATTAAATCGTAGCCAACGAAAAATCCCACTACTAGCAATAACGCAATTTGTAATATTTGTATGAATCGAGGCATTGTTGCTCTCTCCTTGGTTCTTTTTCTAGTATGTTTTTTAGTATACGCCTGAATTATAGATAAAAAAAAGTGAGTATGCGTTCACACACCCACTTTTTCTAAGCGGATTAAGAAACTTTTTCTGCTTCCGCTATCTTAACTTTCCACGTATCTGGACCAATTTGGTGAGCATTCGCTCCGCTTGAATCTACCGCGACAGTCACAGGCATATCTTCTACTTCAAACTCGTAAATAGCTTCCATACCTAAGTCTTCAAACGCAACCACTTTGGCTTTCTTAATCGCCTTAGCTACCAAATATGCCGCACCGCCGACAGCCATTAAGTACACAGCCTTGTGCTCTTTAATAGACTCAATCGCCGCAGGACCACGCTCCGCTTTACCAATCATGCCAGTTAGTCCAGTTTCAGACAGCATCATGTCAGTAAATTTATCCATACGAGTTGATGTTGTTGGGCCAGCTGGTCCTACTGCTTCGTCGCCAACGGCGTCTACTGGACCTACGTAGTAGATAAATTTGCCTTTAAAGTCGACACCTTTTGGCAAACCTTCACCACTCTCCAACATCCCTTGAATACGTTTGTGCGCTGCATCACGACCTGTCAGAATTTTCCCAGAGAGCAATAGAGTCTCACCTGTTTTCCACTCTTGAACGTCTTCTTTGGTGATAGTGTCAAGATTCACTCGACGAGTATTTTCGCCAGCTTCCCATGTAATATCTGGCCACTCTTCCAATTTTGGTGGCGTAAGCTCTGCAGGGCCAGTTCCATCGAGGGTGAAGTGAACGTGACGGGTTGCCGCACAGTTTGGAATCATACACACAGGCTTAGAAGCTGCGTGAGTTGGTGCGGTTTTGATTTTAACATCGACAACGGTCGTTAAGCCGCCCAAACCCTGAGCACCAATGCCCAGTTTGTTGACACGGTTAAAGATATCAAGGCGAAGCTCTTCTTCTGCATTAGAAGGACCACGTTCGATAAGCTCTTGAATATCGATATGCTCCATCAAAGATTCTTTTGCAAGTACTGCCGCTTTCTCTGCCGTACCGCCAATACCTATACCCAACATACCTGGTGGACACCAACCTGCCCCCATTGTAGGTAAGGTTTTCTCTACCCATTCTGCGATGTCGTCAGATGGATTAAGCATGACCATTTTGGTTTTGTTTTCAGAACCGCCGCCTTTCGCTGCGATTTGAATTTCAACTTTATCCCCTGGCACCATATTGATATGAACCACAGCTGGCGTATTGTCTTTGGTGTTAATACGCTTACCTGCTGGATCTTTTAGCACAGATGCACGCAACGGGTTATCAGGGTTGGTATAACCTTGACGAACGCCTTCATCGATCATCTCTTGAACAGTTAGATCAGAGTCCCATTGGACATTCATACCAATGTTCACAAAGCAGGTAACGATACCTGTATCTTGGCAAATTGGTCGATGACCTTCTGCGGACATGCGCGAGTTAATGAGAATTTGCGCGATGGCATCTTTTGCCGCTTGGCTTTCTTCCTTTTGATAAGCTTTATCTAGGGCTTGAACAAAGTCGAGGGGATGGTAATACGAGATGTATTGCAATGCATCAGCAACACTACTGATCACATCTTCTTTACGAATAACCGCCATTGAATACCTCTTTATAATTTTAGCTTCCAGAATTACGAACTTTCTTTGAACCTGTACCACGCCTTAACCCGCAGTATTTT
Organism: Vibrio sp. SCSIO 43133; assembly: GCF_023716845.1. Classification (NCBI taxonomy): domain Bacteria; kingdom Pseudomonadati; phylum Pseudomonadota; class Gammaproteobacteria; order Vibrionales; family Vibrionaceae; genus Vibrio; species Vibrio sp. SCSIO 43133. The sequence continues at coordinate 2,244,610 of NZ_CP068024.1, forward strand.
CAGGGATAATTGTCCGACTTTTTATTGTGAAAATATGATACTCTTGCTTTCCACTATGCGCCATGAGTGCGACAACGTTTCTGTCACAATTTAAGCAAATGAACACAAAAGAAAGACTATCTATTCAATTCGTTGACCTTCCTTATTACCAAGACCTAGCCCGAGACAAGTTTGCTGAGATTGAGCAACTTCCTTGGTCGATGCTACTGAAATCGTCAGACGCCAGTCATGAGAACAGCCGATTTGATATTTTGGTCTCTCAACCAGTCGCAACCGTCGAAACGTTTGGTGCTATCACCAAAGTTATGGTTGGAGACGAAGTGTCAGAAAGTGACCAAGATCCATTTGCCATCGTTAACGATTTGATAGAGAACTTAGTTGGTTTCAGGAAAGATTCTACCAACTGGCCATTCATTGGAGGTGCGGTTGGTTACTTCGCATACGATCTAGGACGCAGAGTGGAACGTTTGCCAATAAAAGCAGAGAACGACATCCAAGCCGCCGATATGTCTATCGGTATTTATGATTGGGCATTAGTCGTTGACCATCAAGAACAGCGAGCTGCCATCGTAGGTAACAACCCTGAATTTCATAAGCAATGGTTAGAACGCCAAGTCTCCCCTCAAGAGGATCCGTTTACGTTGGTGTCGAATTGGCAGTCCAACATGACCAAACAACAATACCAAGACAAATTTCTTTCAGTACAAAACTATCTCTCTGCTGGAGACTGCTATCAGATTAACTTAGCGCAACGACATCAAGCTCAATATACTGGTAGTGAGTGGCAGGCATTTAATCTATTGGACAACCAGAATCAAGCACCGTTTAGTGCCTTTATCCGAACCAACGATAGCGCGATAATCAGTGTTTCCCCTGAGCGTTTCTTACAGCTTCATCAAAACTGTATTGAAACCAAACCAATTAAAGGTACTCGACCAAGATCAGTCGATGTGGAACAAGATAAAGCGTACGCAGAAGAGCTAAAAGCAGCGACCAAAGATCAGGCAGAAAATTTGATGATTGTGGATTTGCTCCGCAATGATATCGGACGAGTAGCAACTCCAGGCAGTGTTAAAGTGCCTAAGCTTTTTGATATCGAAAGCTTCCCTGCAGTTCATCACTTGGTAAGTACGGTAACTGGCGAGTTAGCTCCAGAATACTGCGCTACAGACCTTCTTAGAGCTTGTTTCCCCGGAGGTTCAATAACTGGCGCACCTAAAATACGAGCCATGGAAATCATTGAGGAACTAGAACCTCACACTCGCAGTGTATATTGCGGTAGCATTGGCTACATCAGTGCTCATGGCGTTATGGACACCAGCATTACCATTCGAACACTCATCGCAAAACAAGGTAAAATCTATGCTTGGGCCGGTGGCGGTATCGTCGCCGATAGCGAATGTGATGCAGAGTATCAAGAAACCTTCGATAAATTAGGTAGAATTTTGCCAACCCTTGGCAACCTCTAGTCAGAGCGCATCTAAGCCAGAGCTTGGCCCCCATTTAGAGAGTGTGAGGGTCAAGTCTTTTGCGGTATAAGGTTTGGATAGGATGTCGTCCATACCCACATCATAACAAGTTTGTCGTTCTTCTCGTGTTGTGCCTGCGGTTAGCGCCACGATGGGTTTGGCGTAACTTGCGTCTCGTAGTCGTTTCGTTGCTTCAAATCCATCCATCACTGGCATTCTACAATCCATAAATATGATGTCGTATTGCTGATTGGTCGCATGTTCAACCGCTTCAAGGCCATTAACAGCAAGATCAGGTGTGATACCGACTTTGCTCAGCATTTTAGTAATCACGACCTGATTCATTTTAATATCGTCAACGACCAGAATCTTAAGGGCAGAAAAATCCTGTACCACAGTATCAAGGTTCTGTTTTATCCGTTCGTTATCGTCAACATCTTCAACCTGCAACGGTAAAAAACCATAAAACGTTGTACCCTTCCCTAACTCACTGGTTAACGAAATTGAGCCACCCATTAGCTCGACAAGTCTTTTACAGATGGCTAATCCGAGCCCTGTTCCCTCGTAGTTACGTGAACTAGACCTGTCTGCTTGAATAAACGGTTGAAACAGTTTCTTCTGAGCCGTCTGACTGATACCAATTCCCGTGTCTGTTACTGAAAAGCCAATCCCACCTTCCTGCGAGGTTAGCGTAACTTTAACACTTCCTTCATCGGTGAATTTAATTGCATTACCAATAAGGTTGACGAAAATTTGTGTGATACGTTCTAAATCGCCTTTGAAGTTCTTGTTAGAGAAGCCGTCAGCGCAAATTGTAAATCCAATTTGCTTCTCCGCCGCTTTGTGCTCAAAAATACTGCACAACGTTGATTGAAGGTTGGTCCATTTGAATGTTGATTCGATTAACTCTAACATTCCTGCATCAATCTTACTGAAATCCAAGAGGTCATTAATAATCGACCTAAGTAGTTGACCAGATTGACTTAAATTACTGTGAAGCTCTTGTTGAGCACCTTTCAGATCAGTATCTGCCAACAACTCAACGCTCCCTAGTAATCCATTTAAAGGAGTCCTCAATTCATGATTGATCATTGCCAGAAACTCACGAGTCGAACGTTCCGACGCTTCTGCGCGCTCTTTCGATGTAACAAGTCTTAAGTTGATTAACTGGCGTGTTATGGAGCTCGACAACAGTTCACAAACTAATGACATTTGGCTTTCAATAAAGGCCAAGTCAAAATCTTCACCAACAAGGTTAACCTCCAATTTCCCAACGTTTTTCTGTTCGACTTGAATTGGTATAGAAGCTTGTAAGGCCGGAGACGTGCTGGCTTCATTTATTACCTTAGTTGAGTTGAAAAGATTATGTTTAAGGGTAGGTATAAGGTTTTCAGTCAACTCAATACTATAAGAGATGCCCTCAGCAGCATCCGTTAATTGTTTGACTAAATCCGCAAGTAGTACATCATCAAGGTTGCTACGTAAAAAGGTTCTTCCAAACTGAATTAGAATTCGCTCAATATGCTGCTGAAACTCCAGCCGTTTAAAGCTAGCCTCTGAGCGCTGCTCTACTTGTTTTAGAGCCACTTCTAATTGTTGATTGGCATTAAACAATTCTAAGCTTTTAGCTTCGAGTAAACTCTCAGCCGCCTTTCTGGCCGCTATTTCACGCTTGAGTTTTCTTTCAATCGCCGCACTACTCGTCATAGTCAATTCACACTAAAGATAAGCTAAACCTGACCACGCTTCCGTCTTCTGTTTGAGGACTCATTTTGACATCTACGGTTTCCCCAAAGTGGGTTGCGCACCCTTCTATTAACCCCAAGCATACGTTAGACATACAGCGAGCGCTCTGATAGTCCATGACCATTTCTGTTTCTGTCTCACTAATGAAATGAAATTTAGGAGGTTCTGCATCCGCGTAGAGTTTTTTCACCTCAACATGAATGTAATCTTCTACGTGGCGAATGAACTGAAATGTAGATGTGCTTTGGCCAATACTGGCACTGTCCGGAATAGATGCCAGTAGTGCTTTAAACACGGTCTGACCAAACACTTGCTGCAATGTATCAGGCGCAATATCGGTTTTCTTACTAAGGTTAACAATTAGCTTCACAAGGTCTCTATGATCGTAACTCCCAACAGCTGTATAGATACCTTCATCCCCTGACATTTCAAGAACTTCGTCCAATACTTCTAAGCCGAACTTTTCTTCAACGAGTTCCATAAACTCGGTAAAAATGATTCCTTTCATAGCCAATCTCCCCAAGATTGAGAGTTGAGGTACTCTCTTTTCGATATTGAACCTAATCATTGGTAGGCTCGATGAATAATTAATCCTCTTAGTTAAGTTCTAGAACAATATTCACACTAAATCCAAGTTAATACGTGTTCACAATCAATAACCTAGTTAAATGGTTATTGATGAAAAGCCCAATGTTCCATCATCAAAACTCAAGGTTAAGTTCAGTTGTGTTTGTGCTTGGCAGTTCACAGACCATAACGTAAATGTATTAATGTTGTTGGCAGTCACTAACCCATCACTGCAATTAACATCAATATGTGCGATACGCTTGCGAACTCTTCGGCTCAGCAGTGCTTTAATCTCGCGAGTCGAAACTTCCCAATAGTTGCCGCTTTTAGTTTGAATACAGTTATCGAAAATCAAGTTAGGCATAAAGACCAGATCGAAAGTTAAATAGCCTTCACTACTTTCTCCATCATCACCTGACAAAGAGAGTTTTCCGAGTCCTTTGCTACGATTAACAGACGACAAGGTTAGGTCACCCTCGCTTTCTGATTTTACTTGAACTAAATCAGAATGCTCGAACGCTAATTGGTGAATAGATTTTGCACACTGCCGGCTCACCGAGTTGGAAATAAGATCTTTTTTATTTACTTCGATATCACACCACTTGTTCGACGCTTTAAGGCTGGTCTGAATCGGTGCCGCTTGCATGTGTGGCATGAAAATTCCAGTGGCAATGTAGTCAACCGCATCAGACAATAAGTAAATATATCCTTCCGACTCAGTTTTGGGTTGACTGAAAGAACCATTCGGCAAACGACGTAAAAAGCTCTGATTTGAAAATGAGTAAACAGCATCAACATACACTATCGGACTTGCAAACTGTGTAGGAGAACCAACAAGATCTTTTTGTTCAAGTGCTTTTCGTGAACACATACCGTTCTCTGTCTTTACTATTAGGTCCTTCAACAAAGTAAAATCAAAACGCAGAACTAAGTCCAAACTCTGCTCGCTGTGAAGATTGAGCGCCTCAACTAACAATTCACAAGACAGGGGCTGAAAACTATTTTTGGAATGTGTATACGGTGGAGAAATAAAACAAAACTCTTTCGTCAGTTTACTTTGATAATTTGCTGTGGCAGTCATTACTGACCTAACTTGGAACTCACTTCCTTGTATCGATGCATCTGAATGACCCGCGCTCTTATTCACAAATTTGACAAGAGCACTTCGGCTGATAGCTATGGTTCCGTCCGAAAGGACTGAATAACCAATTGGACTGCTCTTGGATTGCGCTAATTGAAATTGTTCGGGAACCACGATGTGAGGCACCGATAGAAGATTACATTGCACTCGCAATGGCACACCTTCGATCAAGCAGCGGAGCTCCAGTGTTCCTCCAAACTCTTTGTTCGGTAAGTAAGCATAGACACCATTTCCATAGTCTCTAAAGATACCTACACCACTGTCACAAAGAACTTGCTCCGGTGTTATTCCGTTGAGTTTTTCAATATGAGTTATTAGGTAATCTCTCGAAAACACGAGTAAGCCAGACTGAAATTCAACGATTTGATGTCGATAGCTATCTACACTCATCACATACTCTACCCGTCTGAATAAAATCAATGTCGCTTAGCGTCAGAAGCATACTTAAGAACTTCACGAACCTGACTAGAGGACAATGGACGATAAAAGAAATAGCCTTGGATATAATCGACATCAATAGACTTTAGCGTTTCCAACTCAGAGACTTTCTCTACCCCTTCAGCGACGACTTTAATATTCAAGTCGTGAGAAAGCTGCCGAAGCATATTTACGGCAAAATATTTCTGTTTAACCTCATTGATATTGGTAATGAACTTACGATCGATTTTTAGCTCATCAAAATGGAAGTCGTTAAAATAAGAAAAGGACGAACTACCGGTACCAAAATCATCAACCGCAATCTTAATACCAGCAGAGCGAATTTTCTCTAACAGGTTGGCATTGTTCACATTATTTTCGAAATAGGCCGTTTCTGTTATTTCAATTGTCACCGCATCATTGTCGACTGGAGACCGTTTAATAAGTTCGAATAAATCCAGGAGATGAATCGAAGGTTGACCCGATTCAGCAATTGAGCAATTAAGTGACAACGATAGTTTTTTAGAGACACCTGAGTTTATGCTAACAAACTCCTCAATGGCTCTTTCAGCGACCATTAGATCCAGTGCAGAAATGAGTTTGAGTTCTTCTGCTAGGTGGATCATTTCTTGAACCGTGTACGACATATCTTGAAAACGGAATCGGCAAAGCGCCTCAAGCTTTACTATTTCCCCCGTATGCGTATCGACAATTGGTTGGAAGTTGACGTCGATAGCTTTATTTCGTATTGCATCTATCAAAAGCTGTTCTAAGCGCTTTCTGCGTATATTGCCTTGAACTAGCTTTTCATCATAAAAATTGACGCTACTGCCGCTTGAGTCATGAACGAACATAGCTTGTACCGACTGAGAGATAACTTCATCAATACCACAGCCATTGAATCCATGAAGTGCAACACCAACCTGACCGTCGGCTATATCATTAACCAAATGGTCATCGAGGTATTTTCTCATGCCCTTGAAAAACTGCTTGATGCATAGATTGATAGTCGCCAGATCTTCGACGTCACTTTGTCGAATTTTGACAAGTGCGATGAACGTGTTGCGCCCCAAATACCCAAAGCTGGATTTGTCATGTGATGACTTTAGTGCAGCAAGGACTTTGCCACGTGACTCTTTTTCTAACTCACTATAAAAGTGCGGCTTGAAGCTGATAACAATATATTTTCCGTTCTTTTTGGATAACTCACTGGCACTTTTTCTAAAAGAGGCTTCATCCTGCGCTGTCTCCTGCTTAAAATTGATATGCGCTGATTTATCCGTGCTCTTCTCTGTAAAATTATCGCCAAAAAAAATGTACACAAAGATATGCTTGCCGTCTGACAACTCGATCTTTTTCACACTGATCGTCTCAAGACGAGCATGGGAATCGCGAGCTCTCGTGATAACAGCGCCCTGCCAACGTGAAGCCTGAGAAATCATACTTTTAAACACTTCCATATGACTACTATCACTTTGGAGCAATTGTATGTCAGAAATGTTTCTACCCAACACACTAATGGGCGATACATTATGTTCGTAGCACAAGCGGTTGTTGGTGAATAACACATTATGTTCATGATTAGTCACTAAAACACCACGATGTGGATCATCAAGCAGATGTTCAATCATTGAGAACACACTAATCTGAGCCTGTGATTGTGACAGTAGTTCAACACTACCTTTCACTTTGTTGTCCAAAATCAGATAGATTTCGAACTTAACAATAAACAGATCTTCGGTTGTTGTTTCAAGTGCAATGGGCACAGCTGCAGGTAGACCGTTAAACTGAACATCACGGATCAACAGCAAGATTTGGTTAACATAATCAATCGACGGAGGTTGAACTGTGATTAACTTATCCTCACAACACAGCACATTACGCCAGAACTCGCCTTTGGAAATTACCGACGTAATCTCCGAGAGATCTTCCGACCAAAATGTTTTATTTTCGTCATGTGTGGTAGAAAGCATTCGCCTCTCACTTCTTATAGTTATCTGCCAACAACGTGTACAGAAGTAAACTAGGCAATAGGAATATGAAATCAAGTTAACCTTAGCTGAGAATTTAAAGTTGAATACTTCAGATTCCCTCCTAGCTTGTTGACTAGATTTAGGAGCAAGGAGCGAGTCATGCGATATGTGTATGTAGATGACGTATACGATGAACGATATCGAATATCACCTCCCCTTAAAGTTAACCTCGTTAGCGGCGATATTCCGGAAGAAGAACTTGAAATAAGAGAGATTTTACGTTGCTGGATGGAAACAGGGCTATCTCCTTTTCAAACCGCTGCAGATATCAAAATGGATTTCTGGACACATGCAGATAACTTCTCACGGCTTAGCTGTACTTTGAATACTCTGCTAAAACACAAAGCCTACTATTTTGCTGCAAAGCGTGTCGCAACAATATGGCGACGCGGGTCTATCGAGAAAGCATATTTGGAATATTTGCTAACAAAGCATATTGGATTAGAGTCACACGAATAGATAAGCAACTAATACAATTACTTTTAATTTTCATCCTGTTAGCTTATATTTAATATTATCAATAGATAGCGGACGTTAGCCATACTGCTACCGTAGATACGTATGTATAAATATGTAAATGACATATTCGACACGGAATATAATCAATCGCTTCCTGATCAAGTGACTTTCACTGAGAATGAGGTTCCACTTGAGGAAATTGAAGTTAGAGAGATGGTTGAAGCGTGGTATTTATCAGGGTATGTGCCCTGTTTTGAAAAACACAAACTGAGTTCATCCAACAAAATTGACGAACTTTCGATTGACGCTGAGGACAGTGCAACACGATTACGGAAATTAGAAGCGACTCTGTTACTGGTTATCAAAAACCGAGTTTACAGAGCCGCGTTCAAACGTCTTATGACAGCTATGAAGCCATCGAGCTCAAAAGATCGATTAATGCTTCTGCTGGAACAAGTAGAAAACGTCTTAAAAGTTCACTAACTCACTTCGCCTGGTTAGTTGATCCAACCGTCAAATTTAAGTTTGTTTTGCAACTTGCTGATCCCTTCCTGTTGAAGCTGACGTACTCGCTCTTTCGATAGCCCAAACATTTCTCCCAGATTGTCCAGTGTTAGCACTTCTTTGCCAAACAAACCAAACCGATGAATCACAATGTCACGGTATTTTTCTGGAAGAGACAAGACCACACTTTCTAGACTCTGCAATAACTTCTCGTTGTGACATATATCGTATGGCTCTGGGATAGCCTCTGACTTACAAGTTTCTAAACTTTGAAATTCTTTATCAATAGTATCAACAGATGAACTCGACTCAATAAAGCCACTCATGTGGATCAAATCACTGATCTGAGCTTGAGATTTCGCGGTTTTTTCAGCGATTTCCTTAACAGATGGCGGGCGTTGAAGATCAGCAATAATCTCGTTAGTTTGCTTCGATAATCGGTTTATTTCTTTAATCACATGAACTGGCAGGCGAACGGTTCGTCCCGTGTTCATTAGTGAAGACTCGATGCTTTCACGAATCCACCAAACTGCGTAAGTACTAAAGCGAAAACCTTTTTCTGGTTCGAATTTGTCAATCGCTTTAATAAGTCCCAAATTCCCTTCTTCGATGAGATCAAGAATCGTGTGATTACTCAACCCTCTCTTCGTATAATTTCTGGCGATTTTTACTACCAATCGTAAGTTAGATTCGATTAATACGTCTCGAGCAGCCTTATCACCCCGGCGTGCTAACGTCGCATAATGATACTCTTGCTCGGGCGATAGCAAGTCGATACCCACGACGTCATGGATATACTTTGAATAGAAATCTGTACCACGCTCTTCGTACTGTTTGTTAAGCCTTTCTGTCCTTGTGCTCATCATTAGCTCCTTTGTATGGCGCTACTCCTAGCCAATTAATTATTATTGGTGTGATCTAAGTCGCACGAATAAGCATAGACGCGTTTATGCTATGCATCAAAATTTAGTCCTATCGAATAAGCTAAATTCTCTTAAAAATAGTATAAAAGTATTAGAAATTTAGTTTCATGGTCGTTCAAGTTTAGATCGTGTGTTTCTGCAGATTTTAATTTTCTATGAACTATACTATTTTTGTAACTATCTGAAGTTGGTAGGTAATCTACTTAGGAACACTACTTATTCACTCTTTACAACAACAGGGACGCTACAATGATAGATTTTGAGGTATTGCGCGGCTACATGGATAATGACGACGATATCATCGCTGCGGTATTCATGGCATTTATGGAAGAACACGAGGATGGTGCGGAAAAAATCCAAGCCTTGTTCAACGAACAAAACTGGAGTGAGCTATTTATTACCGCCCATTCATTAAAAGGCATACTAGCCAGCTTTGGTGAGACTAAGGCCGTCGAAAAACTCGAAGCTATAGAAGGTTCAACCAGAAACAGTGATGCTCCTAACAGCGAAGATATTCAGTTTGTTGTTCAAGAGCTCGATGTTATCAAGGGGCAAATTAATGAATATCTCGCTTCCGCCGTGTAACTAAACAGTAAGGCACCAATGACTAAGCACGAATTTTTAGAACGATTCCAGTTACATCAGTTAGCAGACTATCATGATGGTTCTAAATCAAGGACGGAACATCTTGATAAATCAGCGCTCAGGGAAGCGAGCGTTCTTATTGGTTTAGTTGAAAGAAATCAGTGTCTGCATGTCATATTGACGAAACGCGCAAGCCATTTGAAGCATCATCCGGGACAAATTAGTTTTCCTGGAGGAAAAGTTGAAGAAGATGACCTAGACGCAACCTTCACTGCTCTTCGCGAGGCTGAAGAGGAAATAGGCTTACGCTATGACGAAGTATCCGTCATTGGTCATCTTCCTCGTTTGGTCACCGTTACCCAGTTTAACGTTACACCTGTTCTTGCATTTGTGGATAGTAATTACCGCCCTTCGATAGATGCTAATGAAGTGGACTTTCTATTTGAGGTACCACTTGAGTTTCTTGCTCATCCAGAAAACATGTCAGCATTGCAATTTACTGTACGTGGAAAACCACACCGCGTTCTCTCTATTCCATATAAAGAGCACTTCATTTGGGGCGTGACCGCACAAATTATTGAAAGTTTACAAACACAGCTGCAACTTAGTTAACAGACCACCAACACCAGCCAATCGATTGCGTTATTTTTCATTAGTTTTACTAATGCATCGCAATAGTCAATCTAATCTCTGGCACGTAAAAAACGTGACCCAAATAACGAATCCATCATTAGTATCAATATCCCGCTACAAATCATGACCTAGATCTAATTTTCACGTGAGAAAAGCATGCAAAATGCCCCCGACTTATTTCCTGTTCCCAAAATGAGTAACAAACTATGACTACCACAACTACTACGGCAACGAGCCGTTCTTCGTCTAAGTGGACCTATAAGGATTTCACCTGGGCTCTTTCTCTATTCGGTACGGCGGTTGGTGCTGGTGTACTTTTCCTTCCAATTAAAGCAGGTGCTGGCGGCTTTTGGCCATTAGTTATCCTAGCCCTAATTGCAGCACCAATGACTTGGTTTGCACACAAAAGCTTAGCTCGCTTCGTTCTTTCTGCTAAGAACCCAGAAGCGGATATTACCGACACAGTAGAAGAACACTTTGGTAAAACTGGTGCGAACCTCATCACTTTTGCATACTTCTTCGCTATCTATCCAATCGTTCTAATCTACGGTGTAGGTATCACAAACACAGTTGATTCATTCCTAGTGAACCAAATGGGTATGGAATCTATCCCACGCTGGTTGCTTTCAGGCTGTCTGATTGCAGCGATGACTTGTGGTGTAGTATTCGGGAAAGAGCTTATGCTGAAAGCGACTTCCGCGATGGTTTACCCACTAGTATTCATCCTACTTGCTCTATCTGTATACCTAATCCCAGATTGGAATACTTCAATGATGAGCGTTAGCCCTGACTGGGGTTCAATGCCAGCAGTTATCTGGCTAGCGATTCCAATCATTGTTTTCTCTTTCAACCACAGCCCAATTATTAGCCAGTTCTCTAAAGAACAGCGTCGTGTATACGGTGAAGATGCGGTTAAGAAGACTGACATGATCACTGGCGGTGCAGCGATGATGCTAATGGGCTTTGTAATGTTCTTCGTATTCTCTGTTGTTCTATCTCTATCTCCAGAGCAACTAGCGATTGCACAAGAGCAAAACATCTCTGTTCTTTCTTACTTAGCTAACGTTCACGAATCTCCACTGATTTCTATCCTTGGCCCTGTTGTTGCGTTCGCCGCAATCACTTCAAGCTACTTTGGTCACTTCCTAGGTGCACACGAAGGTCTTGTAGGTCTAGGTAAGTCTCGTTCTAAAGCACCAGTTTCTAAGATCGAGAAAGCATCTCTACTATTCATCGTTATTACTACTTGGATTGTTTCTATCATCAACCCAAGCATCCTAGGCATGATTGAAACAATGGGCGCGCCAATGATTGCGGCAATCCTATTCCTAATGCCTGTATATGCAATGAAGAAAGTACCGGCTATGGCTAAGTTCCAAACTTCAGCACCTGTACAAATCTTTACAGCAATCTGTGGTATTGCAGCGATTACTTCTGTAATCTACGGCGCTTTTTAATTGACTTCGTCAGTTGAACATCTCGGTTAAACAATAACGATAATATAAGCCTCCATGTACTTTGGGGGCTTTTCTAGAGGTAAATCAGTATGATCAGTGTTTTTGATATCTACAAAATTGGTGTTGGACCTTCAAGCTCTCACACCGTAGGCCCGATGAAAGCTGGTAAAGAGTTCATCGACGACCTGCGTTCAATGGGTAAGCTAAGAGACATCACCAAGATCACTGTAGATGTTTATGGATCACTATCACTGACAGGGAAAGGTCACCACACAGATATCGCAATCATTATGGGTTTGGCTGGTAACTCACCAGAAAAAGTCGACATCGACTCAATCCCAAGTTTCATTGCCCGTGTTGAAGAAACAGAGCGTCTTCCAGTTGGCATGCACTGTCACACCGTTTCATTTCCTCGTGACGGCGGCATGAATTTCCACTCCACTAATTTAGAGCTTCACGAAAACGGCATGCAGATCCACGCTTGGATCGATGACGAAAAAGCGTATTCAAAAACTTACTACTCTATTGGTGGCGGCTTTATTGTTGATGAAGAGCACTTCGGAAAAGAAGAAGTATCAGCATTAAAAGCTCCTTATGAGTTCAACTCAGCGGAAGAACTGGTAGAACTGTGTAAAGAAAATGGCCTATCAATCAGCACACTGGTTATGGCTAATGAGCACGCTGTACACTCAGATGAAGAGACTCGTACGTACTTCGCTAATATTTGGAAAACAATGCGTGAGTGTATGGAACGCGGCATGAGCACTGAAGGCATTCTGCCTGGTCCACTGCGTGTTCCACGTCGTGCAGCAGCACTTCGCCAACAATTGATCACATCAGAAAAAACCACAACTGACCCGATGTCGGTAGTTGACTGGGTGAACATGTTTGCTTTTGCTGTAAACGAAGAAAACGCAGCAGGTGGTCGCGTAGTTACCGCTCCAACCAATGGTGCTTGTGGCATCATTCCAGCAGTACTTGCTTACTACGACAAGTTTATCCAAACCGTGACTGAAAAAGACTACATCCGCTACTTCGCTGCGTCGGGCGCAATCGGTGGACTGTACAAGCAAAATGCATCGATTTCTGGTGCAGAGGTAGGTTGTCAGGGTGAAGTTGGTGTTGCATGTTCTATGGCGGCGGCAGGTCTTGCTGAACTTATGGGTGGAAGCCCTGAGCAAGTTTGTATGGCAGCTGAAATCGCAATGGAACACAACCTCGGTCTAACTTGTGACCCTGTTGCTGGACAAGTTCAAGTACCATGTATTGAACGTAATGGTATTGCTGCGGTTAAGGCAATTAACTCGACTCGAATGGCGCTTCGTCGTGCTTCTGCACCTCGTGTGTCATTGGATAAAGTTATCGAAACTATGCTTGAAACGGGTAAAGACATGAATGCTAAATACCGTGAAACCTCTCAAGGCGGTTTGGCAATCAAGGTTGTTTGCTAATAGGTAAATTCCAATAACAAAAAACCGAAGCCTGAGCTTCGGTTTTTTTATGGTCATAGTAACGTTTAGCAGCTAGCGGTTTATTCGCCTTTGTAGATACAACCTGCAGTACACGTTTCTTTGATCTCTACTTTACTTAATAGCGGTAGGTTAGGCTTAAGCTGCCCCCAAATCCATTTGGCCAGTACTTCACTGGTAGGGTTCTCTAGTCCCTCAATATCGTTCAAGTAGTAGTGGTCTAAACGATCGTAAATTGGTTTGAATGCTGCTTTGATCTCTGCAAAATCGACTACCCAACCAGTATGCGGATCGACTTCACCTTCAACATAGAGACGCACTAAAAAAGAGTGTCCATGCAGACGACCGCACTTGTGGCCCTCTGGCACATGCGGAAGATGATGTGCAGCTTCGAACATGAACTCTTTATACAACTCAGTTTTCATAGGATATCTCTGTTAAAAAATGACACGCAATCCTACTGAAAACCGAGCTCTATCTCAAGCTATACCGTAAAGAACGACGACGAGAAAAACCCGATAGATATAAATGTCGACATGGCTGCACCGCACAACAGTACTGGCATTTTTGCTCTTGGGTAAGATTCAAGCAACAAGATAATCGCCAGATAAGTAGGATACAAACCAAAGATATAACGTGGCATCGCATTTACACCCGATGATAAAGGTATCACTAAGTTGATAAACATAAATAGCGCTTCAGCATAACGCTTTTTGTAGATTAGATAGCCGTTAAGTGCGAAGCCAAGTAAAGAAACAATGGTGAGATAGAGCTTTGGACCACCTCTTTCAAATCCATATTCCAACCAAACAAATGGATTACTAAAGGTTCTGCCCCACGCCACTTGAATATGACCGAATGCCAATGCATCTCCCATATGGAAGTACAAATAAGCCATGTAAGTAAAGAAGCCTAATGGGATGACCCAAATAGCCGCAATAACCGCCAAACCGCGAGTTTTAAATCGATAAAAACTATTTAACCCATAGTGCTGGATGCCAATAATGAGTACAGAGAATACTAACATCACACCTAGATTTCGCGTCACTGCAGCTAACATCCCTAATACAGCGACCAATAACCAATTCTGGCGATAACAAGCAATGAAGAGTCCTGCTACCAAGGCAATATACAGCGGCTCAGAATAGCCCGCTAATGAATAAACCGTATAAGGCGAGAAGCACATTAACCATATTGCCGTATCTTGCGCATTATTGCTGAGCTTCATCTGTTTCAATGCCATCACTAAAGCAGCAGTGCCAGCAATGAGGGTCACATTAGACACTAAGACCAATGACAGGTTGATGTTATTAACGACGTAATTCACTGTTTTCGCGAGATAAGGGGACATGGGCATAAACGCCCAGTTAGCTCCGTTGCTTTGCCTCATATAGCTAGGCACTAGCGCGTAACCATCTTCCGCTATTCGCCTAAACCATACACAGTCAAAGCGACACATTTGATGCCAAATATCGATGTCCTTGATCGCTTCAGGGTTGAATGAGTACGTTCCTATTAAACCAAAAGCGGCAAAAACGATACGACTAGTGATCACTGCCAGCAAGAGTGTTATCCATTGGTCTTTGGTTAACATTATTGAAGAGTTTGGATTATGCATGGACTGAACTCACTTTCTCGACTTTCTGCGTCCCGGATAGAGGGGGTTGTTCTGGGTTATTTCTCTTGTCATATTGACCATATATTCCTTCTACAAGGTAAATTGGTCTCTGTTTCATTTCACGATACATTCTGCTGATATAGCCGCCGATAATGCCAAGCGAGATCAACTGAATGCCACCTAAGAAAAGTACAACACTAATAGTCGAGGCATATCCCGGAGTCTTAATATCAAAGAAGGTTGCGCCAATCACTATCTTTAGCATAAACAGAAAAGCGAGTAGAGAAATCACACACCCTACAAATCCCCATATTCGCAACGGCCATGCAGTAAAACTCAGTAAACCGTCTACTGCAAAATTCCACAACTTCCAGTAATTAAATTTGGTTTCACCAACATGTCTTTCAGGACGCTTAAAAGTAATCCCTTTAGAACGAAATGCCCCCCAAGCCAATAAGCCTTTCATAAAGCGATTTCTCTCCGGTAGTTGACGCATCGCCTCTATCACTACTCGATCAATCAAACGAAAGTCACCTGCATTTTCCGGCAAGGTTGTTTCTGATGCGAGCCAGTTGAAGACTCGATAAAAGCCACCAGCAGAGACTCGTTTCATCCACGTGTCTTTGCTTCTATCTTCGCGCACGCCATAAACAGTGTCCCACTCACCTGTCTGCCACTCTTTAACAAACTCTAATATGAGTTCAGGAGGGTCTTGAAGGTCAACATCCATAATGACACACGCATCACCTCTAACATGATCAAGACCTGCTGTCATCGCCGCTTCTTTACCGAAATTTCGGGCCAAATTCACTAAAGTGACCCGTTTATCTTTGCCTATCAATTCTTCAATAACCGTGCGAGTTCGATCAGAGCTACCATCATTGACGAAAACAATATCTAATTGATGACGCATTCCATTGAGGGCATTATCCAGCGCATCAATAAACGGTATGATCGACTCTTCTTCATTAAACACGGGAACTAATATGGATAAACTAAACTCGTTGCTACTTTTCATCAGCCCCGTCCTTAATCGTTATTTTGGTGACCGTTAGACTCGCCGGAGTTTCAAATTGCATATATTGGATGGGACGCGCCGCATCGATATTTGCTGCGGGCAATGTAGCTGCAAGAGACAGCTGACCGATAGGCTCCAATCGTGTCTTATGTTCACCATCGATGGAAACGTAAACGGGCTCAGTAATGCTTTTCGCTAGATCAATTTTTACATACACGGAACGAGTTGGGTTTTGGTCAAAGTTAAAATACACACCGCCAGAATGAACCAGTCTCCTACCTTCATTTTTATTACGCTCAAGCTCGGTGTGTAAGTCGTAGTTCCAGCCTTCACGACTAATAAATGGGGACTGCTCTCCGGGCTCAATAATCCCTGACAAAGGCAGCACTAAGTTGTTATTATCCTTGCCCCAAAAAAGCGTGGCTTTATCAATGTAATACGTTTGATAGCCCACCGTTACATTCGGTGTTGCCGCTAAATATAAAACCCACAAATAGTAGCCAGACAACGTAATCAGAATGGCAATTAGACTTATTCTAAGTCGACACTCTTTACCTTTAACATTGCCTCTAGACGTTGTGTTTTCGAGATTTTGTTCGGTCATAATTAATTTACAACTAGTTACATTTCATGATGTTTTACTCCTGCCTAACGGAAAGACTGTCAACATTTAGTCAGAAGCTTATTAAGATTTGATCAACCGATAATTAAACTTAGGGTACAAACCACCACTCATCCACACCTTGTATTTCATCATCGATTTAAACTCATACCAACAAATACCAACTCAACTTATATTTGTCTCATTTCTCAATTCCAAGATTAGTTGCATAAAAAACCATGAGCTTTTCGAGGTTTTACCAATAAATGCCTTCCAGAGCACCGGTAAGTTAACTTAATATTCACTCCGTCAGCCCATATCATTAACAATAAAAACTATGCGTCTAACAATTACAAATAAACTTTTAATAGCGCTTATATTGGTCTTTGGAACAGTGGTTATTATTTCGACAACTTATCAATATAACCAACAAAGGGATCTCATCTATTCAGTCCTCAGTGAACAACTTCATGACAAAGCAAGTAACTATTTCGATAGCTTAAACATGATGATGCTCACAGGTACCATGGCTCAAAAAGAAACGCTGAGAAATAAAGCACTAGCTCAGGAGAATATTGAAAACGTTCGTGTTCTTAGAGGAGATGCTGTTTCCAAGCTATATGGACAAGGTTTAGAAAACCAAGTGGCGGTCGATGACATCGATAAACGTGCCCTCAATGGCGAAACGGTTATAGAGCCGTTCCAAGCAGATTGGGGAAGCGGCCTAGTCGTTGCCCTACCAATGGAGGCAAGCACCAACTATCGAGGTACTAATTGCATTACCTGCCACATGACAAAAGAAGGCGAAGTATTGGGTGCCATTCGCATCGAATACAACCTGAATCAAGTCAATGGATTCATCAATAAGCGAACCGCTATTGCTGTCGCGATTATGGCTGCCATCGCATTTCTTGGTTACTTAGCAACGATATTTATTGCTCGTCGATTTATTGTTGGACCAGTCCAGACAACATCCAAATTTATGACTCGTGTAAGTGGCAGCAAAGATCTCTCCATTAGATTATCGCAAAAACAAAATGATGAAGTCGGTGATTTAACTAATGACATCAATGCATTTCTAGACACGGTCTCAGATAGCCTGACTAAAGTGCAATCTACGGCACAAACTGTCAGTTCAAATGCAGATAAGCTAACAAGCATTGCGGAAAATAACGAATCTATCGCCAAACGTCAGCTTGATGAAACCGCGGCAGTAGAATCCAACATGCAGATGCTGAAACAGCAACAGGCTACAGTCAGTAACGCAACCGAACGTGCATCGCAGTTGATGCAAGAGACGTGTGAACTGACAAAGGCGAGCAGCACCGAAGCTCAATCTGCAAGTAATGATATCGAGTCGTTGGTACAAGACATTACTCAAGTCTCCTCTCATATCTCTGAGCTTAATGAACAGACAGAGCAAGTCTCAGCAATTCTGTCGACAATCAAAGGTATCGCAGACCAAACAAACTTGCTTGCACTCAACGCTGCTATTGAAGCTGCGCGAGCTGGGGAACAAGGGCGTGGTTTTGCGGTTGTAGCAGATGAAGTTCGCTCTCTTGCTAGCAGAACCACGCAAGCGACTAATGATATTGAAGATATCATTGCCAAATTCCAACAAGGCAGTAGCCATTCTGTTCAAGCGGTTCGAAACGTCTCCGAAACAGCTCACCAAAGAGCGGATGAGGTTCAAGCACTGGCAGATAAAATGCAGACCGTTGTATCTCAAATTGAGGCTACGACTGACATAGCTAGTCAAGTGCAAGAGCAAATACAAGCTAACCGAGAAACCAGCGAAAACGTTGGTCAAAAAACCGTCGTAATTAGTGAGCATGCCAATGAAGCCTCGGACTCGGCGACTCAAACTCACCAAATTAGCATGGATTTGCAGCAACTCTCCCACCAACTCGATACGTTACTGAATCAATTTATGCTGAATAACCACAATAAAGGTTGAACCGTAAAAATTGACAGGTAATATGTCCCTTTGAAAAGAAATTTAGTAGCAACCCAATGAATTGGCTAAATGTTAGCCAAAGTCATTGGGTTGTATTGTTACCTCCATGGAGAAGATTAATAACATGACTTACGCGCCTGTAACTGACGTACTAAGCGGTAAGCTAGCTGTTGACAGTGAAGTCACTGTACGCGGCTGGATCCGTTCACGTCGTGATTCCAAAGCTGGAATCTCTTTCCTTGCCATCTACGACGGCTCTTGTTTCGACCCGATTCAGGCCGTGGTCCCTAATAATCTTAATAATTACGAGAATGAAGTACTGAAGCTAACAACAGGCTGTTCTGTTGAAGTAACAGGTACCATCGTAGAGTCTCCAGCAAAAGGTCAAGACTTCGAACTTGCAGCGACAGACGTTAAGGTTGTTGGTTGGGTTGAAGATGCTGATACTTATCCGATGGCGAAAACACGTCACTCAATCGAGTATCTGCGTGAAGTTGCTCACCTGCGTCCACGTACCAATGTTATTGGTGCTGTTGCGCGTGTACGTAACTGCCTATCTCAAGCTATCCATCGCTTTTATCACGAGCAAGGCTATTTCTGGATGTCTGCACCACTTATCACGGCTTCTGATGCAGAAGGTGCTGGTGAGATGTTCCGCGTTTCTACGCTAGATATGGCTAACCTGCCATTGACAGAGCAAGGCGATGTAGACTTCAACGAAGATTTCTTCGGTAAAGAAACATTCCTGACGGTATCTGGTCAACTTAACGCTGAAGCATATGCTTGTGCTTTAAGCAAAGTGTACACATTCGGCCCAACTTTCCGTGCTGAAAACTCAAATACTAGCCGTCACCTAGCGGAATTCTGGATGGTTGAGCCTGAAGTCGCGTTTGCAGACCTTGATGATGCAGCGAAACTGGCTGAAGACATGCTGAAATATGTGTTCAAAGCGGTATTGGAAGAACGTCGTGATGATCTTGAGTTCTTTGCTCAACGCATCAACAAAGAAGCAATTACTCGTTTAGAGAAGTTTGTAGAATCTGACTTCGCGCAGGTAGACTACACTGACGCAATTCAAATCCTGCTTGATTCAGGTAAAGAGTTCGAGTTCCCTGTTGAATGGGGTATCGATATGTCTTCTGAGCATGAGCGCTACCTAGCGGAAGAGCACTTCAACGCACCAGTTGTTGTTAAGAATTACCCGAAAGACATCAAAGCGTTCTACATGCGTATGAACGATGACGGTAAAACAGTAGCGGCTATGGACGTACTGGCACCGGGCATTGGTGAAATCATCGGTGGTTCTCAACGTGAAGAACGTCTAGAACTTCTAGACAAGCGTATGGTAGAAATGGGTATCGACCCTGAGCACATGAACTGGTACCGCGATCTTCGCCGTTATGGCACAGTACCTCACTCAGGATTTGGTCTAGGCTTTGAACGTCTAGTATCTTACGTGACTGGCATGGCAAACATCCGCGATGTGATTCCGTTCCCACGTGCACCTCGCAGCGCGAACTTCTAATTCTTACTCATTTTGCTCTTACGAGCAGAGATAGAATCCAATTCAAAGACCACCGCTTATGGTGGTCTTTTTTATTTCATCACATGCCAATTCAAGAGCGGATAACTGAATGCTTAATTTGCAAATTCGAATCGAATATTCTGTTGGTAATTCATCCTATTAGCACTACATTTAGAGTGTAAACTTTATATAGAACGAGGTCTCATGATGGGAAAATTTACAGTAAAAGACATTGAATACTATGGTGAATCAGACGGCGTTCATAAATGGCAATCTTCAAGTGGTCAACCATATTACTGGCATCCTGATTGGCTACATGTTGCCGAAGATGAAACCGGATTGCACCCAAAACAAGCGCTAGAAGTGGATGACAATGAAAGCGCAACAAAAGAGCATGCAACAACCGCTATTGTTAAACATCTCAACGAATGGCTAAAAGATAAATTAGACCAAAACCCAGATATAGAAACTCAAGCTGTAGAATCTGAGCACGAGCTTAAAGGCAAAGACGATTAATCGTTATCTATCTTAGCTGACGTGCTTTCCATTGCTGCATAAAGAGCACGTTAGTTATAACTTAACCTAGCAACTCAAACACTATTTCTAGAACTTTACATACACAAACAATGAATTAGTGTCCTTTTCTGTTTCAAATCAAAATAATTTTCTGTTTTCTTCTTTAATGTGGTTGTCTCCTATAGCCTTGAAAGGTATAAATAGGCTGTTGTCGTTTGTTAACAAACGTTTTGATTGCCCCTTCAATTAACATGGATGAAGAATATGTTTGAAAAAGTTGTTGCAGCACCCGCCGATCCAATCCTTGGTCTTACAGATGAGTTTAAAAAAGACACTCGCGCAGAGAAAATTAACCTAGGTGTTGGTATCTATAAGAATGAACAAGGTGAAACTCCCGTTCTAGCGACTGTTAAGAAAGCAGAAGCGGCACTGCTGGAGACTGAGAAAACCAAATCTTATCTAACGATTGAAGGGACAGCTGAATACGGTCTAGCTGTTCAAAAACTGCTTTTCGGCGCTGATTCAGAGATCGTTGCCGAAAAACGTGCCAAAACAGCTCAAGCTCCAGGTGGTACTGGCGCACTTCGTGTTGCTGGTGAGTTCATCAAGCGTCAGCTTGGTGAAGTGAAAATTTGGATCAGCAACCCTACTTGGGCGAACCATAATGGCGTATTTAGCGCAGCAGGTATCGAAACCGCGCAATATCGTTACTACGACGCTGAAACTAAAGATAAAGACTTTGCAGGCATGGTTGCAGATCTTGAACAAGCGTCGGCTGGCGATATTGTGTTGCTACACGGTTGCTGCCATAACCCAACAGGCATCGATCCTACTGCCGATGAGTGGGACCAATTAGCTAAACTTGTTGCAGCGAAAGGCCTAATCCCATTATTTGACTTTGCTTATCAAGGCTTTGCTAAAGGTGTAGAAGAAGACGCTCAAGGTCTACGTGCATTCGCTAAACACAACAAAGAGATTCTAGTGGCAAGCTCTTTCTCTAAGAACTTTGGTCTATATAACGAGCGTGTTGGTGCCTTCACATTGGTTGCGACTTCCGAAGAAGTGGCAACAACGGCTTTCTCTCAAGTTAAGAGCATCATCCGTTCAATCTACTCTAACCCACCAGCACACGGTTCTGCAGTAGTAACTCACATTCTAAATGACCAAGCACTGCGCGCAGAATGGGAACAAGAAGTGGCAGAAATGCGCGACCGTATCCAAGAAATGCGTGAACTATTCGTAGAGACTCTTAAAGCCGAAGGCGTAGACGCAGACTTCAGCTTTATCGAACGCCAAAATGGCATGTTCTCTTTCTCAGGCCTGTCTAAAGAGCAAGTTAACCGCTTAAAAGAAGAGTTCGGTATTTACATCGTTGGTTCTGGCCGTATCAGTGTTGCTGGTATGACAAAGTCAAACATGGGTCCGCTATGTAAAGGTATCGCCGCAGTTCTATAAGCTCTAGCTCATAGAATCAAGACGTTAGCATTGAACAAATGCAACTAGAAGGCATAAATAATAGGTCAGCTTCGGCTGACCTTTTTTGTATCTGCGTGTAGTATTAAAGCATTGACCGACAGCTAAGGCCGCACATGGACGCAGAAATCTTGGAAATTCAAAACTTCCTAGCCTCCCACCCTCCTTTTGACGAACTTCCAGAAGAGACCGTACTTTATGTCTCTCAACATATGGAAATCGCTTACTACCGACAAGATACACCCATCATCCACTTTGGTGATGATATTCACGACCTTTATATGGTTCGCAGTGGTGTGGTTGAAATCTACCGTCGAAAAGGAGAGCTCTACAATCGCCTAGATGAGGGAGACCTATTTGGACAGATGGGACTGCTAACCAACAACAAAGTCCGTTTTCCTGCAAAAGCTGTCGAAGACACGTTAGTTTACTGTTTGTCAGCCGAAATCTTCCAGGAGCTCTATGACGGCTTCGACTCATTTGCTGATTTTGTAGAAGTAGAGGATACGGTACGTCTACGCCAAGCGGTATCCAACAACACCAATGAGAATGACCTGACCACATCCAAAGTAAGAACTTTACTAACACGTGACGCTCCAACTATCGAACGTTCTAGTACCATTCAAAACGCTGCACGATTAATGGCAGACGAACAAGTATCATCGTTACTGATCATTGACCCAGAAATTGTAGACAATGATGAGGAAGACACTTCTCCAGTCCTCGGCATTATTACTGATAGGGACTTATGTACTCGTGTACTTGCAGAGAGCCTTGATCCACAGGATGAAGTGGGTAGCGTGATGTCAACCGATGTGATTTCTCTCGATCACAATGCTTATGTTTACGAAGCCATGCTTACCATGCTTCGTTACAACGTGCATCACTTGCCGGTACTCAAAAACAAACAGCCTATCGGCATCATAGAAACTACCGATATCGTCCGTTACGAATCGCAGAACTCGTTACTATTGGTGAGCAGTATTTTCCAACAACAGTCCGTTGAAGAGCTTAAATCGCTCTCCGAACAAGTTGGAGACAGCTTTGTCCGTTTAGTTAACGAAGATGCTAATGCTCATATGGTAGGAACCGCCATGTCGGTCATTGGCCGAAGCTTTAAGCAGCGCATAATTGAACTTGCAGAAGAAGAACTCGGAAGCGCGCCTATCCCTTACTGCTTCTTAGCACTTGGCTCAATGGGACGAGACGAGCAACTTGTCGTCACAGACCAGGATAACGCCATTATTCTTGATGACAGCTACGATGAGAAGAAACATGGGAAGTACTTCGAAGCCTTTGCTAAGTTCATTTGTGATGCTCTGGCAGACTGTGGGTACAGTTACTGCACGGGTGACATCATGGCCACCAATCCGGAATGGCGCATGACTCGCAAAGAGTGGGAAGCGTGTTTCTCTGATTGGATTGATGATCCTAACCCGAAAGCCCTGTTGAATGCATCGATCTTCTTTGACCTCGATGGTGTGTACGGCAAGTTGAAATGGGCCGAGCAACTAAATAGCTTTATTGTCCGTCGTGCCCGTCGTAACAACCGATTCCTTGCTTGTTTGGCACGAAATGCCTTAAACCGAAAACCACCTCTCGGTTTCTTTAAAGATTTTGTGATGGAAAAAGATGGTCAACATAACAACTCCATCAACCTCAAACGTCGCGGTACTGCACCTTTGGTCGACCTAATTCGAGTACACGCGTTGGCGGTAGGTTCTCGCTCTACTAATTCATTTGAACGACTGGACGACATTCATGAAGCGGGAATATTACCCAAAGGCCGTGCCCGAGATCTCAAAGACGCGCTTGAGTTTATCTCTATGGTACGCATTAGCCACCAAGCTATCGACGTAGAGCAAGGAATAGAACCAGATAACAATATCGAGCCTGAAAATCTTTCTGACTTTGAGCGTCGAAACTTAAAAGACGCGTTCCAGATCTTAAGTAACGGTCAAAATTTCCTCAAATTCCGTTACCAAGCAAATAACGCGTTAAAGTAGGTTCAAATGATTAAGAAATTACTTCAGCCCCCTTCCGTTCAATGGGCAAACAAATTTGCGACCTTGGCAGAACGAGTTAATGATGAGCGCCTACGCGCATTTTACTCTGCCGGACTGCCTGCTGCAGACACGCCATTGAATGAGTTAGAGTTCGTTGCATTGGATTTCGAAACCACTGGACTAAATCCGGACAAAGATGGAATTCTCTCTATCGGTTTAGTGCCGTTTAACGCGTCTCGTATTCGTCTCAAGCAAGCAGCGCATTGGACCATCAGACCCAAAGCTAAGCTTGAAGAAGAATCCGTTGTCATTCACGGGATTACGCACAACGACATTCTTGATGCCCCAACATTGGATGAAGTATTGGGCGATGTCCTTTCAGCGCTAGCGGGAAAAATTATCGTTGTCCATTATCGACCCATTGAGAGAGGCTTTCTAAATAGTGCGCTTAAGCGAATGATTGGAGAAGGCATTGAGTTTCCGGTTGTCGATACCATGCAAATCGAATCGGATTATCAATCGCGCCTGACCGGAGGCATTATTAATAAACTGAAAGGGAAACGAGCAGACTCTGTGAGACTTGGTCAAAGCCGACGTCGATATGGATTACCTGATTACCCACCTCATCATGCGCTGACCGATGCCATCGCGACAGCAGAACTTTTGCAAGCTCAGCTTGCTTATCATTTCGAAGGCAAACATACGATTAGCGAGATTTGGCTATAACTTTGCATTCCCCTCTGACCACGTTTGGTCAGAGGAGAAATAAGATTAGATCTTAAAGCGACCAATCTCTTTCTCTAGTTTCTGAGATAAATTAGATAGGTCAACGGCTTGCTGTGCCGCTTCCTGAGCTTCTTCAGCTAACTCATCAG
Source organism: Vibrio sp. SCSIO 43133 (assembly GCF_023716845.1). Taxonomy (NCBI): domain Bacteria; kingdom Pseudomonadati; phylum Pseudomonadota; class Gammaproteobacteria; order Vibrionales; family Vibrionaceae; genus Vibrio; species Vibrio sp. SCSIO 43133. The sequence goes on from NZ_CP068024.1 coordinate 2,269,602, forward strand.
ACACATCACGTATACCTTGGGTATTTCGAGTGATTTCAGAGGTCACAGACGCTTGTTCTTCCGCTGCCGTAGCTATTTGCGCAGCCATATCACTGATTTGTTCAACAGCCGCATGAATTTGCGTTAGGCTCGCTGCAGCACAATTCGCATCGTCAACACTAGTATCAGCCAGTTTTCGACTATCGTTCATAATACCCACCGCTTTTGCAGTGGTTGCTTGCAAGGTTTCAATCGTACTTTGAATTTCTTGAGTTGACGCATGAGTACGCTGACTAAGCACACGAACCTCATCCGCTACAACCGCAAACCCACGACCCTGCTCTCCTGCACGAGCTGCTTCAATTGCTGCATTAAGAGCGAGCAAGTTCGTTTGTTCAGCGATGTCTTGAATAGTCGAAAGAATGGTATTGATGCTATTACCGTGCGTCTCAAGCTCTTGAATTACGCCCGTCGCCACTTGAACTTCTGCCGCCAGATTTTGAATAGAGCCTTGAGTTTGAGAAACTTGGCCAGCACCGTGATTACTCGCACCAACCGCTTCTGACGAATTAGATGCTGTCATGTCGGCATTACTTGCGATTTCTTGAGTGGCCGCAGCCATCTCGTTAATCGCTGTCGCAACCATGTTGATTTCATCTTGCTGTGTTTGAATACGCTGGCTACGCACTCGGGCATGCGTTGCCGTATCTTTAGCTTGCTCCGATAGAGCCAATGATACATCTTTCAGGTGCATGACCGTTTCATGCATATAGCTGACGAACGTATTGAAGTTTCTAGCCAACTGCCCTACTTCATCTTTACTACGCGGTTCTAAACGCTGAGTTAGGTCACCTTCACCAGAAGCAATCTCTTTCAATGCTTTTGACACGCGAGCGAGGTCATTCACTAAGAAACTCATCAACCACGACGCTACAATACCAACCAGAATAACAATAATCAGAGAGGTAATAATCAGTTGAGTTAATGCCGTTTTGTGACCCGCTAGTTCTGTCGCTTTATCAAGTTCAACCGCAAACACCCAGTTTGTTCCGGGAACCTTCGAGAAGAACATCAGCTTCTCAGTACCGTTTAGTTTAAGCTCCAACATTGAGTTATCGGACGCTTTTTGCTGAATAGTTTGGATATTAAAACTCTGACCCAATGCCGTCACAGGCTTTAGAAGTAGCGATTTGTTAGGGTGCGCTAAGAAAGTGCCATTAGTCAGATCAATGAGCATTGCTGTCGCATTATTACCGACGTTTAAGCTGATTACATCGTTAACTAATTGGTCAATGAGAACATCAGCCCCAACGACCCCCATAAGTTGGCCGTGCTGTTTTACTGGCTCTGCAATTGTCACCAACAGTGCGTTGGTAATGGCATCTTGATAGGCCTCAGTGATAATCTGTTTATTCGCAGCCTGAGCCTCTTGATACCAAGGACGGGTACGAGGATCGTAATCAGCACGATTACGCTCAGGGTGAGAGCGGAACATTTCACCAGTCGGAGTGCCAAAGAAAATGTCGTCAAAGCCACCCGCTATGCGGGCTTGCTGTAAATATGGAACTTTATCCTCTTGATCAACAAAACCGTTGAACGCAGTGGCGATAGTTTTGCGAATATCGACCCAGTTTTTAATGCCTTCTACAGCAGCGTATGAGACGTTGTTCGCACGTGCACTGATTGCAGCATTAGTTTGCGAGGATAATTGATTAGCGGCAAGAATGGTCAACGCGACCGCCATGAGCACCACCGCACTGAGTGTGGCAGCAATAAGCTTTTGTCTTAATGATAAGTTCATAGTTTATTATTCTGTCTTTGTCGGATTTTGGTTGTTATTTTTATTGTTAACCACTACGTGGCGTGCGAATAATATACATATTCAGCAGCAAAATCGAGCGCCAATATATTGACTTATAAGCATTTTGTAGTGACATTTCATTGACCCCACTAATTTTACAAACAATGTTTTTATTTGTATTATGCTGGAGATTTAATCAACTCCACTATAATCGGCTGATCACTCCATTTCTTTAGGGCTCGACATGTTAAAGATCTACCAAAGACAATATGCAGTTGTCGAGGCCATTGCCTACTTGAAGCAACCTCACATTCATTAGCTAATGTTGACTTTTGTGCTGACAGCACTCAAAAACTCGCGAGAATTTCTCAACATTCACTTTGGCTAATTTTAGAGGTTCACTATGAACTCCAAACATTGGACTCGGTTTGAACTACTCCATCAAACTGTGACTAACCCTAATGTCCACGTTAAAGGTACGCATAGTTATTACAGCGACGCTTACGACAATGGTTTCGAGTCGTCGGTCGTCCGCTACCTGCATGGCGACGAGCAAACTCGACATAAGTCGCCGCCATGGGACATTGACCAACTATATATAGGCGATTATGTCTGTATCGGAGCAGAAGCAGTAATACTTATGGGTGGCAACCACACTCATCGACTCGATTGGTTTTCACTCTATCCATTTTTGGACAATGTCGAACAGGCTTATCAATCGAAAGGCGATACCATTATTTCTGATGGTGCATGGATTGGCATGCGAGCAATGCTCATGCCAGGAGTGTCTATTGGTGAAGGTGCAGTAGTTGCGGCGAATAGCGTGGTGACGAAAGATGTAGCGCCTTATTCGATAGTTGGCGGTAACCCAGCAAAGGTCATTAAGCATAGGTTTGATGCCGACAGCATAAAGCGTTTGCTAACACTCAATATCTATCAATGGAGTGAAGAAAAATTCGAGGCGCTACGACACTTCATTTGCGCCAGCGATATCGATGCACTTGAAAGTGCTCACACACTCTATGAAAGCCGTTAATAGCAATCATAATTTGAACATCGATAAACAAAAAGAGCGGCTAATTAGCCGCTCTTTCTTATCTGCTCAGATTGCAATCAGTATTTTTCAGTTCTCATACCAAGCAATAAGCTCACACACATCATCAGCAAAATGATGGTGAACGGTAATGCAGATGAAATCGCACCGGCTTGCAATGCTGCAATCGCCTCATTACCACCAATCCAAAGTAGCGCAACTGCGATAGCACCTTCCATAAACGCCCAGAATACGCGCTGAATAACTGGTGCATCGACTTTACCGCCCGCTGTAATACTATCGATTACCAAAGAGCCTGAGTCTGACGACGTAATAAAGAACACCAAAACAAGCACAACAGCAACGATAGAGAGCATCGTACCCATAGGCAATTCATCGAACATTTCAAACATCGCCAATGGAACATCACCTAAGCCATTGGTACCCAGTGAGCCAACTTGATTAATCACTTGATCAATAGCCATGCCACCAAATACTGACATCCACACCACGGTCACTGCGGTCGGTACGATAAGTACAGCTGTAATAAATTGGCGAACAGTACGACCTTTAGATACACGCGCGATAAACATACCTACGAATGGGGACCATGAAATCCACCACGCCCAGTAGAACACAGTCCAACCGTGCATCCATACTTCATCTTCGCGTCCATGAGGGTTGCTTAGTGGAATAATGTTCTTAATATACGCAAACAACGTCTCAGGAATCGCGGCAAATGTAACGGCATAACCAATAAAAGCAACTAATATAAGCAACAAGAAGGCGATGATCATGTTGATATTACTAATTACCTTAACACCGCCATCAATACCGCGTAATACAGAAACAACCGCCAATAATGTTACGACCGCAATAACGACAATTTGCAAAGTCATTCCTGACTCAACACCAAACACGTGATGAATACCGCTCGCTGCTTGCTGCGCACCTAAACCAAGAGATGTTGCTAAGCCGAACAAAGTCGCCAATACCGCAAGAATATCAACGATGTGACCTGCCCAACCCCAAGCTCTGTCGCCAAGAATCGGATAGAAAATTGAACGCATCGACAAAGGTAAACCTTTGTTGTAGGCAAAGAAGGCAAGTGAAAGAGCAACAACGCCGTAGATTGCCCATGGGTGTAGACCCCAATGGAACATAGTAGCACCCATTGCAAGCTCTCTTGCCGCCGCAGTGTTTGGCTCTACACCTAGTGGAGTTTCAAACCAGCCAGTAAAGTAAGCCACGGGCTCAGCTACACTCCAGAACATTAAACCAATACCCATACCAGCAGCGAACAACATGGCAAGCCATGACATAAACGAATAATCCGCGACCGCATCTTTACCACCAAGGCGGATTTTACCGTATGGGGACACTATCAATGCTAGGCAGAAAACAACAAATATGTTCCCAGACCACATGAATAGCCAATCAAATTTATCAATGATTGCTAGTTTGATACCATCAAGAGCAGATTTTGCGGTATCCGCGTCAACAATGACGGTTAGTAAGAGAAGCAGTGCAATAAATCCCGCACTAATCCCGAAGACAGGGTTGTGAACATCAAACCCCCATTTCTGGACATTATCTTGCCCAATAGTGTAGTCAGTACTATCAATACTGTACTTATCAATACCCTTTGTCATTAATCCTCTCTATGACCCATTCCTTTCAACTCAAAGCATTTTAGGTCAAAACTATGAATGCTGGACTACAACGAACAGCTGACCCTTAACGATATCTGCTTTGCAAACGCTGTATTTTACCAAATTATAAGCGGAATTTCACAAAATGTTAGGAAAGTCAGACAATTCGTACCAAATGGAACTGAGACAATTAACGATTAGAACTCGAATTAAATCGGAGTGGGCGGGAGTTTAAGGGCCAAAATAGAAGAGACATATGGCCCCAAATTGATGAGGCCACTATTCCAATAAAATACTAGTTCTTTGAAATATTACTATCGAGTTGTAGAACCGGAGACGCGTCAATATCGTCGGCATTCATCATCAACGAAATACGCTGGATCGACGACAGCAATAAAGTTTGCTCCCAACTTTCTAGACGCTGAAATTTCTGAACAAAACTATCCTGAAGTGGTAAAGGAGAATCTTTTAATACTTCCTCCCCCTTCTCAGTCAAAGTTGCGTGCACTTTGCGTTTGTCTTGCTGACTCCGAATACGTTGGACATAATCTTGAGCTTCAAGGCGGTCTATGATCGTCGTTGCCGTGGCTTGGCTGATATTGGTTGAGTTTGAAAGTTCACGAATTGTCACATCACCCATATCTTTGATAGCTTTCATCAAAATAAGCTGAGGCCCCGTCAAGCCGCACTCTTTCTTAAGCTTTTTAGAGTGTAGGTCAATCGCGCGGATAATCTGGCGTAACGCCACCAATACTTCTTCGTGTTTTTCCAATTTCCAATCCAGTCTTTCAAAGGGTTAGCGCGCTCTTTATAACAGAACGCGAAACAGAATGCGTCGTGATTTTAGTAAAAGTCTCAATTGATCACAGCTTTTGTCCACTTAAACAACCTAAAACCTCGCTAAATCTAGCTTCACGCCTATTTTATGCTCGTTAGGAGCATATTAAACCAAGTCGTTTAAGCACCCTACGACAAACCATTTTCTAGAGCGTATTTTGCCAACTCTGCCGTCGAATGTAGATCCAGTTTATGTTTGATGTTTTGACGATGAGTCTCCACTGTTCGATAGGAGATGTCTAACATCTGAGCTATTTTCTTACTACTACAACCTTGAGCTACTAACTTGAGCACAGACTCTTCACGTCGACTCAATGGGTTGGACTTTGCAACGACAGGGGTAATCTCTTGAGAGAATAATGTTTGGGTGACTGACTCACAAAAGTAGGTCGACCCTTGATGAACAGTCTTAATTGCCTGCACCATTTTCTCTGCGGAGATTTCCTTTAGCATGTAACCTACCGCTCCTGCCTGCATTACCTTCATAATGTATTCACGATTATCATGCATCGTTAACATTAGAACTCGGATATTGGGAAGCTCTTCTTTAAGCACTTGCGTGGACTCAATGCCGTTCATTATCGGCATACTTACATCCATTAAGACCACATCCGGCAAAGTGCTTTTGACGACCTCAATAGCTTCTACACCATTGCTTGCAGTTGCAACCACATCGATTTCCGGTTCCCGCTCTAGCCTAGCCATAAAACCTTCAAGAACAACCTGATGATCATCGACAATGACGACTCGGATCTTGGCATCCATTACACTGCCTCCTCTACCTTTAACAACACGGTAATTTCTGTTCCCTTTCCATATTCACTAATCAGCTCGAACTCTCCCCCGATGAATTCCACTCGTTCGCGCATGTTTCTTAATCCAATCCCACGGCTATTCATCGCATTTCCAACATCAAATCCAACTCCATCATCGGTGACGATCAACTGTAGTACACCGCCAAATTGCTTCAAGAACACGGTGACCTTGGTCGCCTGAGCATGCTTTTCGATATTATTAAGAGACTCTTGAACCACTCTATAGAGTGTAGTCGCCACTTCAGATTTGAGTTTCGAGGCATTGGAGTCTAAAACCAGTTCAGTACTTGCCATGGAGTAAGTTTTAAAATCTTGCAAGAGAGTGGTAATCGCTGCTTCCAAACCTATATCATCCAAAGCACTAGGACGTAAGTGATGGGAAATTCGACGAACTTCCATTATTGCTTCTGACAATGAAGATTGAGATTGCTGTAAGTGCCCCATAGAACGATCATCAACGCTTCTCGTGTCCATCAACTCAAGATGACATTTACTCGACACCAGCAATTGATTTACCCCATCATGAAGCTCTCTGGCTAAATGCTTACGTTCATCCTCCTGAAACATCACCGTTTTATGGGCGAGCTCTTTTAGATTTTTATCAGCTAATTTATGTTCGTGCCAATTAACCGCTAAGGTCAGTACAATAATCACCGCTACTGTTACTGCGAAAATTGTCACGATAGAAAATATCGTGGTCTCGATATTGTTATCAATGGCGGCCCTTAATATTGCCACTTCTTGCGCCACATCTTCGATATACAGCCCGGTCCCTATCATCCAGTCCCACTTATCCAGCCAAGCTGCATAACTAAGTTTGGTGACCGTTTCTCCAGTAGAAGGTTTTTGCCATAAGTACTGGTGATAGCCCCCTCCTGATTGAGCTTGAAACAACAGAGCTTCAATCAGGTAATCACCATCTTGGTCTTGAAGTTTTAACAAGTTTCGACCAACAAGTTGTGGAAGAATTGGGTGAACAAGGTTGGTGCCGTTTTTATCGTAGGCAAAAAAGTAGCCATCGGTTCCATAACGTAGACGATTGAGCGTTTCTTTGACCTGATTTTTGGCTTCAGTCTCAGTTAATGAAGAGTTGTTATAGACCTGCTCAATGGCATCAAAGGCCATTTCGACGCTATCTTTAAGAGCAGATTCTTTTGAGCGAATAAGACTCTCTCGGAAAATGTTAATTTCATTTTCTCCGAGGGCTTTTGCTTGGTGAAGAGTTATCCAACTAACACTCGCCGTCACAATGATAAGTGGGATGAGTGTCAGTAAGATAAGTTTTGCTTTGAGCGGCATAGAAGTCCTTTTTCTAAGCTGCATTGGATGTAGCTTATTGTTTCCTATTGTAAACAGTAGCAATGTCTAAAATAGAAATGAACCACTATGCCGAGCTAACGCAGCTCCGATCACATTCCATAAAATTCTGGGAACATAAGTATCGACGCTAAGACGACTATTTGTATCGCGATAAATGGCATTACGCCTCGGTAAATATCTCTTGTGGTCACGCCATTAGGGGCTACGCCTTTCAAATAAAACAAGCTAAAACCGAATGGTGGGGTTAAGAACGATGTTTGCAGGTTCATCGCAATTAAAATAGCAAACCACGTCATATTGATACCCATTAGCTCTGCCACAGGGGCAATCATCGGTACGATAATGAAACAGATTTCTACGAAGTCGATAAAGAAACCAAGAATCAAAATCACCACCATGGTAATGATTAGGAAGCCCCATTTCTCACCAGGCAGTTCAAGCATCCATTCCTCTACCAGCATATCACCACCGGTGTAAGTAAACGCCATTGAGAACGCTGTTGCACCAAGCAGAATCGCAAATACCATCGCCGTCACTTTCACCGTTTCTTTAGACGCATCATAGAGCATGCCCCAACTGAATTGGCGATACATAAGTGATAGAACAATTGCACCCGCTCCACCGAGAGCAGCAGACTCCGTCGGCGTCGCAATACCGGCAAAGATAGAGCCTAATACCACAACAATTAGTGCTAACGGCGGAATAATCGCTTTCAACGCCGTTTTTACTTCCTCTGAGCGTGAAATAGTTTCATCTCTTGGAATCGGTTGAGCACTCTCTGGGTTTAACTTTGCATAAATGAGTATGTAAGCGACATAAGCGCCAACTAGGACAAAGCCCGGCCATAACGCAGCTTGGAATAAATCCCCTACTGGAACACCTAACACGTCACCCAAAAGAATAAGCACGATGGATGGTGGGATAATTTGCCCAAGAGTACCCGACGCACAAATGGTGCCGCAGGCCAACCCTTTATCATAGTTGTACTTTAGCATCACTGGCAGTGAGATAAGCCCCATGGCGACGACGGATGCCCCTACAACTCCCGTTGATGCTGCAAGCAATGCACCCACGAGTACCGTTGAAATAGCGATACCACCACGAACACCACCAAACAGACGACCCATCGACTCAAGAAGCTGTTCAGCTAGTCGAGTCTTTTGTAAAACTAACCCCATAAAAACAAACAGAGGTACAGCCATTAATACCGTATTTTCCATAATGGACTGTATGCGATATGGCATAAACGCAAACATTTCTATCCCTTCAGCCCACACACCGAAGATCAGCGCGATACCGCCAAAAGTGAAAGCAACAGGAAAGCCAAGTAGTAGCGCGAATAAGGCTACAAAAAACATCACAATACCGATCATGAGAATGTCCTTATTCGTGTGAGCCGGAAGACTTAGCGTAAATGAGGTGTGGATTGAACAGTTTGTTCAATGAGTGCAGAACTAAGCCAACACCAGCAATCGCCATAAAGAAGAATGAAAGAGGAATCATCGCTTTGATGATCCAGCGATAAGGTAAGCCACCAGGGTCACCAGAGGTTTCTCCTAGCGCGTAACTTTCTTTGGCAAAATCGATACCAAACCAAGCGACCAATAAACAAAATGGGAAAAGAAAAACAAAAGTGCCTAGTAGGTCGATGATGGCTTGAGCTTTGATAGATAAACGCTCGTAGAATACGTCTACTCGTACATGTCCACCCGCCTTAATCGCGTATGGGACGCCTAGTAAAAACACCGCTGAGAACAAATGCCATTCCATTTCTTGGAAGGCGATAGAAACATCATTAAATACGTAGCGCATCACTACGTCATAAACAACATTCACCAATAAGAGCAAAAACAAAATACTGGATAACCAACCTAGCAAATCCGCTACCTTGTTAAACAGTCTTTCAATGTAAATTAAACTACGCATACAACTTTCCGCCTATCCGCCATATTTAGTTCATTGTTTTAGTTAAGGGCGTATGACCATTTTTTGGGAAAAAGTGGCGCAGGAGCCGCGCCACTTAAAGGGGGTATTAATTGTCGAACTTATTTAGGTAAGCTTTAGACGCAATATCAGTCCAAGAGCGCACTTGTTGTAGATAAGCGGCTTGAGAAGCTTGGATTTCTTTTGCCATCTCATCTTTAGCTGCGTGCTCTTTTAGCAACTTATCATTCGCATCACGCAGTGCATCCATTACTTCACGTGGGAAGTCTTTAACTTTCACATCTGGGTAATCTGTTTGGATAGTTGCCCAGTTTTTGCCACTTTCATGAGTCGATTGGATATACATGTCGTACGCAGCTGTCTTCATAGCGATTTGTAGAATTGCTTTCAAATCGTCAGGAAGTTTGTTCCAAGTACGTTTGTTTACTAGGAATTGCAGCTCTGTTGCTGGCTCATGCCAACCGGTGTAGTAATAAGGCGCAATTTTGTGGAAGCCCATACGAAGGTCTAGTGATGGTCCCACCCACTCAAGTGCATCGATGGTACGACGTTCTAAAGAGGTATACAGCTCACCTGAAGCGATGTTTGTTGGCTTAGCACCAACCTCTGCTAGGATTTCGCCGGCAAAACCTGGGATACGCATTTTCAGACCTTGTAGGTCATCTACACTATTGATTTCTTTTTGGAACCATCCGCCCATCTGAACATCAGTGTTACCACCAGGGAAAGACATCATGTTATGCGGTGCATACACTTTCTCCATTAGTTCCATACCACCACCGTGATAGAACCAAGCGTACTGTTCTGGTGCCGTCATACCAAAAGGCATTGTCGTAAAGTAGAGAGTATTTGGCACTTTACCTTTCCAGTAATACGACGCTGAGTGACCCATGTCATATTGACCAGATTTAACCATATCAAACACACCGAAAGGCGCTTTGTGCTTGTTCGAGGAGTCAATGCGGATTTGTAAACGACCGTTTGACATTTCTTCTGCCATTTTCGCCATGTTCTTCGTTGCGTCACCAAAGATAGGGAAGTTTGGCCCCCATGTTTCGGCTAACTTTAGACGATAAACTTTATCGGCTGCATTTGCGGTACCTGCAACAAACGCTAAACACGTTGCTGCAACAATCGCCGTGCTCTTCATGACACGTGTTACTGATTTCTTGATTAGACTCATTATTCAGTTCCTTGAGTAGGTTCCCTGTTGAAGTCACTGTCGCGACTCCAAGTTTCACATTCCACACAACTATGGATGCAATTCTGAATAACGGGTATTAGTGAGAGCACGCAGTGATAAAACCATTAATTAGCGTTGTCAGACCTTGGTATTACGTAGAAATACGTAGGAAATAACCGCAATGAAAATCTAAATGGCTATAAATCAATAAATTAACAAGATAGGGCTAGAAAGGAGCTAGTAAAAATACTTAGGCATTTATTATCAGGCACCAATTACACAATCGCTACTTTTGTGACATCAGTCGCTAACATTAGTGCATTTCAGTCTGCTGGATCAAAAAGACCCCTAAATAAGGGGTCTTTTTGAGAATGGGTAAAGTGAACGCTTAAAGCGCTTTATAGATCACTTTATTGCCCGCAAGCTGTTCTTTAGCCACTAAGCCTTCTTCTAGAAGCTTCTTAAGTGCGCCAGTCGCCCAAGATGCTGCTTTCGCTTCTTCTTGGCCAGCTTCTAGGCCGATGCCTTTTGGATTGATACCGTCAGCATTTTTAGCAACGATGTCTAGCACTTGTTGCTGCTTAGGAGTTAAGGCTACATCAACTTTTTTTGTCGCAGTTGCGGTTTCAACTACAGGCGCTTTCGCTACAACAGGCTTTTCTGTTTTTGTTGCAGCTGCTGTGTTGGCAACTACCGCTTTAACGCGCTTTTGCAACTTAGATTGCACTTTGCGCTTATGAGCAAGTCTCATTTAGTTTTCTCTCCAATTCACTGCACCAAGACAGTGGTCAAAATTCGAAGCGCGTTTTATACCAAAATTTTGATAGCTTTTGTAGAGGATTGACACAAAGTGGCGTCAAAAATGCAGACCCAGGACGTTTATGGCTATTATTTAAACAATAAACTTTATTATCGCTTCATCGGTATAAAGAACCAGATAGGGTTAAAAAACAGTCGTCATTATGGATACACTACATTTCAGCAATCATAACTACACTTGGCAATCTCCGACCATTAAAGTGGTCGCTGCGGTCGGAGGGTTGGCCTGTTTTAGTTTTCTTCTACTGTCACCCAATTGGCAACAAGCGTTGGTGTTTATTACGCTCGTCGCTGCGGTCTTGACCTTTGCTTACTTTATGCTTATTAAAAGCCGTGTCACCTTCACACTGACAGCGACTCATTTCCAGCAACACGTATTCAAAGGTGGCTGGGTCGTTAAATGGAGTAATATTGAACGAATCGGCGTATGCACACATCACCAAGAAGGTTGGCATAAACCACTGCCTTGGATTGGAATCAGACTTAAACACTATCAACCTTACTTAGATGCCATCTGTCCTAGAGTGGCCACCGACCTTTTGCTAAGCCAACGTGCATTGCTTTATTTGGGTGCCCAGCAAACCTCACCAGCACTTAATTTTGAAGACATAGTATTGGACTCTGAGGCATACGTTACCAATGAGGGAAAAGAGTACAGAGGACTTCTCGCCATGTTGGCAAATCGAATGCGTTATCAGCGAGAGTTTTATGGGTTCGATGTATTTGTAGCCGAGGCCGACTTAGACAGGTCTGCGGACGAGTTTGTGGGTCTTACCCGCCGCTATTTAGCTGCGGCGGATAGAGAGTTGTCCTAGAGAAGCGTTACTTTTAATCGCTTACTGTCAGTACGCTTCTCTTAGGCGCCTGTTAGTAAAGCGGCATCTCATCGGCAACAAACGGATTGGAGGCTCTCTCATGACCAAAGGTAGACTGTGGGCCGTGACCCGGTACAAATGTTACGTCATTACCCAGCGGCCACAACTTTGTCTTAATCGAGTTAATCAAAGTAGCGTAGTCACCTTGAGGGAAATCTGTGCGTCCAATACCACCATTAAAGAGAACATCACCAACAAAGGCGACTTTTGATTCATCATTAAACAGCACTACGTGACCTGGAGTGTGACCCGGCGTATGAATGACGTTAAGAGTTTGATTACCAAACTCTACAGTATCACCATCATCTAACCATTGATTGGGTTCAAACGCTTTAGTCAACGGAAAACCAAACATTTGACTCTGGTTTTCTAACCCTTGTAACCAAAAGTTATCAGCTTTATGAGGACCAACAATGTTGGCATCAAGCGCCTCTGCAAGTGGCTCAGTTCCGCCAACGTGATCTAAATGCCCATGGGTGAGTACCAGCTGTTCAACTTGGACTCCAAGTTCTTTGATCAGCATCTCTAGTTGTTTTACATCACCGCCAGGATCAACAACCACACCTTTCATGGTTTCGTCACACCAAACGATAGAACAGTTTTGCGCAAATGAAGTGACAGGCACTACTTGATATTGAAGACTCATCATAAACCCTATTAATTTTGCAATTAGCGGGACTATGACATCACGCTAGCGGAATGACAAGTGTTACCAGTTTCTCACAGGGCCCGTATCAATATGGACGAACTGGCTTCTTGGGTAATAACCAACTCCACCTGCCTTAATGGTTAGCGCCGCCTCGTGAAGATGACTGAGTTTTACTCCATCTAATCTAAAGTCGATAGCCTGACCTAACATATGAAGACTTTTTTTCGCCACTCCATTAGAGCCTGAACGCAATGAAGCATTGGTTTCAGGAGATCGATAGCCAGAAATGATCAACACCTCTGATTTAACGCCTAATAGGCTCTGAATCTCTGATATCTGGTCGAACAAACGCTTATCCATGTTATGGGTTTCATTACGTCGATGATCACGACAAAGTGTATTGAGGCGAGCAAGTTCAGCTTGAATATACTTAGCACCGTCAAAGTAACGACTTTCTAAACTCTCTCCTGTGTGTAAGTTATTCATTGCTAATGTTCTTGGTGCAGAAGAAGGCATTGCAAAAGATAGTGAAGGCACCAATGACGCCGTTGCACCACACAAAGCAAGTTTGAGGGCGTCTCGTCTAGAAATGTTTGTTTGGATCATACTACTCAAAGAAAGGAAACTACGGAATTGCGGCGCAAGATACGTGTTTCTCAAGCCCAGTTCAAATGCAGAGATGAGCGAAAAGCGCTTATTTTTGCAACCATTAGTGGTTAACCTTTGAGCAGAAAGCGTTTTTTAGATTGTTCAAATTTGTGTCAATTTTTTGAAAATGCCGCACTGTTCATACTTTCTCGTTTGGCATCGTATTGGTATACGTCGCCGCGGAAGTGTGCCTTCCCATCAGACATCCAAGCGGTTTGATAAATGATATGAACCGGAATTCGCTGCTTAAGGGCTATCGCTTTATTTGGGCGATCCGTTGCGACATCTTCTAGTGTTTTCCCTTGTGCTTCGAGTAGCACTTGAGCGAACTGGTCAGCGTTTTCCACTCTTACACAACCAGAGCTGAATGCACGTAAACTCTCATCAAAGAGATGCTTACTAGGTGTATCGTGTAGAAAGATGGCTTGCGCGTTGGGTGTGTTGAACTTGTACTGGCCAAGCGCGTTTAACTCCCCAGCTTGCTGACGCATACGATACGGGAAGCGCCGCGCATTTACCTCTTGCCAATCAATCATCGTAGGGTCGATACGTGCCTGATTGTTCCAACCTTCTAAAATTTCAATTCGTTGCGAAAATAGGTAAGTTGGATTCTCTTTTACTTTAGGAATGATGTCTTTAACCATAATTTTCCAGGGCACATTCCAAGTAGGATTTAGGATAAGCGAGTCCATTTTAGTTTCCAGTAAAGGCGTTTGACGCGACGCTCTACCTACAATTACGCGAGACTCAAATCGTTCCTCTCCTTCATCCCAATATTCAAGCTGAAAATTCGGCACATTGACGACAATGATGTTTTCGCGCTGTTGTGGCCACAAACGAGAACGTTCCGAGTTGAGCGCCAATATACGCAATTTATCGGACGCGGACTTGTTCAACCATTCGATGGTATTGGGACCTATAATGCCATCATCGTTTAACCCGTAAATGGTCTGGAACTCTCTAATAGCAAGGTCGAGTAATTCGTCGAAATACCGGTCTTCCCTAGCGGTAATGAAGACATTGGATTCGGATAGTCTTTCAATAAGAATTAAATATGCTTCTTGAGGTAGCGTATCACCGAGTCTCGTGAGCCCAACTTGCTGATACTCTATTTTGGTCATTTGCGATTTCGACACTAAGTCGATGTACGCATTCTCGAATCCATCTTGCTGTAACATTGGCGACGCAAACGAGGTGATGTAAGCCAGTGCATCTTGTGCTTCGAAAGCTTTTACCATCAGATCCACTTCAGTTGCTGAAGGACGCGGAAGAGGTTCAATTAAATCGGTAGTAAAATACCACTCTTTACCAAGTTCTTGAGACGCTGCAACATAGCTTAAATAAAGTAAGAAAGTATCCGAAGCCACTCTATCATAACGATCCATCTCCCCTTGTTGATAATACTGTTGCAGGAGTTCGACTCTTGATTGGAACAGCGGACTAAAGCCAGCGAGCTTCATCATATCTAGTTGCAGATTTAGCTGAGCGTTAAGCTCATTGCCGCTCCATATACGCTCAGCATCCAGTCTGGAATATAAGTAGTCAACTAACGAGGGATAGAGAAGCACGTCTTGGGTATTATCTATAAGCTCAGTTGAGCCTTTTGTATTGTCTTGCTGAAGAATTGGCTTGATGTGTTTTACAGAATATGAGGTGAGCTCGGTCGAATTTGAGACAAGCTGATCTGGCGCGGCAACCGTCAATCCGGTTGTAGCTAGAGAGAATAAACCAACACACAATGAGAGTAGCCAGTTTCGCATCTACCAACCTCCTTTCAACCAAGGATCTTAAGTATGGCAGAAATCACACTATCAACCGGACAATTTTATACTAAACCAGCTACCGTCTCATTTATGTGATGGCACTCCAGTGATTATCCCACTGAATTCCAGAATAAAAGCGTTGTTTGTTCAATTGTGGATTAATTTTGATTACTTGCCCTGCACCAGAACTCACATGAAAGTCGCCATTCCTGACTACCACTCCTGAAGCATCTGGGAGCGAATTAATTTCTAGTAATTCACGTGTTGTCTTGTCCCAAATACCGTAGCAGCTTCCTCTCGGTGATGTAGCTAGAATATGCGTTTCTGTCGCTGCAATACTGGCAATATAATGATTAAATCTTGCCCACTGCTCTGGCTCTCCACCCAATTCTTCCATCACCGAACCTCGCTGATGAATGGCTACGAGTGGGACGTATTCCTCCGCTTCACCCCGATATTGCTGACCTGTTAACACCGTAGTGTCACCATCATGAGCAAGGTGGCGAATACTCTTATGATGGTCGCCAAGCGTTGCTTGCTCTAGAAGCTCTCCTTGAGGAGAAAGATAACTCAAGCTAGGTTGCATGGTTGCAAGATTTTTAGGTTGCCTGCCATTGGTATGTACGCCACCGACTCCAACGACTAACGAATCGTCTGCCATCACGATCACTTCATGAGGACCTAACCCGAAACCGGTAAACTCTTCTATTTTTTTATAGCCATTCGCAACATCATAAACGCCAATAATTCCGCGACTGCTCGACCGCTCCCCTTCTGTAGCGTACAACCATCGACCATCATTTGAATACACGCCATGCCCGTAAAAATGTCGGTTATTTGGCGCTAAAATGAGCTTTCTTACTTCTCCTTCACGATAGTCAAACACCATGGCATAGCTACCTGGCCTTCGAGCAAACATCACCGCGTGATGAGTATTCGGCGATACAGCAATGCCATGGCCACGGTCTGGTAAAGGCAGTCGATGCATAGCAGTAGCATTTTCGGTAGAAACAATAACTTCGTAGTCACCCTTGTTGCGAACCGAACCGCCTATCAAAGTTTCCTGAGCCATTTTCGTCGTGGAAGCGCAAGCCGTAAGCAAAGAAGGCGACATCACCGTGATGCCTGCCAACTTTGTGAAGTTGCGTCTAGAAATATCAATCGCCATCAGTCGCATTAAATCCTATTACTACTCCCAACTGAACCGCAGCCTCTTCATTGATAAGATACTTAAGTTGTTCAAGCTTATTGAATTGCGACAGCACTGTTCGATAGCCTTGTTTAGATTGCAAAAGCACAAATAGGCTGGTTTCGCTCGGCCAAGTTTCCAACGTATCTTCAAATTGGTGAACGATACTATCCGCCAAAGGTGCATGACCTTCATCACGCAAAAGCTTATCTAGCCCTTCTCCTTTCGCCAGATAGAGTGCTTGCATAGCTTCTACGTTGGTTTTTAAATTGCTCATCGACGTTTTCGAGCGCCAAGACTCAGAGAAATAAGGTCGCGGAGCACCGATTTTTGCTAACGGACGAGACAGTTTTTTCATGCTGTAATCCAGCTGGTTAGACAGCAAAGCCAGATATTCTGACTCCCACCCCTCTTTGTCTAAAGAGGACCATGGATTGGTTTGCCATGCCATGAATATCGTGTCGGCGCGATCGGTAAGAGAAGCGGTAATGGCAGTCGCCAATGAGCAATGCTCTCGTGAGCCCTTTGCTAGTGTTGAAGCATCATCATAAAGCAGCCATTCAATTGCTCCTAGTCCCTGAATGGTGACACTTTGCAATTGTACTGACTCCATGCTCCACGCGTCGGTTTTAACCGCTTGCGACATCTTCCTACCGGTGGTGTTCTTCTTATCTGGCCAGAATTGAACATTCCAATTCTGCTCCAGTGCCATAGCAGGACCTCGCTCTTGCCCTTGCAACCACATCCAACGAGACATTCCTTGTTGCCATGCCGCAGACACCTGCGTCAGGTCCGATTCCCCTTGGCAAAACTGTGCAGTTTGCGATTGCAAGTTCATCATTGCCGTTTTGAACTTCAACGCAGAGTCAAATTCAACTTCATATACTGCTTGGCTAAGGTGTGTTGTGGCTTCTGGCTCTGGGGCTTGGATCACACTACTCGATTGACAAGCCGTTAAAAAAAGCAAGCTCAACGCTATAGATGAAAGTTTGTAATTCACGTTGCTCTCCTTACAGTGAATTTAGAAACGCCAATAGCGCATCACGTTCTGATTTAGATAAAGCTAACACGTTTTGTTTTGCGGCTTCTGCTTCGCCACCGTGCCATAAAATCGCTTCGGTGAGATTTCTCGCTCGCCCATCATGAAGAAAGTAGGTGTGACCATTAACTTCTTCCGTGTAACCAATGCCCCACAGCGGTGCTGTGCGCCACTCACGGCCTGAAGCTGCGTATTCTGGTCGATTGTCTGATAGTCCCTCTCCCATGTCATGTAATAGCATATCGGTATAAGGGTGAATCGTCTGGTTCGAAATGGCAGGCAACCCTTCTTGTGTACCGGTTTGAATGCCTGTTCTATGGCAGTTTTGGCAACCAACATTGTTGAATAGCTTCTCACCTGCGACAACCAAAGGGTCGTCGATATTACGTCGTTGAGGCACCGCTAAATGCTGAGTATAGAACTCGACGAAGTTGAGAATTTTGTCGCTCACCTCAGGGTCTCCGCCACTGTGCTGCGCCATACAAACGTCCTGATTACTGGTACAGTTCTCACTCGGAAACAGCGAACTTGTCAAGCCTACGTCACCATTGAACGCGGCCGCATTTTGCTGCATCAAATTAGGCTGGCCTGCTTTCCATCCAAAACGCCCCAATGTCATCTTTTGGGTGCGCACATCCATTACATAGTTCGGCTTTCCTGTTACTGATGAGCTGTCCGCTTTCTGCGCTTCAGCAAATGCTAAAATCGTCGACTCTGGAATCGATTCGAGCAACCCTAAGCCAATCATTGGCGGAGCAACTCGTGCCGACATTAAAACGTCGGGATGCATATCGCCGTAGGCTAGTTCAACAATCTTGAGATTAGGTTTGCGTAACATGACGACCGTGCCATCTTTAAAACTTACCGCAACCTCATCATAAGTAATATCAATTTGTCCTTCTGGCTGCATGTTCGGCAAAGCAAAATCTTGCAACTGACCGCCATACGTCGGCTCAGGTATTACACCGTCAAGCTCATAGGCCGCTTTCTGCTGCACAGTCACAGCCGGAATACTCAACCTAACCAACATAGATACGGCATGTTGGTCATTTTCTTCAGGAGGATGACCACGACCGTCTTTGATATGACAGTTTTGACAACCATTGGTATTAAATAGTGGTCCAAGTCCATCCCTCGCATCTGTGGAAGCGGGAGCTTGAACCCAGGGGTTTCTAAAAAAACTGTTACCGACGCTAAAATCTAGTCGCTTTGACATAGGCAAGTTGGCTGCAGGCATTGAGTAAGCGTTAGGCCCCTCTTTTTTTACTGTGGTTTTACCGCCCGACAGATGAGAAGACTCAGACCCGGCAAACACCGAGCCGACAAAAAGAAATAGTAGCGTGGCTAAAAAAGGATAAGATCTTGACATACAGCGCTCACAAAAAGATCGACAAAAGGGGGCAGTAGCCCCCTATTTATTATGGTTATTGTGCTTAGAATTCGTGGTCAGCAGTATCTGGATTTAGGCTATCAATACCGATGATGCCAGCGGCACGCTCAATTGAACCAGTTTGCGCGACAAGTGCAACAATGGTCTCATTCACTAGTTTGTTACCTTGAGGATTATTAGACGCGATCAACTGGTCAAAGTGTTGGTTGTCTTTTTCTGCCGAGGTAACAAGCTTGCCTACTTGCGCACGTGCAAGATCAAATTGCTTTTGAATCTCTTTCGCTGCTGTTTTGTCTTTTGCTTCAACAAGGTTAGCGATACTTGGACCGTCAACTAACGTTCCATCAACGCGAACGTAAGTGCCCGTGTAAACGTTATAGATACCTTGCTCGTTGTAATAGTGAGAGTTATGCGTGTTATCAGAGAAACAATCGTGCTCATCTTCAGTAGAGTTGGCTTCTAGAGCCACTTTCATGCGCTCACCCGCAAGCTCACCTAGAGAAAGTGAACCCATACCAAATAGCATCTTACGAATGCCGTTGTCAGCTTTGTCAGCGAGTAGTTCAGAGCGGTAGTTGCCTTTCTCGGAAGCTGACCATTGTTTCTCCATCCATTGAAGATCTTGAATCAACAGTTTTGATGCAGCTTGAAGATACTGCGCACGACGCTCACAGTTACCGTTAGTACAACCTTCACCGACGACATAGTCAGTATAAGGACGTTCACCTGCACCTGCGTTGGTTCCGTTAAGGTCTTGTCCCCACAGTAAGAACTCAATCGCATGATAACCTGATGCTACGTTTGCTTCAGAGCCACCAACTTCATTAAGGTTAGCAATGACTTCAGGTGTAATTTCTTTAACGTCAAGAGTTGTCGCGCCAATTTTTAGGCTCTTGTTAGCAACAATGTTCGCTTGTGCACCTTCATTACCTAGCTCATATTGGTAATCCGCACTCACATAGTCGATAAGACCTTCATCAAGTGGCCATGCGTTAAGCTGTCCTTCCCAATCGTCAACGATAGCATTACCAAAACGGAATACTTCCGTTTGCTGATAAGGTACGCGAGACGCTAGCCATGCTTGTTGAACATCGGCAAGACCTTTCTCTGAAGGGTTTGCCAAGAATGTGTTAATAGATGTGTCTAAATCTTTTGCTGTAATTAGCGCATCTGCGAATACCGCGTGAGCCAGATCAGCATAGTGTTCTACCACTTGGTCTTTAGTAACTGCAGAAAATGCAGCGCTTGAAGTCATTACAAGAGAGGCTGCCACTGCACCCTTCACCATGGTTGTTACATTCATGAAAAGCATCCTTGTTGAGCTTAATAGTTATCAGTAGTGCGAATTATTATCATTTATACTACGAAGTGCGATAATACTCAGTTACAATTTATTTTCAAGAATAAATACAAAAAAGCCTCACAAAAGTGAGGCTTTTCTATCATTTTACTAACAATTTTATGATTGGTGACCTAGATTACTGACTAAAGCTTGAGGTAGTGCTTACCGTGAGAGACCTTTGCTTTAAGGTAGTTTTCATTACCATCTTTGATATGAGCGTGCGTATTCACAACTTCTTCAATATTGATGCCGTGCTCGCGAAGCTCGCGCACTTTCTTAGGATTGTTAGTGACCAGACGAATAGAGTGTACGTCCAGCGCTTTAAGCATTTGAGCGGCTTCCGTAAAGTCACGTAAGTCATCGCCAAACCCTAAATGGTTATTGGCTTCATACGTATTCATACCATCAGACTGAAGCTTGTAGGCGTCTAGTTTGTTGTAAAGACCGATTCCTCGCCCTTCCTGGCGTAGATACAGGATGATGCCGCCTTCTTCGCCCATTTTCTGAATGGTTTCTTCCAATTGCTCACCACAATCGCAACGTGACGAGTGGAAGACATCACCGGTAAGACACTCTGAATGCATCCTTACCAAAGGTAAAGATTGGGTCTTGTCAGATGATTTAAAAATAATCGCTACATGTTCTTTATCTGTCTTGAGTCCACGAAACGACAGCATCTCTGCGTCTATATCACTCCTGGAACCGACTTTTAATTGTATTCTGGCACGTACTTCCGCCATAGTCTCTCTCACTAGATTATCTGAGGCTAGTAATGAACTTATCTCAGCCATCGCTCTATTCTCCATAAAGTGAACTATGGGGGCTAGTACTCGACTTTTCAACAATAAGATCAATATAGTAATTGTTATATTATAACAATTACTATTTATAAGAAACTAAAAAAGCCCCGAGTATCAATACTCGAGGCCCATAAAAATCATTTAGTTAGGCGATAAAAAGATAGGTCTTACGCTTGTTTTTGTTTCCATACAGCGAGTTGGACCCACACATTTTCCAGTTCCGCTAACTCTTCTTTTGTTAATAGAGAGATGGTCTGGGAAGACTCACCCGAGCTCGCACCATTGGCAGATTTAAGGTGTGCATAAAAGTCTTTTTTGAGTTGGCTGATGACTGCTTCCACTGCTGTACCACCTTACTTACGGGTTATTTCCTAAACAATGCGATAATACCACTCTGATCAGATCGTACAGCTTTTTCAAACATTTCTGGAACTGCCATCACAATCTAACTGGTTTTTACCTAGAATTTTCTAAACTTTATCCCACAGCGGACGAAGGCGGCAATTTGTTACTGAACTTTTTTATCGAGGCGGTAGAATATCGACACTTTACACTTCAAAGAACAATGTCATGTTAAAAATCATCAGCAACCAAGACTTCGATACATTTGCGCAAAACGCAAAAGAAGCGCCACGCAAACGCAGTCATCATAACCTACACGAGCAATTGGACGCTGGCGTTCAGCGTTTGTTCATCTCTACAGAGCCAGAAACCTACATGCGCCCTCACCGTCATAGTGAAGAGCACAAATGGGAATTATTCCTTGTTCTTAAAGGGCAACTGGATTTATTGATTTTTGATGATGAAGGCAACCTCACAGAGCGTCACAGTCTCTCACCAGAAACTAACCGTGCTATCGAAATCCCACCAGGCACTTGGCATGGTTACGCTTGTATGCAATCGGGCACGGTCGGCCTTGAAATCAAGGAAGGCGCATACATCCCTACTCCTCAAGAAGATTTCGCACCTTGGTCTCCAGCAGAAGGTGAAGATGGCGCCAATGAATATCGCGATTGGATGAGCACAGCACAACCAACGGCAAAATAATCTTCAGCTGCTATCCTCACTACTAAATCTACAAAAGCGTAGATAAAAGTAGCATCTAGAGCGGGAATGTTGATAATACCCGCTCTGCATACCGACTGAGGACAGCTCTTGAACACTCCAGCCTTTTCTACCTTAAACTTACCATCTGAATTACTCGGCACATTAGACAGTCTTGGTTACGCTTCCATGACGCCAATCCAAGCCGAGGCACTACCAAAGATTTTGGCGGGTAAGGACGTTATCGGCCAAGGAAAAACAGGTTCAGGAAAAACCGCAGCCTTCTCTCTCGGCGTACTTAGCAACTTAAGAGTAAAGCGCTTCCGTGTGCAGTCTCTTGTTCTCTGCCCAACTCGTGAGCTTGCGGACCAAGTTGCAAAAGAGATTCGCACCCTAGCTCGTGGTATTCACAATATCAAAGTACTAACACTGTGCGGCGGTATGCCAATGGGACCACAAATTGGTTCTCTGGAACACGGTGCGCATATTCTAGTGGGAACGCCTGGTCGCATCCTTGATCATCTAGAAAAAGGTCGTATCAACCTAAGCGAACTGAATACTCTGGTACTTGATGAAGCGGACCGTATGCTAGATATGGGTTTCAAAGATGCCTTAGACGCTATTATCGACCAAGCTCCAAAGGAGCGACAAACGCTGCTTTTCAGCGCTACATTCCCTGAGCAAATCCAAACCATTGCTGCTCGAGTTATGAAGCAACCAGAAGTGGTGAAGGTAGAGAGTAAGCACGATCACTCAAGCATCAAACAGTTCTTCTATCAAACTAACACTCTCGAAGAACGTGATAATACACTTGAAAACTTGCTTCTGACTCACCAACCGGAGTCTGCTGTGGTGTTCTGTAATACTAAAAAAGAAGTTCAGAACGTTGCGGATGAACTGCATCATCGTGGCTTTAGCGTGATCGATATCCACGGTGATTTAGAGCAAAGAGATCGTGACCAAGCACTCGTACAGTTCGCCAATAAAAGTGTTTCTATTTTAGTGGCAACAGATGTTGCAGCTCGTGGTCTCGATGTCGATAACCTCGATGCAGTATTCAACTATGATCTGTCTCGCGACCCAGAAGTACACGTACATCGCATTGGTCGTACTGGGCGCGCCGGTAATAAAGGTTTAGCCTTTAGCTTCTATAGCGAGAAAGAGTTCTATCTTGTAGCGCGTATCGATGAGTACATGGATATGCCGATTGAACCAAGCGAATTGCCTGCAAAGTCAACCAACCAACCATTTCAAGCAAAAATGGTGACGATTCAAATTCAAGGCGGTAAGAAGCAAAAATTGCGCCCTGGTGATATTTTAGGGGCGCTAACCGGTGATAAGACACTCTCCGGCAATCAAATTGGTAAGATCAATATGTTCCCAATGAGTGCTTATGTGGCTGTCGAGAAAGCGATAGCTAAGCAAGCGTTAGGTAAGATTACCAATGGCAAGATGAAGGGCCGAAACTTCCGCGCTCGAATCATCAAAGCTTAACCTTCAACTCCATCAAAAACAGCTCTTCGTTAATACATAGAGCTGTTTTTGTATTCGCTACTGCATGGATAACGCCATAGATATAGTGGAAAAAGGACATCCCTGCTTACAACGTCCGCAGCCATCACAAGCTTTCTTATCCAACTCCGGTAGGCTGTACGACTTGATACTTATCGCCTGTTTTGGGCAGGCTTCTTGGCATAAGTGGCAATCACTAAACAGTGCATTTTGACATCCATCCGAGAACTGCGGAATCAAACCAGTATCGTTGTCCTGTCCATGCAATGCACCTGTTGGGCATACTTGGCTACATTCTCCACATTGGCTACAGTACCCATAATCAAGTACAAGCCGAGCCAGTTCATCTTCAATGGCAATAACCTGCTCAGGACAAGCCTTGACGCAATCTCCACAAGCATTGCAAATCTGTTGATAGAGCAACTCATCAACAGCTTTTGGTGGTCTAGGGATTGTTCGTGATACTTCTTGGCAATCTAACTTAGCAGATAATGAGTCATCACTGGCCATTACAGGTGAATTCCTCGTACTGCCATTCGCCAAAGCGCGAAAAAGACCACGACGACTTATGGTTTTGTGCTCCATATACGCTTTGTAGTATTTTTCATCTCTGATCATGAGCGCTTACCAACCCTAACGATACAGTTTCACGGCAAGTGGCGTAATATTTAACAGCTCCTGAACGGCTTCACACCATTGCGATACCAAGGCAGCTAGTTGTTTGTAGCTTTGAGTTGAAGCATGCTTCTCAACCAACTCGAAATAACGGTAACACCAAGTCAGTAAGTGCTGTGAAAACAGCGCCTTGACCGACTCAATGTCGTGTTCTTGCTCAACCAATTGACTCACTGCAAATAACATTAAGCCAATTTGATCTTCTGGCTCTCTCATCCCAGTATCTAAGGCAATATCGTGATCTCGAAGAAACTGACGGTACGCTACTGTGGTATCACCAAAAATCACCTCTTCTCTATCCATATAGACTGAGCCCCACGGTGGTGCCAGCATCGCCTCTCCTCCTTCAAAAAGTAAGAAGAAGTCTTGATTTAGTGCTTCGTTGCTTTCGCCTTTAACCTGATGACACCATGCCTGAAGATCACTGTCTTTTAAGTTTTCATCTTGTAGCAACGCAGTCAATAAGGTCTGGTTGTTGTTGTCGGTAAGCGGGAAATAAAACAGCGAACCGAATACCTTTGCCATGGTTTGTAGACTAAGTAGATCGATAGATTGATTTTCTGACATGAATTTACCAAATTTCAAAAATGACTAAGTTGAACCAATAAATGAGAGCAGGCCGGTCAGCCTGCTCTCATCTTTGCTACATGCCTGCTGTCATGTGCAGACCAAAGAACACGCTGCGTCCGATGAGTTCCGCAACTAACACCATCGCAAAGCCAATGACGGCAATCGGCATAGAACGAGACTCAGAGCGCATCGCCCACATCCATGCAGCTAGGCCAACAAACACTAGGACAAAACGTAAGTTTTGAATCTCTGCCATATTTGGCACTAACTCACTAGCTGCAACAATCGCAGAATGAATATTAGGCAAGTTGGCGACCATTGACATAGTGACCATTGCCATTGTCACTGCGGCTACACTTGCCACAATCGCCGTGACTTTGCCTAAACGTGGACATTCCAACTTAGCGCCACGCATCAAAATAAGTGACAGCATCACGCCACAAATGACAGCCGTAAGCGTAAATGATTGACCCGTAAACGGTGTATCCCAAGTTGGAACCGTATCAATGATGTAGACGTTCGTCATGGCGACCATAAAGACCACGCCGATCACCATCGCCGCTACCATCAACCCTTTACGAATCGATTCACTGCCTTTATTGATGACAGACAATAGCCAATATAAACCACCTAAACCAAAGAACATCGAACCAAATAGGATCTCACGTGATAACCAAGACGTTCCAATTTGGTTTAACGCATTGATTGCACGCATTGGGCTACCTAAGTGCATGGTTGATGCCATAAAGCCTAGTCCCATGAACACCCAAATAAAAAACATATTGCGAGTTATCGCTGTCTTAACGTGTGCATCCGCCTTACCAAATAATGTGATTAAGCCCATTACGATAAACGCACCGACTGCTGTTTGAGCAAATACAGTAAAGAAAATCAGAGGCCATTCATGCCATCCCATGTTAAACCTCCTTAGGGTTTGCTAGGTGACCAGTGGTGTCATTCGTTGGACGCGCATGACGATTTGGTTTGATCACGATATTTGGTTTCGTTAACGTTGATGATGGAAGTGGCGCTACGTCAGCGTTGGTTCCATACTTGGCACGAAGCTCAGCAATAGGACCGAACTCCAACGCACGAAGTGGGCAAGAACCGACGCAGATTGGCTCAAAACCTTCTGCTACGCGCTCGAAACAACCGTCACATTTCGTCATGTGACCCTTTTCTTTGCTGTACTGTGGCGCACCGTAAGGGCAAGCGTTAGCGCAGTGTTTACAGCCAATACACACCTTCTCATCCACGACCACAAAGCCGTCTTCACGTTTGTGCATTGCACCCGATGGACACACTTTTGCACACGCCGGTTCGTCACAGTGGTTGCATGCAATAGAGGTGTAATAGGCAAACACGTCTTGACGGTAAGTGCCGTTATCTTCGATCCAGTTACCACCTGCGTATTCGTAAACTCGACGGAAGCTGCGATCAACACCAAGATCCTTAAAGTCTTTGCAAGCTAACTGGCAGGTTTTGCAACCAGTACACTTACTCGAATCGATATAAAAACCGTATTGTTTCATGAGTTAGTCCTTACGCCTTATTTGCCAGTTGAACTTCGACTAAGTTAGTGTGTTGAGGGTTACCTTTCGCCAACGGGCTTGGGTGTTGAGACGTCAGAACGTTGATCGAACCATTATGGTCAACCTTGTTGCCGTCAGGTGCATACCATGCTCCCTCTCCGAGAGCCACAACTCCCGGCATCATTCTTGGCGTGACTTTAGCGTTAATTCGAACTTCACCACGATCGTTGAAGATCTTAATTCGGTCACCATTGTTAATTCCGCGACGTTCAGCATCTACAGGGTTGATCCACATTTCTTGTTGTGCGGCCTGCTTCAACACATCGACGTTACCGTAAGTTGAGTGGCAACGTGCTTTAAAGTGGAAGCCCGTTAACTGCAATGGATACTTATCGCGTTTTGGTGAATCCCAGCCTTCTGATGTGCTCACGTAAATAGGTAGTGGATGAATCACATCACCTTCTGGCAGCTCCCATTCAGCAGCAATACGAGCTAACTCTTCCGAGTAGATCTCTACTTTGCCTGAAGGTGTGTTAAGCGGGTTATTCACCGGATCTGCACGGAAAGCTTGGTAAGCGACATAGTGACCATTAGGGTCGCTACGTTTGACGATACCTTGCTGACGTACCGTCTCGAAATCTGGCAATGTCGGGTCTAACTTCAATGTTTCAGCATACAAGTGACGTAGCCAACCTTCTTGGTCACGACCTTCGGTAAATGCCTGACCCACACCCATGCGCTCCGCCAAATCAGAGCAGATTTGATAGATGCTGCGTGCTTCAAATTGAGGCTCGATCGCTTTGTCAGCAAAGATAAAGTAAGGCATGTTTGCCGCTTTACCATCCATACAGAAATCTGCCTGCTCAGACGTAGTGAGGTCAGGCAAAATGATGTCGGCGTACTTTGCTGAAGACGTCATGTGGTTATCGATCACGACAATCATTTCACATGCTTTGTCATCTTGAAGGATATCGTGAGTACGGTTGATATCTGAGTGCTGGTTAATGACACAGTTGCCCGCATAGTTCCAAATGAACTTGATTGGCACATCGAGTTTGTCTTTACCACGCACACCATCGCGTGTCGCAGTCATCTCAGGACCACGAACAATCGCATCAGTCCACAGGAACATAGAGATCGACGTTTTCACTGGGTTTTCTAAGGTTGGGAAGCGCACAAACGGAATGTTATAATCCGATTCACGAGCACCAGAACCACCGCCATGAATGCCTAGGTTACCGGTTAAGAGCGCTAGCATGGCAATCGCACGTGACGCGATTTCACCATTTTGCGTACGCTGAAGACCCCAACCTTGATAGATTGCACAAGGTTTAGTTGAACCAATCTCACGAGCTGTCTTGATAATGATATCCGCTGGAATACCAGTAATTGGTGCCGCCCATTCTGGCGTTTTCTCAATACCATCTTCACCCAAACCTAAAATATAAGATTTGTAATCACTATTTGCTGGCGCAGATGCTGGCAGGGTTTTCTCATCGTAACCAACACAGTAGGTATCTAAGAACTCTTGGTCGACCAAGTCTTCTTTGATCATCACGTGGGCCATTGCTGCTATGAACGCTGCATCAGTACCCGGTTTGATAGGAATCCACTGATCTTCACGACCCGCCGCAGTATCGTTATAGCGTGGATCAATCATGATCATTCTTGCGTTGGATTTCTCTTTGCTTTCAATCAAGTGATGAATCAAACCACCGCCAGACATACGTGTTTCGGCTGGGTTATTGCCAAACTGAACAATGAGCTTACTGTTTTCGGTATCTGAGAAAGAGTTACCGTTCGCCCAACCGCCATAGGTATAACTCAGGCCTTTGGCAATTTGAGCCGTCGAATAATCGCCATAGTGATTCAGATAACCACCCGTTAGGTTCATCAGACGCGCGATTAACGTGCTACCAGGAGGCCATGACTTGGTGACCGTACCGCCTAATGTGCCAGTACCATAGTTAAGATAAATCGCTTCATTACCATATTCTTTCTTAATGTGGTCTAGGCTATTTACGATCTCGGTGTAAGCTTCATCCCAAGTAATACGCTTAAACTTGCCTTCGCCACGTTTACCGATACGCTTCATTGGGTACTTCAGGCGGTCTGGATTGTACACGCGACGACGCATAGAACGCCCACGTAAGCATGCGCGCACCTGGACATCTTTGTTTGCGTAATCATCTTTGCCGGTATTATCTGCATCTACCCACTTTATTTCACCGTCAACGACATGCATACGCAGTGGGCATCGACTGCCGCAGTTTACGGTACAAGCGCTCCACACCACTTTTTCATCGTTTGATTGTGGTTTGCTTTCCGCTTGGGCAGATTTAAAAGGAAGAGAAATGGCGCTGGTTGCAGCAGCAAGACCGCCGATGGCCGAAGAGGATTTTATGAACCCTCTACGCGTCAGCGACGGCGTCAATAATTGCTTCAGTTTATTATTCATAAAGACATGCTCGATTATAGTTATGCATCATCGAGCGAATGTTACTAACGAAACCTTTAGAAACTGTTGATAAAAATCAACACTACTACTTAATGGTTAGTGGATTGACAATTCTCTGACATTTGGTGGAATATTTTTAAATCACTCATTTATAGAAACAAATAATTTGCCATTTAATTGAAAGGCAAATTATCGTATTGATAGGCATTCCATTTTATAAATGAATATCAACACCATTTGATCTCAAAGAAAAATACCATTTAATGGTGTTTAATAAATACGTTCGCCAACGTTGGATGAGGATTAGTGCCAGTCAACAGTACAATATCCACACTAGGGAGTGGTGGCATTCCGTTTAGTATCTTAACGTCTTTGTTAGTACTTAGACGCCCCATCGCACCGACGCCCATTCCTTTAGCCACTAATGCTCGCTGAGCTGAAGCAGTATTGCAACAAGCAAGTAGTCGATGAGCGATCCCACGCTTGGTTAAACTATCCAACGCCGCGGCGTGGTACTTACAGTCGGTTTGAAACAGTACCAACGGCAATGGGGTGATGGCGGTATCAAAATCATGCCCCGCAATCCAAACGCCTTTGTCTGACTCTAACCAATAACCTTCTTCACTGTCAGGTGCTCGCGTCACAATCGCGGCGTCTAACTTCCCCTCGTCTAACCACTCTCTTAGCATAATGCTGGGCTGACTGAATATTTGAACTGAACAAGTAGGTTCAACTTCGTTAATTGCCGCCACCACTTTCGGTAGGACAGTGTCATTGTAGTCTTCAGGGCAACCAAGCCTCAACGCCGTTTTGTTTTGATAGCGTTTCACCTGGTGCAAGGCGGTATCATGTAAGGAGAGTATGCGTTCAGCGTGTGCTTTCAATGATAGTCCAGCTTCACTTAGCACCATATTCCGGCCGTCACGCTCAAACAATACAGCCCCAGTTTCGGCTTCTAACTTTTTCATCTGCGCGCTAAACGCAGATTGAGTTCGGTTTATTTGTTTTGCTGCTCGCGTAAAGCTCCCCGTCTCGGAAAAAGCGAGAAGACTTCTCAGCGCATCGATATCCATATCGCCCCCAATCCATCGATTTCATTGATGAAATACATTCAAATTTTGCGTTAGTCACCCATCTCACCATTGATTAGTATCAAAATCAAACAGGCAAAGGAGTCAAATATGAAACTGTATATTGGAAATCAGAATTACTCGAGTTGGTCATTACGTGCGTGGCTTATCTTTGAGCATTACCAGCTTGAGGTCGAAGTAGAAAAACTCAAACTGTTTTCAACCGAGTTTTATCACACACTTGAAACGCTGACGCCAACAGCCAAGGTTCCTACACTCATTGATGACGAAACTACAGTTTGGGACTCTCTTGCGATATTAGAATATGTTAATGAGCAATATCTCAATGGTTGCTGCTGGCCAAATGACAGCGTGAGAAAAGCCAAGGCAAGAGCAGTAGCCTGCGAAATGCACTCTGGATTCTTGGCTCTACGCAATGAATTACCAATGAACTGCCGAGCCAAGCGCCAGGTCGTACTTTCTGCAGAAGCTAGAAAAGATATCCAACGGATTGACACCTTATGGGCAGAGCAGATGTCAAAGCACGATGGTCAATGGTTATTTGGCGATTGGTCCATTGCCGACGCCATGTTTGCTCCTGTTGCACTTCGTTTCCGAACCTATGGCATTAAACTGTCACCTTTAGCGCAGCAGTATCAACAAAAAGTGCTAAATAGTGACGCAATAAAAACGTGGTTAATACAAGCAAGTCATGAGCAAGACATCATTGTTCAGGACGAAGCAGGATTTGATCGCTAGCCAATGCAACGGTTTGACAAAATAACAAAGGCTTGCCTAACGTTTCGTTATGGCAAGCCATGAGTTCAAAACCGCAGTGCATTGACTGCTTTATCAAATCATTATTCGATTAGTTTAACGCTTTTGCTCATTTCGGATATACATAATCGCGACCATACTAAAGCCCATAAATTGCCATAGGTACTGACCATCACTAGCACCCGAAATCGTTTGAGTAAATGCCATACAACCTGCGACGAAAAGAGAGGCGATTGCCGAATAAAGCAACCAAGGACGTTCTCTATCAGTCATAAATTCTAGATTCAATACCGAACGAATAATGAGAATAAAAGGTAGGCATTGCAACAAAATCAGAATCGGAAACATGAAGTCGAATGTTGGACTTAACAAAGCATGACCAACCTGACTTTTATCCCATGTCCCCACAATATAGCCTTTCCATCCGGCCCAAGTATCACCCGCATAGGCCGTCTCAGGAGTGACAGCCCCAAGTAGTACGCCCATTACCTTGTCGATAAAGCCATTCTTAAACCAGAATACAAATAAAAAGATTTGCACTGGAATGATTTGAAACGCGAGCTTCTTTAACATTTTTTGTTCCTGTTAGCATAAATAACACAAGAACAATTATGAGTTTGCCTTTATTAAAGACGCTTGATGCAAGGCAATCGGCGTTAATTACAAAGTAAATTCAAATAAACCATTCTCCGTAGCCCTATGAACTATGGCAAGGTTTGAATTAAATTTGATTTTTGTAAAGATTCAATTAAATCATAGAGTTGCCCACCACTCTCTTTCTTCATCGCGACATAGTGTTGGTAGTTAAAATCGGCACCTTTTAGATTACCAACTTGTTTGTCAGCCACACTTAATAGGTAGTAGCCAATGGGAGTTGGCGTGCTCTCTGCAGCATAGAAAAGGTAAGGAATGGCTTGGTCAGCGCGTTGGTTTAACAACAAGGCAAGCCCTAACGTCAGGTTCGCGATATCACAACGAGGGTTAAGTTCGAACGCTTTTTGTCCCAATTTAAGACTCTCAAGGCGTGTCTGAGCATCACCCGATTGCAAATAGTCAACGGAGGCTGAGTAAGAGAGTAAAGCACTGACTAAATAGTTACCGCGACCTTGAGACTGAATATTCTCTAGCATAGGTGAGAGCTTTACAAAGGCATCGTTTCCGCCACCTAAGTAGAACTGAGAAATACCGTCTGAAATCACTTCCCAATCATCGTAGTTATTAATGGCACTCACACGATGACTGGTCACTTCATACCCGTCTTCTTTAGGTTCTACCAACGCCTTAATTTCCAATACTACATCGCCAATAGCGGTGAAAAAATCTTCTTTGTTGAAAGATTTTTCAATACGCTGATTCTTAGATGGTAATTGGTTGTTCTGAATCATCAAAGTAAGTAAGAACTCACTCTCGCCGCTCTTTTTAAGCCAGCCTTTAAGCTCAATACCCTGTTGCTTTAATGCCGCTTTACTCTCCTTAGACAACTGGGAAAAGTGATAGCCGGTTAACGCTCGCGACGAGTTGAGGCCATAGAATAGATAATTGTAAACGCTTTCCGACAGTTGATAGTCTTGCATCGAATCTGAAGTAATATCATGGATATAAACCGGCACAGTACCAAGCGGATTGGTATTTTCTGCCACGATGTCTGTGTTCTCTTCAACAATATAAGTGACAATCCATGACGCCATTGCCAATATCGCTAAACACCCAGCAAGGGTAGCCCAAAGCTTGTTGTTACCGCCTTTGCGCCCACTTTTTTCCGAAAATTGTGGCTCCTCAATATCATCGACTTCAACCGCGACGACTTGTGGTGCTTTTTCAATGTGAGCAATCACTTCAAGATCAAATAGGTACCCTTTCTTCGGGATAGTTTTGATCGTACGGTAAGGCCGCGTTTTGTCTTTAAGCTGGCCTCTTAATGAGCTAATCACTTGGCGAACCAAATTGTCCGATACATGATTACGCTGCCAAACACTGTCTGCGATTTGTTGAGTCGTCAGGACTTGCCCTTGGTTTTCAACAAAATACTTCAACAAACGAGATTGCAATGGTTCTAAATGCAGTTCTGCACCATCGACTTCAAGCTTATTTTTGCTTGGATAAAAAACAATCGGAGATTCGAGCTGCAATACGTAGTATTTAATGGAGTCCATAGTGGCTACAAGGGTAAGAAATAACCCTAAAAGGGTATTAATTTCGTTTCACAGAAGCAACTGAGATTTTGTATTGTTAAGTATGGACAATGACGCTGGCGAAATGGATCGATAAGGAAAAGGATGTTGTGGGCGCTTTGTAAGTCAAGCCGCCATTTGAGAGCCTGCAGGCCCTGAAACGGCGACGAGGAATCTCAAACGATTACTTTTGAAGTTGCTCTTTTGCTGCTTCAACTTTTGCGAAATCAAGTCCTAACTCTTCAACTGCTTCTTTGATCAACGCAGGGTTTTGCATAACTTGACCCATTAGCGCTTGAAGCTGCTCTTGTGGCAAACCAAGCTGGCTGATTGTTGCCATTGCTGCAAGAGGGTTCTGTGTCAGTACTTCAAAAATTTCACTGATTTGCTCATCACTGATGTTGTTCTCTTTTAGCATTGCAATTATTGGATTCATTTCACTACCTTTATCAATATCAAATGAAATTGCCCGCAGTTTATCATTTGAGACCTTAACTGGGTACTACCTGATTCCATCACTCCTGCCAGTTGGCGAAATGCGAAACCAAGTAGTCTATCGCTAAACGAGCCCTCATTGGCAAAAACCGTCGATTCTGATAAACAATCCAACTACTAGAGCCTTTGCCCCAATAGGGTATTAAGACGGGAACCAGTCGCCCGTTATGGAAAGCGTCACTAAAACTGCTTTTTGGCATATAGACAATGCCTAACCCCTGTTCACAAGCATTGACCACAGCACTGGAGTTATTGCTGCGCCAACGTCCATCTACTCGAATACTCCCCATCGGTTTGCCATTATCTTCAAATACCCAATGGTCATTATTCGCGATGATACAACTATGGTGTCGAAGTTGATCAGGATGAGTTGGTACTCCGTATCGTTCTAGATATTCAGGACTGGCCGCGGCTGCCATTGGCCTGTCCACCAGCTTCCGGGCAACTAATCCCGAATCACTTAATCGGCCGTACCGAATCGCAAAATCGATACCATCTTCGATGAAATTGACCATTCGAGTATCAAAATCCATCTCAACCGTTAGTTCCGGGTACCCTTTCGCAAATTCCATCAATGCAGGAGCAACGTGGTTTTCGGCAAACGCACCAGCGGCACTCACCCTTAAAGTGCCATTTAGCTGTATTTGCTCGGAACTAAGCTGCTCGTTAGCTTGTTGAAGTCCAATAACTAAGTCTTTGCACTGCTGATAATACACCTGCCCCGCCTGTGTGAGATTCACCATTCGAGTGGAGCGGGCAAGCAAAGCGACGCCCAAGCGTTCTTCTAAACGCGATACCTGTCGACTCACATGACTTGTGCTGCAACCAAGTTGCTTAGCTGCCGCAGAAAAACCGTGGCTTTCTGCTACCGCTACAAACTCGTTGATTCCTTCAAAGCTATCCACATCTCACCTTTGTCATATAGCAATAATATTTTGTCATTTAGCTATATTATCACCAAATCAGTTAGCAATTAGTATAACTAAGGTAATTACAACAACGAATCAGCCAGAAGGACATAACGATGAAAAAGGTACTTATTCCCGTCACTAACCATGCAACATTAGGTGAGACAGACCAAGCAAACGGAACTTACGCTCCAGAACTCACTCACGCTTTACGTGAACTCCAGTCGGCAGGTTATGACTATGACATCGCATCCATTAAAGGTGGCAAAGCGCCACTTTACGGTACTGACATCGAGGGTGACAGTGTCAATACAGAAATCCTAACGGACGAGGCGTTTCAGAATCGTATTAACAACACCATTCCTGTCTCACAAATCAATATCAATGATTACGATGCTATTTTTTACCCGGGAGGGTTTGGATTGCTATCTGATCTATCAAGTAACGAGGATTTCGCTGCGCTTGCAGCTACTCATTATGAGCAAGGTGGTGTAATTGCAGCAGTGTGTCACGGCCCCGGAGCTCTTCTACCTATTACTCTGAGCAATGGCGGCAAATTACTGGCATCGAAGTCAGTCACTGGATTTACACGAGAAGAAGAAATCGACTTCGGCACTATCGGCGATATTCCTTTCTTACTTGAGGAATCACTGGCACGCACCGCTGCTCAGTACAGCAAAGTACAACCTTGGCAAGAGTTTGTAATTGTTGACGAACGTGTAATCACAGGCCAAAACCCAACCAGCGCACACGCTGTCGGAAAAGCGATCGTAGCGGCTTTATCTTAACTTTTGTCACAGCTGTAACCGTTCGTGTCGTGTTAACGTAACGCAACGTTCTCACGACACGTATTGTTGTCTATTGCCATTTATAGACTTGGGTCTCTGGATAAAAAGCGTACCACGCGAACCAAAATAGTAAGGTTGATGGTTGGGTTTCACCCTTCTCATCAGTTATCCAAGCTGACTGGTTGCTGCTATCCCAGTGAACATAATAGCGATCCCCGCCCAATTCAAAGCTTTGCTGCTGAGTTGCTAACTGAGATATCTCACTAAATGGAAACGCGATAGTTGACTGCTCCACTTTAAACCCTAATACCATCTCTTTCGGGTGATACTCATTGGGTGCTTGATTTGCTACAGGAAAGTAGATGGCAGCGTTTTTTCCATAACCCGCATAAGGATCTCTCCGGTAATCGCGTTGATAACCTGTGTTGGTGGAGAGAACTAGCGAGTCAGAGTAACGAGCTAGCCAATTCGACCAACGACTAAGTGTAAGCGGCACTTGTTTGAGTTTACGGCCAACTAATGCTCCAGCTATAGCCTCACCATGAATTTGGGACCATAGCGATTCAGTTTTGCGGTCGTACATAAGTACGTCTGAGTTATACAACAAACCAGAAACTCCAAAATCCAGAGCTTCACGCTCTCCCGTCGGCTGGCTAAGAAATGCCATTCCACTGCCACATAATGGACAATAACTGATAA
This sequence comes from Vibrio sp. SCSIO 43133, assembly GCF_023716845.1. Classification (NCBI taxonomy): domain Bacteria; kingdom Pseudomonadati; phylum Pseudomonadota; class Gammaproteobacteria; order Vibrionales; family Vibrionaceae; genus Vibrio; species Vibrio sp. SCSIO 43133. The sequence continues at coordinate 2,305,379 of NZ_CP068024.1, forward strand.
CGTAACGTGTTCCGCTGAATTGGTCATTAACGATTTCATGCCAGTTGAGAATTCGAATAGGATACGCCTTCACCACATCACCAACCTGCAACCCCAATACGATATCCTGTGCATGCATAAATTTTGCCTCGTTGCCTTTAATAAACTCGGGCTGATTGAGTGCCGGAATGCCATCTTTAGGTGGCCCGCCTTTTTGAATGAATTGTGAGGGCACAGATGCATTGTCTATGTTGAATCCATTGAGCACCTTCGCCAATAGTGATATCGGAAACGACAACAATATGAAGACCAAAAGAGTTAATCGCAGCTGCATTTGCCTCTCCTCCAATAAAGAAGACTGAACATATAGACCCGCCAACAACAGCAATGCTTTCAATTGTCCTCTAAAACAAAAGCAACGATGCTCATTAATACGCATAGCACTCTGGCGCTTATTCGACATAACAAACGCCGCGTTGAGCTGCTCAACAATTGTGACAAGCTTCAAAACCATAAATAAAAACTATACTTAATCCTACTGATCAAGTTGATCGAATGATGCAAATGTGAAAACCTTACCATATTGAAACATGAAAACCTTTTCATGTTATGTGAAAACCTTTTCTTAAAACGTATCAGGATAGAACAAATGAATAAGAAAATCGCGGTCCGCTTGCTTGCGGCTCTCGGCGGAAAAAATAATATTCGAGCCCTAGAACATTGCGCGACAAGACTTCGTGTTGTTGTAAAAGATGATGCACTTATCGATGTCGACCAAATCAAATCAACAGATAATGTAGCTGGTTACTTCTTCCAATCGGGCCAACACCAAATCATCCTTGGCACAGGCTTAGTTAACAAGGTCTTCGCCCTTATCCAGCAAGAACTAGATGGCGAACTTGAGAGCGCGAAAGGCGCTGCTTACGAAAACATGAGCCCATTCCAAAAGGCCCTGCGTTCTTTAGCAGACGTATTCATTCCTTTGATTCCCGTGCTGGTTGCGACCGGTCTGTTCATGGGGTTACGCGGATTCGCCCAACAGCTAGGCTTTGAGTTCTCTCCTGAGCTACTCACTATGACGCAAGTTGTAACTGATACGGTATTCATCTTCCTACCAGCGCTTGTCGTGTGGTCTGCCTTTAAACGCTTTGGTGGTACGCCTGTTATCGGCATGGTGCTGGGTCTAATGCTTATCGCACCGATGCTGCCAAACGCATGGGATGTGGCAAGCGGTAACGCAGAAATGCTGAGCATTGGTATGTTTAAGATTCAAGGCTTCCAAGGCACCATAATTCCAGCTCTAATTGTAGGTATCTTGGGCGCTAACCTAGAGCGTTGGATTAACTCATGGATGCCATCAGTGGTTTCGCTGATCTTTACTCCATTTTTGACGATCACTATTGGCATGCTAGCAGGTCTATTCATTATTGGCCCGGTATTCAACATTGTTGAACATGGCGTAATGGTTTCTACAGAATCAATTATTAACTTACCAATGGGCATCGGCGGTGCAATCTTTGGCGGTCTACAACAGGTTCTAACTGTAACGGGTCTTCACCACAGCTTAATGGTTGTAGAGCTTAACTTCCTATCGACTATCAAGATCAACCCATTAAATGCACTGATTACTGCATCAATGGCAGGTCAAGCAGGCGCAGCGATTGCCTACACCATGTCGATCAAAGATAAGAAACAAAAAGCGCTTAACTACTCTTCAATCGTACCGTGTTTCTTCGGCATCACTGAACCACTTCTGTTTGGTGTGACGCTAACTAATAGCCGTGTATTTGTATCAGGTATCATCGGCGGTGCCATTGCGGGTGCATTCGCAACCATCATGCACATCGCACCATCTGTTATGGGTGTCACTTTCATTCCAGCTATTCCTGCCTACTTAGGTAATGGTCTTGGTATGTACCTAGTGATGATTGTTATTGGTATGGGTAGCGCAGCAATGCTAACTAAATTACTAGTAAAACCAACACGCAACGAAGCAAAGATGACGGTTGCTTTAGATAAGTAAACTTCCCCTCGTGGCGGTGTACCTTAGGGTCACCGCCACGGTTCGTTTTAAAACATTGAATAATTCAGTGTTAGCAACAAGTCCAACTACAGAGTGTATTAATAGCAATGACTTCAACAGAACTGTGTTCACAAAGCGAATCTTCAGTGTCGCACCAACCAAACGCTGACCACTTGCGCCCACGGTTTCACCTAACTGCACCGTACGGACTGATTAATGACCCAAACGGCTTTATTGAATACGATGGAGAGTATCATCTGTTTTTCCAATGGAACCCACACGCTTGTGAGCACGGGGCAAAATATTGGGGACACAGCACCAGTCAGGATCTAGTAAACTGGACACTGCAAGGTCAAGCATTAGTCCCAGACGAAAGCTACGATCGCCACGGCTGCTACTCAGGTAGCGCGTTCGTATTGGATGAGCGACTTCATCTTTTCTATACCGGAAATGTAAAAACCGACGACGGTGTTCGTCTTACTACTCAATGTCTCGCCAAATCTATTGATAGCCACAACATTCATTTCGAGAAAATAGGCCCGGTTATCCCAAAACAACCTGAGGGATATACGGCGCACTTTCGCGACCCTAAAATTTGGCAACACGATGGCACTTGGTATTGCGTGCTTGGTGCTCAGACAAATGATGAACTTGGTCAGGTGCTTCTTTTCAGCTCAAAAGATGCTTCTAACTGGACGTTTCTCGGCCCAATTGCTGGCAACCAGATCAATGGACTTCGCGACTTTGGCTATATGTTCGAATGCCCAGATCTGTTCCATCTAGATAACACTGATGTTTTGATAGGTTGCCCACAAGGAATTAAGCCCAACGGGTTAAGCTTCCAAAATCGCCACAATAATGGCTATTTTGTAGGTAAGATGGATTACCTAAATACGTGCTATACACACGGCAACTTTGAGCCACTCGATCATGGGTTTGAGTTTTATGCTCCGCAAACCACCGAATCGACTGATGGACGCCGCCTGATGAGTGCTTGGGTTGGTATTCCTGAGGAAGATGAACAACCTAGCGTCACCAATGACTGGATTCACGCTTTATCCTTAGTGCGAGAGCTTTCCGTCGTTGATGGGAAGATGTATCAACAACCCGCTCGCGAGCATGAATCTTTGCGCGGTGCGATGTCTTCGTTTGAAGAGGTGCAGCTTACCAATCAGAATCACTTATCACTGGACAGCAACCACTGCTTTGAATTGAATCTGGATATCGAGCATATTACTGATGATGTCACGATCAAGTTATCAGATGAAGGTGACCGTTGGCTGGCATTAAACTATCAAGCAGAGACTGGCGTAGTCACTTTAGATCGTTCAAACTCCGACTATTTACCGGGGAAACGACAGTGCAAAGTAGACAGTGAGCAATCCCTCAATCTGCAGATTTTCTTTGATCAGTCTATTGTTGAAGTCTTCATCAATCATGGTGAAGCCGTGTTTACATCTCGCGTGTTCCCGCAAGCCGATCAGTCAAAAATCACACTTGAAACTGGAAAGTCATGTATAATCAAGCGCTTTATTAAATACGATTACTGACCAAAGGATTAACGGGAAATGGCGACAATTAAAGAAATAGCCAAGTTAGCAGAAACTTCAATTTCAAGTGTTTCCCGTGTCTTAAACAGTTCTGGCTATGTCAGTGAGCCCGTTCGAAAGCGCATTCAAAAAGTGCTTGATGAAACGGGCTATCGCCCCAACGCCTTGGCCAAAGCACTGCATTCAAAACGCAGTCAGACTATCGGAGTTATTCTTCCAAAAATAAACGCCACCTCCTCTGGTGACAACATCGCTGGCATTGATCAATACTTTGCCAATAACGGCTACAGTATCATCTTAGGTAACACCAACCACAGCATAAAAAGCGAGCTAGAATTTCTCGATTTATTTGCAGAAAAGCAAGTCGATGGCATCATCCTAATCGCGACTACGATTACGAGTGAACACAAAGAAAAAATCAGAAAGGTAGGCAAACCCGTTGTAGTTATGGGGCAATCCACCACCGATGGAACACCTTGTGTGCTGTTCGACGAAGTGACGGCGGTGGAAGAAATCATTGACTATCTTGTAGCGTCGCAACATCGTAATATTGCGCTTATCGGTGTATCTGAAAGTGACGTATCTGTTGGTGTGAAACGAAAGCAAGGTTACTTAAACAGTTTAGAAAAGCATGGATTACCCATTTCTGCCGATATGATGGTCAATGGTGAGTTCTCTGTAGAAAGTGGTTATACCGCCTGTCAGGAACTTTATGAAGAGCGAATGCAGCGCCCAGACGCTATTTTCGCTGCCAACGACAAAATGGCTATTGGTGCGATTACCTACTTACTTGAACATGGCTTTAAGGTCCCAGAGGATGTCAGCGTGTGTGGCGTTGGTGGTGGTAATATGTCTCGTTATTACAACCCTAAGATTACCTCGCTGGTTTATGACTTTGAGGAGTCAGGTAAAACCAGTGCACATTTACTGCATATGCTGATTGAAAAGCCCGATCTGGATTTGACCGACCACGTAAGCTTTATTCCCTACCATCTCGAAGTAAGAGACAGTACTGCGCCTAAACTCAGTTAATGCGCAGCCATATTTGATTGTCGTTTAACGAGTGATCATTTGACGGGCTATAAGAAGCTATTCGAAAAACTCTATTACTAACTGGTTGTTCTTTATCACAACTTCTGGATTAGAGGATTTCAGTAGCGCCTCTTTAACCGTATTGCTATCGAGTTTGTAAACAGGATAGGTAGATACAGCGGCACCAATCATACTTACTGCGGGCTTAATCAGCTTCTTGATTTCTGGGGTTAGAAGCTGCCCTTCTTGATCAATTTTTTCTAGACGGAGTGATTGTAGAAAAATCTCACCACTTTCTTGTTCATATCTAGGTATGGCACTGAACTCTATATCCAAATCAAGGTTAATATCCTGTTCATCCAACAACTGTAGTTGAGCCTTGGTGTTGGCAAATACCGCTACACGATCAGCGTCAGAGCGTCCAATTTTGACCTGAAGATCATCGACTGAAAGCTTGGCATACATGACGTTTTCAACACCAATAGATTGGTTGAGTTGTAGGTTGTCATTGAGATAATTCGTCATTTCTTGTTCAGTGATGCTGTAACTCACACAACCTGACAATAACAGCACTGATGAAGCCCAGAGGAGTTTGGCGAATCTGTTTTTCATAACGGGTGGCACTCTCAGAATATCGGAATAAGAGAAAATAAAGCAGACCTTTGAGTCTGCTTTATTTTATTAAAAGGTAGGGTGTTTTTGTGTCACAGGCAAGTGTTAACTTAGTCAGAATAACTTAGCTAATCGACCACCGTGACAATGAGCATTTAAAGTCATCGTAACCAAACTCATTAAGCTTTTCGATCTGACCGCTTGAGCGCTCACAGTAGATTGACGGCATCTTCAGACCATTAAACCAGTTGAGTTTCACCATGGTATAGCCAGCACTGTCCATAATATGCAGTCGTTGCCCCACCTCTAACGGCTCATCAAACTTGGCCTCACAGAATTGGTCACCAGCTAGGCAAGAACATGAGCCAATGACGTATTCATGATCACCTTCTGAATTGGCTTCTAAAATCGAAGCGGGTTCATCGTATATGAGCGTGTCCAGACGATGCGCTTCCGTCGCAGAATTTACAATCGCCGTCTTTTTCTCATTTTCTACAATGTCCACAACGGTAACAACTAGGTCAGTCGTTTTAGTTATGATCGCTTCACCTGGCTCTAGGTAGAGCTGCACACCATGCTTTTTAGAGAACGCGCTCAATGCAGCACCAAGTTTATCGATATCATAACCAGGCCACGTAAAGAACACACCGCCCCCCATACTAACCCAATCGAGCTTATCTAGATGAGTACCAAATCGCTCTGAAATAGCATCAAGTAAACCGATAAATGCATCGACATCTTTATTTTCACAGTTCATGTGAAACATAACACCATCGATAGAATCGAAGATTGTTGGGTCGATATGATCGGCTTGCACTCCAAGGCGAGAGTACGGTCTAGCAGGGTTGGCCAAGTCCTGCCCTGCATGGCTTACACCCGGGTTAAGACGTAAACCAATGGACGTTTTGCCTTCAACGATATGACGATAAGCGGCTAATTGAGACTGCGAGTTGAAGATCATCTTGTCACAAATATCAGCCACTTCGCGTACGTCGTCTTCGGTGTAACCAACACTGTATGCGTGCGTTTCACCACCAAAAGTCTCGTAGCCAAGTTTTACCTCAAATGGACCACTGCTGGTTGAGCCATCTAAGTATGGTTTAATAATGTCAAACACACCCCAAGTCGAGAAACACTTAAGCGCCAGCACTAGCTTTACGCCAGAGACCTCTTTAAGGTGTTTTGCTTTCTCTAGGTTCTCAACCAGTTTGTCTTCATTAATCATGAAGTATGGAGTTTTGAGTTCGTTTTTAATCATTTTGTAGACCTAAGTTTAAAGACCCTAGATAGCTACCTAGGGTCTGTCACTTTATTTAAGAATCTTGATATCCGGAGCACCGACTTCCAGCTCTTGAACATGCCAATCTAAACCGATTTCAGGCATGGTTTCTAGGAACGGATCAGGGTCTAATTGCTCCATATTGAACACTCCAGCGTCTGCCCATTGACCACGGAAGTATTGCAGTGCCGCCGTGATGGCTGGGACACCCGTTGTATAAGAAATGGCTTGATGCTCTACATCTTCGTACGCCACTTCATGGTCTGCATTATTGTAGATAAATACTGAACGTTCTTTACCGTCTTTCTTACCTTGAACCCAAGTCCCGATACAAGTTTTACCTGTGTAACCTGGTGCCAAAGAAGTTGGGTCTGGAAGCAGTGCTTTTAACACATGTAGTGGCTGAACCACAGTGCCATCATGTAGAGTTAGAGGGTCAGGGCTAAGTAGACCAATATCACGCATGCAATTGAAATAGTTCAAGTATTTATCGCCAAAGCCCATCCAGAACTCGATGCGCTTTGCAGGAATGAACTCTTGCATTGAACGAACTTCATCATGTGCCATTGAGTAGACTTTGTGTTTGCCGACTAATGGGAAATCGAACTCAAGCATACGAGTGTGGCATTCAACTTGTTTCCATTCACCGTTTTCCCAATAGAAAGAGTCACCTTGAATTTCTAGCATGTTGGTTTCTGGATCAAAGTTAGTGGCAAACTTTTTACCGTGGTCGCCAGCATTGACATCCATAACATCGATGGTGTCGATTTCATCGAATAAATGCTTCACTGCGTAAGCTGCAAATACGCTTACAACACCAGGATCAAAACCTGCGCCTAAAATACCCGTGATACCTGCCTCTTTGAATTTGTCACGGAAACCCCATTGCCAATCATAAGCTTGAGGAACTTGCTGACCTTCCGAGCATAGATCGACAGCGACAGAAGTATCTAAATAAGAGACTTTCGCTTGCAGACACGCTTTCATGATGGTGATGTTTACCCAAGGAGGACCCGCGTTAATCACTAGGTCTGGCTTCACTTCATTGATCAGGGCAACCAGCGCTTCAACATCGTCCGCATCAACGGCACGAGCGTCTAGCTTTTTAGTCGTGTCTTTTAAGTTGTTTTTGCCTTTAATGGATTCAATGATTTTTTCACACTTCGCGACGGTGCGTGACGCAATCGTAATATCACCTAATACATCGTTATTCTGAGCCGCCTTGTGCGCGACTACCCAACCAACACCACCAGCGCCAATCTGTAAAACTGCCATTTTCTTTCCTTATTCTGTTTATCGGTTAGTACGAGTTAGCTAGCTCAAGTGCTAACTGATCAATGTTATTCAGTAGGCTCTCAAAATCTGAGAGCGTTAAGCATGGGTTTAGAATCGTGAACTTCAGTGCTGACTGACCGTTCACTACCGTTTCCCCTAACACCGCAACGCCACGTGTTAGTGCTTGTAAACGGATCGCTTTATTCAGCTCATTCAAATCGTTGACGTCATCATTAATAACGCGCAATAAGACCGTTGATAATGATGGCTGTGCCAATAGCTCAAATCGTTCATGCGCTTGAACAAGTTTGGCCACCTCTTGCGTTTGTTCCATCAGATGGTCATACATATCACCTAGTGCCTGTGGACCAACGTTTTGCATCGTCATGAAGACTTTTAGAGCATCGAAACGCTTGGTTGTAGCAATGGATTTATCGACCAAGTTTGGCAGCTCATCGTGCTCTCGATTGAGGTAATCCGCATGATGAAGCAGGTACTTAAAGTTGCTGCGATCTTTTACCAGCAACGAGCCACAACTGATGGTTTGATAGAACAGTTTATGGAAATCGACGCTGACAGAGTCCGCTTTTTCAATACCATTAAGCTTGTGTTTGTGACTGCTTAGAATAAGGGCGCCACCGTAAGCACCATCAACGTGAAACCAAAGCTGGTTTTCGGCAGCAATGGTGGCGAGAGAGTTTAGATCATCAATAGCGCCGTGATCTGTCGTCCCTGCTGTTCCGACTAAAGCAAAAGGTATCAAGCCTTCAGCTCTCATCGCTTGTAAGTCAGTGATAAGTGCATCCGTTTTGATGGTACCGTTGTCGTGGGTTGCAACGCAGTGCACGGCTTGTTCACCCAAGCCTAACAACGAGGCTGACTTTTGAACCGTAAAATGCGACTTATCGGAACAGACAATACGAAGTCTATCGGCATAACTCGGAAGACCTTGCTTTTGGATAGAATGACCATCCGTCACATCCGCAATTCGGTCACGTGCCAACAGAAGACCCATTAAATTACTCTGTGTGCCACCACTGGTGAAAATACCATCTGCTGACGCACCAAGCTCATAGCGCTCGCAAAGCCAATCCAGTACTTTCTGCTCAACATAAGTTGCCGCCGATGCTTGGTCCCAAGAATCCATAGATTGATTCAACGCCGCGATCATCGCCTCTGCAGCGACAGCCGGCATTAAAGGTGGTGTATGCAAATGTGCAATACAATTAGGGTGTTGAGTGAATATTGAATGGTCTGCAACCAAACTTGCAGTCTCATCAACAACACGTTGTAGATCGTGATGACTGCCGTCAAGATTGACATTGTTAATGGCCGATTCAAGCACTTTTGGATCTAACCCCGAATACGGTTTAGAGACACCCTCAAACACTTCTTTCATCGCTTGAGTAGTGTGATTCATTACCTGAGAAAATTCGGTCGCACCTTGCACACCCGTATGGATGAAGTACTTTTTCCACGACTTTGCTTTGTTATCTTGCTGTGACTTTTGCCCGCCACCAGCTACAACGATAGCCTCTTCAATAGTGCGTAATGCAAAATCGATCTGCTCGAAACTAATGATTAGTGGTGGAAGAAAGCGAATAACGGCACCATCACGCCCACCTTTTTCAACCATCAAACCGCGTTCTAGCGCGGCGCGCTGTATGCCTAGGGTAAGCTGACCATCGGCAACAGGTTCACCAAACTTGTTGTGTTCACCCGTTGGCTTGACAATCTCGACGCCCAGCATCAGTCCTTTGCCGCGAACCTCAGCAATACAGTCTACACGTTGCTTTATTTTGTTGAGGCCAAGACGTAAATACTCTCCAGCGACTCTGGCATGCTCAACAAGGTTGTCGCGCTCGATGATCTCAAGCGCTTTCTCGCCCGAAACCATGGCCAGTTGATTACCGCGGAACGTGCCCGTGTGTTCACCTGCGTTCCACGTATCCACTTTTTTGTTAAATACCAGTAGCGACATCGGCAAGCCGCCGCCAATCGCTTTGGATAAACAAAGAATATCTGGGCTAATCCCCGCTTCTTCAAATGCAAAACGGTAGCCTGTTTTGCCTACGCCGCACTGGATTTCATCCAAAATGAGCAAGATCTCATGCTCATCACAAAGTCGGCGTAGTTCTCTCAGCCAAAACGCCGGAGCAGGGATAACGCCCCCTTCTCCTTGAACTGGCTCAACAATAATGGCAGCTGGTTTCATGATACCGGCTTCATCATCGTTCAATAGTCGTTCGATATAACGAATACTCTGTTTTGCGCCCGCATCGCCACCAAGACCAAACGGACAACGAAGACTATAAGGAAATGGCATGAAGTGAACATCGGACATCAGCCCAGTACGACGAGCTTTGGTGCCAAGGTTACCCATCATGCCCATGGTGCCATTCGTCATACCATGATATGCACCGCGGAAGGCAAACATAGTATTTCTACCCGTAGTTTGCTTCGCCAATTTGATAGCGGCTTCAACAGCGTCAGCACCCGAAGGGCCACAAAACTGAATCACCGATTGGTCAGCGAATTCTTGCGGTAGAAACGCTTTCACTCGTTTGATAAAACGATCTTTAGCTTCTGTCGTAATATCAAGAGTTTGGTACGGTAAACCTGAATCAAGCTGCTGTTTGAGAGCTTGATTGATTTCAGGATGGTTGTAACCCATCGCAAGCGTGCCTGCTCCAGCAAGACAATCAAGAAAGATTTGCCCACGAGTGTCTTCCACCAAAGCACCAAACGCACGCTTGATGGCGATAGGCAGACGACGTGGATAGGAACGAACTTCTGATTCGTGCTCCGCTTGATAAAGTAGAACCTGATCAGGTGTCAGGTCATAGGTGCCTTCAACGTGTGGAACGTGTACCGAAATTGAAGACGCGAATTCTTTGGAATCAAATTCGAATGCTGTACTCATTTTTTGTAACCTAGATTATGCGTGCGAAATCACTCGCTACGCGCATAGCAAAACAAGTCCCACCGTATTTCAGATGTGACAAAGGCCTAAATGAACTGCTTCATTTAGAAAGGTATTAGCGTTTTGAAATCAAGGCTCTGTGATACTACGGTTTAAGCGCAATACACAGTTTGGAAGTACAAAGCTGATTTTTGAGTGTGAGTTAATCTGTTTCAATGTTGGGTTTCCCATTAACATGCCCTTCTAGGCATCAGTATCCCGTCTACTAGTTATTGGCATAACCAGTACCTACCCTACGTTGTGTCACAATCAGCTTGAATGGTCACAACGCGTCTCCCCCAGATTCATTCCGAGATTGCGCGGGAAAGTAACATAGAAATCATTATCATCGCAACCGTTTTCTCCAGTTACGTTTTGTCTAACTTATGGAAACAACTACCAAAAATATGAAACTGATTAGATAAAAAACCGCCTCGTGGGAGGCGGCGTTATTTTATTTTGCTACTTATCCTTTTGATCGCTTAGGCGTTTGGTGGTCGCTTGGCCTATGGTATCTACGTCAACACCATTTTGTTCCAAGAATTTTTCAAACATCGGCAATAGTGGGCCTAAAGTGTCAGCAATTGTATCGCGCACGGTATCAACAACAACTTGAGTGCCACGCTCAATCTCTATATTAACGTCATCACCCACCAGTTTGCCTTCAAAGGTCGTCATACGGCGAGTTTCTGGAATCAGCCACACATCAAACCACCCTTCTTGCTTATCTACTTCTGAAACCGTCAAGCTTGCCCCGTTGATAGCGATATAGCCTTTAGGGAACACGTATGGTTTCCACTCTTTTGGCAACTGAAATTGTATACGGTAGTTATCTTCTTGTTGATGAATAGCAACCAATGGCGTTTTGAAGTCCACGTGTCCTGAAAGCGGATGACCACCAATCTCTGCGCCATCTTTTGCCGCACGCTCCACATTGATTCTCTGGCCTTCTTCAAATGCACTCAATGTGGTGATGTTCAGGCTCTGAAGCATGACGTCAAAAGAGAGACGCGTCTCACTTTGAATTTCGGTAACCGTTAAACATACCCCATCCACAGCGATACTGGCTCCAATTTCAACATCGACGCAAAACCCAGATTCAAAATCGATTTCAAAGGTACGAATGCCGTTAAGATCAGTAATTTTGTCGATTGTCGCGACAGATTGGATAATTCCCGTAAACATAGATGCCTCATTTCACTAGTGAAGTGCCTTTAGTACGGACATCATTACAAAAAGAATCAAGAAGATAAAGAGAGTAGAAAGGAAAAACGAAAAAGCCCAGCATAGTTGCTGGGCTTTCTTGTTTGGAGCGACACACGAGGTTCGAACTCGTGACCTCAACCTTGGCAAGGTTGCGCTCTACCAACTGAGCTAGTGTCGCATTTGTCTTTTCAGACTAATTTGAGATGGTGCCCCGGGCCGGACTTGAACCGGCACAGCGCGAACGCCGAGGGATTTTAAATCCCTTGTGTCTACCAATTCCACCACCAGGGCACACAAAATTCATTGTGATGGAGACACCATCTAGATACCGCTTTCGCCATATCTTTAAAACTTGGAGCGACACACGAGGTTCGAACTCGTGACCTCAACCTTGGCAAGGTTGCGCTCTACCAACTGAGCTAGTGTCGCATATTCTCTAAGAGAGAATGGAGGCGCCTCCCGGAGTCGAACCGAGGTCCACGGATTTGCAATCCGCTGCATAGCCACTCTGCCAAGGCGCCTTCTTGTCACTCTGGACTCTAACTTAATCGCTTTGCTTTAAGCAGTTCCTCTTGAGTACGGGAGGCATTTTACGCAATCAGAGAAATGAGTCAACACGTTTTTTTATATTTTGAATCGTTTGTCTAAGAAACATCCAAAAAGCGCTAATTTGCTCAATTTTCTAGCAAAAACATGCACATTTAGCACTAGAAAACTTGTTTTGCTTTGTTGTTGTATTTATATCTACAAAACCTAAGAACTCTGATATCACTTACCGAAGTGCCTCTCTTCGAGTATTAAAGCATTCAATAGTGACAAAAAAGGCGAGCTCATCGCTCGCCTTCTATTATTCATTATCTCTAATCATCTGCATTCAATAAATCATCTTTAGCAGCAGCTAGATATTGGAACATTGACCAGTAGGTTAATACCGTTGCAACATAAAGTGCACCGAAGCCTAGCCATACCATCCAATCGTCATAGCGCCAGATAAGTACCCATAGAGCAAACATCTGTGTCAGCGTCTTAACTTTGCCTACCCATGAAACAGCAACACTGGCGCGCTTGCCGATTTCAGCCATCCACTCTCTCAAAGCAGAAATGATAATCTCACGTGCAATCATGGTAACAGCAGGAATAGTTACCCAAATGCTGTGGTAGTGTTCAGTAATTAGAATCAACGCAGTAGCAACTAACACTTTGTCAGCGACAGGGTCGATGAAAGCGCCAAATCGAGAGGTTTGACCCAGCTTCCTTGCTAACATCCCATCTAACCAGTCGGTAAAACCGGCCACCCAAAACACCATTGCGGCAGCAAACGGCGCCCAGCTGTATGGGAGATAAAAAACTACAATGAATACGGGGATGAGAAATAATCTCAACAAAGACAGAATGTTAGGTATGTTTAAACGCATATTATTATCGGCTCTTTTCTACTGCGCCTTTATGTTGCGGGATTTTCTCTAGTGTTTCAATGCTTGATAGATGTTTTCTGCCAAAGATTTGCTAATTCCGGGTACTTTGGCGATTTCTTCTACACTGGCTCGCTTAAGTTCTTGCAAACCACCCATGTACTTCAGCAAGGCTTGACGACGCTTAGGACCGATTCCTTCAATCCCTTCTAACGGACTGGTACGTCTTGTTTTAGCACGTTTGGCTCGATGGCCTGCTATCGCATGATCATGACTCTCGTCTCGAATATGCTGAATTAGATGAAGTGCTGGAGCGTCACTTGGTAAGTTAAACTCACGCCCCTCAGGGGTAATTAACGTTTCTAATCCCGGTTTACGAGTCACCCCTTTAGCGATACCAATTAGTAATGGATGCTTAGGCCACTCTCCCCAATACTGAGAAACGATTTCAACCGCACGGTTGAGTTGCCCTTTACCACCATCGATAAAAATAATATCAGGAATTTTGTCTACGTCGATTTGCTTAGAGTAGCGACGTTCAAGCACCTGTCCCATAGCAGCGTAATCGTCACCGCCAGTAATACCAGTAATGTTGTAGCGACGATACTCTTGCTTTAACGGCCCTTCTTGATTAAACACCACGCAAGATGCAATCGTACTTTCACCCATAGTATGACTGATATCGAAGCACTCCATGCGAGTTATGCTCTCCAACTCAAGTTCTTCTTGAAGGGCTTTGAAGCGCTGGTTGATTGTCATCTTATGATTGATTTTGGTGGTAATTGCCGTTAATGCGTTGGTGTTTGATAGTTTAAGGTAACGACCACGAGATCCCATCGGGTTGACGTGGAAAATAACTTTCCTTCCAGCAATTTCAGACAGCGCTTCACCTAACGTACTGATATCCTCCACAAGGTCATCATTGAGGATGATTCGCGTAGGGATGGTTCTAGATTCTGTTTGATTCAGATAGTATTGGCTTAAGAAACTGTAAAACACTTCTTTTCGGTCGGTGTTACTTGGGATTTTAGGGAAATGACTGCGGCTACCGAGTACTTTGCCTTGGCGAATCATTAGAATATGGACACAAGCGACACCTTTCTCTTGAGCAAAACCAAGCACATCCATGTCATCATCGCTGTCTTCGGAGACGAACTGCTGCTCTTGAACCCGTCTAATCGCTTGTATCTGGTCACGATATTTAGCCGCATCTTCGAATTTTAGATTACGGCTTGCCTCATCCATTTTCTCCACCAGCATTTGCAATACGTTACTGTCTTTGCCTTGCAGGAAGAGACGTAGCAATCCCACCAATTCTGCATATTCTTCATCGGAGATAATGCTGCTGACACACGGGCCAGCACAACGGCCGATTTGATACATTAGGCATGGACGGCTACGGTTAGCATAGACCGAGTCTTCACACTGACGAACCGGAAAGATCTTTTGAAGAAGGTGAAGAGTTTGCCTAACAGCGCCAGAGTCAGGGTAAGGACCGAAATACTCCCCTTTCTTACGACGTGCCCCTCGATGCATCGAGAGCCGTGGATGTTTGTGTCCAGATAAGAAAATATAGGGATAAGACTTATCGTCTCTCAGCAGTACATTATATTTGGGCAAGTACTGCTTAATATAATTGTGCTCAAGGATCAGTGCTTCGGTTTCTGTATGAGTAACAGTTACATCGATTTTCGCAATATTGCTGACTAAGGCACGTGTCTTTTCGCTATCGACTCGTTTGCGAAAATAGCTAGTAAGGCGTTTTTTGAGGTCTTTGGCTTTACCGACATAAATAACGACCGACTCGGCGTCGTACATTCGGTAGACGCCGGGTTGGTTTGTTACAGTCTTTAGAAATGATGTTGAATCAAAAATGTGTTCCGACACTACAATGTCTCAGTATCTAACATTCCATGTCGAATAGCTAAATGAGTCAGTTCAACATCACCATTGATATCCAGCTTACTAAAAAGTCTGTATCGGTAGCTATTAACTGTTTTCGGGCTCAAGCTCAGTTGCTCTGAAATATCTGTTACCTTCTGTCCTTTGGTGATCATCATCATGATTTGAAGTTCACGTTCAGAAAGGTCTTTAAACGGGTTTTCAGACGCTGATGAAAATTGGCTAAGTGCCATTTGCTGAGCAATTTCAGGAGAAATGTATCTCTGACCACTATTGACGAGTCGAATAGCGTTGACCATTTCATCAGGCGCTGCACCTTTGGTTAGGTACCCGGCGGCACCCGCTTGCATTACTTTCGTCGGAAACGGATTTTCCGTATGTACAGTTAGCACGATGATCTTAATGTCTGGATTGTGGCGTAGAATCTTCTTTGTTGCTTCTAAACCGCCAATACCAGGCATATTCATGTCCATTAAAATGACGTCAACATGGTTGCTACGACACCATTTTACGGCTTCTTCACCACTGTCAGCTTCTCCTGCTACATTCATTCCACGGACGTCTTCGATAATACGTCGTATCCCTGTGCGAACCAGTTCGTGATCATCTACAAGGAAAACATTAATCAAACTTGTATCTCCACACTTGTCTATTGGCTCTGCGACCACTTGAGGTTAGTGGATAGCAGCATGGCTAGCTATCTTACCTCATTTGAAACTAAATTGCTCTCGTACAAATCGTGCACAAGCGCAAACTTTGGCAAACACATTACGATGAAGATGAAGCGTCGTCAATCATAAAAACTTTAAAATCATTAGGTTACAAATTAGTCACTCATCCTAGTGCTTAAACGTAACTCCTCGTTTTACTACGATTATTTCCCAATGTTCACCTATGAAACCCAGTACACATCATATGCCAAAAAATCACAAAAACTCGATATAAATCACTATTCTAATTTATACTGTTCGTTACTAAAGTTTAGCGCATATTCATAGATTTTCGCGGTTGGTAAGCCTTTGTTACACTACTTCCTTACATGTGATTATCAACCAATGATATTTTGCTTAAAATTTACGCAAAGCCATTATGCCGGTAGGAAAAAACTGAGTTGGACATCCATAAAGGGTTTCTATTAACCCGACAATCAAGAGACACGCGTCAAGGACCACAGATTGAGTTGTGGATTTCCACTGTGAATGGGCCCGTCCAAATTCTAATTGAGGGTCAGAAACCAGTTTTCTTCGTGCCACGACATTTTGCAGAGCTGGTCGATGACTTAGCATCTGATGCTCGACTTCCTATTGCCCTCAAGCCTGTAGAACTAAAAAGTTTTGAGGGTGAAGACCTCTTCGCGGTCTACAGCCAATCAATTTCCGGTGCGCGCAAGCTTCACGAACTCTTGTTGAATAATGACATTCTGGTTCTTGAAGCAGATATTAAGTTAGCAGATCGCTTTCTAATGGAGCGTTTTATCCAAGGCAGTTTAGCGGTCACTGGTAACTGTGAAGTGATCAATGCCAACACTTGCAACCAGTACATTCGAATCACTAATGCCAAGTGCAAAGCCTACGACTACACGCCTGAATTAAAAGTAGTTTCTCTGGATATAGAGTGCTCTGAGAAAGGCCAGTTGTATTCCATTGGCCTTGATAGCGCGAGGGATAGTCGCGTTATTATGGTAGGTGAAGCGCAGGCGTGCGCGACCCAAGTTCAATGGGTCAACGATGAAAAAGCCTTACTTGTAGCGTTAAATGACTGGTTTAAAACGTTCGACCCCGATGTCATCGTAGGGTGGAGTGTCATTGATTTTGATTTTAAGTTACTTAATAAACGAGCAGAATTGAACCATGTGAAGCTCAGTTTGGGTCGAGGCGATCAGAATATATACTTTCGTACCTTACCTTCTAGTCAGCAAAGCTTTATCACTATTCCGGGACGTGTGGTGTTAGACGGTATTGATACCTTAAAAACCGCCACTTACGGTTTCCGCTCTTGGTCTCTAGAGTCGGTTTCTCAAGAACTGTTAGGCGAAGGAAAAGCGATTCATAACGTGCATGACCGAATGGCAGAAATTAACACCATGTTCCGCCAAGACAAGCCATCACTCGCTAAGTATAACCTGCAAGACTGTGTGTTGGTTAACCGCATCTTTGCACACACCCACTTGCTAGAATTCGCCATTGAACGTACCAAATTAACAGGCGTTGAGCTTGACCGAGTAGGCGGGTCGGTAGCAGCTTTCACTAATCTTTATCTCCCTCGTCTACATCGCTCTCATTACGCGGCACCTAATTTGCACCCTGAGAACTGGGTAGCAAGTCCAGGCGGTTACGTCATGGACTCCATCCCAGGGTTGTATGATTCAGTACTTGTGCTCGATTTTAAAAGCCTTTATCCATCCATTATTCGCTCCTTCTTGATCGATCCTATGGGACTGATTGAAGGCTTGAAATTGGAAATTGGTAAAAATGACGACCAAGCTGTAGCAGGATTTAGAGGAGGTCAATTCCATCGAACGCAGCATTTTCTTCCAAATTTAATCGAAGAATTATGGAAAGCGCGCGATGTCGCAAAAGCCAACAATGAAAAAGCATTTTCTCAAGCCATCAAGATCATTATGAACTCGTTTTATGGTGTTTTGGGCTCATCAGGCTGTCGATTTTTCGATACTCGTCTAGCCTCCTCAATTACCATGCGTGGCCATGAGATAATGAAAACATCGAAACGCTTGATTGAAGAAAAAGGATATCAAGTTATTTATGGTGACACCGATTCAACCTTTGTCTCATTGAATGGTAAGTTCGATGCTCAAAGTGCGGATAATATTGGTAACCAACTTATCGACTATCTGAATACGTGGTGGGCCGATCATCTCAAGAACGAGTACAACTTAACGTCCATTTTGGAATTGGAGTATGAAACCCACTATCAGAAGTTTCTAATGCCAACAATAAGAGGTTCCGAAACCGGATCTAAAAAGCGTTATGCAGGGTTAATTGGAGATGGTGACAAGGAACGACTGATCTTCAAAGGATTGGAAAGTGCCAGAACCGACTGGACTGCACTGGCGCAACAGTTTCAGCAAAAACTCTATATGATGGTGTTCAAAAACCAAGATCCATCTGACTATGTCCGTTCATTTGTGGAAAGCACTTCACGAGGTGAGTTTGATGACCAATTAGTCTATCAAAAGCGCCTGCGCAGAAAACTGCATGAGTATCAAAAGAATATTCCCCCTCAAGTACGAGCGGCTCGCATGGCAGACGACATCAACCAACAATTGGGACGACCATTGCAATACCAAAACAAGGGAAGAATAGAATATGTCATTACCTTAAATGGACCCGAGCCCGTTGAGTATCAGCGTTCACCCATTGATTATCAACACTACATTGATAAGCAACTGCGGCCGATTGCTGAGGCTATATTACCTTTTATTGGTCAAAGCTTTGATGATTTGAGTGCGCCTCAAATGGGGCTCTTCTAATAGTAAAGTTAGCCAATTTTGAATTCTGTTTTCTTGTACTCATTAGCAATCCATGTGCCAAATTCATCCAAGATACCCACCACTGAACGTTTGGGAATGACTCGATTACCTAACAAGATCCCAAGACGTTCAACAGTTTGCTGGCGCTCCGGAAAATAGTTTAAGAATTGCAAACCACACTCCTTGGGTTCATCTATCCACTTCTTGTGTTTATGTAGAACAAGTCCATAAGCAGCACGTAAGAGTTTCTTCGCCATCTGGCGCTGCGCCATTAGCATTTGGTCTTTTGTTGTTGCTTGCGCAATTTCGCTACGCAGATTGATAGAGCTCTCTGCAATATCCATATTCCACTGCTTAGAAATTTCCCAGCTAGGAATATACTCGCCAAAACACTCGGCCAAATTTTCACCATACACATTCATACAGCACTGCTTAAGTAAGAAACCCCACGTAAACAATGCATCAAGTGATACCACTTGCTTTACGAGCGCAGTACGTATCGAGATACCTCGCACAAAGGGAAACTCTTTTTGAAAGCGCCAATTAATACTGTTGAAAAGAGACGTTCGACTGTCACTGAATGATTGATGAGTAACCACAACAACATCCAGATTGGATATGCTAGGGATAGCTCGCCCCTGCGCCACGGAACCATAGATATAAACGCTGTGGAGATTGTCTTTAAGCCCAGCTTTCAAACAAGCTAATAGGTCCTGGACGACATCAGCATATTGAGGTTGAGCTACCAGCGATGAAAGTGAATTCGGAGTATGCACGATATCGATATAGAGTACTGCGGATAGATCTATTCTACGTTTCGAAATGTCGAGATTCAATGCTCAAATGAATCATGGCCAGCATCACATGTTTCTTGAGCAAAGCCCGACTTCGGACGTATAATTGTCTGTCTAAACAAAAAACGAAGGAAATATTCCCATGCCTAAGGCAAGTGAGCTAAAAAAAGGTTTTGCGATTGAGTCAAATGGCAAAACGTTGCTAATCAAAGATATCGAAGTAACGACTCCAGGCGGTCGTGGCGGTGCAAAGATCTATAAATTGCGTTGTACTGATTTGGCAACAGGCTCAAGAGTTGATGAGCGTTTCAAGTCTGATGATACTCTAGAAACCGTTGAAATGAACAAGCGTAACGTGACGTTCTCTTACGTTGATGGTGATGAGTATATCTTTATGGATAACGAAGATTACAGCCAGTTCACGTTCAAACATAACGAAATTGAAGACGATCTACTGTTCATCAATGAAGACACTCAAGGTGTACAAGTTATTCTAGTAAACGGCAGTGCTGTGGGTCTTGAACTCCCTTCATCTGTCGAGCTCGTTATCGAAGAAACTGACCCGTCAATCAAGGGCGCATCAGCATCTGCTCGTACAAAACCAGCTCGTCTGTCAACAGGTCTAACCGTACAAGTACCTGAGTACATCGCAACAGGTGACCGTGTAGTGATCAACACTGCAGAACGTAAATACATGAACAGAGCATAAGTTATGTCAGAACTGATTTCATACGATGACGTTATCGAAGCGGCCTACGACATCTTCCTAGAGATGGCCCCTGATAATCTTGAACCTGCAGATGTCATTCTTTTCACCGCACAGTTCGACGACCGTGGGGCTGCTGAGGTTGTAGAAACAGGTTTGGATTGGGCTGAACAGGTAGGATTCGACGTTGATGAAACCTACGCAGAAGTGCGTATTGGGTTGGTAAACGAAGAAGACGATGTTCTTGATGATGTGTTCGCGCGCTTATTGGTAAGCCGTGATCCAGAGAATAAGTTCTGTCATATCCTTTGGAAGCGCGATTAATCGTTGGTTTCCATCCATTAAAAAAGCTCGGCAAACGCTGAGCTTTTTGTTTTACGCTAAGTATTGAGTACTGACATAAATCACTACCAAACA
The DNA here is from genome assembly GCF_023716845.1 of Vibrio sp. SCSIO 43133. NCBI lineage: Bacteria > Pseudomonadati > Pseudomonadota > Gammaproteobacteria > Vibrionales > Vibrionaceae > Vibrio > Vibrio sp. SCSIO 43133. The sequence continues at coordinate 2,326,018 of NZ_CP068024.1, forward strand.
TAGGTCATAGAAATACCGGCACCCTGAGATGAAGCCCACGGCAACAGTTGAACATTTGGGTCCAACTTGTCGGTAAACATCCAGCCAGTAAAGACACCGATAGCCGCGCCCGCAGCAACATCGCGCCAATAATGTTTATCCGCTTGTACACGGCCAACGCCTACTAAAGTTGCGACTCCATATGCGGGTAAGCCGACCTGCCACCCATGCCTTATGTGTAAGGTAGTTGCAGAAGCAAATGCATTTGCCGTATGGTTTGATGGAAAACTTTTGTTATCGCTACCATCCGGTCTCGGTGCATCGATCGTATGTTTTCCTACCAAACCGATAGCCGAGGCAGAGCCAATACTCAAACCTGCCTGCCAAACACCTTCCCAATCTTCTTGGTAGGCTGGTAACCCCGCCGCTAAACCAACCAATCCATAGGCGCCAATATCGCTGAATAAATCCCAGTTATCCTTATTTGAGGCAGACGCCAGCGAGCTAATAAGTACGCCCAAGATTAATAGAAAGAAACGTTGCATGACAGAAACTTACTGTAAGAAAACTGGCAAAGAGTCTACCCGAACTTCAGGTAAATGAATACGTCATGCAATGTCTATTTACTATTTCAATACTCACTGGCTTTCTGGAAAGCTTACTTTCTGGAAAGCTTAGTCGCCTGCTTCTTTAGCTCGAAATCAAACTCATCAGGGAATAAAATAACCCCTTCTTCATTTTGATTTGGGAACACAACCACAGCCAATTCGTCATCTTCCAAACCATAGGTCCAGCGGCTATGCCATTTATTTAGAGAGATAGCTTCTGCTTTGCAGTGATCCCACTCTCCTGTAGCCCATTGCTCAGCTAACTCTTGGTGCGGCCAAACTGGAACACAATCTTCATCTTCCGTATTTAACATGACACAACCATGTTCATCGGTCAGAATCCAAATCTGACGTTCTTGAACCATAGTCTTCACACTGTACTTCAGCCGTTTTTCTTCGTCATAGCTGGAGATTTCATCGATTTGCTGTTGCTCTAATGCCATCACTGAACACCTTTATGTAAATTCGAAAATTAAAAAACCCCAGTACCTTAGATACTAGGGCTTTTTTCAAACTTAGTGAATAATTACACCAGCTCGTTCTGAAGCCAAGGCCAACCTTGCTTCTTACGACTTAGTGTATTCTCCATCATAAGCATGCCGTTTTCTTCGTGCTTAACCAGCTTCTCAGCCCACTCACCTTTGTAGATTAGGCGAGTTTGTGCTGTTGTGATATCCGTTAGCATTACCGCTGCAAACGCTAGACCTTGTTCTTCACAACGACGAGTTAAGTCTGCTTCAAGCGCGTCAATCATGCCATCTACTTGCTCAAGTGTCGCAAGTTCAACTTGGCCAACAACAACGTCACGACCATTGAATGGGTATGCTTTAAGGTCTTTTTCTACTAGCTCAGCAGCAGACAGGCCCTCAATGTTTGTTTTTGCAATCAGAAGATCTTTGATAAATGCATCAAGATCTTCAACACCAGCGATCTCTGCTAGTTCCGCTACTGCATCTTTATCTTTTTGAGTACACGTTGGTGAAGCGAAGCCTACAGTGTCAGACAAAATTGCAGACATCATTAGGATAGCGAGAGGACGAGTGATCTCAGCGTTTTCCATCTTGAATAGATTGAACAAGATAGTACATGTACAACCCACAGGCCAAATCCAAGCTTCAAGAGGGTTAACGGTCATGACGTCACCTAAACGGTGGTGGTCAACAATACCTAGAATTTCAGCTTCATTGATATCATCTGGTGCTTGAGCTAAATCGGTATAATCAACTAACCATACTTTTTCACCAGCAACGCTAGTGCGAAGTTCTGGTTGGTCAACACCTGCTGTTGCAAGGATATGTTGAGTTTCACGGTTAATTTCACCTTGGCGAACTGGCTGTGCTTCAAGACCACGAGCTTTTAGAAGTTCTGTTGCAACGAGTGCACCACAAATGCTATCACTATCTGGGTTTTTATGACCGACAACTAAAATCATTTTGCTTCCTAACTAATTCTGATCATCAGGCTCATGCGCCTGCTTTACATCTCACAAAGGTCGTTACTTTACCTGAATTTCTAAATTTGTCATCGGTTGATGTCAGATTCGTTCTATTTCTTCGCGTAGAAAACCACATTAATAGCATTGAGAATTATTCTCATATATGTATAATGATAATAATTCTCATTTAATATCGGTAAAGTGTATGCAACAGGTAAAGAACCTCGCTATCGTGAATGGATTAACTATCGACCAGTTCACACCAAAGTATAAGCGTCTAATATTACCTATTGCTATGGCTGCCCTACTCGCCTCTAGTGTTACAAGAGAAGTCACAATAAATGCGCTTTCCGATGCTTTCTGGGCCGTCTCCTGCTATGTCGTATTTACCTTAGTCGTTTATCATCAAATATCTCAACTGATATCTAGTCAAAACCGACTCGTCGAGCTTTATCACCACTCACCAACACATCAAGTTGTCTTTTCTTCGTTGTTAGGAGCTCTACCCGGCTGTGGTGGCGCGATAATTGTCACGACGCAGTTTGTTTCCGGTCGAGTTGGCTTCGGTTCCGTCGTCGCGGTATTAACGGCAACAATGGGTGATGCCGCATTCTTGATTCTAGCGAGTAAACCTAGCGTGGGATTAGGCCTTGTCGCGATGGGTGTCGTTGTCGGGATGATCTCAGGGTTAATTGTAAACAAAATACACGCTGCCGATTTCCTGCGCCCGAAATCCGCTAATCCTTCGGCAAAACGCGTCTCACAAGTAAATAACACAGATAATACCGATTGCACATGTAAAACCACACAGGAATCAACGGGGGTTCAAAGAGCAGCGATCAATCTACAAGGACTATTCTGGAAGTGGATTATTGTGCCCGCTTTGATAGTTGCCTTTGCTATGTCATTTCAGGTCGACATAAACCAAGTACTTGGTTTGCCAACCAACAGTATTGAGTGGACTGGTGCGGTCTTAGCCGTGGTAATGATGTTTTTGTGGGCCTTCACCAAAGAAATCAACGACTATCAAAGCACGGTCGCAGAAGACGCTAAAATCGCGTCATCACACCCAATGCAAAAAGCAGCGCAAGACACTCATTTTGTGAGTGCTTGGGTCATAGTGGCATTTTTATTTTTTGAGCTAAGTGTCCACTTTGCACATATCGATTTAGGTTCTGCGCTATCTGGTTATGGCATTTATATGCCTCTTGTAGGGATGCTGGTTGGTCTACTACCGGGTTGCGGACCGCAAATTTTGGTAACTAGTCTTTATATTACTGGTGCGATGCCAATGTCCGCACAAATTTCGAATGCCATCTCTAACGATGGGGATGCTCTGTTTCCTGCGATTGCACTCGCCCCTAAAGCTGCGTTAGCCGCTACATTTTACTCGGCAATACCCGCAATCATCGTCGGCTACGGGTATTACTGGTTATTTGAACTATAACTTGGTCAATTAGTTAAGTGCATGACTGATACGATTGCACGACTGTCTAAGCCTCGATTAACCGGGATAATTTGGATCTGAACCGGTTCTTTATTAAGTTTCTCTCCCGTCCAGTAATCGAACCAGTCACAAGGTAACTCAGCGGTCAGGGTGTACTCCGTTACATCATCGTCATAGTGGAACAAACAATGCACTCTGCGATCTTCTGACAGCTTCAACGTTGCGTGATTCATCGATAGTGATGTAAATGTTGACGCATTGGTCGAGTGTCGCTGGCGTGACACCAAACGTGCGAGCGTTTCCTCAGCAAATGGTGTGAGTTCTGGTAATGGGTCTCCCGATAACAACAACCCGCCACTCGCCAACAAAACATTACGATGGAATTCGTAACTGGCTCTATCGGTGCCTTGATTAGGTAGTGAAGTAAACGTGGCACAATCTGGGTCAATCAACCACAACCTCTGATGTTGCCAACTGCGATAGAACGTCTCCTTGGCAATTTGTTCAAATCGATGTGGATCGCGTTCTACGTCATCAGAAACACGCATTGCATCAACCAACCCAAGTGAAGGCCACATTGGTGCGTTGCAACCCAGAACTAAGGCGTCGCCAGCACCTTCGTTTATTGCTGCCATACCTAGGCGATAAGCTTCAACACCAGTGACACCTTTCTGGTAACGTTGACCTTTTAAGGTTCCCCAGTAGTTGGCATCCAGCTTGAACAGCTCCACACCCCACTCTTCTCTCATGGTTTTAACAACACGAGTTAAGTGCTCTTGAACTTCTGGATGTGACGCATCAAGGATGTACCATGGCGTACAGCGCCAACCGCCATAAGTAATATCCTCCGCCTTAAGCAGTTCACCATTGTCATGCTTTAGAAACCATTCAGGGTGATTTTTAAATACTTCCGATTCCGCTTGAGCGATAAATGGTGCCATCCATATGGCCGGTTTTTTTCCTTTTTCACGAATATTGTTGATCAGTGATTTTACGCCACCTTCAAATTTTTCCGACGGTGTTAACCAGTCTCCCATAAAAGATTGGTAACCGTCATCAAGCAGCACCCACTCCAAGTCAAACATCTTATCAGCCATGATTTCGACGTTTTCAAGCACGTTTTGCTTAGTTACATCGGCATAGTATGCGTACCAAGAACACCAACCGATGGGACTGTCACCTGAGACGCCAATTCTGGTGGGATGATGATTTGAAATGAGGTTAGCGTATTCGTTGTAGACCGACTCTAGGCTATCGCCATGCAAGACCGTTAGCGATTCCAATTGGTTGTTTTCCCAATGCTGCGGAGAGCTTTCCTCACCATCAATCAAGGCCACAATGTCTACGCCATGACCGGTATGTTGCAGTTCAAAATAACCGGCGAAGCGATGACATGAGGTAAAACCAAATAGGTGAAAGCCAGTAGACTGCTCAACAACCAGATAATTGTAGAAACGGCGCGGAGCATCTTCAGGATATATTCGATAACTACTGTTGTTGTCTGGGCATCGGCCTATATCGATAAAGCCATCAAGTTTTCCTGCGGTTTGGCACAGCATTTGGAAACCATCACCAAGAACGTACGCTCCAGATTCGATCTGATTTTCAAACTGCACTAATGCGGTACGGGACGACAAAGGAGAGAAATGAAGACTAACATTTTCAAAATGCAGCTCTTTGCCTTGTTTGGTTACCTTAATTTCAGGATTGATAGCCAATGCATCAAGCTCTTGAGATACAGGGATATATTCGGTCATTGAACCCTCGACCATAAATTAGGAAGTTGCTCAATAAGTATATTGTTAGGTAAAAAAAAACCCATCCTAATGGATGGGTTTTGTGTACTAGTTAAAACTATGGGAGACCAATTGCAATTAAGCTACTTCGATCGGTCCACCGAACGACGTCACTGGCGGCACTTTGCCTGTGAACTTCTCGAAGTTTACAAGACAAGTATTTGCAGATGTCGCCTGTGCCAGCTCAGAAGAAGGAATATCTTGAGTTAGCGTATTTGGATCACCATAGGTATCGATCGCACCGATTTTTTCGTTTAGAGGACCATACCAAGCCCCCTCTTCAATACGAACCACACCAGGTGCATAGCTATCAGTAACCACAGCACCCGCTAGAAGCTGACCACGGTCATTGAATACGCGAACCAAATCACCGTCTTTAATGCCTTTTGCTTTCGCATCTTGAGGGTTGATGTAGATTGGCTCACGCCCCTGTACAGCATAAGTCGCGCGGAATTCTTCAGATTCACACATTTGTGAGTGAAGACGCTTGTCCGGGTGGCACGATTGTAGCCAGTACGGGTGCTTGTCAGAACCAGGACCGCCATGTGAACGCTCAGACTTTTCAAACCACATTGGGTGCTCTTGGCAATATTCGTAACCCATGTTGCCGATGGTGCGGCTAGTAATTTCGATAAAGCCTGAAGGCGTACCCAGTGCATTGATCTCTGGATCTTCACGGAAGTCGGCGTGGCGAACCCAAGGTTTACCAGTACCGAAGTCAAGGAAGCCTTTTTCCCAGAACTCTTCAAACTCTGGCAATTCAAACTTGCCTTTGTTCGCTTCTTTACAGTTGTTATAAAGCGACTTAACCCATTCCATTTCAGACATACCACGAGTGTAATCGTCTGAACGACCCCAACGACGAGTAAGCTCAGTCATGATCTCGAAGTCTGTCTTCGATTGGAATAGCGGGTCGACCAGCTTATGCATCGCGATTAGGCCACGGCCAGAGTATGCACCATAACCATCAATATCGTTACGTTCCCACTGAGTACAAGCAGGTAATACGATATCAGAGAAACGACACGTTGCCGTCCAAGCAAAATCAACAGCGACAACAGTGTGAAGGTTACGGAACGCTTTCTTCATGCGGTTGCGATCTTGATGGTGATGCCAAGGGTTGTTACCACTAAACACCATCATCTTAAGATCTGGTAGCGTCACAACAGAACCGTTTGAATTAATCTTCTTACCTGGCTCCACAAGACTGTCTACCCAACGCGCTACAGGAATAACTCGGCTGTAACCGTTGAAGTCTTGGTTGGTATACTTAGGCTTTTGACCTTGGTCGATATTCAATGGGAATGAACCCGGTGCTGCGAAGCCTGTTGATGGTACGCCAATACCTGAGTAGTGGTGACCGTATGATACACCGCCGCCTGGCAGACCGATTTGACCAATCATTGAGGCAAGTACGGCACCCATCCAGTATGGTTGCTCACCATGTTCTTGGCGTTGTACACACCAACCAAATAGGATTTGAGTGCGCCCTTGAACCAGCATACGTGCAAACTCACGAATCTTGTCCGCAGGAACACCACAGATGTCTGCAGCCCACTCTGGAGTTTTCTCAACCTTGTCTTTGGTCTCACCCTGAACATACTTGATGAAGTCTTCGAAACCTAGGCAATACGTATCGATGAACTTTTTATCATACAAGTCTTCGTTATAAAGAGTGTGAGCCATACCTAGCATGAACGCCACGTCTGTTTGCGGGTTCACATATAGGTGTTCGTTTTCTAGATAGCGTTGAGTCTTGTTTTTAACTGGGTCAACAGAAATAACATTGATCTCTTTCTTCGCTACTTTTTCTTTAAGCTGTTCTAGGTAAGCAAACGACTCATGTGTTTCACAAGTCCAACCTACCTGCAGGTTTTTAACTGGATCGTTAGCCCAAAGAATAATGTTGTCACTATTCTCAAGGATCAGTTCCCAAGACGTACCCTGTGCGTAAACTTCTGTAGAGCCAAGCACGTAAGGTAGGATTGTCTGACCTGCACCAGTTGAGTAATCACCCACTTTCTTAACAGAATAGCCGTGTAGGCCCATGGCACGCATCATGTGGTTAGTACAGCTGTGGAACTGACCTGTTTGACGCCAACCTGTTTGACCTGTGTGCAGTGCCCATGGACCGTAATCTTTCTGTACACGTTCTAGTTCACGGTAGAACAGGTCAAGTGCCTCATCCCACGTCACACGTACAAAACGGTTGTTACCACGAGTTTCAGCAGCATATTTGTGCTTCTTCAACCAATCAAGGCGAACCATTGGGTAACGCACACGTGATGGGCTGTAAATAATACCCTTAATGCCGTTAAGCATGTCAGTTGGGTATTTATCAAGTTCTAACGGTTTAATTTCTTGAACTTTTCCGCCCCATACACGGGCGCGAAACGCGCCCCAGTGAGAACCAGATGTCTTCCAAGTACCATCAGTTTCCGCTGCACTTGCAGACGCCGAAGCCAGCAAACTTGGTCCAATCAGTGCTGCTGCACTTGAGCCAGCTGCGCCTTTAAGGAAGCTTCTTCTTGTAATTGCCATTTTATTACTCCAATTGACGTCTATTAGTGGTGACCTTCAGAATAATCTGAAGAGTGCTTCTGTAGATACTTAAGAACAAGCGCTTCTGTATCTGTGTCGAAGTTCACGAATGCGATCATACCGTCTAGCATACCTACCCAACCGTTAGCACTGAAGTGCGCAACATCCGGTTGTGTGTGACATGTAGAACAGTTGGTTTGATACGCTTCACCAGCTGCATCCCAAATTGGATTGAAGTCAGACACCATAGAACCTTGTTTCATCCAAAGATCCACAGCAACTTTCTCCCAAGGAAGACCCGTTAACTCATCTTCTTTCTTCTCGCCGACATGAACGTCACTGCTCTGAGATACTTCACGAGTTAGAATCGCGGTAGAAATGTTCTTACCAAAGTCTTCTTGAATAACGCGACCGAAGCCTTTCGCCTTACGCCAGCCATCAATTTCAACTTTAATCATGTCACCTTTCACATCTAGGATTTCAACTTTACTTGCAGGGCTTAGTAGACCCGCTTCAGTTGTACCCGTTTCGTCTGTATAAAGAGGTAAGTGACGAATGGACACCACTTCACCGCCTTTAGAGTAAGACGTGCTATTTGCAACTTGCTCTAGGTCACCCACAATACCGCTTGCTTTAGCCATATCTTTAGGCAAGTTGTGCGCAATACCTTTGTGACAGTCAACGCAGCTTTGGTCACGTTCAGCCGCTGATTTCATTTGGATACGAGCCGTTGGAGACATTTGCTCAAAGTCCATTGACTCATAGTTGTGACAGTTTTTACATTCTAAAGATTTGTTGGCAGAGAAACGATCCCACTCGTGACGAGCGAGCTCGAAACGACGCGCTTCGAATTTCTCTGGTGTATCTAGATCGCCAAATACTTGCGCGAATACTTCTTTAGAAGCCTGCATCTTACGTGCAATTTTGTCCGTCCAGTTATGAGGAACGTGACAGTCTGGACAAGTAGCACGAACACCAGAGTGGTTTTTCCAGTGAACGGTTTCTTGCAGCTCTACGTAAACGTTGTCACGCATTGTGTGACAACTAATACAGAATTCTTCTGTGTTTGTTGCTTCTAGCGCAGTGTTAAAACCACCCCAGAAAATAACACCTGCGATAAAACCACCAGCAGTCAACACACCCAAGCTGATGTGAACTGCTGGGCGACTGATAGTACGCCAAAGTTTGATTAAAAAGGATTTCATGACTAACTCTCTTGAATATCGTAAATGAATAAAGGGCTATGGAATTAGCCGTGTACACCAGGAGGACCAAATACGAAGATTTGAAGCATCCAAACGATAAATCCGTAACCACCTACGATAGCTACACTCAAAAGAGGGAAGAAGACGGCACAGATGAAGAAAAATGATTTCCACTCCATACCATGCTTTTCAGCACTCTCAACTTTGTTAACATCACTCATACATTTGCCTATTTTGTATCGTGTATAGTTTGCGAATTGCACTAGTTTGCAACTCAATTATTTAATATCTCTATTGGAAAATGCTAAACCATACTAACCGTGTGGTTCAATCAATTCCGACCATTCATACCTTATTAATCAACCGTTTTTTGAGTTCATCCAGAGTTGTATTTAATTAAAAATCGATGTGTAATTTTGTTAACAGTTATGAAAAAATAATATCGTTATAAGTATGTAAAACACATTACAACTTTGCAACTTCAACCCTTTAGAGTAAGCTCGGAAATTCGATTTTTGACGTGATATTTTTAGATTTAAACAACACATTTGTTAATGAAATGTATCTTTTCTCATTTAAAAATAGGTGGTTAAGCATTCAGTTTGCGGTAGAATTTAGCCTCTCAAACACCACTAAATAGGGTCAATATGCAGCAAGTCGTCGATATAAGTTGGTGGCAAATACTCTTGTTTTCACTCACTCTGCTGATCCCGTTTTCTATCAATAGCTACTACAAAATCAACATTGGACGCGATGCCATTGTCGGTTTGGTGAGAATGACGGTACAGCTGGCATTAGTCGGCCTCTACCTTGAATACTTGTTTTATTTAAATAGTTTAGTCATCAATCTTATATGGTTAGCGGTGATGATAGTGGTAGGCTCAAACGCTATCGTTAATAAAGCAAAGCTGCCTAAATATCCATTAATGGGCTTCGTCAGCATTGGTCTAGTAGTCGGTCTATTTCCTATTGTCGGATTACTGTGCATTGCCATCATCCAACCAGAACCATTTTACAGTGCTCAATACGTCATTCCTTTGGCGGGTATGCTGTTAGGAAACAGCCTAAGTGGCAATATCGTCGCGTTACAAAACTTTTTTGGCTCTCTAGAAAACCGATGGAGCGAATATGAAGCCTCTATCGCGTTAGGAGCACCGATTCCTCTAGCGACCCTGCCTTTTATTAAGGTCGCACTCCAGAAGTCCTTAGCTCCTATTTTAGCGACTATGGCGACAACCGGGTTAGTCTCTCTCCCTGGCATGATGACTGGTCAAATTTTAGGCGGTGCTAGCCCGCTGATAGCGATCAAATATCAGCTTGTCATTATGATTGCGATTTTTGTAATGATGACGATCTCAATAACCATCAGTCTTAACTTAGTAGTACGCCGAAGTTTCAACGAAGCCGGCAAGCCGAAAATTCGATTTATTGATCCTCAATAGATCTTCAACTTTCATTGTTACTCACCAAATTTAAACCAAGTTATCCACAGCTTATGTGGATAACCAAGCTATTGAGTTTAGTATAATTATTGGTTATCACTACTACATATGGTGTGCTGATCATACTGGATCAGATTTCTTCATCTTATTGTCATACCTTCTGGTTATTTTGTGTTCTAAACAGTCACTCCTACTATATAGAAACACACACGGGCAGTGGCTTAACGCAGTTCGTATTATCGAGAGAGGAAGGAACCCATGCCGAATAACATGGATTTTGAAGACGGTATAGATAACGAGGCTAAAAACTGGCTCATTCACGAACCTGAAGAGCTTAAGGACATAATGGCTGACATTCCCTTTTTTATGGAAGGCAGCAGTACCAAAAGAGTGGTTATATCTTAAAGCCATTTAGACCGACACAAAAAAAGCGCCAAAAGGCGCTTTTCTACAATGAGTCCGTTATTTAATCTCTTAGGTAGATCAACCAGTAAAGCATACCGACGAAAACACCACCGCCGATAATGTTGCCCAGTGTTACCGGAATTAAATTGTTGACGACAAACGTAGCAACATTCAAATCTGCAAAGTCGGAAGGATTTGCGCCAATCATTTGCCAAAACTCTGGTGACGCAAAGTTCTTAATACCGATCGCCATTGGTACTTGAAATAAGTTCGCAATACAGTGCTCAAAGCCCGCAGAGACAAACATCGCCACTGGCAAAACCATCACAATGATTTTGTCAGTTAAGGTTCTACCACTGAATGTCATCCAGACAGCTACGCACACCAGTACGTTACACATAATACCAAGTGCAACCGCTTGCCAGAAACCATGATGCAGTTTGTGCTGAGCGATATGCATTGTGTTCAGTCCCACCTGCCCTGCATCAAACATATATTGTTTTGCTGTAAGCATGATTCCAACAAGAAGTAGCGCCCCTAGCATATTGCCAAAATAAACAACGAACCAGTTCTTGAACAATGAACGCCATGTAATCTTGCCACTGGCACGAGCAACTAACGTCAGTACCGAACTGGTAAAGAGTTCTCCACCAGTGATAATGACCAGTACTAAACCTAAACTGAACGCCAGTCCACCAAGAAAGCGAGTGATACCCCAAGGGAGATCACCAGCACCCGTTGTAATGGTTGTATAAAATATAAATGCGATACCTATGTGCAGACCTGCAGTAATCGCCAAAAGAAAAGACTTCATTGGGTCTTTTGTTGCTTTACCTACACCGGCCTCGGCCGCACGTTCTGCCATTTGTGGTGGCAGTAAGGCATCAAACTGATTCATTTCCATTTTGCTCTATACATATTTGGTTACATGTCAACTGGGCGCGGATAATCGCTCCAATCAATAGATAAAGCAAGATCTATTTATCACTTTAATCGCGTTTTTCTTGACAGGTGGAAAATGAATCCGCATTAAGGTTTATGTGACAAGGATCACTCGTCGATTTTCAAAAATAAGTGTTTATATTTCACTATTGAAAATGTTGAACTTGAATATCGGTAATAAAGATAACTGATAAAAAAACGCCGCATGAAGCGGCGTTGGTTTGAAAGATGCGAGACTTTAAAACAAGCCATTAAGATTTGTCTGATTTCTCTTGAAGTGCGGACACCAATTTCTTCAAAGCTTCAATGTCTGCCTGATTCTGCTCGGCTCGGTCTAGTGCTACTTGAGTATCCTCTGAATGTCCTTCGGTATTTTGCTCTTGTAACAGAGCTATTTGCTGTTTCAGTAGTTGATTTTCTTTCTGTAGCGCTTCAGAACGATCCGCCTTCCTCAATTGCTCAACATCATGAGCAATACGTTCAGACTGTGCTGTAAGAGATTGATCTCGATAATCGTTACCCTTTGCCACCGAAGATATCTTGTGCAAACGTGATTCAGCCTCTAGCACCATGGGTTCAAATTGAGATTTCTCGACATTAATCAACTTGTTTACTTCAGCGACAACCGCCTCGAGACGTCGGAACTGAAAGTTGATCTGATCGACTTGATGTTCTATCTCGGAAAAACTTCGTGGTGACTTGGCAACATACTTCGCCAATTCAGCGGTCCCCTGCTCTACATAGCCATAGCTCACTGGTGCCAATGTATTGTATTTTAACCGACTTAGATCTGACAGTCGCTGCTCCAATGGCTTGACGTACATGGCATCAATAACGCGAACTTCAAGTGCCACAGCGTTATTGAGGAATGTCTCTTGATAGCTTTCAGCATGCTCAGTTTCAGATACGACTAGATACTCAAACAAGCGCTGATAATCACGATTTAAATTGTTCATCGCATGTCTGAAATACTTGCCTGCTTCTATTTTATTAAGGTAGGCCATTTGACTCATCGCAGGTGCGAGCAAGACATCCGCTTGCTTTTTGAGTCCTTGAATTGCCTTATAATTATACTCCACAGAATTAATGCGATCTCGGAAACCAACCGCATACGTCTCACTAGAAAAGACGGAATGCTTCGCATCGACTTGCGTCGGGTCTTTACGCATTTCTATGAATAGATCATGCGCACTTTTCCAAGATGACATCATATCGCGGTAGTTTTCTGGCGCATAAATTCGAAGTGCATCCGCACCTTCCAATTTCTTCGACCATACGGCATAGGTGCCTGAAATCTCGCTAAATACCCTACTTCTTGTTTGACGAACCTCTTCCGGCGTCAAATTGGCATGGGACTCATTAGCCGTTGGGGTACTCGCACACGATGCAAGCCCCAAAACACACATTAATACAACAGCCAAATTGCGTGTAGACATCTACTCTCCTAATAACCTGGTTTCATCATATGAACCAAGAAAAATCGTCCTATCGAATCGACAGGCCATAACCTACGAACTATATTCAAATTACTCACTAAAATACATCACATAGAGCCCTAAGTGATTATATTTCATCCACTTAATAACAAAAATTTACCGTTTTCCTTTAGAAGGCGGCGCAAGCTAACACTTTATTAACTGTGTGATTGTCAACTCATTCAATCCCCACTATGTTGAGTGGAGAATCTCAACCAAGAGGCAAATCTATGAAATTCACTCCAACGCATCTTTCTGAAATGAACCTGTTATTGCAATTTGACTTAAGCAGTGCGGCAACAGGCATCAAGGTCCATCACGATGCAAGTAAAGAGATGCAAGAAGCAGTCCAAAGATTATTTGACAAAGGACTATGTACCCTACCTGACGGTGGCTACCTAACGGATGAGGGAATTGAAGTGGCAGAACACGCAGATAGAGTTCTTCGTGTCTTAACGTCTTAGCGCCAACGTGAAATGTCTCTAGCAGCGGCACCTCATTGCCGCTGCAATATACTCCTACCTTTTAGGCTACAAAAAGTCGACGATAGGGTTGCCATCTGTCATACACCCAGTTAAATCCCGTCGTATAAAAGAAAAAGAACACTAGGAAACCAGCCTCAATAATCAAGGCTGTCAGTAGTGAAACCTGCAAGAACCATGCTATGGCCGGTATGGTCATGACAATCAACCCTGCTTCAAATCCTACTGCATGACCGATACGCAAAAGCAAGGAACGCTTGCTCCTCTCACCAGGAATGTATCTATCAAACAATACATTATAGAGATAGTTCCATACTACGGTGAATAAGCTCATACCGACACCTACAACCATTAGTTCCATTGATTTACTACTTGTAGCTATAGATGCAATAGGAATTATGATAGCTAATGCTAACGCCTCAAACAGAACGGCATGAAACATTCTTTCTTTATTATTCATGAAGTTACCTTGTAAATATGAAACATCGTTTACCAATAAAGTAATTATCCGTTATGCTTTAGAAAGACGGAAACGAGATAACATCAGGAAACCTGATATGTTTAGTATCGAACAATTAGAAGCATTTATTACTACGGTTGAAACCGGTTCTTTTTCCGCTGCAGCACGAAAGCTTGGCAAGGTCCAATCTGCTGTTAGTCAGAACATCATGAATCTTGAGATCGATTGTGGTGTTGATGTTTTTGACCGAAGCGGTCGTTATCCAGTTCTTACCGATGCTGGTAATAAACTACTTCCCTATGCTCGCGCAGCAATTACCCAACACCAGCGACTTGCGGATTTAGTCGACACATTAGGACATGATGAGATACAACCTATCGTTTTAGCAGTAGATGAAGGTATTCCACTGGAAAGAATCACTCCAATACTCAAAACACTCTCGGAAGAGTTCCCCTCTCTACAATTGGAATGTTTGCTTGCCTCCAGTGTCGATATTATAGAAATGGTTCAATCAGGCAGAGCAACCTCAGGTTTAGTCTATGGAGAGCACGTTATCCCCTTCTCATTAGACTTTGAACATGTTGGGGATTTCGAGTTCGACATTTTTGTGTCTTCAGAGCACCCGCTCGCTAAAACTATCACTCCCCACCTTGAAATGTTGAGTTTGCACCGACAGCTTGTCGTCAGCTCGAGAAGTTCTCAAAAGAGTAGCTTTCATCAAGTGCTTAGTCCTGATGTTTGGTACTCTGATAGCTACGCTATGATTATAGAATGGTGCCTTGCAGGATTTGGGTGGACCTATGCTCCTTCTTATATGGCAAAAGAAGCGCTTGCTCAAGGTAAGTTAGTGCAGGTTCCGATAGAATTTGAAAAGATATCCGCAATCACTAACATCGATCTAATCCAACACTCAAGTAAGAGTAAAGATGCCGGTCATAAGCGACTGCGAGAATTACTTCGACACCGTTTCGAGGATGTATAACATGACAGAAAAGCAAATACTCGTCGTAGGGGCAGGTTGGCTTGGCCTACCGCTGGCCCATGCTTTGCAAAGCCGAGGCTATAAGGTTATAGCAACAAGAACCAGCGTTGAAGGCGTAGCTGAAATCTCCCAAGCTGGCGTGGATAGCCTCTGCTTGGATCTGAATGCTATCCGTTCAGAAGAAGAGGAGCTGACACTAACAGATCAACTCATCAAGAAGCAGATAAATGTGATTATTGGCTGCTTTCCTCCAGGCTTTAGGCAAGGAGGCGGTGCGCTTTACGCTTCTCAATGGGCGCAGCTTGTTCAAGTGGCAAAACGAATTGGTGTGGAAAAGATCATCATGATTAGCTCTAGCTCTGTTTATCCAGAACGAGCCGAAATCATGACTGAAGATATGGCTAGGCTACCGATAGCAAAAGGCAGAGAAGACTTTAGCGCTAAGTCTATTATTATGCTCACTGCAGAAGAACACGTTAGAAACTCAACTTTAGATTATGTCATCGTGCGTTGCAGTGGTTTGTTTGGTCCAAATCGTCATCCATCTCGATTTGCCTCGAAACTCAAGACTGTGAGTGATCAAGCATCCGCAAATATGCTGCACCTTGACGACGCTGTTGGCGCAATTATTTTTTGTTTAGAACATGTGGATGCGAGCGTGGTAAACGCCACCACACCAGAGACCTGCGACAAAGTGACCTTTTATCGTGCTGCCTTGCGTTCGGTAGGTTTAGATACCTCGTTGAATTTAGTGAACTCAGAGCCAGACAAAACCATCTCTAGTGAAAAACTGCAAGGTCTGGGTTATCACTTCAAATTCCATCATACGCTTGATGCGCTATAGATTACTGAATAGTCCACTACTAAAAAAGGAAGCATTATGCTTCCTTTTTTACTTTCATTATGTGCTTTACTTGCCCAGCGCTTCTTTATAATGCTGACGGCAAACTGAGACATATTTATCATTACCACCAATCGCTACTTGGTCACCTTCTGCGATAGCTTTACCGTCTTCATCGGTTCGGATTACCATATTGGCTTTACGACCACAGTGGCAAATTGTCTTTAGCTCGACTAATTTATCCGCCCACGCCAGTAGGTGTTTACTGCCTTCAAATAACTCACCCAAGAAGTCTGTTCTCAAACCGTAGCAAAGAACTGGAATATTCAGCTTATCAACCACTTCTGTAAGTTGATAAACTTGTTCCTTTGACAAGAACTGACATTCATCAATGAGGATACAGTGTCGTTTAGTCTCGGCATTCAGCGTTGCGATTTCATCAAACAAATTGGAGTCTGGCTGGAAAAGCTGCGCTTCGGACTGAAGCCCAATACGTGAGCTAACCTTACCAATGCCATAGCGATCATCAAGTGCGGCAGTGAAGATTAGAGGATTCATTCCTCGCTCTTGGTAATTGAAAGAAGACTGAAGGAGAGTTGTCGACTTACCCGCATTCATTGCTGAGTAATAGAAGTACATCTGAGCCAAAGTGATACACCAAATTCAAAACTTAAAAAGAAGCCCTTGCATGCAAGGGCTACGAGAAATTACTTACGACGCCACGTCGTGCCTTCAGGACCATCTTCTAGAACAATGCCCATTTCCGTTAGCTTGTCGCGTGCCATGTCAGCATTCGCCCAATCTTTAGATGCACGAGAATCGTTACGTAGCTTAATCAAAGCTTCAATTTCAGCCACCTCATCGTTATCGCCTGCATCACCTTTCAAGAAAGCTTCTGGATCCTGATGAAGGATACCGATAACATCAGCCAATTCACGCATTAGCGCACCAAGTTGGCTCGCCTGACCTAAATCCACCGTTTTCAGACGGTTGATTTCACGTGCCATATCAAATAGCACTGAGTACGCTTCAGGTGTGTTGAAATCATCGTTCATGGCTGCGGTAAAGCGAGTCACGTACTCTTCGCCACCCGTTGGTTCTGCATCTAAATCCAAACCACGAAGTGAAGTGTATAGACGCTCAAGTGCTGAACGAGCTTGATTTAAGTTGTCTTCACTGTAGTTCAGTTGACTACGGTAGTGACCTGACATTAAGAAATAGCGAACCGTTTCTGGATCGTAATGATCCAATACATCGCGAATCGTAAAGAAGTTGCCAAGAGACTTAGACATTTTCTCTTTATCAACCATCACCATACCGCTGTGCATCCAAGTGTTCACATATTGAGTGTCGTGTGCGCAGCAAGATTGAGCAATTTCATTCTCATGGTGTGGGAATTGAAGGTCTGAACCACCGCCATGAATGTCAAAATGATTACCTAGAATCGATGAGTTCATTGCCGAGCATTCAATGTGCCAACCTGGGCGTCCAGGTCCCCATGGCGACTCCCACGTAGGTTCACCTGGCTTAGACATCTTCCAAAGTACGAAATCCAGTGGGCTACGCTTCGCACTCTCAACATCTACACGAGCACCTGCTTGAAGCTGGTCAAGATCTTGCTTTGAAAGCTTACCGTATTCATCGAACTTCGATACTTCAAACATAACGTCACCGTTATCGGCAACGTAAGCAAAGCCGCGTTCGATCAGTTTTTCAACCAGCTCAATGATTTCCGCAATGAATTCAGTAGCGCGAGGCTCCACATCTGGACGCTTCATATTTAACGCATCAAAGTCCGCGTGCATTTCACCGATAAGGCGTTCAGTCAACGACTCGCACGATTCACCATTTTCGTTAGCACGTTTGATAATTTTATCATCGATATCCGTGATATTACGCACGAATTTCAAATCGTAACCAACGTAACGAAGGTAACGTGAAACCACATCGAAAGATACAAAAGTACGACCATGGCCGATATGACAGAGATCGTAAATAGTGACCCCACAGACATACATGCCGACTTTGCCCGCATGGATAGGTTTGAATTCCTCTTTTTGTCTCGTCAGTGTGTTGTATATTTTTAACATGATCTCTATCTGGATTATTACGTTTAAAAAGTAACGGCGATTATAACCATAATCCTTGTCATAATGGAGTCATTAAGCGAATAAATCTTGCATTTTGCGTGAAGAATGAGCTAACTCCAATCGAGTCAGCATAAAAACGAGCTCAATAATGCCAGATAACCGGATTTCGACGTTTGCTTGTGACAGCAGTTAGGCTAGAATCGTTGTCTCTAACATAAAAAACACAGAATAGGTATTCATCATGATCACCCTTCATACTAATTTCGGCGACGTTAAGATTCAGCTAAATGAAGAAAAAGCACCAGAAACGAGTGCTAACTTTGCTCAGTACTGCCGCGATGGTTTTTACGACAACACACTATTTCACCGTGTTATCGATGGTTTCATGATCCAAGGTGGCGGCATGACGTCTGGCCTTAAAGAAAAGGCAACTCGCGCGCCAATTAAAAACGAAGCTAATAATGGCCTGAGCAACAAAGTAGGCACTTTAGCAATGGCTCGTACAATGGAACCGCATTCTGCTAGTTCTCAATTCTTTATCAACGTAAACGACAACACTTTCTTAGACTTCCGCTCAGAAAGCCTAGATGGTTGGGGTTACTGTGTATTTGGTGAAGTTGTTGAAGGCATGGACATCGTCAACAAGATCAAAGGCGTGAGCACAGGTTCTATGGGTATGCACCAAGACGTACCACTAGAAGAAGTCATCATCACCGGTACTACGATTCACGAATAATCGTTCGAGGGAGGGCATTGCCCTCCCTAACTCAACTATGACTACACTATTTATTTCCGACCTTCATCTTTCTCCCTCTCAGCCCCAAATAACGGATTGTTTCGTTAAGTTTATGCGCGAAGAAGCAGTTCACGCAGAAGCACTCTATGTGTTAGGCGATCTGTTTGAATTTTGGATTGGCGATGATGACCCCTCTGATTTTGCTCAAGCGATCAAAGCCGAATTCACAACTCTCACTCAATCAGGTGTCTCCTGCTATTTCATCCAGGGAAATCGTGATTTTTTGCTTAACAGACGATTTTGCAAAGAAACAGGGATAAAACTACTCGATGAACATAGCGTGATCGATCTTTATGGTCGCAAAACCGTGATCCTTCACGGCGATACGTTATGCACTGAAGATCACAAGTATCAAGCATTCAGAGCCAAGGTTCATATGCCTTGGCTGCAGTGGATATTTAATCGGCTTCCATTCTTTACAAGACAGCATATCGTAAATAAAATCCAAGGCGATATTCGTGATGTAAAGGCGCAAAAATCGCTCGATATCATGGATGTCACTCAATCAGAAGTGGAAACACTGATGAAACAATGCGGAACCGACTTGATGATTCATGGTCATACACACCGACCTAATATTCACCAATTCGAGGTTGATAATAAGCCTTACACACGCATCGTACTTGGTGACTGGTACCAACAAGGATCTGTTTTGGTTTGTACACCAGAGTCGCAACATTTAGAAGTACGCCGTTTTGCTTAAAGCATGAGCCAAACCGCAGAAAATTCGACATATAATTAGTCAAGGACTGCAATAAAACGTTAAGATAGTCCAACGTTTTTGAGATCACGATGCAAAATTTGAAATACTCCTACATTGCTCGGCAACCTATTTTAAATAGCGAACAGAAGACTGTTGGCTATGAGTTGCTATTTAGAGACGGGCCGAACAATACCTTTCCAGATATCGATCCAGAACTGGCGACAAACCGTCTCCTTTCTGAGCACTTCCTTGCAACTCACTATAGTACTATTGGTGATAAGCTAGGTTTTGTTAACTTTCCGTACCAGAGTTTAGTGAATTTGGTCCCTACTCTATTCCCTAAAGATAACTTGGTGATCGAAATCTTAGAGAGTTGCGAGCCCACTGCGGAACTCCTCGCCGCGATAAAGAAGATGTCGAAAGCAGGCTATACCATTGCACTTGATGACTTTGTGCCACGTAAAGAATGGCTACCATTCTTGCCGTATACTTCGATTATCAAGATCGACATTCGCCAATATTCTTTGTCGAAAGCTGAGACTTTGATCGAGCGCCTCAAGGATCAAAACATCGTGTTTCTTGCGGAAAAGGTTGAAACCTATGAAGAGTTTGAACTCGCAAAGCAAGTTGGTTTCACCCAGTTTCAGGGCTACTTTTTTAGCCGTCCTCAGCTGATAAGAAGAAAACAGATCAAACCTTCCTTTTTGACTGTAGTTCAGCTTTGTAAAGAGATTTCAAACCCAAATATCAATTACGATGAGCTTGAGCGACTTATCTCTCTAGATGTCACGCTTTCATATAAGCTGCTCACATTTGTTAACGCCTCTTACCTGATACGAGCAGAGATAAAGTCATTTAAACAAGCTCTGGTCTATCTCGGCGAAGATCGCCTGAGAAAGTTCATTTCGTTAGTCGCAATCACTTCAACGCAAGACGATAAGCCTGACAGCTTATATAGCTTATCGATTCAGCGCGCCCGTTTTTGTGAATTATTGCTTAATGATATGAACACCAACTTGGATGATGGATTGGGTTTTCTGACTGGCATGTTCTCATTACTTGACTCGTTATTCGATCAACCTCTAGAAGAGTTGGTTCAAAAGATGCCAATTGATAATCTGGTTAAAAGTGCCCTTGTGACCAAACAAGGCACACTTGGAAAACTCTTAACCTTGGTGAAAGCTTATGAAGCGGCAGACTGGACGACGGTGATTGCCTGCAGAGATAAACTTGCTCTTAATGACGAGATGTTAGCTAAGTATTACGATGAAGCCATCAAATGGACCGAAGATCTATTAGCGATCGAAACGGAATATCACACCCACGCTTAACTTGGATTTTTTATGACATCATGCTATTGCGGTAACGATGCACCGTTTGAGTCGTGCTGCCTACCAATACACCAAGACGTTCGCAAGGCGAACAAGCCTGAACAGCTTATGCGCGCTCGGTTTAGTGCTCATAAGACCAAAAATGTCGACTTTGTTGTCGCCACCTATCACCCTAGCTGCGATGCCGAAGCCGAACGCAGTTCAATCGCTGATTCAATTAATAGCAATTGGACCAAGCTCAAGGTTACTGGTACTGAGAGCGGAACGAATGAGCATGAAGGTTTCGTGTCTTTTGAAGCTTATCTTGAAGAGGACGGCTTTGAATATTGTCTTACCGAACGATCTCGCTTCCTTTTTGAAGACGATCAATGGTATTACATCGATGGCGAGTTAGACGATTCTATTCCGCCTCGCCCACTCACCACGCAAGCGCTCAAGGTCGGCAGAAACGATCCATGCGTGTGTGGTAGCGGCAAGAAATACAAAAAGTGCTGCGGATAGGGGATCATAAGGGAAAGCGAATCAACTCACTTTCCCTTATTTCATACATTGGATTCGCTACGACTGAGCGCTGAACTGGAGTTAGCGTTCATACGCTTTAAACTGATTGGTTAAAGGATCATATTGATAACCCAGCATATCTAGCTTGCCAACGACCCCTTCTACATCCATTTCGTACATGCTAACAAGCTCTTCGAACGAATCACATTCTAAGCGAAGCTTTTCATTAACGATGCCCAATAAGATAATGCTATCAAAACGGCTCACGTTACTTAAATCCATAATCGTACTCCATAAAAAAAGCTAGCCTTTAAAGACTAGCCTTATTTAGTAAAATAGAAAGTGACCTAAGTGGCAGATTACGCCAGCCAATAGAGTTGCAACAACCCGACGTTAGTAACCATTAAACTAAGAAAAGCGATCGTCAATTGACCTTTGGTTGGCGTGCTATGACGAATGATGTGCCAACTCCAGATAACTATTCCGACCACCAGCATCACCAATGAACTAACCACAGCAGACGTGTATTGAGTCACGATTTCTGGTTCCCACTGGTAAGCATTTACGACAAAGCTCACCGCAAGAAGCATTGAAAAGATCACCCCAGAGACAGGCAAAATACGATGAAACGCCTGTAAGCGGGTTCTCGCGATAGTCAAAAGCAGGTGAGCAAAAGCCGTACCTAGCAGTAGGCCAGAACAGACTAGAGAAAGAGACTGAGCTAAATTTGGCTGTTGAGCAACAATGATACCCGCAAACGCAATACTGAAACCATTGGCTAAATGCACTACCCAAAAAGGGCCTTTCTCTCGCGTTTTGCCAGTTTTAACTTGGGAATAGAAGTAAAACACCGCGAATACCACAAGAAACGCCTCAACTTTTAATGATGCGATTGCTAACCACAAAATTCCGATAGCTGGAAACAACTTGTGGATACGTCCGCGTTGACCAGGGCAAATATCACCTTTTGCCAGTATTAGGGTCAGGATAAGCAGAGCTACCGTTAAAGCAGGCGCTAGAAGGGTTAAAACAGCGGTAATCATGGTTTGACATTCAAAGTGGTAATTGATGGCGCTGATAATATATCAGGTAACCCTCGAATGCTATTCACATTGAAAAACCACAATTTCTTTGGGCTTTGAAGTCATCAACGTAGGGGTATATAATGCCCGCCTCCAAAACTAGAGGTTAAAATATGTACAACGACGTTTCCCCAATCCATGAGCATAAAAAATACTGGGCCGAGTGCTTCGGTGTGGCTCGTTTTCTGCCAACTAGCAGAAAAGAAATGGATGCCCTTGGTTGGGACAGCTGCGACATCATCATTGTTACTGGTGATGCCTACGTCGATCACCCTAGTTTTGGCATGGCGATCATCGGACGCTTATTAGAAGCGCAGGGCTTTCGCGTTGGCATTATTGCCCAACCAGATTGGAGCAACAAAAATGACTTCATGAAGCTTGGTCAACCGAATCTGTTTTTCGGTATTACTGCAGGTAACATGGACTCGATGATAAACCGCTATACTGCCGATCGTAAGCTACGTCACGATGACGCGTACACGCCGAATAACGAAGGTGGAAAAAGACCCGATCGTGCAACACTTGTTTACTCTCAGCGTTGTCGTGAAGCTTACAAAGAGACCCCCATTGTATTGGGTGGTATAGAAGCGAGTTTGCGCCGAATTGCGCACTATGATTATTGGTCTGATAAAGTTCGCCGCTCTGTGTTATTTGATGCTAAAGCGGATATTTTGCTATTTGGTAATGCCGAGCGTGCCTTAGTTGAGGTCGCACACCGTCTTGCTGATGGAGAAACTGTTAGCAACATGACCAATATTCGCGGGACTGCTGTTAATCTTCCTGCAGAACCAGAAAACTACACGATTATTGATTCTTCTCGCATTGAAAAGCCGGGTAAAGCGTTCGTGCCTCAAAACCCGTACGAAGTAGAATCAAATTGCGATACACAAAAGAAAGAGCCTGAAGCTAAGCCAATTACGATTCGCCCTTCTCGTCATGATGCAAAAACAACGGCAGTGAGACTGCCACCGTACGAGAAGCTTAACAACGACCGTATTTTGTACGCGCACGCCAGTCGTGTCATGCATCTGGAAACAAACCCTTATTCGGGGCGTGCTTTGATTCAAAAGCACGGTAATCGTGAGCTTTGGGTAAACCAAGCACCAATCCCACTTTCTACCGAAGAGATGGATTACGTATTCGGTCTACCTTATGCACGTGTACCACATCCTATGTACGGTAAGGCCAAGATTCCTGCCTATGACATGATCAAGACTTCTGTGAACATCATGCGTGGCTGTTTTGGTGGCTGCTCATTCTGTTCGATTACTGAGCATGAAGGCCGCATTATTCAAAACCGTTCGCAAGACTCAATTCTTAACGAACTTGAAGAGATTCGCGATAAAGTTCCAGGCTTCACGGGTACGATTTCTGATCTAGGTGGTCCAACAGCTAACATGTATCGTCTTGGCTGTTCAGATCCAAAAGCAGAAGCCAACTGTCGTCGTCCTTCTTGCGTCTTCCCTGGCATCTGTAACAAGCTCAATACTGACCACAAACACACTATTGACCTTTATCGTGCAGCTCGCAAAGTTAAAGGGGTCAAAAAGGTGATGATTGCATCGGGTGTTCGCTACGACTTGGCAATAGAATCACCGGAATATGTGAAAGAGCTTGTTACGCATCACGTCGGTGGTTATTTGAAGATTGCTCCTGAGCATACCGAGAAGAATCCGCTCGACTTAATGATGAAACCGGGTATGGGAACTTACGACCGCTTCAAGGAGATGTTCCAAAAGTACAGTGAAGAGGCTGGTAAAAAACAATACCTCATTCCTTACTTTATCTCTGCGCACCCTGGCACTGAAGATGAAGATATGTTGAACCTCGCGTTGTGGTTGAAAAAGAACAACTACGAATGTGATCAGGTTCAGAACTTCTATCCATCACCGATGTGTAATGCCACATCAATGTATTACTCAGAGACCAACCCACTCAAGCGTGTGAAGTATAAAAAACGTGAGGATGTGCCTGTTGCTAAAGGAGATCGTCAACGTCGGTTGCATAAAGCGCTGTTACGTTATCATGACCCAGCAAACTGGCCTTTGCTCCGAGAAGCATTAACGAGCATGGGCAAGCAGTACTTGATCGGTGACAAACCGGGCTGTTTAGTCCCTGCAGAAGATCTTGATGCTAAGACGCCAGCCCAACGAAGAAAGTCAGGTCGACACGGTGCAAACAGATTCGCGACCAAACATACTAAAGGTCAACCAGATATCAGAACTGACAGCCAAAGAAACTCAGGTAAAGGTTCGAAACCTAAGAAAAAGTCTGGGCAACCATCTGGCAATGGAAAACCATCCAGAAGCCCTAAACGACGACCTCGTTAAGCCTAACGTCAATATAAAAAAGCGCCTCTCAATTTGAGAAGCGCTTTTTTTATTTTGCGACAGACCCTATTGCATGCAAATAAGTCATTGAATTATTTATATTTATAAGTTTGGCACAGTCCGTGCTCTATTACTCGAAACACACTCCCCTTGATAAGGACAGCAAGATGGAACTACTAAGAGCAGAGACCAACAACCACACTTTGAAACTAGAACTGTATGGTGATTTTGATGCTCGAGGAAGCCGTGAAGCACAGCCTCAAATCGATGACATTATCCACAATGATTGGCACCAAGAGATAGAGGTTGACCTAAGTCAAGTCCGCTTTATGGATTCTTCAGGCATCGGTGCTATTGTTTATCTATATAAGCGTCTAGTTGAACGCGAACGCAAAATGCGATTAGAGAACGTAACGGGACAACCGCTACAAATCATACAGTTGCTTCGAATTGGTCAGGCAATTCCTGTGAACACGCATGCGAGTAACGAATACCTGTAACACATAATTATACTAATTTGTTGGCAGAATAGGTGGTAACTACATGGACGTAAAAACGGGTGTAAAGCTATGCATTACCTGTCTCTCGGCATATCTCCTTTTAGCTTGTACAAGCTACCCAGATGAGGGAACAGGTGGTATTGCCGAGAACTATGCAGGTTCTGATTTTTCACCAGTGATGCCAGATGAACCCTTGGGACCTGAGCACGGTTTGCGATTTGACTGGAAGCTAGCCGCGCTGCACCTAGATTCCTTGATTGAAGAAGGAGCACAATGGTGCTTCCCCGCTGCCGTTCTTCAGGCACAAGAAAAACAAAATCGCATCGCAAGAGAGTTAGAGGGCGGCCTATGGATTGACGCTGCTAACGACATCGTCATTCAACGTAAAAAGCTCAATGATTTGGAGTTGCGTCTCGACTACGTATTGAATGAGGCGACATGTGCGCCCCCTCTCAAAGGCAAGGATTTTGATGATCTAATGCAAGTGGTTAAGCGTGTCTACCAACTTCTTAATGTCGATAACCAGTTCGCGTACAACTCTGTCGAAGTTAATCCCAAATACATGGGTCATCTCGCGGAAGCAGCAAACATCCTTAAGCAACATCCTACCATTCGCCTTTCTGTTACCGGACACGCCGATGCTACCGGAGGTACCGAATACAATGAAAAGATTGCGAAAGGACGTGCGCAGCAAGTTAAGCGTTACCTAACTATATTTGGCCTAGCTCCTGGTCGTATCGAAACACACTCACTTGGTGAAGAACTGCCTCTCTACGAGGGTGACAGCCCGGGAGTTCGACTTACCAACCGAAGAGTCAGCATTGAAGTCATCGCGGATAAAAATAGCAATGCCACTCAAGGAGCGTTGTGATGAACCAAGCTAAAGTAATAGTACTACTATGCGTAACTGTTCTCTTCGCCTTATTTGCACCACTTTCCCTAGCTAACGAGAAGCAGGTACAAGTCGGCGACCTCATTCAAGTCGATTTGCCTGGCGAATCGAGCTTAAATAGGGGATTTCAGGTTGATAAACGTGGTCGAATTACACTACCAGAAGTAGGCCCTGTATTCGTTGCCGGCTATAACGAAGAACAGCTCACCACGGCGGTAAAGGGTGCGCTTGATAAAGTTTTTCGTGACACCTCAAACGTCCAAGTTTATGTCGCAGAACGGCAAATTCTAATTTCAGTGCAAGGCTATGTTGCCTCACCAGGAGAATATACGCTTCCCTACAACTCAAATGTCCAAATGGCATTGCACGCCGCTGGCGGACTGCGCTCCGGAGCCCAGTTAAACAAAATGTTGCTAAAACGAGGTGCAGATAGACAGGAATTCGACTACAAGCGATTCCTTGATACTGGTGATGACAAAAACCTCCCAGCCCTGCAATCTTTGGACACCTTATTTGTACCAGCTTCCCCATTAGTCGGTAATATTGAACAAGAGTTTGACCCGGCTAAACTTGCTGATTCGGGTGATAGTGCCGACTCACGCCAAGCCATTAAAGTATTTGGTGAAGTGAATGCACCTGGCTCCTTCTCCTATAAATCGAATAGCGACCTAGTAGACGTGCTGATGCGAGCAGGCGGCGTTACGCGTTATGCGAGCGTGGAGCAAATTCGAGTAATCAGCAATAACACCCCTACACTATTCAACTTAAAACGCTATTTAGACAGTGGTGATGTTTCCTTGTTACCTCCTCTGCAAGCCGGAGCGACGATTTTTGTACCCAAACAAGAAGAGGAAATTAAATCCGGCTCCAATACCGTGTATGTCATGGGTGAAGTAGCCGCTCCCGGTGCTTTTGAAGGTAAAAAAGGCGCGACCTTTATGGATATCCTTGCCAATGCCGGAGGCCCAACACGATTTGCAGAGTCTAGACAGATTCGCGTAATAAAGTCCGATGGCCGAGTAGTCCCTTTTGATATGACGGCGTACACCGAAGGTCTAAAAGGCAGTCAAGCACCAAAAATAGAGCCTGGTGACGCTATCTTTGTACCAGAGAAAACCGATATCAACGAGAAATCGTGGCTTAAAGTATCCCCAGACCGAGCAGTCAACGTAATCGGTGAAGTAGTTCGACCTGGCCGAATTGAATGGTCAGATGAAATGGATCTGATGGACTTACTGGCGCATGTTGGAGGTCCAAGCGGCCGCGCAGACACCTCAAAAATCGAAGTCGCTAACGGCAATAAAATGGTGGTGTTTGATCTTGATGCCTTCATAAAACGAGGGGCTCCTCAATCAGAGCTGCCTTACATTTCAGCTGGCGCTATTGTCCGTGTTCATGATTTACCACAAGATCCATCAGATAACAAAGCTCAGTGGGTAAGACAAAGCTCCGATGCCTCCATCTACGTGTTTGGCCAAGTCAATGCTCCGGGCCGTTATCGATTCACGGACGATATGCATTTTCTTGATATTTTATCTGCGGCAGACGGACCAACTAAAGACGCGGACATTCACAACATTCGCGTGACTCACCGAGACAAGCCTTATTCGAAAGTAAGCAAGCTCAATCTCTCGCTTTACTTTGAGACCGGTGATGAGTCCATTATTCCACTGGTTAAGCGCGGAGATACGATTTATGTCCCAGAGAAAAACCGTAACTGGTTAGATACGCCTAAAGAGAAAACCATTCGCATATTAGGTGCTGTCAATAACCCCGGACGATACGTGTTTAACGACAATATGACAATTCTTGACGTTTTAGCAGAGGCAGGAGGACCAAGTGATAGAGCTTATGTAGAGAAGATTAGCGTCGTTAACATGTCTTGCTGCCAAGGACAAGCAAGAACCTTTGATCTGGTGGAGTTCAGTAAAACTGCTGATATCAAAATGTTACCCGTGATTCGCGCAGGCGATACTATTTATATCCCGGACCGCCGTAATAGCTTTGCAGAACAAGCTCGACTGGGCTTAACCGATATCTTCAGGATCGTCTCGACGATCGCTGTAATAGGAGCGCTATAATGTCTATTCCCGCGACTCATGCTGAAATTGAAGAGCTTTATCTCAATGCAGAATTGAAGCAATGCCGCTCAATCAGTATTACAGCCTGCAACAGCCAAGAAGGCACCTCTTCGATAGCGCAAGCTTTGACTGAGCGCTACCTTCTTGCTGGTCATAAAACACTGTTGGTCGACCTCAATCTATACCACCCAAGTCTGATGAGCATAGAACTGTCTGATGTTCCCTCTCTTTCATCAGAACTCACGCCGAAGAACAGCCACTGGGTGCAAGATAAACACTCCCCAAAAGTGTTTCTTGGGGTATCCGCACCTAGCGACCCACGAACTCGTTTGTTGTATAAGGACCCAACCAACTTAAGGCAACAAGTTGCAGAATGGCTAACTCAATATGATCGAGTGGTTATTGATACGTCACCTATCCTCAACGTTAATCAAAACAACATCCCAGCGCACTGTGTCGCTAACGCATGTGATGGTACTTATTTGGTTGTGCTAAGCGGGGTCACGCTCACCAACCAAGTAGCCGATGCAGTTCAGGCATTACAAGAAGGTACCCACACCCACTTATTGGGAACCGTACTTAACTACCGGGATCAACCTTCACTAGCAAGTGAGATTTGCCGCGAGATTGATCGTCTGGGTTGGTTACCTTCCAAAATAACATCGTGGGCTAAGAAGAAAGTGGTCAGCAATAGATTCCTGTCGTTGCCTATTTGACACTCTTTTGCGCAAATTCTTTATATTCAGCGCGTTAGACAGTAATTTACTAAAAATCGTCGTTATTTGTACTATCCTTTAATCAGCAGTGATATTAAACAAGGAAGTAAATATGACACCGAAAGTGCTCCTTATTGAAGACTCTTCTTCACTCGCAGTACTTTATAAACAGTTTTTGCAGAACGAGCCCTACGAATTATTGCATGTGGCTACCGGCGCGGAAGCAAAGCGTCTGTTAGAACGAACCTTGCCTTCATTGATAATCCTAGATCTGCAATTGCCCGATATGCAGGGAGACGAGATCCTTGAATGGATGGAAGAAAAAAACCTGCAGATTCCGGTTATCGTCGCTACCGCACATGGCAGTGTAGATACTGCCGTCAAGCTTATTCAAAAAGGCGCGAAAGACTTCCTTGAAAAACCAATTCGAGCTGACCGCTTAAAAACGTCCGTCAACATTCATCTAAAGCAAGTTCAATTGGAAACTATGCTCGATGATATTCAACAGCAGATGGAACGTGAACGATTTCATGATTTTATTGGCGCCAGTATTCCCATGCAAGGTGTATACAAAATTATCGATGCAGTAGCGG
This sequence comes from Vibrio sp. SCSIO 43133, assembly GCF_023716845.1. Lineage (NCBI taxonomy): Bacteria > Pseudomonadati > Pseudomonadota > Gammaproteobacteria > Vibrionales > Vibrionaceae > Vibrio > Vibrio sp. SCSIO 43133. The sequence continues at coordinate 2,355,673 of NZ_CP068024.1, forward strand.
ATACCAACGCCAGCGTGTTTATTATTGGTGAAAGTGGCACCGGTAAAGAGGTTTGCGCCAACGCCATTCACAACGAAAGCGAACGTCGAGAGCAGCCTTTTATTGCCATAAACTGTGGCGCTATTCCTAAAGATTTAATGGAAAGCGAAGTTTTTGGACATGTCAAAGGCGCATTTACAGGGGCGACAACGGATCGTAAGGGCGCTGCGTCACTTGCACACGGCGGTACTTTGTTCCTGGACGAATTGTGCGAAATGGACTTAGAAATGCAGAAGAAACTTCTGCGCTTTTTGCAAACTGGCACGTTTACACCATTAGGTGCAACCAAAGAACAAAAAGTAGATGTTCGCATTATTTGCGCGACGAACCGTGACCCATTAGCTGAAGTAAAAGAAGGTCGTTTCCGTGAAGACCTTTATTATCGCGTACATGTAGTTCCAATTCATATGCCGCCACTGCGTGAGCGAGACCGTGACATCGTCACTCTGGCAGAACACTTCTTGAAAGGTTACGCGAAGCAAGATAAACGCCGTTTTGAATCTATTTCCAAAGAAGCACAGCGTTATCTCAAACGATATGACTGGCCTGGGAACGTTCGACAGTTGCAAAACGTAATACGTAACATTGTGGTTCTTAACGATGACAAATCTTTGGGCGTTAATCATCTGCCCGCCGAAATGGTCCAAACAAGACCAGCAACAGTTGTTCGTCCTAGCACTCCACAAAGTCTTCTCTCAGTGGTACAACATCCAACGCCAGAAAACACCGTTGACCACAATATGGTAGAGACGGTCCAAATGGCCGCCGTGCAACCTCAGCCTGACAGCGATACTGAGCCTAGAACACCTAACATTCGTCCTATGTGGCAGGTTGAGCGAGAAACCATACAGCAGGCTATCGATTTTTGTGATGGCAATGTGCTCAATGCGGCCGTGCTTCTAGAGTTAAGCCCATCCACTGTCTACCGAAAAAAACAAGCTTGGGAGGCAGAAGACAGTGCCTCGTAGCAAGCGGGTTTGGCTACTGTTAGACAGTAGTACTTTTGGCGGTATAGAGACGCACGTCCTTGAGCTAGCAAAAGGCTTGATTGCCTTTAAGCAAAACGTAAAAGTTGTATTTTTAACGTCGCATAAACCTACGCCGCCACTCATTGCGCAGCTTCAAACCGCTAATATTGATACCACTATATTGGATGTCGACTATCCGCAACACTCTATTTGGCTGAGGCTAAACAAAGCCATTGACAAAGCGGCTTCGCAAAACCAAAAACCCACTGTTATTCATGCACATGGCTACAAAGCGAACATACTACTTCGCTTATCTCGCCTTTGCGGCGCGACATCTGCAATTAACATAGTATCGACTTTTCATGCTGGTGAAACACCGATCGGAAAAGTTCGCTGGTACGACGCTGTAGATCGAGTCAGTGCCATAGTCAGTCATAAGCGGATTTGTGTAAGTCGCGCGATCCAAGGGAAAGTTCCTTATTCTAGTGTACTGGTCAATAACTTTGTCCCACAAACTGAGTTTCTTGAATCCACAAATCAAAACGTAGCGTTCGTAGGGCGATTAAGTCCAGAAAAAGGCCCAGACACTTTTCTAGATATCGCAAATCGGTTTCCTCGCAATGCCTTTCATGTTTATGGCTCTGGTGATATGGAGCTAGAGTTAAAACAACACAATTCACCTAACGTCACTTTCCATGGCCACCAAAAAGAGATGGCCCGTGTATGGCCTGACATCGATGTATTACTCATCACCTCGAAGTATGAAGGGCTGCCCATGGCTGCGTTAGAGGCGATGTCTCGTGGCATTCCACTTATTAGCTTTAAACTGGGCGAACTGCCTAGCATGATAGACTCGGGGATCAATGGATGGATCGTTGACAGTAACCAGGAGATGTATGACGCGCTAAAGCACTGGTTTTCACTCTCCCCCGCTGAAAAAGCGCAAGTAAAGCTTAACGCGCAACAAACGATAGAACAGAACTACTCCACCAAAGTCATCATTCCCCAAGTACTCTCCATTTATGGTTTTGGCGATGCCGTAACCCAGTAACACCTATCATTAAGCTGTCATTGTGATTCCTATATTGAGAATTCCATTATCAAGTACAACCGCACCTGAAGAGTTTTATCCTTAACTATTTGTAATATAAAGAGTTAGTAACGTGGCATCTTACTTGCTCTAAACATATCTATTACGCAAATTGATGGGCTATCCCTCGAGATAGTTATTCATCTCAATCAGGCCTTAGATATGACCAAACAATGCCAAAAACATATTGTAGTCTTCGATGCTTATTCCACTAAAGACAACGATACTTTAGCGTTGCACTCTTTGCTGCGTCAGCTCGGTAATGAAAGTGTGCAGATAAGCGTCTTAGCCGCGAAAGCCAGTCATTGGACACGACTGAAAGACTACGAAATCCCGTTGCAGATATACTCACTCCCTTTCCCTATTGACTCTAAAAAGCGGTTATCAATTACTGATTGGTTCAAAAGCTTCTGCCAGCTTTGTTACTGTCTCTACTTCTTAACAACACTCCCAAAGGTGCATGTGATGCTATCGTTTTCTCAGCCTCAAATGGCCCTCCCAGTCTACTGGTTGAGAGTGTGTTGGGGCTATGCGCTCGTTCACTTGGTTTATTCAAAACTCTATGACTCTGCCACAAACCTGTGGTGCCTAACAAAAGCGACGAAAGTTTTCTACCTAGCTGGTACTGAAGAATTAAACAGGCATCTGCTACAACAAAACAACACGTTGAAAGATGAAAACTGGCAAAGCTTCCAAAGTGGTATCACAATCGCTGATTGGCCAACCGTAAGAAAAACCGCAGACTCGAGAATTTTCTGGGCAGGAGACCTTAATCAATATCATATCGAGCACCTCTTAACTGCGGTGGCACAAGTTCCTCGGCCTATTGACGGAGACATCTGTTACTACTCTCAATCATTACTGAAATCAGCTGATAAAAGCACCTCTATCCCCCGCCCAATTAAAGGGCTACATTGGTATCAGGGCTGTCGAAATATCGATGAAATAAGACAGCAATGCAGTATTTTTGTATCAACTGCGCCTGATGAATCGGCTAACCTGTTAATTTTAGAAGCGATGGCTGCGGGCATGTGCCCTATCATTCCGAGGGACAATGGATATTGGGGTCGAGTGTTATCAGACGGTTACAGCTGTCTGAAATATAATGGCAATGAACCCAGTTCTCTCGCAAAAGTTCTCCACCATTGTTACAAAGACCCCTTCTCAAGGGATGCAATTGCCGTCGAAGCGATGAAGGTTGCTCAGTGTTACGATGCTGAGAAGAGTTATCGCCCAATCACTACTTACATACTCGCTACATGCAATTCCATTCTTGAGTTGGAGCTTAGTCATGACTAGCGTCGATGCGCAAGATTCCAATTGGAATGGGCTAGATGTCGTTGTAAGCAAGGTATGGCGATGAATACCGCCACTCCTTCTTCTAACCACTCTAAACATACACTACTGAGTGTTACGTTGTGCGCTCTGGTAGGCCTTATATGGGCATTGGTACCCCACCCTATTGTGGGTCTGGCTATCGGACTAATTCCAATCGCTATATTGGTTGTTTTGAGTCAGACCTTTTGGTTGGTAACGCTATTTATCGTATTTTCTTTTTTCCGAATTCATGAAGTTTTTCCCGCACTCTATCCATTGAAAATTCCGTTAATGCTCTCGGCTGCCGCCCTGTCCGCGTTACTTTGGCATACCTTAATTAGTGGAAAAATACAGCTTTACTGGCATCCGGTTTACCGATGGCTGTTTATATTTTGGGGGATTGTCATTGTAGGAGTCGTGTTTGCAGCGAATAGAAGCGTTGCCATCGCGATGTTTAGTGGCACTTACGTCAAAATAATTATCATGACATTGGCCGTGTCATGGTTGATTACCTCTCCCAAAGAGCTATCACGTTTTTCATTTCTGATTGTTATTTCGGGGCTTGTTGTAGGTTGTGTTGCACTCTATAACTCCGCTAATGGTATTGGTTTAGTCGAAGGCTCAAGGGTCACTATTGGTCGAAGTTTCGGCTCTATGCTTGGCGACCCAAATGATCTTGCCTTAGTGCTGCTGTTTCCTCTTGCATTTACTGTCGCCACTATGACGACGAAAGGAATCGGGTGGTCATTTCGAGCCCTGTCGCTCCTAACTTCTGCGGTTCTGTTTTTTGCAATTGTCGCAACTCAAAGCCGAGGAGGATTGTTAGGGTCACTTGCGGTGCTGGGGTTCTACGCTTGGCGCATCATTCCATCAAAGACTCTGTTTGCCTTTTTAGGTGTTATCGGTGCTCTTGCGCTCTACTCATTAGCTGGCATATCCGGACGAGCCTCTGGAGGAGCTGCGGAAGAAGGCATTGATGAATCTGCAATGGGCAGGATCTATGCGTGGGAAGCTGCCTATAAAATGGCACTAGACAACCCTGTCTTAGGTGTTGGACTGGATAACTTTTACTATAACTATTTCTTCTACAGTCCTCATTGGGATGGATTAAACCACGCTGTTCACAGTACTTGGTTTGGTGTGTTAGCCGAGACTGGCTTTATTGGGCTTATTGTTTTCTTACTTTTCATTTATCAGCTTTTGAAGTGTGCTAGGCAAACGCTCACTTTCATAGATGGTAGAGCGGATATCCCACCTTATCTGCGCTCAATGGCACTGGCGGTATACAGTGGCCTTATAGGCACCTTTGTATCCGGTACTTTTCTCACTCAAGGCTTCGTATGGCCGATTTATATTCTCGCTGCACTGACCATCGCAGTGTCACAAATTGCTTCGCAATTTGAGAAGTGCGAAAGCCCAGAACATAAGTAGCCGATAACCCTTTGATTAATATAACTATAATTATTGGCGCATTTCTTGATACCCCTTCTAGTATCCTAAAATCTACGACTCAGAATAATGAGAAGGAATGTCAAAATGAATACTACTTCGTCATTCGATTTCAAAAATTGGCTTCGGTCTCATCCAAATCCCAAAATGAGAAACCTTTTTGTCATTTTGAAAAGAGCGCGTGCGACAGGCATTCCCACGCCATCGTTTTATAACAAAGCGCTCTATGCGTTATTAACTATTTTGCGAAATGGAATCGAAACACTATCTCGACTACTTGTATACACGCCTGCATTTAAAGGGCGCGTATCGAAATGTGGTCACTCACTCTATCTTTACAGCGGATTGCCACTTGTCACTGGTCCCCTGAAAATTGCATTAGGTAATGACTGCCGAGTGTCAGGACACACCACTTTTAGCGCTCGAACTACACCTCACCCTAACCCTGCAATACATCCAGAACTTATCGTCGGTAGCAATGTTGATATAGGTTGGCAGGTCACTATCGCTGTTGCCGAAAAAGTTGAAATTCAAGACAACGTGAGAATCGCGGGACGTTGTCAATTATTTGGTTACTCAGGACATCCGCTCAATGCACGCCAAAGAGCAGAAGGTGCACCCGATGAAGATCATCGCATTGGAAGCATTGTCCTAGAGCAAGACGTTTGGCTAGCGACAGGAGTAACCGTGCAAACTGGCGTGACAATTGGACAGGGAACCATCGTCGCTGCAGGTAGCGTCGTGACTAACGATTTACCCGCCAATGTTATCGCCGCTGGATGCCCTGCGAAAGTCGTTAGACATATCGATCAGACGATATAGCGTTAATTGACCGTTACTGAATAACAAGGATTATGTTATGAGAGATTTGATTGTATTCGGAGAAGACTATGGTGCCTTGCCTTCTAGCACTCAGCATCTCGTCAAGCGCCTTGCCAGTCAGCGGAAAGTACTCTGGATAAATTCCATTGGTTTACGTCAACCCAAGTTTACTAAACACGATGCGGCCCGAGCACTAAACAAGCTACTCCGACGTGATAAGTCCAAACAACTGAAACTCGAATCCGAGCCAGTACCAAAGACTATTACTATTGTAAACCTGATGACGATTCCAGCGCCTCGTTCAACATGGTCTAGAAAGCTGGCAGCAGCCTTGATGGAGTCACAGTTGGTTCCCGTTATTAAAAGACTAAAACTCAACAATCCCATTATTTGGAGTTCATTACCCACCGCTGCTGACGTCTGCCAACGATTAGGTAATCTACCTATTGTCTACTACTGCGGTGACGATTTTGGAGCGCTCGCAGGAGTTGATCATGACACGGTATTGCAGCATGAACGTCATCTGGTTCAAGAGGCTGATATGGTCATTACGGCAAGCGAAAAGCTTCTGAGAAAATTCCCGGAAAGGAAAACTCGCTTGCTAACTCATGGTGTGGATTGTCAGCGCTTCTCCCAGCCTACCAAGCGCGCCAATGACTTACCAAACAGAGGACGTCCAATTGCTGGCTTCTATGGCAGTCTTTCTAGTTGGCTAGATTATGATCTCCTTAATCAGGTGATAAGTGCCATGCCGCATTGGGATTTCGTATTTATTGGTCAACTCGAACTAGAACAGTTTCCAATTGTACAGGCCGACAACGTCTTTTATCTAGGACCCAAGCCTCATGCGCAACTCGCATGTTACAGCCAGCACTGGACCGTCAGTTTGCTGCCATTCGTCTTAAACACACAAATTAGTGCGTGCAACCCTCTTAAGCTGAAAGAGTATTTAGCCGCAAGAAGACCGGTTATTACTACCGAATTTCCGGCACTTAAGCCCTACCGTGAACATGTCATCGTGATTCAAAATGTTGACGAAATGATAAAAGCGCTTGAGTCAGCGGCAAAGCAATCGACTAAGCTTCCTGAAGGTCTAGTCGACAGCGAGAGCTGGGAACAAAGAACTCAAGTACTAGAGCGCTATTTGGAGGCCTTATGAGTGAGCTAAAGCTGAGGCTTTTAGCTATCTTAACGGCAGCCTGGAGGCGTCGTTATGCGATAGCAATGCCAATCTTGATCATGCCGTTTGTCGCTTATGCTATCGGCGTCTTGACTCCTCTGAAATATAAATCGCATACCAGCATGCTGATTCAAGAAACCGCCAAAATGAATCCGTTCCTTGAAGATATTGCCGTCTCGACCATGCTCAAAGATCGTCTGTCAGCACTTAAAACTCTCCTCAACAGCCGACACGTGCTGTTGTCAGTTGCAAGTGACCTAAGCCTTATTAATGACTCCATGACCGCAACTCAAAAAGATCAAATTATCGCTGAGCTTTCTGCCAACCTAACCGTTACTCAATTAGGCAAAGACTTCATAAAAATTGAACACTCCTCATCCTCACCAGAGGGCATGAAGGCGCTGCTAGAATCAGTAAGTGTTCACTTTGTCGAAGAACTTTTGGCACCTGAACGCTCATCGATCAGGGATTCCAGTGAATTTCTGACTATCCATATTAAGAAACGCAAACAAGAGCTAGAAAACGCCGAACAAGCGTTAGCCGATTATTACAACCAACACTCTTCAGCGACACCTGAAATGCAAAATGAGAATCTGAGCCGACTAGCCTCGCTTAAGCAAACTTTGGCGGAAAAACAAGCTGAGCTATCTGGCGTAGAACAAAGCCTAGGCTCGCTTGATCAGCAACTCTCCAAAACCAACCCGATAGTCGGCAAATTGGAAGAACAGATCATTGAAACTCGAAGCGCGTTAACCTTACTTAAAGCAAAATACACTGATACCCACAGTGCCGTGCAGGCCAAACTTAGAGAACTTAGTAGGCTAGAGAAAGAGCGCAACCAATTACTTCAGTCTGAGCAACCCGAACTCAACAGCGACCAACTGTGGGATATTGCCAGTGTGACTTCAGTTAGCGATGTAGGCGATATTCAGCCACTTCTAATTACGCAGCTTCACAGCCTCCAACTTGTTCGAGGTCGGTACGAATCACTCAAGCAAGAAACTAATAGCTTGCAGTCTATGATTGATGAGCTCACCGTCAACGCCCAAAGTTACGGTAGTAATGCCAAACAATTATTGAAGCTACAACGTGATGTCAGTCTTAAAAGACAACTCTACGATGAACTAGTGGAACGTTACGAAATGGCACAATTGACCGGTTCATTAGGTGTGTTTGAGCAAAATAAACGAGTCAAAATCATCGATCTCCCTTATACACCCAGTTCACCAACGAATTTCACGCCAACCGTATTTGCGGCTGTTGGTGTTATCGCTGGACTTGTTCTGGGCATAGGTATGGCAATTGTTCTTGAGCTCTTTGATACAACTATACGCCGTAGGGATCAACTCACTCAAATATCCGGTGTGCCTTTGATTACTGCGATTCCTAAGATTGCCGCCGAATGATATTCAGAATGAATGTCATATCGGGAAAGCCATATGTTTTGAGCTTAACTACATGTTTTTATTTACTTATTAACTTGGCACAACCCGTGCAACGTTAGATTAACAATGCAACGCCTATGCAAGGAGCAAATTATGGCAAGCTCACCCCTTATTCCAAAACACAACTCTGGTAGCACATACAAGGTCGTACACGTTGTTCAACACCTCGCTCCTGGAGGACTTGAAACAATGGTTCTTGAACTGCTTAAGCAAGCGAAAGAAGATGAAAGAGTATTCATCATCAGTTTGGAAGGGGAGCTTGAACAAGCAATTAAACACTGGCCACAACTTATCAAATATCGCTCACATCTATTCTTTCTCGGCAAAAAGCCCGGTTCACAAATTACTCTGCTTCGAGTGATGTATCGACTACTTAAGGTACTAAAGCCTCAAGTTGTCCACACTCATCATATTGGCCCTCTAATCTATGGTGGCATTGCAGCAAGACTCAACCGAGTCCCAGCACGAATTCATACCGAGCACGATATGTGGCACTTAACCGATGCAAAACGTCAAAAGGTAGAAAATCTCGCACTCAAGGTGGTTAACCCAATCTTAGTGGCTGATGCGCAAAAAGTTCAGCAGCAGCTTTCTCAGCTATTCCCTTATACCACGCCGACTGTAATTAAAAATGGAGTGGACTGTAACCGATTCGTACCTGCGAATCAGGCTGGAGCAAGGCGTATCCTTGGTTTGCCAGCCAAAGTTACCCTCATTGGCACCGCTGGTCGTTTAGAACCTGTTAAAGCACAAGCGACTTTGATCAAATCCGTTGCACGACTTTCGAACGATATCCACCTCGCTATTGCAGGTATAGGTTCCCTTGAGCAAAAGCTCAAAGACCTTGCCAAAGCTTTGAAAGTTGAGGACAGGGTTCACTTTCTTGGATTAGTAAACGATATGCCTTCGTTTTACCAATCGCTTGATCTGTTCTGTCTCCCTTCAGTGTGTGAGGGATTTCCACTTTCGCCGCTTGAAGCACAAGCGTGCAACATTCCAGTTGTGGTTACGGATGTTGGTGCGGCAAAGGAAACTCTATGCCCTTTATCTGGTGTGACAACGAAATCGAATCGAGTGTTTTCATTGGTGCAAGCTTTAGAGAACGCATTAAAAACACGTCACCTATTCTGTCCACGAGACTTTGTCGTCGAGAATAATGATGTACGTTCAATGAGCGAAGCCTATCGAAATCTTGTGTTCAAGGCTTAACTCTTGGCTAGTCAAGATTAATTATAGAAAGGACATAATATGGAAGTAGTATTGATTGGAATATTCATTCTAAGCGCATTTTTCATAGTGTATCACCATGCTGGATATCCAGTGATTCTCCGCTGGTGGGCTAATCGACATCCAATAATCACAAGTGGTGCAATACCAAGAGGCTATCGTTGCGTTCGTAGAGATCGTGTACTACCGACGGTTACCATTATCATACCTGCCTATAATGAAGAGCAGTGGATAGCGGATAAAGTCAGAAATTGCGCATCGTTAGACTATCCAAGAGATAAGCTGAAAATTGTGATTATTGATGACGGCAGTGAAGACAGCACTCTCAATATCGCTGAGTCAACAATACAAGAGGCCATATGCGCGGATACCCATTTTGAAATTATCAATCAGCAAGATAATACCGGGAAAGTTGCGATCCTTAACCGATACATTCCGAAAGTCGACAGTGATATTACTTGCATTTCAGATGTTTCAGCAATTATCTCCGTAGATGCCCTTCTAATTGCCAGTGAGTTCTTCAAAGATCAGAACATCGGTGTCGTAAACTCAACCTATCAGCTGCTTCATGCCGGTCAAACCGGAGAGTCAGACTACTGGCAATACCAAAACAACATCAAATATCGTGAATCCACTATGGGGTCTACGATTGGTGCACATGGAGCGCTGTATTTCATACGTACACCGCTATTTGAATTGTTACCGGACAATACAATCAACGATGATTTCATCATTCCGATGAGGATTGTTCGCCATCACTATCAAGCCGCATACGCACCTAATATGAATGCCATCGAGCAAGAACCCACTGAATCAGTCCAAGACTTTCGGCGACGATTACGTATCTCAGCGGGCAACATGCAGCAGGTAATCATGTTGTTTGATCTATTCTCGCCGCAATATGGCCGGACTGCATTTACCTTTTTCTCGGGCAAAGGACTACGCCTATTTACACCATACTTAATGATTACATGCTTGATTTCGTCACTTTGGTTGGCGCAAACAAACGCTATCTTCTTGGTACTGTTTTATTCGCAGGTAGCCGTTTACGTTATTGCCGCAATAGCGAACTACTGCCCACCTCTTCAAAAGCTGCGACTCATTCGTTTAATTACATACTTAATCGTTGGCCATACTGCTAACTTGATTGGTGGGCTTCGTTACTTATTTGGACTTGAAAATGGAAAATGGCAGCGTCTCGCGCGCTAGGAGGATAATTATGACTAACTATGAAAGACGCTCAATTCACTTCTCAAAACGAATTTTCGATATTGTAGGTGCTAGTGTTGGCATGATCATCCTTGCAATCACTTTTATACCTGTAGCGCTAGCAATTAAATTTACCTCGAGAGGACCCATATTTTATAAGCAGCTCAGAGTAGGGAAATGGACTCCTGAGAGAATGGATTTCATTTATGTACTCAAGTATCGTTCAATGTATGTGGATGCCGAATCCCATTCAGGCGCAACATGGGCGACAGAAGACGATCCGCGAATCACACCTGTAGGCCGCTTTCTTCGCAAAACCCGACTTGATGAACTCCCGCAGTTTATTAATGTACTCAAAGGCGATATGTCGCTCATAGGGCCAAGACCAGAACGCCCTGACTTCTATAACAAGCTTGAGAATGACATTCCATTCTTTGTAGAACGAACTTACGACGTCCTGCCCGGTATCACTGGACTAGCACAAGTTAATCAAGGTTATGATACGTGCATTGAAGATGTGAGAAGTAAGGTTGGTTACGACCATAGTTATGCCTTGTCATTGTCATCATTTAAGACGTGGCTGTCCACTGACATTCATATTGTCTTTAGAACTCTAAAAATCATGGTTGATGGACGCGGCAGGTAAGTTTGAGACAAAAACAGTCCAGCCTATTGGCTGGACTTTTTCGCGGTAAAGATAAAAGTCAGCCCAAGGAGGATAAAACCGATTCCGGACAACTTCACCCAACTAAATGTCTCATTGAGCCACGGTAAAGTCACTGCTAGCAAGTAGACAATCACATAGCTCAAACTAAGCAAAGGATATGCAACCCCAAGGGGTAAGTGCTTTAAAGCCATTACCCAACACGCCATAGACAGTGCATAGCATCCTAAGCCGATGCCAACACCAAATAAAGCTGACCACACATGTACTAGCAGCTCAAGCAATTGATCTTGTTCAAATAAAACAACAATGCTATCCCATTGCGATGCAATCCCTCCCATTCCCCATTTCATAGAGAGCTGAGCAGTAGATATTAGCAGGACACTCACTAGTGCAATTGGCAAGCCGGCTTTAAGATCTTTCGCTACCATCAACCAGCTCCTCCAATAATGCCAACGCCGATCATTATGCACATTACACCAAGCCATTGCTTGGGCAGAATGACTTCACCAAAGGCAAATTTAGAAACCAATAACATGATAACGAAATTAACGCTTAGTAACGGATAAGCAACTGATACATCCCACTGACTCAGTACACCCAACCAAGTTAAGGCACTGGTTCCCAAGAAGACAATTCCAAGAAGCATAGGAAAGCTCAATAGCTTCCCTACTGCGGACAGCTGCGGGTTTTCTTCAAAATACATAGCTGCTCGCTTTTGCCAATATTGGCTAAGCGAGCTTGCGACGACTGAAAGTACAAACAGCAGTACTGTCATTACTGGGCATCTTTTTGATTAAAGATCAGCGCATGATAACGGCCACGATCAACGTGATCATCTGGTTCAGGGAAACCTTCTGGCAACGGCGGTAGGTCTCTAAAGTGTAAGAGCACTGGACCCGTCAACTGTTTCTCTTTGATAAAGTCATCTAACTGATTCCACTCAATGAAGCGATGCTTCGAGTCCTCATATTTCAGACCGTAATCCACCTCCCCCATAGACTTGGTGAGATAGACATCGCTGCGCTTCAAGTACCAGTTTAGTGCTGACATTGTATCCGGATAGTCCGCAATAAGAACCATATCATCGGTGACTTTTGGTGCTAATTGCTCCATGAAACGTGCTGGCATTTTTGAGTCAATCGTCGTATTTGGAAGCACAGTGGAGAACAAGGCGAAAAGAGCCAAAGGCGATACCATATACGCAGCAAACTTGTGTTCGAACGCTTTGGCTTTCACTGCATAGAAAGCACAAGTAGCCCAAAATCCTAGTATGAACAACGCAATCCAAGGACGATAAGATTCAGACTCATCCAAAGGTAGCTTACCCATAAAGAACATCACCATTAGTGTAATAGCAACCGTTGCAAAGAATAAACCATTAATAATCGAACCTATTGTTAGGCCTTTCGCTTTGCTGTTATAGGCTTTGATAATGCCATGGGTCAATAGAATCGCAATTGGAGCCATGCAAGGTAAGATATACGTCGCCAGTTTTCCACTTGCATAGGAGAACAGCAAAAATGGCATTACCGCCCAGAGAATAGAGTAGCGAATAAGTGGCTTTGAAAACTCACCCTTTAACTGAACAAGAGCAGACGGAGCCCAAAATACCCAAGGTAGAGTTCCTAAGAATAGGAACGGTACATAATACCATATCGGCGCAGCGTGCTGCGCATCTTCAGCAGAGAAACGATGGATATGCTCTTCCCAGAAGAAGTAATTCCAATAATCTGGTTCAGCTGCATGTATAGCTAGAGACCATGGCAAACAAGTGATAAGCGCAACAAACATCACCCACCAGCCCCATCTTAATATCTCTAGGAACTGCTTTTGCATAATCATGTAAGGTATAACGACAATAACTGGTAACGCTAGCGCTAAAAAGCCTTTCGTCAAAACAGCACAACCACAGAAGAACCCTGCTAAGCCATAGTGTAACCATCGCTGTTTCGTAGAGGTCGCTTCCGTTGCAAAATAGAAGGCGGCATAACAAGCAGTAAGCCAGAATGCCAACATGCCATCGAGTACGCTATAAGTACCGATTGCTGCCACCATAAACATGCTAAGAAACACACCTGCGGTTAGCCAACCTTGACGGCGATCTGTCATTCTGCCAACGAGAGAAACTAAAAATAGTGCAGAACCAAACATAGCAAGTGCCGACGCAATTCTCACAGCAAAATTGGTGTCACCAAAAATAACTTGTGCAATGGCGTTAAACCAATAACCCATGATCGGCTTTTCGAAGTAACGTAAGTCGTTAAAGGTAGGAACTATCCAGTTACCGGAAGCCACCATCTCGCGAGAGATCTCTCCGTAGCGTAGCTCATCTGGTGACCACAGTGGGCGCAGATCAAGCGGTAGTATGTATAACGCAATAAAGAAAAGCGGTATCCACACCGCCCAGTTAATTCGTGATTGTTGCATTCTTCATCCAATTGAATAAAAGCCCATGACATCATGGGCTTATACTAGTTTCAAATCTACATGCAGCGACATTTAAGGCGTAAAAGCGACTACAATCCCATGCGTTCTACAAATGACGCTTGGTGTGTTAGCCACCCTTCTCGCCCTTCCATTTCGATGTTTTTTATTGCATCACTTGGAAGTGGCGATTCTGCCCCTTCAAGCAGATCTATCATGGGTACGAATTCTATATTCTGTTGCTTAGCTCTGACAATCAAATCTTCAAACATTTCAGCACAAACAATACCTTCTACTTCCGCGTGGATTGTATAAACATTCAAACCATCGCGCTTAATAAGCTTAAGAATAGCATCATTGTAGTTGCTGTTGTCGACACCATCTTGCCCGACAAGCTCATCATAGGTTGGCAAGGTCACTGGGATTTGAGGTGCCATTCCTTCACCTGGAGAAAAGATAGAATCGCCGCGACAATCGCTATTGTACTTAAATGGGAAAGCATCTTTCTCAATAAGCGTTTGATCAGTACAGCGCCAGCCAGCTACTGCACTACAAGGCAGATCTCTACCAGTAATATCCTTCAGCATGTTATAGCCTTTGGAAATCTCACTACGCAGCTCTTCCGGTGACATGGTATCGGTTTTCATCTGCCACTTGTGGTGGTCCCAAGCATGCAAACCAATTTCATGACCAGCTTTATCAGCCGCCTCAATAATTGGACGAAGTTTTTTGCCAATCACAGGACCTGGCCAGATAGTGCCACGAATTAAAATATCGTAACCGTAAAGACTAGCGGCCTTAGAGCGAAGCATCTTCTTCAGAAATGCGGGACGCAAAAGGCGCCATATATGGCGCCCCATGTTATCAGGTCCAACAGTAAAGAAGAATGAAGCCTTCACTCCGTGCTTCTCGAAAATTTCGAGTAGCTTAGGTACACCAAGTTTGGTGCCTCTAAAAGTGTCTACATCGATACGAAGACCGACTTTAGTGACTTCATTCTGTTCCATTACTTCTCTTCTGCTACTGCACCTTTAAGGAAGAAATCTAGAGTCTCTTCGATTGTGTCGTTCATGTGAACTTTTGGTTCCCAATCAAGCAGCTTCTTCGCGTTTGCGATGCTTGGTTTACGGTGTTGAACGTCTTGGTAGCCGTCACCGTAGAACGCTTTGCTTTCTACTAGGTTGTAGCCAGCAAATGGAGGGAACTGATCACGCAGTGGGTGGTTCTCAAACTTCTCAACCAATGTCTCAGCAAGCTCTTTGATGCTCGCTTCGTTTTTTGGTGCACCGATGTTGATGATTTGACCGTCACACAGACCTTCTTTGTTCTCGATGATGCGGAATAGCGCTTCAATCGCTTCAGAGATGTCAGTGAAACAACGCTTCTGTTCACCACCGTCGATAAGCTTGATCGGCGTACCTTCAACTAGGTTTAGGATAAGTTGAGTGATCGCGCGGCTAGAACCGATACGTGCAGAGTTCAAGCTATCTAGACGTGGGCCCATCCAGTTGAACGGACGGAATAGCGTGAACTTAAGGCCATCTTTCTTACCGTAAGCCCAGATAACACGGTCAAGTAGCTGCTTAGATACTGAGTAGATCCAACGCTGACGGTTAATAGGACCAACGATCAGTGGTGAAGTATCTTCGTTGAACTCAGGATCCGTCGACATACCGTAAACTTCAGAAGTCGATGGGAAGATAATGCGCTTGTTGTATTTCACACACGCACGAACGATCTTCAGGTTCTCTTCAAAGTCGAGTTCGAATACGCGAAGTGGGTTACGCGTGTATTCGATTGGTGTTGCGATAGCCACTAGCGGAAGAATGATGTCACACTTCTTAACGTGGTACTCGATCCACTCGTTGTGGATAGTGATATCACCTTCAACGAAGTGGAAATCTGGGTGGCTTAGGTGCTCTTCGATTTGATTCGAGTTCATGTCCATTGCATAAACTTCGTAACCACCGTCGTCTAGAAGACGCTTAGTTAGGTGAGTACCGATGAAGCCGTTAGCACCGAGGATAAGTACTTTTTGACGCTTCTTAGCGTTAATAAGTGCACTTGCTTGAGGACCAAAGCGCATGCCTTCAACAAGGTGAAGCTCAGCAGCTAGCTGCTCACCACCTAGGTATAGACCGTTTTCTGCTTCACCAGATTTAACAATCAGTGAACCTTGAGCACAAGCGATCGTTAATGGTGTAGTAGAAACGATAGTACCAGGAGTTACATCAAATGTTTTGTCGCTTGCTTCCGCGCTCCAAATAGTCAACTTACGCTCACCAAGGAAAGTGAATGCGCCTGGGAACGGTTCTGTTACCGCGCGAACTAGGTTAAATACGGTACGAGAATCGTTAGACCATTTAATCTCACCGTCAGCAGGAGTACGACGGCCAAAGTAAGTTGCTTTGCTTTCGTCCTGAGCCGTTGTTTTGAATGAACCATCTACGATAGTTGGAAGCACTTTGCTCAGTAGATCGCTAGATGCTGTGTTCATACGCTTATGAAGCGTTTCTGCCGTATCAGCGTCAGTGATAGCAATTTTTTCTTGACCAACGATATCGCCAGCATCCGCTTTCTGAACCATTTGGTGCAGCGTTACACCAGTTTCAGTTTCGCCGTTAACTAATGCCCAGTTGATTGGTGCACGACCGCGGTATGTTGGAAGCAAAGAACCATGTAGGTTGAAACCACCTTTAGGAGCGATATCTAGCACTTCTTGGCTGATCATATTGCGATAGTAGAAAGAGAACAGTGCATCTGGCTTCATCGCACGGATTTTCTCAACCCATAGTGGGTGGTTCACGTCTTCAGGTGCGTAAACTGGAATACCGTTCTTTGCTGCAAGTTTCGCTACAGAGTCAAAAAACACGTTCTCGTTGCTGTCATCAACATGAGTAAATACTGCTTCGATTTCTACACCCGCGTCTAGCAAGCTACGAATACCAGTACAACCGATATTGTGGTAGGCAAACACTACTACTTTCATGGAATATTCCTCTAAATACAAATCTTATTCTTTATTTTTTAATTCGTCGCTTTCACGTGCATTTTTAGTGGCTTCACCGACTAAAACATCTTGCACGTAAAAACGTGGGCGCGCTCTTACATCAGAGTAAATACGACCAATGTACTCACCAAGTAAGCCTAGACCCACAAACTGTGCACCAACAAATACAAATAGGATAGCAAACAAAGTAAACAGGCCATCACCTGCCCACTCAGAACCAAACATAATGCGCATCAACATAAGGATGACGCCAAACGCGATACCTGCCGCAGCGATACCACCACCAACAATGCTCAACAGGCGTAATGGCGCTGTTGTCATACTGGTGATCAAGTCAAACATTAGGCTAATAAGCTTCATAAAGCTATATTTCGACTCACCATCAGCACGCTCATCATGATGCACATCGATCTCAGTGGTGTGGCGAGAGAAGCCATTCGCTAGCACAGGAATAAACGTGCTGCGCTCGTGACACTCAAGCATTGCGTCAACAACATGTCGGCGGTACGCACGAAGCATACAACCATAATCATTCATCTCTACGCCAGTAGAACGTTTCACTAGCTTGTTGATAAGCTTTGATGGGTAACGACGAAGTGCACTATCTTGACGATTCTTACGAACTGTCCCCACAGAATCGAACCCTTCTTCAGCTTTTGCTACAAGGTTAGGGATTTCTTCTGGTGGATTCTGAAGGTCTGCATCAAGTGTGATGATCAAATCACCACGTACTTGCTCAAAGCCAGCCATAATAGCGTTATGTTGGCCATAGTTACGATTCAAGATAACGCCAACAACATGGCTCCCTTCTTTTGCTGATGCTTCTTCAATGATTTCCGCGCTGCGATCACGACTTCCATCGTCCACAAGAATGAGCTCGTAATCTTTACCTAGGCTATCACTCGCCTTGGTCGTACGGTCAATGAGTTCTTGTAGACAGTTTTCTTCGTTGTATACCGGAATAACGATAGAGACAAAGTTGATTGCTTGATTGTGTTTCATGGTTTACCCAATTATTTCTGAAACGGCGCTAACTACACGCTCGACATCATCCTGAGTCATATCAGGAAACAGCGGTAGTGAGCAGATTTGATTACTGTTACGTTCTGTATTCTGTAAATCAGGGTTAATCGCCCCGAACAATTCCGCGTAGTTTTCGCGGTAATATTTTTGAGTATGACAGGCTTTAAAGTGAATACCTGCTCCGATACCTTTTTCTTTTAGTGCGGCAATTAGGTCGTCGCGCGTAAGGCCTGCAACAGCAGGATCCACTCTAACGATCATTAGGTGCCAACAGTGTTTGTGCTCATGAGAAGCCAAACCTAGTGGCGTCACACCTTTGATAGACGCCAACTGACTGCGATAAGACAGCGCTACCTGCGTACGTTTTTCGGTGATTTCCGCAATTCGATCCATTTGTCCAAGCGCTAACACTGCACAGATATCAGGCATATTGTATTTGAAGCCAGGCTCCACGACTTCTGCTTGAGGCGCTCGTCCTTGAGTTTCACGATCAAAAGCATCAACGCCCAGACCATGGAATTTTAAACGACGCACTTTGTCAGCTAATTCAGCATCATGCGTGGTAAGTACACCACCTTCTGCCGTCGTCACGTTTTTGATTGCGTGAGTAGAGAATAGGCATGTACCACGATTGCCCACTGGCTTGCCTTTGTACTCGGTACCTAAAGCATGAGCCGCATCCTCAATCACAGGGATATTGTGCTTCTCACCTAACTGGTAAATAGGGTCAAGGTCAAGCGATGCCCCAGCATAATGCACCGGGATGATAAGCTTCGTCTTGCTAGTGATCAGTGATTCAATTTTCTCAGCATCCGTCATCAAGGTGTCAGCATCAACATCTACGAATACTGGTTTTGCTCCAACAAGCGTAATCATATTGACGGTAGAAACCCAAGTAAGTGATGGAGTGATAACTTCATCTCCAGGACCGATACCTAAAGCCAACAATACTAGATGCATACCTGCAGTTGCGCTACTAAGAGCAACTGCATGTGGAGCACCAGTGTGTTCAGACACTTTATTTTCTAACTCTGCATTTTTGGGACCCGTGGTGATCCACCCGGAACGAAGGACATCGACCACGGCTTGGATGTCTTGCTCATCTACAGCAGGTCTACATAAAGGGAGAAAAGGCTGGCTCATTTTTTAAACTCACAGTTAAATCGTGTACTCTGACACGAAGAAGGACAACAAAGTTTACTAGGGCGTTCAAAGAATTAAAAGGGTCGATGCGTTTTAGCAATACAAAACATTGACCTTTAGAACATAATTACCGCAAATATAACCCACACCTATGTGTGTATCGGCAAATTAACAATAATATTTACTAAAGTGCCACTTATCGATAAATATTCTTGGCCTAACAGTGAAAATCCTATGATTTATCTAATCAGCATAGCACTCAGGGCACTAAGTCAGTTTTATGTAAATTTAGCTGACTCTTGTTTCACACTTTCTAAGCTAAGCTAAGAAAACGCGCTATTCTGCCACATTTAATGGCTCGCCAATGTAATCATTTGTATGTGCTCTGTTTGTGTCTATCATGGTGAGAAGGTAGAATCAGCGTCCACTTTTTTGAGTCAGGTATGATCGTGAACCTCAATAACAGTCCTGTGACACAACATCAGTTTCAAGGACACGATTTTCATTTGAAGCGAGATGACTTACTACATAGTCATTTCAACGGCAATAAGGCGAGGAAATTTGCTGAATTGCTAGAGACAGATTTAGCGAACGTTACTCAACTCATCGGTTGGGGCTCCGCTCAAGCAAATTCCTTAACCTCTTTGGCTGCGCTGGCTAAAATAAAAGGTATAAGGCTCAAGTATTTTGTTGATCACAAACCAGAATGGTTAGACCTAAACCCTAATGGTAACTACAGGGCAGCTAAAGAGCTTGGCGCTGAGATAATCTCCCTCAAGGAGCTACTTGGTCCAAACGCACCGCATCCGCATGCCTATATTCAAGCCAACTTCGCTAATTCTACTGACAGCTATATCGTACCAGAGGGGGGACGCTTTCAATCAGCCCGCCAAGGTATCGTGCAGTTAGCAGAGGAAATTCTAAGTTGGTCGAGGTTTGAAAAAAACAAGCAGATTAAAGTGGCATTACCTTCAGGAACTGGAACGACAGCTCTGTATTTGGCACAAGTTCTCGCCCCCCAAGGTATTGAGGTTCTTACTTGCCCTTGTGTGAGCGGTAAAGATTACTTAATACAACAGTTTGACGAGCTTGGTAACTTTTCTTATTACCCGACCATTCTTGAGCTCGAAAACAAACATCACTTTGGCAAGTTGTATTTAGAAGATTATGAGATCTGGCGGTTACTACAAGCTGAAACCCACGTAGAGTTTGATCTACTTTACGACCCAATGATGTGGCGTTGCCTACTACCTTGGTTAAGTGATAACCCAGATGTTTCTCTATTGTACATTCACCAAGGTGGCATACTGGGTAATGAGACCATGCTACCCCGCTATCGAAGAAAATACGACGCACCAAAAAATGAGTGGTAGTTCAGCCTCAATGCGGTGCAACATGAAACAAAAAGAGGAGCTACAGCTCCTCATTTTTGTTTCTAAGAAGGCTCCGCTCTATCATTGATGCGAAGAGTACGACTCTAAATAAAGTTTTGCTTTCTGTTGAGCTTGCTGTAACTCGTCCGCGTTTAACTTGAGCGCTAAATCATCACGGAGCTTTTCCGCCGTCGCATAACCATTAGTAGATGCAACAGAGGCCCAAGCATAAGCTTCTACATTATTGAGCTCTACGCCCTCTCCTAATGAATACTTATAAGCCAAATTTCGCTGCCCATAAGCGTATCCGTTCTCAGCAGCCTTTCGATACCACTTTACTGCTTCAAGATCATCACGCTCGACGCCCAGCCCTTTAGCATACATTACGCCCAAACTATTCTGTGCTACATCAAAGTTGCGTTCAGCAGCTAATTGATAATACTCTACTGCCTTACTATTACTCTTGGGAACACCGCGTCCCCATTTGTACATACCAGCCAAATAATACTGGGCTTGAACACTACCTTTTTGAGACGCTTTTTCGAACCATGACGCCGCTTCTTTGGCATCGTAATTTACACCATGACCGTTGTCGTACATCATGCCTAGCTTGTACATGGCGGATTCGCTGCCTTGTTTGGCCGCTTTGTGATACCACTCCACCGCTTTGGCGTCATTTTCTTTGACACCATTGCCGTCAGCATAGCGGTCACCCAACTCTATTTGAGCAAATAGATCGCCTTGCTTGGCACCTTGCTCAACTTTTTTTACGCTCACTGTTGACCAATCTTTTACAAACGCAAGGCTTCCTGCACTAAAACACAGACCACATAGGGAAACCGCTAACAGTGTTTTTCGCATTGTTTATTCCTATCCTTAAAGACGTCGTCAAATTCTGCCATATGATTAATAATCTTCTGACTAATTAAAACAGAATTAGCGATACTCTGACAAAGAATTTCGTATTAGTCACAAAAATGTTGTGGGTTGAACGCAAACTAAGCACAAATATATCGTTTGCCTTTTCAAGTCCCGCCCTATTTGAGCCTACAAGGCTCAGCCTTGCAATCGTTTACAGAAATCCCTCGTTTTACCCTAGTAAGTTTTGTACACTCAGAAAAGATTTTGAATTGGTCAAATTAGATAAAGAACGGAGTAGTTATGGTCTCTAAATGGGCGAAACGATTCATTCAGATGGCGGAACTGGTTGGTTCCTGGAGTAAAGACCCATCGACGCAAGTTGGTGCCGTTATTACCAAAAATAATCGAATCGTTTCTGTCGGCTTTAATGGGTATCCCCATGGCATTTCTGATAGTGCAGAAGTCGATGAACGAGAAACCAAATATCTCAAAACTCTGCATGCTGAAGAGAACGCAATTTTATTTGCAAAGAGAGATTTAGACGGTTGTGAGATCTGGGTTACCCATTTCCCATGCCCTAATTGCGCTGCAAAGATTATTCAAACTGGTATTTCGGTCGTGCACTGTCCGCAACAAACGGAAGACTTTCTGTCTCGTTGGGGTGAAAAAATTTCACTGAGCCAAGATATGTTTGAGCAAGCAGGTGTTCATGTAGATTGGCTACCTTTAGAACAACTAGATTAGAAATCATAGCAGTCCGAGTGCTTATCTTTTAGTTTAGAACTTACCACCTAATTCTTAACTAAAGAGCTAATTACTCAACACGCAATGAACTGATAGCCTAGGGAAACCGTAAGCCAAATTGCAAATAATGAATGCAATGAGGCTTAACATGAACATCGTCAAACTTTCACTATTTGCTTCTGCAGCGACATTCCTAGCTGGCTGTGGAAGCGACTCTCACGACTCAACCCCTACTTCTCAACTTCGTGTAACGCATGCTAGTGCTGATGCACCGCAGGTTTCAATATTACTTGACGGCGCTATCGCCAGCGGACTTTCTGAAGTGGATTATCAACAAGGCAGCGGGCTAATTACTGTAGATGCGGGCAATCACGACCTCATCGTCAGAGGTTTATTGGCAGGAGATACGACCGCGGATGTCATCACTGCTAATGCTGTCAATTTTGCACCAGACATGCAGTATGACGTTTTTGCGGTAAATAACGTTAACGCAATCGAGCCTGTGATTTTGTCACGTTCGACAAGCGGTCCAGATGCTCAATCCGTGCGATTGGACGTATTACATGGTCATCCGGGAGTTGGTGGCGTCGATATTCACCTGACGACAGACCCAAGTATTAGTGCCAGCACTATCGCTGTTTCAGACCTTACTTTCAAAGAAGACGAATCTCAGCTCCCAGTTACATTACCTGCGGGTGATTATCGCATTAGAATTACGCTGGCTGGAAAGAGTACTGATGCCGATGTAGTTTACGACAGTGGAACCCTGACACTAGACGGTGGCAGCGATCTAATGGTTACCGCTGTGCCAAATGTCAGTGGAGGAATGGTATCACCTGTTAATTTGCTGGTTGCTGACGGTTCCGCTGTCAGCGTGTTGCGTAGTACAGGAGAAAAAGCAACGGTGCGAGTAGGTCATGCCGTTGCCGACCTCGGTGACGTCGACGTTCGAGCATCAGGTAACGTAGTGACAGGATTAAATGTTATTGGTTTTGAAAAAATCAAAAGCCTTGATTTGGCCGCTTCGTCATATGACTTAACCGTCACTCCTACTGGAGCAACTACACCAGAAGCAATTCAAGCTCCAGGAACATTATTTTCTGCTGGCTCGGAAACGACGATTTTTGCTGTGGGACGTTTTTCGGATCAATCTATTGAACCTGTGGTGATCGAAGATGATCTCAGAAGTGTGGCCTCCTACGCAAAACTACGTGTATTACACGCAAATCCAGTTGCAGGCACCGTTGATATTCATGCAGCAGCCGCAGGCACCGGATTCTCTGCGAACACCGTTGTTTTGGAAGGCGTTAACTTTAAAGAAACCGCTGTATTAGAGGTCAATGCTGGAACCTATGATTTTGCCATTGCAGCCGCTGGAACGACAAACGTACTCTTGTCTGCTTCTGGAGTCACACTAGCTAATGGTAACGTCGCGACAGCGTTCGCAACTGAAAACTCAATTGCACTCAATGTCGACAAATAACTAAAAGCTCGCTTCTAATCAAAGTCCGCAATGATCATTTAGCGGACTTTTTGCTCAGACTCACCACTAATTCTCTTCCCATATATGTTTTAGTCCACTACAATCCGCGATCTTATAATTTGAGCCAATAGTAAGTCCTTAAATGACCAATTTTCTTGTTACCGTTTTCAAGCGTGCCGTAAGCACTTCTGCCTTAATCTCTCTAGGTCTAAGTTCAGCGAACGCCATCGAGCTACCTCTATTTAAGAAGGAAGCAGAAGAGCGTGGATATACTCTACCCGAAGCGGTTGGGCTTAGCTTAGGGTATATGAATGTGTCTCAAGGTATTAATGTCGACTCTATTGCTTTGACTGGTTTACCTAGCATTATTAAAGACCTGAATATCAACACACAGGGCGGCTACCAAGAAAGTGAAGTACTTACATTAAAGGCGGATGTTTGGGTCCTGCCATTTCTTAATTTCTATGCAATTGGTGGTAAGTTAAATGGCTATTCAGAAACCACTATTACATCCGCCAACGGTACAATTGACTTAGGCTTTTTGGGCCAGCACGAAGTTAGTATTGACGATATTAATGCACCATTTCGTCTGGACTTAGATGGATATATGTACGGTGCAGGTACGGTTCTAGCCGGTGGCTACGAAAGTGTCTTTGCTCTTGTTGACGCCAGTTATACAAAAACAAAATTGACAGTAATTGATGGTGAAATAGATTCTATTGTTGTATCGCCGCGAATTGGCTACGACTTTTCAAGAAATACGGACTTTCCAGTTAGAGCTTGGATTGGTGCTCAGTATCAAAACATCGAACAAACTTTAACTGGAAACGTCAAAGATCTGCCTCTTGGTGGATTAGGAGACCTAGGCTTCATACAAAACGCCAAGTTTACTGTTAATCAAAGTCTTGCAAATAACTGGAACACCCTGTTAGGCGCTCAGTACGAGTTTACTCCAAATTGGGTTTTAGTAACTGAAATGGGTTTGGGGCAACGTAAGAGCTTTTTTGTTACTTTGGATGCGCGATTCTAGCTACCGAGATTGCTAAAGAGAAATCTAACGCATCGATTTAATTAGATAATAATGGAATTTGCATCTAATTTGAGCTTATGTTCGCTTTGGATAGATTCATTCCTGTGCAGGAATGACATTGCTTCTTCGCTAGGGTCGCTTCAGGTGATTGATTACCTACGAAGGCTGGGGTCTTGTTTCAACGGCACTGAATGCGCGCTTTAAGTAGATCCCTGCCTGCGCAGGGATGACCACCTTTTTGGCTTTGGTCTTGTCTTTGCGCCGATTATGTCGCTTTTTTCTTTGTTAGTTCTAGTAATACCGGTAGTAAAACCAAACTAAATACCAAGATGCAGCTAAGTGCGATGGTTAGCACTAAGCCAATAGAATGCATCCCTCTATGTTCTGCGACGATTAGCGCTCCAAACGTGGCGAGTGTCGTTAGGCAACTAATCAAGGACGCTTTAGGTGTAGAGGTTTTAAAGAAAGCATCGATGTTTCTAACGGCTCTAAAACGCTTAACGATGTGAATACCATTATCGACTCCCAATCCAAATATCAAAGGGATGACAATAATATTGGCCATGTTCATTGATAGATTAAACCAATGCATCATGCCTAAAGTGGTGATTGCAGCTAGGCCAAGCGGAATAAAGATCAAAATAACATCACGCTTCTTGTCTACTGTCCAAATCAAAATCAGTGCAATACCAAATACCGACATCAAGATGGCGGCTTGAAACGCTTGGACAATAATGCTTCCAACTTCTTGCTCTGCTACTGCACGTCCTGTTGCATTAGAAGCGATTTTTTTCACCTGGGAGATAAACTGTTCTAATTCATGAACATTTGTCATATCTCCCTTGGGAGTAACGGCAACCAACCACTCTCCACTATTAGCAATGTAACGTTGTTGAAGTGATTTTGGTAACTGACTGACTGTCGGAGCGACAAGCTTAGCTTCTGGATTATTAGCAAGTGATGAAAGGTTTTCAAAGAGGTCCATTGTCACTTTCTGGGTGTCAATATTTGTAGGTAATTTCTCAGCATCAACCCAATGTTTTGACAATGCAGACTGTCTAAATTCGGCATAATCCATTGGTTCGTCGACTGACTGAGCATTTATAGCATTGTTTAGTTGTAAGTATCGCTGTTCGATATTATTAGGTATAAAATCACTCGCAATTGTTACGTCTTGAACGCTCGTCTGATTCAATAGCCTTTTTTTCCACTGCTGAGCTTCTTGCTGATCCTTTGCTATAGCATACAATTGGTAACTCGAACCAAGACCGTGTTGCTGAAGTGCATTTAAGCCCGCCACCGACTCGGAATTAGGGTTTTTAAGAACCAATGTCGAGAAGTCGAATTTAAATTGTGTTGCACCATACCCCATACCGACAGCAAGAAGGCATGAAGCTGCGACTACCAGCTTTTTGTTTTCATTCAGTTTTTTTCCAAACCATACAAATCGGTGAGTATCCACTTGGTGCTTCACGGTTGGATACCCAAACAAAGTGAAGAACAACGGTATAATGATAAACGTGGCGGCTAGACCTAAAATCATACCCAACGCAGATATAATGCCCAATTCACCTAAACCAGTGTAACTAGTAGGATAGAAGCTTAAGAATCCTAGGGCCGAAGATAAAGCACACAGTGTAAGCGGTCTAATGGAATGGGCTGCTGCCTCTTTCAAACTTGTCACATTACTATCACCTCTCGTTCTCAGTTCATGAATATGCAAACAGAGGTGAATGGAAAAATCGACGGCTAAACCGATAAACATAACCATAAATACGATGGATATCGTATTGTAAGAACCAACAACAAATAGACCTGCCGCAAATGTCCATACTAAGCCGACTAGTACTGTTACGTAACAAGCAAGAATGACACGTAGAGAGCGAATGCCAATAGCTAGTATTAGAACCAAACCTAACAAAGACGCAGATCCAGCAATAGTAATACTGTTGTTCGCATCGGCGATTTCATCAAAGTCTAAGGCTGCTTGGCCAGTAATTTGGACTTTGATGTCATTCGGTAAATTCTGAGATTCGATAACACGGTGAATAGTTTCTATTATCGCCCTATTGGGCTCTTTTACTGTCTCGTCAGGCTGAGCCACTATCGTAATAGCAAACGCTTTAGGTAGCTCTATGTTAGTTTTTAATAATTGTTGCCAATCCACTACTTTGCTATCAATCGCTGACAGCAGAGGTCCAAGGGATGCTTGATCTTGCTTATCGAGGGAGCCAAAGTACTGGTTAATGTTTTGTGCTCTTGCTGCTTGAGCGGCAGGTGCAATTTCATCCTGTGCTGTCTCTAATAAACGTTGAAATTCTGTGTCTGAAAAGAAGCCCAGCGAGTATTGTTCAAACCAAGACAGTGAGCTTGGCGCGAATACGTCTTTATACAAAGCCTCGTTTGCTAAGGCGTCCGATAAATCGTCAACATGCTGCTTTAACTGCGGGTCGCTACTACTAGTAATAAGCAATACGACATTCCCAGTATCAGGGAACGTGCGATCTAACGTTGCTAAATTCTCAACCCATTGCCCCTCTTGTTTTACTAGAGAAGACAAATCCGCGTTCATTTTAAAATGTTGTTGACCATACCAAGCACAAAGGGCGGTCAGAGAAAGGACGAGAAAAAGTGTTAGTTTAGGAAAGCGTAGAATATGAGAGATAAATCGGTTCACAGTAAGATTTGAGACAAACGTTAGTTAAAGCAATGATAGCCTAAAATCACTAAACGTTGGTTAACTTCCTGTCAGACCCGACTAATAAAAAAGGAGGCAGACGCCTCCTTTCTGTAATATTCATCACGTCAAGTGATTATTCCTGATCAATCATCCACTTGCGGAATTCTTTACGTTCTTCTTTTGAGGCCTTAAGGTACCAAGCTTTCAGCTGCTCGACATTTTCTGCTTTTGTCGGTTCAGCTTTTACTGTAGCTTTCGGAACGTTATTATTTACAGCAGCAACATCCTTAGAAGTTGCTACCGCAGCTGTTGTCACTAAGGTTGCTGTAGTAGCTCGTTCCGCCTTAGTCATTTGACCATTATCGAAGACAATACCTCTTTCAGCATTGTGTGCTGCAATCAGCTCATCCATTTTCATATAAGGTAAGAAACCGCTTTGTGCTTGAAGTTTCTCTTGAGAATAGGAAAGGGTACTGCCGTCTTGTGTGATACGCCAGTCAGGCTGACCTGTTCTAAATGCGGCTTTTGCCTCTTGCTCACTTCTGGCTACTGGATGATTGATTTTTACTTCATCACCAGAGACATTGAATGTGATAACGTAAGGAGCAGAAGTATATACACTTGCACTGCCTCCCTTACCCACCTTTTTATCCATTCTAACGACGACTTGGTTTTCTCCGGGGACCAGCTCGTTTTCCCCGATTCTATTATCCGCTTCCTGACCATTAATGAAAAAAACTGAGACACCTTTCAACGGAATGAGTGTCGCTGCACTGACTGAAAATGAATAGCAAAGAGCAACTAACGCGACCACCATACTTTTTTTCACAGACCCTACTCCCTTACAAAATACAATTGGGCTATGGCATTTAGAATGCCATAGATTTTTGTACTAAAATAGCCATATTTAAGAATATTTGGCCATAAAACGTTGATTCCTTGCATAAAAAAGAGCCACCGTTAGGTGGCTCTATCAGTATATAACACTTTAGTTTCAGCTATTAGAATTCAGCTTTAACACCAACTGCGAAACCTGTACCATTTTGTCTAATGTCATCTGGTTGATTTTCTGCAGCTACGTTCGAGTAACCATCATTACCACCGACTTCGGCATAAATAGTCGCACCTGGAGCTACAAGATAGCCAGCATTCACAAACCAGTTAGTTTGTGTATCCCATGTGCCGTTAGCGCCATCAGTTAGGTCTTCATCATACTTAGATTGGCTTACACCCGCTGCGATGACAATTTGATTAATAGTGTAGTCTGCAGCAAACGCGTAAGTTTGACGTGTAAGTGACTCATCACCAGTAGGATCTAGCTTCATGTTATAGTAACCTAGCTCTAGGTTTAGGTTTTCAACACCAGCCCAACGACCTTCTACTGCGTAAAGAGTTTCTTTACCTTCCAATTTAGCGTCTGAACCACCTAGACGTGCATCATCTCCAGAGAAATCTGCATTGCCGTAGAAACCTGTAAAGTCAAAATCAGCTACACGTACACCGACTTTACCATCGAACATGTAACCGTCTTTACCAAGACTTGCGTTGCCGTTTTTGTCTTGCTTATACGCTAAAGCACCATAAAACATGCCTTTATCAAGGTCGTAACGAACAGACTCGTCAGCTCCAAATGGAGAACCTTTAGAGAAGAAAGAGTTCACACCAAATTGGTAATCTGAGCCAATACCTGCATCGTCTAGGACTGAGTCAAGACGACCAACGATCAAAGAACCAGCTGCTTGAGAATAAACACCTACGTAAGTGTTACCAGCTTCAACTGTTTTGCTTGTACCTTTAGTTACACTGTCGTTTGCGCCATCAAATTCCCAATATGCACCAAACTGAAGGTCATCGTTGATTGCGTAGCGAGTATCAAAACCAAAGTCTGCGTCTTGAATCTGCTGTTGGAATTCAGCGCCATCAGTCACATCTTTCAAGTAAACAACTTCAATGTCACCTTTTAGGTTAACAGTAACTTTGTTTTCGTTATAGATTTCGATACCTGCTTGCGCAGAACCCGCTGCTAGTACAGCTAGAGCTACTAGAGTTTTTTTCATGATAATCCACTGCCTTTTCTTAGATGGGAATTCCTTTTCGGTTCCCTTTTTTAATATATGTGACGTCTAAACCTTCCTTCAGAACGACAACCTTTTGTCCTTTGGTTGATTCAGCGTCTTTAAATCTCGAAACCAAGAATGCAAAAGTTATCAGACAATGTCAAACACTCTAAACGAAATAAATAAATATATATAAAACCAAATAAATCAATGAGTTACAAATTTATTAGTGATGTATCGCAAATTTTTTGAACACCTTTCAATTGCAACTCCAGTCTTGTTTTTAGGTAACAATCATAAATATAATTCTATAAACAGTGTGAATTATATACATCAACCAGAACTTTATTCGTTACAAGTATGTTTTTTGGCGTTTTATATTTTTTATCATGCGAAAAATATAACCTAATATGAAAGTTCACTTATTTTTTGTGACTTTGATCTAAATACCCACACTAGATGCGACTGTTTTTGAACATATTTTTCACTAGCTAAAGTGTGCTACACTCGCTCGTCGTCAATTTAGGGCTGTTTATGCTTACCAATAAAATCCAACAATCCATTCGCCAGAGTTATCAAAACCTTCAGAATCAACTAGAAAACTTTGTTCCGCGTCGAGCTCAGAATTATCTTGTTTCAGAGATCGCTAAAACACTTTGTGGTCAGTATCACAAATCAACACGGATGATTGTTGCAGAAGCAGGGACAGGGATTGGAAAAAGCCTGTCTTATTTAATGGCAGCTATACCTGTTGCCGTTCAAAATAATCGTAAGGTGGTTATTTCTACCGCAACAGTTGCCTTGCAAGAACAGTTACTTGATAAGGATTTGCCACTGTTCCGACGTATTACCGATCAAAACTTCTCTTTTATTATTGCTAAAGGAAGACAGCGTTATTGCTGCGCCGAGAAATTGGCCGTGGCATGCAGTGCCGATGGTGGTCAAATGGCCATGTTTGAAAGTAAGCCTAAAAAATCTGATATCGAACAGCTTCAACTCATGTACGAGAAGCTAGCTCAAGGTAAATGGGACGGAGACAGAGACTCCTGGCCGAAGCCCATTGATGATGTCATTTGGCAAACCATCGTTAGCGAAAAGCACAGCTGCAATAACAGTTTACCAGCTCACCGAGGCTGCCCATTCGCTAAAGCGCGTTCTGAACTTGATAAAAACGATGTCATTATTGCCAACCATAGTTTGGTAATGGCGGACGCAGACCTTGGCGGCGGCGTCATCCTCCCAGATCCCGAAAATACCATTTTTATCTTCGATGAGGCTCACCATCTACCGCACGTAGCTCGAGACCATGCATCCGCTGCGGCTACTTTAAAGGGTGCCACCTCTTGGTTAGAAAGATTGAATCAGTCTGCGAGTAAGTTCTCTGGTTTAGCTGACGAGAAGCGGGTTGGTCGCTTTCGCAACGAACTACAGGATTCCATACAGCAGCTCATCCCTCTATTAAATGAGGTCAATTCTTATTGCTCTGGTCTTCCATTTGAAGAAGACAGTTGTCGTTTCGAGAATGGCGAGTTACCCAGCTGGCTAGAAGAGCAGTCTAAAGCACTCAAACAGTTTTCTCAAAAAGGCGCACAAGCATCGGCGAAAATTGCTGACCTCATTTCAGAAAGACTCAAAGACGGAGAGGTTTCAGCCAAACTAGCCGAGCCCGCTTTAGCCGAATTGGGTTTCTATATTCAGCGATTTGATAATCTAGCCGCGGTATGGCAACTCATGGCCGAGCCTAAAAAAGAGAAAGGTGCACCATTGGCACGCTGGGTAGAAAAAAGCAAAGAGCGTGAGGGTGACTACGTAATCAGTGTCGCGCCCCTTGAGGTAGGCTGGCAATTAGATCAGCAGTTATGGTCTCGATGTGTAGGCGCCGTCCTTGTTTCAGCGACGATGCGTGCACTCAATTCCTTCGCTTTTTTCTGTAACCAAGCAGGTATCAGTCAGAAATCTGAAGATGGCGTCCAATTTTTAGCTTTAGCGTCACCTTTTAATTATGCAGAACAAGCAGAGCTTATTGTGCCCCAAATGCGTAATGAACCGCAGGCCCCTCAGTTTACTGAAGAGTTGACTGAAAAGCTGTTCGACTTTATTCAGGACGGCAAAAGTAATTTAGTGCTGTTTTCCTCTTATTGGCAAATGAATAAAGTTGCCGATGAGGTGCGATCGAAATTCGCTCTAAAAGGTTGGCATCTGCAGATTCAAGGCGAGAAGTCACGTACAGAAATTCTAAATAAACATAAAACACTGACTCAATGTCAAAAAACCAGTGTGCTTTTTGGAACAGGAAGCTTTTCCGAAGGGCTAGACTTACCAGGGGAGCTACTAGAGAACTTGATTATCACTAAAATACCTTTTGCGGTGCCGACTTCTCCCATCGAGCAAGCACACGCCGAATATATAGAGAGCAAAGGTGGCAATCCGTTTCTTCAGATTACAGTTCCAGAGGCGAGTAAAAAACTGATACAATCTGCAGGCCGTTTGCTACGTAAAGAAAGAGACTGTGGAACTCTCTATATTCTCGATAGGCGAATCGTCACAAAAAGGTATGGCAAGTCTCTGCTCGATTCCCTACCCCCTTTTAAAAGAACAATAGAATACTAAGGTCTCAAATCTCGATGGAATTTATCGAACCTAGCATGTTGGTTATTTTGGCGCTTGTCGCCTTTGCTGCAGGCTTTATTGACGCGGTCGCAGGCGGCGGCGGAATGCTAACGGTACCTGCACTGCTATCGCTAGGGCTTCCCCCACACATAGCACTCGGTACTAACAAGCTAGCAGCTACGTTTGCCTCATCTACCGCAGCGTTTACCTACTATCGCAAAAGGTTATTTAGCCCTGAATGCTGGTATCGAGCTTTTATTGCGACACTCATCGGCGCGACTATTGGTACTCTCGTTGTTGATATGATCAGCACCGAATGGTTAGAAAAGATCCTACCTCTTATTATTCTTGCCGCAGCGCTCTACACGGTTTTTCAAAAAGCACCTCAAGGCGATGAACAGAACAAGATCCATGTAGGCTGTCCAAAGTTTAATCGAAAGCAGTACTTACAAGGACTGTCTTTAGGCTTTTACGACGGTGTTGCGGGTCCTGGTACTGGTGCATTCTGGACAGTCAGTTCAATGGCTTTATACAGGCTGAACATTTTATTCGCTTCCGGTCTCTCAAAAGCTATGAACTTCACCAGTAACTTTACCTCACTGATAACGTTCGCGGTGTTGGGCCATATTAATTGGGTCTTGGGCTTAACCATGGGGCTGTGCTTAATGGCTGGTGCTTATATCGGCGCGCATTCCGCTATTCGATTTGGTGCCAAGTTCATTCGACCTATCTTTGTTACCGTGGTAAGCATTCTGGCCATCAAACTAGCGTATGATGCTTGGTTATAATTTGATAGAAGAGAAAGGGGAGCTGCAATGAAATTGTCAGAAGTTAAAGCTCGACTAAAACAACTCCATCAAGATGCTCAAGAATTTGATTTTCAAAATCGTGGTCATAAAAAGCCACTCTTTGATGAACACCTTTTCTCCGCTTCCAACTTACTGCTTCAACCTTGCGTTATAGAAGCCGAGCGAAACTTAGATAAAATCATCGCATTGAGTAAACAAGGTATTAGCGGCTCTTCAGAGATTTGGGTGACAAAGTTTACCGAGCAGCTTGAAGCGATTGAGCGAGTCTTGCTCATTGCTAATACACTCACTGATACTGCTTTAGAATGCAAGTCCCTCGAACAACTGAGGGCTGATCTTAAACAACATCAAGTTTGGGAACAAAAGTTGTGCACTCTTGTGAGGCAACAAGAACAGTGCCTGATAGATGATCAAACTACCAAACCACAACTTATCTCGACCGAACAACGTTTACAACGCTGCCGCAATGCTATGAATGCGATTCAGCACACCATCAATCAAAAGATGAGGTTTATATAATGTCTTCTGAATCTGGGCTCGATAACGCACCTGAAGAAATCAAACTTGCCGTTGATCTCATCTTTCTACTGGAAAGTAATGAGATTGATCCTAAAGTGGCACTCAAGGCGCTAGACATCGTGAAAAGCGATCTATTAAGAAAAGCGGAGAACTCTTAGGCTAAAACCTCCACCCAAACTTCATAAGCCGTAAAAAAAGCCTTCTAACAAGAAGGCTTTTTGGTTTTTCTTTACGCTGTTGCTTGTTCAACTAACTTTTCAGCGTCATCTAATCGTTTATTCTCACCAAAACCGCGAAGACCGACAACATGAACATGCTCGTGATCTTTGAACACTTTACGCACTAATTTGTACGTCGTCCCTTTTTCTGGACTAATGTTCTCCGGTGCGGCTATGAGTAGCTGCATCCCTTGGCGGTCACAAAGTTCAAACAATGTCGCGATGGATTTAGCATCAAGACGCGCAGCCTCATCCAGGAACAGTAAACGACAAGGCAAGATATCTTTGCTGCGTAAACGACGCGATTCTTCTTCCCAGCTCTGCACTACCATTAACAGAATTGACTGACCTGTACCGATGGCTTCACCTGTCGATAGTGCGCCCGATTCTGCCTGTAACCAGCCATCAGAACCACGGTTAACCTCGACACTGAGCTCAAGATAGTTTCTATAGTCTAGTAACTCTTCACCCAATACTTGCGGAGAGCGTTGCCCCATATCGATATGTGGGTTAACACGCTGGAACAACTTGGCCATCGCTTCAGAGAAGGTATAACGCGTTGTCTCGAACAAGTCTTTGTGCTCAGCCGTTAGAGCTACTAACAATTGCTCATGGCTCTCACGAATCTTGACATTAAGTCTTACGCCTTTCACCTGACCAAAATGAATATTCGATAAACCTTGGTTAAGCATACGAATTCGATTCTGCTCACGCTGAATCGTTTTCTTGATGATGCTTGATACTGATTCCGAACTAATAGCCAAACGGTTTTCGCGTTGCGTCAGTTCTTCGGTCAAGCGGGCCAGCTCTACTTCCATCTCTTCAATAGCTTCAACAGGATCATCGGTGCGGATGATATCCTGACGGATGCGCTCTCTTAGATGTTGATATACAGCGATATAGAACAGGACTTTGCGTTCTGGTTTTGAAGTATCTTCCGACTGACGCAGTGAATCACGCAAGTCTTCATTATCAGCAACTGCCAAACGCAGTGCACCCAGTGACTTATCCGACATTGAACGCAATTCACCAGCACTCATGTAGGCGAGTTCACGTTTGTGTAATCGACGTTCTACGTCATTAGCTTTGGCTAGACGTAATACGCTGCACCATCCCGCTTTTGCTGCTACCACATAAGTACGTAACTCAACGTACTCTTTCTGAACCTTTTTCAGACGTTTCGCCAAACCTTTCATTTCAAGTTCAGTGGACGTCATGGTTTTCTCGTACTCGCTCTTACGAGTACGAGATGTTTGCAACGCTAACTGAAGCTCATTACGACGCTGCTCTGCGCGTTCCAATGCAGACTCATCAGGGACAATACCGTATTCCTGAAGCTCTGATCTAAACTCTTGAACCGTCTCCAGTTTAGCTTGATGTGAGCTCTTTAGAGATGCCAATACTTGGTTGTATTGGTTGGCTTGCTCCTGAACTTGCTTTAAGCCTTCGCGCAAACGAGCACGCGTTGATTCAGCTTGCACCAACTTCGTTTTAAGTTGCTCACTAAGTTCACTACTTTGATTCAACATATTTATGGAATCAGCATAAGCAAAGTAAGGACGACGCTCAGCCAAATCGGCAACAGCAAAGATCTGAGCTTTTAATGCTTGTAGATTTTTGTCCGCAGATTGGTATTGCTCCGTTAACGCTTCAAACTGTTCAGGGTCACTATCCAACACATTGACTACACTAGATAGTTTTTCTAATGCAGAACCATGTTGATTAACATACGCTTTCGCTGAGGTTAGCTGTTCCATTTGCGATTGCAGCTCTGCAAATCGCTCAACCAATGTCTCATCAAACAAGACATTTGATGAAATCGCCAATCGGTCAAGTAAACCAACGGATTGTTTTGTCGCCACCAGCTGCGCGTTGATCTGCTGTTCACGTTGTTTGTGATCGCTTAGCTCGCGAGTTACAGCACTTCGTTGCTCACGCAGACGCGCTAGCTGTACTTCAGGATCGGATTCAAATGCTAACTGCATATGCTGTGCTGCGAAAGCATTGAATGCTTGGTATAGACGTTGCAGCTTTTGAGCATCAAACGCCGCTTTCGCGTGTTTTTCAACGGTCTCTTCACGTTGTTCACGCAGTAACTCCAAACGCTGTTCACGCGCCGCTCGGCCAAATAGAGGGATCTTCGGAAAACGCGAGTAACGTAACTGTCTTTCATTAAGCTGTACGCACACTGCACCATCTAATTCGTCAGCATCAAATGAACTATCATCAAATGCATCGATGTCGCCTTCGATGATGTACAGATCTTCAGGGCAGTCATCAAGCTCTACCAGCTTTTCTTTAATTCCGTCAAGGTTTGACACTACAATCGCATGACGAGCAGGACCATACATTGCGCTAAAGTACGGCGCATCATCAATAGTAATGTCATCGTAAATCTCAGAGAGAAGCACGCCACCCAATGTATCTGCCAAGCCTTTCAAGCGTGGATCATTTGAACCACCCGGAGACGCAAGACGTTCAATCTCAAGATCAAGTTCTTCACGACGTTTCGCTAGTGAGTCGCGCTCAAATGAGGTCTTACGTTCGTTATCATTCACTTCTTGCATTGAGCTGATAACATCCGCTCGATCTGTCAGTTCCAGGCCACTTTGCTCTCTTAACTCTTCTAGCGCATTGTATGACTTAATCCATTGAGGAGCATAACGTTCAAGTTTACTAATTTCAGAAACGAGTTCCTGTTCACGCTGCTTCGCGTCACTTGATGATTCACGTAACTGCTCAAGTCGTTGCTCGCCTTCTAGCACTTTTTCGCGCTGACGCTCCGCTTCTATCTCAATATCCATCTCATTGGCTATTGTGACGCCAACACTATGGAGATCGTTAACCAGTTGCTGAGCTTGCTCTTTACGTTCAATATTCTTTTCAGTATCGCGGAACTGTGCTCTTAACTGGGATTCATTGCCTAGCAGTTGACGCTGCTCATCCACTTGCTTTAACGCTAGTCTCGCTGCGCTTGCTGCTTTATTACGAGGTACATCGCCTGCAACTTGCTGGACGAGTTCTAATGCAAGTTCAAACTGCTTCGCCGCAGCAGAAGACATATCCAGCTTATGCTTAAATTCCAGCAATTGAGTAGTACGTTCAGCTTCTTCAGTTTTCAGCTGGGTTAGCTTAGTCGCAGCACCATGTTGTTCAAGAGCATCATCATCAAGCAGCTCACGCGCTTTCTCTAACGCTTGGACCGCCTGCTGATATTGCAGCGCGCGGGTCTGTTGCACATCCAGAGCTTGTTGGTAATCTGCGAGCTGCGTTTTTAAGCTATCCACTTCTTCTTCAGCGAATGTCGCTTGCTCTTCTGCGGCTAACTTGCGTTCGGTGGCCTCTTCAACCACCATCATTTGCTCTTCAAGACGCTCGTTGAGCTCCTCAAGATCTTCCTGATAACGTTCGATCTTCTCTTGTTGGCGCAAAGCATTTTGAACCAACAGTAAGTGATCTTGCGCGCCTTGGTAGTCCTGTTCAAGCCCAGATTCGCTTTCGATAAGCATAGACAATTCTTGCTGAACCTTATTGAGCAATTCATTCTGTGCAATTAAGGTCTGTCTTGAGCCAAACAACTCATTGCGCATCGCCATCGTACTTTCAAGCTTATTACGACGCTCATTCGCATGGCGCATGTAATCTGCAGCAACATAGTTCGTTGATTCAGTAATAAGGTGCTTGAACAGGTCACGGTCGGCTTGCGTCGTTTTGATCGCTTCTAAGGTTAAACGGTTTTCGCGCAGTGCCGATTCCATATCTTGGAATGCTTTTTTCACGCCACCATTTTGAGGCAATAGATAGTCACGAAGCGAGCGAGTAATGGCGCTTGAAATACCACCATATAGCGAGGCTTCAATCAGGCGATAAAACTTCGAGCGGTCGCTGCTATTGCGCAATTTCTTTGGCAAGACACCAAACTCAAACATTTGCGCATGATAATCAACAATAGAATTAAACGCTTTAAAGTGAGCGCCTTCCATACCGCTGACCGCATCTTTCACTTCATTGATTTGGCGGACACGAGCATGGTTGTCAGACACTGCTTCAATTAGGATATCGGTTGGCTTAACGCTGCTTGGCAAACCTTGAATAATAAACGGTTTAATATCGACTTTTTTATCTCGTCCAGCAACTTGCTGCAATTTAACCACGAACAAGACTCGTTGATTGCGTGAGTTCACAACGTCGAGTGCCGAGTAACATGTACCTGGTTGCAGCTTACCGTATAGGCCTTTGTCTCTCGATGCCTGAGAACTGCCGGCTTCTGTCGTATTTCTAAAGTGAAGCAAGCTTTGGTCGGGGATCAGAGCCGTGATGAATGACGCCATTGTAGTAGATTTGCCCGCACCGTTACCTCCAGATAACGTGGTCACTAGGCTATCAATGTCAAAAGTACGCGCGAAAAAGCCGTTCCAGTTGACCATCGTCATTGATTGATACTTACCTCTTTCAATCATACGTCAGCCTCCTGATCATCTTGCTGAATATCCAATTGTTCGGTTAACTCTGTCTCTTTCACTTCTTCGTTAGGAATTAAGCTACCTTGTGATGGTGCTTGAGTATGCGCTACCGCTTCACCATCGCGAATTAGTCTCAATTGAGCATCACGCATATCGTCACCAACCCGAACGTCGGCACCAAAGCGGAACACCGCCTCACTGATACGGAACTTACCAGTATCGCCAATAGAGATCGTCATACCTAGGCGGCGTAGACGTCGTAAAGACGTACGTACTTTTTCAAACAGTTTTTCTTTATCGAGATCCGATCCTGTTGCGCGATTAGTGACGAGGCGCATCAGTTTCTTTTCATCAGCGAGTGCCAATAACTCGTCATACAGTTCTTGATTGGTAAAGATGCCTTCATGAGCTAGACGCTCTGGGCTTAAATACAAAAAGCACAGTACTTTGCCCACCAGCATATCTAATTCTGACAACACACTTCGACCGATTAACGTGGTCGAACGAGGGCGTAAATAGAAGAATCCTTCAGGCGCTTTCACCAATTCGGTGTTATAACGCTGATAGAAACTCGCCAGTTCCACATCAAAATCACACAAAAGGGCGTGATTATCCATGTCCTCTGAGGAGATGTGTTTACCCGCACGAAGTGCACTATCTAGTGCAGGAAAAAGCGGATTTGTTATCGCTTTTGCCAGTTTTTCTGACATGTATTCGTCAATATTTGTCGATGACATTTGCTTGTACCTTTGCACCAAAATCGTTGATAGCTTGCCAATCTGGTTGAATGGCTGAGTAATCGGATTGGGAGTAGCCCAACCGAACTGCTTGATCCACAACGATTCTTGCGAGATCGAAATGATGAGTGTATGGGTGTGCTGCAAGATAATCTCGAAGCACTATGCCTAAATCAATTGGAGCACCCTGCTCTTTATGCACTTTCAGCATGTCTCCAATACGTTCGGCTAGTTCATCATTCACTTGTTCAAATTCTTCATATTCCACTTCAAGTGGCACAGCTCCCGTCACTTCGTCATTACGAAGCACCAAAGCTTCATCACGAAGGTCTGTGAGTTTTTCTGCGTCGGCATAGGTTAAATACCATGGCGCATCAAAGTAGTCAGTTACTGACTGGCGAAGTCTTTGGCTGAATGCACGGTTTTGATCCATATCGATCGCAGTACGAATAAATTTATGTACGTGACGATCGTAACCAATCCATAAATCGATCGCTTGCTGACCCCAGCTAATGATTCGATCCAGCTTCATTTGCAACCCAAAGAGCGCCTCTCCCACAAACTCAAGCTCATCGTCACCATAGACGATCTCTTGGATATCTAGAATTTGAGTTTGTAGCTCATCCCCAGCTGCTTGCAGAGTATCTTGAAGCTCACGAAGATTCGCGGAGGTTTCAGACAGCAAAGCTTCGCAATTGTTGATTGCTTCTCGCCAGTCTTTATTGAGTAGCTCTGCGATTTGCACTTTGACTGACTGCTGCTGTTCATCCATAACTCGTTGGTTCAAATCAATCTGGTCGAAGATTTCACCCACTGAGTATTTCAAAACGCCAAATACGTTCTTGCGCCAGTGACCAACCGTTCCGCCTTCTTGAGCCGCGAGAATGGCTTTCGCCATTTCATCCGCCACCATTGAAAGCTGGATAGAGAGTCTGAGCTTGGAGAACTCACGATGCCTGACGTAGTAATCCGTAATGCCAATCGCAAGTGGACTGAGACGGTAGATGCTCGCGCCATCGTTTACCTCACTGGTAAAACGACTTAGCAGCCTCTGTTTAACTAATTCATTAATTGCATTATTGGCACGAAACGCGGTCGCTTCGCCCGTTTGCTCGAACTGTTGGGTGACGATCTTAAACGCATCATGCAGTTCCCCTTCCCCAAGTTCTTCATCAAATCTTTCATTACTCAATACCGCAATGGATATGAGAAATGCCAGCCGTTCAGTGGAAAGATTCAATGCAAAATCATGCTGTTTGACCCAGCCGACAAGTTCATCAATCGGTCGGTCATCTGCAATCAGAGTGTTATCACTCATGGTCTTTCCTGTTATTGTTTTTTCCTCGCCCATACATGTATGTATCGGCCCATGGAGAGATAGGGTTCTTGGCGACACAGCTGCTGTTCTATTTTTAGAACATCTTCAGCGGTGTAGTCTCCCATGTATTGCATATTGCCAATGTAATCACTGAATGAACGAATGCCAGATTTGCCACATATTTCAAATCCCGCATCCTCTATCCATTGATACACTTCCTCTGGCTTCAGCCCTTTTTGTGGCTGAAGCTTAAATCTTTTTCTATGCGGCATGCCTTCAAGTACATGAGGAATATTGCCACATATGACGTTCTTAAATACCAATCCATGATGATTGTAAAACATGACAGAAGCGATACCACCAGGTTTCACTTGCTGCAAAACCGCTTCTAGAGCGGGTCTAGGTTCAGCTAACCATTCCATAACGGCATGAAACAACACCAGGTCTACTGGTTGACTCATATGTTCTGCAATACGCTGTACTGGACTATGTATCCAGCGATATTGCGAGAGTAGCCCGTTTTTTTCAACATCTGCCTTGGCCAACTTGAGCATTTCAGAAGAGAGGTCACACAATGTGATCTTGTGTCCTCTCTCAGCAATTCGTTGCGAAACTTGCCCTAATCCACCACCTGCATCTAAAACTTCTAGTTTTTTTCTTGTATCATCCAGCGCAGCGAGAGCTTGGGTTAAGTCTTCCCAAACAATAGTTTGGCGGATTTCACCCTTCTCTGAGCCGTAAATATTTTTTGCAAATTTGTGGGCGATATCGTCGAAATTTCGGTCTTGCATCACGGTATATTGAGTTAAGATAACCAGTTGTACAGCTATTCTGTCATATAAGTGACAGGAATAAAGGGGCAACTCCCTTTTTTAGCGTTAAGTGGTGTTTTTTCGGACTATTATTCTATGTTTGAGCTGAAAAAGGTTGTGTCTTCATTACTAATGCCTTTACCTGCCATGTTAATTCTTGGCTTCTTGGGCTTAGTTCTCATCATGTTTACGGCACGCCGTAAACTAGGAAGCGTGATTATTCTCGTGTCTCTGTGTGGGACTTTTCTTATTTCATTCCAACCCTTATCTAGCCGCCTGTTAATGCCACTTGAGCGCCAATACAGTGCGTTCTTACCCATTAATGAAACCATCGACTACGTGATGGTCCTTGGTGGTGGGCACGTGGTCGACGACCAAATTCCGCCCACTTCAGAACTGAGCCGAGCTTCATTAATGCGCTTAAGTGAAGGTATCCGAATTCTCAGAATGTATCCAGGCGCTAAATTAATTCTATCTGGTTATGATGGTGGTACCGGTGTCAGTCACGCTAGAACCATGGCGAAAGTTGCCCTTGCTTTAGGTATTGCTAAACCGGATATCATTTTGTTGGAAACAGCAAAAGACACATGGGAAGAAGCCCGACAAGCTGCTGGATTCGTGCAAAATAAGAAGCTGGTTTTGGTGACGTCAGCTAGCCATATGAAGCGCGCTATGCACGAATTTGAAGCTGCAGGCTTAAACCCACTCCCGGCGCCAACTAACTTCCTAGCACAAAAAGACATCGAGCAAGCATGGCAGAAATATACGCCATCATCTCGCTACTTGGAGCAAACTGAGCGGTACTGGCACGAGACCATGGGGTTAATATGGCAAAACCTTCGTGATTGGGTGGCTAACGAAGGTAACCAAGAGTTTTTACCTTCCGTTTCTGAGTTAGAGTCTTCTGAGGGTGTAGATAAGATCACTGAGCAAGACATTGAAGCGCAGCTTGCTCCTGAAGAACCGCAAGAAGCCGCAAACGCTCAATAAAAGTCAGGCACAAAAGAAAACGCCACACTTATAAAGTGAGGCGTTTTTTTCGACTATTCAAAAAGTCTAGTTGCAACGGACTTTATGTCATGATTGCAACAGAATAGAAAGCTAATCACCGGCGAACATATACCCTTCACCGTGAACAGTAATGAAAATCTGTGGGTTCTTCGGATCCAGCTCCATCTTCGCACGCATGCGACGAATTAAAACATCAATAGTGCGGTCGTTTGGCGCGTCAACTCGATGGCTAATCATATTAAGTATACGCTCTCGGCTAAGTACCTGGTTAGGATATGCCGATAGTGCTACTAAGAGTTCGTACTCTGCCTTAGTGAGTTTTACTGGCTCTCCATTGTTACTTAGCGAACGGCGTTGCTTGTCAAACACCCATTCACCAAAGTAAATCAAGTTCTCATTCTGCACCGATTCTTCAATAATAGGTTGTTTTCTGGCTAGAGAAATACGCCATAGCAAATTTTTGACGCGGACTAGGAGTTCCCTCAATTCGAATGGTTTCGTCACATAATCATCTGCGCCCATTTCCAAACCAACGATACGGTCGATACTATCTGTGCGACCCGTCACTAGAATGATGCCAATATCCGATTGACTTCTTAATTCACGCGTTAGCATCAGTCCATCTTCTTTCGGCAAGTTGATGTCTAACATCACCAAGTCGATGCTGGCTTCCTGTAGAATCTGACGCATTTGTTCGCCGCTCTCCGCTTCACTCACCAAGTAACCTTCACTTTCGAAGTAACCCGCTAGTTTGCTGCGCGTAACGACATCATCTTCCACTACTAGTACGTGATATTTCATGTCTTTCTATCTCAATCTTTCAATGACAGAGTCATTCTATTCATAATTAGTCACAATTCTAGCCTACATTGACGTGAATTGAAGAAAACTTGCTTTTTCTTGATTCAAAACAAATAGAAATCTTAACTTCAGATATGCAACAGAGATTTATCCAAAAACCTTGTTCCACATGACCATGTCTTCACAACCCTTCATTTTTCGTCTTTTTTTTTCACATCAATGATTACTGTTGTTCATCTTTATTAGCTAAAATAGAGATAACACTTTTGGAGATAAGAAAATGCAAGAAATCAAAGCATTTAACGAACAACGTGCTGAATTATACTGGTGGCTTTCGAGCCTCTTTGCTAGAGAACTAACCACAGAAGAACTCGAGCAATATCAAAGCCCAGATATACGCGCTTTCCTTACCGGACTGGGTGAAAACCCAACACTATCAGCTCCTATCGCCTCTATGGTCGACGCACTAAACAGACTGCAAGTAAGAGAAGATGCCCAACTTGAGTTGTCTGCTGATTTTTGTGATCTGTTTTTGAAAACAGATAAGCATGGGGCGCTACCTTATGCTTCTTTATATATTGGTGAGTCAGGTCT
Organism: Vibrio sp. SCSIO 43133; assembly: GCF_023716845.1. Lineage (NCBI taxonomy): Bacteria > Pseudomonadati > Pseudomonadota > Gammaproteobacteria > Vibrionales > Vibrionaceae > Vibrio > Vibrio sp. SCSIO 43133. Next base: position 2,398,806 of record NZ_CP068024.1, read on the forward strand.
GTTAAACGACAAACCCGCTCAAGTGATGTCAGAGTTGCTTGCGGAGCATAATATTGCGGTAACTGAAAACTTAAACGAACCAGCGGATCATTTGGCTATTGAGCTCGATTTTCTCGGGAACCTCATTATTCGTTCCAACGAATTAGAGTCAGAAGCTCACATGAATGAGGCGATGGAGCAGCAAGCAGAGTTTATTGAACAACACCTGCTAACTTGGGTGCCACAATTCGTGACTAAATGTCAGCAGCACGATGAGTTTGGTTTTTACGCCGCGGTATCAACAGTACTTCAAGCACTCATCAAGCTAGATCTTGATTACTTAAAAGGTGATCAAGCCTAAGATTTTGAGGCGCATGTACTGTTTATCACTCACCGTTACAGACAAAAGTGCGCCTTATCTATAAATTTGTTGTATAAGTGATTGCTTGTATCAATGGGGAAGACTACAATCCGCCGTTTAAATGCAAAAGCCGCTTTGGTATTCAACAAGCACAATAATAATCTGTCGAACTGTTGAACCAAACCGCTGAAAAGCGGTTTTTTCATTCAGAATGCACTACTTATTAGGAACCCATATATTGGCTTCCAGAATTCGAAGCGGTATTGGCTATTAATAGCACTCCGCGATAAAAGGATATAGCTATGGCAACAATCAAAGATGTCGCCCGTCTGGCTGGCGTTTCAACGACCACCGTTTCTCACGTAATTAATAAAACTCGTTTTGTAGCAGAAGCCACACAAGAAAAAGTGATGGCAGCGGTAGATGAACTTAACTATGCACCAAGTGCGGTTGCTCGTAGTTTGAAATGTAACTCGACCAAAACGATTGGAATGCTTGTCACTCAATCTACAAACTTGTTCTTCTCGGAAGTCATCGACGGTGTTGAAAGCTACTGCTATCGCCAAGGCTATACTTTAATCCTATGTAACACGGGTGGTGTCTACGAGAAACAGCGCGACTATATTCGCATGCTCGCAGAAAAACGTGTTGATGGCATTTTGGTTATGTGCTCCGACTTAACTGAAGAGCTACTAGAAATGCTAGACCGTCATTCAGATATTCCGAAAGTGATTATGGACTGGGGCCCAGAAAGCTCTCAAGCCGACAAGATCATTGATAACTCGGAAGAAGGCGGCTATCTCGCAACTAAATATCTGATCGATAACGGTCATACTGACATTGCATGCTTGAGCGGACACCTAGAGAAAGCCGTTTGCCAAGAGCGTATTGTCGGCTATCAGCGTGCTCTAGCGGAAGCGGGTATCGAGATGAAAGATGACCGAATCTTAGAAGGTAACTTCGAATGTGATACGGCCGTGATTGCCGCTAACCGTATTGCAGCAATGGAAGTTCGTCCAACTGCCGTATTCTGCTTCAACGACACCATGGCATTCGGTTTAATGAGTCGCCTGCAACAATTAGGTGTAAAAGTTCCAGAAGATATTTCCGTTATCGGTTATGACAATATCGAATTGGCTGAGTATTTCTCTCCACCACTAACAACAGTGCACCAACCGAAGCGTCGTGTAGGTAAGAATGCGTTTGAGATTCTTCTAGAACGAATCAAAGATAAAGGTCACGAAAAACGCATTTTCGAAATGCACCCTGAGATTGTAGAACGTGATTCTGTCAAAAAACTCACATAATCCTGAAAAAAGTGCCTTTCTAGGCACTTTTTTTTGATCCTCATCCAATAAACTGAACGCTTTATTGTTTGTTTCGACACACTCTCCCGCACAAATCCCAATCGATTATCTGAAGCAATATCACACTTTTACCATACAACCGTCATAGATGTGAGTCATTTTCATTTATTCTAAATATGTCACGCACAGGGCAAACCACTTGAAAGGGTGGGACGCAAAGCCACCGGCCTAAACCAAATTTATTTGATAGGTAGCGGGGTTACCGATGGCAAAGGTATTAGCATTCTTTTGGTTTACCGCTAACAGAAGGCTGACACCCGTTTGCTATACTCTCGGACCTGATTTTGGTGACACAATCAATAACACCGAGAAAAGAATAAGCATGGACAATCCTATACTAAAAAACTCGATGCAATTGTTCGCTCAGCTTGGAAGAGTTAAGTCTCGTTCTATGTTTGGTGGATTTGGTATCTTTATTGACGATACCATGTTTGCATTAGCAGTGAATAACAAATTACATATCAGAACTAACCGTCAGACGATCGCTAAATTTAAGCAACTTGGCTACAAGCCATACGTTTATAAGAAGCGTGGGTTCCCCGTTGTCACTAAGTATTTCGCACTCCCTGAGGACTGTTGGCAAGATCAGGATGTTATCTTGACTCATGCTCGCTCTGCCTTAGAGTTCGCAAAAACAGAAAAAGTGCAACAGTCGGAAACAAAACCCAATCGACTCAAAGATTTACCTAATTTAAGACTGGCTACTGAGCGTATGCTTAAGAAAGCTGGAATTGAATCGGTATACGATCTGCAAGAGCAAGGTTCTGTGGAGGCTTTTAAAGCAATCCAACGAACTCACTCAAATACTGTAGGTCTTGAGTTACTTTGGGCGCTAGAGGGTGCCATTAATGGCACGCACTGGTCCGTGATTCCGCAAAATAAAAGAGAAGAATTGGCCAGTCTTATAAACTAGCCCTTATCGCTCTATACAAAAAATCAGCCTAACGGCTGATTTTTTTAGTTTATGATGAAAGTAAATCTATCCACGCCCTGTCTACTAAACTAATACAGAGTCGTCACAAGGACAGCATCATGAGCAAAAAGCTAATACTCGGAATCGCACTTCTCGCCGTCATTATCATTCTAGGTGTTAATTTTGGACAATATTTAACACTGGAAAATGCTCAGGCTCAGCAAGCTGCACTCAGCGAATATATCAGTCAGAATTTTGTTACTGCCGCATTAGTGTACTTTTTTGCCTATATTGCCATTACCGCATTCTCAATTCCGGGAGCTGCAGTCGTTACGTTACTAGGTGCCGCTTTATTTGGCTTTTGGACCAGCCTTCTTCTTGTCTCTTTTGCTAGTACCATTGGTGCAACCATTGCATTTTTGAGTAGTCGCTTTTTATTGCGTGACTGGGTTCAAAGCAAGTTCGGTTCAAAGTTAGAAACTATCAATAAAGGTGTAGAAAAGGACGGGGCTTTTTATCTATTCTCGCTAAGATTGATTCCGGTATTTCCGTTCTTTTTAATCAACCTATTAATGGGCTTAACACCAATTAAAGTGTCAAAGTACTATTTAGTGAGCCAGCTAGGCATGTTGCCTGGAACTGCGGTTTACTTAAATGCCGGTACACAGCTCGCCAATATTAACAGTTTGTCAGGTATCGTTTCCCCAGCAGTTTTAGCTTCATTTGCCTTGTTGGGATTATTTCCACTGATTGCTAAGTGGATTATGGCGCGAATTTCTCGCTCACCACAGGTACAAGAATAATGAAGGTTTTTATTGGCAATAGTCCGACGGAAGCACATATCGTTCAACAACAATTGAAAAATGAAGGAATCCTTTGTGAAGTTAGAGGTGAAGGGGTTTACACGCTTCGAGGTGAAGTGCCATTTGATGAAAATACCTTGCCTTATGTCTGGCTAATCGATAACAAACAACATGTTAAAGCGAAAGCTATCATAGCCGAGTGGCAAGAACAGTTAAAAGCAGATTTGGAAAAAAGGGATTGGGTGTGTCCAAGGTGTCATGAAGTGAATGAAGCGCAGTTTGGCGCCTGTTGGAGTTGCCAAGCGTTAGCGCCTACTGAGGTGTCACCGACTTAATAAAGGCAATTGAGTGACGATTGAACTCTTCGGGGTTCTCGACATTACAAACATGGCCACAATCTTTAATCTCTAATAGTTGGCTGGACTTATGTTCAGCCACCATTTCTTTCACCGGCTTGATGAACATGTAGTCTTTCTCACCCATTAGGTACAGGGTCGGAATCGGTAGTTCCCTCTCCTTGAAGTAACGATTCAGTGGGTTGACTTCCGTAGTTAGTCGATACCAACGCTTAAATTCGTTTTGGCACAGTTTCTTAGCTTCTCTAACAAACAAGTGGCGAGACTCTTTCTGTCCCCTCTGAGGCATCACAATGTACGCAAATAAGCTGTAGAGCCACATATAAGGGATTATGTGCTTACTCATGTTGCCAATTTTTACCAGTATTTGTGAACGTGTGTTAAAGCGCGTTACCGCTCCACCCAGAACCATCGAGCGCACTCTTGGCATTGCCAGTTCAGCAATATTGCGCACGATGATGGTACCAAGAGACATGCCGACAAAATGGGCCGATTGTATTTTAAGGTGGTCCAGTACACGAACGATATCCATTGTTACCGTTTTGAATGTGTACTTGTTGGCCATGATATCTTTTAAGAACTGATTTGATTTACCATGTCCACGCAAATCAATGAACAGTAAGTTGAAGTGCTCACGATAAGCTCGTATCTGCTTAAACCATATAGATGAGCTGCCCCCTGCCCCATGCACAAATACCACCCATTCATCACTTGTAGGATGGGTATACGTTTTATGAAATAGTAGGCTTTCGGACATAGTTCTCGGATTGGTTAGTAGTACGAAAATAAAGTTATCACAACTCTACACGTCTCAGGAGAAAATTGCGCGGAAATTTAGAAAAAATGATTTCCAATTGTGTCAAAAAATGCCAACAAGTGCATATAAAAGAGCGGCATTACGCCGCTCTTCCAATGATATTAGCTATGTGAGGCTTCAAGCGCCAAATCATACATTTTGATGTATTCCTTGGCAGATTCTATCCAGCTAAAGTCTTTGCGCATTGCTCGAAGTTGCATCTCACGCATCTCTTCTGGGTGTTGCAAATAGAACAGAAGCGCTCGCTGTAAGACAATCAACAGCGCGTCATGGCAAGGCTCATCAAACCCAAAGCCCGTTGCCTGCTGTGGATTGTCATCAAAGTCGATTACCGTATCTTTCAGCCCACCAACTTTACGTACAATAGGCAAGGTACCATAAGCCATACTGTAGATTTGGTTCAGACCACATGCTTCAAATTCAGAAGGCATTAGGAAAAAGTCTGAGCCAGCCTCTACTAGATGAGCAAATCGGTTGCTATACGCCTCTACAAACGCCAACTTATCAGAAAACTGCTCAGCAATATCGTTAAGATGGGAAGCGATTTGTGGTTCACCAGTTCCGATAATGACAACCTGAACATCGTTTTTCAGAAACTTATCCAATATTGGCAGTATGTAATGAAAACCTTTTTGGTGAGTCAATCGACATACCATGCCAACCATTGGAACATTACGTTCTGGCAGCGATAGCTCCTTTTGCAACGCCTGCTTAGCGGCGAGCTTACCATTTAGCATTCTCTCTAACTCGTCGTCGTAATTGACCGGTAGAAAGTCGTCAAGCTTAGGGTTCCACTCTGAGTAGTCACAGCCATTAACGATGCCATGAAGATCTTTGGAACGATGAACAAAATCGTCTACCAAACCATGTGAACCTAGAGGGGTCACTAGTTCAGCGGCATAGTTAGGGCTTACTGCGTTGATTTTATCTGCGAAGGCAATTCCCGCACGAAGTGTGCTTACCCAACCGTCCCCATACTGTAGAAATTCCATTCCAGAAAGACGAAGTTCCGGAATGATTTCCAGCTGACTGTAGGAAAAGATGCCTTTAAAAATAGCATTGTGAACCGTTAGAACTGACTTCATTCCTGCAAAACGCTCGTCATCAGCGTAGCGTGTTTTAAGCAAGAATGGGATCAAACCAGTATGCCAGTCGTTGGCATGAACAATAGAAGGTCGAATACCGAGTTTCGGTAACACATCCAGACTCGCTGCCGCGAAGAAACCAAATCGTTCCCCATTGTCAGCATAAGCTCGATTGTGCTCAGCATACAATTCCGGCCTATCGAAGTATCGATCACATTCGATCACGAACACATCAACGCCGTCGAGTTGCGTTTTCTTAACTTGGTACGGTGTGTGTGGCCAGTGCTCTAACTCCGTAGCTAGTACAAACTCATACTGATCCTTGTTAGGCAGTGACTGGTAACCGGGTAAAGTAATGGCTACGTTTTTACCCAGTTCTTGCAGAGCTTTAGGCAGAGCCTTGGCAACATCTGCCAAGCCTCCACTTTTTACAAGTCCTTGCGCTTCTGAAACTGGAAACCATACATCTATGTTTCGCATTTTAGAATCCAACTTTCGTCCCTTTCTTGATGACTACAACGCCACCCGGGGAGACATGGAAACGTTTCGCGTCCAACTCAAGATCTTCACCAATCACAGTCCCAGGGGCAATTTCTACGTTCTTATCAATGATCGCGCGCTTGATTGTACAACCAGCACCAATCTTAACGTCACCTAGGATAACAGATTCACTCACTACAGAACCAGCTGCAATGTTACTTCTAAAGCCTAATACAGAGCGATAGATTGATGAGCCACGGACATAACTACCACCAGCAATCAAGCTGTCAGTAATTTTGATTTTTTGATGCTCAGCGTCAACGAACGTTGCTGGCGGCAATGGTGGATAATAAGTGTGAAGCGGCCATTTACGGTTGTATAGCGAGAACTGAGCGTCTTCTTGAAGTAGGTCCATATGAGCTGCCCAGTACGAGTCGATCGTACCTACATCACGCCAGTAAGTAGTGTCTTTCTCACCGCTGATTTTGTTGGTAGAGAAGTCATAAACATAGACATCTCCTTCAGGGAACATCTTAGGAATGATATCTTTACCAAAATCATGGCTAGACTCAGTATTCTCGGCATCTATTCGTAGCTCATTGCAAAGACTTTCTGCTTCGAAGATATAGTTACCCATAGACACTAACGCCATATCAGGGTGACCAGGAATTGACTTCGGGTTTTGTGGCTTTTCTTCAAAGCCAATCATTTTGCCTTCTTCATCAACTTCAATCACGCCAAATTCTGACGCTTCCTCTAATGGCATTCGCAGTGCTGAAACGGTTAGTTTCGCTTCCTTGCGTTTGTGAAAGTCTAGCATCTGGCGAATGTCCATTTTATAGATATGATCAGACCCAAAGATACATACGTGCTCAGGATTGGCTAACTCGATAAAACGAACGTTTTGATAAATCGCATCCGCAGTACCTTCATACCAACGTTTACCATCACGCATTTGAGCAGGAATGGGGTCAATGAATCGATCGGTGATTCCCGTTAGATTCCAACCTTTACGCATGTGTTGATAAAGTGATTGAGACTTAAATTGAGTGAGGACATAAATTCGCATTAAGTCAGCATTGATAAAGTTGTTCAGAGCGAAGTCAATCAGACGATAGCTTCCTCCAAATGGTACCGCAGGTTTGCTACGTGATTCGGTTAAAGGACGTAGGCGAGAGCCTTCTCCACCAGCAAGAATCATTCCCAATACACCAGCCATTGATATCTCCGTTTTATTACAGCTTTTTTCCATTTATTGTCGGGTAGTTAAATTACATTTGGGGGTACCCGACTTCTTTATTAACGGATGACAATGTCGATTATTTCATCGACCATTCAAACGTTGAATCTTGTATATAAAATAGGCCTGAGGCCAAGTTGTTTAATTATTAACCTAGGGCCAACCATTTTTTTAATATGGTTTTTATCTAAATTATCGTTTTGAAATAAGATTACAATGCATCATGACGCATTATTTGGCATTGAACACAGTTGCATCAAAACTTATGCCTTTAATCACAGAATGGCATACCGACATCACCTTATCAACACATATTGTTAACATGCAATTCACCTCAACCACTCTTTGATGAAAACTGCCTGAAAAACAATGAGCTAAACTGCTATGACCAGTTTAATGGATATATATAGATAATGAATGTACTAAATATATACAATCATTTACAAAATTAAGGATTTAATAGTGAGGATAAAAAAACAGCACTCAAATGAGTGCTGTTAATTAGAACTTTCAGAGATTATTTTTTAGGCTTTTTGCGCTTATCGGTAATTTCCCATTTACCATCAACATATAACCCCGTCCAACCCGATGGTTTACCGTCGATTTCAGAACGAACATAATTCTCTTTAGTCTTACGACTGAAACGAACTACCGTTGGTCTACCGTCTGGATCTTCTGTTGGTGCATCCGCAAGATAGTGGAACTTCGGCGATAAACGTTCTTTGTATTTCGCAAGTTCACTCACAAGCGGTGCGCGAGTCTCACGAGATTTAGGGAAGTTGCTAGCAGCCATAAATAGGCCAGATGCACCATCACGCAGTACAAAGTAAGCATCCGAGTTTTCACAAGGAAGCTCTGGGAAATGAACCGGGTCCTCCTTAGGAGGTGCTATTTCACCGTTTTTAAGGATCTTACGGGTGTTTTTACAGGTCTCACTTGTGCAGTCCATGTACTTACCAAAACGGCCATTCTTAAGTACCATTTCAGAGCCACACTTGTCACATTCGACCGTCGGGCCATCATAACCTTTAACTTTAAACTCACCTTGTTCAACCACATGGCCTTCACAATTTGGGTTATTACCGCAAACATGAAGCTTACGCTTATCATCAATCAGATAAGCATCCATTGCCGTCTCACAAATTGGGCAACGTTTCTTAGCACGCAGAGCTGCCGTTTCGACGTCTTCTTCAAGAACGTTAATAATGCCTTCTTCATCACCCAAGTTAATCGTCGTTTTACAACGCTCTTTAGGTGGTAAAGCATAGCCAGAACAGCCCAAGAATACGCCAGTTGAAGCAGTACGAATACCCATAGGGCGTGAACATGTAGGACATTCAATTTCTGTCATAACGATATGATTTGGCTTCATACCGCCATGCTCTTCGTCTTGTTCAGCTTTGCCTAAATCAGTAGTGAACTCTTCGAAGAATTCGTTCAATACATTTTTCCAGCTTGCATCACCTTCGGCGATTTGATCGAGCTTCTGCTCCATGCGAGCAGTAAAGTCGTAGTTCATCAAATCAGTGAAGCTGTCATCAAGACGATCGGTCACTATCTCACCCATCTTCTCAGCATAGAAACGACGCTGGTCAACTTTTACATAACCACGATCTTGAATCGTTGAGATGATTGACGCATAAGTAGAAGGACGACCAATTCCACGTTTCTCTAGCTCTTTAACTAAAGCCGCTTCGGTGTAACGTGCGGGTGGCTTGGTAAAGTGTTGCTTAGGATCTAACGCAACAAGGTCAAGCTTATCGCCCAGCTGTACTGCAGGAAGGATAGCATCTTCGTTTTTGCCCATTGGACGCTGAACACGAGTCCAACCATCAAACTTAAGAATACGTCCCTTCGCTTTCAACGTATACTCATCAGCTTTCACGCTGATCGTTGTGGAGTCGTACTTCGCTGGTGTCATTTGACACGCCACGAACTGATTCCAGATAAGTGCATATAGCTTATGAGCGTCGGCTTCCATACCTGAAAGATCATCAACTTTCACGTTAACGTCTGAAGGACGAATCGCTTCGTGCGCTTCCTGAGCACCTTCTTTGCTTCCGTAGAAGTTTGGCTTTTCAGGAAGATAGGCACCACCAAACTCACTATCAATATAACCACGGACTGCATCAACGGCTTCTGTACTCAAGTTGGTAGAGTCGGTACGCATATAGGTAATATAACCCGCTTCATACAGCCTCTGAGCCAGCATCATGGTCTTTTTAACACCATAACCTAGGCGCGTACTTGCTGCCTGCTGCAGTGTAGAAGTGATGTAAGGTGCTGATGGCTTACTTTGAGTTGGACGGTCTTCACGTTTACATACTTCGTACGTCGCCTTGTCCAATACAGAAACAGCGGCTTGCGCTTCTGTTTCATTAGATGGTTTGAACGCCTTGCCCGCTTTTTGTGCAACTAGTAGTCGGAAATCTGTTTTATCCGAAGTTTTAGTATCCGCATGAATATCCCAAAATTCTTCTGGGATAAACGCATTAATTTCACGCTCACGCTCTACTAGAAGCTTAACGGCAACTGACTGGACTCGACCAGCAGATAGGCCTCGTGCGACCTTCTTCCAAAGAAGCGGAGACACCATAAAACCAACAACACGGTCTAAGAAACGTCGTGCTTGCTGTGCATTCACGCCATCCATATTCAGTTCACCAGGATCTTGGAATGCCTGTTGGATCGCGTTTTTGGTAATTTCGTTAAATACTACTCGTTTATATCGCTCTTCATCGCCACCGATGATCTCACGAAGGTGCCATGCGATAGCCTCTCCTTCGCGGTCCAAATCGGTTGCGAGATAAACATGGTCAGCGTCTTTCGCAAGTTTTTGTAGCTCGGCAACTACTTTTTCTTTGCCAGGCAATACTTGATAGTTTGCTGCCCAATCATCATATGGGTTAATACCCATTTTTTTAATTAGCGCTTTGCGGTCTTTTTCTTTTTTAATACGTGCTTTTTCTTCAGCACTTAAGCCTTTTGTAGAGACAGCTGCTGCTTTTTTACCAGTACTTTGCCCTGCAGTTGGTAAGTCACGCACGTGACCTACACTCGACTTCACTATAAAGTCTTTACCGAGGTATTTGTTAATGGTTTTAGCCTTAGCGGGTGACTCCACTATAACCAGTGACTTTCCCATAATGACACTAACGTCCTATATCACATTGCGACATTTAATCGCACGATGTTCGAAATTTATGCTTCTTTTTACTATTGAGCGAGAACAAAAGAAGATCAACCAGTTTTTTTGCAATTAGATTCTGATTGCTCGACAAATGTCCGATCAAATAGAACTCATCGCTTGAAAAATGGCGCAATATTAAACGCCATTTATGATTGTTGCCTAGCAACATTCACCAAAATTTGTTGCTTATCACAAATTGCTGCTAACTATAGCCGAGATATTTGTCCTTGCAAAATGTGTTGGCACTCATACACTACGCGGTAATGTTTTATATAGAGGACATCAATATGTCACAGAAAACCGCCATCACAGAGTTTGATTTGTTGCTCATCGCCAACCAAATCATTCAGGAACATGATGATTTCATTGAAGGAATGCGTGCAGACAGCGTCGAAGAAAAAGACGGTGTCCTAGTTTTCAAAGGTAACTACTTCCTCGATGATAAAGGGCTACCAACCGAGAAAACAACGGCGGTATTTAATATGTTTAAATACCTTGCACACCACCTTTCGAAAGAGTTTACTCTACAGAACTAAATAATAACGCCCCGATTCAGGGGCGTTATTATTCACTATGTTACTGGCTTAAATCTGCCAATTTATCAAAGTAGTCAGGGAACGTTTTTGACGTACACTTAGGATCGTTGATCGTCACTGGTGTGTCACTCAACGCAACGAGAGAGAAACACATTGCCATTCGGTGATCATCATACGTGTCAATCGCAGCATGTTTTAGGTCATCGGTTGGCTCGACGATAATATAGTCTTCACCTTCTTCTACTGTGGCACCTACTTTTCTCAATTCGGTAGCCATAGCCGCAAGACGATCTGTTTCTTTTACTCGCCAGTTATATACGTTACGAATTGCAGTTGTGCCCTTTGCAAAGAGTGCCGTCGTAGCAATAGTCATGGCGGCATCAGGGATATGATTATAGTCCATATCAATACCCACTAATTCACCTTTACGACACAGAATGTAGTCATCACCCCATTCAATCTCTGCACCCATTTTTTCTAGTGCGTCGGCAAATCTAATATCACCCTGAATACTGTTCTTACCGATACCCGTCACCTTTATCTCACCGCCTTTAATGGCTGCAGCAGCAAGGAAATAGGAGGCTGAAGACGCATCCCCTTCTACCAAAAACTGGCCTGGAGACTGGTATTGTTGACCACACTTAATAATAAACTGTTGATAGTCACGATTTTCAACTTTGACACCAAACTGCTCCATTATATGCAGCGTAATATCGATATATGGTTTTGATACCAATTCACCGACTATTTCGATAGTGACATCAGCCTTTGCTAGTGGTGCAGACATCAAGAATGCTGTTAAAAACTGACTGGAAATGGAACCATCAATTTTGACCAGTCCACCTGTCAAACCGGTACCAACGATCTTTAGAGGCGGATAGTTTTCTGCTTCTAGATATTCGACGTCCGCACCAGCTTGCTTAAGCGCATCAACCAAGTGACCAATGGGTCTTTCCTTCATCCTTGGCTCGCCAGTAAGAACATATTCGCCTTCACCAAGGCAAAGCGCAGCTGCTAGAGGACGCATCGCGGTACCCGCATTGCCAAGAAATAGTTCTTTTGGTTCCGAGACACTGAATGGCTGGCCTAAACCTTTAACGATGCATTGAGTTTTGTCTTCGGATAACTGATACTCGACTCCCAAACTGGTGAGGGCGTTAAGCATATGACGAATATCATCACTATCTAGAAGATTGGTTAGTGTGGTCGTACCTTCTGCCAGTGCAGCAAGCAATAAAGCACGATTCGAGACACTTTTTGAACCTGGAAGGTTAACCGTTCCGGATACTTTTTGGATGGGTTGGAGTGTTAAGCTTTCCATTAGTTGAATCTAATCCTTTGTAGACACTTCAGTCCTTGTAATGAAGCGTCTTAAATAATTCTTGGTAGTTGCAGCGTAACTAAAATACAAGGTAAACACCAGAGCTAATACACCTCTAGATGGTCAATATCTCGACACTCAGTACTAGCCAACTAGTACTGATGAAAATTAATAAATGAGTCGGTATTGCTTATAATTAATAGAAAGGAACGCGACATTACAACACTATGACGATCTACCTGACAGAACTAGACAGCAATGACTTTACATTTCCCTCTCCTTTCGAAGCGCTTGATGAGCCCAATGGCTTGCTAGCGTTTGGCGGTGATCTCAACCCACAACGACTGCTGTCTGCCTATCAACATGGCGTTTTCCCATGGTTTGGCCCAAATGAACCACTTCTATGGTGGAGTCCAGCCCCGAGAGCCGTATTTGATCCATCTCTTTTCCGTCCGGCAAAAAGCCTGCGTAAATTTCAGCGCAAAGCAGATTATCGAGTCACGATGAATACATGCACATCGCAAGTCATAGAATATTGCGCAAGTACACGTCCTATCGAAGAAACTTGGCTAAATGAGGATATGCGTTCTGCGTATGGAGAGTTAGCAAAAAAAGGTCATTGTCATTCCGTCGAAGTTTGGAACGATAATGCCCTAGTTGGTGGGCTTTACGGACTTTCCATTGGCCAGGTCTTTTGTGGCGAATCGATGTTTTCTCTGGAAACTAATGCTTCCAAGATTGCTCTCTGGTACTTTTGTCATCACTTTAAAAACCATGGAGGCAAACTCATCGACTGCCAAGTTATGAATCCGCACTTGAACTCACTAGGAGCACAAGAACTGACCCGCGAGCAGTTTATAACGGCTTTGCATGATTTACGCGAACAAACCGTACAAGATTCCTGTTTTTCTCAACAAGAGCTATCATTTCCTATACAACAGGAGATGAGTTGATGAACATGGCTGTCCAACAGATCCGAATTGGTCTGAGTCGCAAACAAGACTGTAGCTATTTGCCCGCTCAACAGGAGCGAGTGGCTATTGTTTTGGAAAAAGAACTGCATGAAGCCAATCAATACGAAATGTTATTAGCTAATGGCTTTAGAAGAAGTGGGGACGCCATTTATAAGCCTCAATGTGACCATTGCAGTGCCTGTCATGCGCTCAGAGTAGCTATCGATGATTTTAAGCTATCTAAGAGCCAGAAACGTCTGCTTGCCAAAACCAAATCATTTCACTGGGAGATAAGACCAACATTAGACGAAGAATGGTTTGATCTTTACTCTCGCTATATTGAGAAACGTCATTCAACAGGCAGTATGTATCCACCAAGACAACAAGAGTTTTTTGAGTTTGCACAGTGTTCATGGATGACCTTGCACTATCTGCACATCTTTGACGATGATAAGCTGATAGGGATCGCCATCACCGATATTCTCTCTGATAGCGCCAGTGCTTTTTATACCTTCTTCGACCCTGACTATACGTTATCTCTCGGTACGTACGCTGTATTGTGTCAAATTGAATACTGCCAACGATATAACAAACAATGGCTCTATTTGGGCTACCAAATCGATGATTGTTCAGCAATGAACTACAAAACACGGTTCCAACGTCATCAAAGGCTAGTAAATCAGCGATGGCGAGGGTAGAATACACCGCAACTTTACTTATTAAGATTTTAACGGCACAATGCCTGCCGTTAAAACGCCGCATTTCGAAAGAGGATTAAATGGCTAAAGAAGACGTAATTGAGATGCAAGGTACAGTCCTTGATACTCTACCAAACACAATGTTCCGTGTTGAACTAGAAAACGGTCACGTAGTTACTGCGCACATCTCTGGTAAGATGCGTAAAAACTACATCCGTATCCTTACTGGTGACAAAGTAACTGTAGAGATGACTCCATACGACCTAACTAAAGGCCGCATCGTCTTCCGTGCTCGTTAATCTCAACGTTTAAACGAACACAAAAAAACGGAGCTTAGGCTCCGTTTTTTGTTACCCACTAAGTAGCGATTCAGATGAAGAAGCGCTAGTGATGCGCTTCTGCTTCTTCCTTAGCGCCTACATATTCAAACGCTAAATCATCATCTTTAAGGGACACTTTCACTGTTCCGCCATCAACCAACGAACCAAATAAGAGTTCATTCGCCAGTGGTTTCTTAAGCTTGTCTTGGATAACACGACCCATAGGTCTTGCACCCATTGTCTTGTCGTAACCCTTAATCGCAAGCCAATCGCGAGCATCATCAGACACTTCTAACGAAACGCCTCGAGAATCCAACTGCGCTTGAAGTTCAACAATAAACTTATCAACCACTTGATGTATAACCGTGTCATCTAGGCTGTTGAACCAGATGATACCATCAAGACGGTTGCGGAACTCCGGAGTGAACACACGTTTAATGGCACCCATCGCGTCTGGTTTGTGGTCTTGTTGAATCAGACCAATAGATTTCTTCTCAGTCTCAGCAACACCTGCGTTACTCGTCATTACCAAAATTACATTGCGGAAGTCAGCTTTTCGGCCATTGTTATCCGTTAGCGTACCGTTATCCATGACTTGCAGTAGCAAGTTGAAGATATCAGGGTGCGCCTTCTCAATCTCATCCAGTAATACTACAGAATGTGGATGCTTGATAACCGCATCGGTTAGCAATCCACCTTGATCGTAGCCTACATAACCTGGAGGAGCACCGATCAAACGGCTTACTGAGTGACGCTCACCGTACTCCGACATGTCAAAACGAAGCAGCTCGATACCCAATAGCTTAGACAATTGAACGGTCACTTCCGTTTTACCAACCCCAGTTGGGCCAGCAAACAAGAATGAGCCAACAGGTCTATCATCATTACCTAATCCAGCGCGAGTCATCTTGATTGCTTCACAAAGCACGTCAATGGCTTTGTCTTGACCAAAGACCAGCATCTTCATCTTGTCATCAAGGTTTTGAAGAATATCCTTGTCTGAAGAAGATACAGACTTCTCTGGAATGCGCGCCATCTTGGCAACCATCGCTTCGATATCAGCCACACCAACCGTTTTCTTACGACGGCTCACCGGAACCAAACGACTGCGTGCGCCCGCCTCATCGATAACGTCAATAGCCTTATCAGGTAAATGGCGCTCGTTGATGTACTTCGCTGACAATTCAACGGCAGCACGCAACGCTTTGTTAGTGTAACGAACCTCATGGTGCTCTTCATATTTAGGTTTAAGACCCATCAAGATCTTAGTCGTATCATCTAAAGAAGGCTCCACTACATCGATTTTCTGGAATCGACGAGATAGTGCACGCTCTTTATCAAAAATGTTGCTATATTCTTGGTAAGTTGTAGAGCCAATACAGCGCAGTTTTCCGCTGCTTAGAAGAGGTTTAATAAGGTTTGCTGCGTCTACTTGTCCACCAGAAGCCGCTCCTGCACCGATAATTGTATGGATCTCATCGATGAACAGAATGGCGTCATCTTCTTTTTCCAATTGCTTGAGAATCGCTTTGAAGCGTTTCTCGAAGTCACCGCGGTATTTAGTACCCGCAAGTAGCGAGCCTATATCGAGAGAGTAAATAACACTGTTTTGGATAACATCTGGCACTTGGCCTTCAACGATTCTCCAAGCCAAACCTTCAGCGATAGCAGTCTTACCAACACCGGCCTCACCCACCAACAATGGGTTGTTCTTACGACGGCGACATAGCACTTGAATCGTACGCTCAAGTTCTTTATCGCGACCAATAAGAGGGTCTATGTTGCCTGCTTTCGCCACTTGGTTCAGATTCGTTGCAAAGCTTTCAAGACGATCTTCACCGTTGGCTTCTTCAATGTTCTCACTACCGCCACCAAGTGAGCCACTCGATGGTTCGTCACCAGTTGGACCGATGTTTTTGGTAATACCGTGAGAAATAAAATTAACGATATCTAAACGGCTAATGTCATTTTTCTTAAGAAGGTAAGCAGCATGTGATTCTTGTTCACTAAAAATCGCTACTAAGACGTTAGCGCCTGTTACTTCACTGCGCCCAGAAGACTGTACATGGAATACGGCGCGTTGAAGAACACGTTGGAAACTTAAAGTAGGTTGTGTTTCTCGCGTGTCGTCGGCATCAGGGATAAGAGGAGTTGTTTGATCAATGAAAATGTCGAGCTCATTACGCAGATTCTCTAAATTTGCGTTACAAGCAGTTAGTGCCTCTTTAGCCGAGTCATTTTCCAACAAAGCTAAAAGGAGATGCTCTACGGTCATGAATTCATGTCTTTTATCACGAGCACGAGCAAATGCGCCGTTCAGACTCGATTCTAATTCTTTATTAAGCATAAGTACCTCCTAAGGAATGACAAACGTCATTCATGCGAAAATTAGGCTTTTTCCATGGTACACAAAAGTGGGTGTTCATTTTCCCTTGAATACATGGTCACTTGAGCAACTTTCGTTTCCGCGACTTCGGATGTGTAGGTGCCACAGACAGCTTTACCTTCATAATGCACCGCTAACATCACTTGAGTCGCTTTGTCTTCGTTGAGTGAAAAAAAGCGTTCCAAGATTTCTACTACAAAGTCCATCGGCGTATAGTCATCGTTGTTTAACACAACGTTGTACATTGCCGGCGGCTCAACCTTAGTTTTTTCTTTCTCCAGTAAGTCTGAGTCTGGAGTCACCCATTCAAAATTTTTACTCATGGCCAAATGTTGAGAGTTTTCTTTTAATTACAAAACACTGTGCTGAATTTCAATGCTAAAAGCGTCGCTAAAAACACCTGAGACCCAACACTCAAAAAACATCTCTATTAAGAGACTAATGCACCAATTGTATCGCTGCAAACAAAACAATGCTATTAGTGTGTGTCACATATGAGCCAAGTTGAAAAAACTTTCGCCTCCCTCATAAATAGAATACATGAAGCTCATGCAAACAGAAGATAGATTTTACACTTTTGTTAAAACCAAAGCGCATATGTATAGAATATGTAGTTATTTATACGACTTTCCTATTGACTCCGCTCAATGTTTGACTACAGTGGTTAATTAGTGACTAAAATTTAACAAGTTTTGCATCGGTATTCCCCACAAAGTAAGAATACCCTTACAGCAAAAAACACATTCAAAACGGATGAATGTGGTTTAGAGCCACGACTTAGGTTGTGGTTAGTTAGTTTGAATCACAGCAAAGAAGAAGCAAACACGATTGGTCAGTGTCTTCAAAGCGACTTCAGTAACAAAAAATGCATGAGGGATGTATAGCATGGCTACAGGTACAGTAAAATGGTTTAACAACGCCAAAGGATTTGGGTTTATTTGTCCAGAAGGCGAGGATGGTGACATTTTCGCACACTACTCCACTATTAAGATGGATGGCTACCGTACTCTGAAAGCGGGTCAACAAGTGAATTACGAAGTAGAAGAAGGGCCAAAGGGCTATCACGCTAGCTCAGTTACGCCTGTCGAAGGTGACATAGCGAAGTAGTTTCACAAAACAATCACCCATTACAGAAGACACGACCTATAAAAAAACCACCTTTCGGTGGTTTTTTTATGCCTTTCACAATTCGATGTTTAGCGATTAGCCAACAATGTTATTCAATGTGGAGCTTGGACGCATTAACGTTGAAGTCTTTACATCGTCAAATTGATAGTAACCACCAAGATCGCCTGCAACGCCTTGAGCATTGTTTAGCTCAGAAACAATAACACTCTCGTTTGATGCAAGGTGCTCTGCAATTGGCGCGAACTCGTCTGCTAGTGCTTTGTCTTCTGTTTGAAGAGCTAGTGCTTGAGCCCAGTATAGAGCTAGATAGTAGTGAGAACCACGGTTGTCTAACTCACCAACGCGACGTGATGGCGACTTGTTGTTGTCTAGGAACTTGCCTGTTGCTTCATCAAGAGCTTTCGCTAGTACATTCGCTTTTTCTTTACCAGAAACGACCGCTAGATGCTCTAGAGAAGCTGCTAGTGCTAAGAATTCGCCTAAAGAGTCCCAGCGTAAGTGATTTTCTTTTTGAACCTGTTGAACGTGCTTAGGCGCAGAGCCACCAGCGCCTGTTTCAAATAGGCCACCACCGTTCATCAATGGAACAATAGATAGCATCTTCGCCGATGTGCCAAGTTCAAGAATTGGGAACAAGTCTGTTAGGTAATCACGTAAAACGTTACCAGTGACAGAAATGGTGTCTTCACCCTTCTTGATTCGATCTAGTGAGAACAGTGTTGCTTCCAGTGGAGCTTTCACATAAATTTCTAGACCTGACGTATCGTGCTCTGGAAGATATTGATTCACTTTTTTGATCAACTCAGCATCGTGGGCACGGTTCTCGTCGAGCCAGAATACCGCTGGCGTACTTGATGCACGAGCGCGTGTCACAGCCAGTTTCACCCAATCTTGAATCGGTGCGTCTTTCACCTGACACATACGGAAGATATCGCCTTCTTCAACTGACTGCTCAATAAGCACATTGCCGGCTGTATCGATAACTTCGACTTTGCCATCACCTTTTAGGATGAAGGTCTTATCGTGTGAACCGTACTCTTCTGCTTTTTGAGCCATTAGACCTACGTTTGGCACACTACCCATCGTCGTTGGATCAAATGCACCATTCTCTTTACAGAAGTCGATAACTGCTTGATAGATACTTGCATAGCTACGATCAGGGATCATTGCTTTGGTATCTTTCTGCTTACCATCCGGGCCCCACATTTGGCCAGATGAACGAAGCATCGCTGGCATAGAAGCATCAACGATAATGTCACTTGGTACGTGTAGGTTGGTAATACCACGGTCAGAATCAACCATTGCAAGTGCAGGTTGAGTTTCATAAACAGCTGCTAGATCGGCTTCAATCTCAGCTTTTTGAGCGGCTGGTAGTGAGGCGATTTTTGCGTATACATCACCAATACCGTTGTTTACATCAACACCTAGTTCTTCAAATAGCTGACCGTGTTTTGCAAATACATCTTTGTAGTAAACTTTAACTGCGTGACCAAAAATAACCGGGTCAGAGACCTTCATCATCGTCGCTTTCATGTGCAATGAAAGCAGAACATCTTGCTGTTTCGCCTCTGCAATTTGCTCTTCAAAGAAAGACACCAACGCTTTCTTGTTCATTACAGATGCGTCGATGATTTCACCCGCTTGTAGGGCAACCTTCTCTTTAAGAACGCTAGTCTCGCCAGTAGCTGAAGTAAATTGAATCTTCACATCCGTCGCATCAGCAACAGTGACCGATTTTTCACTACCGAAGAAGTCTTTATCTGTCATGCTAGAAACATGAGACTTAGAATCTTTCGACCATGCTCCCATTGAATGCGGGTTTTTCTTAGCATAGTTCTTCACAGATAGCGGTGCGCGTCGGTCTGAGTTACCTTCACGTAAAACCGGGTTTACCGCACTGCCTTTGATCTTGTCATAAGTAGCTTTGATAGCTTCTTGTTCTGGCGTGCTTGGCTCTTCTGGGTAGTTTGGCAAATCATAGCCATTTGCTTGAAGTTCTTTAATAGCAGCCTGTAGCTGTGGGATAGACGCAGAGATGTTTGGTAGCTTGATGATGTTCGCTTCTGGTGTTTTCGCCAGCTCACCAAGTTCAGCTAGTGCATCACCAATACGTTGCTCTTCTTTGAGGTATTCAGGGAAGTTAGCAATTATACGCCCTGCTAGTGAAATGTCTCTCGTTTCAACACTGATACCAGATGAAGCAGTAAATGACTGAATGATCGGCAGCAACGAGTAAGTTGCGAGCGCTGGAGCTTCATCAGTAATGGTATAGATAATTGTCGGCTTTTCTGTAGGCATGAAATTTCCCTATCGTTCTAATTGGGTATGAGTACCCTTATTAATCAACGTGCCTTCATCAAGGACACGTAAACGTTATGACGGAACGCGATTGAGTGGTTGATACAAAAAGTTTGCACATGAAAACCCTCTCAATTGGGCTTTTTTTGTTCAGTCAAACGAAATCCTAAGCACTTATAATTAAACAAATTTGGGCAATTAGTCTATTATCTTGTGCGTTATTCCTGTTTTTGAGCGCGCTTATGATAGCTCAAAACAACCGTAGACAAAACTACACCACACAGTTTGTTTACATTTTTGCAAGGTAGTTAACATGACGAATAAAACAGCGGCACCTCGTAGTAAGTCGACAAGCCGCGCTGCTTCTACACGTTTCAAACAGCACTCAGGTCCAGGAAGTAGACCGCGAAAGTCCACTTCGAAACCTGCGGTTAAACGAAAAACAGACACTAACCGAAGCAGACTACCCATTGAAGAACGCAAAGTGATCCTCTTCAACAAACCTTATGACACTTTAAGTCAATTCACAGATGGTGACGGACGTAAAACCCTTGCCGATTACATACCTGTCAAAGATGTATACGCCGCCGGACGCCTCGACAGAGACAGCGAAGGGCTGATGGTTCTTACCAACGATGGTATTTTGCAAGCTAGACTGACTCAACCAAAATCCAAGTCAGAAAAAACCTATTGGGTTCAGGTCGATGGAGCGCCCTGTGAGGATGACTTAGATAAGCTGCGACGCGGTGTAGTGCTTAAAGATGGGCCTACATTGCCTGCGAAAGTCAGCCTTATGGATACGCCTGACGTTTGGGAGCGTCACCCACCGGTGCGCTTTCGTGCCAACATTCCTACCACATGGTTAAGCATTACAATTATTGAAGGAAGAAATCGACAAGTACGTCGAATGACAGCCAATATTGGTTTCCCAACATTAAGGCTTATTCGTGCTTCGATGGCAGGGTTTGAGATTGGAGGCTTGCAGCCAGGTGATTGGTTGGAAATCCCCACCGATCACCCAGCTTTGAAGAGATAAGTAATCCAAAGCAAAGCTATTATTGCTGAGCAACAATAGCCCTCACATGCTCTAGGTCTTCAGGAGTATCTACCCCAGCAGGTGGTGCTTCCTGAGCCGTTGCGACGTGGATTTTTTCTCCATACCACAGCACTCGAAGCTGCTCTAGGCACTCAATTCGTTCAAGTGCACTCGGCTCCCATTCTACATAAGTCTTAATAAACCCAGCACGATAAGCATAGATGCCAATGTGTCTCAGTAGAGGGTTAGTTGCACGTTTTTTCGGCTCTGCAGCGTAAGCATCTCGATCCCAAGGTATCGTTGCTCTACTGAAGTACAGCGCATAACCTTGCTCATCCGTCACTACTTTTACCGCATTTGGGTTAAAGACTTCTGATTCATTCTCAATCGTTACACCGAGGGTAGCCATTGGCGCCGTGCTGCTCTCAAGATTATTAGCAACTTGCTTAATAATGCATGCTGGAATCAAAGGTTCATCACCTTGTACGTTCACAACGATGTGATCGGGTGCGATTTTCATCGACGCAACCACTTCCGCTAACCGCTCGGTGCCAGACTCGTGAGATGGAGAAGTCATACAAACTTCGGCACCAAATTGTTTTGCAGCGAGCTCCACTCTTTGGTCATCGGTTGCGATGATCACGCGATCGGCACCAGATTGTAGCGACTTCTCATAAACGTGCTGGATCATCGGTTTGCCACCAATATCCGCTAACGGCTTGCCTGGCAAACGAGAAGATTCATACCTTGCTGGGATAATGACCGTAAAAGACATTAGCGTCCCTCTTCCATACTCATTTGTCTCGCTTCAGGCTCTAGTAAAACCGGAATACCCTCTTTAATCGGATAAGCAAGACGATCAAGCTTACAGATAAGCTCTTGCTTATCTTTATCAAAAGTGAGTTTTCCTTTACATACTGGGCATGCCACGATTTCAAGAAGTCTGTGATCCATAACTTTCTATTACCTTGTTTATTTTTTTGAGTATTTCCCTACCGTCTTGCTCAGTAAATTGAGCCGATACAGGTAAATACCACCAATTGTTTTGTGCAAATGAACGACATTTTACGGCATCTTTCTCCGTCATAATGACGTTATCAGACCCATCACTTAGGGCATATAATTGTTCCGGTTGAAAATCTTTATGGTCTGCAAAGCCTTGGCTGCGCACCACATCTGCATCAAGATCATTCAACGTCTTAAAAAAACGTGGAGGATGGCCAATACCAGCAAACGCAGTGAGTTGCCCTAGTTCGGTCACAGCTTTACTCTCATTGGTTGTTAGATTGATAGCAAGCTCAGGCTGTAATTCAAAACGCTTCTCTTGCCCTAAACGAGGCTCCCCGCCATTGGTAACAACAAGGTCTACTTCTTCCAAGCGAGACAGCGTTTCTCGTAGTGGTCCTAGTGGAATAGATTGCTCATTACCAAAGCGGCGCACTCCATCAACCACTACAATTTCCATTGCTCTATCAAGCGCATAGTGCTGTAGACCATCATCGGTGATAATCACATCAACACCAAGACTTTCTAGTACCTTGACTGCATTCGATCTTACCGGATCCACAACAACAGGGACTTTGGTTCTTTCATAAATAAGCTTCGGCTCATCGCCACAGGCTTTAGTACTGGTCTGGGTTTCCACTTGCAAAGGATAATGGTTAGATTTACCCCCGTAACCTCGAGAGACTACTCCAGGTTTGAAACCTTGACGTTGCAAATTCTCAACCAGCCAAATAACGATCGGAGTCTTACCATTACCACCAGCGGTAATATTGCCAACGACAATCACAGGCACAGAAGCGCGGTAGCAATCTTTTGAACCATCACTGAAAGCTTTCCTACGTCGCTTCGCAATCGCTCTATATAACGCACTAAGTGGCCACAAAAGCGGCCACCATAAGTAGTTTAGTGGATTACGACCAAACCACAGTTTCTCAATCACTCGTTGTCACCAAACTGAATTTTATGCAGTTGAGCGTACGCACCTTTATGTGCAAGTAACGTATTGTGATCACCTCTTTCGATGATCTCACCGTCATCAACAACGAGAATTTCGTCAGCTTCTTCGATTGTTGATAAGCGATGAGCTATAACTAGCACCGTTTTATCCTTTTGAAGTTCATCCAACGCAGATTGAATCGCGCGCTCAGACTCAGTATCTAATGCCGAGGTTGCCTCGTCCAAAATCAGAACGGGAGCATCACGCAACAGAGCTCGTGCAATCGCGATACGTTGTCTCTGACCGCCAGACAAGCTTGCGCCATTCTCTCCGATTACGGTATCAAGGCCGTTGTCGAGACCATTAATGAATTCCATAGCATGAGCCAGTTTTGCCGCTTGCTCGATTTGCTCTCGGCTATATTCTCCATCAGTTGCATAGGCAATGTTGTTGGCAATAGTATCGTTAAACAGATGAACATTTTGAGAAACCAATCCGAAATGCTTACGCAAGTTGGTCAGCTTAATATCATCAATCTTGTGACCGTCAAGTTCAATATGTCCACTATCGACATCATAGAAGCGCGTAAACAAGTTAGCGATGGTACTTTTGCCCGAACCCGAACGCCCTACAAGCGCAATGGTTTTACCCGCAGGAAGATCAAAACTAACATGGCGTAACGCTGGCTTTTCGGTTCCCTGATAGGTAAAAGTGATGTCGTTAACTTTAATGTCGCCTTTCACTTTCGACAGCTCAACTGTACCAGTATCGCGCTCCGTATCTAAGTCCATCAGCCCAAATAAAGTTTGGCTCGCGGCCATACCACGCTGGAATTCAGCCGTAACACCAGTCAGTGCTTTCAATGGACGCATCAATGAAAACATAGCCGAGAAAATAACCGTAAAAGTACCCGCAGTAAGTTGCTCACGAATCTCATCGAAACTCGCCAAATAAAGGACCGCAACCAATGCTAATGAGGCAATCAATTGAATCACAGGGTTCGCAACCGCTGAAGCCGCAACCATTTTCATGCCCTGCTGCCTCATTTGGTTACTCATTTGATCAAAGCGCTCTTTTTCTACTCGTTGTCCGCCGTAGCTCAGAACAACTTTATGCCCTTTCAGCATCTGTTCTGCTGAAGTGGTCATATGACCCATAGAAGTTTGCATGTTGCGAGAGATCTTTCTAAAACGCTTAGATACAAAACTAATCGCCCAGGCTACAACAGGAGCGACCGCGAAAAGAACCAGCGATAACTGCCAACTGCTCCAGAACATCAGTATCAATAAACCCATGATACTTGCCCCTTCTCGGACAATACTGACTAGCGAGCGACTCGTCGCTCCTGCAACTTGTTCTGAGTCATAAGTAATCCGAGAGAGCAGTCCACCAGTTGACTCTTTATCGAAAAAGGAGACTGGCATGTGCATAAAGTGACTGAATATTTTGCGTCGTAGTTCCATGACGACTTTGCCGGATACCCAACTCAAACAGTAGGTCGAGACAAATCCACTGGTACCACGTATGAACATCATTCCAAGAATGATTAAAGGAAGGATTTTCAAGAAATTCGATTCGACATCACCAAAGCCTTCATCAAGTAGAGGCTTAAGTAGTGATAGCATGTAGGTATCTGCAGCAGCATTGATCACCAGTGCGATCACCGCAACGACGAGACCCGCTTTGTACTCTCGAATATAAGTCCAAAGACGCTTAAAGGTCTGCAGCGTCGTTTCATCTTGATTTAGCGACATAATTATTGTTCGTTTTCTTTTATCTATCTGTTCATTCTACTCTGCTTCGCAACATCTGCCTATACCAAGGGTCGAGGTTCTGGTTACGAAGCGTTGAAACGGTTAATTCTCCATCAAAAAAGACGAAATTAACCTGCCCCTGCTTACCTGTTTCATACCATTGAGCACCTCGCTCTAGGTATCGTTGTTTAACCAATTCGTTAGGCAGTTGCCAGTGGGAACGAAATTTCGTAGAGGCCACAACGTGCTCAGCATGAATCACTTGTGTCAAAAACGTAGAAGAGGAGGTCCGGCTGCCATGATGAGGTACACTCATAACATCAACACCTAGTTCAGAGAGTGTTCTGGCGATCAATATTTCGCTGACTTTCTCAATATCGCCTGTAAGCAATATTCGATGAACTGAATTGTCTCCCTGAACAAAACTAATCAGAACCACACAAGAGTGTGGGTTGTAAGCTCTGCCCACTCTCTTTGGAGGCCACAGCGCCTCAAATCGAATTGCCTTCCATTGCCAAGTTCTACCTCGAATACAGAGTTGCTCTTCTGTCATTCCATCTGGCTTCTTGACCCAATCAGGTTCCCAATAATTACGGAGTTCAATTTCACCACCAGCGTGGTCATTATCAGCATGACTGATAATAACTCCGTGCAGTTCTCTAACTCCTAAAGCTAAAAGATTGGGAGTCACTACCGTCCTCGCCATTGAGAAAGTTGGACTCGCGCGTCCTGTATCATAGAGTACAGCTTGATCTCCCTGTTTGATGGCAACAGAGAGCCCATGGGCCACATCAAAAAAGTGAACACTAACTTTTTGCCCGCTTTGTTTTAATGGCAATGTGACAGCACATAATATCAGTAACAATGCCAGCCACTTCAATGACACTACCTTTCTCAGAATAAACGCGAAAATTAATGGTATCGCATAGAAAGCTAAGTAACTTGGGGTGTTAATCCAGAACCAACTTGATAGGTTCAAAGAGTAATCAAAGGGCATCATCAGAATATCGACCAATGACCAAATAAAGCTCTCCTCTTCCAAGAGGACTGTCATCACAGTCGCTAAAAGCAATAAAGGAACGACTAAAAAACTAAACCATGGCACAAACAGCAAGTTATAGAAAGGTGACGCGACAGCAACCCCTTGAAATAAGCTGACCACAATGGGAATGAACAGCAAGCAGAGCAAAGCATGGGTATACAACACAGTACGAACACCAAATTGATACGAAACAACCGAGTTGGTCACCATAAGTGCGGAGACAGCGAGAAAAGAAAGCCAAAAACTGGTACTTGCGGCAGAAAAAGGTATCAAGGTGAGTATGAGAGAGGCAGCTACTAATAGAGTGGTCATACTCATTATCCTGATGTGAATAATGCTAAGCGAATTGGCAATGACAAGCATGAGTAGAGCGCGAACTGTTGGCGTAGCAAACCCACCTAAAGCCGCATAAAAAAACGCTAACACTAATCCTGTGAAGATACCTAACAATAAACGTAACTTCGTCGTTTTATAACGTAGTTCTGTTGGTAGAAGCAAAGTCAACACCAGCAGTGCCCCTCGTCCAACCAAATACCCAACGGCAAAAACTATTCCTATATGTAGGCCAGAGATGGCAACGAGATGAGACAATCCGCTGTGTTTTAATCGCGCCCAGTCTTCAAACGCGAGTTTGCTTCTATCACCGAAAATTAGCGCTAAATAATAACCTTGATGTATGCTGTTTTTAGTCGCAGACGTTACCAACCGATGTAATTTCGAACGCCAATCATACGTACTTCGAGCCATAAAATGACTGTCATCTGCTAGAACAATGTCGGCTAAAAAACGATTCGAGAAATAGTATTGCTCTTTGTCGAAACCAACCTGATTAAGAACACCAACAACGGGTTTTAGTTGAACCAAAGCTTGGAGTTCATCGCCCATTGTTAACGCTATCGGTGCATATAACTTAACGCTAGGCCTCTCAAAGAATGACAATTTTTCTCCATTAATCGATAAAATCGTCAATTCAACCTCATATCCACGAGTTATTTTTTTAAAATAGCTGTCAACTCGTCCTTTTATGGTAATATCTGTGCCAAATCGGTAAAGCACCTCTGATTGGTGCTTGTAAAGATTCCCTTGTATCAAAGCCACGGACATTGCAATAAAAACCACTGCAATTAACGAGCAGCGTTTTATTAGTAAGGCTATGCTAATTAAGGATGTAGGAATCAGCCAGTAGTAATGAGGCATCATTGGCCACCACGCAACACTGATAAGTGTTAGTGAAAAAACCAACGGTGCAACAATGCCTGTTAAGAGAGTCATGTTTCCCTATGCCAAGAAAGTTCATTAAACGTTTCATGCCCGATCACGAGATGATCAAGCGACAAAAGGCATTGAAAGTGTTCGGCAATGTCCTCTATAACCCAAACCTTTGGTGTTTAAATCGACGCTCAGCGGCAGGCGCTTTTGCGGTTGGTTTGTTTATGGCTTTTGTCCCACTACCAAGCCAAATGATTATGGCGGCAGGGTTAGCTATCCTGTTTGGTGTAAACCTTCCGTTATCGGTCGCACTTGTATGGATTAGTAACCCTGTGACCATGCCAGTACTGTTTTATTTTGCGTACAAGATCGGCGCATTTTGCTTGAATACGCCTCCGCAGCCATTCCATTTTGAGTTGTCTTGGCAATATTTATCCGACCAAATGACCACCATTGGCCCCCCGTTCCTCTTAGGGTGCGCGATATGTGGTATTGTTGCTTCTGTTGCTGGGTATTTCGGCATTCGTGGCCTTTGGCGTTACTCTGTGGTTCGCAGTTGGCAGCAACGCGCTACAAGATAACGTTAGCTTGAAACTGACAACAGAGTCGTAAACAGAAACTACGAGTGTGACGACACTTCTAAGCAACAAGACTGTCGACCAAATATGAAAAAGCCCGTCAATGATATTCATTGACGGGCTTTTTCTTGAGATTAAATTACTTGGCGCTCAGTACTGAAGCTGGGTTTAACTGACTTGCCTTAGTTGCTGGATACCATGTCGCAATCAGACTTAACACCGTTGCAGTCCCCGCCACTAAAGCCACATCACTCCAAACCAACTCAGATGGCAGAAAGTCTACAAAGTAAATATCGCCAGATAAAAACTTATGACCAATGAGAGACTCAAGGCCAGAAACCAATGGCGTGAGATTCAGTGCCACTAAACTACCCAGCATACCACCGACAATACTACCCACTACGCCAGAAAATACACCTTGCCAGATAAAGATGCGTTTTATGAGGCCATCTGTGGCGCCCATCGTACGTAATATTGCAATTTCAGATGCGCGATCTTTTACCGCCATCATCAGCGTTGAAACAATATTGAAGCACGCAACACCAATAACCAAAACCATCACCAAATACATAATGGTACGAACTAACTGAATATCTCGATATAGGAAACCATATTTCTGTTTCCAGCTACGTAAATAGACATACTCCGTTAAGGTATTACCCACCTCTCTAACAATCAAAGGGGCATTGAATACGTCATCTACTTTTATAGAAACGCCAGTAACTTGATTACCTAGTCGAGCATACTGCTGAGCATCTGCTAACGGAACAATCGCCAAGCTATGGTCAATCTGTCCATTTAACTCGAGCAAACCAGATACTTGGGCTCGAACTCGTCTTGGTGCTTGCACTTTGCTGGTGTTGCTAGTGGTTGGGATCATTAACGTTACGTAGTCACCTACTTTTGCATCCACTTGATCTGCGACCCCTTTGCCGAGGATCACTTGCTGTTCACCGGCATGAAAATTTTGCCAAGCAGTGCCTTTCACAAAGCCTGGTAGTGTCGACACTTTGGTTTCAAGTTCGGGGTCAACGCCGCGAACTTCAACAGCTTTGAGTAGGCTGCCCTTTTCAACCAAAGCTGTCATTCGAATATAGGGTGCAGCCGCCTCTACTTTTGAGTGTTTCATTGCCGAGTCCATCACCTTTTGCCAATTTTTGATCGGAGCATTCACACCTTCAAACTCACCATGGGCAATTACGGATAACACTCTATTCTTCAGCTCGCGCTCAAAGCCATTCATCGCAGACAAACCAATGACAATCACCGCCACCCCAACGGCGATGCCAACAATGGATGAAATCGAAATAAACGACACCATTTTGTTACGTTGTTTGGCTTTGCTAAAACGTTTACCAATAAAAAATGATAGTGACACATTAGCTCCTTGAATTACGCAATTTTGGCATCGAGTAGCAGGCCATCTTGCATATGCATCTGCCTATCCATTTTCGCGGCTAACTCATTATCATGAGTCACCACTAGAAAAGCGGTTCCGTATTCTTGGTTAAGTGTTCGCATCAAATCATATATAGATAAAGCCGTAGTATGGTCAAGGTTACCGGTCGGCTCATCAGCCAACACTAACGCAGGCTTATTGACCAAAGCTCTAGCGATGGCAACTCGTTGGCGCTCTCCTCCCGAAAGCTCAGAAGGTCGATGCTCTAAACGATGTTTTAGCCCCACACGCTCTAGCAATGCACTCGCTTCGGCCTTCGCAAGTTTGGTTCCCATACCACCAATGAGTAACGGCATCGCCACGTTTTCTACCGCTGTAAAGTCACTGAGTAGATGATGGAACTGATATACGAACCCTAAGTGTTCATTACGAAGCTTGGCTTGTTGGTTGCTGCTTAAAGTCAGTAGAGGCTCACCAAGGAAAGTAACCTCCCCTTCCGTTGCCTCATCCAAAGCACCTAGTACGTGAAGTAGAGTTGACTTACCGGAGCCAGAAGAACCAATTATAGACACCAACTCACCTTTGGAGATCTCAAAACTCACGCCTTTAAGTACCTCGGTATCCACCGCCCCATCGTGATACGTTTTTCGAATGTTTTGACAGGCGATTAACGGACTACTCATATCTTAAAGCCTCTGCTGGTTTAACGGATGATGCTCGGAAAGAAGGAAACAGTGTGGCTGCTAAACTCAGCAACACAGCGCAAATAACAACGACAATAATTTGGCTAGGATTCACCACTATCGGCAACTGTCCACCAAAGCTAAATAAAGCGACACCCATGACTTCCAATAGGCTATTAAGGTTGTTTGCCAACAACACACCAAGAATGCCACCAACAATGGCTCCTAGTGCACCACTGCTGGCACCCTGAACCATAAAGATGGCGAGCACTTGACGGTCAGTCATGCCTTGCGTTTTCAAAATGGCGACTTCTGATTGTTTCTCCATCACCACCATAATCAGTGCGGAAATAATATTGAACGCCGCTACGCCGATAATGAGCCCAAGCATCAGCCCCATCATATTCTTTTCCATTTTTACTGCTTGGAATAATTCGCCACGTTGATCGCGCCAGTCACTCCATAACCAACCATCCGGCAATGGCTGTTCACTTAAATTGGAAACAACGAACGGGTCATTAAAAAACAGTCTCCATCCACTCGCTTCATCGGCTTTGTAACGCATTAACTTGGCGGCGTCTTTCAAATGAGTTACGACTAATTGGCCATCCACATCGGAGCCAGTGCTATAAAGCCCAGCAACAGTAAACATTCGCTGACTCGGGATTCGCCCAAGCGGCGTATACTGGCTAGCACTGGTAACCATTAGTCTTACCTTATCGCCAACGCGCACATCGAGCTCTCGGGCAAGCGTATGACCCAACAAAACCTGATACTTTCCTGCTTGTAAATTATCTAGGCTACCACTTACCAGACGATAGCGAATCGGATCATCAGTTTCGGGCTCAATTCCAATCATCATGGCAGCAGACAATCCCTGATGGCTTTGGACCACAGCCTCACTGCGGACAATAGGGACCGCTGGCTGACTGGTAGCAAAACTATTCAGCAACGCATCTGGCTTGTCATTTAAGTCGACTCGACCTGAATCATGTGAAATAACCGCTTGAGGCAAAACGCCAAGAATTCGACCTTTCAGTTGAGCTTCAAATCCGTTCATTACTGAGAGAACAGTAACGAGCGACAAAACACCGATAGTGATTCCTGCGGTCGACATATAAGATACGAACCGACTAAAGCGATCGCCTGAGCGACCTCTTAGGTAACGTAATCCAATAAAAACGGGCAAAGGGTGAAACATAATAATGGCCATGGGACGAAATCTATGAGTAATGTAACCAGAAAACCCATTGGGTTGTAGCCCCGATTGTAAATTTCCTTTTAAATTACGTACTTTTGACCTTTCATTCGGTCATTTTCTTGATAACTCAGACATACACAGAGATAATTAATTCAAGTCGATTAGGAAAAATGTATGCAGCAGAACGAATTCTTCACCGTAAATGGACCTTTAAAAGCCAACATTGAGCCATTAGCACTTGGTAGTACTCTACCCGACCTAGACCAATACATTGCTGAAATTCCAGCTCCGTTTATGGCATCGAGTGAATTTAGTCTGCTCGATCAGCAAAATGACGCTGCAAAGCACGAACTGAATCAACATAACCTCAAGCACGTTGCCGAGTTAATTGAACAGCAAAACAGCAAGCTTAACTTGCTGCTTAATTATATTATTTCGCAACAAGATGACCCTGCACAACGCCATGTGACTCACAGTTTTGGTGCAGGTCAACTTACCTATATCACTTCAGAAGCACTGAAAGTTGGTCAAGTAGCCAAGGTGAAGCTTTTCCTAGATCACCCACCTGCTGGTATATATTGTTATGCAGAAGTCACCGATATACAGAACTCCGAATCAGGCCAATTGGTTACGTTGAGTTTTGTACGAATCCTTGAAGAACACCAAGACCTACTAATTAAAGCCGCTTTGTACCAACAACAGAAATTGCTTCGACAGCGCTCGCTAGACAGAGACAACCAATAAATACTATGAGTAATTGTCAACTACTTCCTCTTAATGCACCAACGGGTGCCGGTGATAAAAAGTTTCTCGGTAACCTGATTGGTGGCGCATTAGCCCTTGCTATTAGCGAGCATGCTA
Source organism: Vibrio sp. SCSIO 43133 (assembly GCF_023716845.1). NCBI lineage: Bacteria > Pseudomonadati > Pseudomonadota > Gammaproteobacteria > Vibrionales > Vibrionaceae > Vibrio > Vibrio sp. SCSIO 43133. Next base: position 2,430,742 of record NZ_CP068024.1, read on the forward strand.
ACGCCTATACTGATCATACTTTACTGGTTGTGCCAGACCCACAGCTTGCTCTTAAACTTCAAGGTGAACTAGAACAGTTCTTTCCAGGAGAGGTTGCGCTATTTCCTGACTGGGAAACCTTGCCATACGATAATTTCTCGCCACATCAGGATATAATTTCTGATCGTATTGCACGGCTATACGCCCTACCGCAACAGTCAAAAGGGATCACTATCGTTCCGGTAAGCACTTTGTTGCAAAGGCAAAGTCCTCGCGATTTCTTAATGCAACATACCTTGATGGTAAAAACTGGTGATTTGTTTTCACTGGATAAACTACGTCTACAGCTAGAAAACTCTGGCTACCGACATGTAGACCAAGTGTTTGGTCCCGGTGAATATGCAAGTAGGGGTTCAATTCTCGATCTCTTCCCTATGGGAAGCTCTGCGCCTTATCGCATTGATTTCTTTGACGATGAAATCGACACTATTCGCACCTTTGACCCGGAAAACCAACGTTCCATCGAAGATATTAGCGAGATTCGACTCCTCCCAGCTCATGAGTTTCCTACGACAAAAGACGCGATTGAAGAGTTTCGTGTTCGCTGGAGACAACAATTCGACGCAAGGCGCGAACCAGAGTCAGTCTACATGCAGGTAACAAAAGGCACTTGGCCAGCGGGTATAGAGTATTGGCAGCCTCTGTTCTTTGAGCATACTGAAACGCTATTTGATTACATCAGTCAAGACTCCCAAATTATTGCGGTGGGTGATATTGAGTCCGCCATAGATACCTTTTTGTCTGACGTGGAAACACGTTATGAGCAGCGAAAGGTCGACCCTTTGCGCCCACTGTTAGAACCGAGTGCGCTTTGGCTGCAAAAAGATGAGTTCTATTCACAGCTAAAAGCCTATCCACAATTGCTGTGCTCCGTTGATTCCGTGGATGAAAAAGCAGGACGCGTCAATGCTCCCGTCGAGGCACTTCCTGATTTAGCAGTACAGCATCAATTAAAAGAGCCGATGGCTCAAATCCGTCAGTTTACTGAGCAGTACGCTGGTAAAGTGATTTTCTCGGTGGAATCTGAGGGCCGTCGAGAGGCGCTGCTTGAATTACTTCATCGCATAAAACTGAGGCCACAAGAGAAAGAACATTTTCTCGATGCGCTGAAGAGTGACGATAAGTTCACACTTGTTATTGGTCAATGTGAACATGGTTTTGCTTATCGACAACAGTTCGCTCTGATCTGCGAAAGTGACATGCTCGGCGATCGCGTCATTCAACGACGCAAGAAAGAAAAACGCTCGATTAATAGTGACACGGTCATTCGCAACCTTGCTGAACTCAAGCCAGGCCAACCCGTTGTTCATATTGACCACGGTATTGGCCGCTACGTCGGCTTGCAAACACTTGAAGCGGGCGGCTTGACGACAGAATACGTCACACTCGAATACCAAAACGATGCCAAGCTGTACGTCCCTGTCGCTTCACTGAACTTAATCGGACGCTACTCTGGTGGTGCGGAAGAATCGGCACCACTCAACAAATTAGGCAGTGAATCTTGGGCTAAAGCCCGTAGAAAAGCCGCTGAAAAAGTGCGTGATGTTGCGGCAGAGTTGCTCGACGTATACGCCAAGCGCGAGTTAAAACCTGGCTTTAAATTCAGCTTAGATCGTGACCAATATGCGACCTTTAAAGCTGGTTTCCCATTTGAAGAAACTGACGACCAAGCACAGGCCATCAATGCTGTCATGTCTGATATGTGTCAGCCTAAAGCCATGGATCGTTTGGTTTGTGGTGATGTTGGCTTCGGAAAAACAGAAGTCGCAATGCGCGCAGCATTTGTGGCAACCGACAACGGTAAACAAGTCGCAGTGCTGGTTCCTACCACACTGCTGGCACAGCAGCATTTTGAGAACTTCCGCGATCGATTTGCCAACCTGCCAATCCGTGTTGAAGTCTTGTCGCGCTTTAAATCGGCCAAAGAGCAAAAAGCCACCCTACAAGACGTCGCCGATGGAAAGGTGGATATTGTCGTTGGCACCCACAAACTGCTCTCTAGTGACATTCAGTTTAAAGATCTTGGCCTACTCATCGTTGATGAAGAACATCGATTTGGTGTGAGGCAAAAAGAAAAAGTGAAAGCGATGCGTGCCGATGTCGACATTTTGACCTTAACAGCAACGCCTATTCCACGAACGCTGAATATGGCCATGAGTGGCATGCGCGATCTTTCCATCATTGCTACACCGCCAGCGAGACGTCTTGCCATTAAGACCTTTGTGCGTCAAAGCGAAGACAGTGTTGTACGCGAAGCAATACTTCGTGAAATCATGCGAGGTGGTCAGGTCTATTTCCTCCACAATCAGGTTGAAACCATTGAAAAGGTAGCGGCAGACTTAGAAAAGTTAGTCCCCGAAGCACGCGTCACAGTTGCCCACGGCCAGATGCGTGAACGTGAACTAGAGCGAGTTATGAATGATTTCTATCATCAACGTTTTAATTTACTAGTATGTACGACCATCATTGAGACGGGCATCGACGTGCCAACTGCCAACACCATCATCATGGATCGTGCTGATAACCTTGGCTTAGCGCAGCTTCACCAGCTTCGTGGACGTGTGGGTCGCTCGCACCATCAGGCGTATGCTTATCTGCTGACTCCTCATCCAAAAGCCATGACAAAAGATGCAGTGAAGCGATTAGACGCTATCGCCTCACTAGAAGATCTTGGGGCCGGCTTTACTCTAGCGACTCATGACCTTGAAATTCGTGGCGCTGGAGAACTTTTAGGGGATGAACAGAGTGGGCAAATTCAGTCCGTTGGATTCTCACTCTATATGGAAATGTTAGAGCAAGCCGTGGAAGCGCTAAAAGAAGGCAAAGAGCCCTCTTTGGACGATCTACTTCGCGAACAAACCGAAGTGGAATTACGTATCCCCGCTTTGCTACCTGATGACTATATTCCGGATATCAATACTCGTCTATCCATGTATAAACGAATCGCAAGCGTTGTAGATAACGAAGAGCTCGACGAGCTAAAAGTGGAACTTATTGATCGATTTGGCCTGCTGCCGGATGCTGCCAAACACCTTCTTGCCGTCTCACAAATGAAGCTTCGTGGTAGAGCGCTGAAAGTTAAAAAAGTAGAAGCCCATGATAAAGGTGGCTATATTGAATTTTATCCGGATGCTGACATTAACCCGGCCTTCTTGGTTAAACTACTTCAAGCGCAGCCAACAAAGTTTGCGATGGAAGGGCCAACTAAGTTCAAGTTTATGGAAGCGTTAACCGATAGGCGTAAACGCTTAAGCTACCTCAATAACATGCTTGACGAGTTTGAAGCCAATCAACTTCCGAACGCATAATTGCTTACAGCTGCAACGATTTTTCACCGTGAAATGTTTCAGCAACGTCCTGTATTAATTGATATAATGGGATTGCACTCAATGATAGTGGCAATCAATGGAGAAACAATGAAAAAACTGATCCCACTGCTACTCCTATTGGTTTCTATGCCAAGTTTGGCGCAGAGACAATTTGATATAGAAGTGATCGTTTTCAAACGTGCGGTAAACCCTGAAAAAGTAAACGAGTCTTGGCCGAACACTATGCCGCAAATAGACTTTAGCCGCGCTGGTTCAATGAACGATGCCAGTTATCGCGCGTCGAAAGGCGTTCAGATGCTGCCTTACTCTTCATACCAATTGAATGATGAAGCGGCAAAACTAAAAAATCATGCAGGCTATACGGTGCTTATGCACAAAGCATGGCGTCAAGGCGATAACGGTAGAGGCTCTGCTCCAATCTTCCATATTCGTGCAGGGAAAGATTACTCAGCTGGTTTTAATGCCGATGGAACAGAAAAGGGCAGCAACAGCAACACCACAAGCCCAGTTGATGGCGTAACGGAAGTGGCCATTGACAAACCGTTGTACGAGCTTGACGGTAAACTACAGATTTACGTGCAGCATTACTTGTATGCAGAAGCCCAACTAGACCTTCGCTCGCCAAGCACCAAAGAGGTGATTGTTACTGATTCCGTCACGGCAACAGAACCGATGGAACCGTCTGCAGACAATTCTGTAGCGACGGGGACTGAAGACAGTAACGTCATTGCTGGCAACTTACAGGCCATAGAGCCTCAACGTGAAGTTCAAACCTTTCTTAAGGACTATCGATTTGATCAGAAACGTCGCATGAGAAGTAGTGAAACACACTACCTAGACCATCCGTTAATGGGCATGATCATCCAAGTTCGAAGAGTGCAGAACTAATCCAGAAAGGGCCTGAAATACGGCCCTTTTTTTCATTTCTTCTTCCGTTCCAAGGCATTATGAATACGCATTACACCATCTACACAAAAAGATTATGCCTTCGATTAATGGATCTTAACGATGCCGAGCAACTGGCAATTGCAATCCAAGAATCTCCTTCGTTGCATCAATGGATAGATTGGTGTCATAAAGACTTTACTCAACATGAAGCGATGGAATTCATTGGAGCGACTCGAGTTAACTGGGTGAAAGCCGTAGCATTTGGCTTTGCATTGTTTGACCGAAAAACCGAACAGTTTCTGGGTATGGTGGCGCTCAATGAGTTTTATCATACCTTCAATATGGGAAGTCTTGGCTATTGGCTAAGAGATGATGCTCAAAAGCAGGGCTATGCCTTGGAAGCGCTCGATGCGTTGGTAGAATTCAGTTTTGCTAATTTATTACTCTCTCGACTAGAAATTGTTTGCGACCCAGACAACTCCGCTAGCCATAGGCTTGCTGAACGTATCGGAGCAACCTACGAATGCTTAGCGCAGAATCGCTTTGTTTTTGATGGTAAACCAAAAGCAGGACTAGTCTATTCCCTCATTCCTCCCACCCGCTGAACCAGTGAATGAGATGAAAAAAAGAGGCGCTTTTCAGCGCCTCTCTGTTGTTACTAGGTATTAGTGCAATTTCAAGTTTGGTCTCAATACACGGTTAATGCGACCAACCAACATCATTAATCCGGTCTTTAATACACCATGCAACGCCACCTGGTGCATACGATAAAGCGAAATGTAAACCACACGAGCGATTCGGCCTTCCACCATCATAGAGCCCTTGGTTAAGTTACCCATTAAACTGCCTACCGTTGAGAATCGGCTCAATGATACTAATGAGCCGTGATCATTGTATACGTAAGGCTTTAATTCTCTGTCTGTCAGTTTAGCAACGATGTTACTAAACGCTCGGCTCGCCATTTGGTGTGCTGCTTGAGCACGTGGTGGTACGAATTTACCATCAGCTTGGGTACACTGAGCCAAGTCACCGATAACGAAAATATCGTCATCACGCGTGGTTTGCAGTGTGTCTTTTACTACTAACTGGTTGATACGGTTAGTTTCCAAACCGGCAATGTCTTTCATAAAGTCTGGCGCTTTGATTCCTGCCGCCCAAACCATTATTTGTGCTGGGATTTTTTCACCATCTTTCGTAGTTAAGCCATCTTTGTCCGCTTGAGTCACCATAGTGGCAGTGCGAACGGTTACACCCAGTTTTGTCAGTTCAGAATGCGCTGCGCTTGAAATACGTGGAGGAAGCGCTGGAAGAATACGCTCACCCGCTTCAATCAAGTTTACGTTCAGCTTACTCGAATCCAGATCACCGAAACCATAAGTACGAAGCTCTTTGACTGCGTTGTGCAGTTCGGCAGACAGCTCTACCCCTGTTGCACCAGCACCAACGATCGCAATATCGACAGTGCCGTGACCATTTTTCGCATGCAGTTTTAGGAACTCATTGTTCATTTCTGTACGGAAACGGTGTGCTTGTTCTGGGCTATCTAAGAAGATGCAGTTATCGCGAACACCAGGAGTATTGAAGTCGTTTGATGTTGAGCCAATCGCAAGCACTAAGATGTCATAAGCGATCTCGCGGCTTGGCATCAATAGCTCATCGTGCTCATCTCTCAATTCACTTAACGTAATGCTTTTGCGCTCACGATCAATCTCATTCAGGCTGCCCATTTGAAAGTCAAAATGGTGGTTTTTCGCGTGGGCACGATAGCTTAGCGCATCAACCCCTTCGTCCAATGAGCCGGTCGCTACTTCGTGCAGAAGTGGCTTCCATAAATGGCTTGCTTTACGATCAACAAGCGTAATATTGGCGCGCCCTTTACGTCCAAGTGTTCGGCCTAATTTGGTCGCAAGCTCAAGTCCGCCTGCGCCACCACCAACAACGACAATATTAGTCACAATGGCTCTCCTAAAAAGTGAAATTTGAAAGTTAGAAAATGGTCTTACATCCCGCCCAAGGCGAAATGCTTAAAATTTGGTCATTATGCGCAAATATAGACTCCAAGTGGCAGCCCCTAGCGCGGTACAATCATGGTTTCACTTCACAAATTTGTTCAAAATCGTCTTTGTTTGAACATCTTAGGGCAAGTTCTCTTCTTGCTCTCAACTTTTTTTGATATTTATCAAATAATGTAGAATGGTTTTATTATATAGGGCAAATCAATGTCCGCAACTATTCAATGGAATTATTTTTGTTAAGTGAATTAAATGGCCATTTGTTAATCGATAGTTCCATCACTAAAAACGGCTCCTCAAAGGAGCCGTTTTTAACTTCATAATTCAAGGTCAATACCTAGGGCGTTACCGTAACTAATGCATCACCCGTGACATTTTCAAATGATGCAGTGATGGTAGCAGTACCCGCCGAAATGCCACTGACATATTGCTTGGATGGGTATGCAACATCCATGTCTGAACTGCTCCAAGAGACATATTTGGCGTAGTTCTCAACACGACCATCAGAGAAAGTGACATTAACAGTTACCTCAACAGTATCACCGGTAGCAACCGTGATATTTTGTGGCACAATTTCTACCTTTGTCGTTGTGGCAGGATAGGTTTGCGTTTCAACAAAATCTGTCATGCCTTGGTATGACATCGTAATCGTCGCGCGCCCTCCTTCATAAACACCTTGCGCTAAACCCGCCTTGGCATTTCCGGATTCAATCGTCGCGGCAGTGGTATCGCTGCTCGACCACTCAGCATCTAAGGTAACATCTTTGCTCGACCCACCTCGATAGTATGCAATAGCATGGTATTGGAATGGTGTTCCCGAATAGAGGATGTCCTGTCTTGGTTCTATTGCGACTTGTGCTAGAACTAGAGGAGCAACCGTGGTAGTTACCTCATCCTCAACCCCATCAAACTCAGCTTTGATCTGCGTGCTGCCTGCGGATAACGCTTCACCACTACCTCCTAACTCCCCTGTGGTGACCACTTGAATCACAGTAGGGTCACTAGAAGACCACGTCGCTTTTGAAGTTACATCTTCATCAGGCAAGCCTTGATGATATTTAGCAATCGCCTTATATCGTCCTACAGTTCCTTCTGGAACTGTCTCATTGTCTGGCGTAACGACTAGCTGTCTGATATATGTGTCAACAACACTAACCTGACCTGCTCCTTCGATGTTTTGATAGATCGCATACACTTCACTGTTACCCGCAGATTTTCCTTCTATCAACCCCGTCGTATTCACGGCAAGTTTATCTCTCTGTTGCACCCGCCAATCACTTAACGTTGTTACATCTTTAAATGAAACCTTATTAGTATTAACGTCTTTGTATATTGCATAAGCATTAAGTTGCTTTGTATCCCCTACTTTGACCATGGAATCGGCAGGCTCAACGTTCACGCCTAAGTAGGTCAGGCTACCAACCACTACTTCCGCGTTTGCCGTTTTACCATAATAGGTCGCGATGATTGACGTTTGTCCAGAGTTTAAACCTGTGACTAATCCTTCTCTAAAGCGCGCGTTATCTACATGGGCAACCACATCATCAGCAATCGTCCAAGTCACACCAGTCGTCACATCCGTCACGGTTTTGTCTGAAAATACCGCTGTTGCTTTATATTGCTGTAGATCTTGAATGTTAATGGTAGCTGTAGCTGGCGTAACCTGTAACTCCATCAAAATTGGCTCGGTAACTATCAACGATGTCGACACGGTAATTGACTCAAAAGTCGCGCTGATTTGGGTTTCCCCTGTAAAAACGGTTGAAGCCATCCCATCAGTACTAATTGTCGCTACCGTCGTCATACTGCTTTGCCAACTGGATTCTAAAGTTACAGTCTTACTAGTACCATCTGAATAGCGAGCATGAGCCTCATATTGTACTTCTAAACCCAGTGGTACGGTCTCATTTTGAGGACTAATAGTAAGTTCAACCAAGCTTGGGGCAACGACGGTGACGCTCGAAGTATCACTCATGCCAGAGTAGGTAGCAGTGACGACTGCATTACCAATGTTCAAGGCACTACCTATCCCCGCGTTAGCGGAGCTGTTATCAACATTGACCACTCTTGAATCCGAGCTGCTCCAATTAGCGCTAGATGTCACATCAATACTGCTTCCATCACTATAGATGGCCGTTGCCTCGAACTGCCCATTTGTGCCTTTTGGTACTGTAACGGCATTTGGCGTCACTTCTAGGTGATCAACTACCGCCGCGGTAACCGTTAAACTTGCTTCACCATTAAGACCCAAGTACTGCGCGCTGATTGTCGTTTGACCAGCAATAAACGTCACCGCATTCGCAGAAGCATCTATAGAAGCAACATCGTTATCCGAGCTTTGCCAAACAGACAGCAAGGTGACATCTTGCAAGGTTCCATCTGTGTAGAGCGCATCCGCATGATACGGTAAGCTCAATCCCGCAGGAACCTTAGTAATGGCCGGAGACACAATTAACTTAACTGCCGTTGCAGCTGTTACAGTCAACGTTGCCTGACTCAGTTGCCCCCCGTAACGAGCTGAAATAACGACATTTCCCTGTTCAACAGCCGTCGCTTTTCCCCCTGTTATTCCTGTAGAAGAAATAGTAGCAATATTGATATCCGAAGAAGTCCAGGTTGCTATCTGAGTCACTACTTTACTTGTCCCATCAGAGTAAAATGCAGTCGCTTGATAGTACTGACTCTGACCATCTGCAATAATGGCGCTAGCAGGCGTCACTTGCAGCCCTGTTACTACCGCTCGAGTGACAGAAAGGTTCGCGGTAGCGCACTGTCCTAAATAACATCCGCTGATCTGGCTAGTTCCTTGCTCCTCTCCTTGTGCCACGCCAAAGGCGTTAATGGTAGCGATATCAGTATTGTTCGATTGCCAGCTACTCAAAGTGCTGACATCTCGTTTGCTTCCATCTGAATACTGAGCAGTAAGCACATAACTTTGTGTCGTTCCTTTTGGAATCGTCGCATTAGCAGGTGATATGGATACCGAAGTTAGCGTTGCACTACTTACCGTGATCATGCTGCTCTGCTCCATACCGCCAAATTTCGCCGTGACACCCGCTTGGCCTAAAACTAAACCATGTACCGTTCCGGCGCTTATATTACCGGTTTCAACGTTTACTAAACTCTGGTCCATAGATGCCCAAACCGATTGCAGAGTTACATCATTCGATGACCCATCACTATACACGGCAAAAGCTTGTAGCCTAGTTTGATGCCCTGCAGGTATAGTCACCTTGTTTGGAGCTACCACCAGCTCTGTTAGTTGAGCTTGAGTCACATTCAATAAAGCATCCGCCTGTTGGCTGGCATAAGTAGCCGTCACAACAACATCACCACTCTGATAACTATCTGCCAGTCCTTTTTGATTAATAGATGCCACACTGTTGTTGGAAGATTGCCAACTTGCCAGCTCAGTTACCTCTCGACTTGTCCCATCACTAAATAAAGCGAACGCCTGATACTGCTGAATATTACCCGCCGCTACGCTGGCTTTTGCTGGTGTCACCACCAAATCGGTAACGGAAACCTGAGTCACGGTCGCAGCTGTACTATCGGAAATGGTATTACTCGTTTTCGAGAATGATGCGATGCCTTGATAGCTTGCGGTTATTTGGGTTGTGCCGATCTCGTTCGCCGTCGCCAAGCCGCCATCTGTGCCATCTACTACAATTGAAACTGCTCTACCATTTGACGAATTCCATGTGGCTAATTGCGTTACGTCTTCACTATGCCCATCTGAATAATACGCGGTCGCAGTGTATTTACCTGTGGTACCCACAGGCTTCGCCAGATTTTTCGGGGTGACCTGTAAACTCGATACAACCGCATTGGTAACGTTCAAATCCGTTTGTACCGACTTACCTTGATAGCTAAAACTGATCTGAGTTGTACCTTGAGATAACGTGGCCGCATTACCGCTTTGTGAACCTATCGTTGCAACATTAGCAGTGCCACTTTGCCAGTTACCGAATTTAGTCACATCTTGTTGGCTTGCATCAGAGAAGAGCGCCATCGCTTGGTACTGAACCGCGATACCTGCTGGAACCGTCTTGTTTACAGGAGAGATAGACAACGAATCCAAAACCGCAGAGGTAACCGTTAGTTCCGATGAAGCTTGGTAGGTTTGATACTGAGCGTTGACCGTCGTAATTCCGACTTGCTTTCCGCCAACAAGTCCACCTTGTGTGCCATCAGCGACAATCGTCGCAATAGAGGAATCGATAATACTCCACTGTGACAACGCTGAAATATCTTGAACGCTGCCGTCAGAATAATTCGCTATTGCTTGAAACTGATACTGTGTCCCTTTCGCTATCGCCTTGACCGGTGGCACAACAGCGATACTGGTAATATAAGGTGCACACGGATTATCTGGCCCACCGCACTCACTGGTTGGAAAGCCACTATTATCTCCATTACATGCCGCCAAAAAGAATGTCATCCATAACACACATAAGCGATAAAGTGTTTTTGTCATCTGCATGAGTCACTCTTTAGTTTTGATTAGTACTAGACGGGGTAGTCATTTCTTCGATATGAACGGTCACTCTTCGGTTCATATGACGATGTTCCGTTGTGTCATTAGGAACAACAGGAGAGTCTTCTCCATAACCAGCAACCCTTAGTTGCTCAGTACTTACGCCCGCATGTTTTAGGTACTCATAAACCGCATTTGCTCGACGCTCGGACAAGCTTTGGTTGTACTCATTCGGTCCAGTAGAATCGGTGTAACCATATACGGTTGCACGAGTTTCAGGATAGCGAGTTAATCGATAGACAATAGGGTTAAGCGCCTCAACATTCTCGATTTTTTCGGAGTCAAATGCGAAGAGAACCGAAGAATGCAGCTCTGGCAAGCGCGTTGTTATTATTGGAGTAACTGGTTTGGGCTCGGTTTGAGTCTCTGGCTTGGAACCTTCTGCCGAGCTAAATCGATACACAATACCCAAAGTAGCTAGATGCCCGTTACTTCCACCAAGTTTGTCGCTGCCAAGCGCATTGACATATTGGTACTCTACTCTGCCCGCCCAATGATTTGAGAAGTGGTATTCCAAGCCGACACCAGCTGTTGGAGCCCAACCGTCATCTGTTAGAGTTCTGGTTGGTCCGCTATTCTTACCTTGCCAGTAGAGTGTGCCCGCTTTTGCAAACGCGTCCAAATTGTCGGTCACAGGAATACGACCTACAACTGACATTTCTATGCCTGACATAGAACCCGCATATTGGTTGACTTTACCACCTTCTGGATACAAAGCTTTCGCTTCACCAAAATCGAGGTAGCCTAACTCTAGTCCCCAGTGCTGCCAAACCTGATAGCCAATAAAGCCCCCTAACGCAACATCAGTTCCATCACAATCTACCGCCCATTCTTCACAGGCATTTTGGTATTTCATTACACCTAGTTTTCCTCCTAGGTACCAATGCGATGAAAAAGCGTCACTGTCAGCCGACGTTTCATCGGCGAGGACGTTAAAGCTGAGCGATACAACTATCGCTAAACTGAGTACTTTATGAGTAGAAACCACTGCTTCCTCCGTTTTCGTCTAATACGAGCGTGAGGCAGGCTACTGAAGAGTGTGAGAATGACCTTGTAAGAGTAACCAACCTAAACTAACTGGGCGTACCATAATAAAATCTTAATGTTGTGTGAAAGTTGTTACCGTATTGAACAAAAAAAAGCAGCGAAATCCGCTGCTTTTGTAAAAAGTAGTACACGCCACTCGGACGTTTCTTACATTACGATTCTTTAAACGCCTTCATTGTTTGAAGGTGCTGAGAGATCTTTTTGAATTTATGTGTTTGAGTTTCATCCCACACTACATCGTAATAATCTTTAAGGGCATCCGCCGTTTTTTGGTTATCGTGAATTTCGTCTTCTTTGGACAAAATGACCATACAACGACCCGCATTTTTACTGCGGAACTTTTCAACACACTTAGTGGCAATGTCTTCATATTCTTCTGGCCGATCAATACGACCTTGCATATTTACTTCAGGGTGCAAATTGGGGTTGAAGATAACTTGTTTAATGCCACATAAGAAGCCTATGCGCTCTGACCAGTAGCCTCCCAGACCTACACCGCAAATAATCGGCGCTTCATCTTTTGACTCTTGAACCAGCTTGTTCACTTCTTTAAGAAGGTGCTGCATATCATGCTTGGGGTGAAGTGTGCTGTAGTTGACGAAACGAACGTCTTCGTCAATGAATTGCAACTGGAGCACTTTTTCATGGTTGCCTGGGCTTGTTGAATCGAAGCCGTGAAGATAAATAATCATAGTACCTCTCAATCCGTCCTTATTGGTACGCTTTCGTTAAATCTACCACGAAAGCCCTAGTTTCATAGGGGGTAAGATGATTTTTCAGAAAAGATAACGTTAAACAGTGATCCCCTCAACATAATCGTAGATAAATAGCCTCAGCTTCGACTAAAAAACCATCATCTTGCCACACCTGCGCTGCAAGTAGATACCAGAGCATAGCCATCATCTGCGAGTGTCTTTGCCAAATCTCCACATCCTTTTGCCAAGATCTACTATCTATCGTGGGCTGGTGCTGTTTGTAGAGTTCAATTCCTGTAACGACATCCATTTGAAGCATATCCAAGGTCATTGTTAGGTCCAGAACGGGACTGGCAATTGCAGCATATTCCCAGTCAATTACCGCAAGGCCCGTTTCAATCTGCACTAAGTTATGAATGCCAAAATCAAAATGACAAAGCGCTTGTTGCGCACAGCTTAATTTTGGTAGCGTTCGAAGGCTTTCGTAGATCGGACGAAAGCGCCGCTTTAGAACAGAATCGTCAAGCTGAGACCAGTAATGATCCACTTTTTTTTGGTAATCAAAACGTCGCACCTGACTGATAGGTTGAATGGTATGGATATTCGCAAGAAGCGCGATAACCTTTGAATGATCGTCTAACTGACTAACAGGAATGCCATTACACCAACTGAGCGCGATACCCTGTGGGCCGCGAGCGATGACTTTGTTAGTAGGGAGGTGTCCGGCAACCGAGTTCAAAACCTCAGCTTCATTGTCGCGACTGATATCAAATGACTGACATAGCGATGAGTTGGCACGCCAAATCACCCAACCATGAGATGGAGTCAATACACGCCACGCCCGATTTGTCAGGCCGCCAGATAACGGAAGTGCCCCTAAGGGCACTTCGTTTAACAAGGAAGATAATCCAGCCAAATCTGGTGATTGCTGGACCGCATCAATCCAATTAAGCATTGAGCGCTTGTTATAGACCTAGTACTGAACGAGACTCTTGCTTACGAATTTCAGTTTCGTCAGCCCACTCAATCAGACCCGTTTCTAGATCCATAAGACGCATTGTCATTTTGTAGTATACGTCTTTATCGCTGCCCGCTTCTTTAACGATACTACTTAGGTTACCGTAAAGCATATATTGCGCACCAACCATTTTACCGAATTGGATAGCTGTGCTTTGGTTCACTAGTTCATCATTGTTTTGGAAGTTAAGCTGTTCACGTACAGACTCAACACGATCCATATCTACGAAACGGAACTTACCAGAGTTCAGCATTTTGGTGCTGATGCTGTCAGTGATCGACTCGGTATCAATGTGCTCCGTTGTTTTGTTCTTGATACGTTCAACAAATACAATTGGGCGACTGTCGCGCGTGATTGCCGCAACTGAACCAGACATCAGCATGCTATCAACCATATCACCAGCGATCTTCTGTAGGTCAGTTGAACCGAAATCGATTGTTGTCGTTTCAGTAGCTTGCGCGTCGCCGTAACTTACTTTATTTGAACAGCCACCGAGAATGACAGCCAAACCCAACAAAGCAATAATACTTTTTTTCATTTTGTTTCCTTAGTCTTACTTACTTTCCAACGGGTGGAAATTACTCATCCGCTCCGCGCAATTGCACACGGAATTCTTTACCATTAGGATTTACAGACACCTCAGATAGGGTAATAGTTTCATCACCGCGTAAGATGGCTCTTTTCCAAGGGGCTTGTTTAGTATTTACTTCGAGTCCTTGCGCATCATACCAATAGAATCGATATTGGATGATTTGGTCCGTAGATGTCGTATTAGACAATCGCACCACGCCTCTCGCATGACCATTGGTATCAATGGTCGAAATATCATCAATAGAGAATTTTTTACCCATTTGTGCCTCACCATAAAGCACTGCCTGAGTTTGGCCTTCGATTTTGATCCCTGAGGTTTTACTTGAAGCACAGCCAAACAGCGTCAACAGCACACCAATACTCACTAACCATTTTTTCATTACATTCTTCCTAATTGTTTATGCCAAATGGTGGCATTGCCGCCCTGGCGCGACACCCAAACCAAAGTTGTTTGTCTGTCTCTCACATCAAAAGTATAGTCTTGACCATCTAACGTCATTTTGTGGCTGCCCGCTTTAACGATTTGACTAGCACCGTTCACGACACCCGGTAATGTTTGCCAACTCCTAGTATCAGGCTGTTCCGTCAAGGTGTTCCACACGTTGAAGATAAGGTTACCGACATCATCGTCTTTCGCCGTACTCTTACGAATTTGGTCTTTGGCATACACGCGCAGTGCTTGTCGCAACAAGATGGTCGGCATATTCTCGGTAAGCTGCTGCTGCGCCATTAAATTAGTATCCACTAATTCATCTGACTTCAGGGACTTACCATCCAACATAATATTCGAAAATTTAGGCGTCACCGCTGGAACATAATACGGCAGTGCCACAGTATACAACGCAGTATTACCTTGGCTGTCATAAACAGGCAAAGTCAGATTCCAAGATTGCATGGCGCTCACAACCCCCTGCTCTTCGAGCAGGATGACACGACCTTCACCAGCTTTGACACCTGGTCGATCACCATATTGCTTTTTAAGCTTCGCAAGATCTTGATTCCGACTTGAGCGTTTAGCCACACGAATTACCGCGTCGATAACGGCTTCGTTATCTGGTGCAACGGCAAGTGCGCGAGTATAGTCAATATAGGCCCCATTGAGGTCATTTGAAGCTTCGTACATCAAGCCTGACAAAAACAACAAATAGCCATTTTGAATCGCTTTCAGTTGATTTCCCGCATCAGGATAACGCGACAACACCGACCCTAGATTAGGTGATAACCCCTTCTGCTTCATTTCAGCTTCAGCAGAACGTAAGTCTTTCTCTCGCGCTTGGCGAGCACGCTGTTGAACTTGGTTTGCTCGTCGCACTTCAACCAGTGCACCCTCTAGGTCGTTTTTTTGAATATAGTTGAGCCCTAGATACAGGTGTAAATAACCTAGCTCATAATCTGGCGGTACATATTCGGTTATATTGTCATTGACCGCTAAGGCGCCAACACTAGTCGCAGTGTCAGTAATAGAAATAAGCGCCTTATCTTGCTGAACTCTAACGGCCTTATCACTAACTTCAAGCGCTGATTTACTTTGCGGATAGGATTGGTTTAAGAACTCGACCCTGCCGCGCTCAAAATTATCCAAGATATCACCCGCAACGACATCTTCAGCTTGAGGCAATGCAGCCTGCGCTTTTTCATATTGGCCAGTTTTCACCGCTTGATACACCACCGTATTCTGCTGGGTATAATGGCTAAACAGATTACCTGCACTTAGTCCCGCACAAGCGGTAAGTGATGCAGCAAGTACGACGATGAGTGCGTGTTTAACGCTACGTATTAACATATGTTTTGAAGAGAATAGATACCTTTAGTGAGGCTTTGACAATTACGTTAGTACTAAGTTGCCAAAGCCTCTCGAAATTAGCTCATCAACAATGGGCCAAGTGGGCGACCACCAACGAGATGCATGTGAATATGGTACACCTCTTGACCGCCGTGAGAATTACAGTTGACGATCAAACGATAGCCATCTTCTGCAATACCTTCATCATGGGCGATCTTCCTTGCAACGGTGAACATACGTCCCATCATTGCTTCATCATCAGTTTCAACTTCATTAACAGTGGGAATCAGTTTGTTTGGAATGATCAACACGTGGCTTGGAGCACGCGGATTGATATCACGAAATGCGGTAACAAGATCGTCTTGATACAACACATCGGCAGGAATTTCTTTACGAATAATTTTGCTAAAAATGGTTTCTTCAGCCATGAAGTTCTCCAATTACCAAACCAATAATACTGACACAGGATCGCCAGCACATACTTACTTTAGAAGTATGCACTAAGGTCTATAGAATCACAATTTAAAGCAAAGCCAACATAGCTTGTTGTTTTCACTATTGTTCGATTCTCAACCTATATCTCGCTAGAAGTACTTTTTTTGAGATAACACTTCACGACAAAACCTTGGCTTTTATTACATTTTTGACGAGTGCGTCATAAAACGTAGCACGACAAGTCATATATATTTCAGTTTTTGTTATTTGTAACGATAAAGAGACAAAAGCGCCAAACCTCAATTCCGACCTGATGTTACGAGTGGACGGATAGTGCAAGGTTTAGCGTAAAGCGTCCAGTTAAATTTTGTATGATTTTTGTATTGCTGCAACATCACTAGGGAGAGATATATGCAGGGTTCCGTTATACGGAGGATGTACGCCGGGTTCACGCTCATCGTCATTCTTTTTGTTATCACCATCATGATTATGCTCAGTGGCATGAACCAAATTCATCAGTATTTTGGTTCTGTTTCTAAGTCCTCTCTCCCGTTAGTTTCTCTTTCGAATCAAACCAGTGTGCAATTATTGTCTGCGGACAAATCCTTCAAAGATTTCCTCACAACGCAGAACGAAGAAAGAATGACTATCCGTCGCGAAGAGTTTTCCGCTTCAATGGAAGAGTTTGGTCGTGACTTAGAACAACTCGCTAGCGCGAGTGCCGGTTTCCCTGAGCTAGAAAACCGAGTTGGAGAACTGCGAGAGGTTCAAGCTCGCTATAGCGAAGAAGCTCAAGAAGCAATGGATAACTATCAATCCATGTTCTCAGCTCAAGAACAGGTTCAACTCTCCACACGACGATTCCAAAAACTCCACTCAGACCTTTCTGTTGGTATGAAAGAGTATGTAGATGACGCTTCGAGTATTTCTGTCAAAGTGATGGCAAAAAGTTACTTTATCAAGCTAAAAGACGCCGAACTCATCACTTCAGATGCACTAGCCAGTAGCGATACCGTCTTCGTTCAAGAAGCCGTTAATAAAAACCGCAAAGCCGTCACTCACCTCAACTACGCTTACCGCGGCTTAGTTACACAAATGCCAGAGTTGAAGAAAGTGTTTGAGAGCTCTGTGGAACAATTTACCAAAGATGTCGGCCAGAAAGGTGGCGTGTTAGACCAACATAATAATTATTTGATCGCCAGAGCCGCTCTGTATCAAAACATCGAAAACCTAGCTCAGGAAGTAGACGGTGCGATGGCGACACTTAACGGCTTCACCGAAACTGCGACAGCCAATCTAAACCAATCTCTTGAACAAGCAGGCACTATCTATGACGAGGGCGTAATAAAAGCCATTGGTATAGGTATGGTCGTTGTCTTAATTGCAGTCGGTATTGGTTACCACATTGCGCAAAGTGTGCGTCAACCACTGAACAGCACACTCAAAACACTAGAAAGCTTAACCGAAGGCGACATGACGCAGCGCATTGAAGTGAAATACAACAATGAGTTCCGCCGCCTAGGCAACCACATTAATACGCTTGCAGACAGCCTGCACAACGTGTTGGTCAAACTGAATGATGCATCGGACAACCTCACTGATACTGCAAGCAACAACCAAAGCACGTCTTTGAGTGCGCAAAGCCAACTTAATGCGCAGCGTGAGCAAACCGCTAACGTCGCAACGGCAATGACCGAAATGTCTCATTCAGTACAGGAAGTGGCAAACAGTGCGCAAAACTCGTTAGAGAAGGTACATCAAGTCGAATCGGCCTCTGAATCTGGTCGTCAAATCATGAGTACCAATATCAGCACCATCAATCAGTTGGAGCTTCGTCTTAATGAATCGGTTGAAGCGGTTGGCGAACTTCAGAAGATGAGCAGCCAAATTGGCAGCATTTTAGATGTCATTCGCAACATCGCTGAGCAAACCAACCTACTCGCCCTCAATGCTGCTATTGAAGCAGCACGTGCAGGCGAGCAAGGACGTGGGTTTGCAGTGGTGGCAGACGAAGTTCGCGTACTAGCTCAGAAGACCACTGAATCTACCACTGAAATCGAAACCATGATCAGTAACTTACAAACCAGCTCTAAGAGTGCAGGACAAGTCATTGAAAGCTGTATGAAGGATATGGAACTATCGGTTGAGCAAGCCTCTACCGCTAATGGAGCCATGGAAGAGATACAAGCGTTGATCATCGAAATCAGCCAAATGAGTACGCATATTTCTCAAGCCGCAGGCGAGCAAAGTGAAACTACCGTAGATATCGCTAAAAACATCGAAGAAATCAATCATATCGCCGATGAAAGCTATCAAGCCATGTCACAAATTGCGGCAACAAGTGAGAGCTTAACTAGCCTAGCCAATCAGCAAAGTGAACTAGTACACCGCTTCAAACTTTAGTTTTCGTGTAAGAAACGCGTAAATTATCCCCCTAAGAGCAGGTTTCGTTGAGACCTGCTCTTGTTTTTTACAAGTAACGGCATTATATCTGAATCATGGCTTGCTTCACTTTTCCATGACCTTTGATTTTGAAAGCCCAAGTTTCGATATCAATGACGAATGTCATGCTCTCATTTTCTTCAGCAAGCCAATAGTTGAAGGAAGCTATAATGGCCGTTCACGTAGGCATAATTGATCAAGATCCCATTCGTTTGGTAACTCCTTTACTGGATGACCGAACCGTTAGTCGTCACATCATCTTTATTGGTGACGAATCCCAATTTGAAATGTATGAGCGTTTGAGCTCAGTATTGGCGGAGCGCGACATTACTGCAGAATTTTATGAAATTCCCAATATCGTCAATACGTCTGTTATCAAACAATCCATTCTCGGTTTAGCTAAGCAACTTAAAGAAAAGAATGTCGAAGTTAAATTGAATGCCAGTTGCGGCTTAAGACATCGACTGCTTTCTGTCTATGAAGTATTCCGTACCTTCCATTGGCCAATCTTCGTTGTTGAACCGAACAGCGATAAGATGTGCTGGTTGTACCCAGAAGGCGCAACTGATGCGCAGGTACAAGATCATATCACCATTGGTGATTACCTCACGATTTTTGGTGCTCGTGGTGAATTTACTGACTACGATCTTCCTCCACAACTTGACAGAAAACTTTATGAGCTGGGTGAAAAATGGGCGAGTAACGCACTGGAATTAGGTCCGGGTCTAGCGACGCTAAACTACTTGGCAACCACGTGCCGAAAAGAACAGAAACTCGATGTTGAGCTTTCCGAAAAACAACAAGGTTATCGCGAACTCAATATGCTACTTAGCGATTTGGTAGAATCTGAAATAGCGACTTATGACAACGGCATTTTAACCTTTATCAGTGAAGATGCACGTCGCTTTTCCAATGGGGAATGGTTAGAGAACCTAGTTCATAGCACGGTCAAACAAATCCAAGACGACTTACCGACCATTCAAGACCGTTCTTTGAATGTTCAAGTATACCGTCAGCTTGGTGAGCGAGAAGTTCGCAACGAACTGGATGTCGCATCCGTTGTAAACAATAAACTGCATATTATTGAATGTAAGACCAAAGGTATGCGCGACGATGGTGACGACACTCTATACAAACTGGAATCGCTGCGTGACTTGTTAGGTGGCCTGCAAGCCCGTGCCATGTTGGTTAGTTTTAGACCGCTACGTCACAACGATATTACTCGTGCAGAAGATCTTGGCTTAGCACTTATTGGACCGGATGAGTTGAAGGATCTAAAACTGCATCTAACCAAATGGTTTAAAGGTGCCGGCGGTATCGATGAGAAAGCTCACCTTTCTTAAGCAGTTAGAAACAGAAAAAGCTTGGCCATCGCCAAGCTTTTTTACTTTGATTTTGCGTTTACGCTGCAGCTTGTTGCTGCTTATGCTTTACCGACGCTTTATGTTTCGCGCCAACAATGACAATACATACATATGCAGCAATCGTCAGGGCTAAAATAGCAAATGGCAACGCTGCCCAACCAAACCCATCTACAGCAACACCACTGATAACGCTACCAGCAGCAAAACCTAATGAGATGAAGAACATCATTAAGCCTTGAGTCAGACCGCCACCTACTACGGTCAAGCGAGCAGCAATTGCTGGTGAAATCATATCGGTAATAGTGATACCTTGCAGATAAATTAGGAACAAGCCTAAGGTAATAATGTAGTGCACACTCATTCCGGCTTCAGCTATCACGTAAAGCAAACCAATCACGATGATAGAAGCAATCGCTGACACTTTGAACAAGCTAAGGTTGCCGTAACGTGCCACAAAGCGCTCAGCCGCGATTAAGATAAACAGGCCCACAACTGACGCCACCGATAGGTTAGCAGCAGAGAGAGATTGCGCGACACCATAAGCGTTTTCTAGTAAGTTCGGATACTGTGCCTGAAATGCCCCTTGTCCCGCACATAGCAAACCAACGGCAAGTAGGAACAAACCGAAATTTGAGAATAGTGATTTTGCTAGACCAACGTCTTCTTTGCCACCGATATCCGCTTCGGCACTCGCCTCTGCGTTATCTAGTACTCGTTGAGCTGCGGTTTTATTGGTAAACATGGTTATAACCAACAGCACAGCAACAATCGCCATCATAACGCCAAAACGTTGTTCGTAAGACCAACCTAAATCAGTGATATATGCCAAGGCTACACCAGATAGTAAAGCACCAATGATAAGCGTTTGAGCCATACGGCCAAGCTTCATCGCTTCAGTTTTTGTATCGTAGCCCGCAAACGTAATAAAAACAGGGTTGAGCATAAGAAGAATAGCTGAGCCAACACCGAAACATGCAGCACCCACTAACATCAATGGAAAGCTTTCACCCGCGACGACAAAACTTGTCCCAGCAAGCAGATAAAAGATCATACCGAAAAGCTGTGCATGTCGATGCGCTTTGTACTTATCAGCGAGGCCTCCAATAATTGGAGCGGCAAGACCCGCCATACCAAATACTGCCATTGCCAGACCTGCTTGAGTCGCACTACCAGTACGAGCAAGAATAAAGGAAGGCATTAACATAGGAATAAACACGATTTGCACAATGCCATAAGCAAAGTGCGCGGCAAACCAGCCCTCTAAGCCAAGTTTTTTCAACATGATCACAGACCTCAATAGATCATTACCCTTAGTGTTGTGGGTAATAAATTAAACCACAGCAAAAAGATCCGTTTTCTACTGAGCGAATAGCTAGCCCACGCCAAATCTAGGTAAATTATCAACTGAGTAAACACTCTGTTTGACCCGTTGTTAACCATAAAAATACTGGGCTTATTTATAGTGATGATAATATCAGCCTACCTACAAAGTCGTAATAGCCCAAAGCCTCCAGTGTTAAGCCCACACTTCTCTCAGCGTCAAGTTTGTTATACTCTAATCATGCTGACAGAAAGAATAGTTGTCATCTACCCAGTCGTGTTGGGTATATACTTTGCCGCTAATTATTAAGGTAGGAGTTTGCCTTATGAATCTCACCAAACTTAGAGTGTTTGCGTTAACTGCAGAGCATGGTTCATTGACCAAAGTTGCTAATATTATGGGTAAAACGCGCACCTCACTAAGTATGGCGCTATCCAGTTTAGAAGATGAATTGGGTGTAGAACTGTTTGAACGGACTCGTAATCGTCTGGTATTAAATGACGCGGGAAGTGCTTTACTGCCCGATTGTCGAAACATCCTCAATATGGCCGAGAGTCTGTACTCAAAAGCCGAGCAGTTTCGACAAGGTGACAGTGACAAAATACGCATCGCCTATGACGACACACTACCGTCTTCATTCTGGCGAAAACAACTTGTTGCTTTGTCTGATGAATTTCCACATGTCTCCCTGACCGTAATCAAAGCCTCCAGTGCCGATATCCCGACACTCGTTCGCGAAAATCACGTAGATCTTGGCTATGGTTTGGTCTTTAGCTCAGGCGATGACCCTCAAGTTAAGGTTCGTGCTCTGCATCGTATTCGAATGATGGCGGTATGTTCCCCTAAGCATGAATTGGCTAAACTCACCAACGTAACCAGTACCGACATCAGTGCCCATCGGCAAATCGTGCTTTCTCACCTGTTTGAAGAGATTCATCAAGATTTTCGCCCTATTTCGAGTAGCACAATGAGCTTTTCTAATTACCAAGAAGTATTGGATGCGGTTATCGATAATTTAGGTTGGGCGATCATTCCTGAGACATTGGTAAAACAAGAATTACGCCAAGAACATTTAGTGGTCGTGAAGCATCCGAACGGCATGTATTTTGAGAGCTTTGGCGAGATGTCACGCCCGAACGATCATGCGGTAGAGACAAGACAAGCACTGATCGATGGCATCGAAGAAGGTATCTACGACTTGTTTTAACTATCCGCTTCCATAAACGAGAAAAGCCGAAGCAAATGCTTCGGCTTTTTCGTTTCTCGATTGGGGTAAATCGATTAAACGATGCGCAGACCGCCTTGAGCGATTGCGAAACGACGTGCACGAGTGAACGAGTACGCGTTTGTAATACCTTCACCAGTTGGACCAGCGATTGTGAACGTTGAAGTACCTTCAGCGTTGTAACCTACACCAGATAGTGTTGGACCGTTGTGTGCGAAGATAGTTGTGTTAATAGCACGACCGAACTTAGTTACGTTCTCGATATTGCCAGAGTAGATACATGCAGAGTGTTTGTTACCACGTTCCGCAGCAACAGCGCGTTCGATAGCTTCGTCGATGTTCGCACAACGAACAACTGGAAGTACTGGCATCATTTGCTCAACGTGTACTAGTGGGTGGTCGTTCTCAACAACCATAACCGCTAGACGAGTCTCAGACTCAACACCGATAGACTTAAGGATCTCACCAGCGTCTTGACCAACGTGTTGCTTAACTGGATGCCATACGCGAGCAATTTCTTGCGCAGTACATGGCTTAGCACCATCGATTTCATCCATAGTTAGGATTTGTGCAGTTAGCTTCTCAGCTTCTTCTGCAGAAAGAACGTAAGCACCCGTTGCTTCTAACTTAGCTAGGAACTCGTCAGCTACTGAATCTTCAACGAAGACTTCTTTCTCACCGATACATAGTAGGTTGTTATCGAAAGATGCACCGCCGTAAACGCCTGCCGCAGCTAGGTCTAAGTTAGCAGAAGCGTCTACGATTACAGGTGGGTTACCCGCGCCAGCGCCTACACCTTTCTTACCAGATTGTAGGATTGCTTTAACTAGACCTGGGCCACCAGTACCTACTAGCATGTTTACTAGTGGAGACTTAGCGATTTCGTTAAGAGTTTCTAGCGTAGGCTCTTTAACCATAGTAACTAGGTTAGCTGGGCCGCCTGCTGCAACGATAGTCTTGTTGATCATGTCAATCATTACCGCAGAAACAACTTTTGAAGATGGGTGAACGTTGAACGTTACCGCGTTACCAGACGCTAGCATAGAGATAGCGTTGTTAACGATAGTTTCAGTTGGGTTAGTTACAGGAGTAACAGCACCGATAACACCGTATGGTGCACGCTCTTCTAGAGAGATACCGTTGTCACCAGACCATACTTTAGTTTCTAGAACTTCAGTGCCCGGAGTCTTAGCAGCAGTTAGCTGGTGCTTAGCGATCTTGTCTTCAACACGACCTAGTTTAGTTTCTTCACGAACCATTTTCGCGAAGTCTTCAGCTTTAGCTAGAACCGCACCACGGATAGCAGTAAGGATAGCTTCACGGCCTTCTTTGGTAGAGTTAGCGTAGAATTCAACTTGAGCTTTGTGAGTTGCTTCGATTGCTGCTTCAACAGTTTCGAATACACCTTGTGCGTTATTGATATCGAATGACATTTTAATTACCTTCTGTAAAGTATTCAGTGGCGAGCCACTTCTACAGAGCAGGTTGATGACCTGCCCTAATCTTTAATTCATTAAGCGTATGTTTTCGCCGCTTCTTCGCCGTTAGCCACACGCAGTGTGCCTAGTACAAGTGCTTCTAGTTCAACTTCACCTGGGAACTTAGTTACCGGAGCAATGAACTCAACGCGCTTAGTGATTTCAGCTGTGATGTATTTGCTGTAAGCGATACCACCTGTTAGCAGGATTCCATCAACTTTCTCACCACCGAATACCGCGCCCATTGCCGCGATTTGCTTAGACACTTGGTAAGCCATTGCATCAGTGACTAGTTTGAACTCAGCGTCTCCTGCTTCCGCTTTCTCTTCGATTTCACGCATATCAATGCTACCTGTGTAGCTAAAGGCGCCGCCTTTACCTTGGATGAATGCTTTCATCTCAGCATGCGTGTACTCACCGCTGAAGCAGATGTCAATTAGCTCACGAGTTGGCAGATCACCAGAGCGCTCAGGAGTGAAAGGGCCTTCAGAAACCGCGTCGTTTACGTCAACAGTACGACCGCCCATATGAGCACCAACTGTGATACCGCCACCCATGTGACACACGATAACGTTCACGTCTTCGTATTTCTTACCTTGCTGTTCAGCAAACTGACGAGCGATCGCTTTCTGGTTAAGCGCATGGAAACGACCTTTGCGTTTAATGGCTTTGTGACCAGAGAAAGCAGCTAGCTCAGATAACTCATAAGTCACTGGTGCGTCAGTGAAGAACGCTTCAATACCGTTCTCGTCTGCAATCTCTTTACCGATGATGCCTGCGAGGCTTGCTGGGTGTTGAATTTGTGCTTCAAGAAGATCAGCGATAACTGCATCGTCAACTTTGTAAGTACCACCAGCGATTGGCTTAAGAACACCGCCACGACATGCAATAGCACCTAGTTCAGACGCTTTAACACCAGCTTCTTCTAGTGCCGCTAGGATCGCTTCTTTACGGAATGCTTTCTGGTGAGCAACAACCGCGCCAAACGGTGCCAACTCTTCAGCACTGTGACGTAGTGTTTTCTCGAACAGCTCAGTAGTGCCTTCGAAAACACCGATTTTTGTAGAGGTAGAGCCAGGGTTGATAGCTAGAATTTTCATCACTTATAAACCTAATTTAGTTATTGCTATTTATGATTAAGCAGACGCTTCTGCGGCTGTTTTCTGTTGGCTCATTGCAGCAACAGAACAAGCAAGCGCGATAGAGACTGTCTTCTCTGCTTCGCCGTCAGCGCGAGACACAAGAACAACAGGAATACGAGCACCAAGTAGAACACCCGCCATGCTAAATCCAGCCATGTACTGAAGTGCTTTCGCAAACACGTTGCCTACTTCGATGTTTGGAACCATTAGGATATCGGCGCTGCCCGCTACTGGAGACTCATAACCTTTTAGGTTTGCAGCGTACTGAGATACCGCGATATCTAGAGAGATAGGACCAGAAACGATACAACCTTCGATTTCACCGTTTTGGTTCATTTTTTGAAGCTCTGCCGCGTCCATCGTCGCTGGCATCTTGTCGTATGGCTTCTCTTTCGCACATAGATTAGCGACTTTAGGCTCTTCGATACCTACAGAGTGCGCTAGGCTTACAGCGTTTTTGATGATGCCCGCTTTTTGCTCAAGCGTAGGCATGATGTTCATCGCTGCGTCGGTAAATACGTGGAAGCTGTCGCCACCTTCTTTGAATAGAACGCCAGCATGGCTAAGTACATTACCAGTACGAAGGCCGTGTTCTTTCTTTAGGACTTCTTTAAGTAGAACAGAAGTGTCAATAAGACCCTTCATTAGTAGGTCGCCTTTACCTTCTGCAATAGCTGAAACTGATGCGGTTGCAATTGCTTCAAGACCGTCGGCTTCGATGATCTCAAAGTTGGCTAGGTCAACATTTGCTTTCGCCGCTGCTTCGTTAATTAACGCGCGCTCACCAACAAGAATGACGTCTGCCATGCCTTCTTGGAATGCATTGTTTGCTGCATCAAGCGTTGCATCATCGTGCGCTGCCGCAACAACCATACGTTGCTTCTTGCCGAACTTTTTAGCTTGCTGAATAAAGAAATCTTTATTGTACATAGGGGCGATACCTTTTAATTAAGAAGAAGGAAACAACCTTCTTTTTATCTTCGATAAATATTCATCAAAGGGAGTAATCAATTATTGTGGAACAATAAATTGAGACTATTTTTAACCCTTTCAAAGGATGGAATTAATCTATCTCAGGTATCGTCGAAATAAACTTCACTCAGAGTCAGGTTTTTTGACCGTTTTACGGTAACAATGATTTGACGATGAATAATTAAAACAATGAAGTATCAACCAGGGCTATAACTGGCGATCTTCATCACAAAAACAACTTATATTTTCGCGTAGAAAAATAGACTTTTTACTGTCCTAGCCTTAGGTAACACTACAAAGTAACCGAGTAATTTACTTTAGAGCGAATAGGTAACAATTACTGGTTCTTGCCTTTATTAGTGGAATTTATGGATTGTCACACTCTAATAACCGCTTCAACACCAAAGTCAGAAAGCCACATTCATTCACCAGAGGAATGATTTTACTTCCTGATGCAAGTTGTTATTTTTCGCTAGCGTAAGTTTTTTTGACGCTGAGTGATGTGCTTGGGGACAACGTCCAAGAATATACTCAACAGCAACAAATCAATACCGCATTCGAGCCTTTGTAGAGTCCAAAACTCAGTAAATAAATCGAATGTAACTTCATGATAATCATTGACTAAATAGTAAGGGTCGAAGATGACAATTCAAAACCGCTTAGAAGAAAGTGTAAACAACCTTAGCGTTGTTCTTGAAGAACAAAAACAACTACTTGCAGAGCACAAAGCTAACCAAAACTACGCTGAGCGTCTAAACAACCTATTGACTCCAACTGACGAGTTAACCACACAGGGCGACGATCTATTGATTGGTGGTTGTAAAGCGACTGACCTTATTGAACAATATGGCAGCCCGCTATTCGTTCTAAGCGAAGACACACTGCGTGGTAACTTACGCCGTGTGAAAAACGCCTTCGGGAACTACTGGCCAAAACCTGTAAACGTTATGTTTGCTATCAAATCGAACACAAACTTTGCGGTTCGCGCTATCTGTAATGAGGAAGGTGTTGGTGGCGACTGTTTCGGTCCCGGTGAAGTTGAAGCGACTCACATTGCGGGCGCTGATCCAAAAACTATCGCACTAAACGGTACAGTGAAACCTGAGCTTGCCATCCGCAAAGCCATTGAATACGGCTACGCTATCCACCTAGATTCTTACGAAGAGATCGAGATTGTTGAGCGTATCGCTCGTGAAGTGAAGCCTGCTGAGAAAGTACGTATCGCGGTACGCCTAAAAGTCATCCCTGAAGATTTCTTCAACGACTTCGAACCAGACGCCTACCCGTTCCCTAACTTTATCGGTGCGATGAAGTGGATTAAATTCGGTCTACTTAAAGAAGAAGCGAAAAAAATCATCAACCGCGTTAAAGAAATCGATATCTTCGAATTCTACGGCTTCCATACTCACCTAGGTCGCTTCTCTAAGCAGCCTGAAGGTTGGGATGCGCTATACCGTGAGTATGCACGTAACGTAATCGAGATCTCTCGTGAATGTGGTGTACAACCTTTCCAAGTGGACCTAGGTGGTGGTTGGCCTCGTGAACGTGAGCCAGAGTGTCGTAGCAAAGAGCACATGATGAACTCCAACACTATCGAAGATTACGCAAAAATCGTCTGTGAAGGTATGCTAGAAGAGTTCACTAAAGAAGGCTTCGAAGTTCCACAATTATGGCTAGAACCTGGCCGTTACATTGCAGGTAACATTGGTACTCTACTGACATCTGTATACGTCGTAAAGGACGACCAAGAGATGGATTACACTTACACTATGGTTGATGCGTCAACCTATCTAGCAACGCTAGTAGAGTCTCAAGAGTCGAAGAACCCTGTACTACCCGCAAACAAGATGACACAACCTCTTGTTAAGAAAACAACAGAAATTGCGGGTCCAATCTGTATTCCTTCAATCTGGGAAAGCGCTGCAACAATGCCTGCATTAGAGCCAAAAGACGTACTAGCAATTATGGATGTGGGTCACTACGCTGAATCTCAAGCGAGTCAATTTAACTCACTGCCACGTCCAGCAACCGTGCTTGTTAAAGATGGTCAAGCTGAACTCATTAAGCGTGCAGAAACAGTTGAGGACGTATTCGCTACTCAAATCCTTCCAGAACGTTTTAAGAAGGCCAAAGCAGAAATCGCTAAAAAGAAAACCGCTAAAGCGTAAGCTTTAACGTATCAGGAATAGAAACCTCTCAATTGTCATATGAGCTGTTCTATTTAAAAGGCTTAGCTTATTGCTAAGCCTTTTTATTATCTAAACTTCCAGTCTACTAATTACATAAACCTACATTACTTCTCTATTGGTTAGGTTTTCCATTAATTATACCAGCTGTTTCCATCCGAACATTTAATAGAACCTACTTTAATCCAACTTAATATTACATAGATAGAGCCAATAACTGGCATTGAAAGTAATTTATATAAATTAACATTTCAAAAACATCATAGTTAACAAATAAACAAAGCTATTTGCAATTAATTATCGCTACTATTTTAGGAAAATAATATTGAGACATAGAGCAATATATAACACTACTTTGTACCTATTTAAGGTATATCCAAAAGGAGTATCTCTAGCTAACTTAAGTAACAGTTATCAAGTGAATGACTATCATCCTATTAGGTGTTTTTTGTTAATAATATTTTTAACAAAAGATTTTTTATTAATTTTAATAATTCACTTCTTGAAAACTTATCAGTGTGATTGCAGCCACGATGGTTGAAATATTAATTAGAAGGATGCGGGTTGAAATTTTATCTTCTTTCGATTGAACGAGGGAAGCTAAATGGGAAACGCAGATTGATTATGCTAAAAAAAATATGTAATAAACTGGGCATTGAGCTTTGGTTCTCCGCTCACCTTGCCTATGGCTTTGTCCAGCTTGTGTTTATCCCGATCGTAATGCCTGCGTTTGTCGCAGAGCGAACCGGCAGTTTTGCCAATGCAGGCTTAGCGATGGGCTTCTTCGGTGTAGCGGGTCTTGCAGCTCCTATTATTGGCTTATTAGCAGACAAATATAAAGCACATCGATTAGCTCAGTTTTTAGGCATGGTGGCGTATGTGATTGCCGGTTTCTGCTACATCGCTTCAGGCAGTGACTTTACGATGATGGCGATTGGCTCTATTTTCTTTGGTCTAGGTTCTGCAACACTATTAATGTTAAACCCCGTCTTTATCGCTTTCGCCGGTTATGACAATAAAACGGAAGCTCTCAAACTGGGTCGAATGGCACAAGCCGCTATTATAGGTACTTTGATTGGTGGTGGCGTGTTAGCAGCTTTAACCGATGGAGGGTTTGGCTATGAAACGAGCTTTTACACGATGATGGGCACCGTCGCTGTATTAGCCTTGATCACCTTTATGACTAATAAACAGGCTGGTCAGCGAGTACTTGATACCGCAAAAGCTCGCGAAGAAGCAGCTAAAGTTGAGTCTCAACAAAAAGTGAATCTGTTGAGTGTGCTGTTTTCTAAATTCGGTCTATTCCTTTTTGCTGTCGCAGCGCTATGCGCAGGTCAAGGCGCGTTTCAAGCTCAATTCCCAAACTTAATGAAAAATGCGTTCTCGGTATCTGAAGCAGTCTCCGCCACCAGCCTATCAATTTCAGCAGTGCTTGGGTTAATCGTCGTCGTTATGGCCGAGCGCTTCTCAGCTAAATTTGGTCCAGCAGCACTATTTAGGCTGTGTACGGTAGCGTCTATTGTTGTTGTTGCAGCACTTTACTTTATTGCTGAGTTCCAACTCATACCAACCATTATTTTCCCAGTTGCGTTAGTCATCATTTATTTACAAGGTATTACTGTGACAGACATGTGCTCTCCAGCCGTCGCTTCCCGCTTAACAAGAGTTGGCGCAGGTTATACGCAAGGGCTGATGATGTTCTTCATTTCCATCGGTTTTGCAACTGGCAGCGCGATCAGCGGCTTTACTGTCGAATCGTTTAGTTGGAGCGCATTACCCGCCGCCATTGGTGTACTAACAACAGTTGCTTTTGTATGTATTTGGGCCGTCACTCGTGACAACAAAGAAGCAAAACACCAAACCTCGACAAAACATGCTTAGCAAATTTGGCGATTTTTGACTAAAAAAAAGCCTCCATAACAGGAGGCTTTTCTAATTGAATCAATGCTTAAAGAAGCTTACGCGCAGCCTCTACAACCACTTTGATAGAGCGAGTTTCCGCTTGCTTCAACGTATCATGGTCAGGCGTTTCTTTCTGAGTACGGTTGATGATAACACCCGCAACACAGCCAGCTTTAAGACCAGAACTTGCGCACATAGTCAGTAGCGTTGCCGACTCCATTTCGAAGTTCAGTACGCCCATTTGTTGCCACTCTTCCATAGAACCTTGGAAACGACGAACAACACGGCCTGAGAAGGTGTCGTAGCGCTCTTGGCCAGGGTAGAAAGTGTCACTTGATGCCGTTACACCAGTATGAACCGTAGAACCCGCTTCAATTGCTGCTTCTTTCATTGCCGTTGCTACATCGAAATCGGCTACCGCAGGGAATTCCATAGGAGCAAAATGCAAGCTTGCACCATCTAGACGAACAGAACCAGTGGTGACAATCATGTCGCCAACGTTTACGTCAGATTGAATCGCACCGGTCGTACCAACACGCAAGAAAGTGCGAACGCCCAATTGAGCCAGTTCTTCAACAGCAATAGAAGTTGATGGACCACCAATACCTGTCGAACAAACAACAACCGTCTTACCGTCTAGTTTTGCACGGTATACTGTGTATTCACGTTGGCTAGCCAAAAACTCTGGCTCATCCATTAACTCAGCGATCTTTTGAACTCGAGCTGGGTCACCTGGAATAATCGCTAGTGTAGCGCCTTGTAGATCTTCTTTATTTACTCCGAGATGGAAAACAGCTTGGGACATGGGGGACTCCTTTTGTCTCTTGGATATGTGGTAAAGCTTATAAGATCACGTCCAACATAAACGTACACAGATCACACTTTACTAATGTAACAGCATCAACATTTCAAATAAAAACGGTTTGCATCACACTTTATTGTTATATCGGTCTATAAATTACACGAATAACTCTTTGCTGTTCACAAAAAAACCGCCCTACAGAGGGGCGGTTTATTGATGGAATTATTTATAAATACAGCGAAGCTGAGTACTACATTCAATCAAATTTAGATTTATGACGCAGTAATCTCAGTGCGTTGAGGGTCACGATGGCGGTAGCGCCACTATCTGCCAAGACAGCAACCCATAACCCTGTAATACCTAAAAGACTAGTGACTAAGAATACGCCTTTTAAACCCAATGCTAACGTAACATTTTGCTTAATGTTACTGAGTGTTGCTCTTGAGAGCTCGATCATCACAGGAAGCTCACTCAAGCGGTTATGAGTCAAAGCTGCATCAGCCGTTTCCAGCGCAACATCAGTCCCCCCACCCATAGCAATACCAATATTGGCCGCTTTCATCGCAGGTGCATCGTTGATGCCATCGCCGACCATAGCGACACGACGACCTTGAGCTAACTCATTTACAAAGGTGACTTTATCTGCGGGCAACAAGCTTGCTTTATAATCCATACCCAGAGGCGTTGCTATCGCATGTGCGCTTCGCTCATTATCACCTGTCAACATGATGGTATCGATACCGAGTTTAGCGAGTTTTTCCACCGCTTCTGCGGTATCCGCTCTAACTTCATCCTGCCATGCAATGATACCTTTCACCGTGTTTTCTGTTGCCAGTACCACCACCGTTTTACCGCCATTTTCCAGCTCTACTACTTTATCCATCACCTCATCAGCAATGTCAAAAGTCACTTTAGATGGTGCGCTTAATATCCACTTACTACCATCAACAATACCTTCGATACCAACACCAACCAGCGCTTTTTTCTCTTGGGCTTCTGGAATAGTAATGCCACGCTGCTCTACGTGCTTAATCAATGACGTTGCTAAAGGATGATTTGAACCTTGTTCAATCGCGCCAGATAGCGCCAACACTTGCTCAGTATCCAAATCTGCTGTCACTACTACGTCAGTAACATGAGGTTTGCCTAACGTCAGTGTACCCGTTTTATCAAATGCAATAGCTTGAACGTTGCCTAACTGCTCTAACGCTGCTCCGCCTTTAATCAGTGCACCACGTCTTGTTGCCGCGGCAAGACCTGACGTAATCGCTGCTGGTGTTGAAATCACAAGCGCACAAGGACAAGCGATTAGCAGTAACGCTAAACCACGATACACCCAGGTTTCCCATGGCTGTGCAAACATAAGAGGCGGCGTGATAATTACTAGTAGCGATACCAACATCATTAATGGTGTGTACCAACGACTGAATTTGTCCAAGAATCGCTCGATTGGTGCTTTTCTCGATTCCGCTTCTTCTATGAGGTGGAGAATGCGGTCAATGGCGTTTTCACCTTGTTTGGACGTAACCGTGAGTCGCACAACTTTGTCTGCAAGGACCGCACCCGCCATAACGGTCTCACCGATATGGCGTTCGACAGGGAGCGATTCGCCTGTCAATGCACTTTCATCAAAGCTGGCGTTAGCATCCAATAACGAACCGTCGGCTGGCATACGATCACCAGGTGCAACTTCGATAATGTCACCGGGCACAAGTGCCGATGCACTCTTGGTTTGACGCACACCATCTACAATCACTGTAGCTTCTTCTGGAACCAAGGACATTAACGCTTGGACACCACTGCGCGCTCTAGAAGCAGCAAACGCTTCCAATCGCTCACCGACAAGAAACAGTAACAGAACCATTGCAGCTTCTACCGTTTCACCGAGATACAGAGCACCAATCGCCGCCACACTCATTAGTGTTTCAATGGCAAAAGGAGTACCAGATTTGGCAAGTTTCAATGCCTTTGAGGCAATAGGGATAAGACCAAGAATACATGTAAGCGTGAATAGCCATTCGCTTAACTGCGGCAAGCTGCCTTTAAACGCAGCAGCGATCGCCATACCGGTAGAGATAGCAAGGATATGAAAGTTGTCTTTTAAGGTTTTTTTCCAGCCTGTTAGTTGGTCTTGCGGCGCTCCATTGGTACTGCCATCTAGAGCGTTCAGAGTAAAGCCAGCATCAACAACGGCTGCTTCAACTTGAGTAAATAACGCAGCATCATTAACTCGAACCACCAACTTTTCAGTGGCAAACAGAACTTTAGAACTCACCACACCAGCTAACTTATTGGTTGCTGATTCCACTTTTCTGGCGCATGCAGGACAGTCCATCCCGACAACTTTCCAAGATTTTAATAGTCCAGAATCAGATTCACTTTTCCCACCGGAGGCGGCAGGTTCATCAGGTTCTGACGCACAGCAACTGCTCTCTGAGTCGCAACAATCCGCAGATTGCTCGCTAGAAATGGCCGTTACTTGTGCGATTTTTGGCGCGTTGCACGCATCACCCGCGGGACGAATAGCGTTGATAGATTGTGAGCTGCACGCTTTATGTTTTGTACACATGGGATTCTCCTTTGCTTATCCTACATCCCAAGTGTAAACCTTGGAGCTAGCTCCAAGGTCAAGAAGAATTTTACCCTGATAGTGTTGGCGACTCTAACTGCTCCTCAACTTTCGACACATCATTAATCATAACCGGATCTGTTGTACTGAATGGTTGAGAGTTAACACAAACCAAACTTGGGTCTTCTTCTGTACTTTGACATTCGCCAGTCTTACGCAGTTCAGAGATATGGAATTTAAGAACAATGTAACCTAACACCCCAAACACGATATTACCCACCGCTTGTCCATACAAGACGCCCAACGCACCAAACCATAATGAGCCTAAGTACACAAATGGCAAAGTACCTAAAGTCGCCTTACTCAGATTAAGTGCGGTAGAATACAGTGGCTTACCCAAATTATTGAACGACGTATTCGCAACAAACAGCACACCATTAAACACAAAGGTAATCGCTACATAAGTCGCAAATGCCGCCACGATCAGCGATGCATCACCGGTTAACGAGAACATGTTAATAATCGGCTGTTGGAGAAGATACAATAAAGCGCAAACCACTAATGTGTAGATGGTCGTCACGATGAGTGAGTTCTTTAGCGTTTCCTCCACACGATCAATTCTTACCGCTCCATAGTTTTGCCCCACGATAGGCCCAACAGCCCCAGACAGCGCAAAGATAAAGGCAAAACAAACTGGCGTCAGACGACCTATTACCGCAAACCCAGCAACAAAATCCTCACCATATTGGGCAATAGCAGTGGTCACAATCGCATTACCAATAGGCGTTGCGGTATTAGTAATAATGGCAGGAATAGCGATCGCCAACATCACTCTGGCATCACTAATGACATTCGAATATGTAGGTTTGGCTAGTAATTTGTGAACACGTAATAACGGTGCAAACGAGAAATAGAACACAGCAAATCGGGCGACCACCGAAGCGGCGGCGGCCCCTTCCACATTCCAGTTAAAACCGAAAATGAAAATAGGATCCAATATAGCGTTAACGATCCCACCCGCAAGCGTTGCCCACATCGACCGTTTCGCATCACCCGCAGCTCGCAAACCTGCACCACTAGCCATACCTAAAGCAATCAGAGGCGTACTCGGTAATAAGATCCAAAGGTAGGCTTCTGCTCTCTCGTGTGCTCTCCCTTCTGCACCGATGGCCGTCAGCAGTTCTGGAATGTAGGCACACATTATTGCCGTTACAATCGCGCTAATGATAAATGCGATGACAAGAACACTAGAGCCTATCTGCCTTGCATAATCTACGTTCTTAGCTCCAATCGCTTTGGACATTAATGCACCCATAGCGATGGAAGTTCCTATAGAAACGGAGGTTGCAAAAAAGGTTAACGTACCAGCGAACCCAACCGCAGCAGCCAGTTCAGCTTGACCCAACATACTGATGAACAGCATATCGAGTAAATCGACAATGAATATCGCCATGATTCCGACAGTGGAGGTTCCTGACATCACCAGGATATGCCTCATGGTTGATCCTTCAACGAATTTAGCCGATTGGTCCGCCATATCAGTCCTTTTATTTACATGCAACAAACAATAAAGGGCGCCGAAGCGCCCATAGGGGAATATTGTTTAGTTTACACAGGATGTTTGAAGCACGCTTCAATATTTTTGCCGATGGCTCGAAGTACATCGCGGCGAGTAATCGTCCCTACCAATCTTCCATTGTCGATAACAGGATAGACTTTCGGTTTACCGACCTTCATCATATCTGCGAGTTCAATGATGGACGTTTCAGGTGTCACTGACAGCACCTCTTGATGCATACAATCTCCAACAGTATGCGTGTCTTGACAGTGATAGCTAACTTTAACCAACTTGTCGAGCAAGTCTTGTTCCGAAATAAAGCCAATAACTTGTTCACGTTCATTAATAACTGGACCACCAAGGTGGTTAGATTGCATGACTTTATCAAGCGCAGCACTCAATGACATGTCTTGTGTAAAGGTCACCGTTCTTTGAGTCATGTAGTCTTTAACTTTTAGCGATTCCATGGCGATCTCCTTCAGCCCCAATAACTTAATCTAGATAAGTTTATTGTTGTCCAAATTTTCAATATTGCTAAATGGGATTCTACGATTCTTGTAATAGACATTACCTATCAATCCATGATGTTAAGTAAGAATTGTTTGTCCCGTTTAAATTAAGCGTAAGACGAATTTTCTTGTTTTGCCTATCTTATTGTTAAGATTTTTGTAACAATCGGTCGCCTTATTGTCTGTTAACTCAATGCACTGAGTCATTTTCATGCTAAAAAAACTTCTCAATTCTCTTGCGAATGCGGTCGAATTTCGCTCTCGCATTTGGGTAGTCCATGTTTCCGAGTCCATACTCAAAGACCAGTCATATGTGGTCAATGAAGATCAGTTCTCGTCTCCGTTGTCTTGGATGAAAGGCAAAGGCTACGATCAAGAGATGCTGAGTAAAGTCGAGAGCATGAAGCGCTCGCAAATCTTAGTGTTTGAACTTGGTCGCACTAAACACCAGCTTATGCGCGTCAAATAAACAGCTATTGAATCATTAATAGCATCAACTCGATGGCGGCCAATAATGCAAGCAATGCTGTCGCTCCCTTCCAAAAGAGCAATGGGTGCTTTTTAATGAGCGGGCTCGTCTCATATTGTTTCATTAACGCTTTATTCGGCTGGCTCAAATCCAATAAGAACTCTCCCAACGCTTGATGACGATGTTGCGGATTGTGATGACAAGCCTTCTTTAAGGCCATATCCAACCATAGCGGGAGTTCAGGATTGGTGATTTGAATACTCTGATACTTCCACTGTTGATGGCGTGCACTGTCGACACTACGTGCAATCGCCGCTTTATAGGGAAGCGTGCCAGACAGCATTTCATACGTCATTACCGCAACAGAAAATAAATCGGATACGGTTGTCGCTTCGTTGCCATTCAAATACTCAGGGGCAATATAATTCGCCGCGCCTTTAGGCATTTGAGCACATTGTTCTTGTCTTGCTTCATCTAAGCCCTTTACCGAAACAGACCCCAAATCAATCAAGGTCACTTGCAGCGACTCTGATATCATCACATTTTCCGGCTTTAAGTCGCGATGTACCATATCTAACCGTTGCAACACTCGCACCGCTTTTACTATCTCAGAAACAATACTCCTCACAGAGTCTAAGCTCGGCGTCGGATTATCAAGCATCCACTGCCTCAACGTGCTCCCTTCTATCGGCTCACATAGTAAGTAGAGAAAGGGAGAATTAGCAGGTCGTGGATAAGTACGCATGATTC
This sequence comes from Vibrio sp. SCSIO 43133, assembly GCF_023716845.1. Lineage (NCBI taxonomy): Bacteria > Pseudomonadati > Pseudomonadota > Gammaproteobacteria > Vibrionales > Vibrionaceae > Vibrio > Vibrio sp. SCSIO 43133. Next base: position 2,467,805 of record NZ_CP068024.1, read on the forward strand.
GATGGCTATTCACATGCGTTCCCACCCAATACTCATTACTTATGTCGAGTAGAGCCTGTTTATCTTCCACATGCAGTAAAGAAGGCGCTTTGAGAATATACTTCTGATCCGTCTGTTCCTGCCTCACCTCATAAACATGGCTTCGAGTTCCAGCATGAAGTACTTTTGTCACCGTGTAACTATCAATTCTGTTGTTCACTTTAAGCGGGGGTGGCACCACTTGGTTAAGTGATTGTTGTTGAAACTCATGCAATGTTAGGTTGGGAACATGATCGATAGAAACCAATAAGCTGGTGACATTGTCTTGGCTACCATTTTCTATGGCAAGATCCGTCAATGCTTGGCTTCGTGTCTCAAAGCCTTGGAGGTGATTTTGGATAACGTTGACCAACTGTTTCTCAGTGATGAAATCATGTACCCCATCGGTTGAGAGCAAGAAGAGATCGCCAGTTTCGACGGCTACGGTCTGAAAATCGACCTCCAATTTGCTATCCATGCCTAAAGCGCGAGTTAGGTACGCCGCTTTACCGATGTTGGTCCGCTGATGATCTCTGGTTAACAAACGGAGTTTGCCTTGTCTAAGCAAATAGATTCGGCTATCACCCACATGAAATAGATACGCCGTATTGGATTTGACGACAACGGCACTAAAGGTGGTAACCAGTCCATTATGCTTCAGCGGTTGCTTTAAACTCTGTTCATATAGCCAAGTATTCAATGACGTCAATACCTGAATGGCCGAACGCCGAACGCTCCAACTTTCTGGCGTTGCATAATAATCGGCGACAAACTGCATCACACTGGTGTGACTGGCTTTTTGCCCGTGTTCACTGCAACTCACACCATCGGCAATGCAAGCAAGCATACCCTTGGTTTCCAACTCACTTTGTAGTTTTGGCTCTCGAACCACAAAAGCATCTTGGTTTTCGCTTCGAGTACCAGCAGAAGACACGCCTCCGTAAGATGTCGTCAGCGTTTGTGGATGGTTAAGCGGTAATCCCATAATCATTCCCTAATTAGACCTTCGGAGAACAAAAGCTCTGTGCAAGCAGAGCTTTTGAACGAGTGAGCACGCTAAGTGCTCATGCTCACTCCCCGATTACCATTAATGAGATACGTTGATTAACGTTACGCTACCATCTTCGTTTACCTCTGCTATTTGACCACTGGGTTCTTCCATAAACATCAAAGTTGCGAAACCAAGAACCGCTGTACCCGCGATAACATAGAAGAAGGTTTGATAGTCAACAAACGACAGAACCGTCAAGTAAACCACAGCACCGACATTTCCGTAAGCGCCTGTCATTCCAGCGATTTGACCTGTCATGCGGCGCTTGATTAATGGCACTGTCGCAAACACCGCCCCCTCACCTGCTTGAACAAAGAATGAACAAACCATGGCTGCGCATACTGCAAGCCACAACGGCCACTCACTGTTGACCTGGCCCATCATGAAATATCCCACAGCCAAACCTGCTGTTAGAATTAACAATGTCGATTTACGACCAAATTTATCTGAGATCCAACCGCCACCAGGACGCGACATTAAGTTCATAAAGGCATAAGCTGAAGCCACCATACCTGCTAAAACAGGCGTCAGTTCAAACGTTTCAGAGAAGAACAGAGGTAACATCGAGACCACCGCCAACTCCGAGCCGAACGTGGCAAAATACAACACGTTCAAAACCGCTACTTGCTTAAACTTATATTGATGCATCTCCGGAACTGGCTTAGAGAAGATAGATTTGTTGACCTTCCATACTTGAGAAACTTCGTATCCGTATAGGACTACTAAGCCCACATAGAAGGTGTTAACCACTGTGTCACTCAACATACCAATATTCGATGGCGCAAGTTTCCAAGCGAGTAGCGCAAGTGCAGCATACATAGGGATCTTCATGATCAACAGGAAGAAAAAGTCCCCTTTCGATGACACTTCCATCGCAGCTAAATGTTTAGGTTTAAAGTAAGTCGATCCTTTTGGCGTATCTTGAACGTTACGATAAAAAATGACTGAGAACACCAAGCTCATTAGGCCCGTCACACCAACGGCATAGCGCCATCCGTCGTCACCACCAAACATCAGAGCCAAGGTTGGTAAAGTGAAAGCCGCCGCCGCTGAGCCAAAGTTGCCCCAACCACCATAAATACCTTCCGCAGTACCCAGTTCATCATGTGGGAACCACTCAGATACTAAACGAATACCAATAACAAACCCTGCACCAATAAAACCTAATAGGAAACGAGCGATAGCCGCTTGAATAAATGAATCTGACAACGCAAAAACAAAACATGGAATAGAACATATTGCCAACAATGCGGAGTAGACCAGACGTGGACCATATTTGTCGGTCAACATACCAATGATTACCCTCGCTGGTATCGTCAGCGCCACGTTGAGGATAAGTAAGGTTTTGATCTCTTGTGTTGATAAGCCCAATGACGTTTTTACCATTTGAAGTAATGGTGCAAAGTTAAACCAAACCACAAAGGTAATAAAAAAGGCCATCCAGCTTAAGTGCAGTGTTTTCATCTTCCCAGAAAACGAAAACAAATTAAATTTAGTGCTTTCCATAACAAATTCCTTTTACTGATCAATTTGTTGATCAAGTTTCCTTGTACACGAAGAGTTAAGCTGCAAGTGGCAACTTGAGTTGAACATCATTACCACTGACTCGTACATCAAACCGAGTCAGTTGGACCTCTGGCTCTTCAATGCAGACACCCGTTTGTAAGTTAAAGTGCTGCTTGTAAAGCGGTGAAGCCACACAAGGTTGGCCATCTAGCGAGCCCATAATGCCGCGAGACATCACATAGGCATGGCCAAAAGGATCGTAATTGCAAAGCGCGTACAGTTGGTCGCTACGCTGACAATAGAAAATAGCGACCTGTTTATCTTCGACTTTAGCACACACTCCGGTATGGGGTACTAAGTCATCAGTTGAGCAAACAGTTAACCACTGACTCATATTCTTCTCCTTAACTATCAAATTTCATTCGCCTATAGCGAGGCAACGTCGTTAAACTTCAACAACATCAATACGTTGCTCCAAAACAAGCGCTTGTTTCTTATTATTAGTTGGGAATCTTTGTTGGCGAATATTGACAAACTGAAGGTTACCATCCAGCTCATCGGTATTAATAAAGTGTTGGAATCGTTTTAGTTTCTCTGGATTTTCGAGTGTGGTTTTCCACTCACACTGATACCTACCGACATTGGTAGCCATGTCTTTTTCCAGCTCATCGGCGAGTTTCAATTTGTCATCGACAATCACTTGTTTGAGGTATTCAATGCCACCTTCTAGGTTTTCAAGCCACACAGAAGTTCGTTGTAAACGGTCTGCAGTGCGGACGTAAAACATCAATATACGGTCGATATAGCGAATCAGTGTTTGTTCATCAAGATCAGTGGCTAGCAAGTCGGCGTGACGAGGACGCATTCCACCATTACCACACACATACAAGTTCCAACCTTTGTCGGAGGCAATCACACCAATGTCTTTCGACTGAGCTTCTGCACACTCACGAGTACAGCCTGAGACAGCGAACTTCAGTTTGTGAGGCGATCTTAGTCCTTTGTAACGATTTTCAATGTCGATAGCTAAACCTACACTGTCACCGACACCATAGCGGCACCATGTGCTCCCGACACACGATTTCACCGTTCGTACCGATTTGCCATAAGCGTGTCCGGTTTCAAATCCAGCTTCCACCAATCGTTTCCAAATCAAAGGCAACTCATTGAGTTGTGCCCCAAACAAGTCAACGCGTTGACCTCCGGTAATCTTGGTGTACAGGTCGAAATCTTTAGCTACCTGACCAAGTACAATCAATTTATCTGGTGTGATTTCACCACCAGCGATACGAGGAACCACCGAATATGTTCCATCTTTTTGCATATTACCCAAATAGATATCGTTGGTATCTTGGAGCTCCATGTGTTGCTCTTCCAGAATATAGTCATTCCAAAACGACGCTAAAATTGAGCCCACTGTTGGCTTGCAAATCTCACAGCCCAACCCAGAGCCATGGCTAGATAGTAATTCATCGAACGTCTTAATTTGGTTAACGCGAATAATGTCGCTGAGTTCTTGACGGGAATAGGCAAAGTGCTCACAAATATCGTTGTTCACTTCAACGCCGAGGTTCATCAACTCACTATCGAGTACTTGTTTTGCTAACGCTGAACAGCCACCACAACCTGTCGATGCATTAGTGGTATCTTTTAGCGCAGCCATCGTGTTACAACCGCTCGCCACCGCTTGTTTGATATCACCCTTTGTCACATCAAAACAGGAGCAGATCACCGCAGAGTCAGGCAGAGCATCTACACCGAGTCCTGCTGAGCTATCGTCAGCCACATTAGGCAGAATCAATACCGAAGGGCTGTCTGGGAGAGCCATGTCGTTTTGTTTGAGTTGCAATAAGCTGCCGTAGGCATCAGCATCCCCTACCAAAACAGCACCTACAATTTTACTGCCATCCTCAGACACAATTAGCCGCTTGTAGACTTGCTCAATTTCGTCATTGTAGGTGTATGACTGCGCACCAACTGTCTTGCCGTGAACCTCACCGATACTCGCAACATCAACGCCCAACAATTTAAGTTTGGTGCTCATATCGGCACCAGTAAATGCCAGTGGCTCCAATGAATCGACAATTTGGCTAGCTGCGACTTTTGCCATTTGATAACCCGGTGCAACAAGCCCGAAGATCTGATTTTGCCACAACGCACATTCGCCAATCGCATAGATATCCTCGACGCTGGTGCGGCATTGATCATCAATCACTATTCCGCCGCGCGGCCCTATCTCAATATCTGCTTGACGCGCTAACTCATCTTGAGGACGAATGCCAGCCGAGAAGACAATAAGGTCGGTCTCAAGGTAAGTACCATCAGAAAAATTCATTCGATAGCGAGCCTGCTCACCTGCAATAATTTCAGTAGTCGCTTTATCGGTGTGTACCGATACGCCTAAATTTTCAATTTTCCTGCGCAGCAATGCGCCGCCACCTTCATCAAGCTGCACCGCCATAAGACGCGGGGCAAACTCCACCACATGCGTATCTAAACCAAGGTTTTTAATCGCGTTAGCGGCCTCCAAGCCGAGTAATCCACCTCCGACAACGACGCCTGTTTTACTGACTTTACTGCCCGACTCGATGGCATCTAGATCTTCAATGGTGCGATAAACATAACAGTGTTCTTGGTCATTACCAGAAATGGGCGGTACAAAAGGAAATGAACCCGTGGCAAGTACCAACTTATCGTAACTCTCCTGACGCCCACTTTCGGTTGTCACCTGCTTTTGGTCTGTATCAATCGAGACAACTTTGTCGTTTAAGACATAGTTAACCCCATGATTCTGATAGTAAGTTTCATCGGTTAGCGCAAGATACTCAGCACCTTTGTCGTCATCAAAATAGCTGGTAAGCTGCACGCGGTCATAAGCAAGTCGCGACTCTTCTGAAAACGTGATAATTTGCGCAGACTCATCGTTTGCAGCAATCACGCTATCAATGAACTTGTGGCCTACCATCCCATTGCCGACCACCACAATCCTTTGTGTTTTCATAATGCTTCCTTTCATAATTACGCTGTCAGCTGTAATTTGTGTTGTTGATTTTGTTTTGGTGATTCCATCAATACTCGTTCGTTGAGCTGCGACAGCCACTGCATTTGCTCGGCCACTTTAACCACTTGGCCAATTACAATGAGAGCAGGCGACTGAATTTGATGACTATCTCTTAACTCGACAAGCTCATCCAAACTGCCCAGCACCGTTCTTTGTGCTGGGCAACAGCCGTTTTCAATTAACGCTACGGGGGTAGACGCCGATAAACCTGCGTCTATAAGAGAGCTCGCAATCATCTCCGCTTTGCTTAATCCCATGTAGATAACGAGAGTTTGATTCAGGTCAGCCAGTGCTTTCCAATGTATGTCCAATTCCTTTTCGGCATGGGCCGTGATAAAAGTACACCCTTGAGCTAAACCGCGATGAGTAAGCGGGATATCAGAGTATGTGGTGCACCCCGAAGCAGCCGTAATGCCAGGAATAACATCAACATCAAAGCCTTGTTTTTTGAGTAGTAGCATTTCTTCTCCGCCACGACCGAATATAAAGGCATCGCCCCCTTTAACTCGGCAAACTCGTCCACCTCGATGGGCATAGTCGATTAAGGTTTGGTTAATTTGCTGCTGGGTATAGCTATGGCAACCCTTAGCTTTGCCAACATAAACCTGCTCGCTGTTGGATGGAAAAAGTGCCTTGATCTCTTGGCTAACGAGATTGTCAAAGATAATGACATCAGCAGATTGGATTGCTCGAAGAGCCTTAACCGTGAGCAAATCAGGATCGCCCGGTCCAGCACCCACCAATGAGATATGATTACTTCTCATACTATTTCCTTGCATGGCATTTCTCCTTATAGACAGGCGAAATTTTTTTATTCGCTTGCCAACTTAGAGGCAATAAGGATGCCAGCGATGATAATAGTCTCGTTATTTTTTGAATAAACTCTTTAAAAACAATGAAATATAATTTCAGTCTTTGATTTAGAAACACAAAAACAACACCCACAAAAATCCAATTAGAGAAGATTTTGAGCATTTTTAGTGCGATAAATCCCAAAACAGTGCAAATAAACAATAAATAACTGATATTTTGTCAAAAAAGCCCATATACCACTTTAGTGGTATATGGGCTAACCATTTGTATTAATTGACTATATTAGGGATAAATACATATTTAACCCAACAACGCCCCAATGGCGCGCGTTTTGCTTTCAACAACAATTAACGGAAATTATCAGCAAGGATAAAGGTTATGACTAAAGAAGGCTGGATTAAGACAACATGTGCCTATTGCGGAGTCGGTTGCGGTGTTGAAGCGAGACCAAAAGCAAACGGTCTTCTGGAAATAAGAGGCGACAAACAGCATCCCTCCAATTATGGCAAACTGTGTACCAAAGGTATCGCACTTGGGGATACGGTCATTACCGACGGTCGCCTTTTATCACCGATCCATCGCACTCGCAGCATTGATGCTTTAGAGGAAAAGTCTATGACTTGGGATGAGGCGACGTCTCTTGTCGCTGAGCAATTCCAGAAGGCCATTCAACAACATGGTCCTGACTCTGTCGCATTCTATGTATCAGGTCAGTTGCTCACTGAGGATTACTATGTCGCCAACAAACTCATGAAGGGCTTTATTGGCAGCGGCAATATCGATAGTAATTCCAGGTTATGTATGGCCTCGAGCGTCGTAGGCCATAAACGTGCTTTCGGCAGCGATACTGTCCCCGTGGTCTATGAAGATGTCGAACTGGCTGACTTGGTTGTCATTACTGGTTCTAACTTGGCGTGGTGTCATCCGGTCCTTTTTCAACGCTTAAAGACTGCTAAGCAGAATAATCCAAATATGAAAGTGGTGGTAATTGATCCTCGTCAAACCGCAACTTGTGAGCTTGCCGATCTACACCTCGCCATTCATTCTGGCAGTGATGTTGCTCTGTTCAACGGGCTATTGAATCATCTCTCACTGACGGGACAGCTCAACGCAAACTACATAGAACACCATACGCAAGGGTTTGATGACGCGTTGGCCGTTGCGAAGCAGACGGTCGACGTTGGTTCCATCACAGGGCTAACTCAATCGCAACTTGAAGAGTTTTACACTCTGTTTGCTAACACCCCAAAAACCGTCACCATCTATTCGCAAGGCGTTAATCAATCCAGCAGTGGCTCGAACAAAGTCAACAGCATTCTAAATTGCCATCTCGCTACAGGCAGAGTTGGACAGCCTGGCATGGGCCCCTTCTCTGTCACTGGGCAACCTAATGCAATGGGAGGAAGAGAGGTAGGTGCACTGGCAAACACATTAGCAAGTCATATGGAGTTTGATAATCCACAGCATCACTCATTAATTAGTGAGTTTTGGAAAACCTCCACTCTTGCCACTAAGCCTGGCCTTAAAGCGATCGACCTGTTTGACGCAGTCGAAGCAGGAAAAATCAAAGCGATTTGGATCATGGCAACCAACCCCATGGTGAGTCTACCTAACTCAGAAAAAATAAAATCAGCGCTACAAAAGTGCCCGTTTGTAGTGGTCTCGGATTGTATTAAGGAAACCGAAACCGCCCAACTAGCTGACGTGCTTTTACCCGCACAAGGTTGGAGCGAGAAATCGGGCACGGTCACCAATTCTGAGCGCCGTATTTCAAGACAACGTCGATTGCTTCCCAGCCCTGGCATGGCTATGCCTGATTGGTGGATAGTAAGCGAGGTGGCAATGAAAATGGGTTTCACCAATACTTTTGATTATCTACATGAGGGGCAAATCTTCAACGAGTATGCTCGCATGACGACCTTAGGTAATGAGGGCGGTCAACAGCGTGATCTGACATTAAGTGGGTTAACTCAGTTGGATGACAAAGGCTATAACACGCTTATTCCGCAACAATGGCCAGTGTTAACGTTACAAACCGATATCGTCAACCAGCGATTGTTTAACCAACATCAGTTTTATACTGCTGACCAAAAAGCACACTTTGTCGCCACGGGTTATCAAGCCCCACAACAAACAACCAGCAATGCACTGCCTATTTTGCTTAACAGTGGCCGGACGCGAGATCATTGGCACACCATGAGCCGTACTGGATTGTCACCTCATCTGGCCTCTCATACTCCAGAACCGTTTATAAGCCTGCATCCTGATACGGCGCTCATGTGGGGACTTAAATCTGGAGACATCGCAGAGCTATCCAACCCACACGCCAATATTCACATGCGGGTGGCGGTAGATTCCGGCGTGACTGCTGAGCACGCCTTTGTACCCATTCACTGGAACTTAGCAACCGCCAGTAATGCAAAAGCGTGTCAACTTATCTCGCCCAATACTGACCCTTTTTCTGGCCAACCCGAATTCAAACATACCCCAGTATCAATAGAGCTTTGGCCAAAACAGTGTGAAGCGTTGCTCATCAGCCGCACTCCGTTAAGCCTCATTGACATGGATTACTGGGTGAAACAGAAGGTTGAATCCGGCTACTTGTATCGTATAGCCTCGAAATGTGATGCCATGTCGCTCATCGTACAGCTCACAAACATCATTGCTGTAAAGAACAACAAAACACTGTCATTTGATGGAGGTATTACGGATTTGGAACATCGCAAAGCAGTCATTAGCGCCAATGTTATGCAACGAGCCTTTATAGTAAAAACCACGATACAAGAACATGACCTAGACTGGTTGACATCTTTGTTTGAGCAATCAGCCAACGACCATCTGGAAAGCCAGTTTATGAGTAGAGCCTAATCTCCTCGATATAGCCGAATCGAATAGAGCATTGACCTGTCTACGTTTTAGGCGCTTAATGTATATTTACGTGAACCGCTGTTATTGTCAGATAACACTGAAATTTTTATCCGATAATTAATACTATATTTAAACAACAGCCACCTAGCGTTAAGCTCCGAATGCATAAAAACAAAGTAAGCAGGTAGATATTATGAAAGCAGTGACCAAACAATACGCCGTGATTGGTTTAGGGCGTTTTGGAATGAGTATCTGTAAAGAGTTATCTGAAGCCGGTGCTCAAGTTCTTGCTATCGACATCAATGAAGATCGTGTAAAGGAAGTATCTAAAATCGTCGCACAAGGCATCATTGCCAACTGTACGATAGAAGAAACCGTTGAAGAGCTCAGACTGAATGAGTTCGACATGGTGATGGTATCCATAGGTAATGACATCAATGCCAGTATTCTCACCACACTGGTGCTTAAAGAAGCCAAAGTGAAGAAAGTGTGGGTTAAGGCGAATGACAAGTTCCAGTACAAAATCTTGCAAAAGATAGGGGCAGATAAAATCATCATGCCTGAAAGAGATATGGGTATCCGAGTAGCGCAGCGTATGCTTGATAACCGAGTGATTGCTTTCAATGAACTAGGAAGTGGCTTAGCGCTAACCGAAATCGTCGTTGGCAATAAGTTAATGGGCAAAACCTTGGCTGACGTCGCCATTTGCCAAGCTAGCAATGTTAAAGTGCTGGGATTCAAGCGCGGTCCTGAGCTGGACGCCAACCCCAAAATGAGTCAAACACTTGAAATTGGTGACATGATCATTGTTGCTGGCCCAGAAAAAGACCTGCACGAAAAGATCAGACTGTCATGAATCGTCGTTTCCAAAAAGGTCTGATTTACCCGATTAAACTCACTAGGAAATCAGCAGTACCATCAGAGCCTTACCTTATAGTAGCAAGCTTTTTGGCGGTTTTAGTACCCTCTGCTTTGCTGCTGACACTACCCGTATTTTCGGTTACCGGATTGAGCTTTAGCGACGCCTTCTTTACGGCGACATCCGCTATCAGTGTGACTGGACTCGGTGTGGTCGATACTGGTCAGCATTTCACGACTTCAGGGAAAGTGTTGCTGATGCTGTTGATGCAAATTGGCGGCCTTGGGCAAATGACGCTTTCAGCGGTTTTACTCTACATGTTTGGTGTTAGATTAAGTCTGAAACAGCAAGCCTTGGCTCAAGAGGCGCTTGGCCAAGATCGCCGGGTCAATATTAAAGGCTTAGTAAAGAAAATCATCATTTTTGCCTTCATTGCCGAAGCTATCGGCGCGGCTGTCCTAGCAATACGCTGGGTCCCCGAAATGGGCTTGTCTCAAGGCGTGTTTTATTCGATATTTCACGCGATTTCCGCCTTTAATAACGCCGGCTTCGCTTTGTTCTCAGATAGTATGATGAGTTTCGCATCAGAGCCAGTCGTTCTGCTTGTTTTGTCTGGGTTATTCATCTTCGGCGGGTTGGGCTTTACCGTGGTCAGTGATCTTGCGATCAACGGTAAGAAAGGCTTTTCTAGGCTAGGGCTACATACAAAAATCATGCTCACTGCCACACCCATCTTGTTGTTGGGCGGCACACTGTTTTTCTTCTTACTGGAACGCACCAACCCAGAAACTTTAGGGGCTTTACCTCTTGGTGGACAATGGCTCTCCGCATTCTTCCAGTCGGCAAGTGCTCGTACTGCTGGCTTTAATAGCGTTGATATCGCTCAGTTTGGGCAACCTGCCCTACTGATTATGATTATCTTAATGCTGATAGGTGCAGGCTCTACATCGACAGGTGGTGGTATTAAGGTATCGACATTCGCAGTTGCCTTCTATGCCACATGGGCATTCTTAAGGCAGAAACAATACGTGGAGATCTTTAATCGCACTGTTAGTTGGCAGACCGTCACTAAGTCGCTTGCAATCATAGTGGTGAGCGGCGCTATTTTGACTATCGCCATGTTCTTACTTATGGTCACCCAACAGGCAAAATTTGAACAAGTGTTGTTTGAAACCATATCGGCATTTGCTACCGTCGGACTAACAGCAGGTTTAACTGCTCAACTCAATACCGAAGGTAAGTGGATTATGATTGTCGTGATGATTATTGGTCGTGTTGGACCACTAACCTTAGCCTACATGCTAGCCAGACCAAAACCGACATTACTAAAATACCCTGAAGACAACGTCCTGACAGGTTAATAACGGTAAACTAAAACAGGCGCGGTCAATGGCTGCGCCTGTTTATTACTTAACAACTTGAGTGTGGAGTCTCGCAATAACCATTCCAGTATTGGTTTGCTTTCTCGGATGCTTGTTGCCAATCCCCTGAAATTGAAAACAGCGCTGCCGTCAATGTGGATACAACGGTATTTGCCATCAACTGCATTTCTTCTTGCGGTGTCTGTAATGGACAGTGTTGTGGAAGCGCTAGCTCGGCCATACTTTCTTCAACGTACTCAGAATGAATCGTATCGGATTCGACCCACCACACAGTTTGGCTTACTTTCGGATTGTATTCCGTTTCACCACCTTGTCCCTTGAACGATAGCATTCGTTGATAGTCATTGTTGTCTCTTCCATGTCGAGCGAGAAGATGTTCGACTTTGGCGTGCAGTTCTTGGAAACCCGGGTGAAAACTTCCTCGCATACCAAAAGGTGCATTCGCTGGATTCAGGGCTCGAATAACAGTATTGATCGGTGTTCTTAGACCGTAGCGATGCTTCCAATCCAACATTTTCTTGGCGAGTGGACAAAAGTGGTTCAGCGGTAAATAGGCAATATTATCGCGGTCAAGAAGTTGCTGTGCATGAGCTAAATCTTCCGCTTTGGAAATATTCAGTGTACCCAAACAGTCTTTTGCATGTAAGCGATCACTTTCTTTATCCAAGTCGCCATGCAACACCACCCGTACACCATGTTCCGCCAAAATGCTCGCAGCAATAAGATGCCAAGGTTTTCCCGATGACTGCCCTACTCTTTTACCCGCATATAATGGCCAGTCGAAATCAGCGCTAATATCTGGGTAATGAGGTTTCAAACCTTCCACGAAGCCCGCGATTTCCTCTGGGGTTTCGTCGCGGACGCGGATAAGCATCATCAACATAGCCATTTGATCATCACCGATCTGTCCATCGATAAACTCTTCCATCACTTGCTTAGCTTGTTCCTGAGTTAACGGACCACGTCCACGAGACCCACGGCCAACCGTGCGAATACACTCTTTAATAATCGACAAACTTAATCCTTTTTATATGTACTGACTCACCCATTGTAATCCAAGAATTAGCCATCGCCACAACATATCCCTTACTCAATAGAAAAAAGGTGCGCCTCGAATGAATGAGAACGCACCGTCGCCAACTGATTATTAGTGAGACACTTTATGTCACGCTTCTTATTTAGAAGTCTTCATGTCACTGCAAGAACATTGCCAGTTATTAAAGTCACTAAATATCAACAATTTGTATCTATTTCTTTGTATTTACCACGTCTTACTGTGATCTATCATCATGCAGTTGCACCAATAGTGTGATTCTTAACTTTGTTGTTTCTCAAAACTGTTACAACGCTCTGATGGATTGTCAGTCGTCCACAACTACTATAAAGAGCGGGCCATAACAGCGATTTCAGCCCGAGGTGAAAGCTCTAAGCCAATGAAAGGACTCGATAATGAAAACAACGACTACAACACTTGCTATGGTGTGTCTTGCCACTTCTGCCGAGGCTGGGAAAGCATTTGACGACCCGCTGACCTCATTAGACACCAATCGTTGGTTTATAGCCGACGGGTGGGAGAACGGTTATCCGTTTTTAAATCGATGGCAACACGACCACGCAGAATTTAGTCCACAGGGGTTGGCACTCAACTTATCCAATATCATCGACAATCATGGCTATCCAGAGATCGTATCAGGAGAGATACGCACTCAAGGCTTTTATGGGAACGGCTGTTTTGAGGTAGAAATGAAGCCTGTCAAAGCGGAAGGTGTCGTGAGCGCGTTCTTCCTGTTTGCAGGTCCCTACGATCAGCCTGAAGGTGGCAATGGAATCCATAACGAAATTGACATTGAATTTATTGGCCTGAACACCAACTTGGTACAGTTTAATTTTTGGAGTAACGACGATAGCTACGAGCAGCGTAATGAATATATTCACTACCTAGATTTTGACGCCGCAGATGAGTTTCATAAGTACGCCATAGAGTGGAATAGAAACACCATAAAATGGTACATCGACGATGAACTGGTATACAAAGTGCGCAATACTGAAACACAACCTATTCCTAGCCAATCCGATACGAAGCTAAGAGCGATGATGAATATCTGGGCCACCGCGCCAGAGCTCTCAAACTGGGCTGGGTTGTACGATCAAAGTACTGGCGCTCACCATTCGGCCCACTATCGAAATTTCCGTTTCACACGTTCGAAATGCAATAACTAGCTATCTCTTAAGGTGATTTTGAGTGTGATAAGAACCTATTTACCCAACAACTGAACCGTCTGTCGTCAACGTGACCAAGTCATTAACTAAGATTCCAGTTATTTACTTCACCATCGCGTCGATTTACGTATACTGCACACGTCTCTTACCATTTGAACAGCGATAATATATGCACAGTACAATCAAGTTTATAGCAACGGACATGGATGGCACACTGCTCGACCCAAACGGTCAACTGACTCCAGATTTTTTCCCTCTCTACGAGCGTATTAAAGAGCAAGGTATTCACTTTGCACCAGCTTCCGGCCGTCAGTACTACAGCCTTAAAGACATGTTCTCTTCTATTCAAGATGAGCTGATTTTTATCGCAGAAAACGGCACGCTGGTCATGCAAAACGATGAGGAGCTTTACAGCTGCACATTAGATACGGCCGCCGCAAAAGAGATCATCAAAACTGCCCGATCTATAGATAACACTTATATGGTTCTATGCGGTAAGCACTCAGCCTATATTGAAACTCAGGATCCTAGAGCGCTTGAAGAAATCCGTAAATACTATCATCGATGCGAGTATGTCGAAGACCTACTCTCTGTCGAAGACGATTTTATCAAGGTCGCGATCTGCAACTTTGAGGGGGCTGAGCAACATGTCTTCCCAACCATCAATGATCTTTTTGGCAATGAGTATCAAGTGGTGGTAAGCGCAAAAATATGGTTGGATGTCATGAATAAAGAAGCCTCAAAAGGGGCTGCTATTCGTTTCTTGCAACAGCATTTAGGGTTTAAGTTTGAAGAAACAATGAGCTTCGGTGACTACTTCAATGACGTTGAAATGTTAAAAGAGAGCTACCACTCTTACGCTATGGACAATGCACATCCTGAGATAAAGAAACTGAGTCGATTTATTGCTCCAAGCAACAATGAAGCAGGTGTATTGAAAGTGGTAGATAAATACTTAGCCACTATCGAGTGATACAAAAAGAGCATGTCATCGACATGCTCTTTTGATTTAGATTATTTTTCTTGCCAGCGTGCCGCCGCTTCGGCGTCGGAGTCTCGAGACTCAACCCAACGCGTCGACTCTGTAGTTCGCTCTTTCTTCCAAAACGGAGCTTTGGTTTTAAGGTAATCCATTATGAATTCGCAAGCTTCAAACGCAGATCCACGATGAGCACTAGATACTCCAACGAATACGATTTGGTCACCGGCATCCATATCACCCACGCGATGAATTACACGAATACCATTTAACATCCAACGCTCTTCTGCTTCATCACAGATCATTTCCAGCGAACGTTCTGTCATTCCCGGATAGTGTTCTAGTGATAAACCGGTAACATTGTCGCCTAAGTTCATATCGCGAACTTTGCCGGTAAACGTGACAATTGCACCCGACGCTGTACCTTCAGCCAACGCATCGTATTCAGCGCCCACTGAAAAGTCTTCGTGTTGAACGGATACTCTTAAGGTCATGTTAACCTCCCGTTACCGGTGGAAAGAAAGCCACTTCATCGCCGTCTTGAACTTTCTCATCCAGAGCAACAATATTTTGATTAAGAGCAGCAAGCAACTTACCACTTTCAAGAGCTAGTTCCCACTTACCTTGCTGAGCGGCAAGATGGGCTCGAATATCTTCGATTGTGGCGAACTCAGCAGCAAGCTCCACACTGTCTTGACCAATCAGCTCACGAGTTTGTGCAAAGAAAAGTACTTTAATCATGATTCCACCTTGAAGTGTCCTGATTTTCCACCCGTTTTTTCGAGTAGACGAACGTTTTCAATAACCATGTCTTTTTGTACCGCTTTACACATATCGTAAATAGTCAAAGCCGCCACAGACGCAGCTGTTAACGCTTCCATTTCTACGCCAGTTTTACCTGCTAGCTTACAAACAGACTCGATACGTACTTTGTTTTCCGCTTCGATAGCTTCCAGCTGTACTTCCACTTTAGACAGTAACAACGGATGGCACAAAGGAATAAGATCCCATGTTTTCTTAGCCGCTTGAATACCTGCGATACGTGCAGTAGCAAACACATCACCTTTGTGATGGTTGCCTGAAGTAATCATCTGCAGAGTTTCTGGTGCCATGTGAACAAAAGCTTCGGCCCTTGCTTCACGCACCGTCTCGGCTTTGGCCGACACATCGACCATGTTTGCTTCGCCAGAGGCGTTGATATGGGTAAATTCGGACATGACTTTCCCTAGATGATTACTTACTTAGATGAGGCATGAAGTTACATGGGCGGTGGCTAGCATCAAGTTGCTGCTTGATGATCTTTGTCCAACCTGTGCGACATGCTCCAGTCGAGCCTGGCATCGCAAAGATAACCGTGTGGTTTGCAAAACCTGCGATTGCACGAGATTGGATAGTTGATGTGCCAATTTCCTCGTAAGAAACTGCACGGAATAGCTCACCAAAGCCTTCCACTTGTTTGTCGAATAGTGGAACGAGTGCTTCAGGCGTGCTGTCACGAGAAGTAAACCCCGTACCGCCAGTGATCATTACCGCTTGCACACTCTCATCAGCGATCCATTTCGACACCACTGCGCGAATTTGATAGATATCGTCAATAACGATTTGCTTATCCGCCAGTGTGTGGCCTGCTTCTTGTAGATTCTCGACTAAAAAGCGACCTGACGTGTCATTTTCTTCGGTACGTGTATCCGATACGGTTAGCACTGCGATATTTGCAGGCACGAACTTGCTTTCTGCGTGACCCATGATTATTCACCCTATAAAATTTTTACGTATTTTTTCGCGGTCTATTAGCCGCCGATAGATGCCAAATGCGGCGTCATCCCTGAATTACCGTCATGCAGGAAATGACTGACTGATTTGGTCTGTAATTGTGCTTGAATTCGTTCGATCAGAGCGCTCTCTTGAGCGTCTTCTTGAAGTAAGTCGCGTAGCTCTACACCATGGTCACCAAATAGACAGAGGTGCAGTTTGCCCATTGCCGACACACGTAGACGATTACAACTTTCACAGAAGTTTTTCTCGTATGGCATGATAAGGCCGATCTCACCTTGGTAGTCCGCATGAACAAAAACTTGAGCTGGGCCATCATTTTGACTTCGAGCTTTCAAGATCCAACCGTTGGCAATCAGTTGATTACGAATGTCAGTGCCGGAGACATGATGCTTGTTAAATAGCTCGTCCATTTCACCAGTTTGCATCAACTCGATGAAACGCAATTGAATCGGACGATCTTTGATCCAGTTGAGGAAGGCAGGAAGCTCTTTGGCATTGAGATCTTTCATCAATACCACGTTGACTTTGACCTGCTCATAGCCGACTTCAAACGCTCGGTCGATGCCAGACATCACTTCAGTAAATTTGTTTTCACCGGTGATCTGGTGGAACATTCTTGGATCGAGACTATCTACACTTACATTGATATTGGTAAGGCCAGCTTGACGCCATGTATCAACTTGTTTAGCCATTCGATAACCATTGGTCGTCGTTGCTACCTTCGTAATACCCGGTGTATTCGCTACCGTTTCAATGATCTGAGGGAAATCTTTGCGCAAGCTCGGCTCACCACCAGTGATTCGTACTTTGGAAGTACCACAATCTGCAAACGCGGTAACCACGCGTTTGATTTCTGGAAGCGTCAAAAAGGCTGGTCTTTTGTGACCAGGCGGTTTGTAGCCATCAGGGAGGCAATATGTACACTTGAAGTTACAGACATCTGTAACCGAAAGACGCAAGTAATAGAACTTGCGATTAAATTTATCTTCGAATTGTTGCGCCACGGAACACCTTTCCAAACACGGGAGGCACAATCATTTCCAATTATGCCCTTGTGACAAATTGTCACTGGCTCTAGAAGCTTATCTTTGGTTCGACTTAGCGCGTAGAGCTCGGAGTTATGGCAGTTACCGCATAATGAGTCGGTAACAGCTTTTGAGTAAAATACTCAATAACGGTATGGTTTTCCAGCCTTCATGTCAAAAAACCTTACATATTCGTCATTTTTATTATAGTTGAGTATCTCAAATGAACAATTTAACCTATGTTACAAAGTTCAGATAACTCAAAAGAAGTACAAGATGAGCATATATTCATCAAAGAAAGTCGTGGCCATTGGTGGTGGTCATGGGCTGGGTCGTATGTTGGCGGCTTTGAAGGAATTTGGCGGGAATGCCACTGGTATCGTAGCTACTACAGATAATGGTGGTTCTACTGGGCGCATCCGAGAATGTCAAGGCGGCATCGCTTGGGGTGATACTCGTAACTGTATTAATCAGCTGATTACCGACCCGTCTATTGGCTCCATGATGTTTGAGTACCGCTTTAAAGGCTCTGGCGATCTAAACGGCCACAACCTTGGCAACTTAATGCTCACTGCGCTGGATAACTTGTCCGTCCGCCCACTTGAAGCCATACACTTAATCCGCAAGCTTCTCGCGGTTGATGTCAATATCATTCCAATGTCAGAACATCCATCTGACCTGACAGCTCTCTCTGTCGACGGTAAATGGGTGACAGGTGAAACATCCGTTGATGAGATGGAACAAGATTTACAAAGATTGGATCTTGACCCCGTCGTGCCCGCCACCAAAGAAGCAGTAGAAGCGATTACTCAAGCCGATTGTATTATTCTCGGACCGGGCAGTTTCTTAACCAGTATTATGCCACCGCTGCTTCTCGCTGATTTGAGCCAAGCGATCTGCCAGAATCAAACCGCTAAAGTCGTATTTGTCGAGAACCTATCACCCGAATATGGCCCAGCTGGCCGCATGACATTAGAACAGAAGTTGTTGTGGTGTGAACGTGCACTTCAAGGCAGAAAACTGGACGTTGTTTTAGGTGAAGAAGCACACTCTGATATTTGCAGTCAATGGAATTGCGTTACCCTTCCTCTGGCATCGCCAAATAGAGATTGGCGTCATGACCGAGTAAAACTAAAGCATGCTATCGAGTCACTGCTTTAATAATTGATGCAAAGGAAACGGGGGCGCCAAATGGTGCCCCCGTTTTGCAACTCGGTGATGACATTATTTAATCGACTCTAAGAATTCTATATAGCAAGAGTGTGTTTCCGAAAGATTCGCCAGCATACTGTCGACCTGGGCTTGATCTTCTCGTAATTTGCCACCTTTCACTTGAGCGTCGATATCAATAGCAAACTCACACAGTGACTCAGCTCCGAAGCTAGCTGCACTGCTCTTAAGCGCATGGCAGATTTCCTTCATGTGCGACATTTTTTCGGTTAAGTCACCTTCACTTAACTGCGCCTGATAAGTCACCAACTCTCCGGTGAAAATCCCTAGAAGAATAGGAATGTTATCTTGACCAATCTCGCGAGTGAGCTGCTCTACTTTTTCTCGATTCATAAACTTCATGCTTTCTTCTCGCTTGCATTCCATGCCTGTATTTTGCGGTAGATTGTCGAGGGACTCACGTCCAAGTGTTTCGCTGCTTGTGGAATGTTACCGTCACACGCTTCTATCGCTTGCTCTATGGTGGTTTTTTCAGTTTTCCACAAAGGTTGGATGTCCTGTGGCCCAAATGATACTGATACCACATTACTTGAGTTTGCGGGCTTAACCGCTGGCTCATTCAAAGGCGGCGGCAACATACTTAACTCTATTTCTTTACCCTGATTCAATACCACCACATTGCGCAATACATTCTGCAATTGGCGGACATTACCTGGCCACTCGTACTGAATGAAGCGGTCAATGACGTCTTGAGCAAAGCGCACAAAACTCTTACCTTCTTCATGCGACATAAAGCCTAATAACGAGTAGGCAATTTCAATCACATCTTCTTCACGCTCTCGAAGCGGTGGCAAATGAAGAGGGATAACATAAAGTCGGTAGTATAAATCTTCTCTAAATCGCCCTTCTTGTACTTCTTTCCAAGGATCTCGGTTGGTCGCACATACGAAACGTACATCCACTTTCTTCATACGTGAAGACCCCACTTTTTGGAAGGTACCCGTTTGAATAAAGCGCAGTAGTTTAGTTTGTAGATCAAGATCCATTTCACAGAGCTCATCAAGAAACAGCGTGCCGCCATCAGCAAGCTCTGCCGCACCTTGTCGGTCACTTGCCGCCCCAGTAAAGGCACCTTTGACATGACCAAACAGCTCACTCTCAATAAGATCTTTTGGTATGGCGGCACAGTTGATCGCAATAAATGGCTTATCGCCTCGTTTACTCGCAGCGTGGATCGCCTCTGCGCACACTTCCTTACCTGTACCACTTTCTCCAGTAATAAAGATACTGGCCTTACTGGAAGCGGCAGAGTCAATAGTGCGGTAAACCGCTTGCATAGGTTGGCTGCTGCCAATGAATCCTTGGTAGTTTTGGCTACTAGAATCATTAATCTCATTACGTAGCTTAGAAGCTTTGCGGATGGCGTTGGTTACCGTCACGCGAAGTCGGTCGGCTTCGCACGGTTTGATTAAAAAGTCCTGCGCGCCATGCTGCATAGCGTCTACCGCAATGTCGATAGAACCATGAGCTGTCATAAAGATGACAGGTACATCGGGATTGAATTCTTTTACAGCGTCCAATACATCCATACCCGTCATGTCGGGAAGTCGTAAATCCAGTAGAATGAGGTCAGGCGTCCGGTGCGCTAAACTTTGAATTGCATCTCTACCGTTTCCAACGATATTGATATCTATACCCAATGGAGATAGATATGAGCGATACAGCGCAGCAACGGAAGCCGTGTCTTCTACCATAAGTAGATAGCGAGACTTGGGCTCGTCGAATAGTTGTTGCATAGTTCCTAGCTAACTGTTGATTATAATTTGGTCTTTATAAGAATATTCGCATTTTGCAATTTTTATCCAATAAAGACCATTTTTATTTTGCTGTTTATATTTGAAACAGCCTATCAAACTCAACCAAAACTTTTAACTATTAGCAATAAAATGCTGTCTAAGTTTTTCTATTTCATCACGTTTTTCTGCGGCTAGTTCAAATTCTAGGTTCTGAGCATGCTGGTACATCTCTGCTTCTAATTTTAGAATTTGTTTTTCTAGATCTTGAGGTGATAGTGCCACATACGCTTGAGAAGGCTCAGCCACTTTCGATAACGGTACTTGTTTTCCTTTCTTGGGCTTACCACCCTTGGCCACGCTGCCAATCTCCATAATATCTTTGATATTACGTTTCAAGGCCATCGGGACCATACCGTTTTCAACGTTATAAGCATGCTGCTTTTCACGACGGCGGTTGGTTTCATTGATGGCTTTTTGCATGGAATTGGTAATGCGGTCACCGTAAAGAATCGCCTTACCTTTTAGGTTACGTGCAGCTCGACCTATGGTCTGAATCAGGGAGCGCTCAGAGCGCAAGAAACCTTCTTTGTCAGCGTCAAGTATAGCTACCAATGACACCTCAGGCATATCTAGACCTTCTCGTAGTAAGTTAATACCTACTAACACGTCAAATTCACCCAATCGTAAGTCGCGTATGATTTCAGTCCGCTCCACGGTATCAATATCTGAGTGCAAGTAACGTACTTTGACGCCATGTTCACTCAAGTACTCAGTAAGGTCCTCGGCCATACGTTTGGTTAGTGTAGTTACTAACACACGCTCATCTATCGCTGATCGAGCGCGTACTTCAGATAACAGATCATCAACCTGAGTTGCTACAGGACGTACTTCAATTTCTGGGTCAAGCAAACCAGTCGGACGAACAACTTGGTCAGCGACATCGCCATCGGATTTTTCCAGCTCATAAGTACTAGGTGTTGCCGAAACAAAAATAGTCTGTGGTGCAATCATCTCAAATTCATCAAACTTGAGGGGGCGATTGTCTAACGCTGAAGGTAATCGGAATCCATACTCCACCAGCGTCTCTTTTCTTGAACGGTCCCCTTTGTACATGGCTCCAATTTGAGGCACGGTGACGTGAGATTCATCGATAATCAATAAACCGTCAGCAGGGAGATAGTCAAACAGTGTCGGAGGCGGCTCTCCCTCACTTCTTCCGCTGAGATAACGTGAGTAGTTTTCGATACCAGAACAGAAGCCAAGTTCGTTCATCATCTCAATATCAAATTGAGTCCGTTGCGAAATACGCTGTTCTTCAAGTAGCTTGTTATTATCTTTTAGATACGTCTGTCTAGCGGCTAACTCTACTTTGATATTCTCAATAGCATCTAAAATACGATCTCTAGGCGTCACATAGTGAGTTTTTGGGTAAATCGTATAGCGAGCAATATCTCGCTCAGTAATCACTCCGGTAAGAGGATCAAAGAGACTGATGCAGTCGATTTCATCGTCAAACATTTCCAATCGAACCGCTTCTTGATCGGATTCCGCTGGGAAGATATCAATGACCTCCCCTCTAACTCGGAACTGACCACGCTCAAAGGCCACATCATTTCGAGAATATTGCAGTTCGGCCAGACGCAATAGAATATCTCGCTGGTCAATAACCGCACCTCGAGTAACATGCAACATCATCTTCAGGTAAGAGTCTGGGTCACCCAAACCATAAATCGCTGATACTGAAGCCACAATGATGGCATCTTTTCTCTCTAGTAATGCCTTAGTCGCAGATAAACGCATTTGCTCAATATGTGCATTGACTGACGCATCTTTCTCAATGAAGGTATCGGTGGTAGGCACATAAGCTTCAGGCTGGTAGTAGTCATAATAAGAGACAAAATACTCAACCGCATTGTTTGGAAAGAAGCCTTTCATTTCACCATACAGCTGAGCCGCAAGAGTTTTGTTTGGTGCTAACAGAATCGCTGGTCGCTGAGATTGCGCAATCACATTGGCAAGCGTGAACGTCTTACCTGACCCGGTCACGCCGAGCAATGTTTGGTGTGCTAAACCAGAATCCAGCCCATCGACTAGCTGCGCGATGGCGGTAGGTTGATCTCCAGAAGGTTGATAATCCGAAACCAATTCGAAGTGTTTTGCCATAATGCGATTCCTTTGTTAACGAACCTAGTATTTCACCCCTAGCCGACAGAATTTGCAACCTAAAGCTCGCTATCGGGCAGACTTTTTGATATTGTATTCGCCCTGCTCGGCGTCACAGCCAAATAATTATTGTTAATTAATCCACGACTTTTCCCCAATCAATCGATAAAAGTGTCTTATTCACACAATTCTCAATTCTGACATTAATTTTACCTTTCCGTTTAATTCCAGAAGATTCAGTAAGTTACCATCAAAGCTTAAAACTTATTCACAACCTCTTGTTCGAGCATTTCACCTACTTCTAATTTGATACAGTGTAATTAACACATTTATCCACAAATTTGGTGGATAAGTAAAATAGCCTTATACCCAGCAAGGCATACAGAAAAGTAAAGTTTTTTCTTCGGTTTTTTTTCTGCTTTTTTTTGCAGAAAAATATTGACTCTATCTGGTGAGATAGCTAACATTCGCCCCGCTTAAAGCAATTCCCCCTTAGTTCAGTTGGTAGAACGGCGGACTGTTAATCCGTATGTCGCAGGTTCGAGTCCCGCAGGGGGAGCCAAATTCCAAAAAAGCCGTGTCGAAAGACGCGGCTTTTTACGTTTCAATGCGACGAAACTCGTACCGAGCTTTATGTCGCAGAGCTCGCCGCCCGCGTCCGAGTCCCGCAGGGGGAGCCAAATTACAAAAAAGCCGTGTCGAAAGACGCGGCTTTTTACGTTTCAATGCGACGAAACTCGTACCGAGCTTTATGTCGCAGAGCTCGCCGCCCGCGTCCGAGTCCCTCAGGGGGAGCCAAATTCCAGAAAAGCCGTGTCGAAAGACGCGGCGTTTTACATTTCAATGCGACGAAACTCGTACCGAGCTGTATGTCGCAGAGCTCACCGCCCGCGTCCGAGTCCCGCAGGTGGAGCCGAATTCCAAAGAGGTCGTGTCGCAAGAAATGCTTGTTGCGTTTCAGAAACCTAAAACTTCCCTTTCCTGATTTTAGGCTTAATACCTATACTTTTCGTACAAACAGACAAAACCTTATGTTTCACTGGTTGTTATTCGCTACGCAAAGCAGGATAATAACGGGATCGGAGCTCTTTACACTTATTATTATGACCGAATATTTCTTATTGTTGGTGGGTACTGTCCTCGTCAACAATTTCGTACTGGTAAAATTCCTTGGGTTATGCCCTTTCATGGGCGTTTCTAAAAAACTCGAGACTGCAATTGGCATGGGGTTAGCCACGACATTCGTGCTGACACTTGCGTCAGTGTGCGCGTACTTAGTAGAAACTTACGTCTTAGTACCTTTAGGCATTCAATATTTACGAACCATGAGTTTTATCTTGGTTATCGCCGTTGTCGTGCAGTTCACTGAGATGGTAGTTCATAAGACCAGTCCAACGCTTTATCGTTTGCTAGGTATTTTCCTACCCTTGATCACCACTAACTGTGCAGTTTTAGGCGTAGCATTACTAAACATCAACGAAAACCACAATTTTATCGAATCCATTATCTATGGCTTCGGGGCGGCTGTAGGTTTCTCTTTAGTTCTTATCTTGTTTGCTTCAATGCGTGAGCGTATTGCCGCAGCTGATGTGCCAGCTCCCTTTAAAGGAGCCTCGATTGCCATGATAACAGCGGGACTAATGTCTCTTGCATTTATGGGCTTCACTGGGTTGGTGAAACTGTAATGACGACAATTCTTATTGCAATTATTGCTCTTGTTATCTTAGCGGCCGTTTTTGGGGCCGTTCTCGGTTTTGCTTCGATTAAGTTTAAAGTAGAAGCCGATCCAATTGTTGACCAAATCGACGGTATTCTGCCTCAAACACAATGCGGACAATGTGGCTACCCTGGCTGCCGCCCTTATGCGGAAGCTATTGCAAACGGCGACGCTATTAACAAGTGTCCTCCCGGTGGCCAAGCAACTATTGAGAAGCTTGCTGACTTAATGGGTGTTGAAGTCGAAGACTCCGCTCATGACGCAGAAAAGTCGATAAAGAAAGTGGCTTTTATCCATGAAGATATGTGTATTGGTTGTACTAAATGCATCCAAGCGTGCCCAGTAGACGCCATCGTTGGCGGAACAAAGGCGCTGCACACTGTAATCAAAGACGAATGTACTGGTTGCGATCTATGCGTTGCCCCATGCCCTACTGACTGTATTGAAATGATTCCTGTAAAAACAACCGCTGATACTTGGAAGTGGCAGCTTGATGCTATTCCTGTTGTCAATATTTCCGAAACTCAAACACAAGCTAGCGGTGAGTAGGGAGCGTCATGTTATCACTTATTGAACAAATCAAATCTGGTGCTCTTTGGGATTTCCCCGGTGGCGTACACCCGCAAGAAAACAAGAAACAATCCAACCAAAGCTCTATCGCCAAGGCAAATATTCCAAATGAGTTAGTGATTCCACTCAAACAGCATATTGGTAAACCAGGCGATATATTAGTAACTGTGGGTGAGCGTGTCTTGAAAGGACAACCTCTCAGCCAAGTCAATGCGGCATTTATGCTGCCGATTCACGCGCCAACATCTGGAACGATAAAGGCCATTGAACCGCGCACTATTGCACATCCATCAGGCTTGAGCGACCTATGTATTGTTATCGAAGCGGATCAACAAGACGAATGGTTCGATCTAATAAACCCATGTGAGAATTATCTTGATGAGCTACCAGAGTCCTTGATAGAGCGAATCCGCTTAGCAGGCATTTCTGGTATGGGCGGCGCAGGTTTTCCAACTGCAAGAAAAATCCAGTCTGGCTTACAACGCACTGAGATCCTAATTCTCAACGCGGCCGAATGTGAACCCTATATCACTGCTGATGACCGCTTGATGCAAGATAAGGCACAGGAAGTCATTGAAGGTATTAAGATCCTCAATCACATTCTCAAACCAAAGCTGACGATCATTGGTATTGAAGACAATAAGCCTGAAGCAATTAAAGCACTGGAACAAGCAGCGACAGATGAAGATATCGTCATTCGAGTCATTCCAACTAAATATCCATCTGGTGGCGAAAAGCAGCTCATTAAAATACTTACCAACCTGGAAGTCCCTGTAGGCGGTATTCCTGCTGATATTGGTTTGATGGTGCAAAATGTTGGCTCGGCTTACGCAATCAAACGTGCCGTTTGCGATGGTGAACCTTTGATTGAGCGCGTTGTCACTCTAACAGGGAAAACCTTTAAACAACCACGTAATGTTTGGGCATTGATCGGCACTCCTGTGCAATCTTTATTGGATCAATTTGGTTACAAAGCCGATAAAAAATCTCCACGCTTAATTATGGGCGGCCCTATGATGGGCTTCACATTGCCTCATGCGAATGTGCCAATTACTAAAACAGCGAACTGTATTCTAGCTCCGACTTATCGAGAGATTGATCCTCGTTCACATGAAATGTCATGCATTCGTTGTAGTCAATGCGCAGAAGCTTGTCCTGCATCCTTGTTACCTCAGCAGTTACAGTGGTACGCGAAATCTCAAGAATACGATAAGTGTGAAGAGTTAAACCTCAAAGATTGTATCGAATGTGGAGCGTGTGCTTTTGTTTGTCCAAGTGAGATCCCATTAGTTCATTACTATCGCCAAGCTAAAGCCGAAATTCGTACTCGGAAACAAGAGTCTGAGGCAGCAGAACGAGCCAAAGTTCGATTTGAAGAGAAGAAAGCACGTCTAGAGCGTGATAAAGCTGAGCGAGAAAACCGCTTCAAGAAAGCCGCTGACGACCGCCGCAAACAGATGAAATCATCTGGTGGCGAGGATGCCATCGCTGCGGCGATTGAACGCGTAAAAGCGCAGAAGTCCACTTCTGCAACGAATGAGGTTAAGCCTGCCGTTGCCGCAGCCATAGCTCGTGCTAAAGCCAAACAAGCTGAAGCCGCTAAACAAGGACAAGCAGAACCAGACAACTCCGAAATGGCCAAGTTGCGAGAAGAACGTAAACGCTTGGCTAGAGAACGAAAAGCAAATAAGCCAGCTGAAGCTGACTCTGCACAAGGCTCAGACAGTACTGAGCAAGACCCTAAAAAAGCGGCTATTGCGGCTGCATTAGCAAGGGCAAAAGCAAAGAAAGCCGCTCAACAGTTACAAGCTGAAGAATCATCAGGTGAAGAGGCTCAGACGTCGAAAGAAGACGCTGTTGCCGCTGCGATTGCTCGTGCTAAAGCAAGGAAGCAAGCAGCAACTGAAGCAGAGCCGGAAACTCAAGATGCCGATGCACCTGCTGAAGACGATCCGAAGAAAGCAGCCGTCGCTGCCGCTATCGCTCGTGCCAAAGCGCGTAAGCAAGCCGCTGTCGAAACCGAGCCGGAAACTCAAGACACCGATGTGCCTGCTGAAGACGATCCGAAAAAAGCTGCCGTTGCGGGCGCTATTGCTCGTGCTAAAGCGCGTAAGCAAGCCGTTGCCGGAACAGAACCTGAAACCCAAGACGCCGACGCACCTACTGAAGACGATCCAAAAAAAGCAGCCGTCGCTGCCGCTATTGCTCGTGCTAAAGCGCGTAAGCAAGCCGTTGCCGGAACAGAACCTGAAACCCAAGACGCCGACGCACCTACTGAGGACGATCCAAAAAAAGCAGCCGTCGCTGCCGCTATCGCTCGTGCTAAAGCGCGTAAGCAAGCCGCTGCCGCTACAGAACCAGAAGCTCAAGACGATCCCAAAAAAGCAGCTGTTGCTGCCGCTGTCGCTCGTGCTAAGGCGCGTAAACAAGCCGCTGTCGAGACCGAGCAAGAAGCTCAAGACGCCGACGCACCTACTGAAGAGGATCCGAAAAAAGCAGCCGTTGCTGCCGCTATCGCTCGTGCTAAAGCACGTAAGCAAGCTGCTGCCGAAACAGAGCCTAAGACTAAAGGTGAGAACGAGCCTGCTGTGGATGACCCCAAAAAAGCGGCAGTTGCAGCTGCAATTGCACGCGCAAAAGCGAGAAAAATTGAAAAAGAACAAAATAACAAGGAGAACAACTAGTGTCTTTCTTTATTGCTAGCTCTCCACATGCGCACAGTCGTAAACGCACTCCAGATCTAATGAAAGGTGTGGCGCTTTGTGCGTTGCCAGGTCTGATAGCGCAAACATACTTTTTTGGTTGGGGCACCGCTATTCAACTGTGTTTAGCTATCATAGTCGGCTTGATGCTCGAAGCGATCGTAATGCTGTTTCGTAAACGCTCCCCTCTCTCTGCTCTTCGTGACTATAGCGCACTCGTCACGGCTTGGTTATTGGCCATTGCGATACCGCCACTCTCTCCTTGGTGGGTATTAGTCATCGGCTTAGTATTTGCCATCATCATTGCTAAGCATTTATATGGCGGCCTAGGACAGAACCCGTTCAACCCAGCGATGGTAGCCTATGTTGTTCTGCTGATTTCCTTCCCAGTTGAAATGACTAGTTGGATTACGCCTCATTCACTATCCAGTGAACCCGTTACTTTCACCGATGCTTTCTCGCTCATTTTCTCGGGTTTTGATGCTGACGGGTATTCATTACAGCAAATTCGTACTGGTATTGATGGTATTACCATGGCGACACCACTTGATGCTTTCAAAACGGGTATTAAAAATGGCAACACTATTGCGGAAGTCGTTCAACAGCCTATATTTGGCGGTCTAGCGGGTATTGGTTGGGAGTGGGTGAACCTTGCTTATTTAGCTGGTGGTCTTATCTTACTTAAGCTACGAATCATTCAGTGGCACATTCCTGTTGCGATTCTTGCCTCGTTAACCGTGATTAGTGGTCTATTCATGCTGTTTACACCAGGCACGACGGCGTCACCAATATTACACCTGTTATCTGGTGCAACCATGCTTGGTGCGTTCTTTATTGCTACTGACCCAGTATCAGCCTCGACAACAGTAAAAGGTCGATTGATATTTGGTGCATTTATCGGCGTGATGATCTTCGTAATCCGTACTTGGGGTGGCTTCCCTGACGGTGTCGCCTTCGCTGTTCTGTTAGCGAATATGTGCGTTCCGCTCATAGACTATTACACTAAACCAAGAACTTATGGACATTAATCACCATGTTGAATGCAATTAGAAAAAATGGCTTAACCTTGGCTATCTTTGCCTGTGCATCAACAGGGGTAGTCGCTGTTACGCAGTATCTAACCAAAGATCAGATCGTTCACCAGGAGCGAGCACAACTTCAAGCGACACTTAATGAAGTTATCCCGCATGAACTGCATGATAATGAACTTTACGCATCTTGTACTTTGGTGAGTGATCCAGCTCTTGGAACAACACAGCCACAGCCGGTCTATATCGCGACCATTAATAATGAACCCAAAGCCATGGCTATCGAGTCAATAGCACCTGATGGCTACAATGGCGCAATTAAGATCATTGTTGGTATGGATATCGAAGGCACGATCTTAGGTACTCGGGTTCTGGCCCATCAAGAAACACCAGGACTAGGCGATAAAATCGACCTAAGAATTACTGACTGGGTGCTTGGCTTTACAGGCAAGCAAGTCACAGAAGATAATCAGTCACAGTGGGCCGTGCGAAAAGACGGTGGTCAATTTGATTCTTTCACTGGCGCCACAATTACACCACGTGCCGTCGTTAAGGCCGTGAAGAATACAGTAAACTACGTGAACACCCATCGCGATAAGATATTAAACCAACCACTAAATTGTGGAGGTGAAGAGTGAGTACTTCTAAAGAGTTGTTAAAAAATGGCCTATGGAATAATAACCCCGCGCTAGTTCAGCTTCTTGGCCTATGCCCTCTTCTTGCAGTGTCATCCACAGTGACGAATGCGTTGGGTCTTGGCCTTGCGACTTTAGCGGTGTTAGTCGGTTCCAACGTGACCGTTTCTCTTATCAGAGACTACGTCCCCAAAGAAGTTCGAATCCCTGTCTTTGTGATGATCATTGCCGCGCTAGTTACCTGCGTTCAGTTATTAATGAATGCGTACGCTTATGGACTGTATTTATCCCTCGGTATTTTCATCCCTCTTATTGTGACCAACTGCATTATTATTGGGCGAGCAGAAGCGTTTGCCTCCAAAAATGCGGTGCTACCAGCGGCACTTGACGGTTTGTGGATGGGGCTAGGCATGACTTCAGTACTGGTCGTTCTTGGTGCCATGCGCGAACTTATCGGCAACGGTACTCTATTTGATGGTGCTGATTTGTTATTGGGGCCGTGGGCGGCGGCACTTCGTATCGAAGTATTCCAATTTGATAGCCAGTTCTTACTCGCCTTGCTACCACCAGGCGCATTTATCGGGGTTGGCTTTCTCATAGCTCTGAAAAATGTTATTGATAAGCAAATAGAGCTTCGTCAACCGAAACAAGAAAAACAGCAGATAGAACGCGCTCGTGTAACGAACTAATCACCATCTATAACAAGCCCAAGACTTTGCTAATCTTGGGCTTTTAATCACCGGAAGAACCCACTACTTTTTGGGAAGAGCTAAGTCAGCCAATGAACAATATAAAAAGAAAAGAAATCCTCGAACGACTTCGAGAAAACAACCCAAAGCCAGAGACTGAGCTCAACTGGAACTCTCCATTTGAGCTACTTATCGCCGTTTTACTCTCTGCTCAAGCAACCGATGTTAGCGTTAATAAAGCGACCGATAAGCTCTATCCCGTCGCTAATACACCTGAAGCAATGCTCGAATTGGGTGTGGATGGCGTAAAGGAGTACATTAAAACTATCGGCTTGTTTAACTCTAAAGCAGAGAATGTCATCAAGACTTGCCAAATCCTAGTTGACCAACACAATAGCGAAGTCCCAGAAAACCGCGAAGCATTAGAAGCTCTGCCCGGTGTTGGGCGTAAGACCGCTAATGTAGTGCTAAACACTGCGTTTGGCTGGCCTACCATTGCTGTAGACACCCACATTTATCGTGTCTCAAATCGAACCAAATTTGCGATGGGCAAAACGGTGGATGATGTAGAACACAAATTACTAAAAGTTGTACCGAAAGAGTTTAAACTAGACGTTCACCACTGGCTGATCCTTCACGGACGTTACACATGTGTCGCTCGAAAACCGAGATGTGGTAGCTGCATTATTGAAGATCTTTGTGAGTTTAAAGAAAAAGTCTATCCAGAGAATTAAAAACAAAGGAGCAATGTTATGTCTAACGGCCGTATCCTTCACACCATGCTGCGCGTGGGTGATTTAGACAAGTCAATTTCTTTCTATACCGACGTTATTGGAATGAAGTTGCTACGTAAAAACGAAAATACTGAATATAAATACACGTTAGCGTTTTTAGGGTTTGGTGACGAGTCAGAAGGCGCAGTAATTGAGTTAACCTACAATTGGGGCGTAACTGAATACGATCTGGGCAGCGCTTACGGTCATATCGCTATTGGTGTCGATGATATTTACAGTACTTGTGATGCAATTAAAACAGCAGGCGGTAACGTCACTCGTGAGCCAGGTCCTGTGAAAGGTGGCACCACTCAAATTGCATTCGTAAAAGACCCTGATGGCTACATGATTGAGCTTATTCAGAACAAACAAGCAAGTGCAGGTTTAGAGGGGTAATCTCTACTCTTTCACCACGCCTTAATTTAAAACGCCAGCTTAGTTAGCTGGCGTTTTTTTCTATCAAAACTAAACTTCGGTACGCCCGAAAGAAATCACCACGCGCTGATTCTTCGCTTTACCTATTGGAGAAGAATTTTCAGCAACAGGACGACGCTTCCCATAGCCTTGAACTTGAATACGGTCTTTAGGTAGTCCCAGTGATTGAAAATAGTCTTGCAGAATCGATGCGCGTTTATCGGAAAGTTGTTGGCTCTCACCTTTGGAATCTGAAGAATCCGTATAGGTCGAGACGAGAACCAAATCGATATCTTGATTGTATCGAACATACTCGGCGATTTGCTCAAGCCTATGTTGGGAAGTCTTATTCAACTGCTCACTATTACGGTCATAATGTAAAATCGTGAATGAAATGTCTTCGAAGCTATAAGGTAATAGATTGGCGATACAGTCACTAAAGACATTGTATTTGGCTTGGAATAAAACCGAAGACAACGAGACCTCGATTCGCTCATCTCTACTTTGCCAATCTTGATAACTGAAAGTTGGATAGCGTCCTTTTTCCAGCTCACTCAATATACTCCAAGCAGCCTGTCCACCGACATAGCCATCAAACTGCTTAAAGAACTGTAAGTTAGTAATTCTGTCGGCACTGTCACCCGGTCTCCATGGAGGCGGTAAAGACACCAAACTCACATTTCGAGTTTCGCCCATAGAACGGCGCATTTTTAATTCAAAATCCAGATTCATCTTCTTGCTTGCACGTGCGATGAACTCCGCGTCACCGAAATTAGGAATCGGATGAACAAGTCGGCATTCTAGCGGAGAATTACTGACCATTTCCCATTGTGACTGTGTTGGTGTTGCCACATAACGTTTCTCAATTGCCGCATTGGCCGCAGTAGCAGTCATAATAGGCAACAGTGATATTGTTAGTAAGGCTTTTAATTTCATACAGTTAAGTAACTCTTTTGCAATATACGCGACGGCACAGTTTTGCCGCTCTACGTGCTAGATGGATCTCCACATCAGTTACTGCAAAAACCTCGCCATGTTATCGGCTCAATTCACCAACATACGTTTCCTCTGCTTCTTTGTTCAACTTGTTCCCTTTAATGTTTTGATAAATAGTCATGAATCATAGCCAAGCATGATTTTTCAAACTTTGTCTGCGAAAATTAAATGACTCGTCTGGTTTTTTATAGTTGGATAATCTGCAATAATGCTGCCTTCGTCACACTAGAAAACTCTGAAATGACCGTAGAAAACGAAGCACTCACCCTAAAAAAGCGATTCCGTGGCTATTTTCCCGTCGTCGTTGACGTTGAGACCGCAGGTTTCAATGCTAAGACCGATGCGTTATTAGAGATTTGCGCAATCACTTTAACCATGGACGACCAAGGAAATTTGCAGCCAGCTTCCGTCTTGCACTTTCACATAGAGCCATTTGAAGGCGCTAACCTAGAGAAAGAAGCACTGGAATTTACAGGGATTCGCGACCCATTTAGTCCGCTTCGAGGTGCTGTGCCCGAACAGGAAGCACTTAAAGAAATCTACAAAGTCATTCGCAAAGAGCAAAAGCAACATGATTGCAGCCGAGCTATCATGGTGGCTCACAATGCTAACTTTGATCATAGTTTTGTTAGTGCAGCGAATGAGCGCGCTAAACTTAAGCGTGTTCCCTTCCACCCGTTTGCCACTTTCGATACAGCCACTCTAAGTGGTTTAGCTTATGGTCAAACGGTATTGGCAAAAGCTTGTAAAGCCGCAGGTATGGAGTTTGACAATAGAGAGGCTCACTCTGCCCTTTATGACACTCAAAAGACGGCTGAGTTATTTTGTCGAATCGTCAACAAATGGAAAGCGCTTGGTGGCTGGCCTATTGTTGATGAACAAGCCCAAGAATAAATAAACACAACTTTTAGAGATTAATATGAATCCTGTCGTTATTTCCGTTTGCATCATGCTGGTTTTGGCCTTGATGCGAGTTAACGTTGTCGTTGCGTTAACATTCAGTGCCATTGTTGGTGGCGTCGTGTCTGGTATGTCATTGACTGAAGCTGTGAGCGCCTTTGAAGGTGGTTTAGGTGGTGGTGCAACCATCGCGCTAAGCTACGCAATGCTTGGTACCTTTGCGGTGGCAATTTCAAAGTCTGGCATCACTGACCTGTTAGCTCAAAGTGTTATTAAGCGTATTCATGGCAAAGAAAGCTCTGCTTCAACTACTGGCCTAAAATATGCGGTACTTGCAGCACTCATTCTCGTTACCATGTCTTCGCAGAACATTATTCCTGTACACATCGCCTTTATCCCAATTTTAATTCCACCTCTATTGGGCGTTTTTGCCAAGTTAAAGCTCGACCGTCGACTGGTAGCATGTGTACTAACTTTTGGTTTGGTGACGCCTTATATGGTGTTACCTGTTGGTTTCGGTGGCATTTTTCTAAACAACATTTTGCTTAAGAACCTTCATGACAACGGTTTGGAATCAGTGACAGCGGCACAAGTGCCAATGGCAATGCTTCTTCCTGCTGCTGGTATGATCACTGGCCTCCTATTTGCTATTTTCTTTAGTTATAGAAAACCTCGTGTGTATGCTGAAACGGAGATGACTCAAATCGATGAAGAGCCAACACATATTAATAAGAAAAACATTGCTGTAGCCATTGCAGGTATCGTCGCAGCGCTTGCTGTGCAGTTAACATCTGGTTCTATGATCATTGGTGCACTTGCAGGTTTCATGGTTTTCACGTTTGGCGGTGTTATCGCTTGGAAAGAAACCCAAGATGTGTTCACTAAGGGTGTTCACATGATGGCAATGATTGGCTTCATCATGATTTCTGCTGCTGGATTTGCCGCAGTAATGAAACAAACGGGCGGCGTAGAATCTTTAGTGGCAGCACTATCAACAAGTATTGGTGACAATAAACCACTAGCTGCTCTGCTTATGCTTATCGTCGGTTTGCTAGTTACTATGGGTATCGGTTCTTCGTTCTCAACCATCCCAATTATCGCAACTATTTATGTGCCTCTGGCACTGGCATTTGGCTTCTCACCAATGGCAACAATTGCTCTAGTTGGTACCGCCGCTGCCCTTGGTGATGCAGGCTCTCCAGCTTCTGACTCAACCCTAGGTCCAACCTCGGGATTGAATGCCGACGGCCAACACGAACACATTTGGGAAACTGTTGTTCCGACCTTTATTCACTACAACATCCCACTGATTATTTTCGGTTGGATTGCAGCCATGGTTCTGTAATCACATCAGATACGAAAAAGGCTTGGTCATTGACCAAGCCTTTTTTATTTCTGTCATCACTCAATAAAGAGGAATGATTGAAATCAACGCGTTACGCTTCTTCTTCACCAGCGTTACGTGCAGCCGCTTCTTTGATTAGAGGTTGTAGTTCACCCTTTTGGAACATTTCCATAATGATGTCACAGCCACCAATTAGCTCACCTTCAACCCATAGTTGTGGGAACGTTGGCCATTGTGCGTACTTAGGCAGTTCAGAGCGAATATCTGGGTTTTGTAGAATGTCTACGTAGGCAAATTTTTCACCACAACCCATTAGTGCTTGAGCAGCTTGAGAAGAAAAGCCACAGCTAGGCAATTTAGGTGAACCCTTCATGTAAAGAAGAATTGCGTTTTCTTCAATTTGCTGTTTGATTTTATCGATAGTTTCCATTGCTTCCTCGAAATGCTTTTACTGCGGATATGGTCACATTCTAGCGAATCGCCACAGAATAAAAAGCACAATAATTATGTGGTTATACTATTGTAGCTAAGATGTGATGCAACCGACTCTAATCTTAGCTACCTGAGTTCGGTTTTTAATAAGTCATAACAATAAATTTTCTTGAGAACTCTTTTAATAAAGTAAAAACTTGCTAAAATAGCAAGCAGTCAGTCAACACCCGACTCAATAATAAATATCTTGGAAGCAATCAGGGTAAAAACCCGCTAATAATCAATGGAGAAGCGAGCAATGGCATTCGAACTACCAGCACTTCCTTACGCAAAAGATGCTCTAGAACCACATATCTCAGCAGAAACTCTGGACTACCATCACGGTAAGCACCACAACACTTACGTTGTTAAACTAAACGGCCTAATTCCAGGTACTGAGTTTGAAGGTAAAACACTAGAAGAGATCGTTAAGACTTCAACTGGCGGTGTTTTCAACAACGCAGCTCAGATTTGGAACCACACGTTCTACTGGCACTGTCTAGCGCCAAACGCTGGCGGCGAACCAACAGGTGCGGTTGCTGATGCAATCAACGCTGCATTCGGCTCGTTCGAAGAGTTCAAAGCTAAGTTCACTGATTCTGCAATCAACAACTTCGGTTCTTCATGGACTTGGTTAGTTAAGAAAGCTGACGGTTCTCTAGATATCGTGAACACTTCAAACGCAGCGACTCCACTAACAGAAGAAGGTGTGACTCCACTACTAACTGTAGACCTGTGGGAACACGCTTACTACATCGATTACCGTAACCTTCGTCCAGACTACATGAATGGTTTCTGGGCTTTAGTTAACTGGGCATTCGTAGAAGAAAACCTAGCTAAATAATCGGATCGATAACTGATTACTTTAAAGGCCTGCTTTCGCAGGTCTTTTTTTATGATAACCGCCAATTATTACTAAAGCCCCCTAGCCTCATGCCGATAAAGAAAGAGTCATGAGGGGTATATATGCAAATTCATAGCTTAGACAAAGCGAATTTAATCAACGAACTACAATGTGGTACGTCGCTTTGCCGTGCCGTAGAACAAGGTAGACGCGCTGATTTCGCATTAATGCTATCTATGTTCAGTCATGACTGCCGTGAAACCAGCGTCATTGAGGATATCGATACTGCTATAGCGGACGAAACAGTATTGCGCCAACGCTTCAATGTCCCTACTGCTCAGAAACTTCAGGGGGAGTTGGATGATTATCAAACCTCAGCGGCAATTGCTAATCAATTCCACCAAGGTGGCCTGGCAAGCGCAAAACTTCAGCATTACAGCACACCTGAACCTCTAAACTACCAGCCAACAGATACCATAGGTCTCAGTGAAGAAGTCTATCAAAATCTGTCAGGACATACGCGCCGACGGTTGGCTCAAGGGTCTGTTAATACCCCAAATAATATAGATTACTTATATAACCACCTTTCCACCGCCTACCGTAAAGATACGTTAGCTATCCAAGCTTAACCACACTTTATAAGTGGTTACTAATGTAATCTTGTCCACTTTTTCCGTACACAATGTGATATGTGGCAGAAATAACCCTTTCGTTTAGCACTTTTCTAGAAAAGTTTGAAGTTATTCACATTTGATTCA
Source organism: Vibrio sp. SCSIO 43133 (assembly GCF_023716845.1). Classification (NCBI taxonomy): domain Bacteria; kingdom Pseudomonadati; phylum Pseudomonadota; class Gammaproteobacteria; order Vibrionales; family Vibrionaceae; genus Vibrio; species Vibrio sp. SCSIO 43133. The sequence goes on from NZ_CP068024.1 coordinate 2,504,334, forward strand.
CAGTTTTTCTACCAAGTTATTAATTCAGGGGAATGCCTTTTTGGCTAAATCTATCCGAAACCGACACTTTCGGGGTAACTATGATCATTAAAAATTCAGTTGTACTTATCACATCCGCAGGGACTAGCTTGGGTGCAATGATTGCGTTGCACTTTGCTAAACTTGGTGCCCGTATTGTTCTGTGCGATGTGAATCCATCTTCATTACTCGCTACTTACCGGCGTTGCCTCGAACTTACCGAGCTTGTCGACATGGTTGAGATTGAGGATATATCGTTAGATTCGGTAGAATCTCTGTTCAATGTGATTGAGTCAAAAACTGGTCGATCTCCTGATGTTCTGGTTAATCATTGGACATCACTCCCACAACAATCCTTAACAGGAAGTTCATCAAACTCGAGCTTTATTCAAAAATTCTCTATGCTCGCCTCCAGTCTATTTATGTTTGGACAAGTGGCAGCGGAGCGCATGGCTATTCACCAATCTGGTGTGATAGTCAATGTGGTCGCGCAAGAGCCAGATCAGCATCATAGTGATTTGGATAACACGACGTCGATGGTGACCGGGTTTACCAAAAGTTGGGCGAAAGAACTAAAAGCACACAATGTACGTGTTGGAGGTGTCATTCCGGTCACAACGCATAACTATCACATTGCCACAAATTGGTCAGAAGTGCAGGACGAGCTAACGAGAACAACGGAATACATAGTGAGTAATGATTATTTCAGTGGTCGAGTTGTAAGCACTGAAGCATAGCCGTGCACAGGTTCGAGTAACGCCATAAGTAGGGACTCTTTGAAAACCGGACAAAAAAAGCCCCTTCATTTCTGAAGGGGCTTTATCATTTTTCCCGATTTAGTTTTCGTGCTAGCGAAAATCTACAACTGAATTAAGCTTCAGCTTTCTCTTTTTTAGCTTTAGCTGCTGGCTTAGCTTCTTGGTCTGCTTTCTTCTTGATAACAGTCGTACCTTCGAAAGTTTCACCTTCAACGAATGCTTTACCGTAGTAAGCCGCTTTCAGAACTTCTTTAAGCTCAGAGATTAGAGGGTAGCGTGGGTTCGCACCAGTACATTGGTCATCGAACGCTTCAACCGCTAGCTCGTCAAGCTTCGCTAGGAAGTCAGACTCAGCTACACCTGCAGCTTGGATAGAAGCTGGGATGTCTAGGTCTTGCTTAAGCTCTTCCATCCATGCTAGCAGACGTTCAATCTTCTGAGCAGTACGGTCACCAGCTTGGCTTAGGCCTAGGTGGTCAGCTACTTCAGCGTAACGACGACGTGCTTGTGGACGGTCGTACTGAGAGAACGCAGTTTGCTTAGTTGGGTTGTCGTTAGCGTTGTAACGAACAACGTTAGAGATTAGTAGTGCGTTCGCCAGACCGTGTGGTAGGTGGAACTCAGCACCAATCTTGTGAGCCATTGAGTGACAAACACCTAGGAAAGCGTTCGCAAATGCTACACCAGCGATAGTTGCCGCGTTGTGTACTTTTTCACGAGCGATTGGGTCATTTGCACCGTTCGCATAGCTTGAAGGTAGGTACTCTTTAAGCATCTTAAGTGCTTGTAGAGCCTGACCATCAGAGTATTCGTTCGCTAGAACTGATACGTAAGCTTCTAGAGCGTGAGTTACTGCATCGTAACCACCGAATGCTGTTAGAGACTTAGGCATGTTCATAACAAGGTTCGCATCAACGATAGCCATGTTAGGAGTTAGTTCGTAGTCAGCTAGTGGGTACTTAGCACCAGTCTCGTCGTCTGTAACAACTGCGAATGGAGTAACTTCAGAACCAGTACCAGATGTTGTAGTGATACATACAAGCTCAGCTTTTTGACCCATTTTAGGGAACTTGTAGATACGTTTACGGATGTCCATAAAGCGCATTGCAAGCTCTTCGAAGTGAGTTTCTGGGTGCTCGTACATTACCCACATGATCTTAGCAGCATCCATCGGAGAACCACCACCTAGAGCGATGATTACGTCTGGTTGGAAGCTTTGCATTGCTTCAGCACCTTTCTTAACAACAGATAGCGTTGGATCCGCTTCTACGTCGAAGAAAGTTTGAACTTCCATGCCTTGAGCTTTAAGAAGCTTCACTACTTCATCACTGTAACCGTTGTTGAATAGGAAACGGTCAGTTACTAGGAATACGCGCTTCTTACCTTCTAGGTCGCTAAGAGCGATTGGAAGGCTACCACGACGGAAGTAGATAGACTTAGGTAGTTTGTGCCACAACATGTTTTCAGCTCGCTTCGCTACAGTTTTCTTGTTGATTAGGTGTTTAGGACCTACGTTCTCAGAGATAGAGTTACCACCCCAAGAACCACAACCTAGAGTTAGAGAAGGTGCAACGTTGAAGTTGTAAAGGTCACCGATACCACCGTGAGTAGTTGGGATGTTTACAAGGATACGTGCAGTCTTCATCTTGTCACCGAAGTAACGGATGCGGTCAGCGTTAACGTCTTGGTTTGTGTATAGACCAGATGTGTGACCGATACCACCGATTTCAACCATAGTTACTGCTTGAGCAACTGCATCTTCGAAATCGTCAGCGCGGAATAGACCTAGAGTTGGAGATAGTTTCTCGTGAGCAAATGCGTCGTCGTAAGAAACTTTACCTAGACCTTCACCAACTAGAACTTTAGTGTCAGCTGGAACTTTAACGCCTGCCATTTCAGCGATTGCTGGAGCTGGTTGACCTACGATCTTAGCATTAAGGTTGCCGTCGATTAGAAGTACTTTACGTACTTTCTCAGCTTCAGCTTTGCTTAGAACGTATGCTTTGTGAGAAGCGAAACGCTCTTTAACTTCGTCGTATACAGAGTCAACAACGATTGCAGCCTGCTCAGAAGCACAAACTACGCCGTTATCGAACGTTTTAGACATAAGGATAGAGGCAACTGCACGTTTAACGTCAGCAGTTTCGTCGATGACTACAGGAACGTTACCTGCACCTACACCGATTGCTGGCTTACCAGAAGAGTAAGCTGCTTTAACCATGCCTGGACCACCAGTTGCAAGGATAAGAGCGATGTCGTCGTGCTTCATAAGAGCGTTAGAAAGCTCTACAGATGGTTGGTCGATCCAACCGATGATGTCTTTTGGAGCACCTGCTGCTACTGCTGCATCTAGAACTAGTTTAGCTGCATCGTTAGTAGAGTTCTTCGCACGTGGGTGTGGCGAGAAGATGATACCGTTACGAGTCTTCAAAGAGATTAGAGATTTGAAGATTGCAGTAGAAGTTGGGTTAGTTGTTGGTACGATACCGCAGATGATGCCTACAGGCTCAGCGATAGTCATAGTGCCTAGGTTGTCGTCTTCTTCAAGAATGCCACAAGTTTTCTCGTCTTTGTATTTGTTGTAGATGAACTCAGACGCAAAGTGGTTCTTGATAACTTTATCTTCAACGATACCCATACCAGACTCTTCTACCGCTTGTTGTGCAAGAGGGATACGAGCTTGGTTAGCTGCTAAAGATGCTGCGCGGAAAATCTTGTCAACTTGCTCTTGAGAGTAAGTTGCAAATTCTGCTTGTGCCGCTTTAACACGTGCAACCATTGCATCTAGTTCAGCCATATTTGTTACAGGCATAATGAATCTCCTAAAATAAAAAAACTAAAAACTTTTTAGTAAGTTAGCTGTTTGCCATCAATAGTTACTCTTAGGTAACTCAACTCTACTTAGTAAATTGCTTTCATGGCTGAGTATAATATTTCAGGACGTGAAAAAAATTGACTCAGATCAGTTCTGAAAAGTAATTTACCTACTTAGTAGTAACCATTAAGGGTAATGCAAGGTAAGTAATTGTTTTATAATAATTATATTGAGTAAAATACTTAGCTCAAAATTACAGCAATCGAATGATTTTTTTAAATAAACTACAAATTTCTGTAAAAAAGTTTCATTTTTGTACAGATAAATCAAGTAAACCACCCTGCACGTGCTACAGCAAGTATATCCGCAGCCACCTCTAAAACCACCGACATCACATTTTTTTATCAAAAACGTGCTCGCGATAACAAATACGAAACAAGCTTCAATTCAGTTTGCTACTGGTATTGAAATTTATTTTCACATTCTATTCATAAATGCGACCAGCATCATTTGCCATTAGATTTTTTGTGGTTATTGAGTGACATATCGTTAGATTTTTTCATTCGCTTATCGACAAATGTTAGCGTACATTAGCGTCCTAAAATTGGGGACTCCACGCCCATGTTATCCACCTCTTTCACATAGAGTATCGAGAAATGAGTAGTATCGAATTCGCTATTTATTTGCAGTTCTTCTTAGGTCTAGTTGCCGCAGTGAACCCTGTAGGAATCATGCCGGTTTTTGTGTCGCTAACTGGACATATGTCGCTCGAAGATAAAAACAAAACCGCAGCGACAGCCAATATTGCTGTCGCTATCATCTTGATCACCTCGTTGTTAGCAGGCCAAGTACTTCTTGATATGTTTAGTATCTCGCTAGACTCATTCCGCGTTGCCGGTGGTTTGCTGCTACTGAGCATCGCGTTTTCAATGATGTCGGGTAAGCTCGGTGAAGATAAGCAGAATAAACAAGAAAAATCGGAGTATGTCAGCAAAGAGCAAATCGGCGTCGTTCCACTGGCAATGCCATTAATGGCGGGGCCTGGTGCGATAAGCTCTACTATTGTCTATGGCGCTCGCTACCCAGGAATGCTGGAAACAACGGGTATCATCATTACCATTATCGCTTTTGCTCTGTGTTCGTGGCTACTTTATCGCTCAGCGCCTTTAATCGTGCGTTTCTTAGGGCAGACAGGAATTAACGTAATCACCCGTATCATGGGTTTGATTCTCGGTGCATTGGGTATTGAGTTTATGGCAAATGGCCTTAAAGCTTTGTTCCCTGGTTTGGCTTAAATAATCTTTCAAACCCCACTTTAATAAAGGTGGGGCTACCTTGCGTCTGCCCTTAATTTCCGCTCTCCGAAACTAAGCCCCCTGCCCCTACACCTCACTTAGGTATATACTAGTTTTTAGTCGTTAACGAAATGTACTTGCTATGGAAAACAATCGGTTAAAGCATCAGCTTTACGTCATCATATTTGGCCATAATACCCGAGCGGGACGAGCGTTTGATATTGCGCTCATTATTGCCATTCTTCTTTCGCTCACAGTGTTAATCCTTCACTCAATCGAAGGGCTTGCGACAGAATGGGATCAAGAATTTCAACTACTCGAGTACTTCTTTACTGCATTATTTACAGTGGAATATATACTCCGGCTGTATTGTTCTCCAAAACCCAAAGCGTACGCCACAAGTTTTTACGGTGTGGTTGACCTCCTTGCCATTTTACCGACCTACCTAGCCCTTCTTTTCCCATCGGCTTCGTTTATGGGGGTAATCAGGCTGCTTCGAGTCATGAGAATATTCCGAATCTTAAAGCTCGTGCGCTATCTTCAAGATTCAAATATTTTGTTGCGTTCTCTACTCATGTCGAGACGTAAGATCTTTGTATTCTTCAGCACAGTAGCAATTCTAGTCACCATATTTGGTGCTTTGATCTTCGTTATAGAAGGCCCCGAGAATGGTTTTACTAGCATCCCACAAAGTATTTACTGGGCGATCGTCACTATAACGACGGTTGGCTACGGCGATTTGGTGCCAAGTACACCTCTTGGCAAAGCGCTGGCATCATTAACCATGCTACTCGGTTACTCTATTCTTGCAGTGCCTACTGGTATTATTACGGCGGAGCTAAATCAAGAAATGAAGACACATAGGAACCTGGTAAAGTGTCCAAACTGCTCAAAGGCGGGACACGAAAGTGATGCTTTGCACTGCAAGCACTGTGGCAGTGAACTTGCTCCACCAGACGAGCGTGTGACAGCCAGTTCAGAAGAATAATTTCCGCCCCCCAATACCAAAAAAAGCCCTCATCTTGAGGGCTTTTTTATTGTTCAATGCATTGATTACGATGCTTTTTCTGCAAGAATAATGCGCAGTGTACGGCGTAGCGGTTCCGCAGCCCCCCAAAGTAACTGGTCACCTACAGTGAACGCATTCAAGAAGTCATTACCCATCGCCATCTTTCTTAGACGACCAACAGGGATAGACATCGTGCCGGTAACTTTCGCCGGAGTCAGTTCTTGAGCGGTAATGTCACGCTCATTCGGGATAACTTTAACCCAGTCATTATGAGTGGCGATGATCTCTTCGATTTCATCCATTGGTACATCTTGCTTAAGCTTGATTGTGAGTGCTTGAGCATGACAACGCATCGCGCCGATACGAACACAAGTACCATCGATAGCAATTGGGTTGCCATCCGTACCAAGGATCTTGTTGGCTTCAACGCCAGCTTTCCATTCTTCTTTACTTTGACCGTTATCGCGTTTTACGTCGATCCATGGAATGAGAGAGCCAGCCAAAGGCACACCAAATTGATCCGTTGGGAAAGAAGACGAACGAATAGTCTCAGCCACTTTACGGTCGATGTCTAGAATCGAACTAGCTGGGTTTGCAAGCTCTGAAGAGACAGCATCATTAACTACACCCATTTGTGAAATAAGCTCACGCATGTTTTTGGCACCGGCACCAGAAGCCGCTTGGTACGTCATGGCACTCATCCATTCGACCATGCCTTTTTCATACAGGCCACCTAAACCAAGCAACATCAAGCTCACGGTACAGTTACCGCCAACAAAAGTGTTTGTGCCTTTAATTAGACCATCTTGAATCTGACCTAAGTTCACTGGGTCTAAAGTAATGATAGAGTCTTTGTCCATACGGAGAGTAGAAGCTGCATCAATCCAATAGCCTTTCCAACCAGCTTGACGTAATGCAGGATAGACTTTTTCTGTGTAGCTACCACCTTGACAGGTAATGACTGCATCAAGTTGTTTCAAGCTTTCGATATCAAAAGCATCTTGAAGCATACCGGCATCTTTGCCGAAGTTAGGGGCAGGGATACCTACTTGAGAGGTACTGTAGAATACTGGTTCGATAACGTCGAAGTCTTTTTCTTCGACCATACGCTGCATCAATACCGAACCAACCATGCCGCGCCAACCAACTAAACCTACTCTCATTGAATTACTCTCCGTGTGAATTTAAAAAAGGCTACTCCATCTATAAAATTTTCCGAGCCATAACACAAGAGCAAAGTAACAATAAGTGTGTCTTTTTTTAACTAACCCTACCAGTTTTGCTAATTTGAAAAGATTAAGTTGTAAAAAAGCCCCAATACGGGGCTTCTATAAATTTACGCGCTTGTTTTACTTTCTTTTCTTGCTTGAACCTTCTTACCAAGGATGTAACCAAGCCCGAGAGGCGCAAAAAAGATCACCAAAATAAACAAGATAAAGTAAACAATAGTGCTCTTAATCAGTTGGATAAGTTTTTCTACAGCTAACGTTACGACATCTTGAGAAATCTTGTCGAGGTCTTGAGCAAACAGTTCTCTCTCTTGATTAACGATAAGCGCAATTTCCTTCCGTTCACGTTCAACCATTTTAATTAACTCTTCACGCTCTCTCGCCACCATATCATCAAGGGCTTGTCTTTCCGCGCTTAACTGCGTCAACTTATCTTGAGTCTTAGCATCCAGATCATTGAGTAGTGGCTGCAATTCAATCGCCATCTTCTGCGCTAGATCTCTCATGTACTCGGGATTATTGTTAACAAAGTCCTGAAACGCGTCTGCACTTAATTGGAAGCTCTGGATAGCTCCTCGAATGTCATCACCATTTACGTTGCTATTTAATGCAATCAGCTGCGCTTTCCACGTCATTAGCTTTGGTGTTTGTTCCGACATAAGAGATAAACGGTCCGAGACATCCGATAGTGCTTCTGGCATGGTTCCAAGCGTTGTTGTAACTTCACTTTCGTCAATCCCCTGCGCTTTTAACCACTCACGATAAGCCGGTGTTCTAGAAAAAGTTAGATTTTCAAAAGGGTGTAACGCGGCAAATTTCTCGACAAACTCTTTGCTAGTTGCGTAGCTATCACCTTTGAATAACGATTTTGCTAACTGATCAATTTCGCTGCTAAGTTGCTGAGACACTTGTTTAGCATCATCACTTGTAAACAGAGCTTGACCATTACCTTGGTTGAAAAAGTTATTCATCTGGATCGTAAACACCCACGAATCGATCAACCCTGCAGTCGGCGAAACTTGATAAGCAGCTTGTTGTAGGCCCTCTTCTGCATGGATTTTCCAAAGTAACACGTACGATTGGTTCATCACGTCATTTTCAGGATACTGAGCCGCAAGTGAGTCCGCTGTTAATTCAACTTGGCTAAAAAACTCACGACTGTATTCTCGCGTCATCAAGCGCATATTCAATTCTTGCTTCGTCAGCGGGGTCGTTTGGCTATCGAGTTGAACCTCGAGAAGTGAGCAGCCTGAGAGAGCTACCATGAGCAGTAGTAAAAGAAAATTGCGAGTGGCGCGCAATGCGTTCATCAAAAAAGCCTCTGATCGTGAATAAATGTACAACACATTCATTATACTTCTAAAACACAAAGTTCTCGCTAAGTGTCAGTATTTTTGAGTGATTTTGACAAACTCTTTTCAAGGTGCATCTTCAACCTTTAACCTAAATGCGTGAAAACCTTAGGCTGTTTTCGCTAATTCAAAGTACTAGGTCGTCGATTGCGCAATGTAGGCCTGCGCTGACACTATCGCTTGCTGTAAATTATTGTCCAGCTCAGAGAGCACTGTTTCAGATAACGTTTGACTCTCTTTCAAGCTTTTTTCCGCTACTGTCGCAACATTACGAAGTTCATCAGCAAAAATACTTCCAGACACGCCTTTCAACGTATGAGCAATACGCGTGGCTTGTTCAATGTCGTCGGTTAAATGTTGTTGTAATCTTTCTGCATCTTGCGCGTGCTCTGAAACAAATACCCCCAATAGCAACAACATAGACTCTCGGTCACCGTCAAGAGTGTTCAACATCTTTGAGAAATCTATCGCCTCAAAACTCTTCTTCCTTTGAGCTGGAGCTTGCTGCTCAGTTTCTACCTCAGTCTCCTCATTCAGTGCGTTTTTGGGTTGATTAGGCACGGCTTGTGATTCAATTTCCACAGCGAGTGCTAATTCATGCTCTGAGATATGCTGCTCCTGCTCAACCGAGCTTTCCGTCGCCAATGACTGGGTAGTAGGCTGCAATTGACTATCCTGAGCGACACGCATTGTCCGGATCGCAATTAGGATGATTAGAGCCATCGCGACAATACTTAGCATTACTATAATTAATATTTGATGATTAACGATAAGCTTAGATTGATCCGTTCTTTGAGAAAGCTCACGCATCACCGGGTGATTTACAACTCGTTCGATTAGGAACTCAGTATTCGCAGATTGTGAGAGTAGTACCGATGCTTGAGAGTTCAGAGCTAATAGCTCCAACCTATCCTCTTCTGGTAGTTGATACGCCGCACGCTGAATTTCTTCTAGACGCAGATAGACTTGTCTTGGCTCGATAGATTCATTAAACAATGTGTCCAATACTACATAAGACAATTGATTACTTAGCGCTTTTGCACTTGCACTAAATGTTGGCGTTTGCTCGCTAACTCGCGCGATAAACTCATCAAGACGAGTTTCATCACTTGCAAGCAATTCTGCCTGCTCAACAAACCGTTCTAGCAAATATACAGTGTGTGATACGTCGGAAAGTAGATCTGAGCTGGTTAGAGATTTAAGTTGAATCGCTTGCGCATGTATTAACTGAATATCAAGCTCTATCTGTTCCGAAAACTTAGAGCGATAAGGTTGAGGGAGAAAGAGAGTCTGCTGCAGCTTATTGATACTAATGGATATCTCATCCATTAAATGGTTAATTTGATCTTCTTTAGAAGTCAGGTAAACGACAACCGAAATGGCCAGCGCCCACATCATGCCAATAATGGCAACGACAGTAAAAAGACGTTTATAAGAATTCAACAACCGTTCCCCTTCCTTGGTTCTTGCGATCTAAAAAGCGCTACACAAGGCAGCGCTTTCGTTATTTTATCGGTTCCGAGTCAACTGATCTCTGAGATTAGGAGGTGTCCCCTTGATCGTCAATGTATCAGTTTCTGGATCGTAAAATACGCGCTCACCCAGTAATAGACTATCAAAGCTTAAGTTCAGTCCACCACCTGCACCAACAAATTTTGTTAGCTTGCGAACTGTGGAGCGATCTGCTGGAAAACTGTCTTCAAGATCATAGCCTTGTTCTTGAGTGTAATCTAAAAAGCTCGCGCCTTCATTACTAGGTAACTCTCCGGACAGTTCTTTTATTTGAACTTCATCACCAGTCTTCAACTGATCACTGCAGTAATCAAAGACCTGCTTCTTGTAACTAACGGTTTCATCTTTATCAAGCTGAGCATCCGCACAATAATCCTCTACCGCTTGCATCAAAATGGTATTTTGCTGTTTAGTATCCAGCCCCACCTGTGCCTGCAAAAAGTCGAGGAAGAAGTCTGCTACTTTACGACCTACCCTACCTTTGATGTAGGTAAGATAACGGTTAGAGCTTTTATCTAGGTCATAACTGGTTAGGTCAATGCGTGCGGCAATGTCCATCTTGGCGATATCGAGATAATCAATTGAACCGATGTTCAACCCTTCGGTTATTTGCAAGCTGTTGTATGAAGGCAGCAAACCAATGAACAGATAGTCGGTTGCTAAAGACTGATACTGTGCCATTACCAAGGTACCCGCTTCTGCAAATGGGTATTTAGCTAACTCAGTTTTTAGTCGCTCGGCGCTGTCTTGCGAGAATGCGTAAAAGTCTTTATCACCTTTTAGCAGCTCACCCAACCAAACTTGGAAGTCACTTTCTTGAGTGAAGGAACCAAATCCTTTTCCTGCTTTCGAATTAAATACGCGATGAAGCTCAGCAACAAGGCTTTCGGTTGAATTATCGTTTGGTAAAAGGGCCTCACGGTAATGAACAACCAGTTCTTCCTGCTCATTTATCGCCAACTGGTGTAAAATAACGTTAGATAGGTTCAAACTCATAGTGAAATTATTATCGTTGCTGTTTCGTTTGTGATGCAGAGTAGGGTATCATAAGCCGCTTTCATTATCATTAGCAGAGTCTTTATGCCAATTACATCTAAATATACCGATCAACAAGTTGAAGATATCCTTTCTGAAGTTGCAGCAGTGCTTGATAAGCATGGCGCAAGTGCAGAACTTTCACTTATGATTGCAGGCAATATCGCAACCAATGTCTTAAATCAGAACGTTGCTCCTTCACAACGCCAAGCAATTGCGGAAAAATTCTCTAAGGCTCTGATTTCTTCTCTAGAAACTAAAGACCAACACTAATCAACTACGGACAGAAAAAACGGCAGATGGTAGATAGCGAAAATTCATATGGTGAACGAGTCTCACGACTAGTCGGTTGGGGACACTGGTTTGCGTTCTTCAATATTATCGCAGCTATGTTGGTTGGCACGCGTTATATCGCCGCGTCGCCATGGCCAGATACACTGTTGGGGCAGATCTATCTGCTGACCTCGTGGATTGGGCATTTTGGCTTTTTAGTATTTGCCTTGTATCTTTTAGTGTTATTTCCGCTAACGTTTATTGTTCCTTCGCGCAAGCTCTTTAGGCTGCTTGCCGTTTGTTTCGCAACGTTTGGACTCACAGTCCTACTCATTGATACTCAAGCATACCAGTCAATCAACTTACACCTTTCTCCGGTAGTATGGGAGCTACTGTTCAATGACGAAAGTAGCCCGATAAGTTCGGACCTACAACATCTATTTATTGTGTTACCGCCAATATTCTTAGCGCAGTTGGCACTTTCAGAGTGGGTTTGGAAGAAACAACGTAAACTCTCCCACAAGCATGTCGGACGCCCACTCACGGCAGTGTTCTTCTTGTGCTTTATTTCTAGCCACCTGATTTTTATCTGGGCAGATGCTTATTTCTATAATCCAATTACCATTCAAAAAGCGAACTTCCCGCTTTCTTACCCAATGACAGCTAAGTCATTCATGGAAAAGCATGGTCTATTGGATAGAGAAGAATACCTTCAAAAATTAAAAGAGAATGAAGGTGCGGTAGACCTTGTTAGCTATCCATTAACAGAGATAGAGTTCAATCGTCGCTCAGAAAATTTAAACGTACTTGTCGTTAGCATTAATAACTTACGCAGCGATATGTTAACTGCGGAGACCATGCCTGTTAGTTATGGCTTTGCTCTAAACAACCAGAATTTCACTAATCACTATAGCTCCAGCAATGATGATCTTGGTGTATTCGGGTTGATGTATGGTCTGCCAAGTAGCTACGCAAGTAGCATCAAAGCTCAAGGGACTGCGCCTCTGTTTATGTCAATTCTTCGCGACCAAGGCTATAGTTTCAAACTCTATAGCGGTGATAATTTTGAAGATGATATTTATAGAGACACCATGTTCCGCAAATTCCCTATGGTAGACCTAACCGTTCAGCAAGAAGGTGAAACGAACCCACCTGTCGTCTCTGACCTCACTGCCATCAAACGTTGGCAAGCTGATATTGAATCAGGGACCGGAAAACCTTGGTTCAGCTACATAGAACTTACGACCGTTGATAACTTCGACGCCTATCAACCACAAGGCACTGACTTATCACCGGAACAGCAGTTTATTGCTGCTTATTCTGCTGCAGCGACAGCAGCGGATGGTGAGTTTGCTAAAATATTGCAAACAATCGCTGACCAAGGGTTGATGAACAACACCGTGATTATTCTTACGTCTAATCATGGCACTGAATTCAACGAAACGAAGACGCGCAGTTGGGGCTCTAATACCAACTACAGTCAATATCAACTTCACGTTCCGATGGTGGTCCATTGGCCTGGAAAACTAGCTGCAGACTATACCCATATGACCAGTCACCTTGATCTCTCAGCAACCATCATGCAAGACTTAAGTGGCGTGTCCACGAATGTGAAAAACTACAGCAGTGGTCGTAACTTGTTTGATGAACGTAAACGCAAATGGATTATCGCAGGGGACACTAGAGAGCTAGCATTAATTACGCCGACAGATACTACTGTTGTCGATAAATTTGGTAACTACAGCTTATACGATCACAACTATCGTAAACTAGACGATAAGAATCCGAAGCTGCCGATACTGATGCAAGGCTTCACAGAACTACAACGTTTCTACGCAAAAAGTCAGTAAATCAAGGATTTAATAACTCTGGACTCTTGACCTAGAAAATCCTCTGGTTTAGATTAATCCCATCGGACTGTAGCGCAGCTTGGTAGCGCACCGTCATGGGGTGTCGGGGGTCGCTGGTTCAAATCCAGTCAGTCCGACCATATTCAAGCCCCTAGTGAAAACTAGGGGCTTTTTACTAAAGAAATGTTTAGTTTATAGACACCCAAACCTATTTTTTAATTCAAGTGCTTATAATTGCAGCAAACAGTTAAAATAAGGGTTTACAAACAGTAAGATGCCTATTATTATGCGCATCAACAACGGAGAGATGGCTGAGTGGTTGAAAGCACCGGTCTTGAAAACCGGCATACGTTAATAGCGTATCTAGGGTTCAAATCCCTATCTCTCCGCCACATTCAGAAAAAGCCGCTACTAAGTAGCGGCTTTTTTGCATCTAGCGTTTCTATACACCTACTTAACAACACGTATCAAATATCCGCAGTGTGCTTACCTACAAACGTAAAGAAATGATGGTTTATACTGACTACACCGCCGAGTCATGGCGTAAAGCTGTATTAATAAAATAAGTATGTCGATTTAAGGTCATAGCGATTCCTTTCCCTGAAAACGCTCACATGAAATTGTGCGTCTTATTTAAGGAATCTTGGCTTAAGAGTTTCTGGTGATACTTTTTGCACTGCGCAGTGCTTGAGAAGAAGCTGAAGTTGAAGTAATTGATATGGTTGGGGTTGAGCGGTTTTAAACTGCTCAACCAGACTTGCTAAACATTATGATGTTGCCTGTTCAGGCGCATCTAACACTTCATTATTATTTTGTGCTTCTTGCTCCGCTTCCATCTTCGCACGTTCGGCTTTAGATATGTAACGCGGTTTATTCTTCCCTGCGCCATTCTTTTTAGCGTTCGCTTTTTTCATTCGCGCTTTATGAATCTGGTTGATTTTTTTCTTTCGGTTCATCGCAGGTACTCATTGGTTCTGTGTTGGTCGTGCATCATACAGAGGTTATTGCCGTTAATCTAGGTGGTTCACATCGTCATTCTCTCCTTGGACATAACTTCCTAAATGGGTCGCAAACTGCTTGGCTTGAATCAGTGGAAGTACCGTAGACACAATGTCAGCTGGAAAGACTTTGTATTGATTGAGATCTTCAACATCAACCCAAGCTACTTGTTGAATGTACTCAGAGTCATTAAGTCCCTCTAGGTTAACTAGAGAAAGCTCTCCTCTCCATGACTCAACTAAATAAAACAACTCAACGTGGTAGCGATCGGATGAGGTCTCATGAAACTCCCGTACACACAATAACGGCCCGACGGTCACATCAAGCCCAGTCTCTTCACGAAACTCTCGCACTAACGCTTGCTTGGAAGACACATCCGAATCCTCAAGGCCACCACCCGGTGGAATCCAGTATTCTCCCGAGTATTGGTCGCGCACACGAAGCATTAGTATCTTATTATTTTGTAACGCGATACCTGCCGCTCTTATTCTGTGCTTCATTTGCCGCTCCTTTGCTGGTATGCCGCATCGATAAGTGACATGTGAATAGGAATTAAATCGCTATGCTCTGTTCGATAACCACCACCAACGACACAAGCGACAGGGATACCTTTATTTCGACAGTAGTCCAGCATCCATAAATCACGCTGGCATACTCCGTCCAAGGTCACTTGTAGATAGCCTAGTTCATCGTCCTCGTGAATATCTACACCCGCGTCATAAATAATCAGATCGGGTTGATGCAGTCGTATTGCTAGTTCAACCACCTGCTTGAAGCTTGCCAAGAACTCTTTGTCACTCGCACCTCGACTTAAAGGCACATCCATATCAGATAACGGCTTTCTCGCGGGAAAGTTCTTTTCGCAATGAAGTGATAGAGTCACTATTTGATCAGTACCTGCGGCAAGGGTCGCACTTCCATCGCCATGATGTACATCACTATCAACAATCAGTACTTTCTCCATCCCATGCTCTATTGCATTTTGCGCGGCGATAATAAGGTCATTGAACAAGCAGAAACCACTACCAAAATCGTAATGGGCGTGATGATAACCGCCACTTAAGTGAATCGCTAAACCATACTCCATCGCTTGTTGTGCTGCTAAACACGTCCCACCAGCTGAGATCAGTGTTCGTTGAATAAGCTGCTCTGTCCAAGGAAAGCCTATTCTTCTTATCTTCGCTGCAGGTAAGCTTCCTGTGACCAAACCCTCAACATAGTCTCTACAGTGAACCTGTTGCACTTGCTCTACCGTCAACGGGCTAGGTGTTTTTATGACAAAAGGAGATTCAGCCAAGTGTAAATACTTTCGCTCAACCTCTTCATACAGCAAACGGTATTTGTTGATAGGATAACGATGTCCTTCTGGCAATGGTAAATCAGAATAGATAGGGTGATAAATCAAAGGAACAACGTTGTTGTGCATCAGACGCTCTAGATTTCATTTATAATGGGAGCATCTTATCGTTAGGGAGCACATATGAAAACCGTATTCATTACAGGGGCAAATCGAGGTATTGGTCTTGCTCTTACCAAAAGATACCTTCAATCTGGCTACCAAGTACACGCCACTTATCGCAGTGCATGCAGCGCTAAGGAGCTGCTGTCTCTGGAGGTAAGTGAGTCAAACCTGTCTACATACTGCTTTGACGTCACCGATTATCCAACCTATCCGCAACTTCTCGCACAGTTACCCAACCTAGATATAGTAATCAATAATGCAGGCTATTATGGCCCCAAAGGCTACGGTTTCGGCAATACAGACATCGATGAGTGGCGCAAGGTGTTAGAAATAAACACCATCGCTCCGCTTAAATTGGTGGAAGCGCTGTATCCCAAAATTCAACGCTCCGCGGTTAGGAAAATTGCGTGCTTATCCTCTAAAGTTGGTAGCATGACAGAAAACACATCAGGTGGTGGGTACATCTATCGCTCCTCAAAAGCCGCACTGAACTCAGTAGTTAAGAGTTTGAGTAACGATTTAAGCCAAGAAGGTATTACCGTTCTGGCATTACATCCGGGTTGGGTTCAAACCGAGATGGGCGGTCCAAATGCTCTTATCTCAACCACAGAATCAGCATCTGGCTTGTTCAAGGTCATCGAAAACGCTGACTCCAACCAGTCAGGCCAATTTATTAACTTCGACGGTCAACCACTTCCTTGGTAGGTCATTAGTCATTCGATATTAGCTGCGGCTCTTGGTCTTACTAGGCGCTTTTTTTCCCTTACTAAAACGTCGTTTCTTAAATGCCGGTCTCTCAACTTTGGGCAAATTTCTGAGAGAGTCCGGCACAGGACCCGACTTCACTTGTTGCATAAGCTGTTCAAGGCGGTTATTGAGCTCTGCCATAAATGGCGTATAGGACTGCGTTTTCTCAGCCATGCCTTGCAGCTGAAACTCCCAGTGTGCTGTCATATCAGGATAGGTCGATTCATCAGGTAGCGCATGAATTAAACCTCTTCCTGCAGAAGTGCTAATAACTGACTTGCCCTGACGATTAAGCAACTTGCGTTTAAAAAGTGTATCAAGAATACCCGCACGCGTTGCTTCTGTTCCGATACCATCGGTATCACGTAGGATTTTCTTCAGCGATTTGTCTTCAACGAATCGGCTGATACCGGTCATAGCCTGAAGTAATGTTGCCTCGGTGAAATGTCTTGGTGGCTCGGTTTTCTTCTCTGCGATCACACCTTCGCGACAGATGAGTTCGGTACCGACTTCCAAAGGCGGAACGGCATCTACGCCATCCTCTTGTTCATTAGCAGAGTTCCCTAACAAGACTCGCCACCCAGGTTGCTGCAAGCGCTTGCCTTTAGCAATAAAACAGCCACCTTGAATATCGAACTCTAACATGGCTTCGGCGTACACCGCGGCTGGATAAAACTGCATTAAATACTGACGCGCGATCAACCCATAGATTTTCTCTTCAAACCCAGATAGCACACTGCTGGTTTTCTTTGGTGTCGGAATAATAGCGTGGTGTGCATCCACTTTGCTGTCGTTCCACGCTTTAGACTTACGACTGCTGTCCGCGTCATCAACCGCCTGAGCATGCTCTCTGCTATTGTTCTTTATTGCACTTAGGACATCATTCGCTTGGTAAAAATGATCTTTAGGTAAATATCGGTTATCAGAACGTGGATAGGTAATCAGTTTGTGCTTCTCGTACAGAGCCTGACAAACATCCAACACTTGTTGCGCGCTCATATTAAAACGCTTGGCCGCATCAATCTGTAAAGCAGACAAAGAGTACGGTAAAGGCGCATTCTGTTTTGTCGACTTATGCTCTGACTTAGTGACTGTTGCTGGCTGTCCTTGAATACGACTCGCGACATTTTCCACCAGCTTTTTATTCAGCACTCTTCCTTCTTCATCTTGCCATGGTTGGCAGGCTTCACTTGGTTTCCATTTGGCACGAATGTCAAAGGCCGCGTGCGAATCTTGGTAAGGAATCAAGGCGTGCAAAGTGTAATAGTCTTTGGGAACAAAGTTCTCGATTTCTTCATCACGGCGAACCACCAATCCCAACACGGGTGTTTGTACTCGCCCAACAGATAACACACCTTGATAACCCGCCTTTTGTCCGAGAAGCGTATAGGCCCGAGACATATTCATCCCATAAAGCCAATCCGCTCGTGAACGTGCTAATGCCGATACCGAAAGTGGAATAAACTCTTGATTCATGCGCATAGAATTGAGCGCTTTTTTTACCGCCGGAAGGTTTAAATCGCTAATCAACAAACGCTGAGCAGTATCTTTCTTGGCTTTCGGAACCTTACAGTAGTCGATCACCTCATCAACCAGAAGTTGCCCTTCCCTATCTGGGTCTCCCGCGTTAACAATACTGGTCGCCGTTTTTAGTAGTTTCTTTACCGCAGTAAGCTGTTTTGAAGCACTTTTTCGAGGTCTGAGTTGCCACTGATTTGGCACGATAGGCAGATCATTCAGATTCCACTTTTTATAACGCTCATCGTAGGCATCAGGCTCTACCTGCTCAAGCAGATGACCAATACACCATGTGACCACATCACCATTCCCACATTGGATGAATCCGTCGCCTTTCTTTTGAGGGTTTGGCAAAGCGGCGGCAATAGCACGCCCTAAGCTGGGTTTTTCGGCAATAAAGAGACGAGTCATAGAGAAGGGTCACTGGTATCTGAAAAAATAAAGGTAAGCTTAACTAAGCTTACCTTTAAGAATCAAGAAAAACTGTATAAATAGCCAGTTAAATATTCCATTATAGAAACTTAACGTATTTATTTAAATCACGCTCTGGCGCTTTCATTGGTGTACATCCGGGCGTACCGACGTAGAGAAAGCCAACGATTTGATCATCACCCTCAACGCCAAACGCCCGACGAACGTGTTCATCAAACATCCATTTGCCCGAACGCCAGAATGCTTGGAAGCCTTGAGCTACAGCCGCCATTTGCATTGCTTGAACTGCACAGCCAGCAGAAAGATGCTGCTCGATTGCGGGTACCTTGTCATGTTGCGTCACTTTCGCAATGACGGTGATTACTAGAGGAGCACGAAAAGGGGCTTTCTTAGCTTTTTCAATCACCGCCTCCTCACTGCCCACTTGAGCAGCGGCATCACTTAAGATATCAGCCAGTTTCTGTCTGCCATCACCTTGCGCCAGCACAAACTGCCAAGGAGTAAGTCCTGCATGATCGGGAGCACGCAAGCCCGCTCTAATAATATTTTCTAACGCTTCTCCTTCAGGAGCCGGTTCTGATAGTCGAGCAATCGACCGCCTATTGAGTAACAGTTCTAGGGCATCCATAACACTTCCCTTTTTGTTTGTTGTAATAACGCTCATTATAACAAAACGTTAACGTCATGACAGCAAAAGTGAGAACTGTTCTCAATGTACTTTATAGCTTGGCAGCTAATTCGACACCTTGGCGAATCGCTCTAACCGCATCCAGTTCACCAGCATAGTCAGCGCCACCAATAACATGCAATTTGTCACCAAAGCTTTGCCACTGGTCTTCGAATGGTTTTACAGACTCTTGTCCAGCGCAGATGACCACTTTATCTGCGGGTATCAACTGCTCTTCACCTTTGACAGTAATGTGCAGACCTTGATCATCAATCTTGTTATAAGTCACACCACCTAAAAGATGTACACCTCTCTTTTCAAGGGTTTTCTTGTGGATCCAGCCTGTCGTTTTACCCGGGCCTTTACCTACTCTGCCTTCTTTACGCTGCATTACCCAGACATTGGTATCGGTCACTTCTTCCGGGAATGGGAATAGACCACCTGGATGCTCGATGGTTTTGTCGATGCCCCATTCGTGTAACCAGTCATCTAACGTCTGACCATGAGGTTCAGTAATCATGCTCGCAACATCGACCCCAATACCGCCTGCCCCCATGATCGCCACGTTGTCACCTACTGGTGTCTTATCGCGAATCAATGTTTGATAGTCGATGACTTTATCTTGGTTATCGATACCTTCAAGCTTGGGCATTCTTGGCTGAACACCGGACGCCATCACTACTTCATCATATTCGCGTAGCAGGTCAGACGTCGCTTCGGTGTCAAGATGTAGCTTGACGCCGGTCTCTTCAATACGGTTGGCAAAGTAACGGATAGTTTCTCTGAATTCTTCTTTACCTGGGATTTGCATCGCTAAACGGAACTGGCCACCAATGCGGTCACTCTTCTCGAAAAGATCCACAGAATGGCCTTTTTCCGCCAACATGGTCGCACACGCTAATCCTGCAGGTCCGGCACCTACAACGGCAATGGTCTTACTATTTACGGTCTTCTTGACGATTAAGTCCGTTTCATAACACGCTTGAGGGTTGACCAAACAAGTGGCGCGCTTGCCTTTGAATGCATTATCCAAGCACGCTTGGTTACAACCTATACACGTATTGATTAGTTGTGACTTGCCTTGCTCTGCCTTCGCGATAAAGTTTGGGTCGGCCAAGAAAGGTCTCGCCATCGAGACCATATCAGCGTGCCCTGATGAAAGTATCCGCTCGGCTTCTTCCGGTGTATTTATTCGGTTAGTCGTGATAACAGGCACATTGAGATAAGGACGGATTTTTTCGGTTACCCAGGTGAAAGCACCACGAGGAACTTGAGTGGCAATCGTCGGTACTTTCGCTTCGTGCCAACCAATACCAGTATTGATTATCGTTACGCCAGCCTGCTCAAGCGCCTGGCCAAGCTGTACCACTTCTTCAAAAGTACTGCCTTGCTCGACCAGATCCAGCATCGAGAGTCGGAAAATGATAATAAACTCTTTACCCACAGCCGCTCTTACTGCTTTAACGATTTCTAACGGCAAGCGGATACGGTTTTCATAACTACCACCCCACTCATCGTAGCGAACATTGGTGCGCTTACAGATGAACTGGTTGATGAAGTAACCTTCCGAACCCATGATTTCAACACCGTCATACCCTGCTTCTTGCGCCAGTGATGCACTGTTTGCATAAGCGTCGATAGTCTTCCAGATTTGACGGCTGCTCATTTCACTAGGTGCAAAAGGAGAAATAGGTGATTTTATTTTCGATGCGCTTTGTGAAAACGGGTGGTAACCATAACGACCAGCGTGAAGAATTTGCAATGCGATTTTACCGCCATGCTTATGCACAGCCTCAGTAACAACTTTATGCGCTTTGGCATGTTTTGGCTTGCTAAATTCAGCAGCAAAAGGGGCAAGACGTCCGCGAAGGTTTGGCGCAAATCCGCCAGTGACAATCAAGCCTACTCCTCCTTTGGCTCGCTCTTCATAAAATGCAGCAAGCTTATGCAGTCCTTCCTTGTGTTCTTCAAGACCTGTGTGCATCGATCCCATCAGCACACGATTACGTAGTTGGGTAAATCCTAAATCCAGAGGCTTAAGTAAGTTCGGGTACATAGCAGACTTCACTTCCGTTGTTATAGTTGTGGTCTGACCAGAATATTATGTAAAGGTTAAAAAATCAAACTAGCGTTTACATTTTCTCAACATTATTAAAAATTTTTTCCTGAATATTTGAACTTAATCTAGTATGTTAAGTCTTTAATTTTTATTCACTTAAAACCTTGATTGAGTGATAGTGGCAACAAGCATGTACAATTACATTATTCATACAGCGAATCTGCCACGCCAACGCTACACTAGTAATTGATGTTTAGGGACAAAAACACTCACCAATTGGTGATGTGGAGAGATGATGAAAAAAGTATTTCGATTTATCGGTTTGATCTTCAAAGGGTTCTGGAAAGTCATTAACTTTACCAGACTTGCCATTATTAACCTGCTCTTCTTTGCTGTGATTGCAATGATCTATTTTGCTTTCACTCAAGTCGAACCTGCGCCAGCTACCGTCAAAAAAGAGTCAGCGTTAGTCCTGAACATTTCTGGGCCTATCGTCGAGCAAAGCAGTTATGTGAATCCTATGGATTCTGTCACTGGATCACTGTTCGGGCGCGACCTTCCAAAAGAAAACGTTCTGTTTGATATAGTAGATTCAATCCGCCACGCATCGACTGATGATTCTGTAAAAGGATTAGTGCTATCGTTGAGAGACATGCCGGAAACTAGTTTAACCAAACTTCGCTACATTGCTAAAGCGTTGAATGAGTTTAAGGCGACAGGCAAGCCTATCTATGCCTACGGTGCTTTCTACAATCAAAGTCAATACTATCTAGCCAGCTATGCCGACAAAGTCTACCTTGCTCCTGATGGTGCGGTACTTATCAAAGGCTACAGCGCGTACTCAATGTACTACAAGACGTTACTCGAAAAACTCGATGTGACAACTCATGTATTCAGAGTCGGGACTTACAAATCCGCGGTCGAGCCATTCCTTCGTGATGACATGTCTGATGCAGCGAAAGAATCTGCCACTCGCTGGGTTTCACAGCTATGGGGCGCTTACGTAGATGATGTTGCCTCTAACCGTCAAATCGAAACCAGCGTTTTAACGCCAACCATGGATGAATTTCTTAAAGAACTAGAAGCTGCTGACGGCGATTTAGCCGCATTATCTAAGCAACTAGGATTGGTCGACGAACTTGTTACCAAACAGCAAGTCAATCAGGCTATGGTCGAGGCATTTGGTAGCGACGGCGATGGTGGCTTTAACGCTGTGGGTTATTACGAGTACTTGGCATCCATGCCATATGACCTACCAAAGCAGCCAGATAACCAAGTTGCCGTCATCGTAGCGAGCGGCACCATCATGGATGGTGAGCAACCGCGTGGTACTGTCGGCGGTGATACAACAGCAGCCCTTCTCAAACAGGCTCGTGAAAACGACTCCGTTAAGTCAGTGGTATTGCGTGTTGATAGCCCAGGTGGAAGTGCGTTTGCTTCAGAAGTGATTCGCAACGAGGTTCAAGCGCTGCGCGATGCTGGTAAGCCTGTCGTAGTGTCCATGTCGAGTGTTGCTGCCTCCGGTGGTTATTGGATTTCTATGAACGCTAATAAGATCATGGCACAGCCAACGACCATCACTGGTTCAATCGGTATCTTTAGTGTGGTAACAACCTTCGAGAAAGGGTTAAACAATATTGGGATTAATACCGATGGCGTTGGTACATCACCCTTCTCAGGCGTTGGTGTAACCACAGGCATCAGTGAAGGCGCGTCAAAAGCATTCCAAATGGGCATCGAAAATGGATATAAGCGCTTCATTACGTTAGTCGCGAATAACCGCAACATGTCTGTCACGGATGTCGACTCTGTCGCGCAAGGTCGAGTATGGACCGGTAAAGACGCATTAGAGCGAGGCTTGGTTGACCAGATTGGCGATTTTGATGATGCTGTCGCTCTCGCTGCTGAACTCGGAGGTATGGAGAAGTACGATATCTACTGGGTCGAAGAACCGTTAAGCCCAGCGCAACAGTTCGTCCAAGATATTATGCAGCAGGTGAAAGTGAGTCTTGGACTCGACATATCAGCTTGGGTCCCACAAAGCTTACTGCCTGTCGCAACTCAGTTGCAACAACAAGCCAGTTTGCTGGAAAGCTTTAACGACCCAAAAGGCCAGTACGTACTGTGCTTGACCTGTAATATCCAGTAGGCATGCCGAGCTAACAAATTCATTTATCTAGAGCCACCAATCGGTGGCTCTTTTGTTTGTTTTGGTTATAATCGCCTGCATCTGTTCCCCTTGATAATAAAGCGATCCCTGGCATGACAAGAAAACACATCTATATTGCGTACACTGGCGGCACCATCGGCATGCAAAAGTCCGATCACGGCTATATTCCCGTCGCCGGTTTTATGGAAAAGCAACTGGCTAGTATGCCGGAATTCCATCGCCCTGAAATGCCAGAGTTTACTATTCACGAATACGACCCGTTGATTGACTCTTCAGACATGACACCTGCAGATTGGCAACAGATTGCTGACGATATTCGTGATAACTATGACAACTATGACGGCTTCGTTATTCTGCATGGCACCGATACGATGGCGTATACCGCATCGGCACTATCGTTTATGCTAGAAAATCTAGGTAAGCCAGTCATTGTCACCGGATCACAGATTCCTTTAGCGGAGCTACGCTCTGATGGACAAGCTAACCTGCTGAATGCACTGCACATTGCGGCTAACTATCCGATTAACGAAGTCACACTGTTCTTCAATAATCAACTAATGCGCGGTAACCGCAGTACCAAATCTCACGCCGATGGTTTCAACGCGTTTACGTCTCCAAACATGTCGCCGATTTTAGAGGCGGGTATCAATATTCAGTTAGGTAGTGGTGTAGAACTGAACAAAATGCCTGAGGGCAAGTTTAAAGTACACGACATCACACCACAGCCTATTGGGGTCATTACTATGTACCCTGGCATCTCACATGAAGTGATTCGTAACACGCTACTTCAACCTGTTAACGCTATGATATTGCTAACTTTCGGTGTTGGTAATGCGCCACAAAACCCTGAGCTTCTCGCACACCTAAAAGAAGCCTCTGAACGTGGCGTGATTGTGGTCAACCTTACCCAATGTCTAGCAGGTAAAGTCAATATGGGCGGTTATGCCACTGGTTGTGCCCTAGCCGATGCCGGAGTTATAAGTGGTTTTGACATGACCCCAGAAGCGGCTCTAGCCAAGCTACACTATCTACTTAGCCAAAACTTGGGCTACGAAGAAGTCAAAGCCCAAATGTTAGAAGTGCTACGTGGCGAAATGAGCAAATAAATCCTTACTATTGATCATTCTAAAAACGCAGCTAAGCTGCGTTTTTTGCCATTAGACTTTAGCTAACACTGCATCGGCCGCTTCTTCAATCAGATCCAACACCAACTCAAAGCCCTGCTCTCCTCCATAGTAAGGGTCTGGGATCTCACTATAAGATGAAGAACCATGGCTAAGAAACAACGAAAGTTTGTACTTGAGATGTTGAGGACAACGTTGTTTAAGGTCGGCCAAGTTATCCTTATCTGCGGCTAGAATCATGTCAAAGATCTCAAAGTCTTCATCTGTCACTTGTCGCGCTTTTATTCCAGAAAACGAGTAACCACGAGCTTCACCAGCGGCTTGCGCTCGCCTATCAGGGGCATCACCGTGATGGTAGCCAATCGTCCCTGCTGAATCGATAAGGACCTCAACCCCTTGATTCGCTGCTCTAGAGCGTAATACCGCTTCGCCCGTTGGCGAGCGACAAATATTGCCCATGCAGACCACCAATATCTTTTTCATCCTATTACCCCTGAACTTTGTCTTGTTTTTTTCTGTTTCTATTTCATTATCATATACCGAACACAGAGGACTAGCAGCTAAACATAAGGAATCACCATGTCACTCTCCGAAGAGCAAAAACAAGATCGTCATAAAGCACGACAACAGAAAGTAAAAGAAAACGTTGATAAGAAGATCGCCAACGCTCAAGAAGAAAAAGGTTTGTTGTTAGTCATCACCGGAAACGGTAAGGGCAAGTCAACATCTGGCTTTGGTACCATTGCTCGAGCCGTTGGTCATGGAAAGCAGTGCGCGGTTGCTCAGTTTATCAAAGGAACATGGGATAACGGCGAACGTAACCTACTCGAGAAGTTAGGTGTTGAGTTTCAAGTGATGGCAACAGGCTTTACTTGGGAGACCCAAAACAAAACCGCTGACACGGAAGCAGCTCAGTTAGTTTGGCAAGAATGTAAACGCATGCTTAAAGACGAATCACTTGACGTGGTTCTATTTGACGAGCTGACCTACATGGTGAGCTACGGCTATATCGATTTGGAAGAAGTAGTAGAAGCGTTAACCAACCGACCTAAAATGCAATCTGTCATTATCACAGGTCGCGGTGCCCACCGAACGCTCATAGACATTGCAGATACCGTTTCAGAGGTTAAAAATGTCAAACACGCCTTCGAATCAGGCATAAAAGCGCTAAAAGGTGTCGATTGGTGATGTTCTAGCCAATCGAACCAAAAGAGTAAAAAATGAGATGTAAGTCTCATTTTTTACTGTATACTGCCCTCCCGTTTGCTAGGGCACTTCGCATTGTTGCGTAATCTTCTAGCTATACACCAATACAAGCCGTCACCAAGGAACTGTGAACGACCCAAGGATTTGGACCAGCTGCAATCTCCACGCTTGTAAAGGGTATAAAAATGGGCAAATTTATCTTCAGTTACCACAATCCGTGGTTTCCTCAGCTTTCCGCTGTTTCCTCTTGGTCATCGTATTCCATGCTTAACTGTCTAAGCTACGGTGAGGTGACCCAATGTTAATGACTATCCTGTTTGGCTTTGTGGGCATTATCTCGTTGTTAGCCATCGGTTTTATTTTCTCAGAAAACCGTAAAGCAATTAACTGGAATACCGTATTACGCGCACTCCTCCTTCAAACATTGTTTGCTGCTTTTGTTCTTTACATTCCTTTTGGTCAACATGTTCTTGGCGCAATGAGTTCTGGTGTTGCCAAAGTACTGAGCTTCTCCGACGTTGGTATTCAATTTCTATTTGGTGATTTAGCTTCTGAAGGCTTTATTTTTGCCATCCGTGTTCTTCCTATCATCATCGTTATTAGCGCTCTTATTTCGGCACTTTACTACCTTGGCATCATGCAAGCGGTAATCCGTGTACTCGGTGGTTTAATTCAGAAGTTCTTGGGAACAAGCAAAGCGGAATCGTTGGTGGCAACCGGCAACATATTCCTATCACAAGGTGAGTCCCCACTGCTTATTCGTCCTTTCCTTGCAACTATGACACGCTCGGAACTGTTCGCAGTCATGGCGGGCGGAATGGCGTCTGTGGCAGGGAGTGTTCTTGGTGGTTACGCCGGGTTAGGCGTAGAGCTAAAGTACTTAATCGCGGCAAGCTTTATGGCTGCGCCAGGATCCCTAATGATGGCTAAGCTTATCGTACCTGAGCAACAAACTCCGGTAGCTCATGACTCTGTCGACTTAGATACTGGCGATCAAAGTAATGTGATTGATGCCTTAGCAGCGGGGGCAATGAACGGAGTAAAAGTTGCGGTCGCAGTGGGTACGATGCTTATCGCTTTTGTCAGTGTTATTGCGATGGCTAACGCCGCTATTGAATCCATAGCGGAGCTGTTTGGTGCGCAAGGAATCACATTACAACTGCTATTCGGTTACCTCTTCGCTCCAGTAGCTTGGCTTATTGGTGTCGATCAAAGTGAGATGCTGATGGCAGGGTCATTTATCGGCCAAAAGGTAGTCATGAACGAATTTGTTGCTTTCATCGACTTCATTCAGCATCAAGCTAGCTTATCGGAGCACAGCCAAGTTATCGTTATATTCGCTCTTTGCGGTTTCGCCAACATTGGCTCTATTGCCATTCAACTAGGGTCTATTGGTGTAATGTCACCGGAGCGCCGCTCTGACGTGGCAAGCCTGGGCCTTAAAGCCGTGCTAGCCGGTACGTTAGCCAACCTGATGAGTGCTTGTTTAGCGGGCATTTTCATTGCGCTTTAACGCAAGGTAAAACTGCCTTCAGGGTAGCAGTTTAAAGTGTCAGCTTGTTAGTACTTTAAATCTGCTATCCTCGCCTTAATTCTTACTGACTCCTCTCCCAGCAACAACACTCTGTCACCCCATTTAGGTACAATCAGACAATCAACTTGGCGTGAAACTGTCGTCACAATTGGTTAAATTAACACAAACACAACATCATGATAACAAGGAGAGTTTCATGGAAAGTGGTCGTTTGATCCTATGGATTGGTAGTAATGAGCACCGATTTATACTTGGCCAAAGTACAACTCAACCTATCAAACAGTTAAAGCAAGACTGGGAAAATATCGAAAAGAGCCAACATGAGAGTAGCTATTCGATTACTCTGCAACATGACGGCTTGCCTACCCATGCTACTCACAACTTATACAAAACTATCACAATGGCCGCTGCCACAGCACTTATAGAATCATGGCAGCTTCTAGCAGTTGAGGAGCTCGAAGAAGAGCAAGATCTTGACTGCCATTGGTAGCAACATCTCTAACGTAATTCGTTCCGCCAATACGAAAAATGCCAGCGTGATACACGCTGGCATTGGCTTTACTTGTAGCTGGCTAGTTTAGTTAAACAGCCCTTTTAGTAGCCCATCGACGGCTTTCTTGGTCTTTTCATCTTTAATACCAAGACGCTCAGTCGCGCGTTCTACTTCTTTTTGAGCTTTCTGTTTCAACACATCGTCAAACACAAGAGCGAACTTTGGATCAGTCCAAGCGCCGGTCACCTTGATTGGAATCGTAACATCACGCAGCTCCGTAATGCTTTGACCACCTTGCCCTTCCAATGTCCCTACGATAGAAGTGCGCACCAAAAAGTCGACCGTCTCATTAATGTAATTCGCAGATCCTTCACCTTGAATACGCAATAGCGGCGATTCTGCTGACATATCTTTGGTGGATACGACACCTTTGGCTAGCTTGAGTGTAGCTTTCATCGCGCTAAAGTCGGTTTTCTTAGGCCCTTTTTCAGCTTCAACAGACTGACCTTTAAAGCGAGCATAATTTTCTCTGATAATCTGTGCAACGTTGATACCATTGACGGCACCATCAGCAAAATTGATCTTCACCGTACCCGCTAGATTTTTCTTAATACCCGTTGGGGTTAAGCTCCTACCTGTAACATTCACATCGATATTGCCGGTGCCTTCGAGCATGTCGTTGTTAGCAACATCTTTTAGAAGCGGTTGTACTTTTACGCCTTTAATACGCTTCACGGCACTATAAGATGCTGGTGATTTACGCGCATCCAGTTTTGCTTTTGCTGTAATTGATCCGCTATACAGTTGAGAACTAAATGACGTTAGTTCTGCTACGCCACGATTAACATAAAAGTCGGCTTTTACTTTCTGCATGTGCGCATTAGCCGCTTTAAACTTATCAATCGTTACACTGCCTTTTACATCCAAGCCTTTAAGTGCACTTAAGTCAGGTTCTACCTCTTTCACAGGTGCAGATTTGCCTGAAGAAGCGGTTGGCTGGCCACCAGCATTGGCTGTTTTATTGCCGGTCTGAGTTTGGTTTAATCCTAAGAACTCATCAAGATCAATATTAGGACTATGCAGTGAGAAGCGGACTTTCGGAATATCAGCCAATTGAACAGTCGCCTTCCCATCTAGCTCCATTTTATTGAGTGATAGTTTTTGAAGCACAAAGTTCAAGAAGTTCTTCTTAAGATCAAAGCTAAGATCTGATGACATACCAACTTTCATTGGAGATTGAGGTAGTGGTTTACCCTCTAAGGTAGAGTCAAGTGTCAACGCGCTTAACTTAAGCATGGTCATCGCTTTATCAATTTCAAATGACGTACCACCTTTGGCATCGAAGCTAAGATCTGGCGTTTTACCTTTAACCGCAAACTCAATACTGTTTGGTTTATCAAATTCGAATGTCGCTACCGTAAGCTGAGCTTGCTCAACATTATTAACCGTATCTTGATATGTAGCATCAAACTTGATGTTTTTCAGTGCGTACTCAGCAAAGTCCTTGCTCAACTTAAAGTCTGCAGTACCTTTAGCAGTAAAACTCTGGTCGTTGTTTTGACCTTTCAAATCAAAGTCGGCTGTAGTCCATTGGTCTGCTGCGAACTGAGAGACATTTAAACCGACATCATAAAGCTTGGTAAATGACCCTGTTTCTTCGTTAGAAATCTCAAGTAACGCATTGGACACCGTCACACCAGAAAGTGAAATGCTCCAACCTTGTGCGGCAGACGCGGACGACGTAGTCTCAGGCTCGGTCGCTGCCTTATCGGCTGGGGTTGCAGATTCAGCCTCTTTGCTAGCGGCAGTCAATGCGTCCAAGTTAGACGTTCCGTCTTTTAGTGTTTCTAAATGAACTTGCGCACCATCAAGCGTCACAGAACCAATTTCTAGGGTTTTATCGAGCAGAGGCATCACCCCAACACTCACGCCAACTTGGCTGACACTGAATAGATTGGGATTCTTAAAGCCCTGAGGATTCTTGAGATTTGTTTGACCAAGTTCAAATCCAAGTGAAGGGAAGAACTGCCAACTGATGTCACCGCTTATTTCAAGTTCTAGACCAGTTTGTGCCTGAACCTGCTCAGTTATCATAGGTTTGAACTGATTAGGGTTTACAAACATCACCAAGGCGGCGATAGCGACGACGATAAGCACAATCGGGATCGCCAAGATAAGGAGTAGTTTTTTCATTCGCATCTTCCTTGCAAAGCGGAAAACAAAAAGTGGCACATAAAGTGCCACTAATCTATTAAAAAATAAAGCAATTTAAACGTTATACGTGCACCCGTTCAGTATAGAACAGTTTGGTTACTTATAACGTAAGAATTCAATCCGAATATTGTAAGGATTACGCTTTTAACAGCTTTGCGATGTGTGCTTTAAGTACATCGATCGCAATACGGTTTTTACCGCCACGTGGAACGATAATATCAGCGTACTGTTTTGACGGTTCAATAAACTGCATAAACATAGGACGAACCGTTTTTTGGTACTGCTGAAGAACGGATTCCATGGTACGTCCACGCTCTTCAACATCACGTTTAACGCGACGCAGTAGACAGATATCAAGCGGAGTATCCATAAATACCGTCGCATGCATTAGCTTGCGAAGACGAGGATCAGTCAGAAGAAGAATGCCTTCAAGGATGATCACTTTCTTTGGTGTCATCGACGTAGTGTTATCAGTGCGAGTGTGCTCGGAGTAGCTGTATTCTGGCACTTCTACCGCTTCGCCTTGAATCAGCTTTTCAAGATGGTCACAAAGCAAGTCATGATCCAGTGCACTTGGATGGTCGTAGTTCGTTTTTACACGCTCTTCCATACTCAAATGACCTTGGTCATTGTAGTAACAATCTTCCGTGATCACTCCGATTTGATGGTCGCCTACCTTCTCGCGAAGTTCGTTATAGATTGTGCTCGCAATGAGGCTTTTTCCGGAAGCAGAAGCGCCAGCGATACCTACGATGACACATTGATTATTATCAGACATTCTTTGCACCTAGTACATATATGGTGGTGAGGACAAAACCGGGTAATTATATGGACATCAACCCTTAGATACTAGTCGAGATCTCACTTATTTGATGCCCAATTTTGCCCTCGCTCAAGAAATAGGAAATTGCAATCGATTACTTCATTTTACAAAGTAGAAGGCAATAAGAAACCGAGCTCACAACTAGCTCGGTTTCTCCGTTATTCCACCATTTTAAACAAGATGGATTCCGGTTTCGCTTTTCCATTCCAATACAGGTCTGCACATACTCTTTCAGCCAATTGTGTGTAGATCTGAGCATGCTCTCCATCTGGATTGGACACCACAGTTGGCGCACCATTATCAATGGATTCTCGAATATCAATATGAAGCGGAACTTGGCCCAGCAGGTTAAGACCGAATTTCGAAGCCATCCATTCAGCACCACCTGCGCCAAAAATATGTTCTTTCGAGCCACATTGGCTACAAATGTGATAACTCATATTTTCGACGATGCCCACCACAGGAACAGACACTTTTTCAAACATAGCGGCACCTTTGATAGCATCTGCTAGCGCTAAGTCTTGTGGGGTGGTGACAATCAATGCGCCAGTTACCGGGATCTGTTGAGACAGGGTAAGTTGGATATCACCAGTACCTGGCGGCATATCAATCACCAGATAATCAAGTTCTGGCCATTCGGTTTCATTAAGCAGCTGAGCTAACGCTTTGGATGCCATCGGACCGCGCCAAATCGCCGCATCATCAGAGCTAATAAGGTAACCGATAGATTGAGTATAAATGCCGTGCGCGGCAATTGGTTGCATCCACTTTCCGTCGCGGACTTCGGGATGCGCATTGATTTGCCCAAACATCATCGGAATTGATGGTCCATAGACGTCGGCATCAAGAATACCTACCTTCGCCCCAAGCTTACTGATGGCAAGCGCTAGGTTGACCGCTGTTGTCGATTTCCCGACCCCTCCTTTTGCGGACGTGACCGCTATAACGTTCTTCACGCCTTTGATTTCTGACGCCACCGTAGTTTCTAGTGCTTTCACTTGGCTTGATACAGAAAACTCAAATGCTGCCACTTGGTTTGATTGTTGCTGCGTTTTAATCCAAGTCGTCAGCTCTGAAATCAGTGATTGATTAGCGAAAGGCAACGTAATCTGAAATTCACCAGATGCCGATACAGACACTACATCCGGTGACTCGCTCCAACCCAGTTTTAGGTTTTCCCCGTGAAACTCCCCGAGCCACTGGCAAAAATCTTGTTTTGATTCGAACGTGCGCATCTTGCTTTCCTTATTATTTTTTAGTCCTGTTAAGATTAGCATTACGTCGCCAGAACCAGAACCCCAAAAAAGTTATGGGGATTGACTCTGGATACCTTGGAGTCATGGCAGTCATCATGTAGTATTAGCGAATATTTTACTCTGAATAAAGAAAGCGAAACTAAAGTATGGCAACCGATCCAAGAAACCTTAACTCAAGGAAACTGTTGGTCACTTGCGCGCTACCGTACGCTAACGGTTCTATTCACTTAGGACATATGCTTGAGCATATCCAAGCGGATATCTGGGTGCGCTACCAACGTCTACGTGGCAACGTAGTAAACTTCATTTGTGCTGATGACGCTCACGGCACACCAATCATGCTGAAAGCTCAGCAGATGGGGATCTCGCCAGAAGAAATGATCGCAGCAGTTAGCGAAGAGCACCAAAAAGATTTCGCTGGCTTCGATATCAGTTTTGATAACTACCACAGCACGCACTCAGAAGAGAACCGCGAGCTTGCATCTCACATCTATCTGGAATTGAAAAAGAACGGCTTTATTTCAAGCCGCACTATTTCTCAGTTGTTCGACCCAGAGAAAGAGATGTTCCTCCCAGACCGTTTTGTTAAAGGTACTTGCCCTAAGTGTAAGTCTGAAGACCAATACGGTGACAACTGTGACAACTGTGGTGAAACATACAGCCCAACAGAACTTATCAACCCTAAGTCTGCGGTATCCGGTGCAACCCCAATCATGAAGGATTCTGAGCACTTCTTCTTCGACTTGCCTCAATTTGAAAGCATGTTGAAAGAGTGGACTCGATCTGGCTCACTTCAAACTGAAACTGCAAACAAGATGCAAGAGTGGTTTGAATCTGGTCTACAACAGTGGGACATCTCTCGCGATGCACCGTATTTCGGTTTCGAAATCCCTGGCGAAAAAGACAAGTTCTTCTACGTGTGGCTAGATGCACCTATCGGTTATATGGGTTCATTCAAAAACCTATGTGACAAGCGTGACGACTTAGACTTCGAAGAGTACTGGAACAAAGACAGTAGCACCGAGCTTTACCACTTCATTGGTAAAGACATTGTTTACTTCCACAGTTTGTTCTGGCCTGCAATGCTTGAAGGTTCTGGTTTCCGCAAACCAAACAACGTATTCGTTCACGGCTACGTAACGGTTAACGGCGCGAAAATGTCTAAGTCTAAAGGTACATTTGTGAAAGCAAGCACTTACCTTGACCACCTAGACCCAGAATGTCTACGTTACTACTACGCTGCAAAACTGAACAGCCGTATCGACGATCTTGACCTTAACCTTGAAGACTTTACGCAACGTGTAAATGCCGATGTGGTGAATAAGATTGTTAACTTGGCTTCACGTAATGCAGGTTTCATTACTAAGCGTTTCGAAGGCAAGCTTTCTGAAAACTTCGCTGAGCCAGAGCTATACAATGAATTTGTAGCCGCCGCTGATCGCATTGCTGAGTTGTATGAAGCTCGCGAATTTGGTCGTGCAATTCGTGAAATCACTGCACTTGCTGACAAAGCAAACCAATATGTTGATGAAAAAGCGCCATGGGTTGTCGCGAAAGAAGAAGGTAAAGACCAAGAGCTACAAGATATCTGCTCTGTTGGTATCAACTTGTTCCGTGTACTGATGACTTATCTCAAGCCTGTAATGCCTGCTCTTGCTGCTCGCACCGAAGCTTTCCTAAACGAAGAGCTATCATGGGATGGCATCGCGCAGCCACTCACTGCTCATGAGATCACTAAGTTCAAGGCTCTGTTCAACCGTATTGATCCTAAGAAAGTAGAAGCAATGATCGAAGCGTCTAAAGAAGACGCAGCGGCAGAGCAAGCTGCGAAGGAAAAAGCGGAAGCAGCTAAGACGGAAACTGAACTAAGCAAAGACCCAATTGCAGAAGAGATCGAGTTTGATGCTTTTGCTAAAGTTGACATGCGTATTGCTCGTATCATCTCTTGCGAAGAAGTGCCAAAAGCAAACAAGCTATTGAAATTCCAGCTTGATATTGGTGGTGAAACACGTCAAGTATTCTCAGGAATTAAGTCCGCGTACAAGCCAGAAGAGCTTGAGGGTAAGCTAACCGTGATGGTTGCAAACCTAAAACCTCGTAAGATGAAGTTTGGCATGTCTGAAGGCATGATCCTAGCTGCAGGACCAGGTGGCAGCGATCTTTGGATACTTGAACCGCATGAAGGCGCTCAACCAGGTATGCGAGTGATGTAACCGACTCTTTTATGACTAAAAGCCAGCCTTCGTGCTGGCTTTTTTTTGTGACAGAATTCGCACAAAATGTGCATTTGCACCAATTAGTCGCATTCCCATTGATTGACTAATATATAAGCCATTGTTTTCAATGGGATAATCAATTGGCATTGAGCTTGCTGAGACATAGACAGTAGATATTGTTCGACAAAGGAGGTCGTTATGTTTGTATTACTGTCTCTACTTCTATCTTTAGCCATACTTGCAGCAATCTATCGATATGCCAAAGTCACCGAGGCAAAAACTGAGCGTAAATATCAACTCATCGTTCATTTACGTGAGTTAGTCACATTAGTCAGACAGCACCGTACCGCTACTCACTACACATTGATGTTTGAGCAGAAGAAGAATAAGCAGCTACAGAAAATTGAAGTCGCAATGGAAGAGTGCTGTCTTGCATTGACTGACATTGCTCACTTCGACAACAAACCTATGTACCGTGTGCTGCACAGCAATATTAAGCTGTTAAGTCGTTCTTGGAAGAAACACAGCGTCAACAAAAACCAAATTGTACATGGCAAGCTCATCCGCCAGACATTACTGCTGATTGATGACATTCTGGTTGCTTGGTTGATGGCTGTGGAAAGAGAGGACTTAGAACAAGAGTATCGTACTCTATGGCAAAGTGTTATTGACTCGCTTGATTGCCTAACTCAGTTAAGACTTTGTATTGATAGCATTGACTCTGAGCTCGGCAAACAACGCGCCTTGCATTACTGCAATCAAATCCATCGCAAGGTTAACCAACTTAGCTTAGTTGGTCCGCTGTCTATTCCTTCTCCTATGTACAGCACTGCCATAGGAAAAATAGAGGCGTTGATTGACCATCCGAAAGCCGAGCTCGATAAAGAATTTATGTATCAGCTCACGTCGGAGCTCTCTGAACTTATATTCACCAACTACGATGGCATCATTAAAGAGCTAGCAGAAGAACTATACCAGCCGATTCCCAATTCGGTCATCGTCTGAAGCAAGACTTGCACTCACAAAAAAGGCCACAATTGTGGCCTTTTCATTTTTAACTGTCGTCTTCGGTAAAATCCGTCGGAAGAGTGGTCTTCATCTGATTCCAGATCTGACTACTCTCAATACCATAGTGACGAATAACCAACGGTAATTTGTCTCTATTACCCGTTTGGCAAACATCTAGAAGCTCTTTATAGAAGTTAAGAGCCAAGGCACGTGCTTCTGGATTCGAGAAGTAGTAGCTACCTACACGATCATAAAGCTTCTTAAGACCGTTAAAGATCAAACCATAGATTTGGTTCCCAGAGTGGAATGCTAGGCGCTGGAAAAGCATGTAATCATAGAAGTTGAAAGTGCGAGCTACCAGCATGGCTTGGCGCTTAGCTTCATCTTTCTCACCTTCATCTTTTACGTTCTGTTTGATCTTGTCAGCGTATGGGGAAGAAGCAACAAACTCGTCCCACGACTCCGCTTTCAACAGACTCTCACAAGAATCAATCACACCTTCAATCGTACGCTCAGAATTATCTTTATTAGCTTTAAACGCATAGCGCATGAAGATTGGACTGATGTTCGTTCTCGCTGCTAACAAATCTTCTACGATAGAAGTCGCGTTATCCGCATCAAGAGTCATCAGCGTATCTAGGATATGAAGACCAGACGTCTCCATAAATTGATTCACTTTTGTTGGCTTGCCATGTTGGATCGTCAACCAACCATCTCTTGCTAGGCGCTGTAGTACTTCTCGAAGCGTGGTTCTTGTTACCCCAATTAGTTCAGATAGCTCTCGTTCAGCTGGAAGAATGGAGCCAGGAGGAAAACGGCCATTCCAGATGCTCTCAATAATATACTTTTCAGCGAACCCTGCTGGGCTCTTCGCCTTAATTACCATTATGGGGTGTATCCAATCATTTTATTTATTCGTGTATAGAACTCATCATACCACTACTTCGAGAATTTGGTAAACCTACACTACTTATATCTGTAACAATACCAAAATAGAGCAAATGCTCCATTTTAACAATTTTCTCAGCATAACCATTTATAGGTACGAGGCATAAGTATTACATATTTATTAATGTTCTATTAACCTCAAACCCCTTATAGATTATGGTTATTCAACCTATCATAGCCAAAACTAATCAATACGTTTTTATCGAGTATTAGGCGCAAATCACGCTAAAAAACATACTTTTTTGAAGGCTATGTTTCGAATATTATCCATGAGTCATGTTTTAGGTGGTCAGCCACCTAGAGGCTAAAAACGCAACTATTGTATAGGTCTATGTTTTGCTTATTACACATAGATCGCGTTTTTAACAAAAAGTAGAAATTTACCAATCTGAATTTGTAATTTTTGTTGACTATATCTTACCGAAGAGTAGAGTTTCGGGCGAAGCAAGGAGTGCTTAGCAACTGAGGGACTTGGCAAGTGAACAATGGTCTCCACTCCATGTAAGCATTGTTCGTTTACTAAGTTTTTTAAGTTAGATATTTTGGAAGCCCTCTCAAATACTCTCGTACCCTTGCATTTGTCGATTAATAACAACATAAGAGTATTACTATGCCGATGTCTTTAGGAAATGCTTTTATCAAGAACTTTCTTGGTAAGGCTCCCGATTGGTATAAAGTAGCGATCATCGCTTTCCTAATTATCAACCCTATCGTTTTCTTCTTCATTGACCCGTTTACCGCTGGTTGGCTGTTGGTCATTGAGTTCATTTTCACGCTTGCTATGGCGCTAAAATGCTACCCATTACAGCCTGGTGGCCTACTTGCAATCGAAGCCGTTGCAATTGGGATGACCAGCCCGGGTATGGTGAAGCATGAAATCGTCAACAACATTGAAGTTCTATTGCTTCTAGTGTTTATGGTTGCCGGTATTTACTTTATGAAGCAGCTTTTGCTGTTCATCTTTACCAAAATACTTCTCGGTATCCGCTCTAAAACAATGTTGTCTCTCGCATTCTGTTTCGCAGCCGCTTTTCTGTCTGCGTTCCTAGATGCTCTGACCGTTATCGCTGTTGTTATCAGCGTAGCTGTAGGTTTCTACTCGATTTATCACAAAGTCGCGTCTGGTCAACCTAGCAGTTCTTCTCATGACCATACTCAAGATGAACACTTATCTGAACTAACTCGTGATGACTTAGAAGATTACCGCGCGTTCCTACGCTCGCTACTTATGCACGCTGGTGTTGGTACCGCACTGGGTGGCGTAATGACCATGGTTGGTGAGCCACAGAACCTGATTATTGCCGATCAAGCAGGTTGGCTGTTCGGTGAGTTCATCATGCGAATGCTGCCAGTTACTGCGCCAGTATTCGTTTGTGGCCTTATTACTTGTGCACTTGTTGAGAAATTCAAGGTATTTGGCTATGGAGCCAAGCTACCAGACAACGTTCGTCAAATCCTTGTTGATTTCGACCGCGAAGAACGTAAAACACGTACTAAACAAGATGTTGCTAAACTTTGGATTCAAGGCGCTATCGCAGTTTGGTTGATTGTTGCTCTTGCAATGCACTTGGCCGCTGTCGGTCTTATTGGCCTGTCTGTGATTATTCTTGCCACGTCTTTTACCGGTGTTATTGAAGAGCACTCAATGGGTAAAGCGTTTGAAGAGGCACTACCATTCACGGCACTACTTGCAGTGTTCTTCTCAATTGTTGCTGTAATTATTGACCAAGGGCTATTCAAGCCAATCATTGATGCTGTGCTGCATATCGAAGACAAAGGTACTCAGTTGGCGCTGTTCTATGTTGCGAACGGTCTGTTGTCGATGGTATCTGATAACGTCTTCGTTGGTACGGTATATATTAACGAAGTGAAAACAGCATTGGTCGAGGGTGTCATTGACCGAGCGCAGTTTGACTTATTGGCCGTCGCTATCAACACAGGTACTAACCTACCTTCAGTAGCAACACCGAACGGACAAGCAGCCTTCTTATTCCTGCTTACGTCTGCTTTGGCACCACTTATTCGTTTGTCTTATGGCAAGATGGTAGTCATGGCCCTGCCATACACTATCGTTCTCGCTTTGGTCGGCTTATTTGGTATTGTTTATCTCTTAGAGCCAATGACCGCGATATTCTACGATCTAGGCTGGATTACCGAAGCCACAGGCAAGGTAATTGAGGCGAGTGTCTCATCTGGGCACTAATTTTTAGTTGATTGTGAAACTAATCCGCGTTAAAAAGCTCTGAGTATTCAGAGCTTTTTTATTTCAACAAGGACGTATCAGTGACGGTTCTTTCCAACATCAAAGCATTTTCCAAAACTCGTTTGTCTTGGGGCCTGCTTTTTATCTGCACCATTTTCTTCGAGCTTTGTGCCTTATTCTTCCAACATGTTATGCAGCTTGGCCCATGCGTGATGTGTATTTATGAACGGGTTGCCATGTTTGGTATTACCGGTGCTGCGCTAATAGGTATGATCAATCCGAAAAATACGGTAATGCGTTGGATTGGATTTGGTGCTTGGGGTGCTTCGGCAATCAAAGGATTAACATTGGCGCTTGAACACGTGGACTATCAGTTCAATCCATCACCATTCAAGACCTGTGATTTGTTCGTCACCTTCCCAGATTGGGCACCTTTAAATCAATGGGCTCCTTGGTTATTTGAAGCCTACGGTGACTGTTCTAAAGTCGTATGGCAGTTCCTGACACTATCAATGCCACAATGGCTGGTGATTATCTTTGCAGGTAACTTAGTTGCACTGGCCATCATCATTATCTCCCAAAGCGCGAAACTGTCTGGCTCCAGAGCACGTGGTTTTCAGTAACGCTTTTCGGTAACTAATTGATAAAACAAAGCCTCCAAATTGGAGGCTTTGTTTCTTATGGTTGTAAGCGATTACTGACCACAGCACTTCTTGAACTTTTTGCCACTACCACAAGGACAAGTGTCATTACGGCCCACGTCTTTAAACGGGTTAACGGTTTGAGATTGATGTCCAATCATCATTTCATCAGCCGCCATACCTACTTCGTGTATCATCGCATCTAACTGTGGTAGAAATTCCGTTAGTTGTGGTAGCTGTTCATACCCTGCTTGACGCATTTCGTTATGCGTCTGCTCTTCATCAATAGCCAGCATAAACGTAGTTAACAGCGCTTGAAGCATGCGCTGCGTGCCATCTGCAAACTGCTTGTTAATCCATTGCTGTTCAACAGTAGGCCACACAGTCATAAACCCTTCGGCTACGTCTGCTAACTGCTCAGTATTACTGCCAATAAAATCCGTAAGATGGTATTGAGCGGTCTTCAATTGGGCGTATTGAGCATTTAGATGATCTACAATCCATGCTTCTTGCTCAGCCGAATAGTCGCCGACCACATTAGCTAACCAGCTTTCCGGCTTTAATGGTTCGACCGCAAAGTTTGCCGCCAAGATTGCGCCTTCAATAAATGCCCTAGACTCACCTGTCCAATCAGCAGGTAGCTCGATGAATTTCATACGTTGATCTTTTATCTTAAAAATTTGCAGCAAGTATATTTGGCTACGTCGCTGAACTCAATGGTCGATTCTTTACCATATAACAGGTAGAATCCCCGCTCCCTGAGTATAGTGAGAACTGGTATGCGTGTTGTTTTGGGCCCAATGGAGGGCGTTTTAGATCATCTAATGCGAGAGATTCTTACAGAGATCAACGATTACGATCTCTGTGTGACTGAGTTTGTTCGTGTCGTTGACCAAACCCTACCCGATCACGTATTCCAACGACTGTGCCCTGAGTTAGCGCAAGGTTCAATGACCAAATCCGGTACACCCGTTCATATTCAATTACTGGGTCAAGACCCTCGCTGGATGGCAGAAAATGCGGTAAGAGCGGCGAGCCTTGGCGCTAAAGGTATCGACCTTAATTTTGGTTGCCCCGCAAAACTGGTTAACAAAAGCAAAGGGGGCGCTGCCCTATTGCAACATCCCGAGCTTATTCATAACGTCGTTAAAGCGTGTCGTGAAGCTGTTGACCGCAATATTCCGGTGACAGCGAAAATCCGCCTAGGTTGGGAAAACCCGGATGATTGCTTTGAGATTGTCGATGCGATAGAGCAAGCTGGAGCCAACGAGTTAACCGTTCATGCTAGAACCAAAACTGGTGGCTATAAGGCAAGCGAGATCAAGTGGGAATATATCAATGAGATCCGCAAGAAAACATCAGTTCCCTTAATTGCCAACGGTGAAATCTGGAACTTTGAAGATGGTCAACGCTGTATAGAAACTACCGGTGTTGATTCACTCATGGTCTGCCGTGGCGCGTTTAATGTCCCTAACCTCGGCAATGTAGTGAAACATAACCACACCGTGATGCCATGGCAAGACGTGGTTGATTTGTTGCTGGTCTATTCGACTTATGAAATCAAAGGCGACAAAGGACTGTACTACCCTAACCGAGTAAAACAATGGTTCTCATATCTTCGTCAGCAATATCCTCAAGCGAACGAGTTGTTCCGAGAAATACGCACTTTCAATAAGGCTGCACCTATCGTTGAGCATATACAGAACTACCGTGACAATGTACTTGAGACATTGCCACAGTAGTTTACTCAGGCTAAAGGGTTAGAAGCAGTGAATGTTCGCCTTCTATCGAGACGGTGAGCATTCCTTTGTTAGCAGAGATCATCTTCTCGGTAATTGGACAACGAAACGCTCCCTGTTCAATCCCCAGCTTCCATACGGGCAATTCTACTTGGTTAGATTGTTTTCCTAGATTGAATCCACTTAGCACCACTTCGCTATCGAGTTGGCGAGCGAATACCAAACAAGCGTCATCAACATACAAAGGCATAAAGCTACCTTTTTGCAGTGCCTTCGAGCGCCGACGAATGGCAATCATCTTTTTGAAGTACGGTAGCCATTCACTGTGCTCAATCTGTTCCCAAGGGAAGCAACGACGGTTGTCTGGGTCGTGAGAGCCTTCTAGAGCAATCTCGGCACCGTAATACAAACAAGGCGCCCCCACAAAAGACATCAATAGCTGGTTCGCGATAGCAAACTTCGCTTTGTCTCCACCAAGTGTTGTAATAAAGCGTTCAGTATCATGGCTATCTAATTGGTTGAGCTGTGACAGCTGGTTATTCCATGGAATCTTTGCACTTGCTTCCTGAAGCCACTCAAGAAAGTCATGGCAGTCAATGTTAATTGCTTCAAATTGAATGTCCTTGCTTGCTAGCAAAGCTCTAACTGGATGCGCGAATCCATAATAGTTCATCGCCCCATCTTCTTGATCACCCTGTAGCCACTGAGTCGCCTCAAAGAAATGCTCTCCGAGCATATAAGAATCTGGGTTCACCGACTTCATCGAATCACGGAATGCTTTCACATAATGCGCATTATTGGTTGCTCCCTCTCCTTCACCTAACATATGAATCACATCAAAACGCCAGCCATCGATATTATATGGGGGCTTTAGCCAGTACTTGATGACTGAGCTTTCATCCAGATAGATCTGGTTGCATACTTCTTGGTTGTGGAAATTCAATACTGGTAACGTGTCAATCCCTTTCCAGCCGACGTACCTATCTGAATCAGCTTCAAAAAAGTAGTAATCACGATATGGGCTATCTTGCGATGTATAAGCTCCATTGCCGTGACTAAGGATATCGAACCATGAATGTGAGGTGGATGTGTGATTGAGTACTGCATCTAGCACTACTTTCAAGCCTCGTTGATGAAGCTTATCCGTCAATTGGGCAAATTGTTCATTAGTGCCAAATTTTGGATCAATTGAGTAGTAATCAACGGTATCGTATTTATGGTTAGAGTATGACGTGAATATTGGGTTCAGATAAAGCGTAGTGATACCTAAATCTTGAAGATAGTCGAGTTTACTTTCGATGCCCGCAAGGTCACCACCGAAGAACTCTACTGCACCAGTATCACCATGAGTACCAACACTTTCTCCCCACTGTTTTTTCACAGACTGTCTATTCCGAGCAGGGTATTGATATTCACCCGTTTCCACCGCTAAGTCTGGGTCACCGTTGCAAAAACGTTCAGGGAAGATTTGGTAGAAAACTTGCTCTGCTACCCAACTTGGGGGCTGATGACGGCGATTGTACTTAAAATGGTACTCTCGCCCGGGCATACGTTTTTGAACACCGCGGGCATCTAACCAGTACTGCTCCGTTTGCGTTAGAGCTTTAAACACGTAGTAAGTAACATCTTTATCTTCGCTAAGAGGAAGCGTCGCCTGCCAAATATCAAGTCGTCCTTTCGTGCCCACTTTAGACATAGGGACTATGTACTCTTCATTGTCAGGCTCATGACGAAGGCTTACCGACTCATAATCTTTTGCTTCAGCAAACAAAGTAATGGTTAGCTTATCTTCGACGCGCACCACCCCATCATGAGTCTGTGGATGAAATAAAAAAGGCTGTGTCATTGTTATTCTTCTTAAATAGAGGGAACGAGATTACGTTATCTTAGTTGAATAACCGCAATAAAAAATCCCCCTTCAAATTGAAGAGGGATCACAGTCTGTAGGCGTAGCACTGAGGCTTAGAAACAGCTCGGTTAATGATGTTTAAGAATAGAATGTTAACTCAATAGCAAACTGTCATCCGCCAGCTCTTCACCACGAACTTTTGAGAACATTTCTAATAGATCTGGAACTTGCATATTTGCACGCTGTTCCCCTTCAACGTCCAAGACGATTTCTCCTTGGTGTAGCATTACGGTTCGATCACCGCAGGCCAGCGCATCTTTCATCGAGTGCGTTACCATCATTACCGTAAGGTTAAACTCCTTGATCACCTTTTTAGTTAAGTCGATAACAAAAGCTGCCATACGTGGGTCAAGTGCCGCTGTATGCTCGTCAAGCAGTAACAGCTTACTATCTGACAGCGTTGCCATCACCAAACTTACCGCTTGGCGCTGACCACCTGAAAGTAACCCAATATTGTCACTCAATCGGTCTTCAAGGCCTAAACCAAGAATGCTAATGCGCTCTTGGAATAGCTTGCGACGCTTTGACGATAGCGACAAACTCCAGCCCCGTTTTTTACCACGCATATATGCCAGGGCCATGTTTTCTTCAATAGAAAGGTCACCACACGTTCCTGCTAAGGGGTCCTGGAATACACGAGCACATTGGTTTGCTCGCTGATCTACCGTTTGTCTGGTCACGTCCATTTCGTCAATGAGCACTCGACCGCCAATCATAGGTGTTTCACCAGTAACAGCGCCAAGTAACGTAGATTTACCCGCTCCATTTGAACCAATCACCGTTAGAAACTGATGTTCCGGAACCTCTAGATTAACGCCTTTCAATGCTTGGTTTTCTAGGATAGTACCTGGATTGAAGGTAACTTGAATATCTTCTAAACGAATCATGCTACTTTCCCCGCTTTGCCTGAATTAGATACTGCTTGACTCTTTACAGGCTTAACGCCCTTTTTTGCTTTGAGGTTTCCTTTTAGTTTCGGAGCAATCAGTGCGATGGCTACCAAGACCGCCGTCACCAAGTTAAGGTCCGATGCTTGTAATCCAAACATGCCAGAACTTAATGCGAACGCCACAGCTAGACGATACAAGACGGAACCGACAATCACCGCGGTCACCGCTACCCAAATCTTTTTACCCGGAATCAAGGTCTGACCCAGAATAACAGCAGCAAGGCCAACCACGATCGTACCCACACCAGAAGTCACATCCGCAAAGCTATTGGTCTGAGCGAACAGCGCACCAGCGAAACCTACGAAACCGTTGGATAAAGCAAGACAAAAATAGGTATAAAACGATG
Source organism: Vibrio sp. SCSIO 43133 (assembly GCF_023716845.1). Taxonomy (NCBI): domain Bacteria; kingdom Pseudomonadati; phylum Pseudomonadota; class Gammaproteobacteria; order Vibrionales; family Vibrionaceae; genus Vibrio; species Vibrio sp. SCSIO 43133. The sequence goes on from NZ_CP068024.1 coordinate 2,548,144, forward strand.
TGCTTGCACCTTGAGCCTTAACCATGCGCGCATTGACACCAGTCGCTCGTAGCCCCAAACCGAAATCACTATTAAGAAGGCGGACAACAAACCATGCCGACACCAGAACGAGTACACCCACCACTAACGGCCTGATGTACATGGCATCACCCATCATTTCAAATGGCGTTAAAATAGTATCTTCACCAAGTAGTGCAATATTTGGGCGTCCCATGATTCGAATATTGATCGAAAACGCCGCGATCATAGTCAAGATAGATGCTAGAAGATGAAGAATGCCACACCTAACGGCTAAGAATGCTGTCACCCAACCCGTTGCTGCACCAGCAACGATAGCCATCCCCGTTGCAATCCAAGGGTCGATTCCAGCCACAATAGCGGTCGCTGCAACGGCCGCTCCCATAGGGAAACTGCCATCAACACTAAGATCTGGAAAATCAAGAACTCGGAAGGTGAGATAGACACCCAACGCGACCAGTCCGTAGATAAGACCGATTTCTAGAGCGCCGAAAAAAGCGAAAGCAGACATAACAACTCCTCTTCTGCTTAATAAAAAAGCTGGGCCTTAAATCACAAAGCCCAGCCACTATCACTCGTGCGTTACTTTACGCTTGTTGCGCGATCCATCACTGATTTAGGAATCGCTAAACCCAATTTTTTAGCTGCTGTTGCATTGATAACCAAGTCAGAGCCTTTCGCAACTTTGACATCCATTTGGCCTGGATCTTTACCATCTAGGATATCGGCTACGTAGTCTGCGGTTTGGACACCAATTTGGTAGTAGTCGAACCCAAGACTTGCTACCGCACCACGCTCAACATAAGACGTTGCTGCACCAAATACCGGTTTCTTCGCTTGATTTGCAGAAACAATCATGCCTTCAATCGCACTAGCAACCGTATTATCGATAAGTGCGTAGATGATGTCTGATTTAGCAGCAATTGCTTGAGTCGCAGTTTGTACATCAGCACTTTTAAGTGCCGTCGCTTCTACCAATTCAATACCGCGCTTATCAGTGCTCTCTTTAAGCAGCTTCATAAGGCTAACCGCGTTAGCTTCACCTGGGTTATAAACCACACCAATACTTTTTACATCTGGCATGATTTCTTGAATTAATTCAACGTGTTGATCAACAGGAGAAAGGTCAGACAGACCCGTTACATTTTTACCTGGTTGCTCAAGCTGCTTCACTAACTTCGCTCCCACTGGATCAGTAACGGCAGTGAAAACAACCGGGATATCGCGCGTTGCTGATACCAGAGCCTGAGCCGTTGGAGTTGCTATACCAACAAGAACGTCAGGGCGCTCACCTACATATTGGCGTGCAATCTGTACCGCAATAGCTGGATTGCCCTGCGCCGTTTTATAGTCAAATTCTAGATTCTTTCCTTGCTCATACCCTTTCGCTTTTAAACCATCCACTAAGCCTTGGCGAGTCGCATCAAGCGCTGGGTGTTCAACGATTTGGGATACTGCCACTTTTGCCGTCTTTGCCATAATGCTCGTAGACGATAATAGAGCCACGCCAGTTAGTGCTGCTGTGACAAGTAACTTGCTTGCTTTCATCTTCACTCCTTGATTCAGCAATTTTTCCTTGTGAGGCAGAAAGCTCTCACTCGAGAGGAAATTAGGTGTAATTATTGTTTTACATTAAATGTCGAATATTTATTTAATTTTCGACTTACTGCTATTTCTACCAGTAAGCTTACCAAATTGAAAGATAATATTAACAATCCGACCAGATAAACGTGCTGAAAGATTGATTTAATGACATACATTTTAATCAGGATGTACACTATACGATACATGCGACTAATATTTGGTCAAATCTTAGCGTAATGCATTTTTGACAAAAGTGAAGGATTGTGAGTGATTTTTTGTGAAAGGTGTCTATATTCATACAGATAGCGTTCAGCTTCATATATGCTCGCTCCCGATAGTTACCAAGGAAGACCTTCATGAACCTACATATTCAAAAAGCTTTATTCATATCTCTAATTTGTGTGTTCTCTGCATTCGGGTTTGCGAGGGAATTGGAAAGCAGCAAGCTTGATAAAGTTGCCGTCATTGATGGCGTACCGTGGTCAATAGAGCCAATTGATAACAAACGTTTTTTGATAGCTTTACGCCAAGGCAGTCTTGTTATCCTTGATGGGAAGACCGGAAAGGTATCTGCTGTCTCCGGTGTGCCAAATGTGTATTCGTCGGGTCAAGGCGGTTTAATGGACATCATCGCTAGTCCTAAAGACAAAAATGTTTTTTATTTCACTTATGCCAAACCAGATGGTAAAGGTGGCACCCCGACACTTGCCAAAGCGCGTTTAAACGGGTCAACAATAGAATCATGGCAGGACTTGTTCTCCAGCAATGTTGTCGTCACCTCGGGGCGACATTTTGGCAGTCGTCTTGCTTTTGATGATGAAGGCTATATCTACATGACCATCGGAGACGCAGGGGAGCGAGATAATGCGCAGCAAACCGACAATCACGCGGGCACTATAATTCGGCTTAATCAAGATGGCAGCGTGCCTAAAGACAATCCATTTATTGATAACAAGCGCTTTGCCCCCGAGATTTACTCGTATGGTCACCGAAACCCACAGGGCATAATCTACGACAGCAATAGAAAACAGCTTTGGGCCATTGAACACGGACCACGAGGTGGAGATGAGCTCAACTTAATCAAAGCTAGGGCAAACTATGGCTGGCCAATTACTTCTCATGGAAAGGAATATTGGGGGCCGATTAATGCGGGTGAAGCTCAAGAAAAAGATGGAATAGAGTCGCCGAAGAAAGTGTACATCCCCTCTATCGCACCTGGTTCACTACACCTTTATCAAGGAGAGAAGTTCCCTCGATTAAACGGCATACTTCTGATTGGCGCATTAAAGCTCACTCATATGAACGTCCTCGATGTCAATGAAGCAGGCCAAGTACTCGAAGAACGCCGTTATTATGAAGAGCTGGGCGAACGTATCCGCGATATCACTTCTGATGCCGCGGGTAACGTATGGTTTACGACAGACAGTGGCACCGTCTACAAGATCCGTCGTGCCTATGAATAGCGGTTACTAAGACAAGCCTCTATAAAACAAAACCCCGCATTAATGCGGGGTTTTGTTTTGAAGCCAATTAAATTAGAACCAACGGTCAAAATCGCTGCGATCGAGCTGTCTAAACGCTCTATTTAGAGTGACAGCGAGTTCTTTATATTTGGGCTTGGCCTTAACTGGCTCCATCGCACAGCCCGTCTCAATGATCTTTTGATGCAGCTCTCGATACCAAGACGCAAGTGCTGGAGGTAGTTGTGTGTTGTAGCGGTTTCCAAGCCACCACATACCTTGAACTGGTAAGCTGATAGCAAACAACGCGATAACAATAGATTGTGGCATGGCTTGAGCATTGCTAAACGCCATTTGCGTTAACACACTAATAGCGGCAACCGCAGGCATGACTTTGATACCAAACTTTGTTGCTTTGATTATGCGCTGCTCTGGGAACAATGGTGTGAGTTCCTTTCTCATTGGCCACAGCTCCATGTACTTTTGGCCATTTTTTATACTCTGAGTCAGACTTACTCGCTCGCTCATAGGCAACCTCACTAAAAAAAAGTTGAACTCTTCAACTAAATCAGCAAAATATTGACTGAAGTTAATATTCTTTCAAATTTATTTTGTTATCTTCTGTCATTATCGTTATTCTTTGCGTTTCCTCAATCTCATTGTTGTCTTTATTTACAAATAAGGCAACCAAGAGATGAACGTCGCAAGGACGCAAATGTGATTTTAATGAAGAAATCGCATATTATTATACGGCAATTGATGAATTTTTGACCAAGACTGAATGGTAAATCTTTTGTACCTTCTCAGCCTTGAGATACGTTTTATACCCCAATGATCCATGATCAATAAAATACAGGTAACCTCTAATGTCTAAGCTGGTTTTAGTTTTAAACTGCGGTAGTTCTTCTCTTAAGTTCGCCATCGTTGATGCAGAAAACGGTGATGAGCACCTAACAGGCCTTGCTGAATGTCTACACCTTCCAGAAGCTCGTATCAAGTGGAAACTTGATGGTAAACACGAAGCTCAACTAGGCGACGGCGCTGCTCACGAAGAAGCGTTAGCATTCATGGTAGAAACTATCCTTGCTTCTAAACCTGAGCTAAAAGCTAACCTAGGCGCTATCGGTCACCGTATCGTTCACGGTGGTGAGCAATTCACATCTTCTGCGCTAATTACAGACGATGTACTTAAAGGTATCGAAGACTCTGCAACATTTGCACCTCTTCACAACCCAGCTCACATCATCGGTATCGAAGCGGCGAAGCACAACTTCCCAGAGCTTAAGAACGTAGCAGTATTTGACACTGCGTTCCACCAAACTATGCCTCAAGAGTCTTACCTATACGCTCTACCGTACAACCTGTACAAAGAGCACGGCATCCGTCGCTACGGCATGCACGGTACGTCTCACCTATTCATCGCACGTGAAGCAGCTGAACTACTTGGTAAGCCAGCTAACGAACTGAACATCATCAACTGCCACCTAGGCAACGGTGCTTCTGTTTGCGCTATCAAGAACGGCGAATCTGTAGATACTTCAATGGGTCTAACTCCTCTTGAAGGTCTAGTAATGGGTACTCGTTGTGGTGATATCGATCCAGCGATCATCTTCCACCTACACGACGCACTAGGTTACTCTGTTGAGCAAATCAACAACATGCTAACTAAAGAGTCTGGCCTTCTAGGTCTAACTGAAGTGACTTCTGACTGCCGTTTCGTTGAAGACAACTACGGTGAGAAAGAAGAAGCAACTCGTGCAATGGACGTGTTCTGCCACCGTCTAGCGAAATACGTAGCGGGTTACACTGCATCTCTTGACGGTCGTCTAGACGCTATCGTGTTCACTGGTGGTATCGGTGAAAACTCTGCACCAATCCGTGAGATGGTTCTAAACCGTCTAGGCGTATTCGGCATCGAAGTTGACGGTGAAGCTAACCTTAAAGCTCGTTTCGGCGGCGAAGGCACTATCACTGCTGCAAGCAGCCGTATCCCTGCAATGGTTATCTCTACTAACGAAGAGCTAGTAATTGCTGAAGACACTGCGCGTCTAGCGGGTCTTTAATTTTCAAACTGGCTAACTTAGGTTAGCCAGTTTTCTTATTGGGCTCAGCCGACCGTCTGTTTTTCTCCTAAAAGGACGTTCACCACGCTGAGTTTCTTCCCTACATATAGTTTGAGGTACTCAAAGAATGTCCCGTACTATTATGCTTGTACCAACTAGCGCTGGCGTAGGTCTTACCAGTGTTAGCATGGGTGTATTGCGTGCTATGGAGCGCAAAGGTGTGAACGTTGCGTTCTACAAGCCTATCGCTCAGCCTCGCCACGGTGGCGATCAACCAGACTTAACTTCAACTATCGTTGGTAACAGCAGCGATATGAAAGTGGGCCAACCACTTCCAATGTCTGACGTTGAGAACCTATACGGTAGCGAAAAAGTTGATGTACTACTTGAGACAATTGTTGAACGTTACAATCAAGTAAGCAAAGACGCTGAAGTAACGCTTATCGAAGGTCTAGTACCGACTCGTAAACACCCATTTGCGAACGCAGTTAACGCAGAAATCGCAAAAACACTTGGTGCAGAGATCGTATTCGTAGCAACGCCAGGTACTGACAACCCAAGTCAGCTTAAAGAGCGTATCGAAGTTGCATGTACTAACTACGGTGGTACTAAAAACAAGAACATCTCTGGCGTTATCATCAACAAGCTAAACGCTCCTGTTGATGAAGCAGGCCGTACTCGTCCAGATCTTTCTGAAATCTTTGATGACGCAGACACCGCGCAGCAAGCTAACCTTGAAGTAATGCAAATCTTCAACACTAGCCCAATCCGCGTTCTTGGCTGCGTGCCTTGGAAGATCGATTTAATTGCAACGCGTGCAATCGACATGGCTCAGCACCTAAATGCCGAAGTAATTAACGCGGGCGATATCGAGAAGCGTCGTATTAAGAGCATCACGTTCTGTGCACGTTCTCTACCGAACATGATCGAGCACTTCAAACCAGGTTCTCTACTTGTTACTTCAGCAGACCGTCCAGACGTTATCGTCGCTGCGGCACTTGCTGCAATGAACGGTGTAGAAATCGGCGCTATCCTATTAACAGGTGGCTACGATGTTCCTGTTGAAATTGCTGACCTAATCAAGCCAGCACTAGACACTGGCCTGCCAATCTTTAAGGCTCAAGGTAACACATGGCAAACGTCTCTGAACCTACAGAGCTTTAGCCTAGAAGTACCTGCAGACGATAAAGAGCGTATCGAGTTCGTTAACGAGCACGTTGCTGGTCACATCGACGGTCCATGGATTGACTCTTTACTTGAAGGTACTATCGGTACTCGTAAGCTAAGCCCACCAGCATTCCGTTACCAGTTAACAGAACTTGCTCGTAAAGCTGGCAAACGTATCGTTCTTCCTGAAGGTGATGAGCCTCGTACAGTTAAAGCTGCGGCTATCTGTGCTGAGCGTGGCATCGCGGAATGTGTGCTTCTTGGTAACCCTGACGAAATCAAACGCGTAGCTGCACAACAAGGTGTTGAGCTAGGTGCTGGTGTTACTATCATCGATTCTGATGCGGTACGTGAAAACTACGTTGCTCGTCTAGTAGAGCTGCGTGGCGCGAAAGGTATGACTGAAGTTGTGGCTCGTGAGAAGCTACAAGACTCTGTTTACCTTGGCACAATGATGCTTGAAGCAAACGAAGTAGACGGTCTAGTATCTGGTGCTGTTCACACAACAGCAAATACTATCGTTCCTCCGTTCCAAATCATCAAAACAGCTCCGGGTACATCTATCGTATCGTCAATCTTCTTCATGCTTCTGCCTGATCAAGTATTGGTATACGGTGACTGTGCAATCAACCCTGACCCAACAGCTGAGCAACTTGCGGAAATCGCTATCCAATCTGCAGACTCTGCTGCAGCATTCGGTATCGACCCACGCGTTGCAATGATCTCATACTCTACTGGTGAGTCTGGTAAAGGTGCTGATGTAGATAAAGTACGTGAAGCAACCAAACTAGCAAAAGAGAAACGTCCTGATCTTATCATCGACGGTCCTCTACAGTACGATGCAGCGATCATGGAGAACGTAGCGGCTTCTAAAGCACCTAACTCTCCGGTTGCAGGTAAAGCGACTGTATTTGTATTCCCAGATCTGAACACTGGTAACACAACATACAAAGCGGTACAGCGTTCAGCAGACCTAGTTTCTATCGGTCCAATGCTGCAAGGTATGCGCAAGCCAGTTAACGACCTTTCTCGTGGCGCACTAGTAGACGATATCGTGTACACAGTAGCACTAACTGCGATTCAGTCAGGTCAAGAGCAAAAGTAATTTGCCCTTTAACTGAATGAATAAAGCCTCCGTCATCGGAGGCTTTTTTATTGTATGCAGTTTAACGCTCTCTTCCATGAGGCGAATCCAAGTCCAAATCAGGGCCAGCAGGAACAATTTGAGTTGGATTGATACCCGTATGACTGAAGTAGTAGTGGCGTTTAATATGGTAGAGATCCGTGGTCTCTTTAACACCTTTAACTTGGTATAGCTCTTTGAGGAAACCTTGGATATTTTCGTAATCAGCGATACGTTTTTTATTGCACTTAAAGTGCCCCACATACACCGCATCGAAACGCACTAATGTGGTAAACAATCGCCAATCAGCTTCCGTTATCTGGTCACCCGTTAAGTATCGATGGGTCGCCAACTGCGCTTCTACCTTATCCAAAGCATCGAACAAGCTATTGTAAGCTTCTTCATACGCCTCCTGAGTAGTTGCAAAACCGCAACGGTATACCCCATTGTTAATGTTTGGGTAGATAAACTCATTCCACTCGTCAATCGCGGACTGCAATTTCTCCGGATAAAAATCGTCACTATTACCTGTCAGATGGTTGAACTCCGAGTTGAACATTCGGATGATTTCCGATGACTCATTACTCACAATAGTGTTGGTCTTTTTATCCCACAAAACAGGTACAGTAACTCGACCGGTATAGTCCGGTTTAGCTTGTGTATAAATTTGGTGAAGTTTGGTGAATCCAAATAGTGGCTCGGGAAGCCCAAAAGACCACCCTTCTGAAAGCATATCAGGACACACGACAGTAACATCAATATGCGCTTCCAAGCCTTTAAGAGTGCGAAAGATCAGTGTTCTATGAGCCCAAGGACAAGCTAGCGATACGTATAAATGATAGCGACCAGATTCAGGTTGGAATTCTGCTTGTGGGCTATTGTCTATCCAATGACGAAAGCCAGCATCTTCACGCACAAACTTACCGCCAGACGTTTTAGTGTCATACCATACATCATGCCAAACACCTTCAACCAATTTCCCCATGCTTTCATTCCTTCTCTTCATTTAGTGATGACATTATATGAAGCGAGCATGAAGAACTTGAGGGGATGGTTTGAAAGAAGTCGTTCGAATAACTTGAATGATCTTTTGGTGAGAACAAAAAAAGCGCGACCAAAAAAGTTGCCGCGCTTAGGCCCGTCACAGGCTGAAAATAGCGGCTCTAATTATTCACACACAAACAACTAGAGCCATTCCTTGCTGGTTAGTGGGATTCCCTAAACACTGACGTTTAGGCACGACACTGCGTGTACGTCCGTTCCCTGAATTGTTGGTTTCTGTTGCGCACACTGCTCCGTTGCTTGTGGGCAGCGCGTTCTAAACACACAACCTGATGGAGGACTGATCGGAGATGGCAGATCCCCTTCCAACATCTGAATGGTTTTAGTACGTTCAATTTTAGGATCTGGAATCGGAACCGCTGACATTAGCGCTTTAGTGTAAGGATGCGACGGATTGGCAAATAGTGCTTCTGCCTCACCTAGCTCAACAGCATTGCCGAGATACATTACCAATACACGATCAGAAATGTGCTTCACGACTGACAGGTCATGCGCAATAAACACTAGGCTCAAACCCAGTTCTTTTTGTAGCTCTTTCAGTAGGTTAACCACCTGCGCTTGGATAGATACATCCAATGCCGATACAGGCTCATCACAAATAATCATCTTAGGGCGTAAGATAAGTGCACGCGCAATACCGATACGCTGACACTGACCACCAGAGAACTCATGAGGATAACGGTTAATCACGTTTGGTAGCAGACCTACTTTCGCCATCATTTCTTTGACGCGATCTTTCACTTCCTGCTTCGATAGTTCTGGATAGAAGGTCTCTAATGGCTCAGCAATGATGTCACCCACCGTCATACGAGGGTTAAGTGATGCCAAAGGATCTTGGAAAATCATTTGGATTTCTTTGCGAGTGTCACGACGCTGAACCGCTTGCATCTTAGTCAAATCTTGACCAAGCCACATCACTTCACCATCTGTCGCTTCTACAAGACCGATAATAGCGCGTGCAAACGTAGACTTACCACAACCTGACTCACCTACTACACCCAGTGTTTCACCTTCGTATAAACGAACATTTACACCATCTACGGCTTTAAGCTGAGCCGGCTTTGACCAAGGCCAAGCTGATTTCGATGCAATGCTGAAGTGTACTTTTAGCTCTTTTACATCAAGTAATAGTGATTTGTTGTTTGTCATTGCATTCATTTTGCCCAAGCCTCCCAATCAGAAAAACACGCACGTTGACGACCTTGTCCAAAGTTCTCTAGTGTTGGCGCAGACACGCTACACTGTGGAGTTGCACGGTGGCAGCGCTCTTGGTAAGGACAGCCCGGTGGCAAACGTAATAAGTTTGGTGGATTACCTGGAATCGTTGGTAGGATCTCCCCTTCCGTGTCCAGACGAGGGATTGCCTTTAACAGACCTTCCGCATAAGGGTGGCTAGGGTTATAGAAGATTTCATCTACCGAGCCGTACTCCATCGTACGACCTGCGTACATAACTAGTACTTTGTCACATGAACCTGCAACAACACCCAAGTCATGCGTAATCATGATAATGGCTGTGTTGAACTCCGATTTAAGCTCGTTCAGAAGGTCCATGATCTGAGCCTGAACTGTTACATCCAATGCCGTTGTCGGTTCATCAGCAATCAGCAGTTTTGGACGACACAATAGTGCCATTGCGATCATCACACGCTGACGCATACCGCCTGAGAATTCGTGTGGATACATAGTAATACGCTTACGCGCTTCAGGAATTTTTACCGCTTCAAGCATACGAACAGACTCTTCGAACGCTTCCGCTTTACCCATGCCTTTGTGCAGCATAAGTACTTCCATCAATTGGTCGCTAACTTTCATGTATGGGTTAAGCGACGTCATTGGGTCCTGGAAAATCATCGCAATTTGCTCAGCGCGAACTTTGTTCAGTTCTTTTTCTGGCAAGTTGAGGATTTCACGCCCTTCAAATTGTGCACTACCCGAAATGATACCGTTTTTCGCTAACAAGCCCATGATAGCGAATACAGTTTGCGATTTACCTGAACCGGACTCACCTACAATACCCAGCGTTTCGCCTTGGTTGAGGGAGAAATTCAAGTCGTTTACAGCGGTAACAATACCGTCCTGCGTGGTGAACTCAACACGCAGGTCTTTGACATCTAATAAGCTCATATTCAATCCTTTCTTCTAGTTCTTATCTGTCTTTTGGATCCAGCGCGTCACGAAGACCATCGCCAACATAGTTAAAGCAGAACAAGGTTACGACCATGAAAATAGCAGGGAAAACTAACTGCCAAATAGCCACTTCCATTGTTTGAGAACCCTCTTGAAGCAATGCGCCCCAACTGGTCATCGGCTCCTGTACGCCAAGGCCAAGGAATGAAAGGAAAGATTCTGTCAAAATCATACTTGGGATAAGTAGTGTTGAATACACCGCTACGATACCAAGTACGTTAGGGACAATGTGACGTGTGATAATTTTCCAATTACTCACGCCCGAAACGTGTGCCGCTTCGATAAACTCTTTGCTGCGTAAGCTAAGAGTTTGACCACGTACAATACGCGCCATGTCCAGCCATGCAATCGCACCGATAGCCACAAAGATAAGCACAATGTTACGACCGAAGAATGTTACTAGAACGATAACCAAGAACATAAACGGTACAGCGTACAAAATCTCAAGTACACGCATCATAACGCGGTCAACACGACCACCAATAAAGCCTGATGTTGCACCGTAAAGTGTACCAATCAGTACCGCAACAAATGCACCTAGAACCCCTACCATTAGAGAGATACGGCCACCCATTAATGTACGCACATAAAGGTCACGTCCAAGACTATCAGTACCAAACCAGTGCTCAGCACTTGGTGCAGCATGCATGGCATACCAATCCGTATCATCAAACGCGTATTGAGCAAACATTGGCAGGAAAATCACTGCTAATGTCATCAGGGTTAGAATAAATAAACTCACCATCGCAGCTTTGTTACGCATAAAACGGATACGCGCGTCTTGCCACAAGCTACGACCTTCAATTTCTAAATTCTCGGAAAACTTCTCTACCGCTTCCAAGTTTTCTTTTTTCGTTAGCATCATTACCACACTCCCTTAGTAACGAATTTTCGGGTCGATCATCGCAAGCAAGATATCTACGATGGCGTTAAATAGAATGAATAGGAAACCAATTAAGATGGTGACACCCATTACTAACGAATAGTCTCGGTTAAAGGCTGCGTTTACAAACAGCTTACCGATACCAGGTAATCCGAAAATAGTCTCTACTACTACCGAACCGGTAATAATACCTACGAACGCGGGGCCCATGTACGATACTACTGGCAACAGTGCAGGCTTAAGAGCGTGCTTAAGAACGATATAACGATAGCTCAAGCCTTTTGCGCGAGCTGTGCGGATAAAGTTACTGTTCAATGTCTCAATCATGCTGCCACGAGTAATACGTGCAAACGTTGCAACATAAAGCAGTGACATGGCGATCACGGGTAACACGATGTATTGAAAGCCACCATCATGCCAGCCACCAGCAGGGAAAAGATTCCAATGCAGTGAGAACAGATAAATCAATGCTGGTGCCAATACGAAAGAAGGCATAACGACCCCAAGCATGGCCGTAGACATAATCGTGTAATCGAGCCAAGTGTTTTGCCGTAAAGCAGCAATAGTCCCTACGGTTACCCCCATGATAACGGTAAAGATGAAGGCAATCAGACCTACTTTGGCCGATACAGGTAAAGCAACCGAAATAAGCTCGTTTACGGTGTAATCTTGATATTTAAAAGATGGACCAAAATCACCTTGTAAGATGTTGGTCAAGTACGTGGTGTACTGTTCGAATACTGGCTTATCAAGGCCATATTTTGCTTCAATGTTAGCCATAACTTCCGGTGGAAGTGGGCGCTCACTTGAAAAAGGGTTACCTGGTGCGAATCGCATCAGGAAAAAGGAGACAGTAATTAATACCAACAGTGTTGGTATCGCTTCAAATATCCGTTTAAGTATGAATTTAATCATAAACTCATCCATCCAGTCTGTGACAATTTAAAATAAAATAGACACTGCGTGTGCTTACGCACACACAGGTCTTAGTTAGTTATATTTTTTATAGGGGATTATTTTGCTTTGATGTATAGATCTTTTGAGTAGATCTTATCTTCAGCGTTACCTTCTGGGTAACCACCAAGCTGAGGTGATACTAGACGTGTTGTAACATACTGATAGATAGGAGCAATTGGCATATCTTTCGCTAGCAATTTCTCTGCATCGATGTATAGCTGAGTACGCTCTTCTTCAGAAGTAGAGTGTAGGGCTTTATCGATGATCTTATCGTATTCTGCACTCTTATAGTGCTGACCCGCCGTTGTGTTTTGACTAACCATTAGTGTTAGGAATGAAGACGCTTCGTTGTAGTCACCACACCAACCAGCACGTGCAACGTCAAAGTTACCTGTGTCTTTACTGTCCAGGTAAGACTTCCACTCTTGGTTTTCAAGCTTCGCGTTGATGCCTAGCTCCTTCTTCCACATAGAGGCGATTGCAACAGCAATCTTCTTGTGGTTTTCAGATGTGTTGTAAAGTAGGTTGAACTCTAGAGGGTTGCTCTTCGTGTAACCTGCTTCTTCAAGAAGACGCTTCGCTTCAGCGATACGCTCTTTCTGAGAAAGCTGACCATACTCAGGAGTTACAGGGTCGAAGCCTGCAGTGATCTCTGGCGTTAGGAAATAAGCTGGTTTTTGACCTTGGCCAAGGATAGCTTTAGTAACGATATCTCGGTCCATTGCATAAGACATTGCTTTACGTACGCGAACGTCGTTAAACGGTGCTTTTTGTGCATTGAACTGATAGTAGTAAGTACATAGGTTACCCTTGATGTTTACATCTTGTGGGTACTCTTTTTGTAGACGACGGAAGTGCTCGTTAGGTACTTCGTATGTGAAATCTAGTTCGCCAGAAAGGAAACGGTTCATTTCAGCAACTTGGTTCTCGATAGGCAAGAACGTTACTTTATTAAGAACAGTATGGTCGTTATCCCAGTAGTTGTCGTTACGTACAAGCTCTAGACGCTCGTTAACTACCCATTTGTTAGGAACAAACGCACCGTTACCAACGAAGTTCTCTGGCTTAGTCCACTGGTCACCGAATTTTTCTACCGTCGCTTGGTGAACTGGCTTAACCGTTGTGTGACCCATCATCATTACGAAGTAAGGTACTGCTGTATCTAGCGTCACTTCTAGCGTGTAGTCATCTACTGCTTTAACACCTAGCTCGCTCTTGTCTTTCTTGCCAGCAACGATGTCTTTAGCGTTTGCCATCTTGGTGTATTCCATGTACCAAGCGTATGGAGATGCTGTTGCTGGATCAACTGCGCGTTGGAAGCTGTATACGAAGTCGTTTGCCGTTACAGGATCGCCGTTAGACCATTTTGCGTCTTTGCGTAGGTGGAAAGTGAAAGTTTGGTTGTCTGCCGTTTCCCAAGTTTCGGCAACACCTGGGATAGTCTTACCATTTGCATCTTGGTTCACTAGGCCTTCAAGAAGGTCACGAATTACGTGTGACTCTGGAACACCTTGAGATTTGTGTGGATCGAGTGTTGCTACCTCGGTACCGTTACCACGAACAAGCTCTTGTTTCTCTGCTAGTTTAGTGCCCGCTGGTACATCTGCGGCAAGAGTAGAAAAAGAAGTGGCAGCCACTGCCATGCCAGCACCTAGAAGAAGGGCTTGCGTGATTTTATTCTTATACATGCATTTAACTCCAAGTTTTAATTTTGCATCCATGACTTCTTCGTAAGATTGCTAGAACGGACAGCATTTTAGATTTATTTAGCTCACTTTTTGAGCATTTAATTCTAAATCCATACAAAGATTGCGGTTCACATTACCAACCTTCGAACTAATTTGCCATATTTTTGTAGCAAAAATGGCATAATTCTCCTACAACAGGTAAAAATCAGATGAATATACTGCAATGTGAAGGTAAATTGACAACTTCTCTCTGCTCAGAGAAATATAGCTAGAAATTAATATTGATAGTTCTATTTATTAACGATTATTCAGCACATTATGCCAACCATCTAGCATCAAGTTTAACAATTCGTTTTCATTCTACCCTTGCTGTAGAATTATCAAATGTCAAAAAAAACCTAAATGTGAACATAATCACATACAAGTGAATGACGTACAGAAACCCTAGGATAGAGATCACAAAAAGACCCGACCTCTGACTACCAGGAGGTCGGGGAAACTGATGTTTTCACGCGGCTCAAGCGTGAGTTCAGATAAGGAGATGTGTCACTAGCAAACTTGATTGCTACTGCTTGATTGCTGCTTGCCTGTTCCAACATCATCATTGTTCCGCGCTTTCGGTAGAAATTGAATTCCCCAATGAGGTGACATTACTCTCATCATCAATGGACATGTTTGCCTCCGAAATAGACCGTCAATGGATCGATATTACTATCAGCGGGAACCGTTGATGCCGCCTCAAGAAAAAGAGAAAACAACTCAGATTGGGAAGATATCTTTAGTTTGTTATGAATCCGCTTTCGATACACTTTGACGGTTTCGGTGCTGACTTCTAACAATGGAGCAATCGCTTTGGTCGAATAGCCTTGCAGAACCAGTTGCGTCACTTGGCATTCCCTTTCACTTAAGAAGTCTTTCCCAAAATTACTAAAAATGTCATTGAGCTGATGCCCAATCGTTCTCTCTTCTGGACTACCCAACTCAAAATGTTTGCGAATGGCTGATTTAAGCATGTCAAAGTACAAATTCAGACGTCGCTTCTCATCACAATCAACACTCTGTTTATTTCTCAGCCCAGCAGAAAGCACCAAAGTGAACCCTTCGGTACAAGTAACAATCAAGCCTATTTCTTGCTGTAAGCCAGTCTTCTTGTATATCTGATGGTAATAATCACTGCTATAAAACTCATCTGGGGCGATTTCATCCAGTTTATACACCCCCTCTCTCACGCCTCTGCGGATCAGTTGGTAAAACGGATCCAAAACTAACGCCCCCATAAATTCTTTATCTCTGCTCTGTTCGGCAAAGAAGTTGGTATCGTTATAGATGACCACTGGAGCTTTATCTTCGCTAAAGCCCATAACCACTAGACTTTCATAGTCAACAATGTTGGTGATGAGCTGAGACAGTTTTTCCAAAAAGCTCTGCTCACCGATTGCTTCAATAAGAGGAGGATAGCGATGGCTAAACTCCATCCACCCGTCCATAATAACTGACATAGACACTCCTTATCACGTATCGCTCCCTGATGAAATACCACGTCAGGGGCACGAGCTCAAATCCACCAATTCAACATCTCAAACGATGACCCAATGACCTATTCGATTTGTCAAACTTGCGACTATTTTTGGGCATTATTTAGTACACGATGGCAAATATTCTTGATGATAAAAAGTAAAATACCTGCGTTTTGATGAAGACCATCACAGATTGAACCTAGTGAGAACGTAAACCCCTTAAGTCACTTCGAACACGTAACCCCATCAGGGTACATACCCAAAAGGAAAGCGATCACATACTGTTTACATTTCATCAACACAAATGGAGTTGCATAATGAAAGGACAGATGATGAACGTCCCTCTCACCATCACTGAAATCATGCGTCACGCCGACCGCGTCAATGGCGATACCGAGATAGTCTCGGTGACCTACGACAACCCTAGGCACCGCTATACCTTGTCGGACGCCTTTTCACGAACTCGACAATTGGCGAATGCACTCAAATCACTGGGATTAAAAAAAGGTCAGCGCGTCGCTACGCTTGCATGGAATGACTACCGACATCTTGAGTTGTACTACGCCATCTCTTGTTCTGGGGGAGTATTACACACCGTCAATCCTAGACTCTTTGAACAACAAATTGAGTACATCATCAATCATGCAGAAGACACCATAGTGTTCTTTGACCCCATCTTCACACCTCTTATTGAAAAACTGCAAAGCAAACTCTCTACCGTTAACCACTTCATCGCACTAACGGATCACGCTCACTTACCTGAATCTCAAATCGAAAACCTATTGGACTACGAAAGTTTTATCGCAGACCGAAGCACTGTATTTACTTGGCCCGAGCTAGAAGAAGATGACGCCAGTTCTTTATGCTATACCTCGGGGACAACAGGCCATCCCAAAGGCGTGCTTTACTCACACCGGTCGACAGTCCTTCACTCATTAGGCAGTGCTCTACCTGATGCGTTTGGGCTTTCCATCGATGAGTGCGTAATGCCTATCGTACCTATGTTTCATGTTAACGGATGGGGTCTGGCGTACAGTGCCCCGATGACTGGGACTAAACTCGTGATGCCCGGCCCCAAAATGGCAGATGGAGCTACATTGACTGAGCTTATCAACAATGAAGGCGTGACCATGACAGCGGGTGTGCCTGTTGTGTGGCTGATGTTGTTGGAGCATTTAAAACAATCAGAGCTTCAAGTACCAAGTCTCAAGCGAATCGTCGTCGGTGGCTCTGCTTGTCCTGAAGTATTAATAAGGGAGTTCGATGAATTATTTAATGTCTCGATGCACCATGCTTGGGGTATGACCGAAATGAGCCCCCTTGGTACCTTCAATAAACTCAAGCCAAAGCTACGTTCACTTGCTGATGAACAAAAGATGGGGTACCAGCTTAAACAAGGTCGCATTGTGTTTGGCGTAGATATGCGAATAGAAGATTGGCAAGGCAATCAGGTGCCGTGGGATGGTCACCAATTTGGTTCGGTCAAAGTACGAGGCCCGTGGATTGCATCAGGGTATTACAAGCAAGGAGAAAGTGTTGATAGCAACGGCTACTTTGATACCGGAGACGTAGCCAGCATTGATCCTGATGGTTACATACAAATCACCGATCGTTCAAAAGATGTTATTAAGTCAGGAGGCGAGTGGATTAGCTCAATTGAACTGGAGAATATCGCCGTAGGGCACCCTGATATCAAGGAAGCTGCAGTGATCGGTGTTTCGCACAACAAGTGGGGTGAACGCCCGCTGCTTATTGCAGTCACTCATGATGTGACTGTGACGGAATCAGAGCTCTTGGCTCACTTCGATGGTAAAGTTGCGAAGTTCTGTATCCCCGACGCCGTTGAGTTTATTAACGAACTTCCTCACACCGCCACTGGCAAACTCAGTAAAAAAGATCTGCGAGATCACTTTAAAGATTATGTTCTCGGTTGATCGTCACTTTGAGTTAAACGATAACACGCCAATAGATATCGCTCCCCTCTAAATCTTCCCGCCTTCAATATGTGTTCGATAAACAGATATTGAAGGCAGTAACAGTTTACACAACAAGTACAATTGCAACATTTTTGTAACCCATAAGGGTACTACTGTAATTCATCAATAGCACTCATGATTAACATATCATTAACAACCCTAATCTAGGATGGATAGGAGATAACTATGTTAAAACACTTTGTGAGCCCCGCTAGGACTATCGACTCCAAAGCCCTGATCATTGCAGCCATGATGCTGGTAATGTTCGCCCCAAATGCCTTTAACTTTCTACCTTTTATGCTAGGTGGTGCGGCCGAAGTGATGTCATTAAATGACGCACAAATCGAAAGTATTGCCATGTACGAATTATTAGCCACCGCCCTTTCATCACTTCTCTTTTCGTTGCTACTCATTCGTCGTACTAATTGGCGCTATATTGGATACCTTGCTGCACTTGCGTTGATTGTGGGCAACTATTTAAGTATGACGGCACAAGATTTTGACAGTTTTATCTTAAGTCGCCTCATTGCAGGTAGTGGTCAGGGTATTGGTTACTCACTAGGTCTTGTCGGAATGAGTGTGACTCGTCACCCTGGTCGGAATTTTGGCTATATGATTGCAGCTCTGAATGTATGGCTGATCACGTGGTTTATCCTCATTCCAGAGTTAATGGCTACCTATGGTTTGAATGCGCTATATCAATTCTTCATGTTCGCATCCGCTCTTTGTCTAGTGGCATTTTGGTTCTACCCAGATAATGGCCGTCTCGACAAAGATCTTGAGATATCAGAGGGTAGTCAGAGCAAGGTGGATAAGAAAACATTTGTCGTCCCGATGATATGGGTCGGCGGCGCGTTTCTTGTGTACAGTTTGAGTCTAGGAATTATCTACCCGTACATCGAAATTATTGGCGATGATATGCAAGCTTCCACTGAAGATGTTGGTTTGGTGTTAGCGGTTGGTTCAGTAATGGCAGTTGTTGGTGGTATTTTGACGGCTGTAGTGGATAAAAAGTACAGTCATACCACGATAATTGTCTCGCTAAGTATCATCAATGCCGCAGTCTGCTTTGGTATGGCTAGCACCAATGACACCACCTCTTTCCTCGGTTTTTCAGCATTTTATATCATGCTATGGAACATGATGTACGCACGTTACTACACCGCATTAGCCACCACCGATAAGTCAGGGTATTTCAGTTCCTACGGGCCAGAGATTGGTACAGTAGGTCTTGCACTTGGGCCAATTGTCGCCCAGTCAGCTACGGCAACTGGTGACTTTCAAGGACAAGTCGGTGTCGGTGCTATCTGCATTGTCTTTGCCACCGTGATGGTGTTCATTGGCCTTGGAAAATCCAAACTCATAGAACGCTCTTTAGCGACGTCAACTGATTCAAGTCATCAGAAAGCATAAAGCAAAGGAGCCGATATCTTATCGGCTCCTTTGCTTTTTCTATCGATTATTTATCAGCCGGGAACACCACACCGGTCTGCAATCGTACTTCGGTAATTATTCTCGAAATATCCAATGAACGCTGCACCGCATGCGGATCCATTTCTTGCGCAGTGATCATAGAAGCAAACGCCTCAGCTTCATACATCATGCTGTTCTCTACTTGTGGAAGCGACACGCTGGTGATTTCACCGCTTCTTTCTCGCTTTTCAAAGCCTAGACACTCAGAAAAGTGAGTGAGTAGTAAGCTCGCTTCTTCACCTTGAATCTCGCTCGCCGCGTAACTGTTACTCACCTTTGAATGCTCCAGCGTCACATCAAAGTCCGAATAACTTAGCAATACACTGCCATGCGCATCAACGCCCGACTCCAGTAAATGCCCAGACGCTTGAATCTTGTTTGGGGCGCCAAACAACTCAACCGCTGCCGCAACGGAATAAAAACCAATATCCATAATAGAGCCGTTAGAAAACTCAGGATTGAACGTATTTGGATTTTCGCCGTCAAGGTATCTTTGGTAACGTGAGGAATATTGGCAATAGGTCAAATGAACCTTATGTAGGCGGCCTAATTCCTTCGTGGCTTTTTTTAACTCAATAAAGTTAGGTAAGTACGCCGTTTTGAAGGCTTCCATTAGAACAACGCCATTCTCTTTGGCAACCTCAAACATCTGCTCAACTTCTTTAATATTCGAAGCTAACGGCTTTTCACAAATCACGTGTTTGCCCGCGCGCATAAGTTGAATCGCTTGTTGGCAGTGCAGACTGTTAGGAGAAGCAATATAAACTGCATCAATGTCTGTCGATAATCCAAGCTCATCTAAACTATCAAAAAACAACGTCGCTCCAAGAGGCTCACCAAAACGCTTTGCTGTTTCTAACGCTCTAGAATAAACGCCACGCACGATGAATTTTTCACTTTCTAGTGCCGCCTGAGCAAACTTCTCACTAATCCAATTGGTTCCTACTATCGCAAGCTTAATCATGATACATCCTTATGATTTTAGTTTGCTGCTAGGGTACTCCTTCAGCTTGATAAACATCAAATGAAATCGTCAATATTGATAGAACATCACGATTCGTCGCTTCACCTTATTCGACCTCTTCCACTATCAGTTTGGACGGGCACTGCCCAAAGTGCTTGCGAAACGCTAAGGTAAAA
This sequence comes from Vibrio sp. SCSIO 43133, assembly GCF_023716845.1. Lineage (NCBI taxonomy): Bacteria > Pseudomonadati > Pseudomonadota > Gammaproteobacteria > Vibrionales > Vibrionaceae > Vibrio > Vibrio sp. SCSIO 43133. The sequence goes on from NZ_CP068024.1 coordinate 2,568,444, forward strand.
TTAGAAGGATGATGATAGCCCGCTTCGTATGCAGCTTCGGATATGGATAGTCCTCCCTGTTCAATAGACTGCTTAGCGCGCTCCAATTTGCGCGCTCTCACATAGCTTATGACCGTCATGCCAATCTGATTCTTGAATTTTCTTTGTAACTTAGAAACACTCATTGCCATCGAGCGAGCGAGTTCTTCCAAACCTAGATCCTGATCTAAATTGTACTCAATGTGTTTAATCAACTGCGCCACACTGCCTGGCCGTTTCTGTTGTGACAAGTTAGAGATTGGTAAACGCTGCTCAATTTCATCCGTGACGATTTTAACCAACTGCAATGTTGCAATATCTCTTGAGATCGTGTCATTAAAGTTGCTGTTTTGTATTGGTTCAATAAGACTACGAACTATCCGATCCAATTCTTCAGAATAATGAACGTCGATATGTGCCTTATGAGTATTGAGAAATTGATTCAGTGTACAAGACCCGCTCCCCAGCCTAGATTGCAACCACTGGTGAGAAAACAAGATGTTAATTTTCTTTAATGTCGATTGCTTGATGATATCTCTTCGAAAACTTGCTGGCTTCGTCAGATTAACCGCTATCGCTTGCGATTGATTCGTTCCCGATAAATCAAAACAGAGGTCATCGTACCCAAAGCTGAGCCTCCCCTCGAGTAGCACAGTTACGATGAGAGCTGGCGTGGCGACAGAAACTACTTTGGTATTCATTAATTCTTCACTGATACCTCCGTGAAGAACATACCCTTCCTCAATAGTAGAAGGGTGTGAGATAAACACCCCTCTAGCCAATTGCGAACGTCGGGAAGGTGTCTCACTAACAATCGCCTCAAGGTCGTTGTCAGCGACTCTTTTTGTCATTACCACTTTCTTAAAAACACTATTGGCCAATTCCACTGCCATTCCTCTTTATAAAACTCATAACTGTTGGACGATTTCTCATAATTGTTTTTGCTATTCACGACCAAATTACAAACTTATCATAAATGCAAACTATTATCATTTACATCATTGGTTAATTTTATGAATGTTTGTCTACCCTCAAAGCCCTATCACGACTTATCTAAAACCAGCTTAGCGGTGGCTCTTGCTTTAGTAAGTGCCCAATCTTTAGCGGATACCGCTATCAATAACGAAAGTACCCCACTTGAAGAAACCGTTGTGGTCTGGGGAGCAAAAGTCTCCAGTAGCTCGGAGTCAGTGTTTGCTGAAGATATGTCACTACGCCAAGCCGATCATATGTCCGACTTATTACGAGATATACCCGGTGTCGATGTTGGCGGTACGCACTCGGTAAACCAGCGGATTAATATTCGCGGATTTGGTGAAACTGATTTAGATATTCGTTTAGATGGCGCTTCGCAGCACGCGAATATGTTCCATCACATCGGTAACTTGACACTCAACCCTGACATCATCAAACAAGTAGACATTCAAGTTGGCAATAACTCTGTTACTCAAAGTGGCATTGGTGGCGCGGTTTATTTTGAAACGAAAGATGCACGGGATTTGCTTCGAGGTTCTGATCAGTTTGGCGCCCGTGTGTTTGGTGGCTATGCTGACAACAACAGTAAGCAAGGCTCGCTAACTCTTTATGGACTGATGTCAGAGAAAGTTGATTATATGGTATACGGCCACGGTGTAAGCCGTGGTAATTTTAAAGATGGTGATGGTAATCAAACTTATGGCTCCGAAGGTGATGTTTATAACATTCTGGGTAAACTAGGATTTGAACCCACTCACGAACACCGCTTTGAACTGGCTTATGACTACTATCGTGACAAAGGTGATTACAACCCTCGCCCTGATATGGGTGGAAACGCCAATATAGGGCTCACTCAGGACGATCTCATTCCGACAACTTATGACCGCAATACCATTACGCTTAATTACGAACTCAACAAAGAGAAACATATAGGTCGGGTAAATGCGTTTTACAGTAAAACCAAGATAGAGCGCGATGAGAGCGCCATCAGTGGGCGCTGGCCGGGCAACCGACATTCCAACAATAGCGCTGAAAACCGTAATCAGGGCTTCAACGCTAAAGTGCAATCTCAACTGCCTGTCTTTGGCTTCGACAACTCACTCACTTACGGTGTCGATTATGTCGACAAACAGTCAAAAAGTGCCTACGGTGGGGTCGAATTTATGGATGAAAGCGCTATTTCCAGCGCTGCATTCATCGAAGACAAGTTTTATGCTACAGATAGGTTTGCAGTAACGCTTGGAGGTCGTTACGACAACTATAAACGTGAAGCCACAACCAGCGACAAGACATTTTCTGACTTCACATGGGCTTTGGCAGCAGATTGGGAGTTTGTTGATGGATGGACATTATTTGCCAGTGGGCGAACACTCTTTAAAGGACCAGAACTATTAGAAACCTTTATTCGATATCAGGATGTGGCTTATTTGTCCGACGATATCAAACCAGAAACAGGTTACAACGCTCAAGGTGGACTCAAGTTCAATCGACATATCTCGGAACACTTTATTGGCGGTAACTTAACTCTATTTAATACTCGTATAGATGACTATATCGTCGCAGAAGGTAGTGGTCGCCCATATGTTTACAACATTTACAACAAAGGCGACGCCCAATACCGTGGCTTTGAGCTAAGCGGTACATACAGCTATCAAGCATTCCGCTCGAAAGCATCATACTCCAAGTCGGACAACAAAGATTTGACCAACGGTGGACCCGTAGTCAACGCTGCAGGACGCAGTGCGGACATTGGGGATAGTATTGCCGTAACCTTGGAATATGATATTTTTGCCGTTGATACGCTAATTGGATGGACATCCATAGTGGTACTTGATGAAACGAACGTTCAGGATGGAGCGCCTATCAAGCAAGGTTACAATGTTCACAATTTCTACGCACAATGGGTTCCTAACCAAACGCCTGAGCTTTCGGTAACCTTTGGTATTGATAACATCTTTAATGAGCAGTACGTCTCTCATGCTTCACGCTCTGGAACTGCAAGAGGATTTACGTTGGACGACTATGAGCCTGGACGTAACATTAAAATCTCAGCAGCATACGAGTTTTAAATCAATATAAGACGATCTGATAGAGAAAAGGCGCCAATTGGCGCCTTTACTTATAACTGTTTAACAGCAATTTGAATTTGCTCAGCAAGTTCTGCATTGCGCAGACTTCCCGCTTCCAAGTCAAAGTTGTCGTAGAAACTTGGCACTGAGACTGTAGCTTTAACATTGCCGCCAAAATAAGGTGCAGAGTTAACCGCAGCCGCAAGAACGTTACTTGCTCCGCCTGGACCAGGTGAGGTAGCCAAATAAACCGCCGGAATGCCTTTAAACACTTCGCGTTCAATGCGCGTTGCCCAGTCAAACAGGTTTTTATAAGCCGCTGGATGATGGCCGTTATGTTCAGCAAAAGACACCACCAAAGCATCGGCTTGATGAATAGCCGCTAAGAATGCCTTTGCCCCTTCGGCTTGGCCAATTTCTTTCTCTTTATCTTCGCTAAACATTGGCACATCAAACTGGGTAAGATCGAGTACTTCAACGTCCGCGCCTTCGATCAGATTTGCAGCATAAGTAGCTAATGCTTTGTTGATAGAAGTGCTACTCGTGCTGGCTCCGAATGCGATTACTTTCATGACAAGTTCCTTATTAGTGACAACGTTTTAAGAAGTTGTTTAAAGGTTAACCTATCCATCGTTTTCAACAAGCGAGTAAAACCAATCAAATCAATCGATTTTTTCGAACAAGATTAGATCGCGGCTTGTAGTTCGGTCCAAAGATCGTTCACTATGATTCTATCGGCTGGAGACAATTCAGATTTCGCTTCATCAATACTAGCCTGAATACGAGTTTTGAACTCAGCCAAATCCACTACCCCTTCTTCCTCACAAGAAGCCGCTGACAACGAAATGTGGCCGCGAAGATACCCACCGGCAAACAACTCATCTTCGGATGCGTCTTGGATGCGAGAATCAATGGTCTCTAGAAGTTTTTCTTCATATTCGATGATCATAGTTTAGGTTTTTCCTAGTTTACTCTAACGAACCGCAAATTGGTCACGGCTAAGTTCAGGGGTTTGATAAAACTGTCTTAGTGCTTGAGAAAGTGCCAATACCCGCTTAGGAATACCTTCGGAAAGTATTGCCATTACTTCGTCATGGACTTTACTCATAAACGCCACTCTATCTGGCTCAAAGTCGCCGCTTAGATTGTCACAACTTACGGTAAACGGGAACCCTGCACTGACGGATAAAATCCATTCATAAGCTTGAGGGCGAATTTCTACTTTCTCAAATTCACTCTGCACTTCCTGAGTACGCCCATCTGGATGATACCAGTAGCCAAAATCTTCCAATAATCTTCTTTCAGGTCCCGCCACACACCAGTGTGCAATCTCATGTAAGCCTGAAGCGTAAAAACCTCGTGCAAAGACAATACGATGATATTCCGTTGTTTCGTCGGCAGGTAAATAGATAGGCTCATCTCCACCAAGCTCTAGCTTAGTGTTGTATTCCTGATAGAAAGTTTGGTTAAAAATAGTAATTAAATCTTGATACTGATGCTGCATAGTGACAGTTAAGCGAAAACAATTGGGGCGTATTGTCTATGGAATTTTGCTAGAGGTAAAGTCTTGAGGTGAGGGAACAAGTCGTATCATTAGTTTTATTAATCAGAAAAACGTTTCCTTTATATAATATTTCATTCGTCACAACGCCTTTATGCCACTACACTAGCGCATCTTTTATTTTCGAGTATCGTGTCATGTTGCTAAGTGTCTTATATATTATTGGGATTACCGCCGAAGCAATGACTGGCGCACTGAGCGCTGGCCGTCGCAATATGGACTGGTTTGGAGTTATGTTAGTAGCGAGTGCTACCGCTATTGGCGGTGGTACCGTTCGCGATATTCTGCTTGGCCATTACCCTCTGGGTTGGGTAAAACATCCTGAATTTCTCGCTATCACTTGTGTGGCAGGTGTTCTCACTACTGGGCTTGCCAAATGGATCATCAAGTTCAAAGGGGTGTTCATTCGTTTAGATGCACTCGGTCTTGTTGTCTTCACCATCATTGGCACTAACGTCGGGCTTGGCATGGGATTACACCCGTTTATCTGTATTGTTTCCGGATTAGTAACCGGCGTTTTTGGTGGCTTGTTGCGTGACTTGATTTGTCGTCAGACACCTCTGGTGCTACACCAAGAGCTTTACGCGTCGATCTCCGTCATCGCTGCTTGTTTGTACCTTGTTCTTCTGGAATACGGTGTGAGCACTTTGACCACAACGATAGTTACCTTAGTGATCGGTTATACCCTGCGCATGGCAGCGGTTCGGTTTAAATGGCGTTTGCCTTCTTTCCACCTTGATAGTGAAGAAGCCGTCCACTAAGCCCAATTCAACACCATTTTTTCTCTTAGCTGATATTTACAAAGTAAATATCAGCTATCTTCTCCGCTCTATCGCTCCTACTCTCTTCTGCTTTTATAGTAAGACTCATCCAAAGCAACCAACATTAAATGTTAGCTGCGCAGCAACGTTTGCTCGTGGCCGCACAATAGGTACTCAACTATGTTTAAGTCTAATTCTTTAAAAGCACTCGCGATCGTTATGGCTATATTCGCAACGGGATGCGCGTCTAATAAGGCTACGGATGGCGAGGAAGAGAATCGAAATGCAGCGCGTAATCGTGGTGCTATTGGTGGTGCGCTTATTGGCGTCACAGCAGGTGCTTTAACTGGTAGCCCTGAAGTCGCAGTAAAAGCAGGCACTATGGGTGCGGTTGCCGGTGGCGTATCGGGCTCTATGAAAGATACCGCAGAAGCGAGAGAAACCGAGCGTACTGAGATCCTTGCCGAAAGCTTGGACAAAGATACGCGCAGCGAATCAGAAAAACGTGTTGCCGAGCTTGAAGCAGAAATTCGAATTAAAGAACTTGAGCAGCAAATCGCAGAGATGGAGCAGCAAGAACAAGCCACGGATTCGGAAAATGACCAAACTACAACTAAACTAGAATCACAACAAGAGAGTGACAGATCCTAACTTATAGCGTTTGAAGAATAACAACAACGTCGGTTGGAAGCCCCTGCAACCTCATTCGAGGTGCGGGGCTTTTTTTCATCGTTTAGGAAATATCAGAATCAATCGGCGCCTTCACATACTTTCTTTTGTATCGTTGGCGGTGCCGGTTCATAGTGGCTAAGCGTCATACTAAATCGTCCTTCGCCACCCGTCAGTGCTTTGAGGCGTCTTGAGTAATCTTGCAGTTCGTTAATTGGCGACTTGGCTTCCAGTAACGTACTACCAAACGCCCCCTGTTCGCTGCCAACAATCAACCCACGATTACCGGACAAGTCGCCAGATACATCACCTACTGACGCAGTCGGTATCTCAAGTGTTAAATCCACAATCGGCTCCAGTACTATTGGACCTGCCTCTTCAACCGCTTGCAAAAAGGCTTTCTTACCTGCGATAACAAAGGCAATTTCTTTTGAATCTACTGAATGGTATTTGCCATCAAAAACCGTCACTTCAATATCACGAATTGGGTTACCGGAAATAGCCCCTTCTTCAAGGGCCTGTTGAATGCCTTTCTCCACAGCAGGGATTAATGCCGTTGGAATGGCACCACCTACCACTTTATTGACAAACTTAAATCCTGCGCCTCTTGCTAGCGGTTTTACTTTTAGCTGAACCTCTCCAAACTGCCCAGCTCCGCCACTTTGTTTCTTGTGACGATATTGCGCTTCTGCTGGCTTAGTTATGGTCTCGAAATATTCAACGCTTGGCTGACTGGTTTCAACGTCCAACTTAAACACTTTAAGCATTTTTTCGAGCGCAATTTTGAGGTGGAATTCACCCTGTCCACTCAAGACTGTTTCATTGGTACGAGTGCGATGCTCAATTTTCAGTGTCGGATCTTCTGCGGCAATCTTAGCCAAAACATCAGAAAGCTTCTGCTCATCACCACGTTTTTTGGGGCGCAGGGCTAAGCTATACATGGATTCAGGGAAGTTTAGTGTTTTGAACGCCACTCCATCTTCATCATGGGAGTCATGAATGACCGAATCAAACTCCAGATCATCCACCTTAACAAGTACACATAAATCGCCGGCTTTAGCACTGCTAATTTCTTGTCGTTTTTTACCTTGCAGATTATACAAATGGCCCACTTTGAATGCCTTGCTGCTATCTCCAACAAATAACTGGCTACCTGTTGTGAGCTCCCCTTGGAAAACTCGGACATAAGCAAGTTTGCCCATGTATGGGTCTACATTTATTTTATAGACATATGCGACCGTGTGGTCACGTTTATCGCAGTCAATTGATACTCGTTTGCCATTTTTCTCTAATAAAGGCGGGTTACCTTCATCAGGCATTGGCATGATTTCTGCCAATGTACGAAGCAGAAGATCACAACCTGCCCCCGTATCGGACGATACGAAACATACTGGTATTACATGCCCAGTGCGCAAGGCTTCCTCAAATGGATCATGAAGCTGTTCTGGTGTTAATTCTGAGCCTTGTTCTAGGTATAGCTCCATCAAGGCTTCATCAACCTCCACTACTTGATCGATGAGCAGTTCATGGGCATCTTCAACTCCGCTAAACAAGGTCGCTTGCTCTGGATTAGGTTCGAAGTAACAGTCTATGACCTCTGCGGGCTTATCGGAAGGTAAGTTTATTGGCAAACATTGAGCGCCAAAACGTTGCTCAATGTCTTCTAAGAGTGCCACCAATTTATCGGTATGTTGGTCAATCTTGTTCACCACGATCATTTGGCATTTTTTCTGCTCTTGAGCAAATTTGAAAAGGCGTTCTGACACTTGGTTAATTGGTAAACTGGCATCAAGAATCAATGCCGTCGTTTCAACAGCAGGAAAGATACTCAAAGTGCGGCCAAGCAGCTCAGCTTGTCCTGGAGTATCGATAATATTCATTTGGTGTTTTTGCCAAGAGAGCGTAACGGGAGTTGCTTCAACACTATGCTGGTAGTGTATGGATTGGTCATCAAAATCAGTGATGGTGTCACCATCTTCCACATGACCAAGATGTTGGCTGGAATGGGACTCAAAAAGCAGGCGTTCAATTAGGCTGGTTTTACCGGTTCCTGTTTGACCGACAAAGGCAATATTTCTGACTTCATGTTGAGACATAATGGACTCCTAAAATGATTGGAAACAAGCACAGTTGCATCGAGTCGGCGGTTTCCCGCCAGCTCGTCTTCCAAGTCATTTTTCGGATCCTTCTGTCCAATAAATGCACTCCTTTTCTCAATGAAGTTCTAGTGTGACCCTATACCCCTAAAATTATTGTGACTAATTTCATATCATTACTAATTTTGAGCATTTATTGTCCAAGACGTGATGAGGTACAAAAAAAGCCTCGCAGCGTTACTGCGAGGCTTCAAGTCTGTTGCTTATTCGAGCTAAATAACCGGTGTTTCTGTCGTTACACCGTGGTTTTGACCACGATGACGCAGTAAGTGATCAAGGAGAACAATCGCTAGCATCGCTTCCGCGATTGGCACAGCACGAATGCCTACGCAAGGATCGTGGCGACCTTTGGTAATTAGCTGAGTTGGCTCACCAGTTCGAGTAATTGTGTCTCCCGGAACGGTAATACTTGATGTTGGTTTTAGAGCAATATTCGCAACGATATCTTGCCCGGTAGAAATACCACCTAAAATGCCCCCAGCGTGGTTGCTTGAAAAGCCTTCAGGCGTTAAAGGATCACGATGTTCGCTGCCTTTTTGGTTTACCACATCAAAGCCATCGCCAATCTCGACACCTTTAACGGCATTAATGCTCATCAATGCATGAGCAATATCGGCATCAAGACGATCAAAGATAGGCTCCCCAAGGCCAACTGGTACATTGGTTGCTACTACTTGCAGCTTAGCGCCAATGGAATCACCCTGTTTTTTTAGGTCACGAATCAGCTGATCAAATGCTTCGACTTTGTCCACGTCAGGGCAGAAGAACGCGTTGTTTTCGATTTCATTCCAATCGACCTTATCGATAGACACATCGCCCATTTGTGATAAGTAAGCACGAATTTCTACACCGAATTCTTGTTTAAGATATTTCTTTGCAATTGCACCAGCCGCAACACGCATTGCGGTTTCACGAGCTGATGAACGACCACCACCTCGGTAATCACGTACCCCGTATTTTTGGTGATAGGTATAGTCGGCATGACCGGGACGGAATTTATCTTTAATTTCTGAATAATCTTTAGAACGCTGATCGGTATTTTCAATCAGCAGACCAATTGATGTACCCGTTGTTTGACCTTCAAATACCCCAGAGAGGATTTTTACTTCATCAGGTTCACGTCTCTGAGTGGTGTACTTTGAGGTACCTGGGCGGCGACGATCTAAGTCTACTTGCAGATCGGCTTCGGTAATTTCTAACCCTGGAGGACAACCATCAACGATACAACCCAATGCAATACCGTGACTTTCTCCAAATGTTGTTACACGAAAATGTTGTCCGATGCTATTTCCTGCCATTACTTCCTCTGTCTGTCAGAACAAGCTATATCCGAGCTTGTTCAATGCCTGTCTGTTCTTCGTGATTTCATAGTGACGACAAAGGCAGACGTTGTAAACCCCCAAACAAAAAAACGCCGCAATTCTCATTACGGCGTCTTCAGTCATCTCGTTAACGATCAATCTTTATAGATTGCAAATTCCTCAGCGTGGGCAACAAGCTGCTCTCGCGTCAGCATAAATACGCCGTGACCGCCGTTCTCGAACTCAATCCAAGTAAATGGAATATGAGGGTACTGTTCCATCATGTGAACCATAGAGTTACCCACTTCACAAATAAGAATGCCGTTATCAGTTAAGTAGTCTGGTGCATTAGAAAGAATACGACGCACCAATTTCAATCCATCGGTCCCTGCCGCAAGACCAAGCTCCGGCTCATGAGTAAACTCTTCTGGTAAAGAATTCATATCTTCTTCATCCACATATGGTGGATTTGAGACAATCAGGTTGTATTTCTCTTTTGGCAGATCGCGGAACAAATCAGAGCGAATTGGGAACACTTGCTGCTCGAGGCCGTGGTCTTGAACGTTTTGTTCTGCAACTTCCAATGCATCGGTGGAGATATCAATCGCGTCTACTTCGGCATCAGGGAAAGCATGTGCACATGCAATCGCAATACAGCCACTGCCAGTGCAAAGGTCCATGATGCGTACCGGCTCTTCACTTAACCATGGCTGGAACTGCGCCTCAATTAATTCGCCAATTGGAGAACGCGGCACTAATACGCGCTCATCAACGAAGAACTCTAAACCACAGAACCACGCTTTGTTAGTCAAGTAAGCTGTTGGAGTGCGATCGTTGATACGCTTAATCACACGCTCAACAACGCGAAGACGCTCACTACTTGTTAAGCGAGAGTTCAAAACATGCGGTGGCACATCGATAGGTAAGTACAGCGTTGGCAGAATCAGCTGAACCGCTTCATCCCAAGCATTGTCAGTGCCGTGGCCGTAAAAAAGACCCGCTGCGTTGAAGCGACTGACCGTCCAACGAATCAAATCTTGTAATGTGTGAAGCTCAGAAACGGCTTCTTCCACAAAAATCTTATCCAAAATTGCCTCCAAAAAGCGCTACAATACTGCTAATAACCTAATTTAATGAGTTGTTCCCATTAATGAGCCAGAAAGACGACAATACCGATGATGATTTCGGTCTATTCCGGGACGCAGTACAAGGCGTAAAAAAGTTGCGACAGGATACCATAGTCCAGCAGCCAAACCGAAATAAGAAACAAAAAGAAGCGAAAAGAACCAATAGAGAAGCGAAAGACGCAGAGTTTTACTTCTCGGATGAGTTTGTTCCGCACTTAAGCGATGAAGGACCAACGCGCTATGCTCGCGATGATGTGTCTACGTATGAAGTAAAGAGGTTACGTCGTGGTGTCTATGTGCCTGATGTTTTCTTAGACATGCACGGCATGACACAACAAGAAGCAAAACGTGAATTAGGCGCAATGATTGCTCATTGCGTGAAAGAGAACATTCATTGTGCTTGCGTTATGCATGGCATCGGCAAGCACATTCTGAAACAAAAAGCGCCTCTTTGGTTGGCGCAGCATCCAGACGTAATGGCGTTTCACCAAGCACCACTCGAGTTTGGTGGTGATGGTGCTCTGTTGGTATTGCTTTCAATACCAGAAAAGTAACGTCCTAAGGGTGAATGTGCCAGAGCACTTCGCCCTGCCTTCTCTCCACATCATACTCAATACACACTAAGCCTGATGTTGGAAACATTGGTGCACTGATATCACCGACAAACTCGGCAGTTAGGTAACCAACCAACGGCAAGTGCGATACCAGCAAAATTGACTCTAGATTTTCTAACTCAGCAATAGCCGACACATACTCAACCACGTCTTCCGCTTGACCATAAGGCGTAATATCGTCAGAGGTCACCACGTCGTTACTACTAAACTCGCTACTAACTGCAGCCCAAGTTTGTTGTGCTCTCAGGTATGGGCTTACCAGCACTTTGTCGAATTCCGAGTAACCTTGCTGTTTGCAAGCTCTCGCAACGATTACCGAGCATTCTTTGCCGTGAGATGTCAGAGCTCGCTCTTCGTCGCTAGGTGCGTAATGGACAGCCTCGCCATGGCGCATTATAAAAACTTTCATATGTTTACCTGTTTCTACTGATGGTTAACTTCATCGTTCCATCGATACAGAGCTATACTTATTTAAAAAAATTAATTATATCAATTCACTTGCTAAAGGCTTCGACTTTCTTAACAATTTAATAAGTAGTCTAAAAATATTTGTAACTTTGTTTTTGCGTGTCTCTTATTTAACGTCATAATTATTTTACTTAAGTATTGGTAAACCCTGTTAGTACCAATAGTGAGACATTGCTTTTGTTGCCAGGTGCTTGGTTGAGCTGTCCAAGCTTCCGCTTAATCTGGAGAAGATAAGTGCATCTAAGTCCTAATGATAGTCGCTCCTATCGCTACCTTACTCTCAACAATGAGCTAAGAGTACTGCTTATTCAAGATATGCAGGCTCAAAAATCGGCTGCCGCTCTGGCCGTTAATGTCGGTCATTTTGACGATCCTGATGATCGTGAAGGGCTCGCTCATTACTTGGAGCATATGCTGTTTCTCGGCACAGACAAATACCCCAAAGTTGGTGAATTCCAGTCTTTTATTAGCCAACATGGTGGCTCAAATAATGCGTGGACAGGCACTGAGCACTCGTGCTTTTTCTTCGATATTTATCCAAACGCCTTTGAAAAAGGTCTCGACCGTTTCAGCCAGTTTTTTTCTGCCCCTCTTTTTAATGAGGAAGCGCTCGACAAAGAACGTCAAGCGGTAGATTCAGAGTACAAACTAAAGCTGAATGAAGATGGACGACGTTTGTATCAGGTCCAAAAAGAGACCATTAACCAAGCTCACCCATTTTCTAAATTTTCCGTCGGAAATATCGACACGCTGAGTGATCGAAATGGGCAAAGTATTCGCGAAGAAATTGTTCGTTTTCATAAGGAACAATACTCTGCTGATCTTATGACATTAGCACTCATAGGTCCTCATGAACTTGATGAGCTAGAGCAATGGGCTGCCGGCAAGTTTAGCGATGTAGGCAATAATCAATTACACGGAAAAGTAGTTGATGTCCCTTTTACGACGAAAGAACATACCGAAGTTCTAATTCAAGTAGAACCTATTAAAGAGATCCGCAAGCTGATTCTCTCTTTCCCATTGCCTGCCACGAATCAGCATTATCACCAAAAGCCAATGTCATACTTCGCCAACTTACTCGGCTACGAAGGTCAAGGCAGCTTAATGCTTTATCTTAAAAACAAAGGGTGGATTACCTCGCTATCTGCTGGTGGTGGAGCGTCGGGCAGTAACTTTCGCGAATTCAGTGTCAGCGTCTCTTTAACACCTGTTGGCTTAGAGCATGTTGATGAGATCATCCAAGCCGTTTTCCAGTTTACCGCGCTAATAAAGTCTGACGGCATGGATGAATGGCGCTACGATGAAAAAAGGGCTGTTACCGAATCAGCGTTCCAATTTCAAGAACCTGCACGCCCATTAGATCTCGTTAGCCACCTTGTAATGAACATGCAAAACTATTTGCCAGAGGATATTGTCTACGGCGACTATAAAATGTCTGGTTATGATGAAGAGCTATTGAAGCAATATGGTTCCTATCTCACCACAGACAATTTGAAAGCAACCTTAGTCGCTAAAGAGCAACATTACGACCAACAAGCGAAGTGGTATTTTACGCCCTATTCAGTAACGCGTTTTACTGACGAACAGTTAGCATTCTTTAATCAGTTGCCTGCGTTTTCTGACCTTCCATTTGGATTGCCAGAGAAAAACCCATTTATTAACTACGATTTAAAGACCTACCCTGTTGAGTCCAATGGTGAGCACCCTGAGCTAATTGAAGACCTTGACGGCTTTAGGCTGTGGCACCTACAAGACGATAAATTCAACGTCCCAAAAGGCGTAGTGTTTATTGCTATCGATAGTCCTCATTCTGTCAATTCACCCAAGAACATTGTCAAGACTCGCTTATGTGTTGAAATGTTCCTCGACTCATTGTCTGAAGAGACTTACCCCGCTGAAGTGGCTGGTCTTGGATATGACATGTATGCACACCAAGGTGGTGTCACGCTGTCCATCTCTGGATTCAGTAAAAAACAGCCTCAACTACTGGAAATGATTCTTAAGCGATTCGCGTCTAGAGAGTTTAATCCTGCTCGGTTCGAAAGCATCAAATCTCAACTATTAAGAAGCTGGCGCAATACCGCCAAAGATCGTCCTATTTCACAGTTATTCAATGCGATGACTGGGATATTGCAACCAAACAACCCACCTTATCCGGTACTAATCGAAGCTCTTGAGTCTATCGAAGTAGACGAGCTACCGAACTTCGTTCAGTCTATTTTGTCCGAGCTGCATATTGAGATGTTTGTCTACGGTGATTGGCATCGCCAAGGCGCACTCGATATCGCCACTACTTTGAAAGATGCCCTTAGACTGAATAATCAAAAATACGAAGAAAGCCTACGTCCTTTGGTCATGCTTGGGGAGAATGGCAGTTTCCAAAAAGAAGTGTTCTGCGACCAAGATGACTCTGCCATCGTGGTTTACTATCAGTGTGAAGATATTGAACCAAGAAGCATTGCGCTGTATTCGTTGGCGAACCACCTGATGTCCGCCACCTTCTTTCATGAGATTCGTACCAAGCAGCAGCTCGGCTATATGGTTGGCACTGGTAATATGCCGCTTAACCGTCACCCTGGTATTGTATTGTATGTCCAATCGCCAAATGCGGCGCCCAACGATTTGATTCGCTCAATCGACGAGTTTCTTAACGCCTTCTACATGGTGTTACTAGAGCTTAATGATTACCAGTGGCACAGCAGTAAGAAAGGGCTTTGGAATCAAATCTCAACCCCTGATACCACATTACGAGGACGAGCTCAGCGACTCTGGATTGCTATTGGCAACAAAGACACAGAGTTCAACCAACGAGAGAAAGTACTAGCTGAACTTAAATCACTCACAAGGGCGGATATGATTCGCTTTGTTGTGAATGAGCTAAAACCCAGAACCGCCAATCGACTGATCATGCACAGCCAAGGTAAAGCGCATATTAACGCGCCACGCTTGGACCTAGGTTTCGAGATAGGCTCAATTGAAGAGTTTCAATTAAGGCCGAAGGATACGGATTTAGGATAATAAAAAACCCCTCATTTGAGGGGTTTTCTTTTTTAACGCTTATTTATAGAAGGTTTCGTCAAGTCCAGCTCGAGTTAACAAGCCGTCGCATGGCGCAAAGCGGTCACCGTATTTCTCAGCGTGCTGGTTCATCAACTCAACGACTTTCTTAATTCCAATCGTATCCATATAGCGGAAAGGACCACCTAAGAATGGTGGGAAACCAATACCGAAGATCGCACCAATGTCACCATCACGTGGACTGCGAATAATGCCTTCGTCCAAGCAGCGCACTGCTTCGTTCAACATAGGTAAAGCGCAGCGAATAGCGATATCTTTCTCAGACATCTTAGCTTCAGGTTTTAGCCCAAGAACACTGTACACCGAGCTGTCCACTGACTTCTTCTTACCTTTATAGGTATAGAAGCCTTTACCTGTTTTTCTGCCTTTACGACCATCGTTTAATAGTTTGTCGAAGACATCCGGACCTTGGAATCGCTCGCCTAGCTCAGCGACTAGAATTGGCATGATCTTGGCACCAATATCAACACCTACTTCATCTAACAGTGTGATAGGACCCACAGGGAAACCAAAGTCCAACAAAGCGTTATCAAGCGCTTCAATTGGCTCGTTTGATAGTAGAACGTTTGCCGCTTCATTCATGTAAGGCGCTAGAATACGGTTTACGTAGAAGCCTGCTTGGTCTTTAACAACAATCGGTGTTTTACCCTGCTTTCTGGCAAACTTAACCATAGTCGCGATAGTTTCATCCGATGTACCTTCATGCGGAATCACTTCCACCAACGGCATTTTATCGGCTGGACTAAAGTAATGCAGACCAACCACATTTTCTGGACGTTCCGCTTTTTCAGCAATCTGCGCGATAGGAATGGATGACGTATTGGTAGCAAAAATGGTTTCTGGTTTAGCGTTGCTCTCGACGTCATTCACCATCTGTTGTTTCAACGATAGATCTTCAAATACCGCTTCGACCACAACATCGGCCTTGGCAAAACCGGTAAAGTCTGTGCCGCCGGCCATTTGCAACATTTGCGCTTGTAGATCCGCTTTAGAGATAATGCGACGCTTACGCTTTTTCTCTAACAACTTAAAGTTGTAATTAAGCGCATTCACAATGCCTTCATTAGCAACATCTTTAATGCGAACTGGCACTTTCGCTTTGCATACGGTGACGTGAGTAATACCCGCCCCCATTAAGCCACCACCAAGTACCACAGCGTTGTCGACGGCTTTAGGCTGGGCGTCACTACCAAATTCTTTCTTCATCTCTGTGGTAGCGAAGAAAATAGAACGTAATGCTTTAGATTCTGAAGTCATCACTAATTCGCCAAAGCGTTTAGCTTCATTCTCCAGCCCTTTCTTCATGCCTTTTTCGAGACCATAGCGAATTACATCTAAAATGGCATCGGCCGCAGGATAGTTACCGCGTGTTTTTTCGTTGGTCTTCTTCGCTGCTTGGTCAAAGATAACTTTACGACCAAGACCGGTACCTGACATCAACACTTCTTTCTTGGTGAGCTTTTTCGCTTTGCGCTTTTTGCCCTTACCTAAGAAATCTTTCGCCACGTCCAACAAAATAGTGTGTGGCACACTCGCATCGACGACACCAAGTTTTTTCGCCTTTTTGGCGCGAAGTTGCTTACCCGTAAGAATAAGGTCAAGAGAAGGCAGTAGCCCAATAAGTCTCGGTAGTCGCTGTGTGCCACCTGAGCCAGGAAGCAAACCAAGCTGAACTTCTGGTAGTCCTAGCTTAGTAATATCCGCATCACTACATACACGATAATCACAAGCAAGTGCGAGTTCTAGACCACCGCCCAAGCAAGGACCGTGAATCGCAGCAACAACAGGGAATGGGAGATCGGAAAGCTGCTGAAACATCTCTTGCCCTTTTGCAGCTAACGCTTGTGCTTCTTCTGCAGATGTACATGCATCAAGCATTCTGACATCTGCTCCGGCAATAAAGTTATCCGATTTTAACGAGTGGACAATCAACCCTTTAAGTGCCGATTTTTTCTCTTCAAGCTCAGAAAAAACTTGTGCCATTTCATCGGCAAACGCAGCTTGAAGGGTATTCATTTTCTCACCTGGAACATCTATTCCAAGCCATGCAATGTTCTGCTCATCAACATTAAGATGAAAGGCTTTATGCTCGCTCATTATTCTACCTCCAGAATCATTGCCGCACCTAAACCACCAGCCGCACAAGCGGTGTTAAGCGCTAATCCACCACCGCGACGCTTAAGCTCGTTCAGTGTTTGCGTAATCATTCGTGCACCAGTGGCTGCGAATGGGTGGCCATAGGCAAGTGAACCACCAAGTACGTTGAATTTCTCCATATCGATTTCACCAATTGCACTCGAACGGCCAAGCTTCTCTTTAGCAAATGACTCACTTGCAAACATCTTGACGTTAGAAAGTGCTTGGGCAGCGAAGGCTTCATGCATGTCGATAAGCGTTAAATCTGACAGCGAGATTCCAGCACGATCTAGTGCCATAGGTGTCGCATAAGATGGCCCCATCAGCATATCTTCACGAACACCAATAGCAGAGAACGCATAAGAGCGGATATAGCCTTTGATTTCTAAACCCAGCTCTTTAGCTCGACCTTCACGCATCAACATAATCGCTGCAGCGCCATCGGTCAGCGGCGTACTGTTAGCCGCAGTTACGGTGCCATATTGGCGATCGAATGCTGGACGAAGCTTACTATAGCTAGCAAGCTCTGAGTCATGACGGATGTTGTTGTCTTGCTCTAGGCTCTTTTTATATGGTTCAGGAAAGGCCGTCATTACCTCATCACGCACTTTGCCTTCTTTCCAAGCCTGCGACGCAAGGGAGTGAGAGCGATGTGCTAATTCATCTTGTTCAAGGCGAGTAATTCCATGAGATTTCGCCATTTGCTCAGCCGTTTGTCCCATAGATAAACCAGTCGAATACTCAGCGACCGCAGGTGGCACAGGCATAAGGTCCTTGAACGACAACTTCTTAAGAATGCTAAGTTTTTGGCCGACTGTTTTGGTTTTACTCAAAGCAAGTAGGTTCGCCGCCAGTTTTTTAGAAACCCCAATAGGTAAAACAGAAGATGAATCGGCGCCACCAGCAATCCCAACATCAATGGTGCCAGCCATAATACTTTCGCAAACATTGGCAGCGGCTTGGAAACTTGTCGCACAAGCTCTTGTCACACTATAAGCGTCAGTATGAATGTTCATACCAGTGCCAAGTACAATTTCTCGCGCGATGTTTGGGGCTTCTGGCATCTGAACAACCTGACCAAATACCACTTGGTCGATTAACTTAGGGTCGATATCGGTACGTGCCATCATTTCAGCAACGACCATCTTTCCTAGGTCAACAGCGGGTACTTGGCTAAATTCGGTGCTTTGGCGCGCAAAAGGTGTTCGCAAGCCTGCAACTACAGCGATACGTTCGCCGTTACGGGTGGTGAGATCGATTTTCCCCACTTCCTTACTGCTCATAATTTCTCCTTCCTAAGAGGTCTGACCACAGCATTGTAACGAAGATGTTAAGAATTTAAAACAGTCGTTTAATAAAACTTGATGGATTTATTGAATAACGTGATATGGTCGACCAAAATGGAATATGAGAATGACGCAAGCTAAGCGACAATAGGAATAGTGAAAACAAGAAGATAGATTCTACGAGCAAAAAAAAACCACACAGTAAATTGTGTGGTTGGAATCTATAAAGCAATTAACTTGCGCCAATTGAAAATAATCAGTTTCCTGATTAGGAGAAAGTAAAGTCAGCCTTCAAAAGGAAGTGTCATCTTGCTCAACATGTTAGTCCCGAAAGACCAACGAGATGACAAGGGTTAATATAACCGCTCCTCAGGTCTTAATTTTGAACTAGATCAATTTTGAGTGACTTTGCTGTAAATCCAGGGAAAAAAACACGAATCACAGAGCAAAAACGGGGGCTCCTGTGTCATTTATAAAAAAGTTTGGAAAGAAATCTTCGAGTAGTCCGGTCAACTCGAATATGGACAAACAAAGAAAATACGAAGCACTGGTTCGTGCTTATCATAGAGATCTTTATCGATACGCTTATTGGTTGTGTAAAGATAAGCCCGTCGCTGAAGATCTTGTTCAAGAAACCTGCTTGCGTGCTTGGAAGTCTCTGGATAGCCTCCAAGATGAAAAAGCCGCGAAGTCATGGCTTATCACGATTCTACGTAGAGAGAATGCTCGACGTTTTGAACGTAAGCAGTTTGATCTCGTCGATATCGATGATTATGGCAATGATGCAAAGGTTTCTGATGATCCGCACCATCAGCAGGAATGGCTTCAAGCACAAATTATGAAACTCGATGTCGAGTATCGAGAACCGCTCTTTCTACAAGTCGTTGGTGGCTTTAGTGGTGAAGAAATCGGCTCGATCCTCGACCTTAACAAAAACACTGTAATGACTCGATTATTTAGAGCACGCAATCAGCTCAAGGAAATGTTGGAGTCTGCGGATTCACCTAGGGGGCAACACAATGGATGAGTTAGAATTCCGTCGTCGTATTATGTCCGATCCGAAGGCGAAAGATGCTGAGTTATTGGAAGCGATCCAACAAAGCGAAAACAATGCGAAATATATGGACGATATTTTGTCATTGGACGCTCGAATCGAACAAGCGATGAAAGTCGATGTTCCCGATGATTTAGCTGACCGGATCTTATTTAACCAACCAGAAAGCAACGTGGTCAAAGTGAAATTCGGTAAGCGCGCGCTTTCATTAGCAGCGTCTATCGCTTTTGCCTTTGGTTTACTAGTAGGCCAAGTTAATTGGGGGAATGTGGTTGTTTCACCGGCGCAAGCTTCGTTATCTGATACAGCTATGAAACATGTTCATGAAGAAATGGGCTTTATTGAGCCACTTGATGAAAACGTCTCTAAAGCTCAAATTAATGCTAAATTGCTGCCATTTGCTTATCAGATCGGCCAGAGCTTTCCTTACCATGTTTATTATTTGAATCACTGCGGTTTTGGTGAGTCCAATGCAATGCACATGGTTTTTCAAGGTGAAAAAGGCAAAGTGACCCTGTTCTTAACAGGCATCGCGAGCGAACAAACTAAGTCTTTCGATAAAGATGGAATGGCGGGAATGGTCGAACCGATTGGCGATGCCAGTTTCATCCTTGTTGGTGAAGAAGGTGAAGACTTTAGTAAAATCGGCGAAAACATTAAGAAAATCCTTAACCCTGCTTAATTTTATAGATAAAAGAGCCTTATTTCCGAATAGGGCTCTTTTTTTATTGATATTGTTATTTTTAGAGTATCAACTCTAGAAATAACCTTTTTCGATGCATTTCCTGCCAAATAGTCATCATTTATATACTTTTTACGCGATTTTAGTTACTGGTCAGATTTCTATTGCCTATACTAGCGATTAGGATCAGCCCCGAAATTGAGCATTAACTCAATTTTCACTAACGCCCAAAGAGGCGATTACAAAAAAGGATGTATACTAAATGACTACTTCGCGTCTGTATAAAAAAACACTATTAGCAGTGGCAGTCTCGTCACTCACTTTCGCCTCTCAACATGCAGCAGCAGCAGGTTTCCAACTTAACTCTCAATCAGCAACAGGTCTAGGCCGTGCTTTTGCGGGTGATGCTGTAATTGCGGATAACGCTTCGGTAATGGCGCGTAACGCAGCAGCGATGACGTTGTTTGACTCGCACCAGTTTTCTGGTGGCTTGAATGTAATAGCATCTAGCATTGATGTTAAAAATATTGGTGGTGCAGGGTCTCCACCTTACGGATTGCAAGAACCTGATGCAAACAACACGGCAACCTCATATGTACCTAATATCTATTATATCCATCGCTTAAATGATAAATGGGCTTTAGGTGCTGGTATCTATTCTAACTTTGGAACCACCAACAACTTCGATGACTCTTTCGGAGACAATAACTTGGCTAAGGTCTATGGCGGTACGACAGAGATTTCCAGCATCAACTACACACTAAATGCTGCATACCGCATTAATGAGCAGTGGAGTGTTGGTGGTGGTATTGATATCGTCCAAGGCTCAGGCAAGCTAGAACGTACAACTAGTCCTTCTACACCTGGGCTAAATGAAACCAAAGTTGTAAACATTGATGCTAGCGGCGTTGGTGTTGGTTTTAATGTCGGCACTGTGTTTGAGCTAAATGAAGATAACCGATTTGGCCTAGCATATCACTACAGCCCGACAGTCACCGCTGACGGTACAGTAGAGTATGCATTGGATCCAAATGCAAGTAGTATCGATCTAAAACTACCTAGCATGGTTGAGTTTAGTGGTTTCCACAAAATTACTGACACAAAATTCGCGGTTCACTATAGCGTTCAATGGATTGGTTGGAGCGTATTTGACAAAGTTGAAACTAATAACAGCGCAACTATTAAAGAATACAACTGGCAAGATGGCTACCACTTTGCTCTAGGCGGTACGTACTACCTAAACGAAGAATGGACCCTACGTGCTGGCTATATGTATGACACCGCAGCACAAGACCAAGACCGCTCAATCTCTGTACCAGACTCAGATCGTCAATGGTTCTCTGTCGGTGCAGGTTATAACTTCAAGAAACACCACACTATTGACCTAGGTCTAACTTACCTAGCAGGTAAAGATGTTTCTGTAACTGAATCGAGCGCTCCTTTAGCTCCAGAACTAACTGCTACCACACATGCTAACGCATGGCTAGCAGGTATCCAATACAGCTACAGCTTCTAAGCTAAATAACTAAACTTCTTAAGGGTCGGTATTCCGACCCTTTTTTCTATCTCCCCTGACTCAACCCTTCACTTTCAGCATACAACTGGTCATACCTTTTCTTGATTTTTGTATACAGGTGTAAGCTGATTTTTTGAAACATCACCATAACATCTAGATTATTGACCCATAAAAATTTAGTTCTACGATATTTAAATTCAAAAATGATGTATTTGCAATAAATTAGTTTTAAAGCATTTACTCTAAAAATAGAATCACCGCTCTAAATGGAAATACTTTGAGCGAACAACAATGACAATTTCAAAACGAACTCCCCTATCTCTTGCAGTGGTTTTGGGGCTGCTATCCTCTTCACAGGTCTCAGCGGCAGGTTTTCAACTAGCAGAATATTCAGCGACTGGTCTAGGACGTGCATTTGCAGGTGAGGCAGCAATGGCTGACAATGCAAGCGCACAATGGCGTAACCCAGCGATGTTGACTTATCTAGAGGGTACTCAGGTATCTGGCGGTGTACTTTATGTCGACCCAAATATAGACGTTACCGGTACCTCTTCTAAATTTGGCTACACTGAAGCTAAAGACATTGCTCATAGTGCACCTGTACCTAACTTATACGTGTCACATCAAATTAATGATAGTTTTACAGCTGGCCTCGCTCTAGGGTCAAACTACGGTATGGAAACAGAGCTTGATAGTAGCTTTCTTGCGACCCAGTATGGCAATCAAGCGAAAGTAATGACGGTAGAAGCTGTCGCTAGCTTAGGCTATAAAATCAATGAGCAATTTAGTATTGGTGGCGGTATTCGTTTCGTCACAGGAGAAGGACATTTTGGTGCTTCAGTCCCTGTAGCAGGCACTGATCTGAAGTATATGGAAGGAAAAGATAGCTCTTGGGGCTACCAACTTGGCGCCGCTTGGCAGATTAATCCCGACAACCGTGTTGGTATTGCTTATAAATCGAAAGTCACCATGGATTTCGATGGCACAGCGAGAGGTGTAGCTGTACCTAATCAATCTATTGGTGGAAAACTCTCAGTTCCACTACCAGCAACTCTCGAGCTCGCCTCATTCCATCAGTTGACAGAGCGTTGGGCCATCCATGGTAGTATTAATTGGACTCAATGGAGTGACTTCGACAAGCTTATTGCAGAATATGATAACGGAGTAAGTGACCATATTAAAGGTGAGTACTGGAAAGATAGCTATCGTTTCGCTTTAGGTACAACTTACGCCCTTAACAAAAAGGTCACACTGCGCGGCGGAGTGGCATATGACATGTCTGCGGTCGATGATAAATATCGCACAACAACAATCCCAGAAACAGATCGTACTTGGCTCAGCGCCGGTGGTAGCTATGCATTTTCTAACCAATTTACAGTGGATGCAGGTCTAACTTATATCATGGCACGTAAAGCTCCAATAAAAGAGCCTAGAGATGATCATGATAAACTTGTACTTCCGTATGGTGCTTTTGAGGGTGAAATCTCAGGTGATGTTTGGATTGTAGGTGTGCAAGCAAACTATCGTTTCTAATAGTTCCTACTGCTAATTAAGAGATCCTCTCATAATGAGGATCTCTTTACAAAGTGCCTTCTCGAGCTACTCAAAATCCTCCAAGTAGTCATCAATATAAGCTTCTTCCTCCGCATCCACTTCATCATCCACTACTTCTGCTTTGTAGTTCTGACGTTGGATATAAATATCCCGAGTAAGCGAATAAGGATCTGGTGACTGTTCGAGTGTTGCTTCTTGAGGGACGACTAGCGCGCGTTTTTCCATTCCTTCTAAGGCCCACTTGCCAAAGCTAGCCCAGAAGTTCAAGAAAGATATTGGCGGATATAATCCATCTACGACATCTGCACCTTCACGTAAAGTAATCGGCCCATAACCCGGTATCATAAAATATGGGCCCGTACCGACTCCATAATGCCCAATCGCATCACCGAACTCTTTCTTATCTCGCTTTTCAATACCGGCCGCAGATGCGATATCAATAAAGCCTAATAAGCCTAAGGTACTGTTTATCCAAAATCGGTTGAAGTGATCCAGCGCCTTACCACCATTACCCATAACAGCATTGTTCACAGCACTAAATGGTTCATCAAGGTTAGCTAGGAAGTTACGTACCCCTAGTCTGACTGGATCAGGCGTGTAGTTGACGTAAGCGAGAGAGACGGGACGCACAAAATAGGGGTCTAAATAGTCATAATTAACCGCCCACATTGCTCGGTTAAAGCTTTCGAAGGGATCATAGACGTCGGTTCCAACCTGAGTCGTATCATTGTCAGGTTGTAGTTCACTGTTCTCGACTTGCAGATCGCTGGAGTCACTTGAGCTAGAATCCAAAGTCGAAGTTGCCTCTTGGCTTTCTATTGGTTGGGTATCTTCAGGAGATGAAGAACAACCAAACAGAAATACGCAAGAAACAAAAACGGCAAAAAGAGTGATCTTTTTGCCGGTTGATGCTGACTGCATAACCTCATCCATAAGCCATGACAATCTGAGCAGTTTCGTATTTTTTTGTCCTAATGCTTTGATAATTAGGAATTAAGCTCTAGATTGTTGTTATAACCACTAGTAATGAGTATAGCGGTATGCAACTACACAGGCTAGTTAAAGCAACAATCTAGGCCAATATTTATTAATCAGTATGACTATATGTTATAGGCATTAGTACTGCTGATTAATAGACACCTCCACGGTATCACCCAATTTAGCAGGTTGGCTTTCACCAAACCAATCGCCATCGCGAGTCGCAACATTACCATCACTATCGATACGAACTCTCACAATGAGTCCATCCAAACTTGATAGTTTACGCCCTTCCATCATGCTGTTGTTATCATCCAAAACAACAGTACGTGGGAAAGTACCTAGCGGATAGCGCGCCGCCGCAACTGGCATTGGCGAACCATCTGCTGGGTGTACTGAGACGATTAGTGCTGCATCTTCTGGGATACGAGCATCAGGGCTTAGTGAAATAGTCACCGCCACTGACTTACCTTGAACAATCGGCTCACCCATGCGCGCTTTGGCACTCTCAATGCTTCGAGAAAGCATTTCATAGCGGCTATCTTCTGGACCAATCATTTTCTGCATAATCGACCAGTAACGGATAGCTCCTGGGAAATCTTCTCGCTCAAATGCATCGAATGCCAATAGCGAAAACACTCGAAGATCAACATACTCTTCTTGAATCAAGCTAGTAAGTAGGCTTCTTGCACGATTATTATCCATTTCATCTTGAGACATCATCAGAGCTTGAGCGTAACCTAACTTAACATCTGCATCGTTAGGCGTTAGCCGATAGGCTTTTTCCATCGCGTCTGTAGCGGTTGTCACATCGCGATTCGCAAGGGCGATTCGACCTAATAGCAACCAGCCCGTTGCATCGTCTTTTTGATAGTGCAAACGAGTACGCAAGGCCAAAGTAAGATCTTGCATCTCATCTTCAGTCATTGGCTCAGCAGAGCCCGCCATCAGCTTCTTCGATAATTCAGGAAGGTTAGCTGTGACTTCTTGCCAATTTTTCACTTTGGTTGCACCACCAAAATGCATATACATGCCGTAAGTCAAGATCACAACCAAAGCAACAGAAGGAATCAGTACCGCCATTGGCGAAATATTGAATTTCTCGGTCTGTTGCTGCTGTTGTGGAATATCGTCAAGCAGTGATTGTTTAAGGTCATCGATTAAGTCTTGTTGGTTCTCCACCAAGCCTTCTTCGTTTTCCACTTCCAACTCAGAAAGACGATCTTTATAGAATGCCTTGTTTAATTCATCACGAAGCTGTTCATCGTTGTTGGCTTTCTTACTGTTAAGAGTGATTGCCAGCAGTGCGATTGCAACGACAACAAGACCGACTGTTGATATCCAAAAAAGTGTCATTACTGCTTATCTCCAGTCTCTTTTTCATCCAGCAACGCTTTCAGTTGAGCTTCTTTTTCATCGCTCCACTCGCTGCCTGCTTGTTCAGTTTGCTTAGCGCGGTTCTTACGACTGCGCATCACAATCAAACCAAAACCGAACACCACGACAAATAACGGGCCAACCCAGAGGATCGCCGTTGCGAATGTCAGCGGTGGATTATAAGTCACAAAGTTACCGTAGCGAGCGATCATATAGTCGATAATCTCTTGCTTAGATTTGCCTTCTTTGGTCATCTCATAGACTTTCTGACGAAGGTCTACAGCAAGCTCAGCATTAGAGTCACCGATAGTATTGTTTTGACACTTAGGGCAACGCAGCGTGTGGTTTAGCTCTTGGAACTGATTTTCCTGTTCTAACGAGTCAAACTCATGAACTTCAATTGCAGCATTAGCTGTCAATGCGAGCACTAGTGAAGACGTTAAAGCGATTAACCACTTTTTCATTTTTTCGCCTCCTCTAACATTTGCTGATATAGAGGCTGAAGTTTCTCACTCCAGTTGCGAGCGTTCACATCGCCAACGTGACGGTAACGAATCACACCATTAGCATCGATTAAGAAGGTTTCAGGCGCACCGTAGACCCCTAAATCTAGACCTAACATGCCATCACCATCGAACAGGCTAATCAAGTAAGGATTACCCAACTCATTAAGCCATTGAATCGCCTTGTTACGTTGATCTTTGTAGTTCAAACCGATGATTTTGACGCCATTCCCCGCAAGCTCATTAAGATACTGGTGCTCTGCATAACAAGTTGGACACCATGTAGCCCAAACATTTAGCAGTAAAGGCTCACCTTTGAAGATATCCTGATTGTACAGTTTTCCAGGCTCGGCAAGATCTTCTAAACGAAACTCTGGAACGTGTTTGCCAATCAGCACCGATTCTAGCTTGGTAGGATCGTCCCCAGCCTGGTTACGCCCTAGCTGAACGGCAAAGACCGACACCAAAATTAGAAATGCGACTAAAGGAATAAATAGGATCTTCTTATTCATTATGCGTCTCCTTCCGCCTTCGCTGTCTTTCTGAAACGGTAACGTTTATCACTGATAGCTAATGCACCACCGATAGACATAATCAGCGCACCTAACCAAATCCAACGAACAAACGGTTTGTGGTAGATACGAACTGCCCATGACTTACCATCATCTAGACGCTCACCCATCGCGATATACAAGTCACGAGTCACTCCACGATCGATAGCGGCTTCAGTCATCATAGACTTAGCAGTGCGATAGAAACGCTTTTCTGCATGAAGGGTGTTGATGTATTTACCACCTTTGGTGATTTCAAAGTCAGCGATATAACCATCGTAGTTCGGACCATCTTTGTCACGCAGACCTTTGAAATAGAAATCGTAGTCATTAATCTGGTAATGCTCACCCGGCGCTAAACGCACATCGCGTTCAATGCTGTAGTTTTGCACCATAGCGATACCAATAACGCTTACTGCTAAGCCGATGTGACCCAACATCATCGCCCAGTGGCTACGAGGTAGCTTAGTAATGCCTTTGGCAAAACTGTGGCGGTGAGTTGCGCGCTCGTAAAGTTCAAAGCCATGCATGGTAATGATCCAAGATGCCATCAACCAACCAAGGAATGCTAGACCTGTAAAGTATTCGGCCAAAACGGTTACCATCAGCGCAGAGAAAGCAAGTGAGATAACACCAGAGATGACCATTGGCTTAATAAGCGTCGACATTTTGTCACGCTTCCAACGAATCAGAGGGCCAATACCCAGTAGGAACGCGAATGGCACCATTAGCCAAGTAAACAACATATTAAAGAATGGCGCACCGATCGATACCGAGCCCAAACCAATCTGTTTATGAACAAGTGGTAGTAAAGTACCAACAAGCACCACGACGAGTGCTGCCATCAACAGAACATTGTTACCCAACAGCGCGTTTTCACGTGACAGCAAGTCGAAGTTACCACGTACTCTCACCGAGGCGCCTTTCAAAGCGAACAGCAGTAATGAGCCACCTATCACGAATACTAAGAAACCAAGAATAAACATACCGCGCGACGGATCGGAGGCAAATGCGTGTACTGAGACCAAAATGCCGGAACGTACTAAGAAGGTCCCCAACAAACTCAAAGAGAATGCTGAAATCGCCAACAATACCGTCCAAGCTTTGAACGTGCCGCGTTTTTCAGTCACTGCCAATGAGTGCATTAATGCGGTACCCGCTAACCAAGGCATGAACGAGGCATTTTCAACTGGATCCCAGAACCACCAGCCGCCCCAGCCAAGCTCATAATATGCCCACCATGAACCCAGTGCGATACCTAGAGTTAGGAAAACCCATGCAGCGGTTGTCCAAGGTCGAGACCAGCGAGCCCAAGCAGTATCCAAGCGACCTGACATCAATGATGCAATCGCAAAAGAGAACGCAACCGAGAAGCCAACATAACCCATATATAGCATTGGAGGGTGGATGATCAAACCAGGGTCTTGCAACAGTGGGTTGAGATCTCGTCCATTAACCGGGAAGAAAGGTAATGTTCTTAAAAATGGGTTTGAAGTAACAATGATAAACAGTAAGAAACCTACTGTGATCATGCCCATTACTGCTAGTACTCGCGCGACTGACTCTTGAGGCATACCACGGCTAAAGCTAGCTACAGCAACGGTCCAAGCCGCTTGAATCAACACCCAAAGTAATAATGAGCCTTCGTGAGCACCCCATACTGCCGTTAGACGGTAGTACCAAGGCAACTGAGTATTCGAGTTATTCGCCACATACTGCAACGTAAAGTCGTTAACGTAAAACGCCCACTCGAGAATAACAAAGGACAACAGTAGCATAATGAACATACCCCAAGAGAGAGGCCTTGCCGTGTTCATCAGCAATGTGTTGTTTTTCGATGCGCCTATGAGCGGCAAAATACTGAGTAGCACTGATAAACTCAACGAGAGTATCAGTGCAAAGTGACCAATTTCAGCAATCATTGACCGCTTCCTTGTTTCTGTTCTTGAGAATATTGCAGTGGTTCATGCGTCTTCTTCATAGCTTCTGCTACTTCAGGCGGCATGTATTCTTCATCGTGCTTAGCTAGTACTTCAAAAGCCTCAATCTTAGTAGGCTCCACTAGTACTCCTTGAGCAACAATGCCCTGCCCTTCACGGAACAAGTCAGGAAGAATACCATCATAAACCACTGTCACCTTAGGACCGACATCAGCTAAATCGAAGCTGACGCGCAGTGATTCTGTATCACGACTTACCGAACCTGCAACCACCATTCCACCAATACGCAGGCGTTGGCCAATTTCAGGTTTTGAGCCGTCTTTCTTACCATTCACCAATTCCGTTGGTGTATAGAACAGATCCATGTTTTGATTAAGTGCATAAATGATCAAGCCAACAGTCGCACCGATACCAATGAAAATGGCCAGAATAATGCCGAGCCTTTTCTTACGCCTTGGGTTCATAGAGTGTTCTCCATATTTTTCGCTGCTTCGATACGCGCCTGCCTATCGACTTTAGCTTGAACGTCTTTAAGTAGTTTTTTTCCTCGTGACACGCTAGTCACAAGAAGAATAATCATGGACAAAAAGGTGATGCCAAATGCACTCCAAACATAGGAGGCATAACCTCCCATAGCAAAAAAGTCACCTAAAGATTCAAAATGCATAATATCTAACCTCTTTGCTTGGCTTGTTCAGCCAGTTTGATCACCCACGGACGGTGCCCCTCTTTATTGATGATCTCATTACGTAAACGAATCATCGTCACAGCTCCAAAGAAGAAGGCAAATCCGAAAATATTCAATAGTAGTGGCCACAGCATGTCGCTGGAAATCGAAGGTTTAGCGAACTTAGTAATTGTCGCGCCTTGATGTAGCGTGTTCCACCACTCCACAGAGAAATGGATTATAGGGAGGTTAATCACACCTACTATGGCAAGAATACCCGCTGCTTTTGCTGCCGTTTTTTGATCATCAAAAGCGTGGTAAAGCGCAATGACACCTAAATAAAGGAATAGAAGAATCAGTTCTGACGTCAGACGAGCATCCCAGACCCACCATGCACCCCACATAGGCTTGCCCCACACTGCACCTGTTAACAGGGCGATGAAGGTGTAGACCGCACCAATTGGCGCCATCGCCAGAGCCGCTAAGTTAGACAACTTAACCTGCCACACTAGACCAATAAATGCCGAAATCGCCATCGACATATACACGCCCATAGACCAAATTGCAGAAGGGACATGAATATAGATAATACGGAAGCTATCACCTTGTTGATAGTCTGAAGGTGCAAAAGCAAGTCCCCAGACGGTGCCGATGGATAGACATAGTAATGCTATCGTGGCAAACCATGGTAAAAGCTTACCGCACAATTGGTAAGTGGTTTCGGGTTTGGCATAAGGATGGAGCCATTTCCACATAGTGTTTCTCACTCTTTGACGACATTTCTCTCATCGCCGAATCGGCAATGTAAGCGTGGTATATTTTTAGTTTACGCTAACTCTTAGTGCGGCACTGATAGCAAACGGAGTCAGAGTCATTGCTCCGGCTAACATAGCAGCTAGCAAAGCTAACTGACCATTATACGCAACACCCAATGATGCAGCATCAATCGCAGAGGTAGCAAATATTAGAATAGGAATATAGAGAGGCAATACGAGCAAACTCAGCAGCACCCCACCTTTTTGCAACCCAACGGTCAATGCAACACCGATAGCGCCTATAAAACTCAAGGTAGGTGTCCCCACCAATAAAGTTAAGACGACAGCAATCCATGTATTTGAGTCCAGTGATAACAAAATCGCCAGCAGTGGACTAATAATGATAAGAGGCAACCCTGTCAGCAACCAGTGAGCAATAATCTTTGCTATAACAACCAGTTGTAGGGGAATAGGCATGAGCATCATCTGTTCAAGAGACCCGTCTTGGAAGTCATCTTTAAACAGTCGCTCCAATGACAAAAGTGCAGAAAGCAAAGCAGCAACCCACACAATACCAGCAGCAATACGCGCCAGTAGATTCGGCTCAGGTCCGATACTTAATGGAAAAAGAGTAATCACTATGATGAAAAACCATAGTGGATTGAAAATATCGGCTTGACGGCGAAACGCAATGAGTAGCTCTCGACGGACTATTTTCATCATGGACGCAATCATACTACTCTCCAAGTTTGATCTTTTTGAGTTTAGGATTGTCGCTAAACATATCTTGGTGAGTCGTTAACAATACGATACCGCCCTGTTCCGCATGGTTGAGAAATAGATCTTCTAGCACTTTAACACCCTGCTTATCGATCGCAGTCAGTGGTTCATCCAAAATCCACAATGGTTGCTTACTGAGCCAAAGACGCGCCAACGCTACTCTGCGTTGTTGACCTGCAGAAAGTTGAGCAACAGGTACATCTTCTCGACCAGCAAGGCCGACTTGGGTTAACGCAGAAAAAATCTGTTCCGTCGATGTGTCAGGAGCATGAATAGACTGATAAAACTTTAGATTTTCGAACGCGGTCAGATCGCGTTTGACGCCAGTTTGGTGTCCTAGAAACAACAAAGATTGGTGATAATCTTCCCGACTGGATTCGATTTTTTCACCATTCCATTTGATCTCACCGTCTTCTTTATCTCCCAGTCCAGCAACAATACGCATCAGCGTGGTTTTACCGGTACCGTTTCGGCCCTCAATCTGTACGAGATCGCCTAATTGTAAAGAAAAAGATAAATTCTCAAATAATACGCGGTCATCGCGAATCGCTGTTAATTTTGTTACTTCTAACATTCATTTACGTACTGGTTCGACAGGGCGTCCATCTTACCATAGCTAAAATAGCGTTAAACGATAATGATCAAACTCGCTTCACGAAACTTGGTAAGAAACTATAAATTACTGTTCTTAAAACGAAATATATACCCATAAAGTGGTAGATATTTTCTTAATTTGTCATATCATGCCGAACCATAGAATAGCAAACCGTACACCTATGACGACTAGAAAAAGGTAAAGAATTGTTAACGTTGTTATTAAAATAGAACAAGAACATCAATGAGTTATTGATGTTCTGTAACGCCTATCTGCTCTTTTTAAGGGAGGGATAACCTTGACTGGCGGGTGCTCGGACTGGTTGCTTTGCCTTGTGTAAAGGCGGCACTTTTTCTTTGCCGGCAATTTTGTTCTGCAGGGAGAGCATCAGCTCTGCTTCTGCCTTTGGAAGTTCGCACTCTTCGATAAGCTCGTTGATATCCGCGCCCAGTTTGACCATTTTGTTAGCACGAGTGTACAAACGACCGTCACTATCGACATTTTCCACCTCGATAATACGCTCGGTTAGGTGAGCTATAATTTCTTCTTGTTCAGATACTTTCTGACCAAGTCCAACTAACACCGAACGTACTTCAAGAAGCTGTTTATTGCATTTTTCTACATCTTTCTCTAGCGCTCGCTTTTGCTGGCGAGCATGTGCCTTATGTAGATTCAGGCCACGATGAACCTTCACCAACCATACAAAGAGAATAATTGCTAATGCCACCGCTCCCCATAGCAGTGGTGACATCAAAGACACAGAGTCAATCATTATAGATAAGCCATTTCATCCCACTCATCTTCAGAGA
This sequence comes from Vibrio sp. SCSIO 43133, assembly GCF_023716845.1. NCBI lineage: Bacteria > Pseudomonadati > Pseudomonadota > Gammaproteobacteria > Vibrionales > Vibrionaceae > Vibrio > Vibrio sp. SCSIO 43133. Next base: position 2,600,424 of record NZ_CP068024.1, read on the forward strand.
GCAGTTTATTAAGGTCAACAAGAATCAACAATTTACCTTCACGGTTGCTCACCCCTTGAATGAACTTCGCGCTTTCATCTGTACCAACACTTGGCGTTGTATCAATTTCAGAAGAGCGCAGATAAACCACTTCAGCCACACTGTCGACTAGAATACCAATAACTTGGCGTTCAGATTCGATAACAATGATACGAGTATTATCCGTGATTTCACCAGGCATCAAGCCAAAACGTGAACGAGTATCAATCACCGTGACCACGTTGCCACGGAGGTTAATAATGCCCAGAACGTAGTCTGGTGCTCCAGGTACAGGCGCTATCTCTGTATAACGAAGTACTTCTCGAACTTGCATAACATTGATGCCGTAGGTTTCTTCTTCTAACTGAAACGTCACCCATTGCAGCACTTCATCGTTAGCTTGATCTTTTCTTAGTTCAACATCCATCGTTTGAGACATAGTCTTCCTCTCAATTCATTTCTGCCTTGCTTCATAATGAAAGCGGAAGCAAATAGCATTAATTTTGTTGTTTACTGTACCGATTTAACATCTAATCCAGCATTAAGCATGTCAATTAGCTCAGACACATGAACTAACGCACACATTTGTTCTTTTACCATCCCAGCAAGCCAAGGACGCTTACCGGATTTTTCTCTCCAGCGCACCGCTTCTGGTTGAAGTAGCTCAGTACCTTTAAGCTCTGTAGACGCCAGTCCCCAATGGCTCTCACCTAACATCACAATATACTCATAGGCATCTTTGTAACTATCGTCATTAAGAACATCAGGCATTACCCACATAGCCGTATCAACCACATCAAGTTGACTATCGCGACTCGACTGCAGCCCCAGATACCAAGCAGGTTTGCCAATCAAATGGTTTAGCTCACCAATCTGGTGGATACCCCCAAGCTCATCCAAAGGCACGGCAAACGTCATACCATTGACATCAAAATACAGCACCTGAAAACCTTCAGTACGCTCGCCATTTTGCCAAATGTTCTGCTCACCCGACCCACCATCTGCGGTAACCAGTTCTACATCAACTGTATCGGCAATCTCAGAATCAACTTTAATATCACTAATTACATCCGAAGTTTCTTCTAGATCCCACGATTGAATTTCTTCTGTTGCTGCTTCAGCAGCAATTTGTTCTGACTCCACCTGAACGGCTATGTCTGGCTCAGCAACTATTGACTCTTCAGTTTCTTGGGTTTCTGACTGGTGCTGCAACCCACTAAACAGCTTCTCAAGGTGTTGCAGATCAGGCTCTTCAGCTTCCGCGATAAGTTCGTCGTAAGTGCGTGCTACTTCTTTTGATTGGCTAAGTTGTAGTTGAGGCTCAGGTTGCCATGTAGATAGCGAATCCTGCTGCTCAATAAGAGCCTCAGCTTCCGATGATTCAGCAACAGAAACTGGTTCACTCACTTCGATTGGCTCAGACTCTCCATTATCGAAATCAAGGCCATCTTCTAGCCCTAATAATGACGTAAAGTAATCGTCTAGCGCTTGTTCGCTTGAGAGGGGAGCTGCATCAGCTTTCATCTTGAGCCAACCTTTCTAAATAAATTAGCAGCTGCTTATAGGCAAATACGCCACGACTTCCAGCGGCAAAATGCGACGCAGGTAAGTGCTTAAGACTTGCGTCTCTAAATTTGGTATCGATAGGTACCGCAGAGCTCCAAACTTGCGATGGATAATCGTGTTTAAGCTGGGTGAGTGTTTGCAAAGATGCCCGAGTCCGTTTGTCATACATGGTAGGGACAATCGTTACTTTGAATGGACGTTGACGTGATTTCTGCATGATAGCCAACGTACGCACCATTCTTTCCAGCCCTTTCATAGCCAAAAACTCGGTCTGTACTGGGATTAAAATTCTATCACTCGCCGCCAACGCATTGACCATCATCACACCTAATATTGGTGGGCAGTCTATCAACACATAATCGTACTCATCACGAAGTGCCAATAATGCGCGCTTTAAGATAAGTCCCATGCCACTGCGATTGCCCATAACGCGGTCGAGTGTCGCCAGCGACATATGAGCTGGCAAAATATCAATATTATCTATCTCGGTCTGGTGAATTAAGGCTTTAACACGTGTCTCACTGAATTCTTTCAGTTGGAACAAATCAAACAAACTATGAGTCAGCTCGTCTGAATCCATACCCAGATAAGTGGTCAATGATGCATGAGGGTCGGTATCGATCAACAAGACTCGATGCCCCTTTTGGCTCAATAGCCCTGCCAACGTTACCGTGGTGGTGGTTTTGCCCACTCCACCTTTTTGGTTAGCTACACTCCAAACAATCATAGTTAGTGCCTCTTGAGCTCTACTAAAATACGTTCGGCGATGCGCTCCAACGGCAGGTCTTCCGTCGAAATACCTGCTTTCGCTACAGCCTGAGGCATGCCATAAACCACGCAAGACTCTTCGTCTTGAGCCCAAATCGTTGACCCTGCAGCTTTGAGCATACGAGCGCCTTCTCTACCATCTGCACCCATTCCAGTTAATATCATCGACAACACTTTGTCTTGATAGATCTTAGCGGCAGAACCAAAGGTGACATCAACACAGGGTTTGTAATTCATGCGTTCGCCACCATCAATGATGCGGATCTTGGTATTACCAGGACGTCCTTCGAGCATCATCTGCATTCCGCCTGGCGCCAAATAGGCAACACCTGGTTGTAACATATCGCCATCCGCCGCTTCTTTGACCGTAATTTGGCAAAGAGAGTTTAAGCGTGCTGCAAACGCTGCAGTAAACGTCGCTGGCATATGCTGTACAAGCAGAATCGGGTGGGGATAATTAACAGGTAACTTGGTTAAGATCTTTTGCAGAGCGACTGGTCCGCCCGTTGAAGTTCCGATTGCTGTCAACTGATACGACTTACCACTGGCACGAAACCGTGCTGCAGGGGTCGCTGGCGCGGTTGCTTTAACAGCACTCATTGAAGGTTCAACACGTGAAGCGGCTGTTCTCGATGTTAATGTGCCCGCTGGCCTTGATATTGGGCGAATAGGTGTTCTGCGTAACAACGCGCGACGGCTAGCAATTTGCTGCACACGTTGCTGCAATAGGCTGACGGCTTCGTCTTTGTTGCGCGCAATATCTTCAAATTTCTTTGGTAAGAAATCTAAAGCACCAGCTTCCAATGCATCTAAGGTCGCTTTGGCGCCTTCATGCGTCAAAGACGAGAACATAAGTATCGGGGTTGGCTGAGACGCCATGATCTCACGTACCGCAGAGATGCCATCCATAACTGGCATCTCTATATCCATAGTGATCACATCGGGTTTCAGAGACAGTGCCTTTTCGACTGCCTCTTTGCCATTCACAGCAACATCAACCACTTCTAATCGAGGGGCTGCATTAATAATATCGCTAACACGTCTGCGGAAAAAACTTGAGTCGTCGACGACGAGTACTTTAAGTGACATAGACTTCCCTAAATTAGATACGCGATGCTGCTGCGTACTGCTTGAGTAAGTCAGGTACGTCTAATATCAATGCGATGTGACCATCACTAGTAATGGTTGCGCCTGCCATGCCCGGCGTACCTTGTAATAGGCTATCTAGCGGTTTAATCACCACTTCTTCTTGGCCGATCAAAGTATCCACAACAAAGCCAACACGCTGGCTGCCTATCTGAACGATGACCACATGCCCATGACCCTTACGCTGCTCAGCGCGACCCGCATGTGGTGCGAGCCAGTTTTGCAGATAGAACAGAGGAATAGACTTATCACGAACAATGATGGTCAATTGACCATCAACCACATTGGTACGGCTTAAATCTAGGTGGAAAATCTCGTTCACGCTTGCCAAAGGCAGTGCAAATGGATTACCTCCCACGCCCACCATCAAGGTTGGAAGTATCGCTAATGTGAGCGGAACTTTAATGGTAATTTTGGTGCCTTTACCGAGTTCTGAGTCAATATCGATAGAGCCGTTTAAGGTATTAATGGCGGTCTTCACCACATCCATACCTACGCCACGACCCGATATATCCGAGATCTTTTCTTTACTGGAGAAGCCCGGCATAAAGATAAGATTAAAGCACTCTTTATCGGTTAGACGAGAGGCTGCATCCTCGTCCATCATGCCACGTTTTACTGCGATAGCTCGTAGCTTCTCAGGGTCCATACCACCGCCATCATCAATAATGGCAAGTTCGATATGGTCACCTTCTTGCGAGGCAGAAAGGGTTATCTTACCCGTGCGAGATTTACCTGACTGTTCACGAACATCTGGCATCTCCACACCATGGTCAACCGAGTTTCGAACCAAGTGAATCAGTGGATCCGCTAGGGCTTCTACTAAGTTCTTATCGAGGTCGGTATCTTCACCTTGCATTTCAAGAACAATGTCCTTGTTAAGGCTACGCGCTAAATCTCTTACCACTCGTGGGAAGCGACCGAAGACTTTCTTAATAGGCTGCATGCGGGTTTTCATTACCGCACCTTGCAGATCTGCTGTCACAACATCGAGATTGGAGACTGCTTTAGACATCTCTTCATCATTACTGTTGAGACCAAGACTTACCAAGCGGTTACGAACCAACACCAGCTCACCAACCATGTTCATGATGGTATCCAGTGTTGAAGTATCAACACGAACTGTTGCTTCGGCTTGTGGTTTCTTGACCTGCACAGCCGTGTTCTTGCTTTCCGCTGGTAAGGATTTTTCTGGGGCTGGCGCAACAGCCGGGGCCGCCGCTTTAGCAGGTTCTGCTACTTTAGGCTCGATCGTCGCTGGTGCAACGTTTTGAGATGCAGGTTTTGTTGCTACATCCAGTTCATCTGGAGAAGGACCCTTACCAACACCATGCAATTCATCCAGCAGTTTCTCGAACTCTTCGTCCGTCATCAAATCACCGCCGCCAGACCCTGCTGGTGTCTCTTTAACCTCTGGCTTAGAAGCAGCTACAGGGGTCACTGCCGGGGCAACATCTGCCGCAGAAGGTCCCTTCCCGACACCATGTAGTTCGTCTAACAGTTTTTCAAACTCATCGTCCGTAATGTCTGACGAGCTAAGTTCCGCTGGTGCCACAGGCGCGCTATCCACCGCAGAGATGGCAGGCGCAGCAGCAACTTTACTCGGGCCACTCCCCTTGCCATGAAGCTCATCTAAAAGACGCTCAAACTCATCTTGAGTAATGTCATCGATGGAGTCGCCTTGCGCCACCGTTGAAGATTCAACTACGCTGAGTTCTGGCTCAGAGACGGTCGGAGGTTCTGGGATTTCAACCTTAGGAGCTACGGCCTCATCTGCGGACTCTGGCTTACTTAGGCGATGAAGTTCCTCTAGTAGTGCAGGATCGGCCGGTTCAATCGGAGCCATGTTCTGAACTGATTGGAACTGATGGTTAACGGTGTCTAACGCTTTAAGCATGGTATCCATTAGACTGGCATTCACTGAGCGCTGGCCGTTTCGAAGGATATCGAAGACGTTTTCCGCACCATGACAGGTATCAACAAGTTCAGTTAATGCTAGAAATCCTGCACCACCTTTTACGGTGTGGAAACCTCTAAATATCGCATTCAAAAGATCTTTATCTTCAGGATTGTTCTCTAGTTCGACTAGCTGCTCTGAAAGCAACTCGAGTATCTCACCCGCTTCTACTAGAAAGTCCTGTAGAATCTCTTCATCTAATTCGTAGCTCATTGTCCACCCCTAAAACCCAAGACTCGAAAGCAAATCATCGACTTCGTCTTGCGAAGAGACGGCATCGTCTCTCTCATGAGGGTTAATAATCGGTCCCTCGACGCCAACTGGTGCCTGCTTTGGTTTTGTTGTTATTGGTTGTTGTTCGTCACTGAACACTTTCAAGATTTCCACCAGCCTCGTTTCCACTTCACTGACTAAAGTGATAACGCGGCGAATGATTTGTCCAGTAAGGTCTTGAAAATCCTGCGCCATTAGAATGTTGGTGAGCTGAGTACGCAGTTCGGTACCATCCCCTTCCACCTGACTAAGTAGATCATCAATACGATGACACAGGTCTTTAAATTGTTTTAGCTCAAGCCTGCCATGCATTAGCTCGTTCCACTGTGGACGAACTTGCAATAAACATTCATGGAGATTGTCCGCCATAGGCAGACAACGTTCTACCGCGTCCATTGTGGTATTGGCAGAAATTTCCGTTTTGTTGATGACGTATTCTAAGCGGTCGCGAGCTTCAGGGATTTCATCATTGGCGATCTCATTAAGACGCGTATCAATGCTGAATTCCTTTAAAGCATCGTGCAGGTCACGAGTCAGAGCGCCAACTTCTTGAAGTACTCGACTTTCGTTGCCGCCTTGAATCATCATGACCAGCTCATTGGCTTCTTGTTGTTTGTCGTTTTCCAACAAATCAACAAGCTGCTTAGCTTGTTCTAATGAAATCATTCTGATATAGCCATTCGCTATGCTGAGCGCGTTATAAACGCTCGAAAATTTTGTCTAATTTTTCTTTTAGTGTTGCTGCGGTAAATGGTTTAACGATGTAACCATTTACACCGGCTTGCGCCGCTTCGATAATCTGCTCGCGTTTAGCTTCTGCAGTGATCATAAGAACAGGTAGGTGTTTAAGTTCTTCATCCGCTCGGATGTGTCGTAGTAGATCGATCCCTTGCATGCCTGGCATATTCCAGTCGGTTACGACAAAGTCAAAATCGCCCTTCTTGAGCATTGGTAGTGCCGTTAAACCGTCATCAGCTTCTAGCGTGTTGCTAAAGCCCAAGTCGCGTAGAAGGTTTTTGACAATACGGCGCATTGTTGAAAAGTCGTCAACAATAAGGATTTTCATGTTTTTATTCAAAATTGCCTCCACTGAAAGCAAGATCAGTGTTTATTAATTATTATCTGTCCAAGCACTTAGCTTGGTGCGAAGACGCTGCATCGATTGGCTCAATATTTGACTAACGCGCGATTCGCTGACGCCCAATACTTCACCTATCTCCTTCAAATTTAACTCTTCGTCATAATACAAGGATAACGTTAATGCTTCACGCTCTGGTAGCGATTTTATTGATTCTATTAACGCTTCACGGAACGCATCGTCCGCGACGCCTTGAAACGGAGTATTATCTTCTTCATCTGAAACAGAGACAGAATCTTCCGAAACGCCTAAATCTTCTATTCCCACCAACTTCGAACAATTAATATCGGTCAGAGCTTTGTGGTATTGAGCAAGACTCAGCCCCAAATAGTTAGCCACCTCAGAATCGGTTGGGTCTCGATTCAGCTCGACTTCCAACACCGAAATGGCCTGAGAGATATCACGGCTATGTTTATGTACCGAACGTGGCACCCAATCACCGCGACGAATATCGTCAAGCATGGCTCCTCGAATCCGAATCCCTGCGTAGGTTTCGAAGCTCGCGCCTTTACTGCCATCGTAATTTTTTTGTGCTTCAATCAGGCCGATCATTCCAGCCTGAATCAAGTCTTCAACCAACACGTTCGGTGGAAGTCGCCCAATCAAATGGTGGGCGATACGCTTCACCAATACTGAGTACTTCTCTAAGAAAGCTTGCTGACCACTCAAATTGGCATGTTGGTCATAGGTCAAAGCTTTATTCACTAAACGGTTCCTCTAGCGCTTCTGGTCTATTTAGTAGCCTTTCGACAAAAAACTCTAGGTGCCCACTTGGTACTTTTGGAATAGGCCAAGTTAACGCTTTGTTCGCCAAAGAACTTAGCGCTAGAGCAGCAGGTGAGCGTGGAAATGCATCAACTACTATCTTTTGTCTCTTCACTGCTTGTCGCACTTTATCATCTAATGGGATGCATGCGACTAACTCAAGACTCACATTGAGGAATCGTTCTGTGACTAATGTCAATTTTGTAAACAATTCTCGCCCTTCTCGATAGCTACGAACCATATTCGCCACCACTTTGAAGCGCTGAACTTGATGCTCTCGACTAAGTAGCTTAATAAGTGCATAAGCATCGGTAATTGAGGTTGGTTCATCACAAACCACCACTACTACATCTTGCGCTGCGCGAGAAAAACTCACCACCATATCGGAAATGCCCGCTGCGGTATCAACAAGCAAGACGTCCATTTCTTCTTCTAAGCTACCAAACGCTCGAATCAATCCCATATGTTGAGCATGGCTCAGCTCCGTCATGCTCTGCGTTCCAGATGTCGCTGGGATAATTCGAATGCCGTGAGGACCTTCGACAATAGCATCTTTTAAATCACATTCGCCTGCTAATACATGGCCGAGGTTTTTCTTAGGTCGAATACCAAGCATGACGTCGACATTTGCCAGACCTAAATCGGCATCCAACACCATTACTTTTTTGCCTTGACGAGCCATACAGATTGCAAGTCCAAGCGTCACATTGGATTTACCAACACCACCTTTACCGCCAGTAACTGAAATTACCTTCGTCAACGTTGGCTGAGTCAAACGTCTTAGGCCACTCGCTTGGTCATGTATCATGTTATTTGTCATATTCGCTTGCACCTAAACCCCCTCCATATCACTGTTCCAGAAGTGGGGTTCATTCTCTGTCGACTTCTCTAATAGTTCGTTCGCTTTCGCGACCATATATTTGGGCTGCGCAATTACAATGTCTTCTGGCACCCGTTGTCCATTGGCAATATAGGTGACTGGTAGTGCATTTTGTACTACAACACTGATAAATTCGCCCAAGCTTAACGACTCATCCAACTTAGTCATAATGCACCCTGATAACGGGATGCGTCTAAAGTGGTCTAACGTTTCTTGCAAAACTTGACGCTGCGCTGTCGCTGGTAGCACCAAGTAGCTATGTATTACTTCTCCGCTTTCCTGCATCAGCGTATCGAGCTGTTCGGAAAGCCTAACGTCTCGCTGCCCCATACCTGCTGTATCAATTAGTACTAAGCGTCTGTTTCTTAACTGATATAGTACATCGGCAAGTTCTTCAGAATCTTTAGCAACTCTGACGGGACATCCCATAATTCTGCCATAAATGGATAATTGCTCATGAGCACCAATTCGGTAGGTATCCGTTGTGACTAGCGCTACGTTATCCGAACCGTATTCCATAGCGGCTCTTGCCGCTAATTTAGCCACTGTCGTCGTTTTACCGACACCCGTAGGCCCAAGCAATGCGACAATCCCACCTTTGCGCAGAATATCTTGCTTGCTCACAACGATTTGATCTGAGACTAAAGACAGCAATGCCTTCCATGCTTTTTGAGGCGGCGTATCTTCTGGGATATAACAAGCGAGCTGATCGGAAAGTTCTGGAGACAGACCCATTCTTTCTAATCGTTTGATTAACATGGCTCGAAGTGGCTCTCGGCGCTCGACTTCTTGCCACATTAAACCGGACACCTGATGTTCAAGAAGGCGACGGATGGATGACATATCTTCTTTCATCGCTTCGAGCTCTTCACCGATTTTCGCGTCACGTGGACTGGAACCTCGGCGCGGTGCATCTGTGCTATTTTCAGCAAATTGATGACGCCCTGTGGAACGTACGCTTGAGCGATTGTCGCGAGAGTCAAAATCTGAGCGATTTTCTTGAGCGTATTGATAGCGATCGCTGTTTTGATAACCGTCACTGACCGATTTTGCTCGCTCTGATTGTCTTTCTAACAAAGCAGAAAGAGAATCAGGTGGTGTCGATGCGCTTTTACTCGCGTTACTGTCAGCACCACGATAGTTTTTGAGCATATTGGCAAATCGATCGGTGACCGAAGGCGCGCTTGCTGAACTTTTTTGATTGAGATTCACAACGTCGTCCTTGAGGCTGCGTCCACTGTTATAGTTTCTACCATCAGCCTGACGATCATTGGTCTGACGACCACCGTCATAGCCGCTTTGTGGACGTGTTGGTGCCGCCAATGCGTTGCTTTGCATCTGACGTGGTTCCGATGATGAACTATCACCATCGACGGCAGCAACGATTTCTACCCCACCCGCCACTTTTTTATTGGACATGATCACCGCTTCAGCACCAAGTTCTTCTTTCACTTGGAGTAATGCCTGACGCATATCTCTGGCAAAAAATCGTTTAATTTTCAACTGTTACATCCATTTTCAATCCAAACCGCTAATTACCAACGGCTTGCACAATTCTGATTTGTTTCTCATCTGGGATTTCTTGGTAAGACAAGACACGTAAGTTAGGAATGGTATTTTTCACAAACTTAGCCAATGTCGAACGTAATACCCCTGATGTCAGCAGCACAGCTGCCTCACCTTTTAGCTCTTGCTCTTGTGTCGCTTGAGTTAGTGACGCTTGCAGTCGTTCGGCTAATCCAGGTTCAATTCCGGTTGATTCACCACCAGAAGCTTGCATTGTTTGATGCAATATTTGTTCCAGCTCAGGAATGAGCGTAATGACCGGCAACTCTGGCTCTATTCCATTGATTTCCTGAACAATTAGTCGTTTTAGCGCTATTCGAACCGCTGCTGTGAGAACGTCAGGTTCTTGACTCTTGCCGGAGTACTCGGCCAAAGTTTGCACAATAGTTCGAATATCTCTAATTGGTATTGCTTCATGCAGCAAGTTTTGCAGCACTTTCACCACGGTTCCTAAAGGTAATTGCTCTGGTACAAAGTCTTCGACCAGTTTTGGCGCACTTCGTCCCAGCATCTCAAGAAGGTTTTGCACTTCTTCGTGTCCAAGCAATTGCGCAGCATTGTTAGTTAGCAACTGACTTAAGTGAGTCGCCAACACAGTAGATGAGTCGACAACGGTATAGCCTAGTGCTTGAGCGTGCTCTCGCTGTGCTTCCTGAATCCAGACCGCTTCAAGTCCGAATGCTGGATCGATGGTTTGTTCGCCGTCAATCAAACCATAAACTTGCCCCGGGTTAATTGCTAGTTCTTGGTCAGGACGAATTTCTGCTTCACCTACTGCGACTCCCATCAACGTGATTCGATAGGAATTTGGTGTTAGCTCTAGGTTGTCGCGAATATGAACAGCTGGGATGAGGAAGCCAAAATCTTGTGACAGCTTCTTACGAACTCCTTTAACACGCTCGAGTAATTCACCACCTTGGTCTCGGTCAACAAGCGGTATAAGTCGATAACCTACTTCCAAGCCAATGACATCCACAGGGTGAACATCATCCCAAGACAACTCCTTAGGCGTTGATGAGGTTTCATTGCTGCTGATCTCCGCAGGAAGATTCTTCTGTTCCTCTTTCTTCGCTTGTTTTCTGTGTAACCAGTAAGCCCCCAAACCGGCAATCAATGCCAGCATCAAGAATGCAAAATGAGGCATACCAGGCACAATACCCATCACACCCAGGATCCCCGCTGTAATGGTTAGAGCTTTCGGATTATCAAACAGTTGGAAAACAACTTGCTGTCCCATATCCTCGTCAGTATTTTGACGGGTTACCATGATTGCAGCAGCGATAGAGAGTAAAAGTGATGGAATCTGTGCTACTAAACCATCACCAATGGTTAATAGTGTATAGATTTGGATGGCATCACCAAAACTGAGTGAGTACTGCATCATCCCAATACTCAAGCCGCCAATAATGTTTAAGAACAAAATCAGAATACCAGCAATGGCATCACCTTTAACAAACTTTGATGCACCATCCATCGAGCCGTAGAAGTCTGCTTCTTTGGTTACTTCAAATCGGCGTGTTCTAGCCTGCTCTTGATCAATAAGGCCGGCATTCAAGTCAGCATCGATGGCCATTTGTTTACCTGGTAAGGCGTCCAAAGTAAAGCGTGCACTTACTTCAGAGATCCGCCCCGCACCTTTGGTAACCACCATAAAGTTAATGATCATCAAAATCATAAACACGACTAAACCAACTGCGTAGTTACCGCCAATCACTACGTTACCAAAGGCCTCAATAACGTTACCCGCTGCACCACTTCCCTCGTGACCATACAGTAACACCACTCGAGTTGAAGCAACGTTTAGTGCCAAACGCAGTAAAGTAGCGATGAGCAACACCGTCGGAAAAGCAGCAAAGTCGAGAGGACGACGGGTATAGACCGACACCAATAGCACCACCATCGCTAACGCGATGTTGAAGGTAAAAAACAGGTCGAGAAGAAATGCCGGGATCGGCAGTACGATCATCGCAAGCGCTGCAAGAACCATCACTGGCGCACCAATCGCAGGTAATGCACGACGTGGAATCGTCGGTAACCTGTCGGCAAAAGGTAAAGTTAACTTCATGTACTACATCACTGCACTACCACTCTAGATTAAGCGGCGTATTGTTTTTCCTATAATGACTTAAGAAAAAGCAAGAATTAAGCCAAGAAAAGCGTCATTATTTTGACAATAATGACGAAAATAGGGCTAGTAGCGCATATCTTTAGGAATACTAATCTGGTCGTTTTGCAGTGTCGGCCGCTGTCCACCTTTTTTGCGATACTGTTTAAGTTGATACACATACGCCAATATCTGAGCAACCGCGGCAAACAAGCCATCTGGAATCTCCTGCTCCAGTTCTGTTGTATGATAAAGAGAACGCGCTAACGGAGGCGAAGGAATTACGTAGATGCTGTGCTCTCTAGCCACTTCTCGTATCTTAAGTGCCATGTGGTCGATCCCCTTTGCAACCACGACAGGCGCTTTGTCTTGCCCCTGTTTATAGCGCAGCGCTACAGAGAAGTGCTCCGGGTTGGTAATAATAACGTCGGCCTGCGGTACTTCTGCCATCATTCTTCGTTGAGCGGCTTCTCTTTGCAGCATTCGAATCCGTCCCTTCACCTCGGGTTTACCTTCGGTATCTTTAAACTCATCTTTGACTTCTTGCTTAGTCATTTTGAGCTGATTCGCATGCTGCCAAATCTGGAATGGAATATCGATGGCGACCACAATCAATAGTGTCGCACTAATCAACAAAATAAAGTTAAGTAAAATATCGAGCGCGTGAAAAATGTTTTGTGGAAAGACTTCCATACTAAGCTGGAACAAGTCTGCTCTAGAGGCATTAACGAGATAGAATGCCATCCCTGCCACCAACGTGACCTTTAGAATAGATTTGATCAGCTCAACCCAGCTTTGCATTCCCACCATGCGTTTAAGGCCACTAAGCGGGTTCATTTTGGATAGTTTTGGCATCGCCGCTTCTGCAGAGAAACTAATACCACCAACACCAGCAGCTCCGATTAACGCCGCAATAAATAGAACAAACAAGATAAGCAGAAGTGGGAGCAATAGACTGGAAAGTGCGCCAAGTGCCACATCAAACAGCTTGGTCGAATCGTAGATTTCTTCTCGGCTCAAGTTAAACAGCCGAGCCATTGAACCAAACAAAGCGCGCGCGAGCCCTTCACCAAACATCATCAGCGAAAGCGCACCAACAATCAGTACTGAGACCGACGCTAACTCTTTAGAACGTGCCACCTGCCCCTTTTCGCGAGCTTGTTTAAGCCGCTGGGGGGTGGCGTCTTCGGTGCGTTCTTGGCCATCTGATTCTGCCATCGTCAGCCTCCTACTCGCTTAACAGTTCAGGTCGATCAAGCGACATACCTGACCTTCCACTTCGAGCCAATACAATTGGTAGTGACTGTACAGGCCAGCCATGATGTACCAACAGATCATCAAACCAATCAGCAATGCAAAGGCAAAACCAAGAGAGAAAATATTCAACTGCGGTGCCGCACGAGTCATCACACCAAACGACAAATTCACCGTTAACAGAGCGATAATCCCGGCTAAGGCCATACTCAAGGCGGTTTGGAACATGATACTTAACCATCCAGCCATCTCACGAAAATCGGCACTAGAGAGATGTCCAGACCCGATAGGCAGAGTCTTAAAGCTCATCACCACCAGTTGAATCATCTTCAAATGACCATCCGTTGCCAGAAAAAACATCGTGGCTAGGAACATAAATAGCTGACCAAGCAAAGGAGTATTTTGACCATTCGCTGGGTCGACCATAGAAGCAAAACCCAGACTCGATTGCATACCGAGGATCTGACCTAGCATAACAAACGTCTGAATCATGAAGACGGTCGTCATCCCCATCGCAGTACCAATCAGTATCTGTTCTGCGACCGTAAGAAAGCCTTGGAAAGAAAACAACTCGATAGTTTGCGGAACGGCAGGGATAGAAGGCATGACAGCCAGTGTCAGCGCTAGCCCCAAAAACAATCGAATTCTAGGTGACACAAAGTTGGCCCCCGTCACCGACATCACCATCAACATGGCAGAAATACGCACGTAAGGCCAAAAGTAATTACTGATCCATTCGAGTACAGCGCTGGTAGGGTACTCCATAATGTTGTTACCAGAGTACCTGTGGCAGTCTCTCTATAATTTCATAGAAAAACTCCATCATCATCTGAGTGCCCCAGTGAGCAAAGCCAATCAACGCCAATATGGTGACTATCAATCTTGGTAGAAAACTCAGCGTCTGTTCATTGATAGAAGTGGCCGCTTGGAAAATAGCCACCACCAAACCGACGAGAAGACTTGGCACTACAATGGCACAGACGAGGATCAACACCATCCATAATGCGTCTCTAAACAGTTCAACAAATACCTCTGGAGTCATCGATTATCTCCAGCTACAAGGCAAAACTGCCGGCCAGTGTGGACAGTATTAAGTTCCATCCATCAACCAACACGAACAACATCAACTTGAATGGCAGCGATACGATCATTGGTGACAACATCATCATACCCATCGCCATTAGTATCGACGCCACAACCAAGTCAATAATTAAAAACGGTAAGAACAACATAAAGCCGATCTGAAATGCCGTTTTCAACTCTGAAGTAATGAATGCCGGAATCAGTACCGCCATTGACACATCTTCTGGGTTCTTTGCTGTCGAGCCCGACATTTCAACAAACGTCTCCAAATCTTTGACTCTTGTCTGCTTCAGCATAAAGGATTTCATCGGACCTTGTGCCTGCTGAAACGCTTCTTTTGCCGTGATTTGTTCATTCAAGTAGGGTTGAATCGCTTGGTCATTCACCTGATTCAATACCGGCGACATGATGAAAAACGTCAAGAAGATCGCGATACCGATAATCACCTGATTAGAAGGTGTTTGTTGCAAACCCATCGCTTGTCTTAGTATCGACATCACAACAACGATACGGGTAAATGAGGTCATCAAAATAACCATGGCAGGCAAAAAGCCCAACATGGTCATCAACGCCAAAATCTGCAAGTTTATTGAGTAGTCTTCGCTGCCATCAGGGTTGGTTTTCATGGTGAACGCCGGAATACCTGGCCCTGTGCCAAACGAGCTTGAGGAGGCGCTACCCGCTGCCCCCCGGTCATTCTGCATAGCGGTGACAGTCACACCTGTGTCTAGTGCAGCATTACTCGGTACTGGTGTCGCTACCGCCTCTTCTGCCCATGACAGTGGCGCAAGAAGCAGCGTCAAACAGATGAAAATCAGTCGAGTTAAGTTAGTCATGGGAATTCGGTTTCTTCATCAGTTTCGATAGCTGCGCAGCAAACGCAGGCTGAGCCAAATCGGCTTCCTCTAGTGGCCTCTCCAACTTTGAAATCAGCTGAATTGACTGCGAGGTAATACCCACTAAAAACTGCTCTTCACCTGCCTGTACTATAGCAATACGTTCTTTTGTCCCAACTGGAATTTGCCTAACAATCTTAAGCCCTTGCTGGTTGACCAGTGCTGGCACCTTCATGCGTTTTAGCACCCATGCCAAACCAAGAATTATCAGAATAACTAACACTAAAGAACCTAGCGTAGTAGCTAGGTCAAATGGAGAACCAGAAGCGCTTAGTGGAGCACTTTCTTGAGAGGCGACCGCCGTCGATGCCCCTCCTAATGAAACTGCCACTAGCAGAACTCTAGACAAAAGCTTTATCGCCATATTAACGCAACTTCTTAATTCGCTCAGTTTGACTGATGACATCCGTCAAACGGATACCAAACTTGTCGTTTACCACAACCACCTCACCATGAGCGATCAAGGTGCCATTTACCATGACATCGAGCGATTCGCCGGCAATGCGGTCTAATTCCACTACCGAACCTTGGTTCAGCTGAAGTAGGTTACGGATGCTAATTTGTGAGCGGCCAACTTCCATAGAGATGGTCACTGGAATATCCATAATCGTATCCAGTTTACGACGCTCATCCTCTGAAATCGGCGCTGGTGAGTCTTGCAGTTCATCCAGTGGTGCGGCGAGTACCTCATCCACATCAATTTCTGGCGCCATTGGATCTTCACCTAAAGCGGCTGCCCATTCGTCCGCAAGTTTTTGGTCGTCACTTATCGTCATTATTTATATCTACTCTGGTTATTCTTCGTCTGCGTCTTCCACATGCTCCAACTCAGCCATAATATCCTTACCAAGGAAAGCTAAGTCGGTTTTCACTACATCTGGGCGTCTTATTTTTTCGGAAATCTGTACGGCAACTTTTTCGCCAGTGCGTCCCATCTTCACTCTGAACGTCGGCAATTCCTCGACAAACATGGTGGCATTTTCCGGCATATCGATAGGAATGATATCTCCGGCTTGCAACTCCATAAGGTCGCGAAGTGATACGTCTTTCTCTAACAGGTTCACGCGGAAGTTCACCGGAACATCCATAATTTCTTCACGCAGGGCGCTACTCCAACGGACATCGGTTTCCATCTTATCCGACTGGACACCTGCATCGAGTAATTCGCGAATAGGCTCCACCATAGAATACGGCATCACCACATGGAAATCGCCACCACCGCCATCCACTTCGATATGGAACGAGCTGACCACAATAACTTCGGTTGGGCTGACAATGTTCGCCATGCTTGGGTTCACTTCAGAGTCCAAATACTCAAACTCAACGCCCATAACTGGCGACCACGCTTCCTTGTAGTCTTCGAAAACGGTTTTCATCAATAACTGAATGATACGCCGCTCTGTAGGGGTAAACTCTCGACCCTCAATCTTGGCGTGAAAACGGCCGTCACCACCAAAGAAGTTTTCTACCAAAATGAACACCAAACGCGCTTCCATAGTAATGAGAGCTGTTCCTTTTAGCGGTCTAAAGCGCACCATATTCAAGCTTGTTGGCACGTATAAGGTGTTTTGGTATTCACCAAACTTCATCATCTGAACGCCGTTAATCGACACTTCAGCGGTTTTTCGCAACATATTGAATAAGCTGATTCGCATATGGCGCGCAAAACGTTCATTGATAAGTTCGAGTGTAGGCATTCGACCACGAACAATGCGATCTTGCGACGAGAAGTCAAAATGCACCACATCATTGGGGTCTTGATCTAGCTCATCTTCAACTTCATCGACATCGTCTACTCCGTGGAGAAGCGCATCAATTTCGTCTTGGCTTAATAAATCGGTCACACAATACCTACTGGATTACAAAATCGGTAAATAACACTCTTTCGACTACAGGCTTACCGACAACCTGAGACAAACTGGCTTGAACATCAGCGGTAGCTTGGTCACGTAATTCAACGCGTCCATTCGTACTGCGCAATTGCTCAACCGTCGCCGACGCAAACGTCGACAACAATGTACTTTCTATTAAAGGAGAGTGATAACGCGCCACTTCTTCGTTATCTAGGCCACGGACCATAAGTTGCGCTTTGATCTGAACAACACGATCGCGCTGTTTGCCAGCGGCATTAAAGATAAATGGTTGGGCGATATTCACATACGATATTGGGTCAACTGGCACCGCTGCAGCACCGCTTTGTGCCGCGGGAGCACTTGCTGGCGCCTCATCAGATCCCAGTAACCAATAGGCGACACCACCAGCAGCCAGTAATAGAACCAGCGCTGCGACAATAATGATCAACAGTTTTTTGTTGTTCTTAGGTTGTTCTAAAGTATCTTCTGCCATTTTGTTCTTCTATTTTCCATGAGATTACTCGCGTTAGGCGTAGTAACTAATACCATCTTTTTTATTGGCAACATTCACGTTCAAGCTTACGCTTTCTTCAGTATCATCGACACCATGATTCGACTGACCACTAGATTGAGATCCAGAACCACTCGATTCATGAGAAGCGTGACGTTGTTGCTGACCTTGACTCTGTTGCTGAACCGACGAATCTGCCAGTTGAATTCCCTGTTGAGACAGCATTTCACGCAGCCTTGGCATAGCATGATCGACCATATCGCGCGTTTGTTGGTTTTGAACCGTAAAATGCACCGTCGCAGAATCATTGTTTAAACTCATGCGAATTTGCATTCGACCTAAGTCTGGCGGATCTAAACGAATATCCACATGTTTCAAGTTTTTCGCCATCATCATTTGAACGCGCTCTGCAACTTGGTCACTCGCGTTCTCTTTGGTGAGCACTAGGGGCGACTGTACGTTTGTTGGTGCTTGTGATTGCTCAGCTCGCAGTTGATTAGCAGTCACACCTGCTGCTGCGGCATGCGTTATACCGGCGGGAGCATCATTTGCTTGTCCAAGGTTGGCGGCTCCTTTTTGTTTTTGCACGCCAGCTAAACTTGCATTCCCCGAGGTTAACGATGGATTATTGGTATTGTGACTGGTTGCGGCAGCATTAGCCGCTAATACACTTGCGGCCATCGCCCCCTCTGAGCCGGCTTGAGTTGCACTATGTATTGGCACTGCTGTTGCCTGGGTAGCTGGCGTCGCCATAGCAGCACTTTGACTTGCACTCGAATGAAGCTTATCTGCAGTAAAAGCCGTCGCCGCGAGAGTCTTGGCGTCTAATTTTCCGCCTTGCTCCGCATCAGGCTTAGACCAAGCAATTTGGTTTTGTGTGCCAGCTTTTGTGTCTCCATCAAACGTCGTTGCTTTCGCCTCTTGGCCGGACGCTAAATGTGCTGCAGTTCCTGCGGCAACCGCCTTAGATTTGTGTGAACCGTCGAGGTTATCGCCAGAAAGCGAAGCACTACCTTGTGTAGGATTGTTTTGCGTAGACCCCGTTTGTGAAAGATTGCCCTGAGACGCAGAAAGTGCCGCCAATTCTTCGGCGGTAGCTTCACTGACAACCCCATCAGGAGCAACGATATTTTTGCTTTGTTTCTCTATTGACGAGCCGTCGCCACTCATTGATGCTGCGTGTCCATCAACTTGATTCATCGTTTGAGGGTTGCGAGCGTTTGCAGTTGTAGCACCTAATATCGCGGCTCCTGCTAATTTGGCTTCATCTTGAGACTCAACTGATGTTGATTTGGGCTTTAACGCACTGTTTGATTCATCTAAACGATTAAGCAATTCAGCACTGTCGCTCACGGTTTTTTTGGCTTCGACACTGTTGCCTTGAGAATCGGAGCTTAACGTCTCATCACCCACAGCTATAGCACCACCAGCCGCCATTTTTTTGACGCCCTTATCTTCAGTGCTTTCTACATCTTCATCATTTGCCTGACTCTTTACCGTTGCTGGGGTAGCTTGTGAAGACTTGGTGGTCTCAGCGGCTTTTCCTACCTCATCACTCACTTCAGCGCCATCTTCCAATAAAACACCTGTCGAACTCGACGTTATCTTTTCGCCTGATTTTTTGCCTTCAACCTTTTGGTTTTCCTCAGTATTTTCTGAAGAAATTGCGCTTTTAAGCTTATCAAAAAAGCCCTGTTCTTCCGCGTTATCGGCGGAATCCACCAAGGTGGTTTTGTCACTAGACTTAGCATTTGGTGTCGCTGAAATACTGTTGTTAGTAATTGCCAGACTCATTCCATTAAGGCCCGTAAAGAAGAGTTAAATACGCTAGGTGGCAAAATGCCGCCGCTTACAGTTATGTCATCTATCGATGCAAAATTTGTACCGAACAGTGAGTTTTACTAAAGGATAGGGTTAACGAGCAGAGCGACGACGAGCGAAAAGCAGGTTAGAAAACTCATCCATCTGTTTTTGTTCAAGCTTTTGTTCTTGCAGTTGTTTCTCTTTAGCTTTTTTATCGATAAGCCACTCATAGGACCGACGTTGTTTACGAGTATTGTGCCAGTAATCTTGGCAATCTTCGACCTGTTGTTTGAAGTGACTTTCTGCGGATTTTTGCTTGGTTAATGTCTCATCTAGCTGTGTCAAAAAACGATTGAGGTGACCATACTCACTCGCCGTCAGCCCTCCTTTGCCACGCTCTACAAGTTGATTACAGTAATCAAGGCGATACTGCTCAATTTGTCTTACTTGGTTGTAATAGTCTTCAAGCTCTGATCGTGCTTTGTTGAGGGCTAAGACCGCTTGTTGCTCGCTGTCTTTGGCTTGTTCTAGAAGAAAATCGAGCGCATTATCCATAACCGAATCAGTTTACCTGCAATAGTTGTTTAAGCATACCCAAACACATATCGTATGGCACCGTTTCACGCATACTTTGTTGCAAGTACTGGTCAAGCTTAGGTTTCAGCGTAAAGGCGCTATCAATAGCAGGGTCAGTTCCCAGTTTGTAAGCGCCTATGGATACCAGATCTTGATTTTTGCGACAAACCGATAGCACCTGCCTAACAGCTTTAGACATTAGTACATGCTGATCATCCGTGATTTGTGGCATAACACGACTCACCGATTTTTCTACATCAATGGCTGGATAGTGACCAGCATCTGCCATTTCACGAGACAGAACGATATGACCATCCAAAATCGCCCTCGCCGCATCAGCGATAGGATCCTGTAAATCATCCCCTTCAGTAAGCACAGTGAAGAATGCAGTAATGGAGCCCTGATTCACATCACCGTTGCCCGCTCGCTCAACTAAAGCAGGGAGCTTGGCAAAGACCGACGGCGGATAACCTTTGGTTGCCGGTGGCTCACCTACTGAAAGCGCTATCTCACGCTGCGCCTGCGCAAAACGAGTTAATGAATCCATCAGAAGTAAGACATCGAGCCCTTGATCACGGAAATACTCGGCAATGGTTAAAGCGGTTTGACAGCCCTTCAGGCGCATAAGTGGTGACGCATCAGCTGGTGCTGCAACGACCACCGAACGCTCACGACCCGATGTCCCTAGAATCTCTTCGATAAATTCTTTAACTTCTCGGCCACGTTCACCAATCAGTCCCACCACAACCACTTGTGCCGTCGTACCACGAGTCATCATACCTAGCGTGACCGACTTACCAACACCTGAACCTGCAAAAAGACCAATACGCTGGCCTTTGCCAACGGTCAATAAGCCATTAATGGCTTTAAGGCCAACATCAAGTGGTTCAGAGATGGGTTTACGCGCTAGCGGGTTGATAGGTTCAGCATTGAACGACGCGCGTTTGTCAGTATAGATCTCACCCAGTCCATCAAGCGGGTTTCCCACTCCATCAATCACTCGACCGAGTAGTTCCATTCCTACTGGAAGTCCAGCATCAGAAGTCATTGGCGTTACCCGAGCGCCAGGAAGAACTCCGGTAATCTGTTCACTTGGCATTAGATACAAGTGTTCACCGGAGAAACCTACCACTTCGGCGTCCATTTCGCCGTGCATGGTTTCCACTTTACAGACACTACCAATGGGTGCTTTGCAACCGATGGCTTCGAGTGTTAATCCAACAACACGAACCAGTTTACCAGAAGCAATCGCGCGAGACTTATGCCCTTCAACTTTGTAATTGGCCAGTCGCTCGGCAAGTGCTTGCATCACTCGCCTCCCTGATGGCGATTGGTTCCACAAAAACTTTGTAATACGCTTTTCACACGCTCTTCGAGTTTGTAACTCACGCTCGATTCACCCGCTTCGATAAATACATCACCACGATTGAGTGACGGTTCAATAACAAGCGTCCAATTGCGAATATCAAGCTCTTCATCACCATAAGCGGCACGGATAATATCAACATCAGCCGGATGGAGTTTTAACGTAATTGCATGGCCAACAATCGGTAACGCGTCGACCGATTGCTTGACGGTATCGAGAATGACTTGCGGATTGGTTTGTACCTCAACATGCACCACTTCCTTGGCCAACGCGAGCACCATGTCGACCAATTGCTTTTCAACTTGGTTGTTCATTAGCTCTAACGGTTGAGCAAATTGGTTCGCCATGTTCATGAAGACTTCAACCTGCTGCTTAATGTACTCTTCACCAGCGGCAACGCCTTCTGCTTTGCCTAACTCAAGTCCCTCGGCATGTCCTGCTTGAGTTCCCTCTTCCTTGCCTTTGTCGTAGCCTTGTTTAAAACCGGCTTCTTGGCCTTGGAACAAGCCTTCTTGATAAGCACCCTGTTTGATCTGCTCAATCTGCTCTTCAGTGAGCATCAAAGGCTCTTCTTCAGCTGGTGCTTCTTCTAGAGGAGCCCAACTAGGATCGTAGTTAAGCGCGGTCTCTTTGGCATGTTGATTAGTTTGTGAGGTGTAATCTGGTAACCCCCAAGAATGAGCTGACTCTATGGTATTGTCTTCTGACGGACGCAAAAAGCCACGTTTTCTATCTCCAGACATCAAGCCTTCCCTTTTATTCTTAAGAAAGTTTTCCAAATGAATATGTTATGAGTTTTTATAGGAACTCATCTGCACCACCAGAAAGCATCAGCTCACCGTTGTCCGCCATTCGTCTAGCAATCGTGAGAATTTCTTTCTGTGCCGTTTCTACATCAGCAACACGCACAGGTGGCATCGCCTCAATATCTTCACGCATCATGTCAGCAGCACGTTTCGACATGTTATCGAAAATCTTCTCTTTAAGCGCATCATCGGCACCTTTAAGAGCACGTTGCAACACGTCTTGCGGTACATCTCTAAGCAGCTTTTGGATACCTTGGTCGTCCACTTCGATAAGGTTCTCGAATACAAACATAAGATCTTGAATCTGAGTCGCCATATCTTCGTCTTGGTCGCGAATTTGATCCATAAGAATCCCTTCAACGTTGTTGTCGAGGTAGTTCATGATCTCCGCAGCCGCCTTCAGGCCGCCAATCTTCGCGGCTTGAGCGCCTGCTTGGCCTGCGAACTGCTTCTCCATAATTTCGTTCAGTTCTGCTAAGGCAGACGGCTGAACTTCTTCCAAGTTCGCAATACGCATCATCAAATCAAGACGAACTCTCTCAGGGAACTGAGAAAGAATTTCTGCTGATTGATCAGCTTCCAAGTAAGAAAGTACGATAGTTTGAATTTGTGGGTGTTCGTTAACAATGATGCTGGCAACTTGACGCGGATCCATCCATTTCAATGAATCCAAACCTTTGGAGCCAGTTCCCAGAAGGATTTGGTCCACAAGGTTGTTGGCTTTATCTTCACCTAATGCAGCTACCAAGGTATTGCGCATGAAGTCTTCGCTACCCATACCAATATTGGTGTACTTCTGGATATCTTCTAAGAAGGCGCGGTGAACCGCCCCCACTTTGTCTTGGCTCAGATCGCTGGCTTTCGCCATCGCACTACCCACACGCTGAACTTGTTTAGGTTCAAGATGACGAATGATGCTGGCCGCATCGGATTCATTCAAACTGAGTAGCAAAATAGCCGCTTTTTCATCTCCGCCAATGCTAGAAATGTCGACACTGGTTTCTGCAAGTTGGCCGCCATTTGCTGCCACGATCTCGTTTGCCATTAGTTTTCAGCCATCCAATTTTTAACAACTTGTGCCGCGAGTTCCGGCTCATTCGCCACCAGAGCTCGTACTGCTTTAAGCACATCTTCGTCTTTGTGTAGGTTTGGTAGGTCAATACCGGTACTAAATTCGAACAACTCACTGCCGTCAATATCGGTACCAATCAAGCTAGTTTCGCCGTCGGCGCCAAGCGGCAGACCATCCGGGCCATAAAGCTGGTCGTCTTCTTCCTGAGCTGCTGGGTTAAGCAGCTTCTTCATTGCTGGTCTAATTAGAACAAAGACCACGACGATGATCACCAAGGCACTCGCAAACCAGCGAATCCAATCATTGAAATTAGGGTGCTCCCAAATTGGTACATCCGGTAATAGATCGGCCGTAGGCTCTTCAAACGTCATACTTAAAACATTGAGTAGATCACCACGGTTTTCATTAAAACCAACAGCACCGATAAGTACTTGTCGAATTGCCGCCAGTTCACTCTCTGAACGCGGCTGGTAAGTGACCTCACCAGTATCTGGGTTCACGCTTGAACGGTTTTTTATTGCAACCGCTACGGTCTGGCGATTTACTACACCGCTTTGTTTGCGCTCGTGACTAATCGTGGTATCGAGTTCGAAGTTACGTGTCGCTTCTTTGTGAACTGAACCTTGCCCCATGATCGAGCCATCTTTCATTTGTGCGACATCAGTAGGAATAGAGGCGTCAGCGGGCGGCTGGTTACTAAGTGCACCCGGTACACCAGCCACAACATTACCGTTGTTGTAGTCTTCTAAGGTATATTCACTTCGAGTTGCTGGCGTATTCGGGTCAAAGCGCTTGCGCGTTTGCTCAACGGCGCTAAAGTCGAGTTCAATATCAACTTGAGCGGTGTAGTTACCTAAGCCAAGAATCGGAATCAATACCGAATCAATTTTCTCACGTAACGCTTGTTCTTGATTTTGCTCTAGTTCTTGCTCTTTTCGACGCGCCATAGAAGCAGCATCTTGAGAGCCCGAACTCAATAGGCGACCGTGCTGATCAGTAACGGTAATACGTGATGGCTTCATGCCCGGAACGGCGCTCGCCACCATATCCACAACGGAGTCAACTTCTTGCTGCCTTAATACAGCGCCTGTGGCTAGGGTGAGAAAGACTGAAGCGGATGCTTCTTGATTATGGCGAACAAAAACACTTTGTTTTGGCAGTGCCAAAAGTACACGAGCGGTGCGCACTTGCTTCATCTGCTCGATAGCTTTGCCTAGTTGCCTTTCGCGGCTTAGCTTAAGACGTTCTTGTTCAAGACGCTGAGAAACACCAAATCCCATATCCTGCATCAGGATATCGTCACCGGTATTTGATGCGCGGTTTATTCCTGCACGCACCATATCAAGTTTGAGGTTATTGTATTCACTCGCAGGAACACTCAGCGCATTACCTTCTAACTTGTATTGCACTTTCTTTTGGTCAAGATAATCAAGAACTGGAATAAGCTCTTCGGTCTCATATACGCCTAACGGGCGCATCTCTGGCTCTTTAACCCAGAAGAACAACATCACGATGAGCGCCACACAAATAGAGATAGACAGAACTAGGACGATTTGTCTGAGAAGATCGAGATCGCCTACGGCTAAGTCAAACTTAGAGCTGCTTTTCTCGTTGATGTCTGGATTTTGACTTTCTGCTGCGATGTCTGAGCTCGTCACCATTGCGGTATCTGAGCCACTATCCATTAACGCTACGTCTGTCGATTGATTTTCTTGAGCCACTACTTTTTACTACCTAGATTAAACGGGCATATTCATGAGTTCTTTATAGGCTTCTACAAGCTTATTTCTCACTTGAATGGTTGCTTCAAAGGCGACGCTAGACTTGTTTCGAGCGATCATGACATCAGAAAGAGAGACATCAGCGTCCCCTCGGTCAAAACGCATTTGCAGATCACCGGATGATTTTTGAAGACCATTCACGTTGTTCACCGCTTGAGAAAGCATGTCGCCAAAGTTAGCACCAACCTGATGGGCGTTTGCTGCAGGCTTAGAGTTGGCCGCTTCCAACATCATGGTCTGCATTTCATTGTGTAATCCGTCTACTTTCATGCTTTATCAATCGCCGTCAATCTTTTGACAGTGTCCTTACAATATCTTGATTCTTTCCTGAAAATTGCAAAAATTATGCCATGGTTTAAACCTAAAGTGTTAGCTCTAAACCAACACTTTAGGACACATCTTAGCTCGGGATCTCAATACCAGCATCGCGCATCTTCGCTAACTTATAGCGTAAGGTTCGTGGGCTAATACCAAGTTTCTCCGCCATTTCTTTACGGCGACCTTCGCACTCTTTGAGCGTCTCCAAAATAATTGAAAACTCTTGATCACGAAGTTCACCACCCAAGCCTTCGCTCGATGCTGCACTGCGACCCATCACGTCACTTGAAACCTGAGCAACAGGATCAATCTCCGGTGCAACTTGCTCAGGGCTCGACACCACTTGTTGTAAGCTCGATGCGTCTTGCCAGTCCACACCTTCTAATAGAATGTGCTCAGCGCAAATGGTTGACTCGTCACATAAGATCAAAGCTCGTTGCACCACATTATCTAGCTCGCGAACGTTACCCGGCCACGGATAGCTCATGAGTTTTGCTAATGCTGCCTGACCAAATTCTGGCACTGGCATTCCCAATTTTTTACAGTGGCGCTCGGTTAGATGACGGGCTAAAGGCGCAATATCTCCAGAACGATCACAAAGAGCTGGCCACGCAATTGGGAACACATTTAAGCGATAATATAAGTCTTCACGGAAGTTACCTTCCTGAACATATTGTTTAAGATCACGATTACTGGTCGCCAATACACGAACGTCTAGCGCAATGCTTTTACGACTGCCTAACCGCTCTACCTCACGCTCTTGTAGTACACGAAGTAATTTAGCTTGAAGGTTTAAATCCATTTCACTGATCTCATCAAGCAAAATGGTGCCACCTTGAGCTTGTTCAAATTTCCCCGGACAGGCTTGAATAGCGCCGGTAAACGCCCCTTTCTCATAGCCAAATAGGGTCGCTTCTAACATGTTGTCTGGAATCGCCGCACAGTTGATTGCGACAAAAGGACCGTCCGCACGTAGCGATTTGTTATGGATATAGCGTGACATGACTTCTTTACCTGAGCCACTTGGCCCCAGCACCATGACACTGGCGTCAGTCTTAGCAACTTTTTCAGCCAAAGTAAGCAGTTGAATACTCTTAGCATCCGCAACAATCGCATCACCATTATCATCTGACTTCACTGGCGCATAACGACTGACCATATTCAACAACACTTCCGGCGCAAAAGGTTTCGCCATGTAATCAATCGCACCTTCCTTCATGGCTGCGACGGCATCTTCAATGTTGGCATAAGCTGTCATTAACAACACAGGCAAATTGGGCCAATGCTGCTTAATGTTTCGCAGGAGTGCTAAACCGCCCATCCCCGCCATCTGTACATCGGAAACAACAATATCTACCGGCTGAGTTTTGAGCTTCACTAGAGCATCTTCAGCGCAATCGGCTTCCACCCACTCATAACCTGCAAGGGCCAATGTATCGACGAGAGCTTCGCGAAGACCTTCATCATCCTCTACGATAAGTACTTTGCTTTGAGCCATCAGCTTATTCCTTCATTTGTTACTTCTTGAGATGACGTTGCCAATGGCAAGCACATGGTAAAACATGCGCCATCATCCTCTTCTGATATCAATTCAAGCCGTCCTTCATGAGCACGGCAAACCATTTGCACTACCGCAAGACCAAGACCCGTGCCTTGTGAACGAGTAGTGAAAAACGGTTCCATTATTTTCTGTTGCAGTTCAGCAGGTACGCCTGGCCCGCTATCTTGGACAGAGATTTTTAATTCGTTATTAACTGGACGGAAAAACACATCCAATTGCGACCCTTTACCAGCAATTTGCACGGCATTAAGTACAAGGTTACTCAAGGCAGAGGCAACCGCATTAACATTACCCAGCAGCGCTACTTCGTCTTGCTCTACTTCTAAACAATAATCGATGTTGTTGCTTTTTAGTGTGGTCTCGACCATCGGCTGATACTCATCCACCAGTTGTTTTAGGGTAAATGGCTTTATGACCTTATTGTCGCCCCCCTTTGCAAACAACAGCATGTCATTAACCTGCTTCTCAAGATCATGAAGTCTGTCGACCAATTTGATTTGAAAGCGTTCACGAGTAGGTTGTGGAAGGTTAGGCGCACCAAGGTTAGAGGCATACAACATAGCACTGGATAACGGCGTGCGAACTTGATGTGCGAGTGAAGCAACCATTCTTCCCAAAGATGATAAGCGCTGTAAATCGCTGACTCTTGATTGCAGCAAGCGCGTTTCAGTGAGGTCAGTAATGAGAATCAACTGTCCAGTTGAGGAAGCGGAAATAGCCAATCGAACCTTGCGGCCATTGCGCAAAGAGACCTCATGACCATCATCTTCTTTGGGGTCAAAAACCACTTGAATCAGATGAAACCATTTTTGGCCAACAAGGGGAATATCGAGAATACGGTGCGCTTCTGGGTTCGCTTCCCTGACCACACCTTGTGTATCCAACAAAATGACACCTGCAGGCATCGCTTCTATAACCTGCTGATATCGTTCTACTTGCGATTCCAAGGAATCTAAGTGTGAGCTTGATTGCTCATCTTGTTGTGATTCGCCCGTTGCCAACTGATCCATTTACGAGATGTTCCTTCTCAATACGACTCGCAGAAATACGTAGTCCATAAAAGACTTAAGCCCGAAAATGCAAAAAGCATGCCGGGCTTAAGTCTATACATTTCAACAAGTTAATCGCGTCAATAAATTGTCATAGCAAATTGAGCGTGACTTAAATCACATCACAAACAGCTCCAATCTAGCGGTGTAAGTTATACTTACGCATTTTTTCAACAAGGGTGGTACGACGCATACCGAGCATATCAGCAGCACGAGCAACGATGCCTTCTTGAGCATCCAAAGCTTGGCTAATCATGTTCACTTCGAGGTCGGCCAACATTTCTTTCAGGTTAACACCTTCAGGAGGCAACGATTGAGGTGCATTGTGACTTTCCAGTTCAGGCTCTTCAAAGGTAAAGTTTTCCGCGAATATACTGTCTAGTGCATCACGCTCTTGTTCTTCAATCGTTTTGAACGCATTCATTTCTGGCTGGAATTCTGGGATATCACTATAGCGGTATTTAACCGGAAGATGATTCACATCCACCAAGCTATTTGGATACAAGATCACCATACGTTCAACGAGGTTGGCAAGTTCACGAACGTTACCTGGCCAATCATGTTCCATTAACGAATTAACGGAGCGAGGGGCGAAACAGATAGGTTGCCCCCCTTCTGCCTCCATACGCGCTAGCAGTTCTTGCAACAACAGAGGGATGTCTTCTTTGCGCTCTCGAAGCGATGGCATTTCAATTGGGAAAACATTTAAGCGATAGAACAAGTCTTCGCGGAAGTCACCCTGTTGGATCATACTTTCAAGATCGCGGTGCGTTGCGGCAACAATGCGAACATTGGCTTTAATCACGCTACTGCCGCCAACGCGTTCAAACACGCGCTCTTGCAATACGCGAAGTAACTTGACCTGCATCGGCATTGGCATATCACCAATTTCGTCAAGGAATAAGGTACCGCCATCGGCAAGCTCAAAACGCCCTTTACGAGAAGTAATCGCCCCCGTAAAGGCGCCTTTCTCATGACCAAACAACTCACTTTCTAGCAAGTCCGGCGGAATCGCTCCGCAGTTCACTGGAACAAACGGCCCACTACGACGAGTTGAATGGTAGTGGATGTTGCGAGCAACAACTTCCTTACCCGTGCCTGACTCACCCAGAATCAACACGTTCGCTTCTGAACCAGAGACCTGTTCAATCAAATGACGAACTTCCTGTATGCCAGGACTTTGTCCAACTAAACTACGAAATAGCGTATTTTTACGAAGATTCGACGGAACCTGAACACCTTTACGCCCCAAAAACTCGCGACAATGACGCAGCGCATCACTTAGCTGAGGGTAGTTGAGAGGGAGTTCTAACTCACCAACAAAGTTGGAAAGTGGCTCAACCGCGCCGGTAAATTCACTCGTCACCAGCAAAGGAACATGATTAGACAGCGAAAGCTGCGATAACAAGACTTGAGATAGATTTGGGCTTTCCAAAGCACCTACGATGCAACCCGACCACGTCTGGGACCAATCGATTTGGTTTATGTCTGTAGATGGAATCGCCACACAATGCTCACCAACAAACTCCAAAATGGTGTTTAGATTAGTGCGAATTTGCGGATCATCAGCAATAACAAGAAGTTTAGCTAAGCCTTGCATGAGTCAGGAATTATGCCTTGATCAAAACCAACCACAGCGGCGTCAATTTTTTGTCACTCGTCAATTTTACGCCGAGCTAACAAAAGCCAAAAAACACCTTATAAAATTGACAAGCAATTTATAAAACAAGTGGTTAGATATAAAAAAACGCCATTAGGCTGGGAATGGCGTCTATTCTATTGACATTATTCTGATATAGCAACTTTGTCACGTTGACTTTAAGAGGTTAATTCCGCTTAGATTCCAACTTCTTGTGCTGTTAAGTTGTGGTAATCACTAGGAATTTGATCCCAAGCAGATTTTATCTCTCGTATGATCTCTATCACATCATCAATTGGTTTTGGGTTATTTTCGTGATTAGCCGTTGTGATTTGCGCAATCATGAATTCATACAACTGGTCGAGGTTTTTAGCAATGTCGCCGCCATCATCCATAGACAAGCAACTACGTAGTGCAATGATGATATCTAGAGCTTTGCCGATACGCTCGCCTTTCACAGGCACATTGCCTTGTTCCATCGCTGCCTTGGCTTGAATCAGTCTTTCTATCGCACCACCCATTAGCATTTGGATAACTTTGTGCGGTGACGCAGCACTCAATTGGCTGTCTACAGATACTTTCTTATATGCTTGTAATGAACCACGCATCACTATCCTCTCAAATAAATTTTTGGTACTGCTGTAGGGACTTTCTACCATGTCGGTACTTTCTAAGTTCCAGTCCCAATTGATCCGTTTTGATTTGCATATGGGTCGCAATTCGACGTGTCGACTGTTCCACTTGCAGCCACTCATCACTCTGCTTTAGGTTCGGATTCCTTTGGCAAGCGGCTATTAACTTCGTGATTATCTGTTCTCTTTTATCGACCAGAAGGTGAATTTCTTCAGTATCCAACTCATCATTTTCTAAAACAGATTGTAAACGGTGATCCAAATCACCTAATTGATTGAATATGCTCAATTAGTAGACCCTACTTTCGACATCAGCTTATCCCCCCATCGCACTCATCATGCCTGCTAATTGCGACTGCATCTTTCCGGTAGCGTCTTGCATGGCGGCAAATTTGTCGTGAGTTCGTTTCTGTAGGCTATCCATGCGGCGGTCTAAATTGACCTGTTGGTCATTCAGTCGATAATTTTGTTCAACTAAGCTTTGCTCTCGAGTACGGATCGTCCCGGTAGCACCAGTCATACTGTGAATAGCATCTTCGACGCGTTTGGCAAATCCGTTATTACCGCCGAAAAACTCGCCTAGCTTGTTGAAGTTATTATTCAACTGCTTATCGAGCATTTGATAGTTTATTTCGAGATTACCTTGGCGCGTCGTAGTGACACCAAACTCAGTTAAGGTCTCTAACCCTTCAGGGGCACCTTCTACCGCTGATGAAAAGACACTTTTCAAACGCGAGTCCGCACTTCTAACCACACTATCTCCCGCCAATGGGCCGGTTTGCCCAGTTGTGGGGTCTGCACTAGAAAGCTCTTTGGACACTTGATAAAACTGGTTGTAGGCGGCAACAAATTGTTCAATATCAGCACGCACACTAGCGCGGTCATATTCCACACCAATTTCAGCTGGACGCTCCCCTTGCTTGGTCGTGCCTTTCAACGTTAAATCCACGCCTTCAATGGCACCTTCAATGACATTATTGTGACTTGATAGCTCAGCAATACCGTCGAGTATGACCTTTGAATCTTGCGCCGCTTGGACTTGTGACATGCCATTGTAGATTTGCAGCGATCGCTGTGCTTCGGCAAGTTCAGCTTGAACTGATTCTACTTTTTCTAAACGCTCACGCTCTTCAGGTGATAGCTTGGCACGCTCTAGTTGCTTGGCCTCCGCTTCGGTCATATCACCGTCAGCAACAGCTTGGGCAATGGCCGCTTTTTCATCGACCAATTCTTGCTCTAGCTGAGCTTGTGCTTCACTTGGCGTTACATAAGAGTCGGTCAAAGTGCCCGAGGCTGTATTACTCCAACCCGGGACTTCACCCGATTTCTCTAATGCTTTTTGATCAAGCTCCGGCTCTGGCGCTTGATAGGAATCCATCAAGGTTCCTGATGCAGTTTCTGTCCAACCGGGAATAGTGTCTTCAGGGCGGCCAGATGTTGCCTCTTGCGCGACAGATTCTGCGCTTTGCTCATCCTTGGTGTTTTCCTCTACCAAAGCTTCATTAGCAGTGGCTTCATTCACCTCATCTGCTTTCTTAGCGTCATCTTCCTCAGAGGATGGAACATCTAGTAAAGCTAATGCATCAGCCTGAGCTTGCTCCAACGCTTTAACGCGCTGCTCAATAGTTTTGTATTCGAATCGATAGAGATCGTTGCCGGGCTCAGCGTCTACATCAATTATCAAGGCATGTTCAGCCCCTGATTGGTTGGCCGCCACAATAAGCCTAGGACCGTTGATGTCTTTAACGATAGATGCGCGTACACCGGGATTGTCACTCGCGCCGTTAATGGCACGAACTACGTCGGTTAAACGAGAATTACTGCGAAGGGAAATATCAAAGCTGTCATCACCCATTGAAATTTGCAGCTTACCTGGACCAAACTTCGTATCTTCAGGAATAGCATCCGAAGCGATTTTATGGCTTTGAGCAAGCTGCAATACATCGACAGCGTATTTGCCAGCAATAGCATCAGTTGATGCTGTTGCCGTGACAACGCTTTCTTCGGAGGTGTTGACGCTTCTCAGCGCAAACGCCTTCTCCTGGCGAAAGCTTGCCATAAGATTTTTCATCGTATCTAGTGACTCTTTGAGTCGTCCGTAGGCACTTATACCGGAATCAATTTTGCTACGCTCATAGTCGAGACGTTGCTGTTTCGGAATCCGCTCAGCATCGACTATTTTGCTCACCATGGAATTGATATCCATGCCTGAAGACATCCCTATCGGGCCCATATTCACCAAACCACTTCGAATTTAATACTATTGCATCTTAGTGATGCGACTACACCAACATGTCAATGCTGAGTGCGCCATGTTTTTCAACACGCTTTAGTACGTCGAGAAGCTCTTGATCTGGAAATTGACGAATGATCTCACCGCTGTCTTTTGCATAAACAGTAATGATGTCGCGCCCTGATTCTTCATCTCTTCGAAACGATAATCCCGTATTCATTGAGGTGAGAAACTCATCAAGACGTTTGACCATATTTTCACGTTCTGCCTGATTGAGGTCATGACGCTCGGTCGCAATTTTCTGAATCAATTCGGAAGTTTTCTGGTTAGAAAACGCCACACTTTCCGCCGTTCTCAGTTCATTGACCTTTATCGGCTGTGAGCCTTTATCGGTATCAACTGACGGTGTTGTTTTATTAGTATTTTTCGAAGCAAGTTCTGTGCCACTAGAAGAGGCAAAAGGCTGAATGTTCGACGCGTAGGATGAGATATCCACTTTCGTTCTCCCGTTTCTAACCTTCTCTATTGTCCAACTCCAACTGGGGTAAAACTAGTTGAGCAATAAGCTTGAAATTGGAAGTTGGTGATAGAGTAACCCTATCACCAACACACTTGCCTAAGGTGTAAGCCTTTTTTAGCCTAGTAGGCTAAGTGCAGCTGAAGGCGATTGCTTCGCTTGAGCTAGAATTGAAGTACTCGCTTGCTGCAGGATTTGGTTCTTGGTCATTGCCGTCGTTTCTTTCGCGTAATCGGTGTCTTCGATACGGCTCTTAGATGCATTAACGTTTTCGTTGATGTTATCTAAGTTATTGATTGCGTGATTGAAGCGGTTTTGGAACGCACCAAGTTCTGCACGGTTACTGTCTACGTATTTTAGCGCCGCATCTAGAATAGCTACTGATTCTTGTGCACCACCTACAGAAGTAACGTTGATGTCATTAACTGATACCGCGCTTGCTGCGCCAGAAAGGTCAAGCTCAGAACCGCCCGCTAGTGAACCACCGAACGTTAGTGAAGCACTATCAGCTTCGCCGTTGCTGCTTGCGAAGATTTGCAGAGCACCGTCTTCATCAACAGATGCTTGAACTTGGTCTGTTTGACCATTGATGTAGGTTGCAAGTTGCTCGATATCATCACCTTCTTTACCAGTGATAGCAATCTGAGTCATTGCGTTACCCGCTTTGTCATTTAGGTCAATCGTTAAAGTAGCACCCGCTCCAACTGTCCAGCTTTCATCTTTCGCGTTAGCCGCTTTATAAGAAGAACCGCCCATTTGTGCATTGTCAGAGCGCATATCGTTCATGCTCAGCATAACTGCTTCGCCACTGTTAGAACCGATTTGGAACGACTGTGTACCGTATGTGCCATTTAGAAGACGGTTGCCACCAAAAGACGTGGTTTCCGCGATACGGTTTAGCTCGTCATTAAGCGCTGTCACTTCTTCTTGAATTGCTACACGCTCTGCTTTTGAGTTAGAGCCGTTTGCAGATTGTAGAGATAGGTCACGCATACGTTGTAGGATGTTAGTAGTTTCATCCATAGCACCTTCAGCTGTCTGCGCAATAGAGATACCATCGTTTGCGTTTTTTACAGCCATATCTAAGCCGCGGCTTTGAACATTCAATCGGTTCGCAATTTGCAGACCTGCTGCATCGTCTTTCGCACTGTTGATTTTGTAGCCCGAAGACAAGCGTTCCATTGATTTTTGTGTGTTCTCTGCTGCGTTATTCAGATAACGCTGAGCAGTCATTGCAGACACATTCGTGTTTACATTAATTGCCATACTGATCTCCTTAGGCATTTAGGATAGATGGCCTCTGTGTCTCTCACCTCACATTGGCACATCCGATTTTATTTCTCTCAATCCCTGTAACGGCGATAAATTTAGAAGCTTTAGAACAAATTGGCGTTTTTTTTACTATTAATTCAATTGATTGGATAAATGTGATTTAGATCGGAGATTCGAATGGAGGATAGTTGTGTTTGCAACGCTCTAAAGCCAAATGAAAAAAAACCAGAGCCGAAGCTCTGGTTTTTTGTTTGTCATCTGAGGTGACGCTTAGCCTAGTAGGCTCAATGCTGCGTTTGGCGCTTGCTTCGCTTGTGCCAAAATCGAACTTGAAGCTTGCGATAGAATTTGATTCTTCGTCATCGCTGTCGTCTCTTTCGCAAAGTCCGTGTCTTTGATACGGCTCTTCGACGCGTTCACATTCTCATTGATGTTGTCTAGGTTGTTGATAGCGTGATTGAAGCGGTTTTGGAAAGCACCAAGCTCAGCACGGTGGCTATCCACATACTTCATCGCAGAATCCAGAATCGCCACGGATTCTTGAGCGCCACCTACTGACGTGACATCAATATCGTTAACCGTTGCTGCTGCCGCTGCACCTGACATGTCTAGCTCACCTGAACCCGCTAGCGTACCACCGAAGCTTAATGAAGCGCTGTCGATATCTTTATTGTTGCTCGCAAATACTTGTAGTGCGCCATCTTCATCTACAGACGCTTGCACTAGGTCAGTTTGACCATTGATGTACGTCGCTAGCTGCTCAATGTCGTCGCCTTGTTTCGCGTTAATCGTCAGCGTTGTCATCGCATTACCTGCGCTGTCGTTCATGTCGATAGTCAGTGTTGAGTTTGCTGCCACTGACCAATCTTTATCTTTTGCATTCGCTGCTTGGTAAACCGAACCACCCATGCCGCTGTTGTCTGAGCGCATGTCTTTCAGGCTTAGCATCACCGCTTCACCATTGTTTGAACCGATTTGGAATGACTGGGTACCGTAAGTACCGTTCAGTAGACGGTTACCACCGAATGCTGTGGTTTCAGCGATACGGTTTAGTTCGTTATTCAGTGCCGTCACTTCTTCTTGAATCGCCACACGCTCTGCTTTTGAGTTTGAGCCGTTTGCCGATTGCAGTGATAGGTCACGCATACGTTGCAGGATGTTCGTTGTCTCATTCATCGCGCCTTCAGCAGTTTGGGCGATAGAGATACCATCGTTCGCGTTGCGCACTGCCACATCAAGACCACGGCTTTGAACGTTCAAACGGTTCGAAATTTGTAGACCCGCTGCGTCGTCTTTCGCACTGTTGATTTTATGACCCGAAGACAAACGCTCCATTGACGTTGCTTGCGCTTGACTTGCGCTGTTTAGGTAACGCTGAGCGGTCATCGCTGATACGTTAGTATTTACATTCACTGCCATGTTGTTTCTCCAATTGATTTTCCGGTGTAGCGGTTTCCGACGTCTCGGAAAACCAAGTAGTTCTCTCAAAGTTAATCTTTTAACGACACGAGTGAAAAAACCTTTAGAAAAAAACTCGAAAAAACAAAAGAAAACGTCCGTTTGATTAGGATTTGAGCAGTTAACGAAAGATTAAAAAGAAAAGACTAAAGTTTAGCGAAATACCGCCGAAACACTGAAATTTTGCTTAATTTGCTAGGCGTGAGTTGTGGATCTTAAGAAAAGAAAAAGCCCCTTTTCCTTTGAGAGAACTGGGGCTGGGTGGTGACTAGTAGCGTGCGGAGATCAGAGAGAAATAAACACACCCTAGCTAACCTACATACTTTGATGCCGTATTGAGGCAGGTTGAGAGAGAGAGCCCCAACACATCACAAAGTATGTTTGCCAAGCAACAGGAAATTTATTGCCACGTCTGGCTTATGTTCCTATCACTTAGAACTCGGACACTATCTCTATTGTAGTAGAGACATCGCTGAGTTAGGCAACTGTTTTGCTTGCGCCAAAATTGACGTACCAGCTTGTTGTAGAATCTGGTTCTTGGTCATTTCGGTTGTCTCTTTAGCAAAATCGGTATCTTTGATTCGGCTGTTCGAGGCATCAACATTCTCTTGAACGTTCGCCAAGTTGTTAATGCTGTGGCTTAAGCGGTTCTGCTTCGCCCCTAAATCTGCACGTTGTGAATCCACATACTTAAGTGCAGAATCGATAATCGAGATAGCGTTTTGCGATCCGGCGACTGAAGTCATGTCAATATCTTGCACTGTAGACTGAGCAGCAGATGCAGTTTGTAAGTCTAAGTCTGTGGCTAACGAACCACCAATTGTCACTGACTGGTTTAGGTCAATGTCAGGCTCTGCGACAAACACTTGAAGCTCACCGTTATCACCTACAGAAGCGCTAATCTTGTCAGACTGACCATTGATATACGTTGCTAACTGCTCAATATCGTCGCCTTGCTTTGCTGTGATGTTGATAGCGACTGCTTCGCCAGATTTGGTCGTAAAGCTAATGTCCAACTGGTTATTCGTGTTATCCACACGCCAATCGGCACCTTTACCGTTGTTTGCGGTATATGTGGTCCCGCCCATACGGAAATCATCCGCACGAATGCTGGTTAGGCCCATAATTAAAGCCTCACCCGAGTTAGCACCGATTTGGAATGACGCTTCACCGAAGCTGCCATTAAGCAAACGACGGCCACCAAATGAGGTGGTCTCAGCAATACGGTTTAGCTCCGCTTGAAGTGCATTAGATTCTTCATTAATTGCAACACGCTCAGCAGGAGAGTTAGTACCATTTGCCGATTGAATCGCCAGGTCACGCATGCGCTGCAAGATGCTAGTAGATTCATTCATGGCACCTTCCGCAGTCTGTGCAATCGAAATACCATCGTTAGCATTACGCATTGCCACATCAAGACCACGTGATTGCGCTGTTAATCGGTTCGAGATCTGCAAACCTGCAGCATCGTCTCGTGCGCTATTGATCTTGTGACCAGACGACAAACGCTCCATTGAAGTATTTAGCGCATCGCTGGATTTGTTCAGGTAGCGTTGGGCTGTCATAGCCGAAACGTTTGTATTTACTGTTACTGCCATTGTGCTCTCCTAATTGAGTTCGCAAGCTTCAAGTAGGCTCACTTAATAACAAACATTGTTAATTCAATATTGTTACTACGCCCACCTAATACCCCGTATCAGGTGGAGTATCTAAAGTGCTTATTTATCGAGTTAGCCCTTAATCGGGTACTTTGTATTCATGATTAGCATTTTCTATGCCAACTAATACATTCAATTATAAATCAATACATTAAAGCTCTTTCTTTGAACCAATGCATACCATGACCTCGTTAGCGCGTTCAAAGTGGCTTAAGATTGCCACCTAACGTTCTCACCTCTGCACACATGGCAATGCTCATGCGGCAACCGAGATGCCAAACTTTCGCTATAGATAATTAAATAACGTCAGGTCCTTGGTTTTTCCGAAAGCAAGCTGTGAAGCCTGCAGTGCTCGTGAGTTCTCTTCAAAGTCGATGACTGCTTTTGAGTAATCGAGATCCTCAAAATTACTTTTAGAACGAGCGAGCGAAATTTTAAAATCTTCATGTTGCGACTGCTGGATATCAAGACTGTTTAGCCTTACTCCAACGTCGGTACGTGAACTGGTTAAGTGCAAAAATGCTGCGTGAAACTGCTCAGTGACCTGATGAAGCTGAGCACTGGCCGAAGCATCGGCTACATCGTTATCCATCCAATACACCGCATCATTAAACGTATCAAAGACGCTAAATGTTTTTTGAGGTTCGATTTCAATCGCGTCCCCCGGTGTAATTTGCCCTTTGGTCTGAATGTTGAGCCCTTGGAATTGAATGCCTTGGCTTGGGTCAAAATTTCCCGCAGCAACAACCGTATTGTTCTGTTCAAGCTGATAACCAAATTGCTGATTACCCATGTCGACAAACGTCACTTTGTAAGTACTGTTGTCGTTAGCATTACTGTTAGTGGCTTTTTCAAGTAGCAATTCTGAGCCTTTTTGCAGTTGATAATTGGCTTTGTAATCCCCAAGTGGGTTATCAATCTCCATAAACAGTTTGCTACCTGGATCGCTCGTAGCCACTTCCAGACTTGCTGCAATGCGCATTTTGCGTTGATAGTCATCACCAGCGTAAGAAATACGCCCTTCCCCATCGACGAAAAATGGTTGAGTCTTAGGTTTTGTGCCAGCAAAGCTATAGTTACCCGATTCATCACGTGTATTAGCAAGTGCGAGAAAGTTCTTTGCCAACTCCTCTATTTCACGTGCTTTTGCTTCACGGTCTTCAGGAGAAAGCGCACCGTTGATCGCTTGCATCGTTAATCGCTTTGCATTATCGGCAAACTGCTCTGTCTCACCGAGCATGACTTCTTGATGCTCAAGGCGATTTCTCGACAACGTGATGGCGCTGTCGTACTGATCCAACTGCTGCGTCTGCTGTTTAAGTTTTTGCAAATAATGCGTCGCTAGTGGTGAGTCCGCTGGCTTTTGCAACTGTTTACCAGAGGCGAGCTGTGCATGGTTTTCATGAATTTTGTTTTCTTGGCGGCGCATATCATTTTGCACCGTTTGGTAATTATGAAAACTAGAAATTCGATTCATCATAATCTAGCTCCTTACCTTAGCTGCAAAATAGTATCGAAGGTTTCATTCGCCGCCTGCATCACTCGAGAAGACGCCATGTACGCTTGCTGAAACTTCATCATGTTGGCCGCTTCTTCATCAAGGTTAACGCCCGAAATAGACGCTACTCGGCTTTGCGCGTTTTCATGCTCAAGCTCAGCGACTTCCTGTAAACGAGTCGCCGTCGAGGCTTTCAAACCCACATCGGTATTTAAGTTGTGATAGATATCAATGACCGTTGAGTCGCCATCATTCATCGATTTATCAGTCTGAATATGCAGCATTTTTCTCAAGTTACCGTTATCACCCTCTGCCGGATTGAGGTTAGCGGTGAACTTGTCATTTGCCATCGCTCCGTCACTGAGCTCGAACGTGGTGCCAAGCACCGTCACCGGACCAGTCGGAGGATAAGGCGTTGGACTTAATAATACGTTGCCGCTTTTGTCAGTGACGGCAAATTCCGTCCCCGTTGGCGACACTACCACTTCAAATTCTTTCAAACTGCCCACTGACGAGACTTTAAATTTGGCATCACCCTGCGCAAACGTGGTTGAGGCTTCAAAGCTCTGTGCTGCTATGGCTTTTGGGTCGTTAGTCGTCATTTTCATGTTGGCTGCACCGTCTCTCGTCGGACGCAGCAAAAGCTTTTCGCCAATGGCAGGCGGATTACCAATTTCGACTCGAATGCCATCTAGTTGCATGCTCGGGCCTGAGAAAGACTGAGTCACACCATCTGAGTTGGTCACATGGTAATTAGCACCGTCAAACTTCAATGAATACTCGCCACCCTTGAGTTGTGAGGTATCATCAATAAACACTGCCACGTCGGCACTTGAGTTGACTGGTGCAACGACCCTTGCTTTCGCAAACGCGAGAGTATTTACATCCGCGAACAGGTTTTGTCCGACTTGGCCATTCAAATCAAGCCCTTGCCCTTGCAATTCATTTACTTTTTCAGAAAAAGCGATAGAGAGACGACCGAGTTCATCCAAAACGTATGGAATCTCTTTGTCGCGAGTTTCAAACATACTTTCTAAGCGTCCGCCAATATCATCGCTGGTAATTGGTTTAATGCCTTTGCCTTCAACAATCGCAAGGCGGTGTTGGTGAGTATCTGGGAATCCATCAATCATCTTCAACTGACTGGCTTCTGTACCCGATACCAAAGTATGACCATTACCGATATGAACGTTGAAGCCCTCAGCATTCCTGCGAGGCGTCACCGTCACTTTGGTGTATTCGGACAACTCTTTGATTAACGATTCATGCTTATCCATCAAGTCGTTATGTGGACCAGGCGAGCGCATCATTAAGCGGTGAATATCACGAATTTCGATACCGATTTGGTTCACTCGCTCAACACTCACTTCGAGTTTCTTGTTGACGTTATCCCGCTGTTCACGAACCGTATCGTGGAAATCATTCATCGATTGACGAATCAGGTTGGCTTTATCAAGTACGACTTTACGCGCACCAATATCATTGGGGGTGTCGGCCAATGTTTTTACAGCATCAAACCAGTCGTTAAGACTTTCAGGCACCTTTTTAGACGACATAGACGACAACATCCCCGACATCATATCGAGGTTAGTCAGGTTTTCGTTGCGATAATTCACCTGAGTCGTTGCCATGTTGAGTTCTTTGACGGCAAACTGATCCCACGAGCGGCGAACATTTTCCACATGCACTCCCATACCGTAGGTTTGACCACCAAACTGTCGCGGGGTATTGGTCCCCTGTATAACAGATTGTCGGCTGTAACCTTCTGTATTTGCATTAGAAATGTTATGACCAGTCGTGTTTAACTGTCTCTGAGCTGTCAGTACGCTTTGCGCACCTAAGTTCAGAAGATCTGACGCCATATCGCCTCCAAAAAACCAAAATTAGCCTAACTAAATCCACAAGTTACGCCACTCTGCCGTTTAATTTGCAATATATATGCCAGAGTATCTTTGCCGCTGAGCTTGGCACTAAAAAGATAAGAATGAACGGAAAAAGATAAAGGTAGTGAGAAAAATCCCGGCGATTTGCCGGGACCAATAAGTATAAGGAAAACTATCGATAGCCGTTAAAGCGACATATCATCGATTTGCGCCTTAACGCGCAACACTTTGTCCGCATAGTTTGGATCTGTCGCATATCCAGCTTGATGAACATCACGAATGAAACGTTCAGAACCTTGGTTACCATTCAATGCCGACTGATAACGTGGATTGTCATTAAGAAACTTCACATAATCGTTGAAGCTGTCTTCATACGAGTCGTAAGAACGGAATGCTGCGCGTTCTTGCACAGGTACATTCTGATGGTATTCCAGTGTCTGCGTTGCGACCTTATCGCCATGCCAACTTCTATCAGCCTTAATATTAAATAGGTTGTTACTGCTGCCCTTACTGTTGTTGACGACTTTTTGCCCCCAACCAGTCTCTAAAGCCGCTTGCGCTAATAGTAACGATGAATCCACCCCTAACGACTGAGCTGCTCTGTCCGCGTATGGTTTCAAAGACTCGACAAAATTTTGTGGTGTCTTGAAATCAACAGGCTGAGCAACAGGGGCTCCGTCAAGGCCCAGTGATTTCGCAGTTTTACGAGCCTTTGCTTCATCGTAAGGGAGATTAAGTGACGTATCGAACGCTTCATTACGCATACGGATTTCACTGCCTGCTGCAGCGTGCGCTTCTGGTGAACGTGCCGCACCAAGCTGAGCGACGATCATATCAGCCAATCCCAGAGAACCATTGGCACTCAACTCACTCGACATCTGCTCATCAAGCATTTGACGGTAGAATTGACCGTTCTGGCTATTGGTCAGGTCTGATTCAAAATGAGTATTCGCGTCGCGCATCGACTTTAACATCATAGAAGTAAAGATAGATTCGAACTGACGAGCGGCAGCGCGTAATGCCGCATCATCATCGCCTTCTTTGCCGCTCACGGCTTTCTGACGAAGCTTATCTAGGCTACTGATATCATGGATAAAACCGATGTCATTGGAGTTTTTAATCATGATACTTACCTAGATAACGATCAACTGACCTTCAATGGCACCAGCTTGCTTAAGCGCCTGTAAAATCGCCATAAGATCTGATGGTGCTGCGCCCACTTCGTTAACGGCACGAACGAGGTCATCTAGAGTCAAACCCGGTTGGAAATTGAACATCTTGCCCGAACCTTCTGTTACCTGAATATCTGAGTTCGGCACCACCACCGTATCGCCACCCCCAAACGCATTGGGCTGGCTTACTTTCAAGTTTTCTTTGATAGCAACCGTCATACCACCGTGAGTCACTGCCGCTGGTTTAAGCTTGACGTGTTTGCCAACCACGATTGTCCCTGTACGCGAGTTAACAATGATTTTTGCACCGCTGTCTGCGGTATCGAATTCAACGTTTTCAACCGCTGATAGGAAAGCTACACGTTGGCTGAGGTCGCGAGGCGCACGAACTCGAACAGAGGTAGAATCTAATGGGCTCGCCATTTGCGGACCCAGAAAGTCATTGATAGCATTTGCCATGTTTTGCGCCGTTGTGAAATCTGATTGCAGAAGGTTAAAGGTAATGTAATCGCCGCGAGAGAACGGGCTCGGAATTTCGCGTTCAACCGTTGCACCGCTTGAAATCATTCCGACCACAGGGTTATTGCCCACAATCTTAGAGCCATCTAAGCCTTCGGCACTAAAGCCACTTACCACTAAATTACCTTGTGCCACAGCATAGACTTCACCATCCAAACCTTGCAAGAAGGTCTGCATCAAAGTACCTCCACGGAGACTTTTTGCCGCACCGATTGAAGAAACTGTTACGTCCACGCGCTGACCAGGTTTTGAGAACGCAGGTAATTCTGCGGTAACGATAACCGCTGCCACGTTTTTAAACTTAGGCTTAAAACCTATTGGCATTTGAATACCAAACTTCTCAAGCATCGAGCGGAAACTTTGTTCTGTAAACGGCGTTTTCTCACCTGTGCCCGGAAGACCAGTCACCAGACCATAACCCACCAATTGGTTACTACGCACCCCGGCAACTTCTGCCACATCCTTAATGCGTGCCGCTTGTACACTTGCCGCAGCAAAACATAAACCAAGAAGTAAAAACGTGAATTTTTTCATCATGTTACCCTAAAAACAAACAAACCCTCTGAGGAGAGGGTTTGCCGCTTATTATTCGTCGATTCCTATCCCTATAGAGAGACATTAAAAAATCGTGCCAAGAATCCAGGTTCCTGCATATCTTGTTGGGTTCCGGTCCCCGAATACTGAATTCTAGCGTTAGAAATACGGTTAGATGCGATGGTGTTATCAAACTCAATATCATCTGGGCGAATCGTGCCGCTTAAACGAATGTACTCATCTCCAGTATTTAAAGTTAGCCACTTTTCACCACGAATGACGAGATTACCATTGGCAAGCACTTCAATCACTTCTACGGTAATCGAACCTGATAAACTGTTGCTCTGATTGGCCGAAGCATTACCTTTGAAGTTGTTGTCGTTCTTCAACTCATAAGAGAAGTCATAGTCATTGACGGTGACGGGTCTACCACCAACGAAAAGTGGATCCATTGAAGAGTCATTGGCTTTCGAGAGATCCGCATCAGCACTTTTTGCTGCTTTCGTTGCTTCATTAAGTTCTACCGTAATGATGTCACCAATGCCACGGGGTTTAGAATCATCATACCAATCGCGCGCGTAGTGAGTATTAAACAGTGAACCCGTTGCCGCTGCGTAATGTTCTGGCTTGTTTTTTGGGTGAATCGGCGCCCATGCTGGGTCATCGGCAACAGGGTCAGTTCGACCACGTAGCGTATCAACAATCCCAGACGATTGGGTTTTATCTCCTTCAACAGCATCGACCGTCGTCGTGCTGTTCGAGACATCGTCTACCGACTCTTCCTGACCAAACTGAGCGCAACCAGAGAGCACAGCAAGTAAAGAGACACACAATAACTTTTTCATTCAATGTCGTCCTTATTCGTTAAAGCTGCTGGTTAGCAAAGCTCATCATCTTGTCGACTGACGAGATAACTTTAGAGTTCATTTCATACACGCGCTGCGCTTCAATCATGTTAACGAGCTCTTCCGTTACGTTAACGTTTG
Source organism: Vibrio sp. SCSIO 43133 (assembly GCF_023716845.1). NCBI lineage: Bacteria > Pseudomonadati > Pseudomonadota > Gammaproteobacteria > Vibrionales > Vibrionaceae > Vibrio > Vibrio sp. SCSIO 43133. The sequence continues at coordinate 2,644,535 of NZ_CP068024.1, forward strand.
AAGTCTCTAACATCGACTGGCGAATTTGACCGAAACCATCTAGACCCGGAACCCCTTCATTTGGATCGCCACTAGCGCCAGTTGGTAAGTAAAGGTTCTGACCGATAGGCTCTAGACCACCAGGGTTAATGAAGTCGACAGTGGTAATGTTACCCACGACTTGGTTATCTTGCTGGCCACGTACTCGAACGGACACTTCACCGTCGGTACCCACAGTAATGGAAATCGCATCTTCAGGAATCGCAATTTCTGGTTCCAACGCATAGCCTGAACCAGACGTAACAATAGTCCCTTCATCGTTTAGCGTGAACTGACCGTTGCGGCTATAGCCAATATTGCCGTCTGGCATCAATACTTGGAAAAATCCATCACCTTCAATCATCATATCGAGACTGTTGGTCGTAGTTTGAGCATTACCCGGTGTGTGGATCTTTTGCGTTGCCACCACTTTTGAACCAGCACCTAGCATTAAGCCTGAAGGCAGTTCGGTGTTTTGCGATGATTGACCACCAGGCTGATTGATATTTTGATAAAACAAATCTTCAAACACCGCACGGCTTTTCTTGTAACCGATGGTTGATGCGTTCGCTAGGTTGTTTGAAATTGTCGAAATATTGGTTTGCTGAGCGTCTAAGCCTGTCTTACTTACCCATAGTGCCGGATGCATTCTATTCTTCCTCTCTCAATCCTATTAACCCATGCGAAGCAATGAGTCTGAAGCCTTATCCATGTCTTCTGCGGTGCTCATCAGCTTGACCTGCATTTCGAATTGACGCTGCAAATCAATTAAGCTTGTCATTTCACCAACGGCATTAACGTTGCTGCCTTCAATAGCCCCGGTCATAAGCTGTACATTAGCTGAAGCGGTGTAGCCTAATTGAGGATCTTTATTACGAAATAAACCATTAGTGTCTTTGAATAGTGAACGGTTATCAGTATTGGTGAGCTTGATACGGTCAACGATTTCCATTTCGTCAGCAGGTGCATCTTGCGGTATAACAGAGACGGTGCCGTCACGGCCAATCTCAATCTTACGCAATGGAATAGGTACAGTAATTGGCGTACCACGTTCCCCTAACACAAGGTTACCGTTGCCATTGACCAACAAACCGTTTTGATCCACGCGTAAACTGCCGTTGCGGGTTAACCCTTCTTTGCCGTTTTTATCCAATACTGAAATCCAACCTTGGCCTTCAATAGTGACATCAAGGTCGCGACCTGTCGTCACAACACTGCCTTGTTCGAAGTTATGTCCTGGACGCTCTGTCATGCTAAACACACGACTTGGCATGCCTTCACCATACGCTTGCATTGAGCGCGCTTGGGCAAGGTCAGCTCGAAAGCCAGGCGTGCTCGCGTTCGCAAGGTTGTTTGCTCTAAGCTGCAAAGCTTGCATATTCTGCTTTGCGCCGCTCATTGAGAGGTAAAGGGCACGATCCATTGATAGCTCCAAAATTCAAAGTACGGAGCTTATAAAGCAAAGACTATGCCACTAATTTTATTCCTTATAAATCAAAGAAATAAACGGAAAATAAGGTAAGAAAGCGGAGGATCGGCAACCGATGTTCTATCGAAGAGGCAAAGCTAAACGGCAAGGTGGCAACGGTGCGGCAACAATATGACCGCTTTGTTGAAACGCAAAACAGCGTACGAATGTCCATATGCACTCGTACGCTCGATTTTTCAAGACATTAACGACGAGTGACTGACAGCCACTCATACTATGACTTAACGGATTTGTAGAATGTTTTGTTGCAGCTGGTTATGTACATCCAAAGCACGTGAGTTTGCTTGGAAATTACGCTGCGCTGAAATCAGGTCTACCAACTCTTGGGTCATATCAATGTTCGATTGTTCTAGCGTGCCGTTATTGATGGTACCAAAAGAACCCTTGTTTGATTCGCCCCAAATCTTAGCACCAGAAGCAGTCGTAGAATCCCATTGGGTACCACCCTTCTTATCAAGACCTTGTTCGTTCGCTACACGTACCATAGCGACACGACCTAATGTCACATTCTCACCGTTTGAGTAAGTACCTAACACGTTGCCTTGCTCATCAAAGTCTACTTTAGTTAGGAAGCCAGTCGTCGCACCATCTTCTTGGAACTTAGTCAGTTCAAACGGAGCGGCAAACTGAGTGGCACTATCAAGACTAAACGACAATGTCTGCGCAGGATCGGCACCGTTCATATCGATACCATTTGCACCAAGATCAGTAGTGACAATTGGCTGCCCATTGTTCAAGCTCGCCAGCGTACCGTCGTTGTTGAATCGCATTGTATGACCAACATGCCCTGTTGGCGTTGTTGCATCACCACCAGCGATATTCACTGGCTTTTCACCTTGGCCGTCGGTCACCGTGTAGTAACTTTGCCACGTGTTTTGCTGGGTTTGATCTTTCACATAGTACGTCGTCATTTTGTACGACTGTCCCATGGAATCATAAATCGTTGATGATGTTGAACGGTTATAAGTTTCAGGATCAGTAAAGTCGAACAGAGCCGGATCTTTTAGATCACCATTAGCAGGAAGGTTCACACCAATCTCAATATTCGCAGTCTGTTTCGGCTTACCAAACTCTGGCGGTATATTGATTGGACGAGGCTCATAAGACACAACCTCATTGGTATCTTTATTCACTTCATAACCCAATAGAAACTCATCGTTCGACGTCACCATGTAGCTATCTTTGTTTAGGTGGAAAGCACCGTTACGCGTTAGCTCATTTTGTTGTGGTACAAGACGATCTTTAGATACGGCAAAGAAGCCAGTACCGCTAATGCGCAAGTCCATTGGGTTGTTAGTCGATATGCTCGAACCTTCGTGGAACTGCTGAGCAATCTTGCTAGGCTGAGCACCGCCACCCGGTGTGGTTTTCGCATTAGTAAATAGTGAGTTTGAATACACATCACCAAACTCGGCACGTGACTCTTTAAAGCCGAATGTGTTGGCGTTGGCAATGTTGTTACTGGTGGTATTGAGGTCTAACTGAGCCGCAGATAGACCACTTAAAGATACATATGACATTCCTAATCTCCTAATCTAGCCAGCGGTTACGCTTTGCCGACTTCCAGTACTTCTGCTAGCCGAACTGGATTTTCGAAGCCAGCTAGATTGAGTAGTACGTTTCCATCCCCTTTACCAAGAAGCACACTGTTCACGTTCGCATAAGTCGACACTTCGAACTCGCGGCTTTCTCCATCAAGTAAACCCGAAGCTTTCACTTTGTATTTACCTGCAGGCATTGGATTACCCTGATCATCTTTACCGTCCCATTCGACACGAGCATCACCGCCAGGTTTTGCGCCGACATCAAAGGTACGTACTAATTGACCCATTTCATTTTCTACACGAACAAACACGTTATCCATGGACTGTGGCAATTTGACCATTGCCGCCATGCCAGCGTCTGCTTCCTTCACACCAGCCGCACCGGGTACCAAGACATCACGCCCAACAAGTGAAGACGCTTGTAGTGCTTGGTTAGACGTCATTGACGAGTTCAAACTCTCGAACTGAGTGTTCATCTTGCCAATACCATCTACCGTGGCAAACGACGCCATTTGAGCAATCATCTGGTCGTTGCTGACTGGTTTAAATGGGTCCTGTTGAGCCAACTGTTTGGTGAGTAGGGACAAGAAGTCTTCTTGCTTCAGATCCTGCTTACCGGTTGTCTCTTCAGGCTTGCTTTGTTCTTGCAGTTTTTTCAGTTGGTCAATGTAGGATAAACTGCCTTGACCAACGTTGTTGATTCCAGCCATGAGCTACTCCTATCTCTATTGACCCATTCGCAAAGTACTCAACAACATTTGCTTGCTCGCGTCCGCTACCTGAACGTTAGTCTGGTATGAGCGCGAAGCTGAAATCATGTTGGCCATTTCTTCCATCACGTTAACGTTCGGCTTGTAGATATAGCCTTCATCGTTAGCGAGTGGATGATCTGGGTTGTACTCTGCACTTAAGGGTTTATCGCTCTCTACAATACCCAATACTTTCACAGGTACTGAATGATCGCGGTTGTATTGAGCTTTACTCAGTTCCGCGCCAAATACGGCGTGGCGAGCTTTGTAAGTCTCTTTTGCCGAGCTACTAATACTGTCAGCGTTGGCAAGGTTACTTGAGGTGGTATTTAGACGAACCGACTCAGCGCTCATCGCACTGCCTGTCACATTAAATACATTAAATAAGCTCATCTAAATTACTCCCCTTTAATCGCTTTGGTCATATTTTTGAATTTGCCGCCTAAGAAATCGAGTGATGCCTGATGTCTTAATTGGTTCTGCATGAACAAGTTTCTTTCTAAATCTACGTCTACAGTATTGCCGTCACCTGTATCTGGCTGTGTCGGAATGCGGTAAAGCATTTCGCCACTGACGTTAGTAGAGGCAGAAATATGCCGTCCATCAGTTCGACTAAGCCCAATACTTGCCCCTGAGCTTGCCGCTTTTAACGCACGATCAAACTCCATCCCCTTCGCTTTATAACCCGGCGTATTCGCCTGCGCGATATTGGTGGAGATGACTTCAGCATTCTTCTCACGCACACCAACGGTGTACTGATGAATACCTAATGCATTGTTAAAAGAGATGGCCATTGAAACCTCATCGTTCAAAAATACGTGCCCTATACAGAGATAAAGCAATTTCCGCGCCAAAAGTTATTTTTTGGTAACAACCACTGATGACGCTATTCAATTCGACGTTCATCGTGCTCCTTCTGGCAAAGATAGAGAGCAAAATGTACGCCAGTTTTGGCGGAGGGTTTAATTAGGAATGTCGACAGTGATGGCCTCCAAACCGTCACTGAACCTAGAGAATAGCAAGAAAAAAGCCTTGGCGAAAACCAAGGCTAGATACGGTAAAGATTGTGGAGAATAACTATTAGCTATTTGAGCTTGTAGATAATGCCCGGATTACAACGCACCATTTCAAATTGATCCGTCAGCCCCGTTAGCGACTCCGATGCCCCTAACAGCAAGTAACCACCTGGGTTTAGGCTACGTGCCATTTGGTTCAGCACTTTAGACTTCATTTCAGGGGAGAAGTAAATCAGTACGTTACGACAAAAGATAATGTCGAACTTACCCAACAACGCATACGAGTCCATCAGGTTTTGCGGACGAAAGTTCACCAAACGCTTTACGTTGTCTTTCACTTTCATCTTACCGTTACTGGTGTTTTCAAAAAACACTCGGCGACGCTCCGGTGATAGACCGCGACCCAACGCGAGGTTGTCATATTCTCCAAGACGACACATATCTAACATCGTAGACGAGATGTCCGTCGCGGTAATCGACACGTTAGGGATCATTCCCGGCTTCTTGTTTTGTGTCTCCAAAACTGTCATCGCCATGGAATACGGTTCTTGACCAGAAGAACTCGCAGCCGACCAAATTTTAATCGGTCGCTTATTGGCGGCAAGTTCTGGGAGCAGTTTGTCAGACAACACCGTAAATGGGTAGTTATCTCTAAACCATAAGGTTTCGTTGGTGGTCATGGCATCAACAGCGGCAACTCTTAACTCACGATTGCGTCCAGTAACCACATCTCTTAATAACTGAGACAAAGAGACTAGACCGAATTTTGCCACCAACGGGCTTAAACGGCTGCGGACTAAATACTGTTTACTATCGCCAAGAACAATACCGCATTGGGACTCTAAAAAGCGGCTAAAATCACGATACTCTTGATCGCTTATGGTTATCGCTGTCATTCACTTCTCTATACTGCTTTGAAGGCTTGCTTTATACGCTTTTCTCAAGCGACTACAAGCTCTAATTTTGTTTGTTTAATTTGTCGGCAAAATGGCCGCTTTGACGGCGCCTCCCAATTCATCAGGGTTGAACTTAGCGATGAATTCGTTAGCCCCTACTCGCTCTACCATTGCTTGGTTAAACACACCGCTTAACGAGGTATGCAAAATAATATGAAGATCTTTAAGATCGGGATGGCGGCGCACTTCTGCCGTTAGGGTGTAACCGTCCATTTCTGGCATTTCAATATCAGAAATCAACAGGGAAATCTGTTCATGAATATCGCCTTCAGCTGCCATCTCTGTCAGCTTGTTGTAAGCGTCTTTACCATCTTTCACCAAAATGGACTCAAAGCCAATAGACTCAATGGCTCGTTGGACCTGTTTTCGTGCCACTGCGGAATCATCAGCGATCATAATACGCTTAACGATCTGCTTTTGCTCTTTCTCTTCAGCTGCGGCAATTTCCGTGGCGATATTGCTGTCCATGGTCTCAACCACAGGCGAAATCTCAGCGAGAATCTTCTCAACATCCAGAATCTCAACCAATTCATTGTCGATGTTGGTCACAGCTGTCAGGTAGTTGGCTTTACCTGCACCTTCAGGCGGCGGCAAAATCGATTCCCAATGCATGTTAATAATGCGTTCAACAGAGCTTACCAAAAATCCCTGTACGCTACGGTTAAACTCTGAGATAACCACAAAACAGTTTTCAATGTCCGTTGTTGGTCGACCACCAACAGCAAGACTTAAATCAATCACTGAGATAGTTTGACCACGAATATGAGCCACCCCTTTGACAAGACGATGTAGGTTGGGCATGCGCGTTAATTTAGGGCACTGAAGCACTTCTTTAACTTTGAACACATTAATGCCGTAACGCTGGCGGCCCATCAGACGAAACGTCAGTAGCTCTAGTCGGTTTTGACCAACCAGTTGCGTTCGTTGATTCACCGAATCCAAGATACCGGTCATAAGTTCATCTCCATCTCAAACTTTAAAGCTAAAAAAGTGATAGTCTACACAGGCAACAAGGAACCCGAGAAACAGAATGCTGTATAATAAGACATCTTTTTTGTGTACATCCAGTTACAAAACGAGGTTAAGGCGCAACTGGCTTTCCCTCTGTATCGTCTGGCAAGCGTTATTCTTTAGTGTATTAACGCACGCAGCAACGCCTGAGCAAATAGAAAACATTCAAAAGGCTGCCCAAGCTCATGTTTTAAATACTATTGAGCAACCTATCGGCGGTGAAATTGTTGCCACACCTGGCCGTATCGACTCTCGAGTACATGCAACAGATTGCCCCTCTCCGCTTTTGACCTCGTCGTCAAACACCCGCAACACCAGCAGTAATGTCACCGTTTTGGTGGAGTGTCCGGAAGATAATTGGCGACTTTACGTACCCGTTCGAATGTCCATTTCCTTACCCTTAGTGACCGCAACTCGCCCGTTATCTCGAGGCAATATTGTATCCAGTGACGATGTCACGATGAGCATGGTGGATAAGAACCGTTTTCGCCGCCAAGGCTTTACCGAGTTTGACCAAGTGGTTGGCGCAAAGCTCAAGAAAAACATGAAGATGGGTGATGTTATTGAGCGTAATGATGTCTGTGTTGTTTGCCGCAACGAAAAAGTCGTTATTCGTGCAGTGAAAGGTGAAATGACCATCTCCACTAAAGGCACAGCACTTACCGATGGCGCTAACGGCGATCAAGTAAGAGTGAAAAATGACAAGTCTCAGCGTATAATTGAGGGTATTGTTACTGGCGTTGCGGAAATCACGGTTAATTTTTGATTTTTTCCTAAAGTAATCATTACGCTGGTCGATATGCTCGATATACAGGTAAACTATGCAAATTAGGCAACAAGAAGGCTAAACGATGGCAGGCATTGATAATATTCGTTCTGGACAGACGCTAACGACGACAAGTCGCGCTCCTGCCCGTTCGGAAGCAAGCAAAGACAGTAGTTCAGCTCAAGTTGGTCAATCATCAGCACAGCAAGATGCCGTAACACTGAGCCAAGGCGGTAAAGCCATTGGTCAGATGCATCAGCAAATGGCAAGTCAGCCTACCTTTGACGCGGCAAAAGTTGCGGCAATCAAAGAAGCAATCTCGAACGGTTCTTACACCGTCGATGCTGAAAAACTGGCAGACAACATGATGAAGTTCGAAGACGAACTTGGCGGATTACGCTAAACAGGTTAACAGATAATACTCACAGGTATATTAATGGCAGCACTGGTTGATTTGGTTGAATACCAACTGAAAAATGCAAAAGCATTGTCTATGCTCCTCTCCGAGGAGACCAAGGCCATTACTGCTCGCGAATCATCTGAAATTGAAAGATTTGCCAAAGAAAAGATGGCAATCATTGGTCAGCTTCAACAAACCGATCAAAGACTGGCTCAACATCAAGATGTAGCAAGACTCACCGAAGAAGCCGTGCTGGCTCAAAAGGTGGCTGACATTAAGTCGATTATCCTCGACTGCCAACAACTCAACGACATCAATGGTCAGAGTCTACAACGCGCCCAATTAAGCTTTAATAAGCTCAATAATTTGATGCAGCAAAGTCATGGCAAAGTGGGCATGACTTACAACGCTGGTGGCCAGACCCACACCTTGTCGACATTAGGAACTAACTTAAAAGCCTAATATCTCAAATACAAAAAAGCGGCAACAGGAGAACTGTTGCCGCTTTTTGCTATCTAGAGTGTTGATATTAGAACAAGCTCTGACGTTTCTTCTCAGGCACTCGGCGGATTTCGCCGTAGTCTCTTAGACGATTCATCTTATCAATATCGAGTAGCAGTTCAGTAACATAGCTGTCACCAACTTTATAGCTGCGAACTACTTCCGCACCACGAATGACACCATCTACCGCACCTGTCGTCGATTCAACACCCAAGCGTTGATCTTGTAAGTCAGCACGAGCAGACACTCGTAGGCCGTACACTTGCTCCGCTAGCTCGCGGTAAGCATCAATCTTAGAAGCACGCATGGCACGAACTTGCTTTTCTTCTTCATTGCGGCCAGTTTGCTCGCTAATACTCGCATAGCCCACCGCCGTTAATGTGTTCTGGTCCATGGCTGTAATCGGAGTACAACCCATCATCACAAGCGCTACAAGCGCGGCAAATAAAAATCTCATTATCCTTTCCTATGGGCGCAAGATGACTGTATGAGGTGTCGTCATAGTCGGGTCTGAACGAATCAGAACGCCATCTTCGGTACGCATTTGATTCAGCGTATCCAAATCACGGCCAATGCGGTCAGCAGGCAAGAAGCCTTGAGCCGAAGCGACCACAATACGCGACTGCATGCCAACAACACGAGCATTAACCAGTACACCACCTTCTTGGCGCAACATGGTTCCCGTCAAGACGAACTGAATCTGCTGCTCTTGGGCCAGATCTTTCCAATCACGACTTAGTACGAAGTCACCTTGACTGGTCACCTGAATTGAGCCAGTTGTCTTGAAGTCAACAACCTTAAAGCCACGGCGCTGAAGCTGGTAGATAAAGCCCTCTGATACCGAGTTCCCCAACCAGTTCGTCGCATCCATATTCTGCAAATCAACAAACGATGCCACCGCTATCGGAGTGCGAGACGACACGCTAGTGTTCGATTCAACTAAGTCTTCCGTCAAACTCTCGACGAAATAATCCATCGTATGGCGAGGACTTTCCATCAGCATAAACTTACTGCCGGAATAAGGTTCCTTACCGTTATAGATTGGTGAGTAGGCACAAGCGGTCAGTGTTAACACTGATGCCATCAGGAGCCACTTTTTCATTACACACTCTCCAAAAAGTTATTAATTGGATGGATAGGTTCTCCACCTTTTCAAGGTTGGAACAATCCTTGCTATTCTCATTCTGTCCTTAATAAGAAAGCCCGCTCCAATATTCGCTACAAACTAGCTAGCAAATATTGTTCCGCATTTGGATTGGTTGTATGAAAAAAATCGTTTCTTCTTTAATTTCAACGGTATTGGTTACTTTTAGCAGTAGCTCTGCCTTTGCTGCATGGTATGAAGTCACCGGTACTTCCACCATCGTCTCCTCTGAGAAAGCGGCAAGGATCTACGCACTAGAAGATGCCGTCTACAAAGCGGTAGACTTCTCTGGAGCTGATATCGGTGGGCTTGCAAACTTAGCGCCGTTGCTCGAAGACGATAGAAAACAATACCAATTCATTGATTCCGAAGTTCGCCAGATCGTCATCGACGATCAATACAAAAGCGGCAATCAAATGGTCGTCAAAGCGCGGATCGACATTTATCCAACGGCAAAGGCTTGCCATAACGAGCAATACAAAAAGACATTTGGCGTGGCAATGTTTGATATCGTTGACCCACAACAAGCGGTCATGGGGCAAATATACGACCTGGGTGAAGACTTCAGTTCTGTTATCTCTAATCAGCTTGAACATCGCTCATACAGTTTTGTTTCGGTCGGTACCACACGCTATGAGATTAATAAACGCCAACCAGAGCGTATAAAGATGATCGCCGAAGATCTGGGAGCTCAATACTTAGTAACCGGACAGATTAACGATTTGACAGCCACCATCACACAGGGCGGTTTGCTGTCCGATGATGTAATCAATCGCCAGTTTGCTATGGATATGTCGGTCTACGACGGCAAAACAGGCCATGAAATCTATCAACGTAATTACCGTGAGATCGCCCAGTGGCCATTTGCTAAAACCAGTAAAGTTGACACCAAAAGCGCTCGTTTCTGGACATCCGCTTACGGCGAAATGATGCAGAAAGTCAGCCGTAATATCATGCTCGATCTCGAAGCAGAGATCTCTTGTAAGATGACCTTGCCTGAAGTGGTCGCCTCTTACGGCAATAAAGTCACCATCGACTTAGGCCGAGTCCACGGTGTGCAAGCGGGAGACCGATTGCAACTTTGGCATACAGGATCCTTTATCGACCAGAATGGTTTGCCGCGCAATAAAGTGAGTCAGAGCGACATCACCCTAACTGTGTCACGCGTCTATGAAAATGATGCTGAAGCAACCGTCGACCAACCAAGCCTCGCCAACAGTATTCAAATTGGTGACGTGATGAACAAACTATAATAAATGTTGCAAAGCGACTTAACTTATTCAAATAATTGAGTATTATTAGTCATAAGCTCCCGTGGCACAGCTGGATAGCGCGGCCCCCTCCTAAGGGGCAGGTCACAGGTTCGAATCCTGTCGGGAGCGCCATATTAAAAGGGCTAGCAAGTTAGTGATTGCTAGCCCTTTGTTGTTTTTGGTGTTCTGTGTAGGAAAATCATAGGTTAGACTTTGATATCTAATACATTTTAACGATAAATCGAGCAACCTCACCAATCTGCAATCTTAGCCGCTTGTTTTTATAGCGATTCGGCGCTTCCAAATACAACCCCCTTCTTGAGATTCTATAGGAGACTCGCTTTCCATAGCATGATGTCAAGACTTGAGGCGTGCGTATAGCTTATTAAAAAAGTCTGATTGACTGAGTGGAAACTCTAAAAGCTTTCGTTAAGGAATGAGCCCTATATAAGAGTTTCGACTCACTTTTGGACAAAATCGAGTCTGCGACGTTAGTAAATTAGCATCTAGCGGATAATCGGAGGTATTGCAAACCCTCCTGGCGATTGGCTAAAGCAACTCACCCATTCCGGTTCTATAACCGATTGAAAATGTCTTGTAGAGACATTGGTTATCCCAAGCGACTGACACACGATATAACAGGATTGATAATGTATCTTGACATGTCGCAAAATTGACCACCAAGCCTGCTATTAGACTTAAACATACTTTTTAAGAACCAATAATCAACGAATATCAGTCGGGAACATCAGAATCGAATCCCAATATTAACTCCACTAAGTTGTCAACACTCCCATCCTGTACTGGCACCTCCAGTTTATCTTGACGATCTAAGATATAGTCAGGAACTGGCTTCGGAGTAGGGATTACCTCCTTTGGAAGCTGTGAAAGCATGCTCTCACTCTTTGCTTTTAGGTTCTCATATCCCAAGTGATCTGCTAATTTGATGATCTGTTCTAGCATTGCTTCATGCATTATCAATACGAACGCACGTTTGTGTTTCTGGCGAATGAGATTGAAGCTCTCCTCTGTTGCTACATTTTCTGGGTCTATTTCTGCTTTATACGCGTCAGGATCTTCCATCACGATCCGTTGCCGGTATATCACAAGCATTCTGCTATAATCTCTCACTATTGCAGTTAGGTCTTCTTCGCTGGGGGGCGATTTCTCTGCTAGCCTTTCTGGGTTCAAGCGTATCGGCATGAAGAACTGGAAATCGATACCAGATAGAAACAACACAGTGTCAGCTACCATGGCATATAGTTCGGCTGTAGGAAAAAGTCCGCGTGCGATAGCCAGTCTCTCACCCTTGGATAGAGTTAATAGGTAGTTTTCCCCTAAGTTCAAAGACAAGTATTCATAGAGGTGTTCTGGTTTCAGCTCGATATCTACTTCTGGAAACCCGATAATGCTACGCCCTAAATTATTGTTTTCTTTTACGAAAGGACTAAGATCAAACTCACTATATAATGCTGAACGGCATGGTGAATTCGCCAACGCGGTAAAGAAGTCACGACGTGAGTTCGCATCTGGATGGTCTAGAACTGCCTCTAAAAACTCACCAAGAACCCTCTTGAACTGTAAAGTACAGAGTCCACCAGTGTGCACTACGGCCATGCTTATGAAACGAACTATGACATCAATAGCCCTCCTAGTGCCATTTCCTATATCACTATGAGTCAACACTTGAATACACTCAGCAATATTCTCAAACAATTGAGCGGCATTAAATAACTCATCATCCTGACATACTTGATCTAAAAGACAGGTGTATATACTACACTGCACGCCATAAGGGTCTTTACTACATATATAGTCTCGTAAATAAATCTCTATGCCCTGCAACTCTTCATAAGACATCGAAGGAGCTATCTCCATCAATTCTTTCTCACGCATATCACGCCAATTATCAATGGTAATTGAAGAATCACGACGTGGCCTTTGTAGGATAAAGGTTGGAGTGATATCGAGTAACGCATCCGTGCTGGGGGATTTCTCTTGAAAGATATGGCCCCAAGGATTTGAGAATTTTTCGTGAAAAACTGTTGATCCAGCAATATTGAAGCTTATTGAGTTTGAATGCGAGTATGGTTTACCATTATTTCCAGTGAAAGGTTGTTCCCAAGCAGGAAAAGCTGATTGAATCTGGTTTCCTCTAAGTTGTATTCGCAACTTTATAGTCTTTAGAGGGGAATTCACCAAAGCGTACCCATAAAGCACTCCTGCTCCTTGTTCTGATGTTGGGTAAGTAGAATCATCGTCATCAATATTATCAAAGGCTTCGGTGAGGAGCTTGATAATATCATCTTCTGTATGCCCTATAGGGTATAGCGTCTTCCAAAGGTAACCTGATTTATAATAGTTATCAGGCTGCATAGTTATTTTAGCAGCGCTACCTGTAAATAACTGTCGGGGAATTTTTAAGGTAATAACTCCGTTCTGAAGTTCTCGAGCGAAGAACCAATCGTCATGTCTATCAACATCGTACTCTAGAAGGTGTGCAATGTTTGTATGGTGTGATAGTAAGTTCTCCCAACCGTCCCATGAGTGAAGTCCACCAGAGAGAACTACTTCGGTCGTTCTGACACCTTGTGAACTTACCGGTCTAATTGCAGTATCACCGAAAAAAATATGTTTGAGAGAAGACTCAGTTAACTCATACTCCCCTTTCTTCCCGAAGCGAATAGGGTACATCTTTGACTTTGCCATTCTCTCAACAACCTTAAACGGTTCATTTTTTAAGCGTAAGAACTCTCGCATTTGCTTACGCACTTTTTTCATCTTGATCTTAGAACCAACTCGCCCCATCAGCATCACCTTCACTTATATTCCTACGTCAAAGATACACATTTAAAACTCTAATGTAGAGGCCTGACAGGGAAAATACCCAAGGCGAAATAGCAGATCTTACATGCTACAACGTACTATTTTTTATACTAAACTTGCTGATTCTCTATAACGTCTTCAGGTACGTAACAAACTTAAGGGCATAAACTGCTTTAACTTGACTTGTCTCTACTTGACTAGGCATGCAACCTGAACGACGTCGCTTTTGATGATACTATACGCATATTATTCTGCATAAATTGAGTACAACGCACAATTCTTGCTTAAAAACCATAAGAACCGTCAGCGAAATGAACAAACACCTCAACCTTTTTAGAACCTACGCAAAAACAGAGCGTACCTACCAATTAGAAAATGACCTGACTCGCGCTCTAGCAATCTGTCTCCAAGAAGATGCGTTGTTCCTTCATGAAGTGCTCAAGTCTATTTTTGATGGCGATGTCCGTTATAACGCACTTTTTCAAGACATCAACAGCCCCCCCATCCTTAATATCTCTATTCAAAAAAATGCCGAAAGCATTAAGGACTACAAGCACATCTATGCCGTTAGTTTGAGTGAAGTTGAAATGGTTAACTTTTGGGGGCAAACGCGAGTAGATGAATATGACCCGATATGTGACTTGGTACTTACTATTAACGATGTTTGTATAGTAATTGAAGCCAAAAGAGACGGTATCGACTGTACTGCTCAGCTATATAACCAAATCTTCAACATCCTCCGCAATTCCCATTTATCTCTGGTCAAATGCAAAGATATGGTCACAGACAGGGATCTAAGTTGGAAGAAGCTAATGACAATTGCTGTGAGGGTATCAAGCTTTGAGAAAATGAGTGGCAACAAAAACCGTTTCTTAGCTGACTTCATTCAATTGGTGCGAGACCATAACCCAGAGTGGCTTCCAGCAACGCCAATTGTTTGCCTAGATCCTAAGAGTTGTAATGCGATATATCGACGTATTCGTATCGCTGTCGAAGAGTTTGAATCCTCTAGGGGGAATCTGAAGCTCTTAACCTACAATGACCGACTTGGAACAAACTTTTCTAAGGGGTGGGCAGATGAGGTGCTTTATGAGGTTTGTCCAGAAACAGGTGACTTAGTGGCCTCAATCTATCCTGGAAATACTAAAACGCAGGGGTGGCACATCTTTTACAAAGACCCAGAGTTCAGTACTGAACTAGTGTTAAATAGTCAATCTTATCCCCTGTCTATTGGATATCACGTTAAATTTTCGGGACAAGGTTACATAAGCGGTCTATGGTTTGACGACCAAAAGATGAAAAAGAACCTGTACACACATGAAATCTTCAAAAACAAGACAGGTCGTTACACGAGAGACTCTTGGTCTGATATTGAAGAATTACTTGATCAGCATTTATCCTACAATTGGAAAAAGCAGTGTCAGTGGCAGATGAAGATTCTTGACTCAAATCGTACCGTTATAAATATGGCGATTGGTTATGTAATTAGGTTGACAGTACCCAAGAACATTTTGGATAAGCTTGATACACAAATCCATGATACTACGCAACTGACAAAGCTTGTTGGACATATCTACGATGCCTTTGAAAATGATTTGATAAAGGACTAATAAACTCGCTTTGGTATGGCTTGAGGTTTGTAGGTGCATTCGGATTAGAAAATTTAACGTATTACCATCTTGAAGTGCCAAACACTTCTGTAGGGTGTAACACCGAAAGGGGCAAAAGTAAGCTAGAGGTGGCTCACCTGACTCAGAGGACGCTAATGGTAGATTCCTGCCTTCGCAGGAATGACTGGATATAGGCACTTTACCGTATATCGTAACTGATTTGCTTACTTACGTTCTTTAGTTGCACCCCGACCTTACTAAACGCCTCATAGATAGCTGTTGAGACATGCTGCTGACCTTCTCCCATTAAAAAGTTTGCTCTATCTTGATTCGTTTCGAATACGCAGACGATTTTTAAGCTCTGCGGAAAAGAACCGAATTTAACAGTATGAGTCACCCAAAGAAAACCATCGTAGCTTTTTAGCGTCCCTTCACATACTTCTGTTAGTACGTCTCTAATTAAATTTTCAACTTTCTTATCTGATTTACGCATGGAGAAAATTTCCTATTTGTAATGGATAAATAAATATGACCGCATACTTAGCGCTCCCAATGTTTGGAAAGTAGGTCAAGCAACAGGAGTTGAGGTTGGAGTATACCCACATCAAACTCATAAAGGGCAACTGCCTTTAATAACGTTATGTTATCATTTTTATAATTATTGATAATTTTTAAATACTACCAGTCATACTTATACTTCTCCACATCGAAACGAAACACGAAACGAATAATCAAATCAGTTTTTGGAGAAAGTTATGAAAATGAATCACGTTGGTATCATGGTTGGCGATATGGACAAAGCGGTAGAGTTCTACACTAAAGCGCTGGGCCTTCGCGTTGTAATGAACAACACTAAAGTAATCGAAGAGCGCGAAAGTGCAATCGGTCGTATGTGTATTGCAGTATTTGGTGAAGGCTTCAAAGGCTTCAACATTGCTCACCTAGTAACTAATGACGGTATCGGTGTAGAGCTGTTCGAAATGGTTGACCGTGAAGAACGTCATAACGTTGACTTTTCTCGCCTAGGTATCTTCCACTTCTGTCTACAATTGCCAAAAGAGCAGTTTGAATCAGCAATCAAACGTGTAGAAGAGTTTGGCGGTAAAGTGCGCATGGATATCCACCGTTACCACCCAGAAGATGATTCTAAGCAAGCGCAAATGGTTTACCTAGAAGACCCGTTTGGTAACTTATTTGAGTTCTACTCTCACTCTTACGAAGACACTTACGCTTCTGACTACGAGTAACTCTCTCAGCTGCTAATTAAATAATTTTAATGCCCACTAGATATTTGTCTCGTGGGCATTTTTGTTTTATTGCCTCAATGAATCTCGAAAAAAGTGAGTTAGTGAGGCTCTTGCTGACTCAAACGACATAAACTATGAAGTTTAGGTGAGCCGTGCGATTTGCTCTCTTACAATCTCTAAAGCTGATTGCAATTGTGGACGACTTGATGGACCTGCCAGAGATATCCTCACCGCTGCCGGAACTTCATAACGACCCACAGCAAACATTTCTGCTTCTCTCACTCTGACCCCATATTTAAGCAACGATTGGTTAAAATGATACCCGGTTAGCGGTTCCGGCAAAGGTAGCCAAACATTGTAGCCAGGTACACCAATCTGGATTTTGGGAAATACCGTCTTCCAGACCCGATGACGTGCATTGAGTTCCATTGCGATCTCTTCATCCACAGCTTGCATCGCTCCGCTGGTTAGCCAGCGACACACCAGATCGATGATTAGCGGGCTAACATACATACAACTGGCTCGTAGCGCGCGTTGCATTAGGTCCTTGAAAGACAGTGGTAGAATGATAAAGCCTAGTCGCAACCCACCCGCAAAGTACTTAGAAAAGCTACCCACGTATAAGGTAATATCCGGAGCGATAGCAACTAACGGAGTCTTTCGATGAGACGGCGGGCAGTAGAGCACATCGTCCTCAATAATTAGCACGTTGTAGCGACGGCATATTTCAATGATTTTCAGTCTTCGGCTGTCCGATAGCTGGGCTCCGGTCGGGTTTTGAACTCCCGGTGTTAGGTAAAGTAGTTTGGGGCGATGTCTCTTACAGTGCAAAGCCAAATCTTCCGGGTCTAATCCATGCTCATCAACTTTTACTGGCACTAACTTTCGTTCGGCTTGTTGACATGCGTGCATGAATTCCGGATAACACAAGCCTTCAGCAAGAATAGTATCTTGGGGACGGCTTAGTGCTTGTATAATCAACGATATTCCGTGCTGCCCTCCATGTGTCCACACCACTCGTCGGGCATCAATATCAATATTGAATTTGGTCATCAGCCATTGTCGAAGGGTCTCACTATGACCATGAATACCATCAGCGGAGTAATAATCCAGTACCGCTGCTTGCGCGATTTCTTCGTGAGATAACTCCTTCAATGCGTCAGCAAGAAATTTCGGCTGTGACAACAGAAAAGGTCGGCAACGTGCCAAATCAATACCTTTTTCTTCCAATACCGGATGATAAAAGTGATTCAGTTCAGTTTCTCTGTTCCGAACATAGGTCCCGCTTCCTACTTTGGGCTCCGTTAGTCCCCTTCGCTCAAGCTCATGATAGGCTCTTGTCACCGTTCCAACTGTCACACCCAATCGATAAGACAAAATACGCTGGGGTAACAATTTAGTATCTGGCTCCAGCTCACCACTTTCTATCACCTCAGCAATCGCATCAGCCAGTGCCATAAACTTAGGTCCGGAACGACCCGATATATCTGGGACTAACATTGTCTCTCTCCAAAGGGGTACAATTGTTTCTTGTAATCAGGATAAATAAGGCCTGAGGAAAATGAAACCAAAGAATTGTCACCATGACGCATTAACTGTAGGTCAATCTCTCTGAGCACCTTTACTCTTGGGCTGTCTGTACTTGTTTGAGAGGAGAAGAAAGGAAATGACGACATTATGGGACTTAATGCCGGCCATGAGTTTATTCGCATTTGTAACCGCCATCACCCCGGGACCGAATAATTTATTGCTCGCCAATTCAGGGGCACAATTTGGTATCCGGAAATCATGGCGACATCTAATTGGCATTCGTATTGGTGTAGCCGGGCTGATCCTGCTCTGTGCATGTGGCGTAGGTGTCGCTCTTACGACTCACCCTAGCTGGTATCTAGCAATAAAATACCTTGGTCTGGCTTATATGTTTTGGTTGATGATAAAGCTTTTATGTACCAACCCTTTCTCCGGAAAATCCACCAAGAGCAAACCAATCAATATGACTCAGGCTACGTTATTTCAACTGGGTAATATGAAAGCCTGGATGGCATCACTCGCTTTGGTAACAAGCTATAGCCTACCCTCCAGCTATTGGCTCTCAGTGGCACTGATTACCTTGGTATTTACGACATTCGGACTGTTTGCCAACATCACTTGGGTTTGGGTTGGTCAAAAGATCCGAGTTTATCTCAATACCACCTTAAAACAGCGCATGTTTAATATCAGCCTAGCCGCTATAACGTTTATATCATTGTTACCAGTGTTGGAGCACTCTATCTGAAAAACACCTGTCACCCTTGTTATATGAACACTAATTTCTCACAACTAATTATTGGCATATGCCAGTTATATTTATAGTATCTCTGGCAAAGCTTAAGGAGTCCATTAACCTGAAGGTACGTTATGTCTATTCATCATCCTATCAACCACCAGCAGTGCGCCATTTGCTGCCAGCCTTTTTTCAACCCACATACAACTCTTGAGTTCATTCCTACGTTAGATGGTGGAGTAAGAGCTAAAATCGTACCCATGGAGAATGTGCAAGGCTACCAAGATGTCATGCAAGGTGGGGCAATCAGCGCTCTACATGATGCCGCCATGACCCACTGCCTTTTCTCTCGCGACGTTTGTGCCATGACAGCCCAGCTTGATGTTCGCTTTATCAAACCAATACCTCTTAACACGTTAATTGAAGTACAAGCTCATTGCTTAAAAAGCAAACGAGGTTTGTATATATTAAATAGTGGTATTTATGTGGATGGTGAGTGTTATTCAAGAGCTGAAGCGAAGTTTATGTAAATACCTCCATTGCGGATGGTCGTCAGTCTCCCTCGCGCAAGAGACGGGCTTCAGGAGCATGTAGTCCAATGAAAATAGAGTGTTAGATAAGTAGAATAAAACGCATATGGTTGAACTTTTAAGACTCTTTAGACGCTATGACATGCTCATCATTTTCTAGCCTTTTGTTTTACTATCATACTCAGCGCGAGCTTGCTCAATATTAGGTTTATGATTCTCGGCCCATTGAACAAGTTCATATAATGGCTTAACTAGTTGTTTACCTAAGTCAGTCAACGCATATTCCACGCGAACAGGTACTTCTGGGTAAACGGTCCTATTTACATAACCTTCTCTTTCCAAGTCACGAAGAGTTTGCGTCAACATACGTTGAGAGATTCCTTCAATTCTAGACTTTAAATCGTTAAATCGGTCAGGCCCATCCACTAGTGCAAATAAAATAAGCAACGACCATTTGTCACCGATTTGAGCTACCACGTTTCTAACGGGACAGTCTTGGGTGTTATAAAACACACGCCTTTCCGTTTTCGTTTTCGTTTTCGTTTTCGTTGCTTTGACCATAACTTCTTACCTTTTCTCTGTACCAAACCCGCCAACAGTTACCAAAAGGTAACTAACGCATCTTTTGGTGCCTTATTGTACTGCTAGTTACTATAAATTACTATAGTTACTAAAAGTAACCAATGGAAAACTGTGAAAGGGAGTTAACTATGTTTAAAGCACTAACTACATTCATCCTTCTTATCGTGACTAGCCACGTCTGCGCACAATCAGAAGACACTTTAACTATTGATTTTAAAAACTTAACAAAAGCGAACTGGACAGAACAAGAAGCGAAAAATGCCGCACTAATTACGGATTTTGTTCAGCATCTAATGAACAACCATGACTTTGACTATGTGATGGAGCACTACAATGATAGTTCTTACGTTCAGCACAACCGAAACCTCCCCGATAAAGTCACTGGGCTAGTTGGATTTCTCAAGGAGTTTGTCGAGGACTACCCAGAGTACAGCTATGATGTAAAACATATCTATGCTGACGGTGACTATGTGATTTTTCACTCTCACGCCACACTCAACAGTGAAGACAGAGGAAACGATCAAAAAGGGATGAATATTATCGATACTTGGCGTATTGAAGATGGTCGGATTGTAGAGCATTGGGATTCGATTCAAGCGCTCGACTTCTCAATGCGGGTTTATTCACTTATCAGTGGCGGCGATATCGAAAATGAAAATGGCGTGTTTTAAGCCTTTTTCGCTGGTCTTGTTATCAACGCCACCTCTTTAGATGACGTTGAATAGATGCCTTGGCCTGATTATCAAACCGAGGCATTATCGTTAACGCCTACTCTGTATCTTGAAATGAAGCACCGGATTACTGAGAGTACAGTTTCCTAATTGGCTCAGGCTCCACGTACTCAACCAATGCGTTATCAGCTAAGGAATCAGCCTTTTCCTGCTCACCAGAGACAACAAACACCCTCTGATTCTCCAATACCTCGACTACTTCTAATTGATGAGACATTAATAACTCCCTCACCTGTTGCTCCGCTCCCTGAGTGTACTTAACGTAAAATCGGGTTGGCAGCTCTGTGATGTCCACTGGCCTCTCATCTATTGGTGGAAAGGCCGGGTTGTCCGCAAAGGGCGCTGTCATGCTAAATACAAGGACAAATCCGATTAACCAAGTTAGCCATTGAGAGCGAGAAGCTATGTAGTTCTTCATATCCACTCCTTACTGAAATGACAGTGTCCAACTATTGATTGTTCCGGTATCTTGGCGAGCGCTATCTACCGCTTTAAGCGTCCAGTTCCCTTTAGACTCAACACCAGAAAAGTCTATAGAATAGCTGGTCTTGATGTCGCTGGCAGAACCCCCACTATTTTCGTGCAGTACTTTTTCACTATTGGTCGGTGAGCTCAATGTCAGTTTAAGATCTCCGATATAACTATGGCTAATGTCCACGGTGACCTCAAGGCTTCCGGAGTCACCAGAGCGTAAGACCTCTATTTGGCTGGTTGCTCCGCTAGTATTGTTATCAGGGATCTTGACCGCGGTACTGTTGGTGTAAGTGGATGGTGGTTGAGTGCCGCTCTCTGCACCATCATGAGCGGCGGTGAGCATCACACCAGAATACGCCGAGTAGCCCTTCACCAATACATGATACGTGCCTGCTGAGACGTCACTTATAGTGCAGCGTTCATTATTTCCAGATTCCCATGAACGACAATCATAACGACGATTCGTCGGCTCTTGCTCAAAACTAACATAAAGATCAGCATCACCACTGCCGCCCACTAATGAGAAGCTAAGCTCGGTTGCATCATCGGGTACATCAAATGTGAACAGACGACTTGATTGAGCACTACCTTGGAGCGGCCCTTTAGCAATACCATTAACTAATACCGTTTCTCCCTGTCCACCATCCGGACCATTACAACCTTGATCGAGATAGCGCTTTGCCGCATCAGCATCGACTAAGCCATAACCGGTTCTGTTATCTCTGCCAGCAACATCGATATCTTTTGCACTTGCGGTTAATGCTCGGCGAACTTGTGACGCGGTGCAATTTGGATGATAGCTCCACACTAGTCCTGCTACACCGGCAACATGTGGCGTAGCCATGGAAGTTCCATTGTAATACTCGTAGTCTTGCCCTTTTGATGTGGAAACGGTAACAATTTGGCCTTGTTGAGCGGCAAGCTCTAGCCCGAACTCCCTATTTACCGTTACTGAAATCAAGCGATATTGGTCGTTGTCATCCAATACAAACGGGTTCTGTAAACCTGGTAATTCACTGTTGCTGTAGACAATAGCAGCCCTAGCACCTGCGTTATAACAGGCTTTGACAGCATTTATCTCAGGGCGAACGCCAGAGCGTTGATTCTCGATACGCTCAGTCAAACACACTTTGTCGGTAAGATCGCCGCAGCGATAATCGCCAGACGACACATCACATTGTGCTAATTCTCCGCTAAAGGATCCTGAGATTGGGTCCGATAAATAACGGCCAGAGGTTTTTGACTTGCGGTTGTGCGATACCACACCACGCTTAAACTGACTGACGCCATTGAATACAATGTCACTCAACACCCCTTCTCCAACGGTTACCGTAGACAGTACTGCGACACCCGGAGCAGCAATCTCTACTTGGTCAGTAGCCTGAGAAAACGCTGCATGATCGTCGTTGTTATCAACAGCTGCCACAGACATCACCGCCTCGTATGACGCTGGATAGCTATGTGCGGTATTCCCATCGTTACCTGCAGCGGCGATGAGCAATACGCCTTGGTCGGACAATGACTGCAAAGCATTTTGCTCAGTGCGGCTGGCTTGGCTACCACCTAAACTCATGTTCACAACATCGGCACCATTCTCTGCACAGGTTTGTATTGCTTTCACCAAGCTTGACGAATAACCCCACCCCGACTCGTTGAAAACCTTAACAATATGTAGATTCACCTGCTGATTTGGCATGACTCCTTTCACACCTTCACCATTTGCAATGGCAGCAATAGTTCCCGCAACATGCGTACCGTGAGCATTGTTATATCCCGGTTCACTCCAAGAACCCGTTCCACTGTCATTGGTACCACGAACACGATTTCCACTCAGATCGTTATGGCTAACATCGTAGCCCGAATCAATAATGCAAACGGTTCGATTGCCAGCATTAATATCACTCAGCAACTGGGCATTGACAGCGTTGTATCCCCACGGTGCTGTTTCGCTTAGTAGAAAACGGGGAGGGTCAACTTCCACATACTCTACTTGTTCATGACTTCTTAACTTTGAAAGCTCAGCATCGTTGACCTCTATACTGTAAATCGGCTCAGCGCTGATCTTCTCCACCGCACTCGCTTGGGCAGCTTGGAGAACATTCTCTGGCAACTGATTCAAACTTGGCTCTGTACCGTCCGCAGAGAAGGCGTCTCTAGAAACCTCTTCTTTGAACTTAATAATGTACTTAGCTGGGAAGTCATCTTCGTTGAATGGCGCTATCTGAGAAGCATTCGCTATAGAGGTACCAAGTAGAACCAAGGTTAGTGATGACAGGGTATAAACCCCTTTTGTGTTGTGCATGTAATCTTTCCTTATCTAGCCATTTTAATTATTTTCATTCACGAACTATCACCTCGGTGACCATTTATGAACTATTTAGCTATAAGGTGTTGTCACTAACTTGCAAATAATAAGGTTTACTATTGATTGTTTTTTGCACTTCAAATCACTAAATAAACCCGAAGAGTGAACACTCAATAAGAGCATATGCTCTAAAAAATTAAATTGACAAAATTATGATTTAAGCTATTGATTTAGTTCCACTTTATTGAACACATCAAGATAAGAATTGAAGCATTATTTAAGAGTTAATCGTAAAAACGAGAAATTATTCTTAAATAACAAAGCGAAAAAATAACAATTAGCTTATTTAATTAAATTACGATTGGAATATGCACTCGTTATCTATCAAACTCATTAATAACATTTTAATTAATTAAATTTGACTACGGCTATTTAGGTAACAAATAAGTTTATTGCAAACCAATAAGAGACTAATGGTGACCAATACTTTTGTTTTGTTTGAGTGCACTGCTAAGCTGAAATAATCCCTTGTGACTCAACTCGACACGACGAGTGGCAACTTATCATTATCAATGAGATTAGGGAGGAGGAATTGCCAAGTATCATTCAGGAATGTAATCGAGAGCTCAAAAAGGTGTTGTTGTTCTACCCTGAAGAACAGAGATCAAGCGTCGATTGTATGCTGGCGCAGCTGATGTGCTGTGAAATATTTTTAATTCAGTACCCTATTCTTAATCACTTTCGAGGCAAGAGTTCACCGTGGTATCACGTCCAGAATATCCGCTATCAGCTATTGTCACAGACAAATGGGAAAGAATTGAGTGGTTATGAGCTCGTCATTTTTCAAGGTTGGTCAATGGCGAAAATTGACGATGCTCGGATTTATGAAAAGCCAATACCAGAGCGAGTACGTCGCGCGTATTTAGACTATCAATTCTTCGTCGACAGCCTGGCTTCCGACTAGCCTAGAACTCGCTATTCATCTTTGCGAGACATGAAATCAACAAGGCTTCTTGTTCCGGCTCGATATGCCTCGTTAAATCTTTAACCAAATCCAAATGCAACTGGTTATGATGACGATGAATCTCTTGCCCTTGCTGTGTTAGCGCCACCACGATGGCGCGACGATCATTAGGGTGTGGTAAGCGTTCCATCAGGTTGGCAGCAACAAGTTTATCTACTTGAACCGTTAATGTGCCCGTAGTAATGCCGAGCTTGTCGGCAAGCTCTTTCATTCTCATTGCACCATGAATACCGAGCACTTCAATGGTGTGGACTTGTGCAAGGGAATAGCCTGTCTCTTTGACCACTGACTGTTCCCATGAAGACATCTTGTCATAAAACTCGGTAAGCAACTGATTTAACGATTCTAAGTTTCGCATTATGTTGAATGTACTTCTAAAGTGAGATGGTCAATCTTATCAAACTTGCTTAGCTTTTGCTTATACTCATCCAGTGAAATACCCGCTTTGTCTATTAGCGTAATCGCCGCTGCGTGATGGTGTCCACTCACCTTCCAAATATGTAAATCCGTAACAAGGGCTACTGGCGTAAGCTCATCTTGGATTGCCTTTCGATATTTATCATCGATATTTTCATCAAGCAGAATCGGGCTTGTTTGCTTGAGTAAGTTCAATGTCCACTTACTGATCACTAACGCACCGACCATGCCCATCACCGCATCGAGCCAATTCCAGCCATAGAACTTTCCTAATACCAAGGCCACAATTGCCATCACGGAAGTCAGCGCATCTGCTAGCACGTGTAAGTAGGCTGCTCGCAAATTATGATCATGATGATGTGTATGTCCGTGATGGTGTGAGTGCTCGTGATGATGCGCATCATCATGTCCATGGTGGTGATGGTCACCTAGCAGCAACATACTGATGACGTTCACCGCTAAGCCAATACAAGCGACAATAATCGCTTCATTGAACTGAATCGACTGTGGATTAAGCAAGCGATGGACCGACTCTACCAACATTAATAATGCAACAATCCCAAGTGCAATGGCACTGGTGTAGCCACCAAGCACGCTGACCTTTCCAGTGCCAAATGAAAATCTATCATTACTCTGATGTTTTTTGGCATATCGGTAGGCGAACAAGGTAATACAGAACGCGGCAGCATGTGTACCCATATGCCAACCGTCTGCCAAAAGCGCCATAGAGCCGTAGACCGTACCCGCAACAATTTCGACTACCATCGTGGTCAACGTAAGAAGCAGCACGTAAAACGTTCGCTTTTCACCTTGATGATTGTGGCTAGAAAAATTGTGATGATGAGTCAGTGTGTCATTAGCTATTTTCATTATATTGTTTGATTATCAAATTATTTGATTTAAATTTAGTTTGATCATCAAACAATGTCAATGTTCGATTGCAGCAATAACTGCTACCTCGTTATCGTCAGGACTCAAATCGTGAGGATGCACGACATAGCGACATAATGATTCCAAAGCAGATACCTTGAGTGATCATGGCGGTCCCGCCATAGCTAAAGAAAGGCAAGGGGCTACCCATCACCGGTAATATCCCACTCACCATGCCCGTGTTAATAAAAGCATATAGAAAGAAACTTAATGCCAACGAACCCGTCACTAGGCGGCTATATGCATGGTGGCAATGACAGGAAAGCCAGAGCGTACGCAGCGTGATGAATAAATAGAGCGATAGCAGCAGTACACTGCCAATGAACCCCCACTCTTCTGCGTAGGCGGAAAAAATGAAGTCGGTATGACTTTCAGGAATAAAACCCAGCGAGCTTTGCGTTGCATTAGTCCAACCCTTACCCGTGATACCACCTGAACCAATCGCAATATGTGACTGAATAATCTGATACCCAGAGCCCAATGGATCACTTTCGGGGTTAAGAAACTGCAGGATGCGCTTCTTTTGATAGCTCTCGATAACAAACCACCAAAGCAAAGGGATCATTGTCGCGACCAAACCAATAAAACCACCGATGATCTTCCAGCTCATTCCCGCGAAATAGAGTACAAATAACATGTAAATCACGCTAAATATTGCCCCGTCCAAGTCTGGCTGAACAAAGATAAGCCCTGCGGGGATGGCGGCCAGTATCATGGCATACACAATCTTCATCCCTGTCGGTCTCTCGCCATCTTGCTGGATAAACCATGCCACCATCATAGGAATGGCTAATTTCACTAGTTCAGAAGGTTGAAAACGGAACCCAGCAATGCTCAACCAACGTTGGGAGCCGTTAGTACTATCCCCAGCAAACACAACCGCTACCAGAAGTGTTACCGTCAAAAAATACAGATATGGTGAAAAACGGCGGTACTGTTTGGCAGGAATCGACGACATGATCGCAAGACAAGACAGTGAAATAACGCATCGAATTAGGTGGTTGGTGATAACGGCCTCGTTATAACCACTGGCGCTCCATATCGTTAAGGTACTGAGTAACATCAAAGACAGAATCGCTAACACAATAGACAGGTCTATTTGTGGAATAAGGTACTTTTTCAAAATATAGCTCGGTAAAGTGACGCACAATATCGCCACTTGGATTGATAAAATGGTGAAAGGAACAACGAAGAAACCGCTCTCAATTAGTGTTTTTTAGCGGTTTGCCTAAATCCGCGAATAGCTTTACGTAGTCGCCATGTCATAAAGGTAAAAATCGCTGCAAACAACGTCACAAAGGGAGCAGCCATTAAGACCATAGTGGTCACTCTGCTAATGGGCTCAGGCAACGAAGGTAAGAGAAATCCTACACCCGCCAACAAGCCAATCCACAGCGTGGCACTAAGCCATGAGAAATAGTGAAAGCGAGGGGCATCATGAACACGAATCCCCATGACCATTGGGACTAAAGAACGCACACCCGGAACAAAGCGAGCACAGAACAAAGCGACGAGCCCATGACGACAAAGTAAATTGTCCACCAAACGCATATTGCTCTCAGGAACTTTCGCTAACCAACCACGAACAATGGGAAGCTTGTTAAGCCACTTACCTTGTAGATAGGCGAGCCAACTCCCACCAGCCGCAGCAACGATGAGCAGTGGAAACGCGACAAATGGACTGAGAACACCGACTGCCGACAACGTCCCAACTAAGACGACGACACTGTCGCAGGGCAAGGGGGCAGCTGGAAGAAAGCTACTTTCTAACCCAATAAAAAAAGTCACCAATACATAGATTAAAATGGCGCTCTCTGGTGCAAGCAGCGCATTAAAGTCCTGATTCCAAATAGCAATCAAGACATCCTGAGTAGCTTCAAACATAACGACTCCAAAAACCAACAGTTAACTAAGGAAATAACAGCAGGAATGAGGCGTACTTAACGAGAATGGATAAACCGATATTGAAGGTTACTGTCCTGCCATCCGGCTAAGCGTCGACTGTCTGAAAACAAGTAACTGCGTGGGGTGTAACGAGCTCCCCAGCAAGTAGTTATCAGACACGCGAAAGCCGCAACGACAAGCAGCCAGGGCAAGACTTCTTTTGAGGCTGGCTGAGCTTTGGGAATAGGTACTCGAAACGTTGAGCTGCGCAACAACTGGTTATCATTGGCAAGGTCAGGAGTACGATCAGGAGTGATGACCGTCGCTTGATATTGAGGCAAATCCACTTCCATAGCATTAACGATCCCGCCCAACAGCAGTATCGATAGCAAGGTCGCAATCAGTGGAAAAAGCTCAATGAGTCGCTTCAAAGAAAAAGCCCAGTAGTGGAATCTGCTTATATGTACTGCTATCCATGCTAAAAAGCAATCTTTGTTATCACTAGACGACAATACACCCAGTTAACTCTCTATTTTCGATAGCTTATTTTCCATCAGATCCAATTGCGTGAAATCTTCGTAGCTGATATTTATCCACTCATTGAAATATGGCATTTCCTGCATATTGCTCTATAACTACGAGTAATGGCTTTGCACATACTCAATGGCTGGGCAGTCACACTGTCTCGATCTGGTTTCTAAGGAATCAATATGAAAAAAATCCCTCTTGCTATCATTACCTCACTTATTCTTTCAACCTCTGCTTTCGCTGCTCAAAGCACGATTAATCAAGAAGCTATGGAAACGACAACGGGTGGGTTTCAAGGACCGTCAGCGGAAGACTCTTTAAACACGGTTCAGGAAATCATGGATGCGGGCTGGTTAACCGACGGTAACAAGGTCACCATCGTGGGCTATTTGGTAAAATCAATGGGTCATGAAGTGTATATGTTTAAAGATGATACTGGTGAAATGCCGGTAGAAATCGACGCCGACCAATGGGCAGGACAAACTATCACGCCAAAAGACAAAGTAAAAATCTATGGCGAGATTGAAAAAGGTGACAGTGATGTTGCTGTAGAGGCGGAATCAATTCGAATTATCAAGTAGTCCCGTCTAATACAATGAATCTTTACGTACTCAGCGCCGATTTACATTGGCGCTATTTATTTTCCTTTTAAATAAAACACTTGCTCGACAGCGCACTCCTTATCATCTCCCCTTCTTATCTCAGTATATCTCTGTTCTAATCCATTTATCTCAACGATAAAAGAGAACCGAACCATGTTTGAATACAGCCAAAAACTCATTTCTGCACTCGATACACTTTTTAAAACCAATCAATCTCAGATTATTCAATCTTCTCAGCTTTTTGCTGATGCTATTGTCGGCGATAACATGATTCACATCCTTGGCACCGGACATTCGCATATGGTGGGGTTGGAAGGCTTTATCCGGGCCGGAGGGCTTGGTAATGTGAATGCTATCTTAGATTCAACCGTACTGACTTCAGATGGTGCCTTGCGAGGTTCAAAGCTCGAGAAGCTAGAAGGTCTTGCGCAGATCTTATGGGAAGAGCAGAACATTTCGAGTGGTGACGTCATTATGGTGGTATCAAACTCGGGAAGAAATGCGCTACCGGTCGAATTTGCTCAGTTAGCTAAGAAAAAAAATCACCCTGTGATCGCTATTACTTCCGTCACCCAATCGTCTCAATACCCGAGCCGCCATAGTTCTGGATTAAAGCTGATGGACATCGCTGATATCGTGTTAGATAACCAAGTTCCAAGTGGCGATGGTCTATGCGAAATCAACCAACGCGTTACCGGTGCCTTTTCAAGCATCTCAGGTATGGCGCTGGTCAATACAATTACCACCGAGGCGCAAAAGCTTGCACTCGAAAAAGGGGTAGAGCCGCTGATATTCTCAAGTCAGAATGTAGATGGATTTAATAATGATGATGTCTATGCGCACTTTAACGGTCGCCTCAAGTCCATGTAATACGGCGTCACATTGCCTATTTTGTCGAGAAGAAACCAACTCACTAATACATTCAAGCTACTGATGAAAAACAATAAATTGCAAGACTTGACGATATAGTTATGTAAAATGACCGCACCTATATAAAAAGTTAGCACCAAGACTAACTCGCCTTAGGTATATCAGAATAACAATATAAAAAGGTATCAGTATGAATCGAGTTGTTCATGTGCCCGCTCACTTTTGTGAAGTCGGCAAGCATGAAGCTGTCGACTATAGTGACACGCCTGTTTGGACCAAAACGGGTTACTCTAAGTCTGTCATTGACAGTGTTCGCCTCACAGAAGATCTTCAAAAAGCCGTAGAAACTCTTAACCACGATGGCTACGAAGTGATTTCGATTACACCCATTACCAGTGGTGACTATGATTTTAAAGCGCTACTGGAGCCAGGAGGGCGTGGTGATAGCGGATATGGCGGCTACGGTTATGGTTATGGCTTTAGCTATACCCAAGGGCTTATCGTCACCGCAAAGCGTATTTCAAGTAATCAAGCACCGACACCCAAACCATACTAGTCATCTCAACTAGGTAAAAGCAGCCTCTGGTTATCGTAGGCTGTTTTGCTCACTCGCCACCAAGCACGTCGCATTGAGAGTTTTCACTTCAACTCTGTACTAGCAAATACCCACTCAGTGAGAAAGTAGATTTTTAAAGTACGCTAGTTATCAGATACTTAGCCTCGTATATTCCATATAATGAGTAACACTTGGTGAAGAAAGCGCTTCTTATCTCAGTACTGCTGTTATTTGGCTGTGCTAACCACACGAATCCTCCTGGATCTTCCACATCATCGAACACCCAAAAGCAAGTCATCAATCAACTTTTGAACTACGTGGCAGGTCAAGCCAAAGAAAAGTGGGGAGAGGACGAGTTTGTTCAGGCTGGTAAGCATCGCTACGTGAAATACCTAGACGGCTACCGAACACGAGCGCATATCGATTTTGACCGCGGGAAAATTTACGTCTCGACACTGTCTCAAAGTCACCCAAAACAACATCTGCAAAAAGCCATTGTACAAACGCTGCTGATGCCGGCCGATCCAGAACATGCTGAGCTGTTTTCCGACAAAGAAGTGGTTCTAAAGGGAAAGCCTTTTCTACTTGGTCAAGTACTCGACCATGATGGCAAGCCGATTGAATGGCAGTGGCGAGCCAATCGTTACGCCAAACATTTGATCGCTACTCAACTGCACACCAAGCCAATTAAAAATGGTAACGCTTACTATGTCGAGATCCCGATGACGGACGATCACTTGCAGCAGCGCGAGTATCAATACGCGGATCTGATCCAAAGCGCAGCAAAACGTTACGGCTTATCTGAAGATCTCATTTACTCGATCATAAAAACCGAAAGTAGCTTTAACCCATATGCGGTGAGTCACGCAGGTGCTTACGGTCTCATGCAGGTTATTCCTAAAACTGCAGGGGCGGATGTGTTCAATTTGGTCAAGAACAAACCCGGCATACCGACCAAAGAGTACCTTTTTGATCCTGCTAATAATATTGATACGGGCGCTGCCTATTTTTACATCCTAAAGAATCGTTATTTACGCGATGTAAAGCACCCTACTTCTCTGCATTTCAGCATGATTTCGGCCTATAACGGCGGAACTGGTGGGGTACTGGCGACATTTGATAAAGATAGGAAACGAGCGATGAACAAATTAAACCAGATGGAACCACAGCAAGTTTATACCGCTCTCACCACACAACATCCGAAAGATGAAGCGCGGCGCTATTTACAAAAAGTTTTGTATTTTCAGAAGGACTTTAATGAGAATGTGTTAACCAAATAACGCACTTTCTTACAACGTTACCCAGCCTGCTCAACAAACGATCAAAAGATTAACAAACCTATATTATTCATATAGTTAAAAATAAAAAATTAAAGAAAAAGGACACTGATACTTACAATATTTGTGTCCGAATTTTCTAGCAGTCCGCGACCAGACTGATATGATCATCGCAAACCAATGAACCTCCAATTTTCGACATCCTATTTGTTGGTTAATAAGGCCTAAAAGACTCAGCATCTGATAGGCCTTTATATTTATCTGCGCTCTAAAACTTCCTAAACATCAGACGCTTTCTTATTGAAGCACCATATATCCGTAAAAAATCTCTGTTCCCCACCAAGCAATATGTTAGGATGGCCAACTTTTTATGACGCAGCTCACACTTTGCTCTGCAAAATTGTGTCCAAATCCACATTGCTCGCTTAACCGCAGCATATAGTGAATAGTGATTATTTAATGCTAAATTCTAATACTGTTGAATCTACTTCAGCAGCTTCAAACTCAGCGTACAATGCGATCCATCCACCTGAACGACTGAGACAGCTCGCAGCCAAACTGGAAATGAACAATCCTGTGTTTTGGATTAGCGGCTCTTTTCTAACTCTATTTGTTCTACTTGCCCTCACCCATCCTGTTACTCTTTCCTCTTTTGTCGATTCTGGTTTTCAGCTGGCAACTCGCTATTTTGGCGCATTTTGGCAAATTTTGTTGTTAGCCAACTTCGTTATTGGTCTCACACTCTGTTTTGGTCGTACCGGTGATGTTCGCTTAGGAGATCTCAATACTCCTGATGTAACGAATTTCAAATGGCTATCGATAGTATTGTGTACACTGCTCGCAGGTGGCGGCGTGTTCTGGGCTGCTGCTGAGCCAATCGCACACTTTGTTTCACCTCCACCTTTATTTGGCTCTCAAGATGCCAAAACCAATGCCATCAACGCACTTTCTCAGTCTTTTGTTCATTGGGGTTTCTTAGCTTGGGCTGTTTTAGGTTGTTTATCTTCTATCGTGTTAATGCATCTGCATTACGACAAAGGCTTACCTCTAAAACCGAGAACCTTGCTATATCCGCTACTTGGGGAAAAAGCTATTAAAGGCGGAATCGGCAACACGGTAGATGCACTGAGTATTATCGCTGTTGCCGCTGGCACAATTGGCCCTATTGGTTTTCTGGGGCTGCAAATCAGCTATGCTATGCAAGAGCTCTTTGGTACTACGGACACCTTCATAACCCAAGCTATAGTAGTGGTCGTTGCGATGGTATTTTATACCCTCTCAGCATTAAGCGGAGTCAATCGCGGTATCCAGTTGGTGAGTCGCTATAACATTATTCTTACCGTGGCTCTTATCGTGTTTATTCTATTTGCTGGTCCCACTGGCTTTATTATCGATAGCTATGTTCAAGGTTTAGGTCAAATGATTGACCAATTTGTTCCAATGGCGCTGTATCGAGGAAACCCTGAGTGGTTAGGTTGGTGGACCGTGTTCTTCTGGGGTTGGTTTATTGGCTATGCTCCGATGATGGCGATTTTTATTGCCCGTATTTCCCGTGGCCGCACTATCCGCCAATTAGTACTTGCCATTAGTATCGCCGCCCCACTAGTAACTTGCTTTTGGTTCACCATCGTCGGTGGTTCTGGACTTGCCTTTGAATTGGAAAATCCTGGTGTGATTCAGGCAGGCTTTGAGGGATTCAATATGCCAGGGGCACTTTTAGCGATTACACAACAGTTGCCATTCCCGACGCTGATCTCCATTTTATTTTTGATTCTCACCACGACTTTTATTGTCACCACGGGTGACTCCATGACTTACACCATCACCATGGTGATTAGTGGAGACAAAGAACCGAACGCGACGATTCGTGCTTTCTGGGGAATCATTATGGGTGCCGTTGCCATTGTTCTGATTTCGCTGGGCAGTGGTGGGATATCTGCATTACAGTCATTTATTGTTATCACCGCAGTGCCTGCCTCTTTCATTATTGCGCCGAGTCTTTGGTATGCACCCAAAATTGCCAATCAGATGGCAAAGCAGCAACGACTTTGACGCTATAACAAAGTCACCGCGAGTTAAAACTATTTTACGGCAAGCACTTTACGCTTGCCGTTTTCATTCCACTTATCTGTGTTCTACGTTCCCTATTCATTACAAATATCCGCCTCCACTTTTGATACATTTCATCATCAGATACATCAGAGTTATGTCAACTTGTTTCACCTTATGACATCACGCTCAGCAGCTTTCCATTACTATCTGTTAATTAAAGAAAAATTTGTCTTCTGTCATTATTAAGCAGCACTTAAACGTCTTTTAAACCAAACACATTTATCTGTTCCCTCCACCGCTTTAGGCTGCGCCCCCTCCGTTACCAAAGGTTTGTTTAGGTTCCTGTCTAACCCCCTAGAACCTGAACATCTTTGGTAACAACCAACTTATTATTACTGCTTAAGGCTTGTTATGAACACCAAAACTAAAATTGCATTTTTTCTCGCTTCTGCGCTGACACTCAGTGGCTGTGTCGGCAGTAACGCTGTGACCGAAAAGCTAATGGGCTTCAACGTTAAAGTCGTGGATAACCGTTACGCACGTGCAGGCGTTAACTTCCTGCTATCTCCTGTCTATGGTTTTACGCTAGTGGCTGACTTGTTCGTTGTGAACTCAATCGAATTCTGGTCTGGTACCAACCCAATTAACGGTAAGCCTCATGTGTTTGATACAAAAACAGAGACCTACTTAGAAGTGAATGACAAGGTTGATTCTAGCCTGCACGATGCACCAATTGATCCACTGACAATGAGCACGCCTAACTCAGGCACCATTCGTTACCTTGATGAAAATACGATTGAAATGGAAGTGACCTTGGCGGATGGTCAGCAATCGAAAGTGATAGGTGTAAAAGAAGGCGACAAGATCAGTTACTACATTGATGACCAACTAGTGTCTCAAACAACACTTGATGCGCTAGAGCATGAGTTCTCAGAATCGTAGGAAACAATCTCTATCTTTCCTATAGTTAACTAAGTAACCACGGAAGGTTACCTACTTTAACTCATGGCAAACTCTATGACTCAATACAGTGACAAGATTGATTTAAACCTTTTTCGAACTTTTGCTACCGTATACAAACATGACTCGATTAGTCGTGCCGCAGAAGAGCTCAACGTCACTCCAGCATCAGTAAGCCAATCAATTAAAAAGCTTTCTATTGAGCTCAACACCTCGCTATTTATGCGTCGAGGCCGCGGTATAACTCCAACCCTACAAGCGCATCATTTAATAGAACGCATTGCCCCTCTGCTCCATGAATTCGATGTAATTACCAATGACTGCCTTTATGGTGTTCACCAATCAACACCACGAAAAGTGGTTGTACAAGCACCTGAACCCATCATATTTGAACACATAAAAAGCACCGAGCTTGCCAATCACACTGAAACTCGTTTTCGTCTCGAATGGTTGGATATCCTTTATAGTAATAGCGATAGCTACGAGACTTTAAAATTCAAACACGCCGATGCCATCATAGATATTTTCCAGCTCGCTGAACCGAACATTTGCAACGATCTGTTATTTGAAGATGAAATTGTGGTGATCGCTTCGAAAAACCATCCACGAGTAGGCTCCACCATCTCACCAGAGCAGTTTGCCGAAGAGTCGCACATCATATTGAATTACCAATTTGGAGAGTCTTCGCTGTTTGAAATGCTATATAATTCACCGCCACCCAAAAGACGTATCTTAAGCACGCAAACCTCTTTAACCTCCATGCTGTCGCTTACTTCAGAAAGTGAAGCACTGTGCCTCTGTACCAGACGATTCGCTGAGCAGCATGCCAATCGGTTACCCATCAAGATCTTGCCATTTCCGGGTCCGGTTGAACCCGTCAAATTCTGGCTTATCTACCCAGCCCAAAGCCGAGATACACACGCGATAAAATGGCTTCACTCCACACTGGTTGATTGGATACAACGGCAATGAGTCCGAGCCATCAAACCATGAATTAACGCTGACTGAATTGTGCTTGTAAAAAGGGTAACAACAATAGGCCGATGACAGCCGAACAGACCGATATCACCACAAAGAACCCAGTCCAATGAAACTGCTCTAATACCATCGCAAGTGGGTAGCCAGCAAGAGCTGCGCCCATATAGGCAAACAGTCCAACAAATCCTGTAGCCGCACCTGCTGAGTCTTTATGTGAACACTCAGCCGCCGCCATACCAATGAGCATCTGCGGTCCAAAAACAAAGAAACCAATGGCAAAAAAACCAGCAGACTGAAACACAAAGTTGGTTAATGGCATTAACCAGAGCGCGGCAACAGACAGGAAAATCCCCATTGCGAAAATCAGGTTCATTGGTCCACGATTACCGCCAAATAGCTTGTCTGAGCCCCAGCCAGCGACTAAAGACCCCACAAAGCCGCCGACTTCAAACAAAGATACTGATGCATTGGCGTTGATTAAACTGTAATGATGCTGCTCAGTCAGATACAAGTTACCCCAGTCATTAATCGCCGTGCGCACGATGTAAACCAATACGTAGCTAAAAGCGAGCAACCAAATGTATTTATTGTTGAGAACATACGACCAGAGAATCTGCTTCGGCTTCAGCCCTACTCCGTCGTTTTCTTGAGCCAATTCTAACTTATCATTGCGCCATTGGCCTACGGTAGGCAATCCCATTGACGTGGGTTTATCACGCAGTCGCCAACAGAGAAATAAACCTATCAGCACGCTTATTACGCCCGGAATAATAAACCCTTCGCGCCAACTATAATGAAAGGTTAGAAAGCCCACCAGCAAAGGAATCATCGCACCACCGACATTATGTGCCGTATTCCAAAGCGACCAGAAAAACCCTCTTTCGGTTCTGGAGTACCAAGTGGTCAAAAGCTTGGAACAGGACGGCCAACCCCAACCTTGGAACCAAGCATTAAGAATCCATAAACTCGCGAGAACAAACAGCGAACTCGACAGACCAAAAACAATGTTTACCACTCCACTGGCAATAAGCCCGATACCCATAAAATAACGAGGGTTGGAACGGTCTGAAATAATACCTGAGACAAATTTTGATAGCCCATACATCAAATAGAACATGGTGCCCATCATGCCGATGTCTCCCTTGTCTAAACCAAGGTCGGCAATAAGTGCAGGCGCGGTGTAATTGAAGGTTTTTCGGGTAAGATAAAAACCGGCATAGCCGAGATACATTCCCAGCATGATGTGAAAACGCCAGTACCGATAGCGAGTATCGACACTCGCGCTATCTTGATGTTTCATCTGTTGTTCTGCTACTTTGACTGTCATGAACTACCCCGCTACACCAATGGAAGTCGTGCATCAATTTCGGTGCCACGTTGTGTTTCATCTCCGTCAACAACGCTGCGAATCTCAAACTGGCCACCTAACGCTTGAACACGCTCTTTCATGCCTTTAAGGCCAAACCCTTTTTGGCTATCTTGAAGCGGAAAGCCAATACCATCATCAGCAATCTTTAGCGTGATTGTCGCATCAATGACGAGCTCTATTCGCACCTGTTTGGCTTGAGCGTATTTGAGAATGTTATTCAGCGCTTCTTGGCATAAACGGAACAAAGTCACCTCCATCATATCCGAGAGCACTCGCTGGCTAACATTGTCGACAGTAAATTCAACTTCAATACCAAGCTGTTCAAACTCCATCTCACGCACCATTTGCTGAATGGCGGAGATCACGTCTAAATCATCCAAGGTTTTTGGTCTTAATCGAGTAAGCAGTCCTTTTGTGGTGTCATAGACATTCAGAGACAAGGATTCAATGGTATCAGCGCAACCAATGCTCAAATCAGGATTGTTGACGCGCTTAATAATGCTCGCTTGCGTTCGAATAGCAGTGATATTCTGACCAATTTCATCATGCAGTTCGCGAGCAATGTCCTTACGCACCGACTCTTCCGCTTGCACCAACTGTTTCGCTAAGTGCTTATTGCGAGTAAGTTCAGAGCGAAGCTGATGGTTTAAATCGCGCTGTCTCTGCACCGCCACACCCAGCAATATTCCCGTTAATGATTGAGCACTTATTGATAGCAGTAGGTCCGTGACTTCCAACTGTGACACCCCACTACGCGCCGCTATTAATGCACAACTATTAAGAAGCGTACCTAGCAGAGCACCCTGCCATCCATAACGAAACGCAAGCAAGATGATGGGTATTGCCAAACAAAACGGAGCAAAGCGCCTGAGCTCGTCAGGCAGCCCGACTTGCAGAGAAATGCTCACCGCAAACAGTGCAATGAACAGCAAAATGGGCTTATAGTGAAATTCGATTGGTTGATGAATGAGGTTAGATGTCAAAGGTCGCCACGTACTTTGAAACAGGTAATTCCAGATGAGGTAACAACTCGGCACCAGCATAAGCCCCGCCGTAACACTCACCAAACCGACGAAACTCAGAGAGTCACTATGACTGCCGACAGCAAGCATGTTAATCAGAGCGCAGGCAACAATCGCTGCGGCTTGAATAAGTAATCGTCGCCACTGAGCACCTTGATAATAACGCTCAGCAACCAAGGCAACAGGAATACTTAGCGCACTAGCAACCAAAATGGCCGACCACTGAGGCTGCGCAAGCAAAATAGCCAGAGAGATGGTTAAGCACCACTCAGCAGCATAAACGGCACCCCAGTATTTTTTAGCGGCATGCAGGGTAATCCCAAGCCTAAGAGCGAACGGGAAAAACAGAATTGCCAACTCAGCGTCGTTAACGAAGTAATAGGAAATCACCCATAAGCAAAACCAACTGCACAGGGTTATCAGCCATGCACTGGCGCTGGCAACGAGGTAAGTTCGCATTACAACGTCGCTTCTGCCCTAAACAACTTGGCAAGTTCCACATTGTTTTTGACAGCAAGTTTATCCAGTGCATTAGCACGATGAACATGAACGGTTTTATGACTTAATCCAAGTTCGGCCGCTACCGCCTTCACATCGAGTCCCGTTGCCAAGAGCTCTGACACTTCATATTCACGTTTAGTGAGTCGAGATAAGGCTTGTTGGAACGGTCTTGGAGAAGCCAGTTTCATGGCAATATCCGGGGTAAGATAGCAACCACCGTTGGCACTGGTTCGCACCGCTTGAATCAGTTC
The DNA here is from genome assembly GCF_023716845.1 of Vibrio sp. SCSIO 43133. Lineage (NCBI taxonomy): Bacteria > Pseudomonadati > Pseudomonadota > Gammaproteobacteria > Vibrionales > Vibrionaceae > Vibrio > Vibrio sp. SCSIO 43133. The sequence continues at coordinate 2,683,171 of NZ_CP068024.1, forward strand.
ATCAGGACTGCAACGTTTGGTCAAATAACCAAGTGCACCTAATTCCAATGCCTTTTCCACCATAGCAGGAGAGTCATGCACACTGAGCATCACACAGGCAATGCCCTTGGGCATCGACTCTAGTAACGCGAGACCACTTTCGTCCGGCATCGAGATATCCAGAATACATACCTGCACACCACTGCCCGGCAGCCCTCTTTTAGCTTCTTCAACCGAGCTAAACTCACCGACTACATTAATGTCTTCCTCTAGATTGAGTAATTGAGCAAACCCAGAACGTACGATGATGTGGTCATCCACTAAAACAACATTGATCATGATGAAGTACCAACTAGAGAAAGGCGAAAAATGGGGTAACTTAACGCCGACGCATCGATTAAGCAAATAGCGTTTGGTTCTAAAAAAAGCGCTATCTATGATTCCAATGGCTCAGGCAAACCAAATGCGAAATCGTAGACAGCGCTTTTCAGGGGTATATTAAGCCGTAACTTGTTGTAACTGCTTCTTAGCTTTACGAATTTTCTTCTCTTCTGCGATAGCTACGAAGACAAGTAGACCGATACAAATCGCTGCAGATGTATCCAGAGCCGCAAAGGTGCCTTTCCATCCAGTTAGACCAAAGATAGGCGTACCATCGGCAATCATACCTAAACCTAACTTCGCAAAGCTGTCACCAATGAGGTAAGCAAACGTCCCTTTCACACCGTCGGCAACACTGATGGCTTTCTTAGGTACGAAACCTACTGCCGCTACACCGATAAGTAGTTGAGGACCAAAGACCAAGAAACCTAGAACAAATAGAGAAGCAAGATACATGAACTCGCTTGTCGCATGCTGGTAGAACTCCAAGCTTACGATGATTAGCGCCAATGACACACAAGCTACCAGAGCACGGCGACCATTCGCCAAATCAGACAGATAACCCCAAAGTAAGGTACCCACTAATGCACCGACTTCAAATAAAGTGAAACCTGAGATTGCCGCTTCTTTGGATAGACCAAGTTCTTGATAGGCATAAACCGTTGACCATTGGTCGATACCGATACGCACGATATACAAGAAGATATTGGCAAAACACAGTAACCAAATCACTTTGTTTTTAAGTACATACTCAACAAAGATTTCACGCTTGGTCATTTGGTTTTCTTCAGCTGCTTCGTCTTCTTCACTCACCGCTTCATCGAACAATTCTTCTACTTTACCTAGACCGTAAGCTTCGGGAGAGTCACTACCGTAACGAAGACCAAAGAAACCAACCACCAAAGCAATCAGAGATGGGAACACAAACATACCAATAACGTGGCCATCAAACAGGTAGTTAGCACCGAATAGCGCAACACCCGCCGCACCTGCACCACCTACGTTGTGCGACATGTTCCAAAGGCCAAGGTATGAACCACGCTTGTTACGTGGCGTCCACTTAGTAATGGTTGAATAACTAGAAGGTCCACCGGTACTTTGGAAGAAACCACTTAGTGCATAAAATGCAATCATTAGGAATAGACTAACGCTGCCGCCACCCATACTGAAACTGAAGCCAAGCATCGCAAGACCTGAAAGGATCAGCATAAACGGAAGGAACTGTTTGGTGTTCTTGCCATCGGCATAGTAGGACACCACGGTTTTACCAATACCGTAAGTGATGGAGAAACCAAGACCAATCAAACCAAGTTCAGTCATGGAAAGCCCATAGTTCGAAATCATATCGTTTTGCGCGATATTGAAGTTCTTACGAATCAGGTACATGGTCATGTAACCGATAAAGACTACTAAATAGGACTGTAAGAAGGGTTTAAACCACATTTTGCGTCTTTGCTCGACGGGAAGATCCAACGTCGGCTTACGCACTTGCTCTAGAAATTTCAACATGATGAATCCTTAGACTCTCAACATAAGCGGCAGCACTACCCAAAGAGCGACCCATCGCCGGTCTTGGTGTGGTGCAAAAAGTAAATTCGTTTGAGGATCAGCGCTAATAGCGCTGAAAATCTATGAGCAAGAGTGTAAGAATTGGCCGGGATAATGGCTTGAGAGGCGGTCTTAGGAGTACTAGGAAAAATTCCTAGTACTCGCTAGTTATCAAAGAATACGTGAATCACATCACAGATGTAGGGTTATACTAAGGCGTGTTTAATACAAGTAAGTGCTCTTTGCAACGTAGTCTCTGGACAACCAAGGTTAAGGCGGACAAAGCCCGAACCTTCTTTACCAAAGGCTGTGCCCATACTTGGCACCACGCCAGAGTTGATAAAGCGCTGCTCCAGATCGTTGTCAGTAAGGCCAAGTGCTCGGCAATCCAACCACGCTAGATAGCCCGCTTGAGGAGGTAAAAACTTCACCCCTGTACCTGAAAGCTCCAATTCTACAAAGCGTTGAAGTCGCTCGATATTTCGTTCTAGATACTGCTTTAATTGCTCCAACCATTCGGCACAATGCTGATAGGCAACAGTCGCGGCGACCAAAGACAAGCTATTAAACACATCCATGCCATGAGCATCTAATCGTCTAACAAAGCGTGCTCTCAGTTCTTCATTAGGAATAATGAAATTAGAGATACGCAGTGACGAAAGGCCAAAGGTCTTGCTCGCTGCCGTTGCCACTATCAAACGTTGATTTAGGCTTTGCGGCAGTTTCAGCGCCGAATAGTGTTGTTGGCCGGAAAGCGTAAGATCGCACCAAATTTCATCACTTAACAACCACACTTGATAGCGCTCGCAAAGCTCTGCAAGCTTTAGCACATCTTGCTGTGACCACACACGTCCCGTTGGGTTGTGAGGATTACAAAAGATCATCGCCTTTGCACCTTGAGCAAAGCACTGCTCGAGGTGTTCAAAGTCAATACTGTACTCGCCATTCTCAAGCGTTAATGGATTTTCCTTCACTACTCGGTCGTTGAACTCAATGATTTTGCGAAAGGACCCGTAGCCCGGAGACTGCATGACAATCTGGTCACCAATATTGGTAAGCATTTGCAGTGCGATCGATAACCCAGGCAACACACCATGGACCGTTGTGACCCACTCCTTATCGATATGGGTGTCATGCTGAGTAGCAAACCAGTCAATGATGGCTTGATAATAGTCAGCATCTCGCTCTGCATAGCCAAAGACACCATGCTCAGTGCGCTGCGTTAGCGCATCTAATACCACTTGTGGCGCTTTGAAATCATAGTCTGAGACCCACATAGGGAGTAAATCCGATTGATGCAATCCTAGCTTCTGACCCATAAAATCCCATTTAAGCGAGCCAGTGTTACGACGTTCTAACGTTTGGTCGAAGCAATTCATTCAGCAGTTACCTTATTTTGTTGGGGTAGCAACAGTTTGTAATTCTGTACTATCTGTTGATTCTGGCTTCGCTTTCGCAATACCAAAACCAGTAAAACCGTAAATAAGCGCGAAGATAACGCCGGTATAGCACTGAATCGCCCAAGGTAGATAATCAAGCGTTGCTACGCCTAGCGTGCCCGCCATGTAAATACCTGCAGCGGTCCAAGGCACTAGCGGTTCAATAATTGTGCCTGCATCTTCGATAGTACGAGAGAGGTTCTTGGTATCTAGACCCATTTTTCGGTAGGCGTTTTGGAACAGTTCTCCCGGAATCAATAGTGCTAATTTGCCGTCTGATGTCGTGAACACAACCGTAATCGTCGCGATAACCGTTGAAGCAATCAATTGACCCGTTGAGTGAATCAGATGCAGGAAGCGACCAAGTACCACGTTCAATGCGCCAGTTAAGCTTAAAATACCTGCGAAAGAGAAGGCACAGAATACCAACAAGATAGTGCTCATCATTGAGAACAGACCACCACGGTTAAGCAGCTTCGCTACATCTGGAATAATGCCTGATACTTCGTGACCATTCGCTTCAAACATTGATAGATTGAAGCCATCAACATACGCTTGGAAACCTTGTTGTAGCGAGAAGCCTTGAAGTAGCATGCCAAGTGCTATAGCAATCGCCGACGCTGCAAGCATCAGCGGTAATACTGGCTTTTTAGTAAGAGCACCCCAAAGGATCATCACTGGTGGAATAATAAGAACAATGTTGAGGTTATAAAGGCTTTCAAGGCCCGCTAAGATCTCAACGACTTTCTCTGGTTCGCTCACTCCTGCCACATCGGCACTTTGACCAGCAAAGAAGAACACGGTTGCGGCAATCACAAAGCCTGGCAAGGTAGTGTAGAGCATATGTTGGATGTGTTCGTACAAGGTTGTGCCTGATACCACTGGAGCAAAGTTGGTTGAATCAGACAATGGAGAGATTTTATCGCCGAAATAAGCGCCGGAAACTACTGCACCCGCAGCGGCAGCAAGCGACACATCTAGGCCGGCCGCAACACCCATTAGTGCAACACCAACAGTACCTGCTGAACCCCAAGATGTACCTGTACATACCGATACTACGCTAGTCACGAAAAAGGCAGCGATAAGGATGTATTCGGGACTGATCACTTTAAGTCCCCAATACACCATATAAGGGATCGTGCCGCTCACCATCCAACTGGCGATAAGGCCGCCAACAGAAACAAGAATTAGGATGACTGGCATCGCCTTGGCAAGCTTCTCAACAATAGCGCCAATAATGTCATCCCAGTTGTAGCCCATCTTCCAAGCGATGAAACCAGTAAATGCCGCAGAAATCAGCAGCAAGACTTCAATTCGTAGTCCTAGCGCTCCGTAGCCGATTGCCAAAAGCAAAAACATCACCGCGATAGGGGCGAGCGCTAAACCAAATGAGGGCAGAGGCTTTGAATTTGTCATAATGTATATCCTCAAAAACTGTGTAGGGTTTGTTCGCAGAGATAATATCCTTAGCCTCATTCCAAAATTGAGAGCTAGATGACTGTTTCATGTAAGCGCTTACATGAGATTATCTGATGTGAACATTCTCACGTTTTTTCATTGATAATTACCTTTTTAACGGCTTGACGGTCTGTCTTTCGACTAAATTAGCTTCAAAACGATGGTTATGGGGAGGAGTATAGGCTGATTTTTTGAGGTTCAGTGCTAGCTTCGTGGCATGCACCGACATCTCGTCGATAGGGTTATGCATTGTGGTTAAACGTGGATAAAGATAGCGTGCCAACAACACATCATCAAAACCCACAATAGACATATCGTCAGGTACTACAACGCCTTGTTCGTAGAGACTCGCCATCAACCCCGCCGCCATGACATCATTAAACGTCACCACAGCAGTAACTTCTGGGCACCGCGCCATCAAAGCCTTTCCTGCCGCTTCACCGCCAGACTCACTGAAATTCTCGTTAATAATCCAGCTAGGCGGTACTTCAATGTTGGCAGATGACATGGCGTCTTTATAGCCTTGAAGGCGATCGGTTCTATCTTCTATCGGCAGGTCGCTGGTGACGTAGGCTATCTTGCGATGACCTAAAGCAATCAAATGCTCCACCGAGACCTTTGCTCCAGCGCGATTATCCACCCATACCGAGCGATTCGAGATCTGTGGAATAGTGCGATTGAGTAGAACCATAGCGGGAGCTTGGGCAGCGTAGCGGAGCAAAGTGGCATCATCAAGCATTTTGGCGTGCACAACCATAGCTTCACAGCCTTGGCCAATAAGAAAGTCCAAGCCTTCTTTTTCACGTTCCGCATTGTGACCGCCACTCACCACTACCAGTTGATGACCATTAAGACGTACCACCTCTTCCACATTTTTGGCGATTAGTGCAAAGAAGGGATCAGCCAAGTTACCTGTGAGTAGACCTAACGTGTTATTGCTTCGTTTCGCTAACGCAGCGGCTCGAGGGTCACGACGATAGTTAAGCGTTTTAATCGCTTTTTCTACCCGCTCCAACGTTACTGGTTCTACGTAGTGTGAGCGGTTGATTACCCTCGATACTGTCGCTGTCGAAACCCCTGCTAACTCTGCTACGTCTTTCATGGTTGCCATGACTGCTTTCCTTAACGCTCTCTGTTGCGAACTCGATGCTAACGTTTCTTGCTCTTGAATTGACTCGCACGGGTCTTTTTATTGGTGCGTCGATTGGCTTGCTTATCTCGTTTAGGGCGCTTGCTTTCTCCTGTCGAGGGTTTATCCGTCACCGGAAAGTCAGCCAGCTCTTCCAACACTAAACTTCGTAATGTGAGTTGACGAATCGCCTCAAGATATTCGGTTTCACCATGGCAAACTAGCGACAATGCCTGTCCCGTTTTTCCTGCTCTGGCGGTGCGCCCAACTCGATGCACGTATACAGACGGGTCACTTGGCAACTCATAATTAATCACGACTGGAAGATCATCTACATGGATGCCTCGAGCTAAAATATCGGTAGCAATCAGTACTTGAATCTCACCTTGTTTGAAGGCCTGTAAGGTACGTTCACGCTCCGTTTGCTCCTTATTACCATGTAAGGCGCCACTAGTAATACCTGCTTTATTCAACTTCTTACAAAGCGCATCGGCATTGTCTCGTGCACCAATAAACACCAACACCTGAGGCCATTGATGCTGAGTAATTTGCTTAATCAGCACATTGGCTTTACTGCCTTTATTTACCAAATACAATGTCTCTGCAATCTGCTCCACCACACTATTGGTTTTATTGGCTACAACTCTGATTGGATTGTTAAGCAAAGTCGTGACTTTTGCTTCCAATTGTTCTGGTAGCGTTGCTGAGAACATTAAGGTTTGTTTTCTGTGGCTCAATCCATTGAGTATAATCTGAATGTCTGGCCAGAAACCCATATCGAGTAAACGGTCAACTTCATCAAGCACCACAGTTTCAATACGTTGAGTGTCCACCAGCTGTTTATTCATGATATCGAGCAAACGTCCTGGTGTTGCCACTACAATCTCTGGAGCAGCATTAAGCTGACCCACCTGCGGCTCTACATCCTCGCCGCCGCAAACCACAGCAACTGAATAACCTAATAGAGCGACGATAGGATCGATGGTCTCTGTTACCTGTTTCGCCAATTCACGCGTAGGCACTAGTATCAAGGCTTGCTTTATCTCGTTGTTAAGCAACTGCTCTATCAGCCCAAGGCCAAAGGCTAAGGTCTTACCGCTCCCAGTTTGTGCAAGAGCCAAGACATCGTGCTGTGCGGTAATAGCAGGAATAGCGAGGGTTTGAATATGAGTAGCATGAGAGAATTCACTAGGAATGGCATCAATTAATGCCGAGCTTAACGTTAACTCAGAAAAAGACATGATAGGTTCACACGATCGCAGAAATATGTGCGGATGATAGGAGGAAAGCGCAGGGAACTCCAGTTTCTGCATCAATAAAAGTGTTGATCGTTTGAAGTGTCAACGTTAGTAAGCAGCTGGCAAAAACGAACCTGCTCGAATCAATGAGCAGGCTCTGATAACTATTAAGACGCCGTTGCGTACTGTTCTAGTTCTGTGTGGGATGCCGTAGTAATGAACTCACCATCTAGGTAGAAATCAACCGAGTCTTTACCGCTCACACCGACAAGTGTGCGTGCCTTACCAGAATCATCAATGAAGTCCATCTGCGTTGTGTTGTCATCCAGCATAGATAACTTAACAGGTGCAGTAGAGAGCTTCTTTCCTACCTTGTGGTTTACTTTGATGTACGCTTCAGCAGGAGTGTCCGCTACCGCCTTTTTCTTAGTTAGTGGGTTGGTACCAGTCCAGAACTCAATAGAGTTAATCACGAATAGATCCGCTGCCGCTGTAATGGCATAAACTGGTGACATCAAAGTGTATAGGCCAGCACGAGCATAACGGTTGTCCACACCTTTTAGGTTAACTTCATACATCACCATACTCGTTGTTGCCATTTGGCCAATACAGCCAGTTAGCATAGTAGACATTAGTGCAGCAGCAATCGTGGTTTTAATTAGTTTCATTTGTTTCGCGATCCTCTCGCATCATCACGATAGATAAATGATGAGCAAGTTGATTAAAGTGGATTATTACAGGAGAGGCGCCAGGCGAGCGGCTCATCCCATTCACACCATTAATAAAATGGCGCGCGATTATAGCCAGACTTTAGAGCATCGCAAGCACTTAAAAACTAGAGATTTATTGATAAAAACAAAGGAATTAGAAAGAGAAGATCCCAAATAGCCAAAACAATATCAAATAGGATGAATTTACATTTACATTCAACTAATTACAAAACAAAAAGGCTCAATTAAAATCAGGGAAAAAGGGAAGGTTTTTCGTTTTAAAATCATAGGAAAAGAGGGTTGCAGTCCAATTCTTACAACCCTCTTAATGAAGACTTACAACATGACTAGGCTTGCGGTACCAAGGAACGCAAAGAAGCCGACCACATCGGTAACCGTCGTTAATATGACTGAACCCGCTAAAGCAGGATCAAGCTTGAGCTTATCCAGAACCAGAGGAATCAAGACACCAAACAGCGCTGCTGTGATGATATTGACGACGATAGCCAACGCTATGGTCGCACCAAGGATCGAAGACTGGAACCACAATCCAGCCATCGCACCTATGATGATCGCCCACAGTAGCCCGTTAATTGCACCAATGCCCAACTCATTCTTGATAAGGGCAAATCGGTTACCGGAGGTAATCTGGTTGAGAGCCATAGAACGCACGATCAAAGTTAGTGTCTGGCTTCCTGCGATCCCACCCATAGAACCGACAATAGGCATAAGGATCGCAAGGGCAACAACCTGCGAAATGACGTTTTCAAACAAGCCAATTGTCACTGAAGCTAAAATAGCGGTAAGCAAGTTAATCCCCAACCAAACCCCACGCTTTTGCGAACTTTTCAATACTGGTGCGAAGAGGTCATCGCCTTCATCCATACCCGTACCGGCCATTAAACGCGTCTCGTAGATTTCTCGTTGCGTGCTAAGAGCAAACTTCCAGTCAATCTCCCCTACCAACAATTTACGTTCATCAAGAATAGGCAATGCACTGAAGGAGGAGCGCTCCATTGCTTCCACCGATTCGGCCAATGTTAGCTTTGCACTAAGCGTGGTGACGTGCTCCAAAACCAATTGTTTGATTCGCGTTTTAGGATCACTTTTTAAGACATCGCAATAAGCCACCATCCCACGAAAACGTTTTTGCTTATCAATTAGATAGATATGCTCTGGCTGCTCATAATTGTATTTATCAATCAACAGCTTGGCTCTGTCTACTGAGATACTAAAAGGAATCGTAATGACTTTCCTATCTGCCCAGCGGCCAATCTGATCTTCTTCATATTCATTGGCTTGGTCATAAAGCTCTAGCTCATCCTTTTCAAGTAAAGAGATAGCTTCGGCAATGATGTCATCAGGCAGTGAGTCCGCCCACTCGATAAGCGAAAGGTTATCCAACTTCGCCAGCGTAAGCTTAAGCTCAGTTTCCGATAACGCATCCAGAATAGAAACACGTACTTCCGCACGAGTCTCTGTGAGCACTTCGATATGCATTTCCAGCGGCAACTCACGCCACAAACGAACCCTTTGCTCTATAGGAAAGGCTTCCAATATCAATCCCACCGACGACGACTCCATCCCCTGCTCTATAAGTTCATTAAGCACACTTGGTTGCTCATGCTCCTCAGCTTGAGAGATTTGTTCGATTTGTATGGATAGATCTTGGAATTCGCTCACTCGTGGCTCCACATGGTGCTATACGTTGTTAGTCTCGTAAATTTGTTCGATAAATTAGCGCGTTAGAGTTAAAAAACTCTGTGATAAATGTGCTGAATAGAAAGAAGAAATCTTAGCTTGTCACAGATGAATAATCTAGCGTGGTCTTGATGAATTCAGAGGCATTATTGAACAATTAGACCTAAGAAGAGTAAAGGCATGTCGCTATCTATGAAATAACCACACGCCTTTGAAAGTATTACACTTGGGGCGTTAACTGATGACTGATTGATTGGCAAATAGCGACTAACTCGTTCTTTGTCGTTTCAATACTATCTACAGCATGATGAACTGCATCAGAGTCTAAAGTGACGTATGGAACAGTCAACACAGCCAACATCTCACTGCCCGTAAAGATCGGCACACTGATATTAGTAATACCCGAAATTTGTGGACTGGGACCAATAAAGTAACCTTGATTCTTGGTCTGATTGAGTAAAGCTTTCGCTTGTTCTATTTCGTAATCAGTTGCACCACTCTGCTTGAGTATTTTCTCTCTTTTGAGCTCATCACTAAAGCTCAACAGTACGATTCCAGAGCCGGATGAACATACGTCTAACTTAGCGCCAATCTTAAGGCTAAAACCCATCTTATATGGACTCTCTTCCCTTCCGATCACCACCAGATGCTGATTGTCATACCATGAAACATGGCATGATTGATTGACTTTTTCACTCACCATTTTCATTAATGGCTTGGCGATATTTAACAGTTGAGACTGAGGTGGATACTGATTAGCAACGGTAAACATTTGCATAGAAAACATATATTTACCGCTATCTTCATTAAAGGTCACATAACCACGACGAGCCAACACGGATAGTACTCGGAAAATCTCTCCCACACTACGACCGACCATCTCTGCGATCTGTTTCTTTGACATGGGTTCAGCTGAACTTGCTAGCAACTCCAGTATATCCAACCCTTTCTCTAAGGCTGGGGCGTTATACTCCTGCCGAACAACTTTTTCCAAGTACCTGCTCCTTATTTCACTAAGCCCATCATTTGTGGGATCGTCATCGAAATTGCCGGGATATAAGTCACTGCCATTAGTACTAAAAATATCACCGCAAAGAATGGTAGCAGCGTTTTGATCACATGGTCAATTTTGATATCGCTAACCTTACAACCAGTAAATAGTATTGGTCCAACTGGTGGTGTTATAGTGCCAAGTGACAAGTTAAACACCAACAAAATACCAAACTGGACTGGATCCATACCCAAATTCATACAAATCGGTAGAAAGATGGGTGTGAAAATTAATACCGCTGGCGTGGGATCCATAAAGGTCCCTACAAACAATAAAATCACATTGATGATTAGAAGAATCACAATCGGGTTATCGGTTAACGACAACAAAGCATCGGCTATAGCTCCAGGAATTTGCGTAAACGCCATTACCCACGACATGATTGACGAAGCGGCTATCATAAAGATGACAATCGCAGTTAACTTGGCAGTCGACAACAAAATACTTGGGAGCTGTTCAACTTTCAGAGCTTTGTATATAAACCCAAGCGCCAAAGAGTAAACGACCGCAATAGCTGAAGCTTCTGTCGGTGTAAAGATGCCTGCGAGAATACCTCCTATCACTACCACCACTAATGACAAACTAGGTATTGCATCAATAAATAGTTTGGCGCGCTCAGAAAGGCTCATCACATGTTTCGACATATATCCACGGCGATAGGCCATAAACCCTGCCACTAGCATAACGCCACCACCCCAGAGTAAGCCGGGCAAATAACCGCCCATAAAGAGTGCTGAAATAGATACCGAACCAGCGACTGTCGCATAAACAATTAACGTGTTACTTGGTGGAATCAACATTCCAGTTGGAGCAGATGCAATATTTACCGCTGTTCTAAATGGCGAGTCGTACCCTTCCTTCTCTTGAATAGGGTTCATAATTCCACCAATCGCCGCTGCCGAAGCAACGCCAGAGCCACTGATTGAACCAAACAACATATTGGAGACCACATTAGTTTGGGCTAATGCTCCAGGAAAATAACCCGTTACTATGCGCGAGCAATTAATGAGTCGTATGGCTATGCCACCGTTATTCATAATATTGCCCGCTAAAATGAAAAACGGTATCGCTAGCAATGCAAAACTATCCAAACCCGTGAACATTCGTTGGGCGGCTGTCGTCGTAGCGCCTGCTAAAGGCAGAATACTGACCATGGCAACAAATGAAGGCAATCCAATACTAATACCTATCGGCGCACCTAAAACGAGTAGAATGATAGCGCCGCCGAACATAATAAGGGCAGCGAGGGTAGCAGCATCCATATGTCTATCCTTTTACACTAAGTTGCTGAAACTGATGTATTAGTTTCAGTTGGTTGATAACGAAATAAACAAGAATAAGCACTCCGGCAATAGGTAATGCCGAGTAAATAACACCCATTGGCACTTCTAAGGCCGAATCTAACTGCCACATTTGACGAACGGACGCTTTGAATCCGCCTTGCCACATAACCACGAAAGCAAATATAGCGATTGTCCATTCAGTGAAAATATCAACCAGTATGCCTATTTTCGGCGAGAACTTATCTCGTACATAGGTAATAGCCATATGTTCTCTCAAGCCAAACACATAAGCCCCACCAATCAACACCAACCAGACAAACATGTATCGTGACAGCACTTCACTCACCGCACTTGGACTATTGAAGACATAACGAGTAACGACCTGATAAGTAACAAGAACTGTCAAGAATGCCATAATAGCGATACAAGCTCGTTCCACTACCCAGTCGATGATTTTCTTGAACTTATCTGTCCAGACTAACAACTTTTCCACTAGACTTTTCCTTGCAAAAAAGGAGTTAGGCTTGGCGCCTAACTCCTTCTTAATTAGCTCAGTTCACTGATCGCCTTAGTTAATTCTTTCTGTGCGTCAGTTTTAATCAATTTTTGCTGTAGAGGCTTGCAGCTTTCCTGGAATTGTCTCACGTCGACATCAATAAAGGTCGCACCATTCTCCTCCGCTAACGCACGAGCCTTACCAATTTGAGCATTCCATTTAGCAAACTCGTCAACAGTCGACTCTTTAGCTAAACGACGAATCGTCGCTTGGTCTTCCTTCGACATTGAATTGATGAAGTCGTCGCTGATAACGACTAGGTCAGGCACCATCAAGTGAGAAGTTTTGCTAAAGTAAGGAGCCACTTCATAGTGCTTCATATCGGCATAAGTAATTTCATTATTCTCACCACCGTCAAGGACACCTTGTTGAACCGCAGTATACACTTCACCTTGACTCATCGGCACACCAGTGCCGCCCATGCACCCTAGCATCTCTACCATAGTATTCGACTGCATCACGCGGATTTTCTGACCTTTCATATCCTCGACTGACTTAACGTTATGCCCCTTGGTATAAACGTTACGAGAACCAGCGGTATAAGCCGTCAATACTTCAAAACCAAACTTTTTGGTAGAGGCAAATAGCTTGTCTAGAGCTCCGGAAGTAAACACTTTTTCTTGATGCTCAATACCGGTATAAGCGAAAGGCATGCCGATTGCAGTGAAGGTATTGTCATAGTTTTCTACCAACGGGTTTGCTACTACTGCCATTTGCACTGCGCCAGCTTGAACCAGCTCCAACGACGCACGTTGATCGCCGAGCAGTGCATTGGGATAAATAGTAACTTTGTAACGACCATCCGTTTCCGCTTCTAACTGTTTACCAAACTCTTCCAAAGCCAAATATTGAGGGTGCTTGTCAGATTGGTTAAATGCCGCTTTGATTTCCGTTGCTGCAAATGTCATTGATGATACTGTGACTGCTGCGCCCGCTACGGTAGTAAGAAGTACATTTTTCAGAGTTTTGTTCATGTTAATTTCCTATTAGTATCAACTAAGCCAATGTATCCATTGGAATAAAGTCCATATCGTCGAATGTTTGATTTTCACCTAACATTCCCCAAACAAAGCTATAGTTTTGCGTACCACACCCCGAATGAATCGACCAACTTGGTGACAGTACGAGTTGTTTATCTCTAACTAGAATGTGACGAGTTTCGGTAGGTTCGCCCATCATATGAAACACGGCTTGTTCTGGCTTGATATTGAAATACACATACGCTTCCATTCGACGCTCGTGAGTATGTGCAGGCATCGTGTTCCAAACGCTACCCGGTGCTAAATGAGTGATTCCTAAACATAGCTGACAGGTTTCTATCACATCCGGATGCAGGTATTGGTTAATGACGCGTTGGTTTGCCGTCTCTATTGAACCAAGTTCTACCACGCGAGCCTCACTCTGAGGAATTACCCTTGTGGGTAGCGATTTGTGCGCTGGTGCACTTAATCCGTAGACTGTCGCGTTACCTTCTACTTTCTCTATCTCAATTGTCTTTGAGCCTAGGCCGACATAAAGCACATCCATAGCATTTAAATGGAACGTTTTTGCATCTACGGTTACTTTTACAGCTCCTTCTAAGCAAGCTAACCCAAGCTCTCTTCGCTCAAGAAAAAACTCGGTCCCGAACGACTTACTATCTATCCACTCCTCTAAAATCAATGGTTTATCTTGAGGACAAATCCCTAAGGCAACTGCTCGGTCAATATGGCTATACGCCACCGATACCCGAGATGGTATGAATAGCTCGTCGATCAAGAACTCATCACGCAGTTGTGCAGTGGAGTACTTTTTCACATCACTGGGGTTCGCTGAATACTTCGTTAACATAACTTTCCTTAACCGTAATTTATGCTTTTAATAGTAACAGCCGTTCTTATACGATCAATATCATTCACATACGAACAGCCATAGACGTGATCACTGATCCTTAAAATTGGAAAATTAACGGTTAAATCTTGAACTAGATCTGGTTTTGAAACTGCGTTTTAAAAAACACAAAGAGAGGTATTTGATGTGAGTAAATTAACTTTGAATATTAAGCAGAGATGAACTCAATGGGCGTGGCTGGCTAGAGCACAGCCACGTTACATTGATCATAAAAAGTGGTGAGCGTAAATAGTTGAACTTACCAGTGACGCTGTCTTGGCTCGAATTGTGGTGATGTTTTCTTTTTCAAAGCCTGTTGTACGCGAACAAAATTTCTCCCCAGCATAATGCGTATCTGGCTATAAGTTTCATACGCCAAAAGTTTCCATGCAGGTGCGGTCCAATAGCGAGTGTACATATGCTTCATAGCGGCGGTCACATCTGGGGATTTTTGGGCGATTTGAGTACAAAGTGTCAATGCCTCTTTCATAGGATCATCGCTGACTTCGGTCACTAATCCCATAGATAATGCAGCCTTAGCGTCAAGTTCTGTAGCGCATATCGAGATTCGCATCGCTTGGTCCTTCGGCATGATTTCTCTAAGAGCAATGGATCCCGCCATATCTGAGGTTAATCCCATCCGCGACTCCATGATTGAAAGGTTGGCATTAGGCGCACAGAATCTAAAATCGGCCCCTAGCGCGATTTGCATACCCGCTCCCCAGCAATATCCTTCGATTACAGCAATAACAGGAACGGATAGCTTTCGCCAATTACTGCTTACTTGCTGTGCACGATTTGATTGGCCAGGAAGCCACTTAAACAAGAGTCTTGCAGCAAAGCTCTTGTTTTTCATCATAGATTTGAAATCGAGTCCTGAGCTAAAGTTGCCTTCACTTCCCGTCAGGATAACTGCCCTCAGCGTTCGGTCGTTACGAAGCGCTTTGCTCACATGAATCAACTCATTAAACATAATCATGTCGACGCCATTAAGCTTATCCGCCCTGTTTAAGCGTACAGTCACGACGTGCTCGTCCCTAGTTACTTTAATGCGTTGATAATCCATCCTTGTATCCTCTGTCTAATCGTCTATCGCAACCGATATGCGAACTCTAATAGTTATCTCAAAGTGTAGTCGGCAAACCATCACAATTAGAATCAATACTCTAAAATGAGAGGTCATCACGAAAAAAGCTAGATACTTGGATCCATGGTGTTAAGCGAGTAATTGTGAGCGAGGTTCATTCTTAACAATATTAATTTATAGAATTATGAGATTGCTCTAATTAGCCGTCGAGTATTCTTGTGAACAGCGACTAGAGTGTTTGAATATCTTAGACGTAACGGATAATTAGGAAGTACTGTCCATGATTAAGGAAAATCAATCACGCTCTAAACACCAATCCAAAGCTAATAAGCTCTCTGAAAACAGTCGTGACCCTTTATGGCTTACGGTCAGCTATACCATCTTTACCTACCTACTTCTTAGCTACGTACTACCTAATTATTTAGGAACAGAAACTGCTGTTGGCATGGCGCTTGTTGGGCTTCTTGCCGAGTATGCTCTGTATGTCTCTTCACTGTGGCTGTTACCAGAGCTGATCGCTCTAGTAAGATCTTTCAAATCAGAGTCCGACATAGAAACCGTACAGAAAACCATTTAACTCAAACGTTATATCACTCGCAAAAACTATTTTAATGATTAAGTATTAACCAAATAAAAATAAGTTCGCGCGTTTACAATAGGTTACGACTAGCACATTAATAGCCCAAAAAAACTGTGAGCAAGATCAACTTGATCCTGTAAATTCATAGTGTTACTGTGGCTTGGATGACGAAAATATGACCACAAGGAGTGTGCTTTGCCGAATATTCAAGTGAGTCGTTGGCGTGTTGAATCCTGTCCAGAATCATTGGAACAGAAAATCATCTCTGCCGTCGCCTACCAAGAAATGAAGGGAACTATTTCTGATTTTGAGTTGTGTCAGATATTCGGAGAAACCGTTTGGAAGAGCGGAGAGAATTACCATACACATGCTGTTTCTGTGTTAATCAATGAAGCAGAAAGGTGCTGTCGAGTCATTCCAAGATTACCGGTTGGGTAGTCTGTATTGATAACCTAATGTATTGATATTAAAAAGGGTCTACCAACTGGTAGACCCTTTTTTGTATTCTTGTCTCTTATTATTAGCTCTGCGAATAGATAGCTTCCAATTTTTCATCTTTGCGCTTCCATACATCGTTGAGCCAGTTGTGGAAGCGACGTTTGAAGACTTTGTCGTTGAAGTAATCGCCGTTGAGGTTTTCGTCCATCTGATATACATCGATTTTGACCACAACTTTCGTCAACTTACCCTTCAACAAATCATTAAATGGGTCTTCTCGATTTTCTGGATACGCCAGTGTGATATCAACGACCCCATCCAACAAATGGTTCATGGCGTTAAGTGTGAACGCTACACCACCTGTTTTGGGCTTCAATAGGTGTCGATAAGGTGTTTTAACCGTCGCCAACTTTTCTTCGCTATATCGCGTCCCTTCAACAAAACTGATCATCGTTGTTGGCACGTGCTCAAACTTTTTACAAGCCTTGCGAATCGCATTAAAGTCATCATTGCGTCGCTCGGGGTGCTTAACCAGATAGGCCTGCGAGTGTCGCTTCATAAATGGCATATCCAAGCCCCAACAAGCAAGACCAACGAAAGGCACATACAGTAAGCTTTGTTTTAGTAAGAATTTGCACATTGGCATTCTGTTTTTCATCACGGATGTGATGATAACAATGTCAGCCCAGCTTAAATGGTTAGACAACAACATATACCATTGGTCTGGCGTCAGATCTTCACCGCCTTCAACGTCCCATTCAATGTTGTTATTCAAGTTTAGCAGCCATAAGTTAATCGTCGCCCAAAGCCACATCTGTTTATTAGATAGGCTGGTCATCAATGTCTGAACGAATTTCAGTGGCAGTAGTAATTTGATGATCGAGAATGTGCAAACTACGAATGCAGTCACAGCCGTATTTGCCATTACTAGAAAAGAATTGATGAAGAGACGTAGATTGCTGAACATACCAATTGTTACAAAACTTAAAGAGGCCGCAATCATAGCAACTTTTGGCTAAACGTATAGTAAAGCTTTGTCATTCAAACGTGCCTTTCTAAAGGCACGTTTATTTTATTGTTTAATTACAAAGCGTTATTAAATCCAACCTGCTAGTCGTCCGACCAGGTAAAGTGAAATACCCGCCATCACACCCGCAACAATGTCGTCAATCATGATACCTAAACCACCATGAACGCGCTTATCGAGCCAACCTATTGGCCATGGTTTTACCATATCGAAGAAACGGAATAGCACAAAGCCTGTCAGTAACCACTTCCAATCGTCAATCGGTAGTTTGAGTGCTGGAACTATCGCCATGGTGATCCAAAATCCGGCGAACTCATCCCATACGATAGAGCCATGATCGTGCACACCCATATCATCTGAGGTCACTTGGCAGATTTTGATACCGATAATACAAGACAGTAAAACCGCGATAAGATACATGCCCAAAGGCAATTGTGCTAACAGTAGATATAACGGAATCGCTGCCAGTGTACCCATAGTACCGGGTACAACAGGCGATAGACCACTGCCAAAGCCAGTCGCAAGCAAATGCCAAGGGTTTTTCAAAGAGATTAAGTCAAGGGGGTTACTCATTGGCTCACCTTAAAGTGGTCGAATCCACCCAACTGCCAGTCAAGTGGTTGGTCGTTAGAATGTAGATCAAGATAGCCTGTGCCCGTTATTTGTCCAATACAGGTAAATGGCGTATTTGAAAGCGCGATCTCAAGTTGCCCTCTGTTGGCTTCCGGCACCGTAAAGCAGAGTTCATACTCTTCTCCGCTAGTTAATGCGTACTGCTTTGCGATGTCATCAGACTCAACGAATTGCTTGAGTTCAGACGAAACAGGCAGCAAGTCGACATCAATACGGGCGCCAACGTCTGAGCACTTTAAAATATGCCCTAAGTCAGAAATAAGGCCATCAGAGATATCAATCGCGGCAGAAGCGATATCACGGAGGGTAATGCCTGCAAGCACTCTCGGCGTCGCCTCAAAGTGGCGCTTTTCTAATTCGCGGTTGAGCTCGGTATTCGCGCTGATGTTTTTTTCCAGAATCACATCAAGGCCGGCTTTGGCATCACCGAGGTGACCTGTCACATATACCCAGTCTCCAGAACTTGCCCCACTTCGAGTCAAGGCTTTGCCTTGTGGCAGTGTGCCTTGCACAGTAAGAGTAATCGCCAGCGGTCCTTTTGTGGTGTCGCCGCCAATGAGCTGGATACCGTAATAGTCTGCTAACGAGAAAAACGCATTGCAAAAACGTTCAAGCCAGCGTTCGTTCACTTCTGGTAATGAGATCCCCATGGAGACCCAAGCAGGTGATGCACCCATTGCAGCTAAATCACTGATATTCGAGGCAAGTGCCTTATGTGCAATCCAAGCCGGATCGGCGTCAGCGAGAAAGTGGGTACCGGATACTAAGGTATCAGTGCTAATGGCGATGTGGCTGTCAGCTGGAGGGGCAACAATGGCACAATCATCACCCTGTGCTAAGACCACGTCTTTGCGTTGCTGCTGTTTATGCGCGAAGTACTTGTCGATTAAACTAAATTCACCGGACATCTTGTAGGCTTTGTGCTGGAAAGGTGAGAAGAGTATATAAAAAAGGCCAGCAATTTGCTGACCTTTTTACGAATAGACAAACGTTAATCGTTACTTTTTGCGAACGTGAGGTGCTGCTTTATCTAGAACACCATTAACGAACTTGTGGCTGTCTTCTGCTGCGAATACTTTCGCAAGCTCAATAGCTTCGTTGATAACCACTTTGTAAGGTACGTCTTCGCGGCTCGTCATTTCGTACATAGCTAGACGAAGAAGCGCAAGCTCCATCATGTCTAGATCTTGCATTGGACGAGAAACGAACGGACGTAACTTGCTGTCTAGTTCCGTGTGATTCAACGCGACACCCGTGAGCAAATCACGGAAATATACAACGTCAGTCTCTGGCGCAGTCAACGCAGGCTCAGCAGCATGATGTTCTTCTTCATCATACTTACCACCTGATAAGAACTGTTCTTCAACAGTGGCAACATTTTCTTTAGTAATTTGCCAAGAATAAATTGCTTGCAGAGCAAATTGACGTGCATTACGACGTGCGGCTGGTTTCACACTGGCCCCCATTAGGAATCGATTTCAGAAAGAACGTTGATCATTTCAAGCGCGCTTAGTGCAGCCTCTGCACCTTTATTACCAGCCTTGGTTCCGGCACGCTCAATTGCTTGATCGATAGTATCAACAGTCAATACACCAAATGCTACTGGTAGGCTATATTCCAGAGACACTTGCGCAAGACCTTTATTACACTCACTACAAACATAGTCGAAATGTGGTGTACCGCCACGAATTACTGTACCCAAAGACACGATTGCATCAAACTTACCTGTTTTAGCAACTCGCTGAGCAACCAATGGTAGCTCTACCGCACCAGGGCAGCGAACAACAGTGATGTTGTCTTCACTTACTTGGCCGTGACGTTTTAAAGTATCGATAGCACCAGATAATAGGCTTTCATTGATAAAACTATTGAAACGAGAAATTACAATAGCAATCTTTGCGTTCGGTGCTGGGAAGCCACCCTCGATAACTTTCATATGCTTTCCTTATAAACTATGTTCATCGCGCGAGAATCGCCGGATTCTAGCACAACTCAATTATTAATATCCACCGCTAACTTTAGTCAAACACTGCTTTCACAATACTTGAAATCGGTTGCGGCGCGACGAAAAAGAAAAAGCCTTTGCGTTTCATAAGCAAAGGCTTGGATAAATTACTCAGTAATGTATTCGGTGACACTCAGGCCAAAGCCACCCAGTGCGTGATACTTTTTATCCGCCGAAGACAGAAGCTTCATTTCATGTACACCAAGATCCGCAAGAATCTGCGACCCTACGCCTACTCGGCGTGATGTGCCTTGTTTTTTAGCCATGGTCGGTGCTGAGCCATTGTCTTGTTGCTCGAATACCTTGATCTTGTGAACAATAGCCTCAGTGCTTTCTTCATTACCAAGAATCACCAGTACACCACCTTCTTTTCCAATGCGCTTCATTGCTTTGTCCAAAGTCCAGCTGCGATCGGAGTTTCGATTTGAGCGTAAGATATCAGTGAAGGTGTCTTGCAAATGCACGCGAACTAATGGAGTGCTAGCCGTCAAATCACCAGCACACATCGCGTAGTGGATTTGATTGTCGATAGTGTCGCGGTAGGTCACTAGCTCAAAGTCACCGAATTCAGTCGGCAAATGACACGCAGCAACGCGTTCAATAGTGGTCTCGTTATTGTTACGATACTCGATGAGGTCAGCAATCGTTCCCAACTTAATGTTGTGTTTTTCGGCGAATATTTCTAAGTCAGGACGGCGCGACATAGTGCCATCGTCATTAAGAATCTCGACAATCACAGAGGCAGGTTCAAAACCCGCGAGCTTTGCCAGATCGCAGCCAGCTTCAGTATGACCAGCGCGAGTTAACACACCACCGTCTTGAGCTGCCAATGGGAAAATGTGTCCTGGTTGCACTAAGTCTGCAGCCTTTGCGTCTTTTGCAACTGCGGCCTGAACTGTACGTGCGCGATCTGCCGCAGAGATACCAGTGGTTACGCCTTCCGCGGCTTCAATAGACACAGTAAAGTTAGTAGTGTACTGCGCGTTGTTGTCTTGAACCATAGGTGGTAAGCCTAGTGCTTCACAACGGCTCTTTGTCATGGTTAAGCAGATCAATCCACGTCCATGAGTCGCCATAAAGTTAATGGCTTCTGGTGTGATATGTTCAGCGGCCATAATAAGGTCACCTTCATTCTCACGGTCTTCATCGTCCATTAGGATAACCATTTTCCCAAGGCGAATGTCTTCAATGATTTCTTGCGGCGTACTAATTGGCATTTCACATTCCTGTATTGGTTCGTTGGGCATCAAGCTTTGCGTCAGATTTTAAGCGAAGCCGTTTTGTTGTAGGAAGTCCATGGTAATTCGAGACTCAGATTCGTCACTGGCTTTCGATTGCAGCAATCGTTCCATATAACGAGCTAGGACATCCACTTCTAAATTAATTTTTCGGCCAACATGAAAGTTGTCGATGGTCGTTTCTTCAGATGTATGGGGCACAATCGTTAGTTTAAAGGCATCTTTGCGAACGTCGTTTACCGTCAGGCTGATCCCATCTACGGTAATAGAACCTTTTTCCGCTACATACTTGCCTAGCTCAGACGGCATCTGCACCCAAAACTCTATGGCGCGACCAACTTGTTGTCGGTCCACAATTTCTCCAACACCATCCACATGCCCAGACACGATGTGCCCGCCAAATCGTGTCGTTGGTAGCATCGCTTTTTCTAGGTTTACTTTGTCGCCAACGCTGTAGTGAGCAAAGCCTGTTTTCTTTAGCGTCTCAACGGATAAGTCCGCATGGTAACTGTTGTCTGTGAAGCTGGTGACCGTAAGACAGACGCCATTTGTCGCGATGCTGTCTCCTAGTTTTACGTCACTCATGTCCAGTTTGCCCACTTCAACATGAATACTGATATCTTCTCCTTTTGGAGTGATACCCTTCAGTGTGCCAACCGCTTCAATAATTCCTGTAAACATTGTTCTACTTCTGCTTTAGTTGTGGTGTGGCGACAATGCGAATGTCGCTTCCCACCATACGAATATCTTTTATATCGAGCTCGATGACGTCTTGCATCTCAGTCAATCCAAGTGCCCCAATAAGCCCTCGCCCATCGGCCCCCATAAGCTTAGGTGCTAAATACACAATAAGCTCATCAACGAGCTGTTGTTGAATCATCGAGCCCGCTAGCGTTGCCCCAGCTTCTATCCATACATGATTAATTTGTTGGTCTTTAGCCAAGCCTTGCAGTGTTTCAGCTAGATCCAGTTGATTAGCTGAGTTCATTGTCACGTTAAGATCGCCACCAGCCTGAGCCACTCGAATCATATCACCCTCAGATTGGAACAATTTCAGCTCTCTCGATAGTGCATTTTGTCTATCCAAAATCACGCGAGTAGGTTGGCGTAATTCATCAGGCTTAATTACATCAGTGACATGACTTGGAAGCTCATCCCAACGTACATTCAAAGAGGCGTTATCTTCTACGACTGTTTGACTGGTCGATAGAATAGCTCCTGACTGGGCACGATATGCTTGAACGTCTCGACGTGCTTCGGGGCCAGTAATCCACTGGCTTTTGCCATTAGCTAATGCCGTTTGCCCATCAAGGCTGGCTGCCATTTTCAGTTGAACAAAAGGCATCCCTGTTTCCATTTTCTTCAGGAAACCAGGGTTAAGCGCTCGCGCATCTTGTTCCAAAAGACCAACGGACACCTCAATACCAGCTTCACGAAGCATATTAAAGCCTCGGCCAGCCACTTGCGGATTAGGATCAGACATGGCACAAATGACTTTAGACACTCCTGCTTTTATCAGCCCTTCAGCACATGGAGGTGTTCGTCCATAGTGTGAACATGGCTCCAATGTGACATAAGCGGTGGCGCCCTTAGATCGCTCTGCTGCCATTCTTAAGGCATGAACTTCCGCATGTGGCTCACCGGCTTTCTTATGATAGCCTTCTCCCACTACCTCGTTGTTTAAGGTAATGACGCAGCCTACATTTGGGTTAGGCGCAGTGGTAAAGCGCCCTCTTTTCGCGAGCTCTATGGCACGGCTCATCATTTGATAATCAATAGCGCTAAATTGGCTCATAACTTTCCATATCTATGGCTAAATGCATCTGGGTCGATCAGTCTTCGAGACGAGCGATTTCTTCTCCAAACTCTCGAATATCTTCAAAGCTTCGATAAACGGAGGCAAAGCGAATATAAGCGACCTTATCCAACTCTTTTAATTGAGTCATAACAAGGTTACCAATCATCTCACTTGGTACTTCACGCTCTCCAGTCGCACGAAGTTGTGACTCAATATGACTGATAGCAAGTTCAATAGCGTCTGCACTTACCGGACGCTTTTCTAAAGCACGCTGAATACCGCCAACCATTTTATCTTTATTAAACGGTTCACGATTGCCGTTAGACTTGATGACTTTAGGCATCACCAGTTCGGCCGTTTCAAAGGTGGTGAAACGTTCACTACATGCCAAACATTGACGACGACGACGCACTTGGTGGCCATCCGCTACCAACCTTGAGTCGATAACTTTTGTATCATTTTCAGTGCAAAAGGGACAATGCATAACACCTCCTGTGGTTGATTTCCCAGTTTAGCGAAAATTCACCTATTAAGAAATCCACTATTTGACCAGTTAAGCCCGTTATCTATGGTATTGCTGAATGGCTTCACACTCTTGCCAATCAAATGCATCAACAAGACTTTGCCAGACCGCATCAAAGTTTGCAGAAATGGTTATTTCCTGCTCTGTAATAGGATGAACAAACTTCAGTTCAGAAGCGTGTAGCAATAGGCGGTGCGAATCGTAGTGTTCGCGAAACAAACGATTGTGCTTGCCATCACCGTGACTAGTATCACCAATAATCGGGTGACTCAGATGGTGCATGTGTCGGCGGAGTTGATGTTTACGACCAGTCTTAGGTTTCATCTCGACCAGGCAATAGCGACTGGTTGGGAATCGCCCTGTTGAATAAGGTACTTCAACCGATGCCAATGGCTGATAAGCGGTTACTGCAGGCTGCGCTTCCTTGTCTTGAGAAGCAAATTTATCGGCGATTTTGTCTAGCTCCACTTTAAGAGGGTAATCGAGAACATCACCCTCAGTGATCCAGCCTCGAACGATGGCATGATAGGTTTTCTCAATGTTGTGCTCAGCAAACATCGGCATAGCCTGTGAAGCGATTTCACTAGACAGAGCAAATAACAACACGCCAGACGTTGGTCGATCTAAGCGATGCAGTGGGAATACATGTTGGCCAATTTGGTCTCGTAATGTTTGCATGACAAAACGTGTTTCGTTTTTATCAAGCCACGAACGATGCACAAGCATACCCGCAGGTTTATTTACCGCGACTAAATATTGGTCTTGATAAACGATCTCTAGTGGTTCCACGGCAGGTAGAGTCATGGTTTCGGTCATTTGGCGTTATCATCCAGTTTTTTCAACACAAGGATTATTTCTTGATACTCAGGGCGCAGCTTCCATACCTCTTCAAAGTAAGGAGCGATCTCAAAGCCCTTCGGTAATGGCTGTCCCGTCTCTATCATAGATTCAATAC
Organism: Vibrio sp. SCSIO 43133; assembly: GCF_023716845.1. Taxonomy (NCBI): domain Bacteria; kingdom Pseudomonadati; phylum Pseudomonadota; class Gammaproteobacteria; order Vibrionales; family Vibrionaceae; genus Vibrio; species Vibrio sp. SCSIO 43133. Next base: position 2,707,797 of record NZ_CP068024.1, read on the forward strand.
GCTGAATAAAAACCCACTGTAGCCACTCATGGGGTTCCAAAGTATCGACAGAGAAAGGTTGTTGGCTGCTCATCGCACTGGCTGTTGGCTCTTGGGTTTGCCACAGTGCATGTTTTTTAAGCAACTCTTTTAGCTCTACGAGCAATAGCTTCATGGTAAATAGGCCGTTCGTTAGATTGCGGTCTCATCATTCGATGAAATTGGCAACCAATGACTTGAAAATTCGCGATAGAATACCATCTATTGTTCTATACCCAAACCGTACTAGGAATTACTCCATGGATACCATTCATACTTTGTCGGACCTTCTGGTAAACAGTGGCTGCGAATATCACATTTATGATATTTCTCGACGAGTTCAGCGCATCGACAATGATCAATTTGCCAACGTTGAGCAAGCAAGCCAACCGTACCCTTATCCGATTCAAAGACAGGCACAGTTTGCGATTGCCTACTGGAACGCGGAGAAACAACCTTGGATATGGTTTCTGAAGTTTAACCTCGATGAGCGTGGCCTTCTTAGTCAGGCTGATGTGGGCCAGTTTCTTAAGTTTGTGATGGAAGCGATGGGGAGTCGGCTGAGTAAAGAAATGAGTGAAGAGCAACAACAAAAGCTCGCTAATAATCCATTTACGTTCAAACCAAAAGACGACAAGCTTGCCGTGTTTCATAGCGTACTTCGTGCTGAGTTAGCACTACCAACCAGTCAATACTACACGCATGCGCAAGAATATTTTGCCGGTAAACTGGGATGGGATAATTGGCAAACAGTCGGTCTACAAGGTATTACTGATATTGCCGCTCGTCTCAGTACTGACGATAACAATCGACTAGTAAGAACCAGTTTACGACATATTGCTAACGAGCCGAGATATGCTCTGCTTGGAGCCTTGGAGCATATTGCCCTTCCAGCAAAACTTTCTGATACCTTATTTGAATTGGCACAAAAAGAGGTGGAGACAGAGTATGCCGATCTGTTCCTACTCTCCGCATATGTCCGTGCCTTATCTGGAGGAAAACCGGAACAACTTGAGTCACTGATTACTACCATCTTAGCCAGTGCGACACTCAGTCATCAAGAAATTCTCATCGCAATCGCGGGTCGCTCTTGGTTACCGTTAACGACACCAGCGCTGGCAGAACAATTTCTGATTAGGCTGGCACAAACAGGAAACCAGACTCTGTTCAACCAGTTGTTTGCCGATCTGGTTATGATGCCAAGTTTACGTTTGGTTCTGCTGCCACTGTTGCACTCTAGTCCGTCCCCTGAACTAGCACAGGCTTTAGTTGCGCTTCAGCAAAGTGCCACGCAGGGCCGGGTGCACTAAGGAGACCTAACGGTGATCGACAATTTACTGATGATCTTAGCATTGAGCTTATTTTGCTTTTTGTTTTGGCAACAAAGACGACAAGGTGAAATTGCTAAAGCTGCGGTAAGTAGGCGTTGCAAAGAATTGGATCTGCAGATGCTTAGCGTGTCGTTCGGCGCACACAAGCTAAGAGATGCCAACGGTAGATGGGGTTGGCATACTATTTATGAATTTGAGTTTTCAGCCCTGGGCGATGATTACTATCAAGGAAAGCTGTTGATGAAAGGCTTTCATGTTCTGAATTTTCATCTGCCACCGCACCGAATGTAGATTGAAAGATCAAATACGGGCCGTGTTCATCTTTTGCATGGCCTATTTGCTCAAAGTCGAGCTTCTTAAGTAGTCTGATGGAAGGTTCATGGTCAGTATCGACATTCGCCGTCAATTTACTTAATCCCAAGGCCGCAACCACGTCAGGAATAAACGCGCGCAACACTTCCGTGGCAATACCTTTATTCCAATACTGTTTATCAAAGATATAGCCCAGTTCCCCTTCACTACTCGCATGCCTGTCGACAAATATATGACCCAAATAGTCTCTGGTTCGAATGTCCAAGACTGCCATGGCATAAATATCAGGGTCGCTTAAGATCGATTGAAAAATAGTGCGTGCTTTTGCCAACGTGTGAGGGCCATTCATGTGCTTTCTATTCTTAGCACAGACGTTAAGCATGAGAAAATCCGACTCGAGATGGTCGGTATAGGGGATTAATACTGTCCGTAGCGTAGCGATCGTCATAACGTTATTACATTCCTTTGATTTCGCGTGCAGACTATAACAAGTGATTCCATGAGATTTATTGATCTCAGATATAAGAAAAGCCCCAACACTTGCGTATTGGGGCTATAGTCTTACTCGCAGCAGTCCGGCTACTAAAAATGCTCCATGCATCATCCGTAATAGTGGCTGAATCCTTCAGCTATATCCATTCGTCGCCGTCCTAGCGGTGTCCATCTCATCCAATGACGCTAACCATCCCAGTCAGCTCGCTTCACTTGTTCCTTGAGCGGTGTCCTTGACCATCTTCCTGATGGGGTTCCTTCACTCTTCCTGAGTGTATCCTTTTCCTTTTAAATCATCTTCCTGATGATTGTTCGCATCCCGCGCTATCCTAACTTCCTTGCTGGTTACGGTTCCCTTGGTAACCAAATCTTCTTCCTGAAGATGACCTTCCAATGTCTTTCCTGTTCCGTGTCAGCATCCTTCCGACAAGTTCTAATTTACGCGATTGCCGTTTTTGAGCAATGCAGAAAACTCAATTTTTTCCGCACCAAAATGTTTCATAGCGGTTAAAAGGCAATAAATACAAATACTTAATATTATTTTCTTCCAAATTTCTCGCGCTTTTATCTCTTTCTCTCACAACTGCTGTGAGAGATCTCGCACAAGCATCTTCCGTTTTAGCGCGCTTATTAATGAAGCCATCAATGCCAAAGTGTGACGAAAATCGACTTTTGCTTTTCTGTACCCCGACCAAAATCACAGGTACTATTTAGTTATCCCTTATTGAATGGAAAAAAACATGCTAACGAAAGATGTCTCCGCAGAAATTGAAGCGGCTTTAAACTCATTGCATGCTGAGGGCAAGGAACCAACAGTCGCTTTGGTAAAGGCGCGTTTGAAGACCAAAGTGCCTATGCCTGCACTAATCACTGTAATTAAGTCCTGGAAGAGTAGCCAACACGTTCCTAAAGTTGAAGTGGCTGCTGAGCCTGAGATTCAGCCATTGGAACTCAGAGTGAAGGAATTAGAACAAAAAGTCGCACTACTGACGGAAAGACTGACCAAGCTGGAGCAGAACAATGGTTAAGATTTGGGTGGATGCCGATGCGTGTCCAAAGGTAATTCGCGAAACCATTTGTCGAGCAGCAGAGCGAACCGGATTAACCTGCACATTCGTGGCGAATCACGCGGTGCCTGTACCAAAACGAGAGAACATTCACTCACTCACTGTGCCTTCAGGGTTTGATATCGCTGACAATGAAATTGTTAGGCGTGTTAGCGAGGGCGATTTAGTCATCACATCAGATATCCCGCTTGCAGATGAAGTCATCACCAAGAATGCCCTAGCGCTGAGTCCGCGCGGCGAGATGTACACTAAAGATACAATTAAAGCACGACTCAACATTCGCGACTTTATGGATACCATGCGCTCGAGTGGCGTACAAACTGGCGGGCCCGCACCGTTAGGACAAACTGAACGACGCGAATTTGCCAATAATTTAGACCGCTTTTTGGCTAAAGCGAAGCGATAGCGCACTCTAAGTAAGTCGTCATTGCAACAGAAGCACACAAACAAAAAAGTCAGAGCTTACAGCTCTGACTTTTTCAATTCATCATGCTTGTGATTTATTACGCACGTGGCAAGTAATCAGCCTTTCCAACCCACTTGTAGCTGGTTAGTTCTTCTAAGCCCATTGGACCGCGAGCATGAAGCTTCTGAGTAGATACGGCAACTTCAGCACCTAAGCCAAACTGCGCTCCATCGGTAAAACGCGTAGATGCGTTGACATAAACCGCTGCCGAACCAGCTGAGTTGATGAACTTTTCTGAGTTCACTAAGCTGTTAGTCATAATAGCGTCGGAGTGACTAGCATTATGTACTCGCATATGGTGAATCGCTTCTTCCACATCCGCGACCACTTTCACACCTAGTGTAAAACTCAACCACTCAGTATCAAAATCGCCCTCGCCTGCACTTCTTAAGTCTTCCGTGCCAGCTAGAATAGCCTCCGCCTTTGGCTCAGCGACTAGGCTCACTTTACCTTTGAGACGCTCGGCAAGCATCGGTAAGAACTCTGCCGCTACCTTCTCATGCACTAGTAGGGTGTCCAATGCATTACACGCGGATGGACGCTGAACTTTAGAGTTTTCTACCACATCTAACGAACGTACTAGATCAGCAGAGTCGTCAACGAAAATATGACTGATACCAAAGCCGCCAATGATTACTGGTATATTACTGTTCTCTTTACACATTTTGTGTAAACCGGCACCACCACGAGGAATGATCATATCGACATAATCATCCAACTTAAGCAGTTGTGATACAAGCTCACGATCTGGCTTTTCAATATACTGAACCGAAGCAGCTGGTAAGCCCGCTTTATCTAACGCCAATTGAATGACTTTCACCAGTTCCATATTGGAGTAAAACGTCTCTTTACCGCCACGCAGAATGCTTGCGTTACCTGTTTTTAGGCAGAGCGCCGCAATATCGATGGTTACGTTTGGACGCGCTTCATAGATAACACCTACTACACCAAGTGGCACGCGACGACGAGACAGACTCATGCCGTTCTCAAGGATTTTGCTGTCAATTTCACTGCCAACAGGATCTGACAAGGTGATCACATTGCGCACGTCATCAGCAATGCCTTTCAAGCGCTGCTCGTTTAACAGCAAACGGTCCAAAAGTGCTTCAGTAAGCCCTGCTTGACGGCCAAGCTCAATGTCTTTAGCGTTTGCCGCTAGGATTACGTCAGCATTAGCTTCTAGCTCATCAGCAATGATCTGTAGCGCATTGTTTTTTTGAGCAGTCGATGCAGTAGCCAGAGAGAAGCTTGCTTGCTTGGCATTCTGACCGAGTTTAATCATATCCATTACTTATCCCTTTATTCTTAATCTTGAATGACAACCATATCGTCGCGGTGAATGACTTCAGCACCATAGTCATAGCCTAAAGTCTCACCGATTTCTTTACTGTGTTTACCTGCAATTTTCGCTAGGTCAGTATCGGAGTAGCCACAAATTCCTTTTGCAACCAGTGCTCCGTCTTTGGTTGTCACACGCACCACTTCACCTCGAGCGAAGCGGCCTGAAACTTTAACAACACCTTTTGCGAGTAAACTGCTGCCTTTGCCAATCACAGCATTGACAGCCCCCGCATCGATGACAATGTTACCCGTTGCTGCCGGGCCAGCAAGAATCCAACGTTTACGATTCTCTAGTGCTTCTGGAAGTGGTAGGAAGCGTGTACCTTGGGGCTCATCTGACAACGAATCAAACACCACGTTCTCAGCACTACCAGCAGCGATAATAACTTCAATACCGGCACGACGTGCAATATCCGCTGCCTGAAGTTTGGTTGCCATACCGCCTGTGCCCAATGTCGTTCCACTGCCGCCAGCAATCTTACGAAGCGTTTCATCAATCGTAGTGACTTCGCGAATAAGTTCCGCATTAGGATCCTTGCGAGGATCGGCGGTAAACAGGCCACGCTGATCGGTTAACAGCAGCAGTTTGTCTGCACCACACAAGATACCCACCAATGCTGACAGGTTATCGTTATCACCAACTTTAATCTCGCTAGTCGCAACCGCATCATTCTCATTCACAACCGGAATAATGTCGTTTTCCACTAGCGCATTGATGGTGTCACGTGCATTCAAGAATCGCTCACGATCCTCAAGATCTGCGCGTGTTAGCAGCATTTGACCGATTTTAAGTCCGTAAATCGCAAATAGCGACTCCCAAACTTGAATCAACTGACTTTGTCCCACAGCCGCTAATAGCTGCTTACTCGCCATTGAATTGGGAAGTGCGGGGTACCCTAGGTGCTCTCTGCCTGCGGCAATAGCACCAGAAGATACCATAACCACAGAATGACCAAGCTTTTTCAGCTCAGCACATTGTCTAACGAGCTCGACCATATGCGCTTTGTTTAGCGCTAGGGAACCACCTGTAAGAACGCTTGTTCCTAACTTCACCACTACAGTTTTTTTGTCTGTAGCTTGACGATTAATATCAGTTGTCATCTCTGTTTGTTGGACACGAAAGTTAAATAAGGAGTGATGTTTTAGCAATCAAACATCATTTATACAAGTAAAAAGTGAGAGGATTGGAAAAGCAGCAAAAAAAAGCCCCAATCGAGACATTGAGGCTTTGTAAACGTTACACGAACTCTACAGAGTCATCATGTATTGCTACATCCAACGAGAACTTTTCTTGAAGCGCAGAAACCAACTTTTCATGGAACACTTCTTGTGTTCGAGTAATCTCTTGAGTTGCTGATTCCGGAGCCGATTCTAGGACCCACTCACCTACTTGGTTATAGCGACCAATCTGATACGTTGCTTCAAATTGCTCGTCAACTAGGCTCAAATCAACCCACCAACCCCAAAACTCTCTATCTTCTGGAGACTTAGTATCATCAACACAAACGGAAAGGCAATCAAAGTGATAAAACCCTTCTTTGCATAGAGGCTCTCTAAGATAAGGACCAATCGCTTTTAGAGCAGTGAGCAAACGATAATGCGTAGGGTTTTTAGCCGCTTCTGACATGGGGAAACTCCATTTATAAGTAAAATTAGTTATTGAATTGAAATAGCGTTAAATTTTCCGAGATATTTATTGTTTTATCATATATTTGATTACACGCTTATTTCATATTTAACTAATTTACCACAAATGTCACCTCCAAAGTTCGTCCTCCAACCACTTAATCGCCATTTCGAGTGATTGCTCATATCCTTTAGCAATACCTTTCGCAGGTATTTGTTTTGCCTTGCCGTAATCACTGAACATGGCTACCAAGCGGTTGTCTGAATGTGGTGAAACCATATCGCCTTCTAGGCTCATTGCTAAGATCGGCACTTTCGTGCGACGAGCACTGAGGAAGCCTTGTATCTTGAGTGACCAAGCCATTAACTGCCCTGACAAACTATTGATATCAATAGCATCTTTGCCTAATCGAGAGCCCAGCATATCCAAATACATCTTAGGCATGTTCTGGATTTTCTTTGGACTCGTCAGCAAATCATGGATAGGTGCGCCAAGTGATACACAACCTTTAATCTTATTGGGTTCAAGGAAAGACAACCTTACCATCGCGTTGCCACCAAAACGGAAACCTAATAGACCTACTTTGAAATGATCAACCCATGGGATATTTGGTAGCTCGTTTAGCACAGCTTGGTGTAAGCAAGACGTGTCTTCCGTTAGGGGCCAATGAGAGCTGTGACCGATAGAAGGCATATCGACGGTTAACATCGCAATGCCTGCTGGTGCAAGGTAATCGCGGAACAAACGCCACATGTCTGTTTGTAAGGAGTCGAGACCAGCACTCACTATAACAACAGGTTGTGGTTTGTCTGTGCTAACTAAGTGCAGATTAGCAATAATACGTTTGTTCTTATAAGGAACTTCAATTTGCTTAATAATGTGACTAGTGCGTTTTGCTGCCTCATTGTAAGCCGTATTCGCTAGCACCTGCGCCTGTAACGCAAGATTGTCGTTCTTTAGATGAGGGTAACCTGCAATGCTAAAACAAAGTGAGGCTTTAAATAACTCTTCGGCCGAATCATCACCAGTCACATCATTAGCACGCTTTTGATGCAACATACCAAGCTTCGTCCACTCATAGTTCCAGTTACCACCGTGATAGCCCATTACGGTATCCAGCCACTCGTCAACCGTACGAGAATGTTTTGATGAGGCAATGGTCGCTAGCACACTTTCCTGTTCAATAGGATCAATACCCTGCCAAACCCATTGCAACCGTAGTAGGTTTCGGTACCAAGAGGTTGGGTTCTCCGCTCTGCGCTCCTCAAGCAGCTTATCGCTACTCGGCATATATCTAATCAGACGGGAGGTTTCTTTTGCCTGTTTGTTTTTCTCGAACAACGTCTCAGAGATATTCTTGCTGGTTTCTTCAGACATGTCATAGCCTTCTAATGGAACTTTGTCCTATATAGTAATAAAAAAAATGACCCAATAAAGGGTCATTTTTCGCAAATACAGATTGATGTATTTATTTTTGTTTACGGTTGATTGGCTCAACGTAAGACAGCACCATATCCCATGGCTGCTCAATCCAACAGTCCTGAGCGATGTCAACGATGTATTCATCAACAAGCTCAACACCCGCAGGTTTCGCACATACTGTTACAAATTTAGCTTTAGGGTACATCTCGCGGATCTTACGAGCAGTGTCGCCACTGTCTACTAAATCATCAACGATTAGATAACCTTCACCATCATGCTCAGGTGCTTTTAGCACTGTCATGTCACGCTGATGATCGTGATCGTAGCTAGAGATACATACCGTATCTACGTAACGAATACCTAGCTCACGAGCCAGAATTGCAGCAGGAACCAGACCACCACGGCTTACGCCTAGAATGCCTTTCCACTGTTCTGCTGGCATTTGACGCTCAGCAAGTTGACGGCAATATGCGTGCATATTGTCCCATGTGATGATGAATTTGTTAGCCATAGTAAAAACCTAATTAAAACGTGTTCGTGCGTTATGCAGCCAAAATGTACTTCATGATAAAGATTGCCGACATTACCCATACACTTAGAGAAACGTCACGTCCTTTACCACTCAATGCTTTGATCGCCGCGTAAGCAATGAAACCTAACGAGATACCTTCTGCAATAGAGAATGTAAAAGGCATCAGCAAGCAAGTTACAACAACCGGCGCAGCTTCTGTAATGTCTCTCCAGTCGATACCAACTAGACCAGACATCATAAGAATTGCTACGTAAAACAGAGCACCTGCAGTTGCGTAAGCTGGGATCATACCCGCCAAAGGCGAGAAGAATAAAGCAAGTACAAACAAAATGCCAACAACAACTGCAGTCAGACCTGTACGACCGCCAGCAGCCACACCTGCTGTACTCTCTACATATGAGGTTGTGTTTGACGTACCCAGTAGTGCACCTACTGATGTCGCTGTTGAATCCGCTAGAAGCGCTTTGTTCAAGCGTGGGATTTTGCCATCTTTGCCGATTAAATCTGCTTTTTGAGCAACGCCAACCAGCGTACCTGCAGTGTCAAACAAGTCGACGAATAAGAAAGCAAATACCACTGAAATCATGCCAATCTCAAACACGGCTGAGAAATCTAATTGCATGAAGGTAGGCGCAATGCTTGGTGGAGCAGACATGATACCGCCCCACTGCACGTCACCAAAAATAAGACCAAGACCGGTTACCGCCAAGATAGCGATCATTACTGCACCTTTTACACCACGGTGTACAAGTGCAATAGTCAGAAAGAAACCAACTGCAGCGAGAGTTGCTGGCAGTGACGTGATATGACCAAGCGAAACCAGTGTTGCTGGGTTATCGACAACAATACCCGCGTTTTTCAGCGCGATAAGTGCCAAAAATAGACCAATACCCGCAGAAATACCGGTTCTAAGCGACATTGGAATGGAGTTAATGATCCACTCACGAATTTTGAACACACTCAAAAGGATGAACAAGACACCTGAGCAAAATACTGCCGCTAGAGCCACTTGCCATGTGTAACCCATACCTAGCACAACCGCGTAGGTAAAGAACGCATTCAGCCCCATACCAGGAGCCTGTGCGATTGGATAGTTAGCTACGAAGCCCATGATGAAACAGCCAATAGCAGCCGCAAGACAGGTAGCAACGAATACTGCGCCGCGATCCATGCCGGCATCAGCTAGAATTGCTGGGTTAACAAAAATAATGTAAGCCATCGTCAGGAAGGTTGTTAAACCTGCGATGATCTCAGTGCGCACATTGGTACCATGTTCACTGAGTTTAAACAGCCTTTCGAGCATAATCGAATCCCTAAAATGTAAAAAGTAAACGGTTGCGTAAACGATTGGCGCGAATTATAAGGTTATCAAAACGCAAATTCCACCTAGAATTTTGACTCTAAACCAAATAATTTTAAGTTGATATGAAACCTATTCGGTAACAATAACTAACAATTTGATGTAGTTACTCAATCGTCAATAGAATTCAGTGTAGTCAGGCTATTTACCGTTCGTTCACTATTTGAACGTTTTTTGAGATTAAGACGGTAGTTTGGGGAGATAAAAGGCAAAAAAAACGCCACTCAGTTGAGTGGCGGTAGAATAATTTGGTCATCAATTGGGGTATATAACCAACGAAAAATTCTAAATATAGGGGTATAAATCGTTCACTATCTACCAAAGTAGACATTGTACGCGAAGTCTTTTGTGTATACGTTTTGAGTTGTCCAAAACATCGCGCTTGCTAAACCTTTCATAAACATCACCTTCTAACAAAACATCATTGTGCATTAATTGCTTTGAATCTCGGTTCCTTGGAGGCGATAAATCGGGCTCTTTCCGTGAGCAGTATCGTTGAGTCTCTCAACTGTTCAAAAGAATACCATATCGGATTTTTATTACAAGCACAAAAGCGATCTAAGTCACAATTATTTTAATGATGATTAATTTATTACTTAAAACTGTAATTAAATTACAAAAACAACACTATCAAATATGCACCTAGACTCATTCAAGTCTGGTAACTAAGCTTTACCACCGTTTCTACAAGATACTTCAGGTTTGACTACTACCTATTTACAACTAATGATATCCTTTGCTTTATCTTAAATAAGCTAGAAAACCAGACGTTCCCTTCAAAATAAGGGGCATCTGAGGAACAACTATCTAGCAAAGCCCGTCAAAAGGAGAGTTCCGTGTCTGAATTCCATTCTGAAATCAGTAAGTTGTCACCAGCACCTGTCTGGCAATTTTTCGATAAAATCTGCTCTATCCCTCACCCATCTAAGCATGAAGAAGCTCTTGCAGAGTACATTGTCGGCTGGGCAAAGGAGCAAGGTCTTGAAGTAAAACGTGACAAAACTGGCAACGTCTTCATTAAGAAGCCTGCTACCGCAGGAATGGAGCATAAGAAAGGTGTTGTGCTTCAAGCGCACATCGATATGGTACCGCAAAAGAACGAAGATACTGACCATGACTTTACCGTTGACCCAATTCAACCTTACATCGATGGCGAATGGGTAACCGCAAAAGGCACAACATTGGGTGCTGATAACGGTATTGGTATGGCAACATGTTTAGCTGTACTTGCTTCTAATGACATCAAACACGGTCCTCTAGAGGTATTGCTGACTATCGACGAAGAAGCTGGTATGACTGGCGCGTTTGGTCTTGAAGCAGGTTGGCTGGAAGGTGACATCCTACTTAACACGGATTCAGAGCAAGAAGGTGAAGTCTACATGGGCTGTGCTGGCGGTATCGACGCAGCAATTACTTTCGAGGTAAATCGTGAAGCAGCTCCTGAAGGTTATGTGGCGCGTCAGCTGACATTAAAAGGTCTTAAAGGCGGACACTCCGGGTGCGATATCCATACTGGTCGCGGCAATGCTAACAAGCTGCTGGCTCGCTTCCTTGCTGGTCATGCTCAAGAGTTAGACGCACGTCTTATTGAATTCCGTGGCGGTAGCTTACGTAATGCCATCCCACGTGAAGGTTTTGTCACCCTTGCACTGCCAGAAACGAATCTAGCAAAGCTGGACGAATTATACAGCTTCTATACTGAACTGCTGAAATCTGAGCTTGGCGCTATCGAAACCGATATTGTTACCTTTAACGATGCAGCTGACTTAGCTGATGTATTTGCGACAGAATCTCAAGCTCGCTTCATTGCAGCACTAAACGCTTGTCCAAATGGCGTGATTCGCATGAGTGATGATATTGAAGGCGTGGTAGAAACCTCGTTAAACGTTGGCGTTATCACCACTCAAACAGATAAAGTAGAAGTACTTTGTTTGATTCGCTCTTTAATTGATTCTGGGCGTTCACAAGTTGAAGGCATGCTAGCCTCTATCGCAGAGCTAGCTGGCGCTACTATCCAATGCTCAGGCGCATATCCTGGTTGGAAGCCTGATCCAGAATCAGAAATCATGGCTATCTTCCGTGACATGTATGAAGGTATCTATGGTCACAAACCAAACATTATGGTCATTCACGCGGGCTTAGAGTGTGGTCTGTTCAAAGAACCATACCCTAGCATGGATATGGTCTCGTTTGGCCCAACGATCAAGTTCCCTCATTCGCCAGATGAGAAAGTGAAAATCGATACCGTTGAACTGTTCTGGAACCAAATGGTTGCGCTATTAGAAGCCATTCCTGCTAAAGCATAATTTGCTGCTTTAATCGCCATGATCAAGCCGATGTTTAACCATAACATCGGCTTTTTTGTTTCATATCAAAAGGCAGTTTTGTTTTTTCCGTTACCTCTGTGTATATTGAGACAAGTTATCATTTACAGAGATCATTGATATGCAAGTTTACGGTTGTTGTGACTTAGTAAGAGAAATCTACGCCCAAATTGGTAGTGGTGACCAAGGTTATATCCCCCAGGCTATTTCTTGTGCAGTACGTGCGTTAAACGACATTGCAGCGGACGAATCCTTACCTTTGGAAACACGTGAAAAGGCAGCTTTTGCCGCCGCCAATTTACTCATTTCCGACTTTGAAGATAAGTAGAGACACATTATGAATCTAGCGAACTTTGAAAGTATGGACCCCATCATGCTGATGAGTATTGTTAATATGAAGCTACGGGACGATTTTGGTGGCGATCTCGACAAACTTGCTAACTTCTTCGATATCAGTAAGTCGGCATTAATTGAGAAACTAGCAGGTGCTGGGTTTGATTTTCTTCCCGAGGCTGGTCAATTTCGATAAGACGTAGACACGACGTTTTCTTTGTAAAAAAGCTCTGCAAATGCAGAGCTTTTTTACTGATCTCATTCTGTTTGTCTCAACCAAACGATGCCCAAATAACCGTAATCACTAAGATCGGGCAGACAAATTTCACGTAGAAAGGCCATACCTTGCCAAACCAGCCAAGTTGAAAGTCTGGACAGCCTTGTTCAAGTTCTTTTATCTTACCAGCTCGGCTCCAGACCCAACCACCAAATAAGCAGAACAACAGGGCAGCGACTGGTTGTAAATATTGTGTCGCTACCATAGCAACCAGGCCAAATAGCTCTGCAAAATTAAACACAATATAGACACTAAATAGAGCGATTAATGCGCCCAATACCCAACTGGTTTTCTTACGGCCAGTCTTGAAGCGTTCATCCACTAACGCTACCGGACATTCAAGCATCGAAATAGAAGACGTTAGCGCTGCAATAGTAAGCAACAAGAAGAAAACAACAGAAAACACTAAACCCAATAAGCCAAGAGATTCAAACATCAATGGCAGCACGGTAAAAACAAGCGTGTCGGAGCTCAATAATGAACCGTCTTCAGCATAGATTTGTACCCCTTTCTGCATAGCAACAAACATCGCTGGCATCACCACCAAACCAGCGATAAATGCCACCGCTGTATCTACTAACGTGACGTTCATCGCCATCTTCGGCAGGTTCTCTTTTTTTGAAAGGTAAGAGCCATAAATCAGCATTGAACAGCCACCTATCGTTAATGAGAAAAAACCCTGTCCCATGGCAGCAAGAATTAATTTCCTGTCCCAAACTTTTTCGAAATCAGGGATTAGGTAATGCTTGAGTCCTTCCATCGCTCCTTGTTGCATCATGATATAAACGAATAACAACGCAAATAGAATGAAGAGTGAAGGCATTAATCGGGTTGACCATTTCTCGATCCCCTGTTTAACACCACCTTGAACGATAAGAACAGTGAGAAGGTAGAAGACAATGGTACCGAACACGTTGCGTTCGACACTAAAACCCTTGAACCAGTCGGCAAGACTCGTTAAGCCTGCAATATCTGCTAACGCCCCAAACAAGAAGCAAATCAGCCAGCCACCAACAATGGAATAAAATGCTAGTACTGCGCATGGCACAGAAAGGCCAATCCAGCCAACGAGGCCGCCCGCTCGTTTACCTAGAGCATTAGTGGTTAGTGACTTCATACTATCCACTGGGTTGGCTTGACCATGACGACCAATCGCCATTTCCACAACCAACATAGGAAAGGCGACCACCAAAATCATCACCAAATAAACCAACAAAAATGCCCCACCGCCATTACTTGCAGCTTGAGTTGGGAATCCCCAGATGTTGCCGAGACCAACAGCTGCACCAGCTGCAGCCAGTATAAAGCCAAGTCGAGAACCAAAATGCTCCCTTGGAGCTGAAGAAGAATTAGAAATGTCCACTGCGAATATCATACCGTACTAGTTTGCTGGTACAGTATGATAAAAATGCGACGAGAGCAATGTTATTTAGTTAAATACTCTAATATAAACATCAGTATTAATAGTAAGTTTTTCGTTACAGCAAAAAAAAAGCAACTTAATTTACAATTACCAAAAGATGCAACACTAAAACCCAACATCCTAATACAAAAAACTCCGCTATTACTTTTTAAGCACTAGCGGAGCTCATAGATAACTTACAGTAATAACAAAGTTAAATAGTAAAGACTTGATAGTCCTTTAACTCTGGGATTTTCTTTTGAAGATCTTGCTCTTGTTCAGCAACATCATTGAGAGAATCGCAGTAATCTTCTGCTTGTTGCTTCAACGATTCAGACTGTACCTTCATGGTTTCTGACATACGAGTTTTGAGCTCGTCCATCTGCTTCGATAGTTCAGTCAAATTCAAGCCTCCCTCTTCACTCATTTTCTCTTGAAGAGCAGTAAACGCACTACTAAAGAATTCTTTATTAAAAACTTCTTTCGCTTTAGCGACATCTTGTTCCCAATTGTCCATAAAGGAGCTAAAGGCTTCAGATTGTAAAACAAACTCGCCATTATTTTCATATCGAGATTCCACATCAGCAAAAAACTCGGCAACGGCTTGTTTTACGTTTTGGAACGCTTCTGAGTTGTCAAAACTCTCTGCAACATCGTCGATAAGTTCATTGGTAAGTTCGAGCCCGTTTTCCGCAAGCTCCTTCGCTTTAGGCACGTACTTATTCATGTTTTCGCGATAACTTTCAAGTGCTTCTTTTTGCAACTGAGTCAGCTCTATCGCTTTCCCATTGATGAATAAGTTATTGTCTTGATCAATAAGTACTTTAGAAGCGGGGGTCTTTACAATTTCTACCTGCTCGCCATCAAGGTGAACTTCATTCTTGATATCGACACCACACTGATCCACAGCCAAAGCATGACCCGAGGCTAGTAAGGTGCTTAATAATAGACTACGACTGAACACTCTATTGTGTATCTTCATAAATTACCCTATAGCATACGCTTAATATAAGTGAATAATAGCATAATGCGTCAGTTTCTCTCCAATACTAACCACAACCTCATCATCAATAGACTTACCAATTAGGGCCCTACCTAAAGGAGAATGTGGTGTGACTACCTTGATTGTCGGCTCTTCAATGGTCAGGCCGCCAGCACATGGTAGTACGAAAAATCGCGACACTACTTCGTCTTCATCTTCTATCTCTACCACGGTGGTAAGTCTAACATTGTCTAGTGACGAGAATGGATTCAATACCATTTTGCGAAGTAATGCGATATCGCTTTTTACTTGCTCCAACCTCACCGCTTGCCCGTGAGCAAGGTATGAAGCTTCTAAAGCCAAGGTATCATATTTATGCTCTGGCACTGTTTCTTCATTGGTCGCGGCGTCAACCGTTTTCTCCATCGCGGAAGTTAACATCACAACGTTCTGTTCCAGTTGACCGATCACGTCATCTAGCAGCGCTTGCTTGTCCATTGAGCTCCTTACTACAATTACTAGTTAACAATGTAACGGTTAATCTTCAAACATCGTCAGTTGGCGAGCTTGCTCTATGGGCTCCAACATAACGCTTAATCCTAACAAACGAATCTCGCGGCCTTGTTGACGCTCTAACACCTCTCGCAGCAGGTCTTTAAAATATGCTAAATCCAATCTATTGTGGACATGCTCGATGGTCGTTAGTTTAAAGTCAGCAAACTTCACTTTGATGCCTTGCTTGATAACATTACGTTTAGGCTGAGCTTTATTAAGTCGCATATCCAGCTCTGGGTACAACTTCTCTTCTATTACTTGCCAACATTGTTCAAAGGACGAAATATTAG
The DNA here is from genome assembly GCF_023716845.1 of Vibrio sp. SCSIO 43133. Taxonomy (NCBI): domain Bacteria; kingdom Pseudomonadati; phylum Pseudomonadota; class Gammaproteobacteria; order Vibrionales; family Vibrionaceae; genus Vibrio; species Vibrio sp. SCSIO 43133. Next base: position 2,723,928 of record NZ_CP068024.1, read on the forward strand.
TGCTAAACGTCCTTTCGACACCAATGGACTTACGCTCTCGCTCGACGACCACTTCCCGCTCATCAATTCCGTGACTCTTTTTCCACAGAGAAGCACCAAGGCGCCCAAAGCGCACGATCAGCTCTCGGTAATCACTATTACGAACGTCTAAACAAGTAAAAAGACCTGCTTTGTTAAGTTTCTCAAGGCTGACCTTTCCCACTCCAGGTATCTTACCAAGTTCGAGATCATCAACAACCTGTTGTACTTTATCGGGTGGAATCACAAACTGACCATTTGGCTTATTCATATCTGAAGCGATTTTGGCGAGAAACTTCAATGGTGCGACGCCTGCTGAAGCCGTGAGTTGTAATTCATCCCAGATGTCTTTGCGAATCGCTTCCGCAATCAGAGTTGCAGAGTTTTGACAGTGTGGAGAATCGGTAACGTCTAAATAAGCTTCGTCCAGAGACAGTGGCTCAATCAACGAAGTATAACGAGAGAATATCTCTCGAATCTTAATTGAGGTCTCTTTATAAATCTGCATACGTCCAGGGACTAGCAACAAATTGGGACAAAGCTTAAGCGCTTGTGCAGTTGGCATAGCTGAACGAACCCCAAACTTTCGAGCTTCATAATTGCATGTGCTTATTACGCCTCTCTGGCGCTCGCTGCCACCAACCGCTAGTGCCTTACCGCGATAGTGAGGATTATCTCGCATTTCCACTGCGGCGTAGAAGCAATCCATATCAACATGGATGAATTTTCGTATTTTGTCAGACACCGCCACTCACAACTGTTTATTTATACAGTTTAATTATACGACGAGTTTTCAGGTAATCAAAACAAAAAGACCAGAGCATTACTCTGGTCTTTCATAAAGTATTAAGGTTGACGCAATTATCAAAACCGCAGCAAACCAGATTGAACGCTTACGCAATACGGTCCTTTTCCCACGCTGCAAGCTTCTCAGCACGCGCTTGCTCACGTGCTTCACGCTTCTTACGTGCGTCACATGGTTCTGGGCAGTTACAAACTTTGTCAATACCTACGGCACCTAGTCCACCGCAGCTACCTTTTACCACTTTCTTCTGGATAATATAGCCAATCGACATGGCAGCAATAACCGCTAAGAAAACACCAAACGTAATTAAAAATGTATTCATGTGATTGACCTATTACTTGTTCAGATAAGGTTTAAACGCTTCTGATGCAAACTCTTCAAAACCGTCTTCTGTTTTAACTATGATAAAGGCTGGGATATTGTTTTGATCAGCGATCTCTAGTGCTTTCTCTTCACCCAAAACCATCAGTCCTGTCGCAAGTCCATCCGCTGTCATGGATGACTTATCCAAAATCGTCACCGACACCACTTTATTATGAATCGGCTTACCTGTCGAAGGATCAATGATGTGAGAATAGCGCACACCATCCTTCTCAAAGTAGTTACGATAGTCACCTGACGTGGCAATCGCCATATCTCCAGGTTCAATAATTTCTTGTACATTGCGCTCGTCTACGGTTGGCTTTTCAATAGCAATACGCCATTTCACGCTGTCACGATTAATCCCTTTCAGACGCATTTCACCACCCACTTCAACCATGTAATCTTGAATACCGATACTTTCAAGGTAGTTAGCTAAAACATCAACGCCCCAACCTTTTGCAATAGTAGATAGATCTACATACAGACTACGAAGGTCTTTTCTTAACGTTGTATCGGTTGCAGACAAATGCTTGATGCCAGTTTGCGCCTTACGAGACGCCAGTTCTTCATCACTCGGGACTACTTCTGGACGAGCTTCTGGTCCAAAACCCCACAAGTTAACCAACGGACCTACTGTCACATCAAGTGCGCCTTGTGTCAGTTCATTCAAACGAATGGCTTCGTTAACTACGATAGCGGTTTGTCGTGAAACAGGGAATGGTTCCGTACCATAGTAACGATTGAAGCGACTCAGTTCAGAATCTTGACGATACGTCGACATCTGATCGTTTACTTCTTCAAGTAATCGATTGATTTCAGCTTGAATGACTTCCGGTTTAGGGGACGTATCAGTCACAATGTACTTAACATTGTAGATTGTGCCCATTGTTGGTCCACTCAAATGAACCTGCTCACGCTGATTACCGCAACCCGACAAAATTACAGTCGCAAACAATACAACCAAAATTAGCTTAAGATGTTTAGCTAGATGAAACATACCTTTACTCACCTACTTTCAAAAGTATTTACGTTTGCCCAAAAAATAAATTTCTAGACAAACGTGAATAGTTTCAGAAACTTAGAAACAGGAAATGTGTTGTCCCTGAAAATACAAATGGCTGACTCACATGAGCCAGCCATGTCGATGCTTCAACGAAGATTAACCACCGAAGTCATCTAGAAGAATGTTTTCATCTTCTACACCAAGATCTTTCAGCATGCCGATAACAGCCGCGTTCATCATTGGTGGACCACACATGTAGTATTCACAATCTTCTGGTGCTTCGTGATCTTTGAGGTAGTTCTCATAGATTACGTTGTGGATGAAGCCTGTGTAACCATCCCAGTTATCTTCTGGCATTGGGTCAGATAGAGCAACGTGCCACTGGAAGTTATCGTTCTCAGCCTGTAGGCCGTCGAAATCTTCTACATAGAACATTTCACGTACAGAACGAGCACCATACCAGAAAGACATCTTACGCTTAGACTTCAGACGCTTAAGTTGGTCAAAGATGTGCGAACGCATTGGAGCCATACCAGCACCGCCACCGATGAATACCATTTCGTTGTCTGTTTCTTTCGCGAAGAACTCACCGAACGGACCTGAAATCGTACACTTGTCACCTTCTTTAAGTGACCAGATGAACGATGACATGATACCCGGTGGTACATCAGGATTATTAGGCGGCGGCGTAGCGATACGCACGTTTAGCATAATAATGCCTTCTTCTTCTGGGTAGTTAGCCATTGAGTATGCACGGATGCATTCTTCATTAACCACTGACTCATAGCGGAACAGGTTAAACTTGTCCCAGTCTTCACGATACTCTTCAGGTACGTCGAAGTCAGAGTACTTAACATGGTGAGCAGGTGCTTCGATCTGGATGTAACCACCAGCACGGAAAGGTACTGATTCGCCATCTGGAATCTGAAGCTTAAGCTCTTTGATGAAGGTTGCTTTGTTATCGTTTGAAATAACACTACATTCCCACTTCTTAACACCGAAGATTTCTTCTGGAAGCTCGATGTCCATGTCCGTCTTCATGTTAACCTGACATGCTAGACGCTCACCTTCACGTGCTTCACCTTTAGTAATATGGTCAAGCTCAGTAGGCAGAATGTCGCCACCACCAGTTTTCACTTTCACACGGCACTGACCACAAGAGCCACCACCACCACAAGCAGAAGACACGAATACGCCAGCACCAGCTAGAGCACCCAGAAGCTTACCGCCTGGTTGAGTTACGATTGCCTTCTCAGGATCGCCGTTTACAGAGATCGTGATGTCGCCTGTTGGTACTAGCTTAGATTTAGCGAACAAAATCACTAAAACTAGGGCTAGAACAATCAGCGTAAACATCACTACACCAAGAATAATGTCCATTGACTATTCCTTATACCTTACAGTTGAACACCAGAGAAAGACATGAAGCCTAGTGCCATCAGACCTACTGTGATGAACGTGATACCAAGACCACGAAGACCAGGAGGTACATCAGAGTACTTCATCTTCTCACGGATACCCGCTAGCGCAACGATAGCTAGCATCCAACCCACACCAGAACCAAAGCCGTAAACGACTGATTCAGCAAAGTTGTAATCACGCTGTACCATAAATGATACGCCACCAAAGATTGCACAGTTCACCGTGATTAGCGGTAGGAAGATACCTAGTGCGTTATACAAAGGTGGGAAGAAGCGGTCTAGTACCATCTCCAGGATTTGTACTAGTGCTGCGATTACACCGATAAAGGTAATAAAGTTCAAAAAGCTAAGGTCGACACCTGCAACTAGCGCATTTTCTTTTAGAACTAGGTTATACAGTAGGTTGTTTACAGGTACTGCGACTGTAAGTACAACGATTACTGCGACACCAAGACCGAAAGAAGTTTTAACTTTCTTTGAAACCGCTAGGAATGTACACATACCCAAGAAGAAAGAAAGCGCCAAGTTTTCGATGAAAATCGACTTAACTAATAAGCTAATATAATGTTCCATGACGCCGTTACTCCTTCGCTTCTACTTGTTCTGGCTTAATAATACGAATTACCCAGATCAGGAAGCCGATAAGGAAGAACGCTGAAGGCGCTAGAAGCATCATACCGTTAGGTTGATACCAACCACCGTTGCTTACCAGCGGTAGAACTTCCATACCGAACAGCTTGCCTGAACCAAATAGTTCACGGAAGAAGCCAACAGTGATTAGAACGAAGCCATAGCCAAGACCGTTACCAATACCGTCGATTAATGATGGGATTGGCTCAGACTTCATAGCGAATGCTTCCGCACGACCCATTACAATACAGTTGGTAATGATAAGGCCAACGAAAACTGAAAGCTGTTTAGATATATCGTAAAGATACGCTTTCAAAATTTGGTCTACCACGATTACCAATGATGCGATGATCGCCATCTGAACGATGATACGTACGCTATTTGGAATATGGTTTCGAATCAGAGATACAAAGAAGTTAGACAGTGCAGTAACGAAAATTACTGCTAAAGTCATTACAAATGCTGTCTCTAACTTAGTGGTTACTGCTAGAGCAGAACACACACCTAGAACTTGAAGTGCAATCGGGTTGTTATCCAACACCGGTGCCATCAGGCTCTTTTTCACATCTTTAGCACTAGACATTAGTTCAGACCTCCGTCACGAACTTTTGCTAGGAATGGACCAAAGCCCATATCACCCAACCAGAAGTCAAACGTACCTTGAACGCCGTTACCTGTCAGTGTTGCGCCAGATAGACCGTCAACACCGTGTTCAGAGCCTTCAGGTGCGCCACCTTTTACGATTTCGATCGCTGGCTTGAAGTTTTCATCAAACAGTTTCTTACCAACAAACTGTGCACGCCAAGACGGGTTCTCAATCTCACCACCCAATCCTGGAGTTTCACCTTGCTCGTAATATGTAATACCGTTCACAGTATTACCATCTGTCTGAACTGCCACGAACGCGTACATCATAGACCATAAACCCGTACCATGTACTGGTAGGATAACGCTGCTCACTTTGCCATTTTGCTTAACTAGATAAACAGTACCTACGTTAGCACGACGAATGATTTTTGCTTGGTCTTGTTCAGCTGTTAGGCGAATTGACTCCGAAGGGTCTTTTGCCGCTTTACGCTGATCGTAGTTGTTTGCATCGCTACCATCTGGAGCTGTATCAACAAACTCACCAGTATCAAAGTTCACAAGACGAGGTTCGATGTACTGACTATAAAGTTCAGCGACTGTGCCATTCTCTTTAATGCCAGCGACTTCGATAATTTTTGACTGTTTGTCTAGTAACGCGTTCGCTCTTTGCTTGTCACGCAGACCAACTGCTGCAAGCGATACAACGATTGAGCACACTAAGCTCAACGCGATAACAACAAACAGCGTCTTTTTAATGCTATCGTTATTACTTGCCATAGCGTGCTTCTCTCCGTTTAACGTTCTTCTCGATCACAAAGTGGTCGAATAGCGGTGCGAACAAGTTAGCAAATAGAATTGCTAGCATCATACCTTCTGGGTATGCAGGGTTCACAACACGGATCATGACACACATAGCGCCAATCAAAATACCGTAAGCCCACTTACCTTTATTAGTGAACGAAGCCGATACTGGATCCGTTGCCATAAAGAACATACCGAATGCAAAACCACCTAGCACTAGGTGCCAATGCCAAGGCATTGCAAACATTGCATTAGTATCTGAGCCAACAACGTTGAATAGCGTCGCCACAGCAACCATACCAACCATAACACCTGCGATAATGCGCCATGAAGCAATGCCCATGTAAACAATCATCGCTGCACCGATCATAAGTGCAAGTGTCGATACTTCACCAATTGAGCCAGGGATGTTACCAATAAACGCGTCCATCCAAGTGATCGTTTGGCCAGTAATGTTGTTGATAAGTGCGCCTTCGCCGCCTTGTGCCCATTGGCTTAGAGCCGTCGCGCCAGAGAAGCCATCTGCTGCAACCCATACCACGTCACCCGAAATTTGTGCTGGGTACGCAAAGAATAGGAAAGCACGGCCAGCTAGAGCTGGGTTAAGGAAGTTACGACCTGTACCACCAAAGATCTCTTTTGCAACAACAACACCGAAGGTAATACCTAGAGCAGCTTGCCAAAGAGGAAGAGTTGGTGGAACAATCAGTGCGAACAGAATAGAAGTTACAAAGAAACCTTCGTTAACTTCGTGCTTGCGCACCATACAGAACAAGACTTCCCAGAAACCACCGACAATGAATACTGTCGCGTAGATTGGTAGGAAGTAAGTTGCACCAAGTAGCATCTTGCTGCCCCAACCCGCATCAGTCCCTAGCGTTCCGCCAAGACCTTGGGTTAGCCAGTAGTGCCAGTTGCCATCGATAACGCCCGCAAGCTCAGCGCCAGCGTAAAGATGGTTAAGTGCCATAATTGCTTGGTTACCCGCGTTGTACATACCCCAGAACATTGCTGGGAATACTGCGAACCAAACCATGATCATGATGCGTTTTAGGTCAACGCTATCACGGACATGCGAGCTGCGCTTCGTGACCAGACCTGGCGTGTAGAATAGCGTTGCCGCTGCTTCGTACAGTGCAAACCACTTTTCATGTTTGCCGCCTGGTTCGAAATGATGCTCGATATCCTCGATGAATTTCTTAAGCATGGATTACCCTTCCTTCTCAATATTGTCTAGGCACTCACGTAGGAGTTGACCATATTCGTACTTACCTGGACAAACAAAGGTGCATAGCGCCAAATCTTCTTCATCTAGTTCAAGAGCACCAAGACGCTGAGCGCTGTCCTGATCACCTGCACATAGATCACGAAGTAATAACGTTGGCTCCATATCTAGAGGCATTACTTTCTCGTAGTTGCCGATTGGAACCATTGCACGATCACTACCGTTAGTCGTAGTTGTCATGTTGAACAACTGACCTTTGAATAGGTGACCTAGGAATGAACGAGTAATTGAGAACTTGTTCTTACCTGGTGTCGCCCAACCAAACAGTTCTTTATCACGACCTTCGCGCAATACAGATACTTGTTGATGGTAACGACCTAGATAAGCGTGTGGACCAGAAGCTTGAGTACCAGACAGTACTGAACCAGAAATGATTCGTACTTCACCAGGCATCAGCTCGTTGTTAGTGACATCATCTAGGCTTGCACCTAGTTGAGTTCTAACTAAACGAGGGTTATTAACTACTGGACCAGCAAGTGAAATCACACGATCTGTATAGATTTCGCCAGTGGTGAAGAGCTTACCGAATGCAATCACATCTTGATAATTAATGCTCCAAGCAACGTTATTCACGCTAACTGGATATAGGAAATGCATGTGAGTGCCAACAAGACCAGCTGGGTGTGGACCATTGAAAACATGCTCTTCGACATTGGATTGATTTGAGCGAGGTAGACTCGTTCCTTTTTTGCAGACGTAAACTTTGCCTTCTGTCAATTTAGACAGAATATCAAGACCTACAACGAACGCTTCTTTTTGCTCATTGATAACCAATTCAGGCTCAGCCGCAAGTGGATTAGTATCCATTGCAGTTACGAAAATCGCTTGAGTCGTTGAATCGATCGCCGGTACCTTGCTAAACGGACGAGTACGCAACGCAGTCCACATACCTGATTCAACCAGTTGAGTTTTGATCACTTCGCGATCAAGACCTGCTAGTTGGTCAGCTGTGTAGCTATTGAAAGTAACTTGCTCGTCACCTGCCACTTCAATCACAACAGATTGTAGGACACGCTTCGCGCCACGGTTAACTTCAATAACCTTACCGCTTGCTGGAGAAGTGAACTTAACACCAGGGTTCTTTTTATCTTCAAAAAGAACCTGACCTTTTTTCACTTCATCACCCACGCGAGCATGCATTGTTGGACGCATACCCACGTACTCTTCGCCAAGCAAGGCGACTTTAGTGATGGACTTACCATCATTAATCACCTGGGATGGAGTTCCTGCGATAGGAAGATCCAAGCCCTTCTTTATTGTAATCATACGCACTTGCACTACTTTTATCGGGAAAAAGATTCTTTAAAATTGCGTAACATATAGACACGACATTGAGTGTCTAACCTTGGTTTTATTAGCACCAAGGCAGCAACATCACTTTAACAATCTCGTCATAGAATCACTGCGAGATTTTTCTGGTGCGGTAGTTTAGCATCATTTGTAAAGGGGATGCCATGATGAATCCCTGCAAAGGGGTCATTATTTCGAAACTTTTGCTATCTCTAGGGTTGCGAATATGTATAACTTTGACCAATCGCACAAAGTCTTATTAACCCTTTTGAAAATAAGCAATTGCCCCATTCATATCCTGAAACATTCCTCACTAACAAAAACACATAACATTATATGTTGACACGCTGTTAATGATTTACCACCAAAGTGGTAGTAAATCCATCAGACACTTACGCAAAAATAACTAAGGTTTATCGTTGACGTGTGTGATTGTTACTGAAGCGCTATGACCTGCACCAAAACTAGAAAGAGTATAGAGCTATTTACCGCCGCCTGCGCAATTAGGACTGTTTGGGGCTAGTTGATTCTCTTTTGTCCACTCTTCTGGTGTATAAGTATGGATTGCTAAGGCATGAACAGGGCCTGCCAATTCATCTGCTAAGACCGTGTTTATTTTTCGGTGCCTTGCAATAAGACGCTCACCATTAAAGCAATCGCTGACAACAATTACTTTAAAATGACTCTCTGACCCTGGAGGGACATTATGCATATTGCTTTCGTTGCGAACGTCTAAGAATGTGGGGTTGAAAGTCTGATGGAGCTTTTGCTCGATGGTTTGTTGAATCATCTTACTTCCTTGGGCTGTAACTATTTATTTTTATTTAGACGGTAAAGTATATACTTTACTTAATCAAGAATCTTCCCTTAAATCATATTCGCCTTGGCGAAAGTTCCGAGATTTTGTCAAAATACAACCATTGTCACCAAATCACAGCATTATGAAGACTGAATTAAACCTATTTGAGCGCTCATATTCACTATTTCGTTTCCCTAAACTCAACAATGAACAACTTCAAGCTTGGGATGCTGGAGACGAATACCTGATTCAAAATTTTGAAGAGCTAAAACTGCCTACTGGCTCTAACATTCTGATTCTTAACGACAGTTTTGGTGCCCTAAGTTGCTGGGCTTCAGAACAGCATAAGGTGACTACAATCAGTGATTCTTTTATCTCTCATCAGGGCATTAAGCATAATTTAGAGCTTAACCATTGCAAACCCATCGATCTTCGAGCCTCAACCGATGAATGGCCGCAACAGGTAGATATCGTGTTGATGCAGATTCCCCGTAACAATCGTTACTTGACATGGCAACTCAACCAAATCGCCTTAAAGTACAGAGATAACTGCTCGCTCATTGCCGTGAACAAAGCAAAAGAGATCCATAGTTCTACTCTTAAGATTTTTGAAAAATATGCGGGACACACCACAACTTCACTCGCTTGGAAAAAGCATCGTTTGGTGTTTTCAGATCTGAATAGCGTGCATCAAGAGAGTATTGACCCTTATACAACTTGGCCAGTATCAGAGCATAAATTGGTACTTTCTAACTTACCAAATGTATACTCCGGGGAAAGTCTTGATTTGGGTGCGCGGTTTATCCTAGAACATCTTAAGAGCAACACCAAATATCAAGATATCGTGGATTTGGGGTGCGGTAATGGCGTATTGACACTGAAGCTAAAGCAACTCAATCCTCAAGCAAATATCACAGCTATCGACGAAAGCTTTATGGCCGTGAAGTCAGCTCATCACAACCTAACTTTAAACAACCTCGCTCTCGATGGTTGTGAGTTTGTGGCTAATAATTGTTTAGACGGTTTTCAGGCAAATAGTCAAGATTTGGTAGTTTGCAACCCACCTTTCCATCAACAACAAGCGGTGACCGATCACATTGCGTGGCAAATGTTCTGTGATGCTAAGCAAGTTCTTCGAGATACAGGGGAGTTAATGGTTATCGGCAATCGTCATCTAGGCTACGATAAAAAACTAGCGCGACTCTTTGGCAAACACAATGTAAAACTTGTCGCATCTAACGCCAAATTTGTTATTTTACAGGCAACTAAGTAAAGTTTGAGTCATTGTTGCTGCTAATAGTCATATAGCTTAACAATAATCGGATAATATTCATCATGAAGCCCAAGCGGACTTCATAACTTTACTCGTCATTTTGAAGAGTGTGAAAAGGAATAATCAATGAGAAAGCTCGTTCTGGCTGCTTCAGTCGTTTTACTTGCTGCATGTGCAAGTCCTCAAAAAGAACAGGTTAATTTTGCGCCTACCGCGGCAACCAGCGCTGCCAAGATCGTTGAAGGTAAGGCGATGTCCATCTCTAGCCAAGATGTCCGTACTGCGCAATACGTAGCTTTACTGGATAATGGTCGAGCGAACATCACCCCAGTGCATGCTAGACAGAATGTTCGCATTGGTATCGAGAACGCCCTAGTCAACCAATTCTCTTCAGAGGGTTATCAGGTTACCGTAAACAGCAAAAACACACTAAAAGTTGAGATCCAAGAAGCATTAGTCTCAGTCAAGCACACTGTGATGGAGAATGATATGAACGCAACGGTCATTCTCGAGCTAACAGCAGAGAATGAGCAGGGTAAATTGGTGAAAACCTACACTGGTACCGCAAAGCGCTCTGGGTTAATGAGTGCTTCTAACGAAGAGATCGAAACCGTACTTAACGACACCGTAAACCTTGTTTTAAAAGAAATTTCTAACGATACTGAGCTACAAGATTACATGAAGGAACGTTTCTAATGATTAAAACACTTGTCGCTTCCCTAGCACTGATCGCTACGAGCGTTTTTGCGGGACCAAAAGTAGAAGTCGAAACAAATTTGGGTTCATTCATCCTAGAACTAAACCAAGAGAAGGCACCTATCACGGTAGAAAACTTCTTAACCTATGTTGAAGATGGCAGTTACGTAAACAGTCAATTTCACCGCGTAATTCCGGGATTTATGGCACAAGGTGGTGGTTTTGACAGCAAGTTTAACCGCTTACCTGTTAACGCCCCAATCAAAAATGAAGCCTCAAACGGACTGGATAATGACGCAGCAACCATTGCAATGGCCAGAACTCAAGATCCAAACTCAGCAACACGTCAGTTCTTCATTAACTTCGTTGATAATGACTTCTTGAATTACAGTGTGACGAATCCAGGTTACGCAGTATTTGGCCAAGTTATTGAAGGCTTTGACGTCGTCCAGAAAATGGCACAGAAACCCACACGCAGTGTTCGTGGAATGCGAGATGTTCCTTTAGAGCCTATCGTCATTACAAAAATACAACGTATTACTGAATAATACGCAAAAATGAGAGAGGATTTCCTCTCTCATTTTCCTATCAGCTCACCCCCTAGCAAGGAGCGTACTTGTGGAACATAAAATGACGTGGTTAGACACGGTCAAAAGCTATTGGGACAAACGACTGCTTTGGGTCTTTATGTTGGGGTGCTCAAGTGGCTTTCCATGGGTTCTAATTGGCTCAAATATGTCCGGATGGCTTAAAGATGCAGGTTTAACTCGTGCTGCCATCGGATATTTTGGTTCTGTTTTTGCTGTCTATGCAATCAACTTTTTGTGGGCTCCATTAGTCGACAGGGTAAAGTTACCTGTCTTGCACTCAGCCCTCGGTCAACGTCGTAGTTGGATATTCTTGTGTCAGAGCTCCATTCTGGTTGCTACCTTATTCATTGCAGGTGTTAACCCCGCCAATGACTTGATGTTTACGTCAATGCTCGCTTTGTGTATCGCTCTTTCATCGGCAACGCAAGATATTGCTATCGATGCATTTCGTATCGACACCTTCCCAAAATCTGAGTCGAACAAGCTACCACAAGCATCAGCTATGGCTGTGATTGGTTGGTGGACAGGCTACTCGTTACCTGGCTACCTCGCGTTTATCAATGCTGACTCAATGGGATGGAATGGCGTCTACTATGGCATGGCCGGAATCGTTGCTATTTTGATGCTATTTACCCTTCTCGTAGGAGAACCAAAAACCGCACGGGATAAACTGCAAGCTGAAGCCGAGAAGCGCCATGAGAAAGTGGTTGGCAACCCAGTAATTAGCTGGCTATCAGTTACTGTTATTGAGCCTTTTCTCGACTTCTTCCGCCGTAATGGTGTTCAAGTCGCGATTACCCTACTGTTGTTTGTTTTCTTGTTTAAAATCGGCGAGGCCTTCTTAGGTAGAATGTCAATTCCGTTCTACAAAGAGATCGGTTTTAGTAACGAGCAAATCGGCTACTATTCCAAACTCATTGGCTGGGGCGCAACCATCTTATTTACACTATTAGGCAGCATGTTCAATGTGCGTTTTGGTATTGTAAAAGGGTTGATGATTGGTGGTATCGCGATGAGTGCCAGTAACTTGATGTTTGCATGGATCGCGAAGGTTGGTCCGAGTGAGCACCTGTTCTTAGCAACCATTCTAGTGGACAACTTTACCACCGCCTTCTCCACTGTCGCTTTCGTTTCGTTCCTTACCGTACTGACAGGTCAGGCTTTCTCGGCTACACAATACGCCTTGTTGGCTTCTTTGGGTAACTTCGGTAGAACTACCCTGGCTTCATTTAGTGGGGAATTGGTTGATGCGCTAAATGACTGGGCTCTCTTCTTTGTCATTACGTCGTTAATGGTCATTCCAAGCCTTATTATGCTCTATTCATTAAGGCACTATTTTACCGATCTCTTGGATAAAGCACGTAAAAGAGACCAAGAAGAAATTAAAGACGATAAGATCGTTGAATAGATACATCGTTGAAATAAAAAGAGCCTCAAGAATAAATTGAGGCTCTTTTCTATGCGTCTCTGTCGGACCTTGAGGCTTAAGGATACATTCCCTTCCCAAACATATTAAATACTCTTGCTACGCCCTGGGTGAAAATCATTGGCTCTGTTAGGATCGATAGGCACAAGCAATCTTGACCTTCAACGGTCTGAGGCGCATGCTTGGTTTCACCGTCTTCACGAATGAAATCTCCAACATGATATTCGCCGTTTTCGTCTTTAAAACTACCGTGTAACACAAGAGTCGATTCGAACCCTTTATGGGTGTGCTGAGGCACCTGAACGCCTTGATTTATGTAGAGCAGACTTACTCTACATTCCTCGTCCACATCGATTGTTGACGTAAACACCTTGCCGCCGTAGCTACGCCATTCACTCATCCTCTCTACGAGAGGAACTATCGTCGCCGGAACAATAAATTCTTTGCCATCTACTTGCACCTTGCCGGGTTTTCTTACCTTGGGCTTCGAATAGTCGGCATCAAGGGTCATAATATCGTCGAGCATATTAGAAAAAACCAGCTCCAGATCTTTTGAAGACTTTTCATCCTTTGAACTTAAGGACATCATCGCTTCGCCAGCTTCAGCTTCAAATCTCATCACTTTAGCGCGACATTCTGAGCAAGACTCAATATGTGAGGCGATTGCTGCACCGTGCGCAGAATCTATCTCACCCGTCGCATATAGCTTTAATAATTCTGAATTAGGGTGGTGACTCATATCAATTTGCCTCCATTGAATGTCGAAGTTTCTCCACTGCTAACCTCAACCTCGATTTAACGGTTCCCAGCGGAATATTGAACATCTCAGCGACTTGTTGGTGCGGTAGCTCTTCCAAATAGACTGCTTGCACTACTTCCCTCTGAGCCTTTGGCAACTCATCCAAAAACTTAATTATTTGCTCTTTCAAACGATCAGTTTCCGGAGAATAGTGTTCTACAAAGTCAGGTGGGCAATAATCTGTAGGCCAAATATCATCGGCGTGGACGTGAAGCTCTTTACCTTTTTGCTTGCGGAGCATGTCGAAGCATAAGTTACGCGCAATCGTATAAATCCAAGTCGACAACGAACTTTTCGAGCCGTCAAATAAGTGAGCTTTTTGCCATACTGTCGCCATGGTTTCTTGGACCATTTCAATGGCCACTTGCTCATTACCCATGTGCTTAAAGGTGAATTGCTTCAACCTAGGAGTGAAATAGTTAAACAGGTTAGCGAAGGCGCTTTTGTCCCTTTGCTTGACCCGTTCCATACATTCTGCCCATTCTTGCTTACTAAGGGCTTGGGGACTGTCTAATGTCATGCCTTGTATCCCTAGAGTTCCAGATGATCCGTCTTTCTACCTAAATACTTACGACAAATTTACAACAATGATCACTACGATTGCACAAATATTTAGTGTCGAGTTGCATTATCAACATCGTCGCTGCGAAACGCTTCTCCCAAAAATGACAGAGTAGCTGAGCAATCCTGCTGTGTTACAAGATGTTCAAAATGATGACATTCGAGTGGTAATACTTCCAGCCACCTCTGGCTTACCCATGTCGCATCATCAAAAAAGCGGTGAAGGTACAGATCGCCAATTTGAGGAAACTTTTCGTAGACATGTTGGAGCCTCTCACCAAGAAATTGGTCTTCATCACTTAAATCGGTTGGAGGCCAACTTTCTATCCAACTGACCTGAGCTTGACGCAAACCGTCTTCTTCAGATTCAACATGGTGGATTTGAAACTTGCGTATCCCAGAAACGGTAACGCCAAGCATTCCATCTTCAAGGCTTTCGAAATCTACAATGCTGACGTAGGTGCCTATAGATGAAACGTTACTAGGGATAGCTCCTGCAGATGCACTGATCAAACAGACGCCAAACCCTGTTTCGTTTTTAAGACACTCCGTTACCATGCGCTTATAACGAGGTTCAAAGATCCTGAGCCTCATTTTTCCCTCGGGTAGCACCACGGAGCGCAATGGAAACAACTTTATCTGCGTCATCATAGTTCCTTTTAATTTTATATACCCTTTGTACGCTAACTCGCTAAATACGATCAGAAACAACATATGTTAACAACTATCGAGATTTTGTTATCACACAGATCGACAACATTGATTAAATTGTAGGCTATTTATAAAAGTTCCCATTCACCGTTAGTATTTGTGATACCACTCACAAACTTTAGTAAACGTTTGCGACGTTGCACATTTACTTTGAGATATAAATCGCTATCATGCCCACCCATCGGATGAGTTCGCATGGATTCGCGGCTAATTTCAGTACAACTTAAAGAGTAGTTAACACTATGCGTAAATCACTTTTAGCTCTTGGCGTTGTTGCAGCGGTAGCTTCTGTACCAGCTTCAGCAGAATATCTATACGGTTTTGGTGGCGTTTATCTTGATCATCAGAGCTGGGATCACGGTCCTAACAAAATCGATAACGGTGCAGTGGGTGACCAACGTAACCAATTTGTACTAGGTATTGAAGGTGGCGCTGGCTTCACTTGGGGCGAAATCTACGGCTTCTACGATCGCGAAAGTGTTGAGAAAAGTGCATCAGAGCAAAAGAACTCATTCAAAGGTACTGCGCACGTTTACCTAGGTGATACTGGCGTATCGCTTTACGGTCAGGTTTACCACCACGATAACCCAGCTCAAAGTGAAACCAACCGCGTTCTGGGTCTTGGTTATACGGCTCTACAAGGTGATAACTGGTTCTTCAAACCATGGATTGGTGTTCATGACATCACTTCTTGGGACTCTTTTAATAAAGAATCTGATGGCATGAGCCAAAACATCAACGGTCGCAACGGCTACATGGCAGGTTGGACTGCACGCTATGGTTTCGAAGCATTCGGTCAAAACTTCTCGTTCGTTAACTGGAACGAAATCGAATTTGACCGCAACGATGAATACGCTAAAGCTCAAGGCGGTAAGACAGGCCTTAACGGTGCATTATTGTTTAACTGGCACGCAACAGAGCACCTAACAGCAGCAATTCAGTATCGTTACTTCCAAAACAAACTTGGTGTTTGGGGTTCAACAAACTACGAACAGCACTACGGTGATGCAATCATCTACCGTCTGCAATACAACTTCTAATTCTTCGAAGTTAGATAAAATGGCGCTGCGGCGCCATTTTTTGTATCACCAAATCGCCAACATAGCTTTCGAAAACCACAGCTAAATTTGCTATTCTTCTATCCTCTCTTTCCACGATTACATAACTATTGTGAATATTACTATTTTGGGCCCCGGCGCTATTGGCTCTTTATACGCTTATAAGCTTCATCAGGCAGGGCATCGAGTTTCGGTTTGGGGCCGATCACCTCAAGATACCGTAGCCATCGAGCTAGATGGTGGTAGTGCTATCCACTTCCCCAATTGCGATGTCACCTCACTTAAAGCGAGTGATCTTGTTATCGTTACATTGAAAGCATGGCAAGTGGAATTGGCTTTAATGCCATTACTTAAACATTTAAATAGCGATACCATCTTGCTCTTTCTTCACAATGGTATGGGCACCGTTGAGCACTTAGAAACCGCCATTAATCACCACCCAGTGTTACTTGGTACTTCTACTCACGGCGCGCTTAAACTATCAAGCTCACAAGTACGCCATACCGGCCTAGGCCAGACCTTTATAGGGGCCTGGAATGACAAAGGCTCACGTTGTTCCTTTATCGCCGACGTTCTCGACCATGCTTTCAAACCTGTAGTTTGGAATTCTGAAATTCAAACGGCACTATGGAGCAAACTTGTTATTAACTGTGCCATAAACCCATTAACAGCTATCAACAACTGTCAAAATGGTGGACTGGCTCATAAAGATTATCAGCAACAGATCGCCATGGTAGTGCGCGAAGCAACTGAGTGTGCAAACAAAGTGGGAGTGGCTCTTAAAGCAGAAGAGATGTTGGATACCGTCTACAAAGTCATCCATGCCACTGCGCAAAACTACTCATCCATGCATCAAGACATTTATAATAAAAGACAAAGCGAAATTGATTATATTACCGGCTATGTGGTCTCTATTTCAAAGCGATACGGTATTGCTGTTCCCACCAACCTAGCCCTGTATCATCAAATTAAACAGATCGAATCAAGTTGGAATCAACATGACTAAGAAAATCCTTGTTCCCATAGCGCCAGGCACCGAAGAGATGGAAGCGATTACCATCATCGACATTATGGTGCGTGCAGGTTTCAACGTGACCGTCGCTAGCGCGGCATTTGATGGAGCACTGACTATGAAAGCGTCACGCGGTGTCACCCTGACTGCGGATTGCAGGCTGGTCGATGTCGCCGATGAAGAGTTCGATGTTATCGCCTTACCAGGCGGTGTAGGCGGTGCCGAAACATTTCGAGACAGCACATTATTAGTCGAAATGGTTCGCCAACACCAATACGACGGTAAACTGGTTGGTGCTATCTGCGCAGCTCCTGCATTGGTGCTGCAACATCATCAGCTTTACCCAAATGCGCTGATGACAGGCCACCCAAGTTTTCAATCACATATCCCAGAAAACCGCTGGCGCAGCAAACGAGTAACAATTGATATCAACCACAACCTTATCACGAGCCAAGGCCCTGGGACCGCCCTCGAATTTGCGATTGAAATTATCATCGCCTTGTGTGGTAAAGAAAAAGCCTGGCAAGTGGCTGAGCCAATGATCACTAACCCGACTCTTCACTACCATAAAATGGGTAAATACGATGAGTGAGTTACTCAACATTCGGGCCCAGTTCCCAGCTATTGATGGCGATTTGGTTTATCTGGACAGTGCGGCAACGACACAAAAACCGCAAGCTGTAATCGACTGTATCACTCAGTATTATGGTAACCAAAACGCCAACGTCCATCGTGGTTCACATTCACTCACCGCAGTTGCAACCGAGCGCTTTGAAGCAGCGAGAGAAACCGTGGCACGCTTTATTAATGCGGCTTCCAGTAAAGAGATCATCTGGACACGAGGGGCAACCGAAGCACTCAATCTTATCGCACAGACTTACGCTCGAAGCACCCTACAACCAGGGGACGAGATTCTGGTTTCTGAGATGGAACATCATGCAAATATTGTCCCATGGCAAATCGTTGCTGAGCAAACTGGCGCGAAGGTTATTAAGATTCCAATAACACCAGAATGTCACTTTGATCTTAATGCGTTTGAGGCGCTACTCAGCCCGAGAACGAAAATTGTCGCCACTACGCAAGTCACCAATGTTACCGGAACTGCTCTACCGTTGGATAAGATTGTAACGCTAACCCGAGCTAACACCGATGCCATTATCATCGTCGACGGTGCGCAAGGTATTGTTCATCAGCAAACGGATGTACAAGCGTTGGATGCTGATTTCTACGTCTTTTCAGGACATAAACTGTATGCACCAGCTGGTATTGGGGTGCTGTATGGCAAGCTAGCCCTACTGGAAGCTATGCCGCCTTGGCATGGTGGTGGCAAGATGGTGGAAAAAGTGTCCTTTGAAGGCACCACATTTAGTCAACTACCCGGAAAGTTTGAAGCTGGGACTCCGAATGTGGCAGGAGCCTTAGCACTAGCTTGTGCCATAGACTGGCTATCAAGCTATGACCGCCAACTACTGGAGAGTCACATCAGTGACCTACAACACCAAGCTTTTCAGGGTTTGAGCGCTTTAGAGAATATTCGCATCATTGGTTACCAACCTGGTGCAAGCGTCATCACTTTTGTGATGGATGGCGTTCATCATCAAGATATCGCCACGCTGTTAGATCAACAGAACATTGCATTAAGAGCTGGTCATCACTGTGCTCACCCATTAATGGATGCGCTTGGTGTGAAGGGAACAGTTCGAGCATCTTTTGCTATTTACAACACAAAAGAAGATGTAGAGAGATTTCTTACCGCACTAACCAAAGCGGTGGATATGCTGTAGCGATTACGCCCTAAGCTTCAATAACATAGCTTCAATAATAAGGTCGACTAACGAATGTGAGTCGACCTTATTTATAATCAATTACTCTGACGCTTTAGACTTAATGACGTCAACAATGGCTTTCAAGCCATTACCGCGAGACGGACTAAGATGATTGATGAGGTTTAACTGTGCGAAATACTCATCCAAGTCGAACGCCAATATTTGCTCCGATGTTTTACCATTGAAAGCTGCCAAAACGATAGCGATCAAGCCACGAACGATTCGCGCATCAGAATCTGCCTGAATCTGCCATTTGCCTTCTTGCTGTGTCAGTACTAACCATACTGAGCTTTCGCAGCCAGCAACTAGAACCTGCTCCTGCTTGAGAGATTCATCCAATACTGGCAACTTCTTACCCCACTGAATAACCTGTCGATAGCGGTCTTCCCAACCTTTCAATTGAGCCATGGCGTCAACAACATCTTGTGCGTTGATTTCCAATCCAAATGGGTTGTTGTTATCTGATGACATAAGCTGCCTCTATTTCTGCGCGTATTTCTGAATAAGCTTCTCAACGATACGAGACACCGCAACAAAGCCAAATGTCGCTGTCACTACCGTAGCCGCGCCAAAACCACTTGCACAATCCATACGTTTTGGCCCTTCCGCCGTGGACTTCACTCCACAGACAGAACCATCAGCTTGAGGGTATTTAAGCTGCTCCGTAGAAAATACGCAGTCAATGCCAAACTTACGTGCAGGGTTCTTACTGAAGTTGTGATGACGACGCAAAGTGTCTTTGAGTTTCTTAGCTAACGGGTCTTGAATCGTTTTTGTCAGATCCGCCACCATAATTTGTGTTGGTTCGGTCTGTCCACCAGCTCCACCAGTGGTCACAACTTTGATTTTGTTGCTACGACAGTAGGCCAATAGCGCTGCCTTAGGTTTAATGCTGTCAATGGCATCCAGTACATAGTCAAAGTCTTTACTGATGTATTCCGAGACATTGTCTGCTGTAATAAAGTCATCAATCAAATTAACTTTGCATTCGGGGTTAATCAATTTTACCCGCTCAGCCATAACTTCAATTTTGCTCTGACCAACAGTACCTGACATCGCATGGATTTGGCGATTAATGTTGGTCACACAAACGTCATCCATATCGATAAGAGTCAGCTCACCCACGCCAGTTCTTGCAAGCGCTTCAACCGCCCATGAACCCACACCACCAATTCCTACCACACAAATATGCGCCGCACGTAAGATCTCGACCTCACTGTTGCCGTATAGTCTGCGCGTGCCGCCAAATCTTTGATTGTAGCTATCAGAAGCTGGTTGGTTAAGTTCTCGCATGGGTTACCTAACTTGTCTCGGAGAAAAAAGAAAGAGTGCGATTTATACGCACTCTTAGTAAAAAGGTCAACTATGTACGAAACACGCTCGTACTATTTTCTCAATGTTACTTTTTCTCAGGTGGCAATGCCCATGGACTCTCTGTCGCCGAGTTTTCTAGGCCAAGCTTCCAAACTCGACCAAAGTGCTTATAGTGACCAGCCTGTGTACCTGCAAAATCACCCATCCCATGATATAGGTCGAAGTGGTTTCCTTTTACCGCCCCACCGGTATCAAGCACAATCAATAGACGTAATTCATGGGCACCGCTCCACGTACCATCCGCATTCAACAGCGGTACTTCTGCGAGGATTGGTGTTCCCATTGGAAATGCTGAGCGATCACCCGCTACCGACGCCATTGGCAATAATGGAATGCCAGCCGTACCCGTCACCGGTGCGGCATCTTGAGGCTGGAAGAACACATACGAGGTATTTTGCTCTAGTAGCTCTTGCACGCTCTGCTCATCTTGCTGCATCACCCAATCTTTGATGGCTTTAAGCGACATCTTTTCTTTTGGTACTTCACCGCGTTCAATAAGCACACGTCCGATACTCACGTATGCCTTGTTGTTTTTGCCGGCGTAGGCGAAATATTCGAGCGTGTCATCATCTTCAAAATGAACAAAGCCACTACCCTGCACTTCCATAATGAATGGATCAATCAAGTTGCTTGCATAGCCAAGTTCTAAACCTTGACCATTAAGCGCACCACCGTAGATTTCAGCTCGAGTTGGGCAGTCTTGCGAACAATCTGGTAAGGCATAGACCGGATAGCGGAAGGTTTCATCTGGCTTGTGACGCAGTTCCATCACTGGCGAAAAATAGCCTGTAAATAACACATTACCTTTGTTATCGCCGCCACCTAATTGGGCCGCTTGCACACCAAAATTTGCCAGTTGCGCTGGATCGCCACTTTGGATCGCCCACGCCTCTAGTTGCTCATACAAAGGCTGATAGATTTTAGCCATCGACGGCGACTTCTTAATCACTTCATCTGCCTGACTTGCAAAAGAGTTGAAGTTTCTAGGTTGGTTCGACTCGATAACTTCGGTCTTGTTAAGCAGTTTGGTAAATTCGCCATCTTGATATTGCTGAGCGCGGTCAGTTTGTGCGCAGCCAAATACGAGCAATACAGAGGCGAGAGGCAGAATACGTTTGATCAAGTTAGTCATCCCTTATTTGTGGTGCATTCAGGATGGCAAACTCTTTAAAAAAGCGCAATAAAACCGAACGTTATAGTAGGTTGTTTTTGTGTTTTCCTGACAAAACAAAGATGGGATTGTAATGAGTCGGTGATAATTGCCTCAATTCCGTTTTAGCTTCATTAAGAATGTGATAACGATACAAGGTAGGACCAACATAGAATGACAATTCATCACGAGTAAGCTCAAAGTCTGTCGCAACTACTCGGTTATCGATAACCACTTTATCAGGAGTAAGCTCGAAGGAATCTCTAGCAAAAGGAGCCGCATCTCTTTCGTACCAAACACCGTACACGGCCTGTTTTGGATTCGCATGAGATTGATAACGGTCATACAAGTCTTGATATAATCCTAATACTGCTAAGCTACCGACTAACGCCAGCACGATTAAGGTTCGTTCCAACCACTTATTGGGTTTTAGTCTAGCTGCCGGTACTGCTTTGATTCCGACTGCACCGCTTTGCTTACCGCTACTCATACCAAGCCTTACCATTTATCGACAGCGACATATTGTCACTGCAAATCCAATCATGCAACTCATCACCTAAACTGCGCAAATTAAACCTTGCGCAACACTGAATAAAAAGTCATTATTTCAACATAAATAAACCAAGAGTAAGCCGCGTGAAGATTCGTAGTACCGCCTTAGTTAAAGGATTTAGGCAGTCCACACCTTATGTTAATGCACACCGTAACAAGACCATGGTCATTATGTTAGGTGGCGAAGCGTTTTCCGATAAAAACTTCACCAATATCGTCAGCGACATTGCCTTACTGCACAGCCTCGGTGTCAAACTGGTTCTCGTCCACGGCGCGAGACCACAGATAAACCAATTACTGGAGCAAAATGATTGCCATTGTCCTTACCACAAGGGAACACGTGTCACGACGGAAAAATGTCTCGATTACGTGATGCAAGCGACGGGAAGATTGCAACTCGACATCACCGCTCGCCTGTCTATGAGCCTTAATAATACTCCTATGGCAGGCAATCAACTTAACGTCATCAGTGGCAACTTCGTTATCGCGCAACCTCTTGGAGTCGATAATGGCATCGACTACTGTCACAGTGGGCGAGTCCGTCGTATCGATATCCAAGGAATCAACCAAGTACTCGATCAAGGTTCTATTGTACTTCTTGGCCCAGTTGCCGGCTCTGTCACAGGCGAAACTTTTAACCTTCTCTCAGAAGAAGTGGCGACCCAAGTCGCAATAAAATTAAATGCCGATAAATTAATTGGTTTTTGTTCTGAGCAAGGCGTGTTGGATGAAAATGGAAATGCTATTGCAGAACTATTCCCTGCCGAGGTCAATCAACTTATCGAGCAGTTCGAGGATAAAGAACGCGTTAACGAGGGTGAAAGCAGCGGTACGCTACGTTTTTTACGTGGCGCTCAGTCGGCTTGTCGCGCGGGCGTTCCTCGTTGTCACCTTATCAGCTATAAAATTGATGGCGCATTGATACAAGAGCTATTCTCTCTTGACGGTATCGGAACGCAGATAGTCATGGCCAGTGCCGAACAAGTTCGACAGGCAGATATTGATGATATTGGCGGTATTTTTGATTTGATTCGCCCGCTTGAAGAAAAAGGTATTTTAGTTCGTCGTTCGCGCGAGCAACTTGAGCAGGAAATCCATCAGTTTACCATCATAGAAAAAGATGGGTTGATCATTGGCTGTGCGGCACTTTATCCATATCTACATGAAAAGATGGCGGAAATGGCCTGTGTCGCTATTCATCCCGATTATCGTGATGGCAACCGCGGCGTGTTATTACTCAATCACATGAAACAACAATCAAAGATGAAAGGGATAGAGCAGATTTTTGTGCTAACCACTCATAGCTTGCACTGGTTTAGAGAACAAGGATTCTTAGAGATCGGTGTAGAGTCCTTGCCAATGGCAAAACAAGATTTGTACAACCTACAGCGCAAATCAAAGATATTGTCTGTAGCAGTTTAATAATAGCTCGATAGCCGTCGATTTTATGAAATCGATTGCTATCAATAAAATTCACAAATTATTTTACTTCTCAAAGATTACTGTCTAAAATTCGCTCAAATCACAGGCATTTTTGTGATGGGACTCCCAAATACATAGCGCTTTTTGGGGAATGCAAGGATAGCTAGGTGTGCCACGACAACTTTAAGAGTGACATCTATGCGTACAGTTATTTGCAATTCCATTCAGAGCTTCTGGGATATGGCTGAAAACCAGTTCTTAGAAGGACACAATGTCCATTGCGTGTTTCCGGTAACTGACAAGGTAAAATCTCTAATGAAGATTTACCAACAACAGTATCGAATCAACCAAATCACGTATTCAGAAGTCTTTAACTAAAGGCTTTGGGCATCTACCGCCATGGATGGTGGAAAACCACTCACTGTATCCCCTCATTCTATTCTCACGCTTTAGTTCGCTAACCGCTTCGCTAAACCACTATGTCGTAAAGTTTTATGGCGAATACCTCGATTCACGACTCGTTGATCAGCCACCAAAGTGAACTGTTTTTTCGCTCGGGTAATGCCAGTATAGATAAGCTCTTTAGTCAACAAGGGCGAGAAGTCGGCTGGTAAAATCATAAACGTATGAGAAAACTCACTGCCTTGAGACTTATGAATCGTCATCGCATAAGCTGTCTCATGCTCAGGCATACGGCTCGGCAGCACAGACTTAATACTACCATCAGGCAATTCAAAAAATACTTTCAGCCTTGGTGTCTCAGCGCAATGGTCCCACATACAAATGCCTATATCACCGTTAAATAAGCCAAGACCATGATCATTTCTCGTCACCATCACAGGACGGCCGATATACCACGCCTCGTCACCGCGAGAAATTAGCCCGCGTTGCTTTAGACGTTTTTCGATTCGCTGATTAAGCCCTGAAACTCCAAAATCGCCTTCACGAACCGCACACAACAACCGGCTTTGGGCAAAACTGGAGAGCACCTCTCTCGACAAACGCTGCTGCCAATGTGACAACGTTTCAGCACTTTGCAGTTCTTCTCCTTGCGGATTGGCGCGCACCAATAGCGTCAGGTAATCTTTGTAAGTACGTACTAGCTTATCAACTAACTGTTGATAGCTATCCGCACTTAAGGCTAGCCATTCAATATCATCAAATGTTTTGTTCCAGACCTGATCAAAACCGTAGCTATTTGCCGAGTTAACTTGCTTAGCCAGTTGACCGATGCCAGACCTTGCATCAAAACGATAACTTTTTTGTAGCACGCACAAACTATCAACCAATGCAGAGGCGGATTTTGAGGATTCCACTTTGCCAGCTAATCGGCAATCAAACTGTGTTAACGCTTGAATCAAATCATTTTGCTGACTGCTGTAACCAAACTGAGCAAAGTCACAAATGTCCGACAACACTGCTCCGGCTTCCACTGAGGCTAGCTGGTCTTTGTCTCCAAGAAGAATAAGTCGAGCATGCGCCGGTAACGCATCCAATAGACGATGCATCATCGGCAGATCCACCATAGACGCTTCATCGAGAACCAACACATCTAAATGCAATGGGTTAGCGTTGTTATGTCGAAACTCAACGCGACCGGGGATTGCACCGAGTAAGCGATGTAGCGTGCTCGACTCCGTTGGAATTTGCTGCTTAATTTCTGGCTCCACAGTTAACGAGTCTACCGCTTTACCTATGGATTCCGTCAAACGAGCTGCCGCCTTCCCCGTTGGCGCCACCAGCTTAATTGAAGGTGATTCACCGGCTTGATTCGCCTGATGTACCATCGCAGCTAACAACTTAGTTACCGTCGTAGTTTTGCCAGTACCAGGTCCGCCTGATATCACAGCGAAGCGACGTGTAAGCGCAACTGCGGCTGCCACTTTTTGCCAGTTTAAACACAGAGATAATGGAATAGCATCATCCAAACCTTGAAGTGCTTTTACGTTTGTCGCTTGCGTGACTATATCGTCAACATATTGCCAATCGATAGATTCCGGCTTAACCACATCGAGAAAATCGCAGATAACCTGCTGGCGCATAACCTGATTATTCTGCTCTGCGGGTAGAGCAGACAAAGCGGAATAAAGATAGTGGTACTCACGCGTGAATAGGCGATCTAACATCTTTGCGACGCTTTGCAGCGCATCTCTCTCAATGGAAATCGGTTCAGCCATGGCATGGAGGCGAGTAGCGATCGTCTGTTCAAAGTAGTAATAACGCTGTAGATATAATCTATTTTGCTGCCAAACCAATGGCGTGACCGCCGATGTCATAATGTCGTTTGGAGACAAACAGGTAACCGTAGACGCCTCCGTCATTACCTTTTGCCAATCGACTTGACTCACCATGCACTCTAGCGACTCAGCAGCTTCACCGTACAAACCGATCAAGCTTGGCATCGGCAGAGAGACTTGCTCATCTGCATCAAGGTTGACGCAAATATGCCCTTGACCTAATTGGTAGCTTGTAACCGCAGCTAACCACATCAACGGATCTCGATGCTGTTGCTCAATGGAAGAGATAAACTTCGCAAACTGAAAATCCAGCGGTCTCAAGACATTTTTTTCCGCTAGATACGTGACCCATTCGGAGAAGTTTTTTAATACCATTGCCATCAGAATCCTAACCCCATTTGCTCATTTGTCTCATCCAATTGCAAAGACTCTCCTGAAATAAGCCCATCTAATGCTTCTATCATGGCTTTGTCGGGCCTAGCACTAAAAATACCGGAGTCAGAGTCGGGCCTAACACCACGTAAAAAGAGATAAAACACGCCGCCAAAATGCTGGTCATAATCGTAATCAGAGATACGGGTTTTCAAGAACCGATGCAGCGCTAGTGCATAAATTTGGTACTGGAGATCATAGCGATGATCAACCATAGCGTTATCGAGTTGATGTTTTTGATAACGCTCTGCTTCATCACCTAAATGGTTAGATTTCCAGTCGAGCACATAGTACTTACCTTGATGTTCGAACACTAAGTCAATAAAACCTTTAAGCATGCCTTTAACGGTGTAAAAGCCCAGTTCGTTCGCCTTAGCGGATAACGCATCGTAGCGTTGTATAACACGGTTTAATGACACCGCATCAAGCACTTCAATCGGCAACAGAAATTCCATTTCCACCAAACGTTGCGTAGAGTCCTTATCCCTTAAGTACAGCGCTTCACCATCTAGCGCCGTATTCATGACCTGATCGACAAGTTGCTGAATCACCGGTAACCATTCTGCATCGTATTGCTCTCGCTCGAGAAGCTGTCGAATAACCTCGCTATTTTGTAGTGATGTCGCGGGCTCGGTAAATTCGATTTCTTCAAACACGGTATGTAAAAACGTGCCGGGACGCGCCCCTTTAGGAAAATGAAAAATGGTTTTTTCTGGTTCCAATAACACGTCGACTTCGTGCTCTTCGGATGAATCGATATCAAGTCCAGATGCTTCAATAAACACCTCACTATCGTTGCTATGATGGCTCTTTTTTACAAGGGCTGAATAACTGGTGATTCGCCAGTCACGATCAATGGCCATTGATTGAGCTTTAGCGACGAGCTCTTCGGTCGGTTGCGCCAACTCTTGATAACGCTCCTCATCAAGTTCTGGTACCTCTGTGATAGCGATAGCTTGAGAAGCATTGGCAAGCTGATTGAGCGCAGAACTTAACTCGCTCACTCCCATTTCTTGACCATTTTGGATTAGATGCCCTATTGCGCTGTGATGAACTCCAGTTGGCTCCTTGGTTGAGCGGCCATTTCTCAGTGGCACCATCCCGATAAAACAACCATAAACTGCACGAGTTAATGCCACATAGATGAGGCGCAAATCTTCGGCAAGCCGCTCTTTATCGGCTTGTGCCATAGAGGCTGATGATTGACGTAGATCGAGTACCGATGATTGGCTTTCGGCATCATAATACTTGGCTTCCATCGCTTCTCGATAACTCACCACAAACGGCAAATAAACCAAGTCGTATTCCAAACCCTTTGACTTATGAATAGTGATAATCTGAACGAGATTACGCTCTGACTCTAAACGCTGAATATGCTCATCACTAGAGCCTAATCCTTGCTTGGCATCCTCTATCGCTTGCCCCAACCAACGTAGTAATGCACTGTCGCTCTCCATATCTTGTCTTGCTGCTTGCAGCAGTTCGCCCAAGTGGAGATAGTCGGTAAGTAATCGCTCACCACCATCAGTAGACAACAATCGGTTGGAGATTTCTCGCTTAAACAATACTGAACGCAGCATTGGTAAAATACCGCGCGATATCCACTGTTGGCGATAGTCACGAAATTCAGCAACCACTTGTTCCCAGAGATTTTCATCATTATTGAGGCTGTCCAGTTGAACGGCAGGCAGAGCAAATAGCTGGGAGGCTAACGCACTTTTTAGCATTCTTTCATCGTCTTGATGCCAAACTGCCAGCATCAAACGCAGTAAGTCATCAGCTATTTCGCTGGTAAAAACGCTATCACGGTTGGAAAGATAAACACTAGCGATACCGCGCTCAGCCAAGGCCTGTTTAATCAACTGACCTTCACTACCAGTTCTCACCAACACAGCGATATTGCCCGCTTCAATTGCTTCGTTTTTGTCACCATTAATCAGCGCTGCTTTACCGGTTTGGGACTGGGTCAACACCTGTTTGATGTGCTGAGCGGTAGCGGCTGCCATCGTTGGTACATACTCACTTTTAGCAACGGGGGATTCCGCGTCTTGGAGCCAAAACTGCATTGCCGCTTGATGTTCACCGTTAAACTGCCACTGCATTTTACTCGCTTTAGGGCTAGCATTGACAGCATGAAACGGAATATCATCATCGTAAAGAAAAGCCGAATCTGCCTGTTTAAACAGTGCATTAACGCCAGTGACCATGCTCTCGCTGGAACGCCAATTCGTACCTAACGTATAGTGGTCTTGTACCTGGTTTCGAGCTTGTATATAAGTAAAGATATCAGCTCCACGAAAACCATAGATTGCCTGTTTCGGGTCACCAATCATAAACCAACCACAGTCGGCGTGATTTAAGTACACATGACTAAATATCTGATACTGAAGCGGATCTGTATCTTGGAACTCATCAATCATCGCCACCGGAAATTGTGTTCGGATTTTTTCCGCCAGAGTGTCACCAGATTCGCTGTCCAAAGCCGCTGATAAATGGGTCAGCAAATCATCAAATGAGAGCCATTGCTTTTGTTCCTTAGCTAGAGCCAGTCGCTGACGACAATGCTGAATAGCCAATGCCAACAACGAGGTTTTGAGCTCAGGTGGCTGTGCTAAGAAGGCTTCAATCTCAGTAAAGATCGCCATCGTTGGCGCGTCGCCTTTAGGCGTTTTTTCTGTAAGAACGTTTTGAGCGAATTTTTCTAATTGCGTTGGTAGGTAGTAGTCCAATGTTTCTTGTTTAGACCAATCAGTAATCGCCTCAACCCAAGTCGGCAGTGACTTTTTAGTGTAACTGCGTTTGTTTACATCCGATTGACTCACACATCCAACAATGTCGTCAGCGACCGCTAGCCATTCCGACTTAAGGGTTCGGATTCGCTGTAAATTCTGTGCATGAAGCTGGGTAATATCACTACAAGCATCGACATTTGTTAGCGACAGCGCCGGGCCTGTCAAGTAATTGGCAATGACTTTGAGTAGATCATTTGGCGTCGCCCATAGCTTTCGGACTTCACTCGCAAGCTCCAACCCCAGAGGATAAAACTGACTACGCCAAAAATCTGCGACCACTTGAGCTTTTAGTCGGCTTTCGTCGGTGATGAATTCATTATTAAATCGAGATCCAGACTCAAACGCATTTTGTGTCAGCATTCTTTGGCAGAAACCGTGGATGGTGTACACCGCCGCTTCGTCCATTTGGCGTTCTGCCTGAAGCAAAGTATCTACCGCAAAGCGATGATCTGTGATGTCATTTAGAAGAGGTTTAATGACCGGGTCGTCACTGTCACCGCGCGCAAAAGCAATTCGAGCCTGATGAATTCGAGCGCGAATACGATCTCTAAGCTCAGCCGTTGCCGCTTCAGTAAACGTTACGACTAAAATCTGGTCGACAGTTAGTGGCTGTTTATGACGACTTTGATCGCTGCCATGACCGAGAAGTAGGCGCAAATAAAGGCCCGCAATGGTAAATGTTTTACCAGTACCCGCTGACGCTTCTATTAATCTTGCACCGTGCAATGGAAATTGCATGGTGTCTAACGCTATTGGTTCATGGCTCTGTGACATGGTGTTTAAACTCAACTGTGTGATCCAACGCTTAATTCTTTAATTCTATCAATAAGATGAAACTATCATTTATACAGGGTGCGATCGCATTCACGGAATTCATTATCTGCTCCCACTACTATGCGCCCTAGAAACTGGTCCCTCTGACCTACTTGGCCGCACAGCAATCTCCCTACACACTATAAAAATACTGGCGGCCGCCCCCTTTCTTGCTCACGCAGCCTTCCCAAATTCACGAAACTTTCCCTATTCATGAGAGTAGTACTCTTCAGCATCCATACTTAGGGTTCTTGGGGCTTCTAGCACGAGCTGCGAGACTAACTTGAGATCATTGGCAAGCACTTCACTCCATTCAGGCCAGACTCTAGAAATATAAGGATTCTCGCCCTCTCCCGTTTGCATGTAACCACCGATAAATCGAGCTTCCATTTTACTCAACATCTTTTCATCGTTCGGAGTCCAGTTGCCTCGACTATAGTTCGCCTCGATACCTGCTAATGCCGATTCAGGGAAATAGGCTAGAGGTTTATCCAAACCACCAAGAAACAACTCAAGTAATTGCCTCATATACTGTTCCGCTTGAACACTATCAAGTTGAGGATAGACACGATGTACTACCCCTTCTTTTTTGTCGTAGGCCAGCATATGGGTCGCTGCTGGTTGACCTGCGAGGGTCAGTGCTAAATGGTCAATCCACGCACTTAAATAGTCACTAGAACGCAAACGCCCACTGCGGTATCTAAGCAAGCCTGAGGCATAAATACCCGTGACCCAACCTTGTACTTTAATGGTGATCGAACCCAAGGTTAATTGCAGGTTTATTTCGGTATCGTCCAATGCTTTATTCGACAGCGGTCTCACGGCCTTAGCGAGTTCTTCGGTTTGCGCCACGTTCGATGCAAATTCCAAATCACCAAAGTGATTGATAGGTAGATAGCCTTGCGCCTTCTGTTCGGATTTAAATGCCGTTATTAAGTCAGTGCCGTCTTCTGATTTAGTAAAGAAATCAAGTAGCTCTTTTCGCAATACAAAGCTCTCTAATCCATTAAGCGCAAAGGGTTCATCGTCTTCGGTTGTAAACTGCTGTGAATCAAAACTGACTTCAAGCCTGCGGTTGAATAGATATTGAACGGGCAACCGCCAAAAACGCTGCAACTCGGTAAGTTCCAGCTCAACAACACTGCCGACGGCACGTTCAATAGGCTCAAGCGTAAATGGCTCTGAACCGTCAAACCTCACATTACTGAGCTGCTGCAAAGCAGCGGGTAGCCACTCGGAGGCATAACTTTGATAGCTGTGTGCGGACTTAAAATGAGAAGCACTAAACGGCACCATCGCGTATTCCTGAACCAAACTGTTGCGAAGTTTGGCTCCAGACTCATCCACGCTTAACTCACTATCTCCTTGCAAGCAGTAGTTTTGCTCACAATATTCCACCAGCTCTGATACTAGTACCGAAGGTACTCGCTCAGTGTTGTCCTGAATAGAGCGTCCAACGTAGCTAATATAAAGCTGTTGCTGTGCCGATAATAAGGCTTCCAAAAATAGATAGCGGTCATCATCTCGACGAGATCGATCTCCCGGTTTGGTGCGACCTGTCATTAAGTCAAAACTTTCAGGTGGAACACTTCTCGGGTAAACACCGTCATTCATACCAAGCAAACACACAGCTTTAAATGGTATCGAGCGCATTGGCATTAAGGTACAGAAGTTGACTTGCCCAGCAAGGAAGCGCTGACTGACTCGTGATCCCGATAGCTTATCGATAAAATATTGGCGTACAATGCGAGGTGCAAGTGGTTCGCTATAGCAAGCATCTTGAAGCTGTTCTTTGAGACCAGAAAGCGTGTCACGAATCGCTTTTACAACCACTTCACCTTCTAGATCAACATCAAAGAAATCATCCAACAAGGCATTTATGTTGGTTTGCCATGTATCTATTGGTGCGGATTTGGCAAGCAATCCACGATACTTGGTAATGGTATCGATAAACTGTGCCAGTTTGCCTGCACTTTCGGCTTGCATACCTTGAGTCTGCTCATAAGGCGCAATGGTGCCATGCTCAAACTCAAACAAGCCAGCTTGTTCACTAATAGCATACCCGGCCAACATTCGAGAAATACCGAACATCCATGAGTTTTGCTCAAATTCAGGTAAGTCGAACTCACTGGCAGTGTGGTTATCCAAACCCCAACGTATCTGAGCCTCTTCGACCCAAAGTTTTAATGTAGCAAATTCACTGTCACTGATATTGAATCGCTGCAAAATAGCAGGTACCTCAAGCAATTCAAGTAACTCACTACTGGAACAACGCAACTCAGGTAACTGCAATAATAGGTTAAAAGCATTCAATAAAGGGCTTTCTTTGTCTGCCGTTCGGTCCGAGATCGAAAATGGAATGTAGCGCTCACCGGAAGCATTACCAAATACCGCCTGAATCGCAGGGCTATAGGCGTTGATATCGGCTACCATGACAATCACATCACGCGGCTTGAGATCGGGGTTACGATCAAACATCGCTAGCAAGTTATCATGCAACACTTCCACTTCACGCATTGGACTGTGGCAAACGTGTAAAGATAGTGAATGATCTTGAGGCAAAATGGTTGGCTTATGTTGAGAACTTAGCAATAGCTGATCATCTTGGTGTTCTTCTAAGTTCAAAATATCCGCTTGGATATTTTCCAACAGCGTAGTTCGCTGTCCATCAACAAATGCTTCTATTTCGTTCGACTCCAGCTGTGAAAGAAGATAGAGATTATCCCTTCCTAACTTACCCATAGATGCCAGTAAGCTGTTGCCAACTTCAGAGATATGCAGTTCATCTTCGATATTTTGCTCGATGGAGCCTTTAAGCTGCTCCACCATCGACATATCGCCAGAATGCGCCACATCGGCAATTTGTTGTAAATGCTTGCGCTTATTGGCGGCAAGCTTGGACAGATATTTTCTGTCACGCACTTCACCCCAGTAATAACGACAAGGGTTGGTGAACATCAGATGCACATCAATATGCTGCCCGAGCGCCTTAAGGGCGTCCAAGTATCTCGGGGGCAAAGAAGAAATGCCGAAAACAAATAAGCGCTTGGGCAGCCTATCTAGACCATGCGATTTCACATCCACATTGTGTGTTAAGGCATCAATAAAGTGTTCATAGAGGTTAGCACGGTGGTAAGGTGACTGACCTAACGCTACCGTATGATCATACAACGCCTGCCATAGTTTAGGTTGCCAAGGCTGCTGATCTTCCAGTTCAACGACAGGTTCCCCCGCTTCCCATGCCGCTATCCACTCTGGTCGATAAACCAAGTAGCCGTCATAGATATCGGCGATTTTTTCAGCCAATTGATAGCGTTTCGAGGCATCGGCATCATCGGAAAGGTACTGAGCGAGCGGAGCAAAGTCTGTGTCATTGAGATGAAGCGGTAACAGATGCATGATTTTCCATGTCATCGCTTCTTTATTGAATGCACTGCGCTTGGGCACCTCATCCAACACTTGAACAAATCGATCCCAAATAAACGTCGCGGGAAGTGGAAAGTCGATATTGGCAGCAATGCCAAATTCTTGTGCCAGCGCCATTTTCAGCCATTGTGACATACCTGGGCTTTGCACAAGAATCTGTTCTTTTTCGAATGGATTATCTAGTGGGTCAATCTTGATTAATTGCACCAGTAGAGATTTCAATACATCGATTTGATTTGAGTGATAAACGGTGAACACGTTGCCGCGCGCCTTTAACTAATTGTCCTCACTCAAGATTAACACATTAACTTCAGTTCTAATATTTACTTGAAGCCCTACGCTGTTTGATGTGAAGGTTTAGGTAGATAAGCCATTAAGTAACGTACCGCTACGTAGCTTACAACAATCGTTGCCACAATTAACTCAATATTGGCTAGCACTCGAACTTGCTGAATCGCACTCTCTGATATTCCGTGAGCGCCCATCCAAGCTACCAATTTGTACAGGGCTGTTGCACCTATAACCATTGGGAAAGTAAATGCTGCATAGCCTGGGCTAAATGGTAAACGAAGCAATTTAATGAACGCTAAATAGATAATCATCGTCATCAGTACTGCAATACCGAATAGCAGTGCAAGTATCACTGGTGAAGGCTCTGCTGCCACGGTTAGGTAACCGGCAAGTGAGAGACTCGCAGGCGCTGCCATAATCGCTAATGTTGGTTTAGCTGCGTCTGGAATTTCGTGAGTGAAAATCAAACGATAAATCATGGTAGGAAGCATCACTGCGTACACACCTAGACCAAAGTACAAAGCACCATTTGCGACCCATTGCAGATTTGGATTACCAGAGAACGCCACATCCGCAACCACAATACCAACAGGTGGTACAAACCAGCTTGGCACCATATGGTGCAATTCGAAATCACGACTACGGTGATAAACAAAGCTTGCTAGGAACACAATATGTAAGCCTACAGCAACTAGCCAGATACCATCACCGAGTCTTGGTAAAAACTGACCAACTGAGTGAGAGACCACCATAGTGGCCATTGCAAACGTAGGAACAACACTGCCCACAACAGGGTGTGCTAGGTCTTCTCTTAATAGGTGGTTATGAAATAAAAATTTGTAAGCCAAAATCACAAGTAATACACTCGCGATGGCCGCGCCCATCCACTGTGCGCCATGATGCAGTTCCAGTGTATTTTCCCAACACCAGCCAAGACTCGCGATACCTAAAGCCAATCCTGCCATTGGTGTAGGTGCGCCTTTAACTCTGTAGTGTGCTTTTTTCACGGTCGCAATCATTATTAGCTGCCTCAATTAATGTGTTGCGCTTATTCTAACTCTGCCTTATGTTTAGGTATATCTATTAAAACTCAACTAACGTTCAGATTAACTAAACATGACCCCACATATCTCGCTTAAGCAACTTAAAGTCTTCGTAGCCGTTACTCAGCATCAAACTCTCACTGCTGCGTCGGAAACACTGTTTCTCTCAAAAGCGGCGGTGAGTATGTCGTTAAGTGAACTAGAAAAGCAAATCGGCCATGCTCTTTTTGATCGGGTAAATAACCGTTTAGTGATCAATCAAGAGGGTCAGAAGTTACTCCCTCTCGCCGATGAACTGCTTAGTCGAAGTCGCGACATAGAATCTCTATTTAGCGATGAGCAAAGTTATCGCGGGCAACTACGCATTGGCGCCAGTGATACCGTTGGTAATCAATTAGCGCCGTTTTTATTGAGTGATTTTCGCCAGCAACACCAACATAAAGCGCAACAGTTGTTTATTTCCAATACCGCGTTGATCTGCCAAAAGCTCATCGATTATGAGTTAGATATTGGCTTGGTTGAAGGTAAAACGCTGCATCCCGAACTTAATAGCACTCAGTTTAGTGAAGATGAAATGTGTATCGTCTCCTCGGTCAATCACCCACTAGCAACTAGTGATATGAATGATTTGTCCTTGCTTGAAAACAGCGATTGGATATTGCGAGAACCGGGTTCCGGCACAAGAGAGTTTTTTTTAAGAACGGTTGCACCAAGAATAGAGGTATGGCACGAAGCATTCGAGCTGAATACCACAGAAGCGATCATTAACTGCGTATCGGCGGGATTAGGTCTCGCATGTTTATCTAAACTTGCCGCACAAACAGCGATTAATGACGGTCGTATCAAACAACTTCCCGTTGCGCTGGATATGAAGCGACGGTTCTGGGTATTAGTTCATAAAGAGAAATATCAGAGCCCGCTGCTTAAGAACTTTATCGATTTTTGTCAGGTGTGGGATAAAGCCTAGTCTTGCATGAATAGGAAATAGGCAATCAGTTCTCACTTTTGACCCGCCGACTGGACAAGCGGATCTCGCATCTGTATAAACAGACAGTATTACACGTTTCAAAATTAACATATTAGAGGATTGACCATGGCTGTAATCGTCAAGTACGTGGTGGAACGCAACGGAGAAGAAAAGATGACTTTTACCTCTAAAGCTGAAGCTGACGCTTATGACAAAATGTTGGATATGGCAGACGAGTTATTCTCACTGCTAGGCGAAAGTGAGCTCATTGAAGATGAAGCAAAACAGGAAGAGCTATCCCTTTTCCTTGCTCAACGTAAAGAAGAAGTGCTTTATGCTCTGGGTGCTAAACGCAAACCGACACCAAAGAAACCAAAAGTGGTTGAGCCTGTGGAAGAGGATGATAGCGAGGCTGCAGCATAAATCGCTTACCTTAGTATTCCCCTTCTCATCAATAAACCAGCAACGGCCAATCAGGTCCTGCTGGTTTTTTTGTCTCTAGTATCGACTATTTCTTATTAGACAAAACTATCGCTAAAAAGACAAAGGGTATCGTTTTACAGACTTTTGCCATTTTTGCCCTTTCATCACATCCTGTCACTCTATAAGATGATTGCCAACAAATTACACCAAGTCGCTGCAGTTTGGCGCGACTTTTGGACAATTCTATACATGGAGAACGAGAGTCATGGCAGCATATTCAATTGCTTTCGGCAGCGCAACCAAAAACCGCGACGGTAAAATCATCGAAGCGTTTTTCCCACATCCACGTCTAAATCCAAGTGATGCACTGGTCTCAGCCATTGCTGAAGTAGCAGGTTACACAGACGGTAACCAAGCGATTGAAGTAACTGCAGAGCAAAGCGCTGCATTAGCGACAGCATTCGCCTCAAACGACGATGCACAAAACGCAGCTTTCGCTGAAAAAGCAGCAAACTCTTCTCAACCATTAGTTATCGTTATTCTTGCCACTGACGAGAAGCCACAATCTGTTGCAGAAGGCTTCCTGAAGCTACAACTGATTTCTAACCGCTTGGTTCAACCACACGGCACTGTGTTAGACGGCATCTTTGGTCTGCTTCATAACATCGCGTGGACTAACCAAGGTGCTATCGACCTTCCAGAGCTGGCTGACCGCCAAATCGAGGCTCGCCTTGCGGGCGAAACACTAACGGTTGATTGCGTCGATAAGTTCCCGAAAATGGTGGACTATGTGGTTCCAACTGGCGTTCGTATTGCCGACACTTCTCGTGTACGTCTTGGCGCACATGTTGGTGAAGGTACAACGGTTATGCATGAAGGCTTCATCAACTTTAACGCAGGCACGACAGGCGTTAGCATGGTTGAAGGCCGAATTTCTGCTGGCGTTGTCGTTGGTAACGGCTCTGATATTGGTGGTGGTGCATCTATCATGGGTACACTGTCAGGTGGCGGCACGGTTGTGGTATCTATCGGTGAGAACTCATTACTGGGCGCGAATGCTGGTCTAGGTTTCCCGCTTGGTGATCGCTGTACTGTTGAGTCTGGTCTGTATGTTACAGCGGGTTCTAAAGTACGTATGCTTGATGCTTCTGGTCAAGAAGTAGAAATCGTCAAAGCAAGTGACCTTGCAGGTAAGCCAGACCTACTATTCCGTCGCAATTCTGTGACTGGTCAAATCGAATGTCTAACCAATAAGACTGCGGTTGAGCTAAACAGCGAGCTACACAGCAACAACTAGTCGGTAGTAATAGCCCGATGTTAAAGAAGAGCCTCAGCATAGTGCTGAGGCTCTTTTTATATATCCAAATCTTTATTGTCGATACTTACTGGAACTTGTTTGTTAATCAAATTGACTAACATAATAGAACGCGCCTCACCGTCAGCCTCTTGGAAAATGGCTTCAATGCCCGCAAACTGACCACCAATCACTCTCACGCATTCCCCTTTGTCAGGAAGGTCAGCGCAATCTGGCTCATCACAATGAACCATCGATCTTAATTCAAAAATCAGATCACCATTGATCTCTTTTGGTTGAGCACCAAAACGAATGAAATCAACCACACCTCGTGTCGAGCGAACGGTAGTGAAAGAAGGTCCTACCTCATAATCAAACTTCACGAATACATAGGATGGAAAGAGCGGCTCTTTCACATTCTGTCGTTTGCCACGCAATATTTTTTCTACCGAGATCTCTGGGTAGTAGCACTCTAAGCCTTGATTTTCGAGATGCATTTTCGCGCGAGCTTGTTCTCCGCGCTTACAATAAAGCAAATACCAACGTTTCATTTTCACTGCATAATGTTTCTAATTACCTACATCGTATCACTAAATTTGCGGTCTTTCTCTAAAGTTCAATTAATGAATCGAATAGTAAAGAGGAATATTCCTAATAATTGCGAGTTAACAAAAAATGAAATGTTAGTTTGCAGCACATTTTTCTCGTACCATCCCTGAAAAATTTACTTACATTTCATTGTGTTAAACATTTTATTCACAATATCTATTAATTAATGCTATTGCAGTTATTAATTTGGTCATGTATACAAGTTGGCACATTATATTCTTTGATAACTAAAATTAGTAAAACTTATGACAGCACAGCACAACATCCTAGGCCACCCACGAGGCCTGTTTCTATTGTTCGGTACCGAACTATGGGAACGTTTTTCCTATTACGCAATGCGTGCCATCCTAGTTCTGTTCTTAACTGATGCTACTATGAATGGCGGTATGGGCTGGTCCACTAAAGATGCTCTAGATCTCTATGGTATCTATACTGGACTTGTTTACATCACTCCGCTTATCGGTGGTTACATTGCCGATAACTTCCTAGGCCAACGAAAATCTATCATCATTGGTGGTGTATTGATGGCAGCGGGTCAATTCACTCTGGCTGCAGCAGCATCAGGCGAGCCTAATGCGCACTTATTTTATGGTGGTTTGGCACTTCTTATCGCTGGTAACGGTATGTTTAAGCCAAACATTTCAACCATGGTTGGTGACCTTTACGAAGAAGGCGACAACCGTCGTGATGGTGCCTTCACTATCTTCTATATGGGTATCAACTTAGGCGCACTACTAGCGGGTATCGTTGTGGGTTCAGCAACGGATTCATTCGGTTGGTCAGCAGGTTTTGTGGTTGCTGGTATCGGTATGGTGCTCAGCTTAATCATGCAGCTTACTATGGCGAAATCTTGGTTAGGTGAAATCGGTAACGTGCCTGCGGCTGCTCGTGCAAAAGCACTGAACAACTCAAAAACAAAAGCGCCATTAACTAAAGAAGAGATCGATCGTCTTAAAGTTATCCTCATCATGGGTCTATTTGTTATCGTTTTCTGGGCCGGTTTTGAACAAGCTGGTGGCCTGATGAACATCTACACGCAGCAATATACAGACCGTATGATTGGTGACTTTGAAGTACCAGCAGCTTGGTTCCAATCGCTAAACCCGTTCTTCATTATTACTCTTGCTCCTGTTTTAGCGGCAGTTTGGGTGAAACTTGGTAAGCGTGAACCTAACTCTCCAGTTAAATTTGCTCTAGCACTATTCTTCCTAGCACTTGGCTTCCTTTGTATGGTTGGTGCAGTGATGGAGCAAGGCGGCGACACTGCGGTTAAAACCTCTATGCTTTGGTTAGTGGGTGCGTTCTTCTTCCACACACTAGGTGAGCTTTGCCTATCTCCGATCGGTCTATCACTTGTAACGAAATTAGCACCGCTTCGCCTCGCATCACTTATGATGGGTGCATGGTTTGGTTTCAATGCGATTGCAAACTATGTGGCTGGCCTTATTGGTTCACACGTTGGTGAACTAGGTGCAATGGCTATCTTTGGCGGCATTGCCGCAACGGCCGTCATTTGTGGTGTTATTTTACTCGTGTTCTCAAGTACCTTAGTAAAATGGATGCACGGTGCCGAGTCTAACGGCATTAGCAAGGCTCAAGAAGTAGAAGAGCAACAAGCACAACTCGCTTAATAAACGAATAAGCTTAATAACTAAAAAGGGTCAGACATTGAATGTCTGACCCTTTTTTAATTAAGACAAGCCATTAAGCAGACTGAACCAATTCAACCATCATGTCGATGTGTTCCTGCGAATCGTTAAGACAGCTAATATAACGATAACTTTCGCCACCCGCTTCGATGAAGGTTTCTTTCGCCTCCACCGCGATTTCTTCCAGTGTTTCTAAACAATCCACCGAGAATGCCGGTGTGATAATATCCAGCGATTTAATGCCTTTATCTGGCATTTGCTTTAACGTCTGTTCCGTATACGGTTGTAACCATTCCTCACGACCAAAAATGGACTGATAGCTCATTCCTATTTGCGACGAATCTAGGCCTAACTCTTCACCCAGAAGCTTCGTCGTCGCTTCACAATGCAGAGGATAGACGTCACCGTTATCAGCGTAGCGTTTTGGAATGCCATGATATGAGCACAACAAGTAATCCGCGCGCCCGTGCTGCTCCCAATGCGCTCGCACCGAATTGGCTAGCGCTTTGATATATCTGGCGTTGTCATGATAGTCGCGTACCAATGAAATGCTAGGAAGCGTTGAGATAGATTTACAAGCCTTGGCAATACCATCAAATGCAGCCGCAGTCGTCGTCCCTGAGTACTGAGGATAAAGTGGCAGTACCACGACCTTATCAACCCCTTGGTCTAGTAATCTTGAGAGCCCATCTTTAAGAGAAGGATTGCCGTAGCTCATACCAAGTTCAACCGGCATATTTAGAGCTTGCGCCAGTTTGTCGGCTTGTTGACGGGAGTACACCATCAAGGGTGAGCCCTGCTCCATCCATACTGATTGATACAGTTTAGCGACTTTAGGCGAACGAATAGGCAAGATGACGCCGTGCAAAATAGGGCACCAAAGCCAACGATTCATATCCACAACGCGGTGATCATGCAAGAATTCTTGTAAGAACGCTTTCACTCCTTTTGCTGTAGGTTCATCAGGCGTACCTAAGTTAACCAGCAAAA
Source organism: Vibrio sp. SCSIO 43133 (assembly GCF_023716845.1). Classification (NCBI taxonomy): domain Bacteria; kingdom Pseudomonadati; phylum Pseudomonadota; class Gammaproteobacteria; order Vibrionales; family Vibrionaceae; genus Vibrio; species Vibrio sp. SCSIO 43133. The sequence continues at coordinate 2,764,347 of NZ_CP068024.1, forward strand.
CTCCTGTTTTTAGCGAACCGCTCATAGACTTCCTTTTAGTTGTTATTTGATTTCTAAACGGATTATATACTCTAGCTGACCATCCATGGATCAAAAAAAACGACCTAATAAGGTCGTTTTTTTACTTGATTCACAATTGCGAATTAAGACAGAGCTTTTTCGATATCTGCGCTTACGTCAGCAACTTGCTTAGTACCGTCAAATTTCAGGTACTTAGTGTTACCCGCTTCTGCTTCTTTACCATAGTAAGCAATCAGCGGCGCAGTTTGATCGTGGTAAACGCCTAGACGAGCACGTACTGTCTCTTCTTTGTCGTCATCACGAACTACTAGGTCTTCACCTGTTACGTCGTCTTTACCTTCTACTTTGGGTGGGTTGTAAACAACGTGGTATGTACGACCAGATGCTAGGTGAGCACGACGACCCGCCATACGCTCAACAATCACATCATCAGCAACGTCAAACTCGATAACGTAGTCTACGTCTACACCCATCTCTTTCAGGCCATCAGCTTGAGGGATAGTGCGAGGGAAACCATCTAGTAAGAAACCTTTTTCACAGTCGTCTTGAGCAATACGCTCTTTGATTAGACCAAGAATGATATCGTCTGATACTAGCTGACCTGCATCGATAACCGCTTTGGCTTTCTTACCAAGCTCAGTGCCTGCTTTGATTGCTGCACGTAGCATGTCACCAGTAGAGATTTGAGGGATACCGTACTTCTCCATGATGAATTGAGCTTGTGTGCCTTTACCAGCACCTGGAGCACCTAAAAGAATGATGCGCATGACTTGTCCTCTTATACTTAAAAAGATTTTATACCGAAGCTCACAGCTAAAGGCTTCACCTTAGTGGCTGCTTTACGATAAGTTTCGGTATAAAGATGAATTCTGAATGTATAAACATTGCTCAACAAAGATCTGAATGTTTATGCGTGCGGCGCATTCTAACACAGAAATCTTTTGCTTGGCGCGAAATACGACTAAAGAATAGCCAACAAGCATCTAAAGTTCGCTAACTCTGTGTTAAACCACACTTTAAAATGAATGAGCCCAATACTATTGGGCTCATTTTTATGCTTTAAGTCACAAAATAAATCTAAGGTTATTAGACTTTAGACAAAAGCTTATTCACTGCACCTAGGAATTGAGATGGATCTGTCATAGAGCCACGCTCAGCCAGCATTGCTTGCCCTAGTAATACTTCAACCCAGCGACCAAACGCATCTTCATCCGCTTCGTCTGCCATGCGCTTAACCAACTCATGCTCAGGGTTAATTTCAAAGATGTACTTAACTTCAGGAACTTCCTGACCAGCTGCTTCAAGCAACTTCGCCATCTGTGTGCCCATTTCGAAGTCATCGGTAACCACAACAGCTGGAGTAGTCGCAAGCTTGAACGTGGTGCGAACTTCCTTAACGCGATCACCTAGGTAAGCTTGAGTGCGCTCGACCACAGACTTGAACTCTTCCTCTGTCTCTTTTTGCTTCTCTTTTTCCGCTTCGTCTTCAAACTTACTTAAATCAAGACCCGATTTAGTAATGGACTGGAACTGCTTACCGTCAAACTCGGTTAGGTAGTTCATCAGCCATTCGTCGATGCGGTCATACATCAGAATAACTTCAATGCCTTTCGCTTTAAATTGCTCCAAGTGTGGGCTGTTTTTTGCCGCCGCGTAACTATCTGCGGTTAGGTAATAGATCTTGTCTTGGTCTTCTTTCATGCGCTCAACATAAGACGCAAGAGACACAGTTTGCTCAGCAGAATCCACCTCCGTCGATGCAAAACGAAGCAGGCCAGCGACCTTCTCCTTATTTGCCATGTCTTCCGCTGGACCTTCTTTCAGTACTAGGCCAAACTCCTTCCAGAACGATTGATATTTCTCTTCATCATTCTTAGCCATGCGTTCAAGCATAGTTAGCACGCGTTTGGTACATGCGCCACGCAACGATTGAGTAACTTTGTTGTCTTGAAGAATTTCACGCGAAACGTTTAGTGGTAGGTCATTTGAATCAATTAGACCACGGACAAAACGCAAATAAGATGGCATGAACTGTTCTGCGTCATCCATAATAAACACACGTTGTACATACAGCTTAAGTCCGCTCTTATGATCGCGATTCATCATATCCCAAGGCGCTTTAGCTGGAATATACAGCAAGCTAGTGTAGTCATTCTTGCCTTCTACGCGGTTGTGACTCCATAGCAGAGGGTCGGCAAAGTCATGAGACACATGCTTATAGAACTCTTGATACTCTTCATCGGTAATATCAGATTTGTTGCGAGTCCAAAGTGCTTGCGCTTTGTTGATCTGTTCCCACTTACCTTGTTCTGTCTCTTTACCTTCTTCATCACGCTCAAGCGTCCAAATAGATACTGGAATGCCGATGTGGTCTGAATATTTGCTGATTACATCACGAAGACGCCATTCAGATAGGAACTCTTTACCTTCTTCACGCATGTGAAGAATGATATCCGTACCACGTGTTTCTTTAGTGATGTCTTCGATGGTGTAGTCGCCTTCACCAGCAGAGTGCCATTGCACCGCTTGGTCAGCGGCCGTGCCCGCTGCGCGCGTGCGTACGGTCACCGCGTCTGCCACAATAAACGCTGAGTAGAAGCCAACACCGAATTGACCGATTAGTTGTGAGTCTTTACTTTGCTCATCTGACAATTTAGCAAAGAACTCTTTTGTACCTGATTTTGCAATAGTGCCTAAGTGTTCGATCACATCATCGCGCGTCATACCGATACCATTATCGGAAACGGTTAATGTGTTGCTCTCTGCATCAAACGACAACTTAACGCCTAAGTCTGCGTCACCTTGATATAAGTCAGCGTTAGATAGCGCCTGAAAGCGCAGCTTATCGGCTGCATCGGACGCGTTCGAGATTAACTCTCTTAGAAAGATCTCTTTATTTGAATACAGAGAGTGAATCATTAAGTGAAGAAGTTGTTTTACCTCTGACTGAAAGCCACGGGTTTCTTTATTGTTAGTTTCAGCGGTGCTCATGCTATCTCCATTACACATTTAATATCGAGTTTCGACATTTTCTGGAACTCGTTATTGCTATGATTAATCTGCTAAAGAAATGAGGATGAAGATTGTAAATTCAAGGTCAAAAAACATAAAAATGCTGTTTTTTTGATTGGTTTTTATTATCCTACTGCTCCTGACTATAAAAAAATCCTAAAATCCTATAATTGGCCCTGCAATTATTCAGTGCCAAAGTATCAGTATCTGTCGCGTTGCGGCACTAAAAAGAAGAATGCAATGAGTAACATAGGCACTAAGTTTATACTCGGTCAAAAGTACATTTTTGACCCTAATAGCAACTCTTTAGTCGATCAAACCAATAACGATGAAGTAGTCCGTCTTGGTAGTAATGAAAGTCGCATTTTACTTCTACTCGCTGAAAGACCGAATGAAGTCGTGACCCGTAACGACCTTCATGAATTTGTTTGGAGAGATCAAGGCTTTGAGGTCGATGACTCAAGCTTGACTCAAGCTATTTCTACGCTCCGCAAGATGCTGAAAGATCCAACAAAGTCACCTCAATTTGTAAAGACGGTGCCTAAGCGTGGCTATCAGCTTATATCTAGTGTTGAGCGCTCTGTGCCTGTCGCTTCATCAGAAGCCATAAACGAAGCTCCTGTTGTTGATCTTGCCAAAGAACTGCAAGAGCCAAACTCTGCGTCAACAATTCCTCACTCAGAGCCAGTGATCCCACCAGCTCCAAAAGAAAAGACACCGCCAACCGTTTGGGCAATGGTCGTAGTGGCAATTTTGCTACCTATTCTTGTGCTTATGGTAACCAACCCGGCGCAATCAAGCTTTAAAGAGCTTGGTATGGTCGAAAGCGTTAAGATTGTGACGCCTGAAAACCACCCTGACGTCTCTAGCTGGCAACCAAAAATTGAGCAATGTGTTGCTAAGTATATTGAAACACATACCGACGACATGTTGCCTCTAGAAGTGATTGTAACAGGCGATCAGAGTGATCAAATTGCACTGAACTTTATTCATAGTGTCGAATTCTCTGGTGAAAATAGCACAATGCGTATTTTTACTGAGCAATCAGACTTAAGCAAAGTGTGCAAGTAAGGAGTGTCCTGATGAAAATGAAATACGCTGCTATTTTACTTGCTCTATCTACTGCTCTAAGTGCTTGGCTTTACTGGGGAAGTGATTTAAAAATCGAGCAAGTTCTAACGTCCAATGAATGGCAATCCAACATGGTAGGTATCATTGCTGCCCGTGACTATCCAGATACCGATATCGGCCCGTTAAGCCGATTAGAAATGTCGGCCAACGTAAAATATTTGCCAGGTGGTGAATATATCCGCGAATCTTCAATGCGCTTGTACGGTAACGATCCAGAAAAACACACCTTGATTAAGATTTCTGAGAAAGGCGCTTGGACTATCAGTGACAACTACTTACTGATTTCACCTCGAGAGTTCAAAGACACTGCGACGGCACAATCGGACGAGTTTACTCATGAGCAACTTGCGATGATTAAGCAGTTCCTAAAAATGGAAGCCCAGCAAAGTCGACGTATTGATATCGTTAACGAAAAAACATTATTGCTGACTAGTTTAAACCAAGGTTCATCTATCTTGTTCTCTAACTAAGTTAGAATTTAAATATCATAAAGGAGGCAGTCTGCCTCCTTTATTTTTTGTAGCTAAAAAGTGTGAGACCATAAAAAAACCAGAGCTGAAGCTCTGGTTTTTTTGTTTGTCATCTGAGGTGACGCTTAGCCTAGTAGGCTCAATGCTGCGTTTGGCGCTTGCTTCGCTTGCGCCAAAATCGAACTTGAAGCTTGCGATAGAATTTGATTCTTCGTCATCGCTGTCGTCTCTTTCGCAAAGTCCGTGTCTTTGATACGGCTCTTCGACGCGTTCACATTCTCATTGATGTTGTCTAGGTTGTTGATAGCGTGATTGAAGCGGTTTTGGAAAGCACCAAGCTCAGCACGGTGGCTATCCACATACTTCATCGCAGAATCCAGAATCGCCACGGATTCTTGAGCGCCACCTACTGACGTGACATCAATATCGTTAACCGTTGCTGCTGCCGCTGCACCTGACATGTCTAGCTCACCTGAACCCGCTAGCGTACCACCGAAGCTTAATGAAGCGCTGTCGATATCTTTATTGTTGCTCGCAAATACTTGTAGTGCGCCATCTTCATCTACAGACGCTTGCACTAGGTCAGTTTGACCATTGATGTACGTCGCTAGCTGCTCAATGTCGTCGCCTTGTTTCGCGTTAATCGTCAGCGTTGTCATCGCATTACCTGCGCTGTCGTTCATGTCGATAGTCAGTGTTGAGTTTGCTGCCACTGACCAATCTTTATCTTTTGCATTCGCTGCTTGGTAAACCGAACCACCCATGCCGCTGTTGTCTGAGCGCATGTCTTTCAGGCTTAGCATCACCGCTTCACCATTGTTTGAACCGATTTGGAATGACTGGGTACCGTAAGTACCGTTCAGTAGACGGTTACCACCGAATGCTGTGGTTTCAGCGATACGGTTTAGTTCGTTATTCAGTGCCGTCACTTCTTCTTGAATCGCCACACGCTCTGCTTTTGAGTTTGAGCCGTTTGCCGATTGCAGTGATAGGTCACGCATACGTTGCAGGATGTTCGTTGTCTCATTCATCGCGCCTTCAGCAGTTTGGGCGATAGAGATACCATCGTTCGCGTTGCGCACTGCCACATCAAGACCACGGCTTTGAACGTTCAAACGGTTCGAAATTTGTAGACCCGCTGCGTCGTCTTTCGCACTGTTGATTTTATGACCCGAAGACAAACGCTCCATTGACGTTGCTTGCGCCTGACTTGCGCTGTTTAGGTAACGCTGAGCGGTCATCGCTGATACGTTAGTATTTACATTCACTGCCATGTTGTTTCTCCAATTGATTTTCCGGTGTAGCGGTTTCCGACGTCTCGGAAAACCAAGTAGTTCTCTCAAAGTTACTATCTTTATCGTCTTCAAAAAGAAAGACTTGAGAAGTTTATTTATGGAAAGTTACTTTTTTTATGCGGTTGGACATGAATTGTGATAAGAAACATAAAAAGTGAAGTTTTGTAGGAAAAAGAACTAAAGTTATCTGCCAAGCCGTCGTACGACCTATTTTGCTATTAGCTCTGCAAAAGAGTAAGTGCTAGGTTAGGAGTCTGTTTTGCTTGAGCCAAAATCGTAGTGCTAACCTGTTGAAGGATTTGTTGCTTTAACATTTCGGTTGTTTCTTTCGCATAGTCAGTATCTTTAATACGGCTGTTCGAAGACGATAAATTCTCTTCCATATTTGCCAGATTATTAATGGTATGACCTAGCCTATTTTGGTACGCACCCAACTCAGCCCTATGACCATCCACATACTTTAAAGCTTGATCGATCACCGACACCGACATTTGCGCACCTCCTACTGCTTCGATAGACAAATTATCCACCGTCACAATACCTTGTGTCGCAATATCTAAAGCCTGAGCAAAGCTCCCAGAAAATGTAACGCTACTGGTGACTTGCTGGGAGTCTGCAAACAATTGTAACTGCCCCTGCCCGTTTACTGAGGCTGAAATCGTATCTGTTTGCCCGTTAATGTAAGTTGCAACCTGTTCAATATCATCGCCAACTTTAAGCTCTATCGTGTCAGTCTGAGTTCTACCTTGAGCATCTTGATAACTGAAACTCAAGCTACGATTACTTGAATCCACCAGCCACGATTCAGAAACGCCATTATTGGCACGATAAGCAACGCCGCCCATTTCCAGTTGGTCAGAACGCATATTTTTTAGTTCAACTTGAATGGCCTCACCTGCCTGCGCACCTATTTGGAACGTGGCCTTACCAAAGCTTCCATTGAGCAATCTTTTACCACCGAATGAGGTGGTTTCTGCGATTCGATTTAGTTCATCATTAAGGGCGGTAAACTCTTCTTGCAGCGCCTTTCGATCTTGAGCCGAATTGGAACCATTGGCAGATTGCAGCGAGAGATCTCGCATTCGTTGTAGGATTGATGTGGTTTCATTCATCGCGCCTTCCGCAGTTTGCATGATGGAAATACCATCATTTGCATTACGCTGCGCTACGCCTAAACCACTTATTTGAGCTTCTAATCGATTAGAAATTTGTAGGCCAGCTGCATCATCCTTAGCACTATTAATACGATAGCCAGATGACAGGCGCTCTAACGACTGATTCAACGCCTGAGACGCTTTATTCAGTTGATTCTGCGCCATCATTGCACTGACATTGGTATTAACAGTAATCGACATACAAGTTCCGAAAACAAGAGGGTTAGTTTGATATCGACTAAATGAGAAAAAACTGAAGGGAAAAAAGGTAGTGAGAAGGTTCCTAGTACAAACGCCTAGGAACCAAGATATGGATTATGCTGCGATATTTAGTGAGGCAAGCATCTCTTGCGACGGCGCAAAGAAATACGCCCCTGTGACCGCTTTGGTAAAGCGTAACAACTGGTCAGTTTTACCATCGGTTGCACCGTACATGCTTTCAAGCATCGCATCGAAGTTATGTACCGTATGACAATAAGCAATGAACAGTAAGCCATGAGCGCCACTTACCGTACCATACGGTAAGCTGTGACGAACAATTTTAAGTCCTTTGCCTTCCTCTTTGATGTCTACACGCCCCACGTGAGATGCGGCAGGGACATCATCCAGCTCTATAGAATCAGGCTTGGTACGACCAATTACTTTTTCTTGTGCTGCAACATTAAGGCGGTTCCACGCTGGCAGATTATGTTCAAAACGTTGCACCATCACGTAACTTCCAGAAGCAAACTCACCATCAGCAACTAATGCGACTTCACCACGCTGCTCACCTTTCGGGTTTTCAGTGCCATCAATAAAGTCGGTCATATCACGAGCATCCATAAAGCGATAGCCGTAGGTCTCATCCACAACAGTTACGTCCTCAGCAATCTGACCCATGAGTTTACGCAACACATAAAAATGCAGGTCATGACGCTTAGAGTGACAATGCACTAATACATCTACCTCAGTCGATGGAGCGTGAATATCACCTTCACCTAGTTCTGGGAACGCTTTCAGTTCTGGCGGCATCGCCTGTTCAAACTGTGTCCAGAATGAGTGAGAGAATGCTACTGATGAAGTCAGTTCAGCACCAGGTTGAGACTCATTAAGCTCTTTTACTAACTGTGGTAATGCTTGCAGTGCACTTAGCACTTGCTGAGGGTTTTGATTCACTTTTAACTGCATGTACAACGCAAATGGTTCAGCATCAGGCGTTATTGCACTTTGTGGTAATGACATTGATCTTTCCTCTGTTTTTGCACAGTGTATTTTTAACTAGTTACTCGTAGTATGACCTTGATCAGTAACTGTATTGATTTTTCTTGGCATCGCTAAGCAATCTATCACATAGCGACTATTTACCAAATAAATAGCAAACCAGCACAGCAATACCAGAGTCATCGCGTTGGTCCAGGTAAACTGCCAGTGCTGTAAGCTGACTAAGTAGACAGTATGTCCTAGCTGCATTAGCACCACGAGAATAGAAGTGCCTCTTAAATAGCTAACAGAGCGATTGATTTTGTCTGTATCCGCTTTACGCAATCCCATTAGCCACATTCCTACAACAATCGGTAGCCCCATGGCCAATCCGAGGTAAAGCATAGTGTGGTTTGGGTAAACATACTCGAGAATTTGACTTCCTTCTTGGCGACTCGCACCAGCAACAATAAATACCACCCAAGCACGTGTCAGGAACGCCCACCCTAACCAGAGCCAAATTGGCGCTTTGAGGATTCCGTGCTGGTCATATTGTTCTATGCCATAGCGCATAATACGTCTCAAATTCTAACTAATATCAAACTATATGGTGTTAATGGCGCAATGATTCAAGTTCAAACTCTTGGTTATGATAAAATGCAGCAAATTTTGAGTTAGGATGAGTATGAAAACCAACAAAAGTGCGCCTTCTGTAGAAACGCAGCAAGAAGCGATGCGCATAGCGAAATCAACCCAAAAGCCTGGTCAAACAAAAGAACAGACTAAATTGATCGCTCAAGGAATTGAAAAAGGCATCGCGCAATTTAAAAAACAGCAGAAAGAAAAAAAACGTCAGGCAGATAAAGCGCTAAAAAAACAGAAAAGAGATAAGCAGCAACGTGACCACGTTGAAGCAGACAATCAAACACAAGACATTCAAGTTCAGGAGGTAGGCTCTACCCGTTTACCTTGGATGTTGTTGGTATTTAGCTGGATAGGTTTTATTGCTTATGTTGCTCTTAACTAAACGTAGTCTCGGTGCTATCACCGCACTGATTGTGCTGCAAGGCTGCTCAACACCAGCCAATCAACTTTCATCACCGCAAGCTGAACGTGTTGAGGTAAGACTGGATGCCAGTATGGATGTCTCGTCTTGCGCTTGGAAAGGCGACATCACTGGTTCAGAAGGACGCTGGTATAGCTCGATTTTTTATGGCAATGATGCACTGGCCCGTGGCGCAATGAATGACATAAAGAATCATGCAAGTGAGTTGGAAGCAGATACTGTACTTTTGCTATCCCCTCTCGACTTTCAAACGTCGGTAACCTTGATAGGTAGCGCGTACCGATGTAAAAAATAAAGCCAGAGTCTTCACTCTGGCCTCATTTATCATCCATATGCACACGGCTGATACTTAATTCACACTCAACAACGATATGCTGCTTAAACGCCAAGAGTTGACTCGATGTCATTTTGGCGTTCAATCACCCATTGGCTGTCGAATGGTCCCCAGTCAGATAACTGGTAATAACCATCATTGTGTCTACGCCCATCTTGAACAAACATGAGCTCAATGCCGATACCAGGTAGCGCCTTGATTACATCTTGAATTGTTCGGCGAGGCCACCCCGTTTTTTCGATAAGTTTTGGCACATTCGGTCTCTCGATGCTCTCAACAAGCAATGCGAGATAGAGACGACGTGCAAAAACAGGACTCAGTTCCATTGACACCTCCTATTTATGTGCATTTCCAATATATTGGATTTCAACAAGATGGTGTTGCGCTTGATCAATTTCTCGATAATCCGCGCGATATCAACAATTCAGATTTTGTAACTTTTCATCAATATTGGTTAATTTAGCTGGCTTTTCTGTTGTTTTTGCGCCATCTGTTCAGAACAAACAGATCAGACCAAGTGTGATAAAGAACAAGTTTTTGTTTATAAGGAGAGTTCTTGATAGGATGCTTGAAAACAAAATTGCCGAGTCGGCAAGTCAATTATAGAAAGGAAGTCATTATGTCGATCACCATGTTTGGGATCCCTAACTGCGACACAATTAAAAAAGCTAAAAAGTGGCTCGAAGCTAATGACGTGGAGTACACATTTCACGACTATCGTAAAAATGGTATTTCAGAGCAAATGGTTCGCGAGTTTTGTGATGCTCTAGGTTGGGAACAAGTACTAAACAAACGCGGCACGACATACCGCCAGCTCTCACAAGAGCAAAAAGACACACTTAATGAAGACTCTGCGATCTCACTTCTTGTTGAGCATCCTGCCATGATTAAACGTCCTATTGTCGATATTGACGGCAGCAAACACATTGGCTTCAAAGCTGATCAATACCAACAGATTTTCAACGCATAATTCGAATTAACGATAAGTACAAGGATCATCAAGGATGACAGACAGCCCCGTATTGGCACTCGCAAAAGATTTAATTAGTCGCGAATCAGTAACACCGGAAGATGCAGATTGCCAAAAGGTAATGATTGAACGCCTAGAAAAACTCGGTTTTGAGATCGAAGTGATGGTGTTTGAAGACACCACCAACTTCTGGGCTCGCAAAGGTAGTGAAGCGCCGCTATTCGCCTTTGCTGGCCATACCGATGTTGTACCAGCTGGACCAAAAGAACAATGGCATACCCCACCATTTGAACCAACAATCATTGATGGTCATCTTCATGGACGTGGTGCAGCAGATATGAAAGGCTCGCTAGCCTGTATGATTGTTGCGGTAGAACGATTTATAGAACAGAACCCAAACCACACGGGCTCCATTGCTTTCTTGATCACCTCTGATGAAGAAGGCCCATTTATTAACGGGACTACCCGAGTGGTCGATACCTTGATGGAGCGTAACGAGCTGATCGACATGTGTATTGTAGGAGAACCTTCAAGTACGCTAGCGGTTGGCGATGTGGTTAAAAATGGCCGTCGTGGCTCTATCACTGGTGATTTGAAAGTAAAAGGCATACAAGGTCATGTTGCTTACCCTCACCTAGCAAACAACCCAGTGCATCAAGCGCTTCCTGCATTAGCAGAGCTTGCTGCAACAAAGTGGGATGAAGGTAACGACTTCTTTCCTCCAACCAGCTTCCAGATCCCCAATCTACATTCTGGCACCGGTGCAACTAATGTGATTCCTGGTGAATTCGATGTGCAGTTCAACTTCCGTTTCAGTACTGAACTGACCGACGAAGACATCAAACAACGCGTACATTCGACACTTGACCTTCATGGGTTGGATTACGAGTTAAAATGGACATTAAGTGGTCATCCGTTCTTAACGGATAGAGGTGAATTACTGGATGCAGTAGTCGATGCCGTGGAAGAGGTCAACCATAAGAAACCTGAGCTTCTAACGACGGGTGGTACATCCGACGGCCGCTTTATTGCACGCATGGGCACTCAAGTAGTAGAGCTTGGTCCTGTTAACGCAACCATTCACAAGGTAAACGAATGTGTAAACATTGCTGACCTTGAAAAGCTCACCGATATGTACGAGAAAACTCTGTTTAATCTTTTGGGTAAATAGATATGGATAGAAAGCAGCTTGTTGGTCAAAGTGAATGTGAGCTAGTTCCACTTCAAGTTGGAAACAAAGCGTTTCTTGTGCATCAGCAAGTTAGGCAAGATTTGCACGCTCTGATTCAAGCTGCTTCATCCGATGGATTTCAACTGTATATCGCCAGTGGATTTCGAAGTTTCGAGCGTCAACTTGGTATTTGGAACAACAAAATGTCAGGGGGTAAGCCAATTCTAGACGATGATAGCCACCCCATGGATACTGCCTCACTGTCTGATGAGCAAAAGGTTCGAGCAATTTTGCGTTGGAGTGCTTTACCCGGTGCAAGCCGCCACCACTGGGGTACCGATTTTGATGTCTATGCAGGTAACTTGTTACCTGTTGACACTTCTCTCGCCTTAGAGCCTTGGGAATATACACAAGGTCATCAAGTACCCTTCTATCAATGGCTAAAAAACAATGCTAGCCGGTATGGTTTCCGCTTTCCTTATCAGCAAGATCGTGGCGGAGTAGCCTTTGAACCCTGGCATATCAGCCACCATGCCACGGCAGAACAATGTCTTAGCCAACTTTCCATCACATTGCTTCAAGAAACTTTAGAGCAATCAGAGATTTTGGGACAACGTGCCATACTTTCTCAACTTGATTACATCTACAATCAATATATAACAAATATACAACGTTGAGAGTGAAGTATGATTGAATGGCTATTTAACCCGTGGGTTATCATTATTGTTGTTGTAGCCGTTGTGATTGGCAACATTGCAGCACTGAAACACACCGCCAATATGAAGTTCAACCAAGAAGATAACGTCCGTTCACGTAAACATGAACTTGACCGCCTCAATGAGTTAGATAAACAAAAATATGGCGATGATGACGAAGACATAAAAAAAGGACCTTAACGGTCCTTTTTTGTTTTAGTCTTTCTTGATCACTGTCGATATCAACGGTTCTAGGGAGCGGAGCAGGTTCTCTGCTACTGGCTTACCGTCTTTATCCGTAACATTAATCGAAGTACGGTTCCCTAAATCACCGAATAGGAAGGTGTATTCGCCCGGTTCTAGATCAATTGGTTTCAAGCCAACGTCATTCCAGAACGCGTCATCCGGTGCAGCGTATTTGGCTTTTGCAGTACCTTGAGACTGGTTACGCTCTTCAATGGTGAAGCCCATCTTAGGCAGCAGCTCTGGGATCTCTTGCCACATTACATTATACGGTGTACGTGCAATGATGACTGGCAGACCACTTCTGTCCGTACCCATGCTAATCGGGATAGACTTGACCAACTCTTGAGCTCGACGAGCGGCTTCTTCACGAAGGTCTCTGTCATAGCGAGCAGTTACCAAATTGGTCATCAATGTGTTGTAACGCTCTTCGTTAACACGAGTTACTGGCTTATCTTTTCCACCCTCACGCCAATCGATCAGCTTCATTTTGAAACCATAACGATTGTTTGCTTCGAAACGGCTTATCTCGTAACGGCTACCAATCTCAACGTCCTCATCTTCAGAAACCCAAGACACCCAGTCGGTTTCGATAAAGTCATCGGTTTCTTTTCGTGCTTTGACGTTGATTTCAGCTAGCATGGTCTTGACTGTTGACCATACTTTATCCATCTCATCTTTTTGTAGCAGCCACAGTGTTACGTCGGAGCCTTGTCTTTCTACTCGAGCACCAGGGATAAGCTCTAAAACTTGTTGAGGCGGACGAATATCAACCTCACGGCCAATGCCACCCGAGTAATCCCCTTTAGGAATTTCATAATTTGGATAGAACTGAGGCGTGGCATCTTCCGGTAGCGTCCAACTTTCTAGCGGTGGCGCATCTAGGTAGTTAAAGTCATCTTTTGCTTCGCGACGAGTGTTAGGGTCACTCGAACAAGCGGCTAAAACAATAACAGCTAACGACGATACCGCTAGCTGACGAGAAAATTTCATTGATACTCCCTTAATAAGAGGAGCGATAGTTCACTCCTCTTAATGTTCTATTAGTAAATACAAGCTTCTGTTAGAGCTTGAGCAACAATAGGTTTTGCTTGCTCGGATAGTTCAACAAGAGGTAAACGTAAATCTCCGTTGTCAATCAAACCCATTTTATGCGCAGCCCACTTCACAGGAATCGGGCTAGATTCTACAAACAGATTTTTATGCAAAGGCATAAGACGTTGATTGATGATTTCAGCTTCTTCGAATTTACCTTCTAGAGCCAGCTTCATCATTTTTGCCATGTCTGCCGCTGCAATGTTGTTCGTTACGGAAATCACACCAGTGCCGCCTTGCTTAATGAAATCAAGCCCTGTCGAATCATCACCACTTAGTAAGATAAAATCTTCGCCACAAAGTTCACGATGAATTTGAACTCGTGATAAATCACCGGTCGCATCTTTAAGTGCAACAACATTTGAAATCTCAGATAAACGTGCAACCGTCTCTGGTAGTAGATCCACACCTGTACGACCAGGTACGTTGTACAAGATTTGTGGAATGTCTGTCTCTTCGGAAATCGCTTTATAATGCTGATACATGCCTTCTTGCGTTGGCTTGTTGTAATACGGTGTCACACTCAGACAACCCGCAATACCAACGTTATTAAATAAGCGACTAAATGTAATCGCTTCGTGCGTCGCATTTGCACCTGTACCAGCAATAATTGGTAGACGACCTTCAGCAAACTCAACCGTCTTCGCGACGACCTTGACATGTTCTTCAACAGTTAGTGTTGCAGACTCACCTGTTGTACCGACAGCAACAATACCGTCTGTACCAGCTTCAATATGATACTCAACTAGCTTTCGTAAGCTAACGAAGTCCACTTCGCCGTCTGGAGTGAATGGGGTTAATAAGGCAACAATACTTCCTGAAAACATGGTGATCTCCCTAAATTGATACTTCTTGCATGGTACTGTAATGCTATTGATAAACACAAGAGATTAAAAACGATCCCCGCAAGAAGTGAATGAATAATTATCAGATTTCAGATATGAGGCACGTATAAGGTGCGCTATTACTATTTCGAGGTGTCATCAACAGGTTAATTTTCTGGCTGATAAACTTATTCCCCTTAAATTTGTCGGTATTCGGTTACATCTATCACAAGAGCTTTACCGTTAGCTGTGCTACCATATCATCAAATAAGGACTTTAGAGTGACACCATGAATCAGTATTTAGTGATTACCGCCGTTGGTACTGACCGCCCAGGGATTTGTAATGAAGTCGTACATCTGGTCGCACAAGCCGGATGTAACATCATCGATAGTCGCATTGCCATGTTTGGTAATGAATTTACTCTCATAATGCTGATATCCGGCACCCCCAGTTACATCACAAGAGTTGAGACTACCTTGCCACTTTTAGGGCAAGAACATGATCTCATTACGATGATGAAACGTACATCCAAACACGACGCCTTACCGAATCAATATACTGTTGAAGTGTTTATTGAATCAGAAGACCGCATTGGACTCACTGAACAATTTACCCAGTTTTTCGCCGATAAACAGATCGGTCTGGCTTCATTAAGCGCGCAAACTATTGTCAAAGAGCGTGCGGGCACAGAAGTCGATCAATTCCAGATCGCTCTAACTGCTAACGTAGAAGAAAATTGCAATTTGATGCAGTTACAAGAAGAGTTCGACTCTTTGTGTCAACGCTTATCAGTAAAAGGCTCGCTGAACTTCATCAGCGGTAGTAAATAAAACAATAACACCATTCAGCTTCAAAGGAATTTTGATGAACACGTTGACTGCGGGCGCACCAGCTCCAAACTTTTCTTTGCTCGACCAAGACGGCAACACCGTCACACTACAAGACTTCAAAGGTAAGAAAGTCCTGTTTTACTTTTACCCTAAAGCTATGACACCGGGTTGCACTGTGCAAGCTCAGGGGCTACGTGACGTTAAAGCCGAGCTTGACGCTCACAACGTTGTGGTATTGGGTGTCAGTATTGACCCAGTAAAACGTCTAGGTAAATTTATTGAGCGTGATGAACTTAACTTTACGCTTCTCTCAGATGAAGACCATGCCGTTGCAGACCAATTCGGTGTTTGGGGCGAGAAGAAGTTTACCCTTAGAAAAAAAGCATGACAGAAATCCTTGATCTGTTTTTATGACAAACCTAGCTTTGATATGTGGGTAGCATATCGAGGATTGTTTTGTGATAGAAACGTACAAAGAAAAATGTTCTGATGTTTATGATGACTACCGACTTCTTTCTATCGAAGTCGATACATTAGCAAAGCTAAGAATCTCTACAAATACCGATACTGAATCAGGGGAAGTGACATACTCTCTCGACCTTTCTCCTTCCAACCTAAAATCACGCATAAAGAAAACCGATATCATCGTTGCCCCTGACGGTAGAGTGGTTTATCCACAGTCTCTTTATATAGTATCTAAATTGCGTGGTGAAGCGGCCGTAAAAGACACAGGTTCAATCGCAAAAGGTTTGCTCGCTTTCACTCGTTATTTGGATTCGACTCACCACTGTCGAGTTGATGAAGATGGTCATGAAATACCATGTGAATACCTAACGTATAAAACCCTATCAAAGTACGAAGAAGAAGGCGCTCCTTGGCGATTTGCTGAGTTTCTACTTGCGAACTGCAATGATATTGAAGGCTCTAATGGCAACGAGGCTTTTAGTTTATCTACCGCTCGCACCTATATGGGTGTGGTAATTGGATTCTATAAGTGGATGCAAAAAAACGGCTACATCAAAAATAACGATGAAAATATCGTTACGCACTACACCACAGAAACAGTACATCAGGAGTTAAACCAACACGATATGCTGGCTCACACAAAATCTGGCTCGCAGCGTACTTATGAAACTTCCAATATCATGAAGAGGTTTCCTAAAAAACAAAAAACGCCTGCTCATAAAAAACTCAAGCCCATGCACCCCGAGCACAAAGCTTTATTCAATGAGCATATAACATCACTCCCAAAGACGACAAAACTCATCTTTCGCCTATGTGTCGAAGCAGGACTTAGAATAGATGAAGCCATTCACTTCCCCGCTCACGATATCGGAAACGCTGACTACAGTGATTTAGATACTGTACCAATCAAAATTACTCACACGAAAGGCCGCAAAGAGCGTACCGTAGAAATCCCTATAGAACTGTACGAAGAGCTAGAGGTACACAAAGAAAGTCACACGCAACTTAAAAACCTAAACAACCGCAATGACCTTATTCAGGCAGGCAACAAAATGGATACCATTGCGTACCTATTTCTCTCAAACAAAGGTGTGCCATACTCCGCCAATACTTTAGAAACGCACTTTTCAAACCTTAGAAAGCAGATTCGGGAAGTGGACTCTTCTTGGTATTACCGAATTCATGATTTACGTTCTACCTTTGCTACTCACTGGCTTTGGGAAGAGTCAAAAGAACGTAATGTTAGCTATGACTATCTTATGGGTGATTTAGCGGAATTGATGGGACACGCCAGCACATCGACCACCGAAAAGTACATTCAGTACATGAATAAGCTGGACGACCAAATCAACACAGCTAAAGCCAAAAACCGCAAAATAAACGGGGGTTGGTCGTAATGGCGAAAAGCAAAATCGCAAAACAGTCCAAAGCCGTCAAGCATATACGAAACAATCAAAATGTTGTTCCTTTGACTTTTGAGATTCCTTATAAAGATGCCAAATCAAACAAAGTGCAGCAGTTCGATGTTTCTCACCTATTGCATTTAGGGGGGAGCAAAGAAAACGAAAAGATAAACAGTCGAGCTGTATTTATCAGAACTTTTTGCAAGAAAGCTAATCAATATGTCAGCAATGGGAATTCAGCGCGCACCGTCAGCTCAAACTACGATAACTTGCGCAGCTACCTGGCTTTTTGTGACACCATAAATGTTAACCCGTTCACCGAAAACGGCTATTTGAAGTATGCTGGCAACGATGGCGAATTAAGGCATCGAATCAAGATGTTTACCCCTTCAAAACGCCTGTGGGAATACAATCACGGTGATGAATTAGGCATGAAAGAATCAAGCGCTACTGGTTTGCTTTCAAGCCTTCGTACTGCGCTTGAATGGTGCGGCTTACCTATTTCAGATTGGGCGAGAAATCACCGAGGGTTTACAGGAGAAAATACGCCCTTTAAGGGTTACTCAGATGAGGAAGAAAAGCTTCTGGTCACACGATTAGAGGCATTGTTTTTCACTCTTGCACCACAGCTCATTGCTGCTAAAGAAAACAACACGTCTTTACCCGAAACTCTGCCTCTTATCATTAGTCTTGGTTTGCATGAGGAAACAATTCAAATTCCTACATCATTGAAAGTGAATGTAGGAAGATATAGCAAAAATAACACTGCTGTTAATACTGCATCAGCCTTTAACCTTACAATGGCTGCCGCCTATCACTTAATGTGCTTTTTTACCTCACTGAACGACAGCAACATTCGAAACATTGCCCACCCAATTCATGTTCATACCGAAGAGCGAGACAAAAGCCTACAGATAGTCAAGATCTCAAGCTATAAGCCTCGCTCAAGCAGCGAAGTCGATGCCCTTTTGGTGGGGGAGCAATTTGACGTTGATAAGCGCGATGGCGTGAAGTTTATAAAGCTACTAGAACGATTATCCAAACTCTACGGCAATGGTGAAGATGGCTCGGAGTTGATTTTTCCTCTCAATAACTACTCAGAAGTCAGTGATACCTTTAATTTGCATGAGCTAAATAAATACCTCGTTAACACACTACACCTGTTATCTCCCCATCGGGCGGGTAATCTACCTTGGTTTAAAGAGCTGTTTTACACCTACCGAAATCAACAAGCCATCACGTTAAAAAAGGTCACGAATCATTTAGGTCGCACGGTTGCTCATAAAGAAGTGCAGGAAATTTCCAAGAATAAGGCAAGTCAAGGAGCGACCAACAGCGCCTACTGCATTTTATCTTGTTACACAGACCTACCTCTTAAGGGAATTTTACTTCCGCTCACCTATTCCGAAATTGATGGCAATGTTACCGTTTCTTTTAACTATAGAAGTGGCGAAACAGGATACTTCAAAGTCCCCGCTTGTGATTTAACGCTTATTAAAGATATAGAGCAATATGCGAAAGACAAAGCGAACAAACAAGCTAAGAAATATGAACGACTGCTTTTAGCAAGAACTTCCAGGTATATTCCTTATGATTGGGAAGGAATTAGCCCTATTTCAGCCAGTCTCATGAAACTATGGTCTGTTGAACCCAACCATTACTACCTCTCTCTTCAATCAAGTCGCTGGCGAGAAATGAGCAGTAATCAAGCCTATGCGGAGGGTGGGATTCAAGCCGTTCAAAGCTTGCTCCAAAACAAGCGAGACACAATAGAGAGAAGTTACATAAACGGGCTTCCATCACTTAATAAAGTCATTCTCTCTCAGGGTATCGAAGTCATCGAAAACCTCTATGATAATGACTTAGAGCAAGCAAAAGATGCTGTTACTAAAAGGCGCGGTATTCCGATGCTGACATACGAGGAAGGTGAGAAAAAGCGCAAAACTAACCCCAATGGGATCGCTTGCGACGGGAAGCAAGTCATGATTGATGGCAAGAATACACAACGTGAAACGAACTTTGCGCTAGGCGTAGACTTACCTTGCGCTGAGTTTGATATGTGCCACAAGTGCCAATCTGCCAAAGCGGCAAATGACGCTGATGCTATTTATAAGCTTATTTCATATATCGATGTGTTGAAGGAAGGGCTAGATATGTTCCCTGATTCGAAAGGGGGGGCTCTAGAAAAAATCGAAGCGTTTGAGTGTACGCTAGATGGAGCAAGTAACGATATATTCGATGAAGCTATGAAAAAATTTAATTCTCAAGGTCGTCACCCAAGAGTGTTCATCGATCATGCAATTCTATCTATGTAGTTACGGAGGCTCACATGATAAAACTCTCTGACCTAGAGCACCAAAACAAGCTTCTTAAAGCGCAACAAAACGTTGGCGCTCATACTAATTACTTAATAGATGTATTAAAGCCAGCGATTGAGCGCGGCGATTGGGATGAACTCGAAGCTCTTGATATAGGCTTTACGGTAACTAGTGAATCATTAGGTAAAATTGCCGATGATGAAGCTTGGAGAAACTTGCAGTCTCATATTGAGCCGCAAGCAAAGGCGCCCCGCACCCTAGAGTTTACTAGCGATGGCAAAGTGATTGAGCGCAACCTAAAAAATGAGCTTAGAGTGTTCATACTTAAAATGATGTGGCTTTCACCTCATGACCATTCCTTTACCACTCTTTATGATGCGCTAAATGATCTAAAAAAAGTCATTAACCCGCTTTTAAATGAGGGGTTTAATACGTTATCTGCGCTTGACTTTGACCGACTCGAAACTTGGGTGCTAACAGGCTTTACCGATATCGACTTTGAAAGAGCGCCAATATACAATGGGTTAAACCGCCTTTACATAGAAGCCAAAGGTTTGCCATTTGAGGTTAACCTAAACAAAAAACTTAACGCCTCGGATTTTGGTTTAACGATTAAAGACGCTGAGCAATTTACTGTCGTTCCACAAAGGCTCTACTATATGGGGCTTCAAAAGTCAGAAGAGGTGATAAATGAAGCTTACGCTCTTCGTCATGAGCTAGACCAACTGGCAGATTACATTACCACCTATTTTGAAAAAGCCTATGTAGGTTATGCTAAGTATCTTATCAGTGATGAGGCTAGACAAAAAAACGGTGGTATTAAATGGCACTTAGCCAAGTTGAGTAAAGAAGGCAAAAAGCGCTCTATTGCCTTTCAACAAGCCTTCACTGCACTTCACTCCCCAAATGAAGAAGAGACACTGGCTCTCACACAACTTCATAAGCCACAGATAAGAAACGAATGTTTAGATAAATTCCACGCCGAGCGAGAGCTGACGATTGGGCAATGGTCAATCAACAACCTAAGAGAGGCTCAGTCACTTTTTAAAAAGCTTAATGGTAGCTGCTTATGGGGATTAATGGCTCGTACAGGAATGAGACGCGATGAAATATATAGTCTGAACACTGCTCAAGGCTGCACCGAAGATATCATTGACCGCCAGAATATATATATTATCCATGCCAACCTATCAAAGACAGTAAAAGGCTCTCAATCAATACAAGATGAGTTTGTTACGACTGAGATTGGAATGAAAGCTTATGAAGTCCTTCAAGCGCTGCATACACCACTTAGAAAAAGGCACCCTAGTTCACAATCATTCTTCCATAAAATAAAAGAAGATTTTAGTGAAGTAGGCAAAAATGCAATAGGAAGATACTCTGTCGCTTGGTTTGAAGACGCTATGGGTGAAGAGCTTACGCTAACCAATGAAGACATTGTTGACCTGAAAGTATCTGACCCCAATTTATCGTTTGAATTGGGCAGCAATTACGAGTTTACGCCACATCAACTTCGCCGCTCTTTTGCTTACTACTTAATTGGTTACGAGCTTTGCCACTTCCCACAACTCAAACAACAGTTCAGTCATGTGTCTATGGCAATGACGCGACACTACGCTAAAAATGCCAGTAAATTTCAAAAAATCAGACAAAAGAAAAAGACACTAGCGGATGAAATTGATGAAGAACGAATCGACCAAAAAGCCCGTGTCTATTTAAGCATATATGAGAAATTGGCAAACAAGGAGAGAGTTGCAGGTGGTAAAGGCAAAGAGTTTGCTAAAAGCATGACCAAAACCAACCGTAACTTATTCAAAGACAAGGTGGATAATGACATGCTTTCTCTTAATTATTGGAAAAAGCAAATTCGAAATCAAAACCGACACCTTCATGCGGTTGCGCCTGGGATATATTGCACCTCGACCACTTGTGGGCTAAGAACGCTCGTTAACCTAATAGAATGTGTTGATTGCAAGAATGACTACATCGTGGATGCCGTATTTGCTGAAGCAAAGCGTAAAGAAGCCGAAATTCACATGCTTTATGATATTGAAAACAACGAACTCACTCCTCAAACCGCCTCTGAATCTTACATAAAAGTTCAAGCTGCTGAACGCATCATGGATGATTTAGGTATCGACTTTGAGCCTGTCATTTTCCCTGATGAAGTTAAGAACTTACTCATCCCATACGGAGTGATTTCATAATGTCACAGATAACCAAAAATAAGCTAATCAAAGCATTGGAAAGGCTGCTGGATGGTGATGTAGCCAAGTTAACATCGAAAGAGCTGCGTAATAAAGCACGAAAGGGCAAACTTAAAATCAACAATAGTAATGTTGAAAAAGAAGCGGGCCTTTCCGCTGGCGCACTCAGAAGGCATAACGACGTTGTTCTAATGGTAAAAAATAAATCATTAGAAGTACAAGTTGCTCAGGATGAAACCGCTAACTCCCCTATTGAAGTGCTTCAAAAAGAAATAAAGTCACTTAAAGGTGAAAGAGCACAAGCGAATAAAAAGAAAAAAGAGTATTACGACGAAGCTCAAAGCCATAAAGAGGCGTTAGCTGTTCAAGCTGCCACTCATGTAAAGGTAGTTCAAGAGCTGATGGAGGTGTTACATGAGAGTCAGCGAGAAAAGGCGATGGATAGAATCGTATCGTCTCGTTCAGACAATGTTGTTACACCCCAATTTAGAAAGCCAAAGTAGCGTAAAGCGCTACAACTAAAAAGATCGTCCTGTTTAGTGTAATCACTAGACAGGACGGTTAGCTATCGGTAAAAATGCACACTCTAACATTATAAAAGTGCTCTAGACCGGATGTAGCTCACCACACCTATCCGCAAATAGTTCAAATAAAGAAAGTAAGGACAAGACAATGGCAATTGAAGCCGGACAAACTGCACCAAATTTTACGCTTAATGACCAAGACAGCAACCCAGTGACACTATCAGAGCTTCAAGGAAAAAAGGTGCTGCTCTACTTCTATCCACGAGCCTCAACGCCAGGCTGCACGGTTCAGGCTCAGGGGCTACGTGATACAAAAGCTGAACTAGATGCCCACAATGTTGTGGTTCTTGGTGTCAGCCCAGACACTCCCAAAAAACTGACGAACTTTATCAACAAGCAAGAACTGAACTTCACTCTACTAGCTGATGAAGAACACGAAGTTTGTGAGAAATACGGTGTTTGGCAACTCAAGAAGTTCATGGGCCGTGAAAATATGGGCGTTATAAGAACAAGCTTCCTGATTGATGAGTCTGGCAAACTTGAGCATGTGTTTAACAAGTTTAAGACCAAAGATCACCATGAAGTTGTATTGGACTACCTAAACAACAAATAACCGTCCATGAACAATTAACTCTTCACCTTGGGGCAGGCATGATTGGTTACATTCGAGTATCAGATTCACAAAGAGCCGATGGCGAATCTCAAAGAGAAACTATCACGGCGTACGCCGTTAAACATGGCATACAAATATCAGATTGGATCTAAGAGCATGTGCCTGCCACCAAGACAGAACTTAGTGAGCGGAAGTTATCTTTCCTCATCAACTCTCAACAAAGCGTCATTGTATCGGATATAACTCGTCTGTGTCGCCAGAAGGGCCAGAAGGTGAAATCCAAACTCGATGAGCATACAGCTTATATATTGACCCTCATTGATTAAAACACCTCCAAGGCAGAAATCCTTATACAACTGAAAGAGCGCAGTATCTCGATCTCTAGAAGTAGATTCTACTCTTGGTCGGAAGCCAGGTGAGTGCATAACAAGAAGGTTCAGTTTCAGGCTGATATGTTCTTTGAATAACCTAACTTACCTCCCTCCTTTTTTAAGACTCGCTTTTGCTCCATTACGAACTCCAAGTCTTCCACAAAATTATCGTCATTCCATTGAAAAAGAGAATCTCATTCAGTGCGTTGCAAAGCCGGTTTACGCGACTTGGTCGAATGTTTTGAGTTATTTACTCGCGGCAGGAGATCCTCACGATCATGAGAATAACCGCTAGATGAAGCATGTTAGAAACGAAAGGATGTGTCGCGTTTCTGTCCAAATCATCGCTAACATGTACAACAAACATGTTTGGTATTCGGAGTAGGCTTTATATTAACAGGTTAAGCTACTACTTCATTTTTGTTAGTTTGCGCGTTAGCCTGTGGGTACTTGGCCTTATCTATGCGACGATAATTAGCTGACTTTATGGCAATAGTTCTCTAACATCGCACTCCAGCACTGACGCCAACGTATAAGCTTTCTCGAGAGTAATGTTGACTTCACCACGTTCGACTCGACCAATGTAACTTCGATCTATCTGCGCCATCAATGCCAGTTTTTCCTGTGCAATGGATTTACTCAAACGCTTTTTACGTAGATTGTCACCAAACTGCTTCGCTAAGTCTTTCATTTTATGTAGCTCTCAAAATCAAAGACTATCCACTCTTGATGCAAATATATCCACGGACTATAATCCGCATCGTTTCTGTTTTGACGGTGCTCTTATGACCAAAACCTATCAAATTAATCGTGATGTATATGAAGCCATTACTCACCCTACGATAAGTAACTTTTGCGTGTCGGAGATACGTAAACACATACAAAGTGTTTCTGATGCCTATGGCAGTGTCTCTAACGCTCGTCAATTTGTCGCAAGGCAATTAGATAAGCTCGAAAAGGCGGGACTTGCAGTAAGTCGAGGTTCAAAGCACAACAAGGTTTACTCAAAAACCAGTGCTTTTCATGAGACAAAGTTTGAACTTAAGGACAAGCGGGCACGAAGCTCGAGGGTAGCCAACGCTAGCTTAAAATCGATACCAATGTACACAACCCTACAACGAGAAAAGTCTGATATAGAGGCAGAGCTCACAATCACACTAGAGGAGATCAAAGAGTATAAAACGCTTATGAAACGCTCAAGGGAGCTTCGTAGACTGCTAGATGAACCGCACTCAAATGCAACAAATAAGGCGGCATTGCTTGTAGCAAAACTGAACGTGTGGTCAGAAGCTCTTAACCGATTAAGTCAAATTGAGCTAGTGTCATGTTAAGAGTATGGCAACATGAGTGTGTTCAACTCGCTTATGAAAAGTACAATAATGGTGCTTCTCATTTTCTGGCACAAGCTACACCTGGTGCTGGCAAGACGATTATGGCTGCAAGCCTCACTAAGAAACTGTTTGATGAGAAAATGATTGACTTCGTAGTATGTTTTTCGCCTTCAAAAGTCGTTGCAACGAGTATTGAGGGAACATTCTCTAGGCACCTAGCGTGTAAGTTTAAAGGCCAAATTGGTGATAGGGGCATATCAATAACTTATCAATCACTTAGGTCAGTGAGTCAAGCATTTTGGGATACACTAGCAAACTATAGAGTGCTTTGTGTCTTCGACGAAATTCATCATTGTGGTGGCGACAACGACGACAATTACAACTCTTGGGGCTACCACACGCTGGCGATAGTCCAAAAGGCGGCCACCTATACACTTGCACTCACTGGCACTCCTTGGCGTTCTAATCGGACTCCCGTCACTCTCGCTACGTACTCTGATCCAGAAGGAAAAATACTATGCGACTACCAGTACCCTCTTTCACAGGCTGTGCAAGACAGAGT
Source organism: Vibrio sp. SCSIO 43133 (assembly GCF_023716845.1). Classification (NCBI taxonomy): domain Bacteria; kingdom Pseudomonadati; phylum Pseudomonadota; class Gammaproteobacteria; order Vibrionales; family Vibrionaceae; genus Vibrio; species Vibrio sp. SCSIO 43133. The sequence goes on from NZ_CP068024.1 coordinate 2,789,633, forward strand.
GTGTCGACGCCCAAACGTTGCACTGATTGATTGTAATAAAACTGTATTCTCTGACTCAAACGGTAGTGAGGTATTTGGTTCGATCAACGACCTAGTATCTAGTGGTCAAGTTCGTTATTCGGCTGTAATCAAAAACATTGATGCCCTCATTTATATTCTTGAAGAAGCGATAAATCGGTTAGAGCGTATCAGAAGAACAAACGAGTGTGCCGGTGGCTTAATTGTAGCCTCTTCAATACAGCATGCTAAGCAAATAGCTCAAATACTATCAAAGCACTTCAATCAATCTGCGACCATTGTGACCTATAAAACACAAGATGCACAGTCGACTATCCAGCACTTCAGAGACAGTTCATGCAGTTGGATTATTAGTGTTGGCATGATCAGCGAAGGAACCGATATACCCCGGCTACAGGTTTGTTGTTACCTTTCAAACATCAAGACAGAGCTATACTTCCGTCAAGTGTTAGGGCGGATATTACGAACCACCAAAGACATGAATCAAGAAGCGTGGCTGTATACCTTTGCTGAGGCAAAACTGCTTCAATTCGCCGAGCAAGTTGAAATTGATATCCCTGAAAGCTGCACTTTCATCAGCAAATCAGTTTCTAGCCATCACGAACTAAACAAACTGAGAGAAAGATCCTTGCAATCTGCGACTAAAGACGAAGATACAACAGTTGGTGGATTATTGTCATGGGAATCATCGGATAAAGCAGAGATGGACTTAGCAAGTGAGGACATCGGCTCATCTCAACATGTTCATCTTGATGAGTTCAATCAAAGAGTTATTGAGGCCTTCCGAAATATTAAATCACTGTACTAAACATCATCACATCTAGCTCGAGGCAACCAAAGAACCTCTAATTCGTCGAGTTACAGTTATTACGCTTCTATTGTTCGGCACTAGAGATCTGGGTTTCTCGTCATGACGCATTCTCGATAGAAAAAGGCGCCTGAAGTCCCATGAGCATTGTTTGCACCTCATACTCTCACTTTGACGCGTAAATCACCAGTCAATCATTTTGTCCCAATTTCAAAAGCGTTGGGCGTTCAATTCATACGAGTTTAGTCCAATGAAAACTAAATTATTTGGGCTAAACTGAACGCTATATGATGTAATTTTGGTTGAGTGAATACTACTATTATGAAACGAGAGATCGCTTAATTACAGGAGTCGGAATGAAATTATTGTCTGTTCTTATTTTTGTCTTTGCCTCCACCTTCGCACAGGCAGCACTTATACCCTTGAAGGATGAGAGGGTAATTGAGCAAGCAAAACTTTCAATGGCTGACCATCTTGAGAAAGAGGGATTGAGCATTGATGATGCAGAGTTTGTCTTTGCCTTCAAAGATGGGCTAAACAAATCCACCATCTACTTTGAAGTCAAAGAGCACCAAGGTGATCATGTATACTACATGGTTACTTGTCGCAAAGAAAAATGCCTTTTGAATTATCGCTAATCTATCTTCATCGGTTGACAGGGAGTACATGAACAACAATGAGGCCTTTCTTGACAGTTATCAACGGTGTCGTATCGGTACCGAATTTATGACCGACTTTTTGACTATCTTTTGTGATGCAAACCCACCTTTCTTAGAACGTTTTGATGGGGTCGACGTAGAGAAACAAGCACGTATGCTCAAAGCGTCTTTGGTTCTGATACAGAATACGTCCACAACCACTTCCATACGTGAAGCCATCAGAAAATTGGCCACAAAGCACAAAGAGATGAGGTTGGATATTTCTGAAAATGAGCTCGACATGTGGGTCGATAGCCTTTTAGCAACCGTGGAAATACATGACCCATTGTATGATGAAAGCATCGAACTCGCCTGGCGTAATGTGCTGAATTTAGGCATTGAGATAATGAAGGAAAAAGCGTGCTAAGACTCGCTTCATTTTGTGCTTGTACAAAGCATCACTTTAATAATGCGCTTTGTTCGAGGGCGCGACTTTACAGATGAGCCTTTAGCATTCTCTAACTAATACTAAAAAGATAAACTCGCCATCACGGTAACAAGCTGAACACTATCAATGTTGCTTAGAGAGCTTATTAGTAAGCCAAAACCACTATTGAGCCCTTGCTATTACTGGTACTCAACATTGACGGACAGGTTTACTTAACAAATCATATTTCACATCAACAGCGGCTTTGGAATTGGAACATTCATTTTCTTGATACGATTGTCTGTGAGCGATGTATGGCGTGAGCGGAACTAGGCGAGGCTCAACTTGTCCGTACCAGTCCACGCATATTCCTTCCAACCTTTGAAACTCAAACGTCGTTTTTAGAGCATCAAACTCACACACCTTTCCTACCGACTATTGTTTGAAAGTATTCCGATAGGTGAAGTTCCAGCGATAGTAGTCTCCTGTCAATTGAGCGTTGAGCTCCCACAAGTTCTTAGTATCGAATTCGGGAGTGATGTCTGGGTTAAGCCGACAAAAGGGGTTAAGGAAAGCTGAAGCTTATCTGTTACATAATATCACCAGTCAACACTGGCGCCGTTGCAGGCCTTGAGTCCAAGCAGCGCACTATACTCTTCCGCAGAAGGGCGAGTCGGAGCAACTAAACGAAAGATACTTTGCCAAATTAGTTTTAGCCAAAGATACAGAAGCAGTTTGTTAGCCGAGAGTCAGTAACAAAGATAACTTTGTTGGTGTTATATGGGTGGAGAAATAATGAATTTAAGTCTTACTTTTGTTACATCGTTAAAACCCTTCACTGGCAACATGTGTAACATGAATAGAGATTGGCTAGATGTAATTGCGCTGTTTCAAAGCTCATGCTTGGTCAGTTAGTCGAGTTGGCAAAAGAAAAATACAACGCCAGCTTACTATCATTGGCCGTATTTGAGCAAAACTTAGTTGCGAGAAACTGCTATGAGTCTATGGGTTTTACCGTGACATCGCGTGAAAATGGCTCTCACTCTTTCGACGGTGAGGTTTGGGGTCTTTTACTCATGGAAAAACGGTAATACAAACATTTAAGCCTTCAAGGTACTTTTTCCTAATATCTGGCGAGAAGAAGGTGGTACCTTTGAAAGAGCTCTATGATGTCTGACAAGAAAGCCCTCAATAATGTGTTACAGCTACAAAGCTGCATGTACTTGCGCCAATTGATTATGTCGAGCTTTCAAATCCAAGTAGTGTTTACGCTTTAGAAAAACAGTTCGGGAACTACTATATGGTAGCCAGCCCTTATAAATAAAGATTTGGTGTTGACATCTAAGTTTGAGGTTTAGTGTTATTCAAGATAGCAACTATCTAACACAGTCATAACTCATGGCAATGATAACCCTTATCTAGCAAGCATTATATGTAATAGATCTATACAATCACGGAGGATTGACTTATATTAAAGCACAAGCTACATTAGCAAATGCTAAATAAAGATATTCAGAGGTACTTATGAAAAAAGCAAACTACAATTTGATCGATGTACGCTCTATTGAAGAGTTTACTAGGGATAGCATTGAGGGTTCTTATAATGTGCCTCTACAGGAAATTCACCGCCTTGCAAATAGTAACTTGGACACGAGCACGCCAGTTCTCGTGTACTGCGCTTCAGGGATGAGAGCAAGTCAAGCGGAGCAGTACTTAAAATCCTTTGGCTACGCTGAAGTTGTAAATGTAGGTACACTTCAAAATGCTCGAAACATTACAGTAACTCACCCTCAATACTAGGATTATCACAATGGTAAAAATAGATTATGTAACTGACGTTTTATGTGTATGGGCTTGGGTTGCTGAGCATCGGAATAAAGAGTTGAAGAACCATTGGGGGGATGAAATTCAAATTAAGCCTCGATTTATTAATTTGTTCGGAGATACTGGTTCGAGAATAGCAGACGGCTGGAAAGATAGAGGGGGGTTTGAAGGCTTTGCTGCTCACACGGTCGATGTTGTCACTAACTTCCCAGAGCTACAACTGCATAAAAATGTCTGGACTACAACAAGACCAACCTCCTCTATGCCTGCACATTTGTACCTTAAAGCCTTCGCTATGTCAGGGGCTAGCGATAGCAATGTACAGTCTTTGGCAAGTACAATTAGAGATGCTTTCTTTTCGAGTGGTCGAGATGTTAGCGATACGAAGGTTCTTCATGACATACTTGAGAGTCAGAGTATTTCAGTTTCATCGCTGGATAAGTTCATTGAGAATGGAGAGGCTTATGCCGCACTTTGGTCTGACCAATTATTTAGAGAGAACCACCAGATTAAAGGTAGTCCAACGTACATATTGGATGGCGGGCGTCAGGTACTGTTCGGCAATGTTAGTTTCCATGTTATCAATGCAAACATCCGTGAGCTAGCTCAGCCAGCGAGCAAACACGGAGTTAGCTGGTGTTGAATTGAAGAGTAAACCATTAAAATACCAAGTATCTCCCCAGTTACCACAATCTATTGAACGCGGTAACTGGGTTTTTTAGGCATTTCATAACTTAGTCAACCAACTCATCCAAAAAACTATCTTCCCTCCATGGTCGAGATCAAACTAGTCGAAGTTGAGGAAGCATAACTTTTATTTTTCCTAAGTATCACCTAATGTTCAAACGAAAAAACAAGCGACTCAATTTACCTGAAAGCATGAGCTAAAAAAATATGATTCAAATAGGAGCTTACGGTTGATTTGGAGTGAGGAGCTCAAGTACTGAAGAGCTTTGCAAAAGACAACTCTTTAATATATTGAAATTGAGAGAGTACAATCGAATAGATGTTATTGAGATGTAACAAATAAAGCTAAGTTGTAGAAGTTGATTTAGTGGAATACCATCCCACACTATTATCTGTGGGTTGCCTAGTTAAAAAAGCAGTGCGGATGGGCGCCCCTATGCCTTCCACACTGCAACTCCCGAATTATTGTATAGATTAAGCGTCAGCAAACTTATAGGTGCGGTATCCACCGATCAAGTTTTTAGCTTTAAAGCCATTGTTGATTAGTTGACGGTAAGCTACATTGCCTCTCAATCCTACCTGGCAGTAAACAATGATTTCTTTGTCTTTTGGTAACTCACTCAATCGACCTCTTAGCTGATCGACTGGTATATTGATTGCGCCCTCTAAATAGCCAACGTTTTCAAGCTCACCAGGGTTACGGACATCCAGCAAAACCTGATCTTCAGTCAAATTATTAACGTCCGCGTAATGTGCAGGAACCACATCACCCACTACGATGTTATTAGCAACAAATGCTGCCTGGTTGATTACGTCCTTGGCACTCCCATATGGTGGAGCATAGGTGAGCTCTAGGTGTTGTAATTGCTCTACAGTCATCCCAGCCCTTTGAGCCACGGCAAGTACGTCGATTCGCTTATCAACACCATCCTTGCCGACAGCTTGAGCGCCCAAAATTTTGCCAGTCTTTTTATTAAACAATAGTTTAAGAGAAACAACTTCTGAGCCAGGGTAGTAACTTGCATGACTGGCAGCGTGTACGTATACCTTTTCAAAATCCATGTTCTCTCTAATGAGAGTTTTCTCATTTTTGCCAACGGACGCAACGGCGAGGTCAAATACTTTACATATTGCGGTTCCTTGAGTGCCTTGATAGCTTTCACTGCGTCCAAAGATATTGTCAGCAGCCATTCGGCCTTGACGGTTTGCTGGACCAGCGAGTGGAACAAGACCAGGTTTTCCAGTTACAAAGTCCTTGTCTTCAATTGCATCCCCCACAGCGTATATATCAGGGTCACTTGTCTGCATTTTTTCATTTGTGTATATGCCGCCAAGCTCACCTAGCTGTAGTCCAGCCTCAACAGCCAACCTAGTTTCTGGTCTAACACCAATTGCCATTACCAAGAGGTCTGTGTCAAGCTTGTCACCGTTACTGAGTGATAAGGTAAGCTTGCCTTGCAGATGCTGATTCTCTGTGGATTGACCAGCATCTTTGCTGGCTACAGTGCAGTTTTGTTCAAACGAGATAGACTCCAATGCGGTATTCAAGCGTAGGTCGATACCTTTGGCTTTGATTTCCGAATGAACGAAACCAGCCATTTCTCGATCAACAGGTGTCATTACTTGATCAGCCATTTCAATAAGTGAAGTTTTGATACCAAGCTGCTCAAAGGCTTCCATCACTTCAAGGCCAATAAACCCGCCACCAACTACAGTAGCGTGATTTGGTTTGTTCAATTGAATGGACTGAATAATTTTGTCCATATCAGGAATGTTTCGAAGTGTATGTGTGAGTGGATTGTCGATTCCTTCGATATTAGGAACGAAAGGCGCTGCGCCTGGACTCAATACTAGCGAGTCATAACTCTCTGAGTATTCCGTGTTATCTAGAAGGTTTTTTACTAAAACCTTCTTGCTTTGTCTATCAATTGAAACAACCTCGTTCATCACTCGAACATCAACGTTGAAACGAGCTAAAAAGCTTTCTGGTGTTTGAAGAAGCAATTTAGAGCGGTCTTGGATATCGCCACCTATGTGATAAGGCAGACCACAGTTAGCGAAAGAAACAAACGGCCCTCTCTCAAACATCACTATTTCCGCATCTTCGCTCAAACGACGCGCTCTTGCTGCGGCTGATGCACCACCGGCAACACCACCGATGATCACTATCTTCTTCTTCATAATAAGTCCTCATTTGTTTTATTTGCCTAAGATCGCTTTCACGCCCTTAACCAAGGTACTCATTACACTATACCACTAAAATAAGCGATGTCTAATGTAAGGTGATCTAAATTAACTGTTACTTAAATAAGTATTGACTAATGTAGCGTTTTGGGTAGATACTTCCTACATAGTACAAATAGGTGTAAGTAGTATGGATTTTAAACAGATGAAAGAACGTGCCTCTGACGTGTCTGAGGTTTTAAAGGTGATGTCCCATCCGGAGAGATTGTTCGTACTGTGTCAGTTATCTGAGGGCGAAGTTGGTGTGGGTCAATTGCAGAGTAGCTCTAATTTAAGTCAATCTGCTTTTTCTCAACACTTATCAGTTTTACGAAGAGCTCGCCTTGTTACTATTAGAAAAGAGTCGCAACACGTCTATTACTCTCTGAAAGACAAAAGAATTATTGATTTAGTAAAGCATATTCACAGTATCTACTCTGAGTAGATACTGTGAATATGCTGATTTTCAGAAGGACTTGCATCTTTTAAGCCCCCAAAAAGCTTATCCATCCCATCCCATCACATCGCTTCCGCCACTGTCGCATAGTTAACGTTCGATTAACTTAACTTCTTGCTTAGATACGATTAATTGACTTAACGCAATATTAGTGTCAATTAAATATACACGAGTGATAAAAATGGTGTATATTAGCAAAACCTTAAGTAAAGCGCCTAATTTGTTCGATACCTCTTTTAAGACAAGTACCTTTAATCAATTGAATTTACGAAGTTTTATTGCTTAAAGAGATTTTGGTTTAATTTTTAGTAGAGGTTACTATGGAACTTATTATTCCTTGGGCGTCATTGTTTGGTGGTATGTTGCTTGGACTGTCCGCAATTTTACTCTTGCACTTCAATGGCAAGATTGCTGGCATAAGTGGGATAGTTGGCAGACTATTTGAACCAAAAACCATCGACAAGAACTGGAGGTTGCTGTTTGTCATAGGAATGATTGCGGGTGGCGTTTTGAGCGCAAAAGTCTTAAATGCACCTATCGCTGAAATGGTTGTTCCGGATTATTTGATCGTTATTGCAGGCCTATTAGTGGGTATCGGCACTAAAATCGGAAATGGTTGTACGAGTGGACACGGTATATGCGGTATGGGTAGGCTATCAAAGCGCTCGATTGTTGCCACTATGACGTTCATGGGTAGTGCTATGATCACTGCATATGTAATGCTACACGTTTTATAAGAGAGTCTGTTATGTATCGTTTTATTTCAATTGTAAGTGGCTTTCTGTTTGGTGTCGGCATGATCCTTTCAGGTATGAGTGAACCAGCAAACGTAATTGCATTTTTGGATATTCATGGGGCTTGGTCTCCAAACCTAGCATTCGTAATGGGGGGAGCTTTATTAGTATTTACTCCAACCTATTTCCTTGTATCAAGAAAAAGTAAGCAGCCAGTTTGTACAGATAAATTTTGCCTGTCCGATAACAAAAAAATCGATGGCCAGCTGATCACAGGTGCTATCTTGTTCGGTATTGGTTGGGGCATCGCTGGTATTTGTCCTGGGCCGGCAGTGGCATCTATCGCTAACGGTAGTGCCGGCATTGTATATTTCGTAGTAGCAATGTTGGCAGGTATGCAACTAGGATCTTTTACTTTGAGCAGAAAATCCACACGTCAAAACGCCGTAAAAGGACTTTAATCATCTTCCCCCGATACTGTGTAGTGTCGGGGGGAACATTCACTATATCCACCGCTGGTATAAGGTGAAACTGTGTCCGCTCATTTTGTTAGTTTGATTGCTTCTAATCACGCTATACATCGATTTAACTTCAACAGCTCAACGTCTACTTCGACCCTAGATTAACGCTCCCGCTATACCCTGAACTTATTCATTCCTCTAGTGATAAACACGCGTTTCCCTTTGTCAGACCTACATAAAATTTATCAAGCTAACACTCTAAGCCTGCAGTCATATAAAAACACTGGTTCAAAAAATTATAACTATCAATCTATTACTGTGAGTCGCCTTCGTTCTATAGCTGAACTAACTTTAAATTAGACATTGCTAATGTTGTGTATTATAGTTACGTACATTAGGTAATGCTAAAATAAGAAAGAGGTCATCAATGAAGGTCAGAATGTTAAGCGTAGTCGCTTTTAGTTTATACGCAAGTAGTGGTATAGCCTCTCCGTCTCTGAACACGGTATCAGTCGCAACCAAGCCAACCAACTCAACAGTAGTGCTGGACGGTACCGTTGAAGCGGTGAATCAAGGTACGTTGGCGGCGCAAACATCAGGCAGAGTTATCGCTGTTAATGTTGATGTTAACGATGTTGTCACTCAAGGGGACGTGTTGCTTGAAATAAGTGCTGAGCAACAGTCCGCTTCATTAGACGCTGCAATTGCACAGTTAAGCAGCGCTAAATCGGAGCTTTTCCGTAGCACAGCTCAAGTGAACAGATATAGAGAGCTCTATCCAAAGGGAGCGATCTCCAAAGAACGCCTCGATAACGCCGAAGCTGAGACTCGATCTGCAACGTCAGCAGTTCGAGCTGCAGAAGCCGCTGTAAAACAGGCCAAAGAGTCTCTTGGGTATACAAGCATCAAAGCACCGTACACTGGAGTCGTAACAAAACGCTATGTTGAGTTGGGGGAAACGGTAGCACCTGGTAGTCAACTTATTACTGGCTTTTCTTTGTCTCCTTTGCGCGTGGTTACTGAACTACCTCAACGCTATAGAGACAAAGTAGAGGGGCCAGAACAATTTAGTATTACAACCATTAATGGTATTGAGTTAGAGCCGTACGAAGCAAAACTTTTCAATTATGCCCACCCACAGTCTAGAGCTTTCCAACTTCGTTTAGAGTTATTAGAGGAGCCAAAGAGCATCTACCCAGGAGAGTGGGTAAAAGTTGCTTTTGCGTATGGTGAAAAAGATGCCATGTTGATCCCAAGTACCGCCGTTATTAAACGAGGGGAATTAAGTGTTGTCTATCGAGTTAATGGCTCTGAAGTATCAATGAATCCTATTCGTGCAGGGTATGACAACGGCAAAGAGGTCGAAGTACTCAGTGGGTTAGAAAATGGCGATGAGATCGTATCAGACGTCGTCAAATATCTTCGTGATAAGAACTAGAGGGCGCCTAAATGAATAACAAACTTGGCATCTCGGGGAAAATAGCTGCAGCGTTTCAAGCCTCAGCGATGACTCCTCTTCTTGCTTTAGTCGCATTGCTTTTGGGGTTAATGGCAATTGTGGTTACCCCAAAAGAAGAAGAGCCTCAGATTGATGTTACCTTTGCAGATGTGTTTATTCCTTTTCCTGGAGCAACTCCCCGAGAAGTAGAAAGCTTGGTGACTAACCCAGCGGAACAAATCATATCGGAAATAAATGGGATAGATAAACTTTACTCATTTTCTCAACCAGGTGGGGCACTTGTTGTAGCGATATTTGATGTAGGCATACCACGCAATGAAGCTGTTGTTAAGATCTACAACAAATTATATTCCAATCGTGATTGGATGCCACCAAACATGGGTGTAGGCGAGCCATTGATCAAGCCAAAAGGCATTGAAGATGTGCCAGTTGTCAACATTACGCTTTCTTCCCAATCGCAGAGCGTCACTACAGCAGAGTTAACTCAAGTCGCCAGCGGCCTAGAGACCGAGTTGAAGCGTATAAAAGGCACGAGAGATATATACACAGTAGGTCGACATCCAACTATCGTCGATGTGAGATTAGACCCAGCTAAAATGGCGGGTTTTGGGGTTACTATCGATGCCCTTAATCAAATGTTGCCAGATGCCAACTCTACGTCTCCATTGCTTACGTTGACGCATGACAATCAAACGTTGCCTCTCCAAATTGGTGAGTTTCTGACTAGCATTGACGAAGTTAAGCAACTCGTAGTGGGTGTGTATGACGGTAAGCCCGTTTACTTGGCAGATATTGCAGAAATAGAGCTTGGCACAGACACGCCTACGCAAATGGTTTGGACAGGAGATAAAACACAAATAAACCCTGCGGTCACTATCGCTATCGCTAAAAAAAGTGGAGAAAACGCGGTAGATGTCGCGAAGAATGTTGAGAATAGAGTTGAAGAGTTAAAAAGCACACTCATCCCGAGTAACGTGGATGTGGAGATCACAAGAGACTACGGTAAAACAGCGGCAAACAAAGCCAACACGCTGATCGGGAAGCTCGCCTTTGCCACGGGTGCTGTCGTCCTTCTTGTTCTACTGACAATGGGGGGGCGTGAAGCTGTAGTCGTTGGTATTGCAGTCATCATAACGCTATTGCTGACACTGTTTGCATCGTGGGCATGGGGGTTCACACTCAATCGCGTTTCTCTTTTCGCGCTAATTTTCTCAATTGGTATACTGGTCGACGATGCCATCGTTGTGGTTGAAAACATACATCGCCACATGATGAAGGGTAAACAGAAACTTGTAGACTTAATACCTGGCGCCGTGGATGAGGTCGGTGGCCCAACTATTCTGGCAACTTTGACAGTGATTGCGGCACTGCTGCCAATGGCGTTTGTATCAGGTTTGATGGGACCGTATATGAGTCCTATTCCAATTAACGCATCGTTGGGTATGATCATCTCGCTCATAATTGCGTTTGTCCTAACACCTTGGCTCTCACGGCTTCTTTTGAAGAATGATGGTCATGGAGAAGAGCAGACGAACAGTAAACAAGCTGCTTTCTTCCATCGTGTGATGTCTCCATTTGTCACGGCTCGAGCACAGAAAAGAAACCGACTTCTATTGGGTGTCGCTATCATTGTTGCTATTGCTGCTTCAATGTGGATGCCGATGCACCAAGCTGTTGTAATGAAAATGCTGCCCTTCGACAACAAGTCTGAGTTTCAGGTGATCCTTGATATGCCTGAGGGCAACTCGCTTGAAAGAACGCAACGAGTACTATTCGAGCTTGCTGATGAAGTGAGAGCGATAGAAGAGGTGGATAACTTCCAGATCTATGCTGGAACGGCGGCACCAATTAACTTTAATGGCTTGGTTAGGCATTACTTTTTACGTCAAGGGGCCCATCAGGGCGATATACAAGTCAATCTTGTTGATAAAGGTGATCGCACACGTTCGAGCCATGAAATTGCTTCTGATGTTCGATCTAAATTAAACGACATTGCTAGTCAGTATGGTGGAAAAGTTAAAGTTGTAGAAGTCCCACCAGGCCCGCCTGTATGGTCTCCAATACTAGCTGAAGTCTACGGTCCGACACAGGAAGTTAGAGAGCACGCTGCTCTTCAACTTAGAGAGATATTTAGAGACACCGACGATATTGTAGATATCGACTTTTACCTCCCTGAGAGTTATCAAAAGTGGCAGGTTGTCATTGACCGAAGCAAGGCTGCGAGGCTAGGTGTAGCATACTCCAACATTGTAGATACTATGGCAACGGCGGTCGGTGGAAAACCAATCAGTTATTTACATAGTGAACAGAGTAAATACCCAATACCTATTCAGGTTCAAGCGCAAGAGTCATCAAAAGTGAGACTAGAGCAGGTATTGAATATGAAGGTTCAATCGCTAAGCGGTCAAAGTTATTTATTGGCCGACCTAGTTAAAGTAAATATTGAGCCGATGGAGAACTACATTGTCCATAAAAACCTAGTTCCAATGATTATGGTCGTTGGCGATATGACTGGGGAGTTAGATAGTCCACTTTATGGTATGTATGACATTTCATCCAATATGGCTGAACAGGGGATGGATGTTGAACAGTACTATGTAAACCAGCCTTCGGGTCTAGAGAATGTAGAAATATTCTGGGATGGAGAGTGGACAATCACGTATGAGACTTTCCGAGATATGGGAATTGCGTACGCGGTAGGAATGGTTCTGATTTATCTGCTTGTTGTAGCTCAGTTTAAGTCCTATTTGGTTCCACTTATTATTATGGCACCAATACCTTTGACAATTATTGGCGTTATGCCTGGACACGCTCTACTCGGGGCGCAGTTTACTGCGACGTCAATGATAGGAATGATTGCGTTAGCAGGGATTATTGTTAGGAACTCAATACTGCTGGTCGATTTTATAAACCATCAGATCTCAGAAGGTATGGAGCTATCACAAGCTGTAATCGACGCCGCGATAGTTCGAGCTAAGCCTATAATGCTAACGGCATTGGCAGCAATGATTGGTGCAGTCTTTATTCTTGATGACCCAATATTTAGCGGGCTAGCTATCAGCCTTATTTTTGGTATTTTCGTATCAACTGTACTGACGTTACTTGTTATTCCGATCTTGTACTACGTGGCACTAAAGAAAGGTATCGTTTCACATAACGCATAATCATTAACGCCCACTCTTAGCGAGTGGGCAAAAAATATACTCGAATGTAACAGGAGCCTATCATGAAAGTCGAAAATGGAATCCGAATCCTCGCAGGGGTAATGGTATTAATATCACTAATATTGACTATTTATGTCAGTAAGCACTTTGTTTGGTTTACTGTTTTTATTGGTGCAAACCTAATACAAAGTGGCTTCACAGGGTTTTGCCCGCCACGAAAGATATTATTAAAACTCGGCTTTAAAGAGTAATAAGAGCAGGAGTTGAGGTAGATATGTTTCAATTATTAAAAAATATATTCGGGTTCAAAGATGAATCTCTAGAAATAAAGAATGCCCTACAAGAAGGCGCATATATTGTTGATGTGAGAACACAGCCGGAATTTAACCGCAGTCATTTAAATAATGCGATAAATATACCATTAGATACTATTGAGGCGTGCCATAAGCAATACCTAGATAGAAATAAACCTATTATTGTTTACTGTGCATCGGGAATGCGTTCGAAAGTAGCTTCCAATTTTCTCTTGAACCACGGATATACAAGAGTATACAACGCTAAAACAATCGGTAGGCTTGAAAAGCTACTGTGAGGTGTAAAATGAAAAACAGCATTCTTTTAGTATTACTGACGCTAAGCATACCGTTCAAGGCTGCCTCTGAGAGTATCTTGGACGTTTATAACTTGGCGAAAGACAGTGATCCAGAGTTATTGCAAGCTAAGGCTTTTGCAGATGAAGCACAGGAAAGTATAAACAGTGCGAGAAGTGTGCTACTTCCTCAAATTGACCTTAGTGCCGGCTATGATTACTACAACAGCGACCGACCTCTTCTAAGTAGTGAGCAATGGAGAGCGGGGATTGGCCTATCGCAGGAGATATACAATCCGGCAAGTTGGATTGTGCTAGAGCAGTCTGAAAAAGCTGCTGTAAAAGGCAACGTTTTGTATGCTCAAACTCAGCAGTTTGTCATTTTGCGAACCGCTGAAGCCTACTTCAATGCCCTAAGAGCAGAAGATACGCTCTCTTTAGCAAAGTCGGAACAGGCACTAATAGAAAAGTACACTGCCACAATACAAGAGGCTTATCGTGTAGGTACTTCCGATCTAACTGATCTACAGGACGCAAAAGCACAGTTAGATAGAGTTAATGCGAGCCTTGTTAGTGCACGTAATCTAGTGAGGAACTCTTATGAAGAGCTCAGAAAGATTACCAATGTTAAGTTTGATCGCTTGGACAAGCTGAATATTGATGCATTCAGCCCCTCTCTTCCTGCAGATGATGTAGAGGCATTGGTTGAACTTGCACTTCAGGAAAACCTTGTAGTGCTAGAGAACAAAATTCAACAAGAAATCGCAAAGCAGGATATCGACTTAGCTAAATCGGGACACCTGCCTCACTTATCATTGAATGCTGGGTATCAGTATTCAAATGAGAAAAGAGACGATTCATTCTACTCAAAGGGTGGAAGTAACGATACATACGGAGGACTTAACCTCGTCGTGCCATTATACAGTGGTGGTGGTACTTCTTCCGAAGTTAAGCAAGCTCAGCATAGGTACGTAGCTGCGTCTCAGGAGTTAGAGCGCAACTTCCGGGACATCTCTAGCAATGTTCGGGGCAAGTACAATGATATTATTGCTTCTCTAGAAAACATAAAGGCTCAAGAACAATCAATGAAATCGGCAGAGCTTGCTCTATCAACACAACAGTTAGGTTTAGAAGTTGGAACTAGAACAATTGTTGATGTACTAGAAGCGACTCGATTTTTGTTTGACGCGAAGCTACAACTCTCAGACGCACGGTACAACTACATTCTTGAACGTTTATATTTGAGCCAACTTCTAGGGAACCTGAATGAGGGTGACATTATTGCGATTAATCAGGGTCTGAATGAAAAATAACATTTGACGAGGTCTCGCGGTAGCCGAAAGCATTCTCACTCATTGAGCTTATGTTCGATTAGACTCGGGAATTGTAAAAATCCACCTGCTGAGCAGGTGGATTTAAATGGCCCCCCATAAGGGGCTAACTTTTAGTTACTCAACCCTAGATGCATCTGACACTCTTCTTCTTCCTTTCCCACACGATCTTGATGCCTGACATATCTTCGGATTATTTCCTCGTTCATTCCTACCGAATCAACAAAGTAGCCACACTGCCAAAAATTATTGCCCCATAACTATTGCTTTCTTAAATACGGAAATTTGTTGAACAGCCTTATCGCTGTCCGTCCTTTTACAAATCCCATATACTTTGAAATACTCAAACTTGGTGGCATTCTCACAACCAAGTGGACGTGATCTACTTGAACGTTCAACTCTACAACCTAGCAGTTTTTCATGTTGCTTTATATATAAATACTTCAGTATAACTCTTTGCCCAAGTGACCCTTGAGTATTTTGAGTCGGTACTTCGTCGTCCAAACTATGTGGTAATGGCACCTGTAATATACGTGCGAAGCGGATTCATATCTGCTCATGTTTTTTCTCCTTGATTTGCTGTTTACAAACTTGGATATCTTGAACATGAGCGTCCTTCGGGCAAAGCCCTAATGGACGATCACCACCTTCCTAGAGGGTGGTTTAGGGTTAGAAATGAATAGAGCCACAGACTGTAGCTCTGTTTTTATCATCAATAATGATGAGTTAACGTTACTTTGGCCTATGAATAGTCGATTTGTTGGGCTTTTAAATACAGCTATTTTCTCTTTGTTATCTGGAATTGAGCTAGGTGAAGTTGTCGGAGGACATTAAAGTTTGAAACTTTTCTATTTCCGAAGTGCGTTACTATCGTGGCTACAAGAACCCAATACTGACAATAAAGATCGACACTTAGACTCAATCAACGTGGCTATCCAACGAAAGTGTGACAACAAAGTTTGAAACTCGCTTTTGGACAAAAGTGTGTTAGCTATTTTTCTAAACTAGAAAGTAATGAATAATTTAAAGTATGGAAAGCAGCCTAGCTTGTTACCGAACAATCAGTCTGAAGTAAATTACAGTCTGTAACTTCAGAGAACGCATAGAGATTCGAAGCGACAACCTGAGAACTATGTGTTCTCAGGTTGTAGTTATTGATATGTCAGACATGTCGGTAATGGTTGGAAAGAGCCTACTTTAGTTCCGAAAAGTTCACTTATGAGGATTCTACTTCTCGTATAAACTTGTCGATACTTGCCTCATTTACGTCTTCATCGAAATGTTCCGCTTTTAGCTTATCACAGAGCATTCTAGTTTTAGCTGCTACTCGACCATCTTCTTGTTCCTTCCATATATCAACTTGCTCTAGAACCTTATGGAATAGTTTGTCAGGTAACCTGTTGCCCATTTGAATGCCCATGACTGAAGGGAAAATTGATTTATATGACTCTCTAATATCGCGTACACTGGGAGCCAATGAGAAAAAGTTAAGTAGAAATTCTGGTCGCATAATATATTTAGCTGCATTTTTTTTGACAAGGTCAGCAGTATAGCGTTGAACTCTCGACTCCTGCGTCAACCACCATGTTTGATAGCCATACTCAGGGTATGTAGAAATCTCTTTCCCTTTATTCCTATAGCCGTAGACAGCCTTTATGATTAACGCAACACCTTCAGCTAGTTGATTATTACGTTTTATCGGCAAAATTTCCTCTGCCAATTCGTTTACTTCGCCATCATCTGTAACTGACCTCAAATCATCATTTGAGTAAAAGTTCATTCCAAATTGGTGAATAATGTATGCTTTTAACTCCTCTTTACCAAGCGAAGTGTGAAGTTCATTATAAGTTAAGAATCCAGACATAAAAGACTGCCAGGAATGAGAATATCCTTCCCTTATCGCATGGTAATACGTGCGAATTAATATTTGCTCAGACTCTCTAATCAAATCTTCTGTTAAATGTGACTCTCTTTTACTGATGTGGTTTTTATATTCATTATCAGTCACGATCAGATGCTTGATAACACCATCGAGCGCTGGTTCAGTGAGCATTAGGTCAATACCTGCTTCATTTGACATTTTGAAGAGGTTTCGAGTCATCTGATTTTCTTTACTTAAGAACCTTTCTGTGAGCGCTCTAACAATCATATCAGTACCAACAACTAACCTAAAATTTGCTGTGGCTTTCTGAAAATACTCAACAACTCTAGGCTCTGCTTGTAGCGTAAATAGTAGTACATAAGTTCTAGAAAACTTATTCAATAATGCTCGTTGGTTCTCTGTACTTTGGTAAAACATGGAACGCACTATATTGACAACCATGTCTCTTTGAGCATGAAAATTCATTCCCTGTGCTTCATACTCATCAAGTGCGTCAGACACTCGGTCAAAGACAGTATTTTCGATGAAATTGCTTTCGATACCATCAGAGCCATTGAGGTAAGATGAGCACTTTAACCCTTCTTTTTCGAAGAAGAGTTGAGATGTTCTTATAGCGATATTTGCAATGATTTTACGCTCTTCGATTGGTAATTTTGATAGTTCATCCTGAGAGCTAATTTCAGTAATTACATCAATCTTGACACTTTCATCTATTGCTTTTTCGTTCGCAATAATTTTTCTCGTGTCATAAGGTAAGCAGTACTTATCCCCTTTTCTATGATAATTAACTTGCTTACCCCCAACGCCATTCTTCTTTACTAGTTCTCGAAGACGATCCGATAGCATTCCCCCAACTATATTCTTTGCCCACGGGATATTTTCTGCGATCTTTTGGTTGATTTCCAACCGAGTCATGAACTTATCTTGGTCTGGGTCTGTATCATTCAGCGACCATAAAATTAAACTATCTGCGACAGTTTTAACTAAATGTTTGTCTTTTTCTCTGTTCTCTACTTGTTGTTGAAGAAAAACATAAACCGAAGGGTGAGTTATGTTCTCACTAGTCTTAAGTTGTGAACTTTTCGATAGGTCTTTGAGGAAGTCTGTGAATCGGTGCAAATGCGTGTAATACGCTTTTTTTGTCGCTTCATTATAGTTTATTTTTGAAAGTAGCCATTTGGCATCTCTGATCCGAACAAATACATCATGTTTGTCAGTTAGATCCTCTTCCTCTTTGTCAAATCTTCCTATCGTTTGGGAGGTAACATAAATGATCGTTTTTACAGTTCTTCCAAACTCTTCCAGCCTATCCAATGTCTGTTTGATTTTTGGTCTATGATTTGCTGTGACGGACATTTGGTAGAACACGTTAGGTCTATCTTTTGTATACAAACCTTCCACACGAGCGCCGTCTGCACCACCATCAGAAGTACCACCAACTGGTACAAACCCTGGCCCATCGATGGCTCCAATTAACTCATTTGCAAACTGTTCAAATGGAAACCCTTCACAATTATCAAGTGCTACTTGAGCCAGTTTTGTGTTCACTTCCTCTAGTGCCATATCCGTTCTCATAACTAACTGTTCTATATAAAGTTACGATACTACTATCACTATAAATAATCTATGTGCTTCCATTTCATTTGGTAGAGGTGTGACATCAGTCGATTGGTGCTGAGGTGTTCCTGAAAAATTTCGGATGAGAAAAAGTAGGCAAAATGGATATTGGATTGCCGAAGTAGATCATCTGCTCTAACTAAGAAAGGGGCAAAATCTTCTCAGAGAAGAAGGCAAACTACGACAAATGGCACCGAAAAGTTTCGCACTTTATTGTCATAGTTCTAATCTTTATTGTTCGAGTTTCAAACTTTGTTGTCCACCGACAGAAGTTGTAGTTGCTAAGCGAAGTAGATCACTAGATAAAGGGATTGCAATACCTAAAACTATCCGTCATATGCTAATTTAAGAGACTCACTAACAAAGTTCTTGTCCATCTTAGAGCTAGTTGATGTGGCTCGCTCAGGTTTGCCCCAAGATGTGTTAGAGCGCAAGAAACCATCATGAGATTTATTTGTGAAACAAGCTGTTTCCCAATTGTCCAACAGGTTATTGGACAAACTCTAGTAACCAATTATGCAAGAGGGTCTTGCACAATTGCGAAACAGGTTGTTTCGTAAATCACCTCTGCTCCAACGCTGCTCTGATCTCGTCGCTTCGGCAATAGAACTAACTAATGTGCAAAATACGCACATTGCTTATCAAGCAACTATCGAAGATCCCTCGGTAGTTGAACTATTGCAATTTTTGCAATAGTTGCCCGAGTAACGAGAAAGCTCAGTGATTGCAGATTCTGCAACAACTCACATCTGTCCCATTATCAGTCTTACCGTTGTAGGGAGCGTCATTCCATAAATGAAATTTCCCCGAAAAAACTTATGGTAAAGGCAAATGGTATCACCAGACCAATGCGGACATAAATGGAGCAACGTTGTGTGTTGTAAGCCGACATGTAGTGTACGATAGGCAAAAAAAAGCACCATAAGTATAGATTTGGTGCTTAATACACGACAACAAGGAACTTAAAGTTAAGTCCAACAGACTAGTATGGGAACTTTGATCTTCAAGTTATTTACACTGACTATTTCCGAATGTCATAGTAGGGTGAAATCAATTCAACTAAATACATAACCAGACTTGCCATGGCTAACAGATAAATGGCAACTTCATTCTGAAGGAGTATCAAAGTAAAAGACTCTACCCAACAAAATTGCTTCAATGATATCTTTGTGCTGTTCAACTATTGAGGCTGATATCTCAGCATTTACCGCAAATTCTAACATCGATTGATTACCACAAAGATAGTTAGCTTTTTCGGCGGCATTTAATGACTGAACGTAGCTGCAAGCCTTGGCGAAAGTTTGTTGCTTCGACACGATTAATGAATGCGACATTATAGTAGAATCAATCCGTATTACTCTGATTATATGAGCAGTGTTCTTAAATTTTATATCAAACAAATATGTCGATGTTTGAGTCGGGTGTCCCGTAGGGGTTGTCAGCTATGTCATAAGGTGTTTTATTGCAGTGTGGCAACACGTCCCCCTTATAACATTCGAACTCCACCTCTGTTGAAACATACAAACACCCATCAATTTCAATTGTCTCTTATATATAAGGCACCTTCATTTTTTCCATAGTCGCTCCAATGATTTCCTCTAGCGGCATAAAAAACCACACGCTTGTTTTTGGTTATGGCTTTCTCGACTATGCCATCTGCCCAAAAAGCGTAAACGAGTGCGCATGACGACAAATGAACCGTTTGTATTGCGATAATGTGTCGCATGCTGCTCCTCACACATTGACTGCCATTCTTAGTTTAAGTAAAGGTCATTCTGAATATCAATCAAGACTAATTTTTAGGAAAAATCATATTGTAAAAAGCGATTGATTATCTAACCTATAAAACACTCAATATTATTCATAAGGTTATTATACGGGGATGACTATTTTTTCTAATGAAGAATGGTTTAGCATCGTAGAGGACGGTGAGTTTTGGGATATACATGGAGACGAATGTTGAGTGTCAGATGGAAATAGATGATGGTTCTGAATACCAATCGGCCATTAAAGTGTATGTTCTGTAGGAGTCGTTGATGTATGGACAAACCACAGTGTGTGGAGTTACATCTATATATTAAAACAAGTAGAGGTGGATTTATCTTAACCTCCAGCAACACCTCAAGAGCAGAGAGCATCACCTATTGGCTCATGACTCCCAGAGAGAAGCGTGAAGTTGAGTACTATGTGGTTCTAGTTCGGGATGAACAAGCAGTAGACTTTAAGTTCATTTCGAAAGAGTGGGCTGACTTTTTGCTAGAAAAGTGGAGATAGTACTTCTTTGTAAATGTTCTGCGTGATAAGGAGGCAGTAAAGACATTACATTAATTTATACTAATATAATAATGTTAGTTCTATGTTGCTAACTAGAGTTTAGTAGGAGACCATTATGAAAAAGATGATCGTGTTATGCTTGCTCTTTCTCTCTATGGATGGAGAAACGTCTGAAAAGCAACTGGTTTATCTTGTTTCAGATTTGAGAATACCCTTTTGGGAAATTATGAGTAGAGGAGTTACTTCGAAAGCAAACGTCTATGATTACGACGTGCTTGTCCTCTCTGCCAACAATGATGCTAAACAAGAATTAGAAAACCTTGTAGTGGCCATCGATATGAAGGCTGATGCCATTATCATGTCTCCTACGAATTCTTCTGCCGCGGTGACCTTGCTTAATTTGGCAAAACAAGCCCAGATCCCTGTTGTCATTGCCGATATTGGAGCAGAGAGTGGCGACTACTTGTCCTACATAAAATCAAACAATCTCCAAGGAGCCTATGATTTAGGAAAAATGCTTGCAGCTAAGATGGAGCGTAGCTCAAGTGTTGACGGCACCGTCGGTATTATCGCAATTCCCCAGATGAGAGTGAATGGTCAACAGAGAACACAAGGTTTCATTGCTGCTCTTGATGAAAGTGGTATAGACGTTAATGGCCTTTATCAGCAAGTGGATTTTAGCTATCAGGAAACATTTGATTATACAATCGAAATCTTAACAAAAAATCCTAGAACGCGTGCTATTTGGCTACAAGGTTCGAACAGGTATCAAGCTGCTCTTGATGGTATAGCGAAAATGGGTAAAGAGAAAGAGGTTTTGTTGATTTGTTTTGATGCAGAGCCAGAGTTTCTGGAGCTGCTCAGAACGGATGTTATTGTTGGAGCTGCGATGCAACAACCTTTTAAAATAGGAGAGCGTTCAGTCGAGACTGTTTATGAGTTTTGGCAGGGCGCGAAGATTGAATCCACACAAGAGCTTAAGGTGCTTGCTGTGGACAAAAATACCCTTGATAGCCAAGAAGAAGAAATTAAAAGAAATGTCCTCGGTTTGGATTAGAAAGGAACCTGATGGGGAAAATGAACGCTTCTTCCAAGTCCGTCGCTCTCATAAGAGTGACCATGCTAGTTATCATGCTCAGCATCAGTCTCGTGATAGCTATCTATACAACGATTACTCTTTCAATTGAAAAACAAGCACTCTCAAAGCACATCAATAAACAAGTTGAAATGAGCTTAATTACACTGAGTAATAATATTGCTCCTTTGATGCAAGCGTATGCTATTAATGAATATAAAAAAATCATCTTAAATGAAGCAAGAGAAAGAAATTACCAAGCTATTGTGGTTTATGACAATCAGTTCGCCAAAATTCTTAATCGAGATAACTATGTTTCGGGTGTAACAAAAGTCAATGGTGAAATTTCAGAGTGTGACGAGGAAAAGGGCTATTTGTTTGGTGATGAGTTTGTCATAACAAGCATGCCTATTGAATCACCAAACGGTGAAGAGATTGGCAAAGTAAAGATCAGTGTTTCTGATAGCATTATTAAGGATAAGATGTATGAGTCGCTTTTTCATGCCGTACTCTCAGGTCTAATACTTAACACTATTATCTTATCGATATTATATTTTCTTTTACAACGGTTTGTATCGAAACCCTTAGCGAGTTTAAAGCTTCAGTTAGAACTTGATGAAGTCAATGCCATTCCCAATCGGGAATTGAAGCTCAGTGGGTATAATGAAATTGATGGTTTTATTCGGGTTGTCAACCAGATGTTTTCAACAATCAAAGCAACGCGAATGAAGCTGCTGGAAGAACAGAGAGATTTGAATAGTGTTATTGCAGCAACCAAAATTGGCACTTGGTACTGGAATATAAAGTCGGGTGAAGTTAAATTTAATGAAAGATGGGCAGAGATGCTCGGCTATCGCTTAGCAGAGCTTGAACCACTCACTTTCAAGACTTGGGAAAAGCTCTGTCATCCAGAAGATTTTGTTCAATCAGAAGAACAATTAAAGCGCCACTTTGAAGGTTCTCTTGAAGTTTATGAATGTCAATGTCGTGTTCAACACAAATCTGGACAATGGCTTTGGATACTCGCTCGAGGACAGGTGGTGAAATGGGAAAAGACTGGTGAACCGATAGAGATGTTTGGAACACATCTTGACGTAACGGAAAAGAGCCATGCAGAAGAAGAATTGAGAATGTCAGCGAGTGTTTTTGACAACACGAGAGAAGGTATTTTAATTCTTGATAATTTGGGGTTAGTTCGAAGAGTTAATGAAGCGTTTATTTCAGCTAATGACTACAGTAGAGAAGAACTATTGGGTCACTCTTTAGAGTCAATGATAGATGAAAGTGAATCTCAGGTTCGCTATGCCGAACTGAAACAAAAAGTGTTAAGTAATGGGTTTTGGCGTGGTGAATTATGGCTCGTAAGAAAAGATGGTCAGGCTTATCCTGAACTTGTCAGCATAACGGCTGTTAGGGACTCTCAAAATAGGCTATCTAATGTTGTTGCTCTGTTTACCGATATATCACGCCTTAAAGAGCAAGAGAAGCAACTAGAGTTACTTGCACTCTATGACCCCCTTACGAAACTGCCTAATCGTAACCTATTGGTGACCAAAGTCAGTGAGTTACTAAAATTCAATGAATTCGGTCGATATATGGCAGTTCTTTTTATTGACCTCGATGACTTTAAAAAGATTAACGATTCTTTTGGACATGATGTTGGCGATGAGGCGCTAAAATTACTCGCTTCTACCTTGAGTAAAAACATTCCTTCAAACGATATTCTAGTAAGGTGGGGGGAGATGAATTTATTATTATCCTTAATAATGTTCGGAATGAAACTAAAGTAAAATCGTACGCTTCAAAGCTACTCAATATAATTTCTACAATGAGATTTAAAACAGATCTGATTCACCCACAGTCCTTCTCTGCGAGTATTGGTGTAACTATGACGGAGGCGGATAGTGTAACAGATATAGAGCACCTTATTCGACAAGCTGACCTAGCTATGTATGAATCGAAACTGCAGGGGGGGAATAGTATGGCATTCTTTAACTCTGAGCATGATAGAAGTAAGCGAAAACAACATGCTAAAAAGCGACAGTTGGAACAAGCCGTTTCTGAAAATGAGCTGGAACTATACTTTCAGCCAAAAATGAACCTGAGAAGCAATGAGGTGGTAGGAGCAGAAGCCCTTCTTCGTTGGAATCACCCCGACAAAGGAGTGTTAACCCCCGAGCAATTTTTGTTTGATATAGAGACTCCCTCGCTGCAATGTGAGATTGGTGACTGGGTAATGACTCAAGCCGTTCATCAAGTGTCCGAGTGGATGAAATGTGGCATGGATATACAATTGTCTATTAACGTATCCAGCTATCAATTGGATGATATCAATTTTACCAGTCGCCTAAGAGCGCTATTGTCTCAATATAAGGTTCCTCCAAGCTATGTGCAGATAGAAATTCTTGAATCGAGTGCTCTAGAACTGGTAGAAAGAGCTCAGGCGGTGATCGAGCGTTGTCAGTCGTTTGGGGTGAGTGTGGCAATTGATGATTTCGGAACTGGCTATTCAACCCTCTCTTATTTAAGAGATCTTCCCGCTGACGTGTTAAAAGTCGATAAGAGCTTTATTATTGGTTTGCAAAAAGATAGTAAGAATTGGGGGCTTTTGAAGGCGGTGATGAGTTTGGCCTCAACCTTCGACAAAACGGTTGTGGCAGAAGGTTTAGAAGATTGGGACGCAAAGGAGTTGTTATTGGAAGTAGGATGTGAAATTGCCCAAGGTTATGCGATAGCGCGGCCAATGAAGATAGAGCAATTTAACCGTTGGTATCGACAAGAACAGGTAGCGGTATGAGAAAGAAGAGCCATTGTTACGTATGACTAAATGGAGAAATGATTTCGAGTTGCCGTTCTGCACCCTATTTCGCAATTTTCCTTACTTTAGATATTTTGAAAATATCCATTTTGAGTTGGTGCTTTAACAGGCTTCTGTCCAGAAGCCTGTTACGTGTGACCACTTCGAATTTTGTTATCAACAAGCGATCCCATCGCAATGACTATCATCTTCACCAGATAGCAACGTCTCAGTTTTTATGACAAGTTTTCGCTTGAAAAAGCGTCAAAATCAGCCCAATTTACAAAAAAATATGACAACTGCTATAATTGAAGTCCAAAAAGATAAATCATTAGCCTAACTCACTGTTAAAGATAGAATTTGTCAACAGCCGTCGAAACTTCTGTCTCATTAAATTTCCAAGGGTGCAAGCTTATGGGCAAAGTCTATGATGGCTTGCACCGTATCAGCTTCTTGATCAATGAAGAAGGTGTGATTGAGCATGTATTTAATAAGTTCAAGACTAAAACTCACCACGAAGTAGTGCTTGATTACTTGAACGACAAAGCATCTTAATACACCTTGTAGTTCGGGACATTCAATTCAAAAAAGCCTCGCTTGTTTAGCGAGGCTTTTTTACTCTTTTCAGATAGCTAAGTGGCGTGCTGAGTGCCATCATCATGACTTGGTAGTGCATTCCAAACCGCTTTAACTAGCGTTGCCAATGGTATGGCAAAGAACACTCCCCAGAAGCCCCATAATCCACCAAATACCAAGACCGCAACGATAATTGCTACCGGGTGTAAATTCACCGCTTCAGAGAAGAGTACTGGTACAAGAACATTACCATCCAACGCTTGGATAATACCGTATGCTACAAGTAACCAGTAAAATTGTGGTGCTAAGCCCCATTGGAACAGACCCACCATAGCAACGGGAACCGTAACGGCTGCTGCACCGATATAAGGGATAAGTACTGAGAAACCAACCAACACGGCCAACAAGACCGAATAACGAAGATCTAGAATAGCAAAAGTGACATAACTTACTGTACCAACAATCAAGATCTCCAATACCTTACCACGAATGTAGTTAGAAATTTGCTGGTTCATCTCGATCCATACTTTATTCGCTAGACGACGGTTACGAGGTAAAACGCCGCTCGCCATGCTGACCATCTCTTCTTTATCTTTTAATAAGAAGAAAACCAGTAACGGTACTAAAATCAAATATACCGCTAGCGCCGCTAAACTAACGAGCGATGCCAGTGAGCCTTTCACTACATTTTCACCTAAAACGAGAACTTTATCTTTTACGTTACCCATAATGGTTTCGACTAAATGAATCTCAGCGAGATCAGGATATCGTTCAGGTATCGTTGCAACAAACTGCTGCATGCCGTTATACATATTTGGAATATCATTCAGCAAGTTTCCAACCTGATTCCAAATTGTTGGTACTAAACCAAAAATTGCTAACAGCATTAAACTGATGAAGAGGAGGATGACCGCTACTACTGATAGGGTTCTCGGTACACCAAGTGCGCATAGTTTGCTAACCGGCCACTCTAATAAGTACGCCAAAACAATCGCCACCAATAGCGGAGCAATCAAATTACCGAAGAAGTAGATGGTAATAAATCCAAATAACAGAATTACTACCAAGCTCACTGCATCTGGGTCTGAAAAACGTCGCTTATACCAACGACGGACCATATCTAGCATCAATTAATCATCCTGTTTACGAATATTGATAACGCTCACTTCACCTTCAATCCTATGATGTATTGCCGCATTCTGGATAGATAAGTATTGAAGGACGTCCGAGACTGAGTGTTTGTCGATTAATCTCACCGACAATAGTTGTCCTATTTCAACCTGTTTAAAAGCGCGCTTGACCAAGAGTAATGACATCGGGCATCGTTCTTCCACTAAGTCTAGATGTATATCGGTCATACACTTTCCATTTGAACAGCGTTGAAACTAAACATATACGCTACGAATCTCTCAAAGTCATCCATTGTAAAGACTTTTGATAGCATACCCAACCAGTAAGTGTTACAGAAACTATGAATAATGGATATTCACACAAACCAAAGATAACTAAATACAGCTAAGCCCGAGAATGAGAAAACCTTTCCTATCCCAGTTCCGTATGCAAAAATGAGTGGCAAGAGGATAAGGTAGGAAACCAAGTTAGGATTTCATGGTCAAAACTACCACATTTTAAGGAGTCACCTCAGTCGTATGTTGAAACGCGCCCGTTCATTGATTTGCCTATGCGTTGCTACCGCATTAAGCGTCCCTCAAGTTGCCTATGCCGAACTCGATCTTCCTGATATCGGAACTGCAGCAGGGGCGACGTTGACCATAGATCAAGAACTTATTTATGGTGATGCGTATATGCGGATGATTCGCGCTAGCTCTCCAATTGTTAATGACCCAGTGCTCAACGAGTACGTTGACTCTATTGGCCATCGATTGGTTTCCAGTGCTAATGATGTAAAGACCCCTTTCACCTTTTTTATGATACGCGATCGTAACATAAATGCTTTCGCATTCTTTGGTGGTTATGTCGCTTTGCATACGGGGCTGTTCCTTCACGCCCATACTGAAAGCGAACTGGCCTCCGTTATGGCGCACGAAATCGCCCACGTCACTCAGCGCCACTTAGCGCGTAGAATGGAAGACGAAGCTCGCCGTTCACCCGCTACCGTTGCAGCACTTGTTGGTTCACTCTTATTGGCGATTGCTTCCCCTCAAGCGGGTATGGCAGCGCTCACAGCGACCACCGCGGGTTCGATGCAAGCTTCTATCAACTATACACGCAGTAACGAAAAAGAGGCCGACCGATTTGGCATTGCCACTCTTGCTCGTGCAAAGTTTGATGTCAACGATATGCCACGCTTCTTCGGTCGCCTTGCGGATGAATATCGTTATGCAAGCAAGCCGCCACCAATGTTACTGACTCACCCACTTCCAGAAGATCGTATTACCGACACTCGTGAGCGAGCTCAGAGCTATCCGCCACTACGAGTACAGCCTTCAATCAATTATCACTTGGCTCGGGCTAGAATTGTGGCCCGCTATGCTGGAATTAAGTCCGCTTCGGCAATGGATTGGTTCGAGCGAACTGCTCGTAAAGCCGGGCCGAAAATTCAGGACTCTTTCGAATACGGCAAAGCCCTAGTGTATCTAGACACAAATAAACTCGATGAAGCAGAAGCGATACTCGACAAGCTTTTAAAGAAAGATCCAAACAATAATTTCTATCTTGATGCAGCATCCGATCTTTACATTGCTCAAAAGAGGCCTGAAAAGGCAGCCGAGCTGATGAAAGAAGTCTTAACTGTTAAGCCTAATAACCCAGTCATCACTATCAATTACGCCAACGCGCTACTCAAGGGCGAAAAATACAAAGACTCAATTCAAGTTCTCCAGCGATACACTCACGAGCACCCTAATGATACTAATGGCTGGCACTTGTTATCGGAAGCTAACATTAAACTAGGCAACAGTGCCGAAGATCTCGCCGCACGCGCTGAAATCTTGGCATTGAATGCTCAGTGGGATAAATCTATTCAGCTTTACTCTCAGGCTAGTCAACTGGCCGAGTTAGGAAGCCTAAAACAGGCTCGCTATGACGCACGTATTGACCAATTACTGGTACAACGTGACCGTTTCATGGCATTACAATAAAACCAAAAAGGAATAGCCATCTATGTCAGTCACCATTTTTCATAATCCACGTTGCTCTAAAAGCCGCCAAACTCTTGCTCTTCTTGAAGAAAAAGGCATTCAACCAGAAGTAGTTAAATACCTAGATACTCCACCAACAGTAGAAAAGCTCAAAGAGATTTTTGGTCAGCTGGAATTAGAAAGCGTTCGTGCGATGATGCGTACTAAAGAAGATATTTACAAAGAACTTAATCTAGCAGATCCAGCACTGACCGATGATCAACTGTTTCAGGCTATGTTCGATAATCCAAAGCTAATCGAGCGTCCTATAGTGGTCAGCAACGGTAAAGCAAAGCACGGCCGCCCACCTGAGCAAGTGCTAGACATTCTATAATGCCATGCCAAATTCTGGTGCTTTACTACAGTCGACATGGAAGCACCAAGCAACTCGCTCGCGCAATAGCGCGAGGAGTTGAATCAGTCGAGCAATGCCAAGCCATTCTGCGTACAGTGGAAGAGTTGACGAAAGAGTCAGACTCAAACAGTGGCGATCCGATTGTCTCCATCAAGGATCTAAAGCAATGCGACGGTTTAGCTATGGGGAGTCCAGTTTGGTTTGGCAACATGGCTGCTCCTTTGAAGCACTTTTGGGATCAAACCACCAGCTTATGGATCGCTGGAGACCTAATCGATAAACCCGCTTGTGTGTTTACCTCATCATCTTCATTGCACGGCGGCCAAGAAAGCACCGCCATGAGTATGCTACTTCCTCTGTTACACCACGGAATGATGATTTTAGGTATTCCCTATAGTGAGCCACAGTTGCATACCACGACAACCGGTGGAACGCCTTACGGAGCATCACACGTAGCAGATTCAAGCACACAACTTAGTATTGAAGAGTCAGAGCTAGCTTTTGCGTTAGGAAAACGCTTGGCACAAACCGCCAGAAAATTGAAGTAATGGAATCATGATAGCAATCCCTTTTAAAACCAAAACCATGCGCATCTTTGCACTGGCAGCCAACTTAGCATTGCTAACTTGGGTCACTGTTTGGCACGGCTATTTGTCTCCACACCCTCACATTAGCCCCACTGCGATTACAATCGCTTGGATGATTCCGCTGCTATTACCATTACCGGGTATTATCGCGGGAAAACCTTATACCCACGCTTGGGCGAACTTTGTGTTGATGTTGTATTTTCTGCATGCACTAACACTGCTTTATGCCGATGAAGGAGAACGTTGGCTAGCATTAGTAGAACTTCTGCTCACCTGTTCGGCCTTCGCAGGAAACATCCTCTACGCCAGATTAAAAGGAAAGGAGCTTGGACTTAAACTGCCAAGACTGTCTTCGGTAGAGAAAAAGGAAAAGCAACGCTTCGAAGAGTAGGCTTTGAAGAAGAGTAGGTTCTTGCTTCAAGACCAAGAAAAAAGGAGGCATTGCCTCCTTTTTTAATCTGTAAATCTACATCTCAGCTAATATAGCCATTCAAAAGTCAGTTGTGGCTTAGCGATTAGGCCAGATGTAGACACTGTAGACTCTGATGAGTCCGTAGCCACATTAACCTCATCAACTGACGACACTGTTGCTGGTTCAGCGGTATCGGGCTGAGCTGGAGTATTCGCCTCAGGATTTGCCGTTGAGCTATCGACTTCAGGTAAAGTCGCAGGTACGGCAGTAGGGGCAGGCTCAACCACAGTTTCTTCCGGCAGAACTTCAACCAACTTGACTAAACCAAGCTTAAGTACTTCTTGTTCAAATGACTCAATCGAACCAAGTAAGTAAGCTCTGATAATGACTTCATCACCTTTAACTTCAGCCACTTCCACTTTCGCCGTCGAAGCTAAGCGCCCTAATGCACGTTCCAGAGTAAAGAACGCATCTGCACTCTTCATACCGGTAAAAGACACAGTAACGGTGCCTGCACTTTCGCCGCTAATCACTGTTGCATTTTTAGAGGCGTAATAGTCACTGACTTGATCGATAAGGTTAGCCATTGCAACGCCACCTGACGCTGAACCAGTGATAGGCTCTAACTGGTTTCGACCTAAGGTTTCTGGTGCTTGGTCGTATAGTGTCCAGCGTAAACTACTACCTTCAGCTCTTACAACCATCACCGCATCTACAGGATAACGCTGAGTTGCTTGTGATATTGGGCCAACAAAGCCTCCCCACAAATCTGTTGGTTGAATTCCCGTCATGTCATCAAAGTCGCCAACAGGGAACGTTACTGGAAGCCCACGTCGTTTCGCTTCTTTTCTTAACTGATTCGCCGCTTCAGAATTGGTATGCTCCCAAGTGATAGCGCGATCCCGACCATCATCTTCAACCAACCACACCATGACATTGGCGCGCTCAATTGGCCAAGACGACAAATCAGCTTGCTTCAATAGGGTGTTAATTTGCTCACTATTGAATGTCATTCTTAATGCTTGCTCACCATTTAGCCGCGTGTAACCCAACTGTGTAATGAACTGAGAGCTCTTGCCTAGTGCTTTCTTTACCACGGGATTAGCCGCAGCTTTCGAATCACCACTGGCTTTAATGAGTACTTCCAGCATGCCTTGCTGGCGAGCCACTTCATCAGCGTTCGGTTCTTCAGAATTCACCACCACTTCGGTCGAGTAAATATCAACCTTGGTCAGTGCATAAGCTGGCAGTACAAAGACTGTTGCCAACAACCAAGCTAAATAACGCATAAGCATCCTAAATTACAAAGATATAAGTCGAAATGATAAGCAAGTATGAGTTCAGGAGCAAGCCAAGTGCTTCAAGGTTTGGTTAATATTTTTTGCCACAGCCCCTATCCATCAAGATCCAAAGCACGATATCTGGCCTTGTATAGAAGTTTTACTAACAAATAATCCAGATTTTTTACCAAGATCATTAAGTAATC
Organism: Vibrio sp. SCSIO 43133; assembly: GCF_023716845.1. Classification (NCBI taxonomy): domain Bacteria; kingdom Pseudomonadati; phylum Pseudomonadota; class Gammaproteobacteria; order Vibrionales; family Vibrionaceae; genus Vibrio; species Vibrio sp. SCSIO 43133. Next base: position 2,820,654 of record NZ_CP068024.1, read on the forward strand.
GATTGCAAAGTGATATTATCGCGCCAATTTGCCCAAAGCCCTTGGGTGAAACTTCTATTTGCTTGGATATCAAACTATGAAAACTATCTTACAAGGTTCGCAAATGCTATTCGTCGCGTTTGGTTCCTTAGTCCTAGTACCGCTGCTTACTGGGTTAGATCCTAACGTTGCTCTGTTTGGAGCTGGTGTGGGCACACTGTTGTTCCAATTAATCACCCGTCGTAGCGTTCCTATTTTTCTAGCGTCTTCTTTTGCTTTCATCGCTCCGATCATGTTCGGTGTTCAAACTTGGGGCGTCGGTGCCACTATGGGTGGCTTGATGGCCGCAGGTGTTGTTTACGTCATAATGGGTGCCGTTATCAAAGCAAAAGGCGTGGAGATCATTCACAAGCTATTACCGCCTGTTGTAGTAGGCCCGGTTATTATGGTGATTGGTCTTGGCCTAGCGCCAGTTGCTGTAAACATGGCATTGGGTAAAACTGGCGATGGCGCCATTGAACTCGTCAACGGTAATGCCGCACTATGGATTTCGTCAATTTCGCTATTAGTGACTATTGCTGTCAGTGTCTTTGCAAAAGGTTTCCTTAAGCTTCTGCCTATTTTCAGCGGAATCGTGGCGGGATATGTCACTAGTTTAGCATTTGGTGTCGTTGACTTTACTCCTGTTGTTCAAGCGTCTTGGCTGTCGATGCCAAACTTCACTACTCCCGAATTTAACATCAATGCAATTCTGTTCATGTTACCTGTTGCGATTGCACCAGCGGTTGAACACGTTGGTGATATGCTAGCCATCTCGAACGTTACTGGTAAAGATTATTTGAAAAAGCCAGGGCTTCATCGCACCATCACAGGTGACGGCGTAGCAACAATCGCAGCCTCTATGGTAGGTGCTCCGCCAAACACGACGTACAGCGAAGTTACCGGCGCTGTGATGCTAACCAAAGCGTTCAACCCAGTTATCATGACCTGGGCGGCAGTGACTGCGATCGTCTTAGCATTGGTAGGTAAACTTGGTGCTATTTTACAAACCATCCCTGTTCCTGTGATGGGCGGCATCATGATCTTGCTGTTTGGATCTATCGCTACCGTAGGTCTGAATACACTGATTAAGAACAATGTTGATTTGCATAAATCCCGCAACTTAGTGATTGTCGCTATCACATTAGTATTCGGTATTGGCGGCATGGCATTTGGTATTGGCGACTTCAGCCTTCAAGGTGTGAGTTTGTGCGGTATTGTGGCGATTGTTCTTAACCAGATTCTTCCTCATGACCTAGGTGAGAATAAAATGGTTGATAACGCTCAAATGGAAGATTAATTGCTCTGAACGCAAAAAAAGGCTGACACTTGTCAGCCTTTTTCTTTTTAAATCATCAGACTCTTAATTATTGAGTACCGAAAATCTTATCGCCAGCATCACCTAGACCTGGAACGATGTAGCCTTTGTCATTCAGACACTCATCGATAGCAGCAGTATATAGCTCAACATCTGGGTGGGCTTTTTCTAGTGCTTCGATGCCTTCTGGAGCAGCAACAAGAACCAAGACTTTAATTGCTTTACAGCCTTTTTCTTTCAGCAGGTCGATGGTGGCAATCATAGAACCACCCGTTGCTAGCATTGGATCAACAACTAGCGCAATACGCTCGTCGATGTTTGACGCTAGCTTGTTGAAGTAAGGTACCGGCTCCAATGTTTCTTCATCACGATAGATACCAACAACACTGATACGTGCGCTTGGCATGTGCTCAAGCACACCATCCATCATACCTAGACCAGCACGAAGAATTGGCACTACAGTCACTTTCTTACCTTTGATTTGGTCTACTTCAACAGGACCATTCCAACCTTCAATAGTTACTTTCTCAGTTTCAAAGTCTGCGGTCGCTTCATACGTCAACAGGCTACCTACTTCTGTAGCAAGTTCACGGAAACGCTTTGTGCTGATGTCCCCTTCACGCATCAAACCCAGTTTGTGCTTCACAAGAGGGTGTTTAACTTCAACAACTTTCATGTCCTACTCCGGCAATTTTTAACAAAACCTGCAAATTATACATGGTTTCTTTTGCTATTTCAGTCAAGATTATAGGTTAATGGTGTTTTTTCCGCATATTTACTCGCTTAAATCTGCCTATATCAACAGATTACCCTCACTCAAAAATAGTTTGTAATTTCTTACGCAAACGTTTTCCTTTTTGTTTAAACCCCTGTTAGAATAGCGCCGCTTTTCACATCCATTTATTTATCGAGGACTGTCCCGTGAGCGGAAACAACACTTCCCTAAGCTATAAAGACGCTGGTGTAGATATTGATGCTGGTAACGCATTAGTTGACCGTATTAAAGGCGCGGTTAAGCGCACTCGTCGCCCTGAAGTTATGGGAGGCATCGGTGGATTTGGTGCTTTATGTGAGCTGCCAACTAAATACAAAGAGCCTGTACTCGTATCTGGAACAGACGGTGTCGGTACCAAACTGCGCCTAGCTCTAGATATGAACAAACACGACACTATCGGTATCGATTTGGTTGCGATGTGTGTGAATGACTTGATTGTTCAAGGTGCAGAGCCATTGTTCTTCCTCGACTATTACGCAACAGGCAAACTGGACGTAGACACTGCAGCTGATGTTGTATCTGGTATCGCTGAAGGTTGTATCCAAGCTGGTTGTTCGCTGATTGGTGGCGAAACGGCTGAAATGCCTGGTATGTATGAAGGTGAAGACTACGACGTTGCTGGTTTCTGTGTCGGCGTCGTTGAAAAATCAGAAGTTATCGACGGTACAAAAGTCGCTGCCGGTGACGCACTTATCGCGGTTGGTTCAAGTGGTCCACATTCAAATGGCTACTCTCTTGTACGCAAGATCTTAGAAGTATCTGGCGCAGATAAAAACGAGATGCTAGGTGAACGCACAATTGGTGAACACTTACTAGAACCGACGAAAATTTATATCAAATCAGCTCTGAAAATGATCGCTGAACACGATATCCATGCAATCTCACACATCACAGGTGGTGGCTTCTGGGAAAATATCCCACGCGTACTTCCTGAAGGAACAAAAGCTGTGATTGATGGCAAGAGCTGGGAATGGCCAGCAATCTTCAACTGGCTACAACAGAAAGGTAATGTTGATACATTTGAGATGTACCGCACCTTCAACTGTGGCGTAGGTCTAATTGTTGCTCTGCCAAAAGATCAAGCAGAGGCAGCAGTTGAACTATTAAAAGCTGAAGGCGAAAACGCATGGGTAATTGGTGAGATCGCGACTGCACAAGCTGGTGAAGAGCAAGTAGAGATCAATTAGTTTCATGAAGAATATTGTTGTTTTAGTTTCAGGAAATGGTACCAACTTGCAGGCGATTATTGACGCTTGTGAGTCCACCATCGAAAACGCCAAGGTTCGAGCGGTATTCTCAAACAAAGAGTCCGCTTTCGCCTTAGAACGTGCACGTAAAGCAGGAGCGGAGGCTGAGTTCCTTGATCCAAAATTAAGTGAAACACGTGAAGCGTTTGATGCTGAACTGATGCGTCGTATTGACGTGCACAAACCTGATTTATTGGTCTTAGCAGGCTACATGCGTATCTTAAGTGGCGAGTTTGTACGCCACTACATGGGACGAATGATCAACATTCACCCTTCACTGTTACCAAAATATCCAGGTTTGCACACACATCAACGTGCAATTGATAACTGTGATGAACACCATGGCACCAGTATCCATTTTGTTACTGAGAAGCTAGATGGTGGTCCAATTATCTTGCAAGCTAAAGTTCCGGTATTCGATGATGATACAATTGAAACACTAGAACAGCGTGTTCAAAGTCAGGAACATAAGATCTACCCGCTGGTTGTAAAATGGTTCGTCGAAGGCCGCTTATCTATGGATGGTAGCAAAGCGATGTTGGATGGTTTAGAACTTGGCCCTCAAGGCTACGCAGACAAATAACCCTCTAACTCACAACGAGTCAATATCAAAAAAGCGAGTGATTCCATCACTCGCTTTTTTCTTATGTTCCAGTTTGATGTGGACTTATAACGGCTCAGTAGGCGCTTGGCTTGCAGGCTTTGCCTCCGCAAACTCCACGTCTTTTAACTCATCAACATTGCTGGCGACTAACTCCCCAAAATGAAAAAGGTTAAACTCACCCGGCTTCATTCGATGCCAACTCTCATTACTAGTCAGCGGTTGAGTCGCAACAACCGTCACCACATCGTTAGGTGTTGTCTCTTCGTGGAAGTTAATCGTCACATCTTCATCAAGTAAAGTCGCTTTACCAAATGGGGCTTTACGCGTGATCCAGTACAAATGGTTAGTGCAATAGGTCATCACAAACTCACCATCACTCAACAGCATGTTGTAGACACCGTATTCTCGCAACTCATCACAACATTCGGAAATGTATGCGAACATCGCCATCATGTCTTGCGGTGGTTCAGGAAAGCGCTCATCCAATTTTCGCAGCAGCCAGCAAAATGACAATTCACTGTCAGTTTCGCCAACTGGACGAAAGTGACCAGTTTCCAGCCCTTGATAGTCACTGAGCTGACCATTGTGTGCGAATGTCCAATAGCGCCCCCATAGTTCACGCGTGAATGGGTGCGTATTTTCTAGATTAACCTGACCACGGTTCGCTTGTCGTATATGACTAACAACTGCACGACTCTTTATCGGATAGTTTTGAACCAACTCCGCTATTTTAGAATCACAACTCGGTTGCGGATCTTTAAAGGTTCTAAAACCTTTCCCTTCATAAAAAGTTATACCCCAGCCATCTTTGTGAGGACCGGTGTTGCCACCCCGTTGAATCAAACCGGTAAAGCTGAAACAGATATCTGTTGGCACATTTGCACTCATGCCAAGCAATTCACACATTGAGTTCCCTACTCTTTTTCTTCCACAATAATGTCACTAGTAAACTGAGATTATTCCATCTCTTTTTCAATCAATTGAATCACAATATGAATGATCTTGATGTGTACTTCTTGAATTCGATCCGCATAACCAAAATGCGGTACGCGAATCTCAATATCAGCAACACCTGCCATTTGACCACCATCTTTACCGGTAAGGGCAATTGTCTTCATGCCTTTTGCCTTGGCAGCTTCAATAGCTTTCAAAATGTTGCCAGAGTTACCCGATGTAGAAAGACCAAACAAAACATCACCAGAACGACCTACTGCTTCCACATAACGTGAAAATACGTAATCGTAACCAAAATCATTGCTAACGCATGAAAGGTGGCTTGGATCAGAAATGGCGATACCAGCGTAACCTGGGCGGTTCTCACGATAGCGACCTGTTAGCTCTTCAGCAAAGTGCATCGCGTCACAATGCGAACCGCCGTTACCACAAGACAGTACCTTGCCGTCTTGCTTGAATGATTCCGCAATCATTTTCGCTGCTGCTTCGATCTGCGCAATGTTGTGATCGTCGCTCAGGAATTTGTTTAGTACGTCTGCCGCTTCAGTAAGCTCGTTTCTAATTAGATCTTGGTACATAGGTTTATTCTCTTTATTTTCCGACATCAACGCGTCGTTGCGATTACCTGAGTTTAACTATAAACCCCCAATTCTGTCGATAGGCATAGGCTCATCTAACTCCCTCCCTGATTCGTTTTTCATAGCTTCGCATTCGAAACTGGTGGGAAATTATACAAAGCTCTCATTTTTGAATCGAATTAGAGTAATTACTTTTGAAAATTTACATTTGTGCAATAATTGAGTTACAATTAACACTGGTACGACCTCTTACCTTACGTATTACTAAAACGGTCAACCACTACAACAACGATAAGTACCCAGATAAAGGAACAATCATGGACATCTTGCTCTCTCTCGTCGCCTTGCTCGGCGCAGTTGGATTCAGTTTCTACCAACGAGCATCGCTGGCAAAATCTTTATTACTCGTGACCGCTGCTATGGTCTTAGGTTCACTACTCGGTGTATTTGGCGCCATCATATGGGCGTTGTACGTTGCTACGGTAGCGGTATTGTGTGTTCCTTCTATCCGACAATCACTGATTTCTGCTAAAGCGCTTAAACTATTTAGGAAAGTGCTTCCTGCCATGTCTCAGACAGAAAAAGAAGCATTGGATGCGGGTACGGTTTGGTGGGAAGCAGAGCTTTTCAAAGGCAAGCCAAACTGGCAAAAGCTACAGAATATTAGTCAGCCAAAACTTAGCGCAGAAGAGCAAGCCTTCTTAGACGGTCCTGTTAACGAAGTCTGTGCGATGGTGAGCGATTATCAAGTCACTCACGAGCTGGCTGACCTTCCACCAGAAGTCTGGCAATACCTAAAAGACCACAAATTCTTCGCCATGATCATTAAGAAAAAATACGGTGGCCTTGAATTTTCTGCGTATGCACAGTCTCTCGTTTTACAAAAACTAACTGGCGTGTCGGGTGTCCTTTCATCTACCGTTGGTGTTCCTAACTCCTTGGGCCCAGGTGAACTCCTTCAGCACTATGGTACAGAAGATCAAAAAGACTACTACTTACCTCGTCTAGCCGTCGGTAAAGAGATTCCGTGTTTTGCTCTAACTAGCCCAGAAGCAGGTTCTGATGCAGGCTCAATCCCTGATTTTGGTGTGGTGTGTAAAGGCAAGTGGGAAGGCAAAGAAGTTTTGGGCATGAAGCTCACATGGAATAAACGTTACATTACGCTTGCTCCAGTCGCTACCGTACTTGGTCTCGCTTTCAAACTTCGAGATCCAGATGGCCTGCTAGGTGACAAAGAAGACTTGGGCATTACTTGTGCGCTTATTCCAACACATCTTAAAGGTGTAGAAATTGGTAACCGTCATTTCCCACTGAACGTTCCGTTTCAAAACGGTCCTACAACAGCGAACGAATTGTTCGTGCCACTAGATTTCATTATCGGCGGTCAAAAAATGGCTGGCCAAGGCTGGCGTATGTTAGTTGAGTGCCTCTCAGTTGGACGTGGCATCACGTTACCATCAAATTCAACAGGCGGTATCAAAACAGCAGCTTTGGCAACAGGTGCTTACGCTCGTATCCGTCGTCAGTTCAAACAACCAATCGGCCATATGGAAGGTATTGAAGAACCATTAGCACGTATTGGCGGTAATGCTTACGTAATGGATGCAGCCAGTCATCTTACGGTTACAGGGATCGACTTGGGCGAGAAGCCATCAGTAATCTCTGCCATCGTTAAATATCATTGTACTCACCGTGGTCAACAAAGCATTATCGATGCTATGGATATTGTTGGCGGTAAAGGCATTTGCCTTGGTCCATCGAACTTCTTAGCACGCGGCTATCAGGGTTCACCTATTGCAGTAACGGTAGAAGGTGCCAATATTCTTACTCGTTCAATGATCATCTTTGGTCAAGGCGCGATTCGTTGTCATCCATATGTTTTAACGGAAATGGATGCTGCGCACTCTACCGCCAATGATGCTGTTGATAAATTCGACAAAGCCCTTGCTGGCCATGTTTCATTTACGATCAGTAATTTAGTACGTAGTTTCTGGCTCGGTCTTACTGATGGTCGTGGTTCATCAACGCCGCAGAAAGACGCAACAAAACGTTATTATCAACAGTTGAACCGTTACAGTGCCAACCTAGCATTGCTGTCAGATGTGTCTATGGCGGTCCTTGGTGGCTCACTAAAACGTAAAGAACGCTTATCGGCGCGCCTTGGTGATATTTTGAGTCAGTTGTATCTCAGCAGTGCAGCATTGAAACGTTATGACGTGGAAGGCCGTAACAGCGAAGATTTACCGCTTCTTCATTGGGGTCTACAAGATAGCCTAATGCAAACTGAAAAAGCGTTGGACGATTTCTTGGCTAATTTCCCCAATAAAGCGATTGGTCGTTTGATGCGCTTTATCGTCTTGCCACTGGGCACAGTTCGCAAAGCGCCTTCAGATAAGCTTGATAGCCAAGTGGCTCGTATCTTACAAACCCCTTGTGGAGCTCGAAGCCGTTTGGGTCGTGGTCAATACCTAGAACCAACCGAGTTCAATGCGGCAGGTCGTATTGAGCAAGCGCTTGATATCATTCTACGTGCTGAGCCGGTGTTTACTAAAGTGTGTAAAGCGCTTGAGCAGCGTCGTCCATTTACGCAGCTTGATAAAGTCGCAGCACTAGGTTTAGAGAAAGGCCTAATCACTCAGGATGAGGCGACACTGCTTATTACTGCAGAAGCACATCGCCTGTACACTATAAACGTTGATGACTTTGCTCCAGAGGAGCTAGCAGCAAAGCCTGTCTACCCGACAATGGAAGAAGTCGCGTAATTGATCACTCTAGGTAATTGATCATTCCAAATAGCTAAAAGGGTCAGCAATTGCTGACCCTTTTTTATGTCATTACCGTTACTAAACTAACGCGGCATATTTAACTGCATTTCTGGTAGTGAAGCCTTAATGGCTCGCTTACGTCGAACCAACCACCAGATGAGTCCACCCACCACGATAAGCACTAGATTACCGATCACGATGGCCAGTATTGCTCGAGTTCTCACTTGTTCTCTATGTGCAAGGATTTGCGCTTCTTGTTCCGCTTTTTTCTTCGCTTCTCGTGCCGCCGCTTGCATTTCCTCGGCTTTTTCTAAATCCAAAGCCCCAACAACACTGAAGGTACGCATTGGAAGATCAAACACTAACGAACGCCCCGTGGAGGCTTCATTGGCATACACATGGCCAGTCCAATGATAAGTCCCCATTTGATGTAAGTCGTTAAAATACGATGTGACATCGTTTTTACCTGCGTCCGCTTGGTGTTGCACGACCTGCTCTGACTCATCAGGGGACTGCAGTTCAATTGAGGTGGCCAAACTACCAGCTTCTATCGTCGCGACTTCACCGCGAACTACAATTTGATGTGGTTTCTTATCATCGCCTTGGATAAATTTGCTAGAAAATGGCGTCGGGTAAATCAGCACTTCTTGCTCTAGAGCGCGTAAAAACACCCCATTGCCTGTAGTAATTCGAACATTGTATTTCCCGGGCTCAAGTTCAATAGGTAGCTCAACGGTGAACACACCATCTCCAGCGCGCTCATCCAACCCTTCACCGTTATCATAAAACTCACCAATGACAATAGGTACCGGGCGCACCTTGTTATCCGTTTGTTCTTGAGATTCTAAATAGCGCGTCATCACAACTTTAAGGTTCACACGGTCGAGGATGTTCTCAACAATTAACGGCTTGCCATCGGTCATGAGTCGGGCAGTAAACTTTAACTTCTCACCTTGATAAATACGCTGTGGCAAGGTGTCAGCTTTTAAAGACAGCTGAGAAATGATTTGAATGTTATTTTTGGGCGTGACTTTGCCAATGGCTTGCCAAGGGCCTGGCATTGGCTTTTCGATTGAAATGACATCGACACTAGGCTCTTCAATCCAGTGAACATTTTCAGGATGACGCCAAGCGTAGTATTTTTTACCGTCAGGGCGAACTAGCGTAACCGGCTTAGAGTTATCCTGTCGATAAACCAAAAAAGTGATTCGTTCCACCGTTTGGTCAACTCGAAAACGGTTATCAAGAAATGACATTGAGGACTCAGTCGCGAATGCACCAACTGTCAGCGATAACCATAATGCCATCGCAAAAATAATCCTCTGCATGTTTCTCTCCTACAGGCGCCAGAGACAACTGCCACCTTTTTCAACAATATCTAAACGCGAATTGTGCGCTTCTATTTCATCGGCAGAAGCATGCAAGATCTTTAGCGATTTTCTTCCCGTTGTGAGCCTCTTAATGGTTTCACCACCACTTTCGTCCCCATCGGACTGCCCCGCATTAAATTGCATCGAAGTTTGGCCGCCCGTCATTGCCAAATATACATCCGCCAAGATCTCCGCATCGAGCAAAGCGCCGTGGAGAACACGAGCAGACGTATCTATTGTGTAGTGTTTTGCTAACGAGTCGAGGTTCTTTCTTGCCGGCATGTTCGCCATGCGTTTTGCCATCGCAAGCGTATCGGTAACCTTACAGTACTGTTCCGTTTTACCAATCGAAGCGCCTAACTTCTCAAACTCGTAGTCCATAAAGCCCACATCGAAGGGCGCGTTGTGGGCAACAAGTTCTGCGCCTTTAATAAAGTCTAAGAACTCTTCGTGAACTTGATGATAGAGCGGTTTATCTAATAGAAACTCATCAGTGATACCGTGAACGTCGATAGCGTCAGGTTGAATTTCACGATCAGGCTTTAAATAGACGTGAAAATGGCGACCAGTCAGTTTACGGTTGATGATTTCCACCGCGCCGATTTCAATGATTCGATGCCCCATGTAGTGAGGACCACCTTCGCGGTTCATACCTGTTGTTTCGGTATCGAGTACCACGATTCTGCGTTGTTCTGAATTGAGACTGGTATTCATGATGTTTTGTATGTCAGACTATGTAGATAAACTTACTGAGCTATATAGTATCAAATCATGACGAAGCAGGTTGAAATTTTCACAGATGGTTCTTGTTTGGGTAATCCTGGTCCCGGCGGCTATGGAATCGTCCTAAGGTACAAACAGAACGAAAAGACGTTAGCCAAAGGCTATACGTTGACAACAAACAATCGCATGGAAATGATGGCAACCATTGTTGCACTTCAGACACTTAAAGAGCCTTGCAACGTTATCTTAACCACAGATAGTCAGTATGTTCGACAAGGGATTACCCAGTGGATACACAACTGGAAAAAACGTGGTTGGAAAACCGCAGATAAGAAGCCAGTTAAGAATGCGGACCTATGGAAAGCACTCGACTCAGAGACTGCACGGCACGATATTGACTGGCGCTGGGTGAAAGGTCATGCAGGTCATAGAGAAAATGAAATGTGTGATGAACTAGCAAGAGCTGCTGCAGAAAACCCAACAGAAGAAGACACTGGCTATCAACCAAGCTAAGGTTTCTCCCGCTTATAGCTTTCCCTTGCTTACGAGCTTTGCTTTTTATCTGCAGTACGATAGCTAACACTAGCCGGTGTTAGCTTTTTCTTTAGACGCCAATGCGGCTTTATCGGTTTAAGCGGGTAGGTTCGCTTTCTCGCTACGATAAAATACAAGCTTCCCATGGGCGACGCCCAGTCACCAATACTGCTTTCTAACCACGTCCACATCGTCCGATATCGTTTCATAGGAAACAGCGCATAAGTATCCGCATAGACGACCTGATAATTGAGTACCCCTAACCAGTCTTTTATCCGATTTGGCGTAAACATGCGACCACTCCAAGGGAAATTGTTCTTTCTCCAAGGCATCAAGCTAGCAAGACCGGTGAAGCTCATAGGGTTGAAGCCAGTAATGATAAGGTAACCATCATCGATCATCACTCGATCCACTTCGCGCAGTAGACGATGGGGGTCTTCGGCATACTCAAGTTGATGCGACATTACCACAGCATCAAAACTCTTCTCTAAGAATGGTAATTCGTAGCGGTCAGCGATAACATTGTGCAGAGGGTTCTTGGAATCAAGGTTCACTTGATGCTGAATGTTGCAATTGCAGCTTGTGAGTTCACAACTCAGTCCTCCAAGTTTTAGCATATGATAGCCAAAGAACTTGGGGCACCACTCATCAAGCCTCGTTTGAATAGATTCAGAGACCCATTGACCGTTGGCAAGCTCTTCCCAAGAATGGGGATGATCAACTTTTTTCTTGCTGCGTGCTGGCTTCATTTACGCGCTCTCTCCCATACTGAACTGGAGAAACAACAATGTTACATATCAAAAGCATACCTGCATTTAACGATAATTACATCTGGCTGATTCAAAATAACCAGAACTTGTGCGCCGTTGTCGATCCAGGAGATGCTGAACCGGTGATCGAATATTTAGAAGCCAATCAACTTGAGTTAGTAACGATATTGATTACCCATCACCACTGGGACCATACTGGTGGCATAGAGAAACTGGTAGAAAAATACCCGACGATCACCGTTCTTGGCCCTGAGAATTCCAATATAGGACAGCTTACTCACCATGTCAGTGAAGGACATCGTATCAACTTGTTCAATGAAGAGTTTTTGGTGCTCAATTTACCGGGCCACACGCTCGATCATATTGGCTATGTAGGCGACGGTAAGCTATTTTGTGGCGATGTCCTGTTCTCCGCGGGCTGTGGGCGCATTTTTGAAGGCACTCCGGAGCAAATGTACAATTCGTTGCAAAAACTCACTCTACTGCCTGAAGAGACGGAAGTGTACTGCACTCACGAATACACACTTAGTAACCTCGCCTTTGCCATGGCCGTAGAGCCCCATAATGAGTTCCTTCATGAGTACAGAGATGGTGCCAATCAGAAACGCGCTAAAGGTTTCCCAACCTTGCCAACCACGATTTCCATAGAGAAGCGCATCAATCCATTTTTACGAACTACTCAAGCAGAAGTTGTGAGCTCGGTAGCAAACCGAACTGTCAATAATGATCCCCTATCAACTTTTACAGCATTACGTGAGTGGAAAAACGAATTTTAACGTTTTGCTGCTTGTTTGGCCCAATCCGTATTAGTATTATGCACAACCGTTCAAATTAGAGGTTGTAGCAAACAAAATGCATAAGAAATACAGTTGGGCCTTAGCCCTGTTGCTGGCCGGTTGTCAGATGACACAGCCAGATTCAAGCAACACCACAACAGAGCCCACCAACTCTCCTGCAGAAACAGCAACCACTAATACAACAAAGCCCGTTTCCGTTGATACTCCAACTCCAGCAAAAGCACTAACGCCACAAGAGCAAGAAGATGTATGGCAGCGCATCGCTATGCAGCTAAAAATGGAGATTCCAGACAACGCTAAAGTGGACTATTATCGCGAATGGTATATTAAACACCCTAGCCACTTGAGAACAGTCTCACAGCGCGCTCAGCCTTTCCTATATTTGATTACTGAAGAAATAGAAGCACGTAACCTACCATTAGAGCTTGCGTTACTGCCTATTGTCGAAAGCTCCTTTGATGCCTTCGCTTATTCTCATGGCAGCGCCGCAGGATTATGGCAGTTTGTCCCAGCAACAGGAAAAGCGTTCGGCCTAGACCAAACCTACTGGTATGACGGTCGTCGTGACGTTACCGCATCGACTCAAGCCGCTTTAGATTATCTGACTCAGTTGAACAAACGTTTTGATGGCAACTGGAATCACGCGATCGCGGCCTATAACAGTGGCGGCGGTCGAGTAAACAGTGCGATTCGAAAAAATCGTAACTTAGGTAAGCCTACGGACTTTTTCTCTCTCGATTTACCGAAAGAAACCAGCAGCTATGTCCCTAAGTTGCTGGCTCTAGCTGATGTTCTGGCTAACAAAGAAAAGTATGGTGTCGACATTCCACCAATCGCAAACAAGCCTGTGTTGGAATTGGTCGACCCTAATGAACAGCTCGATCTTGCAATTGCAGCCAAATATGCCGGCATTTCGATTAAGGAACTGCAAAGTTATAACCCTGCATACAACCAATGGGCAACTGCACCAGATGGCCCTCAGACATTACTGCTACCTATCGAGACTTTAGATAAGTTCCGCTTCGAACTAGAACAGAATCGCGGTAAAGGGATGCGTCTTGTGCGTTATAAAGTAAAGTCAGGTGATTCATTGAGTGTGATTGCGCGAGACCACCAGACAACGACGCAAGTAATTCGCAGTGCCAATGGGTTAAAAGGCAACAATATTCGCGCGGGCCAGTATCTTCTTGTTCCGACATCAACCAAAGATGAATCAACCTATTCATTAAGCGCAGCAAATCGCTTGGCAAAAACACAATCAACATCTCGTGGTAACTATAAAGTGACCCACAAAGTTGCCAGTGGTGACAGTTTGTGGTCGATTGCCAGAGCAAATAAAGTTTCTCACCAATCGTTGGCAAAATGGAACGGTATGGGGCCTCGTGACACACTAAGAGTTGGGCAGGAACTCGTAATCTGGAAAAATGCGAGTGATGGCGCGATTATCCGCACCGTTTTCTACTCTGTAAGAAGTGGGGATACCATCAGCGGTATTGCACAGAAATTCAAAGTACGTACCAACGATGTTGTTAAATGGAACGACCTTCAGAAACAGAAATATCTTAAGCCGGGCCAAAAACTGAAACTCTACGTTGATGTCACCAAAACTAGTGCTTAGTTCTCATTAAAAAAGCGGCGTTTACGCCGCTTTTTTAATGTCTGACCACCTCATTGGTTCAATTACTTAGAGACAATCCTAAACTCAGCAAGTAGAGGATTATGATCAGAGGCATCAGATTCAGGAACGCGCTGTCCTGTCAGTTCCATTCCACGATAAAAAATGTGATCCAAAGGTAAACCAGTGATAAATCGCTTACGGTTATCACGTTGAAATTCGACCTCTTTAATATGGTATTTATGTAGGGCTTGTTTTAACGCTGAGAGTCGTGATTCACTCCAACTATTGAAGTCCCCTGCTATTAGCAGTGGTCCTTGATGCTTCTCGAGTACTTGCTTGAAGGACTCGAGTTGTTGCTTATACTCTTCTGTTCCTATCGTAAAATTTACAGAGTGCAGATTCACACTGATTAAAGTTTGTCCATTCGTCAGTGCGTATTCCGCATACAAGCCTGATTTAGGTAATCTTAGCCAAGGTTCGGTTTGCAGATTCGCGCAAGCGATTGAAGGCATGGTACGGCTTAAATTAAGTACGCCAGAAGAGACATCAAATGCTTTGAATGCACTAACTTGATTACTCCCCCAGTCCGAGCGCTGTAGCCAATCTAAAAATGTATCATCGAGGCTGGCTTCTTGAAGTAGGACCAATTGTCGGTCTTCGGACAGACGAGTAAGTTCGGGCAATAAGTTTTCGCGATTTTGTTTGTAAATATTCCAAACCAAAATATTCAAGTGCCCGGACTCGTCCAACGCAACTGGATGGTCATTGCGGTAACACTTTAGCTCCGTTTGAACTTGGCTATCCTTAATACTGGTAATTTCTGGTGTTTCTCGCACGGTAAATACCGATTGAAAACCACCCACTGTCATTCCCACAATAGCGACACCAGTAAGCAGTACCCACTTTAACTTCATAATACCTCTTCTCTAAAACGAAAAAGGAGCAGTTACCTACTCCTTTATGATTCTTTGAGATTCGACTTAGATAGCGTCTTCATCTTCTTCGCCAGTACGAATTCGTACTACACGTTCGATATCAGTGATGAAAATCTTACCATCACCAATCTTACCCGTTTGAGCGGTCTCAATGATGGTTTCCACACATTGATCAGCCACGTCACTTGATACGACAATTTCCAATTTTACTTTTGGCAAAAAGTCGACCATGTATTCAGCACCGCGGTAAAGCTCTGTGTGACCTTTCTGGCGACCAAAACCTTTTACTTCAGATACGGTCATACCTGTAATGCCCACTTCTGCCAATGCTTCACGGACGTCATCAAGTTTGAATGGTTTGATAATCGCTTCAATCTTTTTCATGTTCTTCCCTTAAACCTCATTGATTGACACCATTATCTGGCAGGCTGCGCCAACAATCAACGAAAACAAAAAACCCGAAGGCAATCTTCGGGTCTCTAATAGTAAATCGATAATGCGATTATTTCAGACTAGCGTAATAAGCAGCAACGTTGGCAATATCTTCGTCGCTCAGCATTGACGCTTGAGCTTGCATGACAGCAGCCAAACCGCCTGTACGTTCTTTATTCTTGTACGCTTTGATAGAAGTTGCTAAGTACTGCTCGTTTTGTCCCTTAAGGTTTGGGTAACCTGGAATAACTGCGATGCCATCAGCACCATGACAAGCGGCACAAATCGCTGCTTTTGCCTTACCAGCTTCAATGTCAGCGGCCATCGCCGTACCACTCAATAGGCCTGCAGCCAATACTGCACCAATTACCATATTTTTCATTGCTTTACCTTCTGTGTATTTCCATATAAGCCAGATAACAGCGTGTACTCTAGTTTGCGCTTTGCCATTTCTGGCGCTTTATTATTGTATACGATTGTGACATGAAATGTGGTCACTTGTCCCATACAAGTTCACAATCTGAACCATAAAATGCTTTATCTACAAATAAGTTACCAACAGCAACGACCTTATCATCCTGTATTAGAATTGGGATTCTACGTCGCTGCCAGCTAGGTATTTTCAGCTCTTGGAACAGTTTTTTTAACTTACGAGATCCTGCTCGTCCATGGGGGTGAGCACTCAAACCTTCAGGGTTGAAAATGACTTTTAACGACCTATTCAACGTTTGGCGATCTAGTGTCATCTTTGCGTCTTTGCTCGGTGAAACCAACTTTAATACGCCTAAGTTATCTGGCAACACTAACGTGTCTTTATCTAACCAGGATTGTTGCCAATCGCTGACATCTTTATAAGCTTCAACCCAATATAGATGCCCCTGAGCACGTCTAATCGCTCCACCAGCCAAATTCATTTCCGGGTTAGCATCTTGCTTAGCTAGTGCCACTTCTTGCCAAATTTTGCGAAACTGCACCTCAGTAGGCATCAACGAAGTATTGGCTTCTAACCACAGTCTAAGTAGTTGTTCTCTCTTTAAAATAGAGTGTGATGACATCGTGGAAATACTCAGCCCTTGGAACTCATTCATACATACTTCAAGTTCAGGCAATAGTAACTCTTTAATTAACCGTTCTTGTTTCGCACATAAGCGCGCACTGCGACTTGCAGCTTTAGCAAAACTAGGCCAGCGCTGATTCAATACGGGTAAGATAGATTGACGAAGAAAATTACGGTCGAATCGAGTGTCTGAATTACTTTCATCCTCGACCCACTGTAATTGCTCATGCTGCGCATAACGCTCAATATCATGTCGTGCAATATTTAAGAGTGGACGAACTAACCTCCCCGAGCCAAAGTTCATTGAAGAGGCCATCGAAGAGAGCCCTTTGGGTCCGCTACCACGTTTTAAGGCCAGTAACATGGTCTCAGCTTGATCATCAAGGTGCTGACCCGTAAGCAAAATATCGCCGCTCTGCATATGTTGACGCAGCGCTTGATACCGAGCTTGACGCGCCAACTGCTCAAGGCTTTCTCCCGAGTCTTGCGACAATGTTACGCGCTCGCAGGTAAACTCAACGGCCTCCTCTTGAGCCCAACGCTCACACTGAACTTGCCATTCATTTGCGTTATCGCTTAATCCATGATGCACATGTACCGCTAAACAGGTTATTGAATGCTGTTTGCTATACCTTGCTGCTAATCGCAGCAGTACACGTGAATCCACCCCGCCACTAAATCCAACAATGATCTTGCCATGTATCAATTGCTGTTCATCAAGCACTTGAGAAAATTGCTGGTACAGAGTCATGGTTTCTTCCTAGGTTAAATAAAAAAGGCGAGCATCTCGCTCGCCTTATTATATAAACAGTTTCTACTTAGCAGTAGCCATAACTCATCAAACGTTGATAGCGACGCTCAAGTAAGTTGTCATCATCCAACTGATCGAGTTCTTCTAATTGGCGTAGCAATGTCGCTTTCATATTAGCAGCCATTTGCACCGCATCACGATGAGCGCCACCTAGTGGCTCTTCAATGATTTCATCAATAAGCTCAAGCTCTTTTAATCGAGGAGCAACTAGTCCCATTGCTTCCGCTGCTTGCGGCGCTTTATCAGAGTCACGCCATAAAATCGATGCACAGCCTTCAGGAGAAATTACTGAGTACGTTGAGTATTGCAGCATGTTCACGTAATCGCCTACACCAATCGCTAAAGCACCACCAGAACCGCCTTCACCGACAACGTTACAGATGACTGGCACTTTTAGACCTGCCATGACTTTAAGGTTCATCGCAATCGCTTCTGATTGACCACGTTCTTCTGCGCCAACCCCTGGGTAAGCACCCGCAGTATCGATAAAAGTGATGATTGGCATATTAAAGCGCTCTGCCATTCTCATCAAACGAAGTGCTTTACGGTAACCTTCTGGTTTTGGCATACCAAAGTTACGCTTCACTTTCTCTTTTGTTTCGCGGCCTTTTTGGTGGCCAATGATCATAACCGGACGACCATCTAGACGAGCCATACCACCAACAATAGCTTTATCGTCCGCAAACGCGCGATCGCCAGCCAGTTCATCAAACTCAGTAAATACATGCTCTACATAATCAAGCGTGTACGGACGCTGTGGGTGACGCGCAAGCTGTGCCACTTGCCATGCCCCAAGATCACTAAAGATTTTTTTCTTAAGCTCTAAGCTCTTTTTCTCTAGTTGTTCAATTTCTTTATCTAAGTCAATTGCACTATCACCACCATGACGAGAAACGTCACGCAATGCTTCGATTTTTGCTTCTAGTTCGGCAATTGGCTTTTCAAATTCAAGAAAGTTCAAGCTCATCTGTGAATCCTTATCGATTCAGCCCCAAGTCTTTTTGCTCTGGGACTCAATTAGTTAAATTCGAGTTCAACCTGGTCTTTACCAAGTAACTGCTGTAATTCTTCTAGTAACGCATCATTCGGCGTTACACGCCATTCTGTTCCTAGCGTAAGTTTTGCGCGTGCATCGGCACGCTGGTAGTAAATATTAACAGGTACTGTCCCAGCTTTGTGTGGGGTTAATATTTCTGTGAAGCGCTGGTAAAAACGCTCATCTATTTGTTGCTCTAACAACGAAATGGATACGCCTCGTGTAAATTTCTCACGAGCGCTACCTAAATCTAAAACTTCGCGGCCAGACATTTTAAGGCCACCGTTGAAGTCATCAAAGCTGACCTGTCCAGAAACGACCACTATTTTATCTTTTTCTAACAATTCAGCATATTTATCTAGCGCATCTGAGAACAACATCACTTCCATACGACCGCTTCGGTCATCCAAAGTCATCAGTCCGATACGTGTTCCACGCTTGGTTGTCATTACCCGAGCAGCAATCACCAAACCTGCGACCGTCAACGATTGGTCGCGTCTTGTTGGCGTTGCGTCTTTTAATCGACAACTGGTGTATTTGGTAAGTTCCTTAAGATAGGCGTTTATTGGGTGCCCCGTCAAATAAAGCCCCAAAGTTTCTCTCTCACCTTCTAACCATACCTTTTCTGGCCATGGTGGAACTTGAGTATATTTATGCTCCACATCTTCTGGCGCATCAGTCAATACACCAAACATGTCAGCCTGACCAAAGGCTTCAGCCTGATGGTGTTGGCTCGCCGCTTTAACCGCATCGTTCAGTGATGCCATCATCGCCGCTCGATGCGGGCCTAGTCGGTCAAGCGCACCCGACATAATAAGCTTTTCAATTACTCGCTTGTTGACTTTCTTGATGTCAATACGAGCACAAAAATCGAATAAATCTCGGAAATGGCCACCTTTATTACGAGCCTCGATAATGACATCAATAGGACCTTCACCAACCCCTTTGATCGCGCCAATACCATAAACGATCGCGCCCTCTTCGTTAACATTGAAGCGGAACAGACCAGCATTAATATCAGGTGGTAGCACTTTGAGCTTCATGCGGAAGCATTCATCTACAAGACCAACAACTTTCTCTGTATTATCCATATCGGCGGTCATAACCGCCGCCATAAACTCAGCAGGGTAATGGGTTTTCAGCCAGAGCGTTTGATAGGAGACCAGTGCATATGCCGCTGAGTGAGATTTGTTAAAGCCATAACCCGCGAACTTTTCTACCAGGTCAAAGATCTTCATGGCAAGTTCGCCATCAACGCCGTTGTTTATCGCCCCTTCTTCAAAGACGGCACGCTGCTTAGCCATCTCTTCCGGCTTTTTCTTACCCATTGCACGACGCAGCATATCCGCACCACCCAGCGTATAGCCCGCTAGGATCTGTGCAATTTGCATAACCTGTTCTTGATAAAGAATGATGCCGTACGTAGGCTCCAGAGTCTCTTTTAGAGATTCATGTTGCCACGTTTCATCTGGGTAGGAGACCGCCTCTCGCCCGTGCTTACGGTCGATAAAGTTATCAACCATGCCTGATTGCAATGGGCCTGGACGGAATAGTGCCACCAATGCAATGATATCTTCAAAACAGTCCGGCTGTAGACGCTTGATAAGCTCTTTCATACCTCGCGATTCCAACTGGAATACCGCAGTGGTTTCAGAATTCTGTAACAGCTGGAATGAAGCCGAGTCATCAAGTGGTATCGATTCAATTCGAACTGGGTCTTTACCCTCTCTTTCGAGTCGAGGGTTAATCAGTCCAAGCGCCCAATCGATAATCGTTAATGTTCTCAGACCCAAGAAGTCGAATTTAACCAAGCCTGCCGTTTCAACATCGTTCTTATCAAACTGAGTAACAGGGAAATGTCCCTCAGAGTCGGCATAAATCGGTGCAAAATCAGTAATCGTAGTCGGTGAAATTACTACCCCACCCGCGTGTTTACCGGCATTTCGAGTACACCCTTCCAATATGCGGCACATATCGATGAGGTCTCGAACCTCTTCATCGCCATCATAAAGCTGCGGCAATGCAGGCTCCGCCTTGAAGGCTTTTTCTAACGTCATGCCAGGGTCAGCTGGAATCAGTTTTGATATGCGGTCAACAAAGCCAAACGGGTGACCCAATACACGCCCCACATCACGAATAACCGCCTTCGCAGCCATAGTACCGAAGGTAATGATCTGCGATACCGCATCCCGACCGTACATCTCGGCTACGTGATCAATCACTTGGTCACGTTTATCCATACAGAAATCGACATCGAAATCGGGCATGGAGACACGTTCAGGGTTCAAGAATCGCTCAAAAAGAAGATCGTATTCAAGCGGATCAAGGTCGGTGATTTTAAGAGCATAGGCCACCAATGAACCAGCACCTGAACCACGTCCAGGTCCTACTGGAATCGCATTATCTTTTGACCACTGGATGAACTCCATAACGATCAAGAAGTAACCTGGGAATCCCATTTGGTTGATAACATCAAGCTCAATTTGTAGTCGGTCATCATACTCAGGACGACGCTCTGCTCGCACCGCTTCATCTGGGAACAAAAACTCCAAACGCTCCTCAAGACCTTCTCTTGATTTCATCACCAAGAAATCAGTCTCTTTCATACCTTCAGTTGGGAACGCAGGTAAGAAGTATTCACCGAGGCGCACGGTCACGTTACAGCGCTTAGCAATTTCTACTGAGTTCTGAAGTGCTTCTGGGATGTCCGCAAACAGCTCACACATGTCTTCCTCACTACGAAGATATTGTTGAGCACTGTACTTTTTGGGACGTTTAGGGTCATCAAGTGTGTAACCATCATGGATCGCAACACGAATTTCATGAGCATCAAATAGTTCTTTGTCGACAAACACGACCTCATTGGTCGCGACAACCGGAAGATCGAGCTCCTCGGCCAACTCTACGGCAAAATGCAGGTAACTTTCTTCGTCAGGTCGTCCTGTACGAATCAGTTCTAAATAGTAGCGATCTGGAAAATGCGTCTGATAAAACTGAGCACACTGCTTAGCAAGTGTTGTATTGCCTTTTAATAGCGCTTTACCTACATCACCCTCTTTCGCTCCAGAAAGAACGATAAGCCCTTCAGATAACTCGACTAACCACGCCTTATCAATCACAGGTTGATGTTGGATATGGCCTCGAAGGTATGCTTTTGAGATAAGCAAAGTCAGATTGTTGTAACCAGTATTATCCGCTGCCAATACTGTTATGCGAGTTAACTCATCTCCAAATTCGTCAGACTGAACAGCAAAGTCAGCACCAATCAGCGGTTTAACCCCAGAGGAGTGTGCATTACCATAAAATTTCACTAACCCACATAGGTTAGTAAAATCAGTCAGTGCCATTGCTGGCATACCCATCTCTGCCACTTTTTTTACTAATGGTGGCACCTTCGACAGGCCATCGACCATGGAGAAGTCACTGTGAACTCGAAGGTGTATAAACTTGGGGTCTGACATAATAAATCCTAAATTGCCATGACGATTATTTGGCGAATCATACTCTAACGAATCGTACTATCACGATCCTTAATACGACTAACGTGAGCTAGTCTTTAATACCTAAGGCGCGTTTGACTGGTTTGAAACTTTTGCGATGCTCTGCAATGACGCCATGCTGTTCAATGGCTTCAAAATGCGCTTTCGTTGGATAGCCTTTATGTTTAGCAAAACCAAATTGTGGATGTTGCTGATCAAGCTCTTCCATCTCTTGGTCGCGAACGACTTTAGCTATAATCGATGCTGCACTGATTTCTGCGACACGTAAGTCTCCCTTAACGACCGCTTGAGCATCCATTGGTAACGTTGGCGTTCGGTTGCCATCAATAAGCACCATATCAGGTTGTACTTGCAGTCCAGCGACCGCACGCTGCATTGCTACCATGGTCGCTTGTAGGATGTTTAACTCATCAATTTCTGTTGGAGAACAACGCCCAACTGCCCATGCCAGCGCTTTTTCTTTTATCTCAGGATAAAGGGCGAGTCGTTTCTTCTCGGAAAGTTTCTTTGAGTCGTTCAACCCTTCAATCGGATTGTTGGGATCCAAGATAACCGCGGCTGTGACGACATCACCCACTAAAGGGCCTCGACCTACCTCATCCACACCCGCGACTAGTGAGTAACCTTGCGGATAATCAAAGGGGGGAAGCTCAGCACTTTTTTTCTTCGTTGTCATAACTTTCCAATTAGATTTAACACTGCATTTGCCGCTTGTTTATCGGCATCTTTACGAATCCAGTGGTGCATTTCCGTGAATTTGGCAATCACCGCACTGTTGTCACTATTAAGAAGCTTGGTGAGCTCATTGTACAAGTTTTCCGGCGTACAAGCTTCTAACAGAAACTCTTTTACTATCTCATCATCGGCGAGAATATTTGGTAAGGAAACGTATTTGGTTTTCACTAAACGCTTGGCCAGAAATGCGGTTATTGCATTCATTTTATAACCAACGACCATTGGTCTTTTAAGTAGCATGCACTCTAAAGCTACGGTGCCAGACGCCAATAATACTGCATCTGCAGCAGTAATAACGTTACGTGCGGTATCTTGAACAATGTGAAATTCAAGCTGAGGCGCAATTTGCTGCCAAGCTTCAATAAACTGCTGTTTACGCTTTTCGTTGACAGCAGCCACCACAAAACCGAGATTTGGGTCGTCTTGATGTAGTTTCACACAGGTTTCAATAAACGGTTGTGAAAGCATCTTCAACTCGTTACCACGACTACCAGGTAAGACCGCTAGCCACTTTTTATCAGGCGCTAATCCTAAAAGCTCGCGAGCTTGTTGTGCATCCGATTCTAGAGGGATGGCATCAGCCAAAGTATGGCCGACAAACTCACAAGGCACTTGGAATTTGTCATAGAAAGCTTTTTCAAATGGCAAGAAAGCAAGTACGAGGTTAGTCGCCTCAGCAATCTTATGAATGCGCTTTTGTCTCCACGCCCAAACAGAAGGACTGACATAGTGTACCGTTTTTGTTCCAGCTTGTTTAAGGTCCAATTCGAGACGCAAGTTGAAATCAGGGGCATCTATACCGACAAACACATCTACCGGGTTTTGAGTAAAGTATTTCACCAACTCTGCTTTAACATGCAACAACCGTTTCAAGCGCCCAAGAACTTCTACCAATCCCATGACCGCAAGCTCTTCCATATCGAAAAGAGACTCGCAACCTTGAGCTATCATTTTAGGGCCACCGATACCAACAAACTCGGCATCTGGATATTGTTGCTTTATTGCTTTAATGAAGCCCTCTCCCAGAGTATCTCCGGAAAGTTCGCCAGCTACGATACCAATTCGCAATGGTCGTTCCATTACCAGTCCTTATTTTCGCCAAATTTCTCGAATACCATAAAACAGAAAAAGACCGCTAACTGATTAGCGATCTTTTTATACTTACGTGACCAACGTTAGCGGATAATGCCACGCTCAGAGCTTTCCAAAATATCCACAAAACGCTGAACTGATGCCCACTCTTGCGCCATTTCCTCAAGCACAGGCTTTACCTCTGCCAGTGTCTTGCCTGAACGGTAGATCTCTTTGTACGCTTTTTGCAAAGCACGCAGTTCTGGCTTCTCGAAACCGTTACGCTTTAATCCCACTAAGTTGAGACCAAACGGTGTTGCATGGTTGCCTTGCGCAAGAACGTATGGTGGTACATCTTGTACTACTGCCGAACACCCGCCAACATAAGCGTAAGCGCCAACTGTGCAGAACGGGTGGATCGCCGACAATGCCATAACTCCAGCATGATCACCAACCGTTACATGACCACCGAGAATAGCATTGTTACCAATGTGTGTGTGGTTGCCCACAATCACATCATGCGCAATATGAGCATTTACACAAAGAAGGTTGTCATTACCGACCACTGTCTGGGTCTTATCTTGAACAGTACCACGATGAATTTGTACGCTCTCGCGGATAACATTCCGGTCGCCAACCACAACTCGCGTATCTTCACCACCGTATTTCTTATCTTGGTTTTCTTCACCAATGATCGCTTGAGGGAATACTCGGTTATCGTTACCTATTGTAGTATGACCCTTAATAACAACATGCGACATAATCTCATTGTTCTCACCAATTGTGATATCACCTGAGATATAGGTAAAAGGACCTACTGTGGTATTTGCACCAATAGTGACGTTCCCTTCGATAACGGCACTAGGATGAATCTTAGCGGTTTCATGAATCATATTAAAACTCTCGACGAGCACACTTTAGCTCAGCAGAACAAACAACCTCACCATCAACCTTTGCTACGCCGTTGAAGGCAGCAATACCGCGACGCTCCTTGATAAATTCCACTTCAATAATCAATTGGTCACCTGGTACAACTGGCTTGCGGAACTTCGCTTTATCGACACTCGCAAAGTAGTACAGCTCATTGCCTTTTGGCG
This sequence comes from Vibrio sp. SCSIO 43133, assembly GCF_023716845.1. Lineage (NCBI taxonomy): Bacteria > Pseudomonadati > Pseudomonadota > Gammaproteobacteria > Vibrionales > Vibrionaceae > Vibrio > Vibrio sp. SCSIO 43133. The sequence goes on from NZ_CP068024.1 coordinate 2,845,399, forward strand.
CACCAAACGATTTAAATGCCAATAGACCCGTCGCTTGAGCCATAGCTTCTAAAATCAACACACCAGGAAACACAGGTAATTGCGGAAAGTGCCCTGTAAATTGTGGTTCATTCACAGACACATTTTTAATGGCGGTTAGATACTTTTCTTCTTGATAATCAGTAACGCGATCGATCAACAGAAACGGATAGCGATGAGGAAGCAGTTCCTGGATCTCAGTGATTGTCATTGTTTTTGTATCAGTGCTCAAAGTAAAAATCCTATTATCAATTCTTTTTCTAACTAGAGGCATTATATACCCAAATGCCACTTAGTGTCAGTTCGGGGGGAAGCAGTGCTCAACCTAGCGTTATCTGACACACATAAAAAGACTCGCCTAAGCGAGCCTTCATTTTTAAGCCACAGAAGTTAGTCTTCTGTTTGCTCTAGCAGTTTCTCAACTGCTTTGAGGCGCTTGTTCATCTCATCAATACGATGGACTCGAGTAGCCGTTTTGCGCCACTCTTTGTTGGTCTGTAGTGGAATACCTGATGAGTAGATGCCTTTTTCTGGCAAGCTACGCATGACCATTCCCATACCTGTGACAATAACACCATCAGCAATTTCGATATGTCCATTGAGAACACTCGCACCGCCAATTTGGCAGTATTTACCGATTTTGGTGCTACCAGCAACAATAGTACCACCAGCCATTGCTGTGCCATATCCGATGTGCACGTTATGAGCAATTTGCATCTGGTTATCAATGATTACATTGTCTTCGATGATGGTGTCGTCCAGCGCACCACGGTCGATAGTGGTACAAGCACCAATTTCTACACGGTTTCCAATTCGCACGGTACCGACTTGAGGAATTTTGACCCACTCGCCTTTTTCATTAGCGTAGCCAAAACCATCAGAACCAATGACAGTACTTGACTGCACTAAACAATCGTCACCAAGCACTACATCATGATAAATCGATACATTAGCCCACAGCTTAGTATTGCGACCTAGCTTAGCACCCTTTCCAATAAAGCAACCCGCGCCGACAATTACGTTGTCGCCAAGTTCTGCTCCGGCTTCAATCACAGCATTGGCGCCTACGGATACATTCTCACCCAAGCAGGCCTCTGAAGAGACCACTGCACTTGGCGCAATACCAGATGCAGCAGGAGCTGGAGTAGTATCTAACGCTTGGGCGACTTTAGCATAGGCCACATAAGGATCAGCAACCACTAGAGCATTGGTTTTGCAATGCTCTAACTCACTGGCTTTCACCATGATTGCCGATGCTTGGCATTCACCAAGATGCTTTGCGTATTTTACATTAGTGAGGAAAGTAATTTGTCCCTCACCTGCGCTGTTCATAGGCGCTACCGCACTAATTAGCGTGCTCTCATTACCATGGATTTCCCCACCAGTAATCTCCGCTAATTGTGCTAACGTCAATGCTGTCATGTCTAACCTACTGCAATACTGTTACTTAAGTGAGTCGATAACTTTCTTCGAGATGTTGAACTCTTCTTTTGCATAACCAACCGCCTGAATATCGATGATCATGTCGTAGCCTTCTTTTTTCGCTACTTTTTCAACTGCTTCTTGGATGGTCTTAAACAGTTTCTGCTTTTCTTCCGCTTCACGACGCTGGCTCTCTTTTTCTAGAGCTTGGCCTTTGATCTTATATTTGCTATCTAGCTGACCAATCTCGATACGTAGTTTCTCGATTTCATCTTTACCTAGTAGCTCACCATCACGTTGAAGTTTTTCCATCTTCTTAGCTGCATCCGCTTGAATCGCTTGAAGCTCGGCAGCTTTGTCTTTGAACTCATTCTGTAATTTTTGCAGTGTTGCTTCACGCTGTGGAAGTGCTTGGAAAACTTGAAGCGTATTCACATAGCCAATTTTCTGCGCCGCTTCTGCTGCGTTTGCAAACAGTGAAGACGTAAGGATAACTAGGCCAAGTCCAGCCGCTTTCATTAATTTTTTCAAGGTCGATTCCTCTGTTCGTATAGAAACTATTTTCGTTACAAAATATATAGTTAGAAAGTATTACCAATCGTGAAGGTAAAGGCTTCTGTTTTATCGCCTTCAAACTTCTTAACTGGTGTTGCGAGTGAGAATACAAGAGGCCCCATTGGAGACATCCACTGTACTGCTACACCTACCGACGCTCGGTAATTCGACGGATCCGAGTAATCGTAATAATACTGGCTTCCAGGCATGTTAGGGTCTGGTGAAACATAAGTAAACTCTGTGTCCCAAAGGCTCGCAGCATCCATAAACAAGCTAGTACGAATTTGGTTGCGGAACTCATCCGAAGCAAATGGCGTCGGGACAATCAACTCAACACTAGCAAGCGCTACTGCGTTACCACCCACTGACTGGTCAGTCGCGGAGTAACACGGATTATTCCCACCTACATTACCGCAACCACCACCATTTGGATCGTTATAGACTGCTTTAGGGCCTACCGAGTTCTGACGGAAACCACGCAGTGTTGAGAAACCACCCACATAGAAGTTTTCGTAGAATGGCAGCAAGTTATCATTGCCATTGGTTTGACCATAACCGTTACCGTAGCCTAAGCGACCTTTCAACAATAACGTAAAACTGTGACTATCGGTAATAGGAAAATACTGTCTTACGTCATATTGAGTCTTGAAGTATTGAACATCCGATCCAGGAACCGTCACTTTACCATAGAGTTTTTGATGGTTACCTGCGGTCGGGAAACGTCCACGGTTTAAATTATTTCGAGTCCATGCTGCCGTTAAGTGGAAATCATCCGTAATCAAGTTACCTTCTGAATCACGGTTCTTCTCTTGAGCTTGCAGGAACTTCTCAATTTGAACGTACTCTTTGATGTTACCTAATCGGCTATGTGTATAACCTCCACCAAACTCTAGGTAGTTAAGTTCATCGACCGGGAAACCCCAAGTCAACGTACCACCATAACTTTGGTCGGTATAGTCAACGATACCTGCTTTCGATGCTTCAAACTCATTGTAGAAAATCTGACCACCAAGACTGACACCATCTAGGTTCCAGTATGGGTCGCGATAATCCAACGTTATGTTTTTCTGATACTTGTTGGTCATCGCACTGATACCAACTCGGTCACCAGAACCTGCAAAGTTATCTTGCTGGAGACCAACCTGGAAGCTAATACCTGATTCAGTACCGTAACCGACACCAAAGTTAATGCTTCCTGAGTTTGCCTCTTTGACATCATATACCAAGTCTACTTGATCATCAGAACCAGGCACACGAACTGTTTGAACATCAACCGTTTCAAAGAAACCTAATCGGTTCAAACGGTTTTTACCGGTTTCAATAGACTTCGAGTTCAACCAACTCGATTCCATCTGACGCATTTCACGACGTAACACTTCATCTTTGGTGGAGTTGTTACCTGTGAATCGAATATCGCGAACATAAATACGGTTTCCAGCTTCAACATTGATGACTAACGAAACTTGGTTATTCTCATCATCAAACTCTGGAATGGTGCGTACTTGCGGGTAAGCATAGCCAGCTTCACCTAAGACGCGCTTAATGTTCTCCTCTAATGCGGTAACACTAGAGCCGTTATAAGTATCACCATCCTTAAATGGGATCATACTTTCAAATTCGGCTTGTTTGCCAATTAGCTGACCACGGAACGTCACATCTTTCACTTGATAAGGTTCGCCCTCATCGATACCTAGCGTAATGTAAACGCCTTTCTTGTCCGGAGAAATCGATACTTGAGTCGTATCGACTTTAAACTTTAAATAGCCACGATCGAGGTAAAACGACTTGAGAGCTTCAATATCACCTGCAAGAACTTGCTTCTGGTATTTATCATCTGCAAGGAAGTTCCACCACGCAACATCTACATTCAGATTAAAACGTGATAACAATTCCTGATCGCTAAAGACAGTATTACCGATAAAGTTGATCTGTTTGATCTTTGCCGAAACACCTTCAGAGAATACAAACTTCAAGTCGGCACGATTACGTGGCAACGGTGTAACAACCGCTTGAACCTTCGCGTTGTATTTACCGACACTGTAATAGAAATCTTCTAGACCTTTTTCGATATTACTTAACGTTGTGCGGTCTAGTGCTTCACCGACAATAACACCTGACGCATCAAGGTTTTGCTGTAGTTGCTCTTCCTTTATCGCGCTGTTACCTGAGAAAGAGATGCTCGCAATAGTTGGGCGCTCTTTCACACGTATTACCAGTGCGTCTTTATCACGAAGTACCTTAATATCCTCAAAGTTACCCGATTGATAGAGGGCATTAATGATCTCTGAGATATCTTTACTGTCTACCGAATCACCAATACGTACAGGCATTTTCAAAAGAGCAGCACCTAGTGCTACCCTTTGCAAACCTTCGATTCGAATGTCCTGTACAACAAAATCCTCAGCCCCATTCGCCGACACACTGGTCGCTAGTAGAGATGCGAATAGAATATGCTTAATCGCCATACCTGCTCTAATTAATCCTTGCTAATACCGCTGCCTAAATTCTGATATCAAAGGCGTGTAAAATCATTAAAAATTGCTATCAGCATCAATGAGAAGATAATAGCCCCTCCCACTCGATACCCCATTTCTTGTACTTTTTCTGGTACTGGTCTTCTAATTACTGCTTCAATTGCAAAGAACAATAAATGTCCTCCATCAAGCATTGGCAATGGTACTAAGTTGATAATACCCAAGTTGACACTAATCAGCGCCAAGAAGCCTAAGAAATAAACCAGTCCATAATCTGCGGTTGTACCTGCCCCTTTCGCAATCGAAATAGGTCCGCTTAGGTTGTTTAGGCCAACATCACCCACGATCAGCTTTTTCAGCATAGAGATCGTAAGCTCGATAATTTGTCCCGTTTTCGCGATAGCTTTACCTACCGCTTCAACCGGCCCGTATTGAAGGTCAAAGCGATAACTCGCAGGCCACTCACCAATCTCTGGAGCGATACCCGCAAAGCCAATAACCGTGCCATCTCTTAGCTCACGTGACCCAGGAGTCAATGTTGTTGTTAATCGCTCACCGTCTCTCAGCACTTGTATAGTCACTGGACTATTTGGGTTCGCTTGAATCACATCCACAACTTGTTGCCATTGAGAGATGTCTTGCTCTCCAGCCGAGATAATAGTATCACCAACCTGAAGGCCAGCAGCCGAACCGGCTCCGTCTTCACTTACATTTGTCAGAGTTGTTTTAATCTCTGGGGTATACGGTTTAAAACCAAGCGTCCCCATAGCAGACTCTGTTTCTGGATTAAAGTTCCAGCCCGACAAATCAATTGTTAATTTTTTGTCCGTTCCTATTTGGCTATCTGATGAAACTGTGACCGTCATTTGATTATCGCCAATATGCGACACTAGCCCCAAATTAACCGATTCCCAGTCCAAGGTTGGCGTACCATCAATGGACTTAAACTCCATTCCTGGTGTTAACCCAGCTTGTGCAGCAATCGAGTGCGGGGTAACTTCGCCAACAACAGGCTTGACCGCAGGCACACCAATCAAAAACACCAGCCAGTAGGCAAAGACCGCAAAAAAGAAGTTAAATGCTGGTCCTGCACCTACAATAGCGGTTCTTTTCCAGAGAGGCTTTTTATCAAAGGCATACTTGTGATCGGCTTCAGAGACTTCATCAACTCGACTATCGAGCATCTTGACATAGCCGCCTAAAGGAATAACGGAGATACTATACTCAGTCCCATCTTTACCGACTTTAGACCAAATCGATTTACCGAAACCAATCGAGAACTTTTCGACATACACACCACACTTTCGCGCTACCCAAAAGTGACCGTATTCATGTACCGCGACTAGAATCCCTAGCGCAACGATAAAGGACGCGAAGTTCCAAAGGATGTCCGTCATATCAAAAATTCTCTCACTAAATCGAACGCACGATTTCTCGTGCATAGTTTCGAGCCATTCTATCTAGCTCAAGAATAGTTTCCAAGTTATCTAATTGTATAAATTCATTTGCTGAACAGACTTTCGACATAACGCGCTCATTTACCACGCTAATATCAGTAAAACGGATTTTTTCCGACAAGAAGGCTTCAACCGCAATTTCATTTGCGGCATTGATAGCCGTGGTTGCATGTTGCCCTTCAAAACAGGCATCTATTGCTAACGCTAAGCAAGGATACTTAGCATAGTCTGGAGCCATAAAAGTCAATTCACCGATTGTCGTAAAATCAAGAGGAGCAACACCAGAAGGGATTCGGTCGGGATAAGACATCGAATAAGCAATCGGCGTTGCCATATCTGGCTGTCCCATCTGTGCTAAGACCGAACCATCATTGTATTGCACCATAGAGTGAATAACCGATTGAGGATGAATGACCACTTTTAGCTGCTCTCGATTGGTATTGAATAACCAGCGGGCCTCAATAAACTCCAAACCTTTGTTCATCATTGTTGCAGAATCAACAGAAATTTTTGGCCCCATCGACCAATTTGGATGAGCAATTGCCTGTGCAGGTGTTACTGAAGAAAGCGTTGAAACGTCAGTATATCGAAAAGGGCCACCCGAACCGGTTAAAAGGATATGATTGATACCCGCTTCAGATAACTGGCAGTTCCCAAGATTGGTTTGAATATTCGTAGGTAAACATTGGAATATGGCGTTATGTTCACTATCAACGGGTAGCAACTGAGCACCAGATTCGTACACGGCGTCCATAAATAGCTTACCAGACATGACCAGCGCTTCTTTATTAGCTAACAGTACACGTTTGCCTGCTTTCACAGCAGCAAGCGTAGGTAACAAACCCGCAGCACCGACGATAGCAGCCATTACAACGTCGACATCTTTGGATTCCGATACCATGCACATGGCTTGTTGACCAAACAGTACTTCGGTTCTCATATTGCTAGGAAGTAGTCGCTTTAGCTCTGACGCATCCGCTTCGTCATTCAGAACCGCAAACTTGGGTTTCCAAATGGAGCAAAGCTCAGCCATTTTGGCTACGTTTTTACCACCAACAAGAGCATAGATAGCGAAAGATGAAGGATTTTCTGAAACGACCTTTAGAGTGCTTGCTCCAATAGAACCAGTAGCGCCTAGAATGGTTAAATTTTGCATGCTATTACAACCGCTTATAAGTCAACCAGAGAATAAGAGCTTACTCTCTGGTTGGGGAGATTAGAAAATGAGATAAAGGAGAGCAAATACAGGAAATGCTGCGGTTAGACTATCCACACGATCGAGAACACCACCATGACCTGGGATAATATTACTGCTGTCTTTTATCTTCGATACTCGTTTGAACATACTTTCCACTAAGTCGCCCAGCACTGAAATAACGACTGTGGCAAGAGTAATGATAGTCATACTGGCATAGCTCGTAAACTGAATATCAAAGAGTGATGAACTTCCCCACGCGACAACCAAAGCAGCCGCAATGCCGCCAATCAAACCCTCGATGGTTTTGTTAGGGCTTACATGAGGCGCCATCTTACGCTTACCTAAACTTTTTCCAGCAAAGTAAGCACCGCTATCTGCAGCCCAAACGATCAAACAAACAAACAGAACCAGTTTTGAGCCGTAATAAGGGTCTAAGTAATAGTGCTGTCCTCTCAAGATAACAATGCTCCATAGAAATGGTAGCAAAGTTAGTAGTCCGAATAGATGTCGCAGTACATTAGAGTGCTCCCACAGTCCCGCAGACTTAGGGTACGTCATCGCTAGACTACTCGCAATGAGCCACCAGCTAAAGCCAATACCCAGCAATAAAAGATGCAATGAATCGACCTGATTCAAAGAGACAATGTCAGAAGGGACAATGAACAAAGAGAGCCCAACAGTAAGGACAGGAGGAATTAAGGCTAGCAGCCGAGAACGAGTAAGAGTAAATTGAGTCCACTCCCACGCTCCAATAAGCGTAACAGCGGCAACAAAACCTATGAACCAAGTTAATGGCAGTGAAAAAATACCCCAAACCACCAGCGGAGCTAGTATTAGGGCGGTAATAATTCGTTGTTTCAAATTAAATCGTCCTTAATTGGCTTCCATTAACGCTTTGACTTGCTCTCCGGTACAACCGAAGCGTCGTTCGCGATTCACAAACCAAGTGATTGCCTTTATTAGGCTGTCCTCGTTAAATTCTGGCCAGTACTCATCCGTGAAATACATTTCGGCATACGCCATTTGCCAAAGCATAAAGTTACTAATGCGACATTCGCCGCTGGTACGGATCAGTAAGTCGACATCTGGCAAATCAGACATAGTGACATAACGACCGATCATATCTTCAGTTATGTCATCGGCTGACAACTCGCCTCGCTCCACTAAACCAGCCAGCGTTTTAGTTGCCTGTAAAATATCCCATTTCCCACCATAGTTTGCAGCGATGTTGATAACAGTACCTGTATTGTTTTCTGTCAACTTCTCTGCTTCGGCGATTTTTCTTTGCAATCTGTCGTTAAAACGAGATTTATCGCCAATGATACAAAGTCTTAAGTTATTCTGATGAAGTTTATTAATTTCACTCGACAGAACGCTAATAAAGAGTTCCATCAACAAGCCAACTTCATCTTCAGGCCTACGCCAATTCTCACTGCTAAACGCAAACAGTGTTACGGCTTGAATATTCAGCTTTGCAGCGGTAGAAATGGTCTTACGGACAGCAGAAACCCCTTTTTTATGCCCGAAAACTCGTGGTTTTCCCTTAGATTTTGCCCAACGTCCATTACCATCCATGATGATAGCGATATGTTTTGGAAGGGAATCATTGACGATGTGTGAGTTTTGCATAAAAGAGTATAGTTATAATTCGGGTCGGACAGGGTAGCATAAAAAAACGCTGTGCTGTCAGCACAGCGTTCAAACTAGAACTGAGTGGTGAAATATTAGACTTCCATCAACTCTTTTTCTTTTGCAGCAAGCAGTTCGTCAACATTTTTCACTGCTGCATCGGTAAGCTTTTGAATCTCATCTTGTGCTTTACGATCTTCATCTTCAGAGATTTCTTTATCTTTCAGTAGCGCTTTCAGGTCACCGTTAGCGTCACGACGGATATTACGGATTGCAACACGGCCGCCTTCAGCTTCACCACGAACGATCTTCACTAGGTCTTTACGACGCTCTTCTGTTAGCGGTGGAAGTGGCACGCGGATAACCGTACCCGCAGACATTGGGTTTAAACCAAGGTCAGAAGTCAGAATCGCTTTTTCAACTTTAGGCGCAAGCTCTTTATCGAATACTGTAATAGCAAGTGTACGCGCGTCTTCAGCAATAACGTTTGCTACTTGGTTTAGAGGTGTTGGCGCACCGTAATATTCAACAGAGATACCTTGAAGAAGGCTTGGGTGTGCACGACCTGTGCGAATTTTAGTTAGGTTATTCTTAAGTGCTTCAACACTTTTTGCCATGCGCTCTTGAGCGTCTTGTTGGATTTCGTTAATCACAATATCACCTTAAATAATAGTAACCTGAAAGCCGGTCTGCTTTCAGGCTATGTCCTTCGATAATTCTGGTTAAGAGTGTACTCTTATTCTGCGTCGCTGATAAGTGTGCCTTCTGCTTCACCCATCACAACACGACGCAATGCACCTGGCTTATTCATGTTGAATACGCGGATTGGCATCTTATGGTCACGAGCCAATGTGAATGCCGCCAAGTCCATTACTTTCAGCTCTTTGTCTAGAACTGCGCTGTAAGAAAGCTTATCACATAAAACTGCATCAGGGTTAGCCACTGGATCAGCTGTGAAAACACCATCTACTTTTGTTGCTTTAAGTACAACATCAGCTTCAATTTCGATACCACGAAGACACGCAGCAGAGTCAGTTGTGAAGAATGGGTTACCAGTACCTGCAGAGAAAATTACCACGCGACCTTGACGTAATTCGCGAATAGCATCAGCCCAGTTGTAATCGTCACAAACACCTTTAAGAGGGATAGCAGACATAACACGAGCGTTCACATACGCACGGTGAAGAGCATCACGCATAGCTAGGCCATTCATAACCGTTGCTAACATACCCATGTGATCACCAACTACACGGTTCATACCTGCTTCAGCAAGGCCTGCACCACGGAACAAGTTACCACCACCAATGACCACACCAACTTGAACACCCAGTTCAACCAGTTCTTTAACCTCTTGTGCCATACGGTCAAGGATTTTTGGATCGATACCAAAGCCTTCCTCGCCTTGTAGCGCTTCACCACTAAGTTTTAACAGAATACGTTGATAAGCTGGTTTAGGGTTCGTTGTCATGAAGTATACCTTCCAAAGAGTTATCGATTAACGGTCATGGCTTGAGACTAGTATAGACTCAACTCATGACGGCTAAAAAATGACAGATAGCCTAGTCGTAAAAAGACCGTAGCCAAGGCCACGGTCTTTTCATCAACAAATCATCAAGGATTAACCTTTCTGAGCTGCTGCTACTTCGTCAGCGAAGCTCATTTGCTCGCCCTTGTCGATGCCTTCACCAACTTCTAGACGTACAAAAGTAGCTACTGATGCGCCACGCTCTTTAAGGATTTCGCCAACAGTTTTCTTTGGCTCCATTACGAACGCTTGACCAGTTAGAGAGATTTCGCCAGTGAATTTCTTCATGCGGCCAACAACCATCTTCTCAGCGATCTCAGCAGGCTTGCCTTCGTTCATAGCGATTTCAACTTGAACAGCTTTCTCTTTTTCTACTACGTCTGCAGGTACGTCTTCTGGGTTAACGAACTCTGGACGAGAAGCAGCAACGTGCATAGCAACGTGCTTAAGAGTTTCTGCGTCGCCTTCACCAGCAACAACAACACCGATCTTCTCACCGTGACGGTAAGTAGCGATAGCAGCGCCTTCAACGTACTGTACGCGACGGATGTTGATGTTTTCACCGATCTTAGCAACAAGAGTAACACGCTCGTCTTCGAACTTAGCTACTAGCTCTTCAGCAGTTGCTTTAGTTGCTAGAGCTTCGTCAGCTACTTTCTCAGCAAATGCTGTGAAGTTTGCATCTTTAGCAACGAAGTCAGTTTGGCAGTTAACTTCAAGAAGAGCAGCAACGCCGTTCTCTTCTTTAATGATGATCGCGCCTTCAGCAGCGATGTTACCTGCTTTTTTAGCAGCTTTAGCAGCGCCAGACTTACGCATGTTTTCAATTGCTAGTTCGATGTCGCCGTTAGTTTCAACAAGCGCTTTCTTACATTCCATCATGCCTGCGCCAGTGCGGTCGCGCAGTTCTTTAACTAGAGCAGCAGTAACAGCCATTCTCTATTCCTCAGTTGATTCTGATTAGGGTAAAAATCAGGGGCTCTCATTCGGCCCCTGATGCTAACTATAACTCAGTTTATATGAAGACTAGATGTCTACGAAACTAAGTGTGACTTCGAGCCGCTATTATTCAGCTTCTTCTACGAAACCGTCTTTGTCAGCTACAGCTGCAACGTCTTTGTTACGACCTTCTTTAACCGCGTCTGCAGCAGCGTTTAGATAAAGCTGTACTGCACGGATTGCGTCGTCGTTACCTGGGATAACGTAGTCAACGCCGTCTGGGTTAGAGTTAGTATCAACAACAGCAAATACTGGGATACCTAGGTTGTTTGCTTCTTTAACAGCGATGTGCTCGTGATCAGCGTCGATTACGAATAGAGCGTCTGGTAGACCGCCCATGTTCTTGATACCACCAAGAGACTTCTCTAGCTTCTCCATTTCGCGAGTGCGCATTAGAGCTTCTTTCTTAGTTAGTTTCTCGAAAGTACCGTCTTGAGCTTGTGCTTCGAAATCTTTTAGACGCTTGATAGACTGACGAACAGTTTTGTAGTTCGTTAGCATACCGCCCAACCAACGGTTGTTCACGTAGAACTGGTCAGCGTTGATTGCAGCTTCTTTAACAGCTTCAGATGCAGCGCGCTTAGTACCAACGAAAAGAACTTTACCTTTCTTCTCACCGATTTTAGCTAGTTCAGCTAGTGCATCGTTGAACATTGGTACAGTTTTTTCTAGGTTGATGATATGTACGCGGTTACGAGCACCAAAGATGAATGGCTTCATTTTTGGGTTCCAGTAACGAGTCTGGTGACCGAAGTGAACACCAGCTTTTAGCATATCGCGCATTGATACAGTTGCCATTTTAAATTCCTCTATGGGGTTAGGCCTCCACATTTCCCATGAATCCGACTTGGTATGAATGATTACTCAAGCACCCCGGAACATGTGACGAAATGTGTGTGATTTAAATTAAAGTTAATGGGAACAAAACCGAGCTCGCCGATTCGAAGAAACTAAGTCCTGTTTCCGGCGCGCTTTATACCATAATTTGGCCACTGATTTCTACAAAAATCGCAATAAATGTACAAAGTACAATCATCACAGCAGTGAGTTTTTAACTAAACCCAACTAAAATGAATCACGTACATAACTACAAACGAGTTTTATTCTTGTTGCGCTTAATCTCGCCACTGATAGAATAACCCGTCAATTTAGAAAGCAGAGAACACAGATGTCTATCAAAATCAAAACTGAAGCTGAAATCGAAAGAATGCGTATCGCAGGTAAGCTTGCAGCAGAGCTTTTAGAAATGATCGAACCTCACGTGAAAGAAGGGGTCACGACGGAAGAGCTCGATAGAATTTGTGCGGATTACACTCGTGAGCGTGGCGCTTACTCGGCCCCACTTGATTACCACGGTTATCCAAAATCAATCTGTACATCTATCAACCATATCGTTTGTCACGGTATCCCAGCAGAACAAGACGCAATGGGTACTACAGGTAAACTAAAACCGGCTGTTCTAAAAAATGGCGATATCGTCAACGTAGACGTGACAGTTATTATTCCTAACGATGAAAATGCCTCACTAGACACTCGTCCAGAAGGTTATCACGGCGATACATCAAAAATGTTTTTAGTCGGTGATGTTTCGCCTGCTGATAAGCGCCTATGCATGGTTGCTCAAGAAGCATTATATCTAGGTATGAAGACCGTCAAGCCTGGTTCCACAGTTGGTGCTATCGGTACTGAGATCGAAAAATTCATTAAAACGAATAACAAGAACAACCCACGTAATAAGTTCTCTATCGTGAAGGATTTTTGTGGCCACGGTATCGGTTCTGAGTTCCATGAGGAGCCACAAGTGGTTCACTACAAAAACAACGACCGCCGTGTACTAAAAGAAGGTATGGTGTTCACTATTGAGCCAATGATCAATGCTGGTAAGTTTGGCTGCAGCATTGACGCAGAAGACGACTGGACAGTCTACACTGGCGACGGCAAAAACTCCGCGCAATGGGAACATACGATTGTGGTAACCAAAACAGGTTGCGAAGTATTGACCTTACGTAGCGATGAATCTATTCCTCGTCACATGAACAATATCTAGCCATTCCGCTTCGATTCAAAAATATCCCCAAACACTGGGGATATTTTTTTATCTGAATCATTTTGGTATAACCGTAGTTAGAATCTTTTTTGCTTGCACGGATCGCACTCATGACTTTTCAGAGCCCAACCACACTAAGCGACGAACAACTCACGATCAGCGAGTTAAAGTCACAATTAGAAACCTTTTCTGAACATCAGAAACAGGAGTTCTTAAATCACCACCCTATTACCGATTTGGTCCTAGGTCGCTCAGATTACATTGACCAGTTACTTAACCGGTTATGGCAGTTCACTGGTCTCGCTAACCAAACTAACCTAGCGTTAGTGGCTGTAGGTGGATATGGTCGCGGTGAGCTGCACCCGCTATCGGATATCGATATTCTGGTGGTCTCGCGCAAAAAGCTTCCAGCGAACCTTGAAAGCACCATTAGTGAATTCATTACCCTACTTTGGGATCTGAGATTAGAAGTCGGCCACGCAGTAAGAACCGTTCAAGAATGCCTAGAAATCGGCCAGTCGGACTTAACCGTCGCCACCAATCTTCAAGAGGCACGCTTGCTATGTGGCAGCGAAGACACCTTTTCCTTACTTAAGAGCCAGATTGATTCCGAAGAATTTTGGCCCTCAGAAACCTTTTATCACGCAAAAATCGAAGAACAACGCACTCGTCACGCCAAGTACCACGACACCACCTACAATCTAGAGCCCGATATTAAATCAACACCGGGTGGGTTGCGTGATATCCATACTCTAAGTTGGGTAGCGCGCAGCCACTTTGGCGCTACCTCCTTGTACGAGATGAGCCGATTTGGTTTCCTCACCGATGCAGAGTACCGAGAACTCGTCGAGTGCCAGAACTTTCTCTGGCGCGTGCGCTTTGCACTACACATCGAACTACGACGCTACGACAATCGATTAACCTTCGCTCATCAAGCTCAAGTGGCCGAGAACTTAGGTTTTGTCGGTGAAGGCAACGTAGCAGTCGAAATGATGATGAAAGAATTCTATCGAACATTACGACGTGTCGCTGAACTGAATAAGATGTTGCTGAAACTGTTTGATCAAGCCATCGTCAATAAAGGCAAGATTCAAGACGCCATCATCATTAACGATGATTTCCAGCGCAGGGGTAAACTCATAGAAGCAAGAAAGCCAGCGCTGTTTCAAGCTAGGCCAGAAACCATTTTAGATATGTTTATTCATATCGCTAATGACTCGAGTATTGAAGGCGTCAGCCCAGCAACATTGCGTCAATTACGTACTGCTCGACGTCGATTAAACAAGTTTTTGCACACCATTCCGGCAGCTAGAGAGAAGTTTATGGATCTGGTTCGCCATCCTAACGCGCTGCACCGAGCATTCCGCTTGATGCACAAGCTAGGGGTTTTATCAGCCTACCTGCCTCAGTGGAGTCAGATCGTTGGACAAATGCAATTTGACCTGTTTCATGTCTACACCGTTGACGAACACAGTGTCCGCCTGCTGAATCATATTCACACCTTTAGTATCGAGGAAAACTACTCCAAGCACCCCATTTGCTGCGAGGTCTATCCTCGTATGCAGAAAAAAGAGCTGCTTATCCTCGCTGCCATTTTTCATGATATCGGTAAAGGTCGAGGGGGCGATCACTCTGAGATCGGCGCTGTCGAAGCGTATGATTTTTGTATGGAACACGGCTTGTCTAAACCGGAAGCCAAACTGGTCTCTTGGTTAGTTCAAAATCACCTTTTAATGTCGGTTACCGCTCAACGTCGTGATATTTACGACCCAGATGTGATTATCGAATTTGCTAAAAAAGTTCGAGATGAAGAATACCTTGAGTATCTAGTCTGCCTCACTGTTGCCGATATCTGTGCCACGAACCCAGAACTATGGAACAGTTGGAAGCGAACCTTGCTTGCTGAGCTCTTTTACTCCACACAGCGAGCACTCAGAAGAGGCCTAGAGAATCCTGTCGATGTACGTGACCGTATTCGACACAATCAACAACTCTCTTCAGCGCTTCTACGTAAGCAAGGCTTTAACGCTCGAGAGATCGAAGTGCTTTGGCAGCGATTCAAGGCTGACTATTTCCTAAGACACACTCATAAGCAGATAGCCTGGCACAGTGAACATATCCTTAACGCCGATGATCCTACTAAGCCACTAGTGCTGATGAGTAAGAATGCGACACGTGGCGGCACTGAAGTCTTTGTATATTGCCAAGATCAGCCTGCATTGTTTGCCACAGTGGTTGCAGAACTCGATCGCCGTAATTTTAACGTGCATGACGCGCAGATCATGACCAGTAAGGACGGTTTCGTCCTTGATACCTTTATGGTGCTTGATCAACATGGTGATGCCATTGATGTAGAGCGACACTCTGCGGTGATCAAACATTTGGTTCATGTCTTGGAGGATGGACGCCCTACCCGCGTGAAAACGCGTCGCGCACCAAGAAACCTAAAGCATTTCAATGTAAAAACTCAGGTCGACTTTTTACCCACTAAGGGGAAAAAGCGCACGCTGATGGAACTGGTCGCTTTAGATGCCCCAGGCTTACTAGCAAAAGTGGGAGCGACGTTTGCCCAGCTTGGCGTTAATCTACATGCGGCGAAAATCACTACAATTGGCGAACGTGCAGAAGACTTATTTATCTTAACAAGCGCAACGGGTGGCAGACTGTCTGAAGAGGAACAGAGCCAGCTAAAACAAAAACTGCATGACACAATTTCAGAACAAATTGCTAGTTAATAAATAGTTATCAGTAATAATGACTGGCCACACCGTCGTGGCCAGTCACCTAAATTAAAATTGCGCATCATTTAAGCGATCTCGTCCACATTTCTCTCTTATTTGTCTAATTATCAGCTATCTACCACATTAATTGCCTGCTACAGTTGTAGAGAAAACACACTGCAATAAGAGGTAACTTATGTACCCAAACCTCACAGGTTTAGGCATTCACGATCCTAAACAAATTGAGCGTTACTCACTAAGACAAGAAGCGCACAAGGATGTGTTGAAGATATACTTTCATAAGCAAAAGGGCGAGCTCTTCGCCAAAAGCGTTAAGTTTAAGTATCCAAGACAAGTAAAGAATGTTCGCGTTAATAGCAGCAGTGGCAATTACAAAGAAGTCACCGAAATTAACCGCAATCTCACGCTGGTTATTGATGAATTAAATAAACTAACCAAACCTGTAGAAGTCGCCGAAGTCGATGTTAAGCAGAAAATCCTCACCGATCTTCGCCACTTAGAAAAAGTCGTTTCTAGCAAAATTGCCGAGATTGAAGCGGATTTAGAAAAGTTAAAGTAATTAAAAAAAATGCTCCCATTGGGAGCATTTTTTATAGGCTTATCTATTAAGGTGTATAGAACGTTGCTGCGCCTGGACCTACTGGTAGACCTAGTAGGAATACCCAGATATAGAACAGTAAACTCCAACCTACCAAGAAACAGATAGAGTACGGCAACATAGTTGCGATTAGTGTACCAATACCTAGATTCTTCATATAGCGTGTTGCCACTGCCAGAATCAGCCCAAAGTAGCTCATCATAGGTGTGATGATGTTGGTGGTTGAATCACCAATACGGTATGCCGCCTGAATGGTTTCAGGAGCATAACCAACCAACATAAGCATTGGAACAAAGATAGGTGCTGTTACTGCCCACTGTGCAGACGCTGAACCAATCATTAGGTTGATAAAGCCACACATTAGGATAAATGCAAAAAACAGAGCAGGACCTGTTAGACCGATAGTCTGTAGGAAGTCAGCACCCGCTACAGCAAATACCTGACCAAAGTTCGTCCACTTAAAGAAAGCAACAAATTGTGCAGCAAAGAACACCAATACAATGTACATACCCATCGAAGACATAGACTTCGACATCGCATCGATCACGTCACGGTCATTCTTCATAGAGCCAGTCACTTTACCGTAGACAAAGCCCGGAATCGCGAAGAAGACAAAGATGAATGCTACGATACTCTTCAAGAACGGAGAACCTGCAACCTGACCATCAGCAGTACGAAGCACGCCATTTTCAGGAACAACAGTTGATGCAATGATTGCACTTACAACCAGTACTGCAATACCTGCCATTTTCAGGCCTTTCTTTTCTACTGCAGTCAGTGAACCCATGCTGTCATTAGAAAGATCTTCTGCAGCTTCTTCTTCATTGTATTTACCCAGTTTAGGCTCAACGATTTTCTCGGTAACAAAGGCACCTGTAATCGCAATGAAGAAGGTCGATACAAACATAAAGTACCAGTTCACCTCAGGGCCAACGGTGTAGTTTGGATCGATCATTTGAGCGGCAGTTTCAGTAATACCTGATAGTAGTGGATCCACAGTACCAATTAATAGGTTTGCTGAATAACCACCAGATACACCAGCAAACGCTGCTGCAAGACCTGCTAGAGGGTGACGTCTTAGAGAGTGGAACAGCATCGCTGCCAATGGAATAAGTACGACGTAACCAAGCTCTGAAGCAGTGTTAGAAATAATACCTGCAAATACAACGGTTACTGTTACCATGCGCTGAGACGCACCCATAACAAGACCACGCATTGCGGCAGATAGCATGCCAGAATGTTCAGCAATTGCCACACCCAGCATAGCGACAAGAACGGTTCCTAATGGCGCAAAACCTGTGAAGTTTTTCACTAAGTTTGTCACAATTAGCTGTAAGCCTTCTGCGTTCAATAAGCTCACTACTTTAATCATACCGTCTGCTGCACGACCAGCAGCGCCTTCAGGGCGCGGATCGGCAACCGCTACGTCAAAGTAGCCGGCAATGCCTGACATAACTAAGATAGCAACACAGAAAATAGCAAACAGTGTGATTGGGTGGGGTAATAGATTCCCCAAGTACTCTACCGCGTCAAGAAAACGGGTAAATAGAGGCTTTTTTGGCTTGTTGTGTTTCATTGTGGCAGATGAACTCATCTGTCCCCTCCTTTTTTATTTGTCCTAGCATTCTTTACAAAGCCATGGTCGATTCCTGACAACTTTGTAAAAAAGCAGCCGCAGGGTACGTGAGGGAGCTCAACATTAAAAGCCGAAAATGTTGCTAATTGTAAATAATGCGCAATTTACATCCAGTTATTTGGCAAAAACACAACAACTTATAATGACAAAAATATAAAACAAAAAATAACAATCTCGTGACATATTTACCTTTTTGTAATATCGACAACCGATTAGGGATAAAAAAAGCTCAACTAAATCATCATTGAAAACACACTCCGCTTCTGAAATGATGGATTGTGATTTATGTGAACTAGGACTCAATTCGTGACTTACTCATTGGAGCCAATTGGCATCATTCATTCTCCTTACAAAGAGAAGTTTGCTGTACCGAGACAACCTCGGTTAGTCTCAAGCGCCACCGCAACAATTGCGTTGCAGGGTGACATCAATTGTCTAGAAGCCGTTCGCGGCCTTGAACAGTTTTCTCACCTTTGGTTGCTATTTCTCTTTGACCAAAACCTTGCCGCAGGCTGGAAACCTACAGTGAGACCGCCTCGATTAGGAGGCAATGAACGAGTCGGAGTATTAGCCAGCCGCGCGACATTTCGTCCCAATGGTATCGGGATGTCTTCAGTTGAACTGAAAGGTATTCGTCAGCAAGGTTCCCAAGTATTTATTGATGTGGGCAGTGTTGATCTTGTCGATGGCACCCCAATCGTCGATATCAAACCTTATATCCCTTATTCAGACTCAATCCCTGATGCCATCGGTGGCTATGCGGAATCTGAACCTGAATCGATAGAAGTCGCGTTTTCAGACATCGCATTAGAGGAACTAGCTAAGGACAAGGAGGTTGCCTATAAGACGCAAGTCATCAAAGAGGTACTCGCTCAAGATCCCCGACCTGCTTACAAAAAAAGTAAGGTTGATAATAAGGAATACGGAGTCAGACTCTTCGATTGGAACGTAAAATTCAAAATAATCGCGCAACTAGCCTTGGTAACTTCCATTGACTCTTTGTAGAAAGCGAATTGGCTGATATCATAAGCGGCTGAACTCAATTTGGGTCTTCTGCCCAAATTCTCTATTAACATAATGAACGGATACCCATAAATGCGTACCAGTAACTATCTTCTTTCTACTCTGAAGGAGACACCAAACGACGCAGAAGTTGTAAGTCACCAGCTAATGCTGCGTGCAGGTATGATTCGTAAACTAGCTTCAGGTTTATACACTTGGCTACCTACGGGTCTACGTGTTCTGCGTAAAGTCGAAAACATCGTTCGCCAAGAGATCGATAATGCAGGTGCAGTTGAGACTTTGATGCCCGTAGTGCAGCCGTTTGAACTATGGGAAGAAACAGGCCGATCTGAAAAGATGGGTGCGGAACTACTTCGCTTCACTGATCGCCACACGCGTCCGTTTGTTCTTAGCCCAACGGCTGAAGAAGTTATCACTAGCCTTGTTCGCAACGAAGTAAGCTCTTATAAGCAACTTCCGCTGAACCTATATCAGATTCAAACTAAGTTCCGTGATGAGCGTCGCCCTCGTTTCGGTGTTATGCGTGCACGTGAATTCTCGATGATGGATGCATACAGCTTCGATATCGACAAAGAAGGTCTAGAAAAATCTTACCAAGCGATGCACGAGGCGTACTGCAAAGCCTTCGATCGCATGGGTCTAGATTACCGTCCAGTACTAGCAGACACTGGCGCTATCGGTGGTAACGGTTCACATGAATTCCATGTATTGGCAGAGAGCGGTGAAGATCTCATCGCCTTCTCTTCTGAATCTGACTACGCTGCTAACATCGAAAAAGCGGAAGCAGTAGCACCAGCAATGGATCTAGCAGCACCGACTCAAGAGATGACATTGGTTGATACACCAAATGCAAAAACTATTGCTGAGCTTGTAGAACAGTTCGATCTACCAATCGAAAAGACGGTCAAAACACTGTTTGTAAAAGCCTCTGAAGAGATCGATGCTCCACTTGTTGGATTGATCATTCGTGGTGACCACGAGCTTAACGAGATCAAAGCAGAGAAACTGGCTGAAATCGCTTCACCACTAGAAATGGCGACTGAAGAAGAGATTCGCGCTGCTATTGGTGCTGGTCCTGGTTCTCTTGGTCCAGTTGGCCTTGAACTGCCATTTATCGTAG
Organism: Vibrio sp. SCSIO 43133; assembly: GCF_023716845.1. NCBI lineage: Bacteria > Pseudomonadati > Pseudomonadota > Gammaproteobacteria > Vibrionales > Vibrionaceae > Vibrio > Vibrio sp. SCSIO 43133. The sequence continues at coordinate 2,865,841 of NZ_CP068024.1, forward strand.
ACCGCTCTGTTGCAGTAATGAGTGACTTCGGTGCGGGCGCAAACATTGATGACAAACACTACTTTGGCATCAACTGGGGCCGCGATGTAGAGTTAGGTAAAGTTGAAGATCTACGTAATGTTGTTGAAGGTGACCCTAGCCCATGTGGTCAAGGTACTATCCAACTTAAGCGTGGTATCGAAGTTGGTCACATCTTCCAGCTTGGCAAAAACTACTCAGAGAAAATGAACTGTGGCGTACTTGGTCCAGATGGTAAAAATACTATTCTAGAGATGGGTTGCTACGGTATCGGTGTTTCTCGTGTAGTTGCTTCTGCAATTGAGCAAAACAATGACAAATACGGCATTATTTGGCCAGATGCGATTGCTCCATTCCAAGTGGCTATAGTTCCTATGAACATGCACAAATCTGAGCGCGTTAAAGAAGCAGCAGAAAAGCTATACGCTGAATTAACTGCTGCTGGTATCGAAGTTCTGTTTGATGACCGAAAAGAACGTCCAGGCGTAATGTTCTCTGACATCGAACTTATCGGTATTCCTCATACGATCGTTATTGGCGACCGTAGCATGGACGAAGGTAACTTCGAGTATAAGAACCGTCGCACTGGTGATAAGACTCCAGTTGCCATGGAACAAATCGTAGCGCACGTTACTTCGCAGCTAGCGTAATACTGCGTTATCACGACTGGTCCTCTACGCCAGACGAGCTAAATTTTATCTTTAAGGCCGCTTACGCGGCCTTTTTTATCACCTTCATATTCTGTTCATCTTCCCTCTTTTACTATGACCTATATCGGTAAGTACCAGGAGAACAAGATGGACTTGAAAGCACTTCTTAATCAAGCTCTCAACTCAGATCTAGCAAAACAGGCCACTCAAAAAGCAAGCCAATCTTCATCCAGTTTAAGTAACGCACTTGGTGACAAAAAGACTCTGGGAGCGTTAGGAGCAGGAGCTGTAGGCGGCGGTATTCTTGGCATGTTAATGGGCTCTAAGAAAACGAAGAAAATGGGTAAGAAAGCCTTAGGTGTTGGCGGTGCAGCAGCGCTTGGAGCTCTAGCCTATAAACTTTACAACGACTACAGCAATAACAACGGAGGAAACTCCGATGCTACTACAGTTACACATTCATCAACATCGGCTAATTTTACTCAGACTAACCAGCACGATGAATCGGTACTCAAAGCCATGATAGCCGCAGCTAAAGCAGATGGTCATATTGATGAGCAAGAAATGGCGAAGATTGAACAAGCTCTGACAGGATTAGATGCAGACCAATCAGTGCATCGACTTGTTCAAACTGAAATGGCAAAACCTCTCGATCCAAGCGAAATTGCTCAGCTAGCCGTCTCTCCCGAGCATGGTACTGAAATCTATTTAGCGAGCCTATTAGTCGCGGATGAACAAAACTTTATGGAAAAAGCGTATTTGAAAGAACTGGCGAACCAGTTAGGTTTAGAAGAGGGGTTAGTAGCACAACTAAATGCGCAAATCAGTCAATAAAGTAACAAAGTACCTAAGGCCTAAACCGACCTTAGGTACATAAATTCTTATTCTTCGCTTGCAACAGCCGCAGCAGCTTTAGCAGCACGTGCTTCCGCTTTACGCTCATTGCGCTTTGCTTGGTTTTCAATGAAACCAGCTAGCTCTTTATCCGCCCAAGCTTGAGCCAGCTCTTGACTCTCAAAACCCATCTCACGCTTTGAAACAACAGTGCGACGAGACGTTACTTGACGAATGATCTCTGCAGACCAACCGTTACGCTTTTCCGTTAGACGGATAGTAAATTTTTTATTTTCAGACATTTATGTATTTCCTAAAGACTTTGTTAAGGGATATTCCAGCAATGTAATGCTGGCCATCCCTAAGCCAGCGCGGTATTAGAACACAAATCGAGCGCTGACGCTCAGAGTTTTTATAAGAAAAAGTCCCCAGTGTTTCCACTGAGGACTTCATTAACTATTGGGTTGCGACCTTTGAGGCTGTTGCCTTGGTCGATTACTTACCAACGTTCACGCGAGCGTTGCGGAACATGCGCATCCAAGCACTGTCTTCACCCCAAGACTCTGGCGCCCAAGAGTTAGCAACCGTACGGAATACACGCTCTGGGTGCGGCATCATGATAGTCACACGACCGTCACGAGTCGTTAGACCTGTGATTGCGTTTGGTGAACCGTTAGGGTTGTTTGGATACTGCTGCGTTGGGTTACCGTGGTTATCAACGTAACGCACCGCTACCGTACCTGAAGCTTCAATCGCGTTTAGGTGGTCAGTGTCGCGAACTTCTACGCGGCCTTCGCCGTGAGAAACTGCGATTGGCATACGAGAACCTTCCATGCCATCGAAGAAGATAGAGTCAGACTTCTGAACTTCTACTAGGCTAAAGCGAGCTTCAAAGCGCTCAGATTCGTTACGAACGAAGCGTGGCCATAGGTCTGCACCTGGGATCAGCTCTTTTAGGTTCGATAGCATCTGACAGCCGTTACACACACCTAGTGAGAAGGTGTCTTCACGGTGGAAGAAGTTCTGGAACTGGTCACGCGCTTGGTCGTTGAACAGGATAGACTTCGCCCAACCTTCACCCGCACCTAGAACATCACCGTAAGAGAAGCCACCACAAGCCACAAGACCTTGGTACTCTTCTAGAACTGCTTGACCCGTCAGGATGTCGCTCATGTGGATGTCTGTTGCTTCAAAGCCAGCACGGTCAAACGCTGCTGCCATTTCAACGTGAGAGTTAACCCCCTGCTCACGAAGAATTGCCATCTTAGGCTTAGCGCCTGTTGCGATGTATGGCGCTGCAACGTCTTCTTTAACGTCGAAGCTCAGTTTCACGTTCAGACCTGGGTCAGAGTTGTCTTTCTTCGCTTCGTGCTCTTGGTCTGCACAAGCAGAGTTGTCACGTAGAGACTGCATCTTGTGCGTTGTTTCCGCCCAGATAGTACGTAGCTCAGTACGAGAGCGCTCGATAACAACCGCATCACCAGAAGTGATAACGAAGTCGTCAGACGCTTCAACGCTGCCGATTACGTGAGAACATGCCTCTAGGCCGTTCGCCGCTAGAACCGCCTTCACTGCTTCTAGGTCGTCATTCTTAACCTGAACAACCGCACCTAGCTCTTCGTTAAATAGTGCTGCTAGCGCATCTTCACCTAGGCCTGCAATATCAGCTTTCACGCCACAGTGACCAGCAAATGCCATCTCAGCAAGCGTTACGAATAGACCGCCATCGCCTTTATCGTGGTAAGCCACTAGCTTGTCATCACGAACAAGGGTTTGCATCGCATCGAAGAAGCCTTTTAGTTGCTCTGCGTTGTCTACGTCTGCTGGCTTATCACCAAGCTGCTTGTAAACCTGTGCCAATGCCGTTGCACCTAGACGGTTTTTACCGTTACCTAGGTCAACAAGAACCAGTGACGACTCGCCTTTGTCAGTGCGAAGCTGCGGCGTAACCGTTTTACGAACGTCTTCCACACGACCAAATGCAGTGATAACCAGTGAAAGTGGCGACGTGACTTCTTTGTCTTCACCGTTCTCGTTCCACTTGGTCTTCATCGACATTGAGTCTTTACCTACTGGAATCGTTAGACCCAGTGCTGGACATAGCTCTTCACCTACTGCTTTCACCGCTTCGTAAAGACCTGCGTCTTCACCTGGGTGACCCGCTGGAGACATCCAGTTAGCTGACAGCTTGATGCGCTTGATATCGCCAATGTCTGTCGCTGCGATGTTAGTTAGAGACTCACCTACCGCTAGACGAGCAGACGCGCCAAAGTCTAGTAGAGCAACTGGTGTGCGCTCACCCATAGACATCGCTTCACCGTGGTAAGTATCGTAGCTCGCTGCTGTTACTGCGCAGTTTGCTACCGGCACCTGCCAAGGACCCACCATCTGGTCACGAGCAACAAGGCCTGTCACCGTGCGGTCACCGATGGTGATTAGGAAAGTTTTCTCTGCAACTGTTGGCAGACGAAGAACGCGGTCAACCGCATCGTTCATTTCAATGCCTTCACGAGAGATCGCAGGGCTGTCTACTTTCAGTGTTTTCGCATCACGGTGCATCTTCGGCGTTTTGCCAAGAAGGATGTCCATCGGCATGTCGATTGGCGTGTTGTCGAAGTGTGAATCTTCAAGTTTCAGTTCACGCTCTTCTGTTGCCACACCCACTACTGCGTAAGGTGCGCGCTCACGCTTACAGATAGCATCGAATGCTTCCATGTTCTCTGGCGCTACCGCCATTACATAGCGTTCTTGAGATTCGTTACACCAGATCTCAAGTGGGCTCATGCCTGGCTCATCGTTTGGTACGTCGCGTAGTTGGAAGATACCGCCGCGTTCACCGTCATCAACAAGCTCAGGAAGTGCGTTTGAGATACCGCCCGCGCCCACATCGTGGATAAATGCGATTGGGTTGTCTTCACCTAGCTGCCAGCAGCGGTCGATCACTTCTTGACAGCGACGTTCCATCTCTGGGTTTTCACGCTGCACTGAAGCAAAGTCTAGGTCTTCTGCAGACTGACCAGACGCCATAGAAGACGCTGCGCCGCCACCAAGACCGATGTTCATTGCAGGACCACCAAGTACGATTAGGCTTGCACCTACTGGGATCTCTTTCTTCTGAACGTGCTCGTCGCGGATGTTACCCATACCACCAGCAATCATGATTGGCTTGTGGTAACCACGCACTTCTTCACCTGCGTGTGATGTAACTTTCTCTTCGTAAGTACGGAAGTAACCCAGTAGGTTTGGACGACCAAATTCGTTGTTAAATGCCGCGCCACCTAGTGGACCTTCTAACATGATATCTAGGGCGTTAACGATACGGCCTGGCTTACCAAAGTCGGTTTCCCAAGGCTGTTCGAAGCCAGGAATGCGAAGGTTAGACGTTGTGAAACCAACAAGACCTGCTTTTGGCTTACCGCCAATACCTGTTGCGCCTTCGTCACGGATTTCACCGCCACTACCTGTCGATGCACCTGGCCATGGAGAAATCGCAGTTGGGTGGTTGTGTGTTTCCACCTTCATTAGGATGTGCGCTTTCTCGTGGTTGTAGCCGTATTGACGTGTTTTTGGATCTGGGAAGAAACGACCCACTTCAGAGCCTTCCATAACCGCTGCATTATCTTTGTAAGCAGACAGAACGTGCTCAGGTGTCGTTTCGAATGTGTTTTTGATCATCTTGAACAGCGACTTGTCTTGCTTAACGCCGTCGATAGTCCAATCTGCGTTGAAGATCTTGTGACGACAGTGCTCAGAGTTCGCCTGTGCAAACATCATCAGCTCGATGTCTGTTGGGTTGCGCTCTAGCTTAGTCACAAAGCTTTCAACTAGGTAATCAATTTCATCTTCTGCAAGTGCAAGACCTAGCGTCACGTTCGCTTCTTCTAGTGCTTTGCGGCCACCTGTTAGTAGATCAACATCAGCTACCGGTGCTGGCTCTGCTACTTGGAACAGCGCTGCCGCTGATTCGAAGTCAGAGAAAACAACTTCCATCATACGGTCGTGGATCACCGCTTTAAGCTCAACAAGTTGAAGCTCCGTCAGTTCGCTTGATGTCTCTACATAGTAAGCAGTACCGCGCTCTAGACGAGTCACTTTGTCTAGGCCACAGTTATTCGCAATATCCGTAGATTTAGAAGACCATGGCGAGATAGTGCCAGGGCGAGGTGTCACTAATAGCAGCGTGCCTGTTGGTTCGTGCTCTTCAATCGTTGGACCGTAAGTCAGCAACTTCTCTAATTTTTCAACTTCAGACTCATCCAGGTCTGCCGTTAGGTCGGCAAAGTGGGCAAACTCAGCGTAAATACCTGTTACTGGTAGGTTTAGTTCACGACAGAGCTCTAGTAGCTTGTTAACACGAAACTCAGAAAGAGCTGGGGAACCACGCAAAATTCTCATGTGCTTAGGTCTCTTATGCAGTTGATTGAGGTGAAATTATTATAAATTCAAATAGTTAGATTGTATTTTTGAACTTATAACAATTTATCCTGCTCTAATGCGGCGCTATTATAGAGGATTTTTTTTTGTGACGTAACCGCTAACGCAAACGTTTTCGTCATTTTTTTTCGATTTGCAGCAAACGATATCGTCATGGTGATAAAGTGACCACTCTCGGGTGTTTATGCCTTCTTGCTTTGCCAAGCTCGTCAGCTTTGGTATAAAGACAGCACTATCGTTGTGAGATAAATGAATTAATGCAAAATCCATCTGCTGTTTATTGGTTAAATTTACGCTGGCTCAAATTACTATCCGTTTGTCTGTTAACGCTTGGAATGGCAGGCTGCCAAATCGACTCTGATCCCAAAAGCGAACTAGAGAATATTAAAGAGCGTGGTGTGCTTCGTGTCGGTACTCTCAATAATCAACTCTCTTATTATATTGGTCCTGATGGTCCGACTGGTTTGGACTATGAGCTTGCAAGGCAGTTTGCCGATGAACTGGGTGTGCGGTTAGAAATGAAGCCCGCTTACCGCCAAGCAAGTCTGTTTCCAGCATTGCAAAAAGGTGAAATCGATATTATCGCAGCCGGACTAAGCCAATCTCCAGAACGTATCAAGCACTTTCGTGCAGGCCCTGCCTATTACTACGTAAGCCAACAGGTGGTCTATAAGAAGGGTCAATGGCGACCAAGAAACTTAGAACAATTATTAAACAATCAGCAAGAGTTAATCGATAAAGCCGATGGTGAAGAGGTCTTTGCGATAGTAAAAGACTCTCACTTTGAGCAAACACTAGCGAATGTCGCTAACCAGAACCCTGAGTTCCGCTACTACATTGATGCTAATGCTGACGTCAATGACCTACTAAAGCAGGTTTCTGAAGGCCAACTTAAATTCACCATGGCAGACTCTGTGGAACTGTCACTTTCTCAACGAATTTATCCTGATCTCGCATTGGCGTTTGAAATGACTGAAGATCAACCGATCTCTTGGTATATGCGAAAGTCAGAAGATGAAAGCCTGTACGCGTTATTGATCGAGTTCTTCGGTCGCTTGAAACAGACAGGTGAACTGGCGAATTTAGAAGAGAAGTATATCGGACACATCGGTGTTTTCGACTACGTCGATACTCGCGCGTTTATCCGTGCTTTAGATGGCAAATTGCCTAAGTGGTCGCCTCTCTTTAAGAAATATTCGAACGAATTTGATTGGCGCTTAATCGCTGCTCTTGCCTATCAAGAGTCTCACTGGAATCCTGTGGCTAAATCGCCAACAGGTGTTCGCGGTATGATGATGCTTACATTACCGACGGCTAAAAGTGTTGGTGTTACCAACCGCTTGGATCCAGAACAGTCTGTTCGTGGTGGTGTGGAATACTTAAGACGAATTGTTGATCGTGTTCCAGATTCTATCGCAGAACATGAGAAAATCTGGTTTGCCCTCGCCTCTTATAACGTCGGTTTCGGTCATATGATGGACGCAAGACGCCTGACAAAACGACAAGGTGGTGATCCTGATGCTTGGGCGGATGTGAAAGATCGTTTACCGTTATTACGCCAAAAGAAATATTACAGCCAGACACGTTACGGCTATGCTCGCGGTGATGAGGCAAGAAATTATGTCGAGAATATTCGTCGCTACTATCAAAGCATTATTGGTCACATCGACAAGCAGATGGCCGTTGAAGCGGAAAAAGAAATAAGTACAGAAGACTTAATCGTCATCCCACCACTGCCTCCAGAGAAAGGACCGGTCGCGCCAGAACAAGAGGAGGTTAGCTCAGGCTCAGACTCTGCATCAACCCAGCAAACTGGACACTCAGGACGTTAACTATCAGCAATCTTCAAGTATGCGAATGTGATCGTATATCGCATACTTGAAATCTTATTCTCAAGCCCTTACATTAAACTTTGAGATTGATCATTCGCCAACGCTTCGGTTGGCGAGATAATCTCTTCTGTCGCAAGGTACTGTCGTGCCCTCTGCAAATACTCAGCATAATCGAAATCACCCGACAACAAGATTGGGCGGTGGATTGTGTTTCGTACTCCGGCATCGATCCATTGATAAGGAAATCTATTACGCAATGATTGTGTCTAGATACAGATCGGAGAGGTTTATCTTTCGTGATAGGAGGTAGTTTTATGCTTGCAAGGAAAAGAATGCAATCTAAACACCTTAATAAGACGGTGGCAGCAAACCGCCGCAAAAGAAAAATGGCCAATAATAAGAAGAAAGTTATTTGGCGTCACCGAGCTTTTATGCAGTTACTCACTCCATAAAGCACAGACAGCAAACATCTGCCCAGCAGATGTTTGCTAAAAATTACTCTTCACCCTTCATCTGTTCATCACGCTTCTCTTGCTTCTTCTGTTTTATTTCTTTACGTCTGCGTTTGAAAAATGCCTGCAATTGATGACGACATTCCGCTTCTAATAACCCAGATTCAACATCGGCGTAGTGATACGATGCTTGGCTCTCAAACAAGTTTAATACCGTCCCTGCTGCGCCAGCTTTTAAATCAGGTGCACCGAATACAACCCGCTTTACACGACTATGCAGCAAAGCTCCAGCGCACATTGGACATGGCTCTAGCGTTACATACAATGTCGTATCCAGCAGTCGATAGTTTTCTAGGCTCTGGCCGGCTTTACGAATCACTTGCATCTCAGCATGCGCCGTCGCGTCATGATTACCGATAGATTGATTCCATCCTTCAGCGATAATCTCCCCATCTCTGACTAATACCGCTCCAACAGGCACTTCACCTTCAGATTCAGCATGATTCGCCAACTCCATCGCGCGTTGCATAAAACGACGGTCTTCATCATTAAACTCAAAGGTCATTTGTTCATCAGTCATGTTTTTCTCGGCTTAATGCTTCTGATAAGTAATCAATTAACGTTCGAACTTTCGAAGTGAGCATTCGGTTCTGTGGATACAATGCCCAAATACCCTCACGATCACCTCGATATGGAGTCAGCACTTCCACCAGCTCCCCAGCTTCCAAATACGGCTGCACATAGTAATCAGGAAGTTGCACTATGCCTAATCCTTTTAAAGCCGCATCAACGAGCGCATAACCACTGTTGCATTGAACTCGACCTTCAACGTGAATAAGACGCTCAGACCCTTTTTCATCGAAACGCCAGTACTTTGTTGAACCTCGTAAACAGCTATGCCTTTTCAATTCCGACAGTGTGTGAGGCTCACCATGGTTTTCAAGGTAGGTTGGACTTGCACACACAAACATATGTCGGTCGAGTAGTTTTCTGGCCATCATAGAAGAGTCTTCGAGTCGACCAAGACGAACGGCTAGGTCAAACCCTTCTTCCACCAAGTTCATTTTCTGGTTAGAAAGAATCAAGTCCAGTTCAATTTGTGGGTGCATCAACAGAAACTCGTGCATCAACGGCGCAAGAACTTGTTCACCAAAGGTGACTGGCGCCGTCATTTTTATTTTACCCTTAGGTGTAGATTGAAGTTGAGTGATCGCTAACTCTGCCAACGCTAGTCCATCAACAAGAGGTTTACAGTGTTGATAGTAAGTCGCCCCCACTTCCGTTACTGAAACCTTGCGAGTAGTTCTAACAAATAGCTTTACGCCGAGCTTTTCCTCCAACGCATTCACTCTGCGACTAATATTGGCTACTGATGTTGCCAACCTGTCTGCTGCACCAGTAAAACTCTGCGTTTCTACCACTGCTACAAACTCATTGATCCCTTCCCAATTTGCCATTTCAACCCTCACTATTACTTTCATGTAATAGTGTATTTCAATTTATGCTAATTATCATTATTTAAGAAATAAATATACTAGCCCCATCTGATGCAAACGGCGTGAAGTGAACTAGTCTTACTCAAGTTAGCCGTTAGTTAATTTTGTGACCTTGTAATAATAAGGAATAACCATGACTGAACAATTTATCAAATCACGTGCTGCTGTTGCTTGGGGCCCTAACCAACCACTTAAAATGGAAGAAGTGGATGTAATGCTTCCAAAAGCTGGTGAAGTACTCGTAAAAATCGTTGCTACTGGCGTATGTCACACCGATGCATTCACTCTATCTGGCGATGATCCAGAAGGTATTTTCCCAAGCATTCTTGGCCACGAAGGTGGCGGTATTGTAGAAATGGTTGGTGAAGGTGTAACAAGTGTTGAAGTTGGCGACCATGTTATTCCACTTTACACAGCAGAATGTGGCGAATGTAAGTTCTGTAAATCAGGTAAAACTAACCTTTGCCAAGCAGTTCGTGAGACTCAAGGTAAAGGTCTGATGCCAGATGGTACGACTCGTTTCTACAAAGACGGTCAACCGATTTACCACTACATGGGTTGTTCAACTTTCTCTGAATACACCGTACTACCAGAAATTTCTCTGGCTAAAGTAAACAAAGAAGCGCCTCTAGAGGAAGTATGTTTACTTGGTTGTGGTGTTACTACCGGTATGGGTGCGGTACTGAACACAGCAAAAGTGGAGAAAGGCGACACTGTTGCTATCTTCGGTCTTGGTGGCATCGGGCTATCAGCTATCATTGGTGCTCGTATGGCTGGCGCTAGCAAAATCATTGGTGTTGACATCAATGAAAGCAAATTCGAGCTTGCTCAGCAACTTGGCGCGACTGACGTGATCAATCCACAAAAATTCGATAAGCCAATTCAAGAAGTAATTATTGAGATGACAGATGGTGGTGTTGATTACTCTTTCGAATGTATCGGCAACGTAAACGTGATGCGTCAAGCACTTGAGTGCTGCCACAAAGGTTGGGGTGAATCCGTTATCATCGGCGTAGCGGGTGCAGGTCAAGAGATCTCAACTCGTCCGTTCCAACTCGTGACTGGTCGCGTATGGCGTGGTAGTGCTTTCGGTGGTGTTAAAGGCCGTAGTGAACTACCAGAAATCGTTAACCGTTACATGGCAGGTGAGTTCGGCTTACAAGAGTTCATCACTCATACCATGCCACTGGAAGATATTAACGAAGCATTCGAATTAATGCACAAAGGCGAAAGTATTCGTACCGTTATTCACTATTAATGATTCAGGGCTCTAGTGTACTAGAGCCCTTGCTTTTAAATTGGATTGATAGAATGACCATAGAAAATGTAAGCCAAGCCAAAGTATTTGGTGGGTGGCACAAACAGTACCATCACCAATCTTCGGCATTGAGCTGCCAGATGAGATTTGCCATCTATTTACCACCAGAAGCGAGCGCTGATAATCCAGTCCCCGTCCTCTACTGGCTTTCAGGTTTAACCTGCACCGACGAAAACTTCATGCAAAAAGCAGGCGCTTTCCGCATGGCGGCAAAACTCGGTATTGCCATCGTCGCACCTGATACTAGCCCTCGCGGTGAAGATGTACCTGATGATGCCGAAGGTGCATACGACTTCGGCTTAGGCGCTGGGTTCTATGTAAATGCCACACAAGCCCCCTGGAATCAACACTACCAAATGTACAACTATGTCGTCGATGAGTTGCCATCACTTATCGAACAGCACTTCCCTGTCACACAGGTTCGATCCATTTCTGGACACAGCATGGGCGGACATGGCGCGCTAACGATTGGATTAAAGAACAGTGATAGATATCGCTCTATTTCGGCATTTAGCCCAATCAGTAATCCAATGAACTGCCCTTGGGGCCAAAAAGCACTGAGTCAGTACCTTGGTAACAATACGGATGACTGGAAACAGTATGACAGTGCTGAGTTGCTTAAAGCTAAGATGGCAACGCTGCCAATTTTAGTAGACCAAGGCGAAGACGACGGATTCCTACAAGAGCAGCTAAAGCCAGAGCTGTTGTTAGCTGCGGCAGAAATTTCTGGTAGTGATATAAAGCTTCGTATGCAGCCTGGTTATGACCACAGCTATTTCTTCATTCAGAGTTTTATTGAAGATCACTTACGCTTTCATGCTGGATTCTTGAAAGACTAAGTTTTAGCTATTACTTAAACTAAAAAGCCCGCCCTTTATAGAAGGGCGGGCTTTGTTCTAACTGTCTACCAACTTACATTGTATAAGTGTATGGCGCTTGGATACCTAGAGGGATACCTAGTGCCCAGTAAGCTAGCAAGAAGATTGTCCAACCAATTAGCATTGCAATAGAGAACGGCATCATTAGTGACGCAAGCGTACCGATACCCGTCGACTTAACGTAGCGTTGGCAGTAAACCACAACTAGAGGGAAGAATACCATTAGTGGTGAAATGATGTTAGAAACAGAATCACCTACACGGTATGCCGCTTGAGATAGCTCAGGAGAGATACCTACTGCCATTAGCATTGGAACAAGGATAGGACCAATCAGTGCCCATTTCGCAGATGCAGAACCAACAAGCAGGTTTACACACGCTGTTAGCAGAATCATACCAACAATCGTCGCTTCACCAGGAAGGTTCATCGCTTTCAGACCTTCTGCACCATAAAGCGCTAGCATAGTACCAATGTTTGATTGACCAAACGCAGCTAGGAACTGTGCACAGAAGAATGACATTACGATGTACGCACCCATTGTCGCCATTGTGTCAGACATCGCTTTGATTACATCATTGCTGTTCTTGAATGTGCCAGAAACACGTCCATATACGTAACCAGGGATGATAAATAGAATGAAGATTAGAGGAACAATCGACTTCATTAATGGCGCAGAGAACGCAGTGATCTCACCTTCAGGTGAACGCAGTGCCGATGTCTCAGGGATGATCGCTGCGATTAATAGCGCGATACCAGCAACCATTGACCAACCAGCAGCGCGGAACGCTTTAGATTCTGTCTCAGTAAATGTACCTAGGTCAGGTGCTTCTTCTGCATCTTCATCTACAGGTGTATTCGCAAGACGCGGTTCGATGATTTTCTCTGTAACGTACCAACCGATAGCAACAATAATCACTGAAGATAGACCAGTGAAGAAAATGTTTGCTAGAGGGTTAACGATGTACTCAGGATCAAGAACTTGAGCAGATGTCTGCGTGAAACCAGCAAGTAGTGGGTCGATACCAGAAGGGATAAAGTTCGCAGAGAAACCACCAGATACACCAGCAAATGCTGCTGCAATACCCGCTAATGGGTGACGGCCGGCTGCGTGGAAGATGATACCTCCTAGAGGAATAACCAGTACATAACCTGCATCTGCTGCTGTGTGCGATACAATAGCAACAAGAATTAGCATTGGTGTTAGTAGCTTAGCTGGTGTGAAGTTAAGCATCTTCTTAAGGCCTGTAGTAATAAAGCCTGAAGAGTCAGCAACACCAACACCTAGCATCGCAACAAGAACGATACCTAACGGCGCAAAGCCAGTGAAGGTTGTCACCATATTAGCTAAAAAGCTAGCCAGTGCTTCACCAGTAAGTAGGTTATTAACTTCTAGTGCAGTACCTGTACGTGGGTTAATCAGATCAAAACTGACGTTAGATAAAAGTGCTGACGCAACCCAAACAATAACCAGTGCCCAGAAGAAAAGGATAGCAGGATCTGGGATCTTGTTACCTGCTTTCTCAATAAAGTTTAAAAAGCGATCCATTCCACTCGGCTTTGGAGCTGGCGCTTGATTAATCGATTGGTTACTCATGGTAACTCCGTGTGTGATGTTGTTATTTGTTGGTCTCATCGCGCGAGGCGAGAAGATTATATTTGCGTGACCATTTTATTTAAAAAAGATGAAAAGAGTAGATAATTTGGAACTTTTTCCATATTTGTAGACTTATTTTGCAAAAAACACCGACTAACATAACATTTAACCAACATGTTAATGCACAAATGCAAAACAATTATCTAACTAGCACGCAAAAGACCCGATTATATAAACATAGCTTATATTTTCACCATCATCTAAGCGCCTAATGCTTGCGACAATAACGCAAACCTTGGCTATGACTCTCAGTTCATTTACTTAATGGAAAAATGACACGATAGAGGCAAGAGAATTAGTCAAACTCACTAAAGCGGGAAATCTGAGTAACCAGAGCAACATTGCGTTTCACTCCCAATCGATCAACCCAAAATACTTCAACCTCAACCGTCTTGATGCTTCCATTCAGAGCTACTTTCGAGACAGTCCACTTAACATCAAACACTGGATGTGAGTGGTCCTGTCCGTCAACAATATCCGTCATATAATCTGCAACAACTCGATTGGAAACTGATGGGTCAGCCCCTCGAGTTCGAAACCACTCTAGCTTTGATTCCGCTAATGCTAGCGCTTGGATACTTCGATAAGCAAAATCTGAGCGCTGCTCCATGTCGACTTGCATTTTCGCCAGACCTAACACACTAATTCCAAAAAGGCACAATGCGACTAACACTTCAATGATGCTAATGCCGCTCTGCTTAAAAATCACGCCACGCTCCCTTCTTCCATAGGTAACTGGAGGATGAAGAACTAGAATGAGTGATGACATCATGATTGTATTGAAAGCTTAAGGAATCCCGGAATAAAGCAAGATGCTCGGCATTGGAGTAATCAAAAAATGCGCCCCCAGTAATCATAAAACTGCCGTCTTGGTAATAAGCCGCAAGTGATTGATCTTCAGGAAAGTGTGCCGTAATACTGTCGCTTATTCCCAACTGCTGCCATTGCTCTATTGAAGGTTCAAAGTCTTGATTGAAATGAAACAAAACACCTTTAATGCTTGCTGCGCCTTGCATCGCAAATATACCCTCATGAACTAGCAACGTAATCCCGTCACTCGCTTCCGATAGCACTTTAATATCTGCTAAGTAATCATCCGATATGACACATGAGCCATTTATCCACAGATGTAAGTTATTCTGTCGGAGCTGCTGGAGTATCTCTTCTCCACAGTTTTTCCGTTCCCAAAGGCCTTCTGCCGTTTGAGTTTCTAGGTTTATCTCTCTAAACATGCCGTTAGTTCTCACCGCATCATGTTGATGACGAGGAACACCGAAAAAATCTTCAAATACGCTAAACTGGTCATCTTGAACAAAATCGTTAGCAAAACATTTGGGATCTGAAGAAGAGCTGCAATCACCGACGACAGTAGTTAAGTGCTCCTGCAAACACTTCTTATGACTCATAAACTCTTCACTAGGCACTGGACCATCACTCAATCCGCGATTAATTAATGAACCTTTTACTGAAAGATGACCTTTGAAGCGAAATGCCGCACATTCCCAGCCTTCATCCTCTTCCATACCAGGATCCGGCGTATTGATCACCAAGGACGATTTGATTTTAATGCTCGCAGAAGTTTGTATTGCCCCTGACTTTAATTTGGAAGTTGCTAAAGCAAAACGCCGGCTGATAGTCTGGTTTCCTGATGTCGCTGAAGCCACCACATCACCAGTTATGCTGTCTGACCACAATTTTGTTGTCACTGATAATGTGTCATCGCAAACCTGAATGCTTGCAGGGATTTTCTGCGAAGGGAAATACTGAGCGATCGCGCATTCCACACCACCTTCAGCGAGCCAGAAAGACTTTCGAGAGGTAATTTCGTTTTGTGCACGCTTGATCTCGTAAAATGTCGTCTTATACATACCAATAAACAACATCAAAGCCAAACTCAGCAATATTGAAGTCATCATTAAAGTGATCGCTCCTAACTGATGTCCGACTCTCATTGACCATTCCTCACCATGAAGTCTCGATAAATGGATGCGGTAACAGAAGGTTTTGCTCTTAAGTGTCCTTCCATCTCCAATTTAAGGTACTGATTGGTGCTACTCGAAGAGCCCACTTCATCGCTGATTAGCTCAAAGCGTGAAATCGCCACCAAGTTTGGTTCGAATACGGATGTACATCCCGAGACGAAGGAAAAACTAATGTCTCTTGCCCCCGATGCCAAACTTGAAACTGAACGGCAAATCTTCAGTTTTTGGTTATCAGCATCAAATTGCCACACTACATTTTCAATTGGTTTGGTCACACTAGGGTCTCTGTCGTCCCAATAAGCATATTGAACCGACATGCCATTGTTGGATACGTATACAGTCTGTGTTGAACCTTGAGGATTCAGCGTCGCATTATTAAAGCCATCTGCACCAGAGCGTATAAGGTCATTTTGAACTCGCCGTGCTGTTGTTGACAGCGCTTGCTGAAGAATAAGTAACTGCGAGCGCTCGATAACATGACGTTGGATAGACATATAGAAGGTAACAAGTGCCGATAGCACTAACGTACTCAGAGCCATTGCAATGACAAGCTCTATCAACATGACTCCACGTACGAGATTAGGGGCACTTCTCATTTAGGACAGGCTCCAAAGCCAAACTGGATCTCGCCAACATCACATACAATCACTCGACCAGAAACACTGTGAGTCCGAATATTGATATAAGACTCCTCATCACTGTAGGGTTGTAATTTGATAGTGCCATTAGACAGGGCCATTCCCGTCAAATTATCAAACTTAATCCGATGGTTAGAATGATTGAGTGACAACCCAATGCCTTTAAACACCTCGCCTTTTATTTGCCGCAACAACCTGGCATCGGGATCATTAATATCAACACGATTCGTCACTTCAACACTCCAGTGCTCAGTTTCTGGATGCTCTGAGAGCCCCGAAAAGTGAACCCATAGCGGCGTATTCTGTACAATCGACTCGGCCTTTGTTTGCATTAACAGAGCATATAGCTCATTAGCGGCTCGCGTTGCTTTGAGTTTCTTAGAAGCGTCTTGAAAGGTAGGAGCTACAGCAGAAAGCAGTGCACCAAGAACCGCTATCGCAATAACCAACTCAAAGAGTGAGAAGCCGCGAGATCTTTCCCAAAAAAGAATGAAACCACCTACAAATGACGACTAAGACTTGCGTTAAATTTAGCAGCCACGAAAACTATTAAAGTAAATGAAATTAGTTATTTAGGGCTAGGGAGAAAAATGAAATGCAATAAAAGTAACAGGCTTCAATGTGGTTTAACCTTGGTCGAGGTTGCTATTACTTTAGCCATACTTGCAGTGATCACAGGTATTGCTTACCCAAGTTACCTGCAACAAGTTAGGAAGAGTCATCGTATGGTAGCGCTGAGCGATATGCTCGCTATTCAACACGAACTAGAACGCCGCTATGACAACGGCTATCATTTCGAACAAATCGTTTCTGCCGGCACTTGTTCGATCTGTGACTCACAAACGACGCGATATCGGTTTGAAATAACTACTGGCAGCACCGTTGCCTACATCATTAAGGCAACGGCTCAATCATCACAACAACAAACGAAAGATAGCTGTCTGGATGATGATAAGTCGATGACATTAAACGCCTTAGGTGTGACCACCCCTGCAGCGTGTTGGGGGCAATAAAAAAGCTCGCGACTGGTCGCGAGCTTTAGCAATAGTTTGAATAATCTTAACTTGTTAGATCATCAAAGAACTTTTTAACGCCATTGAAGAAACCTTCTGATTTAGGCTTATGCTTATTAGCAGCATCACCACCGCATGACTCTTCAAATTCACGTAGTAGCTCTTTTTGACGGGAACTTAGCTTAACTGGTGTTTCAACTACAAGCTTCACGATAAGGTCACCCACACCGCCGCCACGAACGCCTTTCACGCCTTTACCGCGCATACGGAACATGCGTCCTGTTTGGGTTTCTTCTGGTACTTTAAGGCTTACACGACCATCAAGGGTAGGTACTTCCACTTCGCCGCCTAATGCCGCTTGAGCAAAGCTCACAGGTACTTCACAGTATAGGTTGTTGCCTTCACGTTCAAAGATGTGATGCTCTTTCACGTGCACTTGAACGTACAAATCACCTGCTGGTGCGCCATGCTCTCCCGCTTCACCTTCGCCAGATAGACGAATGCGATCGCCGGTATCTACGCCAGCTGGAATCTTAACATTAAGTGTCTTAGTCTTCTGAATACGACCTTGGCCATGACAGCTATTACAAGGGTCTTTGATGATCTTACCTTGGCCATGACAAGTAGGACAGGTTTGCTGAACCGCAAAGAAGCCTTGACGCATTTGAACTTGACCGTGTCCATGACAGGTACCACAAGTTTGTGGCGAAGAGCCTTTCTTCGCGCCGCTGCCGTCACAAGTCTCACACTCAACGAGCGTTGGAACTTCAATCTCCTTAGAGATACCACGAACCGCTTCTTCCAGTGACAGTTCCATGTTGTAACGTAGATCAGCACCACGCTGTGCACGACTCCCACCACCACGGCGACCACCGCCAAAGATATCACCGAATACATCACCGAAGATATCACCAAAATCAGCACCAGCGCCACCAAAGCCGCCACCGCCCATACCACCCTGTTCAAAGGCTGCATGACCATACTGATCGTAAGCCGCTTTCTTTTGCGGCTCGGTAAGAATTTCGTACGCTTCTTTTACTTCTTTGAATTTCTCAGCAGCGGCTTCATCACCCTGGTTTCTATCTGGGTGATACTTCATCGCAAGACGCTTGTACGCCTTCTTGATGTCGCGCTCTGATGCGTCACGATCAACGCCTAATACTTCGTAAAAATCACGTTTTGACATATTGCTTGTTACCAATTACTTCGACAAACAGCCCGACGCTGTTTGGGGATTGTATCGTTCTAGATAAAGATTGGTGTCCTTATCTAGAGCGACATGGCTCTCATAAACTCACTGTTTACAAATTTGCGGGCGTAAAGGTTACCCCAAACGCCCGCATAAATCACTTTTCGAGAAACCAGTTCACTGAATTCTCTAAGCTATAAAGTTCAAGCTCAAGGAGGAAACGCGCAGTTTGCTTAGTTTTCATAGAGAAAGCGCAAATGAGCATTTCCGACGCCGAGATTGGGCTTTATAGCGACGAGAAATTATTTTTTCTCGTCTTTTACTTCTTCGAACTCAGCATCAACAACATCGTCGTCTTGCTTAGGCTGTTCGCCAGCTTCAGCGCCCGCACCTTGTGCTTGAGCTTGCTGTTGTGCGATTTCCATTAGCTTCTGAGCCGCTGCCATTAGCGCTTGAACTTTCGCGTCAATCGCTTCTTTGTCTTCACCTTTACGAGCTTCTTCTAGCTCAGTGATTGCTGCTTCGATCTTCTCTTTCTCTTCTGCAGGTAGCGCTTCACCAGCTTCTTCTACTTGCTTACGAGTACCGTGAATCATTTGGTCTGCTTGGTTACGTGCAGCTGCTAGCTCTTCGAACTTCTTGTCCGCTTCTTTGTTAGCTTCTGCTTCTTGAACCATTTTCTCGATGTCTTCATCGCTCAGACCACCAGACGCTTGGATAGTGATCTTCTGCTCTTTACCAGTCGACTTGTCTTTCGCAGATACGTGTAGGATACCGTCCGCATCTAGGTCGAAAGTTACTTCGATTTGAGGCATACCACGAGGTGCAGCTTGAATGCCTTCTAGGTTGAATTGACCTAGAGACTTGTTGTACATCGCTTGCTTACGCTCACCTTGAAGAACGTGGATAGTTACCGCGTTCTGGTTGTCTTCTGCTGTAGAGAAAACTTGGTTCGCTTTCGTTGGGATAGTTGTGTTCTTCTCAACTAGCTTAGTCATTACGCCGCCCATAGTCTCGATACCTAGAGACAGAGGAGTAACGTCTAGTAGAAGTACGTCTTTCACATCACCAGCTAGTACACCACCTTGAACTGCAGCACCCATTGCTACTGCTTCATCTGGGTTCACGTCACGGCGAGCTTCTTTACCGAAGAACTCAGCCACTTTCGCTTGAACCATAGGCATACGAGTTTGACCACCAACTAGGATTACGTCGTTGATGTCGCTTACTGATAGGTCTGCATCAGCTAGAGCAACTTTTAGTGGCTCAAGAGAACGTTGTACTAGGTCTTCAACTAGAGATTCTAGTTTCGCACGAGTCACTTTTACGTTCATGTGCTTAGGACCAGTTGCATCTGCAGTAACGTAAGGTAGGTTTACGTCAGTTTGAGAAGTAGAAGAAAGCTCGATTTTCGCTTTTTCTGCTGCTTCTTTAACACGCTGCATTGCTAGAGGGTCGTTCTTAAGATCGATGCCTTGCTCTTTCTTGAACTCTTCAACTAGGTAGTTGATCATACGGTTATCGAAGTCTTCACCACCAAGGTGCGTGTCACCGTTAGTTGCTAGAACTTCAAATGTCTTCTCGCCTTCAACTTCGTCAATCTCAATGATAGAGATATCGAATGTACCACCACCAAGGTCGTAAACTGCGATAGTGCGGTCGCCGCCTTTCTTGTCTAGACCGTAAGCAAGTGCTGCTGCTGTTGGTTCGTTGATGATACGTTTAACTTCTAGACCTGCGATACGACCAGCATCTTTAGTTGCTTGACGCTGTGCATCGTTAAAGTAAGCAGGAACTGTGATAACTGCACCAGTTACTTCCTCACCAAGGAAGTCTTCAGCAGTTTTCTTCATTTTCTTAAGTACTTCAGCAGATACTTGAGGAGCCGCCATTTGTTGGCCTTTTGCTTCTACCCATGCATCACCGTTGTCTGCCTTAACAATTTTGTAAGGCATGATTTCGATATCACGCTGAACTTCTTCGTCTTCAAAACGACGACCGATTAGACGCTTAATAGCAAATAGCGTGTTCTCTGGGTTTGTAACTGCTTGACGTTTTGCAGGTTGACCTACTAGCGTTTCGCCGTCTGTATAAGCGATAACCGATGCGGTTGTGCGCTCACCTTCAGCATTTTCGATTACGCGTGGTTTGTCGCCATCTAGAACAGCAACACAAGAGTTAGTAGTACCTAAGTCAATACCAATGATTTTACCCATCAGGCTATCTCCGAATAAATTCTATTGTTTCGTTTGCAAGCTCCAGTATGGAGCATTGAGCCGGCAATACACCCGCTCGCAATAGGTTTGTTTTATGTATGAACCTTAAATAAGGGCTGCAAAATGCTTTTCAAGGGAGGAAGGTAAAAAAAATTAAGTTTTTTACCGAAGAAATTAGAAACTGTCTATAAAAGGGACAACTAACTCTTTGAAAGCATGGATATCCATAAAAAAAGCGGAACCTTTGAGGCTCCGCTTTGCAAATCGTTAAATAAGGTGATTAGGCACGGCTTTCAGTAAGTTGAGCTTCTGAACCTTGCTCAACATCAAGCTCATTTTCGCTGCCCGCTACAATCGTATTCACTGCAGTATCACCAACAACGTTAGAACTTGTACAGAACATATCATTAATACGGTCAACCGCGGCAACAATAGCTAAACCTTCTGGCGGCAAACCTAGTTGGTGCAGGATAACGCCGATCATGACAACGCCGCCACCAGGAACACCACCAGCACCAATAGAAAGTAGTAGAACTGTGAAACCTAGTGTAAATAGGTCACTCATTTGAATTGGCTGACCAAACGCGTTGGCGATAAAAATAGTTGCGATAGCAATATAAATAGACGCTCCTGCCATGTTCATCGTTGCACCTAGTGGAACACCAAAACCAGCTACCGATTTAGACACACCAATTTTGTCAGTCAAAGTACGCATCGTTACTGGAATCGTAGCGTTCGAACTTGCTGTTGATAGTGAGAACAGTACCTGCTCACGAGTCGCACGAATAAACTGTGAAGGAGTCATCTTGGTTGTTGCGCCCACCATTAATGGATACACAACAAAAATCCAAAGCACAAGGATACCAACAACCAGTGCCACATAACCTGCCACTGAAGCTAGCGTACCAGCATCTAGAGTTGCACCTAGTTGAATCATAAGAGCAAACACACCATAAGGAGCAAGACTCATGACTAGACCAATGAGCTTCATCATGATGTCGTTCGCTACTTTGAACGCATTCACAGCAGGACCGCCCTTCTTATCCAATGCTTGGATGGCAAGACCTGTCAAAATTGCCATAAAGATGATTTGCAGCATATCGCCATTTGCAAACGCCTGAATTGGATTGCTTGGAACGATATTAGTGATCATTGAGAAGATATCAGGGGTTGTGGTTGACGTAATCTCAACGGCTTGAGCTACTGTACCACCAAGGTTTGCACCCGCCCCCGGCTGAACGATCATACCGATTGTTAACGCAAAAGTGATAGCGACTACAGTATTAAGAATATAAAGCGCAAAAGTTTTACCGCCTAAACGGCCAAAAGAGTTGATGTCTTTAAGTTCTACGATACCGCAGACAATAGAAACGTATACGAGTGGAACAACAAGCAGTTTGATAAGCGAGACGAACATGCCGCCCACACCTTCAGCAAAACCAAGTAGGTATTGGTCAAAAATGCTGACACCTGCGAATAAGTATTGAATCGCTGTACCAATTAGCAGGCCAGCAAATAGACCTATAAAGATCTTTTGGGATAGTGATTTATTCATTCATAAACTCCAGAATGTTGTGTTTAGTCCCTGTGTTTTTATAGTTATTTACTTTCTTATTAGTAGAAAGCTCAGGGCATCTTACAGATCTGAAGCTCAAAATAAAGCATTAATTTTACATTTTGTTATCCAAAATTTAAAATACTATCACCTATTTTTTCAAAGGTTATTAGAATAAATAACCAAAAAAAATGAAGCCCATAAGGCTTCATTTCTCAATAAATCAAAAACAAGCGGGATAAACCTCTAGTGTCAATCCCTAACTGTTTGCTTGTTATTTAGACACCATTACCATAGCTGGTCTGATCACGCGGCCATTTAGCTCGTAACCCTTTTGCATAACAAACATTACGGTATTAGGTTCATGATCAGCACTTTCCTGAATAGACATCGCTTGATGCAGCTCTGGATTGAACGCTTCACCTTCAGGGTTAATTTCTTTCAAGCCAAATTTAGCTACTACATCAACGAACGTTTTGTGAGTTAGCTCTACGCCTTCAACAATCGGTTTTACCGCTTCATTCTCTGTGTCAGCAGCGGCGATAGCGCGCTCAAGGTTATCAATTACCGGAAGCAACTCTTCAGCAAACTTATTCAGTGCATATTTACGTGCTTTGTCGATCTCTTGTTCTGTGCGGCGACGCATGTTCTCAACGTCTGCTTTTGCACGAAGCACAGCATCTTGCTGCTCTTTTACTTTCGATTCACTCGCTAGCAAAGCGGCTTCTAGTTGAGCAATTTTCGATTCTTGAATATCTTGCTCGGATTCTTCGTTCCACTCAACATCAGCGTCAGAACCAACTACATCAGCGTCAGCTTGCTTCGCTTCCGCTTCTTGCGTGTGCAGCCCTTCTTGGTTTACCTTATTTTCTTCGTTGCTCATGGTTTCTCCGGAATACTCAATTCGAGGCAATGTAGAATATGACTTGCCCATAAAACTTGGATCAAAATCATACCAAACACTGCATATATACATACTTTGGGTATATTATGGGGATGAAGATTTGTGATTCAAGCACTATTAGTTTGGAAGTGATATGAAAAAACCCTTTGAGGTGATCGCCATCATAGGCAAACCAAGAGCACAGAAAGCCGTTCAGACCCATAAAGAACTGTTTCACTGGCTCACCTCTAAAGGCTACAAAGTATTGGTGGACGACCGGCTTATCGACATTCTCGTCGATATCCCACGACAACACTTTTTTAGCCTAGTCCGTATTGGACGTGAAGCTGATCTCGCCATTGTGGTTGGAGGTGACGGTAACATGCTCGGAGCAGCACGAGTTCTCTCGCGCTTCGATGTTGCAGTTATTGGCGTCAATAGAGGTAGCTTAGGGTTTTTGACCGATTTAAATCCAGAAGGGTTTGAAACCTCTCTTGAAGCCGTACTTCAAGGGGAATTTCGTGAAGAAGAACGATTTCTTCTTGAAGCCGAAATTCACCGTCATGGCCAGATAAAGAGTCATAATGCCGCTCTCAACGAAGCAGTCCTTCACCCAGGACAAGTCGCACATATGATCGAGTTTGAGGTATACATAGATGATACCTTTGCATTTAGCCAACGCTCTGATGGGCTAATCGTTTCTACACCAACGGGTTCAACAGCCTATTCGCTTTCAGGAGGCGGCCCTATTCTGTCCGCAAACCTAAATGCGATTTCGCTGGTGCCGATGTTTCCTCACACTCTCTCTAGTCGCCCTTTGGTTGTCGATGCAAACTGTCGCATTAAGCTGATTGTCTCCCCCGATAACCGAGGCACTCAAGAAGTCAGTTGTGACGGGCAAATCTCCTTACCTGTCTCACCAGGTGACGAGATTCATATTTACCAAAGCCCGAATCGCCTGAAACTGATTCACCCTAAAGACTATAGCTATTACCACGTCCTAAGAAACAAGCTTGGCTGGTCAAGCAAATTGTTTTAAAAATCATATTGATGAACCCCAGCACATAATGCTGGGGTTTTCGTATCTAGCGTTAACATTGACGACAAATTCAACAACAGTGCGTTCAATCACATAAAAAAACACCTGTACAACTTTACTGTATAAAGAAACAGTATATACTGAATTTACATACAGTAATGTTCATTTAAACAGGTAACTAAAAATGCTGTCTCATCTAAGTGTTAATAATTTTGCCATTGTAAAATCTCTGCAGTTAGAACTCAGTACAGGTATGACAACCATCACCGGTGAAACTGGCGCAGGTAAATCGATTGCGATTGATGCACTAGGACTTTGCTTAGGTGGCAGAGCGGAAGCAGGAGCCGTTCGCGCTGGTGAAGATAAAACCGAAGTCACCGCGGCTTTTGTTATCGAAAACAACCAACAAGCAACACGTTGGCTGGAAGATAATGACTTGTTTGATGGCACTGAATGTATTTTAAGACGCACCATTACCAAAGAAGGTCGTTCGCGTGCCTTCATCAACGGCAGCCCTGTTCCGTTATCGCAATTAAAATCTCTAGGGCAGCTTCTAATCAACATCCATGGTCAGCACGCTCATCACCAGTTGATGAAAAGCGACTACCAATTGTCATTGCTTGATCAATACGCCGGTCACACTAACCTATTACAACAAGTTCGCAATAAATACCAAGCATGGCGCAGTGCCGATATTGCACTCTCCCAACTAAAAGAAAACAGTGCTAATAACCTCGCTCAGCTTCAACTTTTAGAGTACCAAATAAAAGAACTTAATGAGCTAGCGATTGGCGAACAAGAGTTTCCCGAATTAGAACAAGAACATAAACGTCTATCAAATAGCGGAGAGCTGGCAATCACCTGTCAGCAAGCCATTGATATCATCTATGAAGGTGAAGAAGTCAATGCATTAGGTATGCTTCAAACTGTGAGCAGTAAACTGGTTCAACTTGCCGAGTTAGACACCGAATTGACTGCCCTACCCAATATGATTGAAGAAGCCATGATTCAGTTAGAGGAGGCCAATACCGAGCTGCGCAGTTACCTTGATAAGATTGATGTTGACCCTGAACGTATGGCCTATGTAGAAGAACGCTTTTCAAAGATTATGTCTCTGGCTCGAAAACACCATGTGATGCCCGAAGAGCTGTACCAACATCATCAAGATCTTCTGGGGCAAATTGAAGCACTGGACTGCTCCGATGAAAAGTTAGCGGCAATGGAGGAAGAAGTCTCTGCACATTTCGACGCTTACGTCCGCTCATGTGAAAAGCTAAGCAAATCTCGTGGACGCTACGCGAAAGAGCTCAACAAATTGATCTCACAAAGCATGCATGAATTGAGCATGGAGAAGGCCAAGTTCGCCATTACCGTTGATTTCCAGCAAGAGCATCCTTCACCAACAGGTATGGATAACGTGGTATTCGTTGTTTCCACCAATCCAGGTCAACCAATGCAACCAATCGCAAAAGTAGCCTCTGGTGGTGAGCTATCTCGAATCTCACTCGCGATTCAAGTCATTACCGCACAAAAAGTTGACACACCTAGCCTCATCTTTGACGAAGTAGATGTGGGTATCAGTGGTCCAACAGCAGCAGTCGTAGGCAAAATGTTACGTAAGCTCGGAGAATCAACTCAGGTACTGTGCGTTACCCACTTACCTCAAGTTGCGGGCCATGGCCATCAACAGCTGTTTGTTACGAAAACTACCAAAGCCAACAAAACAGAGACCAGTATGTTGACGCTAAACGAACAACAACGCATCAGTGAATTAGCGCGGTTACTGGGCGGTAGCCAGATTACCGATAGCACACTGGCCAATGCGAAAGAGCTATTAATTGCGGCGTGATTGCGGGACTTCACGATAGTTCCATCGGATTGTTTTTTTAAACAAGGATTGTAAGCTAACTCATAAAATAGCGTCTCTAGTTACAATCTAAGACAGACAAGTTTTTACTTCTGCTTCATCCTTGTTTATTATCTTTGCAGTCTCAAAAATCAAAGTCGTAAATTAAAGCTATGCAATTAAAAAAGTGGTTGATCGCATTACCACTCGCGCTCACGATGCTGACAGGATGTTCAGTGATCGAAAAAATCGTTTATCGTATCGATATCAACCAAGGTAACTTTGTTGAGCAAACGGCTGTTGAACAGCTACGTTTCGGCATGACAAAAGAACAAGTTCGTTTCGTACTTGGCTCACCTATGCTGATTGAAAATGGCTACCCAAATACTTGGTATTACATTTACCATGCAACAAAAGGTCACGATGATCCAGTGCAACGTAATCTGGTTGCCAACTTCGATGCAACAGGCACTCTCACCAGTATCTCTGGCGATTATGAAGCCAGTGACCAGTTCTACGAAAGCCTAAACTAGACATCAAAAAAGCTCGCATTTAGCGAGCTTTTTTGATGTCTATTAAACGTCACCACTAACTGGATGTAGATTTAGACTTTCTCTGCGCAGCAGGTTTTCCACCAGTAACTGGGTCAGCGGTTCCAGTCATTTTGGCCTGCTCTGCTCTCTTACGTCGAATTTCTTTCGGGTCAGCTAGCAAAGCACGATAGATTTCAATACGGTCTTTATCTCGTACTGTCGCGTCCAGCTTAACATTACGACTAAACACACCCACTTTATTGCTTTCAAGATCAATCTCAGGGTAAACCGCTAAAACGCCTGACTTTTGAATGATCTCTTCAACCGTTGACTCGTGATTTACAACCAGTTGAAACACGCGCTGCTCGTGAGGTAGTGCATACACCACTTCGACATGGATAAGCTGACTATCAGCACTCATAGGTGTACACCTCTTTTGCACGCTTGGTAAATGCATTGACCATATTACTGGTCACATCGTGGAAAATCTTACCAAACGCCAATTCAATCATTTTGCTCGAAAATTCAAATTCTAGCTTCAACTCCACTTTACAGGCCTGATCATCAAGAGGAATAAAGGACCAAACGCCTTTTAACATCTTAAATGGACCATCGACCAATTCCATGAAAATTTCGCTGCCATGCACCAAGGTATTCGCTGTCGTAAAGGTTTTACTGATCCCGGCCTTTGATACATCGACCGACGCCACCATACCTGAGTTCGATAACTCCAAAACTCGAGAGCCAGAACAACCAGGCAAAAACTCATGGTAACTGTCAACATCATTGACCAAGTTAAACATTTGATCAGCACTAAACATCACCAATGCTGAACGCGTCACTTGTTGCATAAAATTTCCTCAAAATAAAAGGCTGCCTCCGATTCTACTGTTTACCTTGAGTTAGCTCAAGTTACTCGACCTTACGTTTCGTCATAATCAAGCACGTACCCTTGTTGCTAATTTATCAATCAAGCACATAAAAGCCTTTCCTTAATCCAAAAACAGACCTTATAATGACCCCATTATGGTAAAGAAGAATTCAAAGAAAAAAGCGGGTAGCAATACCATCGCTCAGAACAAAAAAGTTCGCCACGAATATCACATCGAAGACGAAATTGAATCTGGAATTGAGCTGCAAGGATGGGAAGTAAAATCACTTCGCCAAGGCAAAGCTAATATCGCAGAAAGTTACGTCTATATCCGTGATGGTCAGGCGTACATCAGTGGCATGTCTATCATTCCACTTAACCAAGCATCCACACACATCGTGGCTGAACCGACTCGCGTTCGTAAACTACTGATGCACCGTCGTGAATTAGACAAACTTATTGGTTTGGTTAACCGTGACGGTATGACATTAGTAGCTACTGCACTTTATTGGTCTCGCTCTTGGGCGAAACTCAAAGTCGGTGTTGCGAAAGGTAAAAAGCTTCACGACAAACGTGCTGATCTTAAAGAAAAAGATTGGGCTCGCGATAAAGCACGAATTATGAAGAGTAATTTGCGTTAATAGTGACCACTTAAACTTGCAAAGCTAGACAGCGTAAGCTTTTCTGGTACTATGCAAGGAACACTTTGGGGCTGATTTAGGATTCGACAGGAATTTTGCAGTCTGAGGTGCATGCCGTGGGGCGGTTGGCCACGTAAAAAGCCGCAAAAAAATAGTCGCAAACGACGAAAACTACGCACTAGCAGCTTAATAACCTGCTCAGAGCTCTCTCGCCCTAGCTTCCGCACGTAAGACGGGGAATAACGAGAGATCAAACCCAAACGCGCTAGCCCGGATTTTCCCACCTGAGAGATGAACGGCGAATTATAATTCAGGTTAGCCATTAACTAGCGTGTCGGTTCGCAGGTTGGTGGTGAAATTAAAGATCGACTAAGCATGTAGTACCAATGATGAATGGTTTCTGGACGCGGGTTCAACTCCCGCCAGCTCCACCAAACGTTTGGAAAGGGCGATAACTCTTAGAGTTATCGCCCTTTTTGTTTCTTATGACCTTCCCCAGACGAAGCAAATGCATTTTGCTGTCAAATGAGCCTTCTCAGCTCGACAATTTAGTAATCTGTAGTTGATACCGAAACAACTGTAACAATTAGAGTTACACTGAATGGATAACAATAAATGTCGAGGGTTTATGACCATTTCTCCTGCCATTTTACGTAAGGTTTGGTACTCACCATCCATCAACTTAGGGCTACGAGCCACCAGCGCCATTGTGATTTTTATTGGCTTAGGTGTGTTATTCCATCAAGTTAATATTGTGATGACCGCTTTGATGACAATGCCTGCAGCATTGATCAGCGGATTAGACACTGCGGGGCCTAGACGTTGGACTCGGTTTGCTATTACTGCAATGACGTGGAGTCTTACTCTCGTTGCTAGCTACGTATTGCTTTTGAGCGAATTACCCTTGTGGTTTACTTACGGTGCTATTGGTGCCGTAATGGCAAGTTTTGCCGTTAATGGACCATTCTGGGGGCGACTGGGTATGTCGAGTTTGCTTATCGCCGTGGTGACTTTGTCGCTTTATCATTCACACTCCAGCACCCTTTTGTATCCAATGTTAGTGCTTGGACCGCTCACTTTTGCGCTCTTCAGCTGGCTATGGTTTGCCTTATGGAAACATTATGCACTGCGAGTTTGCCTTTCGGCGATCTACGAGAAATTGGCAGACTACATTCAATATCGACAAGCTTTTTTGTTAGGGAATGAAAGTGAAGCTCCTAAGCGTCTTATCAAATACCAGCTTATTGAGCTTTTTCAACAAGCCCTTCAATCTGAGTCATTTCGCTCAAAACATGAGGACGTTAACGATCTTAGGCAGGCGTTATTTCTCGCTCTGGATACTTTTGAAGTTATTCTGAGCAGTCACACTAATAACCCAGATTTGTTATCACAGTTCCAATCCAGTAAGTCGAAACGTGACCTACTATTGGTATGGAGCCAACACTGTCAGCAAAGGCTCAGACACAAAGCGAGACAGTTGCTGTACAACACTCATGAGAAGGCTGCCCATTTAAGTTCACTCGAGCAAGACGCTCACGATCTCATCGAAGCGGTAAAGCTTGAAGATCAACCACGTTTCCGCTACTGGGCCTATGCAATTAAACACATCTCTCATCGCATTGAGTTAAACGAGCCCGCCTACGAACGCTCTTTTGAAGTACAGCCCTTCGAGCTTTCCTTGCGCTGGCCAAGTAAAGACAATCCAATTTGGCGATACGTCGCTCGTGTGGGGCTGATGTTTGCTCTTGGTGCTGGCATTGCTGAGTATTTCGAATTGATTCGTCCTGATTGGGTGCTTATTTCCATGTTAATGGTGATCCAACCTAGCTTCTTAGCCACACGCAGTAAGACATGGCAGCGCTGTTTAGGCACCGCCTTGGGCGTCTTGTTTGCAACAACTGTCATTAAAATTGGAGTGCCGCCCGCAGCTATATACACATTGATAATTGTATTACTGCCCGTCGCTATGCTTAATATCATGCGCCGTTATTCGCTTGCTATTGGATGTATCACCGCTTTATTAATTCTGGTTTACCATGCTATGGCTCATCAAGGGCTTAACTTTGCAGCACCACGTTTGATCGATAATCTTATTGGTGGTGCGATAGTGTTGTTAGGCTACAGCGCTTTATGGCCACAGTGGCGCGGTAAAGAAATTCACTCTCAAGCACTAAAGGCATTGGACAGCTCAAAAAGCCTTTTTGTGTATTGCTACACTCAACTGCAAGCGGAGCCGGCTCAAAGAAGCCACATAGATCTCACTAAGCAAAGAGCCGCAATGCTTACTGCCGAGAGTGACCTTGAGTTGGTATATAGTGAGATGCAACAAGAACCACGCCACACTCGCAGTGACCCACATTATTATGACGATATGCTAAGCCATTACCGACTGCTCAATCATTACCTCTGTTTGCTTCTGCCTTTGGTGCGAGCTGGCGTCTCGTATCAAGGTTCCAAGCAGGTAGAGTATTTAATCAACAGCGCGATGGATGCCTTAATATTTAGTCTGCGTGACCAACAAGTTCACGAACTCCCTGCTTTAAGTAATAAAACCGCAGACATGGCACTCAGCTCTACATCAGGTCAACGCTCGGTAGAAGAGATCATATGGTTAGCATTAATGACCATTAAACAGATGCACGATTTAGTCAGGCGCAACCTTAGTAGCTAACTGTACGAGAGATATAAGAAAAAAGAGCGACAACTACGCTAGTTATCGCTCTTCCAATTTCAGTAAACTGCTTATTCTTAATGTCGGTTATTTGCTTTTGACCACCCATAGCCCAAAAGCTTAATGGTGGTCAAAAGGTTGCAGGTTTTACTCGTACTACTGGCAACCTTGCTCAATGAGCGCGAGATATCCTTTCAACTCATCGTCTGGCATCTGCAGCAATGTGTCACCAACATACCACTCAATATAGCTCTGCTGTGTGAGTAGCCCTTGTTGGGGATTGCCAATCCACACACTGTGCTGCTGCGCTAAGATATCGCGAAGGGCAATGGCTTTCTTCTGACTAATTGGCAAATGGATATGTAGCATATTAGCTTGCGGAGCTTCTGGATTCGGAGTGAGAGAGGGGTAATCTGCCAACATTTGGTAGAGCTCAAGTGTGCGCTCGAATAAGGAAGGAAGTACTTGAATACGTGATTCAAATTGCATCGCCGCTGCAACAACATATGGAGAACGCTGATAAACACTACCACCTTGTCTGTGCATCCAAACACTCGCTTTATCAATGAAGGTTTTATCACCAAGTAACATCGCGCCACCTAAGCCTCCAATACCTTTATAAAGAGAGACATAAACCGAATCAAAACCATTAGCGATCTCTTGATAAGATTTCTGGTAGTACGCGGCACACTCCCAAAGCCGAGCTCCATCCATGTGTAAGTGAATGTTGTTGGTTTGACAGTGGTTTTTAATCGCCTCTAATTCACCAAAGCTAGGTAACTGCCCACCAATTTCTCGCATTGGTAACTCATAAACAGCCGCCCCAAGCGTGTCTGGAATTTGCAAAAGCGATGACACATTCCAAGGCTCATAAGGTTTGCCAACGGGCAATGCATTAAAACGATTTTGTAACTGATAGCCTTGGTTTTCATGTATATAGATATGACAGGAAGGATGCATTGCCACATTGTTACTGCCTCGCTGTTCACAGGCAATTTGCAGCGCAGTGGGCTGTGTCATGGTGCCAGTAATTACAAATAGTCCAGCTTCAAATCCGAGGAGTTCTGCAACTTGACGCTCAAAGGATTGTACCAATTCCCCCTCACCATATTTGTCGTGCTTTACACCATTTTGCTCACACCAGGCCGCCATTTGCGAAAACATCTCCGCGGGTGTAATCACCCGATTTCCAGGCAATACAACTTGACACTTATCCTGCATCTTATCTTCCTTTCTCATATACAACGTGCGTCAACCATGTCACCTGTCAGTTGTTTAGTAAAGAGAAGATTGTTAATCGATTGCTCAGCAGTGAGGTGTAGGTTTTGTCGGGACTTTGATTGACGAACAGGAATAACAGGAGTATCTATCAATAGATCTTCATTATTTGGATACCGCGCTTGCAACATATCAACGACCTTTTGCTCGCAATGAAACCGTTACTTGAGCAGTACGGCTACTTCGCTCTTATTGTCAGTATCTTTTTAGAAGGTATTGGTATTCCCATGCCAGGACAATCTTTGATGATTGCAGCTTCAATACTCTCTTCACAGCAGGTTATGAATCTAAGCTTGGTCCTCTCAATATCCTGGTTAAGCTGCTTTTTGGGTAATACTTGTGGCTATATGATTGGCTACTATTTTGAGGGGTGGCTAGATAAGAAGGGTTATGTATCAGGCCCTAAAATGCAAAAGCTTCAATCGATGATAAAACGCTATGGCCCTGCATGCTTAGTCATCAGCCGTTTCGTTGAAGGAATGAAGCAGTTTATGCCACTGGCGTGTGGCGTAGCAAAAATGCCGCGCAATGAGTTCTTATTAGGGAACGCTCTTGCGACCACGATTTGGGTTGCTGTATTTGGTTTACTCACTCATTTTGCTTTTGACCACCTACAGTTATTCCAGCAGTTTTATCATCAACACCGAGCGATCGTTTGGTTGGTGTCAGCAGGCTTATTTGTCGCTCTCATCGTCGCGCTTATGACGAGAAAGCGACGCACAAATTAGTCTACTGTCACCGCTAACTCTAGTCGTAATATATCCATATCATCGATTGGACTGGCTTCTGCCATGGACGGTTTGAGCCCTAAACGGCGACAAACGGCAATGGCAGCCTTATTCCCTGCTTTAGTTTCAGCAAATATGGTTGTCGGAGCAAATTGACCAATACCAAACTCAATTAAAGCAGACATGGCTTCGACCGCGATGCCTCGTCCTTGCCTATCAACCGCTAAACCGAAGCCAATAGATGCTTGATTATCAGCTTCTAAGCGAAACCCAACAGTGCCAATAACTTGATGGCTCTCTTTTCCTTCAATCACAAGCTGGAATTTGGTGCGTGGAAGCTGCTCTGATTGCTCGACAAACATTTCCAGTAAATGCGCATTAAACTCCGGCGAGCACTCTTCTTTTGGATAGAAGGTTTGATACTTGGGATGAGACGTTATGGTGAGCCATGCCTCGATATCACCCAGTTGAAAGTCACGTAAAATAAGTCGTTCTGTTTCTAGCGTTAATTGCATTTTGTTCTCTTTTTAAATCGGGCACACATATCTGCCGCCTAATTTTGGCAAGGCTGCATGTTTATCACACTCATCAACTCAATAGAGTGACGAAGGTAGCTATTTGGCTACCGAAAAGGTTCAGTGTAGAACAAGCGGTGAAATTTGGAGTCGTAATTGTAATTAATGCGACCCTTGCTGCTTTTCAAGCTGTGAAAAAATCGCTACCATTTACAAGTCGTTAAGACATTAACTTTTATTCTCAGGGCGGGGCGAAATTCCCCACCGGCGGTAAATCAATGTTTGATAAGCCCGCGAGCGCTTAACTTTATAGAGTTAAGGTCAGCAGATCTGGTGAGAATCCAGAGCCGACGGTTAAAGTCCGGATGGGAGAGGATAATGATATTTACAGATACTGTAGTGAGTACTCACTAGAGTTTGCTGTGCGTATTGTTGCGCACATTGTAAATATAGAATGATACCTCCTTGCTTTACGGCGATGCGGGTGTCGTTCATCTATCTTTTGGATCTGTGTATTTTCATACAGGGTCCCCATACCTATGCCCTGATTCTGGTATTTTTATTTAGGAGTATTACCATGAATCAGAACCAAACTTCATTGCTATCTGAATTTGGCAACCCACTAGAGCGCGTTGAAATCGCATTACAAGCCCTTCGAGAAGGTCGCGGTGTATTGCTACTCGATGACGAAGATCGTGAAAACGAAGGCGATATCATCTATTCCGTTGATCACTTAACTAACCAGCAAATGGCGCTTATGATTCGTGAGTGCAGTGGTATTGTTTGCCTGTGTATTACTGATGAACAAGCCAAGCAACTTGACTTACCGCCTATGGTTGAGAACAACAACAGCGCTAACCAAACTGCATTTACCGTCTCTATCGAAGCAAAAGTGGGAGTGACAACTGGCGTTTCTGCAGCTGATCGTGTCACAACTATCAAGACAGCATGTCAAACTGGTGCTCGACCAGAAGATCTTGCTCGTCCAGGGCACGTTTTTCCTCTACGTGCGAAGCAAGGTGGAGTACTAACTCGTCGTGGTCACACTGAAGGAACCATTGACCTGATGCAAATGGCTGGCTTATCACCATTTGGTGTACTTTGTGAAGTCACTAACCCAGACGGAACAATGGCGAAAGCTCCAGAAATAGTTGCATTTGGTAAGCTTCATGACATGCCAGTGCTGACGATTGAAGATATGGTTCAATATCGCCTAGCAACGGCAGAGCAGTCAGCTTAAGCCCCTGCTTCAATGAAAATCGCCACCTAATATTAGGTGGCGATTTTGGTTCTAGCACTTAGCTAACGAGTTCTTGCCTTTCTTATTGGCATGCACCGGTATTTTCCCAGACACCCCACTCGCCTGTTTTCGTAGGATCTTCACCCTGCGTCCACCATTTGGCTTTGTAGTTCTGGCCTTGGTAAATCACTTGATCACCACCAGTGTACACCGCTGCCGCATCCCAATTATCTTCACAAGTACCACCAATTGGTCCATCGGCACTCACCGTAACAGTATGAGTCTGACTGGTACTTAGTGAGCCATCACTAACGGTCACAGTGAAGGTATAACTCGTATCGGCAGAAACACTAGGTGCCGAAAAGCTCACTGAACTGCCTAGAACAGATACATTTAGACCATTGGGTGTCTGCCAACTGAAACTCAACATATCGTTTTCTGCATCTGTTGATGCACTGGCATCCAACACCACAGCTTCATTAGCGCTAGCAGTAGTTGGTCCAGTAATGACCGCGTTCGGCGCAGTATTATCTGGAGTCGTCACTTTTGGAGTGACATTAATCCTTACCACGTCTGTGGCCGTTGCACCTTCATTATCCGTTACCGTCACCGTAAACTGATAAGTCTGTGTCGCAGTGACCTCTTGAGCATCAAAACTCGCTTGAACCGTATCGGATCCAACAAGAACTACCGCGTCACCACCAGTTTGCACCCAGCTATAGCTTACGATAGAGCCATCACTATCACGTGATGCACTAGCATCTAATGTTACTGTCGCAGGGCCTTGAACTGATTGGTCTGCACCAGCACTGGCAAAGGGTGCACGATTGCTTGGTGTTCCGCCAGCTAAACTCTCATGCATTGCATTAAGAATGTCACCATTATCAGCATCAATCTCCCATGAAAATAAGCCTGCAAGTCCAAGGCTTTGAACATAAGCACCTTTCGCTTTCACTGAACGGTCATCGTCGAAAGTAATCAAATCGCCAGTTGTTTGATTCCAAACATAGGCCGCTTCAGCCATCGCATCGTAACCGTACTCAAAACCGTTGACTCCAGTGTTGTCTGGACCAAGCATATACGCTTTTATGCCTTTGT
The DNA here is from genome assembly GCF_023716845.1 of Vibrio sp. SCSIO 43133. Taxonomy (NCBI): domain Bacteria; kingdom Pseudomonadati; phylum Pseudomonadota; class Gammaproteobacteria; order Vibrionales; family Vibrionaceae; genus Vibrio; species Vibrio sp. SCSIO 43133. The sequence goes on from NZ_CP068024.1 coordinate 2,901,343, forward strand.
AATCAATGACACCATCTTCCCATACTCCTTGAGCTGTTGAACCCTTCAGTTTGCCGGTCGCAACGCCAGTCATAGGATCTGTGGGGTCAGTTAAAGTATCAGGTGTTACCCCAGTCCAACCTCGGCCATACATGGCGGCACCCAATACCAACTTGTTCGCAGGTACACCTTGAGCTAACAATAACTGAATACCGTTGTCCGCAGTATAGGCAGGCCCTTTGTATGGAATCCCTTCGGCATCAACACCCGTTCCATCACATTGCCCAGGACGCATAAAGTTGCCACAATACAACGCTGCTTGGTGTCCAGGAACATTATTCCAGCCGCCATAGAAGTCATATGTCATGGCAAAGATGTAATCCATATATGGAATCGCTTTGCCATAATCCACATCTTCAATCTTGTCATGACCAACGCCAATCGCGGAAGTCAGCTCGTACTCTCTGCCTGTTTCTGCTTCAAGCTCATCCAACATAGCTCGCAGTTCGCTCATCAAATCAATGTAAGCCGGTCCATCGTTTACTGGGTCACCTAAGTCTGATGCAGCGCCATCCCCACCCGGATACTCCCAATCGATATCCACGCCATCATAGAACTTCCACGTATTGAGGAAGCGTTTCACAGACGCGACAAATATGTCTCGATTGGCTTTATCGGTAAAGCTGTAAAATGGGTCTGAAAGAGTCCAACCACCAATGGAAGGGAGAATTTTAAGATCGGGATTACGCTGCTTTAGTGCCATTAACATGGCATAGTTGCCTTTAATTGGCGTGTTGTAGTCATGACCAGCTTGAGTGAAGCTTTTCTGGTACGCTGCCCAAGGGTCGTGAATAACCACTTCAAAGTCTTGCATGCCCTTACAGGCGGTTTGCAGAGCATTAAAGCTGTTGCCTCCCACAGATTTCACCGATTCATTAGGACCACAAATCGGGATAAAACCATAGATAATGTGGGTTAGGTTGTCGGCCGGAATGTTGTCTACTGTGTAGTCACGCCCATAAATTCCCCATTCCACAAAGTAGGTGCCGACGACCATATTAGGGTCGGTATTATAAGACTTGTTGTTGGGGTCAATATTCATTGTCAAAGGGGCTAGATGAGAGCCATCAGTATCAGCAACCACCAGCTCCATTGGCGCACTTTTGCTACATCCCGTTGCATCACACGCTTCCACTTGCATTTGATACAAACCACCCTGACCATAACCAAACGTAGCGGTTGTTTGGCTACCAGTTATTGGCCCTGTCGCCACCTTGTTACCATCGAAGTAGATGTTATAAGTATCTCCAGTGGTACCACTCCACTGATTAAATGTGATTTTGATCTCTGCTAGATCGTTGTATTGAACCATCTGGTCGTAGCCAGAGGTGGTCTCCATAGCCAATTGGATTTTCGAAAACTGCAGATTATTCGAGCCCCAGACGTCAATTGAGGGTTTTGCTGGCGCGGCATTGACACTTTGGCTTACCGCCAAAGCAACCGCCGATACCCCTAATAATAGATTTTTCATTATTTGTTCTCTTTCCCTGAAAGGTCTAATGACGCTGCTCACACCTGTTATAAAAGTGTGAACATCGAGAACAATTAATAGAACTTGGGGTTTATTTTGTGTTCAAAAAATAAACTCACTTCGAGTCACCACTCAAAAATACTCAATATGTAACAAGAATTTTCATTCACATTTTTACTTTGTGCCCAGAATTTTATTCTTGTGATGGCACCTCCTTCCTTAAAAAACACCAAACCCATTCACCAAGAAAATAAGCGCACTCGGAGGTATTTTCCGTTTAAGTCGATGAGCTCACGTTTTAATTCTGGAAAAAAACCAGCGCTTGTATAACAATGTCCTTTCTCATTAGTCGGGGAGCGTTTTCGCTGAGATCACCAAAGTGGTGAGACCCGTTGAACCTGATTCAGTTAGCACTGGCGTAGGGAACTGATAGACACCGCACTAAGACTCTGCGTCCGCAGTGGATCTTTGCCCTGCCTATTTTGTGTTCCTACCCTGAAAAGGAACATGATATGACATCATCAACCTCTAAAACTCCTATTGTATTGACGATCGCTGGCTCCGATTCTGGCGGTGGCGCTGGAATTCAGGCTGACATTAAAGCCATCTCAGCAACAGGTTCTTATGCGTGCTCAGTCATTACTGCATTGACCGCCCAAAACACGCAAGGTGTATCTGGTATTCTCGGCATCGATCCTCAATTTGTTCAGGCGCAATTAGACGCGGTATTCAGCGACTTAGATGTAGTGGCGGTAAAGATCGGTATGCTTGCTGACGCCAATATTATTCGCGCTGTGGCTGAAAAGATTCGTCAATATCAGCCAAAGCATGTGGTTCTAGACCCTGTCATGGTCGCTACCAGTGGCGACCTGCTATTAGAACCTTCCGCTATTGATGCGTTAAAAACGGAATTACTACCTTTAGCGACAGTGATCACACCTAATTTACCTGAAGGTGCAGCCCTACTTGGCACCCAAGTTCCGCAATCCCAAAATGACATGGAAGCGTTGATTGACCAGTTACGCGAACTCAATACGTCAGCGATTTTGCTTAAAGGTGGTCACCTTGAGTCAGACTCCAGCAGTAATGACTTACTGATTACTCAAAATGATGTGTCTATCTTTGAAACAACGCGTATCAATACCAAGAATACTCATGGTACAGGTTGCACATTAAGCTCTGCCATCGCGTCTTACTTGGCTCAAAATAATTCCTTACATCAAGCGGTCTCCAACGGTAAAAGCTACATTACTCAAGCAATTGCCCACGCCGATGAGCTCGACATCGGTAAGGGGCACGGTCCTGTTCACCACTTTTACGCGCTGAACCGATGAACGATATTCGTATTGAAAACGCCACGCTCACCTATTTAGGTGACGCTCAACCGATATTCTCAGACTTGAGCGTACAGTTTGAAGCGGGAAGCTGGACCGCTTTGTTAGGACCTAGTGGCTGCGGGAAGTCGACATTGCTGCGCTATATCGCTGGGCTACTAACGGAAAAAGTCACCTTTACCGCCAAAACTGTAGTTCCTAGCCTTACTCAGTTGTCGAGCAACGTAGCCTACATGGCGCAGCAAGACTTACTTATGCCTTGGTTAACCGTTGTTGATAATGTGTGTTTAGCTACACGTTTAAATGGTCAGCGTGTCGAAGCCAATACGAAAGCCAAAGCTATGGCGTTATTGAAACAGGTTGGACTCGATAGCAAAGCGAATGTTCTTCCCAACGAACTATCTGGCGGACAAAAACAGCGCGTTGCCTTAGCTCGAACTTTAATGCAAGACAAATCGATAGTGTTGATGGACGAGCCATTTTCTGCGCTTGATGCCGTCACTAGACATAAATTGCAAAATCTTGCCGCTCAGTTGTTGTGTGATAAAACAGTGTTATTGATCACCCACGATCCTCAAGAAGCCTTGAGGCTCGGCGAGCAAATATTGGTCATGAACGGGAAACCCGCTCAGCTCAATAAAATCATCCCTCCACAATCGGCAATTCCTAGAGATATCGATGGCGAATTCGCAACCATCCAACAATCCATCCTAGAACATTTAGGGGGACACTCGTGACAGTCTTAACACAAGTCGCTGAACAAAGCCGTCGACAGGCGGCTGCTCAGAAAAAACAAGGGATAAGCACACTATTGCGAGTGCTGGTTAGCTTCCTGATTATCTTAGGGCTTTGGAAAGCTATCGTGGTGCTGTTTGAGCTCCCCAGTTTTATCTTACCAGCACCCGAGGCCGTACTCGTTAAGCTGGTCGAGCGTCAAGATGTACTTCTTAAACACACTTGGGTTACGACACAAGAGATCCTGCTCGGGCTCCTACTTGGCTTATCAATGGGACTGTTCTTTGCACTGCAGATGCTGTTGTTTCAGCCCGTCAAACGTTGGCTCCTGCCGATTTTAATAACCAGCCAGGCTATCCCAGTGTTCGCTCTCGCTCCAATTCTGATGCTGTGGCTGGGCTACGGTATTGCTTCCAAAGTGGTCATGGCAGCACTGATTATCTTCTTTCCCGTTACCACTTGTTGCTATGACGGACTACGTAATACGCCTGTGGGTTATTTGGATTTGTCACAGACTATGGGGGCTAGCCGCTTCCGGCAACTATGGCACATACGTTTACCAGCCTCGCTACCTGTCCTTGCCTCTGGTATACGAGTCGCCGTCGTAGTTGCTCCTATCGGTGCTGTCGCTGGCGAATGGGTTGGTTCAAGTGAGGGCTTGGGGTATCTCATGTTGCAAGCCAATGCTCGCATGTTAATTGATGAAATGTTTGCGGCGCTGTTTATTTTAGCCAGCGTCTCAGTCGCGCTTTACTTTTTTACCGATTGGGGGCTCAAGCGCCTAATCCCTTGGGAAAATAAATAACAATCAAAAGGAAAAACCATGAAATCCATGCTCAAACTCGCTGCGGCTCTGCTGCTAACTACAGCTAGCATCATGCCAGCTCACGCTGCAGAAAAAAAACTCACGCTAATGCTCGACTGGTTTGTTAACCCAAATCATGGCCCTATCGTCATTGCTCAAGAGAAAGGTTACTTCAAGGAGCAAGGGCTTAATGTTGATATTCAAGAACCAGCCGACCCAAGCACACCAGCCAAACTGGTTGCTGCGGGGAAAGTCGACCTTGCGGTTTCGTATCAAACTAGCCTTACTATCGACGTAGCTGCCGGACTGCCACTGATCCGCAGCGCAACTCTGATCGCAACGCCGCTTAATACCATGATGGTATTGGACAATGGCAAGATAAACACACTAGCAGACCTAAAAGGTAAGAAAATTGGTATTGCTATCGCAGGTAACGAAGAAGCGACCATAGGTACCATGCTCAGTACCGAGGGAGTGGCATTTGACGAAGTACAGATCATTAATGTTGGTTGGGCTCTCTCCTCTTCCCTTGCTTCAGGAAAAGTAGACGCGATTTGGGGTGGTTTGAGAAACTTTGAAACCAACCAGCTAGAACTTGAAGGTTATAAACCAAAAGCCTTTTTCCCAGAAGAACACGGTGTTCCAACTTATGAGGAACTAGTGTTTGTTGCCAATGCCAACAGTTATGACAAAGATGCCATCGTAAAATTCAACCGTGCGATTGAAAAGGCAACCACTTACATAGTGAATCACCCAACAGCTTCTTGGAATGAGTTTGTTGCCTACGCACCAGACACGTTAAACAACGAACTCAATAAAAGAGCGTGGCGTGACACATTGACTCGATTTGCGCTTAGACCATCTGCGGTTGATGCGACCAAATATGACGCGTTTACCGAATTCATGTATCAACACAAAATTATCAGTGCTAAGCCAAAAGCAGAGACCATCGTACCTGTACTTTAGGAGTGACCATGAATCATCAAGACTTAATTAACGCTTGCCAACAAGAGTGGTTGGCTTACACCGAACATGACTTCGTCAAGCAATTAGCCGTGGGGACTCTCGCTCAGCAGGCGTATTTACACTATTTAAAGCAGGATTTTCTATTCTTAAAGCAGTACGCTCGTGCCTATGCACTAGCGATCTACAAAGCCAAAACACTCGCTCAAATGCGCGAAGCAGTACCAAGTGTTGAGGCATTATTAAACTCTGAGATTGGCCACCATGTCGCTTATTGCCAGCAGTGGGGAGTCACAGAAGCAGATATGGAAGCGGAAGTCGAAGATTTTGGTACCGTGGCGTACACACGATATGTTCTAGATGCAGGAATGACGGGCGAATTAGTTGATCTTTATGCTGCACTAGCACCCTGTGCCATCGGCTATGCCGTTATCGGTGACAACTTACTCAAAAGCGCCGATACCATGCTAGAAAATAACCCCTATCGTAGTTGGATAGAACTGTATGGCAGCGAAGAATTCCAGTCAGGTGTGCACACCAGTATCAAACGATTAGACGCGCTACTAAAAGACATTGACCTACAAAGCCAGAGAGCACAAGAGATCATACATGTGTTTAAAACGGCAACTCGCATGGAAATTGCCTTTTGGCAACAAGGCTTAGATGTCGCCTAATCTAAAGCCGACCATTTAGGTCGGCTTTTTTTATCTCTTTAAAGAAAGCAAATAACAAACAAATATCACACAAACAACCCGCATTTAAAATTTTGTGCCTGTCATCACGTGTTAACACAATATTTACATCCAACCTTAACATTTGCAACAAACTTAGGTAGGATGCGCGAAGTGTTTTATAAATTCAAACACTTCGCGCTCAGCTTTCTCATGCTTTTCGTGCAAGCAAGGACGATTGGGAAACGGTGGGTATCAACAATAGCTTTTGAACAATCAGAACATCAGTCGCTGAGCTTCAAAAGCTACCCCAGCTTTACAGGGAAGAACTATGCAGTCTTTGGTTGATTTTTTAAACGGGATAATCTGGAGTCCCGCTCTAATTTACTTGTGTCTTGGTGCTGGCCTTTTTTATTCAGTGCTCACTCGTTTTGTACAGGTGCGTCATTTCTTCGAAATGTGGCGTCTATTACTTTCCGGTAAAAGCTCAGAAAAAGGGATCTCCTCATTTCAAGCTTTAGCGGTTTCACTTTCTGGTCGCGTTGGTACGGGTAATATTGCCGGTGTCGCTGCGGCTATTGGTTTTGGTGGTCCAGGCGCAGTTTTCTGGATGTGGATGGTTGCGTTTTTTGGCGCAGCAACAGCCTATATCGAATCCACGCTCGCTCAAATCTATAAAGAAGAAGATGAAGGGCAATTTCGTGGCGGCCCAGCTTATTACATAGAAAAGGCGATGGGACAAAAATGGTACGCATGGATCTTTGCTATTGCGACTATTTTCGCTTGTGGTGTTCTTCTACCTGGTGTTCAATCGAACAGCATTGGTAATGCAGTAGAAACCGCATTCGGTACAGGCGCTATGATTGACACTGCTATCGGTACCATCAGTTTTGCTAAAATTTTCACTGGTGCAGTTATTTCCGTCATTCTTGCGTTCATCATTTTTGGTGGCGTAAAACGAATCGCAAACTTCACACAAATCGTTGTGCCATTTATGGCTCTAGCGTACATCATCATCGCGTTCGTGATTATTCTGCTTAACATCGGTGAAGTACCGGGGATTGTTAGTATGATTATTGGCGATGCATTTACCCCAATGGCAGGCTTCGGCGCGGCAATTGGCTGGGGTGTAAAACGTGGCGTCTACTCTAACGAAGCAGGCCAAGGTACTGGTCCACATGCAGCTGCAGCAGCAAACGTTGATCACCCAGCACAGCAAGGTTTAGTGCAATCTTTCTCTATCTATATTGATACACTTCTAGTGTGTTCTGCGACAGCATTTATGATTCTTATCACAGGTGCGTACAACGTTCATGGTCCAGAGAGTACGTTCTTGGTACAAAACCTTGCCGAAACCGTTGGAGCCAATGGTCCTGCGTTTACTCAGCTAGCTATCGAAAGCACAATGCCTGGTGTTGGTAAGCTATTTATCGCATTTGCACTATTCTTCTTCGCATTTACGACCATTCTGGCGTACTACTACATTGCAGAGACAAATATCGCTTACATTCGCCGTACTTTCAAAATCAACGGATTGATGTTCATCTTGAAACTCGTGCTAATTACATCTGTGTTTTATGGGACAGTGAAAGCGGCTAACCTTGCTTGGGCTATGGGTGATGTAGGTGTTGGTCTGATGGCATGGTTAAACATCGTGGGCATTTTGATCATCTTCTTTATTGCCAAACCAGCAGTCATTGCACTCAAAGATTATGAGAAACAGCAGGAGCAAGGTGTAGAAGAGTATACATTCAACCCTGTCGCACTTGGTATTAAAGGTGCAGACTACTGGGAAGGTCGCTACGAACGTAAAACAGGTACAAAGCCTGACGCGCCTCAAGAGGCGGACTCCGCATCCACTCAGACACAGACATCTTAATTAAGAATTGATGTTCACTTTGGGTAGGTATCTGCCTGTGCAGGGATGACATGAAACATGCTCATCGCATAAAAAAAGGGGTAGCTTAGCTACCCCTTTTATCATTCACTGTTCCCGAATGAATGAAACTTAAATTATGCAGCCACTTCTTGAGTGTTCATTGCTGGCGCTTTTTTCTCACCGATAGGGAGAATAGTGCGACCATATTCGTTGTTAAGTACTTGAGCCATAGCGAAGTAAATCGCGCTCGCGCCGCAGAAGATACCTTCAAAGCCAGCAATAGTGCCAATCAATTCGCTGCCGAAGAAATCACGCGCTGCTAACAAGAAAAATAGGATAGTCAGAGAACCAAAGACCACTTGCTTAGCCACTGGGTAGCAAAGTGAACCAATGAACATGAAGCCAGTGAACACACCCCATAGCAGTAAATACCAACCCATAAATTTCGCAGGGCTTGCAGGAAGACCCATGTAAGGCATTACGATAATACCCACTAGCGTTAACCAGAATAAGCCGTACGACGTGAATGCCGTAGTGCCAAAAGTGTCACCACGCTTAAAGCACATCATGCCAACAAACACTTGGCTAAGACCGCCATAAAAAATACCCATAGCAAGAATCATTGAATCAATCGGAAAGAAACCTGCATTGTGGATGTTAAGCAGAATGGTAGTCATACCAAAACCCATTAGGCCAAGTGGCGCAGGGTTTGCGAGTTTGTTCGACATGTAAAAGAGCCTTCGATTAAAAATTAGTGGTAAAAGTTATAGAAAAATTTTAATCGATATTTGTGACATTGAGCAGATCCGTTATTTGCAATCTAAGATTGATAATTTGCAGATATCAATTAGCATGCATAAAAAAACCGGCTTGCGCCGGTTTCTATAATTTAATGACAACAAGCGGAGATTATTCCCACTCGATTGTCGCTGGTGGCTTACCAGAAATGTCGTAAACCACACGTGAAATGCCGTCAACTTCGTTGATAATACGGTTCGAGACCTTACCTAGGAAGTCATATGGTAAATGTGCCCAATGAGCCGTCATAAAGTCGATGGTTTCAACAGCACGCAGTGATACTACCCAGTCATACTTACGGCCATCACCCATAACACCTACAGAACGAACTGGTAGGAACACGGTAAATGCTTGAGAAACTTTGTTATACAGATCTGCGGCGTGCAATTCTTCAATAAAGATAGCATCAGCACGGCGCAGCAAGTCACAGTACTCTTTCTTGATTTCACCAAGAACACGAACACCTAGGCCTGGTCCTGGGAATGGGTGACGATAAAGCATATTGTATGGTAGACCCAGTTCTAGACCGATCTTACGCACTTCATCTTTAAACAATTCACGTAGTGGCTCAACAAGCCCCATTTCCATATCATCAGGAAGGCCACCCACATTGTGGTGTGATTTAATAACGTGAGCTTTACCCGTTTTAGAAGCAGCTGACTCAATGACATCTGGGTAGATGGTACCCTGTGCTAGCCATTTCGCATTTTTAAGCTTCTTAGACTCTTCATCGAATACGTCAACAAACACGTGACCGATTGTTTTACGTTTCTCTTCTGGATCTGACTTTCCTTCAAGTGCAGTCAAGAAGCGCTCTTCTGCGTCAACTTTGATGATGTTTAGACCGAACTTATCGCCAAACATTTCCATCACTTGCTGGCCTTCGTTAAGACGAAGTAGGCCGTTGTCCACGAACACACAGGTCAGCTTGTCGCCAATTGCACGGTGAACAAGCATTGCAACTACCGATGAATCAACACCACCAGATAGACCCAGAATAACCTCATCATCGCCTACTTGCTCTTTAATACGAGCAACAGCATCTTCGATGATGGATTCTGATGTCCATAAACGCTCACAGCCACATGCACCAAGAACAAAGTTCTCTAGCATTTGCAGGCCTTGTTTAGTGTGCGTTACTTCTGGGTGGAACTGAACGCCATAGTATTTCTTCTCTTCATTCGCCATAGCAGCGTACGGGCAAGTGTCCGTTTCACCAACTTTTACGAAGTCTGCTGGAATTTCTACAACTTTATCGCCGTGGCTCATCCAGACGTCTTGAGTCGCTTCAAGATCTTTGAAAATCGCTGAGTCACCAGATACTTTAACTTGTGCGTAGCCAAATTCACGTTCGTTTGAACCTGCTACTCGGCCACCAAGCTGCTCAGCCATTGTCTGCATGCCGTAACAAACGCCAAGAACAGGAACACCTGAATCAAATACGTATTGAGGAGCACGAGGAGAATTTTCCTCTGTTACACTCTCAGGGCCGCCAGATAGAATAATACCGTCTGGGTTGAATTCACGAATATCCGCTTCTTCTACATCCCAGCTCCATAGTTCACAGTAAACGCCGATTTCACGTACACGACGTGCTACTAATTGTGTGTACTGCGAGCCGAAGTCTAAAATCAGAATTCGTTGGTCATGAATATTTTTCGTCATTTTGGGCAATCTTATAAGCTAAGTATTGAGAACGGAGGCGAGTTTACCCGCCTCACATCTATGCATCAAGGAAAAAAGCAAACGTTTACGTAAGATTTAGACTTACTTGGGTCAATTGTGACCCTCAACGTTATCACTACAGTCTATGGGTAATTAACCTAGACGGTAGTTTGGTGCTTCCTTAGTGATTTGAACGTCGTGCACGTGTGACTCGTTTAAGCCAGCACCAGAGATACGTACGAACTCTGCTTTAGTACGCATATCTTCGATAGTCGCAGAGCCTGTTAGACCCATGCTTGAACGAAGACCACCCATTTGTTGGTGAACGATTTCTTTTAGGCGACCTTTGTAGGCGATGCGACCTTCGATACCTTCTGGAACAAGCTTGTCCGCAGCATTATCTGATTGGAAATAACGGTCCGATGAACCTTGAGACATCGCGCCAAGAGAACCCATTCCACGGTAAGCCTTATAAGAACGGCCTTGATAAAGAATAACTTCGCCTGGTGCTTCTTCAGTACCAGCAAACATAGAGCCAACCATCACGCATGATGCACCAGCAACGATTGCTTTACAGATATCACCAGAGAAGCGGATACCACCGTCTGCGATAACTGGAATACCATATTCGTTGGCAACACCAGCAGCGTCAGCAATCGCTGTAACTTGAGGAACACCAACACCTGTAACGATACGAGTTGTACAAATAGAACCAGGGCCAATACCAACTTTAACGGCACTAACACCCGCTTCAATCAATGCTTTCGCGCCAGCAGCCGTAGCTACGTTGCCACCAATGATATCGAGATCTGGGTACGCTTCACGTGTTTCGCGAATGCGAGTTAAAACGCCTTCTGAATGACCGTGTGAAGAGTCAATCAAAAGCACATCAACACCAGCTTCAACTAGAGCTTTTACGCGCTCTTCGTTACCCGCGCCCGCACCGACAGCAGCACCTACGCGCAGACGACCTTGCGCATCTTTACATGCGTTTGGTTTACGTTCTGCTTTGTGGAAGTCTTTTGCAGTGATCATACCGGTAAGTTGGAACTCATCGTTTACGACCAACACTTTTTCAACACGTGCACGGTGCATCTCTTCTTGCACTTCTTCACGAGAAGCGCCTTCTTTTACTGATGCTAGACGCGCTTTTGGCGTCATTACTACTTCTACTTTCTTACTTAAATCAGTAACAAAGCGAACATCACGGCCAGTGATGATGCCTACAAGCTCATTCGTTTCTGTAACAACAGGGAAACCTGCAAAGCCATGCTTTTCAGTTAGCGCCATTACATCTGCAATCGTTGCTTCTGGACGAACAGTAACAGGGTTTGTTACTACACCAGCTTCAAAGATCTTAACAAGACGTACTTGCTCAGCTTGTTGCTCAATAGACATGTTTTTGTGGATAAAGCCAATGCCACCTTCTTGGGCAAGCGCGATCGCTAGACGCGCTTCCGTCACTGTGTCCATAGACGCAGAGATCATTGGAATATTCAGACTGATATTCTTCGTCAACCGAGTGCGAAGATCGGCTGTGTTTGGGAGAACGGTGGAGTGAGCTGGAACGAGTAGTACATCATCGAACGTCAGCGCTTCTTTGGCAATTCTTAGCATTTGCAATATCTCACAATAGAGGAGTTGAAGGAATAATCCGCCCTTATCGTTTCGCATAATAAGGTCATTTGGATTAGATATTGCGGTGGGATTATACGCCCGACGAAATCGCTTGGCTACACATTTTTATATTTTTTATTTGCATTTACCCCCTTGATATGTATTATATTGCCGCTAATTTCCATACCCACGTCTTTGAGATTAGCTGTGCCCCTATCCTCGCGATCAAGCTCTAATTCTACGTCTAGTAATCAAAACATTTACACGGTGTCACGCCTGAACTCTGAAGTTCGTTTGTTGCTAGAAAATGAAATGGGGATTGTGTGGTTAGTCGGCGAAATTTCTAACTTTTCTGCACCTGTCTCTGGTCATTGGTACCTCACTCTTAAGGACTCTCGCGCTCAAGTGAAATGCGCGATGTTTCGTGGTAACAACCGCCGTGTAACGTTCAAACCTGCTAATGGAAATCAAGTACTAGTTAAAGCAAGACTCTCTCTCTATGAGCCACGAGGTGACTATCAGCTCATCATAGAGTCAATGCAACCCGAGGGGGATGGTCGACTTCAGCAAGAGTTTGAGAAGCTGAAAATGTCACTTGCCGCAGAAGGTTTGTTTGCTCAAACACTAAAACAACCATTGCCCAGCCACCCAAAACGTGTAGGTATCATTACCTCCAAAACGGGCGCTGCTTTATTTGATATTTTAGATGTTTTGAAAAGGCGTGATCCTTCCTTACCTGTGGTTATTTACCCGACGACGGTTCAAGGAGATAATGCTGCGATTGAGATTGCTCAAGCGATTGGCAGAGCAAACAGCCGAAACGAGTGTGATGTGTTAATCGTCGGTCGAGGCGGAGGTTCACTTGAAGATTTATGGTGCTTCAACCACGAAATCGTCGCCAGAACCATTGCCGCCAGCCAAATACCAATTATCAGTGCAGTCGGACATGAAATTGACGTCACTATCGCTGATTACGTCGCTGATGTGCGCGCCCCGACACCAAGTGCAGCCGCAGAACTAGTCAGCAATGATACCTCTCATAAACGTGAGTCACTGATCACTAGAGAACAGCGCCTGAGAAACATCATTCGACTTTATCTGTCGGAGCAAAAGCAGCGCTTGTCCTCGTTGATGCAAGACCTGAGCAATCAACATCCTAAACATCATTTGCAGCGCCAAAGTCAACGCCTGGATGAATTTGAGTACCGCCTTAATGCCGCAATGAAGCAAAGGTTATCTCAAGAGACTCTAAGGTTAACCAACAAGCTGCATCGCCTGAAGTTACAGTCTCCTGTTACTCGTCTGGCACAACAATCGCATCGATTGACTCAATTAGAAAGCCGACTAGAGCAAGCGATGCAACGCCAACTCTCTTCAACTAAGCATAAATTTGCATTAACAGTAGGTAAGCTTGATACGGTGAGTCCACTCGCTACTTTGAAGCGCGGTTACTCTATTACTCAAGATGAGGATGGGAAAGTCATTTCTCATGTAGATTCGGTAGAGATAGGCTCGACAATGACGACTCAAGTAGAGCATGGCACTCTTGTCTCTACCGTTACCGATATCAAACCTAACTAGACAATCTCACTAAGCTTTGATTGGTTGGAATTCAAACCTTGCTCGAGATTTGGACTTTAGTTCATTACATGAGTTACAAAAATAGTTAGCTGCACCACACGCCTGAAGCTTTTCCATTTCAGCTTGGCAATCTGGGCAATAACCAATTTTGACAAAGTGTTTAGTACATTGTTTACAGAAATACTGCCCGTCCCAATCTAAAGCGACCTTGCAATCTGGGCACTCGTTGTCTGCGAAGTTCATATCTCACCTAAATATTAGTAGATGTTAATATTGATATTCTATCTCGAACACCTAAAGGATACTAGGCAACTGCCATAAGACGTTCTTTAACGTTAGGAAAACGTTTAGCCACGAGATAGGAATAAACTCTCTAACTTAGCTTTACGTTTGACTTTGTACATCTCGGTATCCGCTAAACGGATCAATTGGTCAATCGTCATGTCTGAACAACATTCTTTAGTTGCAAACCCAACGCTAACACCGATGTTAGTCTCTTCTAAAGTGACAGGTTGATTCAATTCTGACTGCAATGTCTCGTAAAAAGTTCTGGAATCTTCCTGACTAGGAAAGCAACTAAACGCAAGAAACTCATCGCCACCATATCGACCTAACACAGCTTGGTCAGGTAATAGCAAACGTAATTTTTGCGCGACAGCAACCAACACCCTATCGCCAAATTGATGTCCATATACATCATTTACCTGTTTGAATTTATCGATATCTATGAAGAAACAGCCAAGAAAATTGCCTTGAAAGCAATGACTTTGTTCGACACGTTCTAATAGAGCTCGACGATTCAGGCATTGAGTCAGACAATCAAACTTAGCTTGGTAGTTGAGTTTATCTTCTAAAGCATATTTCTCTAGTGCCACAGAATAAACCGCGGCAATAGACTCGAGTATCTCCAGTTCAATAGCATGGGGATCAGAGGGCAATGAGCTATAGAGTGCAAACGTACCCAATACGTGCTCTTGTGTCGAGATCACTGGCACAGACCAGCATGCTCTAATATTTGCTTGTGTCGCAAGTTCAACAAAAGGCTGCCAATTACTATGGCTTTTGACATCAGAGACGATAACAGAACGTTTTAAATAGGCAGCCGCACCGCAGGAACCTACTCTTTCTCCTATTTCGATCCCATCAATAGCATCGTTGTAAAAGTCAGGCAAGTTAGGTGCTGAAGTGCTGTACAGTCGATGTGTCTCTTGATCTAACGTTAATATTGAGGCGCGTTTATCCTTAAACAGGCGCTCTGTTAACTTAATGATTCGCTCCTCCAATTGGGGTTTTGGCAACCCCAGAGCAAGTTCTTTCAAGAGTAAGTTCATGCCCTTATGGGCATCTATCAGCAAATCTTTCGTCATAAATCCGCAGAATTGTCGTTCTTATTGAGTATGCGTAACCGACACATAATAACACAACGTACGGATAGATGATCTATTGACCAGTTTAATATTTAGTCGTATGGTCAAAGGGACGAACAACAATACGATGCTGTTCTAGATCTTCCCTAGATCTTCCCCTTAATCTAATCTGATCAGCGATCTGCTCTTAAAAGAACATTTATATAACCACACACCGAAAGCATAAGTTACATATTCTGCATTTGGATTTAATTTAGATTATTATTCCACATAAGACTTGATAAATGACACTATACAGAACTTAATAAAACGATCATTTCTCGAATTAGTCACTTACATGGGTATGCATTTCGATATAAGACGAATCTACGGCTTTTAGCTCGACTCTAAGGTTAATCAGTTCATCCATATGATTGATATGCGTTCCACCGCAAGGCATCACGACGTCGACGCCATCAAGAGTGCAGTGCCAATATCTTGAACTGGTCAAAAATGGACCTTCAAGTTGCATTGAAACTTCAGAGGGTTCTTGTGACCACTCAGCTAACTGTTGATTAGTCATATCTTCAATTCTCTGTAAGTCTGTCAACACCTCTACAGTATTTAATCCACGTTTCTTTAGCGTTTTCCCAAGGCGATATCGGTCAAAACATCGGTTTGGCGATACCACACTCTGTTCCTGAGCATAACTATTAAAATCATAGTGGGCCAAACCATCTTTTCGGTCTGCTTCTTTTCTCCAGTATGACGCAGCTAGCACTTTGTTAAGTGCAAGAGAAGCGATATGTCCGGCACTATGTCCTCTGCTCAAACTTTGTTGATAGGCTTTGTCCACTTCCAATGTAATGACCTGGCCAACACAAAGTTCTGGTCCTTTCGCGATTCGATGAACAACAACAAATACCCATCCATCACAGTCTCGTTTTACGGGAATCGCGCTGCCGACATACAGTGTTTTGGTATCCAGTTCGATAGCACCAACAAGACAATCTATGACTTCAAGTTGTTGACCTTCCGCTAGCAAATAACCTTTGTCTGCCGGATGATCAGGCCATATGTGACTTACAGGGTGAAATGGCGTACTGTCTACAACAATATCGGTGTAATCAGAATGCTCATCGATCAATTGAATTGCGCTGTCTAGCTGCCAAGTTTGATGACAAAAGTGAATTTTACTAGCGGTAAACACGGTATGATTATTCCTTGCAACAAAAAACGCCCGCTGTACTCAGAGGGCGTTGTTTAATTTCGATTTATTTTTTAGGACGACCTTTCATCATCGTCATTAAGCGTTTACGTTTACGCTCTTGTGAAAGGGTCATCTTGTTAGACTTACCTTCAAATGGGTTATCGCTGCTTTGGAAGTTAATACGAATTGGCGTACCCATGATTTCCAAAGAACGACGATAATAGTTCATTAAATAACGCTTATACGAATCTGGTAGTTCATTGACTAGGTTACCGTGAACCACAACGATTGGTGGGTTGTAGCCACCAGCGTGCGCATATTTCAACTTAACACGACGTCCACGAACCATAGGTGGCTGGTGATCTTCCGTCGCCATTTTCATGATACGGGTCAGTACCGAAGTACCCACACGGGTAGTCGCAGACTTGTAAGCTTCTTGAACAGATTCAAACAAGTGGCCAACACCAGTACCATGAAGAGCTGAAATAAAGTGGATACGAGCAAAGTCAACGAAACCAAGACGACGATCAAGCTCTTTCTTAACGTGTTCTTTCACGTCAGTATCTAAACCATCCCACTTGTTCACAGCGATCACAATAGAGCGACCAGAGTTTAACGCAAAACCAAGGAGGCTTAAGTCTTGATCTGAGATGTTTTCACGAGCATCGATAACGAGCAATACAACGTTTGCATCTTCTACTGCTTTCAGTGTTTTAACCACTGAGAACTTCTCAACCGTTTCGTTGATGCGACGACGACGACGTACACCAGCAGTATCGATCAGCACATACTCACGATCATCACGCTGCATAGGAATATAAATAGAATCGCGAGTGGTACCCGGCATGTCATAAACTACGACACGCTCTTCACCAAGAATACGGTTGGTCAGCGTTGATTTACCCACATTAGGTCGACCAATGATAGCCAACTTAATTGGTTGATCTTGAAGACGCTTAAACTCTTCTTCCGCTTCTTCTTCGGTATAATCGAGTTTCTCTTCTTCTTCGTCTTCAAACTCAGTCAGATCTTCAATTTCACCTTGTTCAACAAAGCTTTCTGCAAATGGGTTAAGTGCGCGTTCGATAAGTGCAGTAACGCCACGACCGTGTGCCGCTGCGATGTGGTACATGTCTTCTACACCAAGTTGCCAAAACTCAGCACTGGCAGCATCAGCATCAATACCATCAACTTTGTTAATCACTAGGAATGACGGCTTCTCAATTTTTCGCAGGTGCTGAGCAATAGCTTCATCAGCCGACGTTAAACCTGCACGGCCATCCACGAGGAAAAGCACGACATCCGCTTCATCAATCGCAGCTAGCGATTGTTCCGCCATTTTTGTTTCAACACCTTCTTCAGTACCATCAATACCACCGGTATCAATAACAATGAATTCATGCTCACCCAGTTTCGCCTGACCGTATTTACGGTCACGTGTTAGCCCCGGAAAATCCGCAACAAGAGCATCACGCGTACGCGTCAATCGATTGAACAGGGTCGACTTACCCACATTCGGGCGTCCAACTAGGGCAACAACAGGTACCATATAAACCTCTACACTTATCTTCTAATTGTAGTTATAGGTAAAATTCTCACGTTTTCCTATAACCACAAATTAATCCATCTATCCGAGCTCGAAAAGATCCTTTTGCTTCGCAGCAATAAAACGGCTCCTAACTGAGATCAGCCAGGAGCCGTTTGTGAATTATATCACGCTTTCTAGTTGATAGTGAGTTTCTTTATTTCACCATCACGAGTCACTAAAACATAGCCTTCAGGTACCTTAGTTGGTCCAACAGAAAGGCCACTTTCGTTGATGAGTTGCTGTGCTACAAACTCACCTGACTCTCGATCAATCCAGTGCAAGTAACCTAAGCTATCACCTACTACGATGTAACCATCAACAATAACAGGAGCGGTTAGCAGTCGGTTTTCCAACTGGTTGTTTTCCCACAGCTCAGTACCACTGCGAGCATCAACAGCTACTACATGATCATTATCTGTCACCAAGAATAAACTACGGTTATCCGTCGCCATATCCGTTGCTGATGAGTAGTTACGTTTCCAAATAGGGTTACCAGAACGTAGATCGATAGAAATTAACTGCCCATTGAAACCCACTGTAAACAGTGTGCCACCTAAAATGATTGGAGATGAATCCACATCAACCAAGCGATCGATCTCTGTAGCACCTTTTGGCGTACCTACAGGTTGCTGCCAAATCAACTGTCCACGTTCGACGATAGCAGCAGCTAAACGTCCATTGGCCGTGCCCCAGAAAACACCACCTGATACGGTAGCTGGTGCACTGTCACCGCGTAAAGTTAGGTTTGGAACATCGGTACTGATCGCCCAGCGCTCTTCTCCCGACGTTTGTTCCAATGCAACCAACAAGCCTTGACTGGTATGAACCATGATTAAACTTGCATCCGCTACCGGGTTCGCAAGCACCTCACCATTCACTTTAGCGCGCCAAACTTCTTCGCCCGTTTTGACATCGAGCGCAATGACCTCACCGTTTTCGCTACCGATATAAAGCTTTTGATACGCTGCGGCAATACCGCCAGAAAGTCGAGCCGATGTCTCACCAGCAACATTGACTTCCCAAAGCGTCTTGCCCGTTTCTGGATCAAGCGCTTTTACCACTCCGTCTCGGCTAGCGACAAACAAGTTGTCATAGGCGTAAATTGGAGAGAGCTTCGAGAAGAACTGACCAACACCATCACCAATACTTGCAGACCATACCGACTGAGGCGTGAACTCACTTTGTACTTTTGGCAGTGGTGCCATAATGACTGTATCTTCTTCACTAGAACACCCTGCAAGAATTCCCAGTACCGAAATAGAAAGCAGTACTTTCTTTACGACTCTATTCATCGGCTATGGCCCTTACTTGGCAAGATCGTCCAGTTTAATTTGTAGCCCTTGGCTTGCGTCCTGCGCTTGCTGTGCTTCAGTATAAGCAGTGTAAGCTGCATCACGGTCACCGTCACGAATTGCGATATCACCACGCAGCTCGGCCACTCGACCTGCCCATGCGTCATCGGTAATTTTCGCAAGTTCAGCACGCGCACCATCAACGTTACCTGTTTCCGCCATTAGACGAGCAATACGGTAAGTCACTAGCGGAGTGATCGCCGCATCTTTAGTTTTGCTTTGTGCCCATTGCAGTTGCTCAAGAGCCTTTTCAAGCTCACCAGCTTCTACTTGAACTTTCGCTAGTTGTAGTGAAGCCAAAACACTGTATTCAGTGTCTTTGCTACCATCGATAAATGCTTGCACGTCACCACTTGCGTCAGTGCCTTTAGCGGCAATAGCTTCTACCGCTTTGGTATACTGTTCAGAAGCAGCTTCTTGCGCAGACGTTACTGAGTCTTGATAGTAACGCCAGCCAAATAAACCACCTAAACCAACAACAACACCAAGAACCACTGCTTTGCCGTTCTCTTTCCACCAATCTTTGATTGCTTCTACTTGTTGTTCTTCAGAATCGTAGAGTTCCACTTCCTGTCCTCTTAAAAGAATTCGTCACTAACGTTGATTGATTCATCTATCGAATACGTTCAATCAACGTCAGTCTATAAACTAGATAATATCTGCTAATTTAGCGGCTAACTCAGTTTGAGCAATAGTTTCTTGCTCACCACCCTGCAAATCTTTGACCACGACCGTATTCTCGGCCACTTCATTCTCGCCTAGCACTAGAGCGTATACTGCGCCAACTTTATCTGCACGCTTAAATTGTTTCTTGAAGTTGCCACCACCAAAGTGGTTCATGACACGAATACCAGGGATAGCTTCACGTAAAGACTCGGCTAGCTTCATACCTGCCATCATGGTGCCTTCACCCGCAGTCACTACGTAAGCATCAACACTACGACGAACATCAGTCAGCTCAAGCGTTTCCATCATTAGTACCAAACGCTCTAAGCCCATAGCAAAACCGACAGCTGGCGTTGCTTTGCCACCTAGTTGTTCAACCAGTCCGTCATAACGACCACCGCCACAAACCGTGCCTTGAGCACCTAAACTTTCGGTGATCCACTCAAATACCGTGCGGTTGTAGTAATCCAACCCACGAACAAGGCGTTGATTTACCGTATATTCGATTCCTGCTGCGTCAAGAAGTTCACAAAGACCTGCAAAATGTTGTTTTGAGTCTGCATCGAGGTAATCTGACAGTTCAGGAGCATCAGCCAAAATCGCTTGTACATCTGGGTTCTTGCTATCTAGAACACGTAGAGGATTGGTGTACATACGACGCTTGCTATCCTCATCAAGAACATCAATATGCTGCTCTAAGTGAGCAATCAATGCTGTACGATAATCAGCGCGAGCTTCTAGAGAGCCGATAGAGTTCAGTTCCAAACGTACGTGTTCAGCAATGCCCAACTCACGCCATAGACGCGCAGTCATCATGATAAGCTCAGCATCGACGTCAGGGCCATTTAGACCAAAGACTTCCACACCACATTGATGGAATTGACGGTAACGACCCTTTTGTGGGCGCTCATGGCGGAACATTGGGCCCATATACCAAAGACGTTGTTCTTGGTTATATAGCAAGCCGTTTTCAATACCAGAACGGACACAACCAGCCGTGCCTTCAGGACGAAGCGTTAGGCTATCGCCATTACGGTCTTCGAAGGTGTACATTTCCTTTTCGACCACATCAGTCACTTCACCAATAGCGCGGCTAAATAGATGGGTCATTTCAACGATAGGCATACGTACTTCGTTGTAACCATATGCGCTAACAACATGCTTAACTGTATTCTCAACTTTTTGCCAAAGTGGAGATTGTGTTGGGAGGCAGTCGTTCATGCCTCGGATTGCTTGAATAGTTTTTGCCACAGTTTAATACCGTTATATCGTTGAAATTATTTATTTTCTACTTGATTCACTTCGATGCGATTTGACTCATCTAACATCGACGCCTTAGCACGAATTTTTGCTTCGAGCTTATTCACTAGGTCATCATTATCGAAGCGCTCTTTCTGACGTTTACCGTCCTCGTAGAATGCACTTTTCTTGTTACTACCAGCTAAGCCTAGGTGTGAAACTTCTGCTTCACCTGGTCCATTAACCACACAGCCGATAATCGACACATCCATTGGTGTAATCACATCTTCTAAGCGTTGCTCCAGCGCATTTACTGTGCCGATCACATCAAATTCTTGACGTGAACAACTTGGGCAAGCAATGAAGTTGATACCACGAGAGCGAATACGCAATGACTTTAAGATATCAAAGCCCACTTTGATCTCTTCGACAGGATCTGCTGCCAAAGAAATACGTAATGTGTCACCAATACCTTCCGCCAGCAGCATCCCAAGACCAACTGATGACTTCACAGCACCCGCACGTGCGCCGCCAGCTTCAGTGATACCTAAGTGTAGTGGCTGATCAATCTTTTGAGCCAGCAATCGATAAGAGTCTACAGCTAGAAACACATCCGACGCTTTGACACTGACTTTAAATTGGTCGAAGTTTAGACGATCCAAGATATCCACGTGACGCATCGCCGACTCCACCAAAGCAGCTGGTGTAGGCTCGCCATATTTCATCTGAATATCTTTTTCTAGCGACCCGCCATTTACGCCAATACGAATTGGAATGTTTTTGTCGCGTGCGCAATCTACCACAGAGCGAATGCGAGCTTCGTTACCAATATTACCCGGGTTGATACGTAAACAATCTACGCCATACTCCGCAACCTTCAATGCAATTCGATAGTCGAAATGAATGTCAGCAACCAAAGGAATCGAAACTTGCTGTTTGATTTCTCGGAAAGCTTCAGCGGCATCCATAGTAGGAACAGATACACGAACAATGTCTGCACCGACATTTTCTAACGCTTTAATCTGAGCAACTGTCGCAGCAACGTCCGTCGTGCGAGTGTTAGTCATTGACTGAACAGCAATGGGAGCGCCATCGCCGATAGGTACATCGCCCACATAAATACGCGTAGATGGGCGACGTTTAATTGGTGATTCGTGATGCATATTGATTATCTAAGGTAAGGTGAATCGAGCTACTTTGCCTGAAGTATACCCAGAAAGGTCGACAGGTTCACTCGCTAATGTCATAGAAACTTTCTCAGGAGCACCTAAAATCACTTTAAATGGTGCTTTTCCGTTTACATTGACATTGTCGCCCTGCTTTTTGATACCGGTAGTGATAGTTTTTCCGTCCGCGTCTTTTACTTGGATCCAACAGTCACCTGTGAAAGCCATCGTTAAATTAGTCAGACCATCAGCTGGCTTTGGTTGCTCGTTTGCAGTTTGAGGTTGTTCCTCAATTACTGCAACATCTTCCGAAGCCGCTTCTTCAGCGTTAAGATTGGCAGTCTTTGATACCGATTCTGTCGCTACTTCCTCTGTCTGCTCAGGCGTATCGATGATAGCAGACACATCTATAGTTTTTACTTCATCTTCGGCTGGTGCTAATTCAGGCTCAGCAGTAAGTTGTGGCGAAGCGGGTTCTTCTACTTGAAAGGCAGGATCGCTGGTATCTGCGATTTCCGAAAGAGTATCTTTTTGCTGACTTTGTAACCACCAAACCGAGGAGATACCAATAATCACCACGAAAATACCCCAAGTAAGTTTCATTATGCGGCTATCGTGTTTTTCTTTATTGGTTTTCTGAGAGAAGCTCTGCATTGGTTGTTCTGAAGGTTGCGCCTCACTGTGGTGTTCAATAGCACCAAGGATCTCTTTTTCATCTATGCCAACTGCTTTAGCGTAAGAACGTAGATAACCTCGAGTGAAGGTTGCAACTTGCTCACCATCAAAATCATTGGCTTCGATTTTTTGAATGATGGCGACACGCAAGCGTAAACGGTCCGCAATCTGTTTCTGCGTGAGGCCTAGCGCTTCACGTTTCTCTTTTAATATGGTTCCGGCAAGAACGGGCTCTTGTGGTTGCTGTTCAACTTTATCTACTACGGTGTTTTGTTCAGTACTCATTTATCATGTACTTCTTCTGGTTGTGACTATGACGCTACACGCTTAGTTCGTTTTATTTATTGGTGTGATATCGTCATTAGTGTGGTAAATCGTACGTACTAACTGTATTTACAGCATAGTCCCAAATTGCCTACTTCTGCACCTCAATCTATTGCAAAGTGCTCGATTTCATTATGATTTTCGCGCAATGTCGCCCCATAATGGGCCAAGACAGCGGCTGAATGTGACCATCATAGTCGATTCTAACCACGAGTTAAAATCGGCAAACGTAAAACGACGTAAATAGAGCCATTTTTGATAAAAAATTGACACTATCTATAAGGTTCAAGCGACGTTTTGAAATATTTGATTAACAAAACCGATATTTGTTCCATTAATACTGAATTTTTTATCAGTAAATTGTGGCAAAGATCAGATATTTTCGATTACAGCACTATAGATACAAAAAAACCAAGCAAATACTTGGTTTTTCTTTATTTATTTCTGTTTTATACCGTTTTTACCGGAATGGCTTCACCTTTTTGCTCAGCCAACTGCTTGGTGCGTTTAGTACGGTCAATTACATCACCGACTAATTGGCCACACGCCGCATCAATGTCGTCACCGCGAGTCTTACGGACTGTCACAGTGTAGTCATACTGCATTAACGTCTTCATGAAACGATCTATGCGCGAGTTACTCGGTTTCTTGTAAGGAGAGCCCGGATAAGGGTTAAATGGAATCAAGTTAATTTTCGCAGGCGTGTCTTTCAACAATTCTGCAAGCTCACGAGCATGATCCATATCATCGTTGACGTGGTCTAAAAGTACGTATTCAACCGTTACTTTGCCGCGATTAGCATTAGATGACGCAATATAGCGACGAACTGACGCTAAGAAATCTTCGATATCCCAACGATCATTAATCGGCATGATTTCACTACGCAACTTATCATTTGGAGCGTGAAGAGAAATAGCCAATGCAACATCAATTTCACCCGTCATTTGATCAAGACCGGACACCACACCTGAAGTCGATACCGTTACGCGGCGTTTGGACAAACCAAAGCCAAGATCGTCTAGCATAATTTCTAACGCAGGCATCAGATTTTTCATGTTGAGTAGAGGCTCGCCCATACCCATCATCACTACGTTTGTTATTGGACGACGACCAGTCTCTTTTTCAAGGCCGACTTCACGCGCAGCGCGCCAAACCTGACCGATGATTTCCGAGACTTTAAGGTTACGGTTAAAGCCCTGCTGTGCCGTTGAACAGAATTTACACTCCAACGCACAACCTACTTGAGATGAAACACACAACGTTGCGCGGTCATCATCTGGGATATAGACCGTTTCGACATCTTGATCACCTACACGCATCGCCCATTTAATGGTGCCATCTGATGAGTGTTGCGCTTCAGAGACTGTCGGAGCTTTAATTTCAGCCAAACGAATCAGCTTTTCACGAAGCTTCTTGTTGATGTTGGTCATCTTTTCAAAGTCATCACAACCAAAATGATAGATCCACTTCATAACCTGATCTGCACGGAAGGCTTTTTCGCCAAGTTCCTCTTGGAAGAATTTACGCATACCTTTGCGATCAAAATCGAGTAGATTGACTTTTTGTGCGGTCATGTTGCCTCTTCGATGACGGTGATTCTACTTAAGGGCGCGAATTGTACAGCCTTTAGGCGACTACAACAAGCGCTACAAAACCTTAAAATAATAAGGTATTCATTTATAAGTGAACATTTTTTGAACAGCATAAACACTCAATATTAAAAAAGGAGGCTTAAGCCTCCTTGTGTTGAGCGGTATCAATCATTATCGCGGACAAATTTCCGACGTAGGGAAGAAAAATTCAATTTCACGCGCTGCCGACTCTGGACTGTCTGAGCCGTGTACCGAGTTATGACGCATGCTTAACGCGTAATCTGCACGAATGGTTCCACATGCAGCTTCTTCTGGGTTAGTCTTCCCCATAAGCTCACGATAACGAGCGATAGCATCTTCGCCTTCAAGTACTTGAACCATGATAGGACCAGAGGTCATAAACTCGCGCAGTGCATCAAAGAATGGCTTACCCTCGTGTTCAGCGTAAAACCCTTTCGCTTGCTCATCGGTCAAGTGAACCATCTTAGCTGCGATAATTTTTAGACCAGCTTTCTCAATACGATGATAGATCTCACCAATAAGATTACGTTCTACAGCATCAGGCTTAACGATTGAAAATGTTCTTTCTAGGGCCATTATTGTTCCTTATCTTTCTGTTTATATTGTTGTTATTTGGTTTGAGCTTGCTCAGTAAGCAGTCGAGCTAGAGTACGAATACCCATGCCAGTTGCCCCCGCAGACCACTTGTCAGTCCCCGCTTTGCGATAAGTGCCGGCACAATCGAAATGCAACCAACCTTTTTTATAATCGGTAACAAAGTAAGACAAAAATGCCGCTGCAGTGCTTGCACCTGGTGAGTAATCACCACTGCTGATATTTGAAAGATCAGCAAAGTTTGACGGCAGCATACCTCGATGGAAATCTGCTAGCGGTAGTGGCCACAAACCTTCTTTTTCTTGGTTTGCATTGGTTAATGCTTGATGAGTGAGTTCATCATCAAAAGACATGATAGCGTGGTAATCATTACCTAGAGCATTCTTAGCTGCACCGGTGAGCGTAGCACAGTCAATAATCAGCTCAGGGTTTTGTTCACTCGCGTAAATGAGACCATCAGCTAGAACCAAGCGTCCCTCGGCATCGGTATTCATGATCTCAACCGTCTTACCATTTTTATAAGTGATCACGTCACCCAATTTAAGCGCTCGGCCAGAAACCATGTTTTCCGCACAGCAGAGAATCAACTTCACACGTTTATTCAAACCACGCATGATAGCTAATCCCAAACCGCCAGTGATAGTACCAGCGCCACCCATGTCTGCTTTCATCGCCGACATAAAGTTAGAAGGCTTCAGGCTGTAGCCACCAGAATCGAATGTGATGCCTTTACCAACTAGGCACGCAAATACTGGGGCATTTTCGTCACCAGTTGGGTTGTAATCGAGTTGCAGCATTGCCGATGTACGTTCAGAACCGCGACCTACAGCGAAAATACCTTCCCATCCTTCAGTCAGCAGATCTTTATCTTTTACAATGCGGTAAGTAACGTGCTCAGGTGCCGTTGATTTAATGAACTCAGCCGCCATAGTCGCAAGTTGACGAGGCGCAACTTCTTCCGCGCTCTTGTTGATGATGTCACGAGTCCAGTTGGAGGCTTTGATACGTGCATTCAGCTCGTTTTCATCTTGCTCACCGAGTGACGGCAGCGTTACTTGCGTGCTTTTCTTAGAGTTACGGTAGCCTTGATAGAATGCCCAGGTTGATTCTAGATCCCAGCCTTCACCAGCCAGTGTTGCATTAGAAATACCTTGTGAGTCTAATTTACGAGCCGCGCGCTGAATAGCGCCTAAATCGTGGCCCTCGCCTAAGTGGACTGTCGCGCCAGTTTCTGTGAAAGAGATGATTGCTTTGTCGCCCCATTGAGGAGCAGCCGCTTCTTGGCTAAGAAATACCGACATTGTGTTAGACATGGTCTCTCCTTGTCTTAATTCTGTTTTGTGTTGTCGTATCTTATGATTCAAATGATGTTATCACTATGTAGAGACAATACCAATGACCCGCCCAAGGGAATTAATAACAATGTAACATGTAGCGACAAAAAAACGGACCAAAGGTCCGTTTTTAGAAGTAAAGTTAGAGCGATTTATCAATCGTACTCATCCATCCAGCATAAGATGACTGCTTCAAGGATTTTCTCATTAGAACGATTTGGATCATCGTCAAAATCTTCTAGTTCCGTAATCCATTGATGTAAGTCGGTAAAACGAACCGTTTTAGGGTCCATATCTGGAAATTGATCGCACAACTCAATAGCGATATCACGAGAATCAGTCCATTTTAAGCTCATGTATCCTCCACTTATTAGTGATCTTCAGATGCGTGGTTTAACGTGTATTTTGGAATTTCTACCACTAAGTCTTCATCAGCAACAACGGCTTGGCAACCCAAACGTGATTCTGGTTCTAAGCCCCACGCTTTATCTAGCATGTCATCTTCAAGCTCTTCACTCTCTTCAAGTGAATCGAAACCTTCACGAATAATCACGTGACAAGTTGTGCAAGCGCACGATTTCTCACAAGCGTGCTCAATCCCAATACCGTTTTTTAGTGCCACATCTAATACGGTTTCGCCTTCGTTAGCCTCTAACACTGCGCCTTCTGGGCACAGATCTTCATGGGGCAGAACAACTATTTTTGGCATGACTACTTAGTCCTCGAATTTAAATGTTATCTACTGATTGACCGGCAAGAGCTTCGCGAATGGACTTGTCCATACGACGAGAAGCAAATTCTTGGCTCGCTTTATCAGTATCTTTTATACCTTGTTCAATGGCGTCGGCATCGTCACCATTGCGCAGTTTAATTAGTGCTTCAATGGCTTCTACTAGTGTTTGTTTTTCTTGTTCATCTAGTAAAGCATCGCCATCAGCTTGCATCGCTGCAATTAACCCTTCGATAACGCGATCGGCTTCCACACGTTGTTCAGCCAAGGCACGAGCCAACATGTCGTCTTTAGCGTAAGTCATCGAGTCTTTGAGCATATTCGTCACTTCATCATCGCTTAGTCCGTATGATGGTTTGACTTGAATATCAGATTGAATACCAGTGCTCTTTTCCATCGCTGTGACAGACAGTAGACCATCTGCATCAACCTGATAGGTGACTCGAATATGCGCAGCACCCGCCGCCATTGGAGGAATACCTTTAAGTGAAAAACGAGCAAGAGAACGACAATCATCAACCATTTCACGTTCACCTTGAACGATATGAACCGACATAGCCGTTTGACCGTCTTTAAAAGTGGTAAACTCTTGAGCACGGGCAACTGGGATGGTTGTATTTCGAGGAACAATTTTCTCGACTAGGCCACCCATTGTTTCAATACCTAGAGACAAAGGCAGTACGTCGAGTAGCAGCATTTCAGAGTCTGGTTTGTTTCCTGCGAGAATATCCGCTTGAATGGCAGCACCAATCGCAACCACTTCATCAGGGTTAATGCTAGTCAGAGGCGTTTTCCCAAAGAACTCGCCTACCATGTCGCGAACCAAAGGTGTACGGGTTGAACCACCCACCATGACGACTTCAAGTACCTCTTCAGCATCCACTTCCGCATCTTTTAGAGCACGGCGACAAGAAAGAAGGGTTTTCTTAACTAGGGCACGAATGAGATCTTCAAATTGAGCTTTCTCTAATTCGCCTTGCCAACCTAGCACATCCACACTTGCCACATCAGATTGACTCAAGTCGATCTTAGCTTGCGTTGCTGCGTCCAGTAATTCACGCTGCTCTTGAACCGTTAGTTCAGCCTTACCAATTTGCTGCTGCAAATGTTCTGCAACCAAATGGTCAAAGTCATCGCCACCCAGCGCTGAATCGCCGCCCGTTGCGAGTACTTCAAACACGCCACGAGATAATCGCAGAATAGATATATCAAAGGTGCCGCCACCAAGATCATAGACAGCAATCACACCTTCTTGACTACTATCCAAACCATAAGCAATCGCGGCCGCAGTAGGTTCATTGAGTAGTCGTAAGACATGTAAACCAGCTAAGCTCGCTGCGTCCTTTGTGCCTTGACGCTGAGCATCATCAAAGTAGGCAGGAACCGTGATAACCACCCCTGCTAATTCGCCACCTAATGATTCTTCTGCACGTTGAGAAAGTGCTTTTAAGATATCAGAGGACACTTGAATAGGATTCTTCGCCCCACCACGCGTTTGTAATACTGGCAGACCATTATCACTTTCTGTCAAAGAGTAAGGCATAGATGGGTAACGGCTTTGAACATCCGCAAGTGAACGACCTAATAAGCGTTTTACCGAAATAATAGTATTCACTGGATCAGAAGCTGCGTTATCACGAGCCTCAACACCGACCGTGGTAGACTCTTCTGTATAATGCACGGCCGAAGGCAAGATATTTCTGCCATTCGAATCTGGTAGCGTGGCTGCTTCTCCACTTCTTACCGTTGCAACTAGAGAGTTTGTAGTCCCTAGATCAATACCTGCAGCCAACTTATGTTCGTGTGGCGCAGAGCTTTGACCGGGTTCTGCGATTTGAAGTAATGCCATTCAAATATCCTTGGGAGCTTCCATTAACCAAGCAGCTTATCTTCGAGCTGTTCTATTTCACTTTGCAACTTGGCGATAAATTTTAGTTTTCTGACGCTATCTGCAGCTTGTGGCCACTGATTCTGTTCGAGCAGCTGTTGTAACTCAAGCAGTTGTGATTTGAACATTTTGCTGACCTTCGCCTCAAAGTCAAAGAGTTCTGACTCAACATCACTTGAGGTCTCTATTTCTTCGAGGGTCTCACGCAGTTCCATCTGTTCCATTAAGAACATAGGGTCTTGCAAGGTTTGCTGTTCAGCTCGAATATCTACGCCATTCTCAGCCAGCAGATACTCTGCTCGAGAAATTGGCTTACGAAGTACTTCGTATGCGTCATTGATTTGCGCTGCTTTCTGAACCGCAAGCATGCGGTCACGCTCGGAAGCGGTAGCAAAGTTATCGGGATGAAAGCGTCGCTGTAATTCTCTGAATTGAGAAGAAAGAAGGCTACCGTCCAGCTGAAACTGAATAGGTAGCCCAAATAGTTCGAAATGGTTCATAACATAGACTCGCAAACAAGAATCGTGGAGCAACTGGCTAAACCAACTGCACCACGACTATTAAAGGTTAAACATTAAAGCTCTCACCACAACCGCACTCGCCTTTTGCGTTTGGGTTGTTGAATTCGAACCCTTCGTTCAAGCCCTCTTTCACGTAATCAAGCTCTGTTCCATCGAGATAAACCAAGCTCTTTGCATCGATGATGACTTTCACACCTTCATGCTCAAAGACTTCATCACCATCATCAAGTTCATCAACAAACTCAAGAACATAGGCCATACCAGAACACCCAGTGGTCTTTACACCTAAACGTAATCCAATACCTTTACCGCGGTTTTCTAAAAACGTTCTTACTCGGCTTGCTGCTGCTTCTGTCATTGAGATGGCCATACTACAACCTTTGTTTGCTTCTCTTGATGATATATTAAGGCTTGGTTATCCAAGCGATTTAGTCGTGCTTTTTCTTATAATCGGCTACGGCGGCTTTAATTGCGTCTTCCGCAAGAATTGAGCAGTGAACTTTCACTGGCGGCAACTCTAGTTCTTCAGCAATTTCAGCATTTTTGATAGCCGCAGCTTCTTCAATTGATTTACCTTTTACCCACTCTGTAACCAGTGAGCTTGATGCGATAGCTGAACCGCAACCGTAGGTTTTGAACTTCGCGTCTTCGATAATACCTTCTGGTGTTACCTTAATCTGAAGCTTCATTACGTCGCCACAAGCTGGCGCGCCTACCATACCACTTCCCACAGCAGGATCATTTTTATCAAACGACCCTACATTACGTGGGTTTTCATAGTGGTCAATAACCTTTTCACTATATGCCATAATAAATTCCTCGAATCCTCTACTATCGTGAGATTAGTGGTGTGCCCACTCGACCGTATCTAGGTCAATCCCTTCTTTATACATATCCCATAGAGGAGACATGTCACGTAACTTGTTCACTGCTGTTGTAATTTGCTCAATCGCATAGTCGATATCTTCTTCTGTCGTGAAGCGACCAAACGAGAAACGTACAGAGCTGTGTGCCAGTTCATCGTTCAAACCTAATGCACGAAGTACATAAGATGGTTCTAGGCTCGCTGAAGTACATGCTGAACCGGATGATACTGCAAGATCTTTCAATGACATCAATAGCGATTCACCTTCAACAAATGCGAAGCTCACGTTTAGGTTGTGAGGTACACGCTGCTCTAGATCACCATTGATCGTAACGGCTTCAAGATCTTTAACACCGTTTAACAGGCGATCACGCAGAGATTTTGCATGGTCATAATCTTTTTGCATATCTTGCTTAGCAATAGCAAATGCCTCGCCCATACCAACAATTTGGTGAGTCGGTAGCGTACCAGAACGGAAACCACGCTCATGACCACCACCGTGCATTTGTGCTTCTAAACGGATACGGGGTTTACGACGAACGTAAAGTGCACCGATACCTTTAGGGCCATAAATTTTGTGAGCTGACATTGAAATTAAGTCAACTTTCATTTCTTGAACATCAATTGGCAATTTGCCAGCCGATTGCGCAGCATCAACGTGGAAAACGATTTTCTTGCTGCGGCATAGCTCACCAATAGCGGCGATATCTTGAACAACACCAATTTCGTTGTTTACGTGCATGATAGAAACAAGCACAGTATCGTCACGCATTGCAGCTTCTAACTTTGCTAAATCGATAAGACCATTGGCTTCCGGCTCAAGATACGTTACCTCAAAGCCTTCACGCTCTAATTGACGACATGGGTCAAGTACTGCTTTATGCTCTGTTTTACAGGTAATAACATGCTTACCTTTTTTAGCGTAAAAATGAGCAGCGCCCTTGATAGCAAGGTTGTCTGATTCTGTCGCGCCCGAAGTGAAAATAATTTCGCGAGGATCCGCGTTCAACAGATCGGCGATTTGCTCACGCGCGTTGTCTACTGCTTCTTCTGCTTGCCAACCAAAACGGTGTGATCGTGACGCTGGATTACCAAAGGTACCGTCCATCGTCATAAATTGAACCATCTTTTCTGCAACCCTCGGGTCAACAGGACATGTGGCAGAGTAGTCTAGATAAATAGGCAGTTTCATTCTTTACTCCAATGTAAAAGCAACACTACTTACGAGCGAACATTAATTCCGATGGGTGCGGTGCTTGTACTTTTTCTTGAGAACCCATGATTTACCGCAAGATCTACGTCTTGTCGGTCTGAAATTTCTAATACTTCATTATCTACCATCAGCTCACCGAGAGTGATGTTATTTAAGAAGTCACTAATGCGAGAGCTTAAATCTCTCCAAAGCGTATGAGTGAGGCAACGTGTACCACCTTGGCAATCGCCTTTGCCAGCACATTTGGTTGCATCAACAGACTCATCAACAGCAGCTATCACCGTTCCAATTGCAATATCAGACGCTTCTGCGCCGAGTCGGTAACCACCACCTGGACCGCGTACACTGGCTACAAGTCCAGCTTTGCGCAATTTTGAGAACAGTTGCTCTAAATATGACAGTGAGATCCCTTGACGTTCAGAGATATCTGCCAGAGGTACTGGGCTTTGCTGTGAGTGCAGTGCGACATCTAGCATCGCCGTTACTGCATATCTTCCTTTTGATGTTAGTCTCATATCACACGTTTCCACATTGATTATGTGGTTTCGATTTTTCCATACCTGACTATTTTAATCAAGTATTTATTTGACTAAAATAGTCAGGTATTTAACCCAACAGAAAAAGTGGTTATTTTTTAACCCCTAGCCCTTTTTCTATTGACGTTAAAATACCACGCAACGTGTTGATTTCCTGTGACTCAGGGCGAGCTCTGCTGAACATTCTTCGTAATTTGTTCATTACTAACCCTGGTTTATCCTTAGAGATAAACTGGGTATCGGTGATGACTTTTTCAAGGTGTTGGTAGAATAATTCTAGCTCTTTGTGACGTGGATACTCAGCTTGCTCTTGTTCAGGAAATTGGTTGGCCACACGCTGCAAATGTGCAACACGTACTTCATAACTTAATGTCTGAACCGCCATCGCTAAGTTAAGAGAGCTGTATTCCGGGTTTGCTGGAATACAAGTATGAAAATGGCAAAGCTGCAATTCTTCGTTGGTCAAGCCAGTGCGTTCACGACCAAAAACCAAAGCAACAGGGTGTTGCTCACCTTCTATGGCAAACTTCTCGCCACACTCTCTTGGTTCAATCATAGGCCAATCCAATGTACGAGACCGCGCACTTGAGCCAACAACCAAACCACAATCTTCAATAGCATCTTGCAATGAACCAACAATTTGAGCACCAAGCGCAATATCACTAGCACCCGCTGCAAGCGCAATCGCTTGAGCATCTACCTCACATTGTGGGTCAACCAAGACCATCTGGCTTAACCCCATCACCTTCATCGCTCTTGCTGCTGAGCCGATATTACCGGAGTGAGAGGTTCCGACGAGGACGATTTTCACGTTGTCTAGCATTGTCAAATTGCACCGAGATTACAAAACCGACGAATAATAACATAAACCCGACTAAAATAGTCAGGGTCTTTTTATTCACCCCAATGACAGAACAAAAAATAACCACTTCCTTTTTGCCAAAACTTTGGTATACTCGCCGCCGCTTTTTGTTCTTTAACATCCGTTGGGAAAATTCGTATGCATCCAATGCTAAATATCGCTATACGCGCTGCGCGTAAAGCGGGCAACCATATTGCTAAATCACTAGAAAACACTGACAAGATCGAGTCGGTACAGAAAGGCACTAATGACTTTGTTACTAACGTAGACAAAGAAGCTGAAGCACTCATTATCCATACTATTCAAACATCTTACCCTGACCACAGCATCATCGCTGAAGAAGGTGGCATGATTGAAGGTAAAGATAGCGACGTACAATGGATCATCGACCCACTGGATGGCACTAATAACTTCGTTAAAGGTATTCCACACTTCTCAGTATCTATTGCGGTTCGCATTAAGGGTAAAACTGAAGTTGCGTGCGTATACGATCCAATGCTAAACGAGCTATTCACTGCACAACGCGGTGCTGGCGCTCAATTAAACAACGCTCGAATCCGTGTTAACACACTAAAAGACCTAAAAGGTACTATTATCGGTACAGGTTTTCCTTCGAAGCAGAAACAGCACTCTGAAAGCTATTTCAAGATCATGTCAGCAATGTTTGTCGAATGTGCAGACTTCCGCCGCGCAGGTTCTGCTGCTCTTGATCTTTGCTACGTAGGTGCAGGTCGTCTAGACGGCTTCTTCGAACTAGGCCTAAAACCATGGGACATGGCTGCAGGTGAACTTATCGCACGTGAAGCTGGCGCTATCGTGACTGATTTTTCAGGCGGTACTGAGTACATGAAGTCTGGTAACGTTGTTGCTGCAAGTGCACGTGGTGCTAAGAGCATGCTTAAAATCATTCGCGAGAATGGTAACGAAGCTATCCTTAAGTAATTAGCTTAAGACTCACAGCCCGTCACAGCTGAATTTGAAATCCCGGCCATTGGTCGGGATTTTTTTTTAGCGTTTTCGATGCAGTGAGACAGTTACTGTCATCCATTTATGACAGACAAAAAAAGCCACTCGATAGAGTGGCTTTTGCGATTTAGGATGATGCTTTCGTCATCCGTGAGTCACGCCTGTGTGGGGATGACGACGCACTTGAAGTCTAATTCGATGCCTTAAGGCATTTCATCAAACTCTGCACCTTCTTTCTCAATCTGCGGTGGCATTAAGTGCTCTTTCTGGATACCCAGTTTCAGAGCCAGAGCCGATGCAACATAGATTGAAGAATAAGTACCAACGGTAATACCTAACAGCAAGGCTGTTGCGAACCCGTGAATCATCGCACCACCTTGAGTAAAGAGTGCGATAACTACGAATAATGTAGTACCAGACGTAATCAAAGTACGGCTTAACGTTTGAGTGATTGAGCTGTTCATAATGTCAGCTGGCTCACCATTACGCATCTTACGGAAGTTTTCTCGAATACGGTCGAAAACAACGATCGTATCATTGAGCGAGTAACCGACTACGGTAAGCAGTGCCGCAACAATGGTAAGGTCGACTTCGATTTGCATCAAAGAGAAAATACCCAACGTAATTATAACGTCGTGCGCGAGTGCTAGTACCGCACCTGCCGCTAAGCGCCATTCGAATCGTACAGATACATAGATCAAGATACAGATTAACGATACTAGGATCGCTAAACCGCCCGCTTCGGTCAGCTCATCACCCACGTTCGGACCAACAAACTCGATACGGCGCATTTCAACGCTTTCGCCCGTACCTTGTTTAATCGCGTCCAAAATCTGGTTACCTAGTGCTTCCGCTTGTACATCTTCACGCGGACGGAGACGAACCATGACATCACGAGATGAACCAAAGTTCTGAACCGTTGCATCACCGAAGCCTTTCGCATCTAGAGCCGAACGAACTTGCTCAAGATTAGCTGGTTGCTCAAAGCCAACTTCAATCAACGTACCGCCAGTAAAGTCTAGACCCCAGTTCAACCATTTGGTTGACAGAGTAAAGATGGCAGCACCTATCATCACGAGCGACAAGGCAAATGCCGCTTTAGACCAACGCATAAAGTCGATCGTTTTGTCTGCTTTCAATATCTGAAACATAACTAACCCTTAGATCGACAACTTGTTGATGCGCTTACCACCGTACACAAGGTTCACGAGGCATCGTGTACCAATGATGGCAGTAAACATTGAAGTGATAATACCAATCGACAGCGTTACCGCGAAGCCTTTGATTGCTCCGGTACCTACTGCGAATAGAATAATCGCGGTAATTAGCGTGGTAATGTTCGCATCAGCGATGGTACTAAACGCATTGGCATAACCTTGGTGAATCGCTTGTTGAGGGTTACGTCCCTCTTTTAGCTCTTCACGTATCCGCTCAAATATCAGAACGTTAGCATCAACCGCCATACCTACGGTAAGTACGATACCTGCAATACCTGGTAACGTCATCGTTGCACCCGGTATCATGGACATCACACCAACGATCAATACGATGTTAGCCATTAACGCCATATTGGCAAATAGGCCAAATCGACGGTAATAGACCAAGGTGAATAGCATTACGGCGATCATACCTGTAATACATGCCTTAATGCCCATATCAATGTTTTGCTGACCCATTGATGGACCAATGGTACGCTCTTCAACAATCGAAATAGGTGCAATCAGAGCACCGGCACGCAATAGCAGAGCTAAGTTGTGAGCTTCGGCAGCAGAATCGATACCAGTGATGCGGAAGTTGCGACCAAGTGCCGATTGAATCGTCGCTTGGTTAATGACTTCTTCATGCTTATCAAGGATAACTTTGCCTTCAGGTGTGCGCTTGCCGCTGTCTTTATACTCAGCGAAAACCGTTGCCATCAGCTTACCAATATTCTGACGTGAGAACGCCGCCATTTTGTTACCACCTTCGCTATCTAGCGAGATGTTAACTTGTGGGCGACCATATTCATCAGCACTTGAACTTGCATCGGTAATGCTCGCACCGCCGAGAATAACGCGCTTCTTCAACACCACAGGACGACCGTCACGGTCTTGCTTGATTTCACTACCCGCTGGCGCTCGACCATTAGCAGCCGCTGCAAGATCAGCTGAGCTGTCTACTTCACGAAACTCTAGCGTTGCCGTTGCACCAAGAATCTCTTTAGCTCGAGCAGTATCTTGTACACCTGGAAGTTCAACTACAATACGGCTAGCACCTTGACGTTGAACCAGAGGTTCAGCCACACCCAGTTCGTTTACACGGTTACGTAAAATGGTGATGTTCTGCTCAACAGCATAGTTACGAATCTCTTGTAGACGAGTTTCTTTAAAACGCGCTACGAGTGCGAAACGACCATTTGAGTCAGAATCAAAGAAGTCCATGTCTGGGTGTTTCGTGGTTAGCACCGCTTTTGCTTCCGCGAGTTGTTCAGCGTCACGAAGTAGTACTTCAACACCATCTTTGCCCGATGGACGAATGGAGCGGTAGCGAATTCGGTCTTCACGAAGCTCACTACGAAATGCTTCTTCTTGCTGACCCACCAGCTTTTCCATCGCAGCGTCCATATCCACTTCCATCAAGAAGTGAACACCACCACGAAGGTCCAAGCCTAATTTCATTGGGTTTGCACCGATCGACTCTAGCCAGTTTGGCGTAGCTGGCGCTAGGTTCAATGCAACAATGGAATCTTTACCTAAAGCTTGGCTGATTACGTCACGCGCACTGATTTGAGTATCAGTATCGTTGAAACGAACAAGAATGGAGCCATTTTCTAAAGCAATGGACTTACGAGAAAGTTGCTCTTCTTCAAGAGCTTTGGTGACAGTATCCAGCGTCGACATATCAACAGAGGCGCCACGCGCCCCTGTAATTTGAATAGCCGGATCTTCACCGTATAGATTGGGAAGTGCATACAAAGCTGCGATGGCGATGGCAAACACCACCATCAGGTACTTCCACAAAGGATAACGGTTTAGCACAGCGAGGATCCTTTAGCTGTTTTTATAGAGACTTTAGCGTACCTTTTGGTAGCACTGCAGTAACGAAGTCTTTCTTGATAACTACTTCATTGTTGTCGTTAAGAGCGATAGCAATGTAGTCGTTGTCTTCAGCAATTTTAGTGATCTTACCAATTAGACCGCCATTAGTTAGGACTTCATCACCCTTACCCATAGAAGCCATTAGGTTTTTATGCTCTTTAGCACGCTTAGCTTGTGGGCGGTAAATCATGAAATAGAAAATTACCGCAAACATGCCAAGCATAATTAGCATTTCAAAACCGCCACCTTGTGGTGCCGCTTCAGCTGCGTGAGCTGCAGAAATCAAACTCATCGGAAAACATCCTCTTTAATGTAAATACATATCCAAAATTGGGCTATCCCCCTATCTTTTCAAGAAGCAAACGGTAACTCAATGTTTCATAGCGACTTAAACACATAAAAAATGTGACCGAGAGCTAGGATTTGGTACCAATTGCAGGGATAGCCGTTTATTTAGCCAACTATTTCATATCTAGTGGCGGCACTTCGCGATTGCGTCGTGCATAAAACTCTTCTACAAACTCATCAAAACGGTCTTCATCAATCGCAGTGCGGATGCTTTCCATCAGACGTTGGTAGTAGCGTAGGTTGTGAATCGTGTTTAAGCGAGCGCCTAAGATCTCATTACAGCGATCTAAATGATGCAGATACGCTTTAGAGTAATTTTTACAGGTGTAGCAATCACAATGCTCATCCAATGGACCTGTATCCGTCTTGTTCGTTGCATTACGGATCTTAACAATGCCACCGGTTACAAATAGATGTCCATTACGTGCATTTCGAGTCGGCATTACGCAATCGAACATATCGATACCACGGCGAACACCTTCAACTAAATCTTCAGGTTTACCTACACCCATTAGATAGCGAGGTTTGTCTTCAGGTAGTTTAGGCGTTGTATGCTCTAATACACGGTGCATGTCTTCTTTTGGCTCACCAACAGCAAGACCACCAACCGCATAACCGTCGAAGCCAATATTAGTTAAGCCTTCAACAGACACATCACGTAGATCTTCGTACACACTACCTTGGACAATACCAAACAACGAGTTAGGGTTCTCAAGCTTGTCGAAATGATCGCGAGAACGTTGTGCCCAGCGCAATGACATTTCCATCGATTTTTTCGCTTCAGCATGGGTCGCTGGGTATGGCGTACATTCGTCAAAAATCATCACCACATCAGAGCCAAGATCTTTCTGGATTTCCATCGATTTTTCAGCATCCATGAAAATCTTGTCACCGTTTACTGGGTTACGGAAATGCACACCTTCTTCAGTGATTTTGCGAATATCCCCAAGGCTAAATACTTGGAAGCCGCCTGAATCGGTAAGGATTGGGCCATGCCAGTTCATGAAGTCATGCAAGTCGCCGTGCATCTTCATGATTTCTTGACCTGGGCGCAACCAAAGGTGGAAAGTGTTACCTAGAAGAATTTCAGCTCCAGTGCCTTTTACTTCTTCTGGTGTCATACCTTTCACAGTACCGTAAGTACCAACAGGCATAAACGCTGGCGTTTGTACCGTCCCGCGTTCAAACGTCAATTGACCACGACGAGCGTGGCCATTTTTCTTTTTTAGTTCGTATTGTAATTTCACGAAGCCTCCACATTGCCAGAGACACAGTCTGACTCAATCTTAAAACGCACTAACAAGCGTAGCTTGTCGCACTTGAATGCACTAGCCAAGCGACTAGTGAAGTTGGTAATCCTTACCGTATTCCACTGGCTCCTTGAGTGAAATAAAAATATTAAGCGGTCTTTTTGGTAATGAACATCGCATCACCATAGCTAAAGAAACGGTACTTCTGTTCTACAGCGTGGTGGTATGCACTCATCACATTATCGTAACCCGCAAAGGCACTGACCAGCATGATGAGTGTGGACTCAGGAAGGTGGAAATTGGTGACTAAGCAATCCACCAGCTGATACTCATATCCCGGGAAAATAAAGATTTCTGTATCACCAAAAAATGGCACTAGCTCGGTGCCGTTTTTCAGCGCATCTTGCGCAGCGCTTTCTAAAGAACGAACGGATGTTGTACCGACCGCAATAATTCGGCCACCGTTTGCTTTGGTTTCATTGATCGCGTCTACGACCTCTTGCGACACTTCAACGTATTCCGCATGCATATGATGGTCGTTGATATTTTCAACTCGCACAGGTTGGAAAGTACCTGCACCAACATGCAGAGTCACATAGGCAAAGTTTACGCCCTTGGCTTTGATTTTCTCAAGTACAGCATCATCAAAGTGCAGACCAGCGGTAGGAGCAGCAACCGCACCGGGTTTCTCGTTGTAAACGGTCTGGTAACGTTCTTTATCGGCATCCTCATCTGGACGATCGATATAAGGAGGTAATGGCATGTGGCCAATATCATTAAGAATATCAAGAACCGTCTTCTCAGATTGCATTTCAATCTCAAAAAGTGCGTCGTGACGAGCAACCATCAACGCTTGGTATTCATCATTCTCTCCAAGAAACAGTTCTGTACCTGGTTTTGGAGCTTTAGAAGATCGAACATGAGCTAAGACACGCTTGTCATCAAGCATACGTTCGACAAGTACTTCAATTTTACCGCCTGACGCTTTACGTCCAAACATTCGTGCTGGAATCACGCGAGTATTATTGAACACGAGCAAATCGCCCGGCTGTACTTGGTCAACAATATCAGTGAAGCTTCCATCTACGACTTCACCAGTATTTCCGGTTAGCTGAAGCAGTCGGCTTGAGCTTCTTTCGGCTTTAGGGTAGCGAGCGATAAGCTCATCTGGTAAATCAAAATGAAAATCTGAAACTTGCATAACACCAATCTTCTATATTAAGCGACAAAAACGGCGAAAAAATTCGCAGCCGCATAGTATAAAGTGACCCGTTGGAATAGCAAGCTGAACCGTCATTACCCAACGTAAATGCTGTGTTTTTAGGGCACACAATTTAACCTTATTATCAGTAAGTTTATTTTGTGACTGGCGCTACAAAAAACGACGCCTGTCTCAGACTTAATCCATGAAAAATTCTATAGTTAAAGTACACAATCAGAACGAGTTGGAGGCCCTATGATTAAGGTCGAAGATATGATGACTCGCAACCCTCACACCCTATTGCGGTCTCACTCCCTAGCCGATGCTAAACATACGATGGAAGCACTCGATATCAGGCATATACCTATCGTTGATGCAGAACGTCATTTGCTCGGCATTGTTTCTCAACGTGATGTTTTGGCGGCACAAGAATCCATCCTACAAAAAATCCCAAGCGACCAGTCTTACACATTATCCACCCCATTGAGTGAACTCATGCACAGTAATATTATGACGGTGGAACCAAGAGCCGGATTAAAAGAAAGTGCACTCTACATGCAAAAACACAAAGTGGGATGCCTACCTGTTGTGAAAAATAAACAACTAGTTGGCATTATTACTGACAGTGATTTTGTCGCGATTGCGATTAACTTGCTAGAACTTCAAGAAGAAGTCGAGCCGGACGAAGTTGAAGAGAGTAGCGATTCGGAAGTACTAGACGCGTAACAGTCAAAAAAAGGGAGCGGCTTGCGCCGCTCAAACTTACCGACATTCAGTAGCCATTACTGAACTACTGAGGCAGTGCTCAAAACCAGTCGAAGCGTTAAGCTTCTGTTTTTCAATAATGTGATAACTCATTATGAGAACGCTTAAACACTACGAGAGACAATCAAACGATCACAGCTGGGGCTCTTTATCACTAAGATAAGCCACTGACTGCACTTACTCTCATCTCACTTGAAAGTTTAAAACAAAAGTAGTTACAGAAACGGTCAACAAACTTTATGTTCATTGTGGCAAAATGAGTCAAATAAATGATTCATTACCAAGTCTTATCTTCCACTGAAAACATACAAATACAATACCTAAGCCAACTTGGAGTATCAACTCTAAATATGCCTTTTTCGAAAATTCGACACTTTGTACTCTTAATAACAATCATTGATAAAGTGCAAATAATGTAGCTTATTACGTAATTTAATTACATAAAATGGCAACCATTATTTCTTACATGGTTATAGCGAAAGTAGGAACATTGCTAGGTACACCTCGTTATCATTAAGATGTCTAGATAACGACCGCACACCTCTTCAATTTGACAGTGTGAAATTGACACTGTGAAGCGCAGGATTTGATTGAAAGATTTTGTGAAAATTAAACTGTGTTTTTTTACACACTAACCTAGGCATTTAGAGTAATTTAACAAAAAAGACATCAAAAGTGGTGTCTTTCACTAGCCGTTCTCTTTTATGCAGAATAGTTTGAAAACTAAAGTAATTCTGAAACCACATCCGCCAATTGAAGAAATGAGTCACGTCGAGATGAACTTGGTCGCCAAACTAAACCAATATCACGATAAGCTTGCTGCCCCGGAGGCTCAACGACAATAAGGTTTTGGTTCTCCAATAGACCATGCTCGATCGCCATCTGAGGAATAAATGTAGTCCCCAATCCATTAGCAACCATTTGAACTAAAGTATGTAAGCTTGTTGCGCTAAATGGATTGATTTTCTCTTTCTCAGTCAGCTTGCACGCAGAAACCGCATGCTCTGTTAAACAGTGTTCATTTTCTAACAAGAAAACCGATTCATCCGGTAGATCATCATATTTGATAGGGACACGAATTCTGTCCGCTTGATTACGGCTGATAACCATCTTGAACGGGTCATGTCCAACAATGCAGCTGTCCATATTGCCGATGTCCATCGGGAGCGCCAAAATGAGAACGTCCAATTCACCATGTCTCAGCGCGGCGAGTAAGTTCGCGGTAGTATCTTCTCTGAGTAAAAGATTAAGCTGAGGGTAACGCGCGTTCACTTCCTGAACTAAATCACACAGTAAAAATGGCGCTATTGTAGGGATACAACCAAGCTTCAACTGCCCCTGCATCGCATCACCTTGACACAAGTTGCCTAACTCAATCAGGTCTTGTCCCTTTGCTAGGAGCTCTCGTCCTTGTGAAACCACCATTTCACCAGCTTGGGTAAAGACTAACGGACTTTTCTTATCTTTCTTTTCATAGAGAGGACAGCCTATCAGTTCTTCTAGGTTCTGAATCCCCTTGCTTAACGTAGACTGACTGACGAAACAGCGCTCTGCGGCTTCACTAAAGTGTCGCGTCTCATGCAGAGTAACCAAGTAATGAAGCTGCTTTAAACTGGGCCATTTATTCATGGTAACTGCCTGTTTTTGGACCAATATCAAAAAAGGAATCGGCATTACTGCTTCATCGCTTTTTTCGATGGAATTAATCTATTAATTTCGCTTTTTTCAATACTACAATGTGTACTATAGTTTGTCTCGCACAAACACGGACCAAACCAAAAATGGTTTGAATTAAACTCTATTTAGGAGCAAAAAAATGGTACTAGTTGGTCGTCAAGCCCCAGACTTTACTGCAGCAGCTGTTCTAGGTAACGGTGATATCGTTGAGAACTTTAACTTTGCTGAGTTCACTAAAGGCAAAAAAGCAGTTGTATTCTTCTACCCACTAGACTTCACTTTCGTTTGCCCATCTGAACTGATCGCATTCGACAACCGTCTTGCTGATTTCCAAGCTAAAGGTTGTGAAGTTATCGGTGTTTCTATCGATTCTCAGTTCTCTCACAACGCATGGCGTAACACTGCTATCGAAGATGGCGGTATTGGTCAAGTTAAGTACCCTCTAGTTGCAGACGTTAAACACGAAATCTGCCAAGCGTACGACGTAGAGCACCCAGAAGCAGGCGTTGCTTTCCGTGGTTCTTTCCTAATCGACGAAGACGGTCTTGTACGTCACCAAGTAGTTAACGACCTACCTCTAGGCCGTAACATCGACGAAATGCTACGTATGGTTGACGCTCTAAACTTCCACCAGAAGCACGGCGAAGTATGTCCTGCACAATGGGAAGAAGGTAAAGCTGGTATGGACGCATCTCCAAAAGGTGTTGCAGCGTTCCTATCTGAGCACGCAGACGACCTGTCTAAATAATTCGATACCTTCACCCTGCGCTCAATCAGGGTTGATGGTTGGATAAATATAAAGCGAAAAACGCAGCCAATCATTGAAGAAGAAACGAGTTAGCCAAAAAATTAAAGCCCGAGTCACGACTCGGGCTTTTTCTATTTTCAGAATTCAAAAGCAGAGATATATTGATACCCAGTATAGTTACTGAGAGACCTTATGAACTACCAACTTGAAGTCTGTATCGACAATATCGAGTCCCTGCCACTGGCTATTGCAGGTGGTGCTACGCGGATTGAGCTATGCTCATCTTTGGCGTTAGGGGGACTAACCCCGAACGCAGGCCTCATTAAACAAGCTGTCCAATCTTCTTCTATTCCTATCTACGTCATGATTCGTCCTAGACAAGGTGATTTCCTCTATGATTGTGACGATGTTGAAATCATGGCAGAAGACGTGCGCACGGCCGCTAAATATGGTGCTCAAGGCATCGTTTTAGGTCTACTTGATAAAGATGGCAACATCGATATGCCTCGCTCTATCCGCTTAGTAAAACTGGCTCATGAGTTACAGCTGGGCGTCACCTTCCATCGAGCCTTCGACCAATGCAAACATCCCGAACAGGCTTTGGAGGATGTGATCG
This sequence comes from Vibrio sp. SCSIO 43133, assembly GCF_023716845.1. Classification (NCBI taxonomy): domain Bacteria; kingdom Pseudomonadati; phylum Pseudomonadota; class Gammaproteobacteria; order Vibrionales; family Vibrionaceae; genus Vibrio; species Vibrio sp. SCSIO 43133. The sequence continues at coordinate 2,945,271 of NZ_CP068024.1, forward strand.
CATTAGGGTGTGAGCGAATACTCACATCCGGACTGGCCTCAAATGCACTAGACGGTAGCGATATGCTCGCCAAGCTGTCAGCTTTGGCAAATGGACGCATAGAATTGATGGCCGGAGCTGGAGTCAATGCTGATAATGTCGCTAAGATCATCGCCACCAGTCACGTTTCTGAAGTCCACCTTTCAGGCAAATCAACTAGAAAAAGCAGGATGCATTTCATTGCTGACGATGCAAAAATGGGCAGTGATGATGTGGATGACTTTGCCATTCCTGTGACAAGCAGTGATAAAATTCGAGCGGTAGCGAAAGTGCTAAACTCATTATAAAGCTTGTGCTTTTAACCAAAGTTCCATAGAAGAAGCCGACTGTTTTGAGGCTTCCTTCAATCTCGCACCACTTTCTCCTAGGGATTTATGAAAACGTCAGCGAATTTATTTCAAAAGCTCGATTTGAACCTACTCAGAACGTTTCGAGTTCTGTTGCAAGAGCGCAATGCCCGTAAAACCGCCGAGCGCTTATTTGTAACTCAGCCTGCAATCAGTCAAGCTCTGCAAAAGCTGCGATTTCACTTGGATGACGAACTCTTCGTCAAAGTACAGGGCGGGCTAGAGCCAACACCATTTGCTCTTCAAGTAGAGGAAAAGATTGCCCCTTATTTAGATGGACTCGAAGCCTCTTTAGAACAGCTTTCCGACTTTTCGCCAAGTGAGCTTGAAGGAACAATAAAAATCGCTTTGGCGCCGATAGTATTATCTTGTTTGGCGGGCTCTCTGTTTATAGAACTTAGAAAGCAAGCACCAAACCTAAACTTAGAACTCACCAGTTGGACCCAGCAAACCCCAGAGCAACTTCGTAATGGTGATGTGTTTCTCGGTATGCACTATGACTTAGATAGTATCTCGAAAGAGATTGCTAGAGAGAAGTTAGCCGACATGGAAGCTCGGGTTTATGTGCGCCAAGACCACCCTCTCAAGAGTACTGTCATAACTCCTCATGATGCAGCTAAATATGAGATTGCATCACTCATCTCTCCTGGGTGGAATGACAATTTTAGCTTTGCCGCTCAAATACTAGAACAGCACGGATATGAAGCAAAAGTAGGCTTTCGTTCTGAGGTCGTGTTAGCAATCATTGATGTGGTATCGTCAACAGATATGCTATTACCACATTCAAACCTATTACCAAGTCAACACAGCAAGCAGCTAAGGGCATTAAGAGTTGAACTTAGCGAACAGCCTTATACCAAAGGTCTGTATGCCTATGTCCATAATAAAAATCGCCATTCACCAAAAGCCAAATGGCTAGAAGGAATACTCCGCGAAAAGATACTGCAACATATCAATAATCAGGACTAATGATAACTATAAGCGACTCTTCTTAGCCATACGGCATAGCGACAGCTAACATCAGCGCACTTTTACTGTTCTATAAAGGTGCTTGATGAAAAAGCTATTGTTACCTCTAATCGCTACTCTTTCTTTCACAACATCAGCTCAAACGTTCCATGTGTCTCCTGATGTGAAAATCGGCATATACAACGGTGCTGGTATTCAGTTAGGTGTAGCGGACACACTAGGTATGGATGCTGTATTTTTTAGCTATGGACGCAAGACCTATAACACTAACCGTTACGACGAGCGCATTGACTCTTATCGCCTAGGTTTGCAACACATGTTTGGACATAAACAGGACCATGGCTTGCAGGCTGAATTTGGTCTAGCCGATTATTACGGTCGTGATAGCCGTGATAGTGAAACGAGCAGTCGCAGTTCCTTAGGCTTAAGCATTGGAGCAAGTTATGTTTATATGCTCAACTCAAGCTTTGGTTTAAAGACAGGTTTCGATTATGACGTATTCAACTCACAGGACACCTATATCCCAGTAGGCTCGAATATGACCTTAAACTTCGGTGTGATTGGGCGTTTTTAAACTGCCCAACTAAAGAATGTCGTTAATGGCTTTCTCGTCTAGGTGACGAACATCTTTACCCTTCACGAAGTAAATGATGTATTCACAAATATTCTGGCAACGATCACCTACCCGCTCAATGGCTCGAGCTGACCACATGACCTGAAGAATGTTAGGAATGTTCTTCGGGTCTTCCATCATATACGTCATCAACTGACGAACCACTGCTTCATACTCTGCATCCAGCTTGTCATCTAATTTATAGACTTCGGCAGCAGCATCGACATCCATACGAGCAAATGCATCAAGCACTTGATGCAACATAGTGATGGCTTGTCGGCATAGCGGCTCTAAAGAGACATGAAATTTCTGTTGTTTCGTTGATGGTTGCTCTATAGCCACGCGAGCAATTCGAGTCGCTACATCGCCGATACGTTCAAGATCCGTTATCGTTTTGATGATTGCCATCACTAAGCGGAGATCTTTAGCCGTTGGCTGGCGTTTAGCAATAATTCGCGTACATGCCTCGTCAATGGAGACTTCCATCGCATTCACTTTGTGATCGTCCCTGACCACTTTTTTGGCCAACTCAAGGTCGTCTTTGTGCAACGCCTGCATCGCAAAGGATAGCTGCTGCTCGACCAGCCCTCCCATTGTTAACACGTGAGTGCGTATCGATTCTAATTCGGCATTAAATTGACCAGAGATATGACGACCAAAGTGCATGTCCAACAACTTCCTTAATTAACCGTAGCGACCGGTAATATAGTCTTCGGTTTGTTTTTCAATCGGTGAGGTAAATATAGTATCAGTATCCGCATACTCTACCAATTTTCCGAGGTGAATAAAGGCAGTGTGATCACTAACTCGCGCTGCCTGCTGCATGTTATGCGTTACGATCACAACCGTGTACTTGGTTTTAAGATCATTAATGAGCTCTTCGATGGTCAATGTTGAAATAGGATCAAGCGCCGACGTTGGCTCATCCAACAGCAATACTTCGGGTTCGATGGCGATGGCTCGAGCAATCACCAGTCGCTGTTGTTGTCCACCTGACAGCCCAAATGCATTCTCGTGTAATCTGTCTTTCACTTCATCCCAGAGCGCCGCAGAGCGCAATGCTCGCTCTACCGCATCATCGAGATTACGGCTGTTCTTAATTCCTTGAAGCCGCAATCCATACACCACATTCTCATATATAGACTTTGGAAATGGATTCGGACGCTGAAACACCATCCCAACTCGTCTTCGCAAAGTCGCGACGTCCACATCCGGATGATAAACATTACCTCCATGCAATTTCACTTTGCCTGTCACCGTGCAACCTTCAATTAGATCATTCATTCGGTTGATACAGCGAAGCAGAGTCGATTTACCACAGCCAGACGGTCCGATAAATGCGGTCACTTGCCCTTTTGGAATCCGCATAGATACGTCGTCTAGAGCTTGTTTATCGCGATAAAACAGATTCAAGTTTTCTATCGCAATGGCGGTTTGCTCATCACTTAGATTGTTAACATCTAAAGGAGTGGGATAGCCCAACGTTTGATTGATAGAAAACATGATTAATCTTGTCCTAATGTTCGATATTTTTCGCGCAGGTTATTTCGTATGGCGATTGCTGTTAAGTTTAGCCCAACGACCACCGTTACCAACAAGAAAGAGGTGGCATAGACTAACGGTCGTGCGGCTTCAATATTCGAGGTTTGAAAGCCCACGTCATAGATATGAAAACCAAGGTGCATAAATTTACGCTCTAGATGCAAAAAGGGAAACTGCGAATCAATAGGCAAGCTTGATGCTAGTTTTACCACCCCAACCAACATTAGAGGCGCAACCTCTCCCGCGGCTCTCGCGACTGCAAGGATCAGCCCAGTGATGATTGCAGGGCTCGCCATAGGCAATACAATACGCCAAAGCGTTTCGGATTGCGTTGCTCCTAAAGCTAGTGACCCATGTCTGGCGGACACCGGAATTCTATTCAGCCCTTCCTCTGTTGCAACGATCACTACTGGCAATGTAAGAATCGCAAGAGTTAATGCCGACCACAATAGCCCCGGAGTACCAAACGTTGGTGCAGGTAATCGCTCAGCATAGAACAGCGAATCAATTGAGCCACCAATGGTATAGACGAAAAAGCCTAAACCAAACACACCGTATACAATGGAAGGTACCCCCGCTAGGTTAATCACCCCTACCCGTATCATTCGTGTGAGAGCATTATTTTCAGCATATTCATGTAGATAAACCGCAACTAGCACCCCTAACGGCATCACCATTATCGACATAATGATAACCAACAGAACAGTGCCGAAAATGGCTGGGAACACCCCGCCTTCAGAATTTGACTCTCGTGGATCATCAGAGAGGAACTTCCAGACTTGTCCACTCCAATGTACTAACTTATCGGCAAAAGACATGTTGTTCGGATACCAGAAATCAAGGATCCGATTTAACCCAATCTCAACTTTCTCACCACGCATATCTTCAACAATGAGCGTTTTGCTGCTCAGCTCGTTACGCAATGCATCCAGCTCCCCTTCACTTTGGTTTAGCTGCTGGTGAATAATACTGACTTGTTGCTCATAACGGTGAGTAAGCTCCTCTGACAGCTCTCCATTAAGTGAGTCTCGGCGCTGCTTTAGCCGTAATGCTTCCAATTGATGATTCAAGCCACGTATTTTACGCTGAATCGTGTCATCTATTTGCTCTCGAGTCAGTTTCACCTGCTGAATTTCGAGCTTCAGCAGAGTGTTAAGATCCGTAGTAATTGCGCCATCGGGCGTCTTTAGAGCGATAATTTTCCCAAAGAAGTCACCACCACGTGTTCTCTCTAAAACGACAAGATCGGCAGGTGTCGTTTGCAACTTAAGTTGTGGTGAGAGCAAAGAAACAAAATCGACACCATATAAGTCTCGATTCGCGACTTTAATACTCAGACGCTCTACTTTCCCCGCAGCCAGCACCTCAGTCGGTAACAACTTATCGGCATCAGGAATGTTATGGGTAGGAACCCAAGTCTTTGAGTAAATCTGCCCAATTAAAGCTTTGCCGTTGTCATCTTGCCATTGATAAAGCGGAGCGGGCCAAAAATAAGTGAGCCCTTTCCAACCAATCAATAGCAAAAGACCGAGGACGGATATTAAGCTGATGCTAACGGCACCACCTGTTAGCCAAACCCAAGGTGCGCCAGATTTGAGCCACTTAAACATGGTAAGGCTCCTTCCACATTCTACAGCGCACTGTATTTCTCCCGCAGTCTTTGTCTAACCCACTCAGCCAGTGAATTCACAACAAAAGTAAAACTAAACAAAATCAACGCGATTAAAAACAACAAACGATAGTGGCTGCTTCCAACCTCAGATTCAGGGAGCTCCACAGCCATGGTGGCAGAAAGTGTTCTCATGCCCTCAAAAATATTCCAATCCAATATTGGTGTGTTGCCCGTCGCCATCAAAACGATCATTGTCTCGCCTACTGCTCGACCCAATCCCATCATTACTGCCGAGAAAATCCCTGGACTTGCGGTGAGTAGCACAACATACACTAAGGTTTGCCACTGAGTTGCACCTAGTGCCAATGAACCATCGGAAAGATGCTTCGGCACAGAAAAGATCGCGTCTTCAGCAATCGTAAAGATGGTAGGAATCACAGCAAATCCCATTGCAAAGCCCACAACTAGAGCATTTCTTTGGTCAAAATCAATGCCATGTTGAGCAAGAAAAACTCGCGCATCACCATTAAAAAACAACACCTCCATGTCAGTGGAGTACGTCATGGCAAGGTACATCGCAACAATGATGACAGGAATTAGCGTAAACGGATGTAATCCACTGGGTAGTTTACTGGTGTATTGACGTGGCAGGATGTACCAAACAACACCAGCCAATAGACAAATTGTTGGTAGAGTTAGTAGAAGCAGAAGTACCGCTGGTAAATGCGTTTCTACTATCGGCGCAAACCAAAGACCGGCGAGAAAACCAATGATAACGGTAGGCAACGCCTCCATCAGTTCAATGGTTGGCTTAACGACTTTACGCATACTAGATGACATAAAATACGCCGTATAGATCGCACCCAGCACCGCAATCGGTACCGCAAACAACATAGCGAACATCGCAGCTTTAATAGTACCAAAGGCAATAGGCACAAGACTGTACTTACCTTCAAACTCATCAGAAGCAGCAGTAGTTTGCCAAACGAATTCAGGCTCTGGGTAACTCTCATACCACACTTTGCCAAACAGTGCCGACAACGAAATTTCTGGATGCGGATTATCAATATGCCCTAAGTAGGTCGTACCGCCGGACAATACCAATGCATACTGATTGTTATAAGAAAGCGCAGAGACGCTTACCAGGCTCTTACTCGGCAGGCTACTGGTGAATACAACGCGTTCACTAGTGGTGTAATTACTTTGTAGGCTTCCGTCAGCTAGGACGGTTATGAACCCTTTCGTTAAATTTTCTGGAAGTAAAGCTGTTAAAGGTGCGTCAAAATTAAAGGAACGAATAGCAGTTAAGTGCCTAGCGTCTTGTTTCACCACATCAAACCACTGCCAAACTTGCTGATTATCATACTCCACCAGTAAGGAGTGAGCGCCAGACAACAATTTGAGCCCCGTGACTTTGGCCTTATTCACTGCAGTTAAGTCCACCAGCTCACGAACCACGAGATGCTCGGCCCCTCTGTTGATCACAGCAAGTTCATTACCACTTCGCACATAAACCGTTTGCGCATCTGGAGTTAGCAATATTTCATCGGCAGAGTCTAAAGGTGCAAGAGTAGAGAGAGTTTGCACTGTTTTCGAATCGGAAGAATCCTGCGTATCTGAACTCGTTGGCTGCCAAATCAAATGGACTAAGCCACGACTATCTACCATAGCAAAAGCTATACCACGAGCATTGCTGGTTGCTGTTACCAATGATATGACGCTGCCATGAGTGGGCATCCAATCAGCACGACCTGGCAACTTAAGTTCTAGATCACTTTGTCCTTTTTCTGATTGCCATTTAAATTTAGGCTGAACTAAGGCGAGTCTCTGATCAGAATCAACAATGAGTAACTGGTCATTATTAACCGTCTTAAGCATTGAGGTACTAATAGGAAGTTGACGTGTTGTTTGTTGACCTGAGACTAAAGATTGCTCAACCACCACGCCATCCGTTGTCACAAAAGCAGCTCGAGTGCCGTGGTCGTCGATCGCGCTATAGACGATAGGTTTATCTATACTTAACTCAACCCCTTGTGACCATGATACCTTGGCATCAGAGAACAGTGGGAACGTCACATAAGCCAAATAGACAAAGATAAAGATCAAACTCGCCAATACACTCAAACCGCCAAAAGACACGATCCAGCGAACCAAACGGTCCTTTACCAGTCTTTTACGATCTTTGGTTTGTAACGAAAAATTGGCTGTTGCCATAATCTACATTTGTCTCTTTGGTGACGGTTAGAATCTTACGAGATATTACCCGTTAAGGGTTCTGGGACGAGTTACTAGAATGCATGACGTGCCCCAATATTTTATGTCGTTTAGATGACAGTTATATTACATGCCATCTAACGTGCTGAAAATAATGAAATGTGTCAAGTCGCACGCTATTTGAAATAAAAATGTCATATAAAATCAATAAGGTTCACGATTAGATTAGTCTTATATGTCACTCATTGACAACAATGAGTCCAGAATGTTGGTGGTTAGGTAAATGAGCGCGGAAAAACTCTATATCGAAAAAGAACTTAGTTGGCTCTCTTTTAACGAGCGAGTGCTGCAAGAAGCCGCAGACAAGACCGTCCCACTGATTGAACGCATCCGCTTTTTAGGGATTTTCTCTAACAACCTCGATGAGTTTTACAAAGTTCGTTTCTCTGACGTAAAACGTCGCATCCTCATTAACCAAGAAAGTGGTATAAACGACAACTCCAAACATCTACTGGGTAAGATGCAAAGTAAGGCACTCAAGCTTAATTTGCGATTTGATGAACTCTACAACGAGCTGATTTTAGAGATGGCTCGTCGTCGAATCTTCCTAGTTAATGAAACTCAGCTAAGTGACACGCAACAAAAGTGGGTAAAGAAATACTTTAGAAATGAAGTGTTGCCTCACTTAACACCTTTTATGCTTGGAGAAGACATCAACGTACTGCAGTTTCTTAAGGATGAGTACGCCTATATCGTTGTCGATATGCAAAAAGAGCAGAGTTCTCAGTATGCGATCTTAGAGATCCCTACTGATCACTTACCCCGTTTTGTCATGGTTCCTGAACAGAAAGGTAAACGCCGTAAAACCATCATTCTGCTCGACAACATCATTCGTTATTGTCTTGACGATATATTCCGCGGGTTCTTTGATTACGATGAGCTTAATGGCTATGCGATGAAAATGACGAGGGATGCGGAGTACGACTTGAGTCTCGAAGTAGAACACAGCCTGCTCGAACAAATGTCTGAGAGTGTCAATCAACGACTGACCGCCATGCCCGTACGCTTTGTTTACGAGCGTGATATGCCCGAAGAAATGCTAAATACCTTGTGCAGCAAACTAGGCATTTCTAACTACGATAGCCTAATTCCCGGTGGTCGCTACCATAACTTTAAAGACTTTATCGGCTTTCCAAATGTTGGACGTGAATACCTAGAAAACAAACCACTACCTCCAATGCGTTGTACCGATTTCGATGGCTACGACAACCAGTTTGAGGCCATACGCGCTCAAGATATTTTGCTCCATTTCCCCTATCACACCTTCGATCATATTACTGAGTTAGTGCGTCAAGCCTCGTTTGACCCTAAGGTCATTGGTATCAAAATCAATGTATATAGAGTGGCGAAAGACTCCCGTTTGATGAACTCATTGATTGACGCCGTACACAACGGGAAAAATGTCACAGTAGTGGTTGAGCTACAGGCTCGGTTTGACGAAGAAGCCAACATTGAATGGTCTAGAGTGCTCACCGAAAACGGGGTACAAGTGATCTTTGGTGCTCCGGGGCTAAAAATACACGCTAAGTTACTGCTGATAAGTCGCCGAGAAGAGGGCGAGATTACCCGCTACGCTCACATTGGCACTGGGAACTTTCATGAGAAGAATGCTCGTATCTATACCGACTTTTCTTTGCTAACTGCCGATCAAGAGATCGCGAATGAAGTTCGTAACGTTTTCGGCTATATCGAAAACCCTTATCGCCCAGTGAAGTTTAACTATCTCATCGTCTCCCCACGTAACTCGCGTAAACAACTCTACCGACTCATTGATACTGAAATCGCCAATGCTAAGGCGGGCAAGAAAGGTAAACTCACTTTAAAAATTAACAATTTAGTCGATAAGGGGCTGATCAACAAACTCTACGGCGCGAGCAATGCAGGGGTTAAAATCCAAATGATTATCCGCGGCATGTGCTCTCTAGTTCCCGGTGTTGAAGGAGTGAGCGATAACATAAAAATTATCAGCATTGTTGATCGCTTCTTAGAACACCCTCGCGTCATCATTGCTCATAACAATGGCGACCCTCAAGTCTATATCTCATCTGCCGACTGGATGACTCGCAACATAGACCATCGTATTGAAGTCGCCGCTCCAGTGCGTGACACTCGTTTAAAACAGCGAATTATCGACATTATTAACCTTCACTTTACTGATACCATGAAGGCACGTTGGATAGACAAAGAAATGAGCAACAGCTACGTACCGCGCGGTAACCGTAAGAAAGTACGCTCACAAATGGCTATTTACGACTATCTTAAAAAGGTAGAGAAACAAACAAGAAAAACCAAAGAGCAACTGATCAATAATGAGCCAGACCAAGGACAGTAGTATAAAAAATGTCGCCGCTATCGATTTAGGTTCGAACAGCTTTCACATGGTTGTCGCTAAGGTAGTGGATCAAGATCTACAGTTAGTAAGTCGCCATAAACAGCGAGTGAGATTAGCCTCTGGGTTGGACGCTCAACAGAATCTCGACAATGCTGCGATTGAACGAGGATTAGAATGCCTTGCCATGTTTGCTGAGCGCCTACAAGGTTTTGAGCCAGAAAACGTTCGTATTGCCGCAACCCACACGCTGCGTATCGCCAATAATACCCATATCTTTTTGCAACGCGCTCGCGACATTCTTCCCTTTCCTATTGAAGTCATCCCTGGTGAAGAAGAAGCACGCCTAATCTATACCGGCGTTGCGCACACTCAAACCGAGTCAAATTCAAAACTGGTGATTGATATTGGTGGTGGTAGTACCGAGCTCATCATAGGTAAGGCTTTCGAACCTGTGTTACTAAATAGCACTCAGATGGGCTGCGTGAGTTATACCACTAAGTTTTTTGCCAACGGAAAACTCTCCGCTAAAAATTTCTCCAAAGCTATTTTATCTGCTCAGCAAAGACTCGAAGCATTATCGGTTCGATATAAAAAGAAAGGTTGGGAAGTTGCATTAGGCTCCTCTGGAACTATTAAGGCAATAAGGGAAGTCTTAATCGGTTTAGGACATGAAGATGGTTTAGTCACCCATAAACGTTTGTATAAACTTATCGATACCTTATGTGAATTTAACACTCTTGATGACATCAACTTAACTGGACTAACGGACGAAAGGAAGCCAGTGTTTGCCGCAGGCGTAGCGATATTAACTGCGCTCTTTGAAAGTTTGAAAATTCGTGAAATGCACTTTTCAGCTGGCGCTCTTCGTGAAGGTTTGCTCTATGAAATGGAGGAGCGTTTCCAACGCTCTGATATCCGTATGCGAACCACTGAAAATTTAGCCGCCAAACATTTTGTCGATCTTGAACATGCCGCCAAAGTTCGCGGCCAGGCAGTCGAGTTTTTAAATCAAACTCATGAGCAGCTCAATCTTAAAAAGAAAAGTGATTTGTTTAGTTTGCTCGAGTGGAGTGCTCTACTTCACGAGGTTGGACTCAGTATCAGTTATCAAGCCTTCCATAAGCATTCAAGTTACATACTCACGCACACCAATATGCCAGGTTTTAACAGTGAACAGCAACGCATTTTAGCGACACTGGCTCGCTATCAAAGAAAATCACTCAAGTTACAAGAGCTCCCTGAGTTTAGCCTGTTTAAGAGAAAACATATTCTCGGTTTAATACGAATCCTACGACTCGCCATTATCGTTAATGGGCAGCGCAATGATGAGTTATTACCTCTAAAGCTGACTATTGTCGACGACATTTGGACTGTGAGTTGTGAGCAAGTAGATTGGTTAGAACAAAACCGGCTTCTCTCCGCTGATTTACAAACGGAGCAAAACTACTGGCAAGCGGTAGGGTGGCAACTTGAATTCAATTAACTGTCGCAGCTACATTTGCAGTTCACCAATGAAGGTTAGTCGATAAAGCTCAATCCAACCTTGGCTAGCTCTTGTTCTGCAAATTCTCGACTTAACGGTACATAGCCATCTTTCACCACTATTCGCTGACCTTCTCGAGAATAGATATAGCGAATATAGGCTTCCTCTATGGGATCAAGTTTTCGTTGTGGGTCTTTATTGACGTAGACATACAAGAACCGAGACAGTGGGTAGTGACCTGACTGTACATTGTCTTGAGTTGGTAAGATGTAATCCTCACCTTGTTTCGCGATGGACACCAACTTCGCCCCAGATACTTGATAGCCAATGCCAGAGTAACCAATGGTATTCACGGATGACGCTACTGATTGCACCACAGATGCTGAGCCAGGTTGCTCATTCACATTGCGTTTGAAGTCGCCTCCACAAAGTGCATTGTTCTTGAAATAACCATAGGTCCCCGATACCGAGTTACGACCGAACATCTGAATAGCACGTTGACTCCAAGGTGCTTTAACGCCTAGCTGCTCCCACTTACTAATGTAGTGGTTGCTTCCACAGCGTAATGTTGAGGAAAAAATACTGTCTATTTGCTGGAAATTCAAACCTTTGATGGGGTTGTCGGTATGAACAAATATCCCAATAGCATCAATCGCAACTCGAAGTTCGGTCGGTTTGTAACCATAATGCCGTTCAAAAGATTCCACCTCTTTTAAACGCATCTTCCTGCTCATAGGTCCGAATTGTGCCGTACCTTCGGCCAGAGCAGGAGGCGCCGTCGACGAGCCTGAAGCTTGAATTTGGGCATTAACATTAGGATAAATGTTCTTAAACTCTTCAAGCCATAAGGTGGTCATCCCCGATAAAGTATCTGAACCTACTGAGGATAAGTTGCCTGCAACCCCAGGTTGCTTCGTATATTTAGGCAACTCTGAAGCCAGCGTAGAGAAGGATATCACACCAAAAATCAATACTGACCAACTTAACCTTCCGCTCATCGCCATTAGTTCACTACCAAACGTTCAGGAAGAATGAATGAGAATTTACTACCAACGCCCACTTCCGAGTGAATTTCCAGATGAGAATCATGGTGAGATAGCGCATGTTTTACGATAGCTAGCCCTAACCCACTTCCGCCAGTATCACGAGAGCGTGCCTTATCGACACGATAAAAACGCTCAGTTAGTCGGTGCAAATGCTGGGGCTCAATACCATCCCCAGTATCTTCCACATCTAAACATGCACCTTGAGCAGATTGATACCAGCGTACTTTTACGTTTGCACCCGGTGGCGTATATTTAATCGCGTTGTAAACCAGATTAGAAATAGCACTTCTTAACTGATCATCATCGCCAAATACTCTCAGGCTATTATCGACATCAAACTCAACCTTGTGCCCATCCTCACCACTTAGGCTAACTGCCTCTTTTTCGAGAACTTCGAGCATAGCAGGCACATTGACGACTTCGTCTAACTCATGCATTGGCGCAGCTTCAATTTTGGAGAGCGTGAGTAACTGATTCACAAGGCTGTTCATTCGATTAAGCTGTTCGGTCATTACACCGTGAGCTTTAGTCCACATAGGACCGACAACCATGTCTGGATCTTCTGTCATCTCAAGGTAACCCTGAAGAACAGTCATTGGTGTACGTAGTTCATGAGAAACGTTAGCAAAGAAATTGCGACGCATACCTTCTAATTGCTTAAGTTGGCTGACGTCACGCACGACCATCAAATGCTCACCTTCGGTATACGGTACAATTCGAAGCTCCAGCATTCTTTCCACATTCAAAGGCGAACGCATTTCTAAAGGTTCAGAGAAATCCTGCTTATTTAGATACTTAATGAAATCTGGGGTGCGAATCAGATTAGAAATCGGCTGTCCTGAATCATCAGGCCAGCGAAAGCCAAGAAGGTGCTGTGCGAGTTTGTTACACCACACGATATTACCTTCACTACGAAACACCACAACCGCATCGGGAAGCGATTCCGCACCGTTTTTAAAACGGCGAATTAGGTTGGTCAACTCTTTTCGTTTACGTCTTTGGCGCTGTTGAAGTCGATAGATGCCATTAAATAACGACTCCCAGTTGCCTGTGCCTGATGGCGGCGTCAGACGCTTTTCATCCCACAACCATGCAGACAAACGCAGCTGATTATGTAGGTGCCATATCAACTGCAAAACCGTGGCAACGAGCAGTAACCACGGCATGTATCCAAATATCCACCCAACAACAATCCATGGGGTGTAAAAAAAAGCCAGCTCCCAGGCCAGCTTTTTCCAGGTTAACCTTTCAACCATCTATCTCTCCAGTTCGATGCTAGCCTTTGGTAGAGAAACGGTAGCCAGCGCCTCGAACGGTCTGAATCAACTTATCATGTCCTGCGGACTCTAATGCCTTACGCAAACGACGAATGTGCACATCCACCGTGCGGTCTTCAACATAAACGTTAGTACCCCAAACGTTATTAAGCAGTTGTTCGCGGCTGTATACGCGCTCTTGATGCGTCATAAAGAAATGCAGCATTTTAAATTCCGTTGGTCCCATATCTAGCGGTGCATCATTCGCAGTAACACGATGCGATACTGGGTCCAGCTTCAGCCCTTGAACATCGATAACATCTTCCAACGCAGTTGGTGTGACACGGCGAATAACTGCTTTTAGTCGAGCAACCAATTCCTTTGGAGAGAAAGGTTTAGTGATATAGTCATCAGCCCCGACTTCTAAGCCGCGCACTTTATCTTCTTCTTCACCACGAGCCGTCAACATCACTACTGGAATGTTTCGAGTAAGCTCTTCACGCTTCATGTGCTTTATGAAATTGATACCTGAACCACCAGGCAACATCCAATCTAGCAGAACAAGGTCTGGGTAAGGTTCAGCCAGTTTGTTTACTGCGGTATCGTAATCTTCTGCTTCAACAGCTTGGTAGCCTTTCTGCTCTAACACGAAACACAGCATTTCACGAATTGGTGCTTCATCCTCAACAACCAGGATTCTTCTAGACATATCTGAATAACCTTATGGAATCTAATCAACTGCATGCATTATCAAGAATTATTATGACACTTTTGTGACCATTGAAAACAATTTTTAATATAACTTTCGCACAATCTGGGTTGTCATATTGAAGATTTAAGCTAGGACAATTGTTTGAAAATTGCCTATCATGTGCAGCTATCTATTCTAAAGGTGAGAGTAATATGTGGTTTAAAAACTGTTTGGTCTATCGATTCAACAAGGATCTTGAATTTAACGCCGATAAACTCGAGCAGCAGCTTGAAGAGTTTCGTTTTACACCTTGTGGTAGTCAAGATAAGCAAAAATTTGGTTGGGTGACAGCGCTTGGTAAACATGGCGACATGATGACCCACGTTTCTGAAAACCGCATTTTGCTTTGTGCAAAGAAAGAAGAAAAAATGCTGCCAGCGTCTGTGATCAAAGAGTCACTAAACAGCAAAGTAGAAGCGTTGGAAACGCAAGAAGGTCGACCACTTAAGAAAAAAGAAAAAGATGACCTTAAAGATGAAATCATCATTGATTTGCTTCCACGAGCTTTCAGCCGTAGCAACCTCACTCATCTGCTTATCCTTCCAAAAGAAGGCTTCATCATTGTAGATGCAAGTAGCTTTAAGAAATCAGAAGATGTCATCGCCCTCTTGAGAAAAACAATGGGAAGCCTGCCTGTTGTTCCTGCCTTCCCAGAGCAGCCTATTGAAAATACATTAACCGAATGGGTGAAAGGCGGTGAAGTACCTACAGGCTTCAATCTTCTAGATGAGGCTGAGCTTAAGTCAGTGCTAGAAGACGGTGGTGTTATCCGTTGTAAAAAACAAGAACTGTCAAGCGATGAGATTCTTGGTCATATTGAGGCAAACAAGTTTGTAACTAAACTCGCGCTGAACTGGCAAGAGCGTATTGAATTTATTCTGGCTGATGATGGCAGTATTAAACGCCTTAAATTCAGCGATGAACTGAAAGATGAGAATGACGACATTCCAAGAGAAGATGCTGCGGCTCGAATGGATGCCGACTTCTCATTGCTTTGCGGTGAGTTTGGCGCATTCCTACCAAATCTTTATGACGCCTTAGGCGGCTTACCAAAGCAATAGCCATTACTTATCTGAGCTCGCGTTCTGCGAGCTCAATACAAAACTTGGAAACCTCTCCATATTAGCGTAGAATTTGCGCCCCTTAGTGCCATTAGGTGGCACAACACTGACTTGAAATCAGATTAGAGATATAAAGCAATGTTTACTCCAGAACTTCTGTCACCTGCTGGCAGCCTTAAGAACATGCGTTATGCATTCGCCTACGGTGCGGACGCGGTTTACGCAGGTCAACCTCGTTACAGCCTTCGTGTTCGTAACAACGAATTCAACCACGAAAACCTTCAGATAGGTATCAATGAAGCGCACGCCCTAGGTAAAAAGCTTTATGTGGTTTGTAACATTCAACCGCATAACTCGAAGCTAAAAACCTTCATCCGTGATCTAAAACCTGTTGTTGAAATGGGTCCAGACGCACTGATCATGTCTGACCCAGGTCTTATCATGATGGTTCGTGAAGCATTCCCTGAAATGCCGATTCACCTATCAGTACAGGCAAACGCCGTAAACTGGGCGACTGTTAAGTTCTGGGCAGCTAATGGTGTTGAGCGCGTTATCGTGTCTCGTGAGTTATCGTTAGAAGAGATTGAGGAAATCCGTGAACATTGCCCTGAAACTGAGCTAGAAGTATTCGTACACGGCGCACTTTGCATGGCTTATTCAGGTCGCTGTCTACTATCCGGCTACATCAACAAACGCGATCCAAACCAGGGTACGTGCACCAATGCATGCCGCTGGGAATACAAAGTTGAAAAAGCGACTGAAAACGACGCAGGTCAAATTGTCGAAGAATTTGTTCCTGAGGCACAAGCAGTTGAAGTCGTTGATGAGCGTCCGGAGACCACTATTGGTCGTGGTAAACCAACGGATGAAGTCGTACTACTTTCTGAAAGCCATCGTCCAGAAGATAAAATGGCGGCATTTGAAGATGAGCATGGTACGTACATCATGAACTCCAAAGATCTTCGTGCGGTGCAGCATGTTGAGCGTTTGACTAAGATGGGTGTCCACTCACTTAAGATTGAAGGTCGTACTAAATCTTTCTACTACTGTGCTCGTACTGCTCAAGTTTACCGTAAAGCTATTGATGACGCTGTTGCTGGCAAACCGTTTGATGAATCACTATTAGGCACGCTAGAAAGCCTAGCTCACCGTGGTTATACAGAAGGCTTCCTGCGTCGTCATACTCATGACAGCTATCAAAACTATGACTACGGTTATTCCGTTTCCGATTCTCAGCAATTTGTAGGTGAGTTTACCGGTAAACGTCGTGGTCACTTGGCTGAAGTTGAAGTGAAAAACAAATTTGTGGTTGGCGATAGCCTTGAGTTAATGACACCAAAAGGCAATGTGGTATTCAGCCTAGAAGTGATGGAAAACCGTAAGTCAGAAAGCATCGACGACGCTAAAGGTAACGGTCACTTCGTCTTCATTCCAGTACCAGAGGAGTTGGATCTGGACTACGCACTACTTATGCGTAACCTAAATTCAGGACAAGATACACGTAACCCAACTGGTAAGTAACCATGGCACTATTAATCACTGACAAGTGCATCAACTGTGATATGTGTGACCCTGAATGTCCTAATGGGGCAATTAGTATGGGCAGCGAGATCTTTGAGATCGACCCCCATTTATGCACGGAGTGCAAAGGGCACTACGACAAACCAACTTGTCAGTCCGTCTGCCCAATCACAAAATGTATCATCACCGATCCAAACCATGTGGAAACCGATGATGAGCTACTTGAGAAGTTTGTGATTATTCAAGGTATGGCCTAGTCAGCAAAAAGCCTCCAAGCGGAGGCTTTTTTATTACCCAGACTTTTCGATCGGAAAAACATTGCAGTAAAGCTCTTTCTCATACTGCATCTCCAGTTTTTTGCGCCAGTTTTCTGCAGAGTTAATAGGAATTAAATAGAACTTCTCTCTGCTGGTGTCGGTCACAAAGGCAATACCGTGCTGCATCAACTCATAGTGAATATCATTGATGAAACCGAGTGTGAAACTTTGCCTACCGGATAGTTGATTAATGTCCTCTCTAGTTAGAATCACTCCATCTTTTTCTGAAGCGAATCTCTCCCTAAGCCATCGGGCAAACTGCCTTGATGAGATCATAGTCATAACAGTCTTCCTTACCCAAAACTTAATGGGGAAATCCCCAAAAATACAGTAGATAAGCCTTAACTCAATAACAATAACACCAAGAAACAAAAAGACTAATCTACCGAAGTATTGATAACCATAGTCAACATACTTCGACTTCTCCAGTCCCAATTGTGAGAGTCACCTTATTCAAGTACTAACCGTAATGCTGTCCATTATCGTAGTAATTTGCAGGCTCAAGCGCACTAAAGATTACCGCCACATCTACCTCTTTTCCAAGGGCTGAGCGTACTTGAGTCGTAATAACTGTGGCCACTGAATCTTTGACTTCCTGTCCCCGATCAAACCAAAGAACTTCAATAAATGGGTAAGCATGAGTGACCTTATTATCAAAGTAAAAAGTGGAAGCAATATGCTCAACAGTGAAGTCCTCTTTGGGGCAGTCCATTAACGGTTGCAGTTCATCAACTAGTGGACTCGAAAGAGTTTTAACAAGCTCAGGTTCAATCGCTCTAAATCGTAAATGAGGCATAATCATATCCATGTATTTGATAACGATTACGAGTATATCAGTGAACAATGAGATTAGAGAATTTAGGAAAGGAAAAACGAAAAAGGCTCTGACCTAAGTCAGAGCCTTTAAATATGGCAGGAGTGGAGAGATTTGACCGGGCTGGCGACCCAGCTCCCAACACATCGCTTTGAAAAGCGAAAACAAAAAAGGCTCCGACCTAAGTCAGAGCCTTTGAATATGGCAGGGGTGGAGAGATTCGAACTCCCAACACGCGGATTTGGAATCCGCTGCTCTGCCAATTGGAGCTACACCCCTATCTTCGTGTTTATTGAGACGACTCTCAAATAAAGTGGCGGAGTGGACGGGACTCGAACCCGCGACCCCCGGCGTGACAGGCCGGTATTCTAACCAACTGAACTACCACTCCGCAGTGGTCTATTTAAAGTCTTATCTTAAGCGTGCTTTAAACAGATTGTGTTCAAAGCCTGGCGATGTCCTACTCTCACATGGGGAAGCCCCACACTACCATCGGCGCTATTGCGTTTCACTTCTGAGTTCGGCATGGGATCAGGTGGGTCCACAACGCTATGGTCGCCAAGCAAATTCTTAATTCGGAAAGCTGTTAATGCGTTCTCATACACATTCAATTTGTTCTTGCTTTGAGTCCATCAAAACCCTTTGGGTGTTGTATGGTTAAGCCTCACGGGCAATTAGTACAGGTTAGCTCAACGCCTCACAACGCTTACACACCCTGCCTATCAACGTTCTAGTCTCGAACAACCCTTTAGGACGCTTAAAGCGCCAGGGAAGACTCATCTCAGGGCTCGCTTCCCGCTTAGATGCTTTCAGCGGTTATCGATTCCGAACTTAGCTACCGGGCAATGCGTCTGGCGACACAACCCGAACACCAGAGGTTCGTCCACTCCGGTCCTCTCGTACTAGGAGCAGCCCCCTTCAATCTTCCAACGCCCACGGCAGATAGGGACCGAACTGTCTCACGACGTTCTAAACCCAGCTCGCGTACCACTTTAAATGGCGAACAGCCATACCCTTGGGACCGACTTCAGCCCCAGGATGTGATGAGCCGACATCGAGGTGCCAAACACCGCCGTCGATATGAACTCTTGGGCGGTATCAGCCTGTTATCCCCGGAGTACCTTTTATCCGTTGAGCGATGGCCCTTCCATTCAGAACCACCGGATCACTATGACCTGCTTTCGCACCTGCTCGAATTGTCATTCTCGCAGTCAAGCGGGCTTATGCCATTGCACTAACCTCACGATGTCCAACCGTGATTAGCCCACCTTCGTGCTCCTCCGTTACTCTTTGGGAGGAGACCGCCCCAGTCAAACTACCCACCAGGCACTGTCCTCATTCCCGATTAGGGAACCAAGTTAGAACATCAAACATACAAGGGTGGTATTTCAAGATTGCCTCCACGAATACTGGCGTACTCGCTTCAAAGGCTCCCACCTATCCTACACATGTAGGCTCAATGTTCAGTGCCAAGCTGTAGTAAAGGTTCACGGGGTCTTTCCGTCTAGCCGCGGGTACACTGCATCTTCACAGCGATTTCAATTTCACTGAGTCTCGGGTGGAGACAGCGTGGCCATCATTACGCCATTCGTGCAGGTCGGAACTTACCCGACAAGGAATTTCGCTACCTTAGGACCGTTATAGTTACGGCCGCCGTTTACCGGGGCTTCGATCAAGAGCTTCGTCCGAAAACTAACCCCATCAATTAACCTTCCGGCACCGGGCAGGCGTCACACCGTATACGTCATCTTGCGATTTTGCACAGTGCTGTGTTTTTAATAAACAGTTGCAGCCACCTGGTATCTGCGACTCTCGGTAGCTCCATCCGCGAGGGACTTCACCACTAAGAGCGTACCTTCTCCCGAAGTTACGGTACCATTTTGCCTAGTTCCTTCACCCGAGTTCTCTCAAGCGCCTTGGTATTCTCTACCCGACCACCTGTGTCGGTTTGGGGTACGATTCCTTACAATCTGAAGCTTAGAGGCTTTTCCTGGAAGCATGGCATCAATGACTTCACTACCGTAGTAGCTCGACATCGTGTCTCAGCCTTAAAAAGGTCCGGATTTACCTAAACCTTAAGCCTACGCACTTAAACCTGGACAACCGTCGCCAGGCCCACCTAGCCTTCTCCGTCCCCCCATCGCAATTGTAAGAAGTACGGGAATATTAACCCGTTTCCCATCGACTACGCCTTTCGGCCTCGCCTTAGGGGTCGACTTACCCTGCCCCGATTAACGTTGGACAGGAACCCTTGGTCTTCCGGCGAGGAGGTTTTTCACCCCCTTTATCGTTACTCATGTCAGCATTCGCACTTCTGATACCTCCAGCAGACCTTACAGTCCACCTTCAACAGCTTACAGAACGCTCCCCTACCCAATGTGTAAACACATTGCCGCAGCTTCGGTGTATAGCTTAGCCCCGTTACATCTTCCGCGCAGGCCGACTCGACTAGTGAGCTATTACGCTTTCTTTAAATGATGGCTGCTTCTAAGCCAACATCCTAGCTGTCTAAGCCTTCCCACATCGTTTCCCACTTAGCTATACTTTGGGACCTTAGCTGGCGGTCTGGGTTGTTTCCCTCTCCACGACGGACGTTAGCACCCGCCGTGTGTCTCCCGGATAGTACTTACTGGTATTCGGAGTTTGCAAAGGGTTGGTAAGTCGGGATGACCCCCTAGCCTTAACAGTGCTCTACCCCCAGTAGTATTCGTCCGAGGCTCTACCTAAATAGATTTCGGGGAGAACCAGCTATCTCCAGGTTTGATTGGCCTTTCACCCCTAGCCACAAGTCATCCGCTAATTTTTCAACATTAGTCGGTTCGGTCCTCCAGTTGATGTTACTCAACCTTCAACCTGCCCATGGCTAGATCACCTGGTTTCGGGTCTATATCCAGAGACTGAACGCCCAGTTAAGACTCGGTTTCCCTACGGCTCCCCTAAACGGTTAACCTTGCCACTGAATATAAGTCGCTGACCCATTATACAAAAGGTACGCAGTCACACCACGAAGGTGCTCCTACTGCTTGTACGTACACGGTTTCAGGTTCTATTTCACTCCCCTCACAGGGGTTCTTTTCGCCTTTCCCTCACGGTACTGGTTCACTATCGGTCAGTCAGTAGTATTTAGCCTTGGAGGATGGTCCCCCCATATTCAGACAGGATATCACGTGTCCCGCCCTACTCGATTTCACTGATGATGAGATGTCGGTTACGGGGCTATCACCCTGTATCGCGGCACTTTCCAGAGCCTTCACCTGTCTCATTAAAAGCTTAAGGGCTAATCCAATTTCGCTCGCCGCTACTTTCGGAATCTCGGTTGATTTCTCTTCCTCGGGGTACTTAGATGTTTCAGTTCCCCCGGTTCGCCTCGCTGAGCTATGTATTCACTCAGCGATAACTGCTTATGCAGTTGGGTTTCCCCATTCAGGAATCTCAGACTCACAGGTTTTTACTACCTAATCTGAGCTTATCGCAAGTTAATACGCCTTTCATCGCCTCTGACTGCCAAGGCATCCACCGTGTACGCTTAGTCACTTAACCATACAACCCCAAAGGGTCTTTGTTACGTAACCAAAGTTGTCTGCATTTTTATACATGTGCAGACTCGATTTTGCCGGACTCAAATATGAATAGCTTTCGCTATTCCCAAGAACACTTGAATGTGTGTTGGTACCTACATCTTTCGATATAGGATTTGAGAACTTTTAAATGAATAACATTAATCAAATGTTATTCGTCAGCTTTCCAAATTGTTAAAGAACTTGATTCATAAAGAATCATTTTTAAATATTCTCAAAGAGAAAACACTTAAAGATGGTGGAGCTAAGCAGGATCGAACTGCTGACCTCCTGCGTGCAAGGCAGGCGCTCTCCCAGCTGAGCTATAGCCCCATCAGTGTTGATGCTTACCGCCAATCATCTGGGAGGAAGATTGGTGGGTCTGAGTGGACTTGAACCACCGACCTCTCGCTTATCAGGCGAACGCTCTAACCACCTGAGCTACAGACCCAAGCATCGTCTTTAATCTAAACCTAATCAATCTGTGTGAACACTCATCGCAATAATCTTTCGTATAAGGAGGTGATCCAGCCCCAGGTTCCCCTAGGGCTACCTTGTTACGACTTCACCCCAGTCATGAACCACAAAGTGGTGAGCGTCCTCCCGAAGGTTAAACTACCCACTTCTTTTGCAGCCCACTCCCATGGTGTGACGGGCGGTGTGTACAAGGCCCGGGAACGTATTCACCGTAGCATTCTGATCTACGATTACTAGCGATTCCGACTTCATGGAGTCGAGTTGCAGACTCCAATCCGGACTACGACGCACTTTTTGGGATTCGCTCACTTTCGCAAGTTGGCTGCCCTCTGTATGCGCCATTGTAGCACGTGTGTAGCCCTACTCGTAAGGGCCATGATGACTTGACGTCGTCCCCACCTTCCTCCGGTTTATCACCGGCAGTCTCCCTGGAGTTCCCGACATTACTCGCTGGCAAACAAGGATAAGGGTTGCGCTCGTTGCGGGACTTAACCCAACATTTCACAACACGAGCTGACGACAGCCATGCAGCACCTGTCTCAGAGCTCCCGAAGGCACACCTGCGTCTCCGCTGGCTTCTCTGGATGTCAAGAGTAGGTAAGGTTCTTCGCGTTGCATCGAATTAAACCACATGCTCCACCGCTTGTGCGGGCCCCCGTCAATTCATTTGAGTTTTAATCTTGCGACCGTACTCCCCAGGCGGTCTACTTAACGCGTTAGCTCCGAAAGCCACGGCTCAAGGCCACAACCTCCAAGTAGACATCGTTTACGGCGTGGACTACCAGGGTATCTAATCCTGTTTGCTCCCCACGCTTTCGCATCTGAGTGTCAGTATCTGTCCAGGGGGCCGCCTTCGCCACCGGTATTCCTTCAGATCTCTACGCATTTCACCGCTACACCTGAAATTCTACCCCCCTCTACAGTACTCTAGTCCGCCAGTTTCAAATGCAGTTCCGAGGTTGAGCCCCGGGCTTTCACATCTGACTTAACGAACCACCTGCATGCGCTTTACGCCCAGTAATTCCGATTAACGCTCGCACCCTCCGTATTACCGCGGCTGCTGGCACGGAGTTAGCCGGTGCTTCTTCTGCAGCTAACGTCAAACGAGCACGCTATTAACGTACCCGCCTTCCTCACTGCTGAAAGTGCTTTACAACCCGAAGGCCTTCTTCACACACGCGGCATGGCTGCATCAGGCTTGCGCCCATTGTGCAATATTCCCCACTGCTGCCTCCCGTAGGAGTCTGGACCGTGTCTCAGTTCCAGTGTGGCTGATCATCCTCTCAGACCAGCTAGGGATCGTCGCCTTGGTGAGCCATTACCTCACCAACTAGCTAATCCCACCTGGGCATATCCTGACGCGAGAGGCCCGAAGGTCCCCCTCTTTGGCCCGAAGGCGTTATGCGGTATTAGCCATCGTTTCCAATGGTTATCCCCCACATCAGGGCAATTTCCCAGGCATTACTCACCCGTCCGCCGCTCGACGCCGTTAACGTCACCCGAAGGGTCAGTTAACTCGTTTCCGCTCGACTTGCATGTGTTAGGCCTGCCGCCAGCGTTCAATCTGAGCCATGATCAAACTCTTCAATTTAAGATTTTGTCGGCTCAATGAATACTGAACATTACATAAAGTAATGTTTGAATTGACTGTGCTGAATCTTTCGATTCAATGGTCACTTCGTTTCATTGAAACCTAATTTGATACCGAAGTATCTAATTTGATTATCATCAACGAGTGCCCACACAGATTGATAGGTTTATATTGTTAAAGAGCTTGTTTTGAGCCTTACTCAAAACGGACGGTCATTTTAGCTATTTCAGTTATCGTGTCAACCACTTTCCTAACTAATTTTGCTTTACTTCTTTAGAAGCAACTTGACCTGCTAACTCGTGAAGGCTTTTAGTTGCCTCATCCCGTGTCAGCGAGGTGGCATTATAGAGATGAACCAATTCTTGGCAAGCGCTAATTTGAAATAAAATCGTTTTTTACAGCCGTTCGAACACAAAAGAAACAAAGCGTCGAAAAAAGACACAAAAAGGGGGCTAAGCCCCCTTTTATTAGTCTATTTCCCTTGCTATTTACTGCCCGACAGCAATTTTGTCGTTGTTCACTATCAAACGAACTGGCTTAGTCGGGTCAACTTTGCCGGCAAGTATCTCTTTAGCCAACGGATTTTCGATACTTTGTTGAATAGCTCTTTTAAGCGGTCTAGCTCCATATACTGGGTCATAACCTACTTTGGCGATGTAATCTAAAGCTGCATCGGCAACCACTAGGTGATAGCCATTGTCTTCCATGCGTTTGCCCAAGCGTTGCAACTGAATACCCGCAATAGATTTAATGTGCTCCGCACCCAAAGGATGGAAGACCACACTTTCATCTACACGATTTAAGAATTCTGGCTTGAAGTGAGAGGTCACAACATCCATTACTTCTCGCTTAATACCCTCATAATCAAGCACCTGGAAATTCTCTTGGATACGAGATGAACCAAGATTCGATGTCATAATGACTACCGTATTTCTAAAGTCGACTGTTCTACCTTGTCCATCGGTCAAGCGACCATCGTCGAGAACTTGCAGTAGAATATTAAAAACATCAGGATGCGCCTTCTCAACTTCATCCAGCAAAATAACCGAGTATGGTTTACGTCTAACGGCTTCCGTTAGGTATCCACCTTCCTCATAACCTACATAACCGGGAGGGGCACCTACTAAACGAGCGACTGAGTGTTTCTCCATGAACTCAGACATGTCGATACGCACCATGGCGTCTTCACTATCAAACATAAAACTTGCAAGCGTTTTACATAGTTCCGTTTTGCCCACACCAGTTGGGCCAAGGAATAAGAAAGAACCTATTGGACGATTAGGATCCGCGAGGCCAGCTCGACTACGGCGAATGGCATCAGATACAACTTCGACAGCTTCCGCTTGCCCTATGACGCGTTTGTGCAGAACATCTTCCATTTTTAGAAGCTTATCTTTTTCTGCCTCAAGCATTTTAGATACTGGAATCCCAGTTTGCTTTGATAATACTTCCGCGATTTCAGCATCTGTCACTTTGTTGCGAAGCAAGCTCATTTCTTGCATTTCAGCTTGAGTCGCTAAATCGAGTTGTTTCTCTAGCTCTGGGATACGGCCATATTGTAGCTCAGACATTCGGTTCAAATCGCCTGCACGTCTTGCCACATCCATATCGAGTCTTGCCTGTTCGAGTTCAGACTTAATATGTTGAGTTCCCGATAGCGCTGCTTTTTCTGCATTCCAGACTTCTTCCAACTCCGCATAGTCACGCTCTTTTGACTCTAACTCTTCATTGAGAGCAAGCAAGCGCTTCTCACTAGCATTATCCGACTCATTTTTGAGAGCTTGCTGCTCGATTTTTAGTTGAATGATTTTACGTTCTAACTTATCCAAAGATTCTGGCTTCGAATCTATCTGAAGTCGAATGCTCGACGCAGCTTCATCAATAAGGTCGATCGCCTTGTCGGGTAGTTGTCTATCAGTAATATATCGATGCGATAAACTCGCTGCAGCAACAATAGCAGGGTCAGTAATTTCAACATGGTGATGGAGCTCATAACGCTCTTTCAAACCACGTAATATCGCTACGGTGTCTTCGACGCTTGGTTCATCAACCAGTACTTTTTGGAAGCGTCGTTCTAACGCCGCATCTTTTTCAATATACTGGCGATATTCATCCAATGTTGTCGCACCTACACAGTGCAGTTCACCGCGCGCTAATGCAGGCTTTAACATATTGCCTGCATCCATCGAACCTTCACCTTTCCCAGCACCAACCATAGTGTGCAGCTCATCGATGAACAGAATGATGTTACCTTCTTCTTTAGCTAGTTCATTTAGGACCGATTTCAAACGCTCTTCAAACTCACCACGATATTTGGCGCCAGCCACCAATGAGCCCATATCTAAAGAAAGAACACGACGCCCACGCAAACCTTCAGGGACTTCATTATTTATAATGCGTTGTGCTAGTCCTTCTACGATAGCTGTCTTACCTACACCGGGCTCACCTATAATGACGGGGTTATTTTTGGTACGACGTTGAAGTACTTGAATGGTGCGGCGAATCTCATCGTCACGACCAATGACCGGATCAAGCTTGCCTTGTTCCGCTCGCTCAGTAAGATCGATGGTAAATTTCTCCAAAGCTTGGCGCTTTTCTTCCGCATTGGGATCATCTACTTTCTGACCACCACGAATTTGCTCAATTGCTTGGTTTACTTTTGCTTCTGTTAACCCTTGCTGTTTCAAAAGCGCACCTAAAGGGCCTTTATCTTCTATTGCTGCAAGCAAAAAGATCTCAGAAGAGATATAGGCGTCTTGACGCTTTTGAGCAATTTTGTCACAGAGATTAAATATTTGCCCCATAGCACTAGACAGCTGAACATCGCCACCGACACCTGTGACTTTAGGAAGTTTGTCCATTAACTCAGACAGCTTGGAACGTAATTGAACCACATCGACGTTCAGCATGGTTAATAGTGGACGAATAGAACTGCCCTCTTGGTTAAGCAAAGCAACCATAAGGTGAACAGGTTCAATATATTGATGATCTCGACCCAATGCCAATGACTGAGCATCAGAAATAGCAATTTGGAATTTGCTAGTAAATCGATCTAGGCGCATAGCAACCCCCGTTTAAATTACATACAGCTTGTTATGCAATTAAGATGGTTGCTAGCAAAACGGATTTCAAGACAAAGGAGTGAAAATCAGTGACTGATCCAGATAAAGCTTGCCATACGACCTGTCTTTCCATCACGTCGATAAGAAAAGAAACGCTTTTCATCGCTAAATGTGCATAAGTTACTCAGCGTTACATCACTGATCGCTGAAGCTTGTAATTTCATCTGTGCAATGAGTGCCAGATCAGCAAGCCATTTCTCTGGATTCACGCTTTCTTTAAACGCAATTCCATATTCAGGATTCATCTGACAAAATGCGTGTTTCACATCCAGCCCAACTTCAAAAGACTCAAAGCCAATTGCTGGTCCAATCCAAGCCTGTGCTTCACTATCGAACAGGCCAGCGGCCTTTTCGACAATCCCGTCGGCCAATCCACGCCATCCTGCATGGACCGCAGCAACTGCTGTTCCATCCTTTGCACATATTAGAATTGGTAAGCAATCTGCCGTCATGGCACTAAGGACGACACCGGGCGTTCGTGTAAAACTCGCATCCGCGTCCAATACCAGTTCAGTTGGAGCTTGAACGATAGCGACTCTAGTCGAATGAGTTTGATTAAGCCAAACAGGAGAAGACGGCATATTCGCACTGATTTCCAGTGCTCGACGGTTTGCCAATACATCGGAAGGTTCATCACCAACATGCATCCCTAAATTAAAACTGGAAAATGGAGCCTTTGAGACTCCATTCTCACGTGTTGAGCTTACCGCTTCAACATTATTAGGTTTGCTCCAGTTTGGCGTCAGAAGCGACATTAATAATCTTCTTCTTTGTTTAACTTAGCGTCTTCACGCAACGCTTCCGTCATGACCACCATGTCATCTGGAATAGGAGCATGGAAAGTCATCTCTTCTCCAGTAACTGGATGCGCAAACTTAAGCATTACCGCGTGCAGAGCTTGACGATCAAAGCTACGAATCATCTGAGTCAGTTCTTCGCTCGCTCCGCGTGGAATACGAGCGCGGCCACCATAAGCGCTATCACCTAACAGTGGATGCTGAAGATAAGACATATGAACACGGATTTGGTGAGTTCGACCCGTTTCTAGACGTAAACGAATACGAGTGTGCTCTCGGAAATGTTCTGCAACTCGGTAATGAGTTACCGCAGGTTTACCAAGTTCGTTCACAGCCATCAGTGTACGTTTAGTCGAGTGACGACCGATCGCTTTATCTACCATACCACCAGCCGTCATTTTACCGATAGCAATAGCTTCGTATTCACGGGTGATGTTACGCTTTTGTAGAGCACGTACCAATCGAGTTTGAGCAGGAACCGTCTTAGCGACAACCATCAAACCTGTCGTATCTTTATCGAGGCGGTGAACAATACCTGCGCGTGGTACTTCTGCGATCGCTGGGAAATGATGTAACAAGGCATTAAGAACCGTGCCATCTGGTGTCCCTGCTCCAGGATGAACAACGAAATCTCTTGGCTTATTGATCACAATAATGTCATCATCTTCGTAGACGATATTAAGAGGAATGTCTTGAGCTTCAAAGCGCTCTTCATCTTCTAGTTCAGCTTGAACGGTTATCAACTCACCGCCCATAACTTTGGTACGCGGTTTAGTGATTACCTCACCGTTAACGGCAATTTTTCCGTCCAGAAGCCACTCTTTCAGGCGCGAACGGGAAAAATCTGCGAACAATTCAGCTACAGCTTGGTCTAAACGTTGACCTAACTGGCTGTCTTTTACTGTATTTGTTAATTCAATCTGCTGAGCCATATCGAACTTTTTAAAAAACCTTGGGACTAATACCACGAGTGTGGATAATATAGCCCATCATTGTATCCGTTACTGAGAAGAAAAGTAATGGACACGGAAAAATATTTACGTCAAGGAAACTCGTTCTCGTATGAAACTACTTAAACTAACAAGCTTGCTTTCTCTAGCTTTGTTGTTTGGTTGTGCTGACAAAGAAGTCACCGTCCCAGATGTTCCGCCTTCCCAGCTCTACGCTGAAGCTCAAGAATCGTTACAAGGTGGTAACTGGACATCAGCCATTGAGCGCCTTGAAGCGCTGGATTCTCGCTACCCATTTGGTGCTTACACTGAACAAGTACAACTTGATTTGATTTACGCTTACTACAAGAACGATGACTTAGCGCTGGGTCTGGCTACGATAGAGCGTTTTTCTCGATTGAATCCAACTCACGAACGTTCTGACTGGGTGTTGTACATGCGAGGTCTAACGCATATGGCACAAGACAGAAACTTCATGCATGACATTCTCAGGATCGATCGCTCAGACCGCGACCCTGAGCCAGTAAAAGCTGCATTTGCTGATTTCGATCGCCTACTAAAACGTTACCCGAATAGTGCTTACGCCGAAGACGCACAGAAACGTATGGTTGCGTTGAAAAACCGTTTGGCTAAATATGACCTTGCTACCGCTGATTTCTATATCCGACGTGAAGCTTGGATTGCCGCTATCAATAGAGCTCAAGAAATTCAAAAAACCTATCCTGATACGGAAGCAGCTCGCCAATCTTTAGTACTGCAAAAGAAAGCGTACGAAGAACTAGGAATGCAAGAGCAAGTTGAGCGTACTGAGAAATTAATGGAACTAAACCCACTTTAGGGTTATAGACAAATCCGCCTTCCAGAAGCGCTGCCAATGCAGCGCTTTTTTGTGCCCATAAGTTGGCAAAATTCCTTTTTTATTTATATATTTATCTTTAGCTAAGTAGCAAAAAGGGATAGTTGTGAAAGCGATTTTATTATGTTTTGTCATAGGGATCATGACACTTCCAGTAAGGGCTTTAGAGTTAACTCCTCTAAGTAATGAACCCTATACTGGTGATTTGGATAGTTTAGTAGAAAAGCGTGTTATTCGCGTTTTGGTCTCTGCTGATCTTGGTTTCTATTACATAGAAAAAGGACAACCCAAAGGGATTGGAGCGGAACAGCTCTATCACTTCGAGAAAAATCTCAAAAAGAAGTACTCCAAGATGAAAGTACAGGTTATTCCTGTACCAAGAGACGACCTCATTCCGGCTTTAGTTAATGGCTATGGAGATCTGGTTGTCGCAAACCTCACAATTACACCCAAACGACAAGAAATCATTCAGTTCAGTACCCCGATTCTCTCTGACATCAGCGAGCTGATTGTGACGACTAGCGACTATCCGTCTTTAGAAAGTGTCGAAGACCTGAGTGGTCAAGAAGTTTGGGTTCGTGGAAGCTCCAGTTATTTCGAGAACTTACAGGCACTAAATCAAAAACTAACCAACGATGATAAGCCTCCTGTCTACGTTCAGTATTTAGAAGAAACGCTTCAAGACTACGAATTGGTCGAAATGGTCAAGCAAGGCTATATTGGAGCGACCGTCCTCGATAGCCATAAAGCATTCTTTTGGAACAAGACGTTTGACGATTTGAATATCCATGACTCAATACCATTGAGTAAAGATGGTCAAATCGCGTGGGCCATGCGCAAAGACTCACCAAAATTAGAGAAACAAGTAAACGCCTATATTAAAACGGCCAAGCAAGGCACATTGCTGGGTAATGTTATTTATAACAAATATTTGGATAACACAGGCTGGTTTTCAAAGGCCCTTGATCCTAAGAATGTCCAACAATTGGATAAGCTGATTTCATTGTTCAAGAAATATGGCGACAAATACGACTTTGACTTCCTTATGATTGCTGCACAGGCTTTTCAAGAATCTAAGCTAAACCAAAACAAAGTCTCACCCAAAGGCGCTGTTGGCATCATGCAGGTCCTTCCAAGTACCGCTCGTGATCGCAATGTAAACATCAAAAACATCAATAAAATTGAGAATAATGTCCATGCTGGCGTGAAATATATGCGCTTTATCCGAGATAGATACTTTAGCGATGACGCGATAAGTAATGATGACAAAGTTTATTTATCGCTGGCGGCCTACAATGCAGGTCCGGGAAACATCGCTAAAATGCGGCGCTTAGCCACCAAGCACGGTTACGACCCCAATAAATGGTTTGGCAATGTGGAGCTGATGGCACGAAGAAATATTAGCTCAGAGCCCGTTACTTACGTCGCCAATATCAATCGATACTATGTCATCTACAAACAGCTAGAGTCTCTACAGCAGATCAGGCAGGAGCAACAAGCACTAAATAGTGACATTGAATTTTATCGAGTTTTGGGGTCAAAAGAAGAAACCATTACTGAGTGATAGTGATCACATTTTAAAGTCGAGTGAATTTTAAGCAGGAGATTTCTTAGGTCGTAAAAACGCGCCAAAAATGGAGGATTTTCAGTGCGCTACTCTTTCCAAATTAATGACTTTTGACGGAAAAGAAAGTCTTTTCATGTGTTAACAGTGAAAAGTTTTGCGTTAGATCACATTTAAATTTTGATGCGAAAAACCCTATCATTTTAGTGATCTATATCACATTCTTTTCTCCATGGATAAGTAATCTGGAGTTAACCCATGAGGGATGCAACAGAGGAAAAAACATATGAGAGTAAACATCACTGGTAAAAACATTGAGATCACCTCTGCAATCCGTGAGCATATCGAAAGCAAGTTTAAGAAGTTAGAAAAATGGCAAGTGGATATCATTAGTTGCCAGACTGCTTTCAGCGAAGAGCCGAACAAACAAATGAAATTCGAAGCGTCCATTACGGTACCCAAAGGCAAACTTGTCGCTTCCGCTACTCATGAAGATTTATATGCTGCCGTTAACGAGGTAGAACAGAAGTTAGAACGTCAGCTAAACAAACTCAGACATAAGCCAGAAGCGAGACGCACGGATAAGCCTGAGTTAGTAGAAGAAACCGAATAAAGGCTCGTAAATAAAACGATTGTAGAATAGCGCCGTAAGGCGCTATTTTTTTGCTTGACGCTCCCCACTCCCTTGCTTATTGTGTGGCTTAGCCCAAAAAAACTTAAGACTACATTTTCTATGTACCCGATTAATCTGTTCTTTTTTGACTTCTTTTTTCTCCACTAGGCTTGGAGGCTTCTTCGTTTTCGAAAGAAAAGTCAAAAACGAACGGAAAGCCTCCCAATGGGAGGTTTTTTTATAAGGATTATTTGATGACAGACACAAACTACTCACTTGAAGAAATTCGCTTACGTCTGAACGAGCTAGACGACAACTTGTTGCAGCTTCTTTCTGAACGTCGCAAGCTCAGCATTGAAGTAGCAAAAAGCAAAGTAGAAACCTCAAAACCGGTTCGTGATGCCGCTCGTGAGCAACAGCTTTTGGTTAAGCTCATTAATAACGGTAAAGACAAGTACGAGCTGGATGCGTCTTACATCACAAAGATCTTCCACACCATCATTGAAGATTCTGTTCTGCTGCAACAGGTTTACCTGCAAAACCTAGCCAACCCGCAACAAAGCAGAAAACCTGTTGCTAGAGTGGCCTTTCTAGGCGCTAAGGGTTCTTATTCACACCTAGCAAGCCGAGATTATTTCTCTCGCAAGAACACGGAGCTCATTGAACTCAATTGTGACCAGTTTAAAGAAGTCACAAAAACGGTTGAGTCAGGTCATGCTGATTTCGGTGTATTGCCTATTGAAAACACCAGCTCTGGCTCAATTAATGAAGTATTCGACTTACTGCAACATACGACTTTACATATCGTTGGTGAAATCACCCAACCTATTGAGCACTGCTTGGTTGCGACCAAAGAAATTCGTCTGGAAAACATCAAAACGCTGTACTCTCACCCACAACCTCATCAGCAATGCAGTGAGTTCTTGGGCAGACTATCTGGCGTTCAACTAGAGTCTTGTGCAAGTACAGCGGATGCAATGCAGAAAGTTCAGCAGCTTAATAGAGACGATGTTGCTGCAATCGGCCACGCAGCCAGTGGCAAACTGTATGGCTTGCAATCGATTCAAAGCAACATTGCTAATCAGACAGAAAACCATACTCGATTCATCGTCGTTGCAAGAAAGCCTGTTGAAGTGTCAGCGCAAATTCCAGCAAAAACTACCTTTATCATGGCGACGTCTCAACAAGCAGGTTCGTTGGTTGAAACCCTCTTAGTACTCCAGCGCTATGGAATCAATATGACCAAGCTCGAGTCACGCCCTATTATGGGTAATCCTTGGGAAGAGATGTTTTATGTGGATGTGGAAGCCCATAAAGACTCAGAATCAATGCAACAAGCCATTCATGAGCTTATAAAAATCACTAAATACCTTAAAGTACTGGGTTGCTACCCTATCGATAACGTAAAACCAGTGATGCCCGATTTAGGTGAATAAAAACAAATAGCCCCAGTCATCATGAGCTGGGGCTATTTCTATTTTACGAGCTGTGGCCTGTCTTCAAAGCTACTTTAGCGGCAGAATCTTAATCTCCACTCGACGATTACATTGACGCCCATCTGGTGTAGAGTTGCTGCAAATTGGGAATCGCTCACCATTACCACGGGCGACCGCACGACCTGCCGCTACATTCTGACTAATCAAGAACGAACGTACTTGCTCAGCGCGCTTTTCTGATAGCTCTTGGTTGTATTGAGCACTACCCGTACTATCTGTATAGCCTTCGATAACTAAACTGGTATCAGGATACTCAACCAAAATACGCGCTACACCTCTCAGTGTGTTGTGAATACTACTGTTAAGAGCGTGAGAATTACTGTCAAAACCAATACCGTTCTCTAAACGTAATAAAAGTTGATTGTCACCAACACGCTCAACTTGCACACCTGAATTTAACAACTCTTGTCTCAGCGCTTTTTCTTGTTGGTCGAAATAATATCCGACACCACCACCCAACGCTGCGCCACTCGCCGCACCAATAAGAATCCCACGGCTATCACCACCTGAAGCAATACCAACAGCTGTGCCAGCAATTGCGCCAATCACAGCTCCTTTGGTTGCTGAGTTTGTCTCATACTCTCCTGTTGTCGCGTTTTGTCGCTGCGTCGCTTGGCAACCAACAAGAGAAATAAGCCCTAAGGCAACCACTACTTTTTTTAATCTCATTTCTATTATCTCTTATGCGTACAACATTACCATCAAATACAGAATATCGTACCATATAAATTCTAATTATTCCTAATGGAGGCATTTAGCACTCACACTAATGATAAAAAACACATCGTTATTAAATGACAAATCTAAGGTAGATTTACGTTAGAATTAAGCCCAAACGTATAGACAGGATAAGTAATAATGAACAAAGTGGTTATCGCGTCGCTTAACCCAGCCAAAATCAATGCCGTAAAAAGCGCCTTTGAATCCGCTTTTCCTAGCCAAACGTTCACTTTTCAAGGGGTAAACGTGGCAAGTGGCGTGGCCGAGCAACCTATGAGCAATGATGAAACTCATCTTGGTGCTAAAACACGAGTTCACAATGCCAAGAAAACCGTCAAAGACGGTGATTTCTATGTTGGGATTGAAGCTGGTTTAGATGGGCATTCCACGTTTGCATGGATGATTATTGAAACAGAGACACAGACGGGCGAATCAAGAAGCGCTAGTCTAATGCTTCCACCCGCTGTCGTAGACCAGCTGTCGCCAAGCGTTGAACTAGGCGATGTGATGGATAAGACCTTTGGTACCGATAATATCAAACAAAAAGGCGGGGCAATTGGTTTGCTAACCCAGCATCAGCTCACACGCAGTTCTGTGTATCACCAAGCGTTAATACTGGCGCTGATCCCATTTACCAATCCTGAACACTTCTAAAGACGTTTGCTCTAACAAGGTAAGCGAAACCCGTAGGTTTCGCTTACTTAAGCAATAAGTCGCTGAGCGCGTTCTTATCTTTGTCGGCCAAGCGCTTTACTTCCGCAGAGCCACGAGTAATGGTCGCCACACCTACGCCTAACATCTGACTAATTTGGCGTTGTGACATGTCTCCCTTTAACAACTCACAGAGAATGTTCACCCGCGCCGTCACTGCTTCACGTTCATCTGGTGTTAGCAACATCGTCATCAGCATTGCTTGCTGCTCACTGCTTTGCGAACGCTGAATAAGGTCGAGTACCTGTTGCCAGTCTTGATAGTGTGGTTCCATTTAATATTCCATCAGAAACATCCAGTTACCCATTCTAACTCCAAGCCCACATGAATTGGTAGCCCATCTCCACTAGTAACGTTTTTTCGCTTCCGCTTCAGTGAGGAAACTTCCCTGAACACCAAGTAAATCTCGATAGTAGACTTGAAACATTAGAATGTTCTGAACGTAACCACGAGTCTCTCTAAAAGGTATCGCTTCAATAAAGGCGATGGCATCTAACTTGCCATCAGAAGCTTCACGCCAACGTTTTACGCGGTTAGGCCCTGCATTGTAGGCAGCTAATGCATAGATACGGTTATCATCGTAGTTATCAAGCAGCTCATTAAGGTAGTGCGAGCCTATCTCAATGTTCTTACCCACCTGATACAAGTCACTAGTACTGCCGTAGCGTATCTTGTGCTTTTTCGCAGTATACTTTGCCGTAGCTGGCATAATCTGCATCACGCCGCGAGCACCAACAGGAGAGCGCGCTTCCACATCCATCGCGCTTTCTTGACGTGCTAGCGACATGAGTAACACGCTATCAAGGTCGAGCTTGTCACTGTAGAAATCAAACCACCAGCGATGAGCCGTTGGGAAGCGCAATGACATGTTGTCCCACATTTTGGCAGAAATTGTCGCTACGACGGTGAAGTGATGCCAACGGTTCTTACCAGCATAAGCCGCTAACATCTGCTTCTCATCCGCAGTTACGTTAGACAACAAGAAACGCCACTCTGATTTAGCTGCGGCTATTTTGTCTCGCTCAATCAACTCTTCGATTCGATCTAAGCTAGCTTGATACGGCGCTACGACTTCGGAGTCTAACACTGTCGTGGAAATAGGATAAACAATAGAGTGCTCTAGGTATGTCGCGGCAGCGGCGCTGTAGAAGTTACGCTGACCTACAATCCCTTCTAGGCGTTGTTGTCCTTGCTCTTTGTTACCTGTTACCAACTCAGAACGCGCCAACCAATATTGCCAACGACTGGTTTCTTGTTTCTCTGGCGACATTTTACTAATCCAACGGTTCAAGCCTTTCCAATCGGCTTGTTGCACCGCAAGACGCGCTCTACGTTCCAAGTAACCATCATTGCTTGATTGGCTAAGCACTTTATCACGCCAGTTAGCTTCGGCTTCGGAATCCGTCGTGATGTAACGCATCGCCACATAATCTTGCATCGACTGTTGCAACTCATCGTCTAGCGAGGCATTTTTACTCAGTTGAGTTAGTGCGGTTCTTGCTTTATCTCTGTCACTACGAGCTAACTTTCGGAGTGACAGTTCAGTTAGCTGGTTTTTATATGGTTGTGAGAAATTACTGTCAGCAAAAGACACCACCTTATTAGGTGATTTGAACAGGTCTTTAATTTGTTTCCCCTGCTGTTTACCTGTCGATGTTGCCAGCTTCTTATTTAGATAGTTAATTAATGACCCATTACGCTTTTCAAAAGCAAGGATCATTCGCTCGACAATTAGTTGGTCGGTCAGCGCTCCTGACTTATCCCATTCCTTGAATAACTTATCACAAGCACTATCAACACTATTTCCACTCAACCATAAGTTTTGAGCGCCTTTGTACGCCTCCTGTTTATTCCCAGTTTTAAGCTGAGCATAGTGGTAGTGACATTGATATCGCTCGCCATTTGGGTAAGAGGTTTGAAAGGTTAGAATGTCTTGCCATTTGTTTTGACGGGCCAATTGATCCAAATACGGCGCTCTAATACGATAGGAGAAAGGGAAACCCTTATGCTGCTCAATAAATGCATTGACGTCCTCAATCGACTTATCTGCAAGCTGCAAAGAAAACACTCGATAATCGACATAAGGAGTCAAAGCGTAATCTTCAATTTTAGGCCGAAGTTTTTGATAACCACTGATATCTTTTTTATCAATGAGCTTTTGCGCCCTATCATAATCTGAGCGTTGTTGTTCTAGTTTTGTTTCTGCCGCAAATGCAGGCCATGCCAGTGAGGCTACTATGACCGAAGTAACTGCTAGCAGTCGTTGCTTATACCGTCCGTATAAAAGCATGTACCGATTTCCTTAGATGCTGTGAAGAATGACCAGTGAGCTTATTGTTGTCGTTTTTTATTGAGCCTTGTCAGCTTCATTTGAATACATGGTCAATCTTCAATTTAAGACCAATTACTCCTTCTTGCCAATGGGTTTGTCATTAAGAATTTGTTTCCATTGTTGAGAATTCCCTGACTCTTGGCGAAACCGCGCATTTTGAATGATATTGAGGCTTAAGATCGCACAACGAAAATTGAAACGTTCTGACTGCGTAGTGTAAAATAACAACTTTATTGACTTCAAAAGTAGGAACGATCGGCAATGGCTGAATACGTCTATACCATGTCGCGCGTGAGCAAAGTAGTGCCACCAAAGCGACAAATCCTTAAAGATATCTCTCTTAGCTTCTTCCCTGGTGCAAAAATCGGTGTTCTAGGCCTAAATGGTGCTGGTAAATCTACCCTTCTACGTATCATGGCGGGTATTGATACTGATATCGATGGTGAAGCGCGTCCGCAACCTGGTCTAAACGTAGGTTACTTGCCGCAAGAACCCGTTCTTGATGAATCAAAAACGGTTCGTGAAATCGTTGAAGAAGCAGTATCCGATGTTGCTGGTGCAATGAAGCGTCTAGACGAAGTGTATGCGGCTTACGCTGAACCAGATGCAGACTTCGACGCATTGGCTAAAGAACAAGGTGAGTTAGAAGCTCTTATCCAAGCGAAAGATGGTCATAACCTAGAGAACGCCCTAGAGCGTGCCGCTGACGCTCTTCGTCTACCTGAGTGGGATGCGAAGATTCAACACCTATCCGGTGGTGAGCGTCGCCGTGTCGCTATCTGTCGCCTATTGCTTGAGAAGCCAGACATGCTGCTTCTTGACGAACCAACCAACCACCTAGATGCCGAATCTGTTGCTTGGCTTGAACGCTTCCTAGTGGACTACAATGGCACTGTTGTTGCGATTACCCACGACCGTTACTTCTTAGATAACGCAGCAGGTTGGATTCTTGAACTTGACCGTGGTGAAGGTATTCCCTGGGAAGGTAACTACACTTCATGGCTAGAGCAAAAAGACGCACGTCTGCAACAAGAAGCGTCTCAAGAGAAAGCTCGTCAGAAAACCATTGAAAAAGAGCTGGAATGGGTTCGTCAAAACCCTAAAGGCCGTCAAGCGAAGTCAAAAGCACGTATGGCACGTTTTGAAGAGCTACAAAGTGGCGATCATCAAAAACGTAACGAAACGAACGAGCTATTCATTCCACCGGGTGAGCGTTTAGGTGATAAAGTTCTAGAAGTGAACAACCTGACTAAGTCATTCGATGGCCGTGTACTGATTGATGATCTTTCTTTCAGCATTCCAAAAGGTGCTATCGTAGGTATCATCGGTGCTAACGGTGCGGGTAAATCGACATTATTCAAAATGCTAAGTGGCACAGAGCAACCAGATGCCGGCACGATTGAACTTGGTGATACCGTGAAACTGGCTTCTGTAGAACAGTTCCGTGATTCAATGAACGATAGCAATACGGTTTTCCAAGAGATCTCAGAAGGCGCTGACATCATTAAGATCAACAACTTTGAAATTCCTGCGCGCGCGTACTGCTCACGCTTTAACTTCAAAGGTAGCGACCAACAGAAGATCATCGGTGAACTTTCCGGTGGTGAGCGCAACCGTGTTCACCTAGCTAAGCTTCTTAAAGCGGGTGGCAACATGTTACTACTCGATGAGCCTACCAACGACCTAGACGTTGAAACTCTACGTGCACTTGAAGAAGCACTACTTGAGTTCCCAGGCTGTGCCATGGTTATCTCGCACGACCGTTGGTTCCTAGACCGTATCGCTACTCACATCATCGACTATCGCGATGAAGGTCAAGTTAACTTCTATGAAGGTAACTACACTGAGTACATGGAATGGCTGAAGAAGACTTTGGGTCCAGAAGCTGCTGAACCACACCGTATTAAATACAAACGCATCTCAAAATAACCGTTTGAATTTGAGATAAACTTGTTTTTTTTCAAGAGGGCGCTAATAATAGCGCCCTCTTTTTTGTGATTTTCACCCACAAAATAACGAAATTAACTGAAAAATCACCACATTTCATAGACAAATGTAGTGTTGCGATAATCACTATGCCGAATAGAATCAAGGTAGTAATACCGAATGAACAAGGAAAGAAACGAACTCTGCGTTTAGGACGAAAGCGTACTTACACTGCCATCCTCTTCGCTGCAGCCTTTCCTGTTGCCTTGGGCTTAGTCGGTTATTCCTATAACCAATCTCAAACACAGCTGTCATCTACTGAAGTGTCTCTGACGGATCTACAGCAAGAAAAAGCGCTACTTGAAGCTAAACTGGAAGAACAAGTCAATGTCACTCACGATCTTTCTCAAGAACTTGAAGAGAAACGTGATGAGCTCCAACTCCTGAGCAAACGAGTTAATGACGTGGAAACAGTTCTTGGTCTCACCGATGAAGAGCTCTACGATGCTGAAATGCCATTAGCGGAGCGTATTGATGCGGCCGCCATTGACTCCGCAGTTCGTGCCACAATGCTGCGCTTAATTCCCAATGATAGCCCGGTTACTTATCAGCGCGTTTCCTCGTCTTATGGACGACGTACTAACCCTATATCTGGTAAACGCCAGTTACATACTGGTATCGACCTAACCTGTAAAACAGGTGAACAAATCTTAGCGCCAGCCGATGGCGTTATTGAAACGGTAAGACCAAGCCGTCAAGGTTATGGTAACTATATGACGGTGCGCCATTCATTTGGTTTTATGAGCTCTTACGCTCACTTACATAAGTTTAAAGCTAAGAGTGGGCAGTTCGTCAGCAAAGGAGACGTCATCGCTACGTGTGGAAATAGCGGTAATTCAACCGGACCACACCTTCACTATGAAGTACGCTTTTTGGGGCGCACACTTAACCCTCAGTACTTCATCGATTGGAGCCCTGAGAACTTCGATTACGTATTCGAGAAAGAAAAGAAAGTGCAATGGGCACCGCTGATTGATCTTGTCGGGAGCGTGGTTAAGCTACAAATCAACCTAACCAATGCACCCTATGTGGATTCTTCGATTAAAACTGCCGTTACCGAAGACGCCACCAGCGAAACAAGTGAACAGACAAACTAAAAAAACGCAGCGACTTCGCTGCGTTTTTTTAATTGGTTCTTTCATCGCACGCTTTTAACCGCGATGAATGGCATCGTTAGCCTGCTTCAGTAGATTCTGACTCTCAGACATAAACTGCTGTGAATAATCACCAAACCACTCGCTAACTTCATTAAACTCAGAGATGAACTTATCTTTATCTTTGCTATCAAGCAGTGCTAATGCTTCTCCAAACTGTTTATGGAAGCACTTGATCATCTCAATGTTCTCTTCTGAAGACATAATAATGTCACCGTATAAGCTTGGGTCTTGAGCAAATAATCGACCCACCATCGCCAACTCGAGTCGGTAGATAGGTGAACTGAGTTTAACTAACGTATCTAAATCCGGGTTCTGCTGACTTAAGTGGCGACCGTAAGCAAACGAGGTAAAGTGACGAAGCGCTTGGATAAGCGTCATGCCTTTATCATGCTGCTCTGCAGAAATCTGACACAAACTTGCGCCCCAAATCTTGAACTGCTCCAACAGCCACTGGTATTCGTTCTCACCTCGGCCATCACAGTAAACAATCACCTGTTTCGCAAGGCTTGGTACATCAGGACCAAACATCGGGTGAAGACCAACAACGGGACCTTTGTGAATATCAAGCATTGAGTTCAAAGGTTTAGATTTGATCGATGTTAAATCACAAAGGATACAATCTTTCGGTAACGCATTTAGCTTTTCAATCACACCCTCAGTGAGGTGAATCGGCACAGTGACAACAACCAAACCAGCATTATCGAGAATCTCATCTGCACGATCCCAATCTTGGCTGCCTAGTACTTTGACTTCGTAGCCAGACAGTTTGAACATTCTACCAAATAGGCCACCAAGTTGACCGTTACCACCAACGATAACCACTGAACGTAACTCTGGATTTAGACATTTGAATCCAGAGTCTTTTTCGCTCGCGTAAGACTCGCGCATCGTACGGCGCAGAATGTCTTCAATTAGCTGTGGTGGTATGCCCTTCTTCGCCGCCTCTTCACGACGAGACGCTAGCATGGCAGCTTCTCTATCCGGAGCATAGATAGGCAAACCATGACGGCTTTTCACTTCACCAACTTGTTCTACTAGGGATAGACGCTTC
This sequence comes from Vibrio sp. SCSIO 43133, assembly GCF_023716845.1. Classification (NCBI taxonomy): domain Bacteria; kingdom Pseudomonadati; phylum Pseudomonadota; class Gammaproteobacteria; order Vibrionales; family Vibrionaceae; genus Vibrio; species Vibrio sp. SCSIO 43133. The sequence continues at coordinate 2,986,228 of NZ_CP068024.1, forward strand.
GCAAGAAGCTCGAGCATTTGCTTATCGACTTCATCAATTTGGTCGCGCAATGCGTTCAATTCAGCAGCCATGGACGTGATTATTCCTTAATACGATTTTCCAAGAATGGGACAAGCTCTTTATGAGCATGACGTAATAGTGCCTCAGTTGTATCCCAATTGATACATGCGTCGGTGATCGACACCCCATATTTCATTTGATCTAGAGGAATATCTGAACTTTGGTTTCCTTCATTGATATGACTCTCAATCATTAGACCAATAATAGATTTGTTGCCTTCTCGGATTTGGTGAATGACATCTTCAGCTACTAGTGGTTGACGACGGTAATCTTTACGAGAGTTAGCATGACTACAATCCACCATCAATGACGCATCAAGATTCGATTTCGCTAACTCTTGCTCACATTCGGTGACCGATACTGAGTCATAATTGGTCTGCTTACCACCACGTAAGATAACATGGCCATTTTCGTTACCTTGAGTCGTTAATAGGGCGACTTGACCTTCACGGTTGATTCCCATAAAACGGTGACTTGATGAAGCAGCTTGCATCGCATTAATTGCTGTCGCCAAACTACCATCGGTACCATTTTTGAAGCCGATTGGCATCGAAAGACCACTGGCCATTTCGCGGTGAGTTTGTGACTCTGTTGTACGTGCACCAATTGCCGCCCATGAGAAGGTATCCGCCAAGTATTGTGGACTGATCGGGTCAAGCGCTTCTGTCGCTAATGGAATATCCATTTCTGCAAGCTCTACCAAGAGTTCGCGCCCTACGTGCAGTCCGTGCTCAATATCGAAGGTACCATCCAGTTGAGGGTCATTAATCAAGCCTTTCCAGCCTACCGTTGTACGCGGCTTTTCAAAGTACACACGCATAACAATGTATAGCTGGTCGTTAAGCTGCTCCGACAACGCTTTCAAACGCTTTGCGTACTCTTTCGCCGCTTCTACATCATGAATAGAGCAAGGCCCACATACGACAAGTAGACGATGATCTTTCTTATGAATAATGTTAGCGATAGTCTCACGGGAATCTTGAATGAACTTTCTAGCTTTTTCACTCAGCGGTAATTTTTCTTTTAGTTGTTCTGGTGTAATCAGTACCTGTTCGTCACTGATATTAATATTACTTAGTTCACTCTTCTTCATGGCCTCACCTGTAAATATTATTTTACACCGAACTTTATAATTAAAACCGTCCGGCTAAGCTTTAACTGGTAATATACCTAGATAAAAAACACATGCAAGCGTAAACTATAAAAAACATTATATGTAAATATAACTTTACATCCAGAATTACTGGCGCTTCAGTTCTTGCTAACAGTTCGATGATAACAAACTGCCACGATTGGCCAGTTGCGTATACAATAAAATACAACTTCGTTGTTGGTTGTAATCTATGGACTTAATCATCTCCCTTTTGCAGCAGATGTGCGTGTATCTAATGCTCGCTTATATGCTGAGCAAGACTCCGCTTTTTATTCCACTGTTTAGTGTCTCCAATCGTTTAAGTCATAAACTCAGCATTTATGTGCTGTTTTCATCGTTTTGTATTTTGGGCACCTACTTCGGATTGCAAATCAACGACGCTATCGCCAATACTCGAGCCATTGGTGCGGTGATGGGAGGGCTATTCGGCGGCCCCATCGTAGGATTTGCTGTTGGATTAACCGGTGGTCTACACCGCTACACCTTAGGAGGATTTACCGATTTAGCCTGCGCGATTTCCACTACGGCAGAAGGGGTAATCGGTGGTTTAATGCATCTGTATTTTCTCAGAAAGGATAAAAAAGAAGAGCTATTTAACCCCCTGGTTGTCTTCTACATTACTTTTGTGGCGGAACTGGTTCAGATGCTAATCATCCTCATTGTAGCTAAACCTTTTGATCAAGCTTATGCGCTCGTTTCTGATATTGCTGCTCCGATGATCATCGCCAACTCTGTCGGTGCCGCGCTATTCATGAGCATTCTTCAAGACCGTAAGACCATTTTCGAGGAATACTCAGCGACCTTCTCTCGTCGCGCATTAAACATTGCAGAACGTTCCGTGGGCATTTTAGTCCATGGTTTTAACTCCAATAACGCCAGCAAGATTGCACGAATTATCTACGAAGAAACCAATGTCGGTGCTGTCGCCATTACCGATCATGACAAGATACTGGCTTTTGTCGGTATAGGCGCTGACCATCATCACCTTAACCGACCTATCTCCTCTCAAAGTACGCTCGATTCGATGAACAACAACGAGATCATTTACCTCGATGGCAAAGAGAATCCTTACCAGTGCTCAATCTCTGAAGACTGTAAACTGGGATCTGCGCTTATAATTCCACTGCGCACGGGTGACGAAGTAATTGGCACTATCAAGCTATACGAACCCAAGCGTAAGCTGTTCTCAACCATTAATATGTCCATGGCTGAAGGTATTGCTCAGCTGCTCTCTAGCCAGATCCTTCATGGTGACTACATAAATAAACAGACCTTACTCAAACAGGCCGAAATCAAGCTACTTCACGCACAAGTTAACCCACATTTTCTGTTTAATGCATTGAATACCATTAGTGCTATCACTAGACGCGACCCTGATAAAGCACGCAGCCTAATACAGCATCTTTCTCAGTTTTTCCGTAGCAACCTGAAACAGAATATCGAAACGGTCACCTTGAAAGAGGAATTAGCCCACGTTAACGCCTACCTCACTATCGAAAAAGCACGTTTTACCGACCGTTTAGAAGTGGATATTGATATTGCTCCAGAACTGTTAGAACAAGAAGTACCGAGCTTCACTTTACAACCTCTGGTTGAAAACGCGATTAAGCATGGTATTTCCAATTTAATTGAAGGTGGGATCATTCGAATCTATAGTCACACCACTCAGTCAGGGAGTGAGATAGTCGTCGAGGATAATGCCGGAACCTTTATTGCGCCCAAGGAGGGACATGAAGGGCTAGGTATGCAAATTGTCGGTAAACGCTTAACAAATCAATTTGGTCGTGACGGAGCGCTAAAAATTGAAGTGGAAAAAGACCACTTTACGCGAATGAGCTTTATCATCCCCTCGCCTTCTACACGCAAAGATAAAAGGACGGCTATTGCGTCATGACACAGTTAACAGCTTTAGTAATTGATGATGAGTTATTTGCTCGTGAAGAGCTAATAGAGCTCTTGGAGGAAACCGAGCAAATTGACATCATTGGTGAGGCAAGTAATGCCATTGAAGGTCTCAAGAAAATTAACCAACTCAAACCAGATGTGGTCTTTCTTGATATTCAAATGCCACAAGTCACCGGTATTGAACTACTTGGCATGCTCGACCCTGATACCATGCCGAAAGTCGTCTTTGTCACCGCTTACGATCAATATGCCATCCAAGCGTTTGAAGATAATGCGTTCGATTACTTACTAAAACCTGTTGATCCGTGTCGTCTTGAAAAAACCGTTAAGCGACTAAAAAAACGTGAGCAACAAACGCTGGAAGCGATCGATACTCTCGCACCACAAACACTCGACCAAATCCCTTGTGTCGGCCACAACCGTATCGTCATTATTCCAACTACCGATGTTGAGTTTGCCTACAGCGACCTTTCCGGTGTACATGTTCAAACTGCCGAACAAAAGGCCACATCGCAGCTAACGCTTAAAGTACTGGAAGATAAAACGCCGTTGATCCGTTGCCACCGCCAGTTTTTAGTGAACGTCAAAGCTATTAAAGAAATTAAGTTGTTAGACAATGGGTTAGCGGAGATCATTACTCAAAGTGATCACCCAATACCTGTAAGTCGCCGCTACCTGAAATCATTAAAAGAGACGTTAGGCTTTCATTAACGGAAGTATTACCACCTATCTCGATCAGCTGAGGCTAGGCATTTCTCAATTCCTATCCCCCTGCACCGACAAGGGGATAGCAATAGCGACTCTTAACCTTCCAACGACGACAGAATTTTGTGATTCGCCGCTTTCCATTGAGCACTCTTCTTAAGGTCTTCTAAATTAAACTCTTTTTTCCTCAACATCCGACTAGCCTGCTTCACCTTAGTAATTGGTAAGTTATCTAGTACTTCGATAGAGTATTGACGATTATTACACATGAGCAACGTATCACAGCCTGCGTCCAGCGCTTGTTGAGCACGCTCTGCGGGTCCTCCCATGATCGCCGCGCCTTCCATAGAAAGATCATCAGAGAATACTATGCCTCGAAAGCCTAGCTGATTACGAAGTACCTCTTTTAACCAATAGCTCGAACCACTGGCAGGCTTGTCATCATAATGTGGGAACACTACGTGAGCTGGCATCATTGCATCCAACACACCCGCTTTGATATGAGCCTTGAAGATTCGCATATCATCTTCAAAGATAGTGTCTCGACTGTCCATTGGCGTTTCGAAATGAGAATCTGCCGTTACTCCTCCGTGACCAGGGAAGTGCTTGCCAGTAGTCGCCATACCCGCAGCTTTCATGCCGGCCATAAACGCTGTGCTGTACTGGACGATGGTTTGAAAGTTATCACCAAAAGCACGATTGCCGATGGCTTTAGATTGGTGTCCTTGGTCGAGAACAGGCGCGAAGCTCAAATCAATATCGTGAGCAATCAATTCTGCTGCCATAAGCCAACCAGCTTGGTTCGCGAGCGCTTCATCACGTAATTGCGCGTATCGAGCGGCTGGCGGCAATAATGTAAAACCATCTCGAAAACGTTGAACACGCCCCCCCTCTTGGTCCACACCGATAACAATGGGCTTTTTCGCCGCTTGACGGATTTGGCGGTTCAGTTCAATAAGCTGCTCGGAATCATGATAGTTACGCGCAAACAAAATCAAGCCCCCAACGGTAGGATGCTCAAGAATCTCTTTATCTTCAGCACTCAGTTCATAACCTTCCACATCAAGCCATAGCGGTCCCATAATTGCTCCTCTGCAAATTTATTATCAAATGGGCGTCTCCAGAGATTATTCTGATTATTTTTGATTTACAATATTGCTAGGTAAAAACGGAGTAAGTTTATGATGACTAAGGAAGCGCTTTACATAGGCATAATGTCGGGTACCAGTTTGGATGGTGTCGATACTGCACTGGTATCGATAAAAGACCGTGAAATTAACATACTCGCCAGCGATTTCCTTAGCTACCCTGAATCACTGAAAACTCAAGTGCTTGCTATCTGTCATGGTCAAGAAACCAACCTTAAACATATCGGTGAGCTCGACCACCAGCTAGGGCTACTTTATGCTGAGGCCGTCAATTCTTTGCTTAGTAAAACCACCTATACGGAGCACGATATCGCAGCCATCGGTAATCACGGCCAAACCGTCTTTCACCAACCAGATGGTGCAATACGCTTTACCACTCAGTTGGGAGACAATAACCTCCTAGCAACACTAACAGGTATTGATACAATCGGAGACTTTCGGCGTAAAGATATGGCGCTCGGCGGACAGGGTGCGCCCTTAGTACCCGCATTCCATCGTTACTTATTTGCCGATAGTGACTCAACACAGGTGATTTTAAACATTGGTGGTATTTCCAATGTTTCCATATTGCAGCCCAACGGCGATGTGATTGGCTTTGATACAGGACCTGGAAATGTGCTTTTGGATCATTGGTGTTCTCACGCTTTTTGCCAACCTTTTGACAAAGATGCACAGCTTGCTGCACAAGGCAATGTGCTCACCCATTTGTTAGATGAAATGCTCAAAGATGACTACCTAAAACGTCCTGCACCAAAAAGTACCGGACGCGAGCATTATCATGAACAGTGGTTGAAACAATGCCTTGCTGCCATCTCAACGCCAATAAACGAGCATGATGTGCTCAGAACTCTGACCGAATTTACCGCCCTGACTATCGCTAATGCCATTGAGAACTATCCCATCGGTACTACGCCGAAGCTTTTAGTGTGTGGCGGTGGCGCAAATAACCCAATAATAATGAAACGCCTGAGTGAACTGCTTAAAGGCTGGAATGTGGCACCAACCGATAGCGAAGCTATTAGTGGAGATTATATGGAATCCATGGCCTTCGCTTGGCTTGCACATTGCTATCTCAACAAGATACCGAGCAATTTGCCCTCAGTAACTGGCGCCAGTAAAGCCGTCCCTTTAGGCGTACTCTATTCAGCTGACTAGGAACCACTATGACTAACGACGCACTTCTCAATGCGCTTTCTCAACTTGTCTCCGAGGGAAGAAACCCTGAGACCATGGATATAGATTTACTCTCATCGCAACAGATTCTAGCGCGCATGAATCAACAAGATGCCCTAGTGCCTCTTGCGGTAGAAAAGGTCATTCCAGACATTGCGCTGGCGGTAGACGCCATCACTAAGGCCTTTAAACAAGGTGGTCGATTATTGTATTTGGGTGCTGGCACCAGCGGCCGATTAGGCGTACTCGATGCATCAGAATGCCCACCAACCTTTGGCACCGACCCTGATATGGTCGTCGGTATCATCGCTGGCGGTAATGACGCGATGTTCCGAGCCAAAGAAGGTGCAGAAGATGACCCAGCTCTTGGTGAACAAGACCTTATTGACCATAAGCTGACTTCAAAAGATGTGGTTGTTGGCATCGCCGCTAGTGGGCGCACGCCTTACGTCATTGGCGCATTAGAATACGCCAATCAATTGGGTGCCACGACAGTCGCACTGTCATGCAATCCCGCTTCTGATATTGCTAACATCGCTCAAATAGCTATTAGTCCTGTGGTAGGTCCGGAAGCTCTGACAGGTTCCACTAGACTGAAATCGGGGACCGCACAGAAGTTAGTTCTCAACATGCTCACGACAGCAAGTATGATCCGTTTAGGTAAAAGCTATGAGAACCTGATGGTGGATGTAAAAGCGACCAATGCAAAGTTAGTCGCCAGAGCAACGCGCATTGTGATGCAGGCTACGGATTGCAACAAACAACAGGCAGAAGTCACGTTAAAAGAAACTCAATATGACGTGAAGCTGTCGATTCTCATGATTCTAACTGGATTAGATAAGCAGCAAGCACATCAGCAGTTACATCAACAAGACGGTTTCCTAAGAAAAGCGGTAATAAGCAAGAGCCAAGAAAGTGAATAAAAAAGCTAGGGTGTCATGCCCTAGCTTCCTAAATCATTTTTTAATGGGAATAGTCATTCCAACCGCGTTGCCATTCCATTCTAAAACGCTGTCCATCGGGTAAGCCTTCACACGCCCCAGTGTAATACTGCCCAGATAACCCGATTTGATAAGCAAAATCAGCATCACAAAACTCTAGAATGCCTCTTTGATAGCCCGAGTCGTACTCTGAATGAACGGCAGCGCCGAGTTTATTAAGGTCAGAGTAACTGCGAGACAATTGCCCACGCACACCATCTTGATAGCCAATCTGTTCCCAACTTCCCTCTTTAGCGAGGTCATCCACTCCTTTGGCGCATCCAAATATTAACAAAGCGGATGCTGCCACTAAAAACGCTTTCATGAGATTCCTTTTCATCCAACTCTCTCTGCCGTCACAATGCCAGTTTTAAGTGTTTTTTACCACTCAATCCTTGACTAAGTGATGAGCTTCACGCTTTTCTACCGCCACTTAACTCGGAAAAACGACCACTTACTCTTCGATAAAACCACTTAAGTTGGTTATTGACCACTTAATCATCTATTCCACCACTAACCGAATAAGCCGATGTGTAGCCAATTCATCATTTTTATAATGGTTACCAGAATTTAATGTCATCACAAACTAGGGATAACAGTTATGTTGTGGTTTTTAACTTGTGTTGCAGCCTTGATCGGCGGCTACTTTATCTACGGGGCTTTCATTGAGAAGGTCTTTGGTATTAATACAAAACGTCAAACACCAGCTCACACTAAAGCTGATGGTGTTGACTACGTGCCAATGTCGACCAAGAAAGTGTACTTGGTTCAATTGTTAAATATCGCTGGTGTTGGTCCAATCTTCGGCCCAATCATGGGTGCACTATACGGTCCTGCCGCTATGCTTTGGATTGTCATTGGTTGTATCTTTGCTGGTGCAGTGCACGATTACTTCTCAGGTATGCTTTCAGTACGTAACGGTGGTGCTTCTGTTCCTACTATTACCGGTCGTTACTTAGGCAATGGCGCCAAACACTTTATGAACATTTTTGCCATCGTCTTGTTGCTACTTGTTGGTGTGGTATTCGTTTCTGCACCTGCAGGCATGATCACTAACCTAGTGAATGACCAAATGGGCATGTCAATGAGCATGACAACCATGGTTGTGGTTATCTTCGCTTATTACATCATCGCGACAATCGTACCTGTCGACAAAATTATTGGTCGCTTCTACCCACTATTTGGCGCACTGCTCATCTTCATGTCTGTTGGTCTTATCACAGCAGTGGCACTATCAAGCGAGCACCAAGTTATGGGTGGCTTTGAAGTCAGCGATATGTTCACCAACATGAACCCAAATGACTTACCATTATGGCCAGCTCTATTCATCACTATTGCTTGCGGCGCTATCTCTGGCTTCCACGCAACACAGTCTCCACTGATGGCGCGCTGTATGGAAAACGAAAAGAATGGTCGCTTCGTCTTCTACGGTGCAATGATCGGTGAAGGTGTTATCGCTCTTATCTGGTGTGCTCTTGCTCTGTCTTTCTTCGGCTCTATCGACTCGCTAGCTGAAGCAGTTAAAAATGGTGGTCCAGGTAACGTAGTGTACAGCGCTTCATTTGGCCTATTGGGTGTATTTGGTGGTGTGCTTGCTTTCCTAGGTGTGGTTATTCTGCCAATCACTTCAGGTGATACTGCATTCCGCTCTAGCCGTCTAATCCTTGCTGAATACTTCAACATGGAGCAGAAAACACTACGTAACCGCCTACTGATGGCTCTACCACTATTCGTTATCGGTGGCATCTTAACTCAAGTAGACTTTGGTGTTATCTGGCGCTACTTCGGTTTCGCTAACCAAACAACTGCAGTAATGATGTTGTGGACAGCCTCGGCTTACCTACTACGTCACAACAAGATGCACTGGGTAACGACTGTTCCAGCCATCTTTATGACGACGGTTGTTATTACCTTCATCTTGAATAACGCAACCCTAGGCTTCGGTCTGCCAATGCAGCTGTCAACAATTCTAGGTATTGTTGCCTCACTATCTATCACTGGCTACGTGATTAAGAAGTCGAAAGGTAAAGGTGAAACAGACCTTGCAGATGAAGAAAAGCCACAAGGCAAAGCAGAAACTGCTTAACTGATTATCCCGTTATCCGCTCTTTGAGCTAAAAAAGCGCCTTCACATTGAAGGCGCTTTTTATTTGTTACCTGATTATTCGCTAAGGTAACCCAAACCACCAGCAATCAGACTTTGCTCCATCACCTCAATGACGGCTCGGCTGGTTTCATGCTTTAAGATTGATGAGGTATTAGCACCTTGCAAAATCAGCCCACTTAGATGATCAATTTCATGTTCAAAGCCAGTCCCGATTGTTTGCGGTGCTATCAACACGGTCTCATCTCGATACACCACTTGAATTGATTTCGGGTTCCACCACTTTTCAGCAATGGTCGCTTCAAAGTCCTCACCCTGAATGACAGCACTACGCACTAAATTACGTGTTATTGAGGCTGCTAACTGACCTTGAAGACCAGATTTAAAATGAAACTCTGCGGTTTCATCCACCTTTGCTTGAGGGTTATCTTGAGAAAAGACCACGTCGGGCTTACCAATAGTTACGCCACACAATGTACATAAATCTGCGTACAACCACAGCGCATACACTCCCACATCCAGTGTCGCACCACCGGCTTGCTGAGCGTTGAAGATTTGGTAGTTCTCATCATACTCATGCCAATTACCAAATGCTGCCTGTACTGAGGTTAGCTTGATATTGTTGTTGGCAATAAACTGTTTTAACTCTTGGTAGGCAGGAAACACAACAGACTTCATGGCTTCCGCCAAGATGACACCATGTCGTATCGCTAGCGCAGCCATTTCATCCCAATCTTTTACATTGGTAAATGCGGGTTTTTCTACCAGCACATGCTTGCCAGCGTTTAAAAAAAGCTCGACCAAATCTCGGTGATAGGGGTGTAATGTCGCAATATAGACCACATCTACGTCGGCATCATCCGCTAATGCTTGGTAGGAACCATACGAGCGGCTACACTCAAATTCTTCGGCAAACTTCGACGCTCTAGCTTCATCACGTGCTGCCACCGCAACTAATTCGCCACATTGCGAATGTTGAGTTAAGTCGATAGCAAACCGACGTGCTATTTTCCCTAAACCTGCAATACCCCAGCGAGCTTTCTCCAACATCCTCTACCCTTCACCATTACGTTTTTTGCCAACCATACCTAAGTCATATGATTACTCAAGTATCATACGGTGTAACATGGTCAGTTATTACCATCCAAGTTTTGCGATGATACTACCAAGCTGTGATGCCTCTAGTTGAATACCAAAGTGGCGTTCAACGTTCTCCGCCAAGTCCGCTTTAGTCAGTTCTACTTCTTGCGCCTCTTCGTTACCCATTCTGATTTTTAACGTACTATCGAGTAGTGTAATGATGCCGCCTTCAATTGGCTTTGCTGCAATCAAACTGTTGGTAAAGTGAGTCTCTGGGCTGGTCGAGGTAAAATGATTGCCATACAAAATATCGCCACGACATACATAGGTCATATCCAAGCTGTATAGACTCACCCAATCTTGCTGTTTCACTTGAAGTAAATAACCACAGCGTTCATCTTCGATAAATCGAAAACATTGGTGGTCAATACACTGCTCGCGATGCAATGTCAGCTCCAGAGGTGCTCTTGGCGTATTCGCACCGAACCCTGCATCAACAATCCACTGCTGGTCATCAATCGTAGCCAATGTCACTTGATGGCTCCGTCCCGAAGGCTCGCCGCTAAGATGTACTCGTGCTAATAGTGGCCTAACGGTAAAACCTAAGCTCTCCATAACTCGAAGCAGTAACCCGTTGACTTCAAAGCAATAGCCGCCACGCTGATGACGTATCAGTTTTTCAAAGATCGCATCAATATCAAGTTTAATTCCTTGGCCAACGTAGACGTCAAAGTTTTCAAATGGCAACGTCCGATGCTGAGCATGATGAAGCGATATCATATCGGCCACCGTAGGCTCAAGCTCATTCTTAATGCCAAGCTTATCGAAATAATCACGCATTTGAACAGGGGTCATCCTGTACTCCTTTAATAGTGGCAGTGTTTATTGTTTTAGGTAATCCGCAAACAACAGATACAAAAAAACGCCCGAAACCTAAATGTGCTTACTCAGCTACACTTAAATTTCAAGGCGTTGCGATTAGTGTCATCTAGACCTATTGGACTCGACGTAACACCGCTTTTAGTGCCTCAAAGTCATTGGCTAAATCTTCAGATAACAGCTCCATTGCCGCGTGTTTAGCCAATGGCCCAGGTAACTCAATGTCAGAACCTAAGATATCATCGACCACTTCTTTAAACTTAGCAGGATGCGCGGTACACAAGAACAAGCCTGTTTCACCCGGTTGCAACTGCTCTTCAAGTACTCGATAAGCAATCGCACCATGAGGTTCACATAAGTAGCCTAGAGCATTAAGATCACGAACCGACTCCGCACTTTGCTCATCAGAGACCGCCCCTTTGCCTAACGTGTCCAAACCCCAACCTTTAAGGCGGCAGAGTTCTTCGATACGCGGCCAGTTGTTTGGCTGACTAACATCCATCGCATTTGACGTTGTTGCCACCGTCGGTTTTGGAGCCCACTCACCTGTTTCTAGGTAACGTGGCACAGTATCATTCGCATTGGTTGCCGCGATAAAGCGCTTAATAGGCAATCCAAGCGCTTTCGCAAGCAGGCCAGCCGTTAAGTTACCGAAGTTACCGCTTGGCACCGATACTACCAGGTTTTCGCGCTGCTCTTTACTTAGTTGAGCCGCCGCTTCGAAGTAGTAGCAAATTTGCGCCATCAAGCGACTGATGTTGATCGAGTTTGCTGAGTTTAATCCAATTTCTTCACGCAATGCCGCATCATCAAATGCCTGTTTCACGAGCGCTTGGCAGGCATCAAAGTCACCATCGATGGCCACTGTGTGAATGTTTTTGCCTAGCGTACAGAACAGCTTTTCCTGAAGTGGACTGATTTTACCTTTCGGGTAAAGAATCACGACATTGATGTCTTCCATACCATAGAAAGCGTGAGCGACTGCCGCACCGGTATCACCTGATGTTGCTGTCAAAATAGTGATTTTGCCACCATCAGAAACCGCGGCTAAAGACTGAGCCATAAAACGGCCTCCAAAGTCTTTAAATGCCAACGTCGGGCCATGGAAAAGCTCTAGTGCGTACACACCATCTTTCACTTGGTTGATTGGAGCCGGAAATTGGAACGCATTGTCCACTAATTCGCTGACTTTCTCTGCAGGCAACTCCTCGCCAATTAGCGCAGAGAGAATCTTTGCGCTGCGCGACACAAAATCTTCAGCCAATAAAGCATCTACGTCATCGAACTTAGGCAGCTCAGATGGGAAAAATAGACCTTGGTTGCGACCTAAGCCTTGACGGACAGCTTGGCCAAACGAGACTTGCTCGTCATTTTCTTTGATGTTGTAAAGCTTCATAGCTCACTTCCTGTTACTTTCGAACCCTGCTTGTCTAAACGACAAACGTGCACGAATCCTTCGTTATTTTGTACGTAATTTTCTTCTAGCCAGCGAGCCACTCGCTCTGCCACATCTTTTTGTTTACAGATGCTGAACAGCGTTGGGCCACTACCTGAAATTCCAGTTGCCAAAGCCCCCGCTGTTGCCGCGTATTCACGCGCTTGACTAAAGCCAGGTAGCAACTTAGCACGGTATGGTTCGGCAATGACATCTTTGATCATCTTTGCTGCCAATTCTGGCTGATTAGAATGACATGCATGGATAAACCCTGCCAGATGACGACCATGAGCAATGATGTCTTGACGACGATATTGAGAAGGTAAAATTTCACGCGCTTCTGCCGTCGACACTTTAATGCCTGGATACGCCATCACCCAATACCAATCATCAAAACAGGGTACTTCTTGGCTAATAATACCAAGCTCTTCCAGCATCAGTTGCACACCGCCTAAATAGCAAGGTGCCACATTGTCGTAATGGATGCCACCAGAAATTTGCCCTTCCATCTCTCCCATAAGAGCCAGTAACTCGGTCTCATTTAATGGATTTCCATGAAATTGGTTCAAAGCGTCTAGCGCCGCGACGATAGAACAAGCGCTCGATCCTAAGCCAGAACCGATCGGCATGTTCTTCTCAAGTGTCATAAATACAGGTTTAAGGGCTAGCCCTTTCTTATCTAATTCACGGGCGTACACTTTCCAACAATCATAAACAATATTCTCTTGCGGGTCAGCGGGCAGCTTATCAACAAAGCTGCCTTTCGTTGCTAGGTCAAAAGGTTTATCACCTAGCTTAACCTCAACGCAATCGCCAAGTAGAGTGCCATCTATAGGAGAGACTGCCGCACCCAATACATCAAAACCAACACTCACGTTACCAATAGAGGCCGGAGCATAAACGACAACGCTATCACTCATCTTACACTCCTAGTTTCCAGCCTAATGTACGCATCACATCAGAGAACACGCCTGCTGCGGTCACTTCTGTACCCGCACCGTAACCACGTAATACCAGTGGAATTGGCTGATAATAGCGACTATAAAATGCCAGTGCGTTTTCACCATCTTTAATCTTGAACATAGGGTCGTTTTCATCCACGGCAGCAATGCGTACGCGACACTTACCATCTGCGATTTCGCCCACGTAGCGCAGCACTTTGCCTTCTTTGGCAGCGTCCGCTGACAGTTGGCTGAAGTAAGCATCCGCTTCAGGCAGACGGGCCATAAACTCATCTACTGAACCTGAATCATCAAAACCTGGTGGCAACGCTTGGTCAACTTCGACATCTTCAAGTTCAAGCGCCATCCCCGCTTCGCGAGCTAAGATGAGCAGTTTACGTGCTACGTCCATGCCTGATAGATCATCACGTGGATCTGGCTCAGTGAAACCTTTATCTTTTGCGACATTAGTTGCTTGGCTTAGCGTTAACCCTTCATCTAACTTACCGAAAATGAAAGATAACGAACCCGATAGAATACCGTTGAATTTCTCTAGCTCATCACCCGCTGCGATCAGGTTCTGTAGGTTCTCAATAACTGGCAGACCTGCCCCTACCGTTGTCTCATACATTAGCTTACGACGAGAGTTACGAGCGACATCACGCAGTTGATGATAGTAAGACATGCTCGCAGTGTTTGCCTTTTTATTTGGCGTGACTACATGGAAGCCTGCCGCTAAAAACTCCGTATATTGATTGGCAATGTCTTCACTAGAAGTACAATCAACCAAAACAGGGTTAATAATGTGATTACGCTGAACCAATGCGGCTAAACCTGCCACCGAGAACTTCTCACTTACGTCGCCCATACGATCGCGCCATTGGTCGAGAGGAAGTCCTTTGCCATCGAGCAAGACACCTTTACTGTTTGCCAGACCACATACGCGGATAATGATGCCTTTCTCTGCCAGTTTGGCTTGCTGGCGCTGAATTTGATCCACCAGCTCACCACCAACACCGCCAACACCAACGACAAACACATCTAGGAAATGCTTAGAATTGAAAAGATTTTCATGACACGCTTTGATGGCCTCAGAAATTTTGTCTTCTGGGATTACCGCTGAGATAGCGCGCTCGGAGGAGCCCTGTGCGATTGCGACAATATTGACGTTAACTTCTGCCAGTGATGAGAAGAACTGAGAAGCGACACCGCGAGATGTACGCATGCCATCGCCCACTAGTGTCACGATCGCGACATCATCCATAAACTCAACAGGCTCTAGCAAGCCGTTTTTGAGCTCCAGCTCAAAAGCTTCGCGCAATGCTCGCTCTGCATCGAGCTTGTCTTCTTCTTCAATACAGAAACTGATGCTGTATTCTGAAGATGATTGAGTAATAAGAACGATGGACACACCCGCTGATGACATAGCGCCAAAAACGCGACTCGCCATGCCCACCATGCCTTTCATACCAGGTCCAGATACGTTTACCATGATAAGGTTCGACAGCGTCGTGATACCTTTGATTGGTAAGTTATCTTCACCAGTATCTTGACCAATCAAGGTACCAGCCCCTTGTGGGTTAAACGAGTTCTTGATGAGACATGGAATATGGAACTGAGCGATAGGTGCAATAGTTTTTGGGTGAAGAACCGAAGCGCCAAAATAAGAAAGCTCCATCGCTTCTTGATAGCTCAGTGACTTGAGAAGGCGAGCATCATCAACCAGGCGAGGGTCACAGTTGTAAACCCCATCAACATCCGTCCAAATTTCACAACAATCAGCACGCAAGCACGCTGCTAATACCGCCGCAGAATAGTCAGAGCCGTTACGACCAAGCGTAACCAATTCACCCTTAGCGTTGCCAGCAGTAAAGCCCGGCATAATGTGCACGACACCTTCTGCCAGTGGGTTAGCTTGGAAGTTTTGGGTTGATACTTCCACATCCACCATCGCTTCTAAATGATCACCTTGAGCAAAAAGGTACTTAACTGGATCAATAAGATCCGCAGCTTGACCTTTAGCTTGCAGTACAGCTTTCATAAGTTGAATCGAGATTCGCTCACCTTTTGAGATAATGCGAGCATTCACGTGATCTGGGCAAGTTCCGAGTAATCGGATACCGTGGACAAATTGATGCAATTGGAATAAAGATGTTTTGACTTGGTTGTCAAAATCTGTGCGCTCAATATTCGGGAGTACAGCAGCAATATTAGAAAATAGTTCGTTGAATGATGTTTCAAGCTCTGAAATCTGTAACTCAACTTCATTGTTTTTTAGGGCAGTTTCAATAACGGCGACAAGTTTGTTTGTCGTTTTACCCGGTGCCGATAGCACCACTGCCAAATCTTCTTGCTGGGCATTATTAGCGATGATGTCCGCTGCTCTTAAAAAGCGGTCTGCATCAGCTAATGATGAACCTCCAAATTTTAGTACTCGCATCCTTTCCTCCCGAAATACTCAAAACAGGTAAAAAAAAGGCCCGTATCTTGGGGATACAGGCCTTGTTTTTGAATTTCTTCCGTCTACCAGCCCGCCCCAACATTGGTAATGTCGGTAATAATAATCGTGGTGGTCATTACTACGTGCTGGCAACTAAACATAGGGTCTTCTTAAAAATCTCTTATGTGCTTACCCATACGTTTAACCTATTTGTTGTAGCAGAGTCAATTAAAAAATGTACTTTTATTGCTTTAGCGGCGTTTTTTTCGTAAACGCATAGAAATTGATAATTGCAGATAACTTATTCAGTTAGGATCTTTATTAATAACCAATTGCTATATAGATTTACAACTTTTTGCTTAGTTTATGTGCTTTAATTAGAAGTCAATAAACTATAAAAACAATAACCAAGGAGTGGTGCTATGAAAGCAGTGTCTTTTTACGCTTTACCCTTGCTATTGTTCTCAGGAATGTCCCTCGCGGTAGACCTACCTACGCTGCCTTCGCAGCATGACGCCTCCCCTCATAACTTCTTTCTTTCTTCAGGCACTAAGCTGGGTAGCAGTGATTCTTTTGATACTTGGAATATTGATAGTGGCTATTCCTATTCAATCTTTGACTCGTTAGATGTTTACATCGGGGCTCGATTGAATAATTCGCACGAGTCGATAGACCAAGGATTTTTGAGTGGCGTTAGCTACAATGTGTCTGACCGTATCTCGGTAAAAAGCACACTTCGTGGCTACCAATATGAAGAGAATAACGAAAAGCAAGGCGCAATGGCTGCGGAAATATCAAGTAGGATGAGATTAACCGAAAACCTAGACGTTCACGCCACCTTCGATTTTGAGAAGATACAACAAGGCGTTGAAGTGGGTCTAGGCTTCCGTTTTTAACTGAGCATCAGTTCAAGCATGATTACGCTTTAAAACTCTAATGCTTCTTTAGCGATCAATACCCCATTCCAATCAGAATAAACGTAATGTCCAGGTTGAACGATTTGGTTGTTCATCGTTAATGTAACGTTGATTTGACCTGCTCCACGTTTTTCTGTTTTGAAAGGACATGCCGCTAGCGCTTTAACTCCCAGATCCATTTCCGCCATAGCCGCCACGTCCCGAACTGCGCCATTCACAATCACGCCTTCCCATCCGTTTTCTATTGCCATAATCGCGAGTTGGTCCCCAAGCAGTGCTTTGGCACAAGAACCATTACCGTCAACAAAGAGTACTTTGCCTGTACCATTTTGCCCTAACACTTCTCGCACCATTGAGTTATCGTGGTAACAGCGTACCGTTACAATCTCTCCCCAGAACGCGGCACGTTGCCCGAAATTTTGCAGTGGCAAATTCAGCAACATGACTTTATCTTCGTGTTGGTCACAAATATCAGGTGTGATATCTCTCATTTTTCCTCCGTGATTTTTTGCTCAATAGCCATGCTAACAACAAGTCTTTAGAGAGCATTAAATTAAAATCCTTTATCGCCTACCCGGTTATTTTTTCTGTTAACGTAAGAAATCACCCAATCGGCCTAATTTTTTTTGCGTTTGACTCTCATCACAGGAAACCAGAAACAGTACACCATTTTCTACCCAATAAATGGCATTTTGCTGGTATTTTTGCGCTAACTCACAGCCTTGCGCTAAAGTCATTTCTACCGCAAAGCTGTCTTCAACCCAGCTGAAACTCGGGTTCCCCACCTTAACATTTTGGTAGTCATAGATTTTGAGCCTTTGCTCTAAGTCGAGGTTTTTTATGCGATTTAGTTCGTTAGACAGTTTACGACTCTGTGGGTTCCAAGCCGTTATGATCACGTAATTTTCGCTGTCCCACTCAGTGATAAATTCTATGCAAATTTCTGAATAGGCACGCCACAAATATGCATCAATACTCATATTATCTAAATTGTTGTATTTGCCCAATACTATTAATATTTGTTACAAAGGCGCTATTGATTTAAATCAACAAAGTGCATGGAATTAACATTTGACCATTGTTAGCATGCTGTTAACATTATAGAATTCGCCTCAATGACATAGCAGAATAATAAGAGATTTAAGGGATTTCTCGTTTTTTTGGCAACATCACGGAAGGCGACTTAACCTGTAACTGTTTCTACGATTTTGAGTAAACATCTAAGAAACATTACCTATATGTTAACTTTTTGCCTAGAATTTATTCTACTAGCGACAGAATTATCACAAGTTTAAATTAGGTACCGCCGATGCAAAGCCCGCAGATTCTTATTGTTGAAGATGAGCAAGTAACCCGTAACACCCTTAAAAGCATTTTTGAAGCAGAAGGATATGCTGTATTCGAGGCCAGCGACGGTCAGGAAATGCACCAAGTCATGTCTGAGAACTCTGTAAACCTTGTTATCATGGATATCAACCTTCCTGGTAAAAACGGTTTACTACTAGCTCGTGAACTTCGTGAGCAAGCTAATGTAGCACTAATGTTCTTGACTGGTCGTGACAACGAAGTGGATAAAATTCTAGGTTTAGAGATTGGCGCTGATGATTACATCACTAAGCCATTCAACCCTCGTGAATTAACTATCCGTGCACGTAACCTGTTAACTCGTTCAATGAGCACAAGTGCCGCTACTGAAGAAAAACGCAGCGTTGAGAAATATGAGTTCAACGGTTGGGTTCTTGATATCAATAGTCGCTCACTAGTTAGCCCAAGTGGCGACGGCTACAAACTACCTCGTTCAGAGTTCCGTGCTCTACTGCACTTCTGTGAAAACCCAGGTAAGATTCAAACTCGCGCCGATCTTCTTAAGAAGATGACTGGTCGTGAGCTTAAACCACACGATCGCACTGTAGATGTAACGATTCGTCGTATCCGTAAGCACTTTGAGTCGGTTTCAGGTACTCCTGAAATCATCGCAACTATCCACGGTGAAGGCTACCGCTTCTGTGGCGATCTAGAAGAATAATCATCTTCTAACGAATAGCAAAAGGGACGTACTATGCGTCCCTTTTTTAATGTAAGCGATTCAGCCTCAATCAATACACCGTATCCACATTCACTTGTTTGTTGACAACCCAAGTTTGTTTATCGCCACCAACCAGCTGCACAGCCACATCTACTGGCTTAGTAATGTTGACTTCTAACTGCCAGTTAAACGCCACTTCCCACTGATTCTCTGAGTGATTTCGCAGTTCAAAGTCATCACCTTCAAACTCCCAAGACACATCACCTTGTTTCAATACCACCATAGCGACATCCATATCAGCTGGTAGCTGCGTGTCAGTCATTAGGTTTAATGCACCGTGAAGAGTTTGTTCTTTTACCAGTGCAGTCGTTTCACCAATTTTTGGCATCATATCGATCCAAAGGTTCGACTCGAGACGAACAGTCTGCTGTTCAACCATAGCAGTATTTCCCGTCATCCATACTTTTGAGTCTGTCGCTGGAGAGGTTGCACAACCGGCCAAAGCTGCAGAAAGTGCTAGTGCTGTGAGTATTTTCTTCATTTTGATTCCTTACTTTCCAACCACATTTTAAGTACTTGAATATCATTGTGATATTCATTTTTTATCTCTTCAACCCAATCTTCAATGTTCTCCCACCATGCTGGCATATCCGGAGACTGAGCCTTCTGGGCAACTGATTGAATGCGTTTTAAGCCAATAGATCCAGCAGCACCTTTAATCTTATGTGCTTCAGAGGCAATGCCGGATTGATCTTTCGCAGTCATGTTCGAATCCAGTATCTCGAGATAGTCTGGCATCATTTGCTCGAACATAGTGATGCTATCGTACACAGGCTTGGTGCCGACAATATCAACATAAGAGTCCAACATATCGAAATCTAAAAGTCGGTTAAACAGTTCGTCATTAATATCTGTTTTCTCAACTACGGTTGCTTCCTCAACGTCAGTAGACTCTTCATCGCCAGCAAACTTGTTAATGACTTCCGTGAGTGCTTTAACACTCAGTGGCTTACTGATAGCGTCATCCATACCTTTTGTTAGGTACTCTTGTTTATCCTTTAGCACATTCGCCGTTAAAGCGACCAAAGGAGGCAATTGTGTGTAGTGCTCTCTAAAGTTCTGTGCAACATCAAAGCCCGTCATATCAGGTAACTGAATATCGAGCAACGCGAGGTCATACTCTTCTGGCTTAAACGTCGCGATGGCTTCTTCGCCCGTCATTGCAACACTGACTGTATGTCCTAAGCTTTCCAACAGCGAACGTGCGACCGTAATGTTCAACTCTATATCTTCCAGCAAGAAAATATTGAGACTACCTTGTTGCTTCACTTCTACTGGAGCCAATTGTTGTTTATCAGCACAAGGGACATTGATGGATACCGTAAATGTACTTCCAAACCCTTCTTCACTGTCTACCGTGATGTCACCATCCATCATCTTGATCAGCTGCTTAGAAACCGCAAGGCCAATTCCGGTGCCCACAGCATGTAAATTGTCTTTCCCTGACTTCACCTGATAATACATAGCGAAGATCTTATCAAGTTCGTGCTGAGGAATACCTATTCCAGTATCTTCAACTTCGATAATGATATGAGCATAATTATCTTCAATATCCGCACTGATGGTCATCACAACGCCACCCTGCTTAGTGAACTTCATGGCGTTGCTAACCAGATTCCAAATCACCTGACGCAGTCTCGTCGCATCGACTACCACGCCTTCTGGGAGATCCGTTAAACGCTCAAGATCAAATCGTAACCCTTTCTGCTCCGCCATAAGAGCCGAAATGCTCTCAAGTTCAGTGACAAAGTCTTCAAAGTTCAGTGGTTCAGGGAAAAGTTCAAGCTTACGTCTATCAAACTTGTCCATATCAATTATGTCATTAAAAATATGGCCCAGCGTGATGGCACTAACATTAATAGTTTGCATGTGCTTACGCTGTTCAGTATTTAGATGGCTATCAAGCAACATTCTGCTCAAACCGACGATGCCATTTAACGGCGTACGCAGCTCATGACTAATGGTCGAAATAAACGTTGTTTTGTCTCGACTCGCTTTCTCTAATGACTCTTGATGACGCTTACGCTCGGTGATATCACGACCAAAACCAACCAGCCCAAGGTGCTTACCATCTTTGCTATAGAACGGCACCTTACGCAGTTCATAGAAACATTTCTTGCCATCTGGGTACTCTAACCACTGCTCATACGTCAGTGCTTGGTTATCACCCATCACTTTATGGTCGGTTTCAACAACTTGTTTAGCGATCTCTTCAGAGTAAACGTCCCATGGCGTCAAACCCACTAGCTCTTTTTCTTTTCGACCAGTCAACTCTTCCATCGCCCGGTTACAACCAGAGAAGACACCTTCCGCATTGCGGTAATAGATCAAGTCGGGAGAAGCATCAATAAATGAACGCAGTAAAGCGGTTCGTTCAGCCAGCTCTAGTTGAGTACGTTCACGTTGAAACACCTCATTTTCTAGATCCTTCATCGCCTCTTCACGCGCTTCCTCCGCTTTTTGTCTCTCTTCAATCTCTTGATTGAGTTTGCGGATATTTTGTTGCAGCTTGTGGTTCAAATCTTGGTCACGCGAACGCATGTCTTTTAGTTTAGAAACCATCTTAGAGAGACGCTGACGTGATTCTTCCAACTGGTCGACAACAACAGAGAGAAAATACACAGCCCACGGAGTAATAAGCAGACCGAAAAATACCGAACGGACAATATCTATGTCATCTACACGCCCATTCAAAACAAGGGTAATACCCACCTGAACCACAACGGCTAATGCCACCAAAGCCAATGCGAGAAGAATAGAAAAACGAACAATGCCGAGCTTTACTAACAAGTCGACATAATATTGAGCGAGGTTTTTGATAGGTTTCATTCAGCACTCCGTGCGTTACAACTGGCCTAAGTCTATCATTAAGCCAGTAGCTTCACACGGTAGTAGAATTATTTGAGAACAGGTTTGTGATAAATAAACGGATTCAGAGTCAATGAGCCCTGTTGGCCTTCTTTGGTTAACACTCGGCCTAGTTCTGTCATCGCTAACCAACGGTTCTCACACCAAAGTGGCGACAACAAGGTTGGCCTTCTCGCGGAAGAGGAGACGCGGTGAAAAATGACCTCTGCTGGCGTACGACGAATCATTTCACTGGCCACGTCTAAGTAAAACTCTAGCGTTGGCGCTTCTAATCTCCCAGCACGCCACGCCTTAGCCATCGTACTGCCTTCAACAATATGTAAACCGTGCAATTTAATGCCATCCGTTCCGGTGGCCAGCACCTTGTCTAGAGTAACAAGGTTATCTTGCTTTGATTCATTTGGCAGACCGACGATAAGATGTGTACATACCTTGATTCCAAGTGCACGAGCGCGTCGGGTGATCTCATCGTACACAGCAAAATCATGGCCTCGATTTATGCGTTTAAGTGTGTGATCGTGAGCCGTTTGCAGCCCTAACTCCAGCCAAATTTCATAGCCTTGTTCAACGTACCCAGCCAAAAGTTCAAGTACGGATTCAGGAACACAATCAGGACGCGTTCCGACACATAATCCAACGATGTCAGCATACTTAAGTGCTTCTTCGTACATGTTTTTCAACACCTGTACTTCTGCATAAGTGCTGGTATAAGCCTGAAAATAAGCGAGATACTTCTTTGCACGCTTCACTTCATCAGCACGATCCGTGAGCTGTTCATGAATGGATTGAATCTGTGTCTCTTCACTTGCAAAGGAGGCAACATTACAAAATGTACAACCGCCACGACCTATCGTGCCGTCACGGTTAGGGCAGCTAAAACCACCGTGCAGGGTCAGTTTGTGAACTTTTTCACCGTATCGACGCTGGAGATCTTGGCCGATGGTATTCACCAACTCATGTAATTGCATGTTCGAAAAACCTATTAATAAGAATGAATCTCACTCTAATTAGTGAAACTAAATTACATCCCTGCAAAAGAAAACCATGCATCGTATCAACGAGCGGGAAAAGCATGCTTAACCAAAATCAATAAATATTCATAAAAACAACAGAAAAACGGCAAATGTTGCATGTATGTTATTAGATATATTCAAAAGTAGATAAAAAAAATGTGGAACAGACGTAACTTTCGTTGGAATTACACAGCGCAAAATTGTAGGATACTTACACAATTCTGCTGTTTTTGCCGTTTTTATTACAGTACGAATTAGTAGATTGAAGGTTGATATTCTACTCCCACCAACATATTCCACTGGATTGTGGAAAGATGACATTGAATATCACCACGGAATGTTTTTCTCGCAACACTTTTCCTGCGAGATGCAGAATGGACTCGAAAACTGCCCCCTCTGGCAGTCAAGAATCAAAATTACAAAGGACAAGGCACAATCACACACTCAAGTTGTGCCTAGATTAAACTGGAAGGAAGTATCTATGGTAGATAGAGAGCAGAATACACAAGGTCTGTATACTCCAGAGTTGGAGCATGACGCTTGTGGTATCGGTTTTGTTGCTCACCTAAAAAACCGTAAATCACACGAAGTAGTGACCCAAGCCCTGGATATGCTAGCGCGCATGGAACACCGTGGCGGTCAAGGCTGCGATCCATGCAGTGGCGATGGCGCAGGTATCCTACTTCAGAAGCCCCATGAATTTCTTTTGGAAGAAGCTGTTAAGCTTGGTATTAAACTGCCTTCTTTTGAGAAATACGGTGTCGGTGTTGTTCTTTTCCCGAAAGACGAGCACAAACGCGCACAATGTCGTGACATTCTAGAGCGCAATGCACAACGTTTAGAGTTGGAAGTAATTGGATATCGTGTCTTACCAACTGACAACTCAATGATTGGTGCTGATCCATTGAGCACTGAGCCACAATTCGAACACGTATTCGTTTCTGGTGGTCCGGGCTGTACGCCTGAAGAGCTAGAACGTAAGCTTTACGTATTACGTAACTACACAGTACGCGTTTGCTTAGAAAGTGTGTCTAACATTGGTGATGACTTCTACATCAATTCAATGTCGTACAAGACACTGGTTTACAAGGGCCAGCTCACTACTGAGCAAGTACCTCAGTACTTCCTAGATCTACAAAATCCAACGATGGTGACAGCGCTTGCACTGGTTCACTCTCGTTTCTCTACCAATACTTTCCCGAAATGGCGCCTAGCGCAGCCTTTCCGTTACATTGCCCACAACGGTGAAATCAACACGGTTCGCGGTAACTTGAACTGGATGAAGGCGCGTGAAGCTATCATCGAATCTGACTTGTTCACACAGGCAGAAATCGACATGCTGCTCCCTATCTGTCAAGAAGGCAGCTCGGATTCATCAAACTTCGATATGGCACTTGAGCTCCTAGTTCTGTCTGGTCGTAGCCTGCCACATGCGCTAATGATGATGATTCCTGAAGCATGGCAAGAAAACAAAAACATGGATCCAACCCGTCGTGCGTTCTACCAGTACCACGCGAACGTTATGGAACCATGGGATGGCCCAGCATCGGTATGTTTCACTGACGGTGTTCAGGTAGGTGCAACGCTTGACCGTAACGGTCTGCGTCCATCACGTTATACCGTGACCAAAGATGACTTCCTCGTTATGGCATCAGAATCTGGTGTTGTAGATATTGAGCCAGAGAACGTTGAGTTCCGTGGCCGTCTACAGCCAGGTCGTATCTTCGTTGCTGACCTAGAGCAAGGTCGCATCATCTCTGATGAAGAAGTGAAAGATGGCATTGCAAGTGCTCAGCCATACCAGAAATGGGTGGAAGAGAACCTACTTAGCCTGAAGAAGCTTCCAGATGCGAGCAACGAGTTCAGCCAACCTTCTCCTGAAAAGCTACTCCACAAACAGCAAGCGTTTGGTGTTAGCTCAGAAGAAGTGAACGAAATCATTGTACCTATGGCAAAAGATGGCAAAGAGCCATTGTCTGCAATGGGTGCTGACTGGCCACTAGCGATCCTTTCGCACCAGTCACAACATCTATCTAACTACTTTAAGCAGCTATTCGCTCAGGTTACCAACCCACCAATCGACCCGATTCGTGAACGTATGGTGATGTCTCTGAACACTTACCTTGGTAAAGATCAGAACCTGCTATCGGAATCTCCGGAGCACTGCCAAAAAGTTGAGCTAGAGTCCCCAGTTCTATCTAACTCTGAACTTGAGAAGCTGCGTGCTATCGATAATGAGCACCTGCAAGCGAAAACTCTGGATATCGTTTTCCAAGCAAGTGAAGACGAAGGTAAGCTAGAGCGCGCACTAAAACGTATCTGTCAATACGCAGAAGATGCGGTTATCGATGGTTACTCAATCATTCTGTTAACTGACCGAGCTATCAACTCTAACCATGCCGCTATCCCAGCGATGTTGGCGGTAGGCGCGGTTCACCACCACCTAATCCGCAAAGGCTTGCGTGCTAAGTGTGACATCGTAGTAGAAACTGGCGATGCACGTGAAACGCACCACTTTGCAACGCTTGTTGGCTATGGTGCAAACGCGGTTAACCCATACCTCGTTATCGAGACCATGGTTGAGCTACAACGCACTAAAAAACTGGATCCAGAAACCAGCATCTCTGAGCTGTTCGAGAACTACCGTAAGTCGATCAACGGCGGCCTATTAAAGATTTTCTCGAAAATGGGTATCTCCACACTTCAGTCTTACCATGGTGCACAAATCTTCGAAGCGTTAGGTATCAGTAAGTCTGTAGTTGAGAAGTATTTCACGGGTACGGTTTCACGTATTCAAGGCCTTACCATCGATGATATCGCCAAAGAAGTTTTGGTTCGTCACCGTATTGGTTTCCCAACACGTGAAATTCCAGTTCAAGTTCTTGATGTGGGTGGGGTTTATCAGTGGAAACAGCGTGGTGAAAAGCACCTGTTTAACCCAGAAACTATTTCTCTACTGCAAGAGTCAACTCGCAACAAAGATTACTCTCAGTTTAAGAAGTATGCGAAAGCCGTCGATGACCAAGGCGATAACGCTGCGACTCTGCGTAGCCAATTAGACTTCGTTAAGAACCCAGCAGGCTCCATCCCGCTGGAAGAAGTTGAGCCAATTGAAAACATTCTGAAGCGCTTTGCTACAGGTGCGATGTCATTCGGTTCTATCTCTTACGAGGCTCACTCAACACTTGCTGTAGCCATGAACCGTATCGGTGCTAAGTCTAACTCAGGCGAAGGCGGTGAAGATCCAACTCGTTTCGAACGTAAAGAAAACGGTGACTGGGAACGCTCAGCAATTAAGCAGGTAGCATCCGGTCGTTTCGGTGTCACGTCTTACTACTTAACTAACGCTGATGAGCTACAAATCAAGATGGCTCAAGGTGCGAAGCCAGGCGAAGGTGGTCAGCTTCCTGGTGATAAAGTCGATGACTGGATCGGTGCGACTCGTCACTCAACTCCAGGGGTTGGTCTAATTTCTCCACCGCCACACCACGATATCTACTCAATCGAAGATTTGGCACAGCTGATCTACGACTTGAAAAACGCTAACCGCGCGGGTCGCGTTAACGTGAAGCTAGTATCAGAAGCGGGTGTAGGTACTATCGCCTCAGGTGTTGCAAAAGCGAAAGCTGACGTTGTCCTGATTGCGGGCTTCGACGGTGGTACTGGTGCTTCACCAATGTCTTCAATTCGCCATACAGGTCTTCCTTGGGAGCTTGGTTTGGCAGAAACACACCAAACGCTTCTGAAGAACGGTCTACGTAACCGTATCGTGGTTCAATCTGATGGTCAGATGAAAACGCCACGTGACCTTGCGGTAGCAACTCTACTTGGTGCTGAAGAATGGGGCGTCGCAACCGCAGCGCTTGTGGTTGAAGGCTGTATCATGATGCGTAAGTGTCATAAGAACACCTGCCCTGTGGGTATCGCAACGCAAAACAAAACACTACGTGAGCGCTTCGATGGTCGCGTAGAAGATGTTGTTACCTTCTTCCAATACATGGCTGAAGGATTACGTGAAGTGATGGCTGAACTTGGTTTCCGCACTATCGATGAGATGGTGGGTCAATCTCACAAACTAAAAGTTCGTGAAGATATTGGTCACTGGAAATATAAGAACCTCGACCTAACACCTGTACTACATATTGAACAGGCTCGTGAGCAAGATGGCGTTTACAACCAAACGGAACAAAACCACAACCTAGAACAGGTTCTGGACCGTAAGTTAATTCAAGCAGCGATTCCAGCACTTGAGAAGGGCGAAGCCGTAAATGCTGAGTTCCCTATCATCAACACCGACCGTTCAGCTGGTACCATGCTGTCGAATGAGATTTCTAAAGTCTACAAGGACCAAGGTCTACCTCAACCAATGAACGTGAAGTTCACTGGCAGCGCAGGTCAATCATTCGGCGCTTTCCTTGCTAAAGGCGTTAAGTTTGAAGTGGAAGGCGATGCGAACGACTACTGGGGTAAAGGTCTGTCAGGCGGTACGTTAGTACTCTACCCTGATGCGAAATCAACGATTGTCGCTGAAGATAACATCGTGGTTGGTAACGTATGTTTCTACGGTGCAACGTCTGGTGAATCCTTCATTCGCGGTATGGCTGGTGAGCGTTTCTGTGTACGTAACTCTGGTGCTAAAGTCGTTGTTGAAGGTGTCGGTGACCACGGTTGTGAATACATGACTGGCGGTGCGGCCATCATCCTTGGTTCGACAGGACGTAACTTTGCGGCTGGTATGAGTGGCGGTGTTGCCTACGTTTGGGATACAGCGGGT
The DNA here is from genome assembly GCF_023716845.1 of Vibrio sp. SCSIO 43133. Lineage (NCBI taxonomy): Bacteria > Pseudomonadati > Pseudomonadota > Gammaproteobacteria > Vibrionales > Vibrionaceae > Vibrio > Vibrio sp. SCSIO 43133. The sequence goes on from NZ_CP068024.1 coordinate 3,013,889, forward strand.
GATTTTGAAACCAAGCTAAACCCTGAATTGGTCGACCTAGACCCAATCGAACAAGAAGATCGCGAACTACTTAAAGATATGCTGACTAAGCATGTAGAGTTCACAGGAAGTGAAGTCGCTCAGTCGTTCTTAGATAACTTTGAAGTAAGCCTAGCGTCACTCGTTAAGGTTATGCCGCGTGATTACAAAGCGGTACTTCAAAAGCGCAAAGCAGAAGCTGAGCAAGCTCAAACGGAAGAAGTGGAGGCAGTATAATGGGTAAGCCTACTGGATTTTTAGAACATGGTCGCGAGCTTCCAAAGAAGCTCGACCCAGCCGTTCGTATTGAAGACAACAAAGAGTTCGTACTAAACGAAGAGTTTGGCGACAAAATCAATACTCAGGCTTCTCGTTGTATGGATTGTGGCGTGCCGTTCTGCCACAGTGGTTGCCCAATCGGCAATATCATCCCAGAGTTCAACGATGCCGTATATCGTGATAGCTGGGAAGAAGCTTGGAACATCCTAAGTTCTACTAACAACTTCCCTGAGTTTACAGGTCGCGTCTGTCCGTCTCCTTGTGAGAGTGCTTGTGTACTGGGTATTAACCAAGACCCTATCACCATCTGTAATATCGAGAAAACTATCGTTGAAACAGCATACCGCGAAGGTTATGCAAAACCGAAAACGCCACGTTCTCGTTCTGGTAAAACTGTTGCTATCATCGGTTCTGGCCCTGCTGGTCTCTCTGCCGCTGAACAGCTCAACAGTGCAGGTCACTCTGTGACTGTATTTGAACGCGATGAGAAAGTGGGTGGCCTACTTCGCTTCGGCATCCCAGATTTCAAACTGGGTATGGACATCATTGACCGTAAGATCAATCTGATGGCAGAAGCTGGCGTTGAGTTTAAAGTAAACCAACATGTGGGCGTTGACGTTAATGCTCAGCAACTGCGCCAAGAGTTTGATGTGGTGCTGTTAACAGGTGGCTCTACCGTTCCTCGTGACTTACCTGTTCCTGGACGTGAACTTAAAGGCGTACATTTCGCTATGGAGTTCCTTGCTCAGAATAACCGTCGTGCTAACGATATGGATCTGAAAGGCGAAGAAATCCACGCTAAAGATAAGCACGTTGTGGTTATCGGTGGTGGCGATACAGGTTCTGACTGTGTGGGTACATCAAACCGTCACAAAGCGGCGAGTGTTACTCAGGTCGAAATCATGCCGATTCCACCAGAAAAACGCCCTGCGAATATGCCTTGGCCTCAATACCCAATGATTATGAAAACAACCACTTCTCATGAAGAAGGCTGTGACCGTCATTGGAATATCCTGACAAAAGAATTCATCGGTAACGATGAAGGTCAAGTAACAGGTCTTCGTATTGCTGACATCGTATGGAAAGACGCTGCGCCAGGTGAACGCCCAAGTTTTGAAGAAGTGGCTAACTCTGAGCGTGTCATTCCTTGTGATATGGCATTCCTAGCAATGGGCTTCTTACACCCAGAACCAACGGGCGTATTAGCACAACTTGATATCAAACTGGATGAGCGAGGAAACGTAGCGTCACAAGGTTTCCAAACCAACCAGCAAGGTGTTTTTGCCGCAGGTGATATGCGTACTGGTCAGTCTCTGGTCGTGCGTTGCATCAACGAGGGACGTGAGTGTGCACGTGCCATCGATGAATACCTTATGGGCAACACCAACCTTGAAGCGAAAGCAGATTCATTAATGCTTTCAGCCTAAAGGTTGTCTGTCTGGTTACACCAATAAGTAACTAACAGTATTCCTTCCTAATTTGGCCAGCAGTTTGCTGGCCTTTTTTGTGTCCGTCTTCATTGCAACCCCAACAAACTGTTAACCTTCTCACTATTTCACAGCAATGACTTGTCAGCTATCGCAGATAAATCGTTTGAATTTCTGAATCATACACAACAAATTTCTGAAAACTTGACCTTTATCGCCATAAGCTATACGTTGTGAAGTTCGTGAAAATAGAATAGATACAATTTGTTAAGTTTATAAATTCTAAAAATTTGACGCAAATAACAACAAAAAGTCATTAAAAAGCATTAATTTACTGTCAGGATGACAGCAAGCTCAAAGGGAGAAAGGCAATGGCTCTTTACGATCCAAGTCTTGTAAAAGACAACTGTGGATTTGGTCTTATTGCGCATATGCAAGGTCAGCCCAGCCACAAACTGGTTCGCACCGCAATCTCAGCATTAGACCGCATGACTCACCGTGGCGGTATCAACTCAGATGGAAAAACAGGCGACGGATGTGGCCTACTACTCCAAAAACCGGATTCTTATTTTAAACTCATCGCAGAAGAAAATGGTTGGAACCTCGGCAAACAATACGCCGTAGGCATGCTATTTCTTTCCAAAGACCCGGTAAAAGCGCAGTCAGCGAAAGATATCATCAACCAAGAATTGTCACAGGAAACACTCACTGTTTCCGGTTGGCGAGACGTTCCCACCAATGATGACGTACTTGGTCCAATCGCACTGAACTCGGTACCCGACATCGTTCAAGTCTTTATTTCTGCACCCGCAGGTTGGCGTGAACAAGATGTTGAACGACGCTTATATATAGCCAAACGTCGCATTGAAAAGCGCATCATCGATGATGAAGATTTCTATATTTGTAGCTTATCGACGCAAGTGATCGTCTACAAAGGGCTGTGCATGCCAGCTGATCTTCCACGCTTCTATCTCGATCTTGCTGATCTCCGCATGGAGTCATCGATCTGCCTATTCCACCAACGTTTCTCAACGAATACTCAACCTCGCTGGCCATTAGCACAGCCATTCAGATATTTGGCGCACAATGGTGAGATCAATACTATTGAGGGGAATAGACAATGGGCAAAAGCGCGTGCCTACAAGTTCGCATCACCGCTCCTGCCTGACTTACAAACCGCTGCACCATTCGTGAATGAGACTGGCTCAGATTCATCCAGCTTAGATAACATGCTGGATCTGTTCCTGTCTGGAGGTATGGATATCTTCCGTGCCATGCGTATGCTTGTGCCACCAGCATGGCAAAATCACCCAGATATGGATCCTGATTTGCGTGCCTTCTATGACTTCAACTCCAAACACATGGAGCCATGGGATGGACCCGCTGGGATCGTATTATCAGATGGTCGCTATGCTGCATGTAACCTAGATAGAAACGGCCTACGTCCAGCGCGTTACGTGATTACCAAAGACAATTTGATTACCTTAGCGTCTGAAGTGGGTATCTGGGACTACGCGCCTGATGAAGTTGCAGAGAAAGGTCGTGTTGGCCCCGGCGAGCTGCTTGTTGTCGATACTCAACAAGGTGAGCTATGGCATTCAGAAGACATAGATAACGATCTAAAGAGCCGTCATCCTTACCGAGAGTGGATGGAAAACAACGTCCACAAACTGACCTCCTTTAGTGAATTACCGGACGACCAAGTCGGAGCTCGCAGTTTTGATGAACCCCTGCTGAAAACCTATCAAAAGCAGTTCGCTATGACGAACGAAGAGACGGATCAGGTATTACGTGTTTTAGGTGATATGGGCCAAGAAGCCGTCGGCTCTATGGGTGATGATACCCCAATGGCAGTCCTCTCTTCTAAAGAGCGCTTGGTCACCGACTATTTCCGTCAGAAATTTGCTCAGGTCACCAACCCACCAATTGATCCACTGCGCGAAAAGCATGTGATGTCATTGGCGACCAGTGTTGGCCAAGAGATGAATGTATTTTGTGAGACCGATGGTCACGCTTATCGAGTCACATTCGACTCTCCAGTACTCCTTTACTCTGATATGCAGCAACTCTTAGAGCTGAGTGATAAGCACTATCGCAATACTATTTTGGACATTAATTACGACCCAAATGAGAAAGATCTCAAGCAAGCTCTGCTTGACCTTTGCGATAGTGCCGAGAGCGTCATCAAGCAAGGAACCGTTTTATTGGTTCTCTCAGATCGAGCTCTAGTCAAAGGAAAACTACCTATTCCGGCAGCAATGGCCGTCGGCGCGGTGCAAACTCGTTTAATCGAAGCCAACTTACGTTGTGACGCCAATATTATCGTTGAAACTGCAACGGCCCGAGACCCTCACCAATTTGCTGTATTGCTTGGTTTCGGCGCTACGGCTATCTACCCTTATTTGGCCTACGAAGCACTTGGTAAACTGATCGATGATGGTGCTATTGATAAGTGCTACCGAGACGTGATGCAAAACTATCAATACGGTATCAATAAAGGTCTGTATAAAATTATGTCCAAAATGGGCATTTCCACCGTAGCCTCCTATCGCTGCTCTCAGCTGTTCGAAGCCGTTGGTCTGCACACCGACATCGTCGATCTTTGCTTCAAGGGAGTGACTACTCGTATTCAAGGTGCAAACTTCGAAGATTTCCAACAAGACCTGTTTAACCTATCAAGAAAAGCATGGGCAAAACGCAAGCCTGTCGAGCACGGTGGACTACTAAAATACGTTCATGACGGCGAATACCACGCCTACAACCCAGATGTTGTTGGTACGCTGCAAAAAGCAGTGAAAAGTGGTGAATCATCTGATTATCAAACGTTTGCCAAACAAGTAAATGAACGTCCTGTGTCTATGCTGCGCGATATGATGGCGCTTAAAAAGTCAGACTCACCACTGGCACTAGACAAAGTCGAGCCGAATTCAGAGCTGTACAAACGTTTTGACTCTGCTGCAATGTCCATTGGTGCTTTAAGTCCAGAAGCTCATGAAGCACTGGCCATGGCGATGAATAAGCTTGGCGGATATTCTAATTCAGGTGAAGGTGGCGAAGATCCGCGTCGATTTGGTACGAATCGTAACTCTCGCATTAAACAAATTGCCTCTGGACGTTTTGGTGTCACGCCGCACTATTTGACCAATGCCGATGTGTTGCAAATCAAAGTGGCTCAAGGCGCTAAACCCGGTGAAGGCGGTCAGCTTCCTGGCCATAAAGTGACAGCGGAAATTGCCAAACTGCGCCATTCAGTACAAGGTGTTACCTTGATTTCCCCACCTCCTCACCACGATATCTATTCTATTGAGGATTTAGCACAGCTGATTTTCGACCTTAAACAAGTCAACCCAAATGCGCTCGTGTCAGTTAAGTTGGTGTCTGAGCCGGGAGTTGGCACTATCGCAACAGGAGTAGCAAAAGCCTATGCCGATCTTATCACTATTTCCGGCTACGATGGCGGCACTGCGGCGAGTCCACTAACGTCGGTCAAATACGCAGGTTGTCCTTGGGAACTCGGTCTGGCTGAAACTCAACAAGCTCTTGTTGCCAACAACTTAAGACACAAGATTCGTCTCCAAGTTGATGGCGGTCTTAAAACAGGGCTTGATGTAGTCAAAGCTGCAATTTTAGGTGCGGAAAGCTTTGGCTTTGGTACTGCACCAATGGTGGCTATGGGCTGTAAGTTCTTACGTATTTGTCACTTGAATAACTGTGCCACGGGCGTAGCCACTCAGGATGAGACCTTACGAAAAGAGTACTTTAAGGGCTTACCTGAAATGGTGGTCAACTACTTCACAGGTCTTGCTGATGAAGTAAGAGAGTTACTCGCTCAGTTAGGAGTAGAAAAGCTTACTGACCTTATCGGTCGTACTGATCTGCTCGAGAGTCTCGAAGGTATGACCGCGAAACAAGCCAAGCTTGACCTGTCGAATATCTTGGAGGCCCCTATCTCACCTCTTTCGCTGCCTTTGTACTGGACAGAGCCAAATCAGCCGTTCGATAAAGCACTGCTAAACCAAAAGATTGTCGAAGAAACGCAAGCTGCGGTCGAGGCTAAATCAGGTGGTAGCTTCTACTTTGATATCCGTAATACCGATCGCTCTGCAGGAGCGAGACTCTCAGGTGAAGTCGCCAAACGTTATGGCAACCAGGGAATGGCGAGTCGCCCTATTAAGCTTTACCTCGATGGTACAGCGGGTCAGTCTCTTGGGGTATGGAACGCGGGTGGTGTTGAAATCTATCTAACCGGTGATGCTAACGACTATGTAGGCAAAGGCATGGCTGGCGGTAAGCTGGTCGTGAAGCCGCATGTCGGTACAACATTCACTTGTAATGAGGCCACTATCATTGGTAACACCTGTTTATATGGTGCCACTGGCGGTAAGTTGTTCGCCGCAGGGACCGCTGGTGAGCGTTTTGGTGTCCGTAACTCAGGCACGATTGCAGTTATCGAAGGTGCAGGTGACAACGCTTGTGAGTATATGACTGGTGGCATTGTGGCGATTCTAGGAGCAACAGGCGTGAACTTCGGTGCCGGTATGACGGGCGGCTTTGCCTATGTAATGGATACTAACGAGGATTTTGAAGGACGTGTGAACACCGAATCTGTCGAAGCTATCTCTTTATCCGATCTCTATATTCACCAAGAACACCTTCGTGGACTGATTGCCGAGCATTTAGAAGAAACCGGCTCTGTGCATGCTGAGAATATTCTGGCGAACTTTGATGAATGGATTCCAAAGTTCTACCTAGTCAAACCAAAAGCTGCGGATTTACGCACACTACTTGGTCATCAAAGCAGAAGCGCCGCTGAGCTGCGCGTTCAAGCACAATAATTGGAAGGAGCCAGAATTATGAGCCAGAACGTATACCAATTTATTGATGTGAACCGCGTCGACCCGGCTAAAAAGCCGCTCAAGGTTCGCAAAATTGAGTTTGTAGAGATTTACGAACCCTTTACGAAACAACAAGCAACCGCTCAAGCAGACCGATGTCTTGACTGTGGTAACCCTTATTGTGAATGGAAATGCCCCGTTCATAACTATATCCCTCAATGGCTTAAACTGGCGAATGAGGGACGAATCATTGAAGCAGTCGAGCTATCGCATCAAACCAACAGTCTACCTGAAGTCTGCGGGCGAGTTTGTCCACAAGATCGCCTTTGCGAAGGCTCGTGTACACTCAACGAAGATTTTGGTGCCGTTACTATAGGTAATGTCGAGAAATACATTACCGACAAAGCCTTTGAAATGGGCTGGAAGCCGGATATGTCCCATGTAGAGTGGACGGACAAAAAGGTGGCTATCATAGGTGCAGGCCCGGCGGGACTAGCCGCTGCCGATATCCTAGTTCGTAATGGTGTTAAGCCCGTTGTCTTTGACCGCTACCCAGAAATCGGCGGACTGCTGACCTTTGGTATCCCATCGTTCAAGTTGGAAAAGGATGTCATGTTAAACCGACGTCGAATCTTTAGCGAAATGGGCGTCGAGTTTCAGCTCAATACTGAAGTGGGTAAAGATATCGACATGGCAACACTAGTTAAAGACTATGATGCGGTGTTTTTAGGTGTCGGCACTTATAAAAACATGCGGGCAGGTCTGACAAATGAAGAGGCATCTGGTGTATTTGATGCCCTACCATTTTTGATTTCCAACACCTACAAAGTTATGGAGTTGGAAGCCTCTGATCCTTTCATTGATATGAAAGGTAAAAAAGTGGTCGTTCTTGGTGGTGGTGATACAGCTATGGACTGTGTCAGAACGTCTATTCGCCAAGGAGCTAGTAGCGTTGTCTGTGCTTATCGACGAGATGAGGCTAACATGCCGGGCTCCCGACGCGAGGTAAAAAATGCTCGTGAAGAAGGCGTGAACTTTATGTTCAACTTGCAGCCTCTAGGCATAGAGGTGGATGCCAATGGCAACACATGCGGCGTTAAAGTAGTGAAAACGGCACTAGGTGAGCCCGATGAGGCTGGTCGTCGTCGTCCAGAACCAGTAGAGGGCAGTGAACACGTTCTTGCCGCTGATGCTGTTATCATGGCGTTCGGTTTTCAACCGCACCAGATGTCATGGCTTGAACCTCACGGTGTAGAACTCGATCAATGGGGACGGATCAAAGCTCCAGCCTCTCAAGAATTTATGTATCAGACGACCAATGAGAAGATCTTCGCTGGTGGTGATGCAGTTCGTGGTTCAGATCTCGTGGTTACTGCCATTGACGAAGGGCGCAAAGCGGCAGAAGGCATACTAGACTTCTTAGAGGTCTAACACCAGACACGCCATTCCGATCTTCATCAATCAGAATGACCATTGTTTTCTTTGCCCAGCCTAGCTGGGCTTTTGTTTAAGGGATGATTATGACATTACCCAAGTGGCTTACACTTTCTTCAGTGATGCTCCTAACCGCATGCGGTGCAGGTTATAAAACAACAACGGACCGGACAGAGCAACCCTGTGGCGATAGTCCTCGGTGTGTTTCAACTCAAGATAGCCGAGAAGAGTTTACACTTGCCCCATTCACATTGACGCCAAACACCAATATCAATCAGATAGAACAAGTCGCCTTAACCCTTCCGAATGCCGAAGTTGCGGCCAAAGAAGGCAATTATCTGCGAGTCGAATACACCTCCAGTGTTTTTCGCTATGTCGATGATATGGAGCTAAAAATTGAAGGAGACCAATTATTGGTTCGCTCCGAAGCTAGAATTGGCTATTACGACTTTGACGTGAACCGTGAAAGAGTTGAAGCATTTCGCCTCAAGTTGATCGAATCAGGACTGATTGAAGCAAACCCTTGAGTAATTGCTATAGCAATGGTTGGGCTGTGCAAAGACTATTGCTATACTGCACGCCAAATACGTTTTCCAACCTGAGAGAATCTCTATGAAAATCGGCGTAATCGGCGCAATGGAACAAGAAGTTTCCATCCTAAAATCAGCATTAACAAACCTTGTTGAAACTAAAAAAGGCGGTTGCACCTTCTTTACTGGTCAACTTAACGGTGCAGACATTGTCTTGCTACAGTCAGGTATTGGCAAGGTAGCGGCAGCTGTAGGAACAACGATTCTTCTTAGTGATTACCAACCTGATGTGGTTATTAACACAGGTTCTGCAGGTGGCTTTGAGTCTTCACTCAACCTAGGAGATGTCGTCATCTCCACTGAAGTTCGTCATCACGACGCTGATGTGACGGCATTTGGCTATGAAATTGGTCAGATGGCGGGTCAACCAGCGGCCTTCGCTGCCGACGCTAAATTGATGGAAACAGCAGAACAAGCGCTTGCACAGATGAAAGATAAGCACGCAGTACGTGGTCTAATTTGTACTGGTGATGAGTTTGTATGTCGTCCAGAGCGTCAAGAAACTATCCGTAAGAACTTCCCTGGTGTTATCGCTGTCGAGATGGAAGCATCAGCTATCGCGCAAGTTTGCCACCAGTTCAATACACCTTTCGTAGTGGTACGTGCTATCTCTGACGTGGCAGACAAAGAGTCACCAATGAGCTTCGAAGAATTCCTACCTTTGGCAGCACAAAGCTCGTCTGAAATGGTAGTAAATATGGTGGATTTGCTTAAGTAACCCTTCAACTTAAGCCTCCTAAGGGAAATAAAACGCAAGGACTGCTGAATGAGCTCTTTTCTAGAGAGTTTATATGGAAATGGCGCACTGCTGGTAATGTGGAGTGCGCTGTTATTTCATCTGCTAATTCCAATCCCCTCCGCCGCTCATCCTGTTCGATTTTGGCAACAGATTGCTGCGCTAGTGGCAGATAAAGTCAATTCTCCATCGTCAACAAACGAGCAACAACGCCTTGCGGGTTGGCTTGCCCTGTTACTAATGTTAGTCCCCACTGGCCTAGTACTTTGGGCTCTTGAGCCATTAGTTTGGAAGCCAGAATTCTATCAATTAGCCTTGCTTCTCTTGGCCATTGATTGGCGCAACAACGAACAGTACGCCCACAAACTTATTAATGCCCTCGCTCAAGAAAATAAAGCCAATGCGCGTAGACTGCTGTCAACCAAAGTAAACCGAGAGACCAACAACCTATCGCTTCTGGGCATAGGCAAGGCAGGCTCTGAAACTCTACTTCTGAGTTATGCTAGAAACGTAGTCGGCGTGCTATTTTGGTACGGCGTTAGTGGTGGTGTTGGCGCTTTGCTGTATCGACTGACTTTAGAGCTCGCTCGCAATTGGAGTCCTAGCCAAAAAGGCTTTGCTAGTTTCGGTAAACCTATTGCTTGGCTATTTTCACTGTTGGATTTCGCACCCCAGAAGCTGTTTTCAATACTCATGTTTGCTGGTCTGCCCATTACCTCTATTAAACACGCCATAATGCAAGCTAAATCGTGGCATAACCCAGTCACGGCTTGGCTCATCAGTGGCTGTGCACACCGTTTTGAGCTTGCTCTTGGTGGGCCAGCTATCTATCAAGGTGAAAAACTTCAGCGAGCACGTATCGGCGGAAAAGTAGCACCATCAGCTTATCACTTGGCCTTGTTGCAGAAACACATTGCTTGGCGTATCTATTTTTGGCTAGTGATGCAGAGCCTAGTCATGTTTATCATTCACAGAGGTTTCTAATTTCATGAAGAATTGGCTCATACTTGTCATTACTTTTTTGGCAACTCAACATGCTCTAGCAAACACACAACGTATTATCAGTTTAGCTCCTCATGCTACGGAACTGGCGTATGCCGCAGGACTTGGCGATAAGCTTATCGCAGTAAGTGAATACAGTGACTATCCAGAGCAAGCGAAAGAGTTGGAGCGAGTGGCCAATTACCAAGGTATCAAATTGGAACGAATCGTGGCTATGCAACCTGACCTCATTCTTGTCTGGCCAGCGGGAAACCCTGCACGTGAATTGGAGAAACTAGAAAAGCTGGGATTTAACCTATTTTACTCACAAACCAAAACTCTCGATGATATCGCTATCAACATCGAGAAATTAAGCCAATATGCCGATGACCCTTCCATTGGCTTAAACGCAGCCAAAGAGTTTCGTCGAGGTTTAGCGCAGTTAAAGCAAAAATATGACACAGAAACACCCGTTCGCTACTTTTACCAACTAAGTGAAAAGCCCATTATCACCTTAGCGCAAGGCAGTTGGCCAAGCGAAGTGTTTGAGTTTTGTGGTGGTGAAAATATTTTTGCCGATAGCAAAGCCCCCTATCCACAAGTCAGCCCTGAACAAGTAATCGTTCGCCAGCCCCAAGCCATTTTTACTTCAGAACATGCCATTAAAAACGGCACCATGTGGCACAAGTGGCAGCAGGAGTTACCAGCAGTTAGCCAACATCATGTGTGGTCATTGACGTCTGACTGGCTAAACAGACCAACACCAAGAACACTTCTAGCCATACAACAGGTTTGCAAGTATCTGGATCAGGTAAGAACTCAATAATAATTGAGAGATGGATCACATTCAGCTACGAACCACTAGGCGCAATCGTTAAATCCCGTAAAATTGGCGAACTTTCCTTTTAATGCTTCAGTGAGAAACTAGCTGTGGACTCCATGCTCTATTTGGTCGACTTATTTGGTACGGCAGTGTTTGCGATATCAGGAGTGATACTTGCAGGAAGACTCAGGATGGATCCTTTTGGTGTAATGGTACTCGGTAGCGTCACTGCGATAGGTGGCGGCACGATTCGAGACATGGCACTCGGTGCAACGCCAGTTTTCTGGATCACCGACAACACTTACCTTTGGGTCATTTTCATCACCTGTATTGTGACCATGCTATTGATTCGCCATCCACGTCGACTTCCTTGGTATGTGTTACCAGTGTGCGATGCCGTTGGTCTTGCGGTTTTTGTCGGTATCGGGGTTGAGAAGTCAATGTTATTCCAAGACTCCTATATGGTTGCAGTCATTATGGGGGTAATTACCGGATGCGGTGGCGGTATTATTCGGGATGTGCTGGCTCGCGAGGTCCCTATGGTACTGCGCCGTGAGGTATACGCAACAGCCTGTATCATAGGTGGTGTTTTCCATACCTCAGCTCTGTTACTTGGTGCTTCTTCAGAAGTGGCCTTCTTGTGTTGTATTGTTGCAACGCTGGTTATTCGCTTAGGCGCTATTCGCTGGCACTTATCCTTACCTACGTTTGCTCTAGATAAGTAACCTGATTACCAAAAGCTAGAGATAACAATCTCTAGCTTTTACTCTTCATTTTTCCCTTTCGCTTTAGTATGTTGGTTCATTCATCGTCTCTCAGACCAATGACAGGGAAAAGTCTATGGATGTCATCTTCAATCACGTTTCTTTTGACCAAGCTGGTTCTATCTCTATTCCAGATTGGCGCATTCAATCTGGTGAACATTGGGCAGTATTTGAAACCCAAGGCAATGTAGGCTCCTTATTAGGCGACTTATTGTGCCAAGAAATCCTTCCTAAAGAAGGGGAGATTCTTGGTTTACAAACCGGCATCGCACAAGTTTCTTTAGCAGAACAGCAGCGATTACTTGAACTGGAAAATGCCAATGACGATACCGACTTTATGGACCGAATCGATTTTGGTCGCACCGTGATTCAACTGGTATCCGAGTTTGCCAGCAACGAAACTGTAGCAGAGCAGTTGATTCAAGAGCTGGATCTTTTGCACTTAAAAGAGCGAGGCTTTAAGCAACTATCAACCGGCGAAACACGTCGCGTTATGTTAGCCAGAGCATTAGCAACCTCACCTAAACTGCTTATTTTGGATGAGCCATTTGTCGGCTTAGATACGCTGCATCGCAAGATGCTCGCCGACTACCTTCGCGACCTATCACTGCATATTCAATTGGTGGTGATCACCTCAAGGGAAGATGAAATCCCTGTTTGGGTTAATCATGTCGCCATGTTTGAAGATGGTACATTGACCGAGCAACTAAGCTATCAGCAATGGCGCGCTCACCCTGTCATTTCACAGCTACTGGCTCAATCTTCAGCGCAAAGCGAACAATGGCTTGCGCTAATTCGTAAGCATCAACATCAATCGAAGTTTCCAGATCCCTTGGTTAAAATTACCGACGGACACGTAGAATACGTCGACCAAAAAATATTCTCCGGCGTGAACTGGCAGATTAACAATGGAGAGCACTGGCAAGTTCGTGGACCAAACGGTTGTGGGAAAAGTACATTGCTCGGCATGATCTTTGGCGATCATCCGCAATGTTATAGCAATGACATTCTGATTTATGGTTTGAAGCGCGGCAGCGGAGAAACCGTTTGGGACATCAAACAGCATACTGGCATGGTCTCTTCTGCACTTCACTTGCAATATCGTGTCAGTTGCAGCGCCTTGGAAGTCTTGCTATCGGGCTTTTTCGACTCTATCGGACTTTATGATAAGCCTAGCCAAAATCAGATAGATGCAGCGAAAGAGTGGTTAACGCTACTTCATATGGAGCACTTGCACGACCGTTCTTTTAAGTCCCTCGAATATAGTCAACAAAGACTCCTTTTAATTGCTCGAGCTATTATCAAACAGCCTACTATCCTTATCTTGGATGAGCCTTATCAAGGGCTTGATTTTCTTGGCCGTAAGCTGGTGATGAATGCCCTCGATATGATAGCCAAAGAAAACTTAAGCCAGTTGCTCTATGTCTCCCATTATGTGGAAGATGAACTAGACAGCATTCACCATTTTGTCGATTTTATTAAAGATGAAGACGATGAATACTATCGCGTTGAACTCACACAGCCTATGTAGGAGATTGATATGTCAAACATCGCTATTGTTTACTTCTCTAAGAGTGGAGCGACACGAGCACTCGCAAAAGCCATTCAAAGTGGCATCGAGTGTGCGCTCTGTAATGCCACTCTGTTTGAGATTGAGAGCCGTGATATTGAAGAGGGTCGTTACGTCAATAATCATTTACTTTCATCACTAAAGCACTTCGATGCTATTGTTTTCGGAAGTCCTACTTACATGGGCTCGGCCAGCGCTCAATTTAAGGCGTTTATGGATGCAAGTAGCGATGAGTATGTCCAACTCAATTGGCGTAATAAGCTCGCCGCAGGATTTACCATGGGCGGTAGTCTCAATGGTGAGCAGCAACAAACGCTGCTTGGTTTCTTTGCCTTAGCCTGCCAGCACGGTATGATCTGGGCAGGGTTAGATGTTTCAAAACACACAGATAACAAAGCTTTGAACCGCACAGGTTCCTCAATTGGCTTAGTGGCAAGCTACTATGACAATAAGCAAGTTCATCCTAATGACTTAGAAACTGCACATTACTTTGGTAGCCGAATTGCTGACTTAACCCACCAACGTCGTCATCAGGTTATGTTAGAATAATAAAATCTATTCCCAATTTTCATCAAAGCGCATGCTATTAGAAGGCATTGAGACCTTACTTGTGCTCTCACAAGAAAAAACCATGAGCCGTACTGGCAGCAGGCTATATATCAGCCAGTCGGCAGTCAGTAAGCGAATAGCCAATCTAGAGAGAAAACTTGGTAAAAAGTTAATCGAGCCAGAAGGGAGGCAAATAAAATTGACTCCTGACGCCCTCTCTCTTATCGATCGTGTTGGTCCAAGTCTGCATGAGCTTCGCGGATTAATTGCTGAAGAGCAGACCCTTGATGATCAAACGATTATTCGCGTAGATTGTTCGGAAACCTTAGTGGCAGGTTATCTCAGTGAAGTATTTCCCACGTTGCTGCTTAAAGACCCATTCCTCACCATTACCACCAACCATACGCCCCGAATCATTGAACACGTTAAAGCAGGGGACGCGGCGATTGGACTCTGTGCAGGGCATCTTAATAGTCGTCTTGGCCTGCATGCTACCCATCTATTCAACGAACCGTTTCGAGTCGTGAGCCATCAACCGCTTACCGCACCGCCCGCTAAACTCATCACTAACGACCTCAACAATCCGGCCAATACCTATCAAGCGGGCTTACTTCAACAAGCGGGTATTATTCCAAGCATGCAGATGGACTCCTATACTGCAGCAGCCCAGTTGGCAATCAAAGGTGTCTCTGCCGCTTTGGTTCCTTTATCAATTATAAAAACCCTTCACATTGATGAAGGGCTTTGCTTTGACTTCGATTTTCTTGCTACGTTGACACGTCCCGTGCACCTTGTTTATCGTCCTTCAGCACTGAAATTAGAACGAGTTAGAACAGTGATTGAAACCATTGAGGATGCTGTTCCCAAAGTAGCTTCAATGCCATGACCATTGACATGATCACAACCAATGGGCGGATGAATTTTTTCCCCTTAGATACAACGACCTTAGCTCCCATTCTGGCACCCAAAAAACCGCCAACTGCCATAACTAAGCCGATTTCCCAAACCGGTAAGCCTGCAATAATGAAAAAGATTAATGCGGCTAGATTGGAAGTAAAATTTAGTACTTTGGTTTTTGCTGTAGCGTGAACAATCGACAGTTGTGCGATGGCGACAAAACAAATGGTAAAGATAGAACCGGTACCCGGTCCAAAGAAGCCGTCGTAAAATCCGACACCAGTACCTACGGAAAAGGCAAATAGGGTTTCTGACATTTTAGGTTTGCCACCGCCCTCTCCTGCTTGTGGAGCCAGCAAAAAGTACAGAGAAATCCCCAGCAGTAAAACTGGAATCAAGCTCGTCAGCACCCCTGCATCAATATGCTGTACTAATTCAGCACCAACTGCAGATCCTATAAAAGTACATAGAATCGCAAGTCGCATTTCCTTGAGGTCAACAATACCATTGCGCACAAAATACCAAGTTGCCGAAAAACTACCAAATGAGCTTTGCAGCTTGTTAGTTGCCAATGCTTGGGTTGGGGGAACACCGACAGACAGGAGAGCAGGAAGAGTAAGCAACCCTCCACCACCAGCCATCGCATCAATAAAGCCCGCTAATCCTGCGACTAGGAAAAGGAGTCCAAGAATTTCTATTGTAACTTCCATTATGCTAACTCAACGTTAAATATCGTCTCATTTTACTCGCGACAAATATCAACACTAGCGAAATCATGGATACAAACCTATTCCCTTAAGGAATCAATTAGAAGTAGTAACTTAAGCCGATATTGACTGCATTACCTTTATAGGACTTGCTTTGAGCTAAAGAGACATATTCTAATGACCCTTTAAGTTTATCCGTAAAGGTATAAGAGACACCGGCACCTCCCGAAAAATACCCTTTCGTTTGACTACTTGCGGAATATTCTTTCGCAAAGTTGACCCCAGCTAAGGCGTAGATCGAAAAAGTGTCACTGAGTGGATAGCTTGCTTTGGCATAAATTTGCGACTGGTGTTGAGGCAAAGAACTTGTACGATTGAGTGCATAGAAATATCGCCCCTCAAGGGCAAAATGCTGATTGAGTGAGTACCCGGCCTGAAGTCCTAAATTACTAATATTGGAAGTCGATTTGTCAACGCTCTCATCCGCTGCTCGCACCGTACTATATATGGTACCTAGGTAAAAACTATCGTCAGCCAAAGCTGAAAAAGACAATGTCATTGCCGCCGTTAAGATGGATAAAGTATGTTTAATTTTCACTGCTAATTTCCTACGTTTTAATTAGGGGTAGGAATATAACGACTAAAATAATTGATTAAAAAACACTCTCTGAATAAAGAATGCGACACAAAAAAAGCCCGCTCAAATGAGCGGGCAATGAGGTTGTCTAAAAGGCAGGCGCTAGACCTGCTTCTTAGTTTTTATCTATTAAGCACTTTTTACTTGTGCGTGAAGCTCTTGAACCGATGTCACTGTCGACTTCGCATCTGCGGTATGAGACATACAGGTTGCAAACGCCGCATTTAGCGTTGTAGTGTAGTTCACTTTCTCCGCAAGCGCGCCACGACGTAGAACTTTTGAGTCCTCAATCGCTTGACGACCTGCTGCCGTGTTAACGATGTAGGTGTACTCGTTGTTCTTGATACGGTCTAGGATATGTGGACGACCTTCGTGTACCTTGTTTACAAGACGAGGGTTGATTCCAGCTTCACCTAAGATTACTGCTGTACCGTGTGTTGCATCTAGTTGGTAGCCAAGCTTAGTTAGCTTAGAAGCTAGGTCAACTACGCGCTCTTTATCACCTTCACGAACAGACAGTAGCGCACGACCACCTTCAGGGTAAACATTGCCGCAACCTAGCTCTGCTTTCGCATAAGCTTCAGCAAATGTCGCACCGACACCCATTACCTCACCAGTGGAACGCATTTCTGGGCCTAATAGTGGGTCAACGCCAGGGAACTTGTTGAATGGCAGTACCACTTCTTTCACTGAGTAGTAAGGAGGAATAATCTCTTTAGTGAAGCCTTGCGACTCTAGAGATTGACCCGCCATAACACGAGCAGCAATCTTAGCAATAGGTGCACCTGTTGCTTTCGATACAAACGGAACGGTACGCGCTGCACGTGGGTTAACCTCAATCAAGTAAACCTTGTTGTTCTTAACCGCAAACTGAGTGTTCATTAGACCACGAACACCCAACTCAAACGCTAGCTTTTCAACTTGCTCACGCATTGTATCTTGGATTTCTTGGCTTAGCGTGTATGCAGGAAGTGAACATGCTGAGTCACCAGAGTGAACACCTGCTTGTTCGATATGCTCCATAATACCGCCGATAACCACTCGCTCACCGTCACATAGTGCATCGATGTCAACTTCAACGGCATCGTCTAGGAAGCTATCTAGTAGCACAGGAGACTCGTTCGAAACACTCACAGCTTCGTTGAAGTAACGACGTAGGTCTTGCTCGTCATAAACGATTTCCATTGCGCGACCACCTAGTACATACGATGGACGAACAACCAATGGGAAGCCGATTTCACGAGATTTCTCTACCGCTTGCTCCATTGTCGTTACTGTTGCGTTTTCTGGTTGTAGAAGGCCAAGACGGTCTACCGCTACTTGGAAACGCTCACGGTCTTCTGCACGGTCGATAGCGTCAGGGCTAGTACCAATGATTGGCACACCAGCAGCTTCTAAAGCACGAGCCAGTTTCAGAGGCGTTTGACCACCGTACTGAACGATTACGCCCTTCGGTTTCTCTACTCGAGCGATAGCCAATACATCTTCCAGTGTAACTGGTTCGAAGTACAAACGGTCAGACGTATCGTAGTCAGTAGAAACCGTTTCTGGGTTACAGTTAACCATGATGGTCTCGTAACCGTCTTCGCGTAGTGCTAGAGACGCGTGTACACAACAGTAATCAAATTCGATACCTTGGCCGATACGGTTTGGACCGCCACCTAGGATCATTATTTTGTCTTTATCTGTTGGATTCGCCTCACATTCGTCATCATAAGAGGAGTACATGTAAGCGGTATCAGAAGAGAACTCAGCCGCACAAGTATCAACGCGCTTGTAAACTGGATGGATATCGTATTGGTCACGTAGGCGACGAATTTCGCTTTCCGCTACACCTAGAATCTTAGATAGGCGCGCATCAGCAAAACCTTTACGCTTAAGCTTGTTTAGCTCTTGCTTATCAAGACCTGCAAAACCTTTCGATCGCAACTCTTGCTCTAGTTTCACAATCTCTTCGATTTGAACTAGGAACCAACGGTCGATTTGTGTCAGGTTGAAGACACCATCTACAGATAGACCAGCACGGAATGCGTCAGCGATATACCAAATACGCTCAGCACCAGCTTCTTTCAGCTCGTGGCGGATTTTAGACAATGCATCTGGAGCATCAAGGTCAACCATTTCGTCAAAGCCAGTCGCGCCAACTTCTAGGCCACGAAGCGCTTTTTGTAGCGACTCTTGTTGGTTACGACCAATCGCCATTACCTCACCAACTGACTTCATCTGTGTTGTTAGACGGTCGTTAGCGCCAGCAAACTTCTCGAAGTTGAAACGAGGAATCTTGGTCACTACGTAGTCGATAGTTGGTTCAAACGATGCTGGTGTTGCACCACCCGTGATATCGTTCATCAGTTCATCTAGTGTGAAGCCAACCGCTAGTTTCGCTGCAATCTTGGCGATAGGGAAACCCGTTGCTTTAGACGCTAGAGCAGAAGAGCGAGATACACGTGGGTTCATCTCGATGATAACCATACGGCCATCTTTCGGGTTGATACCAAACTGAACGTTTGAACCACCTGTTTCAACACCAATCTCACGCAGTACCGCTAGAGAAGCGTTACGCATTAATTGATATTCTTTATCTGTCAGCGTTTGCGCTGGTGCGACTGTGATTGAGTCACCCGTGTGGATGCCCATTGGGTCGAAGTTTTCAATCGCACAAACGATAATGCAGTTGTCCGCTTTGTCACGAACCACTTCCATTTCGTATTCTTTCCAACCGATAAGTGATTCATCGATAAGAAGTTCGTTCGTTGGGGAAAGGTCTAAACCACGGCGACAGATTTCTTCGAATTCTTCTTTGTTATATGCGATACCGCCACCAGTACCACCCATAGTGAAAGAAGGACGAATGATACAAGGGAAGCCAACCATATCAAGAACCGCGTACGCTTCTTCCATAGTTTTCGCAGTATCAGCGCGTGGACATTCTAGGCCAATTGATTTCATCGCTTTATCGAAGCGAGAACGGTCTTCTGCTTTATCGATAGCGTCGGCCGTTGCACCAATCATTTCCACACCGAACTCTTCAAGTACGCCGTGCTTCTCTAGGTCAAGTGCACAGTTCAGCGCGGTTTGACCACCCATTGTAGGTAGAACCGCGTCAGGACGTTCTTTAGCGATGATATTACGAACAACTTCCCACTGAATAGGTTCGATGTACGTCGCATCCGCCATGTCCGGGTCAGTCATGATTGTTGCAGGGTTCGAGTTCACTAGGATAACTCGATAACCTTCTTCACGTAGCGCTTTACACGCTTGTGCGCCAGAATAGTCAAACTCACAAGCCTGACCGATAACAATCGGGCCAGCACCAAGAATTAGAATACTTTTAATGTCAGTACGTTTTGGCATTCTCAACTACTCCGAATTACGCTTTGTGTTTTTTAATCAGTTCAATGAAGTGGTCAAACAATGGTGCAGCATCGTGTGGACCTGGGCTTGCTTCAGGGTGACCTTGGAAGCTAAATGCCGGCTTATCAGTGCGATGGATACCTTGAAGCGTACCGTCAAATAGAGACTTGTGCGTCGCACGCAGGTTTTCAGGTAACGTCTCTTCATCAGCAGCAAAACCATGGTTCTGAGAGGTAATCATCACTACATTGCGATCGAGATCTTTTACCGGATGGTTGGCACCGTGGTGGCCAAACTTCATTTTCACAGTTTGTGCACCTGATGCTAGCGCCAAAATTTGGTGACCCAGACAGATACCGAAGATAGGCAGTCCGTTATCTAGGAAAGTCTTAGTTGCCTCAATAGCGTAAGTACAAGGTGCTGGGTCTCCAGGGCCGTTCGATAGGAACACGCCATCTGGGTTAAGCGCGAGCACTTCTTCTGCTGAAGTTTGCGCTGGAACCACCGTTAGGCGGCAGCCGCGGTCAACAAGCATGCGCAAGATGTTACGCTTGGCACCGAAGTCGTAGGCAACAACGTGATATGGCAATTCACTGTCGTCTTTCGCTTCAGGAAGTCCACCCTCGAGCGTCCACGAACCTTGTTTCCATTGATACGTTTCTTTTGTTGTAACCTCTTTCGCAAGATCCATACCTTTCAAGCCTGGGAATTCTTTTGCTTTAGCAAGTGCTAGAGCTTCATCTAGGTTATCGCCCGCTACGATACAACCGTTCTGCGCACCTTTTTCACGAAGAAGGCGAGTCAGCTTACGTGTATCGATATCAGCGATACCAACGATGTTCTGAGACTTGAGATAGTCTGAAAGGGATTGTTCGTTACGGAAGTTTGATGCGATAAGAGGAAGATCGCGAATCACAAGGCCTTGTGCGTGGATTGCTGAAGACTCTTCGTCTTCTTTATTAGTACCAGTATTGCCAATGTGAGGATAAGTAAGAGTTACGATCTGTTGAGAATAGGAAGGATCAGTGAGGATTTCTTGGTACCCCGTCATCGAGGTATTAAAAACAACTTCACCAACGGATAAACCATCTGCTCCAATGGAAACACCGTGGAACACTGTCCCATCTTCTAGGACTAACAGTGCTGATTTACTCAAGACAACCTCCAGAATAAAAATGCATAAATTTTAAATTAAATTGCAGATTTGCCTTCCTCTTCGCTATAAATAAGCGCTTTTAGGTAGTTCAGACAAATTGGCGGTATTCTAATGATGCCCGTGACAAGTGTCAACAACTGCCGAAAAATAAAATTAAATTTTATCGCCATTGACCATTTTTTTACTCTAAACCCTCAAAAAAACACATTTCAAGAGCAAAAATCAATCAGTTATGATTCCGCATAGTTTTTCGTGCTAGCAAAGTTAATAACAACCCCGCAATTTTTACCTCATAACTACGCAAACGTTAACCGAAACAAGTTAACATATAAAAACAAGACATAAGAGACGATTTTTATCTCAAAGCTACAAAACTCACACATAAATCCATTTATTTTGTACAGTTATTGTGTTTTTGGTCGATTTAGCGAGATGGCTATTCATACCCTAGAACAATACTGACCTTGAGAATAATTATGTAAAACAATTGAGCTTTGAGATTCGACGCCATGAGATATAAAAAAAGCGCCGACTGGCGCTTTTCGTTAAATGCTATCGAGACCGAGAACTTCAGTCATGGTATAAAAGCCCGCAGGCTTATCATTGAGCCATACTGCAGCTTTAACGGCCCCATTGGCAAACGTCATGCGATCGGTCGCTTTGTGGGTAATCTCGACGCGCTCACCAATATCAGCAAACATAGCGGTATGTTCACCAACAATATCGCCAGCTCGAATCGTAGCAAAGCCAATTTCGTCACGAGTGCGCTCACCAGTGATGCCTTCACGAGCATAGACGGCTACATCGTTGAGTTCATTACCCATTGCGCCTGCAATCGCTTCTCCCATACCTATAGCAGTACCAGATGGAGCATCTACTTTATGGCGGTGGTGCGCTTCAACAATTTCGATGTCGCAGTAATCGCCCATAACTTTCGCTGCTTTCTCAAGAAGCTTAAAGACTAGGTTAACCCCAACGCTGTAGTTCGGCGCCATAACCACTGGCACAGATTGAGCAGCCTCATCGATGATCGCGTTCTCTTCTTCGCTAAAGCCAGTTGTACCAATCACCATTTTTTTGCCATGCTGTTTGCATAGCTCTAGATTCGCAAGGGTACTTTTTGGCGCAGTGAAATCGATGATAACGTCAAAGTCATCAATAGACTTATTAAGATCATCCACCAAAGCGACGTCAAATCGCCCTTCACCACACAATTCACCAACATCAACACCAACTAAAGATGACTCTGGGCGTTCAGAACCTGCGCCTACTTCAGCCTGATTGTTGTGAAACGTTGCTTTCACTAGGTTGCGACCCATGCGGCCCGCTGCTCCTGCAATCGCAATTCTTACCATTGCGTTATTCTCCGTTGTTTATGTTGTTACCAATGTAACGCAAAGACACTAGGGCTACCAGAGTCGTTACAGATTTTAACGGTATTTTTCGACCACTTTATTTAGGATGGGTACATTCGCTTCGGGGAATACATAATTCGGTAAATCGGCAATATTTACCCAACAGCCTTCCTGTCCCTCTTTTCCGTATGGTTCATTGTCAAACGACGTCACCGAGATAAAATCAAACTCCAACGATTTTTCTGGGTAGTCATGAAGTAGGTGCTCGAACAACTCAAACTCTTTAACTTTTATGTCGATCTCTTCGAACAGCTCACGAGTTATCGCCTCGCCGACTGATTCTCCTACCTCGACTTTACCCCCAGGAAACTCCCAGAAGCCGCCTTTATGAAGGTTATCAGGACGTTTAGTGATATAGATTTGCGACTTATCTTGGTTAAAGATGATTGCGGCAACGATATGAACTCGCTTCACGTTTTTCCCCACCTATTTCTGTGTTTCTCGTAAATTCAGATTAAAAAAAGAGCCGCATAATGCGACTCTTCATTTTTACATCATGGTTTAGTTAATCTTACCATGGCATTGTTTGTATTTCTTACCAGATCCACAAGGACATGGTTCATTGCGCCCAACCTTACGTTCTTCACGAACCATAGGCTGTTGTGAACCATCACCAGACTCTTCTGAGTGATCAGCAAGTTGGTTCTCAGCATCCGCGTGTTGAGCATGTGCTTTTGCTGCTGCCGCCTCTGCTTGCGCTTGACGCTGAGCTTCCATACGCTCAACTTCTTCTTGCTGTTGCACACGTACTTTTGAAAGTATAGTGATCACGTCAAATTTCAGAGAATCCAACAGTTGCTCAAACAACTCAAACGACTCACGCTTGTATTCTTGTTTCGGGTTCTTCTGAGCATAACCACGAAGGTGAATACCTTGACGTAGATGATCCATAGCCGCTAGATGCTCTTTCCATAGCGTATCTAGAGTCTGCAGCATGACCGATTTTTCAAAGTTACGAAGTACTTGTGCACCAACAGTTTCTTCTTTCTGTTGATAAATCGTTACTGCTGTATCAAGGATTTTCTCACGAAGTGCTTCTTCATAGAGCTTGTCATCTTCATCAAGCCAAGTTTTGATTGGAAGCTCTAAATCGAAGTCGTTCTTCAGACGTTCTTCTAGACCCTCGATATCCCACATATCTTCTAGAGATTGAGGTGGGATGTACTCATCGATAACAGAAGTGAACACATCAGCACGGTTTTGCTCAAGCATTTCACTAATGTCTTCTGCCGTCATTAATTCATCACGAAGCTCGTAGACTACTTTACGCTGGTCATTGGCTACGTCGTCAAACTCAAGCAATTGCTTACGGATATCGAAGTTACGACCTTCCACTTTACGCTGAGCTTTC
This sequence comes from Vibrio sp. SCSIO 43133, assembly GCF_023716845.1. Classification (NCBI taxonomy): domain Bacteria; kingdom Pseudomonadati; phylum Pseudomonadota; class Gammaproteobacteria; order Vibrionales; family Vibrionaceae; genus Vibrio; species Vibrio sp. SCSIO 43133. The sequence continues at coordinate 3,037,412 of NZ_CP068024.1, forward strand.
TCAATAGATCGCGATAACATCTTACTTTCAATCGCTTCACCTTCGTCCATACCACTTTGGATAAGGCTAGCCATACGATCAGAAGTGAAAATACGGAGTAGTTGATCTTCCATTGATAGATAGAAACGAGACGAACCAGCATCACCTTGACGACCAGAACGACCACGTAACTGGTTATCGATACGGCGAGATTCATGACGCTCTGTACCAATGATATGTAGACCACCAGCAGCAAGAACTTGATCATGAATCACTTTCCATTCTGCTTTAATGGCATCGATTTGCTCTTGCGTAGGCTCAGAAATCTGTTCAACTTTAGACTGCCAGCTACCACCTAACACGATATCGGTACCACGACCCGCCATGTTAGTTGCGATAGTTACCGCACCTGGCGTACCCGCTTCAGCAACGATTTCAGCTTCGCGTTCGTGGAACTTCGCGTTAAGAACGTTGTGCTTGATCTTAGCTTGCTTCAACGCATTAGATAACAGCTCTGACTTCTCAATCGAAACCGTACCAACCAGAATAGGCTGACCTTTTGCACTGCGCTCTTTAATGTCCTCGATAATCGCGTTGAATTTTTCAACTTCAGTACGATAAACCACATCAGCCATGTCATCACGAACCATTGGTTTATTGGTTGGGATAACAACTGTTTCTAAACCATAGATAGACTGGAACTCAAACGCTTCAGTATCTGCCGTACCTGTCATACCCGACAGTTTTTCATAAAGACGGAAGTAGTTCTGGAACGTAATAGAAGCAAGTGTTTGGTTTTCGTTTTGAATCTTCACCCCTTCTTTCGCTTCAACAGCTTGGTGAAGACCTTCAGACCAACGACGGCCTGGCATAGTACGACCAGTATGCTCATCAACGATAACTACTTCGCCTTGCTCGTTAACGATATAGTCAACGTTTTTCTCAAATAAAACATGAGCACGAAGGGCGGCGTTCACGTGATGCAATAGGCTAATATTGGTTGGCGAGTAAAGTGTGTCACCCTCTTCCATCAAACCATTTTTGATCAATAGTTCTTCAACAAACTCCTGACCTGTTTCGGTTAAGTGAACCTGTTTTGATTTTTCATCAACCGTGTAGTGACCATCACCACGGTACTCTTCTGAGTCTTCTTGATCTTGTTGTTCAAGCTGAGGAATTAACGTGTTAATACGTGTATATAGCTCTGAACTGTCTTCAGCAGGACCTGAAATAATAAGTGGAGTACGAGCTTCATCAATTAAGATTGAGTCCACTTCATCGACAACAGCAAAGAATCGCTCACGCTGAACTCGGTCTTCCACACGGAAAGCCATGTTATCACGTAGGTAGTCAAAACCAAATTCGTTGTTGGTACCGTATAGAATGTCCGCTTGATAAGCTTCTTTCTTTTCTTGTGGGTGCATGTTTGGCACGTTCACGCCAACACTCATGCCTAGGAATTCAAATAGAGCGCGGTTTGTTTCAGCATCGCGTTTTGCTAAGTAGTCATTCACGGTTACGATGTGAACGCCTTTGCCCGGTAGAGCATTTAGATAAGCAGGCAAAGTTGCTGTTAGCGTTTTACCTTCACCAGTGCGCATCTCTGCAATTTGACCAGAGTTCAACACCATGCCACCGATAAGCTGAACGTCGAAATGGCGCATCCCGAAGACACGTTTAGACGCTTCACGAACTGTAGCAAATGCTTCTGGCAGAAGTTGGTCTAGGTTTTCACCTTTATCCAATCGCTCACGAAACTCTACTGTTTTTGCTTTCAGTTCTTCGTCAGACAATGCTTCGAACTGTGGCTCGTAGTTATTGATCTGCTTTACGATTTTTCTTAGTCGACGCAGTGTTCTGTCGTTACGACTACCGATGACCTTTGTCAGTAGGTTAGTAATCATTGTGTTTTTATTCTCTCTACCATTAGATCATATCGACCTATTAAAATTGCCTTCCGTCTCGACTAGGGTCTACTGACCTAACTGAGATAAAATCTATACCAACTGATATTGAGTTCAAGCTGTTAAATTTCAAGGCAGATATACCAATTAATGGCACATAGTTTAAGGAATTTTTGCCCTAACAACCAAGCTTCAATACAAACTAACCGTAATTAGTTTGATGTGTTTGGAAGTTTTGTCATATAAAGCCGTATTCAGCGCAGCATTGTGGCGGATATTTCTAAACGGAGATAGCGGCAGCATACATCAAAAGTGAAAACTTAAACTGCACAGCGAGTATCATTTAAAGCAACCAAACTGCAAGATCACGAAGATCCACTGCAGATCTTTGCCACTATTAAGTAAAGTGCAACAGGCAACAAACTGCCACTTCACTGTTTAATAGGCATAAAAAAACCAGACTCAAGGTCTGGTTTTTTTTAAACACTAGTAGTTTTTTAAGCGAGGACCATGTTTGGTTCTGCAAAAGCAACTGGAGAACCAGCTTGCTCTTCGAATGTAGCCCATTCCCACGCTTCTTGGTCTGCCAATACCGCACGCAGTAGTTGGTTATTTAGACCATGACCTGACTTATACGCAGAGAACTCACCAACAATCGCGTGACCAGCCATATAGAGATCGCCAATCGCATCCAACACTTTGTGAGTAACAAACTCATTATCGAAACGAAGACCCTCTTCGTTAAGAATACGGTATTCATCAAGAACGATAGCATTATCGAAGCTACCACCTAACACAAGATTTTGTGATTGTAGGTACTCGATGTCACGCATGAAACCAAAAGTACGAGCGCGAGCGATATCTTTAATAAAGCCTTGCGACGAGAAATCAAACTGCAGACGCTGTTCGTCAGCATCAATTGCAGGGTGGTTGAACTCAATCTCGAAATCCATACGGAAACCGTTGTATGGACGAAGCTCTGCCCACTTATCACCATCTTCGAAACGCACTGGTTTCTTGATACGGATGAAACGTTTTGGTGCATTCTGAGTTTCGATGCCTGCTTGTTGTAGCAAGTATACAAACGGGCTTGCACTGCCATCCATAATAGGGATTTCAGGCGCATCAACTTCAACGATGATGTTATCAATGCCCATACCCGCTAATGCTGCATTCAAGTGCTCGACTGTTGAAATACGAACACCGTCATCATTAACAAGCGCAGTACATAGCATTGTGTCGCGCACAGAAAGAGGATCCGCAGGAAAATCCACAGGCGGATTCACGTCAGTACGACGGTAAACGACACCAGTATTAGCAGCCGCTGGACGCAAAGTTAGTGTTACTTTACGGCCAGAGTGGAGACCCACTCCTACAGTAGTCACTATTTCTTTAAGCGTACGTTGTCTGATCATCTACAAACCTCTTCTTCAACGCTACAAATCACGGTTGATTATGTAAGCAACCGCGAATCCTACCAGATTTTTGAGCTGTGTCAAATTTAAGCAGACAGCTTAGTCTGCTTGACGACGCAAAAATGCTGGAATATCTAAGTAGCCACTTTCCTTTTCAGGTTTAGGTGCAGCACTAGTATTCGCGCCAGATGCAGGTGCATTTGATCCCGAATGACTCGGTGTGTTCACTTCAACCTTGTCCTGACTATTTACAGGCAAAGTTTGTGCCACTTTCTCTTCAACTTTCGCAGCTGGAGCTTGCGTTTGTTGTTGTGGCTGACTTGCTGTTACTGGTGTTTTACCACCTGCAACAAGCGTGATGTCAGGTTTGCGCTCATTACCGATACCAGTAGCAACCACAGTCACGCGAATTTCGTCGCTCATGTCAGGGTCTAGCGAAGTACCAATTACCACTGTTGCATTATCAGAAGCAAAAGCCTTCACTGTATTACCGACTGTTTCAAACTCGTCTAAACGCATATCCAGACCAGCAGTAATGTTCACTAGAACACCACGAGCACCAGCAAGATCGATATCTTCTAGAAGCGGGCTAGAAATCGCCATTTCAGCGGCTTCTTCTGCACGGTCTTCGCCTTTAGCAACACCGCTACCCATCATCGCATGACCCATCTCAGACATCACAGTACGTACGTCCGCAAAGTCGACGTTAATCATGCCTGGGCGAGTAATTAGCTCTGCAATACCTTGAACGGCATTCTTAAGAACATCGTTCGCACTTGCAAAGGCTTCTAAAAGCGTAACACCACGACCTAGTACTTTAAGTAGCTTTTCATTTGGAATAGTGATTAAAGAGTCAACATGCTTTGATAGCTCTTCAATACCCTGTTCTGCAAATGCAAGACGCTTTTTACCCTCGAAGCTAAATGGTTTAGTCACCACCGCAACAGTAAGAATACCAAGCTCTTTCGCTACTTCAGCAATAACGGGAGCTGCACCGGTTCCGGTACCACCACCCATACCAGCTGCGATAAATACCATATCGGCGCCAGTAATGCTTTCTTTAATTCTTTCTTTATCTTCGAGAGCTGCATCACGTCCAACTTGTGGGTTTGCACCCGCACCCAAGCCTTTTGTAATATCGCCGCCGATTTGAATGACGTGACTAATACTCGTTTTGCGAAGTGCCTGAGCATCCGTATTCACACTAATGAAATCAACCCCTTCGATTGACTCACGAACCATGTGTTCTACAGCGTTACCACCGCCACCGCCGACTCCAACTACTTTAATGACTGCTTCGTCAGACATTTCCATCATCGGTTCAAACATTTGTTATCTCCGTTTTCCTGCAACTCAGGTTAAAACTCTTTTTGTATCCAATTACGCAACTTTCCAAAGATTGTCGACACCGATTGACGTTTTGGTTCGTTATAATCATTGTCGTCATTGATCTGACTGTCTCTTGCGTAATGAAGTAATCCAACGGCCGTAGAATGATACGGCTCCTTTACATAGTCCGTGAGACCGCTAACCTCTAAAGGCTTGCCTACACGAACCTGATTGCGGAAGACGCGCTCTGCACACTCCACAACCCCTTCAATTTGTGCTGCGCCGCCCGTTAAGACCACGCCTGCTGCTAGATGATGTTTTACACCATTCTCTCTTAGTTTAGCTTGAACATTATCAATGGTTTGATTTACTAGTCCCATTAACTCTGTATAGCGTGGTTCTATCACTTCTGCCAATGTTTGGCGTTGCAAACTACGAGAAGGTCGACCACCAACGCTTGGAACGTTAACTGTATCATCTTTGCTCACTAGTTCGCTTAGAGCACAACCATACTTTACTTTTATTTCTTCTGCATCACTAAGAGGTGTACCAAATGCAAATGCAATATCACTGGTCACCGCATTACCAGCATAAGAGAACACTTCTGTATGTCGAAGTGCACCACCGGTCCAAATAGAGACATCCATGGTTCCCGCGCCAATGTCTACGACACAAACGCCCAGCTCTCGTTCATCTTCAGTAATAACAGCGTTACTGGAAGCTAATCCAGAGAAAACCAACTGCTCTACCTTTAATCCACAACGCTCAACAGCCTTGATGATATTTCTTGCCATATCATTGTGACAAGAAATCAGATGAACACTCACTTCCATTCGAACACCAGACAAGCCAAGCGGATTTTTTATCCCTTCTTGATAGTCTATGGTAAATTCCTGAGGAATCACATGAAGAATACGTTGTTCATCACCAATTTTAATGGATTTCGCGGTATGAATCGCTCGGTCCATATCATCCTGTGACACTTCTTCCTCAGAAATGGTTCCCATGCCTTTTTCAATTCGACTCGCAATATGCTTGCCTGAAAGAGAAATAAATACATTGCTAATCTGGCATTCTGCCATCAACTCAGCTTGATCGATCGCACGCTGCACGGATTTAACCACTGACTCTAGGTCGTTTACACCGCCTTTGTCCATGCCTCGAGAAGGACTGGAGCCAGCACCAATGATATTGACCTGACCGTCGGGTAATACTTCACCGACCAACGCAGATACAGTTGCAGTGCCTATATCAAGACCGACAATAATATTGTCATCCGTGGTCTTCGTCATCTGTACTCTCTTTGTTATAGATATTTCAATTTCCAGCGAACAATCTTGTTGCTCAATGTCCAAACTGAACTTAGGTATCGATAAATTGCTCTACCGATACGTAATACCAGTCATCCTACTTTTTTGCTCTCTGCGTGAGCGGTTCCAGCCTCTTCCGCAGGGAACCAGCCAACCGCAGCGCCGGTATCATATCTTAAGTCGATATAACTAATTTTAGAGACTTGATCGCCCAACTTTCGATAAAGCGAAATAAAGCGCTCCAAGCGCTCCTGCATCGAGTCTTTACCCAACTCTAAACGGATACCGTTGTCCAAAATAACTTGCCAAGCTCGGCGTTCGTTCAGTACCAATGATGATATGGATAACCCAAGCGGTGCTAATTGCCCGTTGCTGTCTCGATAAGTTTGAAGTACTTGTAACTCAGTGCCTTTTGGCCCATAAAGTTTTACTTTCTGCTCTTCAATTGCCGACACATCACCGCTAAACACAACACCGTTTGTGTCTAACATATCAATACCATTCCAGATGGCACTAGCCTGATGCTCTGTAAGAAAGACTTTTACTGTATCTGGCCATTGTTTGCGAACGGAGGCCTGAGATACCCAAGGGATTTGCTCGACGCTTTGCTGCAGCACATTGATGTCTTGAGACATAAAAGTGCCAATGTGTTCAAGGTTGGCAAATGCGTGTTGCACATCCTTGGCAGTTACATGAGTTAAATCGCCCTGCAACACTATCTTTGATAAAGGGAGGCGCTGGTCGTCCCACATCCAGCTAATGGTGGAATAAAGTGTTGAACCTATTACGGTGATTACAGCTAATAAAAAAACAGCCCCGACCCCATGTTTAGAAAACAAGGTAATTCGACGCGTTGATTCTGCACTGCTCTCTGAAGTTTCAGTCAAACTCTTTGGTCCTTTATTAACTTCTCTTCGCCTTTCCTTAAGATAGTGGAATAAGAGTCTAATCTAATATTGTTAACCTTAGGATTATACTAATGAATATCAAACTATCAAACACTGAACCTAAGAAATATCGGCTTTTACACATTGAAATAACAAAAATGTTCGACTAAGCGATCAAAATTCTCGATAGCTCGGTCGAACAGTTAAGTTTTTTACTAATTGAACTGACGTTGCTAACTATTCTGCATTAGCTGGATATCTAACTTCATCTGCTCAAGCTTTCTGGCTACTTTACCGATATCACCAGCACCTTGCGTCAGAAGAAGGTCGCCTTCTTGCAAAAGATTCGATAAAACAGATGGTAACGCATTCACGTCTGGAACAAAAACAGGATCCAACTTACCTCTTGTACGAATAGTACGACATAGTGAGCGTCCATCAGCCCCAGCAATCGGAGCCTCTCCTGCCGAATAAACATCCAACATCACTAAAACATCAACTTGTTCCAGCACATTGGCAAAGTCATCATATAAATCGCGAGTACGACTATATCGATGAGGTTGGAAAATCATCACTAAGCGTTTTTCTGCCCAGCCATTGCGCGCCGCTTTAATCGTAACATCCACTTCTGTTGGGTGATGGCCGTAGTCATCCACTAGCATCACTTTACCGTTACCTGTTTCAAACTCACCAAGGTGCTCAAAGCGTCGGCCAGTACCTTCAGTCCCTAACATGGCGTTAACGATAGCTTCATCGGCAATATTATCTTCCGTTGCAACAGCAATCGCCGCCGCTGCATTAAGAGCATTATGTTGACCTGGAATATTTAGAGTAATTTCTAAGTTCTCTCGGCCTTTTCTGACAACCGTGAATTTACCTTGCTGGCCGTCTTGACGATAGTTCTCAATTCGCACATCTGCATCATCAGAAAAACCATAAGTAATCACTTGACGACTAACACTTGGAATCAATTCACGAACTACCGGATCGTCAACACACATCACCGCCTGACCGTAGAAAGGCAGGTTATGTAAGAAATCGATAAAGGTTTGTTTTAGCGTATCAAAGTCTCCACCATAGGTATCCATATGGTCAGCTTCAATATTAGTCACAATACTCACCATCGGTTGCAGGTGAAGGAAAGACGCATCACTTTCATCCGCTTCAGCGATCAATATTCGGCTTGAGCCTAATCGAGCATTAGTACCAGCACTTTTTACCAAGCCACCGTTAACAAACGTCGGATCCATTCCAGCTTCCGAATAAATCTGAGTAACCAGTGCAGTCGTCGTGGTTTTACCGTGCGTACCAGCCACAGCGATCCCATGTCTAAAACGCATCAGTTCCGCTAGCATTTCAGCACGGCGAACTACAGGAATTCTCAGCTCTTTTGCAGCAACTAATTCTTGGTTTTCTGGATCGATAGCCGTAGACACCACTACCACACTTGCATTTTCAATATTGCTCGCCTGATGGCCAATATAGACAGTGGCACCTTTTTGAGTCAGACGCTCTGTCACAGCATTTTCAGCAAGATCTGAACCGGTAATCTGATAGCCTTCATTAAGCAGTACCTCTGCGATACCACTCATGCCAGCACCACCAATTCCGACAAAGTGAATACACTTCACTCGTCTCATTTCAGGTATCAGGGCCCGTATTTGTGCTAGGTCTTGAGTATGTTGCTGTGTCATGGATTAAATCTCGTCAATCTATTTTGTTAATTCGATAATTTCTTGGGCGACGCGTGTATCTGCATCAAGTTTAGCGGCTTTTCGTGCATTCTTCGCAAGCTCTAGTAGTTGCAGTCGATCGAGCTGTTTTACCTGTTGCGCCAATTTTTCTACCGTTAAATCCGGCTGTTCAATCATATAGGCAGCGCCACTGTGCACTAGGTGATCACCATTAAGTGCTTGCTGCCGATCTTTGTGCATAAATGGAATAAATATTGCGCCTACGCCGACCGCAGCTAATTCAGAAACAGTCAAAGCACCAGAGCGACAAATTACTAGGTCAGCCCAACGATAGGCTTGGGCAACATCGTCGATAAACTCAGTAACGTCTGCATTGTCAACTGCATTGGAGCGATATAGCTCAGCCACTTCTTCGCTATTACCTTTACCCGCTTGATGACGGATTGTGTAGCCTGAACCAAGCTTTGCCATTACGGGAGGTAGCGTCTGGTTTAAAATACGTGCACCTTGACTGCCACCCATGACAAGAATACGAATATCACCTTCGCGGCCTTCAAGTCGCTGTTGCGGTTCTTCAGTATCAATTAAATCTTGTCTTACTGGGTTCCCAACTACTTCAGCGTTAGGGAATGCACCAGGGAACGCCTGGAATACTTTCTTGGCAATTTTCGACAACCATTGATTGGTTAATCCCGCTACACCATTTTGTTCGTGTAATACAACTGGAATGCCCATGGTCCAAGCCGCAATACCACCAGGGCCACTCACATAACCACCCATGCCTAGCACGGCATCCGGTTGCCATTTTTTTAGGTGCTTTCTAGCCTGTAATATAGCGCTAAATATCTGAAATGGCGCTTTCATAAGCTTGGTAATGCCTTGTCCTCGAAGACCTTTCACTTTAATGAAATCGATCTCAATACCATGCTTGGGAACCAAGTCGGCTTCCATACGATCAGCCGTTCCTAACCAGCGAATCTCCCAACCTTGTTCTTGTAGTCGATGCGCAACAGCAAGCCCTGGAAACACGTGACCACCAGTACCACCAGCCATCACCATCAAACGTTTATTCTTTTTCATCTTTGGCTTTTTTCTTGTCTTTCTCAGGAGGCGCTTCCTGAGGTGTAGGTTCATCTATGTCTGGTAACAGACGGCATTCGTGGTCGATACGTAGCAGTATCGACACCGCAACGGACATAATTATAAGACTGGAGCCACCATAACTGATTAAGGGCAATGTCAAACCTTTGGTAGGAACCATACCAGCAGCAGCACCAACGTTGACTAACGTTTGAAAAGCAAACCAAATTCCGATGGCAAAAGAGAGATAGCCCCCAAACAGTTGCTTCTTCTCAAAGGCACGCTTGCCGATGTACAGAGCTTTAATCACCAAAGCAAACACCAACATCAACACGAGAAGCACACCAATAAAACCTAACTCTTCAGCTAAAACCGCAAATACGAAGTCAGTATGCGCTTCAGGCAGGTACTCCAATTTTTGTACCGAGTTACCTAACCCTTGCCCCATCAAATTACCGCGGCCGAACGCCATCAATGATTGTGTTAGCTGGTAGCCACTTCCGAAAGGGTCTTCCCATGGGTCAAGGAAAGATGTCACTCGGCGAACACGATAGGGCTCCACCAAGATCAGGGCAATAACCGCACCAACACCAGCTACCAATAACGCGATAAACTGAGACAGCTTTGCGCCCGCTATAAACAGCATACCAAATAGGGTCACCAACATTACCACCACGGTTCCTAAGTCAGGCTGACCAAGCAACAAAATAGCAAAGGTAGTAAACACCATGATAGGTTTGATAAAGCCGCCAAAGAAGGATTGCCTTACCTCATCTTGCTTGCGAACTAGATAGCTCGACATGAAAATGAACAGTGACAATTTAGCGACTTCAGCGGGCTGCAGGTTAAAGAGCCCAAGAGGGATCCAGCGCGAAGCACCATTAACCGACTTCCCGACGGCCAATACGACGACCAGAAGAAATATCGACAGCGCAAGCAAATAAGTACTGTAACGAAACCATTTTTCCGTTGGAACTTGGAGAACAATGGACGATGTCCCAAGCGCTAGCACCAAGAAAATCGCATGTCGAAACATGAAGTGGAATGGTTGGTCAGTGAGTCTTGAACTAATAGGAAAAGAAGCCGATGTTACCATAACCAAGCCGGTAATCATCAATGCAAACGCTAACCACACTAACTGTCTATCGTAGAGGGCATCAGGAGCTGGATGTGAAAACCAACCTGTTACCCTTTGTCGAAATTGATGGAACATAGTAGCGAGTCCGTTTAACTAACTTGTTTTGAAAATTGCTGAGCCAGCTGGGTAAAGTCATCTCCACGAGCCATAAAATTGGCAAACTGATCAAAGCTTGCACAAGCTGGAGATAACATAACCATATCACCCTTTTGCAGTTCGGGTGTAATATCGGTTAGGACATTGTTGAGCGTGTCATATCGAACCGCCGATGGATGCAAGGCCATGAACTCCTCACCATCTCTCCCAAAACAGCACAACTTCACATTCAGCTCAGACAGTGGTTTGGCTAACTCAGAAAAGTCAGCGCCTTTGCCAACGCCACCTACCAAAAGATACAGTTTACCCTCTAAGGTTAAGCCAGATAACGCCGCAAGTGTGCTCGCCACGTTAGTAGCCTTGGAATCATTCACCCACTTGACGCCCTTTTCATCTGCAACCACTTGGCAACGATGACTCAAACCAGTGTACGCAGCCAAACACGCCAAACCTTTTCGGTAGTCGATACCGCTCAGTTTGAGCAATGCACAGGCCACCAGCGCATTGGACCAATTGTGCTTGCCAACCAAACGAAGTTGGTCGGTGGAAATAATGGTTTCATCGTTATCGACTAGCCAGACTTGTCCGTCGATTTCACGCATACCGAAGTCTTGCTCATTAAAACCAAACGTTGCTACAGGAAGCCCGCTCAGCTCAGGGGAAGTCTCTGGCTCATCACGATTCACCAAAGCATGTTCTGCATTGAAGAAAATACGTCGTTTCGCTTGTGCATAATCTTCCATCCCATGGTAGCGATCCATATGATCTTCGGACAGATTCAAAAATGTCGATACTTTGGTTTTTAGAGAATAGGTTGTTTCGAGTTGGAAGCTAGATAATTCTAGGACATACAAGTCGGCATTCAGTTCCAGCAAATCTAAAGCAGGAACACCAATATTACCGCCAACACCGACATTGATACCCGCAGCTTTGGCCATTGCTCCTGTTAGGTCGGTCACTGTACTTTTACCGTTGGAGCCTGTAATAGCAATAACAGGCTTGGTAGTTGCCCACGCAAACAGTTCAATATCGCCAACAACGCGAATACCTTTTTCCAGTGCCTGCTGAATTTCTGGTGTTGCCAAAGCAATACCAGGGTTGCAAACAATCAGGTCTGCTTGATTCAACCACTCAGTATTAAAGCTTCCAGCATGCAGTTCTGCACCTTCTGGCAACTGCTCAGCACCGGGAGGGTTCTCCCGACTGTCCATCACACGAACAGTCACGTCAGGATGGTTTTTACTAACATGATTAACGACAGAGAGCCCGGTAATACCGAGCCCAACTACAACGACTTGCTTTATGTCTTGCCAAGAATCCATGAACTGATTGTCCTACTGCGTTTCTAACGTACTTTAAGAGTGGCTAATCCAATAAGAACTAGTACGATTGAAATAATCCAAAAACGAACAATAACACGTGGTTCCGGCCATCCTTTTAGCTCGTAGTGGTGGTGAATAGGCGCCATACGGAAAATACGCTGGCCACGCAGTTTGTATGAACCTACCTGAAGAATAACCGACAGCGTTTCCATTACGAATACACCGCCCATAATAACAAGCACAAACTCTTGGCGAACCAACACCGCAATCACACCAAGTGCACCACCAAGTGCCAGTGAGCCAACATCACCCATAAACACTTGTGCTGGATACGTGTTAAACCAAAGGAAACCAAGGCCAGCACCAACCATTGCGGTACATACAACGACCAACTCTGAGGTATATGGGATATAAGGAATATGTAGGTAGTTAGCGAAGTTAACGTTGCCCGTAGCCCAAGCAATAACCGCAAAACCCGCCGCTACAAGTACTGTCGGCATAATAGCCAAGCCATCCAAACCATCCGTCAGGTTTACAGCGTTACTTGTGCCTACAATAACAAAATAGGTGAAGACGATATAAAACAGCCCCATCTGCGGCATTACGTCTTTGAAGAAAGGCACAACCAGCTGAGTTGCAGCCGTATCTTGTCCATGAGCATATAAAGCGAAAGCCACGAACAGAGCGATAACTGACTGCCAAAAATACTTCCAACGAGCAATCAAACCATCAGTGTTCTTACGGACAACTTTGCGATAATCGTCGACAAAACCCACTGCGCCGTAGCCAAGTAAAACAACCAATACAGCCCAAACATAAGGGTTGCTTAGGTCAGACCACAACAACACTGTTAATGTAATCGCAAACAAGATCATCACGCCGCCCATGGTTGGCGTTCCGCGCTTACTAAAGTGCGATTCAGGACCTTCGTTACGAACAACTTGACCGATTTGCAACATTTGCAGGCGAGCAATCATTTTAGGTCCCATCCATAAGGACAACCCTAAAGCGGTTAACACACTGACTATGGCTCTGAATGACAGGTATTCAAACAGTCGAAAAAAAGAAAAGTATGGCTGTAGTAATTCCGCAAGCCAAATAATCATGTGTAAGTCTCCTTCAGTGCATTAGCAATGGTGTACATGCCTGCACTTAGTGCCCCTTTCACCAATAAGGTATGAGAGGTCTGGTTTAGCTGTGTTAAATTGCGCTCGATATATTCAAGCATGCTGTCGTGACTCTGAAAATGCATACCACCACATAGGTCACTGATAACCTTCGCATCTTCACCATAGGTCAAAACATGTTCAAATGCGAAAGGAGCAGCATGTTGTCCGACTTCTTTGTGAAGTGCAAGACTTTCATGCCCCAATTCTGCCATATTACCCAGAATCAACCAGCGCTGCCCTTGCTTAAACTGTGCAAGCAAGTCAACCGCCGCTTTCATCGCAGGCACACTGGCGTTATAGCTGTCATCAATTAAGGTAATGTGCTCAGTAAGTTTTTCGACATCAACACGACGTTTAACCTTACTTAGCGATTGCAAACCTATTTTGATTTGCTCTAAGGTCGCACCACATTGAATCGCCAAAGCACTCGCAGCAACGGCATTCGCCACATTATGCTCACCTAGCAATGACAACTGCAGTTCGACATTGCCGATTGGTGTGTGCAGTGTAAATAACGGATAGCCCTCTGATGACATCGCTATGTCAGAGCCATAAAAATCGGCGTTAGTGTTTTGTTTAGAGAACGTTATAAGGTTTTTATCTTGTAAAACTTCTGACCAAATCGACTCACCTTGACTATCGAGATTGATCAGCGCTGTCCCGTTGGCTGTGAGACCCTGGTAAATTTCACCTTTCGCAGTTTTCACGCCATCAAGAGAACCAAAGCCCTCTAGGTGCGCTTCTGCCACATTATTAACCATGGCAATATCAGGTTTCACCAGCGCCGTGGTGTAAGCAATCTCGCCAATATGATTCGCACCTAGTTCGATAACAGAAAAGTCATCTTGTGGTGTGCTGCGAAGTAATGTCAGTGGAACACCAATATCATTATTGAAGTTGCCAGCTGTGTATAGCACTTGTCCAAGGCCAGATAAGATACTCGCCACCATCTCTTTTACTGTGGTTTTGCCACAGCTACCAGTAATGGCAAGAGTTTTTGTCCCACAACGACGATGCACTTCAGCCCCTAATAAGCCAAGTGCAACTTTACTATCTGCTACGATAACCTGCGGAATATCAATATCCAGTTGACGTTCAACAATCAGTGCGGCAGCACCTTTATCAGCAGCTTGCTGGCAAAAATCGTGAGCATCAAAGCGTTCACCGACTAACGCAATAAACAGTGCTCCAGACTGAATCGCACGAGTATCTGTCGTGACTTCTTGGATTTGAACCTCACCGCCACTCTGCGTACCTTCAACAATATTGGCAATGTCAGATAGTGTTAATGCAATCATAATGTAAGTCCCAATAATGTTGCGGCCGATTCTCTGTCCGAGTAATGCACCGTTTCGGTGCCAATAACCTGATAGTCTTCGTGACCTTTACCAGCGAGTAAAATAATGTCCGATGCCCCAGCTTGGTTCATCGCCACCTGCGCCGCATCAAACCGTTTGTGTTCAACAATAGCAGCTTGCGGTTGGCTCATACCGGCCAACATATCTTCGACAATAGCAGCAGGGTCTTCACTTCGAGGATTATCATCACTAAGAATAACGTGGTCAGCTAAGCGTTCAGCAATCGCCGCCATCATTGGTCGTTTTCCTTTGTCTCGGTCACCACCGCAGCCGACAATCACCCAAAGTTTACCTTCACAATGTACTCGCAACGCCAACAGCGCTTTTTCAAGAGCATCGGGGGTGTGAGCATAATCGACAACTATTTTGGGTTTACTAGTGGTTTGGAATAGTTCCATTCTGCCAAGCACTGGTTGCAGTTTCGACGCAGTTTGTTGCAGATGTTCGATATCAAAGCCAAGCGCTAATAACGACGCAAACGCCAGCATGAGATTGCTAGCGTTAAATTGACCAATCAGTGGTGCTTGCAGATTGCCTTGCCCAAAGTAACCATCGAATTCAAGTGAGATTCCGCTATCGCTGTATTCTACTGTTGTTGCCCACAGCCCTCTTTCACCTTCTTGACGTCCTTCCACAGACACCGCGATGGCATCACTTCGTTCCGTCAACCAACGGCGACCAACGACATCATCAATATTGAGAACCGCATGTTCACAATGATGGCCGGTAAACAGGAGCTTCTTCGCGGCTTCGTATCCTTCCATTGTTCCATGATAATCGAGATGATCACGGCTCAGATTGGTAAAAATACCTAACTTAAATGGCACAGCGGCAACGCGACCTTGAACTAAGCCGTGAGAAGACACTTCCATCGCTGTATAGTTCGCACCTTGCTGATCTAACTTTGCTAAGATTCGCTGTACATCAATGGCACTGCCTGTGGTGTTTTTTGCCTCTTCAAGCTGATCTAAGAAGCCATTGCCCGTCGTGCCCATAATAGCGGCTTTATCACCGAGTAAATCAATCCATTGAGCAATAAGCTGGGTGATGGTGGTTTTGCCATTCGTCCCAGTTACACCAATGACTTGTTGCTGATATTGATATAGGCGTGCCGCGATGACAGAAAGCAGCGTGTCGAGTTGGTAGAGATGGATAATTGGCACTTCACCAATATAGGTCACTTCGCCATGCTTATGCTCACTGTCTGCTTGAGCCAGCACAGACGTAGCGCCTGCTTGCACTGCTCTTTCGATAAACAGACGGCCATCGACAGTATGGCCAATGATCGCGACGAAGCTATCGCCTTGTTGAATAACCCTGCTATCTAATTCCAAATTGGAAACGACTATGTCATCAAGTGACAAGTAGCTCACAGAGCCTTCCATTTCGCTAATCCAAGGTTTTAGCAGTTTTGCCAATGTCAAAGAGGTCAACATTGTTTTCACCTATTTTTGAAACTGATTTTCATCAGGCGCTACATTTAATATTTGCAGCGAGCCTTTCATAATTTCTGAGAATACTGGGCCTGCGACAGCACCACCATAATACTGATCACCTTGTGGTTCGTTAATCACCACAACAAGCGCAATGCGAGGGTCACTCACGGGAGCAACACCCGACGTAATTGCCACGTATTCGTCACTATAGCCACCTGCTGCTGCTTTTCGTGATGTACCTGTTTTGGCTGCAACACGATATCCAGGAACGGCAGCACGCGTCGCTGTACCACCTGGTTGAGTTACCGCTTCTAGCATGTGTAATACTTCAACCGCGTAGTGATGATCTATGACCTGCTTCGATAAATCTTGCTGGTTATTCTCGATAATATGCACTGGTTGATACAACCCGCCATTACCTAATGTCGCATAGGCATGCGCTAATTGCAGTGGAGTAATCGAAATACCATAGCCGAAGGCAAGTGTAGCAATTTCAAATTGAGACCAACGGCGACGGTTAGGGAAAATACCGGTGGTTTCGCCGACTAAGTTCAGCCCAGAAAGTTGGCCAAAACCGATCGAGCTATACATTCCCAATAACTCTTGCAGTGGCATTTCCAATGCAAGCTTAGCCACACCGATGTTACTGGACTTTTGAAGAATCTTCGCCAAGTTAGCCTTACCAACTTTTGAAGTATCACGAACGCGACTCCCACCAATTTGCATGATGCCATTACCGGTATCAATCACGGTATTTTCATCGGCTACACCTGCTTCTAAAGCGGCTAACACAACAAACGGTTTAACAGTCGAGCCCGGTTCCATCGCATCGGTTATCACTCGGTTACGCATGGTAAAGGATTGACGAGAGGAGCGATTATTAGGGTTGTATGATGGTGCATTGACCATAGCCAACACACCGCCAGTCTTCACATCGATAATCACTGCACTGCCTGAGGTCGCGCGGTAATCAGCAACGGCTTGTTTTACTGCGCGATAAGCAATCGCTTGCAAACGCTGGTCAATAGTAAGTTCGAGCGGCTTACCTTCTTCGCGCTCCTCTAGAGAGATATTTTCTACGACTCGACCATAACGGTCTTTACGAATAATGCGTTTACCCGCCTCACCTGTCAGCCATTTATCATAGCTTCGTTCCACCCCTTCGAGACCATGACCATCAATGCCAGTGACCCCAACTAAGTGCGCGCTGACTTCACCAGCAGGGTAATAGCGGCGAGATTCAGCTTTCAGTCCAACTCCCGAGAGTTTTAACTCTTTGATGTACTTTGCCATGGCTGGGCTGACTTGGCGTTGCAGATAGATAAAGCGGCGAGTTTTGTTTTTCTCAATCTTATTGATAAGGGCCTGTCGGTCAAGACCAAGTACATCCGCTAGGGCATGCCAACGGTCAAGTTTTGCCAAACCATTATCTTTAAATATCGTAGCAGGATCTGCCCATACCGCTTGAACTGGAACACTGACCGCCAAGGGCTCGCCATTGCGATCTGAAATAATGCCGCGGGCAGAGGGAAGTGCTTTAACGCGAACCGAACGTAAATCGCCTTGCTTGATTAAGTTATCCGGTTCGATAACTTGGATATAGCCGATTCTGGCTACCAGTGCAGTGAAGATTAATAACACACAACCTAAGATGAGACGAAAGCGCCATGCAATCAACGTTGGAGCTTCCGCAGTTTGTGTACTTTTCTTCTTGTTGGAGGGTTTTACAACTTTTTTGCCTTTCATTTCAGGGAAACCACTACTTCCTTGTCAGCATCAGGACGCTTCATATCCAGTTCTTGCTTTGCCATCGCTTGGACTCGACTATGTTCAGACAACGCATTTTCTTCAAGAAGTAAGTTGCGCCATTCATTATCAAGCCTTTCACGCTCTTGGAGCGCCACATCTTTTTGGTTAATTGCCTGGCGAGTATGGTGAGTAGCAAAGACGACCCCCATCGCTGACGCGAATATTAATAGCAATACCATTAAAGGTACTCGACCCACCGTTATGATATCTATTCCGATGAGTTTGGCTAAGTTGTGTTTTGGCTCGTTAGACATCCACTTGTCCGCTACAGTTTTTCTGCAACTCGAAGTACAGAGCTGCGTGATCGCGTGTTCATTTCAACTTCTTGATCGGATGGTTTAAGTGCTTTACCAATTGTTTTTAGATTTGCACTCCCCAAGGCACGAATTTGATCTTCCGTCATCGGAATACCGTGAGGCACTTGAGGGCCTCTACTTTCTTTCCGCATAAAACGCTTTACCATGCGATCTTCCAACGAGTGGAAACTGATCACAGATAAACGACCTTCTGGTGCTAGAATGCTTGCAGCTCCTTTTAGAGCAGTATCGATCTCTTCAAGTTCACTGTTGATATAGATACGAAACGCTTGGAATGAACGTGTCGCTGGGTGCTTCTTCTCTTTGAAGCTTTTTGGTGCCGCGTCAGAAATTAACTTCGCTAGTTGGCCTGTGCGAGTAAGTGGCTCTTTCTCTTCATCTTCACGATGAGCAACAATCGCTTTAGCGATTCGACGAGCGTGCTTATCTTCACCAAATTCACGAATAACCCAAGTGATATCATCTAGCTCAGCCTGAGCTAACCACTCAGAAACCGGCATGCCTGATGTTGGGTCCATGCGCATATCCAGTGGGCCATCTTTCATAAAGCTAAAACCACGTTCCGCATCATCCAATTGTGGTGAAGAGACACCTAAGTCCAGCAATACACCGTCAACTTTACCAACTAAATCATAGCGTTCCGCATATTCTGCCATACCAGAAAACGGGCCGTGAATAATGGTGAATCGTGGGTCATCGATTTTACCCGCTTCTTCAATCGCTTGAGGATCTCGGTCAATACTATAAAGGCGACCATTTTCACCCAATTGTGAAAGAATTTGACGACTGTGACCACCACGTCCAAACGTCCCATCGATATAGATACCGTCAGGTTTAATGGCTAAGCCATCGATAGATTCATGAAGTAGTACCGAAATGTGTTGGAATGATTCGCTCATTGGTGATCTCGAGAGTTGCTAAAGGCAAAGTAGACAAGTGTACTGATTTCCTTCAGTAACGTCATCTGGTTAAGTTCAGCCTAACGTAAAGATAGGTGATAAAAAAGCAAAAAACCCATCACAAAATCAATTTGTAATGGGTTTTTTTATAATAGGTGAAGTTGACCTGTACGCCGGGTTCTGTATCCGCCGAAGCGGTGATAGCCATTCGTCTAGGCCAGCAATCGCTCACTGGCTCGAGCAACCTACCCGCCTCCATACGCGAGCAACGCAATGTGGAAGCCTATTTGGTCTTGCTCCGGGTGGAGTTTACCTTGCAACGAACTGTTACCAGTCGTCCGGTGCGCTCTTACCGCACCCTTTCACCCTTACCTGTGCTCCTTCCGAAGAAATGGAGCCATCGGCGGTTTCCTCTCTGCTGCACTTGTCGTGGGCTCACGCCCCCCAGGCGTTACCTGGCACCCTGCTCTGTGGAGCCCGGACGTTCCTCCCCTCCGTCAGTCTCCCCCAAGACAAGCTCAAGGGGACGTCAACGAAGCAGCGACTATCCAGTCAACTTCAGGGCGCGGATTGTAGCGGAGCGCGAGCAATTACTCAAGGTTTTCTAAACCCCATTTGTATAATGCGTTCTTTTTCAGGTTATAAATCTCTGCCGTTGCTGCCGCAGCTTTCTTCAATGGTAGCTCTTTAACTAAGATAGCTAAGGTTCGAGTCGCCTCGTCAGGTAACGTGTCCGTCACGGGTTCGCGGTATCCATGAATTAATAAAACCATCTCACCGCGCTTGCGGTTTTCGTCTTCTTCAATCCACTCAACCAATTCACCTAATGGCAGGCCCTGTATGGTTTCGTAAGTCTTTGTCAGCTCACGTGCCAATACAACTTCACGCTCCGGACCAAGAACTTCAAGCATATCTGCCAACGACTCAGTGATTCGATGTGGTGACTCATAGAAAATACAGGTACGCTCTGCCTTAGCGATTTCCATAAACTTGTCTTTACGACCTTTGCTTTTTGCAGGCAAGAAACCTTCAAAGCTAAATCGATCAGATGGCAGACCTGAGGCGCTCAAGGCTGTTATTACGGCACACGCACCAGGTAATGGCACAACTTTAACGCCCGCTTGACGACATTGAGACACTAAATGGTACCCTGGATCGCTGATCAGTGGCGTACCCGCATCAGAAACCAATGCGATGGATTCGCCCGCTAACAATTTATCGACTAAAACTTGTGCTTTTTGCTGCTCATTGTGATCATGGAGCGCAAATGTCCTAGTTTGAATATTGAAGTGAGATAAAAGTTTACCCGTATGACGAGTATCTTCAGCAGCAATAATATCGACGCTGTTTAAGACATCGAGCGCTCTTTGTGTGATATCACCGAGATTTCCAATAGGAGTCGGTACAATAAAGAGCGTTGGTTGCTCAATATAAGTGGTTTTGTTGCTTGTCATTTGTTTACCAGCACTTCAACGATTAATATAATGATTTTACACGAATAGTGATTAAAGAGCTCATGGCAATGATGAACCCAAAGAGAAATAGTGTAACACGCCTACTGACTCCAATTGCATTGGCTTTGTCCATTGCCGCTTGTTCTACTCAGCCAAGCGCCCCAACGAGTGTTGATATCACCCTTGCTCCAACCGCATCTTCTGAAACGTACTTAATGCGTGCCGATGCCGATCAAGGTGGTTTTGCTAATGAATGGCTAATTCTAGCGTTCAAAGCATCGATTCAAGAAGGCAACTACGAACAAGCTAAGCGACTTTCTAATCGTCTAGCCAAACAAAACCTAACCGTTATTCAGCAAGCAGAATGGCAATTAGCTCGTGCCGAGCTTAACCTAGCGCAAGGTAATGCACAGGATGCATATCTACAACTGAACTTCCCAGCGGAATGGCCTCTTGCCCAACAGCAATGGCAACGCTACTACGAGTTAAGAGCGCAAAGTCTGGCCCAATTAGGCCGCTACTTTGAGGCTAGCCGAGAATTGATTGCCATGTCAGGTTTCGCTCCACGCGAAGATCAGCAAGGCATCAATGATGAGATTTGGAATAACCTCAACCAGTATTCTGCTGAGCAGCTTTCAACCCTAGTCGCAGAACCTAAAGAAGAAGTTCTTGATGGCTGGTTACAGCTTGCAACTTATATGAAAGCACTAGGTGGTAGCCTTCCACAGCTACAAAATACCTTAAAGAACTGGTTGGCCGAGAACCCGGACCATCCCGCTGCTGAATACACCCCACAAAGTATCTTAGACATTTTAAGTTTAGAGATCACGACGCCTCACAGCACTGCACTGCTGCTTCCATTAACGGGCAAATATGCGAAACAAGCGCAGCTAGTTCGTGATGGGTTTATGATGGCAATGATGGACGATGAGCAACGCGACCCAGAAGCAATTTTTACCGTTATCGATACTAATGAAACGGCTCCAGCAGATATCAAAGCACAACTAATTGCCAATGAAGTGGACTTCATTGTTGGTCCACTTATCAAAGAAAACGTTGAGAAGCTGCAACAAGCACAAAAACAATCTGAAACGCCAATTCCAGCACTTGCACTCAATATTCCTAGCGAGTTAGAACCATCACAAATGATGTGTTACCTAACGCTTTCCCCAGAGCAAGAAGTAGCGCAAGCCGCCGCTCATCTTTCTGAAGGTAACTATGAGTATCCTCTGGTCCTAGCACCAAGAGGCAACCTCGGTGACCGCGTAGTGAAAGCATTTGAAGAAGAATGGGCGAAAGTCAGTGACAACAAAGTGGCTATTGCACAATATGGAAATCGCGCTCAGCTGCAAAAAACCATCAATAATGTATTCGGTCTTCAGCAAAGTCAGCAACGCATCGCCCAAATGGAAGCGTTGACAGGCATGAAGCTAGAGAATCAACCACGTAGCCGTCGCGATATTGACTCTGTTTATATCGTTGCCAATAGTGCAGACCTGACGTTGATCAAACCGTTTATTGAAGTGGCGATTAACCCAGATGCGAAGCAACCTCAGTTGTTTGCTGATTCACACAGCCACACTAGTAAACGTCAATACGAGGATCTCACTGGCGTAGTCTACAGTGATATCCCTCTGCTAATTGACCAAGATCCTCAGCTTGACGCACAAATGACCAAGTTCTGGCCGAAGAGCTCGAATGCAGAGAAACGTCTGCAAGCATTGGGGATGGATGCTTACTCATTAACTAAAGAACTACCGCAGTTAAAAGCCGTTCAAGGTTATTCTGTAGATGGCCAAACTGGCACATTGAGCGTTGATTCTGACTGTGTCGTACAGCGCCAAATTTCGTGGGGTGTATATGGTCAAAAGCCAACTCAAGTAACGGAAGCTTCTGAGACACAAGCGCCTAACATGGAAGAAGGTACGGATGGCACTGCTACCGTGGAACAACCGATCAGCCAATAAAAGAGCGGTTGGCAAAAACTACGAAATTCTCGCTAAGGACTATCTGGGTCGACAAGGCCTAGTAGCCTTAGCGGAGAATTACACCGCTAAATGCGGTGAGGTGGACCTCATCATGCAAGACAGTTCCACTCTTGTCTTTGTCGAGGTAAAGTATCGTCAAAGCACTCAGTATGGCTTAGCTCAAGAGATGGTGACACCCTCTAAAGCACGAAAGCTTCAAAAAGCTGCCACCCTTTGGTTGCTGCAAAACGGCTTATCGCCCTACGATACTGATTTTCGATTCGATGTCGTTGCCATTCATCAGCAAGGCAATGACATTAACTGGATAAAGAACGCGATCACTCAAGGATAACCATGCGCGATAGCATTAAAGAAAGTTTCACTGAAAGTATTCAAATTCAAATTGCGGCTGCAGAAGCGCTTCCTGACGTTATTACCCACGCTGCACAAGCCATGGTAGCAACACTACTCAACGGTCACAGAATTCTTTGCTGTGGTAATGGCGGCTCAGCTTCCAACGCCCAACAATTTGTCTCTTGTTTACTGAATCGCTTCGAAACTGAACGTCCCAGCTTACCTGCTATGACTCTAACTGCCGATAGCACCACAATGACCGCAGTAGCAAACGACTATAACTTCGAAGATATCTTTGCCAAGCAAGTACGCGCCTTTGGTCAAGCTGGAGATATACTGCTTGCGATTTCCACCAGTGGTAACAGTAAAAACGTCATCAAAGCTATGGAAGCCGCAGTAACTAGAGATATGACCATCATCGCCTTTACTGGTAAGGACGGTGGCGAAATGGCAGGTCTGCTGGGTGAGAATGATGTGGAAATCCGTATCCCATCTCACAGAACCGCACGCATTCATGAGGTGCATATGGTAACTCTGCATTGCTTATGCGATCTTATTGACCAAGTTCTATTCCCTTCCCACGAAGAGTAATACCATGAAGATGTACAAAGTTCTGACTTTGCTATTGGTTAGCATCATGTTGTCTGGATGTGCGGGCTTGTTTGTCGCTGGCGCAGCAACCACTGTCAATTTAGTGACTGATACTCGAACCACAAAAGAGATTTGGAACGATAACTCATTAGAATCCGAAGTTGCGGGGATGAGCAATAAAGCCCCCTACGTAGGCCAAGTACGTGTGGTTGCAAGTTCTCAACGCGGTACCGTGGTTCTGATGGGACAAGCTAAGACCCAAGCACTAAGCAACCAACTCGAAGCGCAAGTTAAAGGCTTAAAAGGCGTTAAACGAGTTTATAACCAAATTCGAATTAAAGATCCGATCAGCTTCACTAGTGTCAGTAATGACAGTTGGTTAACGACAAAAGTGAAGTCAGCGTTGCTGACCGATGAGCGCCTTAACGGTGTAAAAGTTAAAGTCATCACTGAAGACAAAGAAGTGTTCTTACTCGGTTACGTTTCTAAAGAGCATGCAGATGTTGCCACTGAAATCGCTCGTAACGTCTCTGGGGTAAACCAAGTTATTCGTGCTTTCCAATTTAGTGAGCAGCAAGACAAACTCAATACCGAGGCTCCAGTAGAAGAAACAAAACAGCCAGAAGCTCAGGTTAAAAATGCCGAACCTGAAGAAGAAATGAGACCAATTATTGAAGAGCCTGCACCTTTTCATGAAATAGAAGGTTAAAGTCCTTTTAAACGTAAAAAGCGAGCTTGGTGCTCGCTTTTTTAATATCTGTGGTTCGTCTTTAACTCTATGGCTTAAGTGCTCGCTCACCACGAGCAATACCTACGATACCACTTCGTGCAACTTCCACCACATCAGTCACTTCAGAAAGTGCTGAAACAAACGCATCCAACTTCTCTGCGGTGCCCGCGAGTTGCACGGTATACTGAGAAGCCGTCACATCAACAATCTGACCACGGAAAATATCTGCAGTACGCTTTACTTCCGCACGAGCGAAACCACTGGCTTTTACTTTCACCATCATCAGCTCACGCTCAATATGGTCAAACTCAGTTACTTCTTGAACCTTTAGAACATCAATAAGTTTGTGGAGCTGCTTTTGAATCTGTTCAAGTTCCATTTCGTCTGACTCAGTCGTGATGTTAAGACGAGACAGAGTTTCATCATCCGTTGGTGATACGTTGAGTGACTCGATGTTATAACCACGTTGAGAGAACAAACCTACCACTCGAGAAAGTGCACCCGGTTGGTTTTCCATTAGTAGTGAAATGATATGTCTCATATTATGTTCTCTCCGTTTTGCTTAGCCACATCTTATCCATGCCTTCCCCTTTAATTTGCATTGGGTAAACATGTTCTGTTTCATCAACATTGATATCGACAAACACTAAGCGATCTTTCATTTCTAGCGCTTTCTTCAAACCAGACTCAAGCTCGCTTGGGTTGGAGATTCGAATCCCAACATGGCCGTAAGCTTCTGCAATCGCAGCAAAGTCTGGAACAGAGTCCATATATGAGTTTGAGTGACGACCTTGATAAATCATGTCTTGCCACTGTTTTACCATTCCTAAGAAACGGTTGTTTAGGTTAATGATCTTAACTGGCACATCGTATTGCATCGCCGTCGACAGCTCTTGAATATTCATTTGAATACTGCCGTCACCGGTGACACACACCACTTCCTCATCGGGATGCGCAAATTTCACGCCCATGGCTGCAGGGAAGCCAAAGCCCATGGTCCCTAGACCACCAGAGTTGATCCAACGACGAGGTTTGTTGAATGGGTAATAAAGCGCTGCAAACATTTGGTGCTGGCCAACATCCGACGCGACATACGCATCACCGCCAGTCAGTTTGTGCAGCACTTCAATAACTTGTTGTGGTTTAATGCGTTCTTCTGAGGTCTCATAACCTAAGCAGTTGCGCGCTCGCCATCCTGCAATGTCATCCCACCAAGCATTAAGCGCTGCTTCATCATTAGTTCCGCCTTGCTCCACAAGCAATCTAAGCATGGTCTCAAGCACCACATCAGCAGAGCCAACAATCGGCAGGTCAGCACGAACGTTTTTAGAAATCGACGATGGATCGATATCGATGTGAACCACTTTGGCATTAGGGCAGTACTTATCAAGGTTGTTAGTTGTACGATCGTCAAAACGTACACCTACACCAAAAATCAGATCAGCATTATGCATTGCCAAGTTCGCTTCGTAGGTGCCGTGCATACCCAGCATACCTAGTGCATTTTTGTGAGTACCAGGGAACGCGCCTAGCCCCATCAAAGTACTAATAACAGGTAAATTAAGCGTTTCAGCTAGCTTAATGATATGCTGGTCGGCTTCTGACATCACCGCACCACCACCGACATAAAGCACCGGTTTCTTCGCTTCTAGAATCGCTTTTAGTGCTTTTTTGATTTGTCCTTTATGACCCGTCATTGTCGGGTTGTAAGAGCGCATCTTAATCGTTTCCGGATACTCGTAAGGAAACTTAATTTGCGGATTCATGACATCTTTTGGAACATCAACAACAACTGGACCAGGACGACCTGAAGAGGCGATATAGAACGCTTTCTTTAATGTTTCAGGTACATCTTCTGCACGTTGTACTAGAAAGCTGTGTTTGACCACCGGACGTGAAACACCCACCATGTCACACTCTTGGAATGCGTCATTACCAATCAGGTTATTTGGTACGTTACCAGAGATAACGACCATAGGGATAGAGTCCATGTATGCGGTTGCAATACCAGTAATCGTATTGGTTGCACCAGGACCAGAACACACTAATACAACACCAGGTTTACCGGTTGCACGTGCGTAGCCATCAGCCATATGGGTCGCAGCTTGTTCGTGACGAACGAGTACGTGTTGAATGTTTTCGCGCTTTTCATGCAGCGCATCGTAGATATCGAGAACGGAACCACCTGGGTAGCCAAAGATTTGTTGAACACCTTCGTCAATCAAAGATTGTACGATCATCTCTGCACCAGATAGCATTTCTGGGGTTGAATCTGCCATATTGTCTCCTTACCAGTTATCGCAGCAATTTGGTTATTGCTGAGCTGGCATTACATAGTTAGGTCTTATTCGTAGCCTAAATCGAAATTACTCACTTTCGGCTATGTCACGCCTAGCTTGTCATAACAAGCCATTCGTTTACGCAACAACTTTAACTCTTTCTTAGCACAAGATCTAACCCTATCAAGTTCTCAAAAAACACACTCCACTTTTAATGAGTCGTTTTGCAAACATTTGTTACAAGCTTGAACCACTAGCCAAACGATCAACAAGGACATCAATGAAAATTCAGTATTAAATTCTTTCAAATAACCCTAAAAACCGCGCAAACCTATCGTTGAGTTGGATAATTCACAATAAAGCTATCTGCAGAAAAAACAAAAGCCTCCCAAAGGAGGCTTTCAAATTTGAAGGCTCTATCTTTTTAAGCCGCTTTTGCTGGAGGCTTTCTCTTACTAAAGCGCCAACGCTTGAAGATGGATGGTTTAGATTGCTTCTCTTCTCGCTTTCCTAACATTAACAAACAAGGAGTTAATACTAATGTCAATACTGTCGCGAATGCCAAACCACCAGCGATAGCTGTTGCTAACTGCGACCACCACTGAGTGCTCGGAGCCCCAAACTCTATTTTTTGGTTAATGATGTCGACATTCATCTCCAGCACCATTGGCATAAGGCCAAGTATGGTCGTTACTGTAGTCAATAAGACGGGACGCAAACGCTGTACTCCGGTTCTCAATATGGCATCTCGCTTGTCTAATCCTCGTTTTAGCAGTTGGTTATATGTGTCGATAAGCACGATGTTATTGTTCACGACGATCCCAGCTAAAGCGATAACCCCAATTCCCGACATGATAATGCCAAATGGTCGCTGGAAAATAAGCAGACCTGCAAATACCCCCACTGTCGAGAATATAACGGCACTTAAGATAAGGAAGGCTTGATAGAAACTATTAAACTGAGTTATCAGAATCAATGCCATCACCGCTAGTGCAACCAAAAACGCACTTTGCAGGAATTCAGATGAGTTCTTCTGTTCTTCGTTTTGACCACGAATTCTATAATCGATACCGGCTGGTAAATCGATATTACTCAGTTGCTGCTGAAACTCTGGCAGTTCGACCGCGAGGTTATACCCTTCAGCCATATCAGCCTTAACACTAATAATACGAACGCCATCTAAACGGTTGATCGTATCTTGTTTAGGCTGAGGAGTTATCTCTGCAAAGTTGGTAATAGGCACCAATCCCGCTGGGGTTTTGATACGGAGCTCATCAAATCGGCCAATATCTCGTTTGTCACTTGGGAATCGAACGAGAATATCCACCTCCTCCGTCGAGTCGTCAGGCAAATAGTCGCCAATCTTCAATCCATTAGTGACAAACTGTACCGTATTTCCAACCAAAGTCGCATCTGCAGCAAACCGTGATGCATCATCGCGACTGATATCAATTTGCCAATCAATACCCGGCTTATTCGAGGTATCACTGATATTGGTCAGCTTAGAGTTACCATCAGCCCAGCGACGTATCATTTTAGCGGCTTCATCGAGCTTTTCTGGGAAACGCGCTGAGAGCTCAATTTCTAGATCGTGTTCAACAGGCGGTCCAGCATCTGGGAATTTGTACTCGATTTCGACACCAGCAAACTGATCCGTGGTCTGCTTTAGCTCTTCGATAATAACATTCACACGGCGACGATCTTGCCAATCAACCGGAGTGATCTGAATCGTACCAATTTCATCCTTACCACCGGTTTTGGTATAGACGCTCTCAAATTCTTTGTGGTTAAACATTACCTGTTCCACCACTCTCATCACTTCATCTTTCTCCTTGATCGATAAGTCACCGTGAGAACGCACTTTTACATTGAAGTAAGGAGGATCTACCTCAGGGAAGAACTCGGCACCTAGACCCGCTTTGTTGTAGGCGAACCCAACCCCTATCGCCATCAAAATCGCCAACAACAGTATTTTCAATGGGTGACCGATGGCAATATCTAGTGTGTGGTAATAGAGCTTAGTGATACCGGTTGCTTGATCAAATTCACCGTTATGTAACGCAACCATCTGTTGCTGGCGCTTCTGTGAAACATACTGAGGCTTGCCAATCAAACCACCGATCACAGGTACAAACAACAGTGCCATGACAAGCGATGCAGTGAGGGTTGCGATAAGAGTCAACGGTAAGAATTTCATAAATTCGCCGGTGGTGTCCGGCCAGAATAATAGCGGCGCAAAAGCTGCTAGCGTAGTGGCCGTTGAGGCTGTAATTGGCCAAGCCATTCGCCTTGCAGCGTCACGATAAGCTTGTTTACGAGGGGTACCCTCTTGCATTCGACGGTCAGCAAACTCCGTTACAACAATGGCCCCATCAACCAGCATCCCCACAGCCATGATTAGTGAGAACAGCACGATAATATTGACCGTTAAACCAAATACTGAGAGCACCAATAAGCCCGTTAGGAAAGAGCCGGGAATTGATATCCCTACCAACAAGGCCGTGCGTACACCAAGAATAGCAATAATGACGATCACTACTAAAATGATGGCCGAAAGAATATTGTTTTGGAGATCATTAAGCATGATCTTTACGTCTTTCGATTCATCTTTGGTGAATTTCACCAAAAGGTTATTTGGCCACTCCGGCAGCATTTGCGCTTGGCGTAATACCTCTTTAACGAGATCTACCGTTTCAATAATGTTCTCACCCGAGCGCTTTTTGACATCGAGTACCACTGCCGAGCGACCATCTAAACGAGCAAAGCTGTCAGGATCCCTAAATGCGCGGCGCACTGTCGCCACATCACCAAAAGTAATCACCTGTTTGCCATCGACCTTAACCGGTAGCTCTAATACATCTTTCAGGCTATCAAATACGGAAGGAACTTTAACGGAAAAACGTCCATATCCAGTATCGACAAAACCCGCAGCCACCACCTTATTGTTCAATGCGATTAAATTGTAGATATCGCCCTGATCTAAGCCATAGCTTTCCATTAACAATGGATCGACAACGATTTCAACGATGTCTTCACGGTCACCCGCGATATCCACGTCAAGGATCTGCCTATAGCTCTCCAACTTATCCCGCAATTGGCGAGCGAGTTGAACAATTGTGCGCTCTGGAACAGTACCGTAAAGAACGACTGATAACACAGGTTGCTCAGAGGCAAGGGTTACTTCGTTTACCGTCGGCTCATCACTGCCATCAGGTAGCTTAGGCTTCGCTAAATCTACCGCATCTCTGACATCGGCCATTGCTTTGGCTAGATCGACACCGACGTTAAATTCCAACGTCACTGAGCCATGCCCTTCTGAAGCCGTCGCCGTCATCTCTTTCACTCCCTCTACGGAGCGCATCTCTTTTTCAAGGGGACGGACTAACAATCGTTCACTGTCAGTAGGAGAAATACCTTGGTGGCTAACAGAAACATAAATGATTGGAATGGTAATGTCGGGGCTCGACTCTTTTGGTATCGAGTTATAAGTCGCAATACCAGCAATCAAAATTAGAACCAGTAAACTCAACATGGTTCTGGAGCGAGACAGCGCCGCATCAATTAATGCAAACATAGCAGCTCCTTATTGCTCTTGCTGCTGGGCAATTTGATTGGCTTGGTCAACACTGATGGCTTCAACGTTGTCGCCATCACGAACAAACCCCTGTCCGAGCACAATAATGTCAACTTGCTTGCCCAGTCCGGTCAGCCAAACGCCATCTTGCTCAGCTTTAACAAGCTGAATCGGTATAAAGGCGACTCGATTTTCCTTGAGAGTTTTCACCCCTAGGTTGCCCCTTTCATCTAGCGCCAGCATTGCAGGCGTAATCTTAATCGCTAATTGCTCATCTAACGCAAGTTCAACCTCAGCACTGATACCAGCCGGAATACGTTGATTAGGATTTGGTACTTCGATTTCAATCGGGAAAGTATTCGTCGATTCGGAAGAAACTCGAGAGATATAGCGCAACTTTCCAGTCACTTCATCACCGTTAATAAAGCGGATTTGCGATGGCTGGCTAGTGACCAATTGCTGAATATGTCTCTCGCTAACATCCGCTTCGATGATCAACGTTTCTAAATCAATCAGCGTCGCCACAGGGTCACCAACCGAAACAAAATCACCAAGTTCAATATATAGATGGTCGACAATACCGGTAAATGGAGCTTTGACTGATGTATTGCGTAATGCCAATTTCGCCGCACTCACCATAGCTTTCGCTTCAGTTAAATTTGCGGCAGCGGTTGAGTAAGCTACTTCTCCTTGAAGTCCTTTGCTTTTTAAAGATTTAGAGGCATTGAATTCTTGCTGTCTGACATTTAGCATCGCTTGAGCACGCTCTAAGCGTATCTGCAAATCACCGAGATCGATTTGAGCGATTGACTGACCTGCTTTAACTGAATCACCTTTTCGTACATTCAGTTTAATGATCTTACCTGCAATCTCAGCACCCAATTTCGCGGTACGATCTGGCGCTGTTCGGCCGTAGAGATCGATTTTCTTCTCGACTTGTTGAGCATTAAAAGTTTGATATACAACACGAGCTAGAGGCGCAGGATCATCGGAAGGTGCGGTAGATTGATTTTCTTCAGCTTTTAACACGCCTAAACCTAGCCACACACTAAGTATGAAGATACAGAGCAGAGAAATAAGCCAAGGACGTTTCGAAAAAAAACTGCCAGATTGACTGATTGGCATAATCATTTCCTTATAATTGTGTTTTTGACGCTAACGGTTAGATACGTTGCTCTAAGGCAACTAGTTCTAAAAAATTATTAGCAATCAAACATTAAACGACATCCTATGTTTAATGTGGTGACTGAACTACTTTACTCAGCCTAGAGAAATAGACAACTAAACTTCTCTCCTAATCTGCTCTTAATGGGGAATTTTTCACAATGTTAAAAGCGAGATCAAAAAAGGCGAACACATGGTTCGCCTTTTTATTTGCTATACGCTAAAAGATGCGCCACAGCCACAGGTTGTGGTCGCATTTGGGTTATTCACGAAGAAACGGGAACCTTCTAGTCCCTCAGTATAATCAACCACACCACCAACTAAATACTGCAGGCTCATTGGATCAACCACTAGAGTTACACCACATTTCTCAATAGTCGTGTCACCTTCGTTCACGTTCTCATCAAACGTAAAGCCATATTGGAATCCACTACAACCGCCACCCGTAATATAAACGCGAAGCTTAAGCTGTGGGTTTTCTTCTTCTGCAATTAGGGTCTGTACACGCGTTGCCGCGGCATCTGAAAAATCTAAAGGAATAGCTACATCACTCACGGGAACCTCTCTTGCTACTCAATCGCAAATAACACCCTACCACAACCTAATGATGGGCAGATATCCCCTGCGATGAAAAACGACGGCCCAGTTGCTCACCAGACCTTGCATATAATTTTTAAAGTTATTGCACCAGATTATCTAATACCTGACTGCTTCGTTCAAGTATTACGCAAAAGCAAATTAGCTTTACAGCAGATTCAAACGCTAATTTACGAAAATGTGCTCAAAACACTACTAGAATCTGTGCGGAGATGTACAATGCTGCTCAACTTGGTCCGAACAAGCAAAGAGGAACTTTCCATGACCAAATCAGCTGAGCTGTATGAAAAAGCGCAACAGACCATCCCGGGCGGTGTTAATTCTCCGGTTCGTGCCTTCAACGGCGTAGGTGGTTCACCTATTTTTATCGAACGTGCCGATGGTCCATTGATTTTTGATGCTGATGGTAAAGCGTACATTGATTACGTAGGTTCATGGGGTCCTATGATTCTAGGCCACAACCACGCTGCAATTCGTGATGCTGTGATAGATGCAGCACAACGTGGATTAAGTTTCGGTGCACCAACTGAAATGGAAATCAACATGGCGGAATTAGTTCGCAAGTTGGTGCCATCAATGGAACAACTGCGCATGGTTAGTTCTGGTACAGAAGCAACCATGAGTGCGATTCGTCTAGCGCGTGGCTACACTGGTCGTGACAAAATTCTTAAATTCGAAGGTTGCTACCACGGTCATGCTGATAGTTTATTGGTTAAAGCAGGTTCAGGTGCACTAACACTTGGACAACCAAGCTCTCCAGGTGTACCAGCTGACTTTGCTAAATATACACTGACGGCACGTTTCAACGATCTAGATTCTGTTAAGGCTCTGTTTGAAGCAAACAAAGGCGAAATCGCTTGTATTATCGTTGAGCCTGTTGCGGGCAATATGAACTGTATTCCGCCAGTGGAGGGTTTCCATGAAGGTCTACGTCAGATTTGCGATGACGAAGGTGCTCTACTTATTTTTGATGAAGTAATGACAGGTTTCCGTGTTGCTCAAGGTGGCGCACAAGCACATTACAACATCAAACCAGACCTAACCACGCTAGGTAAAATCATTGGCGGCGGTATGCCAGTTGGTGCTTTCGGTGGCCGTAAAGAAGTGATGCAATACATCGCACCGACAGGTCCTGTTTATCAAGCAGGTACGCTATCAGGTAACCCAATTGCGATGGCGGCAGGTTACGCTTGTTTGACGCTACTTTCTGAAGAAGGTAATGAAAAACGCCTAGCGAACAAGACCAAACAACTTGCTGATGGCTTTAAGCAACTTGCTGACAAACACGGTGTACCACTAGTCGTGAACCAAGTAGGTGGCATGTTCGGCTTCTTCTTCACTGAGCAAGAAACTATCACTTGCTATGAAGAGGTTGCTAAGTGTGATGTTGAACGTTTCAAACGCTTCTTCCACTTAATGCTAGACCACGGTGTTTACCTAGCCCCATCAGCATTTGAAGCCAGCTTCACATCGTTGGCACACGGCTCTAAAGAAATCGATGCGACATTAGAAGCAGCTGATCGCTGTTTCGCCATCATTGCTAGCGAAGCATAAGCAAGCATTGAAAAATATCTTAAGGGCTGATTAATCAGCCCTTTTTTATGCCTGCCAATTAAACAATGCCAGAATAATGAGCACTACAATGGTCAGAGAAAACCAAGGAATAGCACGTTTTTGACGCTTATTCGATTGACACTTCTTGTCGTCGCTACAACACCCCATATCCCCTCCGTAAAGCCAATGAATGAAAAGTAATTAACGTTGATCGATCAACATTTTGCGTCCATTATATGACCACTATAACTAAGTAAAAACGCCTCGTCTGTAGGTGTTTGTCATAAAGTCATTATCCCTTCTTTAAGAAGGTCTGAGGAAACGTTGTGAAGAATAAAATGAATGTGACTGCTAGCCACTGGGTACTGATCCTTGCCCTTCTGTTTGCAGCGTTTGCTTGTTATTTATTAGTTGAACCCTATATGAACTCCATTGTTATGGCGTTCATCCTTTCTCTGTTGATGTTCCCGATTCATGAGTGGATTGAGAGCAAAATGCCGAAGCACAAAAACGTCGTCGCCTTGCTCTCATGTATTGTATTGACGTTTATTATCGTTATGCCTCTACTTTTAGTGTTTAGTGCTATCGTTCAACAGGGTTCCGTGTTTTCTCAAAACATGTATCAATGGGTCACTGGCGGTGGTATTCAAGAGGTTATCGCCCACCCTTGGGTAAAGAAAGGGTTGTCTTTTATCAATGACTACCTACCTTTTGACGCAATTAACGCACAAGATATTGCTCAGAAAGCGGCTGAGTTTGCGACTTCGCTAGGTTCGAATTTAGTTGCGACTAGTGCAAAAATTCTTGGTGACGCAACAAACTTCCTGATGAACTTCTTCTTGATGTTATTTGTTCTGTTTTTCCTATTGCGTGACCACGACAAAATCATCGCTGCGATTCGCCATATTCTGCCGTTCTCGCGCAGTCAAGAAGATCGCCTCTTGAATGAGATTGAAAAAGTGTCGAAATCAGCGGTCATGGGATCATTCTTGACCGCGATAGCTCAAGGAGCTGCAGGTGGTTTTGGTATGTGGATGGCAGGGTTCCCTGGGCTGTTTTGGGGCACAATGATGGGCTTTGCGTCCTTTATTCCTGTTGTAGGGACCGCACTTATATGGATACCAGCTACCGCTTACTTGCTCATTACTGGCGATACCACATGGGGCTTGTTCTTAGCTGTCTGGAGCATCGCTGTCGTCGGCTCTATTGATAACGTACTACGCCCGCTGCTAATGCAGGGAAGTGCGGGTATGAATACTCTGATGATATTCTTCTCTCTCTTAGGTGGTATTCATCTATTTGGCTTAATTGGATTAATTTACGGCCCTCTTATCTTTGCCATCACTATGGTTCTGTTCAATATGTACGAAGAAGAATTTAAAGACTTCTTAGACGGACAAGATAACAGCTAGACACTTTTTTCAGGGAGGGCTTTGTGAGAGAATCCCCTCCCTTTTTACTTCTAGAGATAACTCGTCATGGCAACCTACATCGCACCTAGTCAAATCGCGGAAAGGCAACTCGAATACTTCGCACAAAAGCGTGTATTGGTCATCGGCGAAATAGAAGATCAGTTCCCTATCGAGCTTAGTAAACACTGCGACAAGGTGACAGTATTTACCAGTAATTACATCACCTACCGCATGTTAAGCTCTTCAAGTAAAATCACGACGTTGTTCGGCGCTTCATTATCGAGTGACATTGATGCCGATATGATTTTACTCTACTGGCCAAAAGCGAAAGCCGAAGCGCAAATGCTACTGGAAATGGCACTAGCAAAACTTGGCAACGACACTGAGATTGCTGTTGTCGGTGAAAATCGCTCTGGCGTAAAGAGCATCGAAAAAATGTTCAAGCCTTACGGACCAATGAACAAATATGACTCAGCTCGACGTTGCTCATTTTACTGGGGCATGTGTCAGTCAGCCCCCGAGTCATTTGAGCTTAAAAACTGGTTTAAAAGCTACCAAGTAGAGCTCAATGGATTACCCATCACAGTTAAAAGCCTGCCAGGCGTCTTCAGTCACGGTGAATTTGATAGTGGTAGTCAGCTGCTCCTAAACAACCTACCTGAACTGAAAGGTAAAGTGCTCGACTTTGGTTGTGGTGCCGGTGTTATTGGCGCTTACATGGGGCTAAAATATAACGATATTGAACTCAATATGTGTGATATCAATGCCTTTGCCATTGAATCAAGCAAGCAAACTCTATTAGCGAATAATTTAGAAGGGCAGGTATTTGCGTCAGACGTCTACTCCGATGTCACCCCAGGACTCGACTTTATTATCAGTAATCCACCGTTTCACGCTGGCTTAGATACCAGTTATTCAGCAACAGAAACCTTATTGTCTGACGCACCTAACTATATGAATAACAAAGGGCAGTTAATGATTGTCGCCAATAGCTTCCTCAAATACCCCCCTATTATTGAGCAGCAATTTGGTCACTGTCACACTGTCGATAAAAATCGTAAGTTTGCTATCTATCACGCAACAAAATAAATCATAAAGAATCCAATTGGTTGGTATTCTCAACCCTTTCACCAACCAATTGAATTCATTTAAATAACTCGCTTCATTAGGCCCTTTCTTACACCACAAAGCTGATTGCATACGTTATTTTTGTGTTACTCAACACGGTTTATCGCCAACTTACTTGTCAAAGAAAAAAAAGTCATTAAATTGCTAAGGTTAACTCTTTCTTAATTCGTCATACCGAGAGCTAAGCGATAAATATGTTCAAGTTGTATCGAAAACAGAAATTCAAGCGACTGCAAAACACCTTGATGATGGCTTTTTTGGTGCTCAGCATTACGCCCTTGACGGTCATCGCTCTATTCTTTCTCAACGCACACAGTCAGGATCTAAAAGATCAAAGTACCTCTCATCTGGTATCGATAAGAGATACTAAAAAACAGCAGTTGATCAACTACTTTCAAGCTCAAGAGTCTGAAGTCATGGGATTTGTACGTTCAGAGCTAGCTTATGCCAGTGGTGGGCGATTCTATGGACTGGTAAATGCGTTTCAGCGCCTCGGTGACGATATAGAACAAGCAAGAGAACATGCGCAAGAACGCTATATTCAAGGTTCAGGCAATCAAGTAAAAACCGCAATCCTTCCAGACTCTAGTAGTTATGTAGGAAGTGAGCGCTACCGTCTTCTACACAAGCGCTATCATAGGGCGTTTATGGAGCACCTGAAACGCTCAGATTTTGATGACATCATACTGGTCGATCTTGCAGGCAACGTCACCTACTCCGTCTATAAAAATCGCTATTACGGCACAAATTTAGAAACGGGCGAGTTTTCAACTCAGATCCTTGGCGAAACCTTTGATCGTTTGAAATCTGAAGTCACTCACAAGCGCAAAGAAAACGAAGAGTACACCCCGGTTGTTATTTCCGATTTTGCCCTACAAGATGACCAACAGTACGCTTGGCTTGGTGCACCGATTATCCAGCAAGGTTATCTTCACAGTTATGCCATGTTCAGGCTTCCCATCAAGGGAATCACTAAACTCATCACTGACGGCAAACCAGATGATATTAAGCTGCTGCTGGTCGGTAGTGACCATGCCGCCAAGATACTTGGGCTTGAACAAGACACCATAGACAACAGCAACGAAGTTATCTCACAAGCCTTATCGGGACTCACCATGGTGGGTAGCTACACCAATGCCAAAGGCGAAGACTACTTTGCGGCATTCACTCCTATTCAACTCAATGAAACCAATTGGGCACTGGTTGCCGAAACACCAGAGGCCATCGCCTTTGCTAGCGTTAAGCAACTAGAAAAACTGTTTGTTATTGCAATGCTGACCGCGATTGTACTGGTTGTCATTGCTTCACACTACCTTTCTAACTTTATTACGTCGCCACTGCTTAAGCTTACTTGGGCAGCCGAAAGAGCCTCTGGTGGAGACTTAGAACCTTCGATTATTAGCGCAGACCGTAAAGATGAGATTGGCCGATTGGCTCTGAGTTTCGAGCGTATGAGGCGCTCAATAAAAGAGAAGATCGAGCTCATTAAGAGTCAGAACCAAGAGCTAGAGCAGAATTTAGTCACTATTAAAAAGCAAAACGAAGAATTACAGCTAGCAAACAAGCTGAAAGATGAATTCCTTGCAACCACCTCTCACGAACTTCGCACTCCACTTCACGGCATGATTGGGATTGCAGAGGCCATGATCTCAGGTGCCAATGGGCCAATCGGCGCCAACCATAAATATCAGCTTGATATCATCGTTAACAGTGGCCAGCGCCTTGCTGGATTGGTGGACGATCTTCTCGATTATCACAAGATGCGTTACGGCAACTTAGATATTGAACGTTCTGCTATCAGCTTAACCGGTGCAACACAGCTGGTCTTGGAGCTGTCACATCACTTGCTTGGTGAAAAGAAGATTCGAATTATCAATCAAGTCCTCGAACCATTGCCTTATGTCTCAGCCGACCCACAGCGCTTAGAACAGGTACTTTATAACCTTGTAGGTAATGCCATCAAATACACCAATGAAGGTAAGATCGTATTATCGGCCACCGCCATGGATGATCATATTCGTGTACAAGTAGTAGATACTGGCCAAGGGATTCCTGCTCAGCAGCTTGAACATATTTTCGAGCCGTTGGTTCAAGCTGGCCATGATTCAGGTCATTACCGCCAAGGTGCAGGGCTTGGCTTATCGATAAGTCGACAGCTTATTGAGTTAAT
Source organism: Vibrio sp. SCSIO 43133 (assembly GCF_023716845.1). Taxonomy (NCBI): domain Bacteria; kingdom Pseudomonadati; phylum Pseudomonadota; class Gammaproteobacteria; order Vibrionales; family Vibrionaceae; genus Vibrio; species Vibrio sp. SCSIO 43133. Next base: position 3,075,528 of record NZ_CP068024.1, read on the forward strand.
GGGCGGTTCTCTTTATGTCAGTAGTCAGCCTCATGTTGGCACCACGTTCAGCTTCACCCTTCCTTTAGCGACACAGGAAGAAATAGAGCATATGTCTCAATTAGGACAAAATAGTCACTTCCATATCGCCGAGCCGACTGAGATCAATCCCGAAGAAGAGGAAGTCCTTCCTGAGAATCCTGATGGACCAGTGTTGCTTGTCGCCGATGATGAGCCAGTGAATTTACGTATCCTAGAGAGCTTTTTAAGACTAGAAGGCTATCAAGTGAAATTGGCCAAAGATGGCTTAGAAACACTGGATATCATTGAGCATGAAAAACCAGACTTACTGCTACTCGATATTATGATGCCTGGAATGAGTGGCTTTGAAGTGTGTGAAACCATTCGTGAACAATACGATCATGCCGCGCTGCCTATCATTATGCTCACTGCTTTGAATCAATCAGAAGACAGAGTTCGTGGTTTTGAACTCGGTGCCAATGACTACCTTGCAAAACCGTTCAGTAAGCCGGAGCTAGCGGCACGTATCGCCGCTCACCTTCAAGCAAGCAAAGCTGAAGAGAGACGCGCCGAAAATCAACTTCTCAAGTATGAAATCAAGCAACGTGCGTTGGTTGAAGCAAGTTTGTTAGAAACACAAGGGCGTTTGATCGAGCAACTCGATAGTGCGCCGGAAGCGATTCTATGCATCCGAGAAGACCTCAAGGTACAGTTTGCTAACCAAAGTGCCGGACGTATGTTTAAACGCAGTGTTGAACGGCTCAAACGCTCCAATGTTGAAGAGCTAATTGCGCCTAAATTTATTCACTTGTCTCAGGAGCATTATTGCGGCGATATCGATATTTTTGTCGATGATGTACGCCAACATATAAACACCGATATTCTCACCTTACCTGAAGGTTCGGGGTTAAAGAGCATTTACATATTCGAACAAGGGCAGTCCCTAGATCAAACGCGCGTGAAGAACCTAGAAACCGCTATTGATGCGTTATCTCGATATGCGATTGAAGGTGATAAGGCGAAACTGCTGGAACTCAAAGAGCTGGGCGGAGAATTTACTCAATTAGCGGATAAAGCCGTCGATGAAGAGAAGTCTCGTCCTGAATTGATGCGCGAGTTATTGGTAGATACCATGACCAATGCGCTGGAGTATTGGGAAAGTGTTACTGGACAAAGCAAATTTGCCTTTGCTGAACAAAGTGGCTTGTGGCGTGTTTACTTGGACCGCAGTACCTTGCAAACGCGCACATTGGATAAGTATTTGCGCGTAGAGACTTTACCTAAAACACCTCGTTGGCGCACAGTACTCAGCTCAGTAGAATACATACTCGACCATTGTCACCGTCAAGGCCCAGAGCGTGACCATATTATTGCTCTGCGCGACAAGCTGCAAAAGTTGCTGACCAATTAGCCTAGAGCAAATCACTAACTCAGCGAATAAAAAAACGGCCACTCAAAGTGGCCGTTTTTTTATTCAGTATAGAGCTCTTAGCAAGCTCTATAATTCACCATTAAGCAGGCTCTTGAAAGATGACTGTGTCTGCTTTCTCTGTGTACTGGCCCATACGGTGGAAGTTTAGATAGCGGTATGTATCTGCTGCCGTTGGGTCAATCTGCTTCATGTACTCTAGGTATTCTTCTTTCGTTGGAATCTTACCTAGGATTGCACCGACTGAAGAAAGTTCAGCTGACGCAAGGTATACATTAGCACCAGTACCAAGACGGTTCGGGAAGTTACGAGTCGACGTAGACATAACTGTCGCTTCGTCAGCCACACGCGCTTGGTTACCCATACACAAAGAACATCCCGGTGTTTCGATACGAACCCCAGCGCGACCAAAGATACCGTAGTAGCCTTCTTCCGTTAGCTGGTCACGGTCCATTTTCGTTGGTGGAGCAATCCATAAACGAGTATCTAGTTGACCATTGTATTTATCAAGCAACTTACCAGCAGCGCGGAAGTGACCAATGTTAGTCATACAAGAACCAATGAAGACTTCGTTGATTTCTGTCCCTTGCACCTCAGAAAGTAAACGAGCATCATCTGGGTCATTTGGTGCACAAAGGATTGGCTGCGTCACGTCTGCAAGATCAATCTCGATAACATGAGCGTATTCTGCATCGCTATCCGCTTGCATTAGTTCTGGGTTAGCCAGCCACTCTTGCATTGCAACAATACGACGTTCGATAGTACGACGGTCACCATAGCCTTCTGAAATCATCCACTTAAGCATAGTGATGTTTGAGTTCAAGTACTCTTCGATGGACTCTTGAGACAGTTTAACGGTACAACCTGCAGCACTACGCTCAGCCGAAGCATCAGAAAGTTCGAATGCTTGTTCAACAGTTAGATGTTCAACGCCCTCAATCTCTAGGATACGACCAGAGAACTCGTTGATCTTACCGGCTTTCTCAACCGTCAATAGACCTTGCTGAATCGCATAGTAAGGAATCGCATGAACAAGGTCACGAAGTGTGATGCCTGGCTGCATTTCACCTTTAAAGCGAACAAGGATAGATTCTGGCATATCAAGAGGCATAACACCGGTTGCTGCAGCAAACGCGACCAGGCCAGAACCTGCTGGGAAAGAAATACCAAGAGGGAAACGAGTATGTGAGTCACCACCTGTACCAACGGTATCTGGTAGAAGCATACGGTTTAACCAAGAGTGGATAACACCATCACCTGGACGCAGTGAAACACCGGCACGGTTCATGATGAAATCAGGCAGTGTATGATGAGTATTCACATCGACTGGTTTTGGATACGCTGAGGTGTGACAGAATGACTGCATTACTAGGTCTGCAGAGAAGCCTAGGCATGCTAAGTCTTTTAGTTCATCACGCGTCATTGGGCCTGTCGTATCTTGAGAACCAACCGTCGTCATCTTCGGCTCACAGTAAGTCCCCGGACGAACACCTTCAACGCCACAGGCTTTACCAACCATCTTCTGAGCCAATGTATAGCCAGCATCTGACTCTTCAACAGCTACTGGGCGGCGGAAAACTTCTGACGGCTCAAGACCTAAGGATTGGCGAGCACGATCTGTTAGACCACGACCAATGATAAGTGGAATACGACCACCTGCACGAACTTCATCAATCAGTACGTCTGTTTTTAGTGCAAACTCTGCTAGGGTTTCACCTGAATCGTGGTTACATACTTTGCCTTGGTATGGATACACGTCAATCACGTCACCCATTTTCAGCTTAGTTACATCCACTTCGATTGGCAGTGCCCCTGCATCTTCCATTGTGTTGAAGAAGATTGGCGCAATCTTGCCACCCAATACATAACCACCAGCACGCTTATTTGGTACGTTTGGAATGTCATCACCCATAAACCACAGCACAGAGTTGGTTGCTGATTTACGAGAAGAACCTGTACCTACCACGTCACCAACATAAACAAGTTGATGGCCTTTGTCTTTAAGTGCTTCAATTTGTTTGATTGGGCCGATTGAACCGGGTTGATCAGGTTCAATGCCATCGCGTACGTTTTTCAACATCGCTAGGGCGTGTACTGGAATATCTGGACGAGACCATGCATCAGGAGCAGGAGACAGATCATCAGTGTTGGTTTCACCCGTCACCTTAAATACTGTCAACGTAATTTTCTCTTGTAGTTCTGGCTTAGACAGGAACCATTCTGCCTCTGCCCAAGAGGTTAGGACTTGTTTCGCGTAAGCATTGCCTGCTTTTGCTTTCTCTTCAACATCATAGAAAGCATCAAACATCAGTAGCGTATGAGACAGTGCTTTAACGGCAATTGGCGCTAGCGCTGCATCGTCAAGCAAGGCAATCAGTGATTCAATGTTATAACCACCTTGCATAGTGCCTAGGAGTTCAGCTGCTTTTTCACGGCTCACTAGTGGCGATTCTACTTCGCCCTTAGTTACAGCCGTCAGAAAACCTGCTTTAACATAAGCAGCTTCATCAACACCAGGTGGAATACGGTTCTCGAGGAGGTCTAGAATAAACTCTTCTTCACCCTGAGGTGGGTTCTTTAATAGCTCAACAAGTCCAGCAACTTGTTCGGCGTCTAGGGGTCTTGGGACAACTCCTTCGGCAGCACGCTCTTCGACGTGTTTACGGTAGGCTTCAAGCACGACTTTTTCCTCTCATTGCGGTCCCTCCTTAATAATTAGAATTAGGAGTGGACATCCTTGGAAACTTGGCTCTCCCTCGCCTTATCTCGTCATCAAGTAACTGAATCAGCAGTGCCAGAGAGGCCAAACTGTGGGGCGAAGGATAGCAAATTTAACGTTAGATTAAAATCTTATCATTTTGACCAACATTGCAAGTTTGAGTAAAAACAAGCATTTTGCGACTAAAGTTGCAGCAGGTCGCTGCAATACTACCCTTCATTTAGAGTATTTATATTCAACATAATCTGGAGTGATAATGACGTTTAATAAGCAGCTCCAATAATCAAATAGAACGAGCGTAACCCTGTTTCTACTTGACCATAAGACAGCATAATAGGCCCGACAGGAGAGTCTATGCCAGCAAAGACCGACCCTGCCAGATACAGTGGCGCATTAGACAACGAACGGTCGCCATCCCAGACACCGCCATACTCAGCACTTGCTCCTAAGTAAACTGGGGATTGAAACATGCCAAAGTCGTTATCGAACCAGCGATAGCGATACACGAGACTACCATAGAGCTTGTTCTGGCCAATCAAACTGTTACGAGGAATACCCGACATATTCAAAAAGCCACCAAGTTCTCTTGGGCTCACTGGCAATGAGTCGTTTTCCGTCTCGATCATTTCGTAATCGAACGAGCCGACTAAGGTATTACGATTAAAGGTTTTTGCATATTTAGTAGCAATGCTAATTTCGTAGGCGTTATCAGAAAATTCTGAAGGTTCAGTTTGGATGTTTTGGTCGCCACTGTCTCTCGATAGCAAATACTCTAAATTCACCAACCAGCCTTTTGTCGGCAAACTATAATCATCTAACGTGTCCAGTTTGTAGTTGGCAAAAATACCTCGACGGTCAAAATCAAACGTACCAGCAGAAGGTAAAGGTGATACATACGATTCACCAGTCGTATACCTTGCACCAATTTTCACTTCTTGCCATAGCGCTGGTTGATAACCAACCGCAAACTCTCCTTCCCACTCGCGATACGATACTGGAATAAAATCAGCATTGCCTTCAAGAGCTGGCTCCATGCAACCATCCCCGCTGGAGTTTAATTGACAGAGCACATTTCGCTTGTCGCTGTTGTAGCGAAGGCCACCTAACAAGAAAAAGTCTTGATTGAACATGAATGGCGAGTAGACCTCTGCTTCCACTCGCTTGTCAGTACCAAAGTCCGCGTTCACTCTCAGCTCTGCCCCGCGATCGTTCAAGTCGGTAAAGTTAGTGGTAACACCGATCGAATAGAAGCTGTTCGCATTGAAGTCTTCTTCAAGGTAGAAACGAAAGTCCATATAATTTGGACCCCAAGATTTCTCTTTTACATCGACAACAAGATCTGTTTCATCGCCTTTATCATCGTAACGGTATGTGATCAATTCAAAACGATCGAGCGCATAGAGCTCCTCGATATGCTTCTCTATCTCATCAGTTTCTAGAATCTCACCCGCTTCCAGCCCCAGACGGCTTTTGATTAACTCATCACTGTAGTGACTCTGGTTATTGATCACTATCTTATCGACTACGTTCTCATCACCGTACACCAATTTTTTACGTGCTAACTGTTTGGCATCGATGTAATGCTGAAACTTAGCACTGTTTACGGTCAGAGCTTTAAGCTGTTTCTCATTACGATAAGCCGCTTGATACCCTAAGTCATACGCTTTCGGCATCGCTGAAAAATCGGTGGTAGCGATCTGTCCCACATCTGGATGCATTAAGATGTCGTTGTCATCCAAAGCTTGCATTTGCTCTTCTGTACTGCGGCGTACCAAATAATTGGATAGCTGTTCGCCAACAGTTAAGAAGCTACTGAAATCCTCTCGGGTTTTGTAATCACTACTGATATCAACCGCGATGATAATATCCGCACCCATTTGCTTCGCCAGCTCGACAGGCATGTTATTGGTCACCCCACCATCAACCAGTAAATAGCCATCTAGCTCATAAGGAGGTAGTGCGCCCGGCACCGACATACTCGCCATCATTGCGTCCACTAGATAACCTTTATCAAGTACAACAGGTTCAAGTTTTAGTATATCCGTCGCTACCGAACGATAAGGAATGGCCAAGTCATCAAACGATTTAAACTCAGGAAGGTTGCCCGTAGTTTTGCGCAGAATGCGTAACATATTCTGGCCTTGTACCACCCCTTTTGGGGCTTCTATCGAGCCAAAATGTAAACCGATATCGGTGCGAATTTGATAGCGGTCTTCCGACTCCTTATCGCGAACTCGGCGTTGACTGCGGCTAACGCGGTCGCGATATCCATTATTCCAATCCACGGTATAGATGAAGCTTTCAATCTCATCGGCACTCATCCCGGTAGCATAAAGGCCACCCACATAGGCCCCCATGCTCGTGCCCGTGATGATATCAACAGGAATCTGCATTTCTTCTAGTGCTTTTAGAACACCAATGTGCGCAGCCCCTTTCGCGCCACCGCCTGCCAAAACCAATCCTATCTTAGGACGGTCAAGTTCCTTTGCGTTGTTATCGGTATTTTCGGTTGCTAACACCCATCCACTGCTGGACAGGAGAGCGACGGCTACTAGCCACTGAGTCAGGCGTTTCACATTCATCCCTAAAAGCGCTTTTTATTATGGTTAATCCAATATATCAGGTAATTAGCAAATTCTCTTCATAATTAAACGTAGTTGAAATCACCAATCAAACAGGTTTTTTATCCACTGTTTGGGTTGGTTGTCACAGGACGCTTTGAGTTTTCCACCTTCATCCCAGACGGGTAATTCAAATTGGCTTCCGCAATCAAGTTCCAGTGCACCGCTACGCTGTTTAGAGAAACCAATCATGCTGATGTTCTTAGGCCAAGGTAATGTTAACTTCTCCGGAATTCGAGCTTTCAAATAGTCAGAATACACTCGTAATGCACCACTAGACCCTGTGAGTTTAGTCGACTTGTTATCATCACGCCCGACCCAAATTGTCGTTACCTCTCGTCCATCGACACCAACAAACCAACTATCACGAGTGTCATTACTAGTACCCGTTTTTCCTGCCAGTGCTGCCCATGCAAACTGACTATTCAGATAACGTCCTGTTCCCTCAGCTACCCCTTTTTTCATCGCAAAGGTGGTAAGCCATGCTGCTTGCTGAGGGACCTTCTGTTGGGATTTTGGTAGAGATCGATAGAGCACTTCCCCCTCTACAGTAACGACTGAACGTAAAGCCGATAGCTCAGCTTGTCGTCCTGAGTTAGCGATGGTTTGGAACATCTGCGCCACTTGATATGGCGTCAACGACAGCGAACCAAGGAACATGGATGGAACAGGCCTGATCTCATTCGCATCTACGCCTAATCGTACTAATGTCTCGGAAACTGGCTTGATGCCGAGAGACATCCCTAAACGCACTGTCGGTACATTAAGGGATTTTGCAAGCGCTTGATAGAGCGGCACATCACCACGGAACTTACGGTCGTAGTTTCGTGGTTGCCAAACATTACCTTGACTGCCTTTCAATGTAATTGGAGTGTCTTTTAGAGTCGATGCCAAATCATAGCTCTGCGGCTGTTCTAACGCAGTTAGATAGACTGCAGGCTTAACTAACGACCCGATTGGCCTGCTCGCATTCAACGCTCGGTTAAAACCACTGTAACCAGTGCGCTTACCACCCACCATAGCGCGGATTTCGCCAGTATTTCTGTCCACCGCTACGGCAGCGGCTTCAAGCCCTTTGCCGGAGGTTTTCTCTAACTGAGGTACCCGCTTAGCAATGGCCTTTTCTAACTTGTCCTGTGAAACAGGATCCAGAGAGGTGTAGATTCGAATGCCTTTGCCACCACGTAGCTTATCGCCTAGCTTGCTATTCAGCTCACGGTTAAGCTGCTGAAAATACGCTGGTTGGCGGCTCGCAATTTGTGGATTGTTCTGCAAGTCGAGATCACGAGAGGCTGCCATTTCAAACTCACGTCCGGTCAGCATGTTCTGATCCATCATTAAACGCAGCACTAAGTCTCTGCGCTGCTTAGCTCGCTCTGGATGACGAATAGGGTTGTAGTACGATGGCCCTTTTACCATACCCACCAATAACGCAAGCTGGTCAATTCTCAACTCTTGTAGTGGCTGACCAAAATACAAACGAGACGCTAGCCCAAATCCATGAATAGCCTCACCGCGGCTTTGGCCAAGGTAAACTTCATTTAAATATGCTTCTAAGATTTGGTCTTTGCTATAGCGATAATCAAGAATGAGTGCGATAAACACTTCTCTTACTTTACGCCATAAGGTTCTATCACTGGTGAGGAACAGGTTTTTAGCCAACTGTTGTGTTAACGTACTGCCCCCTTGTACCGTACGGCCAGCACGAATGTTAGCAAAAAACGCACGTGCTATGGCAGTAGGAGAGATGCCATCATGTTGGTAAAAATCACGATCTTCCGTTGCTAATAACGCGTCGATCATGATTTCTGGAAATTGATCACGCCTTAAAAACAAGCGTTGTTCATCGGCTTTTTTCTCGAGCATCCCAAGCATCTTAGGTTCAATTCTTAGAAAGCCAAGATCGCCTTTCTTTTCCAACGACTGAATTCTAGACAATGACCCATCGTTAAAATACAACATCACATGACGATCGGGCTCTGGACCGTCGGCAAATTCGAAGGGACGGCGAATCAGTTCTATTTTGGTGGAAGACGAAGAGTACTCACCTGGATGGCGCGGTTGAGATACCTTACGATAGTTCAAGACGTCCAGTTCATTACGTAGCTGAGCTATCGTGATGTTGTCGCCGACAGACAGATTGAGCACACGAGCATAAACCACTGTTGGCAACTCGAATAAATTGCCTTCAAAGCGCTCTTTAACCACTTGATCAAGATAGTAAAACACCGCGCCAAGGGCGACCACGCCAACCAAAGCCAGTTTCCAACCGATTGAGAACAGGCGTTTCCCCCACCCTTGTTTTGGTTTTTTCCGACTCGGCTTACGCTTAGGTTTGCTGCTTTTGGCTTTCGATTTAGGAGCCGATTTTGTGGTGGTCTTTCTTGGTGCTGGCTTTTTACCACTAGGTGCCAACTTTTTCGTTACTGTCATGAATTCAATTGTCTTTTAGTTTTACTCGTTGCCTGATGATTCATTGGGTCATCAGGCCAAGGATGTTTCGGGTAACGCCCCTTCATCTCTTTCTGTACTTCTTTGTAGGCGCCTTGCCAAAATGCCGCCAAGTCTCTGGTTATCTGCAACGGACGTTGAGCTGGAGATAATAGTTCTAACACAATCGCTTGTTTACCTAGCGCAATAGTAGGTGATGACTTTTCGCCAAACATTTCTTGCAGCTTCACCGACAACGTCGGAGCTTCACCAACTTGGTAATGTATTTTCTTTCTTCCGCCAGAGGCAACCACCAAATGTGTCGGGAGGCACTCATTGAGTCGTTGTTGTTTATCCCAACCTAAGCGGGCTTGTAATGCGGCCATTACATCCAACTTCTTAAGTTGTTTGGCATTCTTGATGCCAGCCATGAAGGGTAATAACCACGTCTCAAGCTCGTCGAACAATGCTTGCTCAGACATATCCGGCCAACCTTCATCTGGGAGCCAGTCCGAAGCACATATGACGCGCGTACAAAGCGCTTGCGCGTGTGAGCTCCAGTCTAACGCAGCTAAGCCTTTACGCTTAACATAGCCAAGCAGCGCAGCTTCAACATCCGCTTTTTCTGGAACGGGAATCTCTTTGTGATGCAAAACAATCGCGCCAATTTTTCGTTGTTCACTGGCAACTAAGCGACCTTTCTGATCATCCCAATCCACCACAGAGAGTTCATCAATTAATTGCGGTGCTGTTGTCGAAAGCAGCTCAATATCCAGCGGCAACGCCTTAAAAATCTGACTACTTCCCTGACCGGTTTTCATTAAATCAACAACGGCCAAGTAAAGTGACTTCGCTAATGGTTGCTGATTATCGACACTTGCTCCATGCCCATTTGCTAACAAATAGTGTCCCGATGCAGCACTGCGACTTGCCGCTATTCTATCTGGGAATGCGAGCACTGCGACAAATCCGAGTAAAGATTCATTCATCACCTCTAAAACAAAACGATGCGATAAACGTTGCGCCAATACAGAAGCTCTTTGGGAAAGAGGGCCACGGCGAGAGTGAGTGCCTTGCTGCCAGCGCGTTAATGAACGGGTAAGATCCAGCTCATTGCGTTCGGGCTCTTCAATCAGGCAGCATACGGCTATTGCCACATTGAGCGTCTTAGACCCTAACTGCTTAGCCTGTAGCAACATGCTAGCAAGGCGAGGCTCAACACCCAACTCATGAGCTTGATGTCCAAGTGCGGTTTGCTTGCCCTTCTCATCGATAAGTTTCAGCTTGCTAAGAAGCGACTGGGCTTGCTGTAGATGCGTGGACTTAGGAGGGTCTATCCAAGCTAAATCCATTGCATCAGAGCAGCCCCACTTGGTCAGTTCTAATTGCAATGTGGACAAGTCACTACGTAGAATTTCTGGCGTACTTTGCTCAGGTTGTGAGTTGAACTGAGCTTCACTATATAAACGTACACAAAGCCCAGGCTCAATTCGACCTGCACGTCCTGCCCTTTGAATCGCGGAGGACTGTGCAATACGGGTTTGTTCAAGTCTCGAAACACCGGTCTTTAAATCAAACCAAGATTGGTTTTCTAAACCCGAATCTACGACGAGGCGAATACCTTCAATGGTTAGGGAAGTTTCAGCGATATTGGTTGCAAGAACGACTTTTCGTGCCCCGGATTTAGCTGGCTGGATAGCCTTTTGCTGCACTTTAAAATCCAACTGCCCATATAAGGGATAGACATCTGCTTCGATACCAGATTGGCTCAAAAGCTCTTCAACTCTTTTGATGGCGCCAACGCCCGGTAAAAAAGCCAACAAGGAACCTGACTCACGTAGCATCAGGTTCTCTATATGTTTTGCCATAAACATTGGCAGGTTATCATTACGGCTCATTGGCACATAATGGGTTTCTACTGGGAAAGAGCGTCCACTGGATTCTATAAAGGTTGCTGTTGGTAATACACGTTGAAGATCATTGGCTTCCAACGTTGCAGACATCACTATCAGCTTCAAGTCATCTCGCAGCGCCTCTTGGCTTTCAAGGGAAAAAGCTAGTGCGGTATCGGCATGCAGGCTACGCTCATGAAACTCATCAAAAATAATCGCTCCAATGCCCGTCAACTCGGGGTCGTCTTGCAGCATACGAGTTAAGATGCCCTCTGTCACAACTTCTAACTTTGTACCCTTGCTTACCTTACTCTCACCACGTACTCGGTATCCTACGGTTTGACCTACCGTTTCATTGCGCTGCGACGCTACGTACATGGCTATATTCCTGGCCGCAATACGTCGCGGTTCGAGCATGATAATTTTGCCGTCTATCAGTCCACTTTCAACAAGCTTTTCAGGAAAGTACGTTGACTTACCGGCACCAGTCGCCGCCTTGAGTATGATCTGATTCGATGAGGAAATCGCTTCAAATATTGAAGGCAACACTTGTTCTATAGGGAGCTGTGACAACGCTTTGACCTTATGTTGTAATGTGGCCACTCATTCTAATAAAAAATGGCCTCGAAATGCACTTTGATCCTCCTTTAAAGCAAGGAAAGCTAATAAAACGATACAAACGCTTTCTTGCTGATATCCATTTAAGCAACAAAGAACAGATCACTATCCACTGCGCAAACACCGGGGCAATGACTGGTTGCGCCGACCCAGACTCTACCGTTTGGTACTCCACCTCTGACAATGCAAAGCGAAAATACCCTAATAGTTGGGAGCTAACGGAAACCGTCTCAGGTCATAAAATTTGCGTTAATACGGTTAGGGCTAATACTTTAGTTGTTGAAGCAATAGAAAATGGCATTGTTGAGGAGCTTAATGGTTATCAATCGTTGAGAACCGAGGTGAAGTATGGTCAAGAAAACAGCAGAATCGACATTTTATTACAAGATAGTGATCGCGCAGATTGCTACATTGAAGTAAAAAGTGTCACACTGCTTGATGATGCAAGCACCACCGGTCAGGGCTACTTTCCAGATGCACAAACCACAAGAGGACAAAAGCATTTGCGAGAGCTCACAGAAATGGTTCAAACCGGACATCGAGCTGTATTATTTTTCGCTGTTTTGCATTCAGGGATTGAAAAAGTGTCAGCGGCACACCATATAGATGCGAAATATTCACAATTACTCAAGCAAGCAGAGGAAGCAGGGGTAGAGGTAATTTGTTACAAGGCAGCGTTTTTTGATAATGAAATTACGCTCTTATCGAAGGTCGATTTCAGCTAAAAGTGATTTCACTTCACATTGATAAGAACTTTAACAAACTTCATTTGCCACCAGCATTTCTTTTTGCTATAGATACCCGCCTTAAAATTAACTGTACGCACAGTTGACTAGGTGTAAGTAGGAGATGCTGCATGCCAGAAACTAAGAAAAAAGCGCTAGGCATCCTAGCCATTGCAGGTGTTGAACCATATCAAGAGAAAGCTGGTGAAGAATACATGTCACAAGCTCAAATGGATCACTTTACAAAAATTTTGAGCGCTTGGCGCAACCAACTTAGGGAAGAAGTTGATCGAACTGTGCACCACATGCAAGACGAAGCAGCTAACTTTCCTGATCCCGTTGACCGCGCGTCACAAGAAGAAGAGTTCAGTCTCGAACTTCGCAACCGTGACCGCGAACGTCGCTTAATCAAAAAGATTGAGAAGACACTAAACAAGATTGAAGAAGACGAGTTTGGCTTCTGTGAATCTTGTGGTATCGAAATCGGTATCCGTCGTTTAGAAGCTCGTCCTACTGCCGATTTATGTATCGACTGTAAGACTCTTGCAGAGATCAAAGAAAGACAAATGCAAGGCTAATAAGCGATAAGAAAAGGGAGCAAACGCTCCCTTTTTTGATCCACTACTTCATACGAAACTAATACTATGTACATAGGTCGATTTGCCCCCTCTCCCTCAGGTCCACTCCATTTTGGTTCCTTAATTGCCGCTCTGGGAAGTTATTTCCAAGCCAAAAGCCATTCAGGTCAGTGGTTAGTTCGAATAGAAGACATTGATCCTCCGCGTGAAGTGACTGGGGCAGCCTCGCTTATCTTAAAAACATTGGAAGCCTATCAATTGCATTGGGATGGTGATGTTCTTTACCAAAGCTCTCGGTTGGAGGCTTATCAGGCTCAAATCGACCATTGGCTACATCAAGGGCAAGCTTATTTGTGTGAGTGCACCAGAAAGCAAATAAAAGCACAAGGTGGATACTACCAAGGTACGTGTCGTGATAAAGCACTGAGTGCAAGCGATCAGTGCGCAGTCCGTCTCAAAATGCACCACCCGGTTGAATCCTTTATCGACCAACGATATGGCCAACTGGACATCCCTAGAGCTTTAGCTGAAGAAGACTTCATTATTAAGCGTCGTGACGGGTTGTTTGCCTACAACCTTGCGGTGGTGCTCGATGATATTTACCAGAACATCACTGAAGTTGTTCGCGGTGCTGACCTTATTGAGCCGACAGGTCGTCAAATCAGCTTATATAAGACATTAGAGGTGGAACCAGTGAGCTACCTGCATCTTCCGCTGGCAATTGATGATAATGGCAACAAGTTATCCAAACAAAATCATGCCACCGCTATTGATTTAGATAATCCAAGACCCACATTACTCAATGCAATGCGTTTTCTTGGTTTCAACATTGATAGCCATATTGAAACAGAAAACATAGAGACTATCATCCAGTGGGGCGTGGAAAACTGGCAGCTTTTACAACTACCAAATGAGCTCAAAATCAAACCGCCATTCTCAAATGAGGCTCTCTAAGCTATCATAAGCGGCAAATTTCATGCGTCAGGCACGGAATGTACGCCAAAACTGCGTCATTTCGCGAACCTAAATTGCGTTAATATTATGAATAAAAAAGAAAATTCTCAAAAAGTTCAACCGGTCTATCACGAGCTTTCATTGCAGACTTATAGCCGAGACGAACACAACATCTCGCGCAAGCAGATCAGCGAAAATGCGTTAAAAGTCTTATATCGCCTTAATGGTGCAGGATATGACGCATATCTCGTTGGCGGCGGCGTGCGCGATCTGCTGCTTGGAGAACAACCTAAAGATTTTGATATAGCCACTAACGCAACGCCAGAGCAGATCAAAAAACTATTTAGGAATTGTCGTCTCATTGGTCGACGTTTTCGTCTTGCACACATTATGTTCGGTCGCGATATTATTGAAGTCGCTACCTTCCGTGGACACCATCAAGAACAAGAGAAAAACGTTTCTCAACAGAGCAAAGAAGGCATGCTACTGCGCGACAATGTCTATGGTTCTATTGATGAAGATGCAGAGCGTCGTGATTTCTCAATCAATGCGATGTATTACAACATCGGCGACTACTCCATTCACGACTATGCAGGTGGAATGGAAGATCTAGAAGATCGTTTAATTCGTCTTATCGGTGAGCCTGAAGTTCGCTACCGCGAAGATCCAGTGCGTATGCTGCGCGCTATACGCTTTGCTGCCAAATTAGATTTTGACATTGAAGAAGACACAGCAGCGCCGATTGAAGAACTTGCACCATTATTGCGTGATATCCCATCTGCTCGCTTATATGAAGAGTCATTAAAGCTATTACAGTCTGGGTATGGACTAGAAACCTATCACCTATTGAGGGAATACAATTTATTCCAACAATTGTTCCCAATCATAGCGCCGCACTTTACTGAAGAGTATTCTTCTCGCACTGAGCAAGTCTTAGACTTGGTGTTGGATGCTACCGATGAGCGCATCGAAGAAGGTAAACGCGTAAACCCTGCGTTTATGTTTGCTGCCATGCTTTGGTACCCAATGATGGAATATGCCACTCGATTAATGTCAAAAGGCATGTCTGAGTACGACGCTATCATGGAAGCTAGTAATAATATCCTTGATGAACAAGTCAAATCGACAGCGATCCCGCGCCGTCATACCGCAACGATTCGCGAGATATGGCAACTGCAATTGCGACTGCCTCGTCGTTCAGGCAAGCGAGCTTACCGACTGATGGAGCTTAACAAGTTCCGAGCGGGCTTTGATTTCCTCGAAATGCGTGGTGAAATTGAAGGCGGTGAAGTAGCTACTTTGGCAAAATGGTGGGCAACGTTCCAATCAGCGGGTCGTAATATGCGTCAAGCCATGGTCAATGACCTTGGTGGTTCAAGCTCTCGTTCTGGTTCTCGTCGCAGAAGAACACCGAAGAAATCTAAGAGCGCTGAGTAATGATCACTTGTTTTATAGCGATTGGCAGCAATCTTTCAAATCCCGTAGCTCAAGCTAACGAAGCGATTGAAGCACTTAAGCACTTACCAAAGAGTAAGCTCACGATTTGCTCCTCGCTTTATAGCAGTACACCAATGGGGCCACAAAATCAGCCTGATTACATTAATGCTGTCGCGCAAATTTCTACCGAATTAACGCCACTTGAGCTCCTCGATTGCACGCAAGCGATCGAACTGGAACAAGGGCGTGTCCGTAAAGATGAGAGATGGGGCCCAAGAACTCTTGATCTCGATATTATTCTTTATGGCAATGAGGTGATCGATTCCGAGCGCCTAACCGTTCCTCATTATGGGATGAAAGAGAGAGAGTTTGTTCTCTATCCGCTTCTGGAAATCGCACCAAATTTACAACTCCCTGACGGGACTGAGCTCAAAACACTGGTGGACAATGTGTCACGTAATGGGCTCAGAGTTTGGCAATCGTAGCCAACCCCTAAGTAAGGATTAAAAATGAAAAAAATCACCATCAACGATCTTGTTAAATGGAAACAAGAAGGTCGTAAATTTGCAACGTCAACCGCGTATGATGCGAGCTTTGCAGGTTTATTTGAAAGCCAAGAAATGCCAGTTCTACTAGTGGGTGATTCACTAGGTATGGTACTTCAAGGCCGCAACGACACACTTCCTGTAACAGTAGAAGACGTTGTTTATCATACTCGTAGTGTACGTGCAGGCAGCCCAAACTGTCTTCTTATGGCCGACATGCCTTTCATGAGCTATGCCACTCCAGAGCAAGCTTGTGAGAATGCGGCAAAGCTGATGCGTGCAGGCGCTAACATGGTTAAAATTGAAGGCAGTGATTGGCTCGTTGATACCGTAAGAATGCTGACTGAACGTGCTGTTCCAGTTTGTGCTCACCTAGGTTTAACGCCGCAAAGCGTCAATATTTTTGGTGGTTATAAAGTTCAAGGTCGCGATCAGAAGAATGCAGACAAAATGGTACGTGACGCACTGGCTCTTCAAGAAGCTGGCGCTCAAATCGTTCTATTGGAATGCGTTCCTCAAGAGCTCGCAAAACGTATCACAGAAGCGCTCGATGTCCCTGTTATTGGTATCGGTGCAGGTAACACTACTGATGGCCAAATCTTAGTGATGCATGACATGTTTGGTATTTCGGCGAACTACATGCCTAAGTTCTCGAAAAACTTCCTCGCAGAAACTGGTGATATGCGCAGTGCTGTCGCGAAGTACATCGCTGATGTGGAAAGCGGCGCTTTCCCTGATGACGCTCATACGATTGCCTAGGGGGAATCATGCAAACTTTAGCTGATATTGCTGAACTTAGAGAGCAAATTGCACTACTTAAGCGCGAACAGCGTCGAATTGCCTTTGTTCCTACTATGGGTAATTTGCACGAAGGCCATCTTACTTTAATGCGCAAAGCACGCGAACATGCTGATGTCGTCGTCGCGAGCATTTTTGTTAATCCGATGCAATTTGATCGTGCGGATGACTTAAACAACTATCCACGCACGCTTGACGAAGATATGGCGAAGTTGACGGCTGAAGGTGTCGACTTATTGTTCACGCCAACACCAGAAGTTATGTACCCACAAGGCTTGGATAAACAGAGCTTTGTTGAGGTTCCAGGCATTTCTCACATGCTTGAAGGTGCTTCACGTCCAGGGCACTTTAGAGGCGTATCAACTATCGTCACTAAGCTGTTCAATATCGTTCAGCCAGACGTAGCTTGCTTTGGTGAAAAAGATTACCAGCAACTGGCGCTTATCCGTCAAATGGTGAGCGATCTTGCCATGAATATTGACATTGTCGGTGTCCCAACAGTGCGTGAAATGGATGGCTTGGCAATGAGCTCACGTAATGGTTATCTGACAATGGATGAACGCCAGCGTGCACCTGTGTTAGCAAAAACCATGCGTTGGATTAACAGTGCAATTCGCGGTGGTCGTGATGATTACGCTTCCATTGTTGAAGACGCAAGTGATCAATTGCGTGCAGCAGGTCTTCAGCCAGACGAAATTTTCATTCGCGACGCACACAGCTTGCAACCGATTAGCAGTGATTCAACGCACGCGGTTATTTTGATGTCGGCTTTCTTAGGAAAAGCGCGTCTAATTGACAACCAAGTCTTAGAGTTACAACAGCAACAAGCGGAAACAGAATCAGCAGAAGAAAACTAGCACTGTAGTTTTTGTTGCTACAGTGCACACATTCGTTGGATACAAAAAAGGGGTCACTGTAATCAGTGACCCCTTTTCTATTATTGCGAATTAAACTCTAAACGATTGAATCTTACCATCGAGTTCTGTTGCGTTATTCTGCATCATTTCCGACGTTTCCAACAGCTCAGTAACAACCACAACCGACGCTTCGACCAGCTCTCTTACATTAGTCAGGTTTTGATTCATCTCTTCGGCAACACTGCTTTGCTGACCCGCTGCAGTGGCAATTTGGAAGTTCATATCATTAATCTGATTGACTTGATTCACAATGCCATCAAGTTCTACACCGGCATTGGTGACAAGTTCTACACCGTCGGCCGCTTCGACCACGCTCTTTTCCATCAATTCAACCGCTGAATTGGCGCTTGATTGCAGTTGAGAAATCATCTCTTGGATTTCTACTGTCGCCTGCTGTGTGCGTTGAGCGAGATTGCGCACTTCATCCGCAACAACAGCAAAGCCTCGGCCTGCCTCTCCTGCACGTGCAGCTTCAATAGCTGCATTAAGCGCTAGAAGGTTAGTCTGCTCTGAAATACCTTGAATGGTGCCCACAACACTGCCGATGGACTCAACACGTTCTTCAACTTGGTTTACCGCTTGCGCAGAAGCTGCGATATCATCCGACAACTCACTCATTTTAGTCACAGTGCCTTGAACAAAACGTTGACCTGTCGATGCCTGCCCTGAAGCTTGTTCTGTTAGCTGAGAAGCATTCTGAGCGTGATCTGCAACGGTCTGAACCGTTGAAGTCATTTCACTCATTGCCGTGGCAAGCTGATCGATTTCGTTAAACTCTTCTTGAGAAGACTCTTTGGTTTCAGACATGCTTAACGTCATCACTTCAGTGAGCGTCGCGAGTTCTTGAGAAGTAACCACTTGAGTCTTGATGATATCTTGCAGCTGAACACGAGTGCGTTCTAGCTCTCTAGCAACGTCACCGTACTCATCTTTACAATCCATGTTGACCGGCACGGTCAGGTCTTTGTCCGCCATGCGTTTGATAGCATCGCTGAGATATGTAGTTTGTTTTAACATCGTTTTAGCGGCGAATAATAAGAGCGCAACAAAGAGCACGATCATCAATGCTGTTTGCCAAACCACTTGAACCAAGTAGGCTTCATAATGCTGTTGCGCGACCTCTGCACTTTGCGTCGCAGCAAGCAATGAATCATAAAATGTACTGGCATCCCATAATTGCTTGCTAACCAACAGAACCGTACTAAATATCATCAACATCAACATCTTAGGAACTAAGCGCACGTCCGTTATTACACGCTCCCAAGGTTTAAATGCCAGTGTGGTCATTATCCGTTCTCCATTATTTATTATATAGTTAGGGTGTCTTTACCTAACTTTGATGCCAACGTCATTTACTTGTACGTTACCTTCGCTAAAGGAAATGGCACGCATGAGCCCAAGTTATTTATTTCGAGCCTCGTATGAAAGCAAATGATACCAAAACTGAAACTAAGCCTCTGAGTTTATTGTCACTTTTTCTGTCGTTTATGGCGCTATTTGTGATCTCAGCCTTGTTGTTTGCGCCTATCAATAGCGATGAGCGTACCGTCCTTATCGGCCTAGACTTTATAATCTGTAGTTTATTTCTGCTGCAGCTTTTCATAGATCTGATCCGCTCCACAGATCGTCTGCAATTTATGAAAACCCACTGGATCGATTTTGTCGCTAGTGTACCTATGATTGAGCCGCTACGTTTTGCCAGAGTGTTTCATATCTTTAGAGTTATTTTGGTTATCCGTTCTGGTGAGGCCCTACTAAGACAACTGGCGCGGAATAAGCACGAAACCACCATTGCTTCTATTTTATTACTACTGATCTTACTGATCACCGCAGGCGCTGGGCTTATGCTCTGGGCGGAAGGAGATGATCCCGAAGCCAATATTCAGCATATCGGCGATGCAGTTTGGTGGGCTTTCGTTACCGTTTCAACAGTGGGCTATGGAGATCATTACCCTGTTACGGGTTTGGGAAAAGCGCTAGCTGGAGTGATTATCATCTGTGGTGTTGGTTTGTTTGGTATGACATCAGGTTTGATTACCTCGCTGCTTTCCTCACCAAGTTCAATGGATGAAAGGCGTTCCAAACATAAAGAAGTGATGCTACAGAAGGTGTTAAACCAACAAGAAATCATCTTACACAAGCTAGAGAAAATCGAAAGAAAAATGGACTCGCTGGATTCCAATAAATAACAAAAAAGAGGCACCACGCCTCTTTTTTGCAGCAATTAATTAGCCACTAGTCCTGCCAGTAAGGCTGAGCTTCAATACTGATTTGTCGAGTTTGCTCCATCGCATGTAGTATGGAGCTCTCCTGGCGTTTCAACCAACGTTCTAGTTGCTGTTGCTCTTCGCCTTCTAATTTTGTGACTAAGCGCTCTAAAGGCTCCAACATCAGTAAGTCGTCGATTCCCTGAAGTAAATCTGCCCAAGGAAGCCGGAAACTATTGCGCTCATCCATATTATAAAGGCTAGCAAAACCAACACCGGTGTAGAGATTCCTCATCAAACGATATTGTTGGTCGATGTAATCCTGTCGAGTGAGCAGTTTCTCTGGTGGGAAAGCCTCAATCAACTCAGCCCAAGTGCGTGCAAGCTGTTTGATGGAAAACGGCTTAATGTTTTGCGCCATCTTATCGCGAGCTTTGTCATCAAGAAACGGCTGCCAGCCTCGCGATAAAATCCAGCGACTTAGGTCTAGTAATAGACCTGCATAGCGTGCCGAGTGAATCAATTTCAGCATGTCTTCACGATCAGGTAGCTCTTGCTCCATCTCTTTCAGCTCAGCAACCAAATACTTTCTTGCATCCAGCTTTCTTAGAACATGCCCTTTATCTTCAAGTAACGTTTCGAAGTGATCATAACTCTTGAGCCAGCTTAGCTCCTCTTCTAACCACTTCAATTCTTGTCGTACAATTGCACTAGCACGGCGAGGAACAATGCCACCGTAAACAGTAAGAATCTGGCGAATAAAGCTTAGTGCATGACTAATTTCATGCAGCGCTTCTATGGACTCATGCTCAACGTAAATTTGCTCATGATAATGCCAGTGAGCTAGAGCATGTTCGAGAGACTGAATAAAGCAGGTTTCTACACTATCGCTTTCTACGGTGTCGACTAAATCCATTGTCTTGACGGGATCACCTTCGTAATCCATTGCCAAGCGATAACCTCTCGCCGCTTTACTTAAGTTACCTAAGCGAATGCCACCGTCTTCACTAAATGAGCGAGCCAATGTGAATAGCGCATCGGTTTGACCTGATTTTAACTCCAGCTCCACTTCGCAAATGGGATAAGTTTTATCACCCGAAGAGACCACTCCTTGATCGAAGGCCACTTCCACTTGGCTACCATCAGCCATACCAATCAACCACTGTTCACGCGTAAAGTCTGTCGCAAAAATAGGTGTCAGTTCTGCTTGCAATACATCGATATCTTTTCCTTGAGGATAGATATCTACTGGGTGAAGTGTGAGCAATGGAGAGTTGGAAGTGTGTTCTGCATTAAATTCTGGACGTTGGTGCAAACCTGCAACCACGCGTCCAGATGTTTTTACAGTTTGAACAAAAACATCATCAAAACGGCGAATTCTTAAGCCAATATCATGTTGGCGTAACCAGTTATCAGGAGTATCGAAGTAAGTGTTTCCTAACTCACGACAACTGTGCTGAAGTACTTTTGTTTCAGAAATTTTGTTACGTAAAGTTTCTGAAAATTCAGGAGAAACAAAAAACTTCAGTTCTATCTCGGTTTCCATAGTTTTACCTTTCGGGGACACTCACAACAGGATATGAGCAATCGATGCGTTCAGCAAGTGACAAATATCACCCAAATGATGATCTAAAACAGTTTAAATCAGACTTTTAATGGGTTACCATGCGCGCCTTTATAGCCATCGCTCAACATTTCACCATGAATTGGTGTATGTTTATTTCAGGTTATATTAATTAGGTTGAATGACCATGCCAGTAAATACAATTATGGGGTTATTTGCAAAGTCCCCTATTAAGCCTTTGCAGCGCCACGTAGTGTGCGTAACAGAATGTTGTTCTCATCTTATCAACTTCTTTGAGACTAGTGCTCAAGGCGATTGGGAGAAAGCAGCAGAGATCCGTGCGCAGATTTCTCACCTAGAGAAAGAAGCGGACGTACTTAAGCGTGAAATACGCTTAAAACTACCACGCGGTTTATTCATGCCTGTGGATCGTAGCGACATGCTTGAGCTACTTACACAGCAAGATAAGTTAGCGAACCTATCAAAAGACATTGCCGGTCGTGTATACGGTCGACAACTCGTCATTCCAGCTCCACTGCAAGAAAACTTCATCGCTTATGTAAAGCGTTGTCTTGATGCAGCTAACCAAGCTCAAAAAGTAATTAACGAGCTTGATGAACTGTTAGAGACTGGCTTTAAAGGCCGCGAAGTTACGCTTGTAGCAGAAATGATTCATCAGCTAGATATCATCGAAGATGACACTGATGCAATGCAGATCCAACTTCGTCAGCAATTGATGACGATTGAGCACGACATGAATCCAATTGATGTCATGTTCCTCTACAAGATTTTTGAATGGGTCGGCGGTATTGCAGATCAAGCACAGCGTGTAGGCGCTCGTCTTGAAGTGATGCTGTCTAGGTCTTAATCGAACGTTAACTAAGTAACAAAGAGCAAGGATGAATTAGGCGTTGAGCACAGACAATGCTTAAGAGTTTGCCCTGCGCCTAAAGAATTGCTCCGCTTGTTATGAAACAAAACTAGGTATTACAATGGATATTCTTGCAAACTACGGCACTATCCTAATTATTGTTGCAGCAGTATTCGGTTTCCTTATGGCAATCGGTATTGGTGCAAATGATGTTGCCAATGCAATGGGTACTTCTGTTGGCTCTAAAGCTCTAACAGTTAAGCAAGCGATCATCATCGCGATGATCTTTGAATTTGCTGGCGCATACCTTGCCGGCGGTGAAGTGACTGACACGATTCGTAAAGGTGTTATTGAAACGTCACTGTTCGCCCATCAACCTGACATTCTTGTCTACGGTATGATGTCCTCTCTACTTGCCGCAGGTACATGGCTACTTCTAGCTTCTTACATGGGCTGGCCAGTATCAACGACACACTCAATCATCGGTGCCATCATTGGTTTCGCATGTGTGTCAGTCGGTACTGAAGCGGTAGACTGGGGCTCAGTTAAAGGCATCGTAGGTAGCTGGGTTATTACCCCTGTTATTTCTGGCTTTTTTGCTTACGTAATATTTATCAGTGCACAACGACTGATATTTGATACTGAAAAACCACTGTTTAACGCAAAGCGCTTTGTGCCAGTTTACATGTTCATTACTACCATGGTTATCGCCCTGGTAACGATTAAAAAAGGTCTTAAGCACGTAGGTCTGCACCTAGAAGGTATGGAAGCGTGGTTCTGGGCTGCAGGTGTTTCTGCACTCGTTATGATCGGTGGTTACATCTATATCCAACGTAAGTTTGCTGACCGTGAGGAAGATCATGGTTTTAGCGGCGTTGAAGGTATCTTCAGTGTTCTAATGGTTATCACAGCTTGTGCAATGGCATTCGCACACGGTTCGAACGACGTAGCTAACGCAATTGGTCCACTGTCTGCGGTAGTATCTACCGTTGAACACATGGGCGAAATTACAGCGAAAAGCTCTATCGCTTGGTGGATTCTTCCATTAGGTGGTATCGGTATCGTTGTTGGTCTTGCAACAATGGGCCACAAAGTAATGGCGACTGTTGGTACGGGTATTACCGAACTAACACCAAGCCGTGGCTTTGCTGCACAGCTAGCAACAGCTTGTACGGTTGTTTTGGCTTCAGGTACAGGTCTTCCTATTTCGACCACGCAAACACTTGTAGGTGCGGTTTTAGGTGTTGGTTTTGCTCGCGGTATTGCTGCACTAAACTTAGGTGTTGTTCGTAACATCGTAGCTTCTTGGATTGTTACGTTACCAGCAGGTGCACTACTAGCGGTCGTATTCTTCTACGCTATGCAAGCCATCTTTGGTGCATAAGCACGATGTGCAATAAAGTCAGAGAGATGTGAAGCTCACGTCATATTTGACTCAAATTCAAATAAAGGGAGGCTTTGCCTCCCTTCTTTGTTGCACCCCGTTAAGAAACTTCATACTATTTGCCCATTCTTAAAAATTTACAAATTGAGAGTACGTCTCCGCGACCAAAGCGAACGATACTTTCTTGTTCATTCCCCATTGAAACACTTAAGGGACTTACTGTGAAAAAACTGATCTGCATGATCATGGTGTCATTACTGGCAGCCCCTGCTGCATTGGCGCAGGATCGTTATATTGCTGACAAGCTATTTACTTATATGCATTCTGGCCCTAGCAGCCAATATCGAATCATTGGCAGCATCAATGCTGGTGACAAAGTTCGACTACTCTCCACTAATAGAGAGAATGGTTACTCTCAAGTTCAAGATAGCCGTGGCCGCAAAGGCTGGGTTGAAACTAAGTATGTGACCACTCAAGAGAGCATGGCAGTGCGTCTTCCGCGTCTTGAGAAAGAACTGACTGAAGCGAAATCACTACTGGCTAACGCTCGTGAAACAGCGAACAGCGAAAAAGATGGTCTAGTGAGCTCTCTAGAAGCACGTAACAAGCAAATTGCTGAACTGGAGCAAAACTACTCAGATATCAGCTCGCAGCTAACCTCATCTCAAACTGAAATCCGTGAGCTGCGCGCAAAGCTGGATACACAGAAAGAAGACCTACTGCTGCGCTACTTTATGTATGGCGGTGGTGTAGCTGGAGCAGGTCTGTTGTTTGGTTTGATTCTTCCACACATCATTCCTCGTCGTAAGAAGAGTCCAAACGGCTGGGCATAAGACAGTTCAGCATTACGCACAGACAAAAATACCGCCTAATTTGGCGGTATTTTTTTGTTCATGAGACGAATAGTTTAATCGTCATCGAAATTGAACAGTGACTCCATATTCAACCCTTGTTTGATCAGGATATCGCGAAGTCGACGTAAGCCTTCAACTTGAATCTGTCTCACGCGTTCACGGGTCAGATTAATCTCACGTCCTACTTCTTCTAGTGTCGATGGCTCATAACCGAGCAGACCAAAACGTCGTGCTAGTACTTCTTTCTGCTTAGGGTTTAGCTCGTCAAGCCAGTGAATCAGCGAAGACTTGATATCATCATCTTGAGTCGATACTTCAGGGTCTGAATGCGTTGAGTCAGGAATAATATCTAGGAGTGCTTTTTCACCATCACCGCCAATCGGTGTATCTACTGAGCTAATACGTTCATTTAGACGTAGCATCTTAGACACATCACTGACTGGCTTATCAAGCTTCTGTGCAATCTCTTCTGCTGTAGGCTCATGGTCTAGCTTCTGTGATAACTCACGAGCAGTACGCAAATAGATATTGAGTTCTTTCACTACATGAATCGGAAGACGAATGGTGCGAGTCTGATTCATTAACGCACGTTCAATCGTTTGTCGGATCCACCAAGTGGCGTAAGTAGAAAAACGGAAGCCTCGTTCTGGGTCAAACTTTTCGACTGCTCGAATCAAACCAAGGTTTCCTTCCTCAATAAGATCAAGCAGCGCCAGCCCACGATTACTGTAACGTCGAGAGATCTTCACCACCAAACGTAGGTTACTTTCGATCATACGTTTACGAGCGGCTTCGTCACCCTTTAGGGCACGTCGCGCATACAGGACTTCTTCTTCCGCGGTAAGTAATGGAGAGAAACCAATTTCGCCTAAGTAAAGCTGAGTCGCATCCAGGCTTTTCGCCGATGCGTCATACATATCTTTATCTTCAGAAATGGATTCATCGTTGGTAAGTGCGTTTTCGACGATCTCCGTTGATTCCGTTTCAACGTCGAAGTTTTCATTTTTGGTTACTGCATTGCTGATACTCATAGCGCCTCCCCCTGGCGAGCTAGCAAAACATGACTACAAACTATGTCGCTAACCTTCTCTGATAACGTCAATCAAATTGCAAGTAGCTTTCGTATTGTAAATACGTATACGGTAATTACGGTAAGTAACGCTTAGGATTTACCGATTTACCTTGGTAACGAATTTCAAAGTGCAGTCTTACACTATTGGTTCCGGAGCTTCCCATTGTTGCGATTTTTTGTCCGGCTTTTACACTTTGTCCTTCTGATACCAACAACCGATCGTTATGTGCGTAGGCACTGAGGTAGTTATCGTTATGCTTAACAATAACCAAATTTCCATAACCTCTGAGTGCATTACCCGAATAAACCACGGTTCCTTTTGCAGTGGCAACAATCGCTTGGCCTCTCTGGCCTGCAATGTCGATACCTTTATTTCCTTGGTCCCCTGCAGAAAAGTTCTTTATTACACGTCCCTTGGTTGGCCATTGCCAGCTCGTTACTTTGCCGCTAGAGCTAGGTGGTGGCTTCGGCTTGGTTTGAGCAGTGCTCTGTTTTGCCGTATTGGGTTTTGTGTTATTAACATTTTGTTTACCTTTAGAGTCACCATACTCCTTTGTTTTTGATTGATCAACCTTCTTAGTGGCTGTTTTTTGACTATTTTGCGTTGATGAACTACCCGTCTTCGCTTTGGAGGATTGCGAGTTAGAAGACTTAGCTTTAGCGGTGGTAGAACCCGCGGCAGCTGTTGCAGTAGAAGCCGCAGCCACTTCCCCAGCACCAGAGCCAGCGTACGCAGGAGGAGTATAAACAGGTCGCCACAAATTGAGGCGCTGACCAGGATGAATGGTGTAAGGAGAACGAAGATTATTTAGTCGAATCAGTTCCTTAACGTCTTTATCCGTTTTGTAGGCGATGAAATAGAGGGTATCACCCTTTTGCACTTCGTAATAACTACCGCGATAGCTCCCTCGAGAGACATTATCGTACCTGCCTCCCAAATCTGAGACAGGTGCAGGCGAACGCCCAGCACACCCAACAAGTGCACTGGACAACATAATTACGGAACCCACGGCCTTCAAACGGCTTTGCATTTACGCTAATTCACCTGCAATCAAAGGAACAAACCTTACTAATTCAATAACTTCGGTATTAAAACTATCACCTTTTCGAGTGATTTTTAATAGTTGTTGTTCATCATCACCAACAGGAATTACAAGTCGCCCACCTTCTGTGAGCTGAGACAGTAAAGCGTCAGGGACTGTCGCCGCTGCAGCTGTCACAATAATCGCATCAAAAGGACCTTTTGCTTTCCATCCTTGCCAACCATCACCATGTTTAGTCGAGACATTGTAAATATCGAGTCTCTTTAGACGACGTTTAGCATCCCATTGAAGAGATTTGATTCTTTCTACCGAGAAGACGTGCTCAACTATTTGAGCTAAAACTGCAGTTTGGTAGCCAGAACCCGTTCCTATCTCGAGTACTTTAGTTTCTCTTGATAGCTCTAAAAGCTCGGTCATTTTGGCGACAATATAAGGTTGAGATATCGTTTGACCAGCGCCAATAGGCAACGCATTGTTATCATACGCTTGATGTATCATCGCTTGAGACACGAACTGTTCTCTGGGTACAGATTGAATCGCTTCTAATACTGCACCATTGGTAATGCCATGCCCTTTGATAAACTCAACGAGTCGTTCCGCTTGCGGATTCATTACCTTAATCTCTCCCTGCTATCCAACGTTCCATTGCACCAATTGATTCATGCGCGGTCAAATCCACCTGAAGTGGAGTAATGGAAATATGGCCATGCTCTATTGCATAGAAATCCGTTCCTATACCCGCATCTTGCTCTTTCCCCGGAGGACCTAGCCAATAGATATCATGACCACGTGGGTCCTTCTGTTTAATCATACTCTCAGCATGATGGCGCGCGCCTAATCGAGTCACCTCAACCTGACCTAATTGCGCTAATGGAAAATCTGGAATATTGATATTCAACAAGCGATTAGTTGGGACTCTTTGCTTAAGATGTCGCTCCACAAACTGACGAGCGATAATCGCCGCAGCGGTAAAGTTCTGTTTGCCTACCAAGCTAAATGCAATGGATTGAACTCCAAGAAAGTGCCCTTCCATAGCTGCGGCAACCGTTCCGGAATACAAAACATCGTCACCAAGGTTTGCGCCATGATTAATACCAGATAGCACGAGATCGGGCAGGTCATCTTTCATTAGCTCATTGAGTGCAAAATGCACACAGTCCGTAGGTGTGCCTTGCACAGAGTACACACCCGGCTCAATTTGATTAACGCGCAGAGGCTGTTCTAGCGTCAATGAGTTGGAGGCACCAGATCGGTTGCGATCTGGTGCAACAATGGTTACTTGCGCAATATCACTAAGTTCTTTCGCTAGTGCTCGAATGCCTTCGGCATGCACCCCATCATCATTGCTGATTAAAATGCTAAGTTTTTTACTCATATCCATGTGTTTAGAATTGTCGTTCCACTTCTTCTATTTGAGCCAGCTCTCGTAAGATTGATGTTGCAAAGCTACCTGAGTCTAAAAAGAAAGAAAGCGTCACAGCATCATCTTCTAGCTGACTTTTTAATGATTCAGGCTTTAGTAAGATAGCTCGGCGATCGTGTCGCATACGATTACCACGAATCAGCATCATGAGGTCAGGCTCTTGATCTACCGCGTTCTGCTCAAGTGTTAAAGCATCTTGCTCTGTCGGCAGTGCGTTATCACCAGCTAGCGCAGCGGTAATCACGCCATTATCGTCCAGAATATCACCCGCGATTGCACTCTCGAAACACTGAGCTTCGATGCGCTTAGAGACAATCTCGTTGAAAACCCAAGAGCGAGCCGCCGACAAATATAGGCTGCGCTTATTTTGGTTACGAGTTCGTACATTTTCACGTCCCCAACGTCTTGCTTCGGTGACATTGCCGCCATCTCTACCAAATCGTTGCTGACCAAAATAGTTAGGAACACCACTTGCTTCGACTTGCTGTAATCTCGCGCTCAATTCCGTTATATCAGAAACATCCGTAAGACGAATATCAAACTCATTCCCAGCCAAATCACCAGGCCTTAACTTCTTGTTATGCCAGTCAGTTGCTACTATCTCAATACTAGGATATTGCTTATGAAAGTCGGCAAAGTCAGGAACATTCTTTTTCGGTAGATGCACACTCAACCACTGTTCTGTCACGGCGTGTCTGTCTTTAAGACCTGCCCAACCTATATCTTTAGACTTGACCCCGCAAAACCTCGCCAGTTCGTTGGCAACAAAGCTGGTATTCTCACCATTTTTGCGAACGCGTAGCATCAAATGCTCGCCTTCTCCTGTGAGCTCATAGCCAAGTACTTCGCTAACCACAAAATCTTCATTGGTCGCTTTAAATTTGGCTGTCGTGGTCGGCTTACCGTATAGGTAGGCTAAGTGTTGTAAAACATCAGTCATCATCGCTGCCTATTAAGACGTAATTTTGCTAATCAATACCACTGCTTCAGTGGCAATTCCTTCTTTACGTCCTGTAAAGCCTAATCTTTCAGTTGTCGTTGCCTTCACATTGACGTTACCAATATCGGTATCTAAGTCTTGTGCAATGACTTGGCACATGCTGTCAATGTGAGGGGCCATTTTAGGTGCTTGTGCCATGATGGTGATATCCGCATTAACCAGTTCGTAGCCTTTCGCTTTCACTTTACTGTACACATCACGAAGTAGAGCGCGACTATCCGCTCCTTCCCACTCAGCATCAGTATCTGGAAAGTGACGACCAATATCTCCTGCGGCGATAGCTCCAAGCAAGGCATCACATAAAGCGTGAAGTGCAACATCACCATCAGAGTGTGCGATCAGTCCTTGCTCGTAAGGGATGGCCACGCCGCCAATGATTACAGGACCTTCGCCACCAAACTTATGAACGTCAAAGCCATGGCCTATTCTCATTGTTGTACTTCCTCTTTCATTAAATAAAATTCAGCCAGAGCTAAATCTTCTGGCCTAGTAATTTTGATGTTGTCTCCACGCCCTTCAACTAGCAATGGAGAAAGCCCAGTCCACTCAACAGCAGACGCTTCATCGGTAATAGAAACCCCTTCCTCTAGTGCATTAGTAAGTGCACTATGAAGTAGCTCTACTTTGAACATTTGTGGCGTCAACGCATGCCACAAACCCACTCGCTCTACAGTATGGTCAATACCATTAACGTCATCGGCTCGCTTCATGGTGTCTTTCACGGGCGAAGCTAAAATTCCGCCAACCGGGTGTACGGACACTTCATAAATCAGCTTGCTGATATCTGCCAAGGTGATACAAGGGCGAGCGGCATCATGAACCAAACACCACGCATTAGGAATACGCTGTTTAACGTAGTCGATGGCAGCGAGTACCGAGTCGGCACGCTCATTACCACCAGCAACACGCACTACTGGCTTTTCCGATAAAAATGACAGTCCAGAATAATAAGGGTCATTTTCACTAACAGCGACAATGACGCTTTCGACACTTGGATGTGACAGTAACTTATCAACCGTATGCTCTAAGATGGTTTTGTCATTAATCTTAAGGTATTGCTTAGGGAGGTCAGCTTGCATACGACTGCCCACGCCAGCAGCTGGCACAATAGCAATGATAGGATGGTGTTCAGGGATCATTGGTTGTCCTCACCTATGATGCGATAGAACGTCTCTCCGTCTTGAATCATTCCTAGTTCATGTCGTGCTCTTTCTTCAATGGCATCAAGCCCTTGTCGAAGGTCATCAATCTCCGCAAACATCTCGTTATTACGTGTCTGTAGGTTTTGATTCACTTGCTGTTGCACTTGGATTTCTGATTCAACTTGATTGAAGTCGACGATACCGTTTTTTCCAAACCAGAGAGTATATTGCAACCAAGAAAAAACAACTAACAACACTAGGGTAAAGATACGCATAAACTGGCACGTTCCATCGAAAAAATCTGCTCTTTATATAGCACAGTTTACACCTTGAAATAAGCGAAGAGAAAGCCTTGTTCTCGACTAAGGTGAAAAGTAAGTGCCTACTCGCCCTAATGACTGGCTTGAAGAGACCATTCGGCAAGTGTCATTTTTAGGTTATTTGACATCAATACCTGCTGGTTGAATTGAATTCCGATTAACGAACCCACTCCATGCTTTTTAATACTAGCTATTTCGAAGGTAATTCCTGCGGGTAAAAAACGATTCAGCTCACAATCTATTTTTACCTCTAGCCCTTTACAAAAATCATGTTCTGAAGCGATAAAAATACCACAACCAGACAACGAGAAATCCACCATTGTTGCTTCGGTTTGCGCTTTACCAACAGAAAGAGAGCAAGGAATTGCAAGCTTATAACGCGAATGCTCTCTAATGGGCTTAGATACGAAGTTGTTGGGAGGTGAAAGATAAATCTGTTTACTAGGCACACTAGAATCGGCAATGCACTGACAAGTAAACGCCACTACATGTCCGTACCCCGTATCCGTCAACCCCCTGACAATCACCTCTTTTTCTCTCAAGGCACAAATCGTCTCTTGCTCCAGTTCTTGCACATCCACAACCAAATAGTCATCAAATTTAAAGCCGATTAAAGACGCAGGTAGCCCTTTGAGCGGCTCTTCACCTGTAACAGAAAGACTGAGTTTCATACCTGTTTTAAGGTAACGATAACATTCATATTGTTTTTTTTGTCCCCATTCCACTGACGCTATCCTTTTGTTTACCAACAAATTAATTACACCTCATTTACCTGTTTGATGCAATCCATCAGCCTAAATTTCAAAAGATACAGATTGTTACATTTAGCAATATTGCAAATGATAATAAATAGCATTAGCATTCACCTCGCTACTAATATGATGTCATATACCAATAATAAACTATTCAATTTGTCTCGATTTTTACGAGCAAGGAAAGCCCAGAATGAAATTCCAAGTGACCACACTTTGCAGTGCCGTGGTACTCGCACTTAACACCTCTCCAGCATTTGCCGAACAAAACAAATCGAGTGTGGATGAAACACTCGTCGTACATGCGCAAAGCTTTGATGACTATAAAGTTGACAGTGCTTCAGGTGCTATGCGCACCGATGCCTCTATGTTAGAAACCCCGCAATCTGTAAACGTGATTCCCGAGATTGTCTTGGATGAACAACTGGCAACCACATTAGGTGAAGCGTTGCAAAACGATGCTAGTGTCAGCGCAGGCTCACAGAAATGGAATAGAGAAACGTTCTACTTACGTGGATTTGAGCTGTCATCAACCAATGGCTACTTGCGCAATGGTCACTCACTATTCACTCACTACATGTTGCCAATTGAAACCTTAGATCGCATTGAGGTCATAAAGGGTCCATCCAGCCTTTTATACGGTAACTCAGCGCCAGGCGGCATGATTAATATGGTGTCAAAAAAGCCGACTGCGACTCCAAAAGTCAACGTAGGTGCAGATTTTGACGATCTAGGGAGCACACGCTATCACGTTGATGCATCGGGCAAATTGAATGAATCAGGGACACTTCGTGGTCGTACTGTCTTAGTAAAACAAGACAGTGTTGAAAGTAGAAAGTACGCAACGGGTGATAACCGAGAACGCGATCGTTTTCTAGGTTATGGCGTCATTGAAGCTGATCTTTACGACTGGGGTCTACTCTCTTTCAACTACGAAAAGACTCAAGATAATGCACCGATCGACTCAGGCTCTTGGTTGGACCTAAATGGTAATCGAATTGGCGATAAAGAAACCATCAGAGACGCTCACTGGTCATTCATCAACAACGATGTAGAAAACTTTGGAGCTGATCTTAATCTGTATATCAATACACAATGGGAAGCCAAACTAAGCTACAACTTACAGGACATGAAGCGTCATCGCTATGATTCGATGCCGACACCAGACTCTAATACGCTCGTTGATGGCAGTTACACCATGAGCCCATTTGATCGTCATGATCATTGGAAAACTCAAGCTTTCCACGCAGATCTTCACGGTAACTTCACTGCTCTCAATGTGGATCACCAAGTCTTGATCGGTACAAATGGCCAGTTCTATGACTATGCGCAGCAGCGAGTGAAAGGCAGCTCAATTAGTGTGCAACCTGGTGAGAACCCAGCAAACCCAGGGCTAGACTATAACAATGCCACGTCTACTTATGAAAGTAACAACCATTTCTACGGTTTTTATGCTCAAGATTTAATCACTTTCAATGACCAGTGGCAAGCACTTGTAGGTGGTCGATATGACATGTACTTTGCCGATGGTACCAACTCAAAAGATGAAGTTGTAAGCGGTGCAAATGACAGTCAATCCTTCTCTCCAAAAGCAGGCTTGATATTCCATCCAAGCTATAATGGTAGCATTTACGCTAACTACTCTGAGAGCTTCAACCCAGTCTCTAACGTGGTTAATGATGACAACTCTATTACCGAGCGTGTACCTGAGAAAAGCCGTCAGTACGAGTTGGGCACAAAATGGGAGCTAATGGATAATCGTTTACTGCTTACTGGTGCTATATTCGATATTGAGAAAAAGAACATCAGTATCAAAGAGAATGGAATCACGACACAAAACGGTACTCAGCGCCACCAAGGCGTAGAAGCTGGTGCACAAGGTCAAATCGCCGATAAATGGTTTGTGATGGCAACCGGTATGTACTTAGATGCAAACTTCGACAAACATGATAAATACCAAGATAAACGTCCAGCCAACGTTCCAGAGTGGAGTGGCTCTGCATGGACTCGCTATGCGATGACTGACTCGACGGCATTTAACCTTGGTATGTTCTATCAAGGTGAGCGCTGGGCTGATAATGCTAACACCGTCAAACTGGATGGTTACGTGCGCTTTGATGCCGGTGCATCACACAAAATTAAGAGCGATTATGTCGTGTGGGATTTCCGATTCAATATCGAAAACCTCTTTGATAAAGAGTATGTTGCCGGCACAGGTGGTGGTGGCGAATATACCACTAAACCAGGTAGCTCGACAGGTGTGATCAACGATGTTCATTTCGGAAATGAACGCCGATTCAAACTGTCCGTGAACGCAACATTCTAAACTAACTAAATCGAGCCCAGCGACCTCATCGCTGGGCTTTTTCTTCTCACTGTCTCATATCCCTCTAATTCGATGTCACGATTTTGACATCAACACGTCATCCATCTTCCATCTGCTGTTCGCCATTTTGACATATCAACGTCATAGCATTTTAACCACATTAATTTGGCTTATGTTCAGAGGTTGTCATGGAAACTACCAGTCCTTTTCGTCTGCCGCGCAGGTCTCCACTAGGCCTAGCAGAAAACGTTACTGAGTGGGCTACTGGCCTGTCAGTTTTAGACCGATTATACGCTCAACGTCCTGCAGATTGTGATACCGAGACTTTCTTGCGTTTCACGTTGGATATCCTAGGTATTGATTATCGCATCGAAGCCGGCAGTAGTGAGACGATACCTAAAACTGGAGCAACCATCATCGTAGCTAATCATCCTCTGGGTTGTGTTGAAGGCGTCATCTTGGCTGAGGTGCTACTGCAGATTCGCAAGGACGTGAAAATTCTTGCCAATGAATTTCTTAAACTGGTTCCGGAGCTGGAGCCTTTGTTCATCGGCGTAGATGTGTTCAACGGAACCAATGCACATCGATCAAACTCCAGAGCATTGCGACAAGCCAACCAACATTTAGAACTTGGTGGCCTTCTGCTTGTATTTCCTGCAGGCGAAGTGTCACAACTGGTTGACAGAAAATCGCTTCAACTGGAGGATAAGCAGTGGAGCCGCTCCGTAAGTACCCTTATCAAAAGAAATCAGGCAACCACTGTGCCAGTGCATATCGGCGGCGTTAACTCCAAACACTTCTACTTGGCAGGAAAGGTCCACCCGATGCTGAGAACGGCCATGCTAGGTCGCGAGCTTCTCAATAAAAAGAACACCGCCATCCGAATTTCAATTGGCAACAAAATCAAGTTTAAAGAGGTGAGTTCGCTAGACAGTCAGCAGCTAGTTAGTTATCTGCGCCTTAATACCTATTTGCTCAATCAGCAACATCCTGAAAGAAACCATAGCTCACTTTCTTCTCATCAACATGAGCAAGCCATAGCCTCAGAAACTCACCTCAGCGAACTGCTTGAGGACATCGAACTCCTTCCTCAAGAGCACTTACTCCTTACTAGCGGTGAGTTTGAGGTTTACTGTACCACCATGGATCACATTCCTGCGGTGATGCGAGAAATCGGACGTATAAGGGAAATTAACTTTCGACAAGTTGGAGAAGGAACGGGGCAATCTTTAGACATCGATCAGTTTGATCAGCTCTATCAACACCTATTTGTTTGGGACAAGGAGAAACAAAAGTTGGTCGGCGCTTATCGTCTAGGTCTCGTTGATCAGCTCATTAAGCAAGGGGATATGCGCACCTTATACTCTCGCACCCTGTTTAACTTCGAGCACACTTTCTTAAATACAATGGGCAAATCCATTGAAATGGGACGCAGTGTTGTCGCAGAAGAATACCAAAAGAGCATGAGCGCCCTACTACTGTTGTGGAAAGGTATTGCGGAATTTGTACGTCGAAATCCAAACTACACTCATCTATTTGGTCCGGTGAGTATTAGCAATGACTATAGCGACATCGCTCGCCAGCTCCTCACCGACACAATGACCTTGCATCACTACGATAATGACAGTGCAAGATATGTAAGCGCGTCTAATCCCCCTAAACAAAGTCGCCATAGACAGTGGTGCCCTCAAACACTGGGTGCTCTAGCGGACGTTCAACTGTTGTCGCGCGTTATCTCAAGACTGGACACTGGAAAAAGCGTACCTGTCTTGTTAAGACAATACCTAAACTTAAACGGCAAGTTGGTTTGTTTTAACGTCGACCCCAACTTCAATGACGCATTGGATGGTTTGATCGTTGTCGATCTCACCTCGGTACCTCATAAATCCTTAGCTCGCTATATGGGATCTGAACACGCTAAACAGTATCTAAACAAGCACAATGCTATGTCCATTTAGTGTCTACGTTACCTTCTTCAAAGCAGCTTCGGCTGCTTTATCCTCTCTCAAACCGTCTCATCCATGAGAACTAAGTCATTCTTTTCCAATAACTATCAACAAGAGGATGTGCATCACAGTTCTTATGCTGGGAGCATGCTAGAAACGGCTGAAAAAACGATAACGACATCGACCGCTTTTCAGCTGTAGGAAGATCGGACTTACTTGAGTGAGATTTAGCAGTGACAGATTTGACATATCACCAAGCGAATGAACTATTTCGCCATTTTCCGGGGTTTCTGTCGATTAGAAATTCGTCCCACGAATACGTCTATATTAATGATAAATTTAATGTCTGGTTGCGCCAGTATACCGACATCAACCCAATAGGGATGACGGCAAACGCGCTAGCTCAAGTGGTTCCTGAAAATGTAGCTAATATGCTTCAAGAATGTCATGACGCGAGTATCGATTATATTGAGTCCGGCCAATGCATTCCAAAAATCGTTAAGTTTCAAAGCTTACATTCCACTTTTTACTACAATGTGCTGAAGTTTAAAGTCGACATTGAAGGCGAGTCTTTCATCTATACCACCAGCTTCGATGTTTCTGAACTGCATCAAGAAGCAAAGTTCTTCGAAAAGAAAGCGTATACCGATCCATTAACTAAACTGCGAAACCTGACTTATCTCAGTTCGATTCGCTGGAAAAAAGGATTCTGCGTCGTTATTGACCTCGATAACTTTAAACAGATTAACGATAACTTGGGTCATAGTGAAGGCGATTTGGTTCTACTTAGGTTCGCACGTTGCTTACGACAGAGCTTTTCTGATAAGGATGTGATTGTTCGATATGGTGGGGATGAGTTTGTAGTTTTAACGCACTATGAAAATGAAGACACATTAAAGCAATCTATAAGCAAACTGCATCGCTTATTTATTGATGACTTCCAAGCCTACCCTGAGCTTTGCCACAGTATCGGCTATTCGGCATTCCAGTCCAGTTTACGAATCACTTTGAAGAAAGCCGACCTTGCCATGTACCAAAGTAAGCACGATAAACGCGCAAAAAAGCCTAAAGTCCTATTATAAAAAAGCTGAGCCTAATGCTCAGCTTTTAACTTTTATTTTTGGCGCTAGTAGCGTTTTTTCATTTTCAATGTGAAGTTCACTAAGGCAATCAGCACTGGCACCTCAATCAGAGGGCCAATAACCCCCGCGAATGCTTCAGGTGAATTCAAGCCAAATACGGCAATAGCCACGGCGATGGCCAGTTCAAAGTTATTACCCGTCGCGGTATATGCAATTGACGCATTCTTATCGAAAGGAACACCCATCTTCTTAGCAACAAAGAAACTCACAAAGAACATCATAAAGAAGTAGATCGTAAGTGGAATCGCTACGCGTACTACTTGCATTGGTAGTTCAACTATCATCTCACCTTTAAGGCTGAACATCAGTACGATGGTAGCCAGTAGTGCGATTAACGTCATCGGTGAAACCTTAGGAATAAAGGTCTCGTTGTACCAT
This sequence comes from Vibrio sp. SCSIO 43133, assembly GCF_023716845.1. Classification (NCBI taxonomy): domain Bacteria; kingdom Pseudomonadati; phylum Pseudomonadota; class Gammaproteobacteria; order Vibrionales; family Vibrionaceae; genus Vibrio; species Vibrio sp. SCSIO 43133. Next base: position 3,112,615 of record NZ_CP068024.1, read on the forward strand.
TGCTCTCCTTTCTTCGCGACTAAGATCTTGCGACTTAAAAATCCAGCCAAGAAAGGAATACCTAGGTAAATCATTACACTTTCAGCGATATCACCCATTGAGATATCCACGACCTGCCCCTGGAAACCAAATTTTGGTGGCAACACCGTAATGAATAACCAAGCAAGGAAGCTATATGTGATAATTTGGAATACACTGTTCAGTGCGACTAAGGCTGCGCCGTATTCTTTGTTACCACCACCAATGTCATTCCATACTAGTACCATAGCAATACAACGAGCTAGACCAATTAAGATGACACCTGTCATTAAGCTGGGTTCATCACCCAGAAATGTCAGTGCCAGCACAAACATAAGAATTGGGCCAACCAGCCAGTTCATAACCAATGAAAGTGTCACAGCCTTTTTGTCTTGGAGCACACTGCCCATCAGGCCGTAGTTCACTTTCGCCAATGGCGGGTACATCATCAGTATCAAGCCAATGGCGAGAGGGATATTAGTGCTACCCACCGTCATTGACTCATTCAAGTTCTCAATCTGGCTCGGAAATGCAACTCCCAGAACCACCCCAATTCCCATCGCCAAAAAAATCCATAAAGTAAGAAAGCGATCAAGGAAGCCCAGCTTTTTCGGTTGTTCCATAGCTAACTCGGACATGTTAACTCTCCAATATCGTCAATCGTCGAATAACGATTAAATTATAGTAATAAAAGTCGGCAATGCCGACTCAATAATCAAAGAATGATAGAAGCTTGCTTAATCAAAGGCTGATTGTGTTAGACGCGCAAAGTCACTGAGTGCCTCTCTCTGGATTCGATAACACACCTTCGGTGGCATCGGCTCAGCACTAATAAAACCGGCGACTTTAAGTATACGTAAATGCTCAGATACCGTTGATTGAGCGAGACCCAATTGAGAAACTAGATCGCTGTTTAAACAACCACCGGCTCGTTCTAGGTCTGACAGAATTCGTAAGATACGAATACGAGCAGGATGGGACAATGCCTTAGCTTGTGCCGCCAGCGTTTTCTCTTGGACCAGTTGCTCATCTGATGCAATGAACATTTCAGTATTATCAACTGTACAATTCGTCACACTCTACCCTCTATCGTATTTTGACGATAAATATACGCCTGACATAAAAAAGAGTCAATCGTCGTTTAACGATTAACTCTTTAAAGTGGATATTTTATGACTTACTGAGCGATCGCTTTCGGAGCACCGGGTAGGCGGATCGAAATGATGGTCGCGAGCACAAGGAAGGCAAAAGAGACCCACATACATGCTGCAAGACCAGCAACTTGGAATACCCAGCCAGACAACACAGTGCCAATTAAACGTCCCATCGCATTAGCCATGTAGTAAAAGCCTACATCCATGGAAACCCCATCACCTTTGGCATAGCTGACGATCAGATAGCTATGGAGCGAGGAGTTTACTGCAAAGATAGCGCCGAAAATCAATAACCCAACCACAATCACAGCCTGTGGGTACCATTGCATTTGAACACAATAAGCGATTATGCCAGTCACGGCCGCAAGTGCTAATGCCCACCACATTGCTGCACTGCCATCGGGCACCTTTCCTTGGGCTTTGCCCGTGATTTTTGGGGCAATGCCTTGAACAAAGCCATAGGCAATTACCCACGTAGCCAGAAAACCACCGACTAATGTATGATCCCAACCGAACACTGAACCAAGGTAAATAGGTAATGCCACGACAAACCAGACATCACGAGCACCAAATAGGAACATGCGTGCCGCTGACAGAATATTGATGCTCTCCGATTTAGAGAAAATCTGCTTAAACTTAGGCTTCGCTTTCGCTTTACCCATATCACTTTCTAGGCTAAGTACGCTGCCGATAAACACCAAACTAAGCACAGCTGCCATGGCAGCAACGGCATATTGGAAACCGAGCACAGAGAGCAGTAATCCACCGATAAAGAAGCCGGCCCCTTTCAGTGCATTCTTAGAGCCAGTTAGAATCGCCACCCACTTGTAGAGTGCACCTTGCTGTTCGTCAGGCACTAACGTCTTAATGGCACTCTTCGCACTCATTTTATTCAGATCTTTGGCGATTCCAGATAGCGCTTGTGCAGCCATCACCCAAGGGATGGTTAGCCAGACACTCGGCACGGCCAACATCAACAAAGCGAAGATCTGCATCCCAAGGCCGATATTCATGGTTCGATTTAGCCCCAAGCGAGCCCCAAGCCAGCCACCAATTAAGTTAGTGACAACACCAAAGAACTCATAGAACAAAAACAGAGAAGCAATAGCTAAGGTGCTATAACCTAGATCATGGAAATACAGCACCACCAACATGCGTAGCGCACCATCAGTAATAGTGAAATTCCAGTAGTTAAAAGTGACCAGCATATACTGGCGAACGCTTTTGCTAAGGTTAGACAACATAATTCTTCTGCCTGAGTAGGGTTTAATTACTCGTGTAAAGTTGAGTGACTTGCGTAAAGCAGAGCCACTCAGTAAAGCAACGTCATCCCTGCTCAAGCAGGGGTCTACCCAATTACTGTTTCAGCGAAAACGAGGCTCCCACTTTCACTAATACAATAATTAGGATAGAAGTTAAACTAGCGACAACTAGAACGTCGCCGCTAACTTCTCTACATAGTCGATTTGTGGCTGTTTGGTAAATGCGCCTGGACGTAATGCCTGCACTTCACGGCGAATCGTCTCAAGATCCCAACCTTTTTCTAGCAGCAAATTGGCCGCTAGAAGACCAGTACGTCCGGAACCACCCATGCAGTGCATTGCAATCTTTTCACCCGCCTCAACCGCTTGATGTAATTCTGGCGAAATTGCTTTCCAATCTGCTGCAAATTCAACACTTGGCGCGCGATCATCTTCAATCGAAGTTTGAAACCATTTGATTCCTAATGACCTTGCTTTCGCACCAAGCTCTGCAACTCCTGCTTCCGCCATCTCGTGATTATCGAGAGCCGTCACGATCACAGTCACACCTTGAGTTTTAAGTTGCGCTAATGAATCATCCAGAGACACATCTTTAGTACCAGGACAAGGCGTTAATACAAGCGCTGCGTTATCTACTTTAAGTTCCCATGTTGGATGCATCATCATTACCCCGCTAGACCGACTTTACGAACCAATTCTGCAGTGCGCGTTGCATAGCCCATTTCATTGTCATACCACGCATAGATTTTCACCATACGAGAGCCGACCACCATTGTAGATTGAGCATCGACAATCGTTGAACGCTGGTCACCTTTATAATCGATGGACACCAATGGTCGTTCTTCAAAGCCAAGAATTCCCTTCAGCTCACCCTCTGACGCTTCTTTCAGTAGCGCGTTAACCTCTTCTGCAGTGGTGTCACGTTTAACGTCAAAGATAATGTCAGTCAAAGATGCATTCGCTAACGGGACACGAACAGCGTGGCCATTAATCTTGCCCTTAAGCTCTGGGAAAATCTCAACGATAGCAGTTGCACTACCTGTCGTTGTTGGAATAAGGCTCATACCACAGGCGCGAGCACGACGTAGATCTTTGTGTGGTGCATCTAGGATAGTTTGCGTATTAGTCAGGTCATGAATCGTAGTAAACGATGACTGCTCAATACCCAATTTTTCGTGAATCACTTTCACAACTGGTGCAATACAGTTAGTCGTACACGATGCTGCCGTAACAATACGATGTGCTTCAGCGTCGAAAATATCGTCGTTAACACCGACGACAATATTAGCAATACCGGCTTCTTTCACTGGCGCAGAAACCACAACACGCTTAACGCCTTGATCTAAGTATTTGTCCAAGAATTCAGTTTTGCGGTGCACACCTGTTGCTTCAATCACCACATCACAGTCAGACCAATCGATCGCGTCGATATCGCGCTCTTGCGTGGTTTTAATGCGTTTACCATCGATGACAAGCTCATTACCTTCGACTGTAACACCATGATGCCAGGTACCTTGAACTGAATCGAATTCAAGCAGGTGACCTAGTGTGGTTGCATCGCCTGCGACATCGTTGATCAATACAAATTCTAATTCTTGCCAATCGAAAGCAGCACGCAGCGCCAAACGACCAATTCGACCAAATCCGTTAATACCTACTTTAATAGCCATAACTCAATCTCTTAATTACTTAATACATTCGGTGATGAACTAACGCCTAATACCTACTTAGAAGGTGGCACAAGTTCGTTAAAGTTTAGTTGATAAGCGCTTTGCAAGCAGTTCGATTGCTCAAGCCCTTTCAAGGTTCTGTATAACCAGCCTGGCAGCCCTTCCGCCAAGCTATAAAAAACATGCTGCCCTTTACGAGTATCTTTTAGTACACCAGCTTGCCTTAACATTGCCAAATGTCTTGAGACTTTTGGTTGGCTCTCTTCCAAGGCCTCAACAAGACTATTCACACAGACTGATTCATTCGCAGACACCCACAACAAGGTTCGGATACGTGTTTCATCAGACATCAATTTGAAAAACTCATGTGGAAGCATAATTAAATACTCATATATGGATATGCGTATATATTAATTTTTACATACTAAGAGTCAAGGATCTTTTTGACCTGTCATAAAACCTTCATAATTAAATGGATAGGGATACATAGAAAAGCCCATCAACTTCTTACGGTCGATGGGCTCAGTTGGCAGAATAAACTATTTATTTAACAAAAATTTAGCGATGTAGCCGTTCTACTGCTCTGATGGTTTTGCTCAAGCTCTCTTCCGCTAAAGATGGCATTTTGCTTGCCATGGTGGCATACAAGCTGTCGATCATCGCCAATTTAACCAAACGTGCAGTGCCGTTTTTGCCAAGTACAGGCTCAGGCGACGCTGGGGCATAAAGTGGGATATCCGACAAGGATGACAGCTCTGCGTGATAGTTATTGGTAATAGAAATCACGGTCGCACCAGACTGTTTTGCCTGACGCACAGCATCCATGAGATCAACCGTCTGGCCAGAGTGAGAGACCACCAATACAACGTCTTGGTCTGTCATAATGCTCGCTGACATCAGCATTAAGTGACGATCTTTAGGCACCGATGATTTAATACCAATACGTAGCAGCTTATGCTGAAAATCTTCACAGATGATGCTTGAACCACCAACTGCAAAAAGCTCGATATTTCTAGCCTTTAGCAGGGCCTCTGCAGCCGCATCGACCATGCTTACATCCACAAAATTGAGGATCTCAGTTAGGGCATTTATGGAGTTTTGCAGTACCTTTGACACAATCTTCTCGGCGCTATCATCAGGCAACAAACGCTCACTTGGCGCATAGGACTGAGTTTCGCTCTGCGCATATAACGACTCTTTCAGTTGTTTAAAGCCGCTAAACCCCAACTTCTTCGATACTTTGACAATCAGCGCCGGAGAGACGCTTAATCGTTCGGCAACCTCATTTATCGAGGTCGACTTTTGCAAAAAATGCGGCTGCAAAAAGTTTTCCGCTATCGACTGTTCCGTCTTAGTCAGCGACGGCATCATCATACGTATATTGGGGATTACCTGATTCGAGTTCACAACTTTCAACACAGCTCTCAAAGTATTTCCTTCATTATAACCCTAAAACTACTGGATTTTCTGCACCTGTCGGTGACGAGTGTGCACTTGAATCGCTAAACTTCTAATGTCCAATGCTGGTAGCTGACTGCTTTATCACTTTCGAACCGGAAACCACATTGCAGCTCACTGCTACTTGCTTGTCCAAACAATCGACTGGTCATTACAGCTTTTCCATCATTGATAAAGACTTCAACGCATGAGTGGTCACGCATCAGCTGCAACGAAGAGGCTTTTCCCTTCCATGCTCTATCTTCCCATAAACCTGTTTTAAGGTTCTTTCGTCGAGTTGTGATACTCGAAGGCGTGACTAACAGTGATAAGTCGTCGGACAGCTCAATCGTGATAGTGGCTCCGTCAATATCTTGCAGCAACAATTCTGCACTTAATCCAACCAAAGAGGTGGATAAGCAGGTGCCCGATTGTGGGTTGCGGCGCAACGTCGTCAATTCTTCAACAGGTTGTTGTAACAGCTCACCGTTGAGAATGGTTAATCTGCGCGGGCAGGTCATTTGGTGAATCCAACCATATTCAATAGTTGGTTGATAAGGTTCAAACTCATCCGGTTTGCCCATCCAACCAAACAAAATACGACGTCCCTTGTTATCTTCGAAGGTTTGGGGCGCATAGAAATCGAACCCGTGGTCCATCAAACGGCTGCCAGTAGCGTTGTAAAGCGCTTGATGGTAATCGAGCTCACCCAAAGTGACCTCAACATCAAATGTTTCTGTCGCTTTGCCTTCTATATCTATCCAAGTCTTTGGACAAGTAATCATGACATCGCAACCATCAAGAGCAAAGAGATCTGGACACTCCAGCATAAAGTTAGCATCTTGCTTGCCGTTAATGTCAGTACCGTAAATGTCACCACATTTCTCCCACTGATACAGGTCAGTAGAACGATACAGAATCACCACGCCACGCCGCTGCAGATCTTCTGCTCCAAGCACCATGTAATAATGATTGCCACGTTTCCAAACTTTAGGATCGCGAACATGACCGCTATAACCATCAGGCAATGACAATACCGGCCCAAGTTTAGTTACCGTGCCCTGCTCATCTAGCTGTGCTCTACATTGATAGGCAGTTCGACCACCCTCTGGGTATTTAACATTACCGGTGTAAAACAGCTCAAGCTTACCATCGACTTCAATAGCGGAACCGGAATAACAACCCGATATCTCATAGTCTTCAGTCGGTGCCAAAGCTAAGGGTTTATGTTGCCAATGGATAAGGTCTGAAGACGTTGCTAGCCCCCAAGCCTTTGCACCATGTTCACATTTGAGTGGGTTCCACTGATAAAACAAATGGTATTCACCATTAAAAAACGACAAGCCGTTGGGATCATTCAATAAACCAACACGTGGAGCGAAGTGCCACACTGGACGATATGGATCACGCTCTCCATGTTTAGGGGCATTAAGCAAAGATTGGATGGTTCGCAGGAAATATTGAGAATCTGTCATAAAAACTCCAAAGCCTCCCATTAAGGGAGGCTTATCATTAAATCGCTTATTTCTTTTCAAGCATCTTGTCAGAGAAGCCCATGGTGTAAGTCAACGAGAACGCCACACCACAACTTACCGCGTGAACGAGTAAGTAAGAGAGAATCTGACCATCTAAATAAAGTAGCGTGCCTGGGATAACGGTTACTGCCATACCGCTCGCTGCTAGACCAAGAATTTGCGCCACAAAACCACCAGCAGCACCACCAACTAGGGCGAATACGAATGGACGATAGTAACGAAGGTTCACACCAAAGATTGCGGGTTCAATAATGCCTAGGAAAGCAGATACCGTTGATGGGAAACACAGCGCTTTAAGCTTCTTACTCTGCGTCTTCATACCAACTGCTAGACACGCTGCACCCTGAGCTGAGATAGCACCAGTGATAAGTGCGTTGAAAACGTTGCTACCTTCGTTCGCTAGTAGCTGGATTTCTAGCAGGTTAAACACGTGGTGAACACCAGTGATAACAATCAAATCCCACACGAAACCGATAATCAGACCACTCAAGCCAAATGGTAGGTCAAGCAAGTACTTAGTTGCCTCTACCATAGTCACTTCAACGATGTGGAACAATGGACCTACAGCAAGAAGTGCAACAGCACTCATAATAAGCAGCGTTAGGAACGGAGTCATCACCAAATCAAACGCTTCTGGCATGATTGAGCGAATGCGGCGTTCCAACTTCGCGGTTAGGAAACCTGCAATAAATGCTGGAATAACAGAACCTTGGTAACCAACGACTGGAATAAAGCCAAAGAACATCAATGGATTTGCTTCACCGAAACCAACCGCCCATGCATTAGGTAATGCAGGAGAAACCAGCATTAGACCAAGCACCAAACCTATCAATGGAGTCCCTCCGAATACGCGGCTTGCCGACCAAGCCACCATCGCAGGTAAGAAAATAAACGCCGTATCCGTGAGAATTTGGGTATAAAGGATAAAGTTTGCAGGGATAGAATCAGGCGTTAGGCCAAATATAGCCAACACTTCAGGTCGCGTCACAAGTCCACGAAGCCCCATGAACAATCCTGTTGCTACCAAGGCAGGTATCAGTGGGACGAATACATCACTGAATGTGCGAATCGCTCGTTGTAGCGCCGTACCTTGTTGGTTTGCTGCTTGTTTAATTTCTGACTTTGAAGACGTCGATAAATCGAGATTCTGAACCGCTTCAAACACACGGTTAACCGTCCCAGTTCCGAAGATAATTTGGTACTGACCACTGTTAAAGAACGCGCCCTTTACCTTGTCTGTATCTTCAATCCTCTCTTTATCGATTTTGGCTTCATCCGCCACCATCACACGTAAGCGTGTTGCACAGTGCGCAACCGATACTATGTTTTGTTCACCGCCTAACGAGTTAACCAACTCTTCTGCAATCAACGAATAAGACATCATTTCATCCTGCGATTTGTTTATTGAGTAATTGCTTTTCAATCTATCACCCCTTTACGTGCTAGACGACGATCTTTATCACAAAATAAATTATTTTATGAAATTTGCACTATTGTGAATTTTATTGTGAATTTTTAATCCTCTATTTTTCAATTGCTTATATTATTATTGGCGATTTTAATGAAATTTAAATATTTACAGGAGTGAATTTTATCGTAAAATTAAAGCCATATTCATCGGTTAAGGTACAGACAAACATGATCATTTCTATTGGTTGTGACCACGTAGGTTTCGAACACAAAGCTCTCGTTATTAGTCACTTAGAACAAAAAGGTCATCAAGTGATCGACTTAGGTGCTCAATCTGCCGAGCGAACAGACTACCCTCAATACGGCAAAGCGGTTGCAAACTCAGTAATTTCAGGTCAAGCCGAGCGCGGTATTTTGATTTGCGGTACAGGTGTTGGCATTTCGCTAGCCGCTAACAAAGTTCCAGGAATTCGCGCAGTGGTTTGCAGCGACCCATACACCGCCCAGCTTTCTCGCGAGCACAACGACACCAACATTCTTTCGTTTGGCTCTCGCGTCGTAGGAATTGAGCTCGCTAAAATGATTGTAGACCGTTGGCTAGAAGGTGAGTTTGAAGGTGGCCGTCACCAGAATCGTATTAACCAAATTGCTGACATCGAAAAGGAGCTCACTCATGGCTAAGTTTTGTCCTTCAATGATGTGTGTGGATTTCTCTAAATTACCTCAAGAGTTGGCTGAGCTAGAGAAAGCCAAAGTAGATATGCTTCATATTGATGTAATGGATGGACACTTTGTTCCTAACTTCGCCCTAGGCCCGGAAGATATTAAGGCTATCCGCAATACAACCGATATTGAATACGATGTGCACCTAATGTTGTCCAATCCAGATCAGTACATTGATATGTTTGCTGATCTCGGTGCAAGCCTAATGTATGTTCATGCGGAGGCACCACCGCACCTACATCGTACGCTTGGTAATATTCAAGCTAAAGGTATTAAATCAGGTCTGGCTATCAATCCAGGCACACCACTGAGTGTGATTGAAGATGTACTTGATGTCACAGACGTAATTTTGGTGATGTCAGTTAACCCAGGATTTGCGGGGCAGAAGTTCATTGCCAATGCTTTCAATCGAATTGATCGCATTATTGACATGATCAACAAACAAGGTACCGATACTAAGCTGGCTATTGATGGTGCGATCAGCCCTGAAGTCATCGATTTGCTTAAGGATAAAATCGAATACTTTATCCTTGGTACTGCTGGCTTATTTGGTAAACCAACTAGTTATGCGGAAACCATGGATAACTTGAGAGCAATTGCAGATGGCAAGCTAGCCACCGCAGCTTAACCCCTACTTTAAAACCGCTCCTGCTATAAAACTCGCGTATAGCTTGATAAGACCTTTCAATGATGAAAGGTCTTTCTTTAGCTGCAAATAACTCTCATAATATTGCCTGTAACCACACCGTGATGCTCAATCTCTTGAGGAAACCATGACTAAAAAGATTCTCTTTGTCTGCCGAGGCAATTCAGCACGTTCGCAACTAGCGGAAGCGATTATAAATCGCGATTATGCTGAGTTTTATCAAGCCTTTAGTGCAGGGAGCAGTCCAAGTCAGGTTGACGCAAGAACAATATCGACATTAAACGATGCAGATTTTCCTACCGATGAACTGTATTCAAAGTCCATCGACGAGTTTAAAGACACGCATTTTGACTATGTAATTACGCTCTGCTCTTCAGCGAAGCGTGAATGTGGTGTATTCGAGAACACTGAAGAAAGTATTTATTGGGATCTTCCTGCGCCAACGTCACTCTCTGATATCTCCTTCGAAGCGTCTTTATATGATCTGCAAAAGCGCATCGACTTGTTTGTTACCGTTCATCAACCGACTAACGATTTAGATTTTGATCCTTTAGTACTACATAAGTGCTTAGGCGATCAGACTCGCCTCATGATCACTTTATTGATCTTTACAGAGGTTGAATTGAGTGTTGGGGAGCTGTGTGAAGCATTACAAGAATCACAGCCTAAGATTTCCCGAGCGCTCGCAGTACTCAGAAATTGCGGGATCGTTTCAGATAGAAGAAAAGGTCAATGGGCGTTTTACTCCATTTCAGGCAAACTACCACTATGGGCAATCGACATTCTAGACGCATCTGTGGTCAGTATGAGAGGAGCATTAGTGGCGGCTAATCAGCTACTCAACCAATCGACCATCCGCCCAGAAAAACATAATTAGCCACTCATTTTCGTATCATCGAATAAAGGTCAGCAGTTGGTGCATTTCAGTAATGCTATGTAAATATGAGCTATTGATTGTGGTCTCTTTATGCGGTTCGGCATGGGAAAAGTACAACGTGGTTACATTGGCTTCAACGCCAGCTTGAATGCCAACCAGAGAATCATCTATGAATAAACACTCTTCTGAGCTCACTTGCATTTTGTCCATCACGTAGTGCAACAGTTTGGGATCGGGCTTCCATGCATTGGCATCCAAAGCACTGAAGACAGTGCCTTCAAAGTACTGGTCTAGTTTAGCCAGCGGCAACGTAAACGCCATCTTTTCATGGGGAGCATTTGATGCGATACATACCGCAATATTATTCGCCTTCAGCTCATCCAATACTTCATAGACACCATCGATAACCGTTAATTGTTCAGCAAACAGCTCCTTACAACGCAGTCGATAGTGGCTAATAAGCTTAGCTAAACCATCATTAGCAAGCTTGGAGTTGTCGTCGACCAGTGCCCCGAAGATCTTTTCCAGTTTCACGCCTTGAAACTGATCTTTGACATCATCATAGTTTACCTCGACGCCAATACTGCTTAGCACCTCTACAATAGCTTGCAAACACAAACGTTCACTATCGATCAGTGTTCCATCACAATCAAAAATCACGCATTTGATTCTCTTTGATGCCATATTTTATTTCACCACCTGATTTCAGTCTGTTGTCTTCGAACAACAAATCGCCATAAAAAGCACACAATATCATCAGGGTTTATTGGCTTCAATGAAGGAAGAACTTGTACCGTATGGACTACTATTTTGAAAAAAAGTTACCAAATGGTGCCCATTCATCCGGATTATTTATTTTGATCCAAAAATTAAATACTAAGCGCCGAAACCTTGCTCTAAAACAAGTTATGCACAGTGAAATCTGATCAATTCGGTGGTAGAATTCGTGCCCGAAAAGAAAAAAAATTACAGAATTAGCGGTTATTTTTTTGCAATCTTACTGAAATATAGTGGATTAGCTCAAAAAAAGTGGCCTAGAAAGCGCCTCAGTTGGTCATAAAATGACTAAACTTGTTGAAAGACTTTCATTTCTAGAAGAAGCAAAATAGGCAAGACATTTGATAGCTCATGTGAATTATTTATGGGCATCCCTAGCCTTCTAGAGAGACTAATACTAACTTTCAAATTGTAATAATATTTACCCGGAGAGTATCTTCCATGAAAAAGACCAAAATCGTATGTACGATTGGCCCTAAAACTGAATCAGTAGAGAAGCTAACTGAACTAGTAAACGCAGGCATGAACGTTATGCGTCTTAACTTCTCTCACGGTGACTACGAAGAGCACGGCACTCGTATTGCTAACTTCCGTGAAGTTATGGCAAACGTTGGTAAGCAACTTGCAATTCTTCTAGACACTAAAGGTCCAGAAATTCGTACTATCAAACTAGAAGGCGGCAATGACGTTGATCTAGTAGCTGGTCAAGAATTCACTTTCACAACAGATATCTCTGTTGTTGGTAACAAAGACACTGTTGCTGTTACTTACGCTGGTTTTGCACAAGACCTTTCTGCTGGTAACACTATCCTAGTAGACGACGGTCTAATCGAGATGGAAGTTATCTCTACTACTGAAACTGAAGTTAAGTGTAAAGTTCTTAACAACGGTGCTCTAGGCGAAAACAAAGGTGTTAACCTACCGGGCGTTTCTGTTCAGCTTCCAGCTCTATCTGAAAAAGATAAGAACGACCTAAAATTTGGTTGTGAGCAAGGCGTTGACTTTGTTGCAGCTTCTTTCATTCGTAAAGCTTCTGACGTTAAAGAAATCCGTGACGTTCTAAACGCAAACGGTGGCGAGAACATCCACATCATTTCTAAGATCGAAAACCAAGAAGGTGTAGATAACTTCGACGAGATCCTAGAGCTTTCTGACGGTATCATGGTTGCTCGTGGTGACCTTGGTGTTGAAATCCCAGCTGAAGAAGTAATCTTCGCTCAGAAAATGATGATTGAGAAGTGTAACCGTGCTCGTAAGACAGTTATCACTGCAACTCAAATGCTTGACTCTATGATCAACAACCCACGTCCAACTCGTGCTGAAGCGGGTGACGTTGCGAACGCAATCATGGACGGTACTGATGCAGTAATGCTTTCAGGTGAGACAGCTAAAGGTAAATACCCTGTTGAAGCGGTAACTATCATGGCTCAAATCGCTAACCGTACTGACGGCGCACTAAAAGCTGAGCTAGGTTCTCGTCTAGACAGCCCGCGCCTGCGCATCACAGAAGCAGTATGTAAAGGTGCAGTAGACACCGCTGAGAAGCTAGCTGCTCCACTAATCATCGTTGCTACTGAAGGTGGTAAGTCTGCACGTTCTGTACGTAAATACTTCCCAACAGCAAGCATCGTTGCGCTAACAACTAACCCTAAGACTGCTGCACAGCTAGTTCTTACTAAGGGTGTTCGCCCAGTTCTTGTTGATTCAATCGACAGCACTGATGAGTTCTACAAAAACGGTAAAGAGTACGCTCTAGAGTCTGGTTTTGGTAAGAAAGGCGACATCGTAGTAATGGTTTCTGGTGCTCTAGTAGCTTCAGGCACAACTAACACAGCTTCTGTTCACGTACTATAATTCTTACAGTACATTCAGAACATCTATAAAAAGAGGGCATACGCCCTCTTTTTTTTATAATTATCTTGCCCAATTTTTCAACACGCTGTACTATCCTTACGTTTTTACAACACAGCATACTGCTGAGTTGCTTTTAGGTAATTCTATTAAGTTAATGAGGTGCATTGTGTCTAGCCCAACTTTGACAGACAAAGTAGCGAAGCTAATCTGTCAGGATATTCTTTCCGGAGAGCTTAAACCAAACCAAAAGCTGGTTGTTGCGGAGCTTAAAGAAAAATATAACGTAGGAGCATCCCCTATCCGAGAGGCACTAATTCAGCTTTCGTGGATTAAGTACGTAAAGCTTGAACCGCAAAAAGGATGCTGGGTTGCACCTGTTTCTAAGGTCGAACTCTACGACCTATATGAAAGCCTCAAGGTTGTGTCCTCTGTGTTACTAGAAAAATCAATCAAAGAAGGCAGTGAAAGCTGGGAGCTGGAAATACTGACTGAGTTCCATAAGCTATCGCGCTTTAAGTTCCAAGCAGAAAACTTCAATTGGCAAGAGTGGGAAGAGCGTCAAGAAGCCTTCTACAGTTCTCTATTAAGTGGTTGCTTCTCTAAGAACATGCTTGAGTTTTTTAGCGATATTATCAGGCAGGTTAAACGTTATCGACGTATCTCGTTAACCCATTCACCAAAAAACTTCTCACAGCTATTCAACCTCGATGAACATGAGAAGATCATGAAGCTAACGCTAGACAAAGATCTTGATGGTGCGAAACAGCAACTTGCTGAACAGCTATATCGAATGATGAAAGAGATTGAGTCAACGGTTGATGAGATAGAAATGGCATAAAAAAATCGGGGCTAGCCCCGATTTTTACCATCCAAAAAACTCTTTGTGGTGCGTATTCAATAGTAGCACCATAGGCAAAAAGTATAATGCACTCAGCTTAATACCTAAAACAACGAGAGTCCCAATGGTAAGTCTTACCAAAAAGTGATTGTACATAACGAACCTCTACCACCCAACTATTTGACTTCCTTGATATATTTTGTCAAAAACTTGAAGAATTCCGTTCTTGAAATAAGAAAAAGTGTTTGTAAAAAAGTGTGACTTATATTCAAGAACTGGTAGTTTACTGATTATTCCTTTTAGGTCAAGTTTTAACCAGCATTAGACTTTAGTCTAATGCTTAGGCACGAATTTTTCCACTCGATCCGAGACGAATCTCAATTTTGAATCTCTCTTACAAATGCATACTCGCTCTAAAAGAAATAGACCGATTCTGTACGCCAAAGTGCTGTTGGTTGTTGTCTTAGCCGAAATCCATAAAAGTTAGGATCCAAAGACAAGTCCTTATAGTACTGACGGTACAAATGTTCGCATTTCATCATCGAAATCTCGTTATCTTGCAAAGGCTTTCCACTGAAAAATCCAATGCGGGAACCCGTTTCAAGCCGAGATGTATTGCCTGCAAGAAAAATGTCCATACCATCAGAAACAGCCACACCACCTTCTACAACGATTATCTCCAACTTGTGTCTATAAATACTGTTAAAAAGCTGGAACTTACTTTCGTTACATTGCTTACCATCAACTTCATATATTTCCAGTATTTTTAGTTCAGGGTACTCTTTTAGTAAGGATAGAAATGCATCTAGAGTACCACGGCAAACCGTGCCATCTAGTGTGGCGACATTGGGGTTCATTACATAAAATGTTGCCGGCTTTTTACGTTGATCAAAATAGTTATTATCACATTCAGAAATAAAGCTATTTTTTAGCCCTGTGGATGAAGCAATCACTAAAGAAGATGAGCACATAAATATAAGCCCTAGAATACGAGCTAATAGTTTATCGCTAGAACCTATTGTTGAAGTAAAATCCTTGAAAGTAAACATTGTCCATTTCCTCATATTTCTCAAGTTGTTCCAGAGACTCAATACCTTCAATAACTAAAGTACAACCAAAAAAAGAACATAGATGAGCTATTGTAAAAGTTATATTGCTACCTTCATTGTCTTTGTCCAACTTTTGAGATATTTTTTTATCTACCTTTATTATATGTGGAAGTATCTTATCTACCAGAAAAATATTGTTATTACCTATACCAAAGTCGTCAACAACAATCACCTTTCCCTTATTTTTTAAAGAAAGGATATTATCTATCACCTGAGGGGTGTAATCGACACTTGAGTCTTCAGTAATTTCTATATATTTTATATTCTCTGCATTTGATAATGTCTTTAGTAGGAACTGACAATACCAACTTCTTAACAAAGATGGGCAAATATTTATACCTACATCTAAGCTTGCATTCATTCTTTGCAAACGTCTAATCTGAAGAAAAGTATGGAAGTATAAAAAACCATTACGGCGAAATAACTCAATCACTTGTATTGGTGTTTTACTAGAACAAAACCTAGAGAGTATTTCAAAATAGACCACTTTGTTTTCTTGGTAGTCTACTACAGGCTGAAGATGATACTTGCAAGTAACCACCAAATAGAATAAATAACTGTAGAAAACTAGCACTATTGATGAAAAAATTATCGAAGACAGCAATATAGCATATTGATATTCCTCTGAAGAAGTATAGAAAGTTAGCAATAACAACATTAGTAGAAAATAGTTTTTCATTATATTCACTATATGTTCCTTTTATCTAGGGAGCTAGGTTATTACTTAGCATCATAATTGATAAGTAGATCCAAACTGCAAAAAGAGAGATTATAATAGTCGCTATAGTTTTCAGCTTCGCAGATAAATTATCTAAGTCCTTACTTAAATGAGTTTGTGAGTTAATGAATATTTTATCTGCTGCCATTGATAGGTCGGCAGACTCCGCATATAACGCTAATTTAGAAACTAATTGTATGGGTAAGAAACCAGTATTCAAAACATCGCCCAATGGAAGGCCTTCGGCTTGCCGATCCTGCATACTGGCCATATGTTTTTGAATCCACCTGGAATTTGTCGTACTTTTAAAATTCATAAAAGTATGTCCAACTGGGACGTTTAATCTTATCATCAAAGATAATACCCCTAAAAATACAGATGCGTAATTTAGAGTAAGGATAGAAACAATAGGCAAATTACTTAACTTTTCTCTAAAGTTGCCAATTCCATTTTTCAAGTACCTATTAAATATAAACAATGATATTACAACTGAGAAAATCAAAACCGGAAACCCGAAGCTAAATATAAAACCACCTAGAGCATATAGTGTCGATGAGACTTTCGGCCATTGTTCAACTGGAAGAACTGCTTCAAACTCTGGAAAAACCTTTATTGAATATCCGCCAATCATCAATAGTACTAAACCAACCATTACAATCGGACCAATCAAAGCAGAGAACATTTTATCAACTGATTTTTTCTTCAGTACGCATATATCATAAGCACGCTGAATACCTATCACCATATCGCCAGCTTCTGAAGAAAGCTTAAGAATTAGCATTTCATCATCTGGAATCTTACCCTCTAATAGTAAAACCAGATCGCCCTTAATATTGTACACCTCAAGTAAATCTGTGTATAACTTCACCATCTCTTTGTTCTTTATGCTTTTGTTGATGGTAATATTACTTTCCAAAAAGCTAACTACCGATACATTATTTTTCAAACAATCAATAAATGCTTCATATATCTCTACTCGTATTTTTGAATTATACATATCAATTTACCCCGTAGATTCGCTCATACTCTTGCGGACAAAGTGTGCCTGCAACAATCTTTGAAAATGCGTTTTCAGACATAGTGTAACCACTTACTCCATCTTCATATCTCTTCCAAGTAGCGAACAGCTCTTGCGTACCAACTGAATCGATTACTTCGTTATAAGGGAATAAGAACTCGACACAAATTTGGCGACCTTTGTAGCCAGAGTAACTACATTTTTCACAACCAGACTCACTCGATATATGAATATCAGCATTCTTATCAATAAGTCTTGTATATAAGCCATGAGAAACACGTGATTTAAGAGTTTCGTCATCAAAGTTGAACGGTAGGGAGCAGTGAGTACAAGTCCTCCTTAGAAGTTTTTGAACAATAATTCCGGCCCAGAAGTCATATGACCGAAGCTTATCCATTTCTATCCCTAGTGAATTTAGGCGAGATATAACACCTGTGACGCTACTAGCATGTAATGTAGTTACAGCTAAATGCCCACTTTCAACAACGTCAGTTAGTGCTTTAGCGGTAGCTGGATCACGAGTCTCTCCAATTAACAACACGTCAGGATCTCGTCTCATTGCCGAATAGATATAACGCATAAATGGGTTCGTATCGTCCCCTTTTAGTTCATTCCTCTTTACGTTTGTCTGAACTGCCCCTCTTATTGAGTACTCTACAGGATCTTCCACAGTTAGGACTGAGATAGACTTATTATGAAAACTCAGATATAGCCACTCCAAAAAACCTTTAATCGTTGTGGACTTTCCGGAGCCGGTTGTTCCAGCAACAACTACTAACCCGAATGGTCTACTTACCATTTTTTTTATCAGATCAGATTCTTCGGGGGAAAAGCCTAAATCTGTTAAATCAGAAATTTCTCCGACGCCTCCGTCTTGAAGCACTCGAAAGACGGCATGATAACCTTGCTCGGTGCGCGTTTTAAGCGGTGAGTGCGCATAACGTAGATTTAGTATCTTCCCTTTAAGGCTAGGAATCGGCCCCATAGCATCCTGAGGAACCTTTCTATTCCATGCACTACCTTTGCTAATTGCTTCTACATTGTAAAAAGTTGATATAGCAGCATCCGCACTATCTGTATCCAATGTCTTGTAAAAACTCTTATTTCCATCTACTCGGAAATAGATGTCACACTGTTGGTCATTTCTAACAAAGTGAATGTCGCTAGAACCATACTCATCAGCGTCACTGAAAACAGAGACTAAAGTTTGTTTAGCTTCGGTAGAGTCTACATGAAGTAAATCTTTAGTAGCCAAACGATCTATTTCAGAAATAACTTTTAAAGGAACAAAATAAGAAAAATTAAAACTGTTTTGAAGAATAAATTTATTTAAACTATCAATGGCTAGTCCCATTCTGCCACTGTCTTCAGGCAGGAATAGATATTTTTCGTTTGATTTAGTTAACTTGCATACGTAGATATTATAGCTGTCTAGATCCGTAGAGTATTTCGTAACAGACAAATCTTCTCTCTCTAATATGTCTTGATAGTCAATGATTACATTGGTAGTCACTTTTTGTACCTCAGTTCTACTGTGCCATTTGATGAAACTACATAACTATACCCACCACCGAAGATCCTGTTTGGCTTAATTCTACTAAATCTGGCACCGTTACTTCTGTTAAGAAAATCAGCGTATGTAGTACCATCTATTACATATATAGTAGAAAGGGTTATTTCATAGTTTGATGTTTTTGGAGACTCTGTAGTCTTAATAGAACTGTTATTTTTAACCTTGATGCTTCCTTTAATAGATGCTTGCTTAGATGTTTCATTCAACTGCTCTAGTATTTTCTTTTGTTCAAGTTGAAGCCTTTTAATCTCAATATTCTGCTCTATTCCCTTAATTAAAATTTGGTTGTCAATGCTTCTTTTTTGGAATTTTCTAAGTCGCTGTTCAATCTCACTGACAGGAGCAACCTCTTCTTGCAAGGTGGTAGTCTTTGATTTTGACTTATCATCAATATTGCTAGCGTAGGATAAAGAAGAAAATAGAGAGCATACCATTATTATTAAGATTTCTGTAACCGTGTGCCTACTATTTATAATAGAATTACCCATTATATATCACTCCTATATCTGCTATATATTTAGAATCTTTAAAAGATAGTTTCTCAAAGAAGACATTAGATGACTCAGGGAATATATCAATCAAAGAGTAGAGTGAATATATATCCCCTTCATAAGATAGATTAATTTTATATATATTCATATCTTCAGAGATATAAATCTCATTCTGAGTAGTCGCTAAAGTGACCTTAATATTGTTATCCATATTTCTATAAAGCTCAGTATAATTATTAATAAGATTTGCCATATCTGATATTGAGTGAGTCTCTTTGACTTTGATGTGTTCAAAATTCATGATCGGTATTGGTTCTGAGGGTATTGGTTCCAACATTAAAGTAGCAATCTTATTTGAGTCACTAAAATTAACCGTATCTTCCTTTTTCATTAACCCTAACCCTACAATTTGATTGACAATATGTTCTATGAAGAATACCTGAGAACCGTTAACATTCTGATAAATGACTGATATTTTAGGTGGAGAACCGCTATCAATACCATAGTCGACACTTTTAATTCTCCAATTAGATATTTCGTTAAAAATTCCGATATTGACGATTGTATGAAAATATAGTGCGGCATCCTTAGCATTAAGTAAGTTTAAATAGGTCAGAACTTGACGTTTTTTGGAGCTTTGACTAGCAATAGCTTCTATACGTTGATTTTCGAGTAATTGTAGATCTTGCTTTTCTTTGTAATCAACATAATTACTGAC
Source organism: Vibrio sp. SCSIO 43133 (assembly GCF_023716845.1). Classification (NCBI taxonomy): domain Bacteria; kingdom Pseudomonadati; phylum Pseudomonadota; class Gammaproteobacteria; order Vibrionales; family Vibrionaceae; genus Vibrio; species Vibrio sp. SCSIO 43133. Next base: position 3,132,443 of record NZ_CP068024.1, read on the forward strand.
CGATATATATATGGTACTTAGTAACCCGATAACTATGAAAACCATTAAGAAAGCATTAATTGATAGCTTCATAAGTATATAGACCTAAATATTAAAGATGCTATTAAGGACAAAGAGATTATCAAGCATAAAGCTACCAATTTATAATCTAGCAGAGTTACCTTTTTTAACCTAACTGAACCTTCAATTTTACTACTAATAGCGCTAATTTCATGAAGTTGCCCGCCTAATTTTTCGCACATCCTGACAATCTTATTTATATTTTCAATCGTCATTTTTACTGGTTGAGGAAACATACTCGCTGTATTTAGAAATCTGCCACTTATGTAGATTGCTATATATCCTTCATCTGTTTCCTTGTTATGATAAACCGCAAAATGAGGCTTAGAATTATCGAAATCTTTATTACTTTCTAACAATCTAATTAACTCAGTCTCCAAATTATAGTCGGAATTGCTCCTTACTATATATCTACTTTTTTTATCAATTAAAGAAGAACCTATCATTCTATAGAAGTGACTAAAATTCTTCTTTTCTGACTTTCCTATACCATTATTCGTCCAATATCCAATGTCCATCATATTACCTTCGGTGATATTAAAATGGCAATTTTCCTATTAGCCTTATTCTTATCAATACTTCCCCCTAGTGCGAGAATACCGGGGATAGTACTACCTCTATTATCATTCAAACGATTCTCATCAAATCCTGTTAATACTAAAGTATCACCAGACTGAAGGCGCATTCTTTGAAAAGAGGAGTTCTCCGTTGTTTCCGGCAACTGGATATTTTCATATTTGGTAATTTTCAACAGCTCCTTCTGTTTAATCATTATAGTCATTTCAATATTGTTAAGCTCATCAATTGTTGGAAGCATTAATAATTCAAGTCCCGACTCAACACTATCTATTTCATAACTCTTCGTTTCTGTATTTTTGTCTTTATCATACTCTGACTCAATCGAGCGTACATAATTTCTTTTTGTTGACACATTAAAGGGCAAAGGTGAACCATTTATACCGACAAGATTTATTGAACTGGTAATTGACACGTTTTTATTTCCGTATAAGCTGGACAGTAATATATCTGTTCCATTGAACTTTCCTGATACAATAGTTCCCTTTATCTCGCCTACTGGAGAGTCAGAATTAGTATTTGGTGAAGTTACTGAGTTAGAAAATTCATTATCTTTATATGCTAACTTTCCGGATAATCCAAAAACAGAACTTTCATCCCCTGAGTATTGCACAATCTTAACGTCAATAGAGGTTTGCTTTTCTTGATTCTTTAGTAATCTATCTATAAACCCTCTAACTGAATCTATTTTGTCTGGTCTTGATGTAACTCGTATGTGTCCAGTACGTTTTGATAGTATGATGTCACCTTCCCCTTTTAAGATAGATTCGATTGTAGATACAATAGAGTCCATATCATCCTGATTATGTACCCCAGAAATTGGACTACTAGAAACTACATTTACAGACATATTCATATTGGATGTAAAAGTGTTCCCTGGCAACTGAGCGTTATACACAGAACACTTGTTAAGTCGCAGGTTTTTCCCATCAAAAAGAGCATCATAGTTATAGATTTCTTTAAGATAGTTTAGATACCCAACAATATTACCTTTATAGTTAATTGTTGACTTATGTTCTTCCGAGGGAAAATTACAATTATCCATAACCTCTACTCTTATCCCTTTTGATTTAATAGGGTTTGTTGCCTCTATTAGCGAGATGTCATACATAGAAAACATGGCCACATTGATGCTTTGGTACTTTACTTCGCGATCTAATGCTATCTGCTCACCTCTAAATAAGAAGTCATCAACAAATGAAACGTTGTTTTTTTTCCTAGTATTAGTTTTTGATGAGAGCTGTTCCAATTGCTTTTTTACATTATTTATATCTGCTTTCGTTTCAACATTGCTTGTATTTGAGCATCCAGAAGCAATAAACAAAAATAGAATGTTAATTATTAGTAACCTCAAGCACATTATTCTTCTCATAATATGTAAACCTATATTCTCCGTAGTAGGAAGACAGCTTCTTAAGCGCCACTCTAAAATCATTACCAAAGCTTATATCACTGATAATTCGACTATCCACCTCTGAATTCCACCGTAAAGTACCGTTTATACTATTCATCCATTCTGTAATGTTGTAATACAAGGTCTTATCCTTGTAAATATTAAAACTATTTTTATCCATACTATTTTTATTCGATGTATTTTGGCTATAGCTTTCACTTTTACGCTTCTGATTTTTTCCAGCGAAACCACAGTTAAACCCTTCTGTGTTGGCATAATTATCTGCATTCTTAGGCAATGTGTAGCTACATGTAATTTTAACTTCATCGCGATTCCTATTATTATTTTCTTCATTAAATTCAGTAAATTTAGAATCGTTATTTTCCACATAAGGGAATTCAAAAGTTCCTATAACATCAGGAGCAACACTCGCCATCGATTTACATGTAATAATACTCGGTAAAGATAACCTAGTGCCAACCTTAATGTCTCTAACGTTAGGTATTTTATTAATAGCCACCATGCAAGAAACATTATTAGCGTCACTTCTTATTCCGTTATCCCTAAGTATGCTATAAAGAGTATCTCCATTGCTAACAATTACCACTTTAGAGAGAGCTTTCAAGGGTAATATTATAGCGAACAAGGAAATTATCGATATTCTTATTACTTTTTTACGCATTAAATATAGCCTTATTCATCACACCATATTAACGCCATTGCCAATATCTTAGATTTATCTACGTCTGGGTTATTTGATGCAATATTAATATTCCACTCACTGCCACTAGTTGTCCAACCTAGAGAAAACGCTCCTGGTACCGTGACATTACTGATTATTGGCGAATATCGATCACGACTAGGTAGGCTGCCACTAATACCATATGAGGCCAATGAAAGTGATATATTTGGCCTTAGTCCTGTTGGACAGGTTGGCTTCAATAGTTTATCACCGTCTTGTACAATCCTACTCTCGATAGTTGAACGTTTATTGCCACTTGTATCTTTAGTTATAACAGTGCCTACACTGATGTTTCTTGGATTATTACTTCCATCTAATATTGATATTCCTTCGTCATCACCTTTAAGACAAACATTTAAACCCGAGCTATTCTTCCAACAAATAGTGCCACCGGATTGCATTTTAGTACTGCCGTCTGACGCTAGATACTGTCTTGCTATGGTTGAAGCAGTTAATATTGTTTTGCTACCGTTTTTTACAAAATTGATTGATAAATCATTTGCGTCAAAACCATGTACTCTTATCGTGTTTCTAATCGCTCTTTCTATTAATGATTCATTAACTTTATTTGATATTACTTTTGAATTGATAGGCTGATATTCAAGCTGATACTCAAATTCACTTGAAGTTTTTCTGTTTATTTTCCATGAGAAAAACTCTACTAAACGACTTGAGTCAAATGACAGAGAACAATTAAGGCCTTTTTTCCACGATGCTTCATTTCTCTCTCCTGATGGACAATCTGTGGATTTAAGCTGCTTAAACGATACATCAGTAAACGTTTGGCTATCAGATATATTAAGATCATTTCCTTTTAGGTCTATGTAGTCCAGAATATAACTACTAACCAAGCCTATTGTTTGTCCAACCGATTTTAGTTTTTCTTCCTCAGATTTTCGCATTGCATAATATGAACTTCCGATCATTAAAATGCTAGCAATCATTATTGCTATCATTGTGTCAAGTAAAGCGAACCCCTGATTTAGTTTTCTGCTCATATCTCTTACCAACTATTGCCCCTAGTAACAAGTACTAGAGGCAATAACCATAAAACTAGCGATCGCCTAACCACAGAGGATTTGTAGCAGCATCTTTACATTCAACTGTTTTAAGGTTGCTCGGAGAAAAATCAGAGATACCTCCTGTTCCAATGTCTGAAGGGGCTGCAGCAGCTACCTTAGCAAAGTAATAGTTTTTTCCGATCGATTGAAGTAGATCTACGCATGTATCTACATCCAATCCACCAATGCCTATAGTAAAACCAGCATCAGCATTCGAACCTATCGCAGATTTACTGATATTGAAGGAACCGCCATATGGGTTTTTCTTTAGATCATCAGAAAAATCTGCTGCAGCTAATCCGTTGTATGAGTTTGCATTACTATAAGCTCTTTGAATAGTTGTAGTTAGCTGAGATATATTCGAAATTGTATCCTTCATTTTCTGTTCAGCAAACGCAGATGACGATAAAGCTACTACTGCAGCTGTAATGATTCCTATAATACCGATTGCAATTATCATCTCTAATAATGCAATCCCTTTCTGTTTATTTTTGTGTTGCTTACCTTTGTGAGTAAGTTTCATCGCTGCTCCTAATATATTAGATTTTACTTATCATTGGCTAAAGAGTTGGCCACCGAATTTTTCTATCGCAATTGAATAACTCTACTAAACTAGACTATCGACTGAATAGAAGTTAACTCTTCTTCCGGACACTGCTTTAGTCGGTAGGACATTACACCAACCTACGCAGTTACACCTAAAAACAATACTTAATAAAAGCTAACAGAAAAATCACACGACATAACAAATCTACACATTAGTTAATCAACTTATAATTTAAGACTGACACCAGTATTATTTTCGTAGTTATCTGATAACAATAGAGTTTCTTTTTAAGTTATAAGGATAAGTAATGAAAAATGTATTGGATCAAGCATTGCAGTTAGAATGTGATATAACAATGGGGGAACTAGTCTATAATCCATCAACAAGAGTACTTAAAAATTCTACAGACAAAGTTATCGCTATCGATCAACGTTCATTAGAGGTATTAGAGATTCTATTATCTAATGTCGGTACTCCAGTAGATTCCGAAACAATGTTGTGTCGCGTCTGGAAAAATAAGTTTATATCGAAAAATGTTGTTACAAACCGAGTTTGTTTTCTTAGAGGTATTGTTAGAGAGAATGTTGTGAGCATAGAACCACGAGAATTACTCAAAACATATCCTAAAAAAGGTTACTATTTGTCACCTAACTACGTGGAACTTAGAGTCGAGGATGATGTTAACCGCGTACCTTTAGACTGCACTAGTACTAAAAAACTTTGGATATCCAATATAAGGCATATTTATTATCTCGCCTTGTTTCTTTTTATGCTATGTTCTTACTTAGTATATAGGAACATATAGCTTATAAGTCAGTTGGCTAGTTACATATGAAACAAATTTAATAACTATAGTTTCATAAATCACTATTACATAAATACAGCTGAAATGTATAAAATCTAATGTTAACATTGGGTTATTATCTTGCTCATCTCCTTTGTCATATGACCGATTTACTTCATACAGCGAAAGCCGAAGACTCCTCTATTAGAATTGGAGAGTTAAACTATAATCCTAATTCTAGAGAACTTTCATTCTCAGGGAATGTGGTAAATTTAGAACAACGCACCTTAGATATATTGGAATTGCTTCTTCAAAATGTAGGTAAACCCACATCAGCTGAAGAAATAATCGATGTAGTTTGGGGCAATAAATATATCTCTAAGAATGTAATTTCCAACCGAATTAGTACACTGCGCTCTATTTTAAGAAACTTGGATACTGTCAATGAAGCACATAAATTGTTAGTTACTTATCCTAAAAAGGGTTATTTTTTAAACCGAGAGTTTGTCTCATTAGTTCCAAATAGAACTGATTTAGATATCGCCCCCACTAAGCCTGAAGTATCTCAATTCAAACTTAGAGACTTAGCAAAATTTAACAAGAATGCCATACTCGTGACATTAATTATCGCCGCATTATTTACTTATTATTTTCTTCATATGACCATTAATCAGACTGGATTTTCAGAAAACAATCATGCTAATAGCGAGTATATAAGCACCGCGGACATAGATTTATTGCTGTATAGTATATTGGCAAGCGACGATTATTCAAAACGTTATTTGAAAAACTTGAAATTCCTATTGATGCAATCACAACTGTATAACCCTCAGATAAATGTAGTGAATAAAGAATCTCCTTCTTTCTATCTTTCAGCATTTCAAGAAGACCGATATTGGCCAGGAGCAAAAGATATTAAACATTCAGAATATACTCTTAATGTCAACATTAATCGTTATAAAAGAACAAACGAACTAGTAATAGTAATTAATATAGTAGACAATATGAGTAAAAAATTATCATATCGTTACAAATCAATCATTGACCCTAGAGATATAAAGGAATCCGTTAAGAAAATAAACGCTCATATTGTAAATTTTTTTAGTATAAAGAATGGTAACTGTTATACTCCTCAGTCAAACCTTTATGAACTTACAAATAACCCTCATCGATATTCTATCGATAAAATTCTACAGAGAGGATATGCTGACATTGACGAGATAAATTATCTCACTCCTTATGTGCTTTCTAATACAACTATTTCAAATAAAATTGTTCGTAGATGGGCATATCTACTCGAAGCTAGCAATACTGAATTCCAAAGAGATGTCGATATTTGGCTATCTTTGCTATTTTATCGAGTTAATGACTTCTATAATTCTGAACGTTACTTTATCAAATCTGAATCGATAAAAATGATCGACAATTCATTTTTATATTTAGTCCGGTCAGATATATCAATCCGTTTAGCTGATGAAAACAAGTTCTTGGAGTATTATATGAAATCTCTAATGTCGCTTATCAATGTTGTTTCCGCCAAATATGTTTATCATAGAATCGCTAACTTGAATAATAGCGCTGAATGTCTTTCTCCTTGGAAGGAATTAGATTCTGTATTAGCACTTAATCAAGTGAACCCTTTTTGGATAAATTCTTTCACTAGTTATTGCAAACGCGCTTCACCTTACTTGAACTATTACTCCAAGCCTACTTAACGATATGACAAAGCAATAAGCTTTAGCTCTTTATCAGAAAACGCCACACAGTATGATTGTTCATACTCTTTTTTATCCAGAAAATTTACTTCAATCCAAATCAACTTTTCTTGGATAGCAATAACTTTAGTGAGAAGTTTCCCTCTAATAAGATATTTAATCGCTTTTGCGAGTTCAAAGAACTCAGAAGAGTGATCGAATAAGTCTCTCTGGAGATCTCTTGGCATTTTAATTACTTGAGCATACATGACCACACCTAGTACAATAATCAGCTGGTATAAATTTACTCTATCAGCTTTTATTCCAACTAGCGAATACATCAGAGCCAGTATTTTCTTTTATTATTTTTCGTTTAAGTATTAAAAAAAAAGCTGCCTTTGGCAGCTTTTTTTATTTGATAACACGTAGGCTTGGTCTGCCTTTAGGTTTTGGAGGCTGACTATCATCACCCTCTGATTCATTTGCTTCCTCTTCTACTGAAGCATCTGAAGCAACTGTCAAACCAACCGATGGTGCTGTATCAATATCTTCTTCCTCAATTGAAAGATAAGCATCTTCTGGCTCGAACATTGTTCCAGCACCATTCTCACGAGCATAAATAGCTTGTACAGAATAGAGAGGCACGATGACCGAGTGTGGTCGGCCACCAAATCGAGCGTGGAAGGTAATCGCTTCATTGCCTAATTCGAGTTGACCTACTGCTCTAGGAGCAATATTCAGGATGATTTGACCATCTTGAATAAACTCTTGAGGAACGCGAACACCAGGCAACATTGCATCGACAACAATATGTGGTGTTAGATCATTTTCCACCAGCCAATCATAGAATGCACGCAGCATGTATGGTCGGCGAGGTGTCATTTTTTCAATATCCATGGTCACTTAGCGAACCAAACGCATCTCACGTTCAGCTTCAGTCAGTGAAGCAAGGAATGAATCACGTTCAAATACACGATTCATGTAAACTTTGATCTCTTTAGATCCAGGACCAATTAGCTCGATACCCATTTCAGGTAAGCGCCATAGTAGTGGTGCTAGGTAGCAATCGATCAAGCTGAATTCTTCACTCATGAAGTATTCGTACTCAGCAAAAATCGGTGCAAGAGTCAGAAGATCATTGCGTAGTTTATTGCGAGCCGCCTCAGATTCTTCTGCAGAACCTTTCATAACTTTCTCCGCAAGCGTGTACCAGTTACGCTCAATACGGTAGATCATTAGTCGGCTATTACCACGTGCAACTGGGTAAACAGGCATAAGTGGTGGATGAGGGAAACGCTCATCAAGATATTCCATAATGATCTTTGAATCGTAAAGGGCTAGCTCACGATCAACCAAAGTAGGAACGGTCTTATATGGGTTTAGCTCAGCAAGCTCAGCAGGGATGTTCATTTCATCCACTAACTCAACTTCAACACTGACACCTTTTTCTGCTAGAACGATTCGAACCTGGTGGCTATATAAATCGGTAGCACTTGAGAAAAGAGTCATCACAGAACGTTTATTGGCAGCTACAGCCATGGAGCCCTCCGGGATACTTACAAAAAAACAATGGAGGCAACGCCTCCATTGTGAACAAATTTGGAATTAGCGCGAGATTATAGCACAATTAGTGAACATCACGCCAATACTCTTTCTTGAGCAACACTACGACAATAGTGAAGATGACTAGGAAACCCATCACCCACCAACCTAGCGCATGACGCTCAAGTTTCACTGGGTCACCAGAGTATTCTAGGAAGTTCACCAAGTCTCGAACGGCATCATCATACTCACTCGAACTCAGTTCACCGCGGCCATCAGTTTCTGTACCAACAACCACTTGGACTTCTTGACCATCAACAACTTGTGTCTCATAGATTGGAGTTGGAATGCCTTGAAGCTCTTCAAGAACGTGTGGCATACCTACGTTCGGGAACGTAACGTTATTCACGCCAAATGGACGGCTTGGGTCCACATAGAATGAACGCAGATAGGTATATAGCCAATCAACACCACGAACACGTGCAACAAGTGTTAGATCAGGTGGCGCAGCACCAAACCAAGCCGCAGCTTGCTTCTGTGGCATTGCATTTACCATCAAATCACCAATCTTCGCTTCTGGGTCGAAAACAAGGTTTTCTTTTGCGAGATCTACTGGGATACCTAAGTCATTCGCGACACGCTCATAACGTTGATATTGCGTCGAGTGACATGCAAAGCAGTAATTCATAAACAGCTTTGCGCCATTTTGAAGTGATGCTTGGTCACTAAGATCGTTGTTTGCTTTATCTAGATGTACATTACCACCAGCAGCTAGCGCTAGAGATGGTAGCAATGCGAAAAGTACTACAATCCACTTTTTCATTTGAAAGTCACCCTCTCTGGTAATGGCTTAGTTTTTTCATTCTTACTGTAGAAGTACAACAGAACGAAGAACATGAAGTAACCTAAACTGAAGATCTGAGCCAGCAGCGTATACGTTGGTGTTGCAGGTAGCGCACCAAGAATACCCAAAGCAATGAAGCTGATGGTGAACTGGATGATGTTCATTAGGTGAATCTTACTTCTGTAGCGATAAGAGCGTACTTTACAACGGTCGAACCATGGCAATAGGAATAGGAATACAATCGATAGTCCCATTGCAACAACACCCAGTAACTTGTCCGGTACAGCACGAAGAATCGCGTAGAACGGGGTGAAGTACCATACAGGAGCAATATGCTCAGGCGTTTTCAGAGGGTTTGCTGCTTCAAAGTTAGGTGGCTCAAGGAAATAGCCGCCCATTTCTGGATTGAAGAACAACACGTAACAGAACAAGAAGAAGAAACCTGCGATACCCACCATATCCTTAACAGTTCCATAAGGGTGGAATGGAATGGAATCGATGATGTCATATTTCTTGCTGTAGTAATCGTGGAACTTAAACTGCGTCTTATAATCGTCGCCCATTGTGCCTTTCGGTAGCTTAGTCTCGATACCATCAGGGTTGTTCGAACCCACTTCGTGAAGTGCTAAAACGTGTAAAACGATAAGAAGAAGTAGCACGATAGGCAGAGCAATAACATGCAGAGCAAAGAAGCGGTTGAGCGTCGCTCCAGAGATGATGTAGTCGCCACGAATCCAAAGAGTAAGGTCGTCACCAATAACAGGAATCGCACCAAATAGTGAGATAATAACCTGAGCACCCCAGTATGACATTTGTCCCCATGGTAATAGATAGCCCATGAAAGCTTCTGCCATTAATACTAGGAAGATGAGCATGCCGAATACCCACAGTAGCTCACGAGGCTTTTGGTATGACCCATAAATCAGGCCACGGAACATGTGAAGATATACGACAACAAAGAATGCTGAAGCACCCGTAGAGTGCATGTAACGAAGTAGCCAACCGTATTCCACATCACGCATGATGTATTCAACAGATGCAAATGCACCTTCGCCAGAAGGTACGTAGTTCATAGTTAGCCAAATGCCTGTAAGGATTTGGTTAACCAGGACAAGCATGGCTAGTGAGCCAAATAGATACCAAAAATTAAAGTTCTTTGGCATCGGGTATTCAGATAAATGCTTTTTATAAGCATTCATTGCTGGTATACGTTTTTCTACCCAATCAAGTAACGCTTGCATTATGCATCCCCCTCATCAACACCAATGAGTATTTTCGTGTCACTCAAATACATATGTTTAGGGACCACTAGGTTAAGTGGCGCAGGAACACTCTGGAATACACGTCCCGCCATGTCGAACTTAGAACCGTGGCATGGACAGAAGAATCCAGAACGTACACCTTGAACTTGTTCACTAAAAGTGTCTGGTAGATAAGTAGGTGAACATCCTAGGTGGGTACAGAAACCGACGGCAACAAAATACTCAGGTTTAATTGAGCGGAATTCATTTTGTGCATATTCAGGTTGCTGTTCTTCAACAGATTTAGGATCTCGTAACTGACCATCGATAGTAGTCAGGTTGTCCAAAACTGATTGAGCTCGACGTACGATCCAAACGGGCTTACCCTGCCATTCGACACGGACCATTTGGCCTTCTTCGAGCTTACTGACTTCCACCTCTACAGGGGCACCAGCAGCTTTAGCTTTGGCACTTGGGTTCCAAGATTTAATAAAAGGAACGGCGACTGCAGCTGCCCCCAGACCACCAACAACCGCAGTTGTAGCAGTTAGGAAACGCCTGCGACCGTTATTTAAAGGCGCATTGCTCATCCAACATTTCTCCCATTTGCTCCTTTGGGTCAATACCGAGCGAATCCAAGTTGCTCTTTCATGTTAAATAACCTTACGGGGAACCATTCCTTGGGTTATTTTCCTTGAATTGAACGAGCCAAATCTAGTTTATTATTTTGGCTACTTGAGTCAGCTCAGACATCGATTCCGACCAGCAGAGCATGGCTAACAAAGTACAAATTTTTGTTGTATTTATTTGATAGCAAATGATAAAGAAAACCCTACTTTTTGACAAGATAAAGCTACCTTTTCGTAACATCTATAGCAGGAAATCGCTTGCTAGTTCACAAAAGGGAGGAAAAGGACAGTCTGTTATGAGGAGTTGAGCAATTTTCAGAGGTTAGATAAACGCAATAAACAAAAAAGCCCAGCCATAAGGCTGAGCTTTTTGATCCACAATCCAGTCGAAACTGGAAAGCATAATCTTCTCGATAAGGAGAAAATTAACGCTTAGAGAACTGTGGACGACGACGTGCTTTACGTAGACCAACTTTCTTACGCTCAACGCAACGAGCGTCGCGAGTAACGTAGCCAGCTGCACGTAGAGCAGGACGTAGAGTCTCATCGTATTCCATTAGCGCGCGAGTGATACCGTGACGGATAGCACCTGCTTGACCAGAAATACCGCCACCTTTAACAGTAACGAATAGGTCTAGCTTCTCAGTTAGTTCAGTTAGCTCAAGAGGCTGACGAACTACCATGCAAGAAGTTTCGCGACCGAAGTAAGTTTCTAGATCACGCTTGTTAACTACGATGTTGCCAGTGCCTGGTTTGATGAAAACACGAGCAGCTGAGCTTTTGCGACGGCCAGTGCCGTAGTATTGATTCTCTGCCATTTTCGAAATCCCCGATTAGATGTCTAGTACTTGTGGTTGTTGAGCAACATGGTTGTGCTCAGCGCCAGCGTAAACTTTAAGCTTACGGTACATAGCACGGCCTAGAGGACCACGTGGTAGCATACCTTTAACCGCTAGCTCAAGAGCCATTTCAGGCTTACGATCAATCAGCTTTTCGAAAGTGATTGATTTTAGGCCACCTGGGAACTCAGAGTGACGGTAGTAAACTTTGTTTTTAGCCTTGTTACCAGTTACAGTAACTTTCTCCGCGTTTACAACGATGATGTAATCACCAGTGTCAACGTGTGGAGTGTATTCAGCTTTATGTTTGCCACGTAGGCGAGATGCAATTTCACTTGCTAGACGGCCAAGAGTTTTACCTTCAGCGTCTACAACGTACCAGTCGCGTTTTACAGTTTCTGGTTTAGCAACGAAAGTTTTCATGCTAATAATAACCCGTTAATTAAATTTACACTTAAGGAGCTTTCGCTCCCACTGTCTAAGAGCCCATACATCACCCCTTCGAGTGTTGAAACTCTCGGCTATTTGTTTCAAAGAAACTAGCCTGCAGTAACGGTGGGTCGCAGGATTATAGAGAAGCTCGAAGAAAAAATCATCTATTTTTTGGACAAAATTGGCAAAAACCTCAAGCTAAGTGCTCTGATGCCAAATAGTCATGGCTTTGCATTTCCGTTAATCGCGAAATACAGCGCTTAAATTCAAACTCCAGCTGACCTTTAGTATAGATATTCTCAAGGGCTACCTCAGCAGAAATGATAAGTTTTACCCTTCGCTCGTAAAATTCATCAACTAAGGCAATAAAGCGCCTCGCCGCATCATCTAACTTGGCATCCATCTGCTTAACATCAGCCAGCAATACAGTGTGATAAATTCTCGATATCTCGATGTAATCATTTTGGCTGCGCATGGTTTGACAAAGCTGTGCAAAACTGGCGTAGAGTACATCATCGGCAGAGGCAATCACTTCGATGTCTCGATGATTAATCTCTATTGATTGCTCTTGAACTCGCTCCTCTGTTACTAACTGACCAAAATAACGCTTTAGATTGGCATGCGCAGCGGCATCTAACGGGTAATGATAGATCTCTGCCTGTTCTAATGTTCTCAAACGGTAATCAATACCACTATCGACGTTCAGTACATTACAGTTTTTCTGAATCATAGTAATAGCAGGAAGGAACCTTGCTCGCTGCAAACCGTTTCGATATAGGTTTTCTGGAGGAATATTCGACGTCGCTACCAGTACAACACCACGTTGAAATAGAGCTTGCAATAAAGTGGCTAGAATCATGGCATCCGTAATATCAGAAACATAAAACTCATCAAAGCAGATGATTTTCGCTTCAGAAGCAAACGTATCTGCGACCTGTTCTAGAGGGTCTTGCACATCACCTAAGCGCTTTAGCTCATCATGAACTCGATACATAAAACGGTGGAAATGAACTCGCATCTTTTGAGACGTCGGCAGACTGTCGAAAAATGCGTCCATTAAGTAGGTTTTCCCTCGACCTACCCCACCCCAAAAGTATAACCCTTGTGGCGGAGTAGCTTGCTCGGGTGATTTTCCTAGCAGCTTCTGCATCATACTTAACGCAGGGGCTTCGAAGTTCAAATAATCGACGTACTCATGATGCAAACGGTCTAAGGCTTCAACGGCAGCCCTCTGCGCGGGGTCGCTTTGGAAACCATTTGTTTCAATATCATTATTGTATTTTTCTATGGGCGTCATGGATAACTCGCAACACTGATCCAACTGTTATTATTAGCGTATTTTGCTTTATTGGCTTGAATTCTCATAGTAACATGGCTAAACGACGTGTGTAACCGCTTGGTAACGCACATGTTAATAAACATTATAAAGGAGCTGTTATGCCTTGGATATATGCCATTGTCGGCTTGCTAGTTGGTGCTATTCTAGGAATTGTGATTTCTCGACTGACTACTCCACAATACAAGAAACAAAAGACCATCCAAAAAGACCTTGAGTCCGCGAAGTTTGCACTTGAGCAACAGCGTCAAGAATTGTCTGATCATTTCGCACAAACCGCTGAAATGCTTGATACATTGGGGAAAGACTACACTAAGCTTTATCAACACATGGCGAAGACCTCTTCGGAGCTGCTGCCAAACCTACCCGAGCAAGATAACCCGTTTGTCAAAAAGATTGCTGAACACAATGTAGAAACGATAAACGATGTTAACACTACAGAAGAACCGCCAAAGGATTATGTTAATGGCGCGACAGGACTTCTTAGAGAAGAGAAGAAGGAAGTGATTGAAGCTCCAGAAGCTGTCTCACAAGAGCCCGTCACCGCTAAAGCTTCGTAGCATCCTCATCTATTGGCCAGCAATTACACAAATTGCTGGCTAATTCACCACCCCAAGTGAACTTTATAGAATTCGTTGAGTCATAACCCTTACTGATCCATAGAGGAGTTTTATGATGAAAAAACCATTGCTTGCATTAACTGTTCTATCGTTAAGCTTGAGTTCAATCATCGCCCCACTACCTGCAACCGCTGCTTTACCTTTATCTGTCGATGGCGAACAGCTTCCAAGCCTTGCTCCTATGCTAGAGCAAGTTACGCCCGCAGTTGTTAGTATTGCTGTTGAAGGTACTCAGGTTTCCCGTCAAAGTTTGCCTGAGCAATTCCGTTTTTTCTTCGGCCCTGACTTCCCAACAGAGCAATTACAAGAAAGGCCTTTTAGAGGGTTAGGATCTGGTGTTGTCGTAGATGCGGACAAAGGCTATATCGTTACTAACTATCACGTCATCAATGGCGCAGAAGATATCCGCGTTAAACTTCATGACGGTAAAGAGTACGATGCTGAACTTGTCGGTGGTGATGAAATGTCAGATGTGGCGTTACTAAAAGTTGATGGCGCTAAAAACCTCACAGAAATCAAAATTGCCGACTCAGATCAGCTGCGCGTCGGTGACTTTACGGTAGCAATCGGTAACCCGTTTGGGTTGGGTCAAACTGTTACCTCTGGTATCGTCTCTGCATTGGGTCGTAGTGGACTGAATCTAGAAAATTTTGAGAACTTCATTCAAACCGATGCCGCAATTAACAGTGGTAACTCTGGTGGCGCATTAGTGAACCTGAAAGGTGAACTCATCGGTATCAATACCGCGATCCTTGGCCCTAACGGCGGTAACGTCGGGATAGGCTTCGCAATCCCTTCAAATATGATGAAGAACTTAACCGAACAAATCATCGAGTTTGGCGAAGTAAAACGCGGCATGCTGGGAGTTCAAGGTGGAGAAGTCACTTCGGAACTTGCGGAAGCACTAGGTTACGATTCCAGTAAAGGTGCTTTCGTAAGTCAAGTTGTCCCTGACAGCGCAGCAGATAAAGCTGGACTTGAAGCGGGTGACATCATTGTGTCTGTTAACGGTAAGAAGATCTCGACCTTCAGCGAGCTCAGAGCCAAAGTGGCAACGCTTGGTGCTGGTAAAACAGTTAAGCTCGGCATTATACGTGATGGCAAAGAAAAATCCTTTAATGTCACCCTTACTGAAGCTGCTAAAACCATTACCAAGGCCGATAAACTTCATGAAGGGCTAACAGGCGCGGAATTCGCAAACACTGATAAGAGCGACCCTGTTGAAGGGGTCAAAGTGAAATCGGTAGCGGAAGGGTCTCCAGCTGCTCAATATCAACTTGAGCAAGGCGATATCATTATCGGAGTGAACCGTACTCGAGTGAAGAATGTTGGCGAACTACGTAAGATACTTGAGAAGAAACCTGGCGTTTTAGCTCTCAATATCCAGCGTGATGACCGAAGCATTTACTTAGTTGTACGCTAGAAGCTCACAAAATTGTAAATTCTAAGTGAAAGAGCAGCTCTGATTAGGGCTGCTCTTTTATTATTTAAGTTTTAAATGATATCCTCTGGCTTTATAGCTGTCGTTTCATGTACACGAGTTTTTTAGTTAATATCATGAAATTAACTCGTTTGAGTCGCCTCTCAATACTATGCTTGCAAAGTAGAAGTCATTGAAAGAACACGTTAACGACATCGGTTTTTGCGTTTGAATAGAGGAAATGATGCTGAATTTTCTAATCCGATCGGTATCTATGGGTCTAGTAACCGCACTATTAGTACTATTGGCCGTCCCTTCTCTAAGACAGAACATCATACCTCAAAACTTGACTGCTCAACCTGCAGACAATAGCAGCCTACAGATTTCATTTAACCAAGCTGTGCGTAAAGCCGCTCCTGCGGTTGTGAATATCTACAGTCGACAGTATAAAGAAAATGACCGCACCACTCTATCCACACAAGGACTGGGATCTGGCGTTATTGTTAGCGACAAGGGCTACATCATTACCAACTATCATGTGGTCGCGAATGCCGACCAAATCATAGTCGCGCTGCAAGATGGCCGAGTGGCAGCAGCACAACTGGTTGGTAAAGATCAACGCACGGATATTGCGGTTCTGCGCATTGAAGGTGGTAACCTACCCGTAATCCCACTCAACCCCAATTATTCCCCTAAAGTTGGCGATGTTGTCTTAGCGATTGGTAACCCTTATAACCTGGGACAAACCACTACTTTTGGTATTATTTCGGCAACAGGACGCTCTTCTATTAGTGCCGGTGGAATTCAAGCGTTCATCCAGACAGATGCAGCGATAAACCAAGGTAATTCAGGTGGAGCTCTAGTCAACACACTTGGTGAGCTAGTTGGCATTAATACGGCTTCTTTCCAACAAGCAACCGACCTTGAAACCTATGGTATTTCTTTTGCAATTCCTTACCAGTTAGCCAGCAAAATCATGGAAAAGATTATTGCCGATGGTCGAGTGATCCGTGGCTATATTGGTATCGATGGGCAGGACATAAACTCGGTAACCGCTCGGTTACTAGGAAATGAACATATTGGCGGTATTATTGTTCTTGGCTTAGACCCCGAAGGCCCAGCGGCAAAAGCAGGAATCAAAGTTCAAGACATCGTCCTCATGATAGATGGCAACAAACTCAATGGACGTCAGGGAGTGCTAGATTTAGTAACAGATCTAAGACCTGGCACCACCGTTGACGTTAAGCTACTTCGTGATGGCAAAGAGCTTACCGTACCTGTTACAGTAGGCGAAGATACTCGCGAGTAAAAGGGATTCGTTTAACGACCAGACTATGGATTAATCCTTTGAACTCAAAAAAATCTCCGAGCGAGCTCAGAGATTTTTTTATTTGGTCGTAAAGTTCGAGTTATTCTTGAACTTCTTCTGAGGCACTCTCACCCGAGTCGACTTCAATGCGCGTGACACGCTGCAATCCACGAGGCAACAGACCACCTCTTCTACCGCGCTCACCACGGAAGTTCTCTAAGTCGGCAGGCTTCAAGCCGAGCTTGCGTTTACCTGCATAGAGCGTGATAGTTGCGCCTTGTGGCAACGCCATGAGATGGGAAACAAACTCTTCTCGGGCTTTCGCTTTGGCGGAAGGAATGTTGATGATCTTGTTCCCTTTACCCTTACCAAGTTGAGGTAAGTCTTTAATCGGGAACAGTAGCATACGCCCTTGGTTAGTGATGGCAAGAATCTCGTCTGACTCTAGGTCACCGATCATTGACGGCGTTATCACTTCAGCTCCTTGTGGAAGCGTGACAAGTGCTTTACCGCTACGGTTCTTAGAAAGCAAATCTGAACCCTTACAAACGAAGCCATAGCCTGCATCAGACCCCACAAGCCATAACTGAGACTCTTCACCCATCACTACTTGGCGAATGTTCGTGCCAGCATTAATGTTCAAACGACCAGTAATTGGTTCGCCCTGACTTCTTGCTGATGGCAACGAATGTGACTCAAGCGAATAACTTCGGCCATCACTGCCCAGGAATACCGCAGGCTGGTTGCTCTTACCTCGCGCGCTGGCCAGATACTTATCACCAGCTTTGTAGTTCAAGCTGCTAGCATCCACGTCATGCCCTTTAGCATGACGAATCCAGCCTTTTTCAGACAGTACAACCGTAATTGGTTCACTAGGAACAAGGTCTCGCTCGGTCATTGCTTTTGCTTCTGCACGCTCAACAATTGGCGAGCGGCGGTCATCGCCGTATTTCTCTGCATCCGCTTGAATCTCTTTCTTGAGCAAAGTATTCATGCGACGCTCAGAGCCCAGAAGTTTTTCTAGCTTCTCACGTTCTTTTTCTAATTCTTCTTGCTCGCCACGGATTTTCATTTCCTCAAGCTTAGCAAGATGACGAAGTTTGGTGTCTAAAATAGCATCAGCTTGAATATCTGTGATTCCGAAACGTTCCATAAGCACAGCTTTCGGCTCGTCTTCGGTACGAATGATTTCAATCACTTCATCCAAGTTTAGATACGCGACCAACAAACCTTCTAAGATGTGCAAACGAGCTAGGATTTTATCTAGGCGATATTGAAGGCGTTTACGTACTGTCTCGCGACGGAATTGAATCCATTCAGATAGGATTTGAACCAAACCTTTCACTTGTGGACGATTGTCCAGACCAATCATATTGAGGTTAACTCGGAAGTTCTTCTCAAGATCGGTCGATGCAAACAAGTGATTCATTAGCTGATCACAATCGATGCGGTTTGAACGTGGCACCACGACAATACGAGTCGGGTTCTCATGGTCTGATTCATCGCGCAGATCATCGACCATAGGTAGCTTCTTAGCACGCATCTGGTTGGCAATTTGCTCTAGCAGTTTTGCGCCCGAAACTTGGTGTGGCAAGGCAGTGATAACAATATCAGAGCCCTCTTTATGCCATACAGCGCGCATCTTCACGCTGCCACGACCGGTACGATAAATTTTCTCTAAGTCAGCACTTGGCGAGATAATTTCCGCTTCCGTTGGATAGTCTGGACCTTTAACAAAGTCCATCACTTGCGGCAAATCGGCTTTAGGATTGTCGATAAGATGAATGGTCGCATCCGCAATTTCACGAACATTATGTGGCGGAATATCGGTTGCCATACCAACGGCAATACCGGTAATACCATTGAGCAAGATATGCGGTAAACGAGCGGGAAGAATCTTTGGTTCCTTCATGGTGCCATCGAAGTTTGGTTGCCATTCAACCGTGCCTTGACCAATTTCACCTAACAGGACTTCCGCGAACTTAGACAGTTTTGCTTCGGTATAACGCATTGCAGCGAATGACTTAGGATCGTCAGGCGCACCCCAGTTCCCCTGACCATCAACTAAAGGGTAACGGTAGGAAAACGGCTGAGCCATCAATACCATAGCTTCATAACAAGCCGAGTCGCCGTGCGGGTGATATTTACCTAGAACGTCACCAACGGTACGAGCAGACTTTTTGTACTTGGCTGCGGCTGACAAACCAAGTTCTGACATCGCATAAATAATACGACGTTGAACTGGTTTTAGGCCGTCGCCAATATAAGGCAATGCACGATCCATAATGACGTACATTGAATAATTCAAATAGGCGTCTTCGGTGAACTTTCGCAGAGGCAGTTGTTCTACGCCATCAAAAGACATTTCAGTGGACATTGTTATACCTCAGCCATATCACCGTTGTTTTGCAGCCAACTACGGCGATCATCTGCTCGTTTCTTACCTAGCAGCATATCCATCATTTCGTCGGTCGCTTCATCGTCATCAATTGTCAACTGAACCAGACGACGAGTGTTTGGATCCATCGTAGTTTCGCGAAGTTGAAGCGGGTTCATTTCACCCAGGCCTTTGAATCGCTGTACATTAATTTTCGCTTTCTTCTTACTTAAGCGCTCAAGAATGCCATCTTTTTCATCATCGTCTAGGGCATAGAACACTTCTTTGCCACAGTCGATACGATACAAAGGAGGCATCGCTACATAGACATGGCCAGCAGCAACGAGAGAACGGAAATGCTTGGTGAACAGAGCACACAACAGTGTCGCAATGTGAAGTCCATCCGAGTCCGCATCGGCAAGGATACAGACTTTACCGTAACGCAACCCGTCAAGATTTTCGGTGTCAGGGTCAATGCCCAGTGCTACCGAGATATCATGTACTTCTTGCGATGCTAGCACTTGGTCCGCAGACACTTCCCAAGTATTGAGAATCTTACCACGCAATGGCATCACCGCTTGGAACTCACGGTCACGTGCTTGCTTAGCACTACCACCCGCAGAATCCCCTTCCACAAAGAAGATTTCTGTACGATTTAGATCTTGTTGCGAACAGTCTGTAAGCTTACCCGGAAGCGCTGGGCCTGAAGCCACCTTCTTACGCACGACCTTTTTGCTCGCTCGCATACGGCGGTGCGCATTGGCAATGCAGACTTCCGCTAACTGTTCTGCTAGCTGAGGCTTTTCATTTAGCCATAAGCTGAACGCATCTTTAACGACACCAGATACAAATGCTGCACATTGACGTGAAGAGAGACGCTCTTTAGTCTGCCCAGCGAATTGCGGGTCTTGCATCTTGATAGAGAGAACGTATGAACAACGCTCGAACACGTCATCACCCGTTAGCTTCACACCGCGAGGCAATAAATTACGGAACTCACAGAACTCGCGCATTGCGTCAAGCAAACCTTGGCGAAGACCATTAACATGCGTACCGCCTTGAGCCGTTGGGATCAAGTTGACGTAGCTTTCAGTGATCATCTCACCGCCTTCTGGCTGCCAAATTACTGCCCACGTTGCCGCTTCAGTTTCTGCGGAAAACTCGCCAGTAAATGGTTGCTCAGGAAGAACCGCATAACCTTTTACGCCTTCTGCCAGATAGTCTTTTAAACCATCCTCATAAAACCACTTATAGTCCTTGTTATTCACCTTATCGGTAAAGGTGATTTCAAGACCTGGGCAAAGCACCGCTTTAGCGCGTAGGTTATTGATAAGTCTTGTAACAGAGAAGTTAGCCGAATCAAAATAGCTAGCGTCTGGCCAGAAGTGGACACTGGTGCCTTTATTGCGACGACCACATGTGCCAGTCACGGTCAGTTCTTCAACTTTGTTGCCGTTTTCAAAAGCCATTTCATAGACTTGACCATCACGACGGACAGTAACTTCAACACGCTTGGACAGGGCATTTACAACCGAAATACCTACACCATGTAGACCACCAGAGAACTGGTAGTTTTTGTTTGAGAACTTACCACCCGCGTGCAGCTTACAAAAAATCAGCTCTACGCCTGAAATCTTCTCTTCTGGGTGGATATCAACTGGCATGCCTCGACCATCATCGATGACTTCCAAAGATTGGTCTGCGTGCAGAATTACTTGTACCTTAGAGGCATGTCCGGCTAGCGCTTCATCGACACTGTTATCGATGACTTCTTGGCCCAAGTGGTTTGGGCGCACTGTATCCGTATACATCCCTGGTCGGCGACGTACTGGCTCAAGCCCATTGAGTACCTCAATGGCTCCAGCATTATATTGTTCTGTCATAATACGGAAATTTTACTCAAATAAAGATTGATACTTAGCAGCAAAAATAGAGATTGTGGCTTTATACCACGCCTGTTAGAAGACACTTTACTGTCAAAATATGACAAACTTCCAAGGCTTACGCGTAAGTACAGACACATCATACTCTGGCTCTGAGGAAGTGTTGTCAAGTTTCAAGCCAAAGTTGGGGATAAATTTATGACTGTCTCCTCAAGCAGAGACGAAAAAAGCACCACTTTAAAGCGCTAAGAACTCAATTATCCTTTCTGGATAGCGCTCAAAACCTATAAAGCTATGATCTCCATCGGCTTCCACCGTTTGCTTACTGTGCTGATACTTTGCCACGGCTTGACGATAATCTAAGACTTCATCACCTTCTTGTTGCAATAACCAAAAGTCATCAGGTTTTTTAAGCACCGGCACATCTAATCTCTTAAGCTCATCGATATGCTTATGCTCAAGGGTATAACGTTCGTGAGTATAAGGGTTCTCTTGCTCACCGAGAAAATCGAGCAACAACTCGTAGGGTTTAACAGCAGGATTCACCAACACTGCTTTCAATCCATATTGAGCATTGAGCCAAGTTGACAAATAACCACCAAGAGAGCTACCAACTAACGCAATTTGATAGTCATTGTGATAGCGCTCTATCAATTGCTGTAGTAGTTCAGCGGCTTGTTGAGGAAAACAAGGCATTTGCGGAACTAACACTTTGATATCAGGACGATGCTTCTGGCAGTATTCCGACATTACCTGCGCTTTAACCGATAAAGGCGAGCTGTTAAAACCATGAATATATAAAAGCAGCGGCTTCTTTTTCGTCATCAGTAGCCTTCCGCGTTAAAGTCAGGTCTAAACGAGCCGTTAGCAAGGCGTTTCACTTCTGTGCGTAAGCAGCCATCCTCTCTTAGTTCCAGTTCCCGCCAACCCGGAGAGCGGACGTCTAGCGCGAACTCGTTCGAGTTCGGTTTAAACTGCACACAAGTAGAAGGCGTTGCCAGCACACGCACTCCGCCATGCATTTCATCTAGTTCTTGATGAATATGGCCGCAAAGCACGGCACGAACATTGTCATGCTTTTCGACAACACTCCAAAACTCATCCGCATCTTTTAGCGAGTGTTGATCGAGCCAAGCACTGTTCACTAACAATGGATGGTGATGCAGCAATACTAAGGTATGTCTGTCACAATGCGCAGAAAGCATACGGTCTAAAAACTCGAGTTGACTATCACTCAAGCGACCATGAGGTACTCCTACAACCTGAGAGTCAAGCAGCACTACCTGCCACTTCTCCCCTAGAAGAACGTGGGTAACATCTTGAATAAGCGGTGAGCTCACTACACTATTCATACAAGGTTTGTAATCGTGATTGCCTGGCAACCAGTAGCAAGGAAGAGCTAACGGCTCAATTCCCGCAACAAATTTCTCATATGAAGCTTCTGTGTGGTCTTGCGAAATATCACCAGTCGCAAGCAAGGCATCGAATTGAGTGCCTTGTGCAACGATTTCAGCCACAACAGCATTAAAACTTTCTTGGGTATTAACACTCAGTAGGCAGCCATCTTGCGGCGCAAATAGATGCGTGTCGGTCAATTGCAGCAACCTGACGCTACTTAACTGAGATTCATCACTGGGTGTTGTTTTCAAAATATAGAAACCTGAACATCAAATTCTTTCAGCTTCGATACATAATCGGAGCTCGACTAATTCCATTTTTTAAGCAAAAAGTTAGCCAATCACTTAGAAATTGATTGAACTGAAATTTTTCATCTTTTTGCAGCATTTTGGCGTTGGGATAATCATAACGCGCATTTACTCGCGAAGTTTGCTCACAGTTGCAAACTTCTGCGACCCTAGCATCGTGATAGAGTCGTACCGTCATTTTAGGCAATGGAAAAACAGGAAGCTCATCATCTTGGCAAATTTCGACCAATGTTGTGTACTTCGTCACTTCTAGAACTTCCAATTGATAGGTCAAATTTGCCGCTTGGTAGCAACGGACATCTCCAACCGTCGGTGTTGTTGGAATCAAGCGATTCAATTTAGCGTAATTCGTTTCATAGATCCGCATTAGCTCCGCAAGATCAACATGATACGTATTACTATCGACAACGCCTACCATAGAAAATTCCTACCAACTTGCCTGTAATTTGCGGTAATTAAGCTCTAACCATTGCAATGCAATGATCGAAGCTCCATTTTCAATTTCTCCGCTTTCTACCATCTGATACGCCGCTTCACGAGACACAACGCGAACTCGTATATCCTCTCCCTCTGTCTCCAGGCCATGGACGCCACTAGCGAGTGATGCGTCAACATGCCCGACAAATACAGAGATGCGTTCTGAACATCCACCAGAGGAAGGGTAGTAGCGAGTGATGGGGACTAATGCCTTAACTTCTACTCCAGCTTCTTCTACCGATTCACGACGGACCAGTTCTTCAATCGTTTCATCTTTGTCAACGATGCCTGCGACGATCTCAACCTGCCATGGGTTTTCATGTTCAAGGGCACCAACTCGGATTTGCTCAATTAGTACTACCTCGTCACGAACAGGATCATAAGGCAGCATCGCAGCAGCCCCACCGCGAACTAACATTTCTCTGTCAATTACGGAACTCCAACCGCCTTCAAACAGTCTATGCTTGAAGCGATATAGAACCATTTCGAAGAACCCTTTGAACACCGTTTGTTTTGACATTATTTCTACATCGTCAGATGTAAACTTATCATGCTGTTGTAAAGAGTCTTTCATCACTGACCTCTGGCTGAAGTTAATCTTATAGTCTACTCAAGGAAAGGGGGTTCTACCAACGACAAGGTTCAACTTTTTACGCAATAATTCAAATAAAATTTGCTTTTGGTTAATTATTTGTCGCAATTTTAGGTGAGCTTGCGTAAAAAAGTGCAAAGTTTCGAGTGAATTACGGTCATTTTAAGTTAAACTGTGAATCATACCCTTATCAGTATTATCAGGCAGGATTAGGACAAATGAAAAAACTGCTTCCATTATTTATCACAGCTGCATTAGGAAGCGTAAGTGCAGCGGCATGGGCCGACTCCCTAACGGAAATCTACGATCAAGCTAAACAAAACGATCCTCAGCTATTAAGAGCTGCGGCACAACGTGATCGTGCATTTGAAGCCATTAACTCTGCTCGTGCGACTCTGTTGCCACAAATTAACTTAACGGCTGGCTATAACGCAGTAAGAAGCGATATCGATACTGCCGATAGTGACAAACTGAGTGCTGGTGTTGGGTTCTCACAAGAGCTTTATAACCGTACTAGTTGGATCACTCTAGACAGTGCTGAGAAAACGGCTCGTCAAGCAGATTCACAATACGCTGCAGCACAACAAGACCTAATCCTACGTACTGCACAAGCTTACTTCGAAGTACTACGTTCAAAAGATAACCTTGAATCGGTTCGCGCTAACAAAGCGGCGGTTGCTCGTCAGCTAGAGCAAACTAAGCAACGTTTCGAGGTAGGTCTTTCAGCGATTACTGACGTTCACGATGCACAAGCACAATACGACCGAGTGTTGGCTGATGAAGTTGTTGCAGAAAACAACTTACTTAACCAATATGAAGCGCTTCGCGAAATTACAGGTCAAGAGCACAAGAACATCGATGTTCTTGATACCGACCGCTTCTCCGCAGCACGTCCAGAGCAATCCGTGACTTTCTTCCTCGAAGAAGCCCAGAATAAGAACCTAGATCTACTTTCTGCGCGTATCGGTCAAGACATTGCTAAAGACAACATCACGTTAGCAAGTTCTGGTCACCTTCCAAAACTAACATTGGATGGTGGTTACAACTACGGCAACGAACGTAACAATAACAACGTAGCTAGCCAGTTTGATGGAAGTAACGCTTTCAATGCAGGTATTAACCTATCAGTACCTCTATACACTGGTGGCAACATTACCTCGCAAACCAAACAAGCAGAGTTCGCATACGTTGAAGCAAGTGAACAGCTAGAGCAAACTTACCGCTCAGTTGTGAAGAATGTTCGTGCAAATAACAACAATATCAACTCTTCTATTGGTGCTATTCGCGCTTATGAGCAAACGGTGATTTCTGCTGAGTCTGCACTAGAAGCCACTAAAGCTGGTTTTGATGTTGGTACTCGTACTATCGTTGACGTGTTAGAAGCAACTCAGGCACTTTATAACGCCGAGAGCAACCTTTCTGATTCTCGCTACGACTACATCATTAGTATTCTGAACCTACGTCAATCGGTAGGTACATTAAGCGAGCAAGATATCGTTGATATCAATGCTGGCCTTAAGAAAGCGAAGTAATTGCTAACTGAAATAAAAAGGGACGCGGATGCGTCCCTTTTTATTTGTTTATGCTGACGGAAGGATTATCCACGGCCACCTTTGATAGCCTCAATGATCTCAGTCGTTGAGCAGCCATCTTCAAAGTTCAGTACTTTTACTTCACCACCAGCCGCGATTACCTCTTTACCACCTGCAATCTCTTCTGGCTTATAGTCACCGCCTTTAACAAGCAGACTTGGTAGCACTTCTGAGATCAAGCGTTGTGGCGTTTCTTCAGAGAATGGTACAACCCAATCAACAGCCCCTAGACCAGCAAGAACAGCCATACGGCGATCAGTTGGATTAACCGGACGACCTGGTCCTTTTAACGCTCGAACAGATTCATCTGTGTTCACAGCAACAATTAAGCGATCACCCAGTTCAGCAGCGTGGTTTAGATAAGACACATGTCCTGCGTGAAGAATGTCAAAGCAACCATTCGTCATCACGACGGTTTCACCTTTAGAGCGCGCTTTCGCTACCGCTTCAATCAACGCAGCTTCACTAATCACACCGAAATCAGTATCTTGACTACCGTGAACCGCTTCAGCAAGTTCAATGGTAGATAGTGTTGATGTACCAAGCTTACCAACAACCACTCCAGCTGCTGCATTAGCCAACGCACACGCCTCATCAAGCGGTTTACCTGCTGCTACTGATGCAGCCAATACAGAGATAACCGTATCACCCGCACCAGTAACGTCATACACTTCTTTCGCTTGTGTTGGCAAATGGAACGGCTCCTGATCTTTACGAAGTAAAGTCATACCATGCTCACTACGTGTCACCAATAATGCTTCAAAGTCGAACTCTTTAATTAGCGCATTACCTTTCTCGATAAGCTCTTCTTCGCTTTTCACTTTGCCTACAACATGCTCAAATTCCGCCATGTTTGGTGTTAGCAATGTTGCGCCGCGATAGCGTTCGAAATCAGCCCCTTTAGGGTCGATAAATACAGGAACACCTGCGGCTTTCGCTTTCTGGATATACGCTTGAACATGCTCTAGTGCACCTTTGGCATAATCGGATAGCACCACAGACTTCACGTTTGGTAACGCTTGATCCATCTTTGCGAGTACAAGCTCAGGATCGGTATTCTCGAACTTATCTTCAAAGTCCAAACGAATCAGTTGCTGCCCTCGGCTCAAAACACGAAGTTTGGTGATAGTTGGGTAGTTAGGTAATGCAACAAAATCACAAGTTACTTTCAACGACGTCAGTGTTTCAGTCAGTACTTTTGCTGGTTCATCCATACCAACAAGTCCAATAGTATGTGCATGACCACCTAGCGAAGCGATATTCATAGCAACGTTGGCAGCGCCACCTGGACGTTCTTCGTTATTTTCTACTTTTACTACAGGAACTGGG
Organism: Vibrio sp. SCSIO 43133; assembly: GCF_023716845.1. Taxonomy (NCBI): domain Bacteria; kingdom Pseudomonadati; phylum Pseudomonadota; class Gammaproteobacteria; order Vibrionales; family Vibrionaceae; genus Vibrio; species Vibrio sp. SCSIO 43133. The sequence goes on from NZ_CP068024.1 coordinate 3,159,468, forward strand.
GCTTCTGGAGAAATACGCCCTGTCGGACCATACCAGTAACGGTCTAACATAAGGTCACCGACAATCAATACGCCAGAGTCGCTGTAATTCGGTAGGATGGGTTTCATTTCTGTACTCCAATATGATGTAAGAGGGCTTAATTATGCCCTCTTGTCTTAAATCTTTTGGCTAAGCCATTGAATGGATAGTAGCACAACTCTTCGTTTCAATACCAAGCTGAAGCAAGAATTACCCTAGCCACTGTTTCCATGCTTCAACGACGATGGCTTTCTCTTGAGTAAACTTACTATCGTCAACATCCGCGTCTAAGTTGAGCAAGTTACGATGATGAATTTCATCACGCAATGTGGTGTAGGCGTGAGTAAGTGCCATCGCTTGCTCTTCTTCCATCACACCTTGTGACATCATTGACTCAAATATACGCACATTATCCGACCAGCGTGTCAGCTTTGGCTTGTCATGACTGTATTGCAACACCAAATACTGGGCTAAAAATTCAATATCAGTAATACCCCCAGCATCTTGTTTAAGCATAAATCGACCCGCTTTTTTACCCCCTAAATGGTCGCGCATTTTTTCTCGCATATCGACCACTTGCTGTTTCAATGTCAATTCATCACGAGCGGTCCGAAGGACGTCATCGCGGGTGTTTTCAAATGCGTGTTGCAGAAATGCATCACCGTATATCATACGTGCTCTGACCAAAGCTTGGTGCTCCCACGTCCAAGCATCATTATGCTGGTATTCATCAAAGGCGTCAGTCGGACTCACTAACAGTCCAGACGCGCCGGAAGGACGCAGTCTAGTATCCACTTCATACAGAATTCCCGATGCTGTTCTGGTTGAGAATATGTGGATAATGCGCTGTGCTAAACGAAGATAGAACTGACGACCGTCGATATCCTTTTTTCCGTCGGTGTACGCGCTTACCGGACAATCATGCATAAACACAATATCCAGATCAGAGTTGTAACCTAGCTCCCAACCCCCTACTTTACCGTAGCCAATCACGGCAAAACCTTTGCTGCCACGATCTTTCAAGTGTGTTGGTTCACCATATTTAGCCGCCATTTGCTGCCAAGCTTGGTTTATGCCCGCCTCTACAATAGCTTCAGCCAAATACGTTAAATGATCACTTACTTTCATAACAGGCAGTACGCCTGCAATATCGGCGGCCGCTATTCTCAGAATACAGGTCTGTTTAAACTGACGCAGCGCCTCCATCTGCTGCTCCATATCCTCTTCTGGAATACGAGCTAGATAATCCCGTAGTTCGGTCTTATAGGACTCAAGAGGTACTGGGTTGTAGAGATGCGCAGGATCAAGCAACTCATCAAGCAAGATCGGATAACGTCCAAGCTGTTCCGAGATCATTGGACTTGCCGTACAGAGCCTCACTAACTGCACAAGTGCGGCTGGGTGCTCATCCAATAGCTCAAGGTAAGTCGTTCGAGTCACAATACGATGCAGAACATGCAGCACTCGCGATAAACCAAACTCTGCATCTTTATGGGCATAAATGGCACTAAAGACTTTAGGCATCAATCGATTAAGTACTTCACGCCCACGAGGGCCTAGTGTTTTCTTGGCAAGATCCGCTTTAAACTGCTGAATGGTTTTCTGTTTGTCGGCTGGATTCTCCACATGAAGATCATGCTCTAGCAAGTGTTCGATCACTTCTGGTCGATCCGCCATATCCCATAACTCATGGAAGTGCTTAGCGATTGGGTTCGCGTCTTCTTCGTCCTCATCTTCGCCAATCAAGTTAGCAAACACCTGATGTACATTTAGCATATGCAACTCAGTTGCTTGAATCATAGCAGACCAGCTTTCAAATTGCATCGCACACGCTAATTTGAGCTGGTCGCATGGCTTATCAGGTAGTGTCTGAGTCTGCTTATCGGCCATGGCTTGCAATAGGTTTTCCAACCGACGCAAGAAACAATAAGCCGAACGCAGCTGCTGGACATTTTCTGACTCTAGTAGAGACAGAGTGTCGATTGCATCAAGCGTTTCCAGTAACCCTCGACCTCTTAAACTCGGTTCACGTCCTCCACGAATAAGCTGAAACACTTGAGCGATAAATTCCACTTCACGAATACCGCCTGGTCCGAGCTTAATATTATTTCCTAATCCGCGTCTGCGAACTTCGCTACTAATCATCGATTTCATGCGCCTTAATGACTGGATGGCACTAAAATCGATATAACGGCGGAACACAAAAGGGCGCAGCATTTTACGCAGCTCTTGGTATTGTGGATACATCTCACTGCCCATTACACGCGCTTTCACCATCGCATAGCGTTCCCAATCACGACCTTGCTCTTGATAGTAATCTTCCAGTGCCGCATAACTCATCACCAATGGTCCACTCTCACCAAATGGGCGTAATCTCATATCCACTCGGTAACAAAAGCCATCAAACGTCTGCTGATCAAGTGCTTTGATGATTCGCTGCCCTAGGCGTGTAAAGAATTGAGCATTAGCAATTGAGCGACGCGTCCCCTGTGTTTCACCGTTTTCTGGATAAGTGAAAATGAGATCGATATCCGATGAGAAATTCAGCTCACCGCCACCGAGCTTCCCCATACCGATAATCAACATTGGCTGCGCTTCACCCTCTGCATTGCAAGGTGTACCCCATTCCAAGCAGCACGCTTTATATTGCCATTGATAAGTCTCAAAGATCATCGCTTCAGCTAACATGGAAAGATGGTGCAGGCTTTGTTCTAGACTCCAGTCACTAGTAAAATCGCGCCACGCGATATATGTCATTTCGCGATTTCGGAATCGACGTAGAACACGATGACCTTCCGTTTCGCTACCACAAGACTCAAGTTGAGTAGCCAATCGCACTCGATAATCCTCAGCTCTACTCTGCTGCGATAGCATGTCAGGTAGATCCGCGAACAGCCCTTCATCTTTCAATAGTGACTCTTCCACAAAACAGCTCATCGCCATGACATACTTTAGCTGTTGTTGTCGCTCTGGAGTCCAATGGGATAGGTCAGAATAGGCTTGTTGAATTCGCTCAAACGCTGATTGAGCATCGTGTTGTAATTTGGCAGGCAGTTGCATTTGTCGTCCTTGTCTCGACTGAAACAAAAAGTGGCAGCTACCGCTACCACTTCATTGATCACATATCAGTGTATTACGCTAGAATCTTGCTCTAGCTTCTAAGGCCAATACCCTTAGTCACCAAATGATGGGCTACTCCATAAAGTACCACGATAAACACCAAGAGTACGCCAAAAGATGTCACAATCCCTACATCCGACACACCTAAGAAACCGTAACGGAAAGCATTGACCATATAAACGATTGGATTGATTTTGGATACACCTTGCCAGAACTCAGGAAGCAGGCTAATGGAATAAAACACACCGCCTAGATATGTCAGCGGTGTCAAAACAAAAGTGGGAATAATCGATATATCATCAAAGGTCTTGGCATACACCGCATTAATAAGACCACCGAGTGAGAACACCACCGACGTCATAAACACAGTCGCGATAATTACTGCCCAATGTTCAACTTGTAAATCAACAAAAAACAGCGAGACAAAAGTTACTATCGTGCCAACCAGCAACCCACGTACAACACCGCCCATGACAAAACCAGCAATGATGACGTAATTGGGAACAGGTGCGACAAGAAGCTCTTCAATATTGCGCTGAAATTTGGCACTAAAGAAGGACGAAGCAACATTCGAATACGAGTTAGTAATCACCGACATCATGATAAGGCCAGGAACAATATATTCCATGTAACTGAAGCCGTTCATTTCACCGATTCGAGATCCAATCAGACTACCGAAGATGATGAAGTAAAGTGTCATGGTAATTGCTGGCGGTACTAGGGTTTGTACCCAAATTCGAGTAAAGCGATTAATTTCTTTCGTCAGAAGGCTTTTAAATGCCGTCCAATACAAACCGTACAAATTCATCAGTTTGCCTCCGTTTGATTACGCACAATAGAAACAAATAACTCTTCAAGTCGGTTGGCTTTGTTCCTCATTGACAGCACTTTAATACCAGCCTCGGAAAGCTGAGTGAAAATGTGGTTCAACCCCTGAGTTTTCTCAATTTCTATCTCCAAAGAGCCATTCACCACATTTTGCGATTTAACCCCTTGTAACTCAGGAATATCAACGCTTGCGTCGATATCGAGAATAAACGTTTCTACATCCAGCTTATTAAGCAAAGCTTTCATCGATGTGTTCTCAATCAGCTCACCGCGTTGGATAATACCGATGTTGCGACAAAGCAGTTCCGCTTCTTCAAGGTAGTGAGTTGTCAGAATAATGGTGATGCCTTGTCGATTAATCTCTTTAAGGAAATCCCACATTGAACGACGAAGTTCAATATCAACCCCAGCAGTCGGTTCATCAAGAATGAGTAGTTTGGGCTCATGCATTAGAGCGCGAGCAATCATAAGTCGACGCTTCATTCCTCCGGATAGGTTTCGTGCTCGCTCGCTACGCTTTTCCCAAAGGTCTAGCTGCGAGAGGTATTTTTGCGCGCGTTGTTTCGCCACATCCTTAGCAACACCGTAATACCCTGCTTGCTGAAGAACAATCTGCTCAACGGTTTCGAACTGGTTAAAGTTGAACTCTTGTGGCACCAGACCAAGTTGTTGCTTCGCCAGTTCAAGTTCATTATCAATATCGTGACCAAACACCGAGACCTTGCCCGATGTTTTGTTGACTAGAGACGTAATGATACCGATGGTGGTCGATTTACCCGCACCATTAGGTCCAAGCAAAGCATAAAAGTCTCCCTGCTCAACTTGAAGACTCACCCCTTTTAGCGCTTCAAAGCCACCCGCATAGGTCTTTCTTAACTGCTCAATTTCTAATGCGATCATAATTTGCACCGAAGAATGCATCATTGGAATAATTTGATATTTCCAATGATATCGAAAAGTTTGAATATACCCTTACACATGATGATGATGGCTCAATTTTTCAAGTGGTGGTGATAAATTGGCTATAAAAAAAACGAGTATGTTAGTACTCGCTTTTTATCCCTTTTAAGCCGTTGCCTTATATGCGGCATCCAATGCGTGTTCTCGCTGCTGATAGATATTGCCATCCGGAACAAGATCAATAACGTGGAATTTATCCAATTGCTGTCGAGTTTGCGTATTTGGACATAACAAGTACACCTGACACTCTGCGTCTTTGGCATCCTTGATGGCATTTTCTAGAGCAAGACCAACCGTTACGTCGATCATAGGAACATCGGTAAGGTCGAGTATCATCGCTTGATAATCGGCAATACTTGAGTGTTGTCTTGAAATTGCTTTAGAGACACTAAAAATCATTGGCCCAGATAAGTAGAAAAACAGTACCTTACCTTGAGTTTGTTCTAGCAACTCTCGCTCATATTCACTTAACGGCACATCGTCGTCATCAGCATCGCTGATCGCTTTTACCTGACGAGCTTGCTCACGGCTCAATCTTTCGATAATGATGATATTCGAGATAAACACACCAAGGCCTACGGCAACGATAAGATCTACAAATACAGTCAGCAGCATAACACCGTACATGATCGCCATACCGGCCAAACTCACCTTATGTGCTCGCTGAATAAAGCTCCAATCCAGTATGTTAAAACCGACATAAACAGCAATGCCTGCCAACACCGCCATTGGAATAGGTTCAGTTAAACCACTTGCTACCAGTACCACCAGCGCCAACACCAATGCCCGCACCACACCAGACAATGGAGAGCGAGCCCCTACTTGGATGTTGGTCACCGTCCCCATCGTCGCACCCGCTCCCGGTAAAGCCCCAAACAAACCTGCGATAAGGTTAGCTAACCCTTGGCCGCGCAATTCCTTATCTGAGTCATGCTCTTTCCGAGTTAGAGAATCACCGATAACAGCTGTTAATAAGGTATCAATACAGCCTAATGTGCCGAGTACAAGCGCATCGATAAGCATGGTAGTCAGCATTTCGGCGTTAAAATGCGGTATGACTAAAGAAGGCAAACCTGCTGGAATCTCGCCAATTCTGCGAATACTCTCACTACTGAAAAACAGCATAGATATCACTGTGACTAACACCAGCGCCACAAGCTGCGGAGGAATATGTTGACGGTATTTTTTAGGGAACAGAAATAGAATCGCTAACGTCAGTAACCCAAGGAATAATTCTGAAAAGTCGATATGGGTCAGCAGTTCAGGTAATGCCCTGATTGTCCCAATAACGCCGCCCGTTGGCGCGGCTTGTCCCAATAGTGGCGCCAGTTGAAGAATCACCAAGATCACACCAATTCCCGACATGAACCCTGAGACAACACTGTATGGCATCAAGGTAACGTATTTTCCGAGTTTTAACGTACCAAGCAAGATTTGAAAAATACCCGCCATCATAACGACAGTGAAGGTCATCGCCATCCCCGTTTCCGGGTACTTAGCCATCATTGCTGTCAATACCGCTGTCATGATGACCGTCATAGGGCCTGTCGGTTCGGAAATAAGGCTAGAAGAACCGCCAAATAGAGAGGCAAACAACCCCACCATGATTGCGCCCCACAGCCCGGCTTCTGCGCCTGCTCCAGATGCCACACCAAACGCCAACGCCAGTGGCAATGAAATAATCGCGGTAGTTACCCCGCCAAATACATCCCCTTTAAGGTTTATATCTTCAAAACGACGTCCTAACTTCATTACTATCCTTGAAAACAACCAAAAAATTGCCTCACCTTAACAAATGTGACAATAAGTTAATAACTAATAAGGGCCATTCAATTTTCATAAGATATAAGTTTTTTTCACTGAATCGTTAAGTCACTGATTTTAGGTACATGAACACGTCAGATGAGTACATTTTGATACTTTTTTTTCGAGATTCAATTTGTAACATTGTGTATAGTATCTCGAATTATTGAAGGGAAGTATCATGCCGGAAATCAAACAACTCTTTGACAACAATTCAAAGTGGTCTGAAGAAATTCGCTCCGAAAGACCAGAGTATTTCGCAAAGCTAGAGGAAGGCCAAAACCCTGGATTCCTTTGGATTGGTTGCTCCGATAGCCGAGTACCAGCAGAGCGTCTAACGGGGTTATATTCAGGCGAACTCTTTGTTCACCGTAATGTTGCCAACCAAGTCATTCATACCGATCTTAACTGCCTATCTGTAGTGCAATACGCGGTGGATGTGCTAAAAGTCAAACACATTATCGTTTGTGGTCACTATGGCTGTGGTGGCGTGAATGCTGCTATTGATAACCCACAGCTTGGGCTCATTAACAACTGGCTTCTACATATACGCGATTTGTACTTAAAGCATCGTAACTGGCTCGGTGAATTGCCACGCGACATGTGGGGTGACAAGCTTTGTGAGATTAACGTTGCTGAGCAGGTGTATAACCTAGGTAACTCAACCATTATGCAAAACGCTTGGGAACGCGGCCAAGAAGTTGAAGTTCATGGTGTGGTCTATGGCATTGGTGATGGTAAGTTGCAAGATCTCGGTGTTCGCTGTTCAAGCAGAGAGAGTCTTGAAGTAAATTACCAAGCTGCCATGTCGAAAATATTGAGTACCGAAGTATTAAAATAATTCAGTATTTAGAAAAATGCCCATCTCACAGAGATGGGCATTTTTTATGTTTGTACGACCAGATTTATTCCTGAGGTACCACTTTACCGATGTATGGTAAGTGACGATATTTCTGAGCGTAATCGATACCAACACCCACTACGAACTCATCCGGGATTTCGAAGCCAATCCATTTAACATCGACATCGACTTCACGGCGTGATGGCTTGTCTAGCAAGGTACAAATCTGAATAGATTTTGGTTCACGTAGCGATAAAATCTCTTTCACTTTATTTAAGGTATTACCAGTATCGATAATATCTTCCACCAGCAGAATATCTTTACCTTTAATATCATCATCAAGATCTTTCAGGATGCGCACATCACGTGAGCTTTCCATGGTATTGCCATAGCTTGATGCCGTCATAAAGTCTACTGAGTGAGTAAGCTCGATGGCACGAGCCAAATCCGCCATAAAGACAAAAGAGCCACGTAGCAAGCCGACCATAACTAAATCTTCGCTACCTTTGTAGTGTTCAGTAATTTCTTTACCTAGCACTTTTACACGCTCATGAACTTCTTGCTCAGAAATCATGACTTCAACAGTATGTTTCATATCTATCTCGATGTTGATTGGTTAACTTGGTCACCACAGCAACAGTAGCTGTGAGTCCTCTCCTAAAACAGACAACACTATTTTAGTGAAGAGATGCCAAGCGTTCACATTTGCGCGGTATGGTATCACTTTCTGACTCAGGATAAAAATCAGGCGAAAATCTGGCGTCAAATTACTCTGTTGGTATAAACCAGAACGAATCTTTGTTAACGCATAGTGTTGAAAGAATATGACGCTTTCAGCGCAAAGTGTGATATGCAGGTAAATTAACGCTAATTATGAAAATTATCAGTGTATGACTATTGACCAAAGCACATATGCACCATTACACTTATCAAACAAAAGAAAAAATAGAGCATGTGATTTCCAAAATGGAAATTGTTAACCAAAAACTAACATTGATATGCCAGTTATTGTGTATAACAGCTTTCATATTGGACCAAATCTCTGACTCTGTATAACAAACAGGGCGCAGTTGGACGTACTCATAGAGTTACCAGCCCTACCAACGTTGGCAAGGAAATATTATGGACTCAATAGTAAAAAGACCTAGAACTCGCTTATCTCCACAAAAGCGCAAGTTACAGCTTATGGAGATTGCACTAGAAGTATTCGCGAAACGCGGCATTGGTCGTGGAGGTCACGCGGATATCGCAGAAATTGCACAAGTTTCAGTAGCAACGGTATTCAACTACTTCCCAACACGAGAAGACTTGGTTGATGAAGTACTTAACCACGTCGTCTGTCAGTATTCCAACTTCTTATCAAATACCATTGACCTTGATGTCGACATCAAAGAAAACCTAACCAACATTCTTGATGGTGTGGTGGATATGGTGATCGAAGACTGTCACTGGAATAAGGTATGGTTTGAATGGAGTACATCTACGCGTGATGAGGTTTGGCCATTGTTTGTTTCATCGAACAAAACTAGCCAAGCACTGATTGAGAACATGTTCATTAAAGCCATTGAACGTGGTGAAGTCTGCTCTCAACACAACACTAAGCATCTTACTAGCCTATTCCACGGTATTTGCTATTCACTGTTTGTTGAAGCTAATCGCAGTAGTGATGGTGAATCAATTAAGTCGTTGACCGACTGCTATATGGATATGGTTTGCATCTACGAGAAAGATAACCGCCACTAAAAAACAGCCCTTGAACAAACATGTTTAAGGGCTCGATTTTAAATAGTATCTATAAAAAACGGCCAGTATGATACTGGCCGTTTTTTTCTTCACTCAGAAATTATTTCTTTTTCTTCGCTTTTGCATTTGGAAGGTCAGTGATAGTGCCTTCAAATACCTCTGCTGCAAGACCAACAGATTCGTGAAGCGTTGGGTGAGCGTGGATAGTCAATGCGATATCTTCTGCATCACAACCCATCTCGATCGCTAGACCGATTTCACCAAGCAGTTCACCACCGTTAGTACCCACGATAGCACCGCCAATTACGCGATGAGTATCTTTATCGAAAATAAGCTTAGTCATACCGTCTGCGCAGTCAGATGCGATTGCACGACCTGACGCTGCCCATGGGAATGTCGCAGTTTCGTAGTTGATGCCTTCTGCTTTCGCTTCTTTCTCAGTCTTACCAACCCAAGCTACTTCTGGTTCAGTGTAAGCAATTGAAGGAATCACTTTCGGGTCAAAGTAGTGCTTCTTACCAGAGATAACCTCTGCCGCTACGTGACCTTCATGCACACCTTTGTGAGCAAGCATTGGTTGACCAACGATATCACCGATTGCATGGATGTGAGGGACGTTTGTGCGCATTTGCTTATCAACATTGATAAAACCACGCTCGTCTACTTCAATACCCGCTTTTTCTGCATCAAGCAGTTTACCGTTTGGTACACGGCCGATAGCCACAAGCACTGCATCGTAACGCTCAGCTTCAGAAGGTGCTTTCTTACCTTCCATTGAAACGTAGATGCCGTCTTCTTTAGCTTCAACTGCCGTCACCTTGGTTTCAAGCATCAAGTTGAACTTGTTCTTAATACGCTTGGTGTAGACTTTAACCATATCTTTGTCCGCAGCTGGGATAAGTTGGTCAAACATTTCTACAACATCAATCTGAGATCCCAGAGAGTGATATACCGTCGCCATTTCTAGACCGATGATACCACCGCCCATGATAAGCAGTTTTCCTGGTACTTCTTTCAGCTCTAGCGCATCAGTAGAATCCCAAATACGTGGGTCTTCATGCGGGATGAATGGCAATTTAATAGGGCGTGAACCCGCAGCTACAATGGCGTTGTCGAAGTTAACAACAGTTTTACCGTCTTCGCCTTCAACTTCAATTGAGTTAGGACCAGTAAACTTACCGAAACCGTTAACCACATTTACTTTACGCATCTTAGCCATACCGCCAAGACCACCAGTAAGTTGGTTAATAACTTTTTCTTTCCATAGACGAATCTTATCGATGTCAGTCTGTGGCTCACCAAATACGATACCGTGGTCAGCAAGCGCTTTTGCTTCTTCGATAACTTTAGCAACGTGAAGTAGTGCTTTAGATGGGATACAACCCACATTCAGACACACACCACCAAGCGTGCTATAACGTTCAATAAGAACGGTTTCTAGGCCTAAATCGGCACAACGGAATGCAGCGGAGTAACCAGCAGGACCGGCACCAAGTACTACCACCTGGGCTTTAATTTCTTTGCTCATTTTGACCTCTTGTAGTCATTATCCCTAACAGGCTGAGTGGGTATTGATTTTTATATGCTTAGACTTCGTTTTAAACAGACGTTCTATTAAACAAATAACTTAAACAATTATGATTTCAGACCGCCAACATTTTACAGAGATGTTAATGGTGTGAAAAGTAAATCAATTTAGCCTGTGAGCTAGACAACAATTCACGTTGGAAATGTTGTATTAATTTGTTTTCCCCTCACTCGCTCCCCTTTGATTAGGGGGAGCGAGAGTGGGAAAGTTATCTTACAGTACTAGACGACGAATATCGCTTAGGCAGCTGTTTAGATAAGTAATGAAACGTGCACCTTCTGCACCATCAATCACACGGTGATCGTATGATAGAGACAGAGGTAGCTGCAGACGTGGTTCGAATTCTTTACCGTTCCACACAGGCTTCATTTCAGACTTAGATACACCAAGGATACCTACTTCAGGCGCATTTACGATAGGCGTAAATGCTGTACCACCGATGCCACCTAGGCTTGAGATAGTGAAACAGCCACCTTGCATGTCAGCCGCAGTTAATTTACCTGCACGTGCTTTCTTAGAAATTACCATTAGCTCTTCAGATAGCTCGTAGATGCCTTTCTTGTTTACATCTTTGAATACTGGAACAACAAGGCCGTTTGGCGTATCAACCGCGATACCAACGTTCACGTACTTCTTAAGAATGATGCTCTCGCCATCTTCTGATAGAGAAGAGTTAAACGCTGGGAATGCTTCTAGTGCTTTTGCAACAGCTTTCATGATGAATACAAGTGGAGTGATCTTCATGCCTGAATCTTTCTTCGCTTCGATAGCGTTTTGCTCTTTACGGAACGCTTCTAGGGCTGTGATATCAGCGTTATCCCACTGTGTAACGTGCGGGATCATTACCCAGTTACGGTGTAGATTAGCACCAGAGATCTTCTTGATCTTAGAAAGCTTCTGAACTTCAGTCTCACCAAACTTGCTGAAGTCAACCTTCGGCCAAGGTAGTAAACCAAGAGCAGAGCCGTCACCGCCTTTGCCAGATGCCGCAGCACCAGACTCAAGACGCTTAAGAGCATCTTTAACGTAAGACTGAACGTCTTCTTTAAGGATACGGCTCTTACGACCAGTACCTTTAACCTTAGAAAGGTTAACGCCAAATTCGCGAGCTAGACGACGAACAACTGGAGACGCGTGTGCGTAATCGTTGTTTTCTTGGAAATCGTTTGCTGCAGGTGCAGCTGCTGAAGCTTCAGCTTTTGGTTCTGGAGCAGGTGCTGCCGCTTGAGCAGGGGCTGCCGCTTGAGCAGGAGCAGGAGCCGCACCAGCAACCGGAGTGCCGGCCACCTCAAATACCATGATTAGAGAGCCAGTCGTTACTTTATCGCCAGCTGCAATTTTAATTTCTTTTACTGTACCTGCAAATGGTGCTGGAACTTCCATTGAAGCCTTGTCGCCTTCCACAGTGATTAGAGATTGCTCTTCTTCTACTGTGTCGCCAACCGCTACCATTACTTCAGTAACTTCAACTTCGTCACCGCCGATATCTGGAACGTTTACTTCTTTCGCCGCAGACGCTGCTGGAGCCGCTGCCACTGGAGCTTCAATTGCCGCTGGAGCGCCAGAGCCTGCTACCGAAGTGCCGGCCACTTCAAATACCATCACTAGAGAGCCAGTAGATACTGAATCACCAGTAGCGATCTTGATCTCTTTAACAGTACCAGCGAATGGTGCTGGTACTTCCATTGATGCTTTGTCGCCTTCAACCGTTAGAAGAGATTGCTCTTCTTCGATGCTGTCGCCAACTGCAACCATGATTTCAGTCACTTCAACTTCATCGCCACCAATATCTGGAACGTGAACTTCTTTAAGTTCAGCCGCCGCTGCTGGAGCTGGAGCCGCTGCTGGAGCCGCTTCTGCCGCAGGAGCAGGTGCAGCGTCAGCTGCACCTTCGGCTTCGAAAATCATAATAAGAGAACCTGTAGTAACAGAATCGCCTTCCGCTACTTTGATTTCTTTAACGATACCTGCTTGAGACGCTGGAACTTCCATAGAAGCTTTGTCGCCTTCAACAGTGATAAGAGACTGCTCTTCTTCTACCTTGTCGCCAACGCTTACAAGAATCTCAGTAACTTCAACCTCATCCGCACCGATGTCAGGTACATTAATTTCGATTGCCATTGCTTATTTACCTTCTAATTAAGCGCTGTATTAAGCGTAAAGTGGGTTAGTTTTTTCAGTGTCGATGTTGAACTTAGCAATTGCTTCAGTCACAACAGACTTCTCAACATCACCGCGCTTCGCTAGTTCAGTTAGTGCTGCAACTACCACGTAGCCTGCGTTAACTTCGAAGTGACGACGTAGGTTTTCACGGCTGTCTGAACGGCCGTAACCATCTGTACCAAGTACTTTATATGACTCTGAAGGCATGAACGCACGAACTTGCTCAGAGTAGTTCTTCATGTAGTCAGTCGCGGCGATTGCAGGCTCAGTACCCATTACTTGTGCAATGTAAGGTACTTTAGCTTCTGCTTCTGGGTGAAGCATGTTGAAACGCTCTGCGTCTTGACCATCTCGAGTTAGCTCGTTGAACGATGTTACAGAGAACACGTCAGATGCGATGCCGTACTCTTCGCTTAGGATAGTCGCTGCTTTACGTACTTCGTTCATGATAGTACCAGAGCCCATTAGCTGAACTTTAGACTTATCACCAGCGTAAGATTCAAGCTTGTAAATACCCTTACGGATGCCTTCTTCAGCGCCTTCTGGCATTGCTGGCATTGCGTAGTTTTCGTTCATCACAGTTAGGTAGTAGAACACGTTCTCTTGGTTCTCACCGTACATGCGACGGATACCGTCTTGCATAATTACCGCAACTTCGTAAGCGAATGTTGGGTCGTAAGAGATACAGTTAGGTACTGTGTTCGCCATGATGTGCGAGTGACCATCTTCGTGCTGTAGACCTTCACCATTTAGTGTTGTACGGCCAGCTGTAGCACCTAGTAGGAAACCACGAGCTTGTTGGTCACCAGCCATCCATGCCATATCACCTACACGTTGGAAACCAAACATTGAGTAGTAGATATAGAACGGAATCATTGGTAGATCGTTAGTGCTGTATGAAGTTGCAGCGGCAACCCAAGAAGCCATTGAGCCTAGCTCGTTGATACCTTCTTGCAGAACCTGACCAGAGGTTGCTTCTTTGTAGTAAGAAACGATGCCTTTATCTTCTGGTGTGTATTCCTGACCGTGTGGGTTGTAGATACCAATCTGACGGAATAGACCTTCCATACCAAACGTACGAGCTTCGTCACAGATGATAGGAACAACGTTCTTACCAATGTTCTTGTTCTTAAGCAGGATATTAAGCGTACGAACGTATGCCATCGTAGTTGAGATGTCACGCTTCTGCTCGCTTAGTAGCGGCGCGAATTCTTCTAGCTCAGGAACTTTAAATTCTTGAGTGAACTTAGGTAGACGCTGTGGCGTGTAACCTTTAAGTGCTTTACGACGAGCGTGTAGGTATTCGTATTCCGCACTACCTTCTTCCAGTTTTAGATATGGAAGCTCTGCTACTTTCTCATCAGTTAGAATGTCTTGAAGACCTAGACGGTCACGTAAGTGTAGTACGTGAGTCATGTCCATCTTCTTAACTTGGTGTGCGATGTTCTTACCTTCAGCTGCATCACCCATACCGTAACCTTTAACTGTCTTAGCTAGGATTACTGTAGGACGGCCTTTAGTTTCTGCCGCATTTTTATACGCTGCATACAGCTTAGAAGAATCGTGACCACCACGCTTAAGCGCGAAGATTTCGTCATCTGTCATGTCAGCAACAAGTGCTGCTGTTTCTGGGTACTTGCCAAAGAAGTGCTCACGTACGTACGCGCCATCTTTAGACTTAAATGTTTGGTAGTCACCATCTACAGTTTCGTTCATTAGCTGCAGTAGTTTGCCTGACGTATCTTTCGCCAGTAGCGCATCCCAGTTGTTACCCCAGATAACTTTAACAACGTTCCAGCCAGCGCCTTTAAATAGACCTTCTAGCTCTTGGATGATGCTACCGTTACCCATTACAGGACCATCTAGGCGCTGAAGGTTACAGTTGATTAGGAAGCATAGGTTATCTAGTTTCTCACGCGCAGCGAAAGACAGTGAACCACGTGATTCTGGCTCATCCATCTCACCATCACCTAGGAAGGCGTAAACACGTTGAGCTGAAGTGTCTTTAAGGCCGCGACCATTTAGGTACTTAAGGAAACGCGCTTGGTAGATCGAAGAAATTGGACCTAGACCCATAGATACTGTTGGGAACTGCCAGAACTCAGGCATCAGTTTAGGGTGTGGGTATGAAGGAATACCTTTACCGTCTACTTCTTGACGGAAGTTATCTAGCTGTTCTTCAGTTAGACGACCTTCAACGAATGCGCGAGAGTAGATACCTGGTGAGATATGACCTTGATAATAAACTAGATCGCCACCGTCTGTTTCGTTAGGAGCACGGAAGAAGTGGTTGAAGCACACTTCATAGAATGCTGCTGCAGACTGGTAAGAAGCCATGTGACCACCAAGGTCTAGGTCTTTCTTAGAAGCACGCAATACGATCATGATTGCGTTCCAGCGAATAATCGAACGAATACGACGCTCAAGCGTGGTATCACCAGGGTAAGCTGGCTCTTGTGCTGCTGGAATAGTGTTGATGTAGTTAGTGTTGATACCTGTTGGCATATCAACGCCGTCTAAACGTGCTTTCTCTAGAACTGTTTCTAGTAGGAACTGCGCGCGTTCTACACCTTCTTCGCGAACAACGGACTCAAGTGCTTGTAGCCAATCTTGAGTTTCCAGTGCATCTACGTCATGCTTCATGTCAGACATGGCGATCTTTCCTTCTGTTGGTTGGATCTACTTAATAAAAGTAAGCGTTTCTAGTTTTAAGAATCACTATCTTGTTGAATTCGTCTTAAAGAGCGCTCACGTCGAGACTCTTCTCTAGTCAAATCCAACAATGTTTCTTCGATATAAGCTAAGTGTGAATGAGACATTTCACGTGCCTTTTCAGGCTTTCCAGAAACAATCGCTTCCACGATATTAGCTCGGTGTTTACTGACTTTCTCCACCACTTCACTTCGGCGGTGCAATAACTTTAAATTCTGTAAAACATTTTGCTCTAGCAGTGGTGCTAGGCTTCGCACGATATGAAGCAAAACAACATTGTGTGCAGCTTCAGTTAACGCAACAAGAAAAGCCATGACCGCAGCAGCTTCTGCTTCGATGTCATCGGTTTCTTGTACTTTACGAATAGTGCCTAAGCAATTTTCAATTTGAGCAAAATCTTCATCGGTACCACGCAATGCTGCGAAATAAGCAGAAATCCCTTCCATAGCATGACGGGCTTCGAGCAAGTCAAGCTGCGTTTCATTATGGGAAGATAGAAGGTCTAGCAACGGATCCGAGAAACTTTTCCAAATATTTTCG
Source organism: Vibrio sp. SCSIO 43133 (assembly GCF_023716845.1). NCBI lineage: Bacteria > Pseudomonadati > Pseudomonadota > Gammaproteobacteria > Vibrionales > Vibrionaceae > Vibrio > Vibrio sp. SCSIO 43133. The sequence goes on from NZ_CP068024.1 coordinate 3,175,784, forward strand.
CTCACAAACGTACCTCCACCTTGGCGGCGGGTAAGTAGTTTCTTCGCTTCTAAGCGCTGAATCGCTTCTCGAATAGAAGGTCGAGAAACATCAAACTGTTTAGCCAGCTCTCGTTCAGGTGGAAGCTGTTGACCTGCTGAAAGTGTCCCTTCAACAATCAAGCGTTCCAATTCCTGTTCAATCACATCAGAAAGTTTCGGCTGACGAATCCTTTGATAAGCCATATTTATTATTCTACTTTTCTTTCGAAGTTAATTGGTATTACCAATTTCAAATTGGCGTAAAAATTAACACATTTAAAACACCGATGTCTAGTGAAAAATTGATTCAAATCATAGAACCGGCCTTGCATTAACCATTTTGAAACATTTATAGATTAAAACATCAACACTCATGGTCAGACCAATTACATACAAGAAACTTATCGGGCAAATTGCGTGCTATAAAAACACTTATAAATCAATAACAAAGGAATCGTTTTGTCGGACAAGGAAACTTGACCAATATCAATAAAGGAAGGAATAACCCTAGGCCGGGTTATTAATAATTTGAATAACAAAATAAATCTGCAGCGAAACCCAACCGCTCAGTAATTGAACAATGGTTTTTTATGACAATGATTTTCTAAATCGAGCCCAGTCAAAAACAAGACCGGGATCACTCTTTCTCAGCGGGGCAATATATTGGTGCCCTGTAATACGTGGTTGGGTAATTAATGGATACGATTGAATCAAGGCACTACTGAGGCGTTGCAGACTGAGGTACTGTTCATCGGTGTAAGCCACATAGTCCGACCCTTCAAGCTCAATACCGATCGAGTAATCATTGCACTTCTCTCGGCCAGCAAAACTCGATACTCCTGCGTGCCAGGCTCGAGCAAGAAAAGGCACAAACTGGACCACTTCTCCATCACGTCGGATCAAACAGTGCGCAGATACTCGCATGTTCTCTATCACTTTGAAGAAAGGGTGAATTGACGAGTCGAGCTTGCCTAGGAAAAAGTCTTCGATGTAAGAGCCACCAAACTGGCCTGGCGGTAAGCTGATGTTATGAATAACCAGTAGTGATATATCACTAGTGTCTGTTCGGACATCATAGTGAGGAGATGGGACAATTCGCGCATGACAATACCACCCTTGAGCATCAATAAGCTCCAAGCTTTGTTTACCTTCATTTGTATTGCTACTGCGCATACATCTAGACTCCATCTACCTCTATGTCGTTATGATTTTATCCGACAACAAAGAAAATGCGAGAATTGATGCTGAAATTCCGCACAAGCAAGAGTATCATGCGCACTTTGTTACCCCACAAAGACAGTTTTAGCGATGAAGAACACACATAACAGTCAAGAACGCCTCGAATATCTTAAGCAGCAACTACCAGCAGAAATCTCTCGTGCCGTGGCAGATACACTACGCGAAGACCTCGGTGGTACACTAGATGCCACAGCGGATATCACTGCAAGTTTAATTCCGGCTGAGACTCAGAATGTTGCAACGATTATTACTCGTGAGCACGGTGTGTTCTGTGGCCAAATGTGGGCTGATGAAGTCTTTAAGCAACTTGGTGGTGAAGTCGTCATTGAATGGCATGTCCAAGATGGTGACAAGGTGGAACCGAATCAAGTGCTTTGCACACTAACAGGCCCTGCGAGAGTCTTGCTTACCGGCGAACGTAACGCTATGAACTTCATCCAAACTCTGTCTGGCTGCGCCAGCGTGGTTGCGCAGTACGCTGAGAAAATTGCGCATACCGAGTGCCGACTGTTAGATACACGCAAAACCATTCCTGGCCTGCGCAGTGCGTTGAAGTATGCTGTCGCTTGTGGTGGTGGCTTTAATCACCGAATTGGCGTATTTGACGCTTACTTAATTAAAGAAAACCACATCATTGCCTGTGGTGGTATCACTAAAGCTATTGAAACTGCGAAACAGCTTAATCCAGGCAAACCAGTTGAGGTCGAAACGGAATCTCTGGAGGAACTGCAACAAGCTATCGATGCAGGAGCGGATATCATTATGCTCGATAACTTCAGCACCGACATGATGCGCAAGGCGGTTGAAATTAACGCTGGCCGTGCTGCTTTAGAAAACTCAGGAAATGTCACTATGGACACCATCGCTGAGTTTGCGGAAACTGGCGTTGATTATATTTCTGTGGGTGCTTTGACCAAGCACTTGAAAGCAATGGACTTGTCGATGAGATTTAAAGACTAGTCTATTTTTCAATAAGAGAATCTTACTAAAGCGAAGCCTATTTGAGCTTCGCTTTTTTATTTCCAACATTACGCAATCCAGAGTTCTACACCCGAAATCGCCACTTGCTCCGCAACACCATTCTCATTTTTTGCAAGTCTGCTTTTAATTATCCACGCCTCCTCGTAAGCGCTTATCTAGTCGCTTCAACGTCAGCGGTGATGCCTCTACTGTTCAAGCTTTACGTCTCTGAGGACTCACTATGTACCAAGGAATTAACCAAAAAGGGTTTACCTTAATCGAACTGATGATTGTGGTTGCCGTTATCGGTGTACTTGCCGCTGTCGCTCTACCGCAATATCAAAAATACATTGGAAAAAGTGAAGCAGCCTCTGCTTTAGCGACCTTATCGGGGCTTCGCACCAATATCGAAGCGTACACGCTTGAGCAAGGAAGCTTTCCTGATACCGAAACTACACCTGCCTTAAAAACCCGATTAGGTTTCCCCAACGCAATTATTGAAGCCATTGAAGCCGAGGCTGGAGTCAGCAGTGCAGGCAATATTATTTTGTCATTTGATCAAGTCCCCAACGCAAGTCCTTCGGTTAGTAATTATAAATTGGCATTAGCACGAAATGCTCAAGGCGGATGGGCATGTATTAGTACTGCCACGGAAGAATCCGGAGTATTACCAAAGGGCTGTCAATATTCCGAAAGCGTCTCAGTAACGGTACCTGAATGATCCCGTCCACTCTCCCATCTATTTTAAGACAGGCTAACGCCATCGATGAAACGCAAGAAACTGCGTTATATGACCTGTCCATGTTATCTGGTTGCTCCGTTCCAGAAGGAGCAACTGAGCTCAACCTTTGTCAGGCTCAAGAGCTTGTTGCTGTTCTAGCCGACGTTTTTGGACTCCCAATAGTATCGATAAAGGACAACGACTATGCGAGTTTGTGCCAACAACTCGGTTTACGGGACGTCATAACTCAATACCAAGCCTTACCTATTTCACTGCGCGACAACGTTCTAACCGTTGCGGTCAGCGATCCCACCCCCTCGCAGTTAGAAAGTGATTTTAAGTTTGCCTCAGGATTACAAATCGAACTGGGTTTGGCTAACCATCAAGACATAAACGCCGCAATACGCAAAATTTATGGAGAGGGACAAGAGCAATGGAGCCAACAGACTAAGGAACTCACCTCCCACGAACTGGCAAACTTAGTACAAGTGAATGAGAGTGAACTTGAGCATTGCGATGAGCTAATGCTGGATGACTCGCCTGTCAGCCGTTTCATTCACCAAATCCTATTAGAAGCCGTCAGCAAGAAAGCGTCCGATATTCATTTTGAGCCATACGAACACCAGTACCGAATTCGACTTCGCTGTGATGGTATTCTTATTGAGGCACATCAGCCATCGATCCAATTAAGCCGCAGACTATCTGCTCGCCTGAAGATTCTCGCTAAGCTAGATATTGCTGAGCGCCGTCTTCCTCAAGATGGTCGAATCAAACTCAAACTATCACCCCACTCCGCCACCGATATCCGTGTATCAACCCTGCCAACCATGTGGGGAGAAAAGGTAGTACTGAGAATTCTCGACCTAAATTCTGCCCGTTTGGATATCGAGCAATTAGGGTATAACGACACTCAACAAGCTCTTTACTTGCAAGCGTTGCACAAGCCTCAAGGAATGGTGTTAATGACAGGGCCTACTGGAAGTGGCAAAACCGTCTCTCTCTATGCGGGACTCAAACTTCTTAATACCCCAGAGCGAAATATCTCAACTGCCGAAGACCCGATTGAAATACATCTAGATGGGATAAACCAAGTTCAAGTTAACCCTAAGATAGGCTTTGGTTTTTCTGCAGCCTTGCGCACTTTTTTACGCCAAGATCCGGATGTGGTTATGGTGGGAGAAATACGAGATCTCGACACAGCAGAGATTGCGGTTAAAGCGGCTCAAACAGGTCATCTAGTTCTGTCAACTTTACACACTAATTCCGCGCTTGAGACCATTACACGGTTACAAAATATGGGAATAGAGAGCTTCAACATCGTGTCTTCACTTTCGCTAATTATCGCGCAGCGGCTCGCTCGCCGTTTGTGCTCTTTATGTAAGCGCCCAGATCACCTCCGTAAAGATCTGCTCCGCAGTCTCGATATATCCTCCTGCCAGAGGATTTACAAAGCCAATGATGTTGGTTGTAGCAAATGTAATAGAGGCTATTCGGGTCGTATCGGTATTTACGAAGTGCTGGTTTTTTCCAACGAGTTAAGCGCCGCCGTTCTTCAGAAAGCCAGCATTCAAGATCTTGAAGTCATTGCTGTGTCACAAGGAATGATGACACTTAAACAAGCGGGGCTTGAAAAACTCACTCTTGGACTGACAAGCTACCAAGAACTGCAGCGTGTCCTTTATTTCGAATGAGAATGCCCCTATGCCTAACCCGCTTCCTATGCCATTAAGAAAGTTCCGCTGGAGAGGTGTTGATCGATCTGGCGCAAAAGCAAAGGGGCAAATCCTTGCTTTAACCGAAATGGAGGTCAGAAATCAATTAGGTCGGCAGCAAATCCATATCAGAAAAATTTCTCGCCATCGCATTTCGTTTTGGACCAGATTAACCCACAAGATTTCACGCAAAGACATCACTCTATTCACTAGGCAATTGGCTACTTTGCTGACGACAAGAGTTCCTCTTGTTCAAGCCCTTAAGCTTATCTCTGAAAGCCACTCCAAAGCCGAAATGAAATCGGTCCTTAATCAGGTCGCTAGCCGAGTGGAGAGTGGCGTCCCTATCGCTCAAGCGCTACAAGCACTAAGTACACATTTTGACCGCTTCTATATCGATATGATTGCGACGGGCGAATCGTCCGGAAACATTGCGGTGACGTTAGATAGGTTAGCAACATATCGTGAAAAACATGATGCTCTGCAGTCTAAAGTCGTTAAAGCCATGATATATCCAAGTATGGTGCTGATAGTTTCTTGTGCCGTAACCTATTTGATGCTCACGAGTGTGATTCCTGAATTTGAATCGATGTTTAAAGGGTTCAATGCCAATTTACCTTGGTTCACATCCGAGGTGCTGGAGCTATCAAACTGGAGCCAATCATACGGACTGGTTAGCGTTGCTTCTCTAGGTTTATTGATTGCTAGCATTAAGTTTATTAGCCTTAAAAATGCTACTGCCGAATTATATATAAGTAAATTAGCCATCAAACTGCCCGTTGTTGGCGACATCATTACCAAAGCAACCATTGCCAAATTTAGCCGAACATTAGCGACCAGTTTTAGTTCTGGAATACCGATACTCACTGGCATACAAGCGAGCGCAAGAACAACAGAGAACGCTTACTTTCAACAAGCTATTTTTTCTATACACACTCATGTCGTAGCGGGCGTACCTGTTCATTTAGCAATGCGAAACAGTCTCGCTTTCCCTGAGATGGTGCTGCAAATGGTCATGATAGGTGAAGAAACTGGCAAGTTAGATGAAATGCTCAATAAGATCGCTAGCATCTATGAGGCGGATGTCGATAACATCGTAGACAACTTAGGAACAATCATCGAGCCTTTGGTTATTGTCTTCCTTGGTGCAATAATTGGCGGGTTAGTGATTGCAATGTACTTACCTATCTTTAACTTAATGTCGGTAATAGGCTAACATAGGCAATAACTCACTGATTTTACGGTTTCATACTCAAGAATGGACGCATTTTCTTATTATCCTTGGCTCTTCCCTGCTTTTGCGGCTCTCTTCGGCTTGATCGTTGGCAGTTTTTTGAATGTCGTCATTTATCGATTACCGATAATGATGGAGCGTGGTTGGCGCGAAGAATGTGCCGAAGCCTTTCCTGAGTACAAAATTGCCCCTCCAGAAGATAAATTTAACCTTAGCGTGCCGCGCTCGGCATGCCCTAAATGCCATACACCGATTCGAATTATCGATAATATTCCTGTACTCAGCTGGTTGTTACTTAAGGGCAAGTGTCATCATTGCAGTCATAAAATCAGTGCTCGTTACCCACTTATTGAGCTCCTGACGGCAGCCATGTGTGCAACCGTAGCGTGGCAACTTGGGTATAGTGAATATAGCTTAGCGTTAATCGTCTTTACCTTCGTGCTTATCGGTGCCACTTTTATTGACTTCGATACCATGCTGTTGCCAGACCAGCTTACCTTACCTCTGATGTGGTTAGGCATTGCACTAGCATTATTAGGCATCTCTCCAATTTCGTTGACGGATTCTGTAATTGGTGCCATGGCTGGCTACCTCTGCTTATGGTCCATTTTCTGGCTGTTTAAACTACTAACAGGTAAAGAGGGTATGGGCTACGGTGACTTTAAGTTGCTGGCAGCTCTCGGAGCATGGTTAGGCTGGCAACACTTGCCTCTGATCGTCTTAATGTCATCCGTTGTCGGGGTTTTATTTGGTCTCGTTCAATTGCGAATGCAAAAGAAAGGGATTGATGTTGCATTTCCTTTCGGCCCTTATCTCGCTATTGCCGGTTGGATTAGCGCATTGTGGGGCGAGCAGCTTATTCAATACTACCTCACGTCGTATATAGGGATGTAACCATGGGATTTGTTATTGGGCTTACCGGCGGTATTGCCAGCGGAAAAACCACCGTTGCCAACCTTTTTCACGATAACTTCGCCATTGATGTGGTCGATGCAGACCTTGTTGCTCGAGAAGTTGTAGAAGTAGGTTCGGCAGGTCTTGACGCTTTAACGCAACACTTTGGTGTTGCGATCCTCCAAGCAGATGGTTCTCTTAATCGCAGCACACTTCGGGAGCGTATTTTTGCTAATGAGGACGAAAAACTTTGGGTAAATAACTTACTGCACCCGATGATCAGAGAGCGCATGCAATCACAACTGGATGCATCCACCAGCCCTTATACCCTATTCGTAGTTCCACTTCTCATCGAGAATGGGCTGCAAACTATGGCTGACCGTGTTTTAGTTGTAGATGTCTGTGAAGAAACACAAATTTACCGAACAATGACACGTGATGGGGTGCCTGAGTCACAAGTGCGTTCTATACTCAAATCACAAGTAGACCGAGAAACTCGTTTATTGCATGCTGACGATGTGATTGATAATAATACTGATAACGCTCAACTTTTGTCCCAAGTCACAGAATTACACCAAAAGTACCTAGCATTATGCGAACAAAATCGGTGAAAATAGCAGGGAAGCGTTTAAAGGCTAGCAGATGATCACAAATAGATTCGAACACCCTCTTAATGAAAAAACAAGAATGTACCTAAGAGTTGAATCTCTATTGAGACAGCTTCAGCACTCCTCGTCTTTTTCAGATAATTATCAGTATCAAATTTTCTTCAAATCACTGTTTGATTTACTGGAGATCTTTGAACAAATCCAGCTCAAAAGCGAACTTGCTAAAGATCTTGAGAAGCAACGCCAAACTTATCGTGCATGGCTTAATGTCGATGACGTCGATCAGGAAATGCTAGGCTCGATCTTAAGGGATCTAGATGGTGTACATAAAGACTTGATGATGGCCGAACGATTCGGTCAATCCCTGAAAGAAGATCGCTTCCTCAGCGCAATCCGCCAACGATTTGGACTGCCGGGTGGTTCATGCTGTTTCGATCTTCCGTCATTGCATTACTGGTTACATCTGCCGATTGAAAAACGTATGCATGATGCTGAAGCTTGGTTAGCGTCAGTCAAACCACTTATGAATGCCCTTCAGTTATGGCTGAAGCTCACTCGTGAGACTGGTCGCTTTAAGAAACAAATTGCCCGCTCTGGGTTTTATCAAAGTGACGCAGAAGAAGCCAATATCCTTCGTCTAACCATTCCGATGGATTATGGTGTCTACCCAATGATTTCAGGGCACAAAAACCGCTTTGCAGTGAAGTTTATTGCCTTTGAATCAGGTCAAGCCTACCCTAATGATATTGAATTTGAATTAGCTGTTTGCAGCTGAAAGTAACACTCAGGAATCACTATGAGTAAACCAACCGTTGTTCCATGCCCTCAATGTAAAGCTGAAGTTGTATGGAACGAAGACAGCCCTTTTCGCCCGTTTTGCTCAAAGCAGTGCCAAATGATTGATTTTGGTGAGTGGGCCGACGAAGAGAACACCATTCCTGGCGCACCAGATATGTCTGACAGCGATGGCTGGTCTGAAGATAATTATTAACTTCGTCTAGAAATTACCGCCATTTACCTCTCATCATCCCTGCGTAGGCAGGGATCTTACCAAAGCGTACTGACCGGGCTCATAGCTAACAGTTCTAACCGGACACATAAGTAAAAGTGCTAATGTGTTAACTTTAAACATAAAAAAAAGCGGAGCCCTTGGGCTCCGCTTAATACTTGAGAACGCTAGTAAAATAGCATTACTTCTTAGCAAGTTTCTCTTTGATACGAGCAGACTTACCAGAACGCTCACGTAGGTAGTACAGCTTGGCACGACGTACTGCACCACGGCGTTTAACTTCGATGCTATCAACCATTGGAGAGTGAGTTTGGAACGTACGCTCAACACCTTCGCCGTTCGAGATCTTACGAACAGTGAAAGCAGAGTGAAGACCACGGTTACGGATAGCGATTACAACGCCTTCGTAAGCCTGTAGACGCTCACGGTCACCTTCTTTTACTTTAACCTGAACTACAACAGTGTCACCTGGTGCAAATTTAGGTAGGCCTGATTTCATTTGCTCTTCTTCAAGAGCCTTGATGATGTTACTCATGTTCTTAAATTCCTAGAATAAACTGATACTAAATTAAATAGGTTACTTGCTATTAACTCGATGCTCTTTTATGAACTCGGCAAGTAATTGTTCCTGTTCGTCAGTCAGAGCTAGGTTTTCCAGGAGCTCCGGTCTTCTTAGCCAAGTACGGCCTAACGACTGCTTAAGTCGCCAGCGACGAATGTCCTTATGGTTACCAGACTTGAGGACACTTGGTACCTCTAAATCGTCTAGAACTTCAGGGCGCGTATAGTGTGGACAATCTAGTAAGCCATTTGCAAAAGAATCTTCTTCTGCTGAAGCAAAATCGCCTAGTACTCCCGGAACAAACCGTGAGACTGAGTCGATTAGCGTCATGGCTGGGATTTCCCCACCTGTCATCACAAAGTCTCCGATTGACCATTCTTCGTCAACCTCTGTTTGGATGATGCGCTCATCTACCCCTTCGTAGCGTCCACAAATCAACACAAGGTTGTCGTTTTTCGCTAGTTCTTCTACCCCAATCTGGTCGAGCTTACGACCTTGAGGAGAAAGGTAAATAACTTTCGTCTTACCCGGTGATGCCTGTTTGGCTGCGTGAATGGCATCGCGCAATGGCTGAACCATCATCAACATGCCAGGACCACCACCGTAGGGTCTATCATCGACAGTGCGATGTTTGTCGTGAGTGAAATCACGAGGATTCCATGTCTCAATCGACAGTAGACCTTTTTTAACCGCTTGACCTGTTACTCCATAATCAGTAACGCTGCGGAACATGTCTGGAAAAAGGCTAATTACGCCAACCCACATCTGTTCTCTCGCTCTTTCAGTTACCAATTAAGGATTAGAATCCAGGATCCCAGTCAACTTCGATCCGTTGAGCTTCGCGATCAACTTTCTTGATCACTTGCTCTTCAAGGTACGGTATCAACCGTTCCTTTTGCCCAAAAGCATCTTTCAGATTTGCTTTCACAACCAGAACATCGTTCGAACCCGTTTCCAACATGTCGGTTACTTCACCTAGGTCGTAACCTTTTGTGGTCACTACTTTCATGCCGAACAATTCGCGCCAGTAGAACTCATCTTCTGACAGTTCAGGAAGTACAGCTGGATCAATTGCAATTTCAAAGTTAGTTAGTAGGTGAGCTTCTTCACGAACCTCAAGACCTTCAAGTTTACACACCATACCTTTGTTATGGCGCTTCCAACTTTCAACTTTCAATTCGACCCATTCGCCCTTTTGACTAATGTACCAAGGACTGTAATCGAAAATACTTTCAGGATTGTCTGTGTAGGTAAACACTTTAAGCCATCCACGAATGCCATAAGTAGAACCAAATTTACCTACAACAATTCTTTCGGGAGTATTGCTCATAGTTTCTTTACCTTTCATCGACGACATACTGCTAACTAAACTAATAATTAAGCCGCTTTTTGAGCGTCTTTAACTAGCTTAGCAACACGGTCAGAAACTGTTGCGCCTTGACCAACCCAGTGGTTAACGCGCTCTAGGTCTAGACGTAGACCTTCTTCTTGACCAGTAGCAGTTGGGTTAAAGAAACCCACTTTCTCGATGAAACGGCCAGTCGCTGCATTGCGGCTGTCCGCTACTACGATTTGATAGAATGGACGCTTCTTAGCGCCGTGACGTGCCAAACGAATGGTTACCATATCGTCCTCTTTGCTTTCTCAATAATAAAAATGACCTCAGAAGTGTTTCTCTAATGAGCAACCTGAGGTCTCGTGCCAAAATAAAGCCCCGGAATTTTACTCTTATTCCGAGGCATTGCAAGGGGTTTAGCTATTTTTTCACCAGTTTTTGGCTGGCATTTCTCGTGTGACGCAGATAACAGTTTGAAACTTAAGGGACTGAAACCTGAGCCAATCCACGGCTAGCGACCAAATGGATTGAAGCCGCCGCCGCCCATGCCACCCATCATGCCTTGCATGTTGCGCATCATTCCGCGCATGCCGCCTTTCTGCATCTTCTTCATCATTTTTTGCATCTGAGTGAATTGCTTCAAGAGACGGTTAACATCTTGCACTTGAGTACCAGAACCTGCAGCGATACGCTTTTTACGAGAACCTTTAATTAATTCAGGACGTTGACGCTCTTTCATTGTCATTGAGTTGATGATCGCTTCCATCTGCTTAAACATCTTGTCGTCAACTTTGTCTTTAACGTTATCAGGTAAGTTAGACATGCCTGGTAGCTTGTCCATCATTCCCATCATACCGCCCATATTTTGCATCTGACCAAGTTGCTCACGGAAATCTTCTAGGTCGAAACCTTTCTTCTCCTTGAACTTCTTCGCCATCTTTTCTGCTTTATCGGTATCAACATTACGTTGTAAATCTTCGATAAGAGAAAGAACGTCACCCATGCCTAAGATACGTGATGCAACACGATCTGGGTGGAAAGGTTCTAGTGCGTCAGTCTTTTCACCCACACCCAAGAACTTAACTGGTTTACCCGTAATATGACGAACAGAAAGCGCCGCACCACCACGAGCATCACCGTCGACTTTAGTTAAGATGACACCCGTTAACGGCAGCGCATCACCAAAAGCTTTTGCTGTGTTCGCGGCATCCTGACCTGTCATCGCATCGACAACAAACAGCGTTTCGACTGGGTTGATTGCTGAATGGAGATCTTTAATCTCATCCATCATCTCATGATCAACCGCTAAACGACCCGCGGTATCGACAATCAATACGTCATAAAACTTTTTCTTCGCATGATCGATAGCTGCATTGGCGATATCAATTGGCTTTTGATCTGCTGATGAAGGGAAGAAATCAACGCCAATATCGGTAGCAAGTGTTTCTAGCTGTTTGATCGCAGCTGGACGATAAACGTCGGCAGACACCACAAGAACTTTCTTCTTGTCACGCTCATGCAGCAGTTTAGAGAGTTTACCAACACTGGTCGTTTTACCCGCACCTTGCAGACCTGCCATTAAGATGACCGCCGGCGGCTGTGCAGCTAGGTCCAGTGCTTCGTTGGATTCACCCATGACCGACTCAAGCTCAGCTTGAACGATTTTGATGAACTCTTGGCCCGGAGTTAAGGATTTAGAAACTTCAACACCAACGGCACGCTCTTTTACGCCTTTGATGAAATCTCGAACTACTGGCAGAGCAACGTCGGCTTCTAGAAGCGCCATGCGAACTTCGCGCAGAGTATCTTTAATATTGTCGTCGGTCAGACGACCTTTGCCGCTGATATTCTTCAGCGTTTTGGATAGACGATCCGTTAAATTCTCAAACATTTCTTTCTCTTCGCTGTAAATTGCGATCAATTGTAGTGAGTATACCTTAGCCAGCAGTGAGAGTCATACCTAACAAGATCAAATACGAGTCAATACTTTTTACTTCTGCCATGGCTCATTGAGTCGATGCAGGGTATAATTCCAGCTCTAAGCAATCGATTTTTTAGGAAAAATGGACAGTTTAATCGCAATTGCGGCCGCTATTCTTTATGTGCTGGCCATCGTTACAATTATCCCAGGCTTGGTCCACCAGGTCGGGATCCGTACAAAAACTGTTCTCGTCAGTGCGGTTTTAGCACTAGCTTTTCATGCGTGGCTACTCAGTGATCTCATCTTAAGTGGCAGTGGACAAAACCTCAGCATCTTGAATGTCGCTTCATTAATTGGCTTCATTATTTCGCTGTTTATGAGCGTTGCCATGCTTAAAACGCGAATTTGGTTCTTATTGCCTGTGGTTTACGGCTTTGCCGCCATTAATCTCTCCGCCGCCGCTTTTGTTCCAACTGCGTTTATTACTCACTTGGAGCATAATCCAAAACTGCTGATTCATATTTCGTTAGCACTTTTTTCCTATTCTACGCTCTCCATTGGTGCGCTTTACGCAATTCAATTAGCGTGGCTTGACCATAAGCTTAAGAATAAGAAAGCACTGACCATTAATCCTAATCTTCCACCTTTAATGATGGTTGAAAGACAGCTTTTCAAGATCATTTTGATTGGCACTGGTCTGCTTACAGCAACGCTTCTTACTGGTTTTGTGTTTGTTCAAGATATGTTTGCTCAAGGCAAGGCTCACAAAGGTGTACTTTCGTTCTTGGCTTGGATTATCTACTCAGTATTGCTTTGGGGACATTACCGCAAAGGATGGCGCGGCAAAAAAGTGACTTGGTTTGCCGTTGCAGGCGCAACCTTGCTCACTCTAGCTTACTTCGGTAGCCGATTCGTCAGGGAAATCATACTAAGCTAAATGGCTTGATATGCTCTACTTGGCACACTACGAATGTCGCGTTGACAACACAGTATAAATGGTTCATTAATTAACCAGCTATTAACTAAAGGAATTTTGAAGTTTTGGACGACATTTCGACCGGTATTTTGTTTGCAATCCTTGCAGGTCTAATTGTAATTTCCGGCTACTTTTCCGGCTCAGAGACAGGGATGATGTCTCTGAACCGCTATCGACTTAAACATCTTTCTAAGACAGGCCACAAAGGCGCGAAACGCGTCGAGCGCTTACTCAATCGCCCAGATCGGTTGATTGGGTTAATTCTCATCGGTAACAACCTCGTTAATATTCTCGCCTCAGCCATAGCCACCGTCATCGGTTTACGCCTTTATGGTGATATTGGTGTCGCCATTGCCACAGGTGCACTAACTCTGATTATTTTGGTCTTTGCCGAAGTCACACCGAAAACGCTCGCCGCCCTGTATCCAGAACGCGTCTCTTTTATGAGCAGTATCTTGCTGACCATTCTGATGAAGGTTCTGTCTCCTCTGGTTGTTTTAGTTAACTTTATTACTAACGGCTTCATTCGCTTGTTGGGTATTCGCGTTAATCACAATGATGAAGATCATTTAAGCTCGGAGGAGCTGAGAACAGTAGTTAATGAAGCTGGCTCGCTGATCCCACGACGTCACCAAGATATGCTGATTTCTATTCTCGATCTTGAACACGTGACCGTGAATGACATTATGATCCCTCGCAACGAGATTACTGGCATCAATATTAATGATGATTGGAAATCAATTGTTCGTCAGTTAACCCACTCACCTCATGGTCGTGTGGTGCTGTATCGAGATCAGATTGATGAAGTAGTTGGGATGCTGCGTCTACGTGAATCTTATCGTTTAATGTTGGAGAAAAACGAATTCACCAAAGAAACCCTGCTCCGAAGTGCTGATGAGGTTTACTTCATTCCTGAAGGGACGCCACTCAACGTGCAAATGCTAAAGTTCCAACGTAATAAAGAACGCATCGGACTGATCGTTGATGAATACGGTGATATTAATGGCCTCGTCACCCTAGAAGACATTCTCGAGGAAATCGTTGGTGAGTTCACAACTTCAATGGCGCCAACACTCTCTGATGAAATTACGCCACAAGGGGACGGCAGCTTCTTGATCGAAGGCAGCGCCAACATCCGAGACATTAATAAAGGCCTTAAATGGAACCTACCAACAGATGGCCCTAGAACATTGAATGGTTTAATGCTGGAGTATTTGGAAGATATTCCTGAAAGCCACCTGAGTGTTCAAGTTGCAGAGCATCAAATGGAAATTGTTGAACTGGAAGAGAACCGTATCAAGATGGTCAAAGTTTTTCCAAAGAACAAAAAATAACCAACCTGTATTAAAAGAAACGGCACCAAAAGGTGCCGTTTTCTCTACTTCCAAATGGAACAACCTAGTTGATATTAGGCCCTAACCACTTCTCAGCTTCCGTTTGATCCCAACCTTTACGATCAGCATAGCTGTCTACCTGATCTTGTTGAATCTGTGCAATTGCAAAGTATCGAGAGTCAGGGTGTGAGAAATACCATCCGGACACAGAAGCTCCAGGCCACATCGCATAGCTAGAAGTCAGTGACATACCGATAGTTTGCTCGACCTCGAGTAGCTCCCACAACGCACCTTTTTCCGTATGCTCTGGACAGGCTGGGTAGCCAGGGGCTGGTCGGATACCTTGGTACTTTTCACGAATCAGATCGTCATTAGACAGGGCTTCATCTGCTGAGTAACCCCAGATCTCTTTACGAACTTTCTCATGCATGTATTCTGCAAACGCTTCTGCCAAACGATCAGCAACCGCTTGGATCATGATCGCATTGTAATCGTCACCTTGAGCTTTGTACTCGTCAGCCAGTTCACGCTCACCAATACCACCGGTTACCGCAAACGCACCAATCCAATCTTGCTTACCACTTTCTTTTGGTGCTACATAATCAGAAAGACAGTAGTTGAACCCTTTAGGCTTTTCAGTTTGCTGACGCAAGTTATGCAGTACTTTGCGAACTTGGGTGCGAGTTTCATCAGTGTATACTTCAATATCATCTCCGACAGATGCCGCTGGGAACAAGGCACACATGCCACTTGCTTTTAGCAAGCCTTCACGTTCAACTCGGTCTAGCAACTCATTGGCATCATGGAACAATCGTTTAGCTTCTTCACCTACCTCTTCATGCTCTAGTATCGCAGGATACTTGCCCACCAGCGACCAAGTCATAAAGAACGGGGTCCAATCGATATAATTTCTTAGTGTTGCGACCTCAAAGTTCTCGAATACATGCACACCCGGCTTCGCTGGAATTGGTGGCGTGTAGTTTTGCCAATCGATAGCCACCTTGTTTGATCTAGCTTCTTCAAGCGTCACCGGTTTAGTTCTTGGCTTTTTACGGTTGTGCTGATCGCGCACGCGTTCATAATCGATATCAAGCTTTTCAATGAAGGCCGGTTTAAGCTCTTCAGATAACAGTGAAGTACAAACACCAACCGCACGAGAAGCGTTATTCACGTAAACAACGGGTTCACTGTAGTTCTGTTCGATCTTCACCGCCGTGTGCGCTTTGGATGTAGTAGCACCGCCTATCAACAGTGGCAATGTGAAGCCTTGACGCTCCATCTCTTTTGCCACATGGACCATCTCATCAAGAGACGGAGTAATCAGTCCGGACAGACCGATAATATCCACGTTCTCTTCTTTGGCGACTTTAAGAATCGTTTCGCACGGCACCATAACGCCAAGATCAATGATTTCGTAGTTGTTACATTGCAATACAACACCAACGATGTTCTTACCAATATCGTGAACATCGCCTTTAACTGTCGCAAGTAAGATCTTACCGTTTGAAGAACCTGCTTGTTTCTCTGCATTAATAAACGGTTCTAGGTGGGCAACCGCCTGTTTCATAACACGAGCGGATTTTACAACCTGAGGTAAGAACATTTTGCCTTCACCAAACAGATCACCCACCACGTTCATGCCATCCATTAATGGCCCTTCAATGACTTCCAGAGGTTTAGACGCATTAACACGCGCCTCTTCGGTATCTTCAACAATAAACTCAGTGATACCTTTTACCAAAGCATGCTCTAAACGCTTTGAGACCGGCCAAGTGCGCCATTCAAGTGCACTGGCATCCTCCTCTTTGCCCACACCCTTATTGGCATACTCAGCGGCAATATCAAGCAGTCTTTCGGTGCCATCATCACGGCGGTTAAGTACGACATCTTCAACCGCTTCACGCAATTTCTCAGGCACATTGTCGTAAATCTCAAGCTGACCAGCATTTACGATACCCATGTCCATACCATTTTTAAAACAGTGATAAAGGAACACGGCATGAATGGCTTCGCGGACATAGTTGTTACCGCGGAAAGAGAACGAGACATTAGACACACCACCAGAAATCATGGCATGTGGAAGGTCACGTTTAATATCGGCAACGGCTTCAATGAAATCCACAGCGTAGTTGTTGTGCTCTTCTATACCTGTCGCCACTGCGAAAATGTTAGGGTCAAAAATGATATCTTCAGGTGGAAAACCAACCTCATCGACCAGAATATTGTAGGCGTTGGTACAAATTTCTAGCTTACGCTCACGTGTCTCTGCTTGACCAATTTCATCAAACGCCATCACGATAACCGCAGCACCGTAGCGCCTGATTAACTTCGCTTGCTCAACAAATTTCTCTTTGCCTTCCTTCATGGAAATCGAGTTAACGATGCCTTTACCTTGAATACACTTCAGGCCAGCTTCAATCACTTCCCATTTTGATGAGTCAACCATGATTGGTACTTTAGAGATTTCAGGCTCAGAAGCACACAGGTTTAAGAATCGAACCATGCACGCCTCAGCATCAAGCATGCCTTCATCCATATTGATATCGATGATCTGCGCGCCATTTTCAACTTGCTGACGAGCAACCTCCAACGCTTCGTCATATTGCTCTTCTTTAATTAGGCGCTTAAATCGTGCAGAGCCAGTTACGTTAGTACGTTCACCAACGTTAATAAATAAAGAGTCTTTCTCAATCGTCAGTGGCTCTAACCCTGATAGTCGACAAGCTACAGGTAGCTCTGGTAGAGGACGAGGAGTGACGCCTTCAACGGCATTCGCCATTTGACGAATATGCTCAGGTGTCGTACCACAACAGCCACCAACGAGGTTTAGGAAGCCACTGCGCGCCCACTCACCAATGTGCTCTGCCATATCTTCTGGCGACAAGTCATATTCACCAAAGGCGTTAGGTAAGCCTGCATTAGGGTGAGCAGAAACAAAGCTCTCGCCAATACGCGACATTTCTTCAACATATTGCCTAAGCTCATCAGGGCCTAAAGCGCAGTTTAAGCCAAAGGAAAGCGGTCTTACGTGACGTAACGCGTTATAGAAAGCTTCTGTTGTTTGACCTGAAAGAGTTCGTCCGGATGCATCGGTAATTGTGCCCGAAATCATCACTGGCAGTTCATAGCCAAGCTCTTCGAACACAGATTCGACGGCAAAAGCACACGCCTTCGCATTGAGTGTATCGAAGATAGTTTCGATAAGGATGAGGTCTGAGCCACCTTTGATCAGTGCATGTGTTGATTCTGAATACGCTTCTACCAATTCATCAAACGTGACATTACGATAACCAGGATCATTTACATCGGGAGATATTGAACAGGTTCTGTTGGTTGGGCCAAGTACACCAGCAACATAACGAGGTCGGTCTGGCGTTTTAGTCGTCCACTCATCTGCGGCTTCACGAGCCAGCTTTGCCGCTTGGTAGTTAATTTCCTCGCTGAGCGATTCCATATCATAGTCGGCCATTGCTATCGTGGTAGCGTTAAAGGTATTGGTCTCTAAGATGTCCGCGCCGGCTTCCAGATAAGCACTATGGATCTCTTTAATAAGTGCTGGCTGAGTCAATACTAAAAGGTCATTGTTACCCTTCAGATCACTCGGCCAATCAGCAAAGCGCTCACCTCGGTAGTCTTCTTCCTCAAGTTTATAACCCTGAATCATGGTGCCCATACCACCATCAATCAGTAGAATTCGTTGCCTTAGCTGACTCTCTATTTGTTGTCTTACGTTACTTCCCACGATACTGCCTCATTCCTTGCTTATGCCGTCATCGTATCATAGATTTTTTAGAAATCTAGACGTCTAAAAATCTTTCTAGTCTTATTATCTTCCACGTTATCTAACTAAAAGGACTGACACAAGCGCTTCTATATTCTATCCACTGACTACAATTTCATTTCGGTTATGAGAAAAATCCGCAAGTTACCTCATTAAGCTCTAATCTATAAACAAGAGGAATGAATTCAAAAATAGTGATTGATATTCCTGCAAGAGAAGCACAAAATCCCATTAACATTTTTTTACAAACTAGGTGGAGTGATGTCCGTTTATCAGACTTTATGTTTTTTGTCGGCAGCGGCAATGTTAATTGCCTTTGTAAACAGCAAGATAGGAAAAATGCAGACTACGATAGCCATCACAGCTGGTGCAATGATGCTGTCGCTGCTCATCTTGATTGCTGGCCAAAACGATTGGTTTCAACTTACTGAGATTGCCACAGAGACCGTAGCTGATATTGATTTTGAAGACTTCCTTCTACAAGGGATCCTTGGTTTCTTACTCTTTGCAGGTGGTTTGGGTATTAAATTGCCTCACTTAAAAGATCAGAAATGGGAAATCACCGTTCTCGCACTCGGTGCCACACTATTCTCGACCTTCTTCATCGGTTTTGTGCTGTATGGATTTTGTAATGTCATTGGCATTCAGTTTGATCTCATCTACTGCTTGCTATTTGGTGCTCTTATCTCTCCAACGGACCCTATCGCAGTATTGGCAATCGTCAAAAAGCTCAAAGCGCCTGAACGCGTTTCAACGCAGGTTGAAGGTGAGTCACTGTTTAACGATGGTTTCGGTCTGGTTATCTTCGTCACTCTCTTTACGATCGCTTTTGGCAGTGAGACACCAACTGTCGGCAGCGTGACTATGTTGTTCTTACAAGAAGCTCTGGGCGGTATCTTATATGGCTTTGTTTTAGGCTTAGTATTCCACTACCTAATTAGCTCGACCGACGACCACTCTATGGAACTACTACTTACCATAGGTATCCCAACAGCCGGCTATGCTTTTGCAGAAGTGCTTCATGTTTCAGGCCCATTGTCGATGGTGGTGTCAGGCATTATGATCGGTAACTGGACTCGTTATATCGGCTTTTCAAAAGAAACAGAAGACCACCTAGACCACTTCTGGGAGCTTGTTGATGAGTTTTTAAATGGCGTACTGTTCTTACTTATTGGTATGTCGATGCTGCTGTTCCAATTCCATCAAGAAGACTGGATTTTGATGGCCTTCTCTATTCCTCTGGTTCTTGGTGCACGCTATTTAAGTGTCGCACTGGCCTATGTAGGCTTTAAACGCTATCGCACTTATAACCCTTGGTCAGTTCGAATTTTAACGTGGGGAGGCCTACGCGGCGGTCTTGCTTTAGCAATGGCACTCTCTATTCCATCGGGAATTTGGGTTATCGAAGACAAACTTATCGACGTTAAAGAGATAATTCTTGTTATGACCTACTCTGTGGTGGTTTTCTCTATTCTTATTCAAGGCTCCACCATTACACCTATGATTGAAAAAGCGAAGCTTGCAGAGAAGGAAATGGCGGCAAAGAAAGCGGCTCAAGAGCAAACCAACGCCCATCAAGAATAGCGAGTCTTTAATATCTACCAATAGCCTCACCTTATCGGTGGGGCTTTTTTATGAAGATAGTAATGAAGCAGTAATACTAAAACACATCAAAAGCAAAATAGGCCGTATCTTATGATACGGCCTATTTATAAGTGGCTTCACTGACCATGCACTCGTAGCGACATACTACGGGGCTACTTAGGTCAGCGACATCAAGCTTGCAAAGCTTAGGAGCGCAAATGCAAAAAGACCGCATCTTTCGATGCGGTCTTTTTTAAAGTGGCTCCCCCTGCGGGACTCGAACCTGCGACATACGGATTAACAGTCCGCCGTTCTACCAACTGAACTAAGGGGGAATTATTTGTGTAAGCACTGGTCATTAAGACCACTATTTGCTTAAGCACCAAATAATGGTGCCTCGAGGCGGAATCGAACCACCGACACGAGGATTTTCAATCCTCTGCTCTACCGACTGAGCTATCGAGGCAAATAAATGGTGCCGACTACCGGAATCGAACTGGTGACCTACTGATTACAAGTCAGTTGCTCTACCTACTGAGCTAAGTCGGCGACACTTTATTTTGCGTTGCTCGTGCTAATTTATATCAACACCAACAATATCAAATTGTGGTGCCCGGAGGCGGAATCGAACCACCGACACGAGGATTTTCAATCCTCTGCTCTACCGACTGAGCTATCCGGGCAACGGAGCGCTATTAAACGGATTTTCCGGTCTCCCGTCAACGCTTTTTTGAAAAAAACTTCAAAAAAGCGTTCAAGCGCTGCATTTTTCATCGAATCGTATTCGTTTTGCGCAGATCGGGACAAATTAGCCTTTTCCAGCATTAAAATCTTTTTTGAATTTAGTTACTTTCTCCAAATAACGTCGCGCTTCAGCATTCGGGTGTTTTTTAGTCAACGCCCAATAAACTTGATTCGGTTGCAACGAATTGAGGTCGTTCATCGCTCGCTTTCTGTCACTATGGAATGTTTTCAGCACCCCTCCCGTCCCGCCGTTATATGCGGAAATCATACTGTACTCCAACGACAGTGGATGCCTAACATCTTTCAAGTAGCGATTTTTTAGAATGTAGAAGTACGCCGTTCCAGTATCAATATTCTGTTCAGGGTTGAACAAATACTCTGGCGTCGGCTCTCCCGGTTTGTTTTTGACAAGATTAAACACATCTCGACCCGCAGTCTTTGGCACCACCTGCATCAAACCATAGGCATTAGCCCAGCTAACCGCATAAGGGTTAAAGCTACTTTCTGTTTTTATAATCGCGTAGATAAGATCTTCTGGGATGTCATAGCGCTTAGAAGCCCGGCGTACGATATCTGCATACTGGTAACTACGCTGTTTAAAGTGATCCGCTACCATAGGGATCTCAACGTAGTATGCCTTCTTGAAATCTACGTTTTTGGTCTTTAACTTATTCGCAATGAGATAATCGGCAAAACGGTTAGCACGCCATGTCCATTGGATTGGTTTTTTCTCTTGGTCGACAACCTGGTTATAAAGGAATGGCTGACCTTCTAACTTAATGGCCTTAGACGAGAACAAGTCAACGCTTGATGGATCATCAGGCGTCAAAAGCGTTGTCACGATAGCGGCCTTAAGGTGCTTCTCCGGCTCGGTTGGAGACACGGTTTCAATCGTGATAAGACCTTTGCTAAAGTTAACTTCGGCGCGGCTCAAGTAGTTATCAATGTATTTCACATAATTACTTTTACCAGCAACCTTAACTTCGCGACTACCCCAGCGCTTCTGGATATTACCGTTAAAGCTGTTGATCAGCGCGTCCAACGCCTTTGTGTCTTTTACATATTGGCCTGGGAGTTCGGCTAAGTTCTTAGCAAAGCGGTTGGTTGGCTCGTAGTTAACATCATATATCTTCTCGATAAATTCGCGGCTACAGCCCACCAGCAATAGGGGAACCAGAAAGTAGATTAACTTCTTCATAGACAACATTAAAAACACCACCCAAAAGGTGGTGTTTGATTTATTCCTTGTAGATTACTCTGACGGCGGCGTGTAGCCGTCGATGACGACATCCTTTCCTTCAAATAAGAAGTTCACCATTTCAGTTTCAATCAACTTACGATGCTCGGGATCCATCATGTTGAGTTTCTTCTCATTGATCAGCATGGTCTGCTTAGACTGCCATAAAGCCCATGCTTCTTTCGAAATGTTATCGAAGATACGTTTACCCAATTCACCTGGGTACAATTGGAAGTCGAGACCTTCAGCATCTTTCTGTAGGTGAGCACAAAAAACCATACGGCTCATATTGTTATCCTCAATTAATGTCGTTGTAAGGTTTCAATTAGCGACTTAACTGGTGCCGCTAATCCAACCTTTTCTGGATTAGTTATGTTATACCAAAGACCTTTCGACTCTTCCATCACCATTGTTGGAAGCTGGTTAAGCGTCACGACGATTGGCGTTATATCGAGGTGATAATGGCTGAATGTGTGTCGAAAAGCGATTTCAACCTCTCTGGATTTGATATTTCGCTGTTGGATACCATATTGCTCCAACACCTCATCAATATCCGCGCTAGGACTCTCAGGGAAGCAAAACAAACCACCCCAAATCCCCGTTTGAGGCCTTTGAGCCAGCCAGAGTTCATCTTGGTGTTTTAAAATTACAAACCAAGTCTCTTTTTCAGGTTTGGTTTTCTTCGGTTTCTTTCCCGGGTAATCAAGAGGATTCCCCTGCTTATTAGCAACACAGAAGCTTTCTACGGGACACAATGTGCATTTTGGTCGACTTCTGGTACAAACCATCGCCCCCATATCCATCATGGCTTGATTGTACTTATCTGTGTCTTCTGCCGGTGTATGTTGCTCAGCAATTTGCCACAGTTGATTTTCTACTTTTTTTTGCCCAGGCCACCCTTCCACAGCAAAACTGCGAGCAAGAGTGCGCTTTACGTTGCCATCAAGAATTGCATGAGGAAGTTTATATACCGATGACAAGACCGCTGCTGCGGTTGAACGCCCCACCCCGGGAAGTGCATTCATAGCTTCAAGAGACAATGGAAATTCACCACCATGTTGCTCAACCACAACTTGAGCAGCCTTATGAAGGTTACGAGCACGGGCGTAGTACCCTAGTCCCGTCCATAGGTGCAGCACTTCATCTTGAGGCGCTTTAGCTAGAGACTCTACGGTGGGGAAATGCTCCAAAAACCGTTCATAATATGGAATGACGGTGGTCACTTGTGTCTGTTGCAGCATGATTTCCGACAACCACACCTTATAGGCGGTCTTTTGTTGTTGCCACGGTAGCTCTTTGCGACCGTACTTCTCATACCAATCTAATATCGCGCGTGCAAAAGGCGTCACAATTACTCTCATCTCTCTTATAATTTGCTAGAAATTGCACCACACTTAGTAACAGAAGTAAAACTGCGTGAAATTCTGATCCGATAATGCTTGCTTGCGAGCAAATTCTTTGGATAATTCCCGCTCTGATTATTGAATGAACAGGCTAAACCAATGAGTGAAGTGACTACTAACGAATACACAGAAGATGGCAAACTGATTCGCAAAGTTCGCAGTTTTGTTCGTCGTGAAGGACGCCTAACCAAGGGCCAAGAATCGGCGATGGAAGAGTGCTGGCCTACAATGGGTATTGATTACCAAGAGTCACTACTCAACTGGGAACAGGTATTTGGTAACAATAACCCTGTTGTTCTTGAAGTTGGTTTCGGCATGGGCGCTTCTTTGGTCGAAATGGCAAAGAACGCACCAGAAAAGAACTTTATTGGCATTGAAGTACACAGCCCAGGCGTAGGTGCATGTCTATCATCAGCGCGCGATGCTGGTATTACTAACCTGCGTGTTATGTGTCACGATGCGGTTGAAGTCTTTGCCAACATGATTCCGGACAGCAGCCTAAGTACAATGCAGTTGTTCTTCCCTGACCCATGGCATAAAAAGCGTCACCACAAACGTCGTATTGTGCAGTTAGATTTTGCTGAAATGGTAAGAACTAAGCTTATTCCAGAAACAGGCGTATTCCACATGGCTACAGACTGGGAAAACTATGCCGAGCATATGGTCGAGGTAATGAACCAAGCACCTGGCTATGAGAATATTGCTACTGATGGTGACTTTGTACCACGTCCAGATGATCGTCCTTTAACAAAGTTTGAAGCTCGCGGTCACAGACTTGGTCATGGTGTTTGGGATATCAAATATCGCCGCACAGCTTAAGTTTCGATTGCTAATCGAATTCTAATCCTGAAAAGCCAACCTCCCGTTGGCTTTTTTTGGCGCTTACGTTGGGAGAACAACAAATATGAAACCAACTAAACAGATTCTTTCTACTATCCTCAGTGAAGTAAAACCACTGATTGGACAAGGAAAAGTCGCGGACTACATCCCTGCTCTTGCAAAAGTACCTAACAACAAACTAGGCATAGCAGTGTACACCAACGAAGGTGAAGTAATTACCGCTGGAGACGCCGAAGAGTCCTTTTCTATACAGTCAATTTCCAAAGCCCTGAGCCTAACTTTGGCAATGATGCTGTATAAACCAGAGGAAATCTGGCAGCGTGTCGGCAAGGAACCCTCAGGGCAAGCATTTAACTCACTAATTCAGCTTGAGATGGAACAAGGAATACCGAGAAACCCGTTTATTAACGCAGGCGCAATTGTGGTAGCCGACCTACTGCAAAGTCGCTTATCGGCGCCTAGGCAGCGTCTATTGGAGTTTGTTAGAACACTTTCAGGTGACAACCATATTGTCTACGATAAGATCGTGGCAGCTTCAGAAATGATGCACAGTGACCGCAATGCAGCTATCGCTTATCTAATGCGCTCGTTTGGTAACTTTAATAACGATGTTATTCCTGTTCTCAATAACTATTTCCATGCCTGCGCTTTAAAGATGAGCTGTGTTGATCTTGCCAAAACCTTTAGTTATTTAGCCAATCAAGGGCAATCCGTAAATACTAAGAAGCAGATCATCACACCGACACAAACCAAGCAGCTCAATGCGTTATTGGCGACATGCGGCCTCTATGATGGCGCCGGAGAGTTTGCTTACCGTGTCGGCATGCCAGGTAAGTCAGGTGTGGGCGGTGGTATTATTGCGATTGTTCCGGGTGAAATGACTATCGCGGTTTGGTCTCCAGAACTGGATAAATCTGGTAACTCTCTCGCTGGGACGAGAGCGTTGGAGATGCTTTCGGAGCGAATTGGGCGTTCTATATTTTAAGCAAAAAGAAGCTGGTAAATACCAGCTTCTTTTTATGATCAATAGTTTGTCGTTGTCCCTTCAAACAAATGTTGCTGACTATAAAAAAGGTAGTTCAATCCTTTCCGATAAAGCTCATCCGCCCCCAAAAGCTCCTCACATGCAGTTGGTTGTAAGCCATTAGAGTTACTTGCAACACTGAAACACTTTTCTCGTTTTCCCGTTTCAGCATTTATCTGCACCAAGCTGTTTCTTGTCAACCAATAAAACCGGTTGTTAACAGTAAAATCCGCCCCTTCTCGATAATTATTCGATAACAAACTATTTCCAGAGAACCAGCTAACAGCCCCCCCTAACATATCGATAACAGTAGGTGCCACATCCTTGTGCGATGCAGCTACAGGCATTATTCCAGTAGGAATTTTCAGGTTTATTCCATGAATAAGAAATGGAATAAACACATGTCGCAAGTCGTTATTCGAACTTACCATTGTATGGTCAGCAACAAGCACTAAAAGCGTGGGACGGCGTGCTTGTGCCTCTAATTTTGTGACAAATCGACCCAAAGCTCTATCTGCATGATGCAAAACACTACGCCTTGTTTCATCCGTATTTGCTCTGCCAAAAACATAATCTGATTCATTTGGTAGGTAGCTATCATGTGTCGTGCCTGTGTTGATGGCGATAAATTGAGGTTGCTCGCCCGCCTCAGCTAACTTGCCAAGAGCAAAATCGTAAATTCCATCATCCATGTATCCCCAATAATTAGTATCTTGATTAGTATCTAAGTAATCAAATTTGCCATATGAATGAGCAAAACCTAACGACTGAGCGAACGCCCCAACCATCCCTTGACCACTACCTTGAATAAACGAGGTGTTCCAACCTCGCTCTTTCAAAAGTTGTGGTAAGCAATGGTAAGGCATACTCTCAAGTCGTGTTCCAGCTACGCTACCGCCTACAGGGTTGGGCATAGAGCACATTGTTGTAAAGACGCCTTCTACTGTTCTAAAGCCATTAGAATAAAAGGATGTCGTCGATAATGATTTTTCACGCAAAGCATCGAAATTGGGTGTTGAGTCAAATTCTGAACCATAGCCCTTCATATCGAATGCCGTCCAACTCTCTAACAGAACAAACACCAAATCATACTTTTGCAAATCATCTAGCTTCGTCTCAGCTGCAGGGTTAACGACAGTTCGAAGCCTTTCCATTTGTTCTATCGATTGTACAGGTGTCCATCGATGACCAGATTTATCTTCACCAATAATAGAGTAATACGTAATCGCATAAGGAGCACTCCAAGCAATTCTGGCTAATTTTACGTCACCTATCTTATACGCATACATCGGACTTTGTGGCTTATCCGAATAACCACCGCGCACAGCCGTTACGGTAGCGACAATAAGAGCTAAGCCAATCACTACTGTTTTATACCATTTGTCCGAGACTGATATTTTCTGTGGATACTTCACAGCAACAACTGAAAAAACAACAAACAGAGCAACCGCAGTAAATACTAAACCAGAGTATTGAGTAACAACCGTACTTAGCAGCTCTAGCTCCATTCCTTTGCCAAGGTGCATGTCAACAGTAACATGGCGATTAGCCTGACTTAGATAAACCGCATCCCCCATGGTAGAAAAGATGATCCAAGCTCCACATAAGAGAACCCAGATCAAAAACAAGATCTTATAAAGCTTTTTAAATTTTACCAATGGTATAAAGAATAAGAAGCTTAACCCTGTTAGTAAGAAAGATACGGTTAAGTCAAACCGAATTCCCCAAAAAACAGCCTTAATAAACTCAAATAATGAGGTGTCAGAAAAGTGAAGTTCGTACCAACCAAGGAAAGTAACTTTCGAGATTACACATAATGTAACGAAAGTTAGAAGAAGTTTTGCTATCGATAAAAGCATAACACGCCTAGATAATTCAATTAGTTACTGCAAATCTACAGATATATACATCCTAGGCATGAAGTGTAATCAAAATAATAAAAAATACAAAGTAAGATACTGTATTTAAATTAGTTCAAACTGCTCAAGAACATCATTTAAAAACAACTTGCCTTTCTCTGTCACGATCCAGTGCTCTTCCGTCTCCTCTATATAACCTTGCTCAAGACAGCGCTTGATAGGCTCTTGAATAATATCGAGATTGAGTCCCGTTCTTAGAGTAAACTGTACTTTGGGGCATGGTTCCAACAGCCTAAATCGATTAATAAAGAATTCAAAAGGTCGGTCTTTCATATCTACATTGGTTTCACTATCAAGATATGGCTTTAACATATTGAGATAGCCGCGTGGGTGCTTCACTTTAGTCGTTCGAACAATACGACCATCGGCAAAACTCAACTTACCATGGGCACCGCAGCCAATACCTAGGTAATCGCCAAAACGCCAGTAGTTTAAGTTATGCTGACATTGAAAGTCTGGCTTGCTATAGCCCGAAATCTCATACTGCTGATAACCTGCCTCCACCAGCATTTGATGTCCTTGCTCGAAGATATCCCAAAGATCATCATCATCTGGCAATGTAGGTGGTTTAGAGTAGAACAAGGTATTCGGCTCAATTGTGAGTTGGTACCACGAAAGATGCGGTGGCGCCAATTCAATCGCCTGCTTAAGGTCACTTAATGCGTCATCAATAGATTGATCTGGTAATCCATGCATAAGATCCAAGTTAAAGCTGTTTAAGCCAATTTCATGAGCCAGCTTTGCTGCATTGACCGCTTCACTTTCACCATGAATTCGTCCTAAGCGCTCAAGTTTGGTTTGCTGAAAGCTCTGCACACCGATAGAGATGCGTGTAACGCCTACGACTCGGTACTGCTCAAATCGTGCAGCTTCGATCGTTCCTGGATTAGCCTCCATAGTGATTTCTATGTCATCACGAAATGGAATACGTTCCCTTACTCCATCAAGCAACTGCTTAATGTATTCTGGAGCGATTAAACTTGGAGTACCACCACCAATGAAAATTGAGTGCAGCGGGCGAGAATCTGAAGCCAATCCGTATTGGCGAATATCAGTATCTAAATCCTCAAGTAATGCCGTTATGTATGCTTGTTGGGGAATATCTCCCTTTTGGGCATGCGAGTTAAAGTCGCAGTATGGACATTTTTGAACACACCAAGGAATATGGATATAGAGACTCAACGGCGGCGGTACCAGCACAGGTGTTTGCTCCATGTTAAAGACCTTGCGCCTTAATCGTTGCGAAAAGCTCCTTTAACGCTTTACCGCGGTGTGACAGCTGTTTTTTACGTGCAGGTTCTAGGTCAGCAGACGCACAGTTGTCTTCAGGCACAAAGAAAATAGCATCATAACCAAAACCATTGTCGCCACTTGGCTCCGTTAGAATACGACCTTCCCATTTTCCATGGCAAACGATCGGCGTAGGATCAGCGGCATGACGCATTAATACCAACACGCAATGAAACCGTGCTGTCCTCTGTGCTTCAGGAACCCCTTTCAACTCTTCTAGTACTTTATCTAGGTTACGCTTGTCCGTCGCTCCTTCTCCAGAGTAACGAGCAGAGTAGATCCCCGGTGCGCCTTTTAAGTAATCAACTTCTAACCCAGAGTCATCTGCAATCGCAGCTAGTCCTGTTTCTTGAGCGGCATGTCTGGCCTTAATGATGGCATTCTCGATGAATGTCGTACCGGTTTCAGCCACTTCTGAGACACTGAATTCACTTTGGGCATGGACTTCAAAACCAAAATCAGACAGCAAATCAGCCATCTCTTTCACTTTGCCTTGATTGCCGGTTGCAAGTACGATTTTTTTGCTCATGGGGTTCTCTCGAGTTAGTAAGCTTAAGCGTTGGTATTTACTGGAACCTTAAGGTTCTACATACAGTTTCTGACTAAAGGTAATAGGACCGCGACCTTTGTTTCCAGCATCAATATCAATCGTGAATTGGTATTGCTCTTCGTTCACGATAGGAAATTGAGCCAAGTAGTATATCGCATCTCCTTCCTTAATTTCTTTAAACTCGAGCGTTTTGGTTTGGCCAATCAGGTTTTTAGCATTGCCTTTTATCGATACTGGCATGGCAGGCTTGCCCGCGCTTGAACGGTCAAGGACACTGATATTCACCGTTGCAACAAACTCATTACGCTTCAAACCATAGCTACGCGCCACTTGTGGCGTCATAAACGTCGAGTTAAACACCACATAATGCACTTCTGCATCCTTGATTGTTTTGAACTGTTCCGCTTGAGCTAACCCAGTCACCATCAATGCCGAAATCAACAATAACCACTTTTTCATTGTTCTTCTCCTTTAAAAAAGCCCTCATAAGAGGGCCATAAATTCCTTGGGAATCAGTGCAGGTGACACTATTCGAAGTTGTTTGTGCCTTCCAAGCTCACCTTTCTCAATCAACACTTGTCCCTTTGCGACTTTAAATTGTTTAGCAAGGTACTTGCTCAAATGCGCATTGGCCTTTCCATCAACAGGAGGAGCAGTAATCGCCACCTTAAATTCTTCACCATGCTCTCCCACCAGCTTGTCTCGACTGGCTTTAGGTTGAACATAAATACGAAGAATGAGGTCTTCTCCATCCTGTTTTACGGCTGACATTAAAGTCGATACCAAATTGGACCAATAAGATCGCCCATTAGGAAATTAGCAAACTGCAGCACAATAAATAGCACTAACACACTCAAATCAAACCCACCCATCGCTGGAATGATTCGGCGAATTGGTGCCAGCATAGGCTCTGTCAATTGATGGAAAACATACTCGATCGGACTGCGCCCTTGACTGACCCAGCTTAAGATTGCGCGAATTAATAGTACCCAGAACAACAAGCCACCCGCGGCTTTAATCAGAGAAAGCAAACCTAGGAACAAGAAGTCAGCACCGAAGCTAAAGTTGCCACCAGAAGCTATCAGTACCAGAGCTACGTATTTACCAACACATAGAACGTAAGCAAACAGTAACGTCGCCATATCAATAGCGCCAATAGACGGAATCATTCGTCTTAGTGGCGCTACTACAGGTTGGGTTGCTTTCACAATAAACTGTGAAAACGGGTTGTAGAAGTCTGCGCGTGCTGCCTGTAGCCAAATGCGCAAAATCACGACCATAATGTAGAGATCAAACAAGGTCGAAACCAAGAAACTCATTGAATTCATAACTAGCCCTTACGAGTTATCATTGTTGGGATTAAAACAGTTTTTCCATTTCTTCAGCACGGGTCACGGCCGATTGCATCGCTTTAGCAACAATGCCTCGAATATCATTTTCCTCAAGCGTACGAACCGCTTCTGCCGTTGTCCCTCCTTTAGAGGTGACCTGTTGGCGCAGGGTAGCTAAATCAGTATCTGGATTCTCATTAACCATTTTAGCTGCGCCTAATGCGGTTTGTTGCACCAACAGTCGAGCGGTGTCTCCATCAAAGCCACTTGCTATCGCTTGTTGCTGAATCGCTTCCATGAAGAGGAAGAAATACGCCGGAGCACTACCAGCGGCAGCGATAATGTCATTGATGCCGGATTCTTGTTCAACCCAACAAACTTTACCAACAGCCTGCATCAGCTCACCTGCATAGGTTTTATCACTAACTGGTGTTATTGGGGAAGCAAATAGACCACTCATACCCTCACCTAGTAAAGAAGGTGTATTCGGCATTACTCGAATCAGATTTAGTGGGCTGGCAAACATTTGTTGCAGACGCTCTATTGAGATTCCGGCCGCAATTGAAATGACCAGTTTGCCCTGAAAATCAATCGACTGAAGTGGTTTAGCCACTTGTTCCATTAATTGAGGTTTCACAGCCATCACAATCACATCGGCTTGTTGTGCTGCCTCAGTATTGTTCGTCGTCACTTGAATATCATAAGCCTGCTGCAAAGCAACTAACTTTGCTTCGCTAGGATTTGTCGCAGTAATACAATCTGGACGGTAGCCACTGGCCACCAATCCCGCGACGATGGAGCGAGTCATATTGCCCGCACCAATGAATGCGATCTTTCTTTGTTCCATTAACCCTATCCTAAATTAGAGGTACTTTGCGTCACTCTCTTATGTGTTACGCTTTGTTGCTGTAATCTCTCGCACCAAAGATAGCTGTTCCAATTCGAACTATGGTACTTCCAGCTTCTATCGCCGCTTCCATATCACCACTCATACCCATCGATAGCGTATCGACTTGAGAGTGCTTTTCTGCCAGCAAGTTTTTGACCTCTGCCAGTGCTTTAAAAGCAATGAGCTGAGATTGATAGTCACTAACATTCTCTGGAATTGACATTACTCCTCTTAACGTGAGGTTTGGTAATGAGGAAATCAATTGGGCAAGCTCTAAAACTTGCTCGCTATCGACACCAGACTTACTTGCTTCACTGCTAGTGTTCACCTGAATCAGTACTTGAATAGGCTTCATACCTTGAGGGCGCTGATCATTAAGTCGTTGGGCGATTTTGGCACGATCTACAGTATGAACCCAGTCAAAGTGCTCTGCGACTGGTCGTGTTTTATTCGACTGAATAGGTCCAATAAAGTGCCATTCAATATCTATATCACCATGTTGTTCATTGAAATGAACAACTTTAGAAACGCCTTCTTGAACATAGTTTTCGCCAAAACGACGTTGACCTGCCTGACATGCGTCTAAAATTGCCTCAATAGGCTTAGTTTTACTGACCGCGAGCAATTGCACATCACCTTGCGCTCTCCCGCACTTTTGCTCAGCCTGTGCAATTTGGGAGGTGATTAGTTCGATATTTTGTTGAATACTAGTCATAGCTTACAAATTATAAGGAAAATGAATGGATATCACCGAGTTACTAGACTTTAGTGTAAAGCATAACGCTTCAGATCTACACCTTTCTGCTGGTGTCCCACCTATGGTACGTATTGATGGTGAAGTAAGAAAGCTTGGTATCCCTGCTCTAGAGCATTCTGAGGTCCATAAATTAGTTTTTGACATTATGAATGATAAACAGCGCAGCGAATACGAAGAGCATCTCGAAATCGATTTTTCATTTGATGTGCCCGATATCGGTCGTTTTCGTGTCAATGCGTTTAATCAATCTCGTGGCTGCTCTGCCGTTTTTCGTACCATCCCCAGTGAAGTCCCAACACTGGCGCAAATAGACGCACCCGACAAATTTTCCGAGATAGCCGGTTTAGAACGCGGCTTGGTATTAGTAACAGGGCCGACTGGTTCAGGTAAATCGACGACACTAGCAGCCATGGTCGACCACATTAACCAACATCAAAACAAACATATTCTGACCATTGAGGATCCTATTGAGTTTGTTCATCAGAATAAAAAATGTTTGGTTAACCAGCGAGAAGTTCATCGCGACACCCACAGTTTTAAAGCTGCACTCCGCTCTGCACTGCGTGAAGACCCGGACATCATTTTAGTTGGTGAGCTGCGAGATCAAGAGACCATTAGCTTAGCTCTTACCGCAGCCGAAACCGGCCACTTAGTGTTTGGCACTCTGCACACGAGCTCTGCAGCCAAAACCATTGACCGAATTATTGATGTATTTCCAGGCCAAGATAAAGAAATGGTTCGCTCTATGCTCTCAGAATCGTTGCGAGCAGTTATCGCACAAACTCTGTTAAAGCGCGTGGGAGGAGGGCGCATTGCTTGTCATGAAATTATGCTAGCGACACCCGCTATCAGAAACCTAATTCGAGAAGATAAAGTAGCTCAGATGTACTCAATTATCCAAACAGGTGCGGCAAGTGGTATGCAGACCATGGAACAGCACTCTAAACGGTTATTGTCTCAAGGATTGGTTGAACTAGAAGAAGTGAATAAGAAGATTGAACAACATGGTTCAATGTTTCAATAGGACGAGATAATGCACAACATTGATACCATTCTAAATCACATGCTTGACGAAAAAGCCTCTGATCTTTACTTAACAGTCGATGCGCCACTGTTATATCGCGTAGATGGCGAACTGCAAGCAAAAGATGACAAGCTCACTACAGAGGCGATTCAAGCGCTTTTAAGCAGCGTTATGGAGCGTTCTAAGTACTCGGAGTATCAGACAACAAAAGAAGCTAATTTTGCGATAGTGAAGCCATACGGCCGTTTTAGAGTAAGTGCATTCTACCAGCGAGAATTGCCTGGTGCAGTCATCCGAAGAATTGAAACTCAGATACCGACCTTCGAGCAGCTTTCGTTGCCAGAAGTATTGCAAGATCTAGCGATTGCCAAACGTGGCTTAGTCTTAATAGTAGGTGCTACTGGCTCTGGTAAATCTACCACTATGGCAGCGATGACAGGTTATCGAAATCAGCACCGCAGTGGTCATATTCTTACCGTCGAAGATCCCATCGAATTCGTTCATGAGCACGCAAAATGTATCGTGACACAGCGTGAGGTTGGGCTGGATACTGAAAGCTATGAAGTTGCTCTTAAAAATTCACTTCGACAAGCTCCTGATATGATTTTAATTGGTGAGATACGTTCTAGGGAAACGATGGAATACGCCATGTCGTTTGCTGAAACTGGGCACCTTTGTATCGCAACATTGCACGCGAATAATGCTAGCCAAGCTTTAGAGCGAATACTACACCTTACACCGGAAGATAGACGGGAACAGTTCCTCTTTGACTTATCTTCGAATTTAAAAGGCATCGTAGGACAACAGCTCATTCGAGATAAGAATGGACAGGGCCGTCACGGTGTTTTCGAGGTTCTCCTAAATAGTCCTCGTATTTCCGAGCTCATCCGTAAAAGTGATTTACATGAAATCAAAGCTGCAATTGCGAAAGGTAAAGAAGTCGGAATGCAAACCTTTGATCAGGCCTTATTTGATTTGGTTTCAGCTGGCAAAATAAATCAAGAGGACGCTTTGCACAGTGCTGATTCGCGAAATGATCTCAGATTAATGCTAAAGCTGCAAAGTAACGACAATAACAGCTCATCAAAC
Source organism: Vibrio sp. SCSIO 43133 (assembly GCF_023716845.1). Taxonomy (NCBI): domain Bacteria; kingdom Pseudomonadati; phylum Pseudomonadota; class Gammaproteobacteria; order Vibrionales; family Vibrionaceae; genus Vibrio; species Vibrio sp. SCSIO 43133. Next base: position 3,209,772 of record NZ_CP068024.1, read on the forward strand.
CTTAGCGATATTAAGATTGATATGAGCTAATCACAGGTTCTAACCAGCGTGAGAAAACATTTCGAAAAGATTGTATTACTGCAATACGGTTTTTTTTACAGTTCAGGAGAGGGAAGGCAAACTCAAGATAACAAAAAAGGCTGCATCCTAAGATGCAGCCTTTATAATGTGGCTCCCCCTGCGGGACTCGAACCTGCGACATACGGATTAACAGTCCGCCGTTCTACCAACTGAACTAAGGGGGAATTGCTTTTCGCAATAAAGTGGTGCCGACTACCGGAATCGAACTGGTGACCTACTGATTACAAGTCAGTTGCTCTACCTACTGAGCTAAGTCGGCACTTAAAGTAAGCTTTTGCTTACTTTTAAAAGTGGCTCCCCCTGCGGGACTCGAACCTGCGACATACGGATTAACAGTCCGCCGTTCTACCAACTGAACTAAGGGGGAATTACTTTACGTAATAAATGGTGCCGACTACCGGAATCGAACTGGTGACCTACTGATTACAAGTCAGTTGCTCTACCTACTGAGCTAAGTCGGCGACACTTTATTTGTTATTGCTCGTACTACTGTTAACAGCACCAACAATCTAAATTGTGGTGCCCGGAGGCGGAATCGAACCACCGACACGAGGATTTTCAATCCTCTGCTCTACCGACTGAGCTATCCGGGCGACGAGGTGTATTAAACGGTTTTTCGTCCTTTACGTCAACACTAAATTGCAAAAAAAATATCGTTTGGTGCTTTTCTATACTTAGCGTTCTGTTTTTATTCATTTGGCGCTCAAAAACAAGCCCTAGCAGTCGTTCGGCTCTATTAATGAATATAGATAAACTAGGCTCATTAACTTTTCCAGCACCAAAAAAGTTAAGATTTTGTCCCCTAGTACAAAGAGAAAAACCTTGATTACTGAACCTCAAAGCGAGCTGCTTTGTGGTACAGCTCTAACGACAGTTGATTTAATGAACGAGTGGCCTGCTCAGTTTCTTCTACAACCGAGCGAAGTTCACTGCCACTTTGTTCAATCATGTTGATAGGTATCGTCACTCACCTCTGTTTGTTCTGTTGTCGCTATCGCGATTTGAAGGCAATAGCCTCTAAACGGAGCAACGACTTCTTGCAAAGCAGCCGAGGCATTTTGTAACTCTACAATCTTCGTTTCCTAGTCTACGCGTAACTATTAATACTTCGAATGGCATGTTGTGAGCCTGACTGAAGATTACCCATCATTTCTAGAATCTCTTTTATGCTTTGTTGAGTCCGGCAAACAATATTTCTGACTTCAGCAGCAACAACAAAGCTTCTACCTTGTTCCCCGGCACAAGCAGTCTCGTAGCGGCATTCAATGCAAGTAGATTGATCTGCTCATCGATATGCCGATCACACCCAGAACCCGAGCGATATTGCGGACATCAGAATCAAGCTCAGAAAGGATAATGTTTGTAATACTCTGCCCGACACTATCTTTGAAATTGTAAAAACTCGTACCATAGCGCAGAAGCACAGGATCAAGAGGAACAACAATAAACGTCATATCCCCGTCAGCCATATAAACGTATTCGCTATCTTTGTAGATGTAATGACACCGTATTCTTATGACGATAGCCTTATTGACTTGCTCTGTTAGCTTATCCCTAAGGATGGGTTTTCTAGCTAAACGCTTGTAGAGTAGGTACTAGTAAAAACTTCTGTAACGCGTGCTTTATCATCTGCATTGCATGCTACTCGAAGCGACCACAAGACTACTCAGTCTAATAACCGGTGTGACAGGCAATGACCTTATTTACTATCTTTTAGCTTATTGTCTTCAGCACAACGGTGCACTAGGAGGATAGCAGTAGGCTCATATTAAAAGGAATATCAAAAGCCTTGTGGATATCGATATGGTGGTAGGGAAAGAGCACTTACTCTAGGGTAATGTTCTGCGTGTGAAGCTATCTTTTGAGAAATGTAAAAGTCCCAGTCTTTCGGCAGGAGTGCCTAGTCTAGGGTTGAAATCAACCGGAAGTCGATTTCCTTGAAAAAGGAAGCAATCAAATTTTAGATAATAAAAAACCCGACGCTTTCGCATCGGGTTTTCTAATAAGTGGCGGAGTGGACGGGACTCGAACCCGCGACCCCCGGCGTGACAGGCCGGTATTCTAACCAACTGAACTACCACTCCGCAGTGGTCTATTTAAAGTCTTATCTAAATCGTGCTTTAAACAGATATTGTTCAAAGCCTGGCGATGTCCTACTCTCACATGGGGAAGCCCCACACTACCATCGGCGCTATTGCGTTTCACTTCTGAGTTCGGCATGGAGTCAGGTGGGTCCACAACGCTATGGTCGCCAAGCAAATTCTGCTTTTACTTTCAGCTTTTATTAAAAACTGAAGGCAAAAAATCTGGAAAACTGATTTAAAAGTCTAAATACACATTCAATTTGTTCTTGCTTTGAGCCCATCAAAACCCTTTGGGTGTTGTATGGTTAAGCCTCACGGGCAATTAGTACAGGTTAGCTCAACGCCTCACAACGCTTACACACCCTGCCTATCAACGTTCTAGTCTCGAACAACCCTTTAGGACACTTAAAGTGCCAGGGAAGACTCATCTCAGGGCTCGCTTCCCGCTTAGATGCTTTCAGCGGTTATCGATTCCGAACTTAGCTACCGGGCAATGCGTCTGGCGACACAACCCGAACACCAGAGGTTCGTCCACTCCGGTCCTCTCGTACTAGGAGCAGCCCCCTTCAATCTTCCAACGCCCACGGCAGATAGGGACCGAACTGTCTCACGACGTTCTAAACCCAGCTCGCGTACCACTTTAAATGGCGAACAGCCATACCCTTGGGACCGACTTCAGCCCCAGGATGTGATGAGCCGACATCGAGGTGCCAAACACCGCCGTCGATATGAACTCTTGGGCGGTATCAGCCTGTTATCCCCGGAGTACCTTTTATCCGTTGAGCGATGGCCCTTCCATTCAGAACCACCGGATCACTATGACCTGCTTTCGCACCTGCTCGAATTGTCATTCTCGCAGTCAAGCGGGCTTATGCCATTGCACTAACCTCACGATGTCCAACCGTGATTAGCCCACCTTCGTGCTCCTCCGTTACTCTTTGGGAGGAGACCGCCCCAGTCAAACTACCCACCAGGCACTGTCCTCATTCCCGATTAGGGAACCAAGTTAGAACATCAAACATACAAGGGTGGTATTTCAAGATTGCCTCCACGAATACTGGCGTACTCGCTTCAAAGGCTCCCACCTATCCTACACATGTAGGCTCAATGTTCAGTGCCAAGCTGTAGTAAAGGTTCACGGGGTCTTTCCGTCTAGCCGCGGGTACACTGCATCTTCACAGCGATTTCAATTTCACTGAGTCTCGGGTGGAGACAGCGTGGCCATCATTACGCCATTCGTGCAGGTCGGAACTTACCCGACAAGGAATTTCGCTACCTTAGGACCGTTATAGTTACGGCCGCCGTTTACCGGGGCTTCGATCAAGAGCTTCGTCCGAAAACTAACCCCATCAATTAACCTTCCGGCACCGGGCAGGCGTCACACCGTATACGTCATCTTGCGATTTTGCACAGTGCTGTGTTTTTAATAAACAGTTGCAGCCACCTGGTATCTGCGACTCTCGGTAGCTCCATCCGCGAGGGACTTCACCACTAAGAGCGTACCTTCTCCCGAAGTTACGGTACCATTTTGCCTAGTTCCTTCACCCGAGTTCTCTCAAGCGCCTTGGTATTCTCTACCCGACCACCTGTGTCGGTTTGGGGTACGATTCCTTACAATCTGAAGCTTAGAGGCTTTTCCTGGAAGCATGGCATCAATGACTTCACTACCGTAGTAGCTCGACATCGTGTCTCAGCCTTAAAAAGGTCCGGATTTACCTAAACCTTAAGCCTACGCACTTGAACCTGGACAACCGTCGCCAGGCCCACCTAGCCTTCTCCGTCCCCCCATCGCAATTGTAAGAAGTACGGGAATATTAACCCGTTTCCCATCGACTACGCCTTTCGGCCTCGCCTTAGGGGTCGACTTACCCTGCCCCGATTAACGTTGGACAGGAACCCTTGGTCTTCCGGCGAGGAGGTTTTTCACCCCCTTTATCGTTACTCATGTCAGCATTCGCACTTCTGATACCTCCAGCAGACCTTACAGTCCACCTTCAACAGCTTACAGAACGCTCCCCTACCCAATGTGTAAACACATTGCCGCAGCTTCGGTGTATAGCTTAGCCCCGTTACATCTTCCGCGCAGGCCGACTCGACTAGTGAGCTATTACGCTTTCTTTAAATGATGGCTGCTTCTAAGCCAACATCCTAGCTGTCTAAGCCTTCCCACATCGTTTCCCACTTAGCTATACTTTGGGACCTTAGCTGGCGGTCTGGGTTGTTTCCCTCTCCACGACGGACGTTAGCACCCGCCGTGTGTCTCCCGGATAGTACTTACTGGTATTCGGAGTTTGCAAAGGGTTGGTAAGTCGGGATGACCCCCTAGCCTTAACAGTGCTCTACCCCCAGTAGTATTCGTCCGAGGCTCTACCTAAATAGATTTCGGGGAGAACCAGCTATCTCCAGGTTTGATTGGCCTTTCACCCCTAGCCACAAGTCATCCGCTAATTTTTCAACATTAGTCGGTTCGGTCCTCCAGTTGATGTTACTCAACCTTCAACCTGCCCATGGCTAGATCACCTGGTTTCGGGTCTATATCCAGAGACTGAACGCCCAGTTAAGACTCGGTTTCCCTACGGCTCCCCTAAACGGTTAACCTTGCCACTGAATATAAGTCGCTGACCCATTATACAAAAGGTACGCAGTCACACCACGAAGGTGCTCCTACTGCTTGTACGTACACGGTTTCAGGTTCTATTTCACTCCCCTCACAGGGGTTCTTTTCGCCTTTCCCTCACGGTACTGGTTCACTATCGGTCAGTCAGTAGTATTTAGCCTTGGAGGATGGTCCCCCCATATTCAGACAGGATATCACGTGTCCCGCCCTACTCGATTTCACTGATGATGAGATGTCGGTTACGGGGCTATCACCCTGTATCGCGGCACTTTCCAGAGCCTTCACCTGTCTCATTAAAAGCTTAAGGGCTAATCCAATTTCGCTCGCCGCTACTTTCGGAATCTCGGTTGATTTCTCTTCCTCGGGGTACTTAGATGTTTCAGTTCCCCCGGTTCGCCTCACTAACCTATGTATTCAGTTAGTGATAACTGCTTATGCAGTTGGGTTTCCCCATTCAGGGATCTCAGACTCACAGGTTTTTACTACCTAATCTGAGCTTATCGCAAGTTAATACGCCTTTCATCGCCTCTGACTGCCAAGGCATCCACCGTGTACGCTTAGTCACTTAACCATACAACCCCAAAGGGTCTTTCTATTTGTCTTCACTTTTGAAAAGTGAAAGCAAACGGTCAAACAACCAAAGTTGTCTGCATTTTTATACATGTGCAGACTCGATTTTGCCGGACTCAAATATGAATTACTTTCGTAATTCCCAAGAACACTTGAATGTGTGTTGGTACCTACATCTTTCGATATAGGATTTGAGAACTTTTAATAGATAACAATCAATCAAATTGTTATCTGTCAGCTTTCCAAATTGTTAAAGAGCTAATCACTTCTAATGAAGTAACCATTTCTAAATATTCTCGAGAGAAAACACTTAAAGATGGTGGAGCTATGCGGGATCGAACCGCAGACCTCTTCGCTGCCAGCGAAGCGCTCTCCCAGCTGAGCTATAGCCCCATCTGGAAAAGGTTTCCTTACTCTTAACTTACAAACCTAATCAATCTGTGTGAACACTCATCGCAATAATCTATTCGTATAAGGAGGTGATCCAGCCCCAGGTTCCCCTAGGGCTACCTTGTTACGACTTCACCCCAGTCATGAACCACAAAGTGGTGAGCGTCCTCCCGAAGGTTAAACTACCCACTTCTTTTGCAGCCCACTCCCATGGTGTGACGGGCGGTGTGTACAAGGCCCGGGAACGTATTCACCGTAGCATTCTGATCTACGATTACTAGCGATTCCGACTTCATGGAGTCGAGTTGCAGACTCCAATCCGGACTACGACGCACTTTTTGGGATTCGCTCACTTTCGCAAGTTGGCTGCCCTCTGTATGCGCCATTGTAGCACGTGTGTAGCCCTACTCGTAAGGGCCATGATGACTTGACGTCGTCCCCACCTTCCTCCGGTTTATCACCGGCAGTCTCCCTGGAGTTCCCGACATTACTCGCTGGCAAACAAGGATAAGGGTTGCGCTCGTTGCGGGACTTAACCCAACATTTCACAACACGAGCTGACGACAGCCATGCAGCACCTGTCTCAGAGTTCCCGAAGGCACACCTGCGTCTCCGCTGGCTTCTCTGGATGTCAAGAGTAGGTAAGGTTCTTCGCGTTGCATCGAATTAAACCACATGCTCCACCGCTTGTGCGGGCCCCCGTCAATTCATTTGAGTTTTAATCTTGCGACCGTACTCCCCAGGCGGTCTACTTAACGCGTTAGCTCCGAAAGCCACGGCTCAAGGCCACAACCTCCAAGTAGACATCGTTTACGGCGTGGACTACCAGGGTATCTAATCCTGTTTGCTCCCCACGCTTTCGCATCTGAGTGTCAGTATCTGTCCAGGGGGCCGCCTTCGCCACCGGTATTCCTTCAGATCTCTACGCATTTCACCGCTACACCTGAAATTCTACCCCCCTCTACAGTACTCTAGTCCGCCAGTTTCAAATGCAGTTCCGAGGTTGAGCCCCGGGCTTTCACATCTGACTTAACGAACCACCTGCATGCGCTTTACGCCCAGTAATTCCGATTAACGCTCGCACCCTCCGTATTACCGCGGCTGCTGGCACGGAGTTAGCCGGTGCTTCTTCTGCAGCTAACGTCAAACGAATACGCTATTAACGTACCCGCCTTCCTCACTGCTGAAAGTGCTTTACAACCCGAAGGCCTTCTTCACACACGCGGCATGGCTGCATCAGGCTTGCGCCCATTGTGCAATATTCCCCACTGCTGCCTCCCGTAGGAGTCTGGACCGTGTCTCAGTTCCAGTGTGGCTGATCATCCTCTCAGACCAGCTAGGGATCGTCGCCTTGGTGAGCCATTACCTCACCAACTAGCTAATCCCACCTGGGCATATCCTGACGCGAGAGGCCCGAAGGTCCCCCTCTTTGAGCCGAAGCTATTATGCGGTATTAGCCATCGTTTCCAATGGTTATCCCCCACATCAGGGCAATTTCCCAGGCATTACTCACCCGTCCGCCGCTCGACGCCGTTAACGTCACCCGAAGGGTCAGTTAACTCGTTTCCGCTCGACTTGCATGTGTTAGGCCTGCCGCCAGCGTTCAATCTGAGCCATGATCAAACTCTTCAATTTAAGATTTTGTCGGCTCAATGAATACTGACTTTAAACTACCTTAGTAATCTAAAGCTATTATCGTTCCAACAGAACGATAATGAATTGACTGTGCCAAGTCTTTCGACTTGATTGGTCACTCAGTTCATTGAAAACCTAATTTGAAACCGAAGTTTCTAATTTGATTATCATCAACGAGTGCCCACACAGATTGATAGGTTTATATTGTTAAAGAGCTTTGCTTTCAGTGCCTTAGCACTTAAGCAGGACGCGTATAATACGCTGTCTACTTTGAAAGTCAACATAAAACTCTAAGATTTTCTCTTAAAACTTTATGGTGACTCGTCTACTTAAAGACAAGTCGAATTTAAAGCCTGGCGATGTCCTACTCTCACATGGGGAAGCCCCACACTACCATCGGCGCTATTGCGTTTCACTTCTGAGTTCGGCATGGAATCAGGTGGGTCCACAACGCTATGGTCGCCAAGCAAATTCTGCTTTTACTTTCAGCTTTTATTAAAAACTGAAGGCAAAAAATCTGGAAAACTGATTTAAAAATCTAAATACACATTCAAAGTTCTTGCTTTGAGTCCATCAAAACCCTTTGGGTGTTGTATGGTTAAGCCTCACGGGCAATTAGTACAGGTTAGCTCAACGCCTCACAACGCTTACACACCCTGCCTATCAACGTTCTAGTCTCGAACAACCCTTTAGGACGCTTAAAGCGCCAGGGAAGACTCATCTCAGGGCTCGCTTCCCGCTTAGATGCTTTCAGCGGTTATCGATTCCGAACTTAGCTACCGGGCAATGCGTCTGGCGACACAACCCGAACACCAGAGGTTCGTCCACTCCGGTCCTCTCGTACTAGGAGCAGCCCCCTTCAATCTTCCAACGCCCACGGCAGATAGGGACCGAACTGTCTCACGACGTTCTAAACCCAGCTCGCGTACCACTTTAAATGGCGAACAGCCATACCCTTGGGACCGACTTCAGCCCCAGGATGTGATGAGCCGACATCGAGGTGCCAAACACCGCCGTCGATATGAACTCTTGGGCGGTATCAGCCTGTTATCCCCGGAGTACCTTTTATCCGTTGAGCGATGGCCCTTCCATTCAGAACCACCGGATCACTATGACCTGCTTTCGCACCTGCTCGAATTGTCATTCTCGCAGTCAAGCGGGCTTATGCCATTGCACTAACCTCACGATGTCCAACCGTGATTAGCCCACCTTCGTGCTCCTCCGTTACTCTTTGGGAGGAGACCGCCCCAGTCAAACTACCCACCAGGCACTGTCCTCATTCCCGATTAGGGAACCAAGTTAGAACATCAAACATACAAGGGTGGTATTTCAAGATTGCCTCCACAAACACTGGCGTGCTTGCTTCAAAGGCTCCCACCTATCCTACACATGTAGGCTCAATGTTCAGTGCCAAGCTGTAGTAAAGGTTCACGGGGTCTTTCCGTCTAGCCGCGGGTACACTGCATCTTCACAGCGATTTCAATTTCACTGAGTCTCGGGTGGAGACAGCGTGGCCATCATTACGCCATTCGTGCAGGTCGGAACTTACCCGACAAGGAATTTCGCTACCTTAGGACCGTTATAGTTACGGCCGCCGTTTACCGGGGCTTCGATCAAGAGCTTCGTCCGAAAACTAACCCCATCAATTAACCTTCCGGCACCGGGCAGGCGTCACACCGTATACGTCATCTTGCGATTTTGCACAGTGCTGTGTTTTTAATAAACAGTTGCAGCCACCTGGTATCTGCGACTCTCGGTAGCTCCATCCGCGAGGGACTTCACCACTAAGAGCGTACCTTCTCCCGAAGTTACGGTACCATTTTGCCTAGTTCCTTCACCCGAGTTCTCTCAAGCGCCTTGGTATTCTCTACCCGACCACCTGTGTCGGTTTGGGGTACGATTCCTTACAATCTGAAGCTTAGAGGCTTTTCCTGGAAGCATGGCATCAATGACTTCACTACCGTAGTAGCTCGACATCGTGTCTCAGCCTTAAAAAGGTCCGGATTTACCTAAACCTTAAGCCTACGCACTTGAACCTGGACAACCGTCGCCAGGCCCACCTAGCCTTCTCCGTCCCCCCATCGCAATTGTAAGAAGTACGGGAATATTAACCCGTTTCCCATCGACTACGCCTTTCGGCCTCGCCTTAGGGGTCGACTTACCCTGCCCCGATTAACGTTGGACAGGAACCCTTGGTCTTCCGGCGAGGAGGTTTTTCACCCCCTTTATCGTTACTCATGTCAGCATTCGCACTTCTGATACCTCCAGCAGACCTTACAGTCCACCTTCAACAGCTTACAGAACGCTCCCCTACCCAATGCGTAAACACATTGCCGCAGCTTCGGTGTATAGCTTAGCCCCGTTACATCTTCCGCGCAGGCCGACTCGACTAGTGAGCTATTACGCTTTCTTTAAATGATGGCTGCTTCTAAGCCAACATCCTAGCTGTCTAAGCCTTCCCACATCGTTTCCCACTTAGCTATACTTTGGGACCTTAGCTGGCGGTCTGGGTTGTTTCCCTCTCCACGACGGACGTTAGCACCCGCCGTGTGTCTCCCGGATAGTACTTACTGGTATTCGGAGTTTGCAAAGGGTTGGTAAGTCGGGATGACCCCCTAGCCTTAACAGTGCTCTACCCCCAGTAGTATTCGTCCGAGGCTCTACCTAAATAGATTTCGGGGAGAACCAGCTATCTCCAGGTTTGATTGGCCTTTCACCCCTAGCCACAAGTCATCCGCTAATTTTTCAACATTAGTCGGTTCGGTCCTCCAGTTGATGTTACTCAACCTTCAACCTGCCCATGGCTAGATCACCTGGTTTCGGGTCTATATCCAGAGACTGAACGCCCAGTTAAGACTCGGTTTCCCTACGGCTCCCCTAAACGGTTAACCTTGCCACTGAATATAAGTCGCTGACCCATTATACAAAAGGTACGCAGTCACACCACGAAGGTGCTCCTACTGCTTGTACGTACACGGTTTCAGGTTCTATTTCACTCCCCTCACAGGGGTTCTTTTCGCCTTTCCCTCACGGTACTGGTTCACTATCGGTCAGTCAGTAGTATTTAGCCTTGGAGGATGGTCCCCCCATATTCAGACAGGATATCACGTGTCCCGCCCTACTCGATTTCACTGATTATGATGTGTCGGTTACGGGGCTATCACCCTGTATCGCGAGACTTTCCAGACTCTTCACCTGCATCATTAAAAGCTTAAGGGCTAATCCAATTTCGCTCGCCGCTACTTTCGGAATCTCGGTTGATTTCTCTTCCTCGGGGTACTTAGATGTTTCAGTTCCCCCGGTTCGCCTCGCTGAGCTATGTATTCACTCAGCGATAACTGCTTATGCAGTTGGGTTTCCCCATTCAGGGATCTCAGACTCACAGGTTTTTACTACCTAATCTGAGCTTATCGCAAGTTAATACGCCTTTCATCGCCTCTGACTGCCAAGGCATCCACCGTGTACGCTTAGTCACTTAACCATACAACCCCAAAGGGTCTTTCTATTTGTCTTCACTTTTGAAAAGTGAAAGCAAACGGTCAAACAACCAAAGTTGTCTGCATTTTTATACATGTGCAGACTCGATTTTGCCGGACTCAAATTCCAAGAACACTTGAATGTGTGTTGGTACCTACATCTTTCGATATAGGATTTGAGAACTTTTAAATGAATAACATTAATCAAATGTTATTCGTCAGCTTTCCAAATTGTTAAAGAACGAGATTTCTTTCGAAACCATTTTTAAGAACACTTAAGCAAATGTGCTTAAAGATGGTGGAGCTAAGCAGGATCGAACTGCTGACCTCCTGCGTGCAAGGCAGGCGCTCTCCCAGCTGAGCTATAGCCCCATCAGTGTGATGCTTACCGCCAATCATCTGGGAGGAAGATTGGTGGGTCTGAGTGGACTTGAACCACCGACCTCTCGCTTATCAGGCGAACGCTCTAACCACCTGAGCTACAGACCCAAGCATCGTCTTTAATCTAAACCTAATCAATCTGTGTGAACACTCATCGCAATAATCTTTCGTATAAGGAGGTGATCCAGCCCCAGGTTCCCCTAGGGCTACCTTGTTACGACTTCACCCCAGTCATGAACCACAAAGTGGTGAGCGTCCTCCCGAAGGTTAAACTACCCACTTCTTTTGCAGCCCACTCCCATGGTGTGACGGGCGGTGTGTACAAGGCCCGGGAACGTATTCACCGTAGCATTCTGATCTACGATTACTAGCGATTCCGACTTCATGGAGTCGAGTTGCAGACTCCAATCCGGACTACGACGCACTTTTTGGGATTCGCTCACTTTCGCAAGTTGGCTGCCCTCTGTATGCGCCATTGTAGCACGTGTGTAGCCCTACTCGTAAGGGCCATGATGACTTGACGTCGTCCCCACCTTCCTCCGGTTTATCACCGGCAGTCTCCCTGGAGTTCCCGACATTACTCGCTGGCAAACAAGGATAAGGGTTGCGCTCGTTGCGGGACTTAACCCAACATTTCACAACACGAGCTGACGACAGCCATGCAGCACCTGTCTCAGAGCTCCCGAAGGCACACCTGCGTCTCCGCTGGCTTCTCTGGATGTCAAGAGTAGGTAAGGTTCTTCGCGTTGCATCGAATTAAACCACATGCTCCACCGCTTGTGCGGGCCCCCGTCAATTCATTTGAGTTTTAATCTTGCGACCGTACTCCCCAGGCGGTCTACTTAACGCGTTAGCTCCGAAAGCCACGGCTCAAGGCCACAACCTCCAAGTAGACATCGTTTACGGCGTGGACTACCAGGGTATCTAATCCTGTTTGCTCCCCACGCTTTCGCATCTGAGTGTCAGTATCTGTCCAGGGGGCCGCCTTCGCCACCGGTATTCCTTCAGATCTCTACGCATTTCACCGCTACACCTGAAATTCTACCCCCCTCTACAGTACTCTAGTCCGCCAGTTTCAAATGCAGTTCCGAGGTTGAGCCCCGGGCTTTCACATCTGACTTAACGAACCACCTGCATGCGCTTTACGCCCAGTAATTCCGATTAACGCTCGCACCCTCCGTATTACCGCGGCTGCTGGCACGGAGTTAGCCGGTGCTTCTTCTGCAGCTAACGTCAAACGAGCACGCTATTAACGTACCCGCCTTCCTCACTGCTGAAAGTGCTTTACAACCCGAAGGCCTTCTTCACACACGCGGCATGGCTGCATCAGGCTTGCGCCCATTGTGCAATATTCCCCACTGCTGCCTCCCGTAGGAGTCTGGACCGTGTCTCAGTTCCAGTGTGGCTGATCATCCTCTCAGACCAGCTAGGGATCGTCGCCTTGGTGAGCCATTACCTCACCAACTAGCTAATCCCACCTGGGCATATCCTGACGCGAGAGGCCCGAAGGTCCCCCTCTTTGGCCCGAAGGCATTATGCGGTATTAGCCATCGTTTCCAATGGTTATCCCCCACATCAGGGCAATTTCCCAGGCATTACTCACCCGTCCGCCGCTCGACGCCGTTAACGTCACCCGAAGGGTCAGTTAACTCGTTTCCGCTCGACTTGCATGTGTTAGGCCTGCCGCCAGCGTTCAATCTGAGCCATGATCAAACTCTTCAATTTAAGATTTTGTCGGCTCAATGAATACTGACTTTAAACTACCTTAGTAATCTAAAGCTATTATCGTTCCAACAGAACGATAATGAATTGACTGTGCCAAGTCTTTCGACTTGATTGGTCACTCAGTTCATTGAAAACCTAATTTGAAACCGAAGTTTCTAATTTGATTATCATCAACGAGTGCCCACACAGATTGATAGGTTTATATTGTTAAAGAGCTTTGCTTTCAGTGCCTTAGCACTTAAGCAGGACGCGTATAATACGCTGTCTACTTTGAAAGTCAACATAAAACTCTAAGATTTTCTCTTAAAACTTTATGGTGACTCGTCTACTTAAAGACAAGTCGAATTTAAAGCCTGGCGATGTCCTACTCTCACATGGGGAAGCCCCACACTACCATCGGCGCTATTGCGTTTCACTTCTGAGTTCGGCATGGAGTCAGGTGGGTCCACAACGCTATGGTCGCCAAGCAAATTCTGCTTTTACTTTCAGCTTTTATTAAAAACTGAAGGCAAAAAATCTGGAAAACTGATTTAAAAGTCTAAATACACATTCAATTTGTTCTTGCTTTGAGCCCATCAAAACCCTTTGGGTGTTGTATGGTTAAGCCTCACGGGCAATTAGTACAGGTTAGCTCAACGCCTCACAACGCTTACACACCCTGCCTATCAACGTTCTAGTCTCGAACAACCCTTTAGGACACTTAAAGTGCCAGGGAAGACTCATCTCAGGGCTCGCTTCCCGCTTAGATGCTTTCAGCGGTTATCGATTCCGAACTTAGCTACCGGGCAATGCGTCTGGCGACACAACCCGAACACCAGAGGTTCGTCCACTCCGGTCCTCTCGTACTAGGAGCAGCCCCCTTCAATCTTCCAACGCCCACGGCAGATAGGGACCGAACTGTCTCACGACGTTCTAAACCCAGCTCGCGTACCACTTTAAATGGCGAACAGCCATACCCTTGGGACCGACTTCAGCCCCAGGATGTGATGAGCCGACATCGAGGTGCCAAACACCGCCGTCGATATGAACTCTTGGGCGGTATCAGCCTGTTATCCCCGGAGTACCTTTTATCCGTTGAGCGATGGCCCTTCCATTCAGAACCACCGGATCACTATGACCTGCTTTCGCACCTGCTCGAATTGTCATTCTCGCAGTCAAGCGGGCTTATGCCATTGCACTAACCTCACGATGTCCAACCGTGATTAGCCCACCTTCGTGCTCCTCCGTTACTCTTTGGGAGGAGACCGCCCCAGTCAAACTACCCACCAGGCACTGTCCTCATTCCCGATTAGGGAACCAAGTTAGAACATCAAACATACAAGGGTGGTATTTCAAGATTGCCTCCACGAATACTGGCGTACTCGCTTCAAAGGCTCCCACCTATCCTACACATGTAGGCTCAATGTTCAGTGCCAAGCTGTAGTAAAGGTTCACGGGGTCTTTCCGTCTAGCCGCGGGTACACTGCATCTTCACAGCGATTTCAATTTCACTGAGTCTCGGGTGGAGACAGCGTGGCCATCATTACGCCATTCGTGCAGGTCGGAACTTACCCGACAAGGAATTTCGCTACCTTAGGACCGTTATAGTTACGGCCGCCGTTTACCGGGGCTTCGATCAAGAGCTTCGTCCGAAAACTAACCCCATCAATTAACCTTCCGGCACCGGGCAGGCGTCACACCGTATACGTCATCTTGCGATTTTGCACAGTGCTGTGTTTTTAATAAACAGTTGCAGCCACCTGGTATCTGCGACTCTCGGTAGCTCCATCCGCGAGGGACTTCACCACTAAGAGCGTACCTTCTCCCGAAGTTACGGTACCATTTTGCCTAGTTCCTTCACCCGAGTTCTCTCAAGCGCCTTGGTATTCTCTACCCGACCACCTGTGTCGGTTTGGGGTACGATTCCTTACAATCTGAAGCTTAGAGGCTTTTCCTGGAAGCATGGCATCAATGACTTCACTACCGTAGTAGCTCGACATCGTGTCTCAGCCTTATAAAGGTCCGGATTTACCTAAACCTTAAGCCTACGCACTTGAACCTGGACAACCGTCGCCAGGCCCACCTAGCCTTCTCCGTCCCCCCATCGCAATTGTAAGAAGTACGGGAATATTAACCCGTTTCCCATCGACTACGCCTTTCGGCCTCGCCTTAGGGGTCGACTTACCCTGCCCCGATTAACGTTGGACAGGAACCCTTGGTCTTCCGGCGAGGAGGTTTTTCACCCCCTTTATCGTTACTCATGTCAGCATTCGCACTTCTGATACCTCCAGCAAACCTTACAGTTCACCTTCAACAGCTTACAGAACGCTCCCCTACCCAATGTGTAAACACATTGCCGCAGCTTCGGTGTATAGCTTAGCCCCGTTACATCTTCCGCGCAGGCCGACTCGACTAGTGAGCTATTACGCTTTCTTTAAATGATGGCTGCTTCTAAGCCAACATCCTAGCTGTCTAAGCCTTCCCACATCGTTTCCCACTTAGCTATACTTTGGGACCTTAGCTGGCGGTCTGGGTTGTTTCCCTCTCCACGACGGACGTTAGCACCCGCCGTGTGTCTCCCGGATAGTACTTACTGGTATTCGGAGTTTGCAAAGGGTTGGTAAGTCGGGATGACCCCCTAGCCTTAACAGTGCTCTACCCCCAGTAGTATTCGTCCGAGGCTCTACCTAAATAGATTTCGGGGAGAACCAGCTATCTCCAGGTTTGATTGGCCTTTCACCCCTAGCCACAAGTCATCCGCTAATTTTTCAACATTAGTCGGTTCGGTCCTCCAGTTGATGTTACTCAACCTTCAACCTGCCCATGGCTAGATCACCTGGTTTCGGGTCTATATCCAGAGACTGAACGCCCAGTTAAGACTCGGTTTCCCTACGGCTCCCCTAAACGGTTAACCTTGCCACTGAATATAAGTCGCTGACCCATTATACAAAAGGTACGCAGTCACACCACGAAGGTGCTCCTACTGCTTGTACGTACACGGTTTCAGGTTCTATTTCACTCCCCTCACAGGGGTTCTTTTCGCCTTTCCCTCACGGTACTGGTTCACTATCGGTCAGTCAGTAGTATTTAGCCTTGGAGGATGGTCCCCCCATATTCAGACAGGATATCACGTGTCCCGCCCTACTCGATTTCACTGATGATGAGATGTCGGTTACGGGGCTATCACCCTGTATCGCGGCACTTTCCAGAGCCTTCACCTGTCTCATTAAAAGCTTAAGGGCTAATCCAATTTCGCTCGCCGCTACTTTCGGAATCTCGGTTGATTTCTCTTCCTCGGGGTACTTAGATGTTTCAGTTCCCCCGGTTCGCCTCACTAACCTATGTATTCAGTTAGTGATAACTGCTTATGCAGTTGGGTTTCCCCATTCAGGGATCTCAGACTCACAGGTTTTTACTACCTAATCTGAGCTTATCGCAAGTTAATACGCCTTTCATCGCCTCTGACTGCCAAGGCATCCACCGTGTACGCTTAGTCACTTAACCATACAACCCCAAAGGGTCTTTCTATTTGTCTTCACTTTTGAAAAGTGAAAGCAAACGGTCAAACAACCAAAGTTGTCTGCATTTTTATACATGTGCAGACTCGATTTTGCCGGACTCAAATATGAATTACTTTCGTAATTCCCAAGAACACTTGAATGTGTGTTGGTACCTACATCTTTCGATATAGGATTTGAGAACTTTTAATAGATAACAATCAATCAAATTGTTATCTGTCAGCTTTCCAAATTGTTAAAGAGCTAATCACTTCTAATGAAGTAACCATTTTTAAGAATTCTCAAAGAGAAAATGCTTAAAGATGGTATCCCGTAGGGGAGTCGAACCCCTGTTACCGCCGTGAAAGGGCGGTGTCCTAGGCCTCTAGACGAACGGGACACTAAGCAGTAAGTGTTGGGCACTTACTATTTTCTGCTTTCGCTTTTCAGCAAAAACAAAATCTCTTTATCTTTACAAACCTAATCAATCTGTGTGAACACTCATCGCAATAATCTTTCGTATAAGGAGGTGATCCAGCCCCAGGTTCCCCTAGGGCTACCTTGTTACGACTTCACCCCAGTCATGAACCACAAAGTGGTGAGCGTCCTCCCGAAGGTTAAACTACCCACTTCTTTTGCAGCCCACTCCCATGGTGTGACGGGCGGTGTGTACAAGGCCCGGGAACGTATTCACCGTAGCATTCTGATCTACGATTACTAGCGATTCCGACTTCATGGAGTCGAGTTGCAGACTCCAATCCGGACTACGACGCACTTTTTGGGATTCGCTCACTTTCGCAAGTTGGCTGCCCTCTGTATGCGCCATTGTAGCACGTGTGTAGCCCTACTCGTAAGGGCCATGATGACTTGACGTCGTCCCCACCTTCCTCCGGTTTATCACCGGCAGTCTCCCTGGAGTTCCCGACATTACTCGCTGGCAAACAAGGATAAGGGTTGCGCTCGTTGCGGGACTTAACCCAACATTTCACAACACGAGCTGACGACAGCCATGCAGCACCTGTCTCAGAGCTCCCGAAGGCACACCTGCGTCTCCGCTGGCTTCTCTGGATGTCAAGAGTAGGTAAGGTTCTTCGCGTTGCATCGAATTAAACCACATGCTCCACCGCTTGTGCGGGCCCCCGTCAATTCATTTGAGTTTTAATCTTGCGACCGTACTCCCCAGGCGGTCTACTTAACGCGTTAGCTCCGAAAGCCACGGCTCAAGGCCACAACCTCCAAGTAGACATCGTTTACGGCGTGGACTACCAGGGTATCTAATCCTGTTTGCTCCCCACGCTTTCGCATCTGAGTGTCAGTATCTGTCCAGGGGGCCGCCTTCGCCACCGGTATTCCTTCAGATCTCTACGCATTTCACCGCTACACCTGAAATTCTACCCCCCTCTACAGTACTCTAGTCCGCCAGTTTCAAATGCAGTTCCGAGGTTGAGCCCCGGGCTTTCACATCTGACTTAACGAACCACCTGCATGCGCTTTACGCCCAGTAATTCCGATTAACGCTCGCACCCTCCGTATTACCGCGGCTGCTGGCACGGAGTTAGCCGGTGCTTCTTCTGCAGCTAACGTCAAACGAGCACGCTATTAACGTACCCGCCTTCCTCACTGCTGAAAGTGCTTTACAACCCGAAGGCCTTCTTCACACACGCGGCATGGCTGCATCAGGCTTGCGCCCATTGTGCAATATTCCCCACTGCTGCCTCCCGTAGGAGTCTGGACCGTGTCTCAGTTCCAGTGTGGCTGATCATCCTCTCAGACCAGCTAGGGATCGTCGCCTTGGTGAGCCATTACCTCACCAACTAGCTAATCCCACCTGGGCATATCCTGACGCGAGAGGCCCGAAGGTCCCCCTCTTTGGCCCGAAGGCATTATGCGGTATTAGCCATCGTTTCCAATGGTTATCCCCCACATCAGGGCAATTTCCCAGGCATTACTCACCCGTCCGCCGCTCGACGCCGTTAACGTCACCCGAAGGGTCAGTTAACTCGTTTCCGCTCGACTTGCATGTGTTAGGCCTGCCGCCAGCGTTCAATCTGAGCCATGATCAAACTCTTCAATTTAAGATTTTGTCGGCTCAATGAATACTGAACATTACATAAAGTAATGTTTGAATTGACTGTGCTGAGTCTTTCGACTCAATGGTCACTTCGTTTCATTGAAACCTAATTTGATACAGAAGTATCTAATTTGATTATCATCAACGAGTGCCCACACAGATTGATAGGTTTATATTGTTAAAGAACATTCTCTTCAGAACTCTGCGTTTCGCTTTCCGTTTGAAGAGGCGGCTATTCTAGCGAGATGATTCTCAGTGTCAAACACTTTTTTCTAATTATTTTTGATTTTTTCAAATCTAACTAGAAGACCATCTTATTAACTGAACGCCTTACTGACTCTTGCCTTGAACCCTTGTGGGCTCTGCCGTGTCAGTGAGGACGCATTATAGAGATCCGGATCACATTGGCAAGCGTTTTTTAGGAAAAAATACAAAAATAACGACTAAGCGTTTCTTTTTCATTCAAAGCTTTATTTATCCCACTTTATCCTTATTTTAATTACAAGTTATCCACAGAGTTATTAAAAAAGGAGGGTTTCCCCTCCTTTTTTAATAACCGATTTACTCTAGATTCCTGAACCATCTTGTTCGACGTCATCTTCATGTAAACCACATTCTCGCTTTAAGCCGTTAAAGCGAGTTTCTTCTATCTTCATTCCTGGCTTCCACTTTTCCGTCGAATGAGTATCACCAATAGAAAGATACCCTTGGTCTTTCAACGGATGGTAACTCAAGCCATGTTCCGATAAATAAGTGTCAATCTGGTCGTCACTCCAATCTATAATGGGAAGAAACTTGAATCTGCCATTTTGAATCGCCAGTACGGGCAAGTTAGCCCGACTCTCCGACTGCTCTCTTCTCAATCCTGAGAACCAAGTCTGAACACCCAAATCCTCTAAAGCTCTCCTCATCGGATCCACTTTGTTCATTTGGTTATAACGTTTGATTCCATCAATACCTTGTTCCCACAGCTTTCCGTACCTTGCCTCTTGCCATTGCGGCGACAACTCTGCTTTATATATGTGTAGGTTTAAGTTTAACTTCTCCTTAAGCGCATCAATAAATTGATAGGTTTCAGGAAATAAGTACCCCGTATCTGTTAACACTATCGGGGTTTCCGAACGAACCTGACTAACCAAATGAAGCATAACCGCAGCTTGCATACCAAAACTCGAGCTTAAGATATGCTGTCCCGGTAGATTTTCAAACGCCCATCGAACTCTTTGCTCTGCATTGAGCTGTTCCAACTCTGCATTAAGCTCCGCCAGTTTTAGGATCTGTTCGGTTTTGGTGAGCGAAAGCAAATCTTTCAATGTTGAGTGTTCTTGGAGTCTAAGCATAGAAGTCCCTTTTCGATACTTTCACTTCTTGAATGATGCCCACTCGAATGACAAAGTCTCCAAAGGCTTCACCTGTTTCTCGTTGTTCGGCCCACTGACCAACTAACGAATCGATATCCTCTAGGATTTGCGCTTCGGTGATGTTCTCTTTATACATTTTAGGAACACGAGTACCTGCTTTGTTACCACCTAAATGCAAGTTGTAACGACCCGGCGCTTTACCCACCAGTCCAATTTCAGCCAACATTGCTCGTCCACAACCATTGGGACAACCTGTAACTCGCAAGATAATGCTCTCTTCTTTATTGATCTGATGTTTATCCAAGATAGATTCCACATCAGTAACAAAGCTAGGTAGAAAACGTTCGGCCTCTGCCATCGCAAGAGGACATGTAGGGAAAGCAACACACGCCATCGAGTTTTTACGCTGCTCTGATACTGTGTCATCCATCAAGCCGTGTTCACGAGCTATCTTTTCTATCTTGGCTTTGTTGGACTTAGATACTTTAGCCACAATAAGGTTTTGGTTGGCCGTCATTCGAAAATCGCCTTTATGAATTTCAGCGATCTTTGCGACACCGCTCTTTAAAGGTTTGTCCGGAGAATCTAGTAGACGTCCATTTTCAATAAAGAGCGTTAGATGGTGCTTACCATCAATACCTTCAACCCAACCAATCCTATCGCCACGCTCTGTGAACTCATATGGTTTACTTTGCTCAAACTTGATGCCAGCGCGCTTTTCTACTTCTGCTTTAAAGACATCAATACCTACACGATCCAACGTATATTTGGTTTTGGCATTTTTACGGTTAGAGCGGTTACCCCAATCTCTTTGTGTCGTCACTACTGCAGCAGCCACTTCAAGCGTTTTATCAAGCGGTACAAAACCGAAATCATCTGCTCTTCTTGGATAAGTACTGGTGTCACCATGTGTCATCGCTAATCCGCCACCCACCAGCACATTAAAGCCGACAAGCTTGCCCTCTTCTGCGATAGCAATAAAGTTCAAGTCATTAGCGTGAACATCTACATCATTTTGCGGTGGTATCACTACGGTGGTTTTAAACTTACGAGGTAAATAGTTCTTGCCTAGAATAGGTTCATCTTCTTGCGTTGTTTCTACTTTTTCACCGTTCAACCAGATCTCAGCATAGGCTTTGGTCTTGGGTAGTAAGTGTTCACTGATTTTAGTCGCCCACTCATATGCTTCTTGATGTAACTCAGACTCAACAGGGTTAGTCGTACACAAGACATTTCGGTTCACATCTCCAGCAGTGGCAATTGAATCAATACCGATGGAGTTCAGTGTTTGGTGCATCAACTTTATATTTGGCTTCAGTACACCATGGAATTGGAACGTTTGACGAGTAGTCAGACGGATGCTGCCATAAAGAGAATGCTCTGTTGCAAACTGATCAATGGCAAGCCACTGTTTCGGCGTTATTACTCCACCAGGCATTCTTGCTCGTAGCATGACATTATGTAGAGGTTCGAGCTTTTGCTTAGCTCGCTCATTCCGAATATCACGGTCATCTTGCTGATACATACCGTGGAATCGTATCAACTGGAAGTTGTCCGCTGTAAAGCCGCCCGTTATTTGATCTTGTAGATCTGTTTCGATCGTACCGCGAAGCAGATTACTTTCTCGTTTCAAGCGTTCGTTATCAGATAGTGGTCCTAACTCTTGACCTAATACTTCTTGAATAGTCACTGATTGCTTGCTCATTAGTACACATCCTTTTGATAACGTTTTGCTTTTCTTAATTCGCTGACAAATTCCTCAGCTTGTTCCGGTGATTTTCCACCATACACCTTAGTAATCTCTAACAGTGCATTGTGTACATCCTTAGCCATATGGTTCGCATCACCACACACATAGATATGTGCCCCCTCTTCAAGCCATTGCCACACTTGTTCACCTTGCTCTAGTAGGCGGTGTTGTACATAGACTTTCTCATGTTGATCTCGGCTAAATGCCACATCTAAACGGCTTAAGACACCCGACTTAAGGTATTTTTGCCATTCAACTTGATAAAGGAAATCTTGTGTGAAGGTACGGTCACCAAAAAACAGCCAGTTTTTACCACTATCACCTTGATTATCACGCTGTTGAATAAAGCTTCTGAATGGCGCAATACCAGTGCCTGGGCCGATCATAATAACTGGGGTATTTCCATTTTCTGGCAACTTAAAGTTGTTGTTGTGTTCTACAAATACTTTTACTTCAGCGCCTTCTTCTAGATCACGAGACAGGAAGTACGACGCACCACCGTAGCGACTCTCCTCACCAGTAGAATACTCCACCAGCCCAACTGTTAGATGTACTTCTTCATCCACTTCTTCTTGACTAGAAGCAATAGAGTAAAGGCGAGGAGTTAGACGGCGTAGCAATGACAGTAACTGTGATGCTTCAAGTTTGGTTTTCTTCTCTTTAAATACGTCTAATACCTGAGTACGTCCCGCGTACTCTCGCAGCTTATCTTTGTCTTCGGCTAACTTAAGCAGCTTTTTGCTGTTGGAGAGTTCAGCGTACTGGCTAACTAATTGAGGGTTCGCAGCGGTAATTTCATAGTGGCGAATCAGCGCAGAACGAAGGGATAGACTTTCACCGTCAACATCGACACTTTCGATGCCAGACAAACCAGCTTGAGCTAGAAGCGCGTCAACCAACTGGCTATTGTTTTCAAACCATACACCAAGAGCATCGCCTGGCTGGTAGGTGAGGCCTGAGCCTTCTAGATCTATTTCGATATGACGAACATCCTTGCCAGAATCACGTCCGGTGATTTTTTGACTAGTCAGTAACGTCGCAGTGTATGGGTTCTTTTTGGTATAGGTTACCGCAGCGGTATTATTAGCAACCGGCAGTGTTACAACCTCTGCAGCTTGAGATGCGAGGTCAGCTTTTATTTTTTCCAGAGCATTTGCACGCCACTCTTCAGCTGGCGCATCATAGTCGACATCACAGTCAATTCGGTCGATGAATGAGGTTGCCCCCAGCTTAGCTAAAAAAGAATCAAAGTCTTTACCTGTTTGGCAGAAGAACTCGTAACTTGAATCACCTAAACCAATCACACCATATTTTAAGTTTGGAAGTTTAGGGGCTTTTTTGGACTGCAGAAATTCATGCAGCTCAATAGCGTTGTCAGGCGCTTCACCTTCTCCATTAGTCGAAGCGACGATAATAACGTGCGTTTCTTTTGCTAGGTTTTTACCTTTGTAGTCACTCGCATCAAACAGCTCTGCATCGATACCTAAAGTACTTGCTTCTTCTTTCAACTCTTCCGCAACACCTTTCGCGTTACCAGTTTGTGAAGCAAAGATAATTGACAGTTTTCCAGCAGGTACAGAAGCCGTGGCTGTATTTACTGCACTGGCTACAGGGGTGAGTTGGGTAGGAGCTTGTGCTTGACTCAATCCCCAAAAGTATCCGCTCACCCAAGCAAGTTGGTTAGAAGATAAATTACTCGAAGCTTGTTGAAGTTGTGAGATCTGTTGGTCATTTAATGGTGCAGCTACATTAGGTAGCTCTTGTGGTTGTGTATTGCCATTTGATGACTGTTTTACATTTGAAGACATTGTCACGACATCCCTAATCATTGCGTGACGATAGATTAACCAACCACCTTAATAACAAGAAAGAATAGATATGAATGTTTTATAACTTTTTGGAAGAAGAGAGAGGATTACTTAGCTTCAATTCGAACCTCAGTAAAGCCAACGGCCAAGGCAGACTTAGACGCTTTATCAAGATCGTTATACTGACATTCAGCACCATGAATATCAGTTAACATAAGAAATCCGCCCTGCCTGTGGCGAAACTCAACAATCCAACCTTCATCAGAAGAAGACGGTTCTATGATCGCCTCAGCTAACAAGTTCTGATGGTATAGGTGCTTTAACTCAGTCATTGTCATGGTTCCCTCCAGAAATCTCGGCGTAGTTACTGTACCTAGTGCCATACACTAACTATAGCAATTACGCCTTAATCCGTAGGGATATTTGTTGCTATTTTGTTAACTTGATGGTGCTACTACTTTCTTATACAACCAAATCGCAATAAGGAAAGCGATAATATACGGGAGTAAATTGAAGACGATGCCGACCATTCCCAACATAAACATCACACCAAACGAAACAACCACAGCCAGCGTTACTGTCATCACTGTTACGCCTGTCATTACCAGTGTAGCCAAAAATACCAATACGAAAATCAGTTCAAACATAACACCTCCTACGTGCTTGTGACTTCATTAACGACTTAACTTTGGTATTGCAGGAACTGTTCCAACTATTATAAACATTAAAAATCATACACTTATAAAAGACAAAAACTCCTATTGGCACTGAGCACAATAGGAGTTGGTATTATTGACCAATAAGTTGGTATCTTACACGTCAAGTTCTGCAGGTATTTTCGCTAATGCAGTTTCGAGTACCTCAATGCCGGCACCCTTCTTATGAGCATTTTCACTAATGTAACGACGCCACTGCCTCGCACCAGGCATCGCCTGAAATAGACCAATCATATGACGAGAGATATGACCAAGATACGAACCGTTCGCTAACTGTCGTTCAATGTATGGATACATCTCTTCCACAACCTGCTTGCGCTTTTTCACTGGAGTATCAAGCCCAAAAATTAGTTGGTCAACTTGCGCAAGAATATAAGGGTTTTGATACGCTTCACGACCTATCATGACACCATCTAAATGCTTCAGGTGTTCGACAGACTCTTCAAGGGTCTTCACTCCACCATTCACTGCGATCTGTAAATGAGGGAAATCTTTCTTAATTTGATAAGCACGTGGGTAATCCAGTGGTGGAATCTCTCGGTTTTCTTTTGGACTCAAGCCGCTTAACCAAGCTTTACGCGCGTGAATAGTAAATTGTTCACATCCCGCCTTTTCTGAGACAAGAGAGACGAATCGAGTCAGGAACTCATAAGAATCCTGATCGTCAATGCCAATACGTGTTTTCACCGTTACTGGAACATCAACAACTTCTTTCATCGCCGCGACACACTCTGCCACCAGCTCTGGCTCCGCCATTAAACAAGCACCAAAACGACCGTTTTGAACACGATCCGAAGGACAGCCCACATTGAGGTTGATTTCATCATACCCACGTTCCGCGGCAAGCTTTGCGCACGTCGCTAAGTCCGCTGGATTAGACCCACCTAACTGTAACGCTACCGGATGTTCTTCTTCGTTATACGCAAGAAAATCACCTTTACCGTGGATAATCGCACCTGTCGTTACCATTTCGGTATACAACAGCGTTTGCGATGACAATAGACGATGGAAGTAACGGCAATGTCTATCTGTCCAATCGAGCATGGGCGCAACGGATAAGCGGTTCGCAGTGTATTTACTAGTTTCTTCAGGTTTCATAACGTGTTACTCGAAATCTTGATACTGTATATATATACAGGAACTTGCTAGAATTGCCCCCAATTGCACCTATCAGTACGCACATAGTACGCATGAAAGGAGTAGGACAAATGGCATCATTCAGCATTAAAAAACGCACACTAAAAAGCGGTGAAAATCGCTTCACTGTGGACGTGGTGGTCAAAAAGAATTCGGCGATTATACACAGAGAATCGAAAACATTCAGAAAAAAAGAATTCGCTCGCACATACGGCACGAAAAGGGTTCGTGAACTTGAGAATCCGGACTCAGAACAACAAAAATCCGTACCATTATACGTACTACTCGATAAGTTTATGGAAGAGCCTGATTTGTGGGATAAAACTGGCCGAACTAAGCAGTACGTAATCAAGATGCTTCGCGACTGTGATATTGCAAATGTAGAGAGTGATAAGTTGAGAACTAGCGATCTTATTACTCATTGCAAGAACCGAAAAGCAGCAGGTGCTGGCGGTGCGACTATTTATCACGATATAGCCTATCTTCGCTCTGCTATGAAAAAGGCTAAGCCCGTCTTTAATATTGCAGCTCATTTTCAGGTGTTTGAAGAAGCAGTGCCTGTGTTATCTGACATGGGGTTAATTTGTAAGAGTCAGAAGCGAACTCGTCGACCAACTGGGAAAGAGCTTGAGGCTTTAAAACAAGGATTGATTGAGCGCCAAAACGCCAGAGCTAATGGACAGGCTCGCATCCCGTTTGTCGATATCCTTGAGTTTAGTATTTTGACTTGCATGCGTATTGGTGAAGTGTGCAATCTGCGTTGGGAAGACTTGAATGAAGAGCATCGAACAATTTTGGTTAGAGATAGAAAAGATCCAAGAAAGAAGCAGGGAAATCATATGATAGTTCCTCTTCTATCAAACTCCTTTGAGATTGTAATCAAACAACCAAGAACTCAAAACCTTATCTTTCCATACAATTCGAGAAGTGTTACGGCAGGATTTCAGCGAGTTAGAAATAAGCTAGGAATTAGAGACCTGAGATATCACGATCTAAGAAGAGAAGGTGCCAGTAGGCTATTTGAGAAAGGGTACTCTATTGAGGAAGTCGCTCAAGTTACAGGTCACCGAAACCTAAACATTTTATGGCAAGTCTACACACAACTTTTCCCTCAAAATCTTCATCATAAAGACAAGCTACATTCGCAAAATGAATAGACATGATTTATATCAAACTAAGCTATAAGCAATTGAGGGAATATAAAGTTAACTGTATGATACATAACCAACACATTTTATGTGGAAAAGCTATAAGGAGTGATAGATGCGATTTAGTGAGTACTTTCAGTTAAGCAAGACTCAACCATATTTGGATTTTGTCGATATTCCTCTCGATACCGATGTTCCCGTATTTCTTGATCCTAGCTCTATTAGAGCGCTTGAGTCTACGTGGGGAAATGAGCTCTCATCACTACTTCAAACTTTTTTCCAATCTGTTTTAGATAACATCCGAAAAGGTGACCACGTTAAAGCAAAAGCACTGCTTGCATCGCTCAATGAGAGGAATGAGTTTCACCTTGGCTATTCGCATGGAAAATCACGAGGGCATGGCTTCGGTAAAGAATCAGCTAACTTGGTTTGGAATGCGCTAACGCAAAGCAAAGCCGCCAAAACAGGATTAATAAAAGACCTAGAAGATACTGCTTTAATGATCAATGGGATCGGTACTGACATGATATCAGATGCGGTCTGCAACATATTGAGAGGTCCACTGATCAAATACACTCAAGATGTCTGCAATTACTATGGCATCTCACTACAACATGACGTTCCATCGGGTCCAATATGGAACCCTGCAACTGAAATGTGGGAAGAAAGCTATGTCTCTCTACCCATGACTCCCGAAGGTAAAGTCATCTTGGTACCGAAAATTTTAGTTAGACACCGTTTAGGCTACGATGCAGGAGAGTACTACCGTCATTATATTTTGCCACAAATGCAATGGGAGCATATCCAAGCTAATTCTTCATTAGTACAAACTTTGAAGTCTGGTGAGAAAAAAGTAACTAAAAAGTCACTAATTGAAAAGTATGGTTCAGGAAAACTTGCTCTTGTAGAGCAGACTCTCCCTAGAAGACATGTCTTAGATGATTACCGAAGTGAAAAACAAAG
Source organism: Vibrio sp. SCSIO 43133 (assembly GCF_023716845.1). NCBI lineage: Bacteria > Pseudomonadati > Pseudomonadota > Gammaproteobacteria > Vibrionales > Vibrionaceae > Vibrio > Vibrio sp. SCSIO 43133. Next base: position 3,237,161 of record NZ_CP068024.1, read on the forward strand.
ACGACCTCCAGAGCCTCTATCTCATCGACACCTACTAGAACTAGAGGATATACCGTCTCCTGACTTTACAAAGTTAATATCCAAACTAGAGCAAGTCCCTACAGGCAGAGACGCCGCTTCAGAATATGAAAACGTTATTGAAGATATACTTTCCGTATTATTTTATCCATCTCTTTGCCACCCAACTAAACAAGACAAGATTCATGCTGGAAGAAAGAGAATTGACATTACATACACCAATGAAGCTCGTTCAGGGTTCTTTGCTTGGATAGCACAACATCATCCATGTGCTCACGTATTCGTAGAATGTAAAAATTATGGTAAAGAAGTAGGAAACCCAGAGGTAGATCAGATAGCCGGTCGATTTTCGCCATCTAGAGGAAAAGTAGGGATTCTAATTTGCCGGAAAATAGAAAACAAGGAGCTCTTGATGAAGCGCTGTCGAGATACGGCAGACGATCAAAGAGGCTTTATTTTACCTTTGGACGACGACGACTTAAAAGCTCTAATAAAGGAGCTAGTCCACTCAGATGAAGGCTTTCAAAACTTCAGTTTATTAAGAAAACTATGGGGACAGCTTGTCAAATAATAGCTATCCATTAGTGGTAAATCCTAGTAATAGCATAAAGTATGGAAGATTAAGGAGAAATATATGTCTTGGACATGTGATTCATGTGGAAGAGAAATTGAGTCTGTTGAAGATGGTTGGGTTGAATGGCGAAGCTATCTAAGCAAAGAGAGACAAGATGATGGTTTCCGTCTAGTTCATCATCGACGAATCGATAAGCAGTGTGCATATGATGAAGATAAGCTCTTTGCCGAAGGGGCAATTCTAGCGGATGGAGCCTTAGAGTGGTACCTAAGTACGAATGGTTTGATGATGCTATTGTCCTATATTCATGATGATTCGATAAAAAAAGATGAAGTTGTCGAGATGATTAAGAGACTACACATCGAAGGGTATGAACAGGCCAGACTCCACTTTAATGAAGCTATTCAAGAAGGAATCTTCGAACCAAATACTCCTCCTAACTTCTATTGGAAAGAGGATATTGACGCAACTTTGAGATACTTGGAGAAGAGAGTAAATGAATAATATCCCCCTCCAAGAGCTGGCTGACATAGTAAAAATTAAAGAGCTTCCATCCTACAAGACGGATGATATTAACAAATACCTAGACCATGGTTGGGTCATTTTAGGAAGGAACCAGAGCCAAACAGGCCCTAACGATATTAATTTATCATTTGTTCTAGGATGGTCTTCAATTAATGGTACTGACCATACTCCTCCCAAAAGTCAAACTGAATTAGACATAGATGCGTGGGCTCATAAGTCAGAACAATAGACTATTTTTATTACTAGCCCCCTCTTATGGCGGCTTATTCTTCGCACCAAACACATAATTAAGGGAACCCTCCCGCAGGATGCGGGTCCCTCCCTTATTTATGTATCTGGCGCTGTCGAGATACAAAATTTCTGTTAGTTGGCAGTGCTCTGCTCCTAAAACAAGGCTCATTAGCGCTGAGGGAGATTCCTACTACCAATTTACTCCGCACGGTCTCGGCCAGTTGAAAGCATCAAGACCTTAGACAAAAGAGATTGGCCTTATCGCTGCGCGAGAAAAGAAGTAACTTCTAGCGATATTCATAAAAAACTGTTTTTTATAATCACTGAAGGGTGTCAAAATTACACTTCGTGTAAAAACGTTATTTCTTTCAGTTGTCTCTAACAGCTTAGAATCGTGTGCTTTATTTCATATGAGTTTGGAGAAATCATGGCACTCACTCTTTCCCTCCTTGTTACGGTTGCTTTTGTGACTATTTTTCTAATACACAACAAACGTAACCAACAGGAAGAACAACAACACAAAACCGAGGCTCTATCGAGCAAACCTTCATTTGACTGTGAACGTATCGAAAATCTACTAACTAACGCAGAGCTGTCTTTTTATCACGCACTTAATCAAGCAGTGAGTGGGCACTACATAATAATGTCTAAAGTGAGGGTTGCTGATGCGCTTAAACCAGCTAGAGGGCTAAACAACTCTACTAGAATGAAGTGCTTTAACTTTCTCGCTAAGAAGCACTTCGACTTCGTATTGTGTCAACCAAACACTATGCAGATCGTAAAGGCCGTGGAGTTGAACGATAGAAGCCATCAAAGAGCCGATAGAAAAGCAAGAGACGAAAACCTAAAAGCAGCTTGTAATTCTGCGGGGTTACCTTTGTACTTCGTGGACTGTGCGCCATCCTATTCCATCATGGATATAAAAAGTCAGATTCTTTAGAAACCATACGCCCTCAGAACTAACAACTGAGGGCTCTCAAAATCATTGTCAAATACCTAATGCACTATCTACCGGATTGAAGCCTTCTAACGTTTTCTCCCCTTGAGACCTACAGGTAACCAATTGCTCAAAACCTTGAAACTGAATTCGAACGAAGCAATCGTTTATTGGCACTACTTGATAACCAAGTTCTCTAAGCTGACTGGTTGTCACGCTCATTTGATAGTCGCCCAGTACCAGTTGGAAGTAGTATTCGCGTAAAGACATTGATGGATCAATTTGTTTGTTCACATATACCAATGATTCAGCAAAGCCACTTATAGAAAAACTGAAGTCTCCTAAAGGGTGTTCATACAATTTTGGTTCTTCTTTCTCTATATACTCAGGCTGCTCACCAGTATCTATAGTTTGAACGACTTCAACAGGCGCAGCTGGTACACCCAGTAAATTATCTTTACTGAGTAAGTTAATTAACCCAATAATCGACAGGACAGTGAACGTGTATAACGCGTAGGCCATCTTGGAGCGCCAGATTGGACGCACATCTTTAGCTTGAGCCTCGGAAACAGCGGAGTTGGACGCAGTATGACTTTGATAGAGTTTGAAATATTGCTTCTCGTAGGTTCGCTGCTCCGTATTTACTACATCACCACGTAAGCCCATTTTCACCTTCTTGGTGTAAGTCTTATTCGAACCTAATGCAGTGTTTTTGATACATCGATATACAATCTCAATCATGTCGCGAATATCACGATGAAGCTTCCTATCAGATTGAGTTAGCAAAGTAATATCGATACCAAAATGCCGGTGCATCGAGTAGAACTCTAGAAGGTCTTTTTTGGCTTGATTACCAAGAATCATATGAGCTTCATCGATGATATACAGCGGCGCTTGTCCCCTAGCATTTCTCCATTCATCTTTGTAATCATCAGGACTAGAAAACGGTCTTTTGTCGTTACCATAGTCGTGTAAATCAAAAGATTTGACCTCTAGCAACTCGTTTACCGCCTCACCAAACACGGCAACAAGTGCCTCAATATTCAACGGTAAGTTAGTGATGACCTTGCGACCATCTTTAATGTTAGGCAGCACATGATAGACAACTGCTTCATAGCTTTTACCTCCACCCGGCCGCCCCATAATTAGATTAATCATGCTATGAACCTAACCTCACAAATGGAATAAGTTGAAGAAGGAAGCGCACCGATATGGCCGAAATGATCATTGTCATTGCTTGGGGAAAACCCACCAGCGACATAATATCGATAGCCTCAGTGGGTAGCATTTTGATATACGGTTTTAAATCGATTGGAGATAGCAACGAACCTAGACCATTAATCAACGAAACAACAAAAGTAAGGAGAACATCAACAGCCCCTAACCCTAAGTTCGTGAGCAAAACAACCAAGGAATTGACTAAGCGAGCGAGAAGCTCGATGAACGTATTAAAAAGAGATACAACCCAATCAAACATGACTTATCCTCCAAAGATAATTTTGCGACAGGCCATTACCGTGCCGAACAAAAGACACGCCCGCATGAAAGACCAAATGTAACTTGGTAAACTCACATCATGTTTCCCTAGCCCTTCACCTAAAAAGTCAACTTCTGATAAATCAATAATCCAAACTGGAGGCGTAACGTTTCCATTGCCATTAACTCGAAAATCATCAAGAAACTGAAGTAGCTTTGACGCTGAAATCTGAGTCTTAAAGTCATCGAGAAGCCCTTTCAAACCATCTTCATATTTGAGTTCTACAAAAGAAGGACACTTCAAGCCAACTAGACAACTCACTTCTCCAGCTTTATCTAAATCTGGGGCTTTAGCATTTGCCTTTAGTTGCTCTTTAATTGCTTTTAGTTCGTTAGCATTACTTGATTCAAGCGATTGAATTGCGTTAACAACAGGGGAAAGGTCAACATTATTATCAGGATTTGGATTAGTGCCTCCACTACTCCCATTAGCATTCTTATTCAAGACCGTTGAGTCATTTTGGGCAACAGTCTCAGCCAAGTAACGAGCGTCAGCCGCCTTGTCTTCTGGGACGGTTTTCCCTTGAGAATGATCAAGAGCAGATTGCCATAAAGGGTCACCAATTGGCGGAAGGGGGCGACCATCACTAAAGGTCGGTTCTGCTGTCGCCTCTGGTTGCCAATCCAAGTTAGCAAGCGAACCATCAGCATTCTGAAACAGAGCTTGTTTTTGCGTATTAGAAAGACTGGAGAACCTTGATGCCAGAGTGCCCGCAAATGCATCATCCGGAATAGTTTTATCAGCCTGACTAGGAACATAATCAGGAGCGCAGCTTTCTACCGTTGAAGTGGCGCTATCACATTTAAGATGAACCCAAGACCCAACATAACGCCAACCACTGTGTGTAGTAGCAACAAGAGTATTATCTTGAGCAACCTCGACTGTATCTATTGTTCCATAGTTCTGAGCATTTTCAGTAAACGTATTTTTAAGAGCCGTATGGATAGAAACACCATAACCAGTGTAACGCATCTGACTGAGTTGAACGGAGTATAGGCTTCCCTGTTTCGGCGCCCCACTAGAGTCTGAAGACCATTCCCAATTACCAGCCGACACCGCAAAACCAAGCGCGGCTAATACAGTTTTAACTGGCTCTTGAGTAGACATACTCTTAAGGAAACCTCCAAATGAAGACATTGACACGTTTGACGGTGTAACAAAGTACGGGCGAGATACAGGAGAGACAGCTTTCACAGCAGTTTCGACTTTTAACATTTGGGAGCCAAATTGAACCGCCCGCTCTCTGGCTAGCAAAGCCTCAGCAACTTGAAGCCTCGCTGATGCAACTGCATAGAACGAACTCAAAATGAGTCCGAGAATTAATAGTTTTCGCTTCATAAAATCCACCTATAAAAAAGGCGGCATCAGCCGCCCTTTAAGCCATGAATTGTGGCTAGAGCAATCATGCCACCTAGCAGAAACCAGATGGCAGTGACTAACTCGTGAAGCAAGAAGATCATGCTTTGTTAACTGCTTGCTTAGACTTACCGAACACTTTGAAGGCAATGGCAATACCAATACCAACAGGTGCTACAGCTAAGATTACCGTGGTAATGGCAGCGAGGCCGGAAAGCGCACCAACCACAGCATCTTTGATTTGATCAACTGGGCTAGTCGAAGCTTCTGCAAATGCCATTGGCGCGGCCAAAGAAACGGAAGCTAGTAGGACGGCTGTTTTAGCCTTAGACATTAGTTTTTTCATAAAATGTACCTTTTAAAGTTTGTTGATAAAGCGGACTACATAACCAGCTGGAGCAGCAAGTAAGTAACCCAAGATTACGAGCCCAAAGCCCGAGAATAGAAGCCCTGCAACATCACTCGATGACAACTCCAGAGCTCCTAAATAGGTGTGATATTCACTAGCGGATATCACGACAAGCGCGTCGCAATCAGAGAGTTTTTGACCACTAAGTTTTAAGACGTTTGTGCTTTTCTCAGCTACGACGCAATAAGGCATGTCACTTCACCAAACCTGCTTGAGGAAGACGGAACAAGTTGTTACTAGAACCTGTAACGGTCTGGCCATCAGGGCGAGTGAAACTAAATTCCTTCTGCTCAATCCAAAATTCACAGTCTTTGTCGACCAAGGCTTGAAAGCTCTTACCATTACTTGACTGCTTCCAATGTTCAGGACTTACCTTGATTTTGATTACCTGAGAGGGTTTCTTTACTGAGAGTAAGAACTCACCGCGAGCAATTAGCTCACCACTGTTTCTGTCCATAAATGAGGTTTGCTGAATATCGTCTAAATCTTGAATTCGACCTTTAATAATCATGTGTATGTTCCTTTTGTTTGTGCTTATTGGGTTGTTTTATGGTGTTTATTGGGTAACGACCTTTCCATGTTCCAAACGGATTTTGCAGTACTGGTCTATGGTGATAGTTGCCCCCTTGGATAGAGGTTTGATAAGACATTGAACTCCTTCCATGCTCCATCCGGTCGCGTCCATAAGAGCTTTAGAAAGAGTGGAGTTACAGTTATTTTCAGTGCTCCAAGGTGCGGCACTCCGTGCCTTTTGCACGCGATTCACATCTGTTTTTTTGACGATGGAGTAGCGTTCGCTTGCGGTTTCGATAAGTTGACCTAACCAAGAGAATCCAATGACCTTTTTATTGATTTCGCCATACTGGTTTTCTCGTTGCTCGTACTCCACCCTGGCACCATCGGCCAATTGACAAAACAGCGACCATTTAGCTGAGTCCGCCGCTTGTCTAAGCTCCTCAAGTTTGAGGTCAATTTGAGTTTGTTCTGGTTTGGTTCGACGAAGGTTGCGCCACAACGAAACTGGCTCTCCACCAAATTGTTGGAACTGTCGAATACGATGAGTTGAAGCCCATGCGCGAGCTCGATAAGCACACTCTTCCGCTTCGGTTTCTGGTAAATGGTTACCATTGATATTCTTGGAAACGTACTTAGCGATATAAGCAGTAGCGCCGCCTTTCTTTGGATCTGCTTCCTTGACATCAAAGCGAGGGGAAATGTCGTTCCCGAGCTCTGACCTATCTTCAGATATCGCACACCCTTTTAAGATGTTGATAATGGTTTGCTTGTCTTGAGGTGAACAAAAAAGGAAGTAGTGAGAATGGCTCGTCGCGTCCTTATGAGGTTCAGCAACACGAAAGCCAAAATACTCAATGTCTTCTTTTGCAATCAACGCTCGTGCAACGGCCCACTTCTGCATTAAAGCTTGATGGCCTTCTTTAACAGACGCACCATTCCACTTTCTAGATACTCGATGGTATTTACTTGGCAGCGTCCAAGTTACAAACAGCGCGGTATAGCCCAAGTCTTGAGCGAGTTCTTCAAACCCACGAGAGCGCACCATCATTTCAATGCGTCGATTCTCTGGGTTCGCCGTAGTCCTTTTGATCACATCTTCAAGCGCAAACGCTTCTCCTGTGTCATCATTCATTACGGCCATTGCTTCGACGAACTTCTTGGCTTCGCGTTGTTTTTGTTTCCAGTTGGAAAAGGAAATCGCGCTAATCATAGAAGCTTGATGCTTTCCTTCCCCTACTCGCTCCAATGCAATTTGTGAGTATTCGATGTACTGCTCTCGAAGATGGAGAAGCCGACCTTCAATCCATGATTCAGATTGCATCTTCAAAGCTGCAATTTCTAAATCACGCTCAAGTTCTTCTGGCTTCTTAGCTTCTTTCTTGAAGTTGATTCGAGGAGCATTGACATGGATTTCTTGTAAAGTCATCGCTTGAAGTTCATACACGTGCTTGAGCGCATCTAGGTAGCAACTGAAAACTTCAGGAAGTTGTTTATCTGTAAGCAGTTCAGCGCAATCTATCGCATAATCCTTAGCAAGCTGACGAATTGCATCATCACGCATAAGAATGTCGTGACTCAAAGGTTCTGCTTTGGCTCTTACACGACTATCTACAAACGAGAACTTATCCTCGATAAACCCTGCTCGCTTCAAACCAAACTTGACCGCATCCTCAGCAGCTTTGATTAGGTTTTCCCGAGTAGGGTTCTTACGCTCCATGCGTAGCTCAATCTTTCGCTTCACATCAGCCTTAACCAACTTAGGTAAGCGAGGAAAAAAGCGACGAGTGAAAGAGGAAAGGCGAAGCACCTCTCCCGAATGTGTGAAAGTCGTTATCTGACTCATGACTATGCCTCTACGCTTTCCATGAGTTCGATAGCTTCCACCAGCTGCATCTCAAAGTTAGCCATGAACTCGTCTTGTTCTCTACCGCAAGAACTTCCACGCTCTTTAACTAATGAGTGCAGTAATTTAGCTTCACTTGAGTGAGTGAAATCCAAGTTGATTCCGTGCATAGGGATATTCATAAAACCTTCCCATTGACTGATTGCCAGTCGGATTTAGCTGACTCATGACGCTTATCAATGTAAGTGGCCAAGTCTTCAACTTTGATTAAAGAAGGGCTGCGCTCTGAATCACGCAGTTTGAATGTAGGAACGGGGAAGTCACAGGCCTTCGCGCGCTGTTCCGCCGTCTTTGGAGTTATGCCAAAGAACTCTTGGCTAACTTGCTTGAGTTCCACTGTAGGGCTCTCAAAGCGTGCTAATAGAGCAAAGATTGTGTTCATAAATCACCTATGCAATCATGGTGAGTTAACTAAGAGCAATCAAAATTAACTCAAAAGTGTCTCAATCAATCCGAGAGACATTATTGAGCATCATTTTCTCTATTGCAACACCTTTGAGAAACATGGAGCCACAAATGAGCACTATAGACGAGCAAATTCTTAAGCTAAAGAAGTTAACAAAAACTTCAAAAAACACAGATTTATCAAAAGCTTTAGGCGTTTCACCTTCAACAATTCAAACGTGGAGAGCTAGAGGAAAGATTCCTGAAGATATTTTTATAAAAGCGAACGAGATCTCAAAAACAGGAGCGTTAGCACCAAGAGGGTATTTGGAACTCAAGTTCTTCGATATTGAAGTGAGTGCTGGTAATGGGACTCTCGTCGAGAAAGAAGAAGAATCGTGCGCTATGGTTTTCAGTGAGCGCTTTATCAGGCAGGAACTTGGTTTCAATCCTAACAATATTTTCCTCATGCCAGTTCGTGGAGATAGCATGACTCCAACGCTAAAAAACCAAAGCATAGTAATGGTAAATCGCTTAGATGGTTTCTCAAATGATGGGATTTATGTCTTTAGATATGATGGTCGTTTGATGGTAAAGAGACTTCAATTTTTGCCTAATGGAATCAAAGTAGTAAGCGATAATAATGCTTATGAACCATGGGAGCTTGGAAAAGAAGATATCAAGAGTGCCGACTTTGAAATCATCGGAGAGGTAGTATGGTCTGGACAAAGGATGTAGCCATATGATTGAAATACTCGCGAAGATGCAAAACTATGGATTGCTTACGCCTATTTCTACAGTACTTACAGCTGGGGCTGCGTTGCTCGTTGTCTTTATTAATAATAAATTTGTAAGAACTAACCTAACTAACCAGCTTAAAGCACACGCAAGTGAAAATGAAAAACAAAGAGTAGAAGAAGCTAGGATTAGAGCCAATAAGAATAAGCAAGCGAAAATTGAAGAGCTTTCCGAATACTTTGACCAGTATATGGATGAATTTGAGCAGTGCTGTTCTATCGTAGTCAGAATATCTACTGATTGGGAAACAACCTCAAGCAAAAGCATCAAAGAGATCCGTTCTTTAAGAGATCGCTACAGCCTTAGCCAAAAATACCTCCATAAGTCAGAGATTTTTGCGAACTCCTATACAGATAATATTTCTCTGGTTTTCGACACCATTCGTGGCTATGAGGTGACAATCCAAAAGCATCTAGAGTTTCTTCTGTTATTCGAATATCAATTAGGGGATAGAGACCACAGAACGGAGACAGAGCTAGAGCGGCTAGAAAGACGCCAACTAACGGAACAATGGCTTATTAGTCGAAGGAGCTATGACACTGCTTGTAAGGGTGTTAGACAGGAAGCAGTTAGTATTAGAAAGGCGATAATAAAAGAGTTAAGAAGTACTGTAATTTAACTTCAGTACGGACATGGTACGTATGATTCACATGTACACCAAGCTATAGCTTAAAAGTGAATCCAATCGAGCATGGGCGCAACGGATAAGCGGTTTGATTGGAATTTACTTGTGTTATCTGGCTTGGTCATTGTTTTACCTAATAATTTTACCCATCAAATCCGCTTTGAATATCGTGGAATTTTCCATGCTTCCCTGATAAAGCGGTTATCGTCATCAAGAAAAAGCAGCCAATCATACACAGAGAGCGGAAGAGTTTCAAAAAGAAAGCGAAGTAGCTAATCATCTAGCCAACACAGATATCGCCATGCCTAACGGCCAATAACGGCGCTTTAAAGACCACCAGCTACCTCGAGTTAGCTTGCGGGTTTTATTTCAAACCAACGACTGTTGTCCTTATCATTACAACGAAACGATTTTGTTATTGTGTTTCTATTTGATTGAGTGATTTGGATACAAATATGCAAATCACGATTGTCTCGTATCGGTGTACGTTCACTTTCTCCATGCTGATTCAGCACTCTAAAATGCTGCGTCTTACGATATTTGTCTAAGTTGTTTAGTGATATTTGAGTCTCGCAGTACACTGATATCGAATGTTTACTGAGTCTTTTGGCAACAGAGATACTCTCCGTTTTTTGCAAACACAGCTTAGATGATGTTTTATACGGGCTAAATTGAGACTGCATCCGAGTTTTGCGCTTACCAATGATTCGAAAACTTCCAGGTCGAATCAATTTATATCTTCGGTAGAAATTAAATTTGTTAAGCTGCTTGGTGATCTTTACTTTGAGAACTTCTTTGACAACATCACGCCCACCATAAAGCAAGCAGATCAATATAAGTAGACTCAAAGTCAAATGTCCATCCTGTTTCATCGAATGAACATTGAACATTAACACGACTGACATGGCGAGCATGCTGCTTAAAGCAATGGTTATCAGGTGGTTTACGGATGCACGGCGCTGAGTGCACAAGTGCTCATGCCGATAAGCTGGCCAACTAGAGGCAAACTCTTCGATTTCATCATGGTAGCCCGTTCCACGATATGCTTTCTTTCTCTGTTCGTATGGACGCCAGCCTGCAATATGGTTGCGTTCAAACAAAAGTCGAGAAAGACAGTTCAACACAGATTGCGATGACGACTCTGCGTGATTGTCTCTCAACCTTTCATAGAGTTTTAACAGCTCTTGGCATGCGATGACTAATAAACGTTGATGTGATGAGCGCGCCGATGGGCAACGCTCAAACAGAAGAGCAAACTTATAATTTACCCTCTCCACCTGCCAACACAAAGATGGCACGCCAGGGTATCCAGACTCACAACAAACCGAAAGACACTGTGCACGTATCGCAGTATGGAACGACGTTAGCCATTCCACTAGTCTACTTTCAGTTGCAGGACACCAGTGACCCATTTCCAGAGCGATGAACTCCAGTCGAGCTTCTTCAGTTAATAGACTATCGGTGTTGTGATAGAGGAATATCGAACGGTACAGATCATCCGTTGCTTCCTCACTGAACTCTGCAACTGAATAACGTTGGCCATCCATATAGATCTTGATATCTATGGTTCCAACCTCACCAACCCGTAGCATCTGGGACACCACTATAGCGTTGCTCGCTCTCCATTCTATATTCATGATGACAACTCCTACTCTGAGGTTAAGACAAACCTAGTAATCGAGTAGTACAGAAGAAATAGATTAGCAGCCCACCAATATCAACGATGGTGGTTATCGCTGGACTAGCGACAACGGCGGGATCAAGGTTGAGTCGTTTAGTCAACATAGGCAGCATAGCGCCAATAACGGTAGAAGAGACTATTTGGAAGAAGAGTGCTAAGCCAATTGCACAGCCCAACATGGTTAGTGTCAGATTCGCCGGCAACTCTACGCCATAAGACAGTAAGGTCACTTTCCCTAAGGAAATAACAGCCAGTGCACCACCAATAACAATGGCAATGCGTGTTTCCTTCCACAACACTGACAGCCAGTCACGCAGCTTGACGCTTCCTAACGCCAGAGAGCGCACCATCACAGTCGCAGACTGCGTACCAGCATTACCACCAGAGTCCGCTATCATAGGCATGTACAAGGCCAAAACCGTAAACGCTTCAATTGCATCTTCATAACTATGGATCACCATACCGGATAACAAACCCAATATGGCTAAGCCTATTACCCAGACAATACGCTTACTCACATGATCCATAACAGACAGGCTCATATAGTCGCCGACATGGCCATCTTGCTGAATGCCCATCAATCGTTCCATGTCTTCAGTTTGCTCTTCAGTAACGATATCTATCGCCGATTTGGCCGATAGCAAACCAACGGGTAGCCCCTGACTATTTAAGATTGGTACAACGTCAAAACGACTTTGTTTGAGTAGCGCCACCGCATGTTCTTGTGATGCGCTAAAATGACAGCTGATGGCATGCTGGACAATCTCAGACAGTTTTAAATTAGGTTGAGATTTAAACAAAATATCCAGCTTAATCAAGCCAACGAACCGTCCCAGATCGTCGACGATAGTAAGACAGGCAAACTCAACATACAGACTGTTCAATGCTTTTTTCGCCTGCTCTACGGACATATCATGATAGAGCACTGTCATTGCTGCGGAATTAACAGTATGGATAACGGGATGCCTTGCTTGAAGAAACCGCTCTATATCTTGCTGATAGTCGAACCCCTCTAGAGAATAAAGACGTTGAAGCGACTCTGCCGATAACTGCTGAGTAAAACAAAGCGTTTGCTGAATGTATTCAGCGTTAAAATGTTGGTTAAGCTTTTGTATCTCACGCATTTCAATCCAATGATTAAAAAGAGTGAAATCTACTTGAGTCGCGCCGGACTCGAAGCTAACGGTTTGGTGATGGTTGTATTCGTTTACGGTGTTAATAATGGTCATGATAACGCACCTTTTTATTAGATATGACGATCCCTTGCTCCATTCGAGCAATAGAAAAAACAATTCATTTTCAGGTGGTTACTAACAAGATAACGTTTGAGTTTCAGAGAAAGAAACCAACGTCATTTTAAGAGGGCGAGAAAAGTTGAAGGGGGGTAACAATGCTTAGTCCATATTACTCCAATAAGATCCGCGCTCTTGAGCTAGTAATCCACCTTCGACTGTCGTTTTCCATAATATTTCTCCTGTGAAAATATGGGCGCATGGTAGGTATCCGACTCCTCATAGTCAACAGTGCGAATATGCAACTTGGCAACTTTGATGTTGCAAAATATTTCATCCCTTTGTTCAGAGCCACTAGCAGAATAAAGTGACGAATCGGTCAATACGAAAATTCGAGTCAGCCTACTAACGATCTACGTGGGGAATTAGTATAAAATAGTCGGACTTCGCTAAGACAGGTGACCATGTGAATCAAAAGCTAATACAACAATTGGAAGATATCTGTTCCGCAAGAGGTGTGCGACTCACTCCTCAGCGCCGAACTGTTTATGAGCTTATTTGTGAAAATAAGAAGGCCTCTAGTGCTTATGAATTATTAGAACAGCTCAAAGTCAGTGAGCCAAAAGCTAAACCGCCTACCGTGTATCGCGCTCTAGACTTTCTTTTAGAACAAGGTTTTATTCACAGAGTTGAATCAACTAATAGCTTTATCTCATGCTGTTCATTTGGTGAGCATAAGCACTACTCTCATTTATTGATTTGTGATAAGTGCGGCAATGTCGTTGAACTACAAGATGATATTCTGATAGCCTTGTTGAATAGTAACGTTGAAAAACATGGCTTCCAGTTCTCCAATCACGTTATTGAATCTCATGGCATTTGTCAGACGTGTTCATCATTGGAAGTTGAAAATAAATAGAAGAAGTTATGCGCGCTGAATTTGTAAACCCGTTTTTAGCCTCCTTAATAAATGTGCTAAAAACCATGGCGACGATGGAAATCAAACCATTAAAACCAAGAATTAAGAAAGATGAGATTGCTCGCGGGGACGTATCTGGTCTTATCGGGATGGTAGGCAACCAAACTCGTGGTTCAATGTCGATCACATTTGAAGAGGGTCTTGCTCTCGAAATCATGCAGAACATGCTCGGCGAGAGACCACATGGTCTCAACGAAGAAGTAACCGATATGGTCGGTGAAATCACCAATATGGTCACTGGTGGTGCAAAACGAATTTTAGCTGAGAATGGCTTCGATTTTGATATGGCAACTCCAGTGGTTGTCTCGGGTAAAGGACATACCATCAGGCATAAATGCGATGGAGCGATCATCATCATGCCTTTTACCTCTGAATGGGGTGATGCATTTATCGAGATTTGCTTCGAGTAAACTCTCTTTCAGTTAGACAAAATAAAAAAGGCTCCGGTTGGAGCCTTTTTTATTATAGTTTTCTGCGCAGAAGCAACATGGCTATGGTTAAAAACACCAAACTAGGCCCTAAGGCACCAAACAACGGCGACATCCCATATACAAGGCTAACTGGCCCAAAGAATTCACTCGAAATGTAGAACGTAAAACCTGCGATGACACCAGAGAGAATACGCGCACCCATCGTTACACTTCTTAAAGGACCAAACACAAAAGACAGTGCCATTAACATCATTACCGCGACTGAAATTGGCTGTGTCGCTTTACGCCAAAATGCCAGTTCATAACGAGATGCATCCTGTTCAGAGTCTTTCAGGTATTGGGTATAATCCCACAATCCACTTAACGGCAACTCATTAAGATCCACAGTAACAATCGCTAGCTTGTCAGGCACCAGTGAAGTTTCCCAAACTTGCTTGTCGAGCGTCTCTTTTGATAATGCCTCATCGTTTTTCATGTCTGTAATTTGAATTCGGTGCATCTCCCAACGATTATCGCCTAGATAATCTGCTGATTCCGCAAACACCGTTTCTTTGAGCTGTTTATTCTCACCGAAGCGCCAAATATTCAATCCTTCAACAGACTCGCCATTGACCTTAGAGATAAAAATGAAGTCGTTCGCATCCCGAGCCCAGACACCGTTCCTAACTGATACAATGCTACCTCCGGATGTAGCTTGAAGGCGCAAATCGCGAGCCATTTGCTGAGTGGTTGGTGCCCCCCACTCCCCTAATGCCATCACTACCACCATCAAAGGCACTGCCGTCTTAAGTACTGAAAGACCAATACGTAGCTTCGAAATCCCGGCAGCTTGCATAACAACAAGCTCAGAGCTGCTCGCTAACATACCTAAGCCGACTAAGGAGCCAAGTAGCGCAGCCATAGAGAAGAACAGCTCAATATCACGCGGCATCCCTAATATCACAAAATACAATGCCGACAGCATGGTGTAGCTCCCCTCGCCAACTGAACGAAGCTGTTCGACAAATTTGATCACCGCAGATAAGCCAACGAAAACCGAGAGCACTAATATGATCGTGGTAATGATTGTCTTACCCACGTAGACGTCTAGTATTCTAAACACGATCTAAGCTACCTCTCGTCTTTGCATGCGCTTACGACGCAGTTTCTCTCTGAATTTCCTCACACCGACCGTATCCCAAGTATTGACACCGATAGCGGCAAGCAGCAATGCAAAGTTTACTGGCCATAATCCGATGTACGACGGAAAAGCCCCATCTTCTAGCGCCGATTTCATTGCACTGATCGCCATAAAATAAGCGAAGTAAGCCAAGATTGCTGGTCCCATTTTGGCAAACTTGCTTTGCCTTGGGTTTACCGCCGACAAAGGCACCACCAGCATGGTTAATAATGGAATACATACCACCAAGGAGATTCGCCAATGGAGCTCGGCTTGCGCTTTAGGATCAGGGTTACCCAATAACTCCATAGTGGGTATGGCCATCCAAGAGCGCCCACGCTGTTGGACTTCACGCTGCCCAATGACCCCTTCATAATCGGTAAACTCTGTAACCATATACTCAAGACGAGTCGGCACCCCTTCATAACGAACACCGTCATAGAGCGCAATCACTTGTCGACCATCACTTAACTCTTTTACATCACCAGATTTCGCCGATATCACACTAGGTAACACCGAATCTCTTGGATTTAACTGAGCAACGAAGACATTGGTTAGCTTTTTATCTTTTATGCTGTCAATAAAGACAACCGAAGAACCGTCAGGGGTTCGTTGGAAGCTACCCGTTTGCAAAAGCTCCACCGAGTTTTCCGATGCAAGCCGTTCACGAATCTGCACTTCTTGCTCTTGAGTCCAAGGGGCTAACCAGAATGCATTAAACGCAGCTAGAGAAGTGGTCAGTACCGCTAAATACATAGCCGCACGAATAAGAAACTTATTACCTATCCCGGTCGCATTCATTACCGTGATTTCACTTTCTGCGTATAAACGCCCGAAAGTAACTAGGATTCCGATATAAATACTCAATGGGAACATCAATAGTCCCATTGTCGGCATACTAATACCCGCTAAAGTCATAATCAGACCAGCAGGAATATCTCCATCGGAAGCATCAGCAAGCACTTGGATAAATTGACGACTGAAAAACACTAAAAAGAGCACTAAAAAGATGGCTAATTGGCTCTTAACTGTTTCTCTGATCAAATATCTAACAATAATCACAGTGAAAACACCTATACAAAACTTGTTTTTTTGATTGAATCGCTATAGTTTTCGGGTAAACCTTTTATTTTTTACTTTTTTGATCGATTCTTATCTTAAGATTATAGGCCGAAATGGCTCATAGGATTCAAGCATTAAGAATCGATTATCCAACATTTAGTTCTATTTGTCTTTAGGATGTAGGAGTACGCATGGAGTTTAGTGTTAAAAGTGGCAGTCCAGAGAAGCAGCGCAGTGCATGCATCGTCGTTGGCGTATTTGAGCCACGTCGTCTCTCTCCGGTTGCAGAGCAGCTTGATAAAATCAGCGATGGCTATATTAGCTCTTTGCTACGTCGTGGCGACCTAGAAGGTAAGCCAGGTCAAATGCTGCTACTGCATCAAGTACCTGGGGTGCTTTCAGAGCGCGTTCTGTTAGTTGGCTGTGGTAAAGAGCGAGAGCTTGGTGAACGCCAATATAAAGAAATCATTCAAAAAACCATCAGCACGTTGAACGAGACTGGTTCTATGGAAGCCGTATGTTTCCTAACAGAGCTGCACGTTAAAGGCCGCGATACATACTGGAAAGTACGTCAAGCTGTTGAAGCAACGAAAGATGGTCTTTATACCTTCGATCAATTCAAGAGTAGTAAACCAGAAACACGTCGTCCACTGCGTAAGCTAGTATTCAACGTACCTACACGTCGTGAGTTAAATCTTGGTGAAAAAGCGATTGCTCACGGTCTAGCGATTGCTTCAGGTGTTAAAGCGTCGAAAGATCTTGGCAACATGCCACCAAATATCGCAAACCCAGCTTATCTTGCTTCTCAAGCTCGTCGCTTGGCTGATGATTACGACACCATTTCAACCAAAATCATTGGTGAGCAAGAAATGGAAAAACTAGGTATGACGTCTTACCTAGCTGTCGGTCGTGGATCAAAGAATGAATCTATGATGTCTATCATGGAGTATAAGGGCAACCCGGATCCAGATGCGAAGCCAATTGTTTTAGTTGGTAAAGGCCTAACGTTCGATTCAGGCGGTATCTCACTAAAACCTGGCGAAGCCATGGATGAGATGAAATACGACATGTGTGGCGCAGCATCGGTATTCGGTACCATGAAAGCGCTGGCTAAGCTGAACCTACCAATCAACGTGGTTGCAGTACTAGCAGGCTGTGAAAACATGCCTGGCAGTAATGCCTATCGCCCAGGTGATATCCTCACAACTATGTCTGGCCTTACAGTTGAAGTATTAAATACGGACGCAGAAGGTCGCTTGGTTCTGTGTGACGCATTAACTTATGTCGAACGCTATGAGCCGGAATGTGTTGTTGATGTTGCCACTCTTACGGGGGCATGTGTGATTGCACTAGGTCATCATATCAGTGGTGTGATTTCAAACCACAACCCACTTTCACATGAACTTGTTAACGCCTCTGAGCAAGCTGGCGATCGCGCTTGGCGTCTACCAATGGCAGACGAATACCAAGAGCAACTAGCAAGCCCATTTGCTGATATGGCAAATATTGGTGGCCGCCCTGGCGGTACGATTACAGCTGGTTGTTTCTTATCTCGATTTGCTAAGAAATATCACTGGGCACACTTAGATATTGCTGGTACAGCATGGAAATCAGGCAAAGCGAAAGGCTCAACGGGTCGTCCTGTCTCGCTACTTGTCCAATTCTTGCTAAACCGCAGTGGCCAAGAGACTGAAGAGTAAACAGAAGGGCCGAAAGGCCCTTTTTTATTGCTTACCAATAACCAGAGCAAAGCGACATTTCACATGAATACGGCAACCTTCTACATCATTAATGAAGACTCTGAACAAGCCTCTCAACAGGGGTGGTTTGCCTATGTGCATTTTCTCTGTCGCCATTTTACAGCGCAAGGTGCCAAACTCTATATTAACTGCAGTGACAAAGCCGAAGCTGAGTTGTTGGCTGAGTATTTCTGGCAAGTGACTCCCGAACAATTTATTGCCCACAATCTCATTGGCGAAGGACCTAAAAATGGCACGCCGGTAGAGATTGGTCATGAGGGCCTTAAACCCAGTTGGAATAGGCAACTAGCAATAAATTTGGCGAATAGTCACGCAACCTTTGCGCAGTCCTTTGGTCAAGTGGTAGACTTCGTCCCTTGCGAAGAAAAAGCTAAGCAAACTGCGCGAGAAAGGTATAAAATTTACCGTCAAGCGGGCTATCAGCTTCAAACCATTGAGATTCAACATTCAGAATCCTAATCAAGGTCAATCCTTATAAGTAAGCGTTAATTTCCCTGCGTTTATTTATAAGGTTTGGCAAATTTCTTTCACAGATTAAAGTAAGTATCCAGAAAGCTATGGAAAAGACATATAACCCACAATCTATCGAACAAGCTCTGTATAAGACTTGGGAAGAGAAAGGCTACTTTAAGCCTCACGGTGACACGACTAAAGAATCATACAGCATCATGATCCCGCCACCGAACGTCACTGGTAGCCTACATATGGGTCATGCATTCCAAGACACCATCATGGATACGCTAATCCGTGCCGAGCGTATGAAGGGTAAAAACACCCTTTGGCAAGTAGGTACTGACCACGCTGGTATCGCAACTCAAATGGTCGTTGAGCGTAAGATTGCCGCTGAAGAAGGCAAGACTAAGCACGATTATGGCCGTGAAGCTTTCATCGACAAGATCTGGGAATGGAAAGGCGAGTCTGGCGGCACAATTACTAAACAGCTTCGCCGTCTAGGCGCATCTGTAGACTGGGATCGTGAGCGATTCACTATGGATGACGGCCTATCTAATGCCGTTCAAGAAGTCTTTGTTCGTCTATACGAAGATGATCTTATCTATCGTGGTAAGCGCCTAGTTAACTGGGATCCAAAGCTACACACAGCGATTTCTGATCTAGAAGTTGAAAACAAAGACAAGAAAGGCCACATGTGGCACTTCCGCTACCCTCTAGCTGATGGCGTAAAAACAGCAGAAGGTAAAGACTACATTGTTGTCGCAACTACTCGTCCAGAAACTATGCTGGGCGATACTGGTGTTGCGGTAAACCCTGAAGATCCTCGCTATAAAGATCTTATCGGCAAAGAAATCCTGCTTCCTATCGTAGACCGTCGTATTCCAATCGTAGGTGACGAGCATGCTGATATGGAAAAAGGCACGGGTTGTGTGAAGATCACACCTGCACACGACTTTAACGACTATGAAGTTGGTAAACGTCACCAGTTGCCAATGATCAACATCCTAACGTTCAATGCAGATATTCGTGACGCAGCAGAAGTATTCACCACAAATGGTGAAGCAAGCGATGCGTATTCAACAGAGCTTCCAGCTAAATATCATGGCATGGAGCGTTTCGCTGCTCGTAAAGCTATCGTTGCCGAGTTCGAAGAGCTTGGTCTTCTGGACGAAATCAAAGATCACGATCTGACCGTACCTTATGGCGACCGTGGTGGCGTGGTAATTGAGCCAATGCTAACTGACCAATGGTATGTTCGTACTGCACCTCTAGCAGAGACAGCAACCAAAGCAGTTGAAGATGGCGAAATCCAATTCGTGCCTAAGCAATATGAAAACATGTACTTCTCTTGGATGCGTGACATTCAAGACTGGTGTATCTCTCGCCAGCTATGGTGGGGTCACCGCATTCCAGCATGGTATGACAACGACGGTAACGTTTATGTAGGTCGTACCGAAGAGGAAGTGCGTGAGAACAATGGTCTAGCGCCAGTTGTTGTTCTGCGTCAAGACGACGACGTTCTTGATACTTGGTTCTCATCTGCACTGTGGACATTCGGTACTCAAGGCTGGCCAGAAAACACTGATGACCTGAAAACTTTCCACCCATCAGATGTACTAGTTACAGGTTTCGACATCATCTTCTTCTGGGTTGCTCGCATGATCATGATGACCATGCACTTCTGTAAAGATGAAAACGGCAAACCACAGGTACCATTCAAGACGGTATACGTTACGGGTCTAATCCGTGACGAAAACGGCGACAAGATGTCGAAGTCTAAAGGTAACGTTCTTGACCCAATCGATATGATTGATGGTATCGACCTTGAGTCTCTAGTAGAGAAGCGCACTGGCAACATGATGCAACCTCAACTAGCGAAGAAGATTGAAAAGAACACTCGTAAGACATTCGAAAATGGTATCGAACCTTATGGTACTGATGCACTTCGTTTCACTCTTGCAGCAATGGCATCTACTGGTCGTGATATCAACTGGGATATGAAGCGTCTAGAAGGTTACCGTAACTTCTGTAACAAGCTATGGAACGCAAGCCGTTACGTGCTTATGAACACAGAAGATCAAGATTGTGGTTTCAACGGTGGTGAGATTGAATATTCACTTGCAGACAAGTGGATCGAGTCTCAGTTTGAACTTGCTGCAAAAGAGTTCAACGGTCACATCGACAACTACCGTCTAGATATGGCTGCAAATACCATTTATGAGTTCATCTGGAACCAATTCTGTGACTGGTACTTAGAGCTGACTAAACCCGTTCTATGGAAAGGTAACGAAGCTCAGCAACGTGGTACGCGTCGCACGCTGATCACTGTATTAGAGAAGACACTGCGTCTAGCTCACCCAGTACTACCATACATCACTGAAACGATCTGGCAGAGCGTCAAACCTATTGTTGATGGTGTTGAAGGTGATACGATCATGCTTCAAGCGCTTCCTCAGTTTGAAGAAGCAAACTTCAACCAAGAAGCACTTGACGATATTGAGTGGGTGAAAGCATTCATCACTAGCATCCGTAACCTACGTGCTGAGTACGATATTGCTCCAAGTAAAGCGCTAGACGTCATGCTTAAAGTTGCTGACGATAAAGACGCCGCTCGCCTAGAAGCGAACAAAGCAGTTCTTGTCTCTCTTGCTAAGCTTGAAGACATCAAAGTACTGACAGCTGGCGAAGAGACTCCAGCATGTGCTACAGCACTGGTTGGTAAATCTGAGCTTATGATTCCTATGGCTGGTCTAATCGATAAAGATGCAGAACTGGATCGTCTAGCGAAAGAAATCGCTAAGACACAAGGTGAAGTAAAACGTATCGAAGGCAAGCTTGGTAACGAAGGTTTTGTCGCGAAAGCACCTGAAGCAGTTGTTGCGAAAGAACGTGAGAAACTTGAAGGTTACAAAGAGATGTTAGTTAAACTGGAAGAGCAAAAGCAAACTATTGCCGCGCTTTAAGCTTAGCTAAATCCATATAATAAAAAACCGGGAGCCTAGCTCTCGGTTTTTTATTGGCTAACAACTATTATTTCAAGAATTACTTCAAGACCGTTTCAAGTGCTTTAAGACATAAGGCAACGTTCTCTCTTCTGGCCCCATACCCCATCAAACCAATTCGCCATGCTTTACCAGCTAACGCACCTAAACCCGCACCAATTTCTAAGTTGTACTGTTCTAAAAGCTGAGAGCGCACTGCTGCATCGTCAACACCTTCCGGCAAGTAAACAGCATTAAGCTGAGGTAATCGGCTGCCTTCTTCAACAACGAAGCTCAACCCAAGCTGTTCTAGTCCTTCTTTGAGCAACAAGTGCATGTCTTTATGGCGCTGCCATGCATTCTCTAGTCCTTCATTTTTGAGTAAGACTAGCGACTCATGCAATGCGTACAAACTGTTTACTGGCGCGGTGTGGTGATAGCTGCGCTTCCCTTCTCCACTCCAATAGCCCAAAACCAAGCTCTGATCGAGGAACCAACTCTGAACGGTCGTTTTGCGAGATTTAATTACCTCGATGGCCGCTGGAGAAAGCGTGACTGGTGATAATCCCGGCACACAGGATAAGCACTTCTGACTTCCGGAATAAACTGCATCTAGTTGCCATTCATCCACCAATAAAGGCACCCCACCTAGAGATGTCACAGCATCAACAATAGTCAGCATATCGTTTTGCTTAGCAAGCGAACCTAGAGCCTGCGCATCGCTTACAGCTCCAGTGGATGTCTCAGCATGAACAAACGCTACTATTTTTGCATCTGGATGCTCGGCGATCGCTTGCTCTACTTTAGCCACAGAAACAGGCGCACCCCATTCATCTTCTACGACAATAGCTTCACCACCACAGCGAAGCACATTCTCTCGCATACGTTCGCCAAACACACCATTGCGACAGACAATAACTTTGTCGCCTGGCTCAACGAGGTTTACGAAGCATGTTTCCATACCAGCACTACCGGGCGCTGAAACGGCGATTGTGAAGTCATTTTGTGTCTGAAATGCATACTTGAGCAGCTCTTTAAGTTCATCCATCATACCGATGAAGAGCGGGTCTAGGTGACCTATCGTTGGACGACTCAAGGCTTGCAATACTTGTGGGTAAATATCTGATGGGCCAGGCCCCATTAACGTACGGTGAGGGGGCACAAAGCTAGAAATAGTCATGGGCAATCCTTTAATGATTTATTGTAGTAATAAGTAAAATATCCTAAGGAAATTCAGTCTGTTCCACAACGGAATAAAAATCAACATTTTTGCAACATCCAACCACTCAGTTTTTTATGGTTAAATTGTGAATCTTCATTGACTTTTTACGCTCAAAAACGTTGAATAAACACACTATCTGTAGCAACCACTAAAAAGCTACAGCGGAAGAGGAGCACTGCCCAGGCAGGTAATCATGTGAAGCCGCAACTTCTATACATGTTACTGATGGGGAGCAGTGCCGAGATGAACTCAATTTGCAGGATTAAGTTTGTCGGTTGAACGGGCTGAATCCCTTTAACTGTCACCAAGTGATTGGTGAAGAGCTTCTGAGGTCCATTCTTTATTCGGATTCCTCCGCTCTATTTTTCTCTTCAAACATCGGATGTTGGGTTACCAACCTTATTATTACTACTGGAAGTCCTGGAGAATTACTGTGAGCGCATTCAATGTAGCTAAATTTGGCGGAACAAGCGTCGCCAACTTCGAAGCCATGAGCCGTTGTGCTGAGATCATCGAAAATAACCCACAAACGAAGCTGGTTGTAAGCAGTGCATGCTCTGGAGTCACCAACATTTTGGTTGAGTTGGCAAATGGAGTAAAAGACGAAGCACACCGATCTGAGCTCATCAATAGACTTAGAGCTATCCATACTGACATTATGTCGCAGCTCAAAGACACCTCATCTATCGAGAAGCGTGTTGAAGCACTAATTGAAAAAGTTGCGACGTTATCCGAGGCTGCTTCTATTGCAACATCGGCAAAGCTCACTGATCACTTAGTAGCGTGTGGTGAGAGAATGTCGACTCATATTTTGACTCGATTAATGCAAGAGCGCGGGGTCGACGCTGTGCGTTTTGATATTCGCGATGTCCTGAAAACGGATAGTGACTACGGCAAAGCCGAACCAAATCTAGAAGCGACTAAGCAATTAGCCGATGAGAAGCTTATCCCACTTTGTCAGCAGCATGTAGTTGTCACTCAAGGCTTTATTGGTTCTGATGAGGAAGGTGAAACCACAACACTTGGCCGAGGTGGCAGTGATTATAGTGCTGCACTTATCGCAGAAGCGGTAGAAGCTGCGGGGTTAGAGATCTGGACTGATGTCCCAGGAATTTATACAACGGACCCTCGTATTGCTCCGAATGCACGCCCTATTCCAGAAATCAGCTTTAGTGAAGCCTCCGAAATGGCGAACTTTGGTGCGAAGATCCTACATCCTTCAACACTTTTACCAGCATTACGTCACCAAATCCCTGTGTTTGTCGGCTCATCAAAAGCACCACAGGAAGGTGGTACTTGGGTACGACAATCCGTAGAAAGCGCGCCGCTATTTAGGGCATTGGCGCTACGTAACAATCAAACTATGGTAACACTGCGTAACCCTAAAATGTTCCAAGCGTATGGTTTCTTAGCGGACGTCTTTACCGTATTGGCAAAACACAAAATCTCTGTTGATTTGGTCACTACCTCAGAAGTCAGTGTTTCACTTACACTTGATCAAACTGATACGTGTGGCGGTGCACCAGAACTTCCTGCTCAAGCTCAACAAGAACTAGAGCAGCTATGTACAGTCGAGGTCAAACAAGGATTAAGCCTCGTCGCGCTGATTGGTAACAACATGAGTGAGACAAAAGGCTCTGCCGCTGAAGTATTCGATACTCTGGATGAGTTTAATATTCGTATGATCTGCTACGGTGCAAGCCCACATAACTTATGCTTCCTATTAGATGAAAACGAAGCAAAACAAGCCGTTAAAGCACTTCATGAAGAGCTATTTGAAGGATAGCAATGGTCGAATGAAATGGCCTCGTCGTTAGACGGGGCTTTTTTATATCAGATAGAACAGTATAAAGAGTTAGATAGGATATCTTCAGGCAATAAAAAACCCGACGCTTTCGCATCGGGTTTTCTAATAAGTGGCGGAGTGGACGGGACTCGAACCCGCGACCCCCGGCGTGACAGGCCGGTATTCTAACCAACTGAACTACCACTCCGCAGTGGTCTATTTAAAGTCTTATCTTAATCGTGCTTTAAACAGATGTTGTTCAAAGCCTGGCGATGTCCTACTCTCACATGGGGAAGCCCCACACTACCATCGGCGCTATTGCGTTTCACTTCTGAGTTCGGCATGGAATCAGGTGGGTCCACAACGCTATGGTCGCCAAGCAAATTCTGCTTTTACTTTCAGCTTTTATCAAAAACTGAAGGCAAAAAATCTGGAAAACTGTTTAAAAGTCTAAATACACATTCAAAGTTCTTGCTTTGAGTCCATCAAAACCCTTTGGGTGTTGTATGGTTAAGCCTCACGGGCAATTAGTACAGGTTAGCTCAACGCCTCACAACGCTTACACACCCTGCCTATCAACGTTCTAGTCTCGAACAACCCTTTAGGACGCTTAAAGCGCCAGGGAAGACTCATCTCAGGGCTCGCTTCCCGCTTAGATGCTTTCAGCGGTTATCGATTCCGAACTTAGCTACCGGGCAATGCGTCTGGCGACACAACCCGAACACCAGAGGTTCGTCCACTCCGGTCCTCTCGTACTAGGAGCAGCCCCCTTCAATCTTCCAACGCCCACGGCAGATAGGGACCGAACTGTCTCACGACGTTCTAAACCCAGCTCGCGTACCACTTTAAATGGCGAACAGCCATACCCTTGGGACCGACTTCAGCCCCAGGATGTGATGAGCCGACATCGAGGTGCCAAACACCGCCGTCGATATGAACTCTTGGGCGGTATCAGCCTGTTATCCCCGGAGTACCTTTTATCCGTTGAGCGATGGCCCTTCCATTCAGAACCACCGGATCACTATGACCTGCTTTCGCACCTGCTCGAATTGTCATTCTCGCAGTCAAGCGGGCTTATGCCATTGCACTAACCTCACGATGTCCAACCGTGATTAGCCCACCTTCGTGCTCCTCCGTTACTCTTTGGGAGGAGACCGCCCCAGTCAAACTACCCACCAGGCACTGTCCTCATTCCCGATTAGGGAACCAAGTTAGAACATCAAACATACAAGGGTGGTATTTCAAGATTGCCTCCACGAATACTGGCGTACTCGCTTCAAAGGCTCCCACCTATCCTACACATGTAGGCTCAATGTTCAGTGCCAAGCTGTAGTAAAGGTTCACGGGGTCTTTCCGTCTAGCCGCGGGTACACTGCATCTTCACAGCGATTTCAATTTCACTGAGTCTCGGGTGGAGACAGCGTGGCCATCATTACGCCATTCGTGCAGGTCGGAACTTACCCGACAAGGAATTTCGCTACCTTAGGACCGTTATAGTTACGGCCGCCGTTTACCGGGGCTTCGATCAAGAGCTTCGTCCGAAAACTAACCCCATCAATTAACCTTCCGGCACCGGGCAGGCGTCACACCGTATACGTCATCTTGCGATTTTGCACAGTGCTGTGTTTTTAATAAACAGTTGCAGCCACCTGGTATCTGCGACTCTCGGTAGCTCCATCCGCGAGGGACTTCACCACTAAGAGCGTACCTTCTCCCGAAGTTACGGTACCATTTTGCCTAGTTCCTTCACCCGAGTTCTCTCAAGCGCCTTGGTATTCTCTACCCGACCACCTGTGTCGGTTTGGGGTACGATTCCTTACAATCTGAAGCTTAGAGGCTTTTCCTGGAAGCATGGCATCAATGACTTCACTACCGTAGTAGCTCGACATCGTGTCTCAGCCTTAAAAGGTCCGGATTTACCTAAACCTTAAGCCTACGCACTTGAACCTGGACAACCGTCGCCAGGCCCACCTAGCCTTCTCCGTCCCCCCATCGCAATTGTAAGAAGTACGGGAATATTAACCCGTTTCCCATCGACTACGCCTTTCGGCCTCGCCTTAGGGGTCGACTTACCCTGCCCCGATTAACGTTGGACAGGAACCCTTGGTCTTCCGGCGAGGAGGTTTTTCACCCCCTTTATCGTTACTCATGTCAGCATTCGCACTTCTGATACCTCCAGCAGACTTTACAGTCCACCTTCAACGGCTTACAGAACGCTCCCCTACCCAATGTGTAAACACATTGCCGCAGCTTCGGTGTATAGCTTAGCCCCGTTACATCTTCCGCGCAGGCCGACTCGACTAGTGAGCTATTACGCTTTCTTTAAATGATGGCTGCTTCTAAGCCAACATCCTAGCTGTCTAAGCCTTCCCACATCGTTTCCCACTTAGCTATACTTTGGGACCTTAGCTGGCGGTCTGGGTTGTTTCCCTCTCCACGACGGACGTTAGCACCCGCCGTGTGTCTCCCGGATAGTACTTACTGGTATTCGGAGTTTGCAAAGGGTTGGTAAGTCGGGATGACCCCCTAGCCTTAACAGTGCTCTACCCCCAGTAGTATTCGTCCGAGGCTCTACCTAAATAGATTTCGGGGAGAACCAGCTATCTCCAGGTTTGATTGGCCTTTCACCCCTAGCCACAAGTCATCCGCTAATTTTTCAACATTAGTCGGTTCGGTCCTCCAGTTGATGTTACTCAACCTTCAACCTGCCCATGGCTAGATCACCTGGTTTCGGGTCTATATCCAGAGACTGAACGCCCAGTTAAGACTCGGTTTCCCTACGGCTCCCCTAAACGGTTAACCTTGCCACTGAATATAAGTCGCTGACCCATTATACAAAAGGTACGCAGTCACACCACGAAGGTGCTCCTACTGCTTGTACGTACACGGTTTCAGGTTCTATTTCACTCCCCTCACAGGGGTTCTTTTCGCCTTTCCCTCACGGTACTGGTTCACTATCGGTCAGTCAGTAGTATTTAGCCTTGGAGGATGGTCCCCCCATATTCAGACAGGATATCACGTGTCCCGCCCTACTCGATTTCACTGATGATGAGATGTCGGTTACGGGGCTATCACCCTGTATCGCGGCACTTTCCAGAGCCTTCACCTGTCTCATTAAAAGCTTAAGGGCTAATCCAATTTCGCTCGCCGCTACTTTCGGAATCTCGGTTGATTTCTCTTCCTCGGGGTACTTAGATGTTTCAGTTCCCCCGGTTCGCCTCGCTGAGCTATGTATTCACTCAGCGATAACTGCTTATGCAGTTGGGTTTCCCCATTCAGGAATCTCAGACTCACAGGTTTTTACTACCTAATCTGAGCTTATCGCAAGTTAATACGCCTTTCATCGCCTCTGACTGCCAAGGCATCCACCGTGTACGCTTAGTCACTTAACCATACAACCCCAAAGGGTCTTTCTATTTGTCTTCACTTTTGAAAAGTGAAAGCAAACGGTCAAACAACCAAAGTTGTCTGCATTTTTATACATGTGCAGACTCGATTTTGCCGGACTCAAATATGAATTACTTTCGTAATTCCCAAGAACACTTGAATGTGTGTTGGTACCTAATCTTTCGATTAGGATTTGAGAACTTTTAAATGAATAACATTAATCAAATGTTATTCGTCAGCTTTCCAAATTGTTAAAGAGCTATGCTCTGGGCTTAAACCCAAACCATCAATCTGTGTGAACACTCATCGCAATAATCTTTCGTATAAGGAGGTGATCCAGCCCCAGGTTCCCCTAGGGCTACCTTGTTACGACTTCACCCCAGTCATGAACCACAAAGTGGTGAGCGTCCTCCCGAAGGTTAAACTACCCACTTCTTTTGCAGCCCACTCCCATGGTGTGACGGGCGGTGTGTACAAGGCCCGGGAACGTATTCACCGTAGCATTCTGATCTACGATTACTAGCGATTCCGACTTCATGGAGTCGAGTTGCAGACTCCAATCCGGACTACGACGCACTTTTTGGGATTCGCTCACTTTCGCAAGTTGGCTGCCCTCTGTATGCGCCATTGTAGCACGTGTGTAGCCCTACTCGTAAGGGCCATGATGACTTGACGTCGTCCCCACCTTCCTCCGGTTTATCACCGGCAGTCTCCCTGGAGTTCCCGACATTACTCGCTGGCAAACAAGGATAAGGGTTGCGCTCGTTGCGGGACTTAACCCAACATTTCACAACACGAGCTGACGACAGCCATGCAGCACCTGTCTCAGAGCTCCCGAAGGCACACCTGCGTCTCCGCTGGCTTCTCTGGATGTCAAGAGTAGGTAAGGTTCTTCGCGTTGCATCGAATTAAACCACATGCTCCACCGCTTGTGCGGGCCCCCGTCAATTCATTTGAGTTTTAATCTTGCGACCGTACTCCCCAGGCGGTCTACTTAACGCGTTAGCTCCGAAAGCCACGGCTCAAGGCCACAACCTCCAAGTAGACATCGTTTACGGCGTGGACTACCAGGGTATCTAATCCTGTTTGCTCCCCACGCTTTCGCATCTGAGTGTCAGTATCTGTCCAGGGGGCCGCCTTCGCCACCGGTATTCCTTCAGATCTCTACGCATTTCACCGCTACACCTGAAATTCTACCCCCCTCTACAGTACTCTAGTCCGCCAGTTTCAAATGCAGTTCCGAGGTTGAGC
Organism: Vibrio sp. SCSIO 43133; assembly: GCF_023716845.1. Lineage (NCBI taxonomy): Bacteria > Pseudomonadati > Pseudomonadota > Gammaproteobacteria > Vibrionales > Vibrionaceae > Vibrio > Vibrio sp. SCSIO 43133. Next base: position 3,266,358 of record NZ_CP068024.1, read on the forward strand.
CCCGGGCTTTCACATCTGACTTAACGAACCACCTGCATGCGCTTTACGCCCAGTAATTCCGATTAACGCTCGCACCCTCCGTATTACCGCGGCTGCTGGCACGGAGTTAGCCGGTGCTTCTTCTGCAGCTAACGTCAAACGAGCACGCTATTAACGTACCCGCCTTCCTCACTGCTGAAAGTGCTTTACAACCCGAAGGCCTTCTTCACACACGCGGCATGGCTGCATCAGGCTTGCGCCCATTGTGCAATATTCCCCACTGCTGCCTCCCGTAGGAGTCTGGACCGTGTCTCAGTTCCAGTGTGGCTGATCATCCTCTCAGACCAGCTAGGGATCGTCGCCTTGGTGAGCCATTACCTCACCAACTAGCTAATCCCACCTGGGCATATCCTGACGCGAGAGGCCCGAAGGTCCCCCTCTTTGGCCCGAAGGCATTATGCGGTATTAGCCATCGTTTCCAATGGTTATCCCCCACATCAGGGCAATTTCCCAGGCATTACTCACCCGTCCGCCGCTCGACGCCGTTAACGTCACCCGAAGGGTCAGTTAACTCGTTTCCGCTCGACTTGCATGTGTTAGGCCTGCCGCCAGCGTTCAATCTGAGCCATGATCAAACTCTTCAATTTAAGATTTTGTCGGCTCAATGAATACTGAACATTACATAAAGTAATGTTTGAATTGACTGTGCTGAGTCTTTCGACTCAATGGTCACTTCGTTTCATTGAAACCTAATTTGATACAGAAGTATCTAATTTGATTATCATCAACGAGTGCCCACACAGATTGATAGGTTTATATTGTTAAAGAACATTCTCTTCAGAACTCTGCGTTTCGCTTTCCGTTTGAAGAGGCGGCTATTCTAGCGAGATGATTCTCAGTGTCAAACACTTTTTTCTAATTATTTTTGATTTTTTCAAATCTAACTAGAAGACCATCTTATTAGCTGAACGCCTTACTGACTCTTGCCTTGAACCCTTGTGGGCTCTGCCGTGCCAGTGAGGACGCATTATAGAGATCCGGATCACATTGGCAAGCGTTTTTTAAAGAAAATCTTTAAAAATAGGTCATTTGTAACTTTATTAACCAATAATGGCTAAAACAGAACGTTTTTCACTCATTAATCCTTTAACTTACCCCATATTGCATCTTGGTAAAGCCTCAGATGTCTGTTACACGTACGAATTCTATAGTAACTAATGAGCGTTATTGTCTTCAAAGTAGTAAGAAATTCGAGCTCGTGGGTTTAAGTATTCCCGAATCTCTTCTGGCAGCCTATCAGGGTGAATCACTGACTCCACTTTCAGCTCCTTCTCTTCAAGTGGAATGATGGGAGCTTGCAGTTTAGGTACGGTAGGATCGTAGATGAGTACATTCGGGCACAGTAAATTACCACTATTAATAGAAACGACGAGACCGACCATCTCATTAGAGAGTTTGACTACCGTACCAGGAGGATACACCCCCATATACTTAATAAGAATGTTTAGGTTTTCTTGGTTATACAACGCCTTTGTATGCTTATATAGATAAGACAAGGCGGTAAAAGGAATCTTTTTCTCACTCGGTATTTGGTGATGACATAGGTTATCAAACGCATTGGCAACAGAAATTATTTGTGCGAACGCATCAATTTCATTGCCTTTGAGACCTAACGGGTAGCCACTGCCATCCAACAACTCGTGATGTTGTTCGATGACGGTAATGACTTCTTGAGGCAGTGTATCCATCATGCCAGCGATGTTGCTACCATACTTAGTGTGAAGTTTTAGGTAGTTAGCTTCTGGCTCCGTGAGCGGCGTAGTTTTTCTCAAAATTGCCGGTGGAATCTTCACTTTACCAATATCATGAAATAGTGCAGAAAGCGCTACTAGTTTGATCTCCTCGGCCTCTAATCCCCTTGCTTTAGCAATCATCATAGACAGCACCGAAACATTTAAACTGTGAAAGTAGATGTCTTCAAATTCACTTTTACTGCCCATTAAATGCAAGGTCACTTCATCTTCAGATAAGAGAGTATCGACAATATCATCTACTAACAAACGTGCTTCTTTCGTCGCTTGTTCTGGCCGACTTCTGAGTTTGGCCATGACATTTCTAATTCGAGCCAAAGAGCGATCAAACTCTTTTTCGCAACGAGAAACTCTTCTTCGATAAGCGCTTAGTTGTTCTATACGCCTTTGCTTTTCTTCCCAGAGTAGATCCGAGCTTGCTTGAACATAAGCATTAGGTTCTTGAGAGGCTTGTTGAATAGGGAGCGGTAAAACATCACTTAAATCAGGGTTAACGTGGACGTACTTCACCCCTAACTGCTTAATAATGTGTACCTGCTCTTCTGATTTAATCTTAAAAACATTAAATAGAAACGGGTGGTCATTCCATTTGAGGGGAAGCCGGACATGAAGCCCAGGCTGAATTCGGTCCACTGAAATCTTGATACTTGCCACAATCCAACTGCAACTGACTGTAAAACACTCAGCGAGTTTAAAGAACTTCGTGCGCTAATTCATCTAATTATTATTAAAGTGTGACCAAATAATAAATTTGTAAACTAGCGCCTTTTCTATTGAGGGACGCTACTCTTGCTCTTTTTCGCGATTACTAAGAATAGCCGCAATTCTAGGATCTAGCGATTTACCATGTTGCTGCTCAAACTCTTCTCGCTTGAGATCAACGAGGTTTTTCACAGAGTGCTGAGCAAGGCCTTTTGGCACTTCTGTCACTAACTTGCCCTTCTCTTGCAAGCTCATCGCCTCACGATAAAACTCTTTAAAGCGACGGACAATCAGAGATTGTGGCAATCGACGAAGCTCATAGCCTTTGTTTTGCATAATCCACTTTTCCAGTTGATTATTGGGCTCTTTATTAACAACACGATTCAAAGCTTCCAAAGACTCTGATTCTGTAAGCTGAGTCTTGAGCAATGTCAATTCACCCATAATAGGTGGCCATTTTTCGCCAGCTTGAAGTCTCTCTCGGCAATGCTGCATGACACGCATTAACTCCGCTTCCGTTAAGCTATCTGCAAAATCGAGAAAACGTCCTGTTGGGCGTCGCCCGTAAGACTTAATCCACGTCGACTCATAAATACTCAGTAATGTACCGAATATATAGTTACACCAGTCACTAGGTTGACGTTCTTGTTCGACCTCGTTGATGCTTAAAGCCTGAGACGATGGCGAAGTTGTCGTTGAGACTTGAGTCGACTGCGGCTCACGGCGACCCTTATCAACTTTTGGAGTAACAGCATTAGAAGCCTTTAAATGCTCAAGGCTACCATTGACCCCCATTTCTCTGAGTTTCTTTTCCATTGTGCCAAAATCAACGTTTTTTGGCTTATTGCTGTTACTCATGTCTATTACCTATGTAAAGTGCGCACGTTGCGAGTCTTAAAAATTCGGATTCTTACCTTGTCCTCGTAAGTACTCACGAAACTCTTCTGAAGGACTCACATCACCAGACTTATTTGACGTTTGGTAAGATTGGCGACGTCTTTCTTCTGCTTGCTTACGTCGATCTTCCGCTTGTTTCTCGTTAACAATCCACAATCGAAGTTTATTAAGCATTTGAGTGACATTGGTGTACTCATTTGCTCGGGTTTTGTAGTAAACCACAAACTTTTCCCAGAACAAGTTAGGATCAATCTCAAGTCGAGAAAAAGCGATCGTCTGCGACGCCCAGTCTGGTATTTCAAACTCATTGAGATCATGAGTTGATAAATATTGGCTGTTGGTGGCAGGCTGCGACTCTTTCTTACTAGAAGAAAACCCACTACTTTTATCCTTACGATAATTGGGTTGCTGCTCGCCAATCACCGCTTGTAAACTTCCCGAGCGTTTCGAGTATTCTAGCCAATCTTCTAGCTGACGCGCCAAACGAGTGATGTTCGTGGTGTTCGTCCCATGTTCACGTACAAAGTTTTGCCATACGCTGTCTCTGCTATTCGGCGGTACTTTATAGAGATCAAAGGAGGGTACCGCCCAACCTGGAGCACTCGATTCTTGCATCGTCGTAACGCGAGATGGCTGACGGACAACTGGAGCGGCACTTGAGGTTTCAATCACTGGCAATCGATTTGGTTCAGAACTCGCCAAAGTAAAGTAGTGCCTTTGCCCTTGGGGGGTAGATTCAACCTGACCTTTGGTCAACAACCCTTTATTCGCAAGCGCAGTGAGCACATCTGCTAGTCCAAACTCTCCAAGTAAGCACTCTTTAGCAACATCTGACAGTGCAAAAGCCACATTCCCATCATTGCCAGAAATATCCGCTAACTTTAATAGTACTAACTTCTCACTAGCTGTGATGTCAGTTTGTTGCCAAGCAATATGGGTAAATTTTGCACTCACAGTAATTCTCCTATCTGTTACCTAGATTCTAGCGCTTCGACTGTTCATAAACAAACAGAGAAAAAGTGACCTTTGAGATTGGAACAGTATCAACGCTTATAAACGAGATCTATCGTCAATGGTTGGTAAGAGTTCGAAAAGAATGGTCTGCTGGATATGAGTCATCTTGCCGCAACGTGTTGGACGTATCTCAACGTTTACATCTCGCAAAACGACGAAAGGCCGCTTAAATAAGCGACCTTTCTAATATGGTACCGGTGGGCGGACTTGAACCGCCACGCCCGAAGGCAACGGATTTTGAATCCGTCGTGTATACCAATTTCACCACACCGGCATCTTGGACTGATGTCCTTTGATGTTTGGCATTATACGTAAGCTCTCGTTGCGTGCAACAACAAAACGCTGAATATTCTATTGTTTGCTGATATTTTCGCCACAATGTGATGCTATTCGGGCAAAGAGGCTTTCTTCACGTCGATAGAATCGCTATCCTGTGGCCAGTTTTGGTTATTAAATGATGTATTCAATGGAAACTCAATCTCTTCCACCAGCGGGCTTTTTCAGACGACTTGGGGCGCTGTTTTATGACAGCTTAATTATACTTGCGGTTGTGATGATGGCCGGTGGCGTTGTTGTGGCAATCATGGAAGCGTTGGTCGCGGCAGGGCTAATAAGCTATGCACCGTATGCCGACGCCAGTGATTTTCTTGGCAGCCATCCCTTTTGGAGCCCTGTTTACACCGCTTACCTAGCGTTCGCGTGGATTTACTTCCTTGTGTTCTTCTGGACTCGCGCCGGACAAACATTAGGAATGAGAGCTTGGAAGATTGAGCTTCAAAACTTAGATGGTGGACGTATTACCGTGACTCAGGCGCTAATCCGTATCGCTACATCCGCGTTTGGTTTAGCAAACTTGTCAGTCCCTATCGACCCTCAAAAGCGAGGCTTTCATGATATTTGGGCGAAGACCAAGGTAGTTGTTTTACCTAAAGCAAAATAAATAGCGACGAATATAAAAAAGGTGCCGAAAGGCACCTTTTTTATTACAAACGGCTAAGCAGACAAAAGTTAAGCTTTGTATGCTTTAAACGCGTTGATTAGACCGTTAGTCGAACTGTCGTGAGAAGTGACTTCACTGTCGTCAGCAAGTTCAGGTAGGATTTGGTTAGCCAGTTGCTTACCAAGCTCTACACCCCATTGGTCAAAGCTGAAGATGTTCCAGATAATACCTTGAGTGAAGATCTTGTGCTCGTACATCGCGATTAGGTTACCTAGAGTACGAGGTGTGATCTGCTTCACTAGGATTGAGTTCGTTGGACGGTTACCTTCAAAAATCTTAAATGGTACAAGATCTTTGACTTCTTCTGCTGTCTTACCTGCTTTTGCAAACTCAGCTTCAACCGTCTCTTTAGACTTACCGAATGCAAGTGCTTCAGTTTGAGCAAAGAAGTTAGACATTAGTTTCTGGTGATGATCACTCACTTGGTTGTGAGAGATAGCAGGCGCGATGAAATCACATGGGATCAGCTTAGTACCTTGGTGAATTAGCTGATAGAACGCGTGTTGGCCATTTGTGCCTGGCTCACCCCAAATAATAGGACCAGTTTGGTAATCAACGGCTTCACCATTGCGGTCAGTGAACTTACCGTTAGACTCCATGTTGCCTTGCTGGAAGTATGCAGCAAAACGGTGCATGTATTGGTCGTAAGGCAGAATCGCTTCAGATTCAGCACCGTGGAAGTTGTTGTACCAAATACCGATAAGTGCAAGTAGTACTGGAATGTTGCTTTCTAGATCAGTTTCAGCAAAGTGCTTATCCATCTCATGAGCACCAGCAAGAAGCTCAACGAAGTTGTCGAAGCCTACAGCTAGAACGATAGATAGACCGATTGCAGACCAAAGTGAGTAACGACCGCCGACCCAATCCCAGAATTCGAACATGTTGTCAGTATCGATACCAAACTCAGAAACTGCAGTTGCGTTAGTCGATAGCGCAGCAAAGTGCTTAGCCACGTGAGCGTCATCTTGAGCCGAAGCTAGGAACCAATCGCGAGCAGAGTGCGCGTTAGTCATCGTTTCTTGAGTAGTAAATGTCTTAGAAGCAACCAAGAATAGCGTTGTTTCTGGATTTACTTTCTTAAGAGTTTCAGCGATATGTGTACCATCTACGTTTGACACAAAGTGCATGTTCAGATGGTTCGTGTAAGGCGCTAGCGCTTCAGTCACCATGTAAGGACCAAGGTCAGAACCACCGATACCGATGTTTACTACGTCAGTGATCGCTTTACCTGTGTAACCTTTCCAATCACCAGAAATAATGCGCTCAGAGAAACCTTTCATCTTCTCTAATACCGCGTTTACCGCTGGCATAACGTCTTCGCCGTTAACCATGATTGGTGTGTTGCTACGGTTACGTAGTGCAACGTGAAGAACAGAACGACCTTCTGTTTGGTTGATTGTGTCACCAGCAAACATGGCTTTGATTGCGCCTTTAAGCTCAGTCTCGTTCGCTAGAGCAAATAGGTTCTTCATTGTTTCATCGTTGATTAGGTTCTTAGAGTAATCAACAAGAATGTCAGAGCCGAAGCGCGTAGAGAATTTGCCAAAGCGGTCAGCGTCTTGTGCAAATAACTCTGCTAAGTCCATATCTTGCGCAGATTCGAAATGCGCAGTCAGTGCTTTCCAAGCTTCAGTTTGCGTTGGATTGATGTTTTTCAACATGGTCTCTATCCCAATTTTTAGTCGGTTTTATTCCCAATCCCCCCAAGGAAAAGGAACCCCCAGTTTAGCGAATAATTAACAGTATATTCTAAATACAGCCCAGTGCCTTTTTAGGCTCACTAGACGTTACAAACTTGTCTGTGGTTTACAAAGTGTAGACTTTGTTTTCGTAATAATTTTTCAGGCGTAATTATGAACCAGAGCCATTGCACTCACCTTGAGTTAGGTCACGTAACGGTTCACAATATAAACAAAATAGGTAAACACCCTACCATTAAGCAGCACTATAATACATAGGAGTGATTATGTGGCAACAAAAGACATTGTACCTCAGCGCTAAGGCGCGCGGTTTTCATCTGATTACTGATGAAATTGAACAACAACTGCCACAGTTAAAAGACTACTCTGTAGGTTTACTACATCTCTTTATTCAACATACTTCGGCTAGTTTAACGTTGAATGAAAACGCGGATCCGACGGTACGTAGTGATATGGAAAGTCACTTCAATCGCTATGTCCCAGAGAATGCACCTTATTACAAACATACGTACGAAGGCAGCGACGACATGCCTGCTCATATTAAGAGCTCTCTTCTTGGAGCGAGCGTGACCATTCCAATTAGCCAAGGACAGTTAGCTTTGGGGACATGGCAGGGCATTTACTTAGGTGAACATCGAGACTTTGGTGGGGAGCGACGAATTATTGCAACGTTGCAAGGGCAGATTTGAGGTAAAAACCCTTGCGATGCCTTTGATGGTTTACACCTTGCCTGCCTGTTGTGACGAGGCAGACAAAGGTTGGTTTGAAGGGCGCTGTAAGTAGATCCCTGCCTGCGCAGGAATGACAATACTTAGGTTTGGTATTGAAGTTCGGTATCAAATAGAGACCGACGTCACTTCGTACTGCTATAACTCATTTCAACGCGAGAAGTGAGCTTAGTCACCAGCTCATAAGCAATAGTACCAATGTGCTCGGCGACTTCTTCAGATGGGAGCTCTTCCCCCCATAAGATGGCTTCATCGCCCACTTGATCTAGGGCATCAGGACCCAAGTCAACAGTAAGCATATCCATCGATACTCGACCGGCTATTGGGACTTTACGACCATTAACTAGTACTGGTGTACCATTGGGTGCTGTTCGAGGATAGCCATCACCATAACCAATCGCAATCACCCCTACTTTGGTGTCCCTTTGACTAGTCCAAGTCGCCCCATAACCCACACTTTCGCCTTTCTTTACATCGCGCACAGCAATCAAGTGAGACTTTAAAGTCATAACTGGCTTAAAGCCCATATCGGCTGCGGTCTTATCTCCAAAAGGAGACACTCCATACATAATGATACCTGGACGCACCCAATCTAAGCGACTTTGCTGCCACTCAAGTAGGCCAGCAGAGGCAGCCATAGAACGCTCCCCATTACAGCCTTCTGTTAGTGACAGAAATAGTTCGATTTGCTGTTGAGTCATGGTGTTATCAAGCTCATCGGCACAACCGAAATGGCTCATATAACGTAGCGGTTTAGCCACGTTATCACAGCGATGTAAACGCTCGACGAACTCTTGGTATTGTTCTTCACGAACGCCTAGACGGTGCATGCCGCTATCCACTTTAAGCCAAACAACGACCGGAGTTTCTAGCTCTGCCTGCTCTAGTGCATCGAGCTGTTCATAACAATGCACCACCGTTTGAATATTATTGGTCACCAACACCGGGAGATCATTGGGTGAGTAGAAACCTTCAAGCAATAATATGGGTTTCACCACACCGCTTGCTCTTAGCTGCAACGCCTCTTCGATGCGAGCCACACCAAATGCATCGGCACCCGTGGCATTTTTGGCGATGTGTCTCAAACCATGGCCATAGCCATTAGCCTTGACCACTGCCATGACTTTGCTATTCGGCGCTTTCCGTTTAATGCATGCTAGATTGTGCGCCAGCGCATCCAAATTAATGTGCGCTGTCGCTGCTTTCATATAACTCATACGTCTGCCCTACTACTCTTCGTCAAACGCAGGACCTGCGTAGTTATCAAAGCGAGAATATTGACCTTGGAAGGTTAAGCGAACCGAACCGATAGGACCGTTACGCTGCTTACCGATAATGATTTCTGCGATCCCTTTTAATGCACTGTCAGGGTGGTAAACCTCATCACGATAAATGAACATGATTAAGTCGGCATCCTGCTCAATAGAGCCCGATTCACGAAGGTCTGAGTTAACTGGACGTTTATCGGCACGCTGCTCCAAGGAACGGTTAAGCTGCGACAAAGCAACAACAGGAACATTCAATTCCTTCGCCAATGCTTTAAGTGAGCGTGAAATCTCAGCGATCTCAAGGGTACGGTTATCAGAGAGTGACGGTACGCGCATCAACTGAAGGTAGTCCACCATGATAAGGCTAAGGCCACCGTGTTCCCGAGCAATGCGTCGAGCACGAGAACGCACCTCGGTTGGGGTCAAACCAGAACTGTCATCAATGTACATGTTCTTTTTCTCCATGAGCATGCCCATGGTCGTTGAAATCTTCGCCCAATCCTCATCATCTAATTGACCAGTACGGATCTTAGTTTGGTCAACACGAGACAGCGACGCCAACATACGCATCATGATCTGTTCGGCAGGCATCTCCAAGGAGAAGATAAGTACTGGCTTATCATCCGACATCGCCGCATTTTCACATAAGTTCATCGCAAATGTCGTCTTACCCATCGATGGACGTGCTGCGACAATGATAAGATCCGAACCTTGAAGGCCAGCCGTTTTCTTATTTAAGTCATTAAAGCCCGTAGTCACCCCTGTTACACCATCTTGTGGCGTTTTATACAGGATTTCGATTCGTTCTAGTGTTTTTTCAAGTATGTTATCGACATTTTGAGGGCCTTCATTCTCGCTGGTTCTTTCTTCCGCGATTTTAAAGACCTTACTCTCAGCCATATCAAGCAGATCTTCTGAGGAGCGACCTTGTGGGTCGTAACCCGCATCAGCGATCTCGTTAGCCACACCAATTAGATTTCGTACCAGAGCACGCTCAGCAACAATGTCCGCATAAGCATTGATGTTTGCTGCACTTGGGGTGTTTTTCGCTAGATCGGCAAGGTAGGCAAATCCACCAACATCGTCCAACTGCTCTCGCAGTTCAAGGAATTCAGATAAGGTAATCAAGTCAAGCGGCTTGCTCTCTTCTAACAGAGCTTGAATGCCTTCAAAGATTAGACGGTGAGGACGACTATAGAAATCACTGCTGATCACCTTCTCGGCAACGGTATCCCATCGTTGATTGTCTAACAACAGACCACCCAGTACAGACTGCTCCGCTTCCAATGAATGAGGAGGGACCTTCACTGATTCCACTTGAGCATCTTTTACTTTTTGATTTCGGATATCCGCCATGACTCTACTCGATAACACATTATGACCAGACATTATATACTCAACTAAGTGTGGGCTAAAGCAAAGAAAACGCGACTAAAACGAGGATTACTCCTTCAAAATTTGACCTATTGCTGACGATGGTCGAATATGCCACACATATAATCCCGAACCCCGTATCCGCTCCGAGAGGTTTTTGTGTCAAAGAAGGTACTTTTTGGTCTAGTATTGCTTGCTTCGCCTGCGATCTATGCTGAAGAATTTCTCCCGCCAAGCGACACGGAAGACTCGCCGCCCTCACCACTTCAATCCGAAGTGGAATTTGGCTATCAAGCACACTCAGGCAATACCGACTCTCAATCACTTAATGCGCGTGTTGCTGCGGAATATACCGAGGGACGCCATCGTACCAGTGGGGAATGGAAATATTACCAACTCTATAAAGACGGTGATGAAGATAAAAATCAGCAGAACTATTTATTGCAAACTGACTACAAGTTAGGCCCTAAAGCGTATTTGTACGGAAACTATAACGGCTTCTCTTCACTTTATAGCTCATATTATGAAGATCATACCGTTTCAGGTGGTTTAGGTTATCAGCTCGCCAATCGAGACAATTTCCTGTTTGAAGTCGAAGTCGGTCCGGGTTTTCGTTATCAAGAACCTAATCTTGATGAGATAGACGATAAAGACATTATTTTTAAGAACGTGGTTAAAGAAGCTATTATTCGAGGCAACATCAATTTGATTTGGAAGCCTTTGGATACTCTCACCGTCGGTACCAAGCTAACCGCTACATCTGGTAAAAGTAACACCCGTTTTGATACAGAATTAAATGTCACCAACGCCATTACTGAAACCATCGCGTTAAAGCTATCTTATGACAGCCAATACCACAGTAAAGTCCCTAGCCCTACTCTAAGCAAGCGCGACTCTATTTTCACCGTCAACCTGCTGTTCAGCTTCTAACCTTATAAAAATTGTAAAAAAAAACACCAGCCGAAGCTGGTGTTTTTCATTGTTCTTCTGACTGAGATTACTCAGCAGCAACAACTTGTAGGTTGATAGCAGCGAAAACTTCAGAGTGAAGTTGGATGCTGATTTCGAACTCACCAGTTGTGCGTAGAGCACCTTCAGGTAGGCGAACTTCGCTCTTAACTACTTCAACGCCAGCTGCAGTGATTGCATCAGCGATGTCGCGAGTACCGATAGAACCGAATAGTTTGCCTTCGTCACCAGCTTTAGAAGCGATAACAACAGCTTCTAGAGCGTTAACTTTCTCAGCACGAGCTTCAGCAGCAGTTAGTTGCTCAGCAACTTTAGCTTCTAGTTCAGCGCGACGAGCTTCGAACATTTCAACGTTACCTTTAGTAGCCATTACTGCCTTACCTTGTGGGATAAGGAAGTTACGTGCGTAACCAGATTTAACGTTAACTGTATCGCCAAGACCACCTAGGTTACCGATTTTATCAAGTAGAATAACTTGCATTGTTTAATCCTCTATCTAAATAAACGGTGCCGATTACTGATGCTTATCAGTGTATGGCAGTAGAGCTAGGTAGCGTGAACGCTTGATAGCGCGCGCTAGCTGACGCTGATATTTAGCGCTTGTACCAGTGATACGGCTAGGTACGATTTTACCAGCTTCAGTGATGTAGTTTTTAAGAGTTGCTACGTCTTTGTAATCAATCTCTTGTACGCCTTCTGCAGTGAAACGGCAGAATTTACGACGACGGAAGAAACGAGCCATGGGCTATCTCCTGATCTAAATTAAAGTCTTGTTGTCGGCAATTGAATCAATTACCAAGTACTAAATGAGTAACGAATTACTCTGCAGCTGCTTCTGGCTTAGCTTCAGTACGCTCTTCGCGACGTGGAGCACGCTCTTCTTTCTGCTTAAGCATGATAGAAGGCTCAGTGATTGCTGCTTTAGTACGCATAATCATGTTACGTAGAACTGCATCGTTGAAACGGAAAGCAGTCTCTAGCTCATCAATAGCTTCTTGTGGAGCTTCAACGTTCATTAGAACGTAGTGAGCTTTGTGAAGCTTGTTGATTGGGTAAGCCAGTTGACGACGACCCCAATCTTCTAGACGGTGAACAGTACCGTTAGCTTCAGTGATAGAACCAGTGTAACGCTCGATCATGCCAGCAACTTGCTCGCTTTGATCAGGGTGCACCATGAATACGATTTCGTAATGACGCATTGGTTGCTCCTTACGGATTATTAGCTTCCACGTTTGGCTCGGTCGTCCAGAGGAAGCAAGGAACGAATAAAAAAGACCGAGAATTAAGGACCGCGAATGTTACAGAAAGGACGGAAAATAAGCAAGCAATTTTAGAGGTTTAAGAGGCTAAGCAATACCCCTCAATGCTTAGCCATCCAAAAAGCCTTGTTATTCATCAGCATAGATCTTTACAGTTAACTCACCATGGCAATCTACCGAGGCGCGGTACATACCTGAGCTATTCATACCAAAATGAACATCACCTTGAGCATCCACTGCAATTAAGCCACCCTCGCCACCCATGGTTTTCAGTTCACCTTGAATTACCGCTTCACACGCCGTATGAACGTCTTCTTTTAGATAGCGCATTCGCGCCGCGACATCACCGGCAACGGTTTTACGGATAAAGTACTCACCCATTCCGGTGGTTGATACCGCAACATTGCCGTTTTCAGCGAAGGTACCTGCGCCGATAATCGCAGTATCACCAACGCGGCCGTACTTTTTATTGGTTACACCACCAGTACTTGTCGCGGCAGCCAAGTTGCCATGGCTGTCCAGTGCCACCGCCCCTACCGTGCCGTATTTTTTGTCATCTGGATATTTCGATTCAGACAGGGCAAACAATCCTTTCTCTTTCATCGAAAGTAATTGTTCGTAGCGACGCTCAGTAAAGAAGTAATCTTGCTCGGTATATTCGTGTTGATGTTCAAATGCAAACTTCTCCGCGCCTTCACCGATTAATAACACATGATCGCTATCGCGCATCACATCTCGCGCCAGCTCAATGGGGTTACGAATATGACGAACGCCAGCGACTGCGCCTGCATCCATAGCCGCGCCATGCATCACAGAAGCATCCATCTCAACCATTTCATCATGAGTTAATACCGAGCCTTTTCCCGCATTAAAATGTGGCGAGTCTTCCATCACTTTAACCGCTGCTACTGTTGCATCTAGAGCGTCACCACCCGCTTCCAATATCGCAGCGCCCGCCTGAACTGATTGAGTCAGTGCTGCCAATATCTCTTGCTTCAATGTCTCGGTCATCTGTTCACGCAATATGGTTCCAGCGCCACCATGAATCGCAATTGCAAAAGGCTTAGTCATACCGTTCGTTCCTACTTCCCTACTGTTTAAAACCAAAAAGACCTCCCATAGGGAGGCCTTTCAAAACTCAACGATTAGTGAGAACCACAACCACCGCCACCGCAGCAACCGTCTTCTTTTTTCTCACCGTGGTCGTCACCACCGCAACAGCCACCTTCTTCACCGTGACCTTCGCCGCCACAACAGCCGCCACCTTGGTGAATATGACCATGTTCAATTTCTTCTGCCTTAGCTTCGCGAATCGCAACCACTTCAACATCAAACGTTAGTGTTTGGCCTGCAAGCATGTGGTTACCGTCAACCACAACTTCGTCACCGTCTACTTCGGTTACTTCAACAGGGATTGGACCTTGGTCTGTATCCGCTAGAAAACGCATGCCGACTTCGATAGTGTCAACGCCTTGGAATACATTCGCTGGTACACGTTGTACTAATGCATCATTGTGTTCACCGTAAGCATCCTCTGGAGAAACAGTAGCTGTGAATTTATCACCCGCTTCTTTGCCTTCAAGTTCCTTTTCTAGACCAACGATTAGGTTGTTGTGACCGTGTAGGTAATCTAGAGGTGCTTCTACTGTTGATTGATCAACGACAACACCGTCTTCTGTTTTTACTTGGTACGCTAGGCTAACTACTGCGTTCTGAGTAACTTTCATGTGAGCTCCAAAGGATTGGCCTTGAGAGATCATTAAAGCAAAGCCTTTTTGCGAACAGCAAACCGACTCAAATGATCATCTCATCAAAAATTAATCCGCCTTTAAGCGGCGTGTTCGCATATTATGGGGTCAGAAATAAGAAACTCAATCATTCAGGCTTAAAAATTCCGATTAATTCCTCATCACTGCGTTCAGTTTTCTCTACAGCTTTTGGCGTGCGTTGTTCCTTGAACTCACACTCTACACACTCCACCCACTCAACATTGTTGTCTATCCACCAGCGCAAACTGTCTTGCTGGCTACACTTAGGGCAGCTTGCCCCCGCAATAAAACGTTTCTTGGTACTGCTCATGTTACTTCCTAATTCCGACCTTCAACCGCAATAGCTTTAACTTCAACGTTAATCCCAGAAATTACGCGATTGGCGATCATTTTCCATTTCACGGCCAAAGATTTCTTCGAGTTCTTTACGAGCTTCTTTCGATCTTTGTGCCAATTCTTTATCTTCACTGTGTTGAGGCAACAACTCTTTAAGCATGGCATTATCCAGCTTTCTAAAGTGCGCTTCTGCGCGCTTTGCCTCATAAGGATGAAATCCTAGCTCCACTAATGCCTGTCGACCTAAATCTAGGGCGCCCAAAAATGTCTCTCGCGAATAACATTGCACGCCATGATTCATAAGCTGATAGGCCTCTACTCGACTTCGAGCCCTCGCTAAGACTCTAAGCTTAGGAAAATGGTTATGACAAAGGTCCACCACTTCCATGATCTCCTCAGGAGAATCGGTACAGATAATGATAGCCTCGGCTTTATCGGCGCCCGCCGCTCTTAACAAATCCACCTGAGTCGCATCACCATAAAACACCTTATAACCGTATTTTCTTAACAGGTGAATTTGGCTCGCATCACTTTCTAATACGGTAACTTTGACCTTATTGGCGTACATCAAACGACCGACAATTTGTCCAAATCGTCCGAAGCCAGCAATGATCACTCTAGGCTGTCGATCCTCAACATCGGTTTTAATGGTGGTTTCTTCTACATGATTGAGTGATTTCTCAAACCATTTTTTCTGTCCCATAAGCAGCAATGGTGTGGTTACCATGGACAAACTCACCACAACTAGCAGAAAGGCAGACTCTTCGGCAGGCAATAGCCCTTGCGCACTCGCCGCCGTAAAGATGACAAAGGCAAACTCACCGCCTTGGCTTAAAATCGCCGCCATTTTACTGCGCGATTTCGGTCCGATACCAAACAAACGGGCCAGTACGTACAAGATAAGCCCTTTGATAATGACCAAAGACACCACAGCAAACAGCACAGCGAGTGGTTCAGAAATCAGTAATCCAAGGTTTACCGCCATACCCACCGCGATAAAGAATAACCCTAGCAGCAGACCTTTGAAAGGCTCAATGGCGATTTCCAACTCATGCCGGTACTCACTTTCGGCCAGTAACACCCCTGCTAAAAACGTACCTAAAGCCATGGATAACCCAAGCTTTTGCATAAAGGCAGCAATACCAATCACTAGCAGCAATGCGGCCACGGTAAACAACTCACGCACACCGCTCATGACGACATAACGAAACAGAGGACGAATCAGAAAGTGGCCGCCCACCAGCAAGCCTAAAACGCCCGCTAACATCCAAATAATGTCTGCCCAGTTGCCCGCTGTGTTGCCTGCTAATAATGGCAGTAATGCCAACATTGGAATAACCGCAATATCTTGAAACAGCAGAACGGCAAAGCCGGACTGTCCGGTCTCGCCGCCTCCTAGCCCTTGTTCTTCAATAACTCGAAGGGCTATCGCGGTAGATGAAAGCGCGAGGCCCATTCCTATCGCTAAACTGGTTTGCCAAGAGAGATTAAATAAAGAAGCAATCGCAGAAAGAATCAAAGTAGTGACGACAACCTGTGCACCACCTAAACCAAGGATGGGAACTCGCATCTGCCACAGCTTCTTAGGATTCAGTTCCAAGCCAATTAAAAACAGCAGCAGTACGACACCAAATTCGGAGAAATGAAGTATTTCATCCACATCGCTAATAAGCCCTAGCCCCCATGGGCCAATGGCAACACCAGCCAACAGATAGCCGAGAACACTGCCCAATCCAAGGCGCTGGGCAATGGGAACCGCAACCACAGCAGCAGAGAGGAAAATAACACCGCTTTGCAAGAAATCGTTAGTCATCGCCATGTTCCACCTCCGCAACTTGCAGCGTGGACATCATCAAAGATTCATCAAACGGATGCATTAACCATTGGCGGTACAATTCCGCATGTTGATATCGCTCCATATCACCGACACGTCGTGACCAATAGAGCACCAGCGGCTCCATCCACTGCATTTTACACAAGGCAGCCGTCAGCTCGAATGGCTGCAAAATCTGCTCTAACGGGTACTTATTGTAGCCCGATTGACTAAAGGCAGACTCTTTACCACCAGTGGTAATGACACTGCGCCAGTACTTACCTTCCAATGCGCAATCATCACCGAAGGCAAAGCCTTTACCCAGCACACGGTCAATCCACTCCTTTAATAAAGAGGGGCAGGAATACATATAAAGTGGATGCTGAAGCACAATTACATCATGCTCGAGCAAAAGCTGGTGCTCAGCTTTAACGTCAATAAAGAAGTCAGGATACAGAGCGTACAGATCTCTTAGGGTGACATTATCAAGAGATTGAATCTTCTTGAGCATAACCTGATTGGCAATCGAGTTTTGCGGCTCTGGATGGGCATAGATGACCAGAACCTTGGGGGATGTGTTGGTGCTTTCGAGTATGGAAGTCATTCCTAGACGTCTATCCTTAAACCTAGCGATACCCTTAAAGCTTAAGGGTAGATAGATATGATTGTTATTTAAATCATTCTATTTTTGTTATCAGTTTGTTCCATCATAACCCAAACTTACGCCAAGGTGCAGGTTAGTTTGCGATGAGTAGGATCGGATAATGATCGACATTTAAACACTTTGCCCCTAGTATTCGTTGGTCAAAAACTCAATAACAAGCTAGCTGTATTCATATGATCACCTTCTCTGATATTCAATTGCTTCGAGGTGGTAAACCACTCCTCGATCAAGCCTCTGCAACCATTCACCCAGGTGATAAAGTAGGTTTAGTAGGTAAAAATGGTTGTGGTAAATCCACACTATTTGCTCTACTAAAAGATGAGCTTTCCATCGATGCTGGCTCGTTTAGCCAACCTGCGCATTGGGAGTTAGCTTGGGTAGCACAGGAAACCCCTGCGTTAGACCGCAGTGCTATCGAATATGTCATTGATGGTGATAGAGAATATCGTGCACTAGAACAAGATCTGGTTGAAGCCGAGAAACAAGACAACGGCACACTAGTGGCAGAGCTTCACGGTAAGATTGAAGTGATTGGTGGCTACAGCATCCGTGCACGTGCCGCTGAACTGCTTGACGGCCTTGGCTTTAGTCAAGCACAAATGAGTTGGAGCCTAACGCAGTTCTCAGGTGGTTGGCGCATGCGTTTAAACCTCGCACAAGCTCTACTATGCCGATCTGATCTACTGCTACTCGACGAACCAACCAACCACTTAGATCTAGACGCCGTCATGTGGCTAGAGCGTTGGCTGCAAAACTATCCGGGTACCTTGGTTCTGATCTCGCACGACCGAGACTTTTTGGATCCGATCGTTGGTCGCATTATTCATATCGAAAACCAACTGCTAAATGAGTACACGGGGAACTATTCTTCGTTCGAAGATCAGCGTGCGCAAAAACTGATCTTGCAACAAGCGCAGTATCAGAAGCAACAAAAGCAGATGGCTCACATGCAAAGCTATATTGACCGCTTCCGTTATAAGGCGTCTAAAGCTCGCCAAGCACAAAGCCGTATTAAAGCGTTAGAACGCATGGAGAAGGTACTTCCCGCTCAGTTTGATAATCCATTCAGTTTCGAATTTAGAGAGCCAGCCGCGCTTCCTAACCCTATCATTATGATGGATGATGTCTCGGCCGGTTACGACGATAACGTCATATTAGAGAAGATTCGTCTAAATCTCGTTCCCGGTAGCCGCATTGGTCTGCTAGGTCGTAATGGCGCAGGTAAATCGACACTGATTAAGCTGCTTTCTGGAGAGCTCAACGCAAAGGGTGGCGATCTCAACTACTCGCAAGGCGTGAAAATCGGTTACTTTGCTCAGCATCAATTAGAGACACTTCATCCGGAAGAAACACCTTTACAGCACATGATGCAAATTGCGCCTCAACATACCGAGCAGCAGCTTCGTGACTACTTAGGTAGTTTTGGTTTCCAAGGCGAAAAAGCGCTGGAGAAAGTCGCACCTTTTTCTGGCGGTGAAAAAGCACGTCTGGTGTTGGCTCTGATCGTGTGGCAAAAACCAAACTTACTACTACTAGATGAACCGACCAACCACTTAGATCTTGATATGCGCCAAGCGCTAACTTTGGCACTGCAAACCTTTGAAGGTGCGATGGTTATCGTCAGTCACGACCGCTATTTATTGCGCGCGACCACCGATGATCTTTATCTTGTGCACGATCGCCAAGTGGCACCATTTAATGGTGATTTGGTGGATTACTATAAGTGGCTCACCGACCAGCAGCGACTAGAGCGCAAAGAAGCCCAAGAGAACGAGCCAGAGAAAAGCTCTAACAATAGCGCAGCAGCGAAGAAAGAGCAGAAACGTAAAGAAGCAGAGTTTAGAAAGCAAACTGCACCAATTCGCAAAACACTGACAAAACTTGAAGAAAAAATGGATAAGTTATCCGCCCTTGTCGCTGAGGCAGAAGAGCAATTGTCCGATACTTCTCTGTATGATGCGGAAAATAAAGCTAAACTCAATGAAGTACTTGCCAAACAGGCTTCTAGCAAATCCGAGCTCGAAGACGTAGAAATGGAGTGGATGGCCCAGCAAGAAGTTCTTGAGCAAATGGAACAGGAATTTAATCAGTAATGACAACAGAGCACGTATCTTCCACACTCACCCTAGAACACCTTTGGCAGTTTAGCCTGCAATATTACGGTGTGCGTGAAGTGAAAGAAGCGTGCTTAAATTTGCAAAATCAATTTCATGGTAATGTGAATCTGCTGCTGTTGCTGAAATGGCTCGATGAACAATCGGTTCGCTTTCAATCTGAAGACTGGCATCTAGTCCAGTCTTGCTTAGGGCGAACCGAACAGCTCCTGCACCAATATCGCGATATCCGTCGCCAACTCAAACACAACGTAGTTGATAGCCTTTATCGTGAAGCCCTAGAATTTGAACTCAGTCTGGAAAAACAACAGCAGTCCGATCTTGTTGACTGTATCAATAGCCTCGCACTGATCCCCCACGATCACGAGCCACTAGTACTGATCTACTGTCGACAACTTGGCGCCGAACATCTGGGATTGATCTTTGCTAAGCCTATCAGCGAACTCCCTACCAGATAAACACTACACAAGAAGCTGTCAGCGCCGCCATGCTAGAGTTAAAGCGTCGCCACGCAGTGGGAGTCGACAGCCAACGACGAATAAAGGTGCCAAAACCAACCCACACAGACGAAGTTTGTAGCTGAACCACTAGAAAAATCACCGAAATGCCAATCAAGGACCACCAATAATACTCACCAGCAATGGCAAATGAACTGACCGCCGTAACTGACATAACCCACGCCTTAGGATTCAGATATTGAAACAACATTGCTTCCAAGCATGTCATGGGCTTTGCCTGCTGAGCACCATCTCCTTTGTTAATACCAGCGGTTAGAATGCGCCAAGCCAAATACAACAAGTATGCACTACCAAGCCATTTCAAAATTTCTTGCACCACTGGGTAAGTCTTAAACACCACACCTAAACCCACACCATTGAGCAAAATGAGGCTAATCAAGCCAAATCCAATACCGAAAAAATGAGGTATCGAGCGCATGTAGCCAAAGTTCGCGCCTGAAGCTGTCAACATGACATTATTTGGGCCAGGGGTCCCAGTCATGACAACGGCAAAAAGTGCCACAGACAAGAAAAATGACCAATCCATATGATTCCTCCAAAAAATTGTACCGATACAATTACAAAAATTACGTTGCTTTATTGTTAATTAGCGACCAAAATAACCCTAACAAACGATCAAAACAGACGCAAAAGGTTTATTGTCACCATGACAATCGAAACAATTACGGTATACAAGCAGGATCCAACACCGATCTACAAACAGATCGCCGATCAGATCGCACATCAAATTGAGTCAGGAGAATTGGCAAGCAACAGCAAGCTGCCGACCCATCGTTGGCTTGCTGATCAGCTGCATGTCACGGTTGGCACCATTACTCGCGCCTATTCTGAAATCGAGCGTCGTGGCTTAGTTGAAGCTCGAGTAGGTGCCGGCACTTATGTGGCTGATACCAATAAACCCAGCTGGGCGTTTGAAGAAAGCAGTGTCGATCCGAATGAATACAATTTTGGTTATAACATTCCACCGCAGCTGGATCGTAGTGACATGCTGAAGCAAGCGATGCAGAGGATCTCCACCTCTCCGGCTCATTTGAACCAACTAATGATCTATCAGCCTCCTTCTGGTCTGGATGCGCATCGTTCGATTGTCACTAAGTGGTTAAACAGTAAAGGCATTAAACTGCACGCCCACAAGCTACTATTTAGCTCGGGGGCTCAACATGCCATTCAAATGGTTTTAGATACTTTCACCAGAGCAGGTGATACGGTGTTGGTTGAAAAGTACACTTATCCAGGCGTCATTAGCCTAGCGCGCCAGAACCAATTGACCCTAAAAGGGGTTGAGATGGATGAGTTTGGTGTCACTCCAGAATCGCTTGAAGTCTGTTGTCAGCGCTATTCACCACGATTTATTTATCTCACGCCGACACTACAAAACCCGACCACGGCCATCATGCCTGAAGAGCGTCGACTCGATATTATTCGTGTGTGTGAGCAGTACAATGTTTACATCATTGAAGATGAAATCAACGGATTGCTACTCGAATCTCCACCAGCCCCTATGGTGAATTACGCCCCAGAACGAGTGGTTCATATTGGCGCTTTCTCAAAATGCCTCGCTCCCGGGTTGAGGGTGGGCTATGTCCATGCACCAGAAAAACTGTATCAAAAGCTATTGGTAACGCTACAAACTCATAGCTGGATGATTAGCCCTCTACTCACCGCACTAACCTGTGAAATGCTAACCTCTGGTGACGCAGAACGTAACTTAATGCTCATACACAGAGAGATGAAAGCGCGTATTGATATTGCGACACGTGCCCTCGATGGTTTTGAGCTAGGCTATCAAACAGGTGGGTTTCATATTTGGTTAACCCTCCCAGAAAACTGGCGCCTTAGTGAGTTCGTAAGCAAAGCCCAAGACATGGGTATTATCGTTAAATCCGGTGAACTGTTTGCCCCACCCGGAGGCTCGGTAGCGCCGGCTGTGCGTTTGTCGTTAAGCTCGCCACAAACGATCGAACAACTTCAAATCGGCGTAGACAAATTAAGAGCCCTGTTATTATCCAACACAGTCGATGAATTCACCTTATGAGTACTGCTAAATTTATTGCCGCCAAAGGACTTGGTAACCCGCACATACAAACCTTGATTCCTCGCTTCGTAAGAAGAAAGCCTTTGTTTGAACCAATTTGGGAAACGTTGGACACGCCAGATGGCGACTTTGTTGAGCTTGCATGGAGTGAAGAGCCTCATTCATCAAGCGCGAAAAGCAAACCTGTTTTTGTTCTGTTTCATGGGCTAGAAGGCTGTTTCAATAGCCCTTATGCCAATGGCTTAATGCACGCTTTTGCTCAGCAAGGCTGGCTGTCTGTTATGATGCACTTTCGCGGCTGCGGTCCCAACCCGAACCGGCTAGCTCGTGCCTATCACTCTGGTGAAATTGGTGACGCTAGGCAGTTCATCGAGCTTTTGGATCATCGTTACCCAAATGCCAAAAAGGCTGCTGTGGGCATTTCGTTAGGGGGCAACATGCTGACGAATTATCTTGCTCACTACCAGAATGACAGCAAGCTGGATGGTGCGACGATTGTCTCTGCACCGTTGGATCTCGGTGCGTGTGCTCGACGAATTGAGCAGGGTTTTTCCAAGCTATATCGCTCATACCTACTCAGCTCAATGAAAAAGAACGCGCTAAACAAACTGCACCTTCTCAGTGATGTATTAGGTCTTACGGCGGAAAAAATCCAAAACATGCGCAAACTGTACGAGTTTGATGACCTAATCACCGCACCACTGCATGGTTTTCGGGATGCTGAAGACTATTACAATCAATGCTCTGGATTACAAAGAATGTGTGATATTACTGTTCCCACTCAATTTATCCACGCAAAGGATGACCCATTTATGAGCCATGAAGTCATTCCAAACTTCGCCCTCCCTGCTCATATTGACTATCGCTTACACGAACGTGGCGGCCATGTGGGTTTTATGTCTGGCAGTCTGCGTCAACCTAAGTTTTGGCTAGAAGAAACCTTACCAAACTACTATCGCCACCTACTCCACTCGTCCACATGACGGTATACTCTCCCGTATCATAGAGTGATGAGGTATTTATGATTATTCCATGGCAACAAATCGCAGCAGAAACGCTGGATAATTTGATCAAAGAATTCGTATTGCGTGAAGGTACTGACTACGGCGACACTGAGTGGTCGTTGGACGATAAGGTATCGCACGTCAAAGCTCAACTAGAGAGCGGAGAAGCTGTAATTGTCTTCTCCGAATTACATGAAACCGTCGATATTCAGCTACGTCGTTCGATGTAAATGACGTGAGCATGACAATCTAGTGCTATAGTAAAACGCTATTGAACCTAAATGAGCAAACAACGTCTAAATGGTTCATAGGGTTAGCAAAACAAAATTATAACTATCATTACACAGGAAGTGTTATGTCTGCAAAACACCCCATTATTGCGGTGACCGGCTCTTCTGGAGCAGGTACAACAACAACGTCAGAAGCGTTTCGCAAAATGTTCAACATGATGAGCGTGAAGCCCGCTTTTATTGAAGGTGACAGCTTTCACCGCTTTACTCGTCCAGAAATGGATATCGAGATCCGCAAAGCCAAAGAGCAAGGAAAACACATCAGTTACTTTGGCCCGCAAGCAAATGACTTCCCTGCGTTAGAAGAATTCTTCCGCAACTACGGACAAAATGGCACAGGTCAGTTCCGTCGTTACCTGCATACGTTTGATGAAGCTGTACCATACAATCAAATGCCTGGCACATTCACGCCTTGGCAAGATCTGCCTGAAAATTCCGATGTACTGTTTTATGAAGGCTTACACGGTGGTGTTGTCGACGGAGAGGTAAACGCAGCTCAACATGTCGACTTACTTATCGGCATGGTGCCGATAGTCAACTTGGAGTGGATTCAGAAATTTGTTCGTGATACTCGCGATAGAGGGCATTCCAGAGAAGCGGTTACCGACTCTATTGTCCGTTCAATGGATGATTACCTTAGTTATATTACCCCGCAATTCTCACGCACTCATATTAACTTTCAACGCGTCCCTACGGTGGATACCTCCAACCCACTCAACGCCAAAGGCATTCCAAGCTTAGATGAAAGCTTCGTGGTGATTCGTCTACGTGGTATCAAAAATGTCGATTTCCCTTATCTATTGGCAATGATAGATGGCTCGTTCATGTCGCGACATGACACCATAGTGGTACCGGGCGGTAAGATGAGTTTTGCGATGGAATTAATCGTCAGACCAATACTTCAACAGCTCATAGAAACTGGAAAAATAGGTTAGCTTTCACGCTTTAACCGTAGATGATTTTTTATACCGTGATCATGTGCACAGTTTTGTATAGAAAAATGGTCTGATGACACGATTAAAATCAAGAAAAATGGCGCAAAAAAGGATACTATTTCTAGGAAACAGAAGATCGCTTGCGCCATCTTCAAAGTGCTTTTATGCTAGTAAGTCTTAACCAACGGGCTTGCTAACAAATATGGAAAGCAGCAAGCATACCCTGCAGAGGAAGTAAGATATATGGTTCTAGGTAAACCTCAAACCGACCCAACGTTAGAGTGGTTCCTTTCACACTGCCACATTCACAAGTATCCTTCTAAGAGCACGCTAATCCATGCGGGCGAGAAAGCGGAAACTCTTTACTACATCGTAAAAGGTTCTGTAGCGGTACTGATCAAAGATGAAGAAGGCAAAGAGATGATCTTGTCTTACCTTAACCAAGGTGACTTCATTGGTGAACTTGGCTTGTTCGAAGAAGACCAAGAACGTACGGCATGGGTACGTGCAAAATCTCCTTGTGAAGTTGCGGAAATCTCATTCAAGAAATTCCGTCAGCTGATTCAAGTTAACCCTGATATTCTAATGCGCTTATCTGCTCAAATGGCAAGCCGTCTACAAGTGACTAGCCAAAAAGTAGGTGACTTAGCGTTCCTAGACGTAACAGGCCGCATTGCTCAAACGCTACTAAACCTAGCGAAGCAACCAGACGCAATGACTCACCCAGATGGCATGCAAATCAAGATCACTCGTCAAGAGATCGGCCAAATTGTTGGCTGTTCACGTGAGACAGTGGGACGCATTCTTAAGATGCTAGAAGAGCAGAACCTAATCTCTGCTCACGGTAAGACTATTGTTGTTTACGGTACTCGTTAATTTCTAGCGACGTTACTTTTACAAAAGCTAATAGCTAAAAAGCCACCGCGAGGTGGCTTTTTTATTATTTATTGGTGCGTACTCTCAAAAATCTTATCCGCAGATGCCGCAACGAAACCTTGATAGTAACTGCCGTCCGCCATTTGATATCGCTTAGCAAACTCATAGAAGCCGCCAGGGATAGCCTGTTCACCATCGGTGAACATCACCGGCACTTTATCCGCCATCGTTGAAGACTGCTCAAGTAACACCTCAGGAGAACCTTTAACTTCACCGCCAGATTCATTGATAGCAAAACCGGCCTCACGAAGATGTTGGTTTACTTCTACGACTTCCTGAAAACGATCCAGCTGATTTACGCTCACCGTAAAGTGGTTAGCACCATAACCGTGGGCAGCCAACCACGATGCATACTCGCTCTCTTCGGCTAGCGTCTGAAAATCAGCGTAACTCAAGTCCCATAGACGCCCACCATAAAGGAAGTCTGCGCTATCCAACTTCGCCGCTTCAACTTGAGCCACCAGCTTAGCGACAATATCTTGCAGCTGCTGCGAACACAGTTCGACTCTAAGCTCACTAATAAACACTTTTGGTAATACAGCATTACTATGCTCTAAATGAATCGCAGAGAGCTTCTTGGCCTCAAACACATAATCACCAGAGACTTTGTAGCCAAGAGCGATAAAGTGCTTTGCCAACGAATCGATGCCCAGAGGGCCGACATTAAAAGTACGTAGCGCAATGTGGTCGTTAATCAGCGCTTCATCCTCTTTGAGCAGAGCATGGACTTTATCAGCAGAAGGGCAAAGACGGCGAATATAGTCTTGCCATAAATGGTTAAATAGAGCGTCTACAGTCATAACAGAAGTTCCTTAGAGTTCAATACCAGGGCTTAGCGTTGCAGGAAGCACGGTATTGTCTCCTTCCATGGACGCCATAGGGTATGCACAGTAATCGGCCGCATAGAAAGCACTTGGTCTTAGGTTACCTGATGCACCAGGTCCTCCGAATGGCGCATCACCACTCGCTCCAGTAAGCTGACGGTTACGGTTTACAATGCCTGCACGAATATGGTCAACGAAGTACTGCCACTCTTCATCGCTTTGCGAAATCAAACCTGCCGACAAACCAAAGCGAGTATCGTTTGCGAGTTCTACTGCTTGTGGTAGCGTTTCATAGCGTACTAGCTGTAACAAGGGACCAAAGTACTCTTCATCTGGTAGCTGCTCGATATTCGTTGCATCAATCAACGCAGGCGTAACGAAAGCAGCTTGTAGGCGTTTCGCTTCCACTAAGCTCTTGCCACCTAGTTTCAGAAGCTCGGCTTGCGCCGCAATAATATGGTCAGCCGCCTGTTCAGAGATTTGTGGCCCCATAAATGGTGCTGGTTTGGCGAAAGGCTCATCGATACGAATCTTACCAATTGCAGAAACTAAGCGTTCAACCAGTTGATCACCTCTTTGCCCAAATGGCACATAAAGGCGTCTTGCACAGGTACAGCGTTGTCCAGCACTAATGTATGCCGATTGTAAAATGGTATAAACCGCAGCATCAATATCCCCAAAGTCTTCACTGATCACCAGCGGGTTATTGCCGCCCATTTCTAGCGCTAACATCTTGCCCGGTTGCCCCGCGAATTGCCTATGCAGAATGTGTCCCGTATTGGCGCTACCTGTGAACAGTACGCCATCAATGCCTTTAGAATCAGCAAGCGCAATGCCCGTCTCCTTGCCGCCTTGAACAAGGTTAATGACACCAGATGGAAGACCAACCTCTTCCCAAAGTTTCATTGCTAACTCACCAACTAGCGGCGTCTGCTCAGACGGTTTAAAGACCACTGTGTTCCCTGCTAGTAACGCAGGCACAATGTGACCGTTAGGTAGGTGACCAGGGAAATTATAAGGCCCAAAGACAGCCATGACACCAAGAGGCCTGTGACGGAGGACGATTTGGTTGCCAGCGGCTTCGCGTTGGGTCTCGCCGGTACGCTGATGATAAGCACGAATAGAAATCGCAATTTTTCCAGCCATCGCTCCCGCTTCAGTGCGCGTTTCCCATAACGGTTTACCCGTTTCTTTGGCGATGGCTATGGCAATATCTTCACTACGTTCTTTCACTTTCTCTGCGAAAGACAAAACGATGGCTTCACGCTCTTCAAATGGACGCTTCTTCCACTCGATAAATGCCTGACGAGCAGCAGAGACGGCGCTTTCAACCTGTTGAGCAGTGGCTGACTGACCTTCCCAAATAGTTTGATTGTTGTATGGGGATAGTGACTGAAAAGTGTCACCTTGGCCTGCAACCCAGTTACCTGCGATCCATTGAGTCATAGTGAAGTTCCTTAAATTGAATGAGCTAAGAGCAAGCAGAACTTCCGCTTCTCTTAAACCGTGGTGGTAATCGACCACCATCTTATTATTTGACTGTTATTGAGCCAGCATACGCACCATATCGCCCTCGGAGACATTCAGTGCTTGTGCTGCTTCTGCTGTGAGCAATACCTTGCCACTTTCTGGGTCGTATGCCGCTTTGGCCGCGACCGCTCGGAAGTTCTCAAACGAGGTATTTGCCACCAAATAATCTTGAGAGCTCGAATGCTCTGCAATCGCTACTTGAGCTCGGAAAGAGTCACGAACCGCTTGAATATTGCGAAGGTCACATTCAACCGTTGGGCCTGCATCGAAAATGTCGACATAGTTACGGCAAGTAAAGCCTTCGTTTTCAAGCAGCTTCAAAGCCGGACGCGTATTCTCATGCACCTGCCCAATCACCTCTTGCGCTTCTTTGCTGAGCAAGTTGATATAGATAGGAAGCTTTGGCATTAGATCTGCGATAAAGCCTTTTTTACCAATTCCGGTCAGATAATCTGCCAATGTAAAATCGATAGAAAAGAAATGCTCTTGTAACCACTTCCAAAATGGAGAATTGCCTTCCGCATCGGACACACCACGCATTTCAGCAAAAATCGTTTTAGAAAAACGTTCTGGGTGCTCTGCCATCATCAAAAAGCGGCATTTAGACATCAATCGACCATTCAATCCGCCACGGAATTCAGGGCGTAAGAACAAGGTACAAATCTCACTGCATCCAGTGTAATTATTCCCAAAGGTCAGAAGCTTAACGACATTGTTGACGTTGAGTTTTGGTGACGAGTGCACCACCGTACTAATGTGATAAGAATAGAAAGGGACATCCCAGCCAATCGCACCTTCTATACCTGTGGTACCCGCCACTTCACCAGTTTCTGTATCAACACCCACCATCAAATAACCTTCATCGGTCGGCGTCGTCACGTCTTGCTTGGCAAAACTGTATTCAGAATGGGTAATTCGGTTAGTAAGAAGCTCTTCATTCACAGGAAGAGAAGTAAAACCGTGTCCTGATTCTACCGCGCAAGTATGCAGCGCGTCGTAATCAGACATAGAGATAGGACGAACAACAAGCATCAATAATCCCTCCTGACGCAAACTCTCCCGGCACATCCAAACATCCGAGAGAGTATTTAATTGCTAACTAAGTTTACGACGCCACTAAGGTGCTGATCGCTTTATCTAGTTTAGCTAATCCTTCTTCAACTTCTTGTTTGGTAATCACCAATGATGGGGTAAAACGAACCACATTTGCACCCGCAACCAAGACCATTAGGCCTTGTTGGCCTGCAGCTACTAGAACATCACGAGCACGACCTTGCCACTCTTCATTCAGCGCAGCACCAAGAAGTAGGCCTTTTCCACGAATTTCGCTGAAAATACCGTATTTTGCGTTTATTTTTTGTAGACCATCGCGGAACCACGCTTCGCGCTCAGCGACACCAGCCAGAACATCTGGGCTCGACACCACATCTACAACCGCTTCTGCTACCGCACACGCTAACGGGTTACCGCCATAAGTAGAACCGTGCGTCCCCACTTTCATGTGTGCAGCAAGTTTCTCAGTCGTTAGCATAGCGCCAATCGGGAAACCACCACCAAGAGATTTCGCAGTGCTCAAAATATCGGGCGTTACACCTAGACCTTGATAGGCATAAAAGTGACCAGTACGGCCATTACCCGTTTGCACTTCATCAAAAATAAGCAGTGCATTATATTTATCACATAACTCACGAACTGCTTGAACAAACTCAGGCTGAGGAGAAACAATACCACCCTCACCTTGTAGCGGCTCCATCATCACTGCACAGGTTTTCTCTGACATCTGAGCTTCAAGCGCAGCGATATCATTATAAGGAATGTGTGATACGTCGCCCGGCTTAGGACCAAAACCGTCAGAATAAGCGGCTTGACCACCAACAGTGACCGTAAAGAAAGTACGACCGTGGAAACCTTGGTTAAAAGCAATGATTTCTGACTTTTCAGTACCATGAACATCTGCCGCCCAGCGGCGTGCTAGTTTCAGCGCCGCTTCATTGGCTTCCGCACCTGAGTTAGCGAAGAAAACTCGTTCAGCAAAGCTAACTTCCGTCAGTTTTTTCGCCAAGCGCAGTGCTGGCTCGTTGGTCATGACATTACTCAGATGCCAAATCTTGTTAGCTTGTTCAGTAACTGCATTTACCATCGCCGGATGGCAGTGGCCTAAACAACTCACGGCAATACCACCCGCGAAGTCGATATATTCATTCCCCTGCTGGTCCCAAACGCGAGCACCCTCGCCTTTTACTGGAATCATTTCCATTGGGTTGTAGCAAGGTACCATTACCTCATCAAACCACTCGCGAGTTACCGCTTTTTCCGTTGTCATAACACATTCCTTCTCATTACAGCATGTGGGAGAAAGGCGCTTCACTCTTCCATTTTAAGTTACGGACCAAGAGCGATCCCTCGAACTCATAAAGAAAGAAAAGATTTTCTATCGCTTTTCCACAGATGCAGCATTGTATTTACAATTATTTAACCATAGCAATAGTGAAAAATACTTTTTAAGTAGCTAAAGAACAAAATTCACCGCTGCCTCATGAGTATTTATGCATCAAAATTGAATGGGAATGAAGCGTTTTTTCCTGCATCAACCAAGAAAGTCAGCAAATAAGGTTTTGCTCACTTTGATATCAGTAAAGACGAATAATCTTTCAATTTAATAAGTAAAACTTATGATGGATAAGAAAACAGAAAAGAGTGATCAAGATCGACTATTTTTGAGACAGGAAATTGTTAAGAAGCTCGTGACCTTGTTCAGTTTTGATAGATTCTGGGTGAAATTGAACCGCATGTAGACAAAGCGACTTGTGCTGGTAACCCATAATTTCGTCGAAATCGCCACTCTCTAACTCAGTCCAAGCCGTTACTTCAAAGCAATCAGGAAGCGACTCTTTTTCGACGATTAATGAGTGATAACGGGTAACAATTAATGGGTTATTGAGGCCAGCAAACACACTTTTGTTGTTATGACGAATTGGTGAGGTTTTGCCATGCATCACTTCACGAGCACGAATCACCTTACCACCAAAGACCTGAGCGATCGCCTGATGACCTAAACAAACACCGAGTAGTGGCAATTTACCAGCAAAGTGCTTGATCACCTCTAAGGAGATCCCTGCCTCATTAGGTGTACAAGGTCCTGGAGAGATAACTATATGAGAAGGGTTTAACGCTTCAATACCAGCAATATCAATTTCATCATTGCGCACCACTTTTACTTCGGCACCCAGTTCAGAAAAATACTGAAACAGGTTAAAAGTAAAGGAGTCGTAATTATCAATGATGAGTAGCATAGCGCTCGCTGTGGTATTGAGTTTGCGAAAAATAAGGCGGTATTTTGCAACAAGATGGCAGAAAGGCAAGTAAAAATGGGGAGAAAAAAAGCAGCAAGGCTGTAAACACCTTGCTGCAGAGGATAATTATCCTTGTTTACGTCGACGTAGACCTAACAGCAGCATCGCTGATAAACCCACTAAGCCAACCGAACCACCACGCATATTCAGATCAATTACCGCAGGATCATGGTCAGAAGAACGGTAATGGTCTTGATACTTAGGCAAATCACCTTTGTACTCATCGTTATAGTCAAACAGCGTCGACTCCGCCGCATTGATGTGCCACTCAGTGGCATCAACGACACGCTTCGACAAGCTTGGACTAATGAGGATATGGTCGAGCGCGCCGACTTCATCATTGTATGAGTAACTCCAACCTTGTGGATGCATCTCTCCGAGTACGTTGACGTAACCATAGCTGTGGTCAATGACCGCACCGTCATCACCAAATTGCTCTTGCTCACCAATAAAGGTATTGCGAGCAGCACGAATGGTTTTGCCATACTTCTCTTGACTGTAGTCAGTCAGAATTAGCAGTGGATCTTCTTTTCCATACGCATTGAAGTCACCCAAGACAATTTTATGTCCTTTAATCGCTTCCAACGCATCACCTAACGCAACAGCCGCTGCGACACGGAAGTTTTCACATGACCCTTGCTGATCAGTATCTTTGCCTGCTTGACCACCTTCAGCAACAGGAGCTGCATCTTCCCAACATTTAGAGCCTTTTGATTTGAAGTGATTGACCGCTACCGTCAGCTTCTCCTTCGCCCCTTTCACCTTAAAGGTTGGTGCCAGAGTATTACGTTGATAGTTCTTACCGTCTTCAATTACTTTGCCATCGTCATCCAGCACTTCAGGCGCAACCTGACGAGGCATTTCCAGTACATTAACTTGTTTTAGTTTCACTTGCTTAGGACGATAAATAACGCCAGTTGTAATGGCATCGGTACCCACTGCATCAAGCTTATCAATGACACCATCTTGATTGCTGTCTACCGAAACGAAGTCATAGTGCAATTTCTTGTTATCTATACGAGCGTTAAGCTCTCTGACTAACTGAGCAATGGCTCCATTGTCACCAAAGCCGTTGTTCTCTATTTCCATCAAACCAACAATGTCGGCATCAAGCTTGATAAGCGCATTGAGTATTTTCTCTTGCTGGACTTCAAACTCAGCAAAGTTGCTAGCACCTCGATTGCTGCCGAAGCGGTTTTCATCACCACCGAATGGCGAGGTAAAGTAGTTAAGAACGTTAAAGGTCGCAACACGTAGGTCTTTCTTGTTCCATGGCTGCTCTGCAAGCTCAGGAACTTCAGTGCGCGGTGTATTACGAACGAAGTTATCAACAGAAATAGTATTCGTCACAAACAGACGGTAATCACCGTAGCTGTACCCAATGACCCCTTCAATATCGAACAAGGTATCGTTGATACGAATGTAATCTTCAGTGCTGCCATCTTGGTCCACGTCGGTACGACCAAATTCTGGGTAGTACGGCACTTTGCCATTTGGTGCTGCCGTTGGTGACTCAACAAATAGTCGACGTAAGCCGTTATCTTCGCTTTGCGCTTTAGCTTCATCAGAACCTGCGGCAAACTGCTGATTTGGATGTAGATTCACGCGTTCATGCGCCAACACCATATTGTTGCGACGTGCGCCATAGTCATAGCCAAAGGTGCGACTAATACGCATATCAAGCGCTTTTGGTAGGCGTACTAGCATGCCTTCGTAACGCTCTAATGTCTGCTCAAAGTTCTCATCGGACTCAAGCACTTCGATTGCTGTCGCTTGTGGGGCAGCTTGTTCTCCTTGCTTAAACCAATCTTGTTCATTGAGCTTAAGCTGAGTCTGTCCATAGAACTCTTGGATTTGACCACGAACACAAACCACATCGCCAGCAGCTAGGCTTGGATTTGCTTGAGTGTAAACATACAAACCATTAGACGTTAACGGGTTATGATCATCCTGCAATGCCTCTAAATAGAAGCCTTGATTAATGCCCGTGCTTACCGCCGAGACCACGCCTTGAACAAAATACTGTTCACTAGTGATGTATGGGTAGCCATTGATATAAGGAGAACTGCTACCTTCACCCTGAATCGCTTGAATGTCAGTAAAGGTTGGTGCAGAACCGTTGTCGAGACATTGGAAAGGTGCTGGTGGTGTTAGGTCCTCCAACTGACCTAAACCGGTAACATCGTTCTTACTCAGTGTTGCCCATTGTTCTGGTTGGTAAGTCACCGATGGTTGATGATAAGGCGTGTAACGCACTAAGGTTTTATCTGCACCAAAGTTGTCGCCCATCGTGCCAATCATATCGATGATTTGGCCATTGCTATCCATCAGTGCAATCGGGTCGTCACCATTAAAATTCAATACTTGATCAGAGGTTGAAAGCGTTGCGACACCCAGAATGGCATCGTCTGCGCGAGAGTTTGCGAACACAAGTACTGACTTAGCTGGAATGACATAACTAGAGAGATCTAGTGTGCTCCAACTGCCGTTCCCATTTGGCGATTTAGCCAGTTGGTAACCCACCAACTGAACTTCTGAGTCACCAGAGTTGGCTATCTCAACTGCCTTGTTATAACCACTTCCCTCCACATATTGCGAAAGAAAGATCTCTGCGTTGGCACCTCCGGCTAATGCGGACGCTATCGCTAACGCTAACCACTGCTTTTTATTTGTGCGTGTCATCATTCACCTCGAATTAACTGGCAATGTTATCCCTTGCCTTTATTGCACTTTGTTGAATATAAAAATGATTATTTTCGAGACGAGTGTTGTCATTTAGAGTGCAAATGAACAATGAATATTCAGTTAACTGAGATACAGCTCTCATTCAAAGTTTGAACAATTTAGCCTGTGCCAAAAATTCAACAGGAAACGTTAGTAAGAGAATGCAGTGCGATAACACAAAAAAAAGCCCTTTGGCGAACCAAAGGGCTTTTCAATATCTGGAGTATAACTTGTGCTATGGGCGAGTCACAAAACCTACCGCTTTGTAGGCTTCAGCTAGTGTCACTGCTGCACGAGCAGAGGCCTTTTCAGCGCCCTGACGCATGACTTCATCCATATAAGCACGGTCGGCACGAATACGGTGGTATTCCGCTTGAATTGGCTCAAGCATAGCAACCAGCGCTTCACCTACATCTTTCTTAAACGGACCGTACATCTCCACACCAGCATATTGCGCTTCAATTTCTTCAAACGTTTTGCCCGTTGCTGCAGAGTAAAGGCCCATTAGGTTAGAGATGCCCGCTTTGTTTTCCCAATCGTTGGCAATGCGTGGCGGTGTCTCGGCATCGGTTTGCGCTTTATTGATCTTCTTGATGATCGACTTAGGCTCCTCGAGCAAAGTAATCACGTTCTTACGGTTATCATCCGACTTAGACATCTTCTTAGTCGCATCTTGTAAGCTCATAACACGAGCGTTCACCGTTGGGATATAAGGCTCAGGAATAGTGAAAATCGGTGCTTCAGGACTGTAGATATTGTTGAAACGAGTCGCGATATCACGCGCTAACTCTAAGTGCTGCTTCTGGTCACTACCCACTGGTACTTGGTGTGCACCGTAAAGCAGAATATCTGCAGCCATTAGCACTGGATAATCATAAAGACCAACGTTAACGTCATTAGCGTAACGCTGTGATTTGTCTTTAAACTGAGTCATGCGATTCAGTTCACCCATCTGGGTATAACAGTTAAGAAGCCAACCAAGTTGAGCATGCTCAGGTACGTGTGACTGTACAAATAACGTGCTCTTCTTCGGATCAACACCAACTGCAAGGCAGATTGCGAGAGCGTCTAGTGTCGCTTCATGCAGTGCTTTCGGATCTTGACGAACCGTAATCGCATGAAGGTCAACAACGCAGTACTGGCAATCGTAATCATCTTGCATCTGTTGCCATTGACGTAGAGCACCCAAGTAGTTTCCGATACTTAGTTCACCTGACGGCTGAACACCACTCAATACGATGGGTTTGCTCATGATAATGATTCCTTCGACTTCTTAACGAGATAATTAGGATAATGAAAAACCGCGTAATTCCTTACGCGGTTCTAGCAGTGTACTCATTGGCGAGTATATTTCTAGTACTTTACTTGGCTTTTCACTCAGCAACGCACTTTTTGTCGCGATTTAGCTGTCAATTCCCACGGCTTCAAGCACGTTCGACACGATATCAGCAACAAAGTCAGGGTTCGCATTGGCAATAGGTTCACCGTGGTTGTAACCATAAGTGAGTCCGAACGCTTGGCAACCTGCGTTACGCGCCGCCAAGATATCGTTTTTAGAATCCCCGACCATCAACACTTGTTCGGAAGATAACTGCTCTTGCTCCATCAACCAATGTAATGCAATTGGATCCGGTTTGCGTTTCGGGAACGCATCGCCACCCAGTACATGCTTAAAGTACTTATCAAGCTTGTGTTGCTCTAGCAATTCTGGAACAAACTTCGATGGTTTGTTGGTGAGTAGAGCTAAAGTAAAGCCATTCGCCACCAAGGTATCCAAGGTTTGATGTACAGCTGGATACAAGTGACTTAGCTTATGCCCACTGGCTTTATAAAAGTCATCAAACAAAGTACGAGCCTTCGCGAGCAACTCCGGCGACAGTTCAGGGTCAACAGTGATACTTTGGCTTAATGAACGACCAATTAAAATATCGGCACCGTTACCTACATAGTCACGAACTTGTTCTTCGGTGACACTCGGATAACCTAACTCTTGAACCGCCTGATCAGCCGCTAATGCCAAATCTGGTACGCTATCGAGTAACGTCCCATCTAAATCAAAAACAACGAGTTTAATTACGCTCATGTCTACTAATTCCAAATCTATTTGCTGTTTACTTTTGCCAGTTCAGCACGCATCTCGTCGATAACTTCTTTGTAATCTGGACGATTAAAGATAGCGCTACCGGCAACAAACATGTCTGCGCCCGCTTCGGCAATTTCTCGAATATTATCGACTTTCACGCCACCATCAATTTCTAAGCGAATGTTACGACCAGAAGCATCAATGCGTTTACGAACTTCACGTAACTTGTCTAGCGTCGACGGAATGAAAGATTGACCACCAAAGCCTGGGTTCACTGACATCAGTAGAATCAAGTCCACTTTGTCCATGATGTAATCAAGGCAAGAAAGAGGGGTTGCTGGGTTGAGTACTACACCAGCCTGACAGCCGTGTTCTTTGATAAGTTGCAGTGTACGATCTACGTGCTCAGACGCTTCAACGTGGAAAGTAATCATACTCGCACCTGCTTTAGCAAAGTCAGGAACAATGCTATCGACAGGTTTAACCATTAGGTGAACATCGATTGGAGCGGTAATGCCGTAGTCGCGTAGTGCTTTACAGATTGGCGCACCAAACGTCAGGTTAGGAACATAGTGATTGTCCATCACATCAAAGTGAACCACGTCAGCACCCGCAGCGAGTACTTTTTCAACGTCCTCACCTAGGCGAGCAAAATTTGCAGAGAGAATGGATGGAGCAATTAAAAAGTCTTTCATACCTAACCTCAGTTGAATTCAAAGCAAGCGAGTATCGCCAAGTTCGCGCAATTCTACCGAAGCGGTTGATTAAATCCTAGCCCTTACCAAGCAGTTATTGATCTTGTGGCTCAAATAACGCCAATAATTCGTCAACCTTATTACGACCTGCACCATTACGGCTGATGGTTCGCTTAACCTTGACCACATTCAGTTGCGCACCGTGATACAGGCGGCGTGTCAAAGTGGTGTCGTGGTTAGAAATCAGCACCGGAATACCACGATCAAACGCGGCGTGCTCAGCCACGTCAGCAAGCGCTGCTTGGTCATCAAGACTAAACCCATTACCTGCATAAGAGGTAAAGTTGGCTGTGTTCGATAGTGGTGCGTATGGCGGATCGCAATATATTACGCTGCCTTTGCGCGCTCGTTTAAAGGTGTCGTGATATCCTTCGCAAACAAACGTGGCTTTCTTCGCTTTCTCAGCAAAGAAAATCAGCTCATTTTCTGGGAAATACGGTTTTTTATAAGAGCCGAAGGGCACGTTAAAGCCACCTTTTTTGTTGTAACGGCACAAGCCGTTAAAACCAAAACGGTTCATATAAAGAAAGGCGACGGAGCGAAACAAGACGTCGTCAGTCTGATTAAACTGGGCGCGAATATCCAAATACACTTCTTTGCGATTGTGTTCAGCAGTGAATAGGCGCTTTGCTTCAGCGACGTAGGTCTCGGGATCTGTTTTTAACAGATTATAGAGGTTAATTAAATCGGGATTGATATCGGCAAGTAAATACTGATCGTAGTCCGTATTTAGGAAGATAGACCCAGCACCAACGAAAGGCTCTACCAGCTTTCTTGCGTCTGGCAAATGCTTTTGAATGTCTTCAACCAAGCCATATTTTCCACCAGCCCACTTAAGAAAGGCGCGTTGCTTTTTCATTACTTGCTCTATCTACTGCCACCCCAAAAATTAAGGCTGGGGAATATATCATAATTCAATTTGTTATGTTGACCTTTCTAGCAGAAAGGTCAGCGAAAATCACC
Organism: Vibrio sp. SCSIO 43133; assembly: GCF_023716845.1. Classification (NCBI taxonomy): domain Bacteria; kingdom Pseudomonadati; phylum Pseudomonadota; class Gammaproteobacteria; order Vibrionales; family Vibrionaceae; genus Vibrio; species Vibrio sp. SCSIO 43133. The sequence goes on from NZ_CP068024.1 coordinate 3,303,705, forward strand.
CACAGTGTTCACTGGAAGGTTACTCTTTCCAACGAGTAATTTCTCGCTGTACTTGGCTAAGAGATTTTGGCCAAGGTCCAAGAGACTGGATTTCTTCCGGTAACGCTTCCGCTGCATCACGTGCCGTTTGAATACTTGGATACACATCGTAAGTCACGATGTACCACTTCTCATCTCCACGCAACGTTGGATAAACACGGACTGGTTTGTCAAACGTGTGTTGGTTCAAAAACAACTGAACGTCTTTTAGCTCAGTCATCGCGGCGATTTGCAACGTGTAGTTATTTGCAGGCAAGGCATTGAGTTCTTCACGCGCGAAGGAAAACGTAATTGGAGTCTGCAGTTTCTGCGCACTATCCACATCAACTACTTCCACTTTTGGTGTGACCACATTTTGAACCTCAGCCGCTTTTGCCACTGCGACAGCAGTATTGTCATCTAATAAGGCATCTACAACGTCCGAGGTAATTACTACGCGCTCACCAGATTCTGCTACACCGACACTCGCGGTTTCTGATGTTACCGAAGGCGGTAGCGAAGCGGTATCATCCGTGGGCTCTAACTGGGACGGCATTTCTTTGTTAGCCCCTTCCGCTTGTTCTTCAGTAGCGGCATCGACTGGCCCATCTAAGGTAGGAATCACCGTTTGCTCAATCGGTACTTCGCTAGGCTTTGTGCTCTGCGGCGTTGGCGATTTTAGTAGCCAGCTGTAACCTAAAAATAGCAGCAAAACGATAACTGCCACTGTTGCTGCAATCTTGGCAGGTGAACCAACCAATGAACGAATAATCACCTTCTTTTCCATTTTTTGCTCTCCTAACGCCAAAATTTCACCCGGAAGCGGTTTAATGCTAGTAAACGCGCTTTTGACTCTTTTTTCAACGCTTTCATCAATATAGCGCAACACAAGAGTATCAAAAAAACGCTCAGCCTCCGCGTCGGTCAGTTCATCAACATCCAACTCTACCGGTTTACTATCAAGGCCATGACTCAATCGCGCTAGTCGGGAACTGAGCGAATCGCTAGCACTGAATAATACAATACTGATGTTCTGTTTAGTGACATGCAAAGAGGCGGTATACAGCAGCCATAGCTCGGCAAGTAAGGCTTGTGAGATGTGCTGAGCATCATCGACAACAATAACAATATTGCTCGCCTCACCCTCCAGAATACGCTCAACGCTGTCATGCAGTGAGTCGGTAGCGCTGTACATTGAATGAGGAAAGAGTTGACGAAGAATATTACTGCGGTTCACTTCATCATCTTGATTCGCGAAACAGGTAATCAGTGATTGGTTTTTGCCATGTGCCCAGGCTTCGAGATAGCGGTGTGCAAGCCAAGTTTTTCCGGCGCCAGACTCACCTTTGATAACGACAAAACTCGACGCAAATTGAGTCAGTAGCTGCACACGCTCTAGTAGTTGGGTCTGCGAATCTAATTCCAATACTCGCAGCTCATACGACAAACTCATTCTGATCCTATCTACCTAGTCATTAAACCTAAAAAAGGCCCCATTACGGAGCCTCACATCTAACTTACCTTCAATAGCATCGACAATATCGAACTACTGTCGGCACAAGTCGATAGCTTGTTTGATGATGTCACTCGGAACGTCAGAAACCACCTGAGCAGTACCAACAGACGTTGGTAGCACAAGACGTAACTTACCCGATAAGACTTTTTTATCACGCATCATATGCTTGATAAAGTCTTCAAAACTCATTGATTCCGGAGTGTGTACAGGCAATTTAGCGCGCTCTAGCAAAGTGATAATACGTGTCACTTGCTCTGCGGTTATATCACCAAGCAAATGCGCGGTATGGGCGGCCATAGCTGTACCGGAAGAGACTGCCTCTCCATGTAACCATTTACCATACCCTAGTTCTGCTTCAATCGCATGACCAAATGTATGACCTAGATTCAATAACGCGCGAATACCCGACTCTTTCTCATCTTGAGCCACAACCTCAGCTTTAATCTGACAGCAGCGAGCAATAGCATAAGTCAGGGCTTGTTGATCCAATGCATAAAGCTTATCGAGGTTTTGCTCTAGCCATTCAAAGAAGGCTTCATCATAGATGATGCCATACTTGATCACCTCAGCAACACCCGCGGCGAATTCACGCGCTGGTAAGGTCTTAAGACAGTTGGTATCAATGATGACAGATTGAGGCTGATAGAAAGCACCAATCATGTTTTTGCCAAGCTCGTGGTTAACGGCGGTTTTGCCGCCCACAGATGAGTCGACTTGGGATAATAGCGTGGTTGGGATTTGAACAAAATCCACGCCACGTTGATAGCAAGCGGCAGAAAAACCGACAAGATCGCCAATCACACCACCACCAAGGGCAACAACTACTACATCACGACCATAGTTACCTGACAGTAAATGTGTCATAACCGTATTGAAGGTGTCTAGTGTCTTGTATTGCTCACCATCAGGCAGTTCGAGTAATGAGGTTTTGCAACCTTTGTTATCAAGCTGCTTCAGAATAGCATCAGCGTAGAGGGGGGAAACGGTGGTGTTAGTGATAACAACCACTGATTTTCCATCTGGAATTTGGGAAAATTGAGCCGAGTCATTAAATAACCCGGCACCAATTGAAATTGGGTAGCTACGCTCACCAAGTTCGACCGTAATCCGTTCCATGGTTTGCTCTCCTATTGAAGAAAGAAAGTTAGACTTGACCTTCTTCTAGCATTTTTACGATCTGGTTGGCTACCACTTTTGCACTTTGATCATCAGTACGAACCACATAGTCCGCCACATCTTTGTAAAGATCATTGCGCTCGTCCGCTAAAGACTCAAGTACTTCGCGCGGGTTGTCCGTTTGAAGCAGCGGGCGTTTTTTGTCGCGATTTGTGCGAGCAAGCTGTTTTTCGATGGTTGTTTCCAGATAGACAACAATACCACGCGCAGAAAGGCGATTACGGTTGTCTTTACTTTTAACTGAACCACCACCTGTAGCAAGTACAATACCTTGCTGTTCGGTTAGATCGTTAATAACGGTTTCTTCGCGTTTGCGGAAACCTTCTTCACCTTCAACGTCAAACACCCATGCGATGTCTGCGCCTGTACGCTCTTCAATTACTGTATCAGAGTCAACAAACTCCATGTGTAGTTGTTGAGCTAGGTGTCTACCGATTGTACTTTTGCCGGCACCCATAGGGCCAACAAGAAAAATATTACGTTTCTCAGCCATGTTTAGCATTAATTTACAACGTTAATTCAATGACATCGCCACAAGAAAAGACCGAAAAGGAGCCTCGGAAAAAGGGCTTGTGGCACCAATTCCTCACAGATAAGTCGTGATAAGACCCGAAATTATCAAGGTAAGGTGCCTTGAATGCAACTTTATTTTTAGTCCTTTTGAATTATTTGATACTTTACAGATAGTTACTGAGTAATAATCTTAGGAGTTACGAAGATCAGTAACTCATTCTTACCGATGTTTTCATAGGTTCGTCTAAATAATGCCCCTAACCCCGGAATATCACCAAGAACTGGCACTTTATCTACCTTGCTGGTCATGGCATGTTGAAAAATACCGCCTAGCACCACAGTTTCGCCATCGTTAACCAGAACTTGAGTCCCTATCCTTTGAGTATCAATCGCCACAGTTTCACCCTCTAGGGTTTTCAGCACTTCACCAACCCTGTCTTGAGTCACATCTAAGTCGAGAATAAGTCGATTGTCGGGCGTGATCTGCGGAGTCACCGTCAAGGAAAGCACCGCTTTTTTGAACTCAACTGCTGTCGCTCCACTCGATGTCGATTTCAAATAAGGAATTTCTGTTCCCTGCTCTATATAAGCAGACTTTTTATTGGTAGTGATAAGACGTGGACTGGATATGATTTCGGCTTTCGATTCACTTTGTAATGCGGACAACTCTAGATCAAGTAACGTATTTGAGCCGAGGCTTGCTACTTGAAATGCGATACTGGCGGCATTGTCAGACAGCGCCCCCAAGTTAACATTAAGGAAGTCATCAATGTCCACTTCTCCCCCACCGATGCCAGAGGAAGCAAGGTTGCCTTCTATCGTACTGCCGATCGTGGTGTCACCATTTATCGATGTATAACCCCACCGTATCCCCAACTCTTCAATATTACCCTCTTTGATAGTGACCACTCGCGCTTCAATTTGTACCTGTTTCACGGGTATATCGAGTGAGGCAATAATCTCTTTAATCACGCGAAGATTTTCAGGCAGTTCTCGCACCAATAAGGCGTTGGTGCGCTCATCGATAGCAACTGAACCTCGTTCAGATAACATACTGACATCACTATCTCCACCAATCATGGCCGCTACATCCGCCGCTTTAGCATAGTTAATATTAATGATTTCTGATTTTAGTTGACCGATTTGCTCGGCCAAGCGACTCTTTTCTAACGCCTGCTTCTCTTGTAAATCTAACTCTGTTTTAGGGGCCACCATGATGATGTTGCCCTTGACCCGTTTATCTAACCCTTTTACTCGCAGGATAATGTCGAGGACTTCCGTCCATGGCACGCCATCTAAACGCAAGGTTAAGTTGCCTTGGACACTATCGGATGCCACTAAATTAAAGTGGTTATAGTCAGCCAGAAGCTGTAATACACTGCGCACAGGAATGTCTTGGAAATTGATTGAAGTGAGCTTGCCACTATGACTACCAAACAATTTTTGTTCATCACTTTGTTGCTGAGACAGAGGTAAAATTGTCACTTTCAGTTGTTTACCATGCATCGTATATTGATATTGAACTGCCATAGCGGTCTCGACAAAGATCCGAACATCGGGACTATCATCAAATAGTTCTATCTGATTCACTGCGGTAGAAAAATCCGTGACATCCAAAATCGCCAGCTTGTCTGACGCTATTTGGGTTTGCTTTACCACAATCTTTATTCCTTGCGACTCTGCGCTAATATCTACGACACTGCCAACATGAGAAAGCTCAACAACGACTACTGCGCGCTTCTGTTTATCCAGTTCAAATGAGACATCAACAAGTTGATTAGTTTGGGGCGTGGCGATCAAATCAGTACTGATGATTAACACCCACAAATAGACAGTCCCCCTCCAAGTGGACAACATTTTTCTCGTCACTGTTTGTATCTCCATTACTTCAGTGCCAATGTAATTTGCCTTTGACGCCAACACCCTAATCCATCGGGAAGCGTCTCATGAATAATTAGCTTATCTGCTGTTATCTGTTTAATTAGGCCGCTGTTTTCACCTATGTATTGTCCCGCGCTCACTGTCACTATTCGATTTATAGGTAAAGCCACTAGTCCTCTGCGCTGCTCCCCTTTCCCCATCACTCCTTTCAATTGCATGTCATTAAGCGAGTAACGCTCTAAAGGCACTTTGCTACGGATCTTAGGCTGCCAGCAAGATAAGTTGGCCACAGATTGAGAGTGATTCTGAATCGTTGCAGGCAAGTCAAAAGGCGAGCTCCGATTTATAGGCGTAAACTTAATAACCTCGATAGTAGGGAAAAAAGGCGTATCGGCTTGTGTTGTTTTCGCCTCTCGCAACACCTGAGTAACGAACTCATTCAATGGGTCCTGTTTTGCTCGACAACCCATTAACACTGCAATGCTGATAAGCATTAAACTAATTCTTACCAGCATCGCCTTTCTCCCCAAAATCCTCATGCAGTTGATAGGTTGCAGCTTGAACTCGGAAATGTAATACACTGCTTTCCTGACTCACTCGCTGCCACTCAGCATCTTCGATAAGCACCATTCGAGATAACTGTGCAATGGCCTGACTAAAGTGACCAATGTCGTTGTAATTTCCAGTGAGTTCTATATTTATTGGCAGCTTATAGAGAAAGTGCTCCGAAGCGCGCTTGCCCCAGTCAATTCGAGTGAAAGTGAGTTGGTTGTGCAGCCCTTCTTGGTTGACACCGGCAAGTAGTGTCGCGAGTTCTTGTTGAACTGGTAATAAATGAAGTAACCGTTGATAGCGACTTCTCACCAGCTCAAGTTGCTGCTTTTTATTAGGCAGGTTCGCCGTTTGCGCAACTACTGTTTTTAGCTCTAGTTTTAACTGTTGTTCCAACTGCACAGCTCGTTCTAACTCATCAGAATTAGACTTTGTTGAAAACCAAAACCATGCATAACTCGATGACATGAAAACCAATAGGCCGATAACAAGCTGGTAGTTAAATGGCCAATCTTTTATGTCATCCAGTTCAAAGTCCAACACTTGTCGTTACCCCACTTCTTTCGACTGAAATATCTTTAGTGCTGGCGGCAACAAAGTACTCAGAGATACTTGAAACGAGAGTTCAAATGCTTGGTAGCTTTTATCAAACCGCTGACGCCCATGAACAATAGAGTGAATTTCGACATAACTAACGGTGGGTTCCTGTTCAAATCGTTCCAACATTTCGGCCAGCAGCGCTGTATTTTCACTGATACCAAACAATTTAAAGCGCTGTCCTCGCATACGAATCTTATCGATGTACACACCTTGAGGAATCAGGGCTGGAATCAGATTCATTACTGCTGTTGTTTTTCCCCGCTCCGCTTGCAGTGTTTGCACCAACTCTAGACGCTGCAGAAGATTTTCGTATTGAGTGGTTACATCCGATAGCTGATTCATCCGCAGCCTTTGCTCAGTGATAGCCTTTTGAAGATAGACAACACGCTGATTCTGAATCGCCACCTCCGACTCGAAATGGTGCAGCGCCAATGTAGAAATAAAGTAGCCACCTAATACAGCAGTGATGATCAATATTACAAAGCGCTGTCGGTGATGACGACGCTGCTGCTCACGCCAAGGCAGTAAATTAATCACTGACATTTAGTGCTCCTGAGTCCAGTGAATCGCGTTAAGCGCGATGCCCAACGCAGTAGCATAAGTACTGCCTAATTTATATTGGTTATCACTCAGCGAGGTGAGATAGTCACTGATGCACTCAACGCTCATATTGGTGCGGGTGGTAATCAAGTCCACCACATCGCTGTCTTGAACATGACCACCGGTAAGGAACAGCCCTCCAACTTGATGTCCTTCAAGCATGGAACGGAATAATTGTAATTGCGCACTCACTTTATGCAGCACGGTCCCAAACTGCGTTGAAATAGCGGAGTTATAAGGCGCTTGAATAGCGAGATGAGCGTCTTGATCGCACGTTATGCTCCAAGCTTTGTGCAGCTCTAAAGGCAGTTGAAGCGGCGGCAGTAATGACACATTTTTCTGTCCTACATCTAGTAACACCCAATTACTGAACTGTGGGTAGGTCGTCAACACTAACTTCTGAACACTGCGCAACGCATGAATATTAGTGCTAATCAGTTGTGGTTTAAAACCAAGTGCTTTCACTACTTGAATCCGATTATCAATGATATTGTGACGCGCTACATGAACTTGATAGGCTGCAGTCTCTTGATTGGGATGTGGCTCGTTTTGGGGTGGCACAGCGACATAGTCAATCGCTAAAGCCTCTGAATCATACGGCGTTTGATAGCTCATTGCTTGGTGAACGGCGTACTCAAGTTCATCATTAACAAGTCTAGCGTCCAGGTTAATCACTTTGCTCACCACGGTACTTTCTGGAATCGCTATGGCTGCCTGTTTACGGAAAATGGGCACGATCTTTCGGAGAATTTTAAGTTTCTTAACAGTTTCTTGATGTTTGAGCGTATAGGGATCAGCGAAAATGGCGGCGCAACCATTAAGCTCTAGTTGGTTTACAATTTTGATGTCAAAACCTTCATACGCCAGCACGACTGCTTTCGTACTGTGATGACCGATATCGATACCTGTAATCCATTTTCTTGCCATTTAAATAACCTCAACGAATGCATTAACAACGTGAAAAGGTTGAGATCGACGCTCAAATAAGCGTTAATTAACCCTAATAGGTAAATTTTTGGTCTAGAGTACAAGTAATTGCCTACCCATAACCTTAATTAATCAGGGAATCTCCGGTGAAGTTCATAAAGAGACTGTTGGTTTTTGCATTGATTTGCATGCTGCTTGGAGTCGGTACCATCTTCGGGTTTTACTACTACGTAAAACCTGAGTTACCCGACGTTGCAACGTTAAAAGATGTACAGCTACAAACTCCAATGCAGGTGTTTAGCCAAGATGGGAAGTTGATCGCACAGTTTGGCGAAAAGCGTCGTATTCCAATATCTTACGATGAGATCCCTCAAGAGCTTATCGATGCGCTGATTGCGACGGAAGACAGTCGCTACTACGACCACTATGGTTTTGACCCAATTGGTATTACACGTGCTGCAGTAGCCGTCATTGCTTCTGGTAGCGCGTCTCAAGGTGCGAGTACCATTACCCAACAGTTAGCTCGTAACTTCTTCTTATCTAACGAGAAGAAGGTCATGCGTAAAATTAAAGAGATCTTTATTGCGGTACACATTGAGCAATTGCTAAGCAAGCAAGAGATCATGGAGTTGTACGTCAATAAAATCTTCCTAGGTTATCGCTCATACGGCTTTGGTGCAGCAGCACAAGCTTATTTTGGACGCGACCTTAAAGATCTAACGCTAAGTGAAATTGCTGTGCTGGCTGGTTTGCCTAAAGCGCCATCAACAATGAACCCGATCTATTCGGTCGAACGTGCAACGCAGCGCCGCAACGTGGTGCTGTCTCGTATGTTGTCAGAGAAGTACATCACTCAAGCGCAATTTGATGAAGCTCGTGCCGAACCTATTATTTCTCAATATCATGGTGCAGAGATCGAACTCAGCGCACCTTATGTAGCAGAAATTGCCCGAGCTTGGATGGTAAGTCGCTATGGTGAAGCAGCATATGAATCTGGTATGCGCATCACCACAACAATTGACTCTAAGCTGCAAAAAGCGGCTCATATTGCAGCCATCAAAAACTTGCTTAGCTACGATGAACGTCACGGTTATCGTGGTGCTGAAAAAGTACTTTGGAAACCAGACCAAACAGCAATGAGTCAAGAAGAGATCGCCAAACATCTTCGCAGCCAACCAACGTATGGAGAGCTACGCCCAGCCGTTGTTGAGAAGGTCGAAGGTAAAACAGCTACGGTATACGTTAAGAGCTACGGCGAGCAGACCATTGATTGGGACAACATGAAATGGGCACGTAAGTTTAGAACCGATGACCGTCAGGGCGATGCACCAAAAACAGCGTCAGATATCGTAGCGGTTGGTCAGCAAATTTGGGTACGCGCTGCCGATTTAGACGGTACGCCAGATGTGGCTCCTGAAGATAAAGAAGTACAAACCGAAGAAGGTGAGACACCAGAACCCGTAGCGATTACATGGCGCTTAAGCCAAGTTCCGAATGCAAATACCGCTTTCGTTGCTATCAACCCTGAAAATGGTGCTGTGCTTTCTTTAGTTGGTGGCTTTAACTTTGTTCACAGCAAGTTTAACCGTGCTACTCAGTCGGTGAGGCAAGTAGGTTCTAGTATAAAACCATTTATCTATGCCGCTGCATTGGATAAAGGGATGACACTGGCAAGCCTAGTCAATGATGCCCCAATCAACAAATGGGACAAGAGTGCAGGTACCGCATGGCGCCCGAAAAACTCACCACCGACCTATACTGGCCCTACTCGTCTAAGAATTGGTCTAGCACAATCTAAAAACGTCATGGCTGTACGCGTCCTACGTGAAGTTGGTTTAGATGAAACTCGTGATTACCTGACTCGTTTTGGCTTTGATAAATCGAAGCTACCACGTTCAGAAACGATTGCTTTAGGTGCAGGTAGTTTGACACCTATCCAGATGGCACAAGGTTTCTCAGTGTTTGCCAATGGTGGCTACTATGTAGAGCCTTATTACATCAGTAAGGTTGAAGACCCATTTGGTAAGGTCGAGTTCGAAGCGAATCCAAAAGTAGTGTGTCACCAAGACTGTCCAGAAATGCAAGCACCAGAAATGAACAGTGCAAGCAATGATGACAACAGTGCAGCACCAAGCATTGAAGAAGCGACAAATGCGACAGAGCTAACACCAGTCGACATCGCTCAGTTCAATGAGGAGGACATGAACTCGGACGAACCACGCTATGCGCCAAAAGTTCTATCGGAACAAACTGCGTTCTTAACTCGAGAAATGCTCTACAGCAACGTCTGGGGTGGCGGTAACTGGCGAGAAGGCACTGGCTGGAACGGCACTGGTTGGCGAGCTCAGAAGCTCAAGCGTCGTGATATCGGCGGTAAAACCGGTACGACTAATGACTCGAAAGATGCATGGTACAACGGTTATGGTCCAGGTATTGTTGCCACTGCGTGGGTTGGCTTTGATGACCACCAGCGCAAGCTAGGTCGTACCACAGCAAACCCGAACCTAGGTAAAGACCAAATTACTGGCGCAGAAGCTGGTGCTAAGACTGCGCAACCAGCTTGGGTTGACTTTATGCATGTTGCTTTAGAAGGTCACCCTCAACAAGCGAAGCAAATCCCGAATGACATTACTCGTGTTCGTATTGATCGTGATTCAGGAATGCTAACCAATAAGACCGATGGTTCTACCATGTTTGAATACTTCAAAATTGGTACCGAACCAAAAGAGTATGTCCAAGACAGCCTTACTGACACCTTATATTCAAGCGATGAATCGGGTGGCGATAGTCTGTTCTAAGTTTGAACGATAAATAAGAAAAAAGGGGCGTTTACGCCCCTTTATGATATCTGAGAGTTGCTATTTAGAGCAGTCTCAAAGCTAGCCTGATCGTTAGCTTAAATACTCGGTAATCGCCTTAGCCAACTTTTCAAACCTTGCGCGAAGCGGCGAACCTGGTCGATAAGCAAGGACAATACTTCGAGAAGGCGTTGGATTAATCGCAGTCACATAACAAACACCATCTTTCACTTTTTCAGTCGGTAAGGAGAGCTCTGGCAATAAAGTAATACCTGCGCCAGCTGCCACCATATTTCGTAGCGTCTCAAGGCTCGTCGCTTTAAAACGCTCATCATCCCGAGCGCCAGCAGCAAAACAGAAACCTAACGCTTGGTCGCGTAAACAGTGTCCATCGCCTAATGAGAGTACGGTCTGGCCATTCAACTCTGCCATTTCGATCTGGTCCTTGTTAGCCCATTCATGATCACAAGGTACAGCCACACTCATTGGCTCGTTATATACTTCAATTTCTTTAAAAGGTGCCGTTTCGGGTACCGAAGCCAGAACTAAACAATCCAATTTACCTTCTTCCAACTGTCTTACTAGCTGATGAGTTTGCGCTTCATGCAAATAAAGCTCTAGCTCCGGAAACGCATCTTTCAGTTTAGGGATGATTTTAGGAAGTAAATAAGGTCCAACGGTGGGAATGAAACCAATGTGCATAGGTCCAGTCATTTCACCACTCTGCCCTGCCGCCATCTCACGAAAGGTTTTTACTTCTTTTAACACACGCTTAGCCTGCTCCACCAACTGCAAACCCGCATCGGTGAATAACACTCTTCGACTGCTGCGTTCGAGCAGTGACGTGCCAATTTCATCTTCGAGTTTACGAATTTGACCACTTAAGGTCGGTTGACTGACAAAACATGCCTCAGCAGCCTTACGAAAGTGCTTATGTTCCGCTAGAGCGACGAGGTACTCAAAATCGCGAATGTTCATTGCTGACTCCGATAGAATATAGCTATCGATACCATAACAATAAACGATTAGAACTATCAATCCATTTTTTTGATAATGGTCTCAACGAAGCACAGCAGTAAGCGCTAAGCTCACAGAGATTTTCAAGTTAATCGAATTTAAGATTCCATAAGGACAAGATTATGTTTGCATCTAAAGAAGGCCAAGCCGTTCCTCAAGTGACATTTCCAACTCGTCAAGGTGACGCATGGGTTAATGTAACCACTGATGAACTTTTTAAAGGTAAAACGGTTATCGTATTCAGCTTGCCGGGTGCTTTCACACCAACCTGTTCTTCTAGCCACTTGCCACGTTACAATGAACTGTTCCCAGTCTTCAAAGAACATGGCGTAGATGAAATTCTTTGTGTGTCTGTAAATGATACATTTGTAATGAACGCTTGGAAGAACGACCAAGAAGCAGAGAACATTACCTTCATCCCAGATGGCAATGGTGACTTCACTGAAGGCATGGGTATGCTGGTTGAGAAAAACGATCTTGGCTTTGGTAAGCGCTCATGGCGCTACAGCATGTTGGTGAAAGATGGCATCGTAGAAAAAATGTTCATCGAACCAAACGAGCCGGGCGACCCGTTCAAAGTCTCTGACGCAGATACTATGTTGGGCTACATTGCACCTGATTACCGAACTCAAGAATCAATTACAGTATTCAGTAAGCCTGGTTGTCCGTTCTGTATGAAAGCAAAACAGAACCTGATTGACCACGGCTTGCAATATGAAGAGGTCATTCTGGGTAAGGATGCAACAACGGTAACACTGCGCGCTATCTCTGGCCGTACAACAGTTCCGCAAGTCTTTATCGGCGGTAAACACATTGGTGGTAGCGAAGAACTAGAAGCTTATCTAGGCTAAAGCTTCTTACACTCAAATAGACACTAAAAAAGCGAGTCCCATATGGGCTCGCTTTTTGGCTTCATCTTAGGGTAGCTTTTGGCTTACTTTGTCTCAATTTCAGCAGCAATAACAGAAATCTCTACCAACAGCGCTTCACGCGCCATATCACCAGTCACACACGCACGAGCTGGAGCAAAACCAGCGGGAACCCAAGCATCCCATACTGCGTTCATTGCTTGGAAATCTTGCATGTCTTTTAGGTAGATAGTTGCCGACAGCATGTGCTCTTTGTCACTACCCGCTTCCAAGAGCAACGCTTCAACCTTATCGAGCATGGTTTGTGTCTGCTCTGTAATATCTTTCGTCGCGTCTGCACAAACCTGACCACATAGGTAAATAGTACCGTTGTGCTTAACAATGCGGCTCATGCGCTCTTTCGTATGGATGCGTTCAATCATTCTTCTCTTCTTAGTCTCAGAGGACGGCTTATAGTGAAACAGGAAAGCGTATTCTAACGGATTCAATAGAAGTTCAACACGGCTACACTGTGACATGCTTGGCGATAACAGAATTCAATCAAGGATTTGCCGAACGGCAGAAAGAAAAAAGCCCCGTAGTCAACCTTGACTCGGGGCCTTCTTAGATTCTTCTAAGAAAAAGCAGTGGTACTTTAATAGACCGCGCCTTTTCTTATTTGTTCCCAGAAAAATGATCTTTTTTTAAAATTTTTTCGATCTTTTTCTTACTCAGTTATTTTTCAATGAGTTAGGCAACATTCATCTTAGTAATTATTTGCTCTACTAAGTTAACTTCCAACGCTACCTCATCACAAGCATGCTGTCTTGGACACTGATCACAGTCTTTCAGAACTTTCTCAGGCAATAGCGTCTTCGACGTTGGAATGAAATCATGCTTCATAAAGAACTCTGGCGTACGAGTTAGTACAAAGACCTTCTTAATCGCCATCTTACGCGCTTTCTCAACCAGGTGTTGCACAATAGCAGTACCTTGCCCTTGACCTTGCCAACCTGCTTCGACACCTAGTGAGCGAATTTCAGCCAGTCCTGAGTCATACACATACAAGGATGCACAGCCTGTTACTTCCCCATGATGTTCTGCTACCGCAAATGAGCCAATGTCACGCACCAATTCATTACGACTGCGCGGTAAGTTCTCTCCAAGGTTGGCCCAATAAGCCACCATGCTTTCCAACGCATCGATATCAGTGAGTCTTGCAGAACGGACTTTCACTGCCGAGTTATCACGAGCACTTAGACGCTTTTCTGCCTGATCAACTGCATAAGCCACTTGCTGAGGCGCAACACCACCTAAGGCACTACGTTTCTCAAGACAGCTTTCAATAGTAAGAATGTCATACACGTCTTGTTCAATGACTGGAGAGAACTCTTGCAGCTCAGCAATAGATAATTCTTCTAGAGCACAGCCCTTAGCAATTGCACTCACCACCGCAACGCCAACAATATGGTGCGCCTCACGGAACGGAATACCTTTAGCAACCAGATAATCAGCAAGCTCGGTCGAGTTTGCGTAACCTTGCTTCGCCGCTTCAAGAGTACGTTCACCATTTACCTTAATACCATCAAAACACAGTGCTGCCATTTCCATGCAGTCGTTCCAGGTATCCAGTGCATCGAATAGACCTTCTTTGTCTTCCTGCATATCTTTGTTGTAAGCAAGTGGCAACGCCTTTACTGTCATCATCATGCCAGCCAATGAACCGTAGACACGGCCCGTTTTACCACGAATTAACTCAAGCGCATCCGGGTTCTTTTTCTGTGGCATTAGAGAAGAGCCAGACGTCACTGTATCTGCGAGCTCAATGAAATTAGATTCACCAGAGTTGTAGAAGATCATGTCTTCAGCGAGACGAGATAGGTGCAACATCGAGATAGATGCGATAGACATCAGCTCCATAACATGGTCACGGTCTGATACGGAATCCAGACTATTACGTGTTGCTCTTCTGAAACCAAGGTTATGAGCTAGCTGCTCACGATCCATCGGATAAGCCGTCCCAGCAAGTGCTCCTGAGCCTAATGGGCATGTATCCAGACGCTTGATAGCATCTTCCAAACGCGAATAATCACGCTCAAACATCTCTACGTAAGCTAAACACCAATGTGCAAATGTCACCGGTTGAGCACGCTGCAAGTGAGTGTAGCCAGGAAGCACAGTATCTTGATGGACTCTCGCCACCTCAACCATTTGCGATTGCAGTCTATCTAAACCGAGTAATAGCTGTTGACCTTGCTGACGACACCATAACTTTAGATCGGTCGCTACTTGGTCATTACGAGAACGTCCAGTATGCAGTTTTTTGCCGAGGTCGCCGACTTTGCCAATAAGCTGTTGTTCAACCCAGCTATGAATATCTTCCGCATCAGAGCGTAAGATTTGCTTAGGGTTTTCCATGACCTCAAGCTTAAGTTCGTTTAATGCTAACTCAAGCTTTTGCTGTTCTTCCTCAGTTAATACATCCACCGATACCAGCGCTTTTGACCAAGCAATTGAACCAACAATGTCTTGCTCAGCAAGTCGGTAATCAAAGCGCAATGAATCATTAAAGTCTTTGAATCTCGTATCTGCTGCTTGGGTAAATCTTCCGCCCCATAATGCCATCGTGTCTCTCCTAACTGCTCAATCTTCACTGCTTTGTTCGGCTTGAATCTGATGCAACTCAGTTTCTTTATTGTTAGGGTTCAACTTACGGCAAATTGAATTAAAAATAAAGTAAAAATTCATTTATTTCACATAAATATTCAAAATAAATCAATTTAGTGACTGACGTTGCGGCAAAAAACAAGAAACCCATTTGATATCAAATGGGTTTCGTTATTTCAATCAGTATAGCGAAGCATGCGATCTCATGCAGGGTGATATGAGATTACTTTCTCTTCACTTCGTTAAGAGCACGGATACGGCTTGAAAGTGAGTACAGGCGGATAAAGCCTTCTGCATGACTTTGGTCATACACTTCATCTTCACCAAACGTAGCAAACTCTTCGCAGTACAGGCTGTTCACACTGCGTTTTTGCGTCACAATCGCTTGACCTTTGTATAGTTTGATAACAACTTCGCCGTTAACGTCTTGAGCAAGCTCTTCTGACGCCGCGAGAATTGACTTACATAGCGGTGTAAACCAACGACCATCATAGACAAGGTGCGACGCTTTAATGCCTAGCTCTTCACGGAACTCAAACGACGTTTTATCCAAAACAAGTTGCTCAACCGCACGCAGCGCTTCCATCATAATAGTGCCCCCCGGAGTTTCATAACAACCACGAGACTTCATACCAACCAAACGGTTTTCAACGATATCAATACGACCAACACCGTGCTTCGCGCCTTTCTCATTTAGGTACACTAGCGCATTGTATGGCGTCATTTGCTCGCCATCGACAGCAACGACTTCACCTTGTTTCACTTCTAAAGTCACATACTCCGCCTCGTTTGGCGCTTGCTCTGGGTCAACAGTCCATACCCAGCAATCTTCATTTGGCGCATTCCAAGTATCTTCTAGAACACCACCTTCTGTAGAGATATGCCATGCGTTCGCATCACGTGAGTAAATCTTGGTCAGAGAAGCAGTACACGGAATGTTACGCTCTGCCAGATAATCTAAGCACTCCTCACGGCTAACGAGATCCCATTCACGCCAAGGTGCTATCACTTTTAGGTCAGGGGCAAGCGCTGCAAATGCACCTTCAAAACGAACTTGGTCATTACCCTTACCTGTACAGCCATGACACAGTGCGTCCGCGCCTACTTTACGTGCCACTTCAACCTGAGCCTTCGCAATGATAGGACGTGCCATTGACGTGCCTAGTAGATATTTGCCTTCGTAATACGCACCCGTTTTTAACGTAGGGAAGATATAATCTGCGACCATTTCTTCTTTAAGGTCAGCGATGTAACACTCTGATGCACCCGATGCTTTGGCTTTTTCTTCAATGCCGATAAGCTCTTCTTCGCCCTGACCAACATCCGCCACAAATGCTACAACTTCACAGTCATAGTTTTCTTTTAGCCATGGAATGATCACAGACGTATCCAGACCGCCGGAATAGGCTACAACAACTTTTTTTACAGATGGTTTGCTCATGTTTCTCTCCTTGTCCGAGCCTGATTTTGGCGGTCAGTGCCTCGGGTTACTCAACTATTCAGATAACTGTTTTAACAAAAATTAATTGGGTACGAACTGGGTGCCGATGCTTTTACCAGCAAACAATTCGACTAACTTATTCGGATAGCGCCACGTGGCGACTTCAATTGGACGGCCAAGATCGTTCGCCGCTTCCAGAGCAGCTTGAACTTTAACGATCATGCCGTCGGTAATCACTTTGCCTTCAATCAAGGCATCCGCCTCTTGCTGAGTTAAGCTCGGCAACAAATGACCTTTGCCATCTAATACTCCACTCACGTCAGAGAGCAGGACTAATTCCGCATCTAATGCACCCGCTACAGCAACAGCCGCTTGGTCCGCATTAATATTCATTAGCTGACCTTGGTTATCAAGACCGATGGAGCTAATGATAGGCAGAGCGCCGGTTTTGAGGACAGCTTGTAATACCGCAGGGTTACCTGGTTTCGCACTACCAACAGCACCTAGTTCAGGATCTAACTCGCTCACTTCACACAAGCCGCCATCAGCAAGGCTCAAACCTACCGCATTAATACCCGCTTTGATGGCATCACCTTGAAGCAACTTGTTGGCCGTACCAGCCAGTGCGCCAGCAATTAATGGAATTTGGTCGTAAGGAGTAACACGTAGCCCTTGCTTTTTTACTGTTGGAAGATTCAATTGCTTCATTAAATCATCCACCAGGTAGCCACCACCATGAACAATCACAATCTCTCGTTGTGCTTGTTTCTGATAGTCGGAGATTGCTGCAAACAGTTGCCCCAGTGTCTTTGAACAAGACAGCGCAGCACCACCTAATTTGATAACTAATGGTGTATTTTGATTACTCATTCCGCATTCCTCGCTCTAGATAAGTGCCGTTAACTGGGCAAACTGGTTTTTAATGTTCAGGCACTGCATTGCTTGGCTCGATGCCCCTTTTAGCAAGTTATCAATGGCTGAAACAACGATGATATGTTGACCCTGTAGCTTCCAACCTAAGTCGCAGAAAGGGGTGTTCTCAACATCTTGAATTCTTGGAATCACATTACCTTTAACGCGTACACCAGGCTGTCCTTGATACGCTGACGCGAATGCAGCTTCAACTTGTTCCTCAGTCACACCCTCATTGAGCTTCATGGTAATCGTTGCAAGGATGCCACGTTTAAAGTTGCCTAAATGAGGCGTAAAGATCACATCACAACCTAAGTGTGTGGCAATCTCTGGCTGATGTCTGTGATTGAACAACCCGTATGGTTGCAGGCTCACTTCACAAAAACTATTGGTCATGGTCGCTTTGCGGCCCGCACCTGTCACTCCACTAGTGGCGTTAATCACTGGCCACATTTGGGTATCGATAATGCCAGCTTCCAGCAAAGGCTTAATCGCCAGTTGCGAAGCGGTTGGATAACATCCCGGAACAGCAACTAATTGAGCCTGCTCGATATCTTGCGCATTCCATTCAGCTAAGCCATACGCCGCCTTGTCCAACCAGCTTTCATTTTGATGCTCAAAGCCGTAGAACGTGGTATAAAAATCGTCGGCTTTAACCCTATAAGCACCTGATAAGTCAAACACTTGGCAACCTTGTTCTAAAAATTCTGGTGCCAAGTCATGACTGACTTCATGCGCTGTGGCAAGAAAAACAATATCGCATTCACTTGCCGCCTTTTTGACGTCGTTTAATGGTTGAACCGACATATCGACTAAGCCTGCAAGTTTGCCATGCAGTTGTGAAATCGGCTTACCTGCATCCACACTATTGGCGGACACGTATAAACCTGATAGCGTGAGTTCAGGGTGTTTTGTGACCATAAGAGCGAGCTCCGCTCCTGTGTATCCTGTTGCGCCAATAATGGTGGTTTTCAGCATTTCTCTACATCCGTTAATGAGTCTGTTGAACTAGGCTTGTTATATCGGTTTATGAATACGGCAATTAATGACTATAAATATAAAAAAAAGCTCTTTAATTGATTTTTTATTCATTAATTTTGATTTAATATGTGTTTTACCGTCTTAAGATTAATCTGTCAACAGTAGAAGCGAAGATAATATGCAATTACCCAGTTTTTTAGAGGTCTACAAAGGCCTAATTAGCACTCCTTCGATCAGCTCCACCGATCCGAGTTGGGACCATGGCAATGCAAAAGTCATCGAAAAGCTGGCGACTTGGATGAAGGATCTTGGCTTTGACGTTGAAGTTATCGAGGTAGAGCCAAACAAATTCAATATGATTGCGAAGAAGGGCCAAGGTGAAGGTGGCTTACTCTTAGCTGGCCATAGCGATACCGTACCTTTTGATGAAGGCCGTTGGAGCTTTAACCCTCATGAGCTAACCGAAGCCAACGGTCGTTTCTATGGTCTAGGAACGGCAGATATGAAGGGCTTCTTCGCCTTCGTTTACGAGGCAGTGAAGAAAATTGATTGGAGCAAACAGACCAAACCTCTTTATGTCTTAGCGACGTGCGATGAAGAAACCACAATGCTTGGCGCACGACACTTTACGGATAATGCACCTTTCAAACCTGATTATTGCATTATTGGCGAACCAACCAGTTTAGTGCCTATCCGCGGTCATAAAGGGCATGTGGCTAACGCCATTCGTGTAACAGGAAAGTCCGGTCACTCGTCAGATCCTGCTCTTGGTGTTAATGCGATTGAGATTATGCACGAAGTGTTGTTTGCCATGATGAAGCTGCGTGATCGCTTAATCAAAGAATACCATCACCCTGGATTTGCGATACCTAGCCCAACCTTGAACCTTGGACATATTCACGGTGGCGACAGTGCCAACCGCATTTGTGGCTGCTGTGAGCTGCATTATGACGTCAGACCGCTACCGGGAATTAGCTTAGATGGACTGGATAATTTGTTACGAGATGCATTAAAAGAAGTCGAAGCTAAATGGCCAGGCAGGTTATCCATCACTGCGTTGCATGAACCTATTCCCGGATACGAGTGCGATCACCATCATCCGTTTGTTGATGGCATGGAGGCACTGTGCGAAATCCCGTCAGAAACGGTTAACTACTGTACTGAAGCACCGTTCTTACAGCAATTGTGCCCTACTTTGGTGCTTGGACCTGGCTCTATTGACCAAGCACACCAACCTGATGAGTTCTTGAGTTTCGATTTTATCGATCCAACCATCAATATTTTAGCTAAATCTATACGCCAATATTGTTTCGAGTAACTTACAAGCTGTAATAAAATTTCAACAATTCAATGAATAAAGTTCACTAAGTGTGCGGATTTCGTGCCAACACGATAAACGCAAACTTGGTTTACTTTATTTGACTCGCACTAGCATTTTTAGCTAGATTGTGAGGCTGAGAAGGAATAATGGATGTAGTTAAATTACAAGGCAGGACGACTATGAACGAAAAATATGCCCCATTGAAGAGCAATGTTAGGATGCTAGGGCACTTGTTGGGTAACACCATCAAGGAAGCGCATG
Organism: Vibrio sp. SCSIO 43133; assembly: GCF_023716845.1. NCBI lineage: Bacteria > Pseudomonadati > Pseudomonadota > Gammaproteobacteria > Vibrionales > Vibrionaceae > Vibrio > Vibrio sp. SCSIO 43133. Next base: position 3,323,734 of record NZ_CP068024.1, read on the forward strand.
GAGACGAGATTCTCGAGAAAGTAGAGAAAATTCGTAAGCTTTCCAAATCCGTTGTGCGTGCAGGCAATGAAGCCGATCGTGAATTACTAATTGAAGAGATTACCAACCTGCCGAATGAGCAACTCACACCTGTCGCTCGTGCATTCAACCAATTTCTAAATTTGACCAACATTGCCGATCAATACCACACCATTTCACGTAGCTGTGAAGCAGATGTGTGTGAACCGGATCCAATTTCGTCATTATTTTCAAAACTAAGCCAAGAAAACATCAGCAAGCTCGATAGCGCTCAAGCGGTTCGTGATCTTAATATCGAACTTGTGCTAACGGCTCACCCAACCGAAATCACTCGTCGCACCATGATTAACAAGCTGGTGAAAATCAATGAGTGCTTATCTAAATTAGAGCTAAACGAACTTTCGGTTAAAGAACGTAAAAGAACCGAGCGTCGTCTGGAACAATTGATTGCCCAAAGCTGGCACTCAGATGTAATTCGTCAGCAACGCCCAACGCCACTTGATGAAGCAAAATGGGGCTTTGCGGTTGTTGAAAACTCGCTTTGGGAAGCAGTACCAGAATTCTTACGTGAATTTGATGAGAAGCTGAAAGGCTTCCTTGGTGAAGGTCTGCCTATTGATGCGCGTCCAGTGCATTTCTCATCTTGGATGGGGGGCGATCGCGACGGTAACCCATTTGTGACTCACAAGATCACGCGTGAAGTCATGCTTCTCTCTCGCTGGAAAGCAGCAGAACTTTACCTGAAAGATTTCCAAGAGCTGATCACTGAGCTCTCGATGGTCAAATGTAACGACCAAGTTCGTGAGCTTGCTGGCGAACAGCACGAACCATACCGTGCAATTCTAAAACCAGTACGTACGTTGTTAATGAATACCCTTGAAGTGATTGAAGCACAAATCAATCGTCAAGAGGTGCCAAACAAACCGATTCTCGAAGATGCCGACCAACTTTGGCAACCGCTAATGGCGTGTTACAAGTCACTGCGTGAAAGCGGTATGGCTATCGTTGCCGACGGTTCACTGCTGGATACCCTACGCCGTGTTAAAGCGTTTGGTGTACACCTAGTACGTCTCGATATTCGTCAAGAAAGCACTCGTCACTCAGACGTTATCTCTGAGCTTACTCGCTACCTAGGTCTAGGCGACTACGACCAGTGGAGCGAGCAAGACAAAGTATCCTTCCTTATCAATGAGTTGAGCTCTAAGCGTCCATTGCTTCCTCGCGATTGGGAGCCATCGGAAGACGTTCAAGAAGTATTGGATACTTGCCGTGTTATCGCTTCACAATCTCGCGAAGCCTTCGGAGCCTATGTCATTTCTATGGCACGTACTGCCTCCGATGTACTGGCTGTACACCTAATTCTTCAAGAGTGTGGTTGTAAGTTCCGTATGGACGTGTGTCCGCTCTTTGAAACGCTAGACGACCTTAATAATTCTGAAGCTGTTATGAAGCAGCTGTTCGATATCGACTGGTATCGCGGCTATATTCAAAACCATCAAATGGTAATGATTGGTTACTCAGACTCCGCTAAAGATGCCGGTGTTATGTCAGCGGGCTGGGCACAGTACAGCGCTATGGAATCCTTGGTCGAAGTGGGCGAACAGGCCGGTATCGATATTACACTCTTCCATGGTCGTGGCGGTACCATCGGTCGTGGTGGTGCGCCTGCACACGCAGCACTGTTGTCTCAGCCACCTAAGAGTCTGAAAGGCGGCTTACGCGTAACTGAGCAAGGCGAGATGATCCGCTTTAAGCTTGGTTTACCAGAGATTGCAGTAAACAGCTTTAACTTATACGCCAGTGCGATTCTAGAGGCTAACCTTCTGCCACCACCAGAGCCAAAACAGGCATGGCGTGACCTAATGGAAGTGCTCTCTGAAGTGTCTTGCGAAGCTTATCGTAAAGTAGTTCGTGGTGAACCTGACTTTGTTCCGTACTTCCGTCAAGCTACCCCTGAACTTGAGCTGGGCAAGCTACCACTAGGTTCTCGACCTGCGAAACGTAACCCTAATGGCGGCGTAGAAAGCTTACGTGCGATTCCTTGGATTTTCTCATGGAGTCAAAACCGCTTAGTTCTGCCTGCTTGGTTAGGGGCTGGAGAAGCGATTCAATACTCCATTGATAAAGGTCACCAAGCTCTGCTGGAAGAAATGTGTCGTGAATGGCCATTCTTCTCAACTCGTCTTGGTATGTTAGAGATGGTGTACACCAAGTGTAATATGGAAATCTCACGCTATTATGACCAACGCTTGGCCGCACCAGAGCTATTACCATTGGGTGATAAGCTGCGAGCTCAACTCCAGCAAGACATTAAAGCGGTACTTAATGTAGAGAACCATAACCACCTAATGCAGAGTGATCCTTGGGGTCAAGAATCGATTCGCTTGCGTAACACCTATGTCGAACCACTCAATATGCTTCAAGCTGAGCTGTTGTATCGCACTCGTCAAAGCGAAGACACTGAAGCTGAACTAGAAGAAGCACTCATGGTAACTATCGCTGGCATCGCAGCAGGCATGCGAAACACCGGTTAGACGATATATTATTTTACAAAAAAGACAAAAGGTCGCACATTGCGGCCTTTTATTTTTAGTGGCATACTTATTGAGAGTTTTGTTAGTTTTTTGAAGTGGTATCACGTTCTATTCCACTTCTTGCTTATAGAATTCGATATACTTACTTACCACTGTTCGATAAAACAAAAATACTATTATATCGACAGTGCGGGTCACGTGATCACGTGGCTTCCTAGGTGACAAAGGCTTAAAACAAGGTTACACGTGCCAACATGATTGGCATTGCTCTTTTGCGCGAGTTTCCTGGAATCATTTTTGAATTCCAAGGCGCTTTCGCAGTCGTACATCTGCGACGTGGAGCAACATAATTATTATTACGTTATTGACCATTTGGACTTAAGACATGTCACTACCACACGTAATCCTTACTGTTCTTAGCACTCGCGATGCGACTGGCTATGACATTACTAAGGAATTTTCTGCGAGCATCGGTTACTTCTGGAAAGCAAGCCACCAGCAAGTTTATCGTGAGCTAAACAAAATGGCGGACAAAGAACTGGTTACTTGCAAACTTGAACCCCAAGAAGGCAAACCAGATCGTAAAGTTTATTCAATCACTGACTCAGGCCGTAGCGCGTTAGGCGAATGGTTTGAACAACCAACTGTACACCCTACAGTACGTGATGAATTCTCAGCGAAACTAGCGGCCTGTGCGGTACAACCATCAGCTGCTTTCCGCATTCAACTTGAAGAGTTAATCGAAGAATCGAAAAAGCTTGTTGCGCACTACCGTGAAATTGAAGCGGCCTACTACGCTACACCAAACACATTAGACAAACACGCTCGCCTTGAGCGTCTAACACTGCGCCGTAACCTACTTGCTCGTCAAGCATGGTTAGAATGGGCAGAAGAAGCACTGTCTGAATTAGAAGCGTTAGCGTAAAACAAGTAGACAAGCTAGGGTCGCTATCGACCTAGTTTGGTTCTTGAGTTCAAAAAAGCGTCAGGAGTATTGTAATACACCTGACGCTTTTTTGTTTTAATTGAGGAAGTCTTAAGAAATCACTAAACCTGAGGACGTACACCTAATGTATGGCATAGTGCGTAAGTCATTTCAGCACGGTTTAGCGTGTAGAAATGGAAGTCCTTTACCCCTTCACGACTCAATACACGAACCATATCAATCGCCTGACTCGCACCGACTAACTGGCGAGTCACTGGGTCGTCATCTAAACCTTCAAACTGCTTTTGCATCCAACCTGGTACTTTTACCTTGTTCATGCCAGCAAAGCGTGACGCCTGCTTAAAGTTTGAAACTGGTAGGATACCTGGAACAATTTCCACATCGATACCAGCGGCCACACAACGGTCGCGGAAACGCAGGTAACTTTCTACATCAAAGAAGAACTGAGTAATCGCTCGGTTTGCACCTGCATCCACTTTGCGCTTTAGGTTCAGTAGATCTGCTTGAGCACTCTTCGCTTCTGGATGTACTTCTGGGAAAGCCGCTACCGAAATATCGAAATCATGACGCGACTTTAGCAGTTCGACCAGATCAGAGGCATACATATCCGGTTGGCCACCACCTGCTGGGATATCACCACGTAGGGCAACGATGTTCTTGATACCATTGCTCCAATAATCCTCAGCAATATCAATAAGCTCATCACGAGACGCATCAATACAAGTCAGGTGCGGCGCCGCGACAAGTCCGGTCTCTGATTTAATTTCTTTGATAATTGAGTGAGTACGGTCGCGCTCGCCAGAGTTCGCTCCATAGGTCACAGAAACAAACTTAGGTTGCAGCGTTTTAAGACGGTGAACAGACTTCCAAAGGGTTTCTTCCATTGTTGGCGTGCTCGGTGGAAAGAACTCAAATGAAACGTTGATATTGTCAGAAAGCTCAGCAATATTCTGGTTCAAAGCATCGATGTGTCCAGCGTGTGTGTATCCCATGGTTCTCTCCCTAAATACCAAGGTTGGTTATCCCATCCAACCTTAGATAAAACCTGTCTGTCTATATCTGAATTTTATGTTTTGACGTTTAGACGTCTATATGTCTACAGAATGAAATGAATGGCATTTAAAGTCAATAGAGTCATTATGAATTTTTTTCATGTGCTTAGTTAAGGAAACTAAAGCAGAGTCACGCGTTTCAGGAGATCTTCACTTTCGAGAAAGTAACGAGTGATGGGGTAAGAAGGGACATAAGGCAAAAGCAACAAATAAAAAGGCTAGCGGTTATCGCTAGCCTAGAGATAGAACTAATTTAAAACCAACAACTTGTTGTGCGCTAGAAGAAACTCGACATTAGATTTAAATCCGACTGAATCGCACCGGCAGTTACTTCACGTCCCGCTCCCGGACCACGAATTACTAATGGGTTATCTTTATACCACTTACTTTCGATAGCAAAGATATTGTCACACGGCAGCAGATTGGCAAGTGCATGCTCTTTAGACAAAGCTTCAATACCGACACGAGCTTTACCTTGGCGATCAAGACGCGCCACATAACGCAGCACTTTGTCTTCACGCTGCGCCTTCTCTAGACGTTCTTGTAGGATTTCACTCAGTAGCTCTGCCTTTTCAAAAAAGCCATCTAGAGACAACTCCTCAAGCTCCTCCGGAACCAGTGACTCCACCGCTACTGCATCAGGCTCAATATCTAAACCAGATTCACGAGCAAGAATAACCAACTTACGCATCACATCTGAGCCATCCAGATCAGCGCGAGGGTCCGGTTCGGTCAAACCTTGTTGCCAAGCCAAATCTACCAGCTCACTGAAAGGCACGCTGCCATCAAATTGCTGGAACAACCAAGATAACGTCCCAGAAAAAATACCGGACAACGCCACAATATCGTCACCGCTTTCACGCAAATCGCGCACTGTATGGTTAATTGGTAACCCTGCGCCTACCGTCGCGTTATACAGCCAGTGACGCCCCGTCTTCGAGAATGCATCTTGCACTGCGTGATAACTAACACTTGGTGCAGAACCCGCTACTTTGTTGGCCGAAATTAAATGCATGCCATTTTCCGCAATGCTCTGATACCGCTCGGCTAATGCAGGACTCGCCGTCACATCAAGAACAACAACTTCATCGTAACCTTGAAGATTAGCAAGCTGCTGTAACCAAACATCGCCTTGGTACGCCACAGCTTCATCCTCGTAACGCTCCAGCACGGTTTGTTCATTAATGCCTTGGTCATCAAGCCAATACGTTTGGCTATCCACCACGGCAACTAAGTTAAAACTCATTCCACGGCGCTTTTCTAGCTCGCTTTTCTGCTCTTTAAACAGCGCCAGCCAACTAGAGCCAATGTTACCCTTGCCACATAAGGCGACAGCAACGCGTTTTTGAGCTTGGAACAGCTGGGTGTGCACGGACTTAAGCAGAGGTTGAATGTCAGACTTTCTCAACACAGCAGCAAGACTTAACTTAGATTCTGCTTCCGAGAAAAACTCTACCGGCGCATGTTTAAGCTGCTGATAAAAACCAAAACAGTGGTTGGCATTCTTAGTCACACCAGCCCCTACAGCGGCCAGCATAGAATACCCTTCTCTTAGCTTAATCTCCGCTTCAATGGCTAGGTCTTGTAACTCATTGAGTGCACCTGACGCAATTTCTGCAGTATAAGCAAGGCGCAAACGTGCTTGGTCAGACTGCGCTTCAAACGCTAGCGGCTCAAGCTGTGCTCGCTTCAAACCATTCAGCACTTCGTTTTGCGCGCGAGCAAAATCATGACCACTGGCGAATGCGAGGTCAATCAACAGTACTTCATCTAGCGAGGTAATGATCTTAGCACCGCGCCCAGACGCCAGCACTCGTTCTATACGCGTAGAGCCTGACTCAGGTTGATAACTGCAACGTAAGTTCAAATCCATAACACTTTGCGCCACAGGTTGAAGCGTACGGCTATGTAGCACAGGGGCGGCCAAGCGAGCCAATTCACTGGCTTCATCCAGCCTTAATAATGGGAGAAGACAGGCATCGCTCACCACACGAGGGTCAGCACTATAGACCCCTGCAACATCACTCCAAATTGTCACGCAAGAGACTTCGGCAAGTGCTCCAATCACAGTCGCCGAATAGTCAGAACCATTTCGCCCTAACAAAACCGTCTCACCTTCATCGCTTTGCGCCATGAAACCGGTAATCACAATACGATGATGAGCATGCTGAGCTAAGACATCTTTAATCAAGGCATAAGACTTCGCACGATCGACTTCCGGCTGCGTGCCAAATTCTGCTCGTAAGAAAGCGCGAGCGTCTTGCGCCACCGCAGGCAAATCAGATTGACGTAAAAGCGCAGCCAGTAATCTAGAAGACCATACTTCACCGTGACCAAGCACGGCCGCACGCTGCGCCTCACTCAAGGGATAGCCCAGTTCACCTAAAGTACTAAACTCATCACTGAGCAGCGATTTAAGCTGCTCTGCTTCATCACCTTGCAACAACTCATCAATGAGCTCGTTTTGGAACTGTCTTAAAGACTGAAGGTGTTCATGAGCAATACGACCATCTTTATTAAGCGCATCGAGAAACTCAATTAAACGGTTTGTGGTTTTGCCTGCAGCAGACACCACAATTAAATCTTCATTGTGTGAGTAATCTTTAAGAATGGAAACGACACGACGATAACACTCAGGATCCGCCAAGCTACTGCCGCCAAATTTATGTAGTTGCTTCTTCGCCGGAGCGGGTGTGGTACTCATAACTCAACTTATCCTTGGAACGTTTTCGCTTTATCAAATGCTTGCTGTAAATCGTCAATCAGATCGGAGGCATCTTCCAGCCCCACAGACAGGCGCAGTAATTGCTGAGAAACGCCCGCTTCTTCTAAGGCTGCTTCTCCCATTGCTCGGTGTGTCATAGAAGCGGGGTGACAAATCAAACTTTCAACACCACCAAGTGATTCAGCCAGTGAGAACAACTTGAGTTCACCCACAAAGTACTTCAGCTGTTCAAAGCTTCCTGCAAACTCAAAACTCAACATAGAGCCAAAACCTGACTGCTGTTTCTTGGCAATCTCATGTCCAGGATGTTCAGGCAAGCTTGGGTGATAAATCACTTTAACCAGTGACTGCTGCTTTAAGAACTCGAGAATATGTTGAGAGCTCTCTTCATGCACACGCATGCGAGCACCTAACGTACGAATACCACGTAGCGTCATATAACTATCAAACGGTGTCCCCGTTGCCCCAATACAATTGCCCCACCATGCAAGCTCTTCCGCGTGCTCTTCTGTTTTGGTGATCACAACGCCACCAATCACATCAGAGTGACCATTGATGTATTTGGTGGTTGAATGGATAACAAAGTCAGCGCCAAGCTCTAAAGGCTTTTGGTACACAGGTGTCAGAAAGGTATTATCAACCGCCACTAGCGCGCCGACTTGTTTGGCTTTTTCGCAAACAGCAGCGATATCGACGACTCGAACCAACGGGTTGGACGGCGTCTCAAGTAAAATGAGCTTTGGTTTCGCTTCAAGTGCAGCATCTAACGCCGCCTCGTCGCTTTGGTCGACAAACTGAACTTTAAAATCACCCTTTTGCGCACGAGTATTGAATAGTCGGTAACTACCGCCATAGCAGTCATGCGGAGCCACGATAGTGTCTTCAGGCCCTAAAAAAGCCGACGCCCACAAGTTTAGCGCAGACGTACCACAGTTAGTGACAACGGCTCCTTTACCAGATTCGAGCTCATACAATGCTTGCTCCAGCAAACCACGGTTTGGGTTTCCAGAGCGGGTATAGTCGTAAGTAGGCACTTCTCCAAACGCAGGGAAACCATAGTTAGTAGAAAGGTAAATTGGCGGTACCACAGCATGGTGCTGGGTATCTGATTCGATACCAGTACGTACGGCTATTGTCGCTGGCTTCCGATTGCTCATAGAAACTTCCTTTATCAAATCGCATTGGGCTGATGGGCTGTTATTCAGTGTCTACTTTTGTCAGTGAATATGGAACCAACAAAAGTGGCAAACATTAAAAAATTAACATTGCGTTAAAATGAATGTCCACTTTACTTTCCATTTTGTGAGACGTCAACACTTCTAGACGTCTATATGTCTTTGCTTATGGCAGTAAATCCCGCTAAAATTGCAGCATTCTTATTACTACTACTTATGATTAATAGAGCGAAGGTGTGCAATGGCAGATTGGAACGGCGAATACATTAGCCCATACGCGGAGCACGGAAAAAAAAGCGAACAAGTAAAAAAGATCACGGTGTCTATTCCGTTGAAGGTGCTAAAGGTGTTGACTGATGAACGTACTCGTCGCCAAATCAATAACTTACGCCACGCAACCAATAGTGAACTATTGTGCGAAGCCTTCCTACACGCCTACACTGGTCAACCGCTTCCAACCGACGAAGACTTGAGAAAAGACCGTCCAGACGACATCCCAACAGAAGCTAAAGAGCTGATGACAGCAATGGGAATTGAGTTTGAAGCGTTCGATGAAGAGTAAATTCTGACGTAGAATGAAAAAAGACGGCATTTATGCCGTCTTTTTTATTTGCTCGAGTATGAGAAATTAAGCCATATAATTTTCTGGCATCTCAATTCGCGCAACACCGGAATCGACTGCAGCTTGAGCAACCGCTTTGGCTACACGTGGCAGCAAACGTGGATCCATTGGTTTTGGAATGATGTACTCCTTGCCAAAAGTAAGTGACTCTACACCAGCCGCTTTAAGCACCTCTTGTGGTACTTCTTCTTTGGCAAGTTCACGAATCGCCTCAACCGCAGCTAGCTTCATTTCGTCATTAATTTCACTTGCACGTACATCAAGCGCACCGCGGAAGATAAATGGGAAACACAGGACATTGTTTACTTGGTTAGGGTAGTCAGAGCGCCCAGTGCCCATAATCAGGTCATCACGTACGTCATGAGCAAGCTCAGGTTTGATTTCTGGATCTGGGTTTGAGCAGGCAAACACAATTGGCTTATCCGCCATCAGTTTCAAAGCTTCTGGTTCAAGTAAGTCAGGGCCCGATACACCTAGGAACAGATCCGCACCTTCAATGACGTCTTCCAAGGTACGCATGTCGGTGTTGTTAGCAAACAGCTCTTTATACTCGTTCAAATCGTCGCGGCGAGTATGAATCACACCTTTACGGTCAAGCATGTAGATCTTCTCACGCATCGCGCCACATTTAATCAATAACTCCATACACGCGATAGCTGCGGCACCAGCACCAAGACATACAATGCGCGCTTCTTTCAGATCTTTACCTTGCAGTTCAATCGCGTTCAGCATACCTGCTGCCGTTACAATCGCAGTGCCGTGCTGGTCATCGTGAAACACCGGCACATCACAGCGTTCAATCAGACGACGTTCAATCTCAAAACAGTCTGGGGCTTTAATATCTTCTAGGTTGATACCACCGAAGGTATCAGAGATGTTAGCTACCGTATCAACAAACTCATCAATCGTGCGATGTTTCACTTCGATATCAATAGAGTCTAGACCAGCAAAACGCTTGAACAGTAGCGCTTTACCTTCCATAACAGGTTTCGACGCCAGTGGGCCTAAGTTACCTAGCCCCAAAATCGCAGTACCGTTAGAGATGACCGCAACCATGTTGCCTTTGGCTGTGTACTTATAAACATTTTCAGAGTTTTGTGCGATTTCACGCACTGGCTCAGCCACACCAGGGCTGTATGCAAGGGCGAGGTCAGCTGCTGAGTCAGCAGACTTAGTCAGAGCAATTTCAATTTTTCCAGGGACGGGGTTGGCATGATAATCAAGCGCTTGTTGGCGAAATTCGTCGATTTGTTGGTCATCGGACATGGTGGCAATCCTGCTTATTCTACGAGTATTAAAGACTGAATGTGTGAGTATAAACCGCTTTGTAATTATTAGCTTTGCTTCTAAAGGGTTACAGACTCAACAGAGTGGACAACACGAACGGGGATACTGACGCATGGTCTGTGTGACAGCGGTTCGTCACTCTGATTTATTAATACTACGCTAGATAGTTAGAATTTTGAATGGATTGTATACAGAATTGTTTTATTTTTGCCTCAAAACAAAAAGGACGCCGAAGCGTCCTTTTCTAGAATCTGCAAAAGTAAGATTACTTCTTGCTAGATAGAGCACCGAAACGCTTGTTGAAGCGATCAACACGGCCGCCTGTATCAACGATACGTTGCTTACCAGTGTAGAATGGGTGGCACTTGTCACATACGTCTAGGTGGATAGAATCTTTACCTAGAGTAGAGTTGAATTCGAATGTGTTGCCGCAAGAGCAAGTTGCTGTTACTGCTTTGTATTCTGGGTGGATACCAGCTTTCATGGGGAAACCTCAAAGTTTAGGCCGTGTCGCCATCCGATTCTAAGCCGGACACCACACGTAGTTTAATAAAAGACTTATGATATCGCTGTTACTGCAATAAATGTAGAACAAGCCATACCATCAAGGCGCAGTATAGTAATGAATAGTGCCTTTAGGATCAACTAAAATTGCCACTTTTTTCGCCACCTTTAGGTGGATTGACTCAGTTTATTCAATTAACGGTTTCTCCTAACGGACATAGCTAGGTAGAATGGCGCTCTCTTTGAACAATACCGATTCCACTATGCGCCCAAACGTAGCTCGTGTTGCACTGCCAGTGCCACTGGATAAACAGTTCGATTATCTAGTCCCAACGCACCTTTTCCCTGTGGTGGGCGGCCGAGTATCAGTGCCTTTTGGACGCCAGACCTTAGTTGGTATTGTCACTCAATTCAGCCACCAATCAGACTTCCCTATTGATCAGCTTAAGCCCATCAAAGCGGCACTTGATACCAGTCCAGTCTGGCCAAAGCCACTGTTCGAGCTAATCTCTTGGTGTAGCCAATACTATCAACACCCATTGGGCGACACGTTAAACAACGCTCTACCCTCGTCATTGCGCAAAGGAAAGCCTGCAGAGTTTGCTGCTACCGTTGAGTGGCGTATTACAGAAGCAGGCAAGAATCAGCTCATGGCTGGGTTTGGACGAGCTGTGCAACAAGCAAAAGTCATGCATATGCTGGAGTCTGGCCCTTGTGCTCATCAGGCGTTCATTGATAATGAAGTCAGCTCTAGTGTCTTAAAAACACTGACTGAGAAAGGCTGGATTGAATCGCATGAGAAGCTAGCCCCTACTCCACGTTGGCCAGAAACGATGACCAACCCACCGACAGAGCTGAGGCTGAATGCTGAACAAGCTGTAGCGATCGCGTCAGTAAATAGCCAAACCGAATTCGGCTGCTACCTGCTAGAGGGGGTGACAGGTTCGGGGAAAACCGAAGTTTATCTGCAAATGATCGCACCAGTACTTGAGCGCGGCCAGCAAGCGCTTGTCTTAGTGCCAGAGATTGGTTTAACACCACAAACCATTAACCGCTTTAAAAAGCGTTTCAACGTGCCTATTGAAGTAATTCACTCTGGGCTTAACGATACCGAACGGTTGAATGCATGGTTGAGTGCTCGTGATAGAGTCGCGGGTATTGTTATTGGCACACGCTCGGCGTTACTCACACCATTTGCTGATCTCGGCATTATTATTGTCGATGAAGAACACGACACATCATATAAGCAGCAAGACAGCCTGCGTTACCACGCGCGTGACGTCGCCGTCATGCGTGCCAATAAAGAACAGATTCCAATTGTACTTGGTTCTGCAACACCATCGATAGAGACTCTGCAAAACGCGCTGATTGGTAAGTATCACCATTTGATTTTGAGCCAACGCGCAGGTCTTGCAGTGCCAACGACCAACAAGGTTATCGATGTCAAAGGGCAATACTTAGAAGCGGGCTTGTCCGCTCCCCTTATTGCTGAGATACGTCGCCACTTAGAACTGGGCAATCAGGTAATGCTGTTTCTTAACCGTCGAGGTTTCAGCCCAGCATTGATGTGTCATGAATGCGGATGGACCGCTGAATGCCGTCGCTGCGACGCCTACTACACCTACCATCAATCTAGTAATGAGATTCGCTGCCACCACTGTGGTTCACAGCGACCCACTATTCACCAGTGTGAAAGCTGTGGCTCCAATCAGCTTGTTACAGTTGGCGTGGGTACCGAGCAGCTTGAAGCACAGCTTGAAAGTCTGTTCCCTGATTTTAATACCATTCGAATTGATAGAGACAGCACTCGTCGTAAAGGCAGCCTTGAGAGTGCGCTTGAGGCAATTAAAAAGAATGAATACCAAATACTGATTGGCACGCAAATGCTCGCGAAAGGTCACCACTTCCCGAACGTGACCTTAGTAGCATTATTAGATGTGGACGGCTCGCTATACAGCAGCGATTTCAGAGCGTCGGAAAGACTGGCACAGCTCTTCATCCAAGTGGCCGGCCGCGCAGGCCGAGCGAGTAAGCCCGGTGAAGTGCTGCTGCAAACGCACCACCCTGACCATCCTCTGCTGCAATCACTACTGCATAAAGACTATCGTCATTTTGCAGAAACCGTGATTGAAGAGCGTAAATTGGCCATGCTGCCACCGTTTAGCTTCCTAACTTTGATTCGTGCCGAAGCTAACAACAGCAATGACGTTGAGGCGTTTTTGCGTCAAGTGAGACATTCACTTGAGGCGCATCCGTTATTTGATCATCATTCGATGGTGTTAGGTCCTACACCAGCACCTATTGCTAAGCGAGCAGGGAAAGCAAGATGGCAGCTAATGCTTCAAGTACCCACGCGTCCATTGATGCAGAAAATCGTCACCAGCGCGAAGCCCGTCATCGCGCAACTGCCACTCGCAAAGAAAGTTCGCTGGTCGATGGATATCGAGCCACAAGATCTCAGCTAAACGGTAAGAATTGATTAATTTCAAAACTATAACTAGCTCTAGTTGTGATAAGCTTCACAATTGCAATGCAAAATATGTTAATCAGCCCGTAACTTTCCGTAGATAAATGAATAATATTTATTAATAGTTCATCATTAAAGCAAACGTTTCATTCGCGCTATTTATTAGATAAATGAAACATTTAACCAAGTTATAACCCGTTAGATTGCATAATAAAACATAATAAGTCGCAGTCTAATTAGTCACACTGAAAATAAGAGGACTCACGTTTATGGCGACAATGAAGGATGTTGCCCAGCTTGCAGGCGTCTCAACGGCTACGGTATCAAGAGCATTGATGAATCCCGAGAAGGTCTCATCATCTACTCGAAAGCGAGTCGAAGATGCCGTTCTCGAAGCTGGCTATTCTCCTAATTCTCTGGCGCGTAACTTACGTAGGAATGAATCCAAGACGATCGTTACCATAGTGCCAGACATCTGTGACCCGTACTTTTCGGAAATCATTCGTGGTATCGAAGATGCGGCAATGGAACATGGGTATTTGGTTCTACTAGGAGATAGCGGACAATCGAAAAAGCGTGAAACCTCGTTTGTGAACTTGGTCTTCACTAAGCAAGCGGATGGCATGCTTTTACTCGGCACCGACTTGCCTTTTGATATCAGTAAGCCAGAACAGAAAAACTTACCTCCCATCGTTATGGCCTGTGAGTTTGCCCCTGAACTTGAGCTCCCTACCGTTCATATCGACAACCTGACCTCAGCCTTTGAAGCAGTAAACTATTTGTCGCAATTGGGACATAAGCGTATCGCACAGATTTCAGGACCTGACACCGCATTTTTATGCCGTTTTAGACAGCAAGGTTACCAGCAAGCGTTGCGAAGAGCCGGACTGCAAATGAACCCTGCGTACACGGTGAAAGGTGACTTTACCTTTGAAGCGGGTGCACGTTTGATTCGCAGCCTACTTGCCCTGCCGGAGCCTCCAACAGCCATTTTCTGTCATAACGACATCATGGCCATTGGCGCGATGCAAGAAGCGAAGAAACTGGGACTGCGAGTTCCTCAAGATCTTTCCGTAGTTGGTTTCGATGACATTCAGTTCGCTCAGTATTGCGATCCTCCGCTTACCACAGTCTCACAACCTCGTTATGAGATTGGCCGCCAAGCCATGTACATGATGTTAGAAGTACTGAAAGGCGCCGATGTTCGAGCGGGATCGAGGTTACTTGATACTGAACTTGTGATCCGCGACAGTGCTGCTCCTCCAAGAATCCTATAGTTAGCACGATACTGACTTGCAACTTGACCTTGTGGTATTTACCATGAGGTCAGTTATTTAATTCAATTTAGAACCTATCTTCGTGGCAAACCGAGACTATGTAAGGCGTGGCAAAGGCACCAGTCGCCGACCAGCAAAAAAGAAACCTTCAGGCAAAAAACCATGGCGCAGTGGGTTATTGGCGATCGTGCTCGCGGGCGTTTTTGGCTATGGTCTTTACACATTAAGTAATGACCCAGAACCACCAAAACCAACACCAGCAGCGACAAAGCCAGTCACCAAGCCAAAACTTAAACCGGCTAAGCCAATTCCACCTCCGCCAGAAGAGAAGTGGGACTATGTCGATACCCTGCCGCAACGCGAAGTTGAAGTAAAAGCCAAAGAGCAAGTGGTTTCAAAGATTCCGTACATCATGCAGTGTGGCGCCTATAAAACCATGGCTCAAGCCGAAGCACGTAAGCTTGATATTGCCTTCCAAGGGCTCTCAAGTACCATTCGCAAGAAAGAAGGCAGCAGTTGGTTCCGAGTGGTTCTAGGCCCTTACCCACTCAAACGTGACGCTGAGCGAGATAAACACAAACTGCAACGCGCCAAAATAGAACCGTGTGCGATTTGGAAGGATTCGCAGTAGCTTACTCCTAAACGCGACATTTCCTGCCCCCTGTAAAAGCAGGGGGCTATTTCCGCAACGCAGCAAGCCTCTAGAAGATTCCTGTATGCGCAGGCGAACAACCAGCGGAATAACAAAACCTATAAAAACAATTCTCCCTCAGGATAACCCCACTTCCCCTTGAAATCCCTTTTCCTCGTCCACATATCCCTTTCATAACCGAATTGAAACCAATATGAGGCAAACGTCGTGACTACTATTGTATCTGTACGCCGAAATAACAAAGTCGTGATCGCTGGTGATGGACAAGTATCCCTAGGCAACACTGTAATGAAAGGGAACGCTCGCAAGGTTCGTAGACTTTATAATAACCAAGTATTGGCAGGCTTCGCTGGCGGTACGGCTGACGCGTTTACTCTTTTTGAGCGCTTTGAAAGCAAGCTGCAAATGCACCAAGGCCACCTAACTAAGGCCGCAGTTGAGCTGGCGAAAGATTGGCGTAGTGATCGTGCGCTGCGTAAACTGGAGGCGTTATTGGCCGTGGCTGATGAAACTGCATCACTGATCATCACTGGTAACGGCGATGTTGTTCAGCCAGAAAACGACCTTATCGCTATTGGCTCAGGCGGCAACTTTGCTCAAGCAGCAGCAACAGCATTACTTGAAAATACCGATTTAGATGCACGTGAAATCGCAGAGAAATCCCTGAAAATCGCTGGCGATATCTGTGTCTTCACCAACCATTATCACACTGTTGAAGAACTAGAAAGCGACGTGAAATAACGTCCAAAAAACAAAATAGTGTCTGAATTTTTGTAAGGAATTAATTATGTCTGAGATGACTCCACGCGAGATTGTTCACGAACTAAACCGCCATATTATCGGTCAAGATAAAGCAAAACGTTCAGTGGCGATTGCACTACGTAACCGCTGGCGTCGTATGCAGCTTGAAGAGAGCTTGCGTGCGGAAGTATCACCGAAAAACATTCTAATGATCGGCCCGACGGGCGTCGGTAAAACCGAAATCGCTCGCCGTCTAGCTAAGCTTGCTAACGCACCGTTCATCAAAGTAGAAGCAACTAAGTTCACCGAAGTGGGCTATGTGGGCAAAGAGGTTGAAACCATCATTCGCGACCTTACTGACGTCGCGATTAAGATGACACATCAACAAGCGATGGAAAAAGTCACCTTCCGCGCTGAAGAGCAAGCCGAAGAGCGCATTCTTGATGCCCTACTTCCACCAGCTCGTGACGCTTGGGGTCAAAACGAACAGCAAGATGAGAGCTCTTCTAACACTCGTCAGATTTTCCGCAAGAAACTGCGCGAAGGTAAACTAGACGACAAAGAGATCGACATCGAAACAGCAGCTCCACAAATGGGCGTTGAAATCATGGCGCCTCCTGGTATGGAAGAAATGACCAACCAGCTGCAAAGCATGTTCCAAAACCTAGGTGGCGATACGAAGAAAAAGCGCAAGCTGAAAATTAAAGATGCCTTCAAAGCACTCACTGAAGAAGAAGCCGCTAAACTGGTAAATCAAGAAGAGCTTAAAGAGCAAGCGATCTATAACGTTGAGAACAACGGTATCGTATTTATCGATGAGATCGACAAAATCTGTAAGCGTGGCGAAGCCTCAGGCCCTGATGTGTCTCGTGAAGGTGTACAGCGTGATCTACTGCCTCTGATAGAAGGCAGCACAGTATCAACTAAACACGGCATGGTTAAGACTGACCATATCCTGTTTATCACATCTGGTGCATTCCAAGTAGCCAAGCCATCGGACTTGATCCCTGAGCTGCAAGGTCGTCTCCCTATCCGAGTAGAACTGGAAGCGCTGAGCAGCGATGACTTCAAACGAATCCTAACCGAGCCAAAAGCATCACTAACCGAACAATACATTGCTTTAATGAAGACTGAAGAAGTTGATGTCGAGTTCACTGAAGACGGCATTCAGCAAATCGCCGATGCAGCATGGACAGTCAACGAAACTACCGAAAATATCGGTGCTCGTCGTCTACATACTGTTATGGAGCGTTTGATGGATGAGATCTCATTTGATGCAACAGATAAACCTGGTTCAAAGCTGACAATTGATTCAGGCTACGTAAAATCGAAGCTTGGTGAATTTGTAGAAGACGAAGATTTAAGTCGCTTTATTCTGTAGATTTAAGCAATCTTAAGTTTGATGAGGTGTCATCTCCAAAAAGGCGGTGACACCTTTTTTTGTGCTACATTTCCCGTATACTAAAACGAACTGAAATTAGAATGCTTGGCTATGAATCAATCTGTTCGTATTTGGCTCGATGCAGCCAGACCTAAAACACTACCACTCGCTTTAGTCTCCATTGTCACAGGCAGTGCACTCGCTTTCTCTACTGGCAACATGTCTTGGAGTGTCGCTTTACTTGCTCTGCTTACCGCGACCCTGCTGCAGATTCTCTCTAACCTAGCCAATGATTACGGTGATGCCGTCAAAGGCACCGACAACGACAACCGTTTAGGTCCAATGCGTGCAATACAGTCAGGCGAAGTGTCACAGCAAGAGATGAAGAAAGCCATCGTGCTGAATATCATTCTGACTGTGATTGCAGGAGTAGGTTTAGTCTTTCACGCGCTGGATTCAATGCAAAACATTTTGGCGTTTATCGGGCTCGGTGTCTTAGCTATCATTGCTGCCATTGCCTATACCGTCGGTAATAAGCCCTACGGCTACGTAGGACTAGGCGACATTTCAGTATTCATCTTCTTTGGCCTGCTTGGTGTCTCAGGTACCTACTTTTTACACACTGGTCATATCGACTCTCTACTCTTCTTACCGGCTGTCGGCTGTGGATTACTCGCGGTTGCCGTACTTAACGTCAACAACATGCGTGACATTGAAAATGATAGCGCCTGCGGTAAGCGTACTGTCGCGGTGAGACTGGGTGAGCACAACGCTAAGGTTTACCACTTCACACTGTTATTATGCGCAGTCATCGCCTTTGCGGCTTATCTCGTTCTACAACAATCACCGTTGTGGATCAGCCTGCCTTTTGTCATCAGTCTTATTGTTGTCATCAAACACGGTAGAGCGGTTTGGCACGCAACACAGCCTGCGCAAATTGCCCCTATGATGCCGATTGTGGTGAAGTGTTCATTAGTCACTAATATCCTGTTTTCAGGAGTGGTTATAGCTCAAACTCTGATGACTTAATTGAGCCTTGTCATTGCATTGACCTATTCACCCGATATACTCGATTTATACCTTTTGTAAACTGCAAAGAAGAGTCGCCATGGAATACAGTACTTCAGCCCTATGTGATATCTACCTAGACCAAGTAGACGTTGTTGAACCAATGTTTAGTAACTTTGGTGGCCGAGCCTCATTTGCAGGTCAAATCACTTCGGTAAAGTGTTTTGAAGACAACGGCGTTATCCGTGAAATTTTAGAGCAAGATGGTGTGGGTCGAATTCTACTTATCGATGGTGGAGGTTCACTGCGTAAAGCTCTTATCGATGCAGAGATCGCTCAGCTGGCAGAAGATAACGAATGGGAAGGCATCATCGTTTACGGCTGCGTACGCGAAGTTGATGAACTGGAAGACATGAACCTCGGCATCCAAGCCCTTGCTTCTATTCCTGTGGGTGCAGCTCAATCCAATGTTGGCGAAGTAGATGTGCCAGTTAACTTTGGCGGAGTGACCTTCTTACCGGAAGATTATGTGTATGCCGATAATACTGGGGTGATTCTTTCTCAAGAGCCGCTTGATGTGAGTTTTGAGGATGAAGAGGCGGTTGAATAACTGTCATAGTACTTATCAGAATTGTGCTCGCTGAGGCAAGGTCCCTGCCTGCGCAGGGATGACGACAGGGTTTCTTTACGCTCAACAGTGGTAAATAACAGACATAAAAAAACGAGAACTCTAGGTTCTCGTTTTTTATTCAAATCAGTAACAGTTAGTCATTACCAAATAAGTCGCGCGTATACACTTTGTCTGCGACATCAGCCAACTCTGGCAACATGCGATTCGAGATAATCAAATCAGCTTCTTGCTTAAACGCATCGACATCTTTAATCACGCGAGAGTGGAAGAAGTGCTCTTCTTTCAGCACAGGCTCATAAACAATGACTTCAATACCTTTCGCCTTCAGACGCTTCATAATGCCTTGAATACTTGACGCTCGGAAGTTATCTGAACCTGACTTCATGATAAGGCGATACACGCCAACAACCTTAGGCTCACGTTTCAAGATAGATTCAGCAATAAAGTCTTTACGAGTACGGTTAGCATCAACGATTGCACCAATGATGTTATTTGGTACTTCTTGGTAATTAGCAAGCAGCTGCTTAGTATCTTTTGGTAAACAGTAACCACCATAGCCAAAAGATGGGTTGCAGTAGTGGCCACCTATACGTGGATCCAGCGCAACACCTTCGATGATTTGGCGAGTATCCAATCCAAGTGCCTCAGCATAAGAATCTAACTCATTGAAGTATGCAACACGCATCGCAAGGTAGGTGTTTGAGAACAGTTTCACCGCTTCAGCTTCGGTTGAATCAGTAAATAAGACATCAATGTTCTCTTTTTGAGCCCCTTCCACCAATAGATTAGCGAACACTTTTGCCCGTTCACTGCGCTCACCGATGATAATGCGAGATGGATTCAGGTTGTCATAAAGGGCGCTACCTTCACGTAAAAACTCTGGAGAGAAGAACACGTTCTCAGTACCCAACTCTTCACGAACACGCGCACTGTAACCAACAGGTACGGTCGACTTGATAACAACGACCGCATCAGGGTTAATAGCCATCACATCTTTGATCACCGCTTCAACAGAGCTGGTATTAAAGTAGTTGGTTTGAGGGTCATAATCTGTCGGTGTAGAAACAATCACATAGTCCGCACCAGAATACGCTAACTCTTTGTCCAGAGTAGCCGTAAAGTTTAAGTCATCACGCTTCAAAAACGCTTCAATTTCACTATCTACAATCGGCGATTGCCCATTGCACAGCATGTCCACTTTTTCAGCGTTAATATCAACCGCTACTACCTCATGATTCTGAGCTAGCAACATCGCATTTGAGAGGCCGACGTAGCCTGTTCCTGCAACCGCTATTTTCATAGTTTCATCTTACAAATTGATTATCATTTTAGCTGGTTATCTAAGGCGTCATAATTTATGTGGACACACTTAGTCAAATCACCAGTTTCTCTAGCCTTGTATTATTGACAGCGAGCGCTAAGCAATCAAGTAACACTTTGTCTCACTTGTTATTTAGGCGCGCTTGGCTAACGTATACGATCTCCAGCGCCCTTACCAATGGCTGTCGCGATAATTAGCCTAAAGTACTGAGATAGTGAGTGGTTGCTTATCATTCTCGCATCTACTAGCGCTAACTTTTTCGGCTCAGACATATCGATGCCATTTACCTGAGCCAACCCAGTAATGCCTGGCAGTACTTTATCCACACCTAACTCGCGTCTCTCTTCAATGAGTTCCTCTTGATTAAACAAACAAGGCCTAGGGCCTACAAAACTCATTTCACCTTTAAGCACATTAACCAGTTGAGGCAACTCATCAAGCTTAGTTTTTCGAAGAATAGACCCCAACTTAGTGACCGATTGAGCATCTACCATATGCGTCGCTACCGATTGTGTTGATACCACCATCGTTCGGAATTTGTACAAGGTAAAAGCTTTTCCTTCTTTACCAACTCGCGTCTGGCTGAATATCGGAGAATCACTATCCATTCGGCCAACAAGATAGACAACAAGCATCACTGGCCATAAGAGACATAGCCCTGTTATTGCAAATACAAAATCTAAAAGTCGTGTTAAAGGGGTGTTCATTGCGCTTCGCTATCCTTTACTAATTTTAATATACCTTGCTTAAAAGAGTATGGAGGGGTCCAGTTCAAAGTCTGCTTTGCATGGCTGATGTCAAACTGAAGGTTACCAAACATTCGTTCAGCAATATTCTTCTTCCCTAGTACTTTAAGCAAACCACCTAGAATAGAGGTGGGAATAGGGAGCAGCTTGATACGATTTTCATAGGCATTCGCTAACTCTTTTATCAGCTCAGTGGTAGAGACATCATCATCATCCGAGACCAAAAATGTCTGATTGGCTGCTGAAGGGTGCTCAAGACAACAACAAATAATATCAATCAAATTTTCAAGGGAGATAAGGCTTCGCTGATTATCGATCGCCCCGAATGGCAAAGGTAGAGCAGTTTGACTCAATTTCATTAAAGCAGCAAAGTTCGCTTTGACTCCGGATCCATAGACCAAAGGTGGGCGTATGATAACAATTTCCATACCGGTATCTTCCGCAAGTCCTGCTAGCGCAACCTCTGCTTCATACTTACTAATCGCGTATGGGTCAATAGGAGACCTGACAACAAACTCCGTCATCGGGTGTCCTAGCTCACTGCGTTCGCCATTCACTTTAGCAGTGCTGATGAATATGAATCGCTTTACACCTGCGGCTGCGGCTTGTTGAGCCAGTCTAATTGTCGCATGTGTGTTCACTTCCCTATATTCGTTTATCGGACTCTGAGCCGCATCATTCAGAATATGTGCACGAGCAGCGCAATGAACAAGCACTTCTACTTGTTGTGCACGTAAAGCTTTCGCTACTTCAAACGAGGTTGATAGATCAATTTCGATTGTATCGTTAGCACAACCCTTTCGTATCATTGGTACTGGAGTATACTTAGGAGATTGCTTTAACGTCCTCACCAGAGCTTTGCCCAGAAAGCCAGAAGCTCCAGTAACCGCGATGTTATTCACACTTATTACGCTCATTGTCTACTTTGCTGTGTATTATGCCTCAAAACCACAAAATTGCTTAGCTAAGTCCTCACTCAAATGAACCTAATTGTATTTGTGAACCACTCGTCCTCCTTTTTAGCTGACTCCCTAGCAGCTCTCATCTAGCTAGTTTAACTAACAACAGGTAGAATATAGAAAAACATCATAATACACTCTTTCGCGGTCAGGTTTATCATGCTATCTCACACGCCTTTCAATTTCCTTCTCACGGCAGACAGAAAACTAAAGCGAGCAATAACAATAACATACGATATTATTGCTATTGCATTTTCTTTGTATCTGGCGATTGCGCTTCGCCTTAACGTGTACGTTTTTGAGTTACATACTCCTGAAGTTCTGAGTCTTGTTAGTACTATCATTGTTACCATCGTCTGCTTCATAAATTTAGGCATGTACCGCGCGGTATTACGCTATATGATGTTACCGGCTCTAAGTACCATTTTCTTTGCTGTTTTTCTCTCAGCAATGACGCTCGCCCTCTCTGGTTTCTTTTTTCATACCTTTATTCCAAGAAGTGTTCCTTTTATCTACGCTGGCTTGGCTATTTTGACGCTTGGCGGGCCGCGTGTTCTTATTCGCTCCGTGTACTATCAAGTCTACAAACGTAAAAAGCCCAACGTGTTCATTTATGGTGCAGGCTCAGCTGGTCGAGACCTCGCGAGTGCCCTCATCCAAGGCGCAGAGTTTCATCCTGTTGCCCTCCTTGATGATGACCCTGAAAAAGTTGGACAAATACTTTATGGTATTCGTGTTTATCACAGCTCTGAATTCGATGAACTGAAAGGATTATATAGTCCCGTAAAAGTGTTATTGGCCGTCAATAACTTAGGGAAAGGGGAACGTTTAAGGTTACTTGAGAAGGTATCGCATTGGCCGGTAGAGATATTATCCGTTCCATCGGTGGAAGATATAGCCATGGGGAAAGCAGACTCGACAGAAGTTAAGGATTTGGATATCGCAGATCTTCTTGGTCGTGAAGCCGTTGCACCTGACATGACACTAATGGCAAAAAACATTGAGGAAGCAAGTGTCATGGTAACGGGAGCTGGTGGTTCGATTGGCTCGGAACTTTGCCGGCAAATTCTTCGCCTTAAACCACGCTTATTGGTTATATTTGAGCTCAATGAATACAACTTGTATAAAATTGATCAAGAGCTCAATAGTATCAAAGAACGTTTAAATCTCGATGTAACTATCGTTTCGGTCTTAGGCTCAGTCCAGCGTCAGAATCGTTTGGAAAAAGCCATGTTAGTTAACCAAGTAAATACGGTTTTTCACGCGGCTGCATACAAGCATGTACCTTTAGTAGAAAGTAATATCGTTGAAGGAATACGCAACAATGTATTCGGTACCCTATATTGCGCACAAGCAGCCATCAACTGTAATGTCGAGCACTTTACCTTAATTTCCACAGATAAAGCAGTGCGACCAACTAATATTATGGGTGCGACAAAACGAATGGCCGAGTTAGTGTTGCAAGCTCTCGCTGACAAACAAAGTACCACTAATTTTACGATGGTGCGTTTTGGTAACGTGCTAGGTTCTTCAGGATCCGTAGTGCCACTTTTCAAAAGGCAGATTCGTGAAGGCGGTCCAGTCACTGTAACCCATCCTGATATCATTAGATATTTCATGCTTATTCCTGAAGCTGCTCAGCTTGTAATCCAAGCTGGTGCGATGGGAAATAATGGTCAAGTTTTTGTGCTCGATATGGGAGAACCAGTTAAAATACTAGAGTTGGCGCGGCGGATGATTCACCTAATGGGCATGAAAGAGCATATTGTAGAATGTGGGCAAGAAGGGGATATAGAGGTCAAATTTACGGGTTTGAGGCCTGGAGAAAAGCTTTACGAAGAATTACTAATTGGTGATAACGTAGAAGGTAGTGGTCATCAAAAAATAATGACGGCCAAAGAGAATATGTTGACATGGGAAGAAATGGATATTCTTTTGGAAAAACTAGATGAATGCTGTCATGATTTTAATGAAGATTGTATAAAACGCATACTACTGGCAGCTCCTACTGGTTACCAATCTCCTGAAAAATCATGAGCACCTAGGTCAATAAAGGCGCTAGCACCTTCAAAAGAAACTGAGAGCGCAGCGCACTCATCACTCTTTTATGTTTAATGCTCGTTTTCAAAATTGTTTCATTCTTCAGAGTGTTTAAACATATTTTTCTAATCATTGTGAAGCTTTCTGTACTCTCATCTGTTCGTTTTCGACAAGTATTTTAACCAAATGTTGTATCTAGAGACCAATACTTCGATTCAACTAACCGATATGAATACGTTACGCCTGACAGACATTTAACACTCAAACCCGTATTCGTTAGTTTCTTGTCTACCACATGCCTTTTCCTATGTGCTGTAAGAATCATTATTATCGTTTTGTAACATACTTATATTAAATAATTATCGAACGCTTGTTCCAAATAGCCTTAATTGACTTTTACCGCCAACAAATAATCAGCGTTTTTGTCTGCCCCATGGTATCAATAGCCACCAAACTACTTTATACCAAAGAGTTCGATCGACTCTGGAATGGTAGTGATTTCATTGCTTTTTCCGTAATCCCTGTGCTCTCCAATGCTCACTCCATTTACTGTCTCAAAAACCTTCACCAAATGGATATCACACAGACCGCAAGAGTCACCAGGAGAGCCCCTGACTATTTTACCGCTAATGACAATGGCTCAACCTATAGTTAGCTCACTGCCATCCTTCATTCAATGAAACATTTTGTGTTCGAGTCCACACTAACCATATCTATCGCTCTGGTAATCGTCGACATCAAAGTAACGCCTTAACTAAAATCACCAAATCGCTTAAATAAGCCCAACTTAGATTCACCATAAAGGCTAATCACTTTCCCGTCATCTTGATCAGAAAGTACAACACAGATTACTAACAGAATGATGCCGTTAACTTAGTACTCGACTTTACCTTGCTGTCAATAGTCTGGAATGACATCGCAATACATAAATGAGTGCTAGTTACTCATCGTTGAACCTCCAGTTTGCAAATGGAGGCATTAGAAACACATTGAAAATGTTCTACAAATCGATCATCAAACAATTAGTTGTTATGTAATAACGCGAACTTGTGAAGCTCAAAGACTGAGGAATCAATACATCACGAACCATTTAAATATAGACATGTATGTGATTTCCCTCTGATATTTAGGTACATTTATCTCGTCATTTAACAATGATGAAGCCTCTGAATGATTACTCAATGGCCAAATATGGATCAAGTGCGCTGCATTACATAGTTTCTGTCAAAGGAGCTTGGTGCCCCCCTTACAACAATTCTTGGCTTAGCGAAACGCATGATTCATCTGATTGAAATTAGAGAGTACGCTGTAGATGGAGAGTAAGTTGGCGGTAAACACCCGATTGCAATACAAAACGGAAGGTGATTAGCCTTCCACTACTTTGTTACTTAGCGGGTTTTAAGCCCTCAATGTTCCACGGCATCAATGCTTCTAAGTTATCAGGTTCGACCGCCAGTCGCTCAAAGCAATGGGTTAGAGACTTTGCTGGCACTAACCCATTCGCCTTGGCGGTCTCAACTAAGCTATACAAAATGCAGCTGCTACATGTGCCACACTCACTTTTAGCAAATAACCACTCATAAACGGACGAATTGTTCGCTCGCCTATGTTGTTATCGATACTAAGTCGACTATCGTCAATATGGCCCATCAGTTTATCCCACTGACCCAATGTGTAATGGACCACTTTCCCTAAGGGACCTTGCTTGAAGAAACGAAGTACCGTTTTGTCCAACCACTTTTGAACTTTTTGAGCTCAACTATTGAGCTGGTTTAACGTTTGTTGTATTGCACTGCCATTGAGCTATTACGCTCTTTGAACAGAGCTTCTGTGCGATAGAGTTTTTGATTTGAGTTAACGCAACACGCCCCCACCACCTTCGTCATTATCTGGCACTTTTTTGGCATCGATAAATTTACGGCATGCGTGAGCCTAGCAGCCCGAGAGAATGCCATCAGTATCACTGATAATCTTTGTAACCATCAACATGTAGTTACCACTTATATCCATTAAGAAAATTGGATATATGTTAACCAGAGCGGCACATTTGATGGTCGCACAAAACTATGTTACCAGCGTTTTCAGGCTCTGGACTATCAGCGCCCGAGCAATATAACCACATGTAGGCTTTGCTCTTGTCACTACCTAGCACTCTGACGGGCGTTTTTCCTGCATTGAGAGCGCTTGCTTTAAGCAGATGGCTTCGAAGGTGTATCCAAACGAACTCTAATATCTCCGCCCCCTGAACATCCTAGTCAGTCACCGTTTCGACGACTGATATAGATACCCCAAACACTAAATAGCTGCGCAATACGAGTTAACGGTAAGCCATATTGGAACTTCATTGCTATGACCTAGGCAATGAAACTTGGTTTTGCAAAACTTTTTGGGAAGACTGTTGCTAGCATAGAGGCTCGATAGACGACGGTTGTTTCACTTTGTTGTTTGCTATGGCGGCAGACACACTTAGGTCGAACGTATTGCTCAATCTCCACCTTTGCTGGACTAGAATAAACCTCTCAGAGGTGCCTTCCTCAATGGTATGGAGCTCACCACCACAATCGGACAATCTGTTTACTCTGGATCATGGCGAATCATGACTCTGGGTAAGTCTTTAGATAAGGGAGCGTTTGGGACTACGACTGTTTCTGATGAATGTTCAGTGGTTGATTCAGCTTCAACAAGTTCTTCTTCAATATTAAAAAGTTCACCTTGACCGGTATCGACCTCAGAGCTTGCGTCAAAACAATGTGTCGATCTAGACGCAGCTCTTCAAGCACTTGATAGTAAAATTCGTCCCACTCTAAGGCAAGGTGCTGCATTCATCATCTCTGGCTCGTAAAGAGTATACTGAGATTCTAAGTGTTCAGTGAGAGGATTACTCATCGTTTTCATGGGATCGATCACACCATAAAATCAACCATTAACTGGTTAGTTCTGTTGGGCTTTACCGCTTATTCCACACAAGGCTTTCAACGAGCACCTCGCAGTGGACCAATGCGTTCAGCTTATGATTCGCTAAAAAATCGTTTTTGTGCCTTTTGTCCACCAATAAAACCTGTCACGGCCTAAACGTTTATACCACAATGCGAAGCCAGTTCTATTCCGGTACAACGCTTTCACTTTATAATTAAACTTATTGCATAAGGCGAAAAGCACGGACTGGAATGGGTCAAGCGTTATCGTTTGCTCGGCTAGGTAGGCTAGCCATCGATGGATTTACGAAAATCAACGGATATTGGGTATAGGTAAAGTTAGTCAAATTCAGAGAAGGCCTTCACGCGTTTACCTCTCGAATAAGCTGCGTAACTCACAGAGATGAAGTTCAACCTCAAAAACTGATGCTAATGTGGACAATCGTCAAAGAAATGGATAACGTTCTATCGATAAGGATTGATAGAACATTATGTGGAGCTTCATGACTTGCATTGACCTTAACAAATTCTTCAACGTCTTCTTGTAAGGTTTTCAGTTCATGCGATTACGATGTAGATAGAATGCTTGTTGATTAATTGTGTTCTGACGACGAAATTTCACGCTGGGTTCGAATCATCGTTGCCCACTCTTCATCAGTTCTATTAGGATAGGTTTGGCATTGCTCACCCCTTTTTAGATATTGGAAGCAATGAGCATATCGAATTTGGAATAGGATTATTAGATAGGGTTTACCGCCAGCTTACGATGGAGAACATGAAGGTAATATTATAATTCAGGTCACCGTTCCTGGAGCTTGATGGGAAATTGTATTAAACGAGTCCTTTTAAACTCACCTACAGGGTTTAAGTCTGTCAATGAAAATGCTCCAGAACTAGCAAGGTTTTAATAGGAATCTAGCTATCAAGCTATCAAGCTATCAAGCTATCAAGCTATCAAGCTATCAAGCTATCAAGCTATCAAGCTATCAAGCTATCAAGCTATAGTCTTGCCCAAACTAATCGACGTAACAAGTATTTACAACAATGAAACAATGCAGAATATAGATTAGGCTTACCAAAACGCCTAAACGTGTCCACATATGCTTTTGCTTGCATTAAATCGAACTTACTCCTTGACACGTTACTCTGTACATAGGTCATTAAGCACTGTTCTACGCCAAGTATTGAATACCCGTCTTTAAGAATACTCAGCCACAGATTGTAGTCCTCTAATCTAACATCTGAGAACATATACTTCGTTACTAGGTCTTTCTCAATGATAACTGTCGAACAACCAATTTTATTGAGTGCTAGCGTTTCACAAAAATTAGAAGTCCGAGGTACACGCCTTGTATGTTCTGCACCATTAACAGCTTTGACAATATAGTTTGTGCAACTAAAAGGGGACGCTGCATCAATCATTTCCCTTAGTTGTATTTCTAGCTTGTTTGGCTCCCAATAATCATCACTATCCAAAAACGCAATGTATTTACCTGTCGCCCTTGATATACCCTCGTTTCTTGGCTGTGCTGGTGAGCCAGTATTATTAGGGAGTGCATAGATGTGGAGGCGTGGATCATTGTACGAGTTAAGTATATCTAGCGTGTGATCTTGAGAACCATCATCGATAACCCATAGTTCAATATCTTGATATGTTTGATTCAATACAGAGTCGACACTCCGACGAATCACGCATTCAGAATTAAAGCTTGGTATCACAATACTTATTAATCGACTCTGCATAAACAACTTACTAACCGTCTAACTACAAGTAAAAAGTACTTTCTTAACTAACAGGAGAGTTTGATAAACCGCATCAAACTTCTACGCTTACAAATCCAAATATTGAAGAATTTTTTTTGTTGAGGTGCCATCGCATTGATTCAAATACTTATTCTTGTACGAATTAAAGTCACAACCTTCACTTGTCATGACGATAGTTTCCAATAAATGCGTCTCGTCTTTAACAACATTGCTTGTCACTTCTTCCAGTTCGATGTAAAAGCCGATTTCTTTTGTATATCTATCTACATCGGGAGTGAAAAGAATGAGCCGACCATTAGGGTTTGCAATCATATATTCCATGGCAAGCGAGCTGTAGTCTGTAACCAATATATCCACAAGATGGAGTATCGCCGAAAGAGTATGCTTTAAGGGAAAAGAGTTATTATTTATAGCCTCGTGTGGGTGCGGAACTACGAAAGGTAAATAACCTTCTCCTAATTTATCAAAAACTCGGTTAACAGAGGGGATAGGGCTAGGGTCGACATTAAATGGCTGTCCTCTATATGTTGGAGCATAAACAACTATTTTTTTGTCATCTATATCGGGGTAGTCACTCCTAAAGTTAACTTCCGCCGTTATCTTCCTGTATTCGTCAAAGTAATAATCTGTTCTACTTAGTCCCAGAGCTTTAACCGTCTCACAAGCAATTCCCATAAAATTAGAAATCACCTGAACGCAGTTTTCTGCACTTACAGTAACTAAGTCATAGTTCTTATAATTAGACTTACTTATCAAACGAGAAAACTGTGAGTTACATATGTCCAAACCCGTTCGCTTGAATAACCCACAGCTATGCCAAAGCTGAATTACACTAGCACTAGAAAACCAATTTCCTTTGATACAAAATGATACTGGTAAAAAGGTATCATCCAGGAAAACAAAATCAGCCTTTCTGTATTGACAAAAGAAATGATAAATATTTTCTATTTTCTTTCTAGCACTTAACTGGCTATAATTCACTAGGTGATAGTCTAATATTAAACCCTTGCTCTCTAATTCAGGAATCAAACTAATAAACGAAGTTGTAGAGTGACTACAACGAGAATTAACCAACAAAGCAATTTTCTTGTGCTGTCCAACCTCCTTTGATGAAGAAAACCAAGAAAATACTTGTATAACTGGTACCAGAATTTTTGCTAGAGCAAACTTTATAAGTGGATACAAATAATTATAGTTACTACGACCTTGCATCTGATATTAAATCTACCATGTGTTGAGTAATTCTACGGCTAGCATTTCCATTTTCTACGCAACCTCTTGCTTCTAAAAATACTTCGCGCTTCTCTTGATATATACTATCATCAAAAGTTGCTATATTACCTAATAACTCTTCTATACTAGACGCTATCGGAAAAGGAGTACTTTCAAATGGGAAATAAAGTCCACGCTCATAGTCCACAAACTTCTTGTCTTGATGCAGAATAAAACCGGGCTTACCCGTAAATAAATAATCAAATATCCAAGAAGAAAAATCTGTTATACCAGCATCAGCTATTAAAAGTAAATCCTGCATATCACAGACTGAAGTTACGTTAATAACTTCTTCCGATATATTGATTTTACTATTCATCTTAGAGGACATATATCTAGGATGTAATCGAAATAGTACAATCCACTCACCTCCAAACCTTTTTTTGAACGCTGAAATAATACTTGAAAAATTATAGTCTACAACAGGATCACTCTTGCCATCATAGTGGCTTGGAGCCATTAGAATAGTACTTTTACCCTCTATCCCTAGTCTCCTCTTTAGCTTTTCCGTTTTTTGAATAGCTTCACTTGTTCCAATAGAAAAAAGGATATCGTTTCGAGCATGTCCGTAGGGCAAAATTTCCACAGTTGGCCAATAGGCTGATTTGAAAACATCTGTTTCGAACTGACTATTTGAAATACAATAGTCTGTTTCTTTATTTGCTAACCAGCGTCTTATCTTCCATTTATATCCATTAACAACTGGACCATCTAAACGTTTAATTCCTAATGAGCCATGCCACGTTTGGTAGATAACTTGGGATTTCTTTTTTCGATAAAGCAAACGTTGCAAGCCAATTGTATTTTCAACGATTATTTTTGATGAGGCTAAATAATAGAAAAACTCAAAAGTACCAGCATAAACGGACTTTACTCCTTTTGGTATATCATTCTCCTCCCTAGGACGTATCACCCATATAATTTCAGGGCTTGCTTTATCATTCTCTAAGAAATTTTCAGTAATACCTTTTGGGTTACAGCAATAAACCCCCTGAAAAGTATTGAATAGTATTCTATTTGGTTGAACCCGTACAAAGCGGGTCCAAACATTAACAACTATAAATCCAATACTTTTACTCAATAGAGACAATACAGTATAACTCAAGCGCTGAATACCCTTAAGTAATAGCTTATCTAGCTTACCTTGAGAAATAAAAGCAATGATTGCACTTGCTCTGCTTATTATTAGTTGTTTCATAGCGTTCTATATCTGTTGAATAAAGTTCTGTAGCTCTCTTTTTGTACTACACTTTAGTGCATTTCGGGCTTCAACATTGTATGCAAAATCTTTTGAATTAATTAACTTTGATACCATTAGATCAATATCAATTTCGTTCTCTTTAAAATACATTTCACGCTGCTTTGTTAGTTCAGCGAGACGAGTCGTCTTTTCATTCCAAATCAGCCCTACTACCGGAATATCTAAAGCATAGGCTGAAATACAGGCGTGCATTCTCGCACCAAATATGATATCGAAGTTACTCACCATTTCAACCAATTCTCGCGGAGATTTTGGCACTGGAAGCAAATTATCTTTGATTGGCATACCTAATTCAGTAAGAATTTGGCGCCCAAATACTTGGTCTGCTTTCATCCCGTTGGAAAATAGTATCCACCTTACTCCTTTTCCATCAAGTTTAAGAATTAGTTTCTTGTAGATTTCTTTCAACTCATCAAAAGTAAGGTTATTTCCGTAGTCGCGGTAAATATTTCCTCGGATTACGTTTATACCTATTACAGGCTCTTTATTAATTTTTTTCTCAATACCATAACACTCAGGAACCCAGAAGGCTGGGTCACCTACCTGAGCTCTGTGCACAGTTAAATCCTTAAGATAGTCATTTTCGAGTATCTCTATAAAGTCACGGGTTGTTACTGACTTGATACATTTGCTAGCAAGGCTAGCTTTTAGCTTGACGCAACGAGTATCATTTAGATCAAACCCCTCTATTCCTACACCACAAAACATAACGGGTATATCCTTACGTTCACAAATCTCAACAATCTGTTCAACATAGTAGTTCAAGCCCTGATTCTTAAACTTTAAAAACCCTCCACCAGTAAATACAATTGCATCGAGATCTTCTAATACCCTTTCGTAATAAGAAGCAAGTCTTAACCTCCATGCTATATTTTCTGCGTGATAACGAAACCTAGTACCATTAAAAAGCTTAAATAGTTTCGGATACAAGTATCTAATTAGAAATACAGATACCATATACTTCAGACCATCTATTCCTTTATAGGATTCCTTTTTCCTCGGAACAGCATCCACTTCAACAATATCTAAATTATTATTATTTTCATCAAGAATATGTCTAGTTGTCTCACATATCAAAGGGTCTCCCATATTTTTAATACTGTAAAGACCTACTAAACCGATTTTTTTACTCATATTCATTCTCTATAATAGATTTTTTTGCGTTATTAATTGATGTATTAAGTGATGTATTCAACTTTAAACCAGCAGCTTTAGCTTTAGTTGTATCTAATACATATTTCGCGCTTGCGGGGTAGCCATTAATCAAGTTAGGCGTTTCTCCCTCTATAATAACCTCGATACTATCATTAGCAACAGTTTCTTTTATTCTGTAAGCCAGTTCTTTAATTGTCGATGTGCTGTTCTCATTACACACATTGAAGACTTCTAAGCCCTTTTGTCTCGACGCAAACCAAAGTAGTGCGTAAGCACAATCGCTGATATCACAAAAATTGGAAATCGACATTCCGTCAGTTTTTATCTTAAGATCCTTGTTTTGAATAGCATTTTTTATAAATTGGGCAAATACTCTATTTTCGGATTTCAAAATACCTGAACCAAATGTTTGAGCTAACCTAATCACCGAGATATCTATGCCGTATTGGGAATGGTAAGCAGCACACAAACTTTCGGCCAACAACTTACCTTGTGGATAACAATTTCTGACGATTAAAGGATTAATTACTCCCACTTGTTCTTCAGATACTTTCGTTAACTCCTTATAACCATTGTAGACCTCCATCGACGAAAGGTAGATCAGCTTCTCGACATTGTTATTAACACTGAAATCTAAGATATTTTGTGTCCCATTAACAATGCTTCTTATACTATCAACCGGAACATTAACCAACTCCTTAGAGGTGGTTGGTGATGCAAGGTGCATTACAATATCAATATTATAATTACAAATATCAATTCTATTCGAAACATCTAATTCAACGAAATCAATATGTTTTCTAAATTTCTTAGGATAGTTTTCATTTATCTTATTGACATTTCTATATCCCGCCAGAACTGAGCCATTAAAATACCCTTGCTCTTTTGAATATGCTAAAAACTTACAAACCCAACTACCTATGTATCCTGTTGCTCCAGTAACAAGGATTGTTTTATTATTTAGCCTTGAGAAGTCCACTCTCTTAATTAAATCTGAATAGTCATCAATTAACACTGAGCTAGTCATTATGATAAGTTCCTTCTAGCAGGTTTTTCGCCATAAGATAGTCATCAAATGTCGTAATTTTAATATTTGAGTGATGTCCTTCAACAAACTTCGCACTAATACCGTACGCTTCCATTAATGAGTAAGTATCAACAAACTCTAACTTGCTTTCATAAGCAGCTTCTGCAAATGGAAGCACTTCATTAATTCTGAAACACTGCGGAGCTCTAGCAATAATACATCGATTACGGTCTAGCGCACTATAGCCATTTTTTTCTTCGCTAGTTTGATATAATATAGTTTCTTTGCAAGAAACAACTGTAACGGAACTACCATATTCTTTAGTAGTGCTAATATTATTCGAAATCAGCTCATCATCAATAATTGGCCTAACACCATCATGTATAAGAATAGTGTTATTTTCTTCATTAATTTCCTTCAGTTTTCTCAGTCCAATTAATATAGACTCTTGAGCTGTTTTTCCTCCAGGGAGGATATCGACAACTTTTCTAACATTACTTTTTTGTAATTGAGATTTTAGTCTTTCTATGTGCTCTTCAACGCAAACAATCAAAACCCCATCAATATCATTGTGATCGGAGAATTTTTCTGTCGTTAAAACAATGATAGACTTACCTTGTATCTCTAGAAACTGTTTAGGTACGTCGCCATAGTTCATCCTTGAGCCAACACCACCAGCAAATATAAGTGCGTAATTCAATTAATACCTCGTCCACTTAAGTTAAAAATTTGTTGTATTTAAGCACATGTCACAATTCTATTGTCCGTGTACACACTCTTTGAATCTGTTTGGCATTATGAGATACGAAAAGCACACTTTTATCACTGCCTGTCATTTTTTCAACTATACATCGCTCAGCCTTTTTTTTGAACGCTGCATCTCCGACGGCAAGTACCTCATCTATCATCAAAAGGTCTACCTCTGATATAATTCCAGCAGAAAATCCGAGTCTCGATTTCATTCCCGAGGAATACGTTTTAATTGGCTGTTCGAAAAAGTCACCAAGCTCAGAAAACTCCTTAATGTTGTCGGCGATTTCTTCAGCATCTTTCATAGAAATACCATTGAACATGCAACTCAATATAGCATTGTCTCTTCCTGTAAGTTCGTTGTTAAACCCAAGTCCTATTGAGAGAAGTGAGCGAGTAGTACCTGTTGGCATCCAAACGCTACCAGAATCCGGCTCCATGACGCCTGATAGAATTCTCAACAATGTGGATTTCCCCGCACCATTTTTTCCGACTAACCCAACAACTTCCCCTTGAAAAACATCAAAACTAACATCATTCAATGCTTGATGGCTGAAGCTGGATAGTATACCAGTTCTCGTGCGATATTCGAGACTTATATTTCTTACCTTTAGTAACAACTCACTCATGAAAATAGTGCTCTCGATATACTGTTGTTATATTTAGAAATAAACCACAAACTAAAACCAATTAAGAGACAACTTATGAATAATGAAGGTAGCATTAACATGTAACTAGGTTCTACCTGATGCATCAACACATCCCGAAAAGCATCTATTATCATCGACAATGGATTGTAAAGTAACAATATTTCTCGAGTGTGCTCGTCTTCTATAGATTTTATGTCCCAGAAAACACCTGACATAAACATCATTCCCATCATACTAATTCTAATTAGGTTCATAAAATCCCGCGCGAAACTAACAAGCAACGAGCCAACAAAGCTTAGAGCGCAGATCAATAAAGTCATTAATAAACTGAGAGGAATTAAATGAATATAAGAAACTGTGGGAGGAAAACCATTAAGCCATAGCATTATAAAAAGTACTGCAAACGAAATACTGGTCTTATAATAAGACTCTAGTATATTGACTATTGGAAATATCCATTTTGGAATATCACGCTGACTAATTATATTTTTATTTTCTATCATCCCTTTTGAAGCTGAAATTATAGTTTTTGAGAACCAAAGGTATACTGTCTTGCCAATTACTAGAAAAGAAAAATAATCTTCACCACCTCGCTTAAGCAAATATTCAAAGACGACATAGAACATTAATACAAAAAGTAAAGGTTCAAGCACCCACCAAAGATAGCTTAAAGTCAATTTGTTCGATTGAGACTTTAACTTCATTCGAGCTTGTAGATTGGCGAGCCGAATGTAATGGGCTACTCCAAAGTCTCTTTTTATGTTGTCGATGTTCATAAATTAACTAGCAATAGTAACAGCTTTTTTCTAAAAATAGGAGGCAGACTTTAATGCATATCGCTTCAAAAGACAAGATTTTCACCCACGGAAAAATCATGAGCACCTAGGTCAATAAAGGCGCTAGCACCTTCAAAAGAAACTGAGAGCGCAGCGCACTCATCACTCTTTTATGTTTAATGCTCGTTTTCAAAATTGTTTCATTCTTCAGAGTGTTTAAACATATTTTTCTAATCATTGTGAAGCTTTCTGTACTCTCATCTGTTCGTTTTCGACAAGTATTTTAACCAAATGTTGTATCTAGAGACCAATACTTCGATTCAACTAACCGATATGAATACGTTACGCCTGACAGACATTTAACACTCAAACCCGTATTCGTTAGTTTCTTGTCTACCACATGCCTTTTCCTATGTGCTGTAAGAATCATTATTATCGTTTTGTAACATACTTATATTAAATAATTATCGAACGCTTGTTCCAAATAGCCTTAATTGACTTTTACCGCCAACAAATAATCAGCGTTTTTGTCTGCCCCATGGTATCAATAGCCACCAAACTACTTTATACCAAAGAGTTCGATCGACTCTGGAATGGTAGTGATTTCATTGCTTTTTCCGTAATCCCTGTGCTCTCCAATGCTCACTCCATTTACTGTCTCAAAAACCTTCACCAAATGGATATCACACAGACCGCAAGAGTCACCAGGAGAGCCCCTGACTATTTTACCGCTAATGACAATGGCTCAACCTATAGTTAGCTCACTGCCATCCTTCATTCAATGAAACATTTTGTGTTCGAGTCCACACTAACCATATCTATCGCTCTGGTAATCGTCGACATCAAAGTAACGCCTTAACTAAAATCACCAAATCGCTTAAATAAGCCCAACTTAGATTCACCATAAAGGCTAATCACTTTCCCGTCATCTTGATCAGAAAGTACAACACGGATTACTAACAGAATGATGCCGTTAACTTAGTACTCGACTTTACCTTGCTGTCAGTAGTCTGGAATGACATCGCAATACATAAATGAGTGCTAGTTACTCATCGTTGAACCTCCAGTTTGTAAATGGAGGTATTAGAAACACATTGAAAATGTTCTACAAATCGATCATCAAACAATTAGTTGTTATGTGATAACGCGAACTTGTGAAACTCAAAGACTAAGGAATCAATACATCACGAACCATTTAAATATAGACATGTATGTGATTTCCCTTGACGCTACCGCCCTTGAGTAAAGCCCTCAAAAGCTTGGATTTCTATGTTGTGAGCCTTGACTATGTGGGTATCACAAAGTTAATTTGCGAAGATTATATAGGAAACCACGTTGATTCGCGATAGGTCAAACATTAAACCGTAGATAAGAAAACCAGACTCAGATAAACACTATTAACTGCTAATCAATAACTGTCGAATGCAGGGATGAGCGAATTTCGCAACTAATTAGCATCATTTCAAGTTCAAAAGCTACTATCCGTTCAAGTTCACTCTAACGCTAGATTTTGTCTTCATAGCAATTGGCGGTATGCTCTTTTCGCCCTCAAATTTCCATCGCTGCGAATATTATTCATTAGAAATACTAATATAAATCTCTCTATATAAACTAGCTTTATGACAGCATGAGGTAATTCAAATTTACACACTTATGACATTGAAGCTCGAACTCCACATACCTCTCAACGCTGATGAAGGCTAAATCAAGAGCCTGAACTATAAGTGACGTTCATTTCACTACTTCCACATTTACTAATTCTTTTTTGAACGACCTCGCAAAAATCCACCTTGACTATACTCTCTCTATAAACTGGGTGTAATTGTTTTGAGTACTTCGTACCACCTTTTACAAGGATATTGTCAACGTGTGCTGAGTAACCTGACATTGTATGAATCGTTACATTAGGTGCTAGTGCTATCTATCCAAACTTGTTTCTTGCCCATTTGAATATCGCGACTTACGTCTCATTCGCTTGATAACCTCAGAACTCCTTATCTGTTCATCAATCTGACAATATAGCTCTTAGATAATCAACTGTTTTACCTCCTTGGCACATACCAGATGCCAAAATGACAAGCATAACTTCTTGTATTGACGCTAATTGATTCATCACGCAACAATGTTCTTGATGACTTTTATTAACAACACACTACAAGAAATTCAAACGTTGGCGACCTTGTTGAATCTTCAACTCAGCTTCTTTAGACCACAACTTACGATAACATCATGGAACCAAGCAAGCCGTTGCATGGACAGGGTAGATAGACTCACGAACCCCTGCGGCAAACAACCACGGTAACCTGCCAATATGACCGATGTGGGCATGCGTCAGAATCAAAGCACGCACATGCTTTAAGCTGAAATCGATCTTCAGAGCCTGATTGTAAGAATCCGCTCCTTGAAAAAGCCCACAATCAATCAGCACAGATTCACCATTTATTGCCAATTCATGGCAGGAGCCTGTCCCCGTGTCTTTGCCTCCATGATGTGTTACTTCTACATTTGGTGCTAACTGCATACCTATCTCCAGTGTCATGCCTATAAACATAGACCTACTGTAGGCCGCTAGCGAACGTCAACGCTCTAGTTCATAACATTCTAACTTCTGTCGCATAGAACCAAACAATTGTCAGTCTCAGAGTAGAACCTGCGTCAACATGCTTTGGAAAAGCATTAATTTCTACTCTGGTACTTCCTGAGAACTTAGTTCCCTTGCTTTGAAGCTACGTGGAAATCTTATATACTCAACTGAATTATCCTATTCAAATGGAACCGTTTTATGATCATTGTAACTGGCGGTGCTGGCATGATTGGCAGCAACATTATCAAAGCGCTTAACGAAGCAGGCTTAAATGATATTCTGGTAGTCGACAACCTTAAAAATGGACGTAAGTTCAAAAACTTGGTTGACCTTGATATTACAGACTATATGGATCGCGATGACTTTTTAACGCAAGTTATGGCTGGCGATGATTTTGGACCTATCGAAGCGGTATTCCACGAAGGAGCATGTTCAGCTACGACAGAGTGGGATGGTAAGTATGTGATGTTGAATAACTATGAGTATTCAAAAGAGTTACTTCACTACTGTCTAGAGCGTGAAATTCCGTTCCTTTATGCCTCTTCTGCGGCAACTTATGGTGAGACGACTGTATTTAAGGAAGAGCGCCAGTATGAAGGTGCACTAAACGTTTACGGTTACTCTAAACAACAGTTCGATAACTATGTCCGTCGTCTAACTGCTGACGCGGAAGCACACGGCGAAAAACTGTCACAAATTACTGGATTCCGTTACTTCAACGTTTATGGCCCACGTGAGCAGCACAAAGGCAGCATGGCTTCTGTGGCATTCCATTTGAATAACCAAATGAATGCTGGAGAGAATCCAAAACTATTTGAAGGTAGCGCCCAGTTTAAGCGCGACTTCGTTTATGTTGGTGACGTAGCTAAAGTAAATCTATGGTTTATGGAAAATGGCGTTTCGGGCATTTTTAACTGCGGTACCGGCAATGCAGAGACATTTGAGGCTATTGCAGAAGCGGCGATCAAGCATCATGGTAAAGGGGAAATTGAAAACATCCCATTCCCTGACCATTTAAAAGGTGCATACCAGAAATTTACCGAGGCTGATTTAACCAACCTGCGCGCTGCGGGTTGCGATGTGGAGTTTAAAACTGTAGCTGAAGGTGTTGCTGAGTATTTGGCGATTGTGAACGGTAAGTAGCAGGGTCATATCGTTAAGCGATGTGCAATGACCACTCTCTACGTCATTCCCTTGAAAAAGGGAATCTCATAAAGCGCGCAGTGAAGTAATATGACCTTGCGTGATTCAGTCTTATTCAATAAATTCACTTGCTGTGGGAGATCCTCGCATTCACGAGGATGACGCAAACGTTAACAACATAGAAGATATTTATTAATGAACATTCTGATGGCCCTTTCTCAACTTGAGGTGACTGGAGCTGAGGTTTATGCGACAACAGTCGGAAACGAGTTAACCGCTCGGGGTCATAATGTGTTTTATGTCTCTGATACGCTAACGAAGCCCCATGATGGGCCCTTTTTCTCATTGCGATTTAACAAACGTAGTGTGCCGCGTCGTTTTTGGCATGTGGGTTATCTCATATACCTAATCAAAAAACATAATATTCAGTTAGTCCATGCTCACTCTCGTGCATCAAGCTGGAGCTGCCATGTGGCCTGTAAGCTAACTGGTACCCCTATGGTAACAACTGTGCATGGTCGTCAACCTGTGCATGCATCGCGTAAGAAGTTTCATGCTATGGGTGATAGAGCGCTACCCGTTTGTGAGGCGATTCGTGATCAACTACACAACGATTTAGCGGTACCTTTAGAGCAGATGGAGGTGAGTCGCAATGGTATTGAGACTGACAACTTCAAATGGGTTGAAGCACCTGACAACGCAAAACCCGTGATTACTATTGTGGGTCGTTTGACGGGGCCGAAAGGTGACTTATGTTATCGTCTGCTTGATGAGTGTTTAAACGCTGACGAATACGACATTCGTGTGGTCACTGGCTCTAAGTTTGAAACAAGATTCGAAAAGTTTAAATCAACCGTCAATTTTGTTGGTTATACCAATGATGTACCGACAATGCTAAGTGAAGCAGACTTAGTGATTGGAGCTGGACGCGTTGCGATGGAATCCTTGCTTTGTGGCCGCCCTACTCTGGCTATCGGTGAAGCGAAGTGCATTGGTATGGTCGACGAAACAAATGTTTCAGAGGCGATGGCCACAAACTTTGGCGATATAGGGCCAAAAGATCTCGATATCGACTTTGGCTCGATTTCTTCCTTTGTAGAGCAAGGACTCACGACTGCACATTGCTCAACGGCCACCAGCGATACTATACGCGAACACTATACTCTCTCTTCGATTGTTGACCAAATAGAGAGCATTTATCAAGACGTCTATGTCACTACACTAAAGCGTGAAATGCCTGTAATCATGTATCACCGCTTTATTAAAGATGACAGTGGCAAAGGCGTTCACGGTACCTACCTGCATATCGATATGTTTGATAAGCATATGGCTCTATTGAAAAGGATGGGATTTGAAACACTGACGTTTGAGGATCTTCAGGATGGGCGTTTAATTCGCAGGCTCGAAGCGGGTAAACGTTACATCATGTTGACGGTCGACGATGGCTATGTTGATAACTTAGATCTAATGCTTCCTGTTTTACAAAAGTACGACTTCAAAGCTGTAGTTTATGTGGTGACGGGTGAAACTTTTAACCGCTGGGATGTTGAAAACCCAAGTAATCCTGAGAAGTCTGTGCCATTAATGAATAGCGAGCAAGTATTACAGCTCGCAAAATCTGGCCATATTGAAATTGGCGGACACACACTTTCACACCCAAAACTTGATACGCTGAGCGAGCAACAGCAACAACACGAGATTGTTGAGAATAAGCAAGCGCTAGAATCCATCTTAGGTAAAACCCTAACCTCTTTTGCCTATCCATTTGGTGAGCATAATCAAGCCTCAAAAGATATTGCTAAAGAAGCCGGTTATCAATATGCGGTTGCGACCAATTCGGGGCCACTGCAGTTTCATAAAGACCCTTACCAAATCCGCCGTATTGCTATTTTTCCAAAAACTGATGTGTTTGGGTTATGGCGTAAAGTTCGTGGAAACTATCTATTTAGAAAGGTAAAGCAATAATATGAGAAAGCTTATCTCTCGCTTACAGCTTTTAAGAGATCAAATTCGACACCATTTAGGGGTGATGTTGTTTGATAAAACACGACAAACTTCGGCTGTACAGCCGGATTCCTTCAAGCACATTGTTTTTTTGCGTACCGATGCCAAGCTAGGCGATGCTTTTGTCTCCTCCTTTGTGTTTAGAGACATCAAAGCTCACAACCCCAATATCAAGCTCACCGTCGTAACAACACCCAATATGCGTTCGCTTTTTCAAGAACATCTAGGCGCCGATAACGTTGTAGAGCTAAAAAAGCGACCAAGTTATAGCGAGATAACCAAAGCCTGTATTGCAATTGGGTCTTGCGACTTGTTGGTTTCACTCAACCTAAATCCAAAAATGAAGGATCTGTTCTTTCTTAGCCAATGTAAGGCAAAGCATATTGCAGGGCTAGATGACTCACTACAAATAGTGGACATAAAGCTTGGAGAAAAGACTCGTGACTTACATTTTGCTGAACGATTTGCAACGCTACTTAAAGAAATTGGTATTGAAGCACATCATCAGAACTATATTATTCCACAAACGACTGAGTCTAAACAAACCGCACAGAATTTCATCGAAAGGCATGAGTTAACAAATTTTGTTGTCATTAATGCTTATGGCAGTGGCAACTCTCGAAAACTGAATGCTCAGTCTATCAAGAGACTTGTTGGCATAATTCATAAACATGCCCCTGAGCTTACTATTGTTTTACTATCATCGCCAGAAACGTATCAGCAGACTGAACAGGCAATCGAGAACCATAAGTTAATAGCCATCCACTATGATACGAGTAAAAACATCTTTGATGTAGTAAGTTTGGTTGCTCGTGCGAAGTTTACTGTTTCAGTGGATACTGCCATAGTTCACATGGCCGCAGGGTTGAAGGTACTACAGCTAGCCTTATATAATCCAGATCCTGAAAACTTCACACAATGGCATCCAAATTCTGTTCAAGCTTTGACGAGTAAAGCAAACCACAGTTCAGTGCCTGATATTAATAGGCTAAACTGGCCAGATGTAGAGCAAAAGCTATTGCAGCTCATCCAAGAGAAATAAGATTTATAACTATGAAAATCCTTGTTATAGGCCCTTCCTGGGTAGGCGATATGGTAATGTCGCAAAGTCTCTACAAAGAGATCAAACATCGCCATCCAAATGCAGTTATAGATGTTCTTGCCCCAGCTTGGTGTGAGCCTATCCTTTCTCGAATGCCCGAAGTTAATCGCTCGCTAGAAATGCCAATTGGTCATGGTGCCTTTGATCTAAAAGGTCGCTGGAAGATAGGTCGAGAACTTAAGTCTGAAGGCTATACTCATGCCTATGTCTTACCTAACTCAGCAAAATCTGCCTTGATCCCGCTGTTCGCCGGTATACCTAACCGTATTGGCTGGAAAGGCGAGATGCGATATGGTTTACTGACTGATCTGCGCCCTGATAAGCACTTATTTCAATTCTATGTTGAACGATTTGTAGCTCTGGCGAGCAGCAAAGAAAAGATGAAGAAAGATGTGCAGTTCAAGAATTGTCCTCGCCCTAGCTTGACAGTCGACCCCAACGAACAAAATAGGACACGCGAAAAATTTCAACTCAACATCTTACGCAAAGTCATAGGCATGTGTCCCGGTGCAGAGTTTGGTCCAGCGAAGCGCTGGCCTGACACACACTATGCTAAAGTTGCCCAACATGCTATCGAACAAGGTTGTCAAGTGTGGCTGTTTGGATCGACAAAAGACCGGGAAGTGACCGAGAAAATTCGCTCACAGCTTAACGATGGTGCGCAACAACACTGCTATAATATGGCTGGTTCCACATCGTTAACCGAAGCTGTGGATTTGCTAGCAGCTTGTAATACAGTGATCAGTAATGACTCTGGGCTTATGCATATTGCGGCAGCTGTTGGCTGCAACGTTATTGCCATCTATGGTTCGAGCTCACCGGATTACACCCCGCCACTCACTGATAACTTACACACAGTACATACCAATATCGAATGCCGTCCTTGTTTCAAGAGAGAATGTCCATTAGGTCACTTGGACTGTTTAAAAAAACTTAGTGCGCAAAGTATTATTGACTGTATTGATTAGAGAACCTTGATGATAAGTAGCCAACTATATTCACGCTTAACCTGTTTCACCGTGAGCTTCACCTTTTTAACCTTATTCACCTCAAAGGCCGGTGTAAATATTGCGTTCGGGCTCATTCTCGTGACTGCCGTCATAGGGGCTACCAGCAAGCAGCCATTACTTTCTGAAAACACAGAACTACGTAAAGCCTCTTACTTGAGCTTTGGACTGTATGCGTTAGGGCTAATTGTAACCTTTATCACCCCACTAGGGCTGACTGATCTGGCTTGGTTTGCTAGAAAGGGGGCGTTTTTTCTCCTATTGCCATTCTTGTTTCCGATGCTCGAAAAGCATGACCGCATTGCCATGAAAGCTTTACTGTTAGGTGCTGTCGTCGCAATGGGGTACGCTCTATACC
The DNA here is from genome assembly GCF_023716845.1 of Vibrio sp. SCSIO 43133. Taxonomy (NCBI): domain Bacteria; kingdom Pseudomonadati; phylum Pseudomonadota; class Gammaproteobacteria; order Vibrionales; family Vibrionaceae; genus Vibrio; species Vibrio sp. SCSIO 43133. Next base: position 3,367,588 of record NZ_CP068024.1, read on the forward strand.
TATATATGACAAAACAAGTTGCAGGCCGGATTAGTAGTTTTTGGGATATCGGTCGCTGGGGCGAGATTCTCGCGTACCTCTGGGCATTATTACTTCCTACTTTTTATTTGTATTCTTTCGAGAAAAGAGGTCAATATTTAGCATTAGGACTCATCGGAGCTAGTACTATCATTGCATTAGTAGCAAGTGGCTCCAGAGGACCAATGCTATTCGCTGCTTGCTCAACCCTACTGTTTCTCCTATTTACTAGCCGACAACTGTTTTTAGGCCTTATTTTTGTTGGCGTTATTTCGTTGTTCCTGATGAAAGACTCTGCCTACTTTCATTCTACATATGAGCGAATTGCAAGTATTGCAGCAAGTGACAATAACTCTAACAACGCTAGATTGGCCATGTGGCGCTACGGATTGGGGATGACGTGGGAACATATCACTTCTAACCCTCTTCTGTTTTTATTCGGTACAGGGGACAGTGAGTTACCGAATATTTTCACTCACTATTTGTCCACTGTCGGTTCAATAGAAGAAATACAACGCTCTGTAGGAAACCAAATATCTTACAGTGATCTTCATAGTCTCTATGTTGACAACCTAGTCCGAATGGGGCTGATTTACAGTTTCTCGTATCTAGCTTTCATCGCTTTTTTGCTCTGCAGAGCTATCAAATTACTCAGACAGGGCTCCTCATTGGCCTGGGGTATGATTAATCTAATTACCACTTACTTGGGCATCGGCTTGGTTTATAGCAATAATCTGGAATTCCAAACATCTATATTCTTGTTTATGCTGAGCTTAGCTTGGGTACAAGGTATAAAAAAGAAAGAACAAAGAGGTTAACTATGACTTACAATATTGAGGTCATCATGGCCGCATACAACAACGTCAAAGATATGAAATTGGTATTAGATGGTTACTTGCGCCAAACCGACAGTGCCTTTAATGTATGTATTGCTGATGACGGGTCGACTAGAGAAGTAGCAGATCTAGCGCGTTTATATACCAATCTAGGACTGTCCATTAGACACATCTGGCAGGAAGATAATGGCTTTCGAAGAGCTGAAATAGTAAATAAAGCAGTTGCAAGCTCAGAAGCTAGCCAAATAATTCTAACAGATAATGATTGCATTCCCTCTCGGCATTTTATTGGTGACTATAAGAAAGTCTTCTCTGAAGGCCCTGATAAAATTATCTTAGGACGTCGAGTTGACATGTATGACGGCTCAAGTGCCTTGCTTCGAAGTGGTGCTGTATCTTTTGAAAGTCTAGAAAACCCGTTTTGGCTCCTATCACAAGCGGCAAAGAAAGGATTAAAACGGCCAGAGATGGCAATTCGCTTCCCTGAATGGATCTGTAATATTTGGAATAAAAAGAAGCGAGGTGCTATTGGGGCTAACATGGGCATGCCCAAAGAAGCCCTAATGAAAGTAAACGGCTTTGACGCAGATTTTCAAGGCTATGGTATGGAAGAGACCGATTTGCTTAGAAGACTTAATGCTGCTGGATACCAAAATCGTACGGTATTGGGTCGATGTGCTTTATATCATCTCTACCACATCGAGAAAATGCAAAGCCAGGAAGCTTGTGTCATGTACGAAAAGAAAAAAGCACTGAGTAATATTGTATGTACTAATGGCATAATCAAGCTCAATAAAATCGAGTGATAAGATTACTGCACTTGTTGTTCAACTCTCCGCTACACTATGTTTGAATGGCACGAAAAACTGTAAAAGAGGACTTTTTTCAAGGCAGAAGGTATCATTTGTATCCCATTAAATAACTGACAAAGTAATTAGTATTGCAAAAAGAGTGTATTTGTAAATGATTCAGCCTACTGCTAATAACATCCAGAGGATGCGGATTTTTGTCATAAGCCTCCCACACGCTGCAGAGCGACGTGAACGCGTAAAGAGCATATTCGAAGCAACAGATTACGAGTTCAGTTTTTTTGATGCCGTCGATGGTAAGGAAGGCTTACCTGAACGACTGGAAAACAGAATCAATGATAGATACCGTATGATTTTTCGAAGTCGGCCTCTATCACGAGGAGAAAGAGGCTGCTTTGCTAGCCACTTCTTACTCTGGGAAAAGTGCGTCGAGTTAGACCAGCCGATCATTATATTGGAAGATGACTTCGTCCCAACAAAGCACTTTGTTCATGCGCTCAATCATTTGAGCGAACTCATCGACGGTTTAGACTATCTGAAATTGGAGAGGCGCCGAGCGAAATGGTTGATGTTAGATAAGGTTGCTGGCTTTGAACGTCGATTTGTTTACGACAATTCATGCGGTGCTACTGGCTACATTCTTACTCCCAATGGTGCAAAAAAACTACTTAGTCATTGTGAACAGTGGCTTTGTGCAGTTGATAATTATATATCTGAATGCTTCCGACATAGCATGCCAAGTTATAACATCAATCCAGGGGCGATACAGGCACTTCACGACATGCCTAGCTTCATTCAAGTGGATAGTAAGACTTCAGTACCGATATACTTCAAACTAACTAGAGAGCTTAACCGCTTCTATCGTTTTTTAAGAATGACTGTAAGTAACCAGCGTATCATTAACGGCATTAAAAAAACTCAGCCTCAAAAGATGAATCATAACTCCTAAAATAGTTTGAAGTTATGAGTATCTGGCTATGTAAGCAATGGTGCTATAAACCAAACAGTAAACAACACTCTGATCTACAACCCCAAACAGCTTGACTAAGGATTTCCTGTGTACAAAAAACTAAAGGCTATTGTTGAAACCTTTAAAGGAGAAGCTTCTAGGCTCGCTTTTCTTGTAGCTAAACCATTTTTGAAACAGGAACGAGTTTGGCTGTTCTCTGAAAGTGAAAATCAAGCACAAGAGAATGGCTATACTCTTTATCAATGGGTAAAAAAACATCACCCAGAGATTAAGTCTATGTATGTTTTAGGAAAAAACTCTCCCGTGAGAAGTAAGTTCAATGGAGATAGCAACCTCTTGACCTATGCAACACTCCGTCAATATTTCTATGTTTTTAAAGCGGAGCGAATCATAAGCACGCATGGTTTATGGATGATTCCTGACGGCATTGGGCTGCAAAAAAAGATAAACCGCAAACATCTAAAGGCAAAAAAAGTGATGCTTAATCACGGTATTGGTTTTTTGAAAAATGGAATCGACTTCTATCATAAAAGTCGTTTCCCACTTAATGACTTTATTATGTCACTGTCAACCAAGCATCAAGACATATTTACTCAAGTATATGGCTATAATAAAAGTGAAGTTCCTATTGTTGGCTATCCACGTTTTGACAATATGATCGACAAGTCAAAAAGCGTTGGAATGTCAGAAATTTTACTAATGCCTACATTTAGAGACAAGCTACAAAAAATGGGGGGAAAGTTCTCTGAAACAGAACTTTTTCAAAGAATAGTTGACCTAGTCGTCGACGAAAGAATGAAGAAACTACTCGAAAACAGTAACTCGAGATTAATCATTTACCTTCATCAAGAGAACCAAGATAGCTCCTTTTGCTTTGACGAATATGTTTGCAAACATATTGCCATATGCACCCAAAAAGATTTTTCTGTAACCGAGCTTCTCACTCGTTCTAAATTGTTGATTACCGATTATTCTAGCGTGCTATTTGACTTTGTTTACATGAAGAAGCCTTTTATTTCTTATCAGTATGATAGAGAGAATTTTTTAAACACTAGAAGACATAAGCCTATGATAAACATAAAAAACGACCTACCAGGCGAAGTCGTCGATACACATGAAGAGCTCATTAACTGCATTGAAAATACAGTTAATCGCCACTTTACACTTCGCAAGGAAGATGCTGACGCCATCAGTAACTTTTTTCAGTACACTGATAGAAATAACTGTCAGAGAGTTTTTCAATTTATCAATGAGATTTAACTAGGACATACTATGAAAAAAATAGGCTATACTACTGGCGTATTCGATCTATTTCATATAGGGCACCTTAACCTGCTTAGACGAGCTAAACTAGAGTGTGATTACCTTATAGTTGGCGTAACTACTGATGAGCTTAGTTTAAATGGCAAAGGTAAACAACCAGTCATTCCGTTTGTAGAGCGTTTCGAGATTGTTGAATCGGTTAAGTTTGTCGACCAAGTTTTACCTCAAGACTCTTATAATAAGCTCCAAGCTTGGGAGAACATAAAGTTTGATAAAATGTTTGTTGGTGATGACTGGAAAGGCTCTAAAAAATGGAATCAGCTCGAAAAAGAGTTTGCCGATAGAGGAGTAGAAATCGTCTATTTCCCATACACTACTCATACTTCTAGCACACTGTTAAAAAGTGTTCTAGAAAGCCTGTCCGGTTAGAGTAGCCATAACTTATGATTCTATCAGGTACCTGAGTGATAATGAGTTTTAGCAGCAAGGCGTCAACATGTTAACCAAAAATACAAATAACAATCCAACCATTTCCATAGTTTGCCCTTGCTATAACGAGCAAGAGGTTTTAGGGAGCTTTATGAAGCGTATCAGCCAAGTCCTAGCTGATACTAGCTACTCGTACGAGGTAATACTAATTAATGATGGTAGTAAAGATAGTACCCTAAAGGTCATGAAGCAGCTTCATGAACAGTACCCACAAGTTAGGGTTATTAACTTATCAAGAAATTTCGGTAAAGAGGCTGCACTGACAGCTGGAATAGACGTCGCTCGCGGCGAAGTGTTGATTCCAATTGATGCAGATTTACAAGACCCGCCGGAGTTGATACATAAATTCTTGCAAGAGTGGGAAAAAGGGTTTGACGTTGTGGTAGCTAAGCGAGTTGATAGAAGTACCGATTCGTGGGCAAAAAAGCTAACTGCTGAGCTGTTTTATAAATTTCACAATGCCGTAGCACAAGTTGAAATTCCAGAAAATGTAGGGGATTTTCGTCTTATCAACCGTCGAGTGGTCAATGCGATTCAATTGCTACCCGAGAACCAGCGTTTTATGAAGGGCATCTTCTCATGGGTTGGATTTAAAACATCAGTAATCGAATACAAGCGTGAGGCTCGCGAGGCAGGTGAGACTAGTTTTAACGGTTGGAAGTTATGGAACTTCGCCTTAGACGGCATCACTAGTTTTAGTACAGCGCCTTTGCGAATCTGGCTTTACATTGGTTCGTTAATTTCCGCTCTTGCATTTATTTATGGGAGCTTTACCATAATTAAAACATTGATGTATGGGATTGATGCACCGGGTTATGCATCGACGATCACTATAGTGCTATTCCTTGGTGGCGTGCAATTAATTGGCATAGGTGTCATGGGAGAATATATAGGTCGCCTGTACATGGAATCAAAGCGTAGGCCAACTTATATCATCGAAGAAGACAGCTACCTCAATAGTACGCCAACCAATAAAAATAGCAAAAAATGATGTCCACTCTGATTGAGCGTCTATTACAGTATAGGCTTGTCCGGTTCGCATTGACCGGTGGCTTAGCGACTGCTATTCATGTTGGCGTTGCTTTTATGTATTTGCACCTCATGCAAGATAACGTATTTGTCGCGAATGTCTTTGGGTTCAGTTTAGCATTTGTTTTTTCGTATTTTTCGCAAACTCTACTGGTCTTCAAAAATCGCGTAAACTTTGGAAACGCACTACGCTTCTTCATAGTTCAATTTGGTGCATTACTAGTGGCTCAAGGAATCAGTGAACTGTTCTCTGACCTCAATAGTTATCTGAGAGTAATTATGGTTGTGTTTATCCTACCAATCGTAACCTACATCATCCATAAGGTTTGGACATTTTCAGACAACCAGCCTTCACAACACACTAAATAAGTGAGAACAATCGAATGTCGTTAAACTCAAAAGTCGATCGCGCTTTTACTTGGCTTTATGCATTAGGATTTTCTCTAGGTCTGCTTTTTTGCTTTATGTACGCTCAAAACCAGATCATTACGGGCGACCAAACCCAGATGCTCTACAAGGGCTATTTGGGCGTCTACCAAGGCACCTGGCTAAACTTTGGCAATGCAGCAAGCGCTGTAGGGAACGTTCCAGGTTCACTATCTACTTGGTTAATTGGAGGTCCATTATTATTGTGGGATTCACCATGGTCGCCTATGTTCCTCTTAATAGCTTTACGCGTTGTTTCTTTGATATTGCTTGATAGTGTTATTAAAAATACGTTTGCCGGTAAACATTGTCAGCTTGCCCGACTAATATTTCTGGCCTTATACTGGTTAAACCCTTGGTTTCTTTACGATAGTATACTTTATAACCCTTCATACCTCTGCTTATTTGCTGCCATGCATTTATGGTCAGCTTCCAAAATGAGGATAACCAGATCTTTTGGTTATACATTCATACACGTCCTCTCTATCGGCCTTGCAATGCAGCTCCACTATTCTTGGCCAATCTTAGCAGTGATATCGGGTTATCTTCTGTATCGTGATATGGGAAAAGTCTCTTGGTTTGGCGCTATTGCAGCAGTTCTTACAATTGCAGCATCACTGATACCCTACTTACAAGAAATTGCGAATCAGAGTTCCACCTCTCATGAAAGTGACCGCTATATCGGTTATGGCCTAGTGCATGTTTACCCCGTCCTTAAAGCTATACTCTATTGGCTACGTTATGGTTCAATGCTGTTTTCTAACAAAGTAATTGCTTATAGTGAGTTTGATTGGTTGACACAGATTGAACTCCTCAAACTGACCGCCTTAACTTTGTGGAAAGCATTTATATTCTTGGTCGGCGGCATCAGTGTAATTGTTTCAGCTCGATTAAATTGGCTTTGGTGGAAACGGATCAAACCAATTATTCTACGTTCGAAAGATGACATCACCTCGATCGCTTGGCTAGAGCTTTATGCCTTTGGGGCAATAGTTGGGGTCATTATAAGCGCAGCGCTATCTCCAATCACTTTCTCATACTGGCATCTAATTCTTGTTTACCCATTTGCGATTATTCCTATTTCGAGTGGCGTTTTCAGATTTCTAACCCAGCAAAAGCGAGCAAACATAAAAAAAGTTTACTCTGACTCGAAGTTCTCACGTTGGGTTGAGCGGTACAGGTTTACTAGAGCAATTCGAGACACTTTCTCAAGTGATAAAAAGCTGCGAATTATGCTAATAGCAAGCTTCGGCTACTTACTAGCACTTAACGTGCTAGCCTCTCAAGATAGCCTAAAGTATTCATATAAGAGTGACTATGTGTCTCAGGTAAACAATTACTTGCTCAAAGAACGGTTATTACCTAACAGGAAGTAATATATGCTACGTTTTATATATACCGTACTGTTAACTTTGGTCTCTCCTTTTTTCTTATTTAGTTTATTTAAGAAAAAGCACGGCAGGCCGAGTGTAGGAAAAAGGTGGCGTGAGCATTTTGGCCTAACGCCACCATTGACAAACAAATCGTTTCAGCCCGTAGTTTGGTTTCATGCTGTCTCGGTTGGGGAAGTTTTAGCTGTTACTCCTTTAGTGCGCCAATACGCTTCCGAGAATCCAGAACATAAGATCCTCGTGACTACAACAACCCCAACAGGCGCAGAACAAGCGCTCAAACTTTCATCCATTGCAGAACATCGTTATATGCCGCTCGATTTTGGTTTTGCTATTCGTCGTTTCTTGAGAGTAGTAAAACCGACTAAATTGGTGATTATTGAGACAGAACTTTGGCCAAATACACTCACCGAAGTGAGCAAAGCCGATATTCCTATTATTGTGATAAACGCAAGGCTTTCCGAGCGTTCATATCGAAGCTATAGCAAAGTTCGCCCTTTCTTCTGGTTAGCCGCTCAGCACATTACTCGATTGTGTTGCCAGTTCAAGGAGGACGCTGAAAGATTCCGGCGCTTAGGAGTGACATCAGACAAAGTATCTATCACCGGTTCAATTAAATTTGATATAAAAGTCAATGAACACACGCTTTATCAAGGAAAAGAACTACGTACAATTTTGGGTTCCGATAGACCAGTTTGGATTGCAGCAAGTACCCATGAAGGTGAAGATATTCAAGTGCTGGCCGCTCACAAAAAGATACTAGAAACAAATCCTAATATATTGCTTGTTTTAGTACCCCGCCACCCTGAAAGATTTAATGACGTTGAGCAACTTTGTAAGAAGCAAAATCTCTCAGTAGTACGACGCAGTCAACACCTACATAAACTTCCAGAACACGCTCATGTGTTTTTGGGTGATACCATGGGTGACATGATGATGTATCTCGCTGCAAGCGATGTATGCTTCATGGGAGGAAGCTTATTGGGTAATAAAGTAGGAGGACATAATCTCCTTGAGCCCGCAGCAATCGGAGTTGCCACTGTTACTGGGCCTAGTTACTTCAACTTCTCTCAGATAGTAAAAATGTTATTGGAAGTTGATGCTCTAGAGGTCATCAATGATGAACATGAGCTAGCGGAGAGTGTTGAGAAACTGCTCAATGATGATAGCCTCCGTCTAGGGCGAGTAAACGCAGCAAATAAAGTTGTAGAAGAAAGTGTCGGCGCACTTAACAGTACCTTGTCATACATTAGAGAAATGCCCTAACTTGCGGTAAATGATACAGAGCTACTTTTCAGTCCTGTATCATTGCATTTCTTTAAGTAGCACAGAAAAACAATCCGGAGCAAAGTGTATACTTTCCCTAGCCACTTCCTTATCAAAGGAACGACGTAATCTTCTCAAGTTATCCTGCTTCCAGGTATTACCTGATTGTTGGCGACATTTATCAAAGTCAATAATCCAAATTCTCCCCTGATCATCAATTAAGATATTATGAATATTGAGATCTGTGTGATTCACCTGTGCTTGATGCATCTTACGAATTTCTTTACCAATCTTACGATACATTGACTCTGGTAACGCCTGCTCCCGCAAAATAGAAACAAGATCTCGAGCATTGGGGATTTTTTCACTCAGCAAATCAGCTTTGTAATAAAAGCCTATTTTAGTTGCCTGCGCAGCGATCGGCCTTGGCACATTGACCCCTCCTTTAATCAAGGTTTGAAGCAATTGAAACTCTTGATAGCTGCGAGTTTTGTCCCAGCTCGAAAACCAATACTGGTCTTTCACCAATTTACCGAACAAGCCTCCACGGCGATAATGACGTAGTGCCCCCTCGATAGTTTGTGTTTCTACAAACCACGTTGTTCCGCGCCCTTGAGCGCTACCAATGACTCGGTTATTGTCTTGCCAATATTGGGGGTCAAACACCTTTTCGATCGGCTCCTTCAGCAAGCTTTCATCAAACCAGTAAGTTGTGTTGTTGTTTTTAACTGTTTTCAATTTCTTGCTCCAATATAAGGGGGCTGCATGAAGATAGAGAGTCATTTTCCATCCATCTGATTTTACATTCATTCCGCCCCCCTGCATAATCTTTACATCTGTCTCTAGCTTTGCGATTTTATGGCACTTTTTGATACCCCACCTCAATCCATATGTATTTTGCGCCTGTCTGCCATTGGTGATGTCTGCAATACCATTGCAGCCGTGCAAGCCATTCAGACCTCTTGGCCCGAGACTAAAATCACTTGGATTACCGGTAAACTTGAAGCTCAGTTACTAGAGAGCATTACTGGTATCAAGGTTGTTGTATTTGATAAAAAAGCTGGTTGGCAAGGCTACAAGCAGCTTTGGCAGCAATTGAAAGGACAGCAATTTGACGCTCTTTTACACATGCAATACGCATTTCGCGCTAGCATTGCGACATTAGGCATCAAGGCAAAATATAAGCTTGGTTTTGATGGAGAGCGTGCGCAAGACTTTCAAGGGCTATTTACTAATGTAAAAGTTCCTTCCCCGAGAAAAATGCACGTTCTTGATGGGCTAATGGCTTTTACCGAAACGCTGGGAATACTAGCCACAGAACCTACATGGCAACTTCAATACTCTGAAGAAGATCATGCCTGGGCTAAGCAATATGTTGCCGATAAGCGCAATTTGGTCATCGTGCCCGCGGCAAGTAAAGGCTATAAGAACTGGACCGCCGACGGCTATGTGGATGTGATTGAACATGCGATACAGCTAGGCTGGAATATACTACTCGCGGGAAGCCCTGCTCAGATCGAAATTGAGCTTAGTGAAAAGATTGAGAAAAGTCTCTCATCGCCTATTACTAATCTGGTTGGTAAAAGTAGCTTGCTCCAAATGCTTGCCCTTCTTGATCTAGCCGATTTAGTTATTGCACCAGACACTGGTCCTACTCATATGGCTAACGCCATGGGAACTCCAGTTATTGGCCTGTATGCTCACCATAACCCTAAGCGCACCGGGCCGTATAATTATCAGGATTATGTAGTGTCTGTATATGAAGAGGCGATTTTAGCTGAGACGGGAAAACCTAGTGCAGAACTGAGTTGGCGCGCTCGAGTTAAGGATAAGAAAGCAATGCAGCGAATTTCGTCAGATAACGTGATTGAAATGTTCGATCGGGTTATCGAGGCGGAAAGATTAGGTTAATCCAAGGAGTAAACCCACTGTCATGCCCTTGAAAAAGGGGAGCTCATGAAGCGCGCTGTGGAGTTGAGTACGTTTTAATTACTATGCCGTTAATCACGTCGTCGCTCGCTTTGGGAGATCCTCACTTTCGTGAGTATGACGAGATAATTGGGGACGGCGAAAATTTACGAATTACATTATCCCTCTATAATAACCGGGGGTACAAACCAAGGACCATTACCGTGACCAAACCAACACTTGCTGTCGCAATGATTGTAAAAAACGAATCCAAGCACCTACGTGCCTGTCTCGAGTCTGTGCAAGGCTGGGTGGATGAAATCGTCATTATGGATTCTGGTAGTACTGATGATACCGCGGAAATAGCAGCGGAGTTCGGTGCGAAGTTTCATGCAAACCCTGAGTGGCCGGGGTTTGGACCACAACGACGCTTGGCACAAAGTCATGTAGAGTCAGACTTTGTATTCTGGCTTGATGCCGATGAGCGAGTTACTCCTGAACTTAAGCACAGTATTGTAGAGACTGTAGAAAAGAACCTACCTTCCACTATCTACCAATTTGCCCGCCTTAGTTGGGTATTTGGGCGCTTTATTAAGCATTGCGGTTGGTATCCTGACAAAGTATTGCGTCTTTATCCAACCAAACTAACTCAATACGATGATTCTTTGGTTCACGAAAAAGTTGAAACGAATGGCGACATGCAAGTTGAGACGTTGAAAGGTGACTTAATCCACTACACCTACGATGATATCCATCATTATTTAGTCAAATCTGCTGGCTACGCAAAAGCTTGGGCAGAACAACGAGAGAAACGTGGAAAACGCTCAAGTATCTCTCAAGGGATCATTCATGCTATTGCTTGCTTTGTAAAAATGTACATTATTAAAGCTGGATTCTTGGATGGTAAGCAGGGCTTTTTGTTATCAATTTTGTCAGCGCACTCCACCTTTGTGAAATACGCTGACTTGTGGGTTAGGACAAGTACTCAGCCGCCCAAGGATTAAGCTCCGCTGCTACCTGAACTAAATCAATGCGAGTCATATTCTCTTGGCTCGCTTTGTCCTCAGCTTTTGGTGGACAGAAAGCAATGTGCCTGCCATCTGAATTCAAAGGCTTCCAACGCAGCGGTGTTGCTGAACGCTTAGCGGGGAAAAAACCAACAGTTGGAACATCTAAAGCCGCCGCGATATGTAATGGACCTGTCGAACCAGCAACAAACAAGCTTGCACATGCGAGTGAGCATGAAAAATCCACCAGCCCGTCATTCTTATCATAAACCACACTGCGAATATCGTTGCTCGCAAGCAGTTGTTGTAGCACTCTTGCCTTGTCTTGTTCTCCGGGCCCAGCAGTCAGCACGATTTCAGCACTGTGTTTGATACCTGCAATCAACTCGCAATATTGTTCTAAAGATAGATTATTGGCTGAGCCACCACTTCCAGCATGTACGTAGATCCATGGTTTAGCTTTATTTAGTTCTAGTTGAGAAGAGAGTTTTTCTTTTTGCTTAGCTAACGTATCAAGGGAGAAAGAGAAATATGGTGCGCGAGGCTCGACAATATCGATTTTTTGGTCTTTTAAAAATGCTCGAATTAGATCTAGGTTATATTCGTATTCTGGCTTAGCACTTTGCGAGCGCTTTTGTTTGATGCGTTTGTTGTAGAAGATTTGCGCTAACTTAGTTGCAGGGGCGAGTCGGTATGGGATTTTTGCTTTCCAAACCAATAAAGCGTTATATGTCGTTGAGAATAAATTAATCGATGCATCGAATTTCCCACCTTTTAAGGTATTTACGAGTGTTGCCTGAGTGTGTTTATCCGCCTTTTCTCCACAATCAATAATCACTTCATCAATCCACGGACATGCTTTCGCTAAAGCGACAGTATAACTGGGTACAAGCGCAGTAATGCGGCATTCCGGCATAGACGCTTTTAGCATAGCGAAGCTCGGCCAAGCCAACATAAAATCACCGATTTTATCGTTTCGAACTACCAGAATGTTTTTCATGTGATCTTTCTCTTTTATCTCGTATACCTAGCAACTCAGGATAATAGCAAGTCATTGGATTAATGATAACTGTTGCGTGCCTGTTTGTTCGCATCTATAAAATGTTACACTGAACAAAATTTCTTACTAGAGCAAACATTGTGACCCAAAAGCGTTTATCTCGAGTTATCTACCCGGGTACATTTGACCCTATCACCAATGGCCACCTTGATCTTATTGAACGAGCGGCCACTATGTTTGATGAAGTGATCATAGCGATTGCAGCAAGTCCAAGTAAGAACACCATGTTTACGCTGGATGAACGTGTAGAATTCGCTCGCGAGGTCACCAAGCATTTAGAAAATGTTTCAGCCAAAGGGTTTTCTGGACTACTGGTGAATTTTGCTGAAGAACAGAAGGCCAATGTACTTATTCGTGGTTTACGAACCACTGTCGATTTTGAGTATGAATTCGGGTTGACTAATATGTACCGACGTTTGCTACCCGGTTTAGAGAGTGTGTTTCTAACTCCGGCAGAAGAGCATGCCTTTATTTCTTCAACCTTAGTTCGAGAAGTCGCCATCCATGGCGGTGATGTTAGTCAGTTTGTACCACCTTTAATTGAAAAGGCACTTCAAACTAAAAAAGTCGTCTAACTGTGGAACTTTGTTTATAAAATTACACTCCCTAACAATAGATTGATTGCCAATTTATTGACCTACACTTAAAGAATGTGTGAGACTTCGTGAGTTTTTATTTGGCAGGATGATATAGCTATCATCCTGTTTTGGTTTGTAACAGAGACCCTGTTATCTGTTTTGGCGACAAGTTGGAGCTAACAAAATGATTAATAAAGAGCGAACGCTGTGGACCTTGCTGATTGGTGCGTTGCTCATCCGCCTACTTTCTCTTGGACTTTATCCACTTATGGATACGACCGAGTCACGTTATGGAGAAATGGCGCGAATGATGGTGGAAACCGGAAACTGGTTAACACCTCTGTTTGATTATGGAGTGCCTTTCTGGGGCAAACCACCGCTATTCACTTGGATGAGTGCGGCAAGTGTCGAACTGTTTGGCCTATCTGAGTTTACGTTACGTCTTCCACATTGGCTGGCTGGGGTCATAGTAGTGTGGGCAGCGGCATGGTTCGCGAAAAAGAATGGTTATAACCCGCTTGTTGCAGCTGTTGTGTTATCTACGACGCTCGTGTTCTCCATTTCTGCCGGTGCAGTAATGACGGATATGGCGCTTACTGTAGGTTTAACGCTAGCGATGATTGGCTTCTATCAATGCTGGCGTGGTGAGACTCTCTGGGGCTACGTTGGCTTTGCGGGTCTCGCGATTGGCTTGCTGGCTAAAGGACCAGTGGCCATCGTCTTATTTGGTCTGGCGATCTTCCCGTGGATGGTAGTTCAACATGGCATTATTGGTGCGTTTGTTGAACTGTGGCGTCGCTTCCCGCTCATCAAAGGTACATTGTTAATGCTTGCCATCGCTTTGCCTTGGTACATCATGGCTGAACGCGCTACACCAGGCTTTATCGACTACTTTATCGTTGGCGAACACTATAAGCGTTTTGTTGAGCCGGGTTGGACAGGTGATCTATACGGGTCTGGTCATGAGGAGCCTAAAGGAAAAATCTGGTTCTTCTGGCTATTGGCGGTACTACCATGGTCAATCATTCTGCCTATTTTAATGCTAGTTCGCGCCAAATTTGGTTGGGAGCAAGCAAAGCAGAATCACGGTTTTACCAGTTTTGCAATTTGGTGGGCGTTGTCTCCGTTGATTCTATTTACTATGTCGAGCAATATCTTGCCAACCTATGTTCTCCCAGGCACACCAGCTATCGGTATTTTGTTGGCCATTTTCTGGAGGAAGAAGGACACCATTTGGTTGGCCATTGCATCACTGATTGTTCCAGTGGCGCTGATTGCAGCAACTTATATGCTCGCTACAGGTAAGATTGCTGATAACAGTGATAAGGCGATCTTTGAAACTATCGATCCTAATGTCCGTACTTTCTACGTCTACCCTAGATCATACTCAGGCCAGTACTACAGTAACGGTCAAGCTAAGGTGTTTGAGTCGGATGACCAAGTGAAAGGGTTAAACGAGTTCTACATCATCTCGTACAAAGATAGACAGCGTGACTTTATTCCATTTAAGGAAAAGTACGACTGTAGCAAGCAAGCTGTAGCCGAGAGTCACGATAGAATGGCGTTACTTTGTAAAATAAAGCCAAGTAACTAAAAAATAAAAGGGTCGGTATGCAAGCATACCGACCCTTTTTTAACTTTGCTAATAGTTAGATACCGTACTCTGCACGATACGCTTTCACTGCCTCTAAGTGCTCAGCGTTATCACCTTTCTCTTCAAGGAAAGTTACAAGGTCAGTTAAGCTTACAATCGAAATGACCGCACAGCCGAAATCACGTTCTACTTCTTGAATCGCTGATAGCTGGCCTTTACCCTTTTCTTGACGATCAATAGCAACAAGTACGCCAGCTAGATCAGCGCCATTGGCTTTAATGATTTCCATCGACTCGCGAATTGCTGTACCAGCGGTAATCACATCATCAACCAACATAATACGGCCTTCTAATGGGCTACCAACCAAGTTACCACCCTCACCATGGTCTTTTGCTTCTTTACGGTTGAAGCAGTAAGGAGTGTCCACATCGTGGTGGTCAGCCAGCGCAACTGCTGTCGTTGTCGCAATAGGGATGCCTTTATATGCAGGGCCAAACAGCACGTCATAGTCAATGCCAGAATCTGCTAACGCTGCTGCATAGAAACGACCTAAACGTGCAAGGTCACGGCCAGTATTGAAAAGCCCAGCGTTAAAAAAATAAGGGCTTTTACGACCAGATTTAAGGGTAAATTCGCCAAATTTTAGAACTTCTTTTTCTAGTGCAAATTCAATAAATTCACGCTGGTATGCTTTCATTTTTTCTCTCTCGGTTGTTGTGTTTAGGTATGCCATTGTCATACCTGATTTAGACAAAGGTCTCGTCAAAGTTATCGCTCGCTTTGAGTAGATTCCCATCTTCGTGGGAATGACGTCCGACGTTAGCCTGTATCTTACTCAAAAAAATAGCCCCCTTACGGGAGCTATCAATCAATCTTCTAATGCCAGCTTCTGAGCTGCAACGATCTCGGCAATGCCTTTATTTGCTGACTCCAGCAATGCCATTAATTCTTTGTGAGTGAACGGTTCGCCTTCAGCGGTCCCCTGAACCTCAATCATTCGGCCGTCTTCAGTCATTACCACGTTCATATCGGTATCCGCAGCTGAGTCTTCGGTGTACTCAAGATCGCATAGGATGTCTTCGCCTAAAATGCCGACAGATACTGCAGCAACGTGGCCTTTCATTGGGTTCGCTTTTAGTTTGCCTTTCGCAACTAAGTGAGCGAACGCATCCGCCATTGCCACACTTGCACCTGAAATAGACGCCGTACGTGTGCCACCGTCCGCTTGAATCACATCACAATCGACAGTGACCATGATTTCACCCATTGCTTCCAAATCAACAACAGCGCGAAGGCTGCGGGCGATTAGGCGTTGGATTTCCATAGTACGTCCGCCTTGCTTACCACTCGAAGCTTCACGGCGCATTCTTGAATGTGTTGAGCGTGGTAGCATGCCGTATTCTGCCGTTACCCAGCCTTTACCTTGGCCTTTTAGCCAACGAGGGACATTTTCCTCTACCGTTGCATTACACAACACTTTGGTATTGCCGAACTCGACTAATACAGAACCTTCTGCATAAGCGGTATAGTTGCGAGTAATTTTTATTGGGCGCACTTGGTCTGCTGCGCGATCATTTGGACGCATGGACATTACCTTTGTTGGGGAAGAGGATTTGGTTGGGCGAGGATTATAGCGAAGATGGCTTTACGGGTCTAGCATCCTAAGTGCTAGAGACAATTCAATACATCCACCATTGGATATCTCATCGTGTATGACTTAGCGCACCTCACTATGCTAACATGAAGACAGTTTGAACAATTTATCAATCCAAGGAAATCAATCCATGATCTACAGCATGACCGCATACGCGCGTAAAGAAGTCAAAGGTGACTGGGGTAGCGCAGTATGGGAAATCCGCTCAGTAAACCAACGTTATCTAGAAACTTACTTCCGTCTTCCTGAGCAGTTTCGTGGTCTAGAACCTGTACTTCGTGAACGTTTCCGCAAACGCCTAGCACGCGGTAAAGTCGAATGCCACTTGCGCTTCGAAGCAAACCCTGCTGCAAAAGGTGAGTTAAGCATCAACGAGACACTGGCTCAGCAAGTAATTGGTGCAGCAAAGCAAGTTATGACAATGACAGGTGAAGATAGCCGCCTAAATCCATTCCAAGTGATGCAATGGCCTGGTGTAATGGAAACACCTGAACAGGATATGGATACCATCAATAAAGCATTGCTTGAGGGTTTCGAACAAGGTCTTAGCGACTTCATCGATGCTCGTGCTAGCGAAGGTGAAAATATGAAGGCGCTTATTGTTCAGCGTCTTGAAGCGATCACTGCTGAAGTAATCAAAGTACGTGCTCGCATGCCAGAAATTCTTGAGTGGCAACGTGAGCGCCTACTAAGCAAGTTTGAAGAAGCAAAAATCGAGCTTGATGCCTCACGCGTAGAGCAAGAACTCATTCTACTGGCACAGAAATCAGACGTTGCTGAAGAACTGGACCGCTTAGACTCTCACGTAAAAGAAACAACCAGCATCTTGAAGAAAGGTGGCTCTGTAGGTCGTCGTCTTGATTTCATGATGCAAGAGTTCAACCGTGAGTCAAACACACTGGCGTCTAAGTCTATTAGCACCGATATCACAACTTCTGGCGTAGAATTAAAGGTTCTTATTGAGCAAATGCGCGAGCAGATCCAGAATATTGAGTAAATCTGTTGAATGATAAAAAAGCAGGCCTCGGCCTGCTTTTTTATTGTTTGAATATCACAAGTTGGGAGTTAAATTGACCGTCACCATTGCGCAGGTAGGGGTATACTCAACACGCGCACTAAGCCCAAAAAGATTCTTGCGGGCACAGATGCACGGCTCATGAAATAACATTGCTGTGAGGAGCTCTGCCAACTAAAGTAATTACAGCAGCGCTAAATACGCCATAAACACCACAGACAGCACATAAATCACAGGATGCACCTGTTTCCCTTTCCCTGCCACAACCATACTAAATGCATAACTGATAAAGCCCATCGCCATACCATTTGCTGGTGAGAAGCTTAATACGGTAAACATAATGGTGAAGAAGGCAGCGATGCGAGACTCTTTCTTTTCCCATTTAATATCGCCTAAGCGACCAATCATATAGATACCAACCACGACCATAGCTGGCGCTACCATTGCCGCAGAGAATAGCGAGAACAACGGGTATAGGAAGAGTGATAGTAGGAATAGTCCCGCTACGACGACTGCAGCTAAGCCAGTTTTTGCACCTTGCGATGAGGCAATACCAGACTCTGAGAATGCCGTGACTGATGTGGTACCGAACACTGAACCCATTACTGTACCGCCTGCATCTGCAATCAGCGCTGAGCGTGCGTTAGGCACCTTACCATCTTTATCAATGATACCGGCATCACGACCTACCCCTACGATAGTACTGAGCCCATCGAAGAAATCGACAATCAAAAAGATGATCATAATAAACAGCAGATCAAACATCTTCTCTGCGGTAATCCCTGAGAAATCGAAGATGGCACCAAAGCTGCTCGCCATGCTTGGTGGCATTGCCACGAGTTGTTCTGGGATTGGCGCATTGTTGGTTCCCATGAAGGTATCAGCCAGAATCGTAAGCACGATGGCGGACACAAAAGAGATAAATGTCGCCAACTTAATATCGCGAACCATACAGCCTAATGCGATAAAGATACTGATATAAGCGATGATGACTTTCGGGTCAGAAATATCGCCCATACTCACGAGAATAATTGGGTTGGATACGATAATACCCGCATTCTTAAGACCAAGAAACGCAATAAATAAACCAAGAGATACGGTAATAGCGAGTTTCAAATCTTCTGGAATCGACTCAATCATCGCTTTGCGTATTTTAGTTAGCGATAAAATAAGATAGATAACACCCGAGAAGAAGATGCCAAGCAGCGCTTCATGCCAAACTAATGCCACTGAGCCACTTAGTAGCATACCTTTAAAGAAACCATTCATGCTCATGCCGGGGGCTAGCATCACTGGGTAGTTTCCAAAAATACCCATGATTAGCGTAGCGAAGGCCGCAGCCAAAGCCGTTGCTGTAAATACAGCGCCACGGTCCATTCCAGGAATGTCCCCCAAAATGGCTGGGTTTACCGCCAAAATGTAGCTCATAGCGAGGAAAGTGATAAAGCCAGCATATACTTCAGTACCGATAGTGGACTTACGCTCACTCACTTTGAAGGTGGATTCAATGATAGTAGGGCTAGCTTGGCGTTGCCCGGTTAGTTCTGCACTCACAGTAGGACCTATAGCGATAAAATGGGAGACGCAAACGTATGCGCGATAGAAATATTGGCGCGAATTCTAATCAGACTCAGGAATAAATCAATGCTTTTGTGAGTTATTTTTATCTCTTTAAAAACAAAATGTTGATATTTAAGCAAACGTTTGCTTTCAGGCAAAAAGAACAACTGGCTTCTGCGGTGTTTTTGCTCCCTTTTAAAATGCAACCACACGTTCCCTGAGCACTCACCGGATGACTTGTCGAGCTCCTAGCAAACATGATACTCTTCGCCTCCATTTTTCTGGCCGATTTTTAAACGCTTTGGTCAGTGAACGTATAGAATAGAAGTATCAAATAACGATATTCTCTACCCCTTCAACCAAGATGTGGACTCTGAAAAATGATAGGTAAAGGTACGCTTTATATCGTGTCAGCACCAAGCGGTGCTGGTAAATCGAGCTTAATTTCAGCAATGTTGGAAAAAAACCCGACATACGCAATGAAAGTATCAGTGTCTCACACGACTCGTGGTATGCGTCCTGGTGAAGAAGATGGCGTTCATTATCACTTTGTTGAGAAAACCGATTTTGAATCGTTGATCGAACAAGGTGCGTTTTTGGAATACGCCGAAGTCTTCGGAAACTACTACGGTACTTCTCGTCTATGGATTGAAGAGACGCTAGAAAAAGGCATCGATGTATTCTTGGATATCGACTGGCAAGGCGCTCGTCAAATCCGCGAACAAATGCCAGAAGCGAAAAGTGTCTTTATTTTGCCACCATCTAACAGTGAGTTAGAGCGTCGCTTGAACGTACGTGGCCAAGACAGTGATGAAGTGATCGCCAAGCGCATGAGCGAAGCGAAGTCAGAAATGTCTCACTACAATGAGTACGATTACGTCATTGTCAACGACGACTTCGACGGCGCACTTGTTGATTTTAAAGCTATTTTGCGTGCTGAGCGTCTTAAACAAGACAAACAAGCGGTGAAATACAAAGGTATGTTAGACGCCCTACTCGCCGAGTAAGGTAGATTTTAACCACTTCCTTGCAAAGTGAGGCTCCAAATAGGGTCTCACCCTAAGCAAATAATGCAATAAACCAGAAGTAACAGTAGCTAATAGGATCATTTGTGATCTAGAATCTAAACGTAATAGCCTGTATACTTTCTCGTCATCAAAAATTTAGTTAACTATTGGAGTTCTTATGGCACGCGTAACTGTTCAAGACGCTGTTGAAAAAGTTGGTAACCGTTTCGACCTAGTTCTTATTTCGGCTCGCCGCGCACGTCAGATGCAAATCGGTGGTAAAGATGCATTAGTGCCAGAAGAAAATGATAAGCCAACGGTTATCGCACTTCGCGAAATCGAAGAAGGCTTGATCACGAAAGAAGTACTAGATGCACGTGAACGTCAAGAGCAGCAAGAGCAAGAAGCTGCAGAACTAGCGGCAGTAAGCAGCATTGCTCACAACCGTTAATTCCTAGTACCTAATCAGAGTTCCATCGACTTTCGGGCCTAAAATTTGTACCTATTCGATAGCCTTAAAGACGTTGCCCAAGAATACCTAACAGAGCCTCAAATTGAGGCTCTGCGTCAATCTTATGTGGTAGCAAGAGATGCCCATGAAGGGCAGACCCGCTCTAGCGGTGAACCATACATCATCCACCCTGTTGCTGTAGCTCGTATCCTCGCGGAAATGCGTCTGGATATTGAAACGCTACAAGCAGCACTGCTGCATGATGTTATTGAAGATACGGAAGTCACCAAAGAAGAGCTAGAAGAACAATTTGGTACGACGGTGGCGGAACTCGTCGACGGCGTATCTAAGCTCGATAAGCTTAAATTCCGCGATCGTAAAGAAGCCCAAGCAGAGAACTTCCGTAAAATGGTTCTCGCTATGGTGCAGGACATTCGCGTTATTCTTATAAAGCTGAGTGACCGTACCCACAACATGCGCACGCTTGGGGCTCTTCGTCCTGACAAAAAGCGACGCATTGCTCGTGAAACCCTTGAAATCTATGCGCCACTTGCGCACCGATTAGGTATTCACAACATCAAAACCGAGCTTGAAGAGCTTGGCTTTGAAGCACTTTACCCAAACCGTTATCGCGTACTAAAAGAAGTAGTGAAATCGGCACGTGGTAATCGTAAAGAGATGATTCAGCGAATCCATAGCGAGATCGAAGGACGACTTAATGAAGTTGGCCTCAACGTTCGCGTATTGGGACGTGAGAAAAACCTCTTCTCTATCTACAACAAGATGAAAACCAAAGAGCAGCGATTCCATACCATCATGGATATCTATGCTTTCCGCGTCATCGTAGATACTGCAGACACTTGTTATCGAGTCCTTGGTCAAGTCCACAGTCTGTATAAGCCACGCCCTGGTCGCATGAAAGATTACATCGCGGTACCAAAAGCGAACGGCTATCAATCCTTGCACACCTCAATGGTGGGCCCTCATGGCGTTCCAGTAGAAGTACAAATTCGTACTGAAGACATGGATCAAATGGCGGACAAAGGTGTTGCAGCGCACTGGGCATACAAGGGTAATGGCGACCGTACTGGCACCACTGCACAAATTAAAGCGCAGCGCTGGATGCAAAGCCTACTTGAACTACAACAAAGTGCTGGTAACTCCTTTGAATTCATTGAAAACGTAAAATCGGATCTGTTCCCAGACGAAATTTACGTGTTCACACCAAAAGGTCGTATTGTTGAACTGCCGCTTGGCGCAACCGCAGTAGACTTTGCTTACGCTGTCCATACCGATGTGGGTAACACCTGTGTGGGTGCGCGAGTGGATCGTAATCCATACCCACTTAGCAAAGCACTGAAAAACGGCCAAACCGTCGAAATCATCAGCGCACCAGGTGCAAGACCTAATGCCGCATGGCTTAACTATGTGGTGACTTCACGTGCCCGCACTAAGATCCGTCAGGTTCTGAAGACAATGCGCCGTGAAGAATCTGTAGTTTTAGGACGCCGCCTGCTGAACCATGCTCTAGGCCGTCACTCTGTTGATACTATCTACCCAGAAAACATCAACGAAGTGCTAACCGATCTCAAGCTGGGCAGTATTGATGACCTGCTAGCCGCTATCGGCCTTGGTGAGTTGATGAGTATCGTTATTGCTCGTCGTCTACTTGGCGATACCGATGAACTGACGCAAACCAGTTCAGTGCCAACGTCGGGTAAACGCTTACCGATCCGTGGTGCAGAAGGTATCTTGCTGACGTTTGCGAACTGCTGTCACCCTATTCCAGATGATCACATCATCGCACACGTTTCTCCGGGCCGCGGTTTGGTGGTACACAGAGAAACTTGTCCGAATGTTCGTGGTCACCAGAAAGAGCCAGATAAGTACATGGCGGTTGAATGGAGTGACGATTACGAGCAAGAGTTTACTGCTGAGCTAAAAGTTGACCTGCAGAATCACCAAGGCGCGCTCGCAGAGCTGACCAATGTGATTGCCAAGACAGGCTCAAACATTCACGGTATCTCTACAGAAGAACGCGATGGCCGTTTGTACACAGTCACTGTACTACTAACAACCAAAGATCGTGTTCACCTAGCTGGTATTATGAAGCGCATTCGTGTAATGCCACATGCACTGCGTGTTAGACGCCGTAAGAACTAACACAACTGCTTGATCTAATACGGGTTCGATAATTATCGAGCCCGTTTTATTTGGAACCTATTGATGAACTTAGAACGCTACACTCGTATCCAAGAAGTGCTTAAGGCACGCCAACCTGACCTGACTTTACTGCTAGAACAAGTCCACAAGCCCAATAATGTCTCAGCGGTCATTCGTACTGCCGATGCTGCTGGGGTACATAAAGTTCATGCAGTTTGGCCGGATGAGAAAATGCGTACTTTAAGTCACACCTCCGCAGGCGCTAGAAACTGGGTTGAGGTTGAAACTCACGATACTGTAGCTGATGCCGTTCGCACGTTAAAATCTCAAGGTATGCAAGTATTGGCCACTAACCTTTCCGAAAACGCTGTCGACTTTCGTGATATCGACTACACCAAGCCAACCGCGATTATTCTTGGTGGCGAGAAGCACGGCATCACCCAAGATGCACTCACCGAAGCAGATCAGGACATCATTATTCCTATGGTAGGCATGGTGCAGTCCTTAAACGTCTCAGTCGCCAGCGCACTGATTTTGTTTGAAGCTCAAAGACAACGCCAGAATGCCGGCCTGTACGATCGCGATGTCAGTGCTCTGCCCGAAGAAACCATCCATCGAATCCTATTCGAACGCGGCCACCCCGTACTGGCGAAAGTTGCCAAGAAAAAACGCCTCCCTTATCCGCCACTCGATGACCAAGGCCAAATTGTAGCGACAGAAGAGTGGTGGCAGGAAATGCAGAAAAAATAGAACTGAGTATGGTTTAAGGCTGGTTTATAGTTCCTTTGAAGCGCTTCGGCAATCACACACCAGACCTCGCTAAAAACTGTACAAAAAGACAGTAAAATGCTTGAATATCTGCATATAACATTTTGATGGATGGTAAATATGGCTCAGCTGTTATCGGCAATTTCTCTTTCTTCGCTTTCTGGCGTAGGAGCTAAAGTCGCTGAAAAACTGGCGAAAGTCGGCTTACACTCGGTTCAAGATTTACTGTTTCACTTACCTCACCGTTATGAAGATCGTACTCGTATCTATCCGATCGTTCGTTTGCATCCTGGCCTTTGGGGATCGGTGCAAGGGAAAGTCATGAGTAGTGATGTGGCTTTCGGGCGTCGCAAGATGTTGACGGTTAAAGTGAGCGATGGCAACGGTACTATTACACTACGCTTCTTCAATTTTACCGCAGCGATGAAGAACAACTTCTCTGAAGGTCGCCTTATTGTCGCTTATGGTGAAGTAAAGCGTGGTAACCATGGTCTTGAGATCATCCATCCAGAATACAAATTTCAAACCGAAGGTAAAGCGCCAAAGCTAGAGCAAACCTTAACCCCTGTTTACCCAACCACGGAAGGATTAAGGCAGCTCACACTGCGTAATCTCACAGACCAAGCGCTTGAGCTCATGGACAAAGCAGCAGTAGACGAATTGCTTCCAAGCGGTCTGTATAACCAACAAATTACCCTCGCCGAGGCGCTACACACTATCCATCGTCCACCACCAACGATTAACTTGGACGACTTTGATGAAGGTAAGCACCCAGCTCAGCAGCGACTGATTATTGAAGAGCTGATGGCACAAAACCTTTCTATGCTTGCGGTACGCCATAAAGGTCAACAAGATGCAGCCATTGGCTTAGCGCCTGTTGAAAAGCTAAAAAATCAGCTACTTGAGCAACTGCCTTTTTCCCCTACAGGTGCGCAATCAAGAGTGGTGCAAGAAATCGAAACTGATCTTGCTAAACCTATTCCTATGATGCGCCTAGTTCAGGGTGATGTGGGTTCTGGTAAAACCTTGGTAGCCGCGCTCGCTGCTGTTCGTGCGATAGAACATGGCTATCAAGTGGCTATGATGGCACCGACCGAATTACTTGCAGAGCAGCATGCCATCAACTTTGCAGGTTGGTTTGAAGCCATGGGGATACAAGTTGGTTGGTTATCAGGAAAACAGAAAGGCAAAGCTAAGGAAGCGGAGTTGGCACGTATTGCCAGCGGTGAAGCTCAAATGGTCGTAGGGACGCACGCCCTATTCCAGGAGTCGGTTGATTTTCACAACCTTGCGCTGGTTATTATTGATGAGCAACACCGTTTTGGTGTCCACCAGCGCTTAGAGCTGCGTGAAAAAGGTGCTAAACAAGGTTTCTACCCTCATCAGTTAATTATGACTGCCACGCCAATCCCAAGAACCTTAGCCATGACGGCATATGCCGACTTGGAGACCTCGGTAATCGACGAACTGCCACCAGGAAGAACCCCGATTCAAACCGTTGCCATTCCTGATACAAAACGCGACGACATCATTGAGCGTGTCAAAAATGCTTGCTTACACGAGGGCAAACAAGCGTATTGGGTTTGTACATTAATCGATGAATCAGAGGTATTAGAAGCACAAGCAGCAGCTGAGACCGCCGAAGATCTGCAACGTAAACTGCCTGATCTTAAAATAGGTTTAGTTCATGGTCGAATGAAGCCGGCTGAAAAACAACAAGTGATGAAGCAGTTTAAAAATAACGAGCTGCACCTTCTGGTTGCAACCACCGTCATTGAGGTCGGTGTGGATGTCCCTAACTCCAGTTTAATGATCATCGAAAACCCAGAGCGCCTTGGTCTAGCTCAATTGCATCAGTTACGGGGCCGTGTTGGCCGTGGTAGCGTGGCAAGTCATTGTGTGCTGTTGTATCACTCCCCACTCTCTAAAACCGCTCAGAAGCGCTTAGGCGTACTGAGGGAAAGTAATGACGGCTTTGTTATTGCCCAAAAAGATCTAGAGATTCGTGGCCCTGGTGAGCTACTTGGCACCAAACAAACTGGACTGGCTGACTTTAAGATTGCTGATTTAGTGCGGGACCAAAGATTAGTACCGGAAGTTCAACGAATTGCGCGACATGTGCACGAACAGTACCCCGAGAATGCCAAGAAAATTATAGATCGCTGGTTAGGAGACAGAGAGTTTTACGCCAAAGCATAAGACGCCTGCTCTCTATATCATCGCCACTCTACAAAATAACGCCGTCATCCCCTTGAAAAAGGGGATCTTCTTCAGCACGCCGCTTACGTAAAGCAAACCTTCTGCACAACCTAGAAGTCCTCTACCTCAAACCATTCTTAGCTACAGGGAAACTTACTTGTGCCTTCAGTCCACCAGCACTGCGATTCGAAATACTCACTGAGCCGTGATGCTGACTAATAATCCGCTTCACAATCGCCAGCCCTAGACCTGTCCCTTCACTGCCTCGTGCGGTATCACCTCGTGTGAAAGGTTCGAATAGACGACCTATTTGGCTCTCTTCGATACCAGGACCATTATCTTCAATAGTGACCCAAGCCAGTTTGTTGTCCGCCGTCATACCTGTGGTTACTTTCACCCAACCATTGCCGTAACGAACCGCATTAACCACCAAGTTGGTAATAGCACGTTTAATCGCAATTGGACTGCCTTCAATATCTTTGATAGTTGCCATTGGGGCATATTCTATCTGGATCTCATATCCGCCTTCCGATGAGACAATATCAGAAGAAATGTCATTCAGGCTCATCGGTTCAAATGACTGAGTATTAACCGGTTTTAGGTAATCCATAAACTGGCCAATGATTTCATTACACTCTTCAGTGTCGCTGATGATGCCCTCTGCTAAGTAGCTATCTTCGGGCGACATCATTTCTGTCGCAAGGCGAATTCGCGTTAATGGGGTGCGAATATCATGGCTGATGCCCGCCATTAATAAGGTACGGTCTTGCTCAAGCTCTTGAATACCTTTTGCCATTTGGTTAAAGGCACGCGTAACCGAGCGAATCTCAGACGCCCCCTTCTCAGGTAAAGGTGGCGGGATTTCCCCTTTACCCACCAAATTGGCTGCATTTTCGAGTGCGGTAAGTGGCCGGTTTTGCAAGCGAATGAATAGCCAACCACCCGCAATCACCAATAGCGCCATAATCAAACTGTTTCTAAACAGCGGCGCAAAGTCTTCTTCCTGCAACTCTGACAGCGGAATGCGTATCAACGAGTTGGGCAGTGCGTCTATCTTCATCCAGAGGATGTAGCTTTCAGCTCCCAGAATCAGCCTAACTTCAGTTTTTGAATCCAGCTCATCACTCATCTCCTCGCTCATCAGGTCGATAGGCATCGCATGGTTAAACTCGTTCGCCATCGCACTGTCATCAGCATGAATAGTGACACCCAACTGCTCCAATACACGTCGGCGTAAAGGAGCATCCATTTCAAGCTGCTCATCAATCGCTTCATTGTCTTCCAAGAAAAACGATAGCTCATGCGCCAGTATCTTATTGAACTGCTGCAAACTAGGTACAAGAGCGTAGTTGTACACGGCGTAATAAGAAAAAACTTGGCTAGCAATCAAGAGTGTAAAAAATAGCAGAATGGATTGCGTGAAGGAGCTACGAAATCGCATAGGTTTTCCTTAGAGGGCGAAGATGAGAAGAATCCGAGGTAGATAATAAACAAAAGGCCCTGAATCCATCCAGAGCCTTATCGACATTTCTGATTATGCTTCTTTGCCGTCCGGCACAAACACATAACCTAGACCCCACACAGTTTGAATGTAGCGAGGTTTGCTTGGGTCGATTTCCAGCATACGACGCAGACGAGAAATCTGTACGTCGATAGAACGTTCCATTGCCGAGTACTCACGACCACGAGCCATGTTCATCAGCTTATCACGGGACATCGGCTCACGTGCGTTGGTCACCAAGGCTTTTAGTACTGCAAATTCACCAGATGTTAGAGGCATTGCCTCTTCACCACGGAACATTTCACGTGTACCAAGGTTCAAACGGAAATCACCGAACTCAACCACTGACTCTTCTTGGCTTGGCGCGCCAGGAGCTTCAATAGTTTGACGACGTAATACCGCTTTAATGCGAGCAAGTAGCTCACGAGGATTAAATGGTTTCGGTAGATAGTCATCCGCACCGACCTCTAGGCCGACAATACGGTCAACTTCATCACCTTTGGCTGTCAGCATCAGAATCGGCAACATGTTGTTGGCGTTACGTAAACGACGACAAATCGACAGGCCATCTTCACCTGGTAGCATTAAATCCAATACCATAAGGTGAAAGTTTTCACGGGTTAACAGGCGGTCCATCTGCTCACTGTTAGCAACACTGCGTACTTGGAATCCTTGCTCTGATAAGTAACGCTCTAGTAATGCACGTAGACGTGCATCATCATCAACAACTAAAATCTTGTGATTTTCTTGCATATTCGATTCCACCACTAAAAAGCAATTTACCGACCCCTCCGTCAACAAAAAGTGTGTCAGAAGAGTATCTGCACTAAATGTAACATTTCATGGCCAATAATTGCGCAGAGAATTGTTAACGTTTATTAATTATGGCTCATATCAGACACATTCGTCACTGCTCTAAGTGATATAAGTGATGTATATCTAATGTTGCCTAATTTTACTTGCTGCAACTTCGTTAACCTGCACGCTAACTATTCAACGTCTACTAACCCTTTGTAACGTTTTAAAATATGCTTTTGTGCGCCCCACCAAGCCCATGTCATATAACCTAAGTAAACTATCACTAGTTTATCGAACTCAAGGAGAGATTATGACATTTGAAGCACAATCGGAGAGTCCGTTTTCACGCGATAACTTCGCACAAGCACTGAAGTATTGGCGCAATTTTAATGGCATGTCTCAATTGGAACTGGTTGAAGCGCTGAGCTTATCCCATCGAGCATTTCAAGGGATAAACCAGCCAATGCTCAGTAAGTGGGAGCATGGCAACGGACAGCCTTCATTGATGCGCCGAATCGGGGTCGCCACGTTTTTCCAGCAAAGTTACCATTATTCAGAAGATGAACGTCGCATCATTCAAGGGGTCGAAAAATATGATGACTTCTTTAGAGGGTTTGACACGCTCTACCCTTATACGATTGATACTTATGAAAGCTATCGTTGGGATAATCTGCCAGAGATCTATCGAGAGCAAATCGTCTACGCACAAGAGCACTATCGTTTTATCACGTTTCAAGAGCTGATAGACGTCATGTCCATTCAAGAAATCAACGTGGTTCTTGCTAAGCACCGGGACGCGGTGGTTGGTCATATTGTGCATGGTAAGGATATTAACGGGCAGAACTGCCTACTTAGCTATGTGGCGCTTAATAAAGACTTGCATCGATTAGTGCATAACTACGCGTGTGAGTTGTTTGAAGGTAAAACCTTACTCATCACCGCGATCAAGCCTTACGCTAAAACTCTGATCTCGGATATCTATATTCCTGAAAAGTACCAAAGCGGACATATTACTGTGTATGAATGCCAAGTCGACACGCTAGCCGCCAATCCGTTTTTCGACCAAATTCACGATGAAGGGCGAATCCTAACGTTACTGAGCCATCATCAGAAGATTCAACGTAACCGCCGCTCAGCTCCCACACACAAAACGGACGAGTTAGCTCTGTCATAAATCACAGCACGCAATTTGAGCTCTCAAGGACATACCACTTTAGGAGCTCAAATCGCTCTATTTATTCAGAGTGCTGTTGGTAAGTGATGGAGTTAATAAACCACTCCTTATCTCCTTGAGGGGTCTTCACCACTACCTCATCATCCACTTGTTTTTTTAGCAGCGCCCTCGCCATAGGAGAATCAATCGATATATAACCTTTTGCATCACCGTAAATCTCTTCGGGACCAACAATCCGGAAATGCATGGTTTCACCTTCTTCATTCTCAATCTCCACCCAGGCACCGAAAAAGACCTTACCTTCTTGTTGAGGTGAATAATCAACGATGGTGACCTCAGGTAAGAACTTGCGCAGAAAGCGAACACGGCGATCGATTTGGCGAAGCAAACGCTTATTGAAGGTATAGTCGGCGTTTTCAGAGCGATCACCTAGACTCGCCGCCCACGTCACTATCTTAGTGACTTCAGGACGTCGCTCATTCCAGAGGTAATCATGTTCTTGTTTCAGTTTGTTGTAGCCTTCACGCGTGATCAATTTGGTCTTCATTTTGCTCTCTATTAATAGCAACTGCTGCTGAGAGATTATAACGAACTATTTGACTTTGTATGAACCCAAAATCCTCCCACCTTGTACACCAACGAATTGCTGAAATGATAGTAAACCGTCAAAACACCGTTTTAAACTACCTAATTATCAACATGGTTACCCAATGATTTATATCGTTTTTATTTTTTATTAGGACTTATTCTTTTACTTACCCCCTTAACTAATACCAATAATGAATTCTCAACGCATCACTTTCGAACATTCACTGTTAAGGAAAACATCATGTTTAGAAATAAAGCCTCTTTTCTACCTCCACTTAAACTTACCAAAAGAGATCTTCAATTAGAGGATATGGAGCAATTAGGCGTACATTTTGTTCATGGCACTAATTCAAGCGCTTTAGAAGGGTTGGTAAAATTCCGAGCGTTATTATCGGCTGAGGATATAGACTGTACCCCTTGGTTCCATCGAGCCGACGGACTAAAATCTGGAGAAAGGGGGAATACATTTAACAACTTGTATCGCAATCAACCCATAAGCCAAGGGGTTAGCCTTCATTACACTCGCAACTACCACGAATGTCTTAATCATTATGCCAAACTCGGATTACTCAGCGAGGACAACTATGAAGTACTAATCGGTTTAGACTCATTTGTCCCGCTGCGTGCTAAGTTTACCTCACATCCCGTTAGTATCGGTGGTATTAGCATAATGCGAATCTGCGCAATTTATGTTCCTGCACAATATGTTTCAGACGTAAGAGAGATGTTCCAAACAATTCCCTCTTTAGTCACCAAAGTACGAAGTTTTAGATAGTTGACCAACATTTTCGTGAAGATAAACCCCATAGAGTGCTGAAGATATCACTTCGCTTGGCACTCTTTCTTAAAAGGTGTTGACTTCTTTTTATTTATCAACTTTAGAAGCATATTTCAAATAAATCCGCCAACCAACAACTAATCCAATTGTTGAAAAACCTCCCATATCAAACCACAAACTAATACCAAATTCTAATATTTGACTTTCAGTAGTTTCTCTCTCAAGTTTGTTTATTTTAGTGCAATAGGCTCTACAGCTGGCGAAAAGCTCAACATCAACAAGAATTGGTACTGTATAAAAATACAGTACCAATTATAAATAACTGATATAGCTAACATTTTACTTTTTATAATCATTTATTAGTTAACTGGGTTCCAAAAAAACAATAAATTTCGTCTCGAATCAGAACACACTGACATTCATATTTAACCTTACTCAAGCAACAAACTATTTAATTTGGAAAATAACTCATGACTCTTAACCTAACAAAACAAACTCTAGCTAGTAGCATTGGCCTTATATTAGCGCTAAGCACATCATCAGTGATAGCTTCAGAGCAAGCTCTTCCATATGGCAACTTCTATCACTCTTTTGACAACGTAAAAGACCGAAACACGGAAGAGAAAGGTTTCATAATAGACATCAAAGGGAAATTGGTTTATGACGGACCTATTTGTTCATTTGATTTTAATACTAATCATATTTTCAACGTTAATTTTGAGGAAATACAACTAACCAACGAACAAAATTTTACTACCGCAACAGAAAGCATAGAATTAAATTTAAATGGCAATGGCTGTGACATGGCATTTTTTAATATTACCACAGGAGGGAGAAAAGCACATAAAGGGCCCACTGACGATAAAGGGCCCGCTCACGATCTTTGGATTGACCAGTATGGTCATAATTGGTTTACACTAGGAGGCGATCATGGCGTTATCTTTGCCACTGTGCTCAATAAGCAAGATCAAAAGGTTACAGCAGACGTAGTAGATCAAAATACTGGAGACATCAAAATCTCTAATGCTCACAGAATTGAAACGGCCAATGCAGAAGCCGACTGGCTCCGAGTGAAAGAATTTGCTACAAATAATGCTCTTACATTAACAACGATTATGAAGGTTGACCATAGAAAATTTTCCATTTGGAATCACACTGAAGATTTCGAATTTACTGATAAAGCGATGACTTTTACTACTAAGATTCTATAACTCTTATTTCAAACCTGTCTTTGGAGTAACCATATACTCCAAAGACATAAAGATGTAAACATATAAAGATGTACAAAATGAAAACGTGTATATTACTAATACTAATTCTATCAAACACTTGTTATGCCGTTGCTATTCCTGGTTCTAGAGTCGTTTATATTGAAGGGAGTAAATTTTTTCAAGGGGATCTCGTTAATAACTCAGAGTCTAATACGCTGGTACAGCTTTCCATATTAAATGACAGCTTTGAAAAAGAGACGCTACCGATAATAACTCCGAATATCATTCTATCTAAAGCGGATAGTCGCTCAGGATTCAGAATCTATAATTTAGAATCAGTAATGGACTCTAATGAGGTAGAAACATATCGGACTCTTAGTGCTGTCTCTATAAAAGAGCAGTCAGATACTCCATCAGATGTCGTTGCTAGCATGGATATGCATTACAAGTTATTTATCAGACCAAAGTCCATTGCAACAGTAACCATGGAAGACGCTGTAAAGAAACTCGTTATTAGCAAACAAGGTGATGATTTCAATGTAAAAAATGAATCTCCATTACACATCACGCTCATCTCTATTGAACAAGGAAAAGAAAAGACGATGGTAGTAGAAATGATTGCCCCTTATCAGGAGATCACATTTACTAAAAGTAGTAACTTTAACCCCAAACGTTCTTTTGAATTGAATTACATCAACGACATTGGATTACTTGCTAAAGATAAACGCTCACTATAGAAATATTACCCATGTTACGCTCCCTAATTCTGTTCTTTCTGACGACTCCTTTACTATCTTTTGCAGGAGGCTTTGATCTTTCTCTCCTTAATGGCATCTCTAAAGATGCCTCCTTCGGCAGCTTGGTTAATCACATCCCTGATGGCAACTATGACTTTAAAATTACCGTCAATAAAAGGCGAACGTATTTTGAATCCATTCGCTTCTACAGCAATGAGCAAGGAGAAAGCAGGCCATGCTTCTCAGAACAGCAATTAAGTGAGTTCGGCATTAAACCGGATATCAACTTAAAACAGGGCTCGTGTGTGCTAAGCAGCGAAATTGGCTTGGATATTGATTTTGGCAGTTTCGAAATAACCATGAACATTCCTTCCAGATTTTTGCTGTCAGAAAAGCAGTATGCTCTGGCTCATTATGATGATGGTGTCACAGCATTAATGTTACCGTATTCGGCTGGAATGACGACTAGGTTTGACGATAACTACCAAGCGTACGGTTCAGCAAGCCCACAATTCAATGTGGGACGGTTTCGCTTCAAGAGTAGCCTCTCGGCTTCTATGATGAATCAAAAGACGACAATGTCCAATGGATATCTCTATGGATATACCAACATTCCTTCACTGCGCAGCAAGTTTATGTTTGGTGAGCTTAGTCAAAGCACAGCAGTCATGGGGTCGGTCGATATGCAAGGCGTTAGCTTGAGCAGTAATAGCCGTTTGTATCAATCAGGGCAAATGACGGACACCACGACCATTCGTGCCAATGCGGAAACGAATGCCGAAGTGCGTGTTTATCAAGACAACGAACTGATTCACACCGAATACGTGGCGGCCGGCGAATTTACTATTAACGATATGAACATTCGCTCCAATAGTGATTTCGTGGTCAGCATTAAAGAAGAAGATGGACGTGAAGCGGTTTTTTCAGTTCCTAGTCAATTGGTACTCAGTGTCCTAAAGCAAGGCACTAGCGAACATAGCTTATTTACAGGGCTGCAACGAACCAACTCACACGCCTTTTTAGGAGGAGAATTGATCTATGGCCTAACGGATACTCAATCTTTAACTACTGGGCTTTTTGTCGAGCGCGACTATAGTAACCTATCTGTGGCTAGTACGATGAATTTCGACCTATTAGGTGGTGTTCGCTTATCGGCTGCACATTCTACTTACCTACCAACGGGTCAGTCGGGGACTAAAATCAATTCAAGCTTAACCAAAAGCTTGCCATTCTGGTCGCTGAATTTTCAGACCTCTCTGAGTCATTTTTTGGGAAATGGGTACCGAGATATCAATAGTAGCCATATTGCCGATACGGTTAGAAAAGGCTATCAGTTCTCTACATCAGCGAGTAGCGACCTGCCCTTTCAACTTGGAAGCGTCAGTCTGTTTCAGTCTCTGGGAGGATCAGACAAAGCACAATTCCAAAGCTTTGGCTTAGGGTACTCATTTGGTAATGAATACTATCGATACTCCGTTAGCGCGCTAAAGGCCTATTCTAAAGAGAGTAACCAGAATAACTTTGCCGTCGACAATCGACTCTCAATGAATTTTTCGATGCCGCTCAACTGGGGAAAATCGCGTGTAAGCCTATCTCGCTCACACAGCAGTGGTCGCCCTGCGAGTACCTCGTTGTCTAGTGGTATGAGGTTCGGCGACAGTAGCTCCGTATCAGGCTCTCTGCGTCTCGATGATAAGAAGGGCATTGTTGGGCATGGGTTGTCTTTATCAAGCAATAGTGAATATAACAATTATTCTCTGCAATACTCCAACTCTCAATCGGGCTCACAGGTTAGAGGCACCGTGAAAGGTGGCTTGGTCGTTGCGGAAAATACCGTGCTTCCCACTCGGCGTCTATCTGACACCAATATATTAGTCAGAGTTGACGATGTGGAAGGGTTAAAAATAAGAAATGCCGGTAAAACAAACGCGGATGGCTTTGCGCTCATCCCTTCAGCCTCTGCGTACAGTCAAAATCGAGTTTCAGTCGA
This sequence comes from Vibrio sp. SCSIO 43133, assembly GCF_023716845.1. NCBI lineage: Bacteria > Pseudomonadati > Pseudomonadota > Gammaproteobacteria > Vibrionales > Vibrionaceae > Vibrio > Vibrio sp. SCSIO 43133. The sequence continues at coordinate 3,401,826 of NZ_CP068024.1, forward strand.
ATCCAAGTCGATTCCTGATGGAGTCTACCTTGACAATACCGTCGCAAATACGATTCCAAGTGAAGGCGCTCTCACCTTAGTCACTTATCACGTTAAAAAAGGGCGCGACACCATGCTTAAGCTGAGGCAAGAGGTTTCATTAGGAACTAAGCTTTATAGTAATGATGCCCCGATTAGTAGCTACTTTGACAGTGATGGCCGTGTATTTATTGCGGCATTTGACAAAAATGAGGAACACCTAAGTGTTCCTATGCTCAGCTGTGACGTAAACATTATTGAAGACAGCTATATCGATATGTCGGGCTTAGATTATTATGAAGCCGAGTGCCTGTCCCCAAGTAAAAGAAGCTAAATCATGACACCAACCACAAATATAACCTTGAACCCGAATAATGGTCACCTGGCGGAAGATGGGCTTACTATCGCCAAATTAAACAACAGTGAGCGACTTATCCTAGAAGCTCTTTGCAATGCTCAAGGGCACCCATTAACCAAGCAACAGTTATTGGACGTTGGCTGGCCTGGCAAGATTGTAGTCGCTAATTCGCTCAATGTCGCCATCCGAAATATTCGGACAGCGTTGGATAAAGTTGGCTTAGTGATGTGCTTAGAAACCGTTCCAACTATTGGTTTTCGGTTAGACCCTAATGTCATTTTGATCACAAATGACGTGCCTTTTGTCAGCGTGAACGTAAGTTCAGCCAGCGCTAGTGACAATGACGCCAGCTCTTCTGAACTAGCCGCTCAGCCAGTCGAAGAATGCCCTTCACCCAACGACACAGTTGCGACACCAACTCGGTTTGGTTTAGTCAAAAAGGTGCCCTTAATGGCACTTTATGCCGCCTTGTTGTTTTGTGCTTTAGTGATTTTTTACGTGTCATCGATAAAGCCAAGTATGCACACCTATCAGCGTGGCAACACCACTTTGGTCGGCTCATTCTCTCTGCCAGATAACACGGTACACGCCCTCTCTAAAGAGACGGAGGGTCATGTGGTGTATTTTCGGGATACTTCTGATGAAGATGGCATTATTCGCTTGGTCCCAATAGAACACTGAACCGAGATTTTAGCTTCGAATAGTAAGGAATACTGAATGCGCTCTACCAATGCTATGGCCAACCTGCGAACAATAGCGACATCAAAATGCTTCGTTGCTTTGCTGCTAATGGTTTCTGTTGTTTGGCTATTGTACCCCTTCGTTAATGGCTTGGGATGTAGCTATAGGTTTACTCATGATGGTGAGCTCAACTTGCAAAAAGGCAAATGCCGCTCGGGCGTGTTGTCTGTGTATATTGAAAATAAAGCCAGCGGGAGGGTCATTAATAAGACCATGCTTTGGGGTAAACGAGGGTCGGAGATTTACACGCTATTTATTAGTCAGAGAGAGGTAAAACCTGCAGTGGCCACCGATAATCAAGCACTGTATGCCGATACGTTTTATGATAATCAGCTGTTAATTGTTGGGCTGTTGCTCGAGACAAAACAGCCTAATCAGTACATCTCTGTGTTTGATTACCCTTTTGATATCGGCTACGACATCACCTTGTTTGGCAAGACCAGTTTTTTTGATTAATACGAGAAGGTATTGAGTTTAGTTTGGTCGTTCTCAGGCGGGTCGTGGAAAACTTACCTGAGAACGTACTTTTCTATCCTGAAGGCGTACGCTAGATACTTACACCAATGTTACTGACTCCCTCTTCCTTAAGCTCAAGGCGAAGATCTTTAATCAGCTCTATATCACGCTCAGTGCAATCACGTAGTGGACGGAAAATAGCCCACTGAACATCCCATTCTTCACACACAGCTTCGTTTTCTTTTTGGTTCTCATTGGTGATTTCCACACCGGTTTCTGCTTGCTCAAGCTGAGCCACAGTCGCGACAGACTGTTGACTGATCTTAAGCGTTGATTCCAGTAAGTAATCACGATCGAGCAAACCATGCAGTAAAGTCGATAAGGCAAAACACGCATCAATCGCTGGATAGACGCCGTAGATATCAAAATCTTCTGAGTTCGGAATGACCTCTTCTAGCTTTTCTAGCTGCTTTTCGAAGTTGATTTTGGCGGTTTTCACCGTCAGCAGTTCCCATACAGCATCCAAAATATTGCGGTACACGCGCGCTTCAGCAAACTCGGTTTGCTCACAGAACATAGCGAAGTTGGGGTACATACGCTCGCACAAACAGGTCATAAAAGTGATATGCTGCCAAGGCTCAAATTTTTCGATACGTACCTGAATAGGGTTCTTTAACATGGTCGCTCTGCCGTAGTGAATATAGTCTGCGGAAGTGTAACCAAACGGATAGGGAATAGCCAGAAATGACGACGCAAAAGCATCGCTTAGCACTTGTGACGGACAACAATCAACACTACCTGCCACTGCTTGAAGCAAAACAACTGCCTGATTTGGAGATTATCTCTGAGTTGAGTAATGCCACTATTGTACTGGCAGCGCCGCCAAAGCTTGCTTCCGAACTCGATAGTGCTGAGCAGTTACAGTGGGTTCAATCTACCTATGCTGGCATTGATGCCTTACTTGGCGAATCTCTGCGTAAAGACTACAAACTCACTAACGTAAAAGGCATTTTTGGTCAGCAGATCAGTGAGTATGTGCTGGGTTACACCATCAATTACTTCCGTCATTTCGATCTCTATAAACAACAGCAGCAAAAACGTGACTGGCAGCCACACAGCTATCAATCGCTGATTGGCAAACGTATGGTGATTTTTGGTACGGGTGCGATTGGTAGTCATCTGGCGAATACCGTCAAGGTACTGGGTATTGTGCCTATCGGTGTCAATCGCACCGGCATTCCTCCTCGCCAAAGTGCGTTTGCAGAAACTTTTCATATCAACGAAGCAGAAAAAGCGCTTGAGCACGCAGATATTATCGTCAATACCTTGCCCAACACCCCGACGACAGATGGACTGTTCAACGAACCACTCTTTGCGGCCTGTCGTCATGCTTTGTTCTTCAATGTAGGTAGAGGCCAAACCGTTGATAGTAATGCCCTACTTAGTGCGCTGGATAAAGGTCACTTGGTCCATGCTTTCTTGGACGTATTTATCAACGAGCCTATTTCTCAAGAGTGCCCTTACTGGCACAACCCAAATGTCACCGTAACCCCACATATTGCTGCCATCAGTTTTCCTGAGCAAGTGGTCGAGATTTTTGCGGAGAACTATTTGCGCTGGCGTGATGGGTTTCAGTTGCAGAATTTGGTGGATTTTGAGCGTGGGTATTAAAGGGGGATGCTATAGCGTTATCAGGCATAACTCTCAAAAAAGTTGTCACTCCTGCGAAGGCAGGAGTCCTCTCAACGCACGCACTAAGCCTCAAATAGATTCCAGCCTTCGCTGGAATGACGTGAGTTGTGAATCAGTCATACTAAAGAACAGTCACACCACTCGCAGCTAGTGGAATGACGTAAGCTGTTGGTCCATCAGACTCAAAATAGTCGTCACTCCTGCGAAGACAGGAGTCTTCTCAATGCACACACCAAGCCTCAAGCAGATTCCAGCCTTCGCTGGAATGACGTGAGTTGAGAATTAGTCACACTAAAAAATCGTCACAACACTCACAGCTAGTGGAATGACATAAGCTGTTGGTTCATCACACTCAAGATAGTCGTCACTCCTGCGTAGGCAGGAGTCTTCTCAATGCGCGCACCAAGCCTCAAACAGATTCCAGCCTTCGCTGGAATGACGTGAGTTGTGAATCAGTCATACTAAAGAACAGTCACACCACTCGCAGCTAGTGGAATGACGTAAGCTGTTGGTTTATCACACTCAAGATAGTCGTCACTCATGCGAAGGCAGGAGTCTTCTCAATGCACACACCAAGCCTCAAGCAGATTCCAGCCTTCGCTGGAATGACGTGAGTTGAGAATTAGTCACACTAAAAAATCGTCACAACACTCACAGCTAGTGGAATGACATAAGCTGTTGGTTCATCACACTCAAGATAGTCGTCACTCCTGCGTAGGCAGGAGTCTTCTCAATGCGCGCACCAAGCCTCAAATAGATTCCAGCCTTCGCCGGAATGACGTGAGTTGAGAATTAGTCACACTAAAAAATCGTCACAACACTCACAGCTAGTGGAATGACATAAGCTGTTGGTCCATCAGACTCAAAATAGTCGTCACTCCTGCGAAGGCAGGAGTCTTCTCAACGGACGCACCAAACCTCAAATAGATTCCAGCCTTCGCTGGAATGACGTGAGTTGAGAATTAGTGATACTAAAAAATCGTTACAACACTCACAGCTAGTGGAATGACATAAGCTGTTGGTCCATCAGACTCAGAATAGTCGTCACTCCTGCGAAGGCAGGAGTCTTCTCAAAGCACACACCAAGCCTCAAACAGATTCCAGCCTTCGCTGGAATGACGTGAGTTCTGAATCAGTCATACTAAAAAATCGTCACAACACTCACAGCTAGTGGAATGACGTAAGCTGTTGGTTCATCACACTCAAGATAGTCGTCACTCCTGCGTCGGCAGGAGTCTTCTCAACGGACGCACCAAGCCTCAAATAGATTCCAACCTTCGCTGGAATGACGTGAGTTGAGAATTAGTCATACTAAAAAATCGTCACAACACTCACAGCTAGTGGAATGACATAAGCTGTTGGTCCATCAGACTCAAAATAGTCGTCACTCCTGCGAGGCAAGAGTCTTCTCAAAGCACGCACCAAGCCTCAAACAGATTCCAGCCTTCGCCGGAATGACGTGAGTTGAGAATTAGTCACACTAAAAAATCGTCACAACACTCACAGCTAGTGGAATGACATAAGCTGTTGGTTCATCACACTCAAGATAGTCGTCACTCCTGCGTAGGCAGGAGTCTTCTCAACGGACGCACCAAGCCTTAAATAGATTCCAGCCTTCGCTGGAATGACGTGAGTTGTGAATCAGTCATACTAAAAAACAGTCACACCACTCGCAGCCAGTGGAATGACGTATGTAGTAAGCCACCTGACACAGATAAACTATTTTGTAGGGTATTCTTCAAACATCTTGTGCACCTGCTCTTGCACAAACACATCTCTATCTGCGGGCTCCATGGTTTCAGTCAATTGGCGCTGTGACACCGAGCGCCATACCACATCATTCGATTTGGCATCAATAAGCTCAACGCTTAGTTTACCGAACTTCTTCTCTTTCACTCGAGTTGGCGTCCTAACCCCTACTCCATAAGCACTGTTGTATCCACCTGACCCGATACCGAAACCAAAACTTGGCCCGTCCGCCAACAACTCTGTACCTTCTAGGATGTCATAATACACCAGCACATCGGCATCTTTATCCACCAGCGTCAGTCCTCGCAATGCCATTTCATTGTCGACCGCTTTTTTGATGCGGGCTCCATCAAGGCTAACAGGATCTGCACTGTTTTCTTGATATTGATAGGTTTTGAATGCTGAGAAGTTAGTACTTGAGTCGTAATCCGTCGCCACATCAGAGGCGCAACCAATGAGAAAGAGCAGCGAAGTAAGGAATGGGGTGACCACTTTAAACATAATCAGTCCTCTTAACGAGTGCCTCTGTTTAGCTTAGTCAAAAAAAGAAAAAAAGCCGTCATCTGCTTAAGATGACGGCTTTAAAAAAACATTAACTTGATTTACTTGTGATACGGTTTAGATAACTCGTGCACCGCTTCAACAAATACACCTGCATTTTCAGGTGGCACATCTAGATGAATACCATGGCCTAAGTTGAAGACGTGACCAGTGCCACCATCACCGAAGCCTTCCAGAATGGTCGCAACTTCTTCACGAATGCGCTCTGGCTGAGCGTAAAGCATTGATGGGTCCATGTTACCTTGCAGTGCTACTTTGTCGCCGATACGCGCTTTAGCGTCCGCGATGTTAATCGTCCAGTCTAGACCCACTGCATCACAGCCTGTCGCTGCGATTTGTTCAAGCCACATGCCGCCATTCTTAGTAAATAGTGTCACTGGAACACGACGACCGTCGTTTTCACGAATAAGACCATCAACAATCTTGTGCATGTACTGAAGTGAGAACAAGTTGTAATCACGAGGTGTCAATACGCCGCCCCATGTATCAAATACCATAACCGATTGGGCACCTGCTTTAATTTGCGCATTAAGGTACTCAATAACACTGTCCGCTAACTTATCCAGTAGTGCGTGCAGAATTTGTGGCTCTGCGTACATCATCTTTTTGATCTTAGTGAAGGCTTTCGAACTGCCTCCTTCAACCATGTATGTCGCCAGCGTCCAAGGGCTGCCAGAGAAACCGATAAGTGGTACATCGCCATTCAAGTCTTTACGAATTTGACGTACTGCATTCATTACATATTGCAGCTCACCTTCTGGATCAGGTAAACCAATTTTGTCGACGTCTGCTTTGCAAGTAATAGGACGTTCAAACTTAGGACCTTCACCCGCTTCAAAGTGTAAACCTAAGCCCATCGCATCTGGAATAGTCAGGATGTCAGAAAACAGAATGGCAGCGTCGAGTGGGAAACGACGAAGCGGCTGTAGCGTCACTTCAGATGCTAACTCGGCGTTCTTACACAAAGACATAAAGTCACCAGCCACAGCACGTGTTTCGCGATACTCAGGCAGGTAACGTCCTGCTTGGCGCATCATCCATACTGGTGTGTAATCTACAGGTTGCTTTAACAACGCTCGAAGATAGCGATCGTTCTTTAATTCCGTCATTCTTTTTTCTCCAATTCGAAAGGCGTTAGTTTAACGCTAATCGTTGACCGTGTGCAGCCATAGATAACAATTCTTTTACCAAAATTTGAGGGCTATCCGGTCTTATGCTTGAACGCTCAAAAAAGAGTCACTTTGCAAGCCAGATCATATTATTAATGACCAATCTAATAGCGAATTTGCAACCCATTAATAGGAATGTTAAAAGTTTGTTTGCTAGCGAAAATTACAATAATACAACTGAGTATCGCACTCAGCATCTCATAACGACATCTTACTTACCCCCTCCGCTTGCGGAGGGTTTTTTTTATCCTACTTAACTTGCTCTACCGTGGCATTGATCAATGCTCGGGCAATGGTCCCTTCTGGTGCCACTAGAGGCAGTGCATTGGTTTCAAACCACTGCGCATCTTTCAGCTCAGAGAAGTCTGGTTTAATTTCACCACTCTCATAATCAGCCAAAAACGCCATCATCATGCTTGATGGAAACGCCCAAGGTTGGCTGCCGAAATAGCGAATGTTCCCCACCTTAATGCCCGTTTCCTCTTCCACTTCGCGTGCGACACATGTTTCTAGGGTTTCGCCCACTTCTAAAAACCCAGCAATCACGGTATACATGCCGCCTGCATGGCGATTATGCTGAGCTAATAGAATCTGCGACCCTTTGCGGACGGCCACAATAATGCATGGGAAAATTCGTGGATAATGTAGCGTTCGGCAATCTTGGCATTGCATCGCCAGTTGATTGTGATTGAGATGATTTCGTCCACCACATTGAGGGCAAAAGCGCATCGACTGACTCATGTAGCCATATTGGATAGCTTTGGATAACTGGTAGAAAAGCGCCTCTGGTAAATGCAGTAACTCACGTAAAGAAGTAAGTGGTCGCTCACCGTCTAGGTCTGAATCATTGAGCCACATTACCGGTGTACCTTCAAACTCTCCAACCTGAATAGCCTGCGCCGCTGGGAGTTGAAATTGCTCCGCCGAACCTTGCGGCACCTCACCGTCTACAAGCCATAGTTCGTTCCCTGACACCACACACCAATAAGCTTGATGAATGTGGTTTTCACTTTTTTTTAACATCATGAATCCTCATTGCTTGCAGTTCGACCATTTTACTGGCAATCTAAATTCATACCAGCTAGAAAAACGAAATTCTAATTCTGGTACCATGAGAAACGACTTCTCAGTAACTCTTTGTCATTACAAAGCTAGAGACTGCCTATTGCGGTCCCGATCATGAGGACATGGTCATGTTAAATAAATTCAAACAAGTACAAGAACAATGGGGTGGCTCCAGCGAAGTCATCGACCACTGGCTAGAAACTCGCCAAGCGCTTATCGTCGAATACTGTAAGCTTGGTTCTCTGCAACCTTCTCAAGCTCAATCCAACGTCGTCGAGCTGCCTTCTCCTAAAGACATCGGTTCCTTTTGCGACCATCTTGTCGACTATATCTCTGAAGGTCATTTTAAGATCTACGATATGGTCATGGATAAGTGGAAAGCGACTGGATTCAAGACCAACGATGAGATTGATGCCGCTTACGCTAAGATTGTCCTGACCACTGACCCACTGCTTGAATTCAACGATAAGTACAAGAAAGTGGATGATGAGATGCCTAGTTTCGAACAGGACATGTCAAAAGTTGGGGAGATCTTAGAGTTACGCTTTGCGGTAGAAGATAAGCTGATCCAACTGATTGCTGATAGTTTAGCGATTCCACCAGGGGCGTAGAGGACGCGATTGTTAGCAACAATAGGCTTATAGCTTTGACAGGCCCGCAGTGAGGGTCTGTTCTGTTGCGTCTTCGCCTTCTATACCATCATCACCCTAGACTTTCGTCACCCTTGCGAAGGCAGGGGGCTACTCAACGTGGGTCTCTAGGCCTCAGCTAGATTCCTGTCTACACCGGAATGACGGTAGCTATGAATTAGCCTATTTAAAAATTATCGCACCTGAAACCATCGTCCCCCGAAACCATTGTCATCTAAGACTATCGTCACCCCTGCGAAGGCAGGGGTCTACTCATAAACTAATACCAAGTCTCAGCTAGATTCCTGTCCGCACAGGAATGACGGTAGCTATGAGCTAGCCTATTTAAAAAATATCGTACCTGAAACCATCGTCACCCCTGCGAAGGCAGGGGTCTCACCAAACCTCAGCCAGATTCCTGTCTGCACCGCAATGGCAATAGAGCAAAATTCAGATACAAAAAAGGCGCCTTTCGGCGCCTTTTGTCATTTCTTTCTACGATTACTCGTCAGAAGAGAAACCTGCGTTTAGTAGCGCAGCTAGGTTATCCGTCGCTTGTTCAGCTGATGGACCTTCCTGAGCTTCGTCACGCTTAGCTTGACGGTCTTGGTGATACGCAAAACCAGTACCAGCTGGGATCAGACGACCCACGATAACGTTCTCTTTCAGACCACGTAGGTCATCACGCTTACCAGATACCGCAGCCTCTGTTAGTACGCGCGTCGTTTCTTGGAACGATGCCGCAGAGATGAACGATTCTGTCGCTAGAGATGCCTTAGTGATACCTAGTAGGTCACGCTCAAAACGTACAAGTTCTTTGCCTTCAGCTTCTAGCTGACGGTTTGCGATCTTAACGCTTGAGTATTCAACCTGCTCGCCTGGTAGGAACTCAGAGTCACCTGCATGCGTGATTGTACACTTACGTAGCATTTGACGAACGATAGTCTCGATGTGCTTATCGTTAATCTTAACACCCTGTAGACGGTATACTTCTTGAACTTCATTCGCGATGTATGCTGTTACAGCGTGAATACCACGTAGACGTAGAATGTCATGCGGAGTTTCTGGACCATCAGCGATTACGTCACCACGCTCAACGCGCTCACCTTCGAACACGTTTAGCTGACGATGCTTAGGAATCATCTCTTCGTAGTTATCGCCACCATCACGAGTGATGATTAGACGACGCTTACCTTTCGTCTCTTTACCGAATGAAACGGTACCAGAGTGCTCAGCAAGAATTGCTGGCTCTTTTGGTTTACGAGCTTCGAATAGGTCCGCAACGCGAGGTAGACCACCGGTGATATCTTTGTTACCGCCAGATTTTTGTGGGATACGTGCTAACGTGTCACCCACACCTACTTCTGCGCCATCTTCGATGTTCACAATCGCTTTACCTGGTAGGAAGTAAAGTGCTGGCATTTCTGTGCCTGCGATCATTACGTCTTTACCATGCTCATCAACAAGTTTGATAGCTGGACGCATATCTTTACCTGCTGCTGGACGAGCGGCTGCTTCTGTTACTTCGCTTGAAGATAGACCTGTTAGGTCATCTGTTTGACGAGAAACAGTTACGCCATCGATCATGTCTACGAATTGGATACGACCCGCTACTTCAGTAATGATTGGCAGCGTGTGCGCTTCCCAGTTCGCTACTGTTTCACCAGCTTGAACTGCATCGCCATCACCTTTAGTTAGCAATGAACCGTAAGGAAGTTTGTGCTTCTCTTTAGTACGGCCAAACTCATCGATAATCGTCATTTCTGACGCACGAGAGGTGATAACCAGTTTCTTATCTTTGTTGATAACAAACTTAGCGTTGTGAAGCTTCACAGAACCTGTGTTCTTCGCCTGGATGCTGTTCTCTGCAGCTGCAGTAGATGCCGCACCACCGATGTGGAACGTACGCATCGTAAGCTGTGTACCCGGCTCACCGATAGACTGAGCAGCGATAACGCCCACTGCTTCACCTTGGTTCACTAGGTGACCACGTGCTAGGTCACGACCGTAACACTGTGCACAACAACCGAAGTCTGCATCACAGGTAACTACTGAGCGCACTTTCATGCTATCTACAGAGTTATCTTCCATGATCTGACACCACTTCTCATCAATTAGAGTGTTACGTGGAATCAGAACATCTTCAGTACCTGGCTTAAGAACGTCTTCAGCAACTACACGACCAAGCGCTAGCTCAGAAAGTGCAACTTTAACGTCACCACCTTCGATATGAGGCATCATATCGATACCTTCGTGCGTACCACAGTCGTGCTCGTGAACAACTACATCCTGAGCAACGTCTACTAGACGACGAGTTAGGTAACCCGAGTTCGCTGTCTTCAGTGCCGTATCCGCAAGACCCTTACGAGCACCGTGCGTTGAGATAAAGTACTGAAGTACGTTTAGACCTTCTTTAAAGTTCGCAGTGATCGGTGTTTCGATGATTGAGCCATCTGGACGAGCCATCAGACCACGCATACCAGCTAGCTGACGAATCTGAGCTGCAGAACCACGAGCGCCCGAGTCAGCCATCATATAGATGCTGTTGAATGACTCTTGTTGCTCTTCCGCACCTTCACGGTTAATTACCGTTTCAGATGAAAGGTTGTCCATCATCGCTTTCGCTACGCGATCGTTGGTCGATGCCCAAATATCGATCACTTTGTTGTAGCGCTCACCCGCAGTTACAAGACCAGATTGGAACTGTTCTTGAATTTCGCGAACTTCTTCTTCCGCTGATTCGATTTCGTCGTACTTCGCTTGAGGTACAACCATGTCATCGATACCAACTGATACACCAGAAAGTGCAGCGTATGCAAAACCTGCGTACATCACTTGGTCAGCAAAGATTACTGTATCTTTCAGACCCAGCTTACGGTAAGCCTCGTTAAGTAGGTTAGAGATTTGCTTCTTACCTAGCTTTTGGTTTACCAAGCTGTATGGAAGACCTGCAGGAACGATTTGCCACAGCATTGCACGACCGATAGTCGTATCGACCATCTTCGTTTCTGTTGTGCTGTTGCCATCTTCGTCCACTACCGTTTCAGTGATACGTACTTTAACGCGAGCGTGTAGCTCTGCGCTCTTAGTACGGTATGCCTTCTCAGCCTCTTCAGGGCCAGCAAGGTACATACCTTCACCTTTCACGTTGATCTTTTCACGAGTCATGTAGTAAAGACCCAATACAACGTCCTGAGAAGGTACGATGATCGGATCACCTGACGCTGGCGACAGAATGTTGTTTGTCGACATCATCAGTGTACGAGCTTCAAGCTGTGCTTCTAGAGTTAGAGGCACGTGAACCGCCATTTGGTCACCATCGAAGTCCGCGTTATACGCCGCACACACTAGTGGGTGTAGCTGAATCGCTTTACCTTCGATTAGTACTGGTTCGAACGCCTGGATACCAAGACGGTGAAGTGTTGGTGCACGGTTCAATAGTACTGGGTGCTCGCGGATTACTTCGTCTAGGATATCCCAAACGATCGCTTCTTCGCGCTCTACCATCTTCTTAGCTGCTTTGATTGTCGTCGCCATGCCACGAGTTTCTAGCTTGCTGTAGATAAATGGTTTAAATAGCTCTAGTGCCATCTTCTTAGGAAGACCACACTGGTGCAGACGAAGGTATGGACCTACTGTGATTACAGAACGGCCAGAGTAGTCTACACGCTTACCAAGTAGGTTCTGACGGAAACGACCTTGTTTACCCTTGATCATATCAGCAAGAGATTTCAGAGGACGCTTGTTCGAACCTGTAATTGCACGACCGCGACGACCGTTATCTAGAAGGGCATCAACAGACTCTTGCAGCATACGCTTTTCGTTACGTACGATGATGTCTGGAGCCGCTAGCTCTAGAAGACGCTTCAAACGGTTGTTACGGTTGATTACGCGACGGTATAGATCGTTCAGATCAGACGTTGCAAAACGACCGCCATCTAGTGGTACTAGAGGACGTAGATCTGGCGGAAGAACCGGAAGCACAGTTAGGATCATCCACTCAGGATTGTTACCTGATGCGATGAACGCTTCAACTAGCTTCAGACGCTTAGTGATCTTCTTACGCTTAGTTTCTGAGTTAGTAGACTCAAGTTCTTCGCGCATCATCTCTGCTTCAGCGTGCATGTCCATAGTGGCAAGCAGATCTTTGATCGCTTCTGCACCCATCTTAGCAGTGAATTCGTCACCCCATTCTTCTAGACGATCAAGATACTCTTCTTCAGTTAGCATCTGACCTTTTTCTAGATCCGTCATACCTGGTTCAGTTACTACGTACATTTCGAAGTAAAGAACACGCTCGATATCACGTAGCGGGATGTCCATTAGCAAACCGATACGAGATGGTAGCGATTTTAGGAACCAGATGTGAGCGACAGGAGACGCAAGCTCGATGTGGCCCATACGGTCACGACGAACTTTAGTTTGCGTTACTTCAACGCCACACTTCTCACAGATAACACCACGGTGTTTCAGACGCTTGTATTTGCCACAAAGACATTCGTAGTCTTTAACTGGACCAAAAATACGCGCACAGAACAGACCATCGCGTTCAGGTTTGAACGTACGATAGTTGATCGTCTCAGGTTTTTTAACTTCACCAAAAGACCATGAACGAATCATGTCTGGTGAAGATAGACCGATTTTGATTGCATCAAATTCTTCGGTCTTATGCTGTGCTTTTAGAAAGTTTAATAAGTCTTTCACAATCAGCTCCTGTAAGGAGTTTAAAAAGGTGCTCGCTTGGTCAGCAAACCTGCGCGAGCCCCTTTTCTACCAGATAATCCTGATGGATTATTCGTCTTCTAGCTCGATGTTGATACCTAGCGAGCGGATCTCTTTCAACAGTACGTTGAACGATTCTGGCATGCCAGGTTCCATGCTGTGGTTACCATCGACGATGTTCTTATACATCTTCGTACGGCCGTTAACGTCATCAGACTTAACCGTTAGCATTTCTTGAAGCGTATATGCTGCACCGTATGCTTCTAGTGCCCATACTTCCATCTCACCGAAACGCTGACCACCGAACTGAGCTTTACCACCAAGTGGTTGCTGAGTTACTAGGCTGTACGAACCAGTTGAACGAGCGTGCATCTTGTCATCAACAAGGTGGTTCAGTTTCAGCATGTACATGTAACCTACAGTTACAGGACGCTCAAACGCATCACCAGTACGACCATCAAACAGAGTTAGCTGACCAGATTCTGGTAGGTCACCCAGTTTTAGAAGTTCTTTAATAGACTTCTCAGACGCACCGTCAAAGACAGGTGTAGCAATCGGTAGACCGCCACGTAGGTTCTTAACCAGAGTACGTACTTCGTCATCAGACAGTGATGCAATATCAACGTTCTGACGAGTACCACCTAGATCGTAAACCTTCTGCAGGAATTCGCGGAATTTCGCTAGCTCTTGCTGCTCTTTAACCATCTGGTTGATCTTGTCACCGATACCTTTCGCTGCCAGACCTAAGTGAACCTCAAGGATCTGACCGATGTTCATACGCGAAGGTACACCCAGTGGGTTAAGTACGATGTCGACAGGTTGACCCTTCTCATCGTAAGGCATGTCTTCAACAGGGTTGATCTTAGAGATAACACCCTTGTTACCGTGACGACCCGCCATCTTATCACCAGGCTGGATACGACGTTTAACCGCTAGGTAAACTTTAACAATCTTAAGAACGCCAGGCGCTAGGTCATCACCTTGAGTGATCTTACGACGCTTAGTTTCAAACTTCTTATCAAAGTCTGCACGTAGCTCGTCGTACTGCTCTGCAAGTTGCTCAAGCTGAGATTGCAGTGCATCGTCTTCTAGCGTTAGTTCTAGCCACTTCTTACGATCGATAGTATCTAGTTTAGCGTCAGAGTAACCACCTTGAAGTAATACAGCTTTCACACGGTTTAGAAGGCCACCCTCAAGAATCTGGAATTCTTCAGTTAGGTCTTTCTTCGCTTCTTTCAGCTGCATTTGCTCAATTTCTAGAGCACGCTTGTCTTTCTCTACGCCATCGCGAGTGAAGACTTGAACGTCAATGATGGTACCTGAAACAGAGTTAGGTACACGTAGTGAAGTATCTTTAACGTCAGATGCTTTTTCACCGAAGATCGCGCGTAGTAGCTTCTCTTCAGGAGTTAGCTGAGTTTCACCTTTAGGCGTTACTTTACCAACTAGGATGTCACCACCCTTAACTTCAGCACCGATGTAAACGATACCTGACTCGTCTAGTTTAGACAGAGCAGACTCACCTACGTTTGGAATATCCGCTGTGATCTCTTCAGAACCCAGCTTAGTATCACGTGCCACACAAGAAAGCTCTTGGATGTGGATAGTCGTGAAGCGGTCTTCTTGAACTACGCGCTCAGATACTAAGATCGAGTCTTCGAAGTTGTAACCGTTCCAAGGCATGAACGCGATACGCATGTTTTGACCAAGCGCTAGTTCACCAAGGTCTGTTGAAGGACCATCAGCAAGAACGTCACCACGTGCTACTGGTTCACCAGGTAGTACAGTTGGGCGCTGGTTAATACAAGTGTTCTGGTTAGAACGCGTGTACTTAGTTAGGTTGTAAATGTCGATACCTGCTTCGCCAGGGATCAGCTCGTCTTCGTTAACTTTGATAACGATACGAGAAGCATCTACAGACTGAACTGTACCGCCACGTTTAGCTACTGCTGTAACACCAGAGTCAACCGCTACATTGCGCTCGATACCAGTACCAACTAGAGGCTTGTCAGCCTTAAGCGTTGGAACAGCCTGACGTTGCATGTTCGCACCCATCAATGCACGGTTCGCATCATCGTGTTCTAGGAACGGGATAAGCGATGCAGCGATAGATACTACTTGGTTTGTCGCAACGTCCATGTAGTTAACATGGTCGCGTGGGTGAAGACCAGATTCACCTTTTTGACGTGCAGTGATTAGCTCGTCAGCAAAAGTACCTTCTTCAGTTAGCGCAGCGTTAGCCTGTGCGATAACGAATTGGCCCTCTTCGATTGCTGATAGGTAATCAACTTCGTCAGTTACTACACCATCTACAACGCGACGGTATGGAGTTTCTAGGAAGCCGTACTCGTTACAACGCGCAAACGCAGATAGAGAGTTAATTAGACCGATGTTCGGACCTTCAGGTGTTTCGATAGGACATAGACGACCGTAGTGAGTTACGTGTACGTCACGTACTTCGAAGCCAGCACGCTCACGAGTAAGACCACCAGGACCCAATGCAGAAATACGACGCTTGTGCGTTACTTCTGAAAGCGGGTTATTCTGGTCCATAAACTGAGAAAGCTGTGAAGAACCGAAGAATTCTTTAACTGCCGCAGAAATAGGCTTAGCGTTGATTAGGTCTTGAGGCATGATTGCATCAAGGTCACCTAGACTCAAACGCTCTTTTACTGCACGTTCAACACGTACAAGACCAACACGGAATTGGTTCTCAGCCATTTCACCTACAGAACGGATACGACGGTTACCTAGGTGGTCGATATCATCAACTTCACCAATACCGTTACGGATCGCGATAAGCTTCTTCATCACTTCGATGATGTCTTGCTCATCAAGCGTACCCTGTTCTAGGCCATCTTCACGACCGATAGAGCTGTTAAACTTCATACGACCAACAGTCGATAGATCATAACGCTCTTCAGAGAAGAATAGGCTTTCGAATAGTGCTTCTGCAGCTTCTTTTGTTGGCGGCTCACCAGGGCGCATCATGCGGTAGATTTCTACCAACGCAGAGATGCGGTCTACCGTGCTGTCGACACGTAGTGTGTCAGACATGAACGGACCGTGGTCTAGATCGTTCGTAAATAGAACTTCTAGTTTCTTAACGCCTGCCTGAGATAGGTTCGCTAATGCTTCTAGGCTGATCTCTTGGTTTGCACCAACGATGATCTCACCTGTCGCTTCATTGATGTAGTCTTTAGAAGCTACTTTACCTACGATGTACTCGACAGGTACTTCAATGAACTCAACGCCATCTTTTTCAAGTTGACGGATGTGACGAGCAGTAACACGACGACCAGTCTCAACATAAGTCTTGCCATTGGCTTCGATATCGAATGAAGCAGTCTCACCACGTAGACGCTCAGGTACCAACTCCATAAGTAGAGTTTGGTCTTTCACTTCGAAGTTTACTTTTTCGAAGAAGATATCGAGGATTTCTTCCGACGTCTTACCTAGTGCACGAAGAATGATCGATGCTGGTAGTTTACGACGACGGTCAATACGTACGTATAGGTTATCTTTCGGGTCAAACTCGAAGTCGAGCCATGAACCACGGTAAGGAATAACACGTGCGTTATAAAGAACTTTACCTGAAGAGTGAGTCTTACCCTTATCGCTGTCGAAGAACACGCCTGGGCTTCGGTGCAGCTGGGATACGATAACCCTCTCGGTACCATTGATAACGAAGGTACCATTGTCAGTCATAAGCGGAATTTCGCCCATGTAGACTTCTTGTTCTTTAATGTCTTTTACAGTACCTGCCGGTGCGTCTCTATCAAAGATAACTAGGCGCAGTTTTACGCGTAGTGGTTTTGAATAGGTAACGCCACGAATTTGACATTCTTTAACGTCAAATACTGGCTCACCAAGACGGTAGCTAACGTATTGCAGCTCAGAATTGCCGTTATAGCTCTGAATCGGAAATACAGAACGAAAAGCAGCTTCAAGTCCATATTGTCCTTCAGGATCCTGTTCGATAAATTTGTCGAACGAATCGAGCTGGATCGATAGCAGGTATGGAATGTCCAAAACTTGTGGACGAGTACCAAAGTCCTTACGGATGCGCTTTTTCTCGGTATAAGAGTAAACCATGGGGTTCCTCAGCTCGCTGATAAGTGACCCAAACTGCCCGTCCATCCTAGTTACTTAAGGTGGAGTATGGGGCAGTGACTAACAACTGTTTACTGTAGTGACGTTAACTCAAGCGTCGAGCAACGTTTTTTGCATGGTGCGTAGATGCTTAAACAGCAGGAAAATTCATCTACGCCCTACAGCGCAAAAAGGCCGGTGGTCAATAAACCACCAGCCATTAGCCTGTTAGGCTAAGAAATTAAGTAATAATTACTTAACTTCAACAGAAGCACCAGCTTCTTCTAGCTGAGCTTTAAGAGCTTCAGCTTCAGCTTTGTCAACGCCTTCTTTTAGAGGTGCTGGAGCTGAGTCTACAAGACCTTTAGCTTCTTTAAGGCCTAGACCTGTTGCGCCACGTACCGCTTTGATAACAGCAACTTTGTTACCGCCAGCAGCAGTTAGGATTACGTCGAATTCAGTTTGCTCAGCAGCAGCTTCGCCACCAGCAGCACCGCCAGCTACAACAGCAGCTGCAGCAGATACGCCAAATTTCTCTTCCATAGCTTCGATAAGCTCAACAACTTGCATTACAGACATTTCTGCAACTGCGTCTAGGATTTGCTCGTTAGTAATAGACATAACAATTCTCTTTTAAGTCAACAATAAGTTTATTTTGCAACCAGTAAAAAGCAAGCTGATTAAGCAGCTTCTTCTTGCTTCTGGTCGCGTAGTGCAGCGATAGTACGTACCAGCTTGCCTGCAGAAGCTTCTTTCATGCACATCATTAGGCGTGCAATTGCTTCGTCGTAAGTTGGTAGTGTCGCTAGTACTTCAGCATCAGTAACCGCGCCTTCAAATGCAGCAGCTTTGATCTCGAATTCTTTGTTCTCTTTAGCGAAGTCTTTGAAAAGACGCGCTGCAGCACCTGGGTGCTCGTTAGAGAATGCAAGTAGAGTTGGACCAGTGAAAGTGTCAGTTAGACACTCATACTCAGTACCTTCTACTGCACGGCGTGCTAGAGTGTTACGAACAACTCTCATGTAAACACCCGCTTCACGCGCTTGTTTACGTAGAGAAGTCATCGCGCCTACTTCAACGCCACGAGAGTCAGCTACAACTGCAGAAAGTGCACCACTGGCTGCTTCGTTGACTTCAGCAACAATTGCTTTTTTGTCTTGAAGGTTTAAAGCCATCTTGGATTTACTCCTGGTTGTTTTTACACCACCCGAAATCTTCACGATTTTGGGAGTTCATACGGTGCTTTTTCCAGAAGAAAGATAAACGTTAAGTTCAACTTCCTTTCAGTCTGGCACCATCTACGTAGGTATGATTAAGTTCTTTTCAGAACGCCTACGGTCTTGGACGGAGGCTAAATTCCCTAAGGAGTTTCAGCCCCAACCACAAATTTGATAGGCGCAAAATTATACATAATTTCTGCGCCTATGCAAGCAATTAAGCTTGAGTGTTTAGTGTAGATTGATCTACAGAAACACCAGCACCCATAGTAGTAGAGATGCTTACTTTCTTCAGGAAAGTACCTTTCGCTGAAGACGGCTTCGCTTTCTTAAGCGCAACTAGTAGAGCTTCTAGGTTCTCTTGTAGTTGGTTCGCTTCGAAATTCACTTTACCGATAGTAGTGTGAATGATGCCGTTTTTGTCGTTACGGTAACGAACCTGACCAGCTTTAGCGTTCTTAACAGCTTCAGCAACGTTAGGAGTTACAGTACCAACTTTAGGGTTTGGCATAAGACCGCGAGGACCTAGGATAGTACCTAGTTGACCAACAACACGCATTGCATCTGGAGAAGCAACAACTACGTCGAAGTTCATTTCGCCTTTCTTAACTTGCTCAGCAAGATCTTCCATACCAACGATGTCTGCGCCAGCTTCTTTAGCTGCTTCAGCGTTTGCACCTTGAGTGAACACTGCAACGCGGATTTCGCGGCCAGTACCGTGAGGTAGTACAGTTGCACCACGTACGTTCTGGTCAGATTTACGAGCATCGATGCCTAGGTTAACAGCAACGTCTACAGACTCAACGAATTTAGCAGTTGCTAGTTCTTTAAGAAGAGCTACAGCTTCGTTGATTTCGTATTCTTTAGTTACTTCAACTTTTTCGCGGATAACGCGCATACGCTTAGTAAGTTTTGCCATGATCTTAACCCTCTACCACTAGGCCCATTGAACGAGCAGTACCCGCAATAGAACGCTTCATCGCTTCAATGTCAGCACCAGTCATATCAGCAGCTTTAGTTTCTGCGATTTCTTGGATTTGAGCGTCAGTCACTGTACCCACTTTTTCAGTGTTAGGACGACCTGAACCAGACTTAACGCCAGCAGCTTTCTTAAGAAGAACAGCAGCAGGTGGAGTCTTAGTTACGAACGTGAAAGAACGATCGTTGTAAACAGTGATAACTACTGGAGTCGGTAGACCTTTCTCAATAGATTCTGTTTTTGCGTTGAACGCTTTACAGAATTCCATGATGTTCACACCGTGTTGACCTAGAGCAGGACCAACCGGTGGACTTGGGTTTGCCATACCAGCTGCAACTTGCAGTTTGATATAAGCTTCAACTTTCTTAGCCATGATATTTCCTAATTTTGGGTTCAAACGCTATCCGAGTGGAAAGCTCCCCGTGTTTTGATAAAACTTTCTACAGCCAGTGCTGTAAAAAGGCGCGAAATTATAAGCATAATTCGCGCCCTATTCAACCCTAAAAAGGTGATTTTTTATACTCTTTAAAATCGAGTATTAGTCAAGCTTATCCACTTGACCGAATTCAAGCTCAACTGGTGTTGCACGACCAAAGATCGATACAGACACTTTTACGCGGCTCTTATCGTAATCCACTTCTTCAACAGTACCGTTGAAGTCAGCAAATGGACCTTCATTGACACGTACCACTTCACCCGCTTCGAACATTGTTCTTGGACGAGGCGCTTCACTAGCCTTCTCTAGACGATTTAGGATAGCGTCAGCTTCTTTATCAGTGATAGGTGCAGGACGGTCAGAGGTACCACCAATGAAGCCCATGACACGTGGCACACTGCGTACTAAGTGCCAAGACTCATCGTTCATGATCATCTGAACAAGAACGTAGCCTGGGAAGAACTTACGCTCGCTTTTACGGCGTTGGCCTGCGCGCATTTCCACAACTTCTTCAGTCGGTACTAGCACTTCGCCAAAGTACTCTTCCATTGCGTGCATTTTAATATGTTCGCGAAGAGACTGAGCCACACGTCCTTCAAAACCAGAAAAGGCTTGAACTACGTACCAGCGTTTTTTCGGAGCTTCACTCATGAATTAACACCCTCTATAACCCGGTTATGAATGCAACAAGACGAACCATAATGCCGTCGATACCCCATAACGCAAGCGCCATTACAATACTTACTGCAAGGACAATCAGCGTAGTTTGCATTGTTTCTTGGCGTGTAGGCCAAACTACTTTGCGAACTTCTACGCGAGCTTCACGTGCGAACGTGATCGCTGCCTTACCTTTTGTTGTTGTAGCTGCTACACCAAGTGCCGCAGCAATCAATACAACTACACCTGCAGCGCGAAGAACTACAGAAAGTTCTCCATACAGGTAATTACCCACAACAGCGGCGGCTAGCAGAGCAAAAGCGACAATCCACTTCATTACATCTGCTGCATTTGAGCTATCAGGAGTTTCAGCGTTTGCTTTCATAAAACCAACCTGTGACAAGTCTAACTAGACGACAACAACCCCGCTGCTGCAGGGCTTATTCCTTTAATGTTGATTAAATTTGAGTCAAACCAACATTTTAGCCAAAGGCTCAGGTAGAAATTACTTTCCAACTCAACCCTTAAAATCCTTTCTAAATTCATACAATGAGCAGTCACTGAATGAATTTTGCGCCTCTATATATAGTAGCGCAGAAAAAGGGCATCAAATGATGCCCTTTTTAGCATTGCTTAGTCAAATCTTATTCAAAGATTTTCCCAGAGCTTGCGACAATTCGAAGAATTAGTCGAAGATCTTAGCAACAACACCAGCACCTACTGTACGGCCACCTTCACGGATAGCGAAACGTAGACCTTCGTCCATTGCGATTGGAGCGATTAGCTCAACTTGCATTTGGATGTTGTCACCTGGCATTACCATTTCTACGCCTTCTGGTAGAGAGATGTCACCAGTTACGTCAGTTGTACGGAAGTAGAACTGTGGACGGTAGCCTTTGAAGAACGGAGTATGACGGCCGCCTTCGTCTTTAGAAAGTACGTATACTTCTGACTCGAACTTAGTGTGTGGGTTGATTGAGCCAGGAGCTGCAAGAACTTGACCACGTTCAACTTCGTCACGCTTAGTACCACGTAGAAGTGCACCAACGTTCTCACCAGCACGACCTTCGTCAAGAAGCTTACGGAACATCTCAACACCAGTACAAGTAGTAGTTGTAGTCTCTTTGATACCTACGATTTCTACTTCGTCACCTACGCGTAGGATACCGCGCTCGATACGACCAGTTACAACTGTACCACGACCTTGGATCGAGAATACGTCTTCGATTGGTAGTAGGAACGGTTGGTCTACTGCACGCTCTGGCTCTGGGATGTAAGAGTCTAGTGCTTCTGCAAGCTCAACGATTTTCGCTTCCCACTGCTCTTCGCCGTTTAGTGCGCCTAGTGCAGAACCTTGGATAACTGGTAGGTCATCACCTGGGAAATCGTACTCAGATAGAAGTTCACGAACTTCCATTTCAACTAGCTCTAGAAGCTCTTCATCATCAACCATGTCACACTTGTTCATGAATACGATGATGTAAGGGATACCAACCTGACGGCCTAGTAGGATGTGCTCACGAGTTTGAGGCATTGGACCATCAGTAGCAGCAACTACAAGGATACCGCCGTCCATTTGCGCAGCACCAGTGATCATGTTTTTAACATAATCCGCGTGTCCTGGGCAGTCTACGTGTGCGTAGTGACGAGTTGGAGTATCGTACTCAACGTGAGAAGTTGCGATTGTGATACCGCGCTCACGCTCTTCTGGAGCGTTATCGATAGATGCGAAGTCTTTCGCTTCACCGCCGTACACTTTTGCAAGAGTAGTACAGATTGCAGCTGTTAGAGTTGTTTTACCGTGGTCAACGTGGCCGATAGTACCAACGTTTACGTGCGGTTTCGTACGTTCAAATTTTTCTTTAGACATGAGTTGTCCCTCTAGGTACGGATTTAGGTGGCTTTGAAGACCACGCAACCAAAAAATCTTGGTAATAAAGCTTCTCTTAGCCTCTAAACATAGTTGAGGCAAAAGAAAGTATCAAAAGGAAATATTGCTTTGAGAGCTGGTGCTGATAGGCAGACTCGAACTGCCGACCTCATCCTTACCAAGGATGCGCTCTACCACCTGAGCTATATCAGCACTCTAAATGAGTTGGAGCGGGCAGCGGGAATCGAACCCGCATCATCAGCTTGGAAGGCTGAGGTAATAGCCATTATACGATGCCCGCAACACGTAACTCTGAGAGCTATTCCCTAAAGAATATGGTGGGGGGGGACGGATTCGAACCATCGAAGGCAGTGCCGGCAGATTTACAGTCTGCTCCCTTTGGCCACTCGGGAACCCCCCCAAATTTTACTTACCATTTTCGTCATCATTGCCCTAGGCAAAGTGAAAATGGTGCCGACTACCGGAATCGAACTGGTGACCTACTGATTACAAGTCAGTTGCTCTACCTACTGAGCTAAGTCGGCATAAGTGGAGCGCATTCTATTGAATGAATCTTGCTGATGCAACCGTTAAATCAAAAAAAATTTCGTTTTTTCACACATTCTTCCTTTTTGATGACTTTTTGTACACATTTCGGGGAATTACGCACGCAGTGTCGCATGAAATATTTGATTTATCCCTTTGTTCAGGTATGTTCAGCACTCTACGTGTATGGAAACCTTAAGTTAGGTGAGTTATGAGCCCTTTTATGTCATTTAGTCGCGAGCAGTGGTCTGCACTTCGCAACGCTGTCCCTATGACATTAACAGAAGATGATCTGAAAGAGCTTCAGGGTATTAATGAAAACCTGACGATACAGGAAGCCACTGATGTTTACTTGCCTCTTTCTCGTCTGCTTAACCTGTACGTTGCCGCGAGACAGAGTCGCAACTCCGTTCTTCAAGAGTTCTTGGGACAAAGTGACCATACGCCACCATTCATTATTGGTATTGCCGGTAGTGTTGCGGTCGGGAAAAGTACTACGGCTCGCTTGCTAAAAGCCTTGCTCAGTCGCTGGGAAAACCATCCTAAGGTAGAGCTTATTACGACTGACGGTTTTCTTCATCCTAATAAGGTACTGTTAGAAAAAGGGTTAATGGCGAAAAAGGGCTTTCCCGAGTCCTATGATATGCGTCGCTTGGTGCAGTTTGTTTCCGATGTCAAAGCGTGTAAGCGTAACGTTGTCGCTCCCGTCTATTCACACTTAACTTACGATATTACTGATGAGCAGAAAGTCGTCGACCTACCTGACGTGCTAATCATCGAAGGTCTCAATGTCCTGCAAAGTGGCATGGACTACCCTCACGATCCACATCGCGTGTTTATCTCTGATTTTCTCGATTTTTCTTTGTATGTCGATGCAGACAGTGAACGCATTGAAAACTGGTATGTGCAGCGCTTTATGAAATTCCGCCAAGGCGCCTTTACTAAGCCTGGCTCTTACTTCAGCCACTATACCCAGTTAAATGAACAAGAAGCAAAAACTAAAGCGAAGAATATTTGGGCATCGATTAATGGGATCAACTTAGTGCAGAATATCTTGCCAACCAAAGAGCGAGCTCAATTGATTTTACAGAAAGGTAAAGATCATAATGTTGAGACGGTTTATTTGAGGAAGTAGGCTGTTTTGATGAGGGGTTATGTGCGCCAAAGGTAGATCCCTGCCTACGCAGGGATGACAACATGCGGTGTGGTGACAATATCTAGTGTGGTAACAATATTTGATGCAGTAAGTGAAGTTGCTAAATTAGTGATAAGTTAAGCCACATCAGTTCAGTTTGCGCAGAGAGATCTCACCACCAATAAATGGTTGAATACCCGCTTCTGTTTCCAGCAAAACGGCGCCAGTGGCATCAATGCCGCGCACAATACCTTGAATGTCTCGATTGCCCATCACCAGACGAACTTCTCGATCCAAAAAGTTATCATGACGATTCCAACGTTCAACAAAACCGTGTAAGCCACACATTTCGTAATCTTCTAGAGCGTTCTGCCAAGCCTTGATAAAGGCTACCACCAAATCGTTACGGCTAAATGGTTGGTCTGCCACTTCATTGAGCGAGGTCCAAGGCTGATCGATGCCTTCTACTTGTTCACTCATATTTAGATTCATACCCATACCCATGACTAGGTTTGCCGCGCCACCAGCTTGGCCTGACATTTCAACCAAAATGCCGGCTAACTTCTTGTCATTAAAATACAGGTCATTCGGCCATTTAAGTTTTACACCATCAATCCCAAGTTGTTCTAAGGCTTCGACTATCGCCACGCCAATCACCAGACTCAACCCCATCGCCGCTGCCATTCCTGCTTCTAACTTCCAATACATGGAGAGATAAAGGTTACTACCGAATGGTGATACCCATTGGCGGCCACGGCGGCCACGGCCTTTAGACTGGTACTCAGAAATGCACACCGCACCCGACTCTAAGCTGTTTTGTTTGTCGAGTAAGTATTGATTGGTAGAGTCGATAATAGGAATCAACTCAAATGGTGAGGTAACAGTTCGCGATAGTTTCTCTTTGGACAACAGTTCCATAGGAGCCGCTAGTTGATAGCCTTTCCCCTGAACGCGAAAGATATCAACCCCCCAATCACGAATGCCTTTAATGTGCTTACTTACAGCGGCACGAGAAATACCTAGCTGCTCACCCAACATCTCACCCGAATGAAATCCGCCTTGAGAAAGCTGCTCTAAAATCGCCAATTTCACATGATGCTCTCTCATAGCAGGTCCTTTAAATACACTTCTTGTTGAGCGCCCATAAAGCGTACCTCATGCTCAAGCTCTACATTAAATTTCTTCAGCACACAGTCGCGGACATAAGCGGCAAGGTTAACAATATCCTCCGCCTTGGCATTATTGGCATTCACCAATACAAGAGCCTGTTTAGGATGCACCATGGCCCCCCCCTGAGTATGCCCTTTCAGACCACACTGATCGATAAGCCAACCAGCAGCCAACTTCATCTTGTCACTCGATGGATAAGCCACTAGCGCTGGGTATTGCGCTTTGAGCGTTTCATACTGTTCGATACTGACAATCGGGTTTTTAAAGAAACTCCCAGCATTACCAGTCACAGTAGGATCAGGCAGTTTCTCTTTTCTCACTTTTACGACCACATCAAACACTTCTTTTGGCGTGGTCGTATCTGGGTCAAGAGACTGTAACGGACCATAACTTAATATAGGCTGCCATGTTTTATTTAGCTTAAGGCCAATGGCGGTCACGAGCGCCTTATCTTTCAGCTCGTGCTTAAAAATGGAGTCACGATAACCAAAACGACATTGATTATTAGACAGCCGCTTTATGGTATAGCTGTCTAAACAAAGGTACTCCACATAATCACATACTTGCTGAAGCTCTATGCCATAAGCACCAATATTCTGAATAGGTGCGCTACCAGCACAGCCAGGGATTAAAGCCAAATTTTCAACGCCAGCGTACCCCTGCTCTACACACCATTCAACCAAACTCGGCCAGTCTTCACCCCCTGATACATGCAAAAGGTGTTCAGTCTCAGAGCTGGAGTACGAAATACCTTGCAATCGATTAATGATAACAACGCCCTGATAAGGCTCCGTAAATAACATGTTGCTGCCCTTACCTAACATTAGTTTAGGTAGCGCTTGCCAGTCTGGGTTTTGGTAAATCGCAATTAGGTCGTCGACCGATTCAGCTTCTACTAGCACCTGACACTGCTGTGAGATACCAAAGGTGTGAAATGGGCGAAGTTGGGCATTGTTTTCAGTTTGCATGGGCGTTCATTGATGGCTTACACTGCCGCTATTCTATCCTTTTGAGACGAGCATTGGCTATGGATACGTTAAAATTCGGTATGCTAGACCCCATTAAACTGCCGATTGCCAAAAAACTGTATAAAGCACACTACCCAGCTGGCAAACCAAAAAGTGATGAACGTATTCTCACTCTTAGCCAAGGCCACAGCCTCTGTGCCCTCGTACGATTTCGCACCATCGAGCAGTATCGATTGATGACCGGCATGCTGGTTCTTCCAGACTTCCGCCAACAAGGTGTCGGTCATCATTTCATGGCACAACTGCGACAAAATGAGCTGACCAACAACGATTTTTGTTTTGCGCTAGAACATTTACAGGGATTTTATGGGCAACATGGCTTTAAAGTGATTGCCCAAGAAGAGCTACCAGGTCCTCTTAAGCAACTGTTTTCTCGTTATATTCACGGCGGAAAAGCACTGGCAGCTATGCGATACATTGATCCCCGTTAAACTTATCAACGCTTTACTACCCATTTAGGGCAAGAGTTTGGTAAAATTCTAGGTTCGCAATTTTGCAATGACCAAAGGTACAGTCCCTCATATGATGGCTCTTAGGAACTCTTTTGAACAGCTTCCCTCAATCGCGCAGGATCCCAATGCATTGGATGTATTGTATTCCGCCAAAGATTATCGCGAGTATTTAATTCAAGCGATACGCGAAGCACAATCAAGAATCTACCTAGTCGCTTTGTATTTAGAAGATGATGACGCTGGACGCCAAATCCTGACTGAACTTTATCAAGCAAAGCAAAAGAATCCGGCTCTCGATATTGCCGTTTGTGTTGACTGGCACCGTGCACAACGTGGTCTGATTGGCGCAGACCAGTCTGATGGCAACGCAGTGATGTATCGCGAGTTTAGACAAAATCACGAGCATGCCGTTCCTGTTTACGGTATTCCAGTGCGTGGCAGAGAAGTATTTGGGGTCTTGCACCTTAAAGGCTTTATTATCGATGATAAAGTGATATACAGCGGCGCTAGTCTTAACAACATCTACTTAAATTACGATGAGCGTTACCGATTCGACCGCTACCATGTTCTGAACAACTCTGAACTAGCAAATAGTATGGCTCAGTTTGTTGCAAACGAACTGATTGCCAATCCTGCCGTCAACGACCTGTCATTGCCAGAAAAGCCAACGACAAAAGATATTAAGGCAGAAATCCGGCAGCTACGTGGTTCACTGTCTCAGGCACGTTATCAATTTAACGCTCAGCCGAGTAATGAGCACCAAGTAGCAGTGACACCTATTGTTGGTATTGGTAAGCGTCGTAACAAGCTTAACCAAAGCATCAATCAGCTATTAGCTAGTGCTAAAGACGAGATTTTTATTTGTACCCCTTATTTCAACTTCCCTAAGTCGGTAGCAAAAGAAATCAAGCGTGCCCTGAAACGCGGTGTTAAAGTGAAAATCGTGGTGGGTGATAAGACGGCGAACGACTTCTACATTTCTCCAGAGGAAGACTTCAAAACCATTGGTGGTTTGCCTTACCTCTATGAAATGAATCTGCGTCGCTTTGCTAAAGCTAACGAAGCACATATCGCGAGTCGCAATCTGTGCATTCGCCTATGGAAACATGATGACAACAGCTTCCACCTAAAAGGCATTTGGGTCGATAAGCGTTATATGCTGATTACAGGCAACAACCTAAATCCACGAGCTTGGAGCTTGGATTTAGAGAATGCCATTTTGATTCAGGACCATTACTCGCATCTTGTCGACAAGT
The DNA here is from genome assembly GCF_023716845.1 of Vibrio sp. SCSIO 43133. Lineage (NCBI taxonomy): Bacteria > Pseudomonadati > Pseudomonadota > Gammaproteobacteria > Vibrionales > Vibrionaceae > Vibrio > Vibrio sp. SCSIO 43133. Next base: position 3,429,824 of record NZ_CP068024.1, read on the forward strand.
TTGAGGCAGAGGTGGAAAACATCCTTGAACACACCCAGTTAATCTGTACCTATAAGCAGTTGGAAAAAGTGGAAAACTATCCAGCGCCTGTACAAAAACTGCTAAAGAAAATTACTCGAGTTCAAGCTGATAGAGTATTGAAACAGTTACTTTAAGTTATTCAACCTGTAACGTCTTCGAAAAAGCAAACACAAAAAAACCAGCCTCGCGGCTGGTTTTTTTACATCTCATCTAAATCAATTAAGACTTAGCTTCGCGACTTGCACGCTTACGATCGCTTTCCGAAAGGAACTTCTTACGGATACGGATGCTTTCAGGTGTTACTTCTACTAGCTCGTCATCATCGATGAACTCAAGTGCTTGCTCTAGAGTCATAATGATTGGCGGAGTAAGAACCTGTGCGTCATCAGTACCAGAAGCACGAACGTTAGTTAACTGCTTACCTTTAAGCGGGTTAACCGTTAGGTCGTTGTCACGGCTATGGATACCGATAACCATGCCCTCGTAAACCTCAATACCATGACCGATAAACATACGGCCGCGCTCTTGTAGGTTAAATAGTGCGTTCGTTAACGCTTTACCAGCACCGTTCGAGATAAGTACACCGTTTACACGCTGACCAATCTCACCGCCCTTGAATGGACCGTAGTGATCGAACGTGTGGTATAGAAGACCAGAACCAGACGTTAGTGTCATGAATTCAGTTTGGAAACCGATTAGACCACGAGATGGCATCATGAAGTCCATACGAATACGACCTTTACCATCTGGAGCCATGTCCGTTAGCTCACCTTTACGTAAGCCGATAGCTTCCATGATGCTGCCTTGGTGCTCTTCCATTACGTCGATAGTTACAGTTTCGTATGGTTCTTGCTTCTGACCATCTTCTTCTTTGATGATAACTTCAGGACGAGAAACCGCTAGCTCAAAGCCTTCACGACGCATGTTTTCGATCAGGATAGATAGGTGTAGTTCACCACGACCAGATACACGGAACTTATCTGGATCATCCAGTTGCTCAACGCGTAGTGCTACGTTGTGTACCAGTTCCTTCTCTAGGCGCTCAAGGATGTTACGTGAAGTCACGAACTTACCTTCTTTACCTGCGAATGGAGACGTGTTTACTTGGAATGTCATGGTTACCGTTGGTTCGTCAACAGACAGCGCTGGTAGCGCCTCCACTTCACCCTGTGCACAGATAGTGTCAGAGATTTTTAGCTCGCCAAGACCAGTGATTGCGATGATGTCGCCTGCAGTTGCTTGCTGAACTTCGTGACGCTCAAGGCCTAGGTAACCTAAAACCGTACCTACTTTACCGTTACGAGTCTTACCATCAGCACCGATAACCGTTACTTGTTGGTTCGGCTTAACCGTACCACGAGTCACACGGCCTACACCGATAACACCAACGTAAGAGCTATAGTCTAGCTGAGAGATCTGCATTTGCAGTGCACCCTCTGGGTCAACAGCAGGTGCTTCAACGTTATCAACGATAGCTTGGAACAATGGTTCCATGTTCTCGCCTTCTTCGCCCTCTTCCAACGTTGCCCAGCCGTTTAGCGCTGATGCGTAAACTACTTGGAAGTCTAATTGTTCGTCAGATGCACCTAGGTTGTCGAACAAGTCAAATACTTGGTCCATAACCCAATCAGGGCGAGCACCTGGGCGGTCGATTTTGTTGATAACAACAATAGGCTTAAGGCCATGTGCAAATGCTTTTTGCGTTACAAAGCGAGTTTGCGGCATCGGACCATCTACAGCGTCAACGATAAGCAGTACAGAGTCTACCATCGACATAATACGCTCAACTTCACCACCGAAGTCCGCGTGTCCCGGAGTATCTACGATGTTGATGCGGTGATCATTCCAGTTGATCGCTGTGTTTTTAGCAAGGATCGTGATACCACGTTCCTTTTCGATATCATTCGAGTCCATAACTCGCTCTTCAGTTTCACCGCGAGACTCTAGAGTACCGGATTGCTGAAGTAGCTTGTCAACAAGGGTAGTTTTACCGTGGTCAACGTGCGCGATAATCGCAATGTTTCTTAACTTATCAATCTGTGGAGTTGACATAGATTTCTTTCACTCAGTCAAGAGTCGCCGCACGATAGCCGCTGACTCGATTAAAAAAACGCCCGCAATATACCAGAAATTACGAGAGTTGTGATCTTCTTCGTTGAAATCTTGCTTAAACATAGTCGGTTTAAGCTAGTTTTGCCGTAAATATCGGGAGCTAGCGCCAAATTCACTATTTTAGCGCAGCCGATCTGCTCATCGTAGGATTACAGTTGACACCGATTCAAAAACCATGCTGAATGTATGGCATCATTGATTCAACTTGGTGCAGAAATTTAACATTGCACCATAAGAGTGCGCGCAATGATCATTTTGGTGCATCATCTTGCTCCATTATGATGAGTAATTTTGTAACACTATGAAAAATAATGGATTTATTTTTTGGCACGGTTTTAGCTTTAGTAAAATCAGCATCGATTAACGCACTTCAATAAGCAGACGTTAATCAATGCCGATTAACACTAATCGAGTACTTAACCGCTTTAATAACACTGGAGGTTTTCCAAGATGTCAGTAGAAAATGTTCTATCGCTGATCCAAGAGAACGAAGTTAAATTCGTAGATCTACGCTTTACAGACACTAAGGGTAAAGAGCAGCACGTTTCTATCCCTGCACACCAAGTAGATGCAGACTTCTTTGAAGAAGGCAAAATGTTCGACGGTTCATCAGTTGCTGGCTGGAAAGGCATCAACGAATCAGACATGGTAATGATGCCTGACGCGGCAAGCGCAGTTCTAGACCCATTCACTGAAGATGCAACTCTGAACATTCGTTGTGACATCCTTGAGCCTGCAACAATGCAAGGCTACGACCGTGACCCACGTTCAATCGCTAAGCGCGCAGAAGACTACCTACGTTCTACTGGCATTGCAGATACTGTACTTGTTGGTCCAGAGCCAGAGTTCTTCCTATTTGACGATGTTAAATTCGCAACAGACATGTCTGGTTCATTCTTCAAGATTGACGACGTAGAAGCGGCTTGGAACACAGGCACTGACTTCGAAGGTGGTAACAAAGGTCACCGTCCAGGCGTTAAAGGTGGTTACTTCCCAGTAGCTCCAGTTGACTCTTCTCAAGACATCCGTTCTGCAATGTGTCTAGTTCTAGAAGAAATGGGTCAAGTTGTTGAAGCTCACCACCACGAAGTAGCAACAGCGGGTCAGAACGAAATCGCTACTCGTTTCAACACGCTAACGGCTAAAGCGGACGAAATCCAAGTTTACAAGTACGTTGTACACAACGTTGCTCACGCATTTGGTAAGACAGCGACATTCATGCCTAAGCCTCTAGTAGGTGATAACGGTTCTGGTATGCACGTTCACCAATCTCTAGCGAAAGACGGTGTTAACCTATTCGCTGGCGACAAGTACGGCGGCCTATCTGAAATGGCGCTTTACTACATCGGTGGTGTTATCAAGCACGCTAAAGCAATCAACGCATTTGCCAACGCATCAACTAACTCGTACAAGCGTCTTGTACCAGGCTTCGAAGCACCAGTTATGCTTGCTTACTCTGCACGTAACCGTTCTGCTTCTATCCGTATCCCAGTGGTACCAAGCCCGAAAGCGCGTCGTATCGAGCTACGTTTCGGTGACCCATCAGCAAACCCATACCTATGCTTTGCTGCAATGCTTATGGCTGGTCTTGACGGTATCAAGAACAAGATCCACCCAGGTGAAGCAATGGACAAAGACCTTTACGATCTACCAGCTGAAGAAGCTGCAGAGATCCCAACAGTGGCTTACTCACTAAAAGAAGCGCTAGAGTGTCTAGACGCTGACCGTGAGTTCCTAACTTCTGGCGGTGTATTCTCTGATGACTTTATCGATTCTTACATCGATCTTAAGTCTCAAGACGTAGAGAAAGTAAACATGACAACTCACCCACTTGAGTTCGAACTATACTACTCAGTATAATTCAAAGGTTTACAACCAATTATTAGGCTCGCCTCGCAGGCGGGCCTTTTTTATGTCCGTGTTATTTCTTGCAGCATTACCATCAGGACTCTTAAGTAAAGCAAGGTTCCGCTAACATGAAATCTGCCCTGATATTGATACTGTGTATCTTGAGTCCCCTATCTTGGAGTATAGAGATCTACACCTGGGTCGATGAAAAAGGTGTGCAGCACTTCAGTGATCATCCTACTAACCCGCAATCGTCATTAATTGTGTTGCCTGAGCCTCCCGTCCCTTACTCCAGCAATGACGTTTCCCCAGCAACAAATTCTTTCTCAGAAACGCCAACCCCCAAGCCTATCAGGCTAAAAGTCAGCATCCGCAATCCCACTCACGATGCCACCATTCGCAACAACGCTGGTAATTTCGATGTTATTGGTCACATAGATGGTAAGCTTCACGTCGCAGCCAAGCTGCAACTTCTTCTCGATGGCAAGGCATATGGTGCACCGAAAACTACTCCTCATTGGTCATTAACCGCCATTGACCGAGGAACTCACACCTTAACCATTCAAGCACAACAAAACGGCAAGGTTATTGCATCGTCCAATACGATAACAGTGCATTTACATCGTGCATCGGTGCAATCGCCATAGCCATCAGCGTTTACGCTTTTACTCTATAAAAAATTGCGCCATACTTGGAATTATCAATGCACCATTTTAGTGCATAAACAAAAGACATTGCGTGCAGCGCACCATCATAGAGCAACGCAATGCAAAATCGATTAAGGATAGCGTGTGGCAAACTGTGAACTCACCAGTGCAATACTCAATAATGTGGTAACGGCGACCTTGATGCTCAATGAGGGATTAACAGTTCAATACGCTAACCCTGCCGCAGAGCAATTGTTCTCGCAAAGTTCCAAGAGACTGCTTAATTGCCACCTTTCTCAATTTATTCAACACGCTTCTCTAGACTTGGCTTTACTTACTCAGCCTCTACAAAGTGGCCAAAGTATTACCGATAGTGATGTCACTTTAGTTGTTGATGGCAAACCGCTGTTATTAGAGGTGACTGTTAGCCCCTTATCTTGGAATAAGGAACTGATGCTTTTGGTGGAAATGCGTAAGATTGGTCAGCAAAAAAGGCTGACTCAGGAGCTCAACCAGCATGCTCAACAACAAGCTGCAAAGTTGCTGGTAAGAGGCCTCGCTCATGAGATAAAGAACCCGCTTGGTGGCCTGCGAGGTGCGGCACAACTTTTATCAAAGATGCTGCCTGATCCCTCACTTAATGAGTACACCAATATCATCATTGAACAAGCAGACCGATTAAGAGCGCTGGTCGATAGGCTTCTTGGGCCACAACGTCCAGGAACGAAAAAAGAAGAAAATCTGCACCTCATTTTAGAAAAGGTACGTCAGTTGGTAGAGCTTGATGCAGGAACCAGCCTGACCATAGAACGAGACTATGACCCTAGTCTACCGGCGATCTTGATGGATACCGACCAAATCGAACAAGCGTTATTGAACATTACCAGTAATGCCGCGCAAATATTAAAACAACAAGATAATGGGCAAATCACCTTGCGCACGCGCACTGTGCATCAAGCCAATATTCATGGACAGCGCCATAAACTCGCTGCTCGGATAGAGATTATTGACAATGGCCCCGGCATTCCGGCCGAACTCCAAGATACGCTGTTCTACCCCATGGTAAGTGGCAGAGAAGGCGGAACGGGTCTTGGGCTGTCCATTTCGCAAAATTTGATCGACCAACATAATGGAAAAATAGATGTAGAAAGTTGGCCAGGTCGCACCATTTTTACTATTTATCTGCCTATTTAACCTCAAGGAGAAAGAGGACTTAATATGGCTTGCTGTAAGGAAGTTTGGCTATGAGTAAAGGATATGTATGGGTCGTCGACGACGACAGCTCAATACGATGGGTAATGGATAAAACCCTTTCATCAGCAAATATCAAATGCGAGACATTTGCCGATGCAGAAAGCGTGCTAATGGCATTGGAGCGGGAAACACCGGATGTATTGGTGTCCGATATCCGTATGCCCGGTATTGACGGCATTGAACTGCTAAATCGAGTTCAAGAAAGCGCCCCAGATTTACCAGTCATCATAATGACCGCACACTCTGATCTCGATGCGGCGGTAAACGCATACCAAAAAGGCGCCTTTGAGTACCTACCTAAGCCTTTTGATATCGATGAGACCCTCACTCTGGTCGAGCGCGCTATTACTCACAGCCTAGAGCAGAAAAGTGCTCTTTCACAGGAAGAGGTGATCGCAGCTGATGCACCGGAAATTATTGGTGAAGCGCCCGCTATGCAAGAAGTGTTTCGAGCAATTGGCCGTTTATCTCGTTCCTCCATTTCTGTACTCATTAATGGTGAATCAGGTACGGGTAAAGAGCTTGTCGCGCACGCCTTACATCGCCATAGTCCTCGCTCTAGCAAACCTTTTATCGCACTCAATATGGCGGCAATTCCCAAAGACCTTATCGAGTCAGAGCTATTTGGCCATGAGAAAGGTGCATTTACTGGTGCAAATAGCGTGCGCCAAGGACGTTTTGAACAAGCCAACGGTGGGACCTTATTCTTAGATGAGATTGGTGACATGCCATTGGATATTCAGACTCGATTGCTGCGCGTCTTAGCCGATGGACAGTTCTATCGTGTCGGTGGGCACTCTGCAGTCAAAGTGGATGTACGTATCGTCGCCGCGACTCACCAAAACCTCGAAAAGCTGGTGACCGAAGGCGAATTCCGTGAGGATTTATTCCATCGCCTTAACGTCATTCGTATCCATATCCCATCTCTTCGAGAACGCAAACAGGATATTGAAAAGCTGACATTGCATTTCTTGTCTTTAGCAGCAGAAGAACTCGGTGTGGAGACCAAGTCTCTTAATCCGGACACAGTGGATATCTTAAATAAGCTCGACTGGCCGGGAAATGTGCGCCAGCTTGAGAATACCTGTCGATGGCTCACGGTAATGGCCAGCGGCAGTGAAATTCTACCAAGTGATTTGCCTACCGAGTTATTAGAAGAGCCAAGACGCATTACTGATATCGGTGCTGGGGATTGGCAGTCACTACTCTCTTCATGGGCTCAGCAGGCCCTTGAGTCTGGTGAGACAGAAATACTTAACCATGCACAACCGCAATTCGAGCGTATATTGCTTGAAGCAGCTCTTAGCCACACCAATGGCCATAAGCAAGATGCAGCGAAAGTGCTCGGCTGGGGACGGAATACTCTTACTAGAAAGCTAAAAGAACTCTACTAACAAAGTTCTTATTAGATCATCGACTTGCCTAACGCACCGCCATTATTTAGGTCATTTAGTCTCAAATGACCTAAATAATTCTATCAATCGGCCGATTTATAACTATTGATTATTAATACGTTACGGCAAAGCCTCAGGCCTATCTGCGAGCTCGTTGCCACACAACATCAGAGCATATGCCAGGTTTACTGAAAATCTCCTTCAAGAAAGCCCTAATCACACCATTTATTTTGGTGTTTCTGTGCTCGATCGGCACCATTTTGTGGCTACAGAAAGAGCACTACGACGACCTTGCGTTGGAGATAAGTGAAAAGCAGCTTACTAGCTTAAGCTACAACGTGATTCAGAGCTTAGATATCTATCTTGAAAGGCCGATGGCAGTGGCCGACGCATTAGCTCATGCGATTGAATACCATCAGCTGTATTCCGCCAATGATGCCCTAGCTATCGAAGATTATTTGCTGTCCAGTTTTAAATCCCTTCATACTGAGTTTTCGCAAATTGACTTATTGGGTTTTGGCGGCGAGTTAGGTGAATTCCTTGCCATACGAGATGCAAAGTCCATTCATACCCCAAACGGTTACTCTTTGATGGTAAAGGACGCGAATACTGGTGAGCAGCTTAATATCTACCAAGGTGAAAACCGACAGTCTCAAGTCATCGATACCATAAAACCTTATGACCCAAGATTGCGCCCTTGGTACCAGCCGGTCAAAGAAAACCCCGTGGCTATGTGGTCAAAGCTGTATGCCAACGCCGACGCGGAACAAGAAGTGACAATTTCTGCTCTCGCTCCGGTATTTAGCTCAGACGGAGACATTCGAACCTTCGTTGGAGTGGCTGCTGTTGATGTACAGATCGATACTTTTAGTCTCTTTCTCAATGAATTAAAACACGCCCATAACGCGCAAGTCTTTATTATTGATAACCAGCGTCAGCTCATCGCACAAGCCGATGATGAATCGATTCTCGATGCTAACGGGCAAAGGCTATCAATGGCTGACAGCTTGCATCCTGCTTTGACCTTTCTTGATCAAACTTTAGATAATACCGAACTGACTGAACCTCACTTATTCGCCTTTCCTTACCGGGGAGACACCCATTATGTGATGGTTAGTCATTATCAAACTAATACCAATTTAAGTTGGTACGTTGTGGTGTCTATCTCCAATCACGCTCTGCTTGGCGATATACCCATGATTAGTAACCAAACGCTAATCGCGGGCTTGATTTTAGGCGTGCTGGGGTTACTTGTTGGTATCGTCATCATCAACCGACTGATTCTGCCTATGTCTGAAACCGCTGAGGCGGCAAAACAGATTTCTAATGGCTCTTGGGACTACCCATTACCCAAAAACAATCGTATCAAAGAGATCTCGCTGCTCGTAGAAAGCTTCTCCGCCATGCGCTCACACTTGCAAGCATCGTTTCATACTTTGCGAGAACAGCTCACCCGTGACAGCTTGACCAAGCTGTATAGCCGACAAGGCTTTATTGAGACCTGCAATGCAATGAAAAGCAACAGCGGCTGTATGATGCTGCTCGGTATTAATCAATTTAGAGATATCAATGACAGCTTAGGTCACCATCAAGGTGATATTTTACTCTCCGTCATTGCAGAGAGACTCAAAGCGTGGGTGTTGCTTGAAAATGGTGTGCTAGGGCGAGTTGCCGGTGACGAGTTTGCCATCTACCTACCTGATGTGAAGCCACAGCAACAGATGTGTTATCAACATCGAATTAGACAGATATTCAGCGCCCCCTTCGTGATGCAAGGTGAGCCATTAATGTTACAGGTCTCTATTGGTATCGCACCTATTACCGGAGAGGACACAACAGACACAACGCTGCGAAATGCAGGCATTGCCCATAGCCACGCAAAGTTTGATTGTCAGCGCTGCTGCATTTATACCCCCGACATGGCAGAGAGTTCGAAAAAGAAAACGCGCTTGTTAGCGACATTACGTCATGCCATTGATAACAATAAGTTTGAGGTGCATTTCCAACCCATAATTGAACTCGACAATGGCCAAACTTTAGGTGCTGAAGCTCTACTGCGACTTCGTGATGATGAAGGACAATTCATTTCTCCTTTGGATTTCATTCCTATTGCTGAAGGTTCGGGACTGATTAGCAGTATTGGTCGGATTATGGCAGAGAAAAGCCTCGAAACCGTTGTCAAAGCTATCAAACAACAACAGTTACCTGCGCACTTTCAATTGCACATTAATGTCTCAGTCATTGAATTAGCGAGCGCAAGCTATGTGGATGAATTGTCAGGACTGCTCAAACGAGCAGGTTTTCCGGCAAGTCAGCTTACTGTCGAAGTGACGGAATCGCGACTGGCTGACAATGATCCAATCACCCTTGGCAACCTCAGCAAAATTAGAGCGCTTGGCGTTAATATTGCTATCGACGATTTTGGTACTGGCTATTCTTCCCTCGCCTATCTCCACAAGCTGCCATTTAATAGCCTGAAGGTCGATAAAGCCTTTGTAGATAGACTGACTCCAGACAATGCTGAGCAGAGTGTTGTTGCAGCAATCACTAAGCTATCAAGCAGCTTTGGGTTTACGCTCGTGGCTGAAGGGATTGAAACACCACTGCAAGCTAAGCTCGTTCATGACCTTGGCTGTCATCATGCACAGGGGTATTTGTATGGTCGACCGACACCGTTAGAACAATGGCCGCAGCAGGCTGCTACGACCAAAATGAAAAATCCGGTAGGTATTAAATAACGCGGGAGAACTGTTGCTGACGCGCTTTTTGACGTAGATATTTGTCAAAACACATACAGATATTACGAATCAATAAACGACCACGCAGTGTCACTTCAATCGAATCGTCTGACACTGCAACTAATTCATCATCAATAAACGTTTGCAGCAATTTCATATCTTCAGCGAAATAGCTTGAGAAGCCAATGCCAAAGGTCTTTTCTATAAATGTTTTGTCGAGCTTGAAGTTACAGATAAGCTGCTTGATCACTTCACGGCGAATCAAGTCATCTTTATCAAGGACCACACCTTTCCACAGTGCATGTCTCAAATCATTCACTTGAGCGTAGTACTTTTTCAGCTCTTTCTGGTTTTGTGCGTAGCTGTCGCCAATCATAGAAATCGCAGAAACACCAAAGCCAACTAGGTCGCAATCACCTTGCGTCGTGTAACCTTGGAAGTTTCGATGCAGCTCACCCGCACGCTGTGCAACCGCTAGTTCATCTTCAGGAAGAGCGAAGTGGTCCATACCGATAAACTGATAGCCTGCGCCTGTCAACGTCGCAATAGTATCTTGCAAGATCGCCATTTTTTCTTCAGCTTGAGGAAGATCCTCGTCTTTAATTTTACGCTGCGCGGCAAATAAGTTTGGCATGTGAGCATAGTTAAACACCGATAAACGTCCTGGACGCATGGTCAGAACCTGCTCAAGTGTCTCGGCAAAACGCTGTTTCGTTTGCTTCGGTAAACCATAGATAAGGTCGAGGTTGGTTGAACGGAAACCTAGTTGTTTGGCGCGCTCAGCCATGGCAAAGATAAACTCTTCATCTTGCTCACGATTCACCAGCTTTTGCACTTCTTTATTGAAGTCTTGAACGCCGATACTCAGGCGGTTAAAGCCTTCTGAGCGCAGATGGTCCAACATATCCAACTCAATTTCACGCGGATCAACTTCGATACTAATCTCAGCACCTTCTTGGAAGAAGAACTCACCACGAAGAATTGCCATCAATCGACTGATCTGGCTTTTGGTTAGGAAGGTTGGCGTACCGCCACCAAAATGCAACTGAGTCACTTTACGACCCTGAAGCAATGATGCACGCTGACGAATTTCGTGTTCGATAACATCGAGATACTCATCGGCTTTGTGTGCATGACGGGTAATCACTTTATTACAGCCACAGTAATAGCAAAGCTTATGGCAGAACGGAATATGAACGTACAGCGATAGTGGACGTTCTGGATATTGAGTACACGCCATGTCGTAATCAGAGATGGTATAAGCTTCGTGGAACTCGACAGCGGTCGGATATGAGGTATAACGAGGACCCGAGTAGTTATACTTATCGAGAATCGCTTGATCCCAGACTATCTGTTGCTTAGTTTCTGATTGACTTTGAGACATGGTAATACTTCCAATAAACATGTGTTTCTTGACGCCCCAATCACAACCTAACAAACGCAGATTGGCGGTACGTCAACTAGGCGCTATTTTGCCACAGGAATATGACAGCGAGCGCCGTTAACTGCATTTTTGCTCAAATCGTCAACAAAAATGCTAGCTTGATCACTAGTCATGACCAACGAAACGAAAAGGCTATCCTACAAGCTTAATATCAATGGCATTGTTCAGTGGCTTAACCTTCTGCTGAAGGTCTTTGAGCTCTTCGATAATTGCGTCATTCAAACGCGCTTCTGCCTTCTGACGTGTAAGGTTATCCCGCATTCGGTCTTGCTTTTTCATCTCTTGTCGCGCATCACCGCGTGGCATATCTTTAACGATATGATATAGCTCAGAAGTCGCAGGGTAGCTCTCATCAAAATCGACACGGTCATTACCTTGAACGTAGTCCATGATGTTGTAGAGTCTAATCGCCGCTTCTGATACATCACATTGCCCTTGAATCGTCGCTAAACAAATCGTATCGACGCTTTCAAAAATGTTGGCATTTCGCTTTTGGATAGCCAAGTCGCGATGCTGCTGTTGCAACTCCTTTTGCTTTTTAAGTTGCAGTAGCAAATAGCCCGCATAACTAGCCAAGCCGACAATAATGATGGCACCAGCAATAGCTAACAGTGTGAAGGTATTCATCTACTCTACCCTTATTAATCCTTGAATTGGTCGATGTCTAGCTCTTCAAATTGAGACAACAAATCAGCATCGCTGCTTGCTTTGCCCTTTGTCTGACGAGGTTCTTCAGCCATAGATGATTCAAACTCATCTTCGATCTCTGGCTCCATTAGGCCAAGACGGTTCATCAGTACTTCAATTCGGTCAAGTTTCTCGTCAACGTATTTTTGCAGACCTGCACCCAAGTTTTCACCGCTTTCAATACGATCAAGCAATACGTTAAGCTGTGCATCATTTTCGAGCATTTCAAGTTCTTGCTCAGCAGATAAACGACGCTCTTGTTTACTTGGCTTTTTCTTATCATCAACGATAAGTGGGATTTTTTTCTTGCTACCTAAACGCGGGTCTAGCTTTGCTGCGCTGCCTGCCTGTTTGGTTTTTGAAACTTCTGAATGACGACTGCCAGACTTCTGGCCTTTGCGCTTTTTCAAACGCTTGCGTAAGCGACCTTCCACATCCGATTCAGTGCGGTTGCGTGTAACAATTACAGGCTCTGGATTCGCGCCTGGCTTTCTCGATTTTTTCTTACGACTCATTACGTAAGCTTCCTCAGTAAAATGACATCATTACCAATGAATTCTAACTCCAGCCCATCTCTTTGTGCCAAATACACAAAGGTGGCTCGACTAAAGAATACAACGTGGGTTTGGTCGTTCTTGTAGTGCCATTTGGCAAAGGCATCCACATCAACCACCATTTTAGTCATTAAGCCTAACCATCCCGCAGGCTTAATGAGCGATAACCATTGTTGCCAAACTAAGTCTGGCTCATACAAGTGCTCAATAACTTCCGTTGCTGTGACGAAGTCATAGCTATTATCTAATACCGAACTCTCTGGATAATAGTACAAATCATACAGCGACATGTCATAGCCTTGCTCTTCGAACATCAAAGACAAGGTTGGGCCCGGGCCACAGCCAAAATCGAGACCTTTTGAGCCTTGTGATAATCGTTCTTGTAGTGGTGAGACTAGTCGAGATAAAAAACGTCGATAGCCAGCATCACTAGGATCATTGATATGAAGGTCATAAATCGCTTTTTCCGCGCTCGCATCAAGTCGTTGCTGCCTTGGTACAAACACCAACTGACAGGAACCACATTGCAAGTAATCTCGCTTCTTATCGCTGTGATAATGGTGTACAGAAAGTCCCGCACACAGTGGGCAAGCTTCCACAATTTATCTCCTGAACGATACAAGGGTGCGAAACATACCAGAAAGTGAGCACGGTGGGGAGTGGAGACGGGTATTTTTTCTACAATTTCATCAAAAACGCGTAGAATTTAAGGCAGAGAAGTCGTTTGCTTATCTGCCTTAGTGCTATTACATCCAATCAGTGTTGCGAATAATACCAACCGCAACCCCTTCAATAGCAAGGTGCTGAGCAGTTAGATCGACTTCAATCGGAGAAAACTCTTCGTTTTCTGCATGCAGCAATACGGTCGCGCCTTTGCGCTCGAGTCGTTTTACCGTCACATCGTCATCGACACGTGCAACCACCACTTGTCCATCACGAACATCCTGCGTTTTATGTACTGCAAGTAGGTCGCCGTCCATAATACCGATGTCCTTCATACTTTCGCCATTAACACGCAGCAGAAAATCAGCTTGTGGTTTAAACATGCTCGGATCAACTTGGTAGTGTGCTTCAACATGCTCTTGCGCCAAAATAGGCTCACCCGCAGCAACTTGACCAATCAATGGCAGGCCGGCGTCTTCGTTCGCTGCATCTTCAAGCAGAATACGAATGCCTCGAGATGCACCAGGGATAATTTCAATGGCTTTTTTACGTGCTAGAGCTTTTAGGTGTTCTTCTGCCGCATTCGCAGAGCGGAAACCCAACTCTTTCGCGATCTCGGCACGAGTAGGTGGCATACCTACATCGTCTATTTTGCTTTTGATTAAATCAAAAACTTGCTGTTGTCGTGGCGTTAGCGGCTTCATAATTCACCTGTCTGTTTATACAGTTAACTGTGAGTATATCCAGTAATGGTTTAATTGCAAAGACAATTGGTTGTTTTTTTAGCGGATTAACACCATATCTAACTCAGACAGAGCAAAAAACACCGAATTAGGATGTAACGAGTTTTTTCATTAAAAGGTAAGACCAGTTTCTGGTATGCTTGCACCGCTCTAAATATAGTGCCTAGGATTAACACACTACAATTCATAGTATGTGTGCTTCTCAGGCATTGTTTCTTTCGAACAAATTGAGGCTGTGAACCTTTATGTCTTCAGGACAATCACTGTTCCGTTCCTTTCTTAAACTGCCAATGTCGGTATTGGTAAAAGGGACGGCGATTCCATCTAACCCTATCGAAGACCACAATATCGATGCAACGAAACCTGTGGTGTACGCCCTTCCGTTTAGCTCCAATGTCGATCTGCTCGCATTACAAGAGCAAGCCTTGGCCGTTGGGTTACCGGATCCATTAGAGCCTATCGTGCTCAATGGAGAAGAGCGTAGTCGCTTTGTCTTCATCGCCTCAAGACCAACTCTCATTAGTAGCGACCAGAACGTTCCGAACGAATCCATCGCACTGTTTTCTGACTTACTTAAAGAGCACGAGAAAGACCGTGAACTTGATGTTCAGGTTATTCCGACCACCGTTCTTTGGGGCCGTAAACCTGGTAAAGAAGAAACACCAAAGCCTTACCTGCAACCGATGAACGGTCTGCAAAAAGCCTTCGCGGTTATTGCTTCAGGTCGGGACTGCATGGTGCGCTTTAGCCCAGTAGTGTCGCTACGCTATATGGCAGATTCACATGGCACGGATGAATCTATCGCTCACAAACTGGCGCGTGTTGCGCGTATCCACTTCTCAAGACAGAAGTTCGCTGCCTCTGGCCCTAACCTGCCAAACCGCCAAGTACTATTCCATCGTTTACTCAACTCCCAAGTGATTGAGCAAGCGATCACAGACTACGCGCAAGCTAACGATATTAGTGAACAAAAAGCACGCAAAGAAGCTCATCAAATCATGGATGAAATTGCTGCTGACTTCTCATATAAGCTGATAAAAAGTGGCGACCATATCCTTCATTGGCTGTGGAACAAACTCTATCAAGGCATCAACGTCAATAACGCTTCTACCGTGCGCCGTTTAGCGCAAGACGGTCATGAAATTGTTTATGTACCTTGTCACCGTAGTCATATGGACTATCTATTATTGTCCTATGTTCTTTACCGTGAAGGCATGGTACCACCGCACATTGCTGCGGGTATTAACCTCAATTTCTTCCCAGCAGGGCCTATTTTCCGTCGTGGTGGCGCGTTCTTTATTCGCCGCAGTTTCAAGGGAAATAAGCTTTATTCGACGATTTTCCGCGAATATTTGGCAGAGTTATTTGCCAAAGGCTATTCCGTTGAATATTTCAGCGAAGGCGGTCGTTCACGTACTGGCCGTTTACTGCAAGCAAAAACCGGCATGCTGGCAATGACGATTCAAGCAATGTTGCGCGGCCTCAACCGCCCTGTCACTCTAGTTCCCGTGTACATTGGTTATGAACATGTGATGGAAGTGAGCACCTACGCCAAAGAGCTACGTGGTAAGCGCAAAGAAAAAGAGAATGCAGGCCAAGTAATCAAGACCATTCGTAAACTGCGCAACTTTGGTCAAGGCTATGTGAACTTTGGTGAGCCAATTCCACTCAATCAATATCTCAATGAAGCCGCGCCAAACTGGACGCAAGACATTGATCCAATGGGCACCAGTAAACCACAGTGGTTGGTACCTGCAGTAAACGATCTTGCGACCAAGATGATGACTAACATTAACGATGCTGCGGCAACTAATGCATTAACGCTGTGTGCCACAGCCTTGCTTGCCTCACGTCAACGGGCGTTATCTCGTGACAGCTTGGTGTCACAGATTGATTGTTATCTGTCGCTGCTTAAGCATGTTCCTTATTCACAAACTAGCACGCTGCCTAACGATTCAGCAGAAGAATTGGTAGCTCACGCCGAGTCATTGGACAAGTTTGTCATTGAATCTGATACCTTAGGTGACATTATTTCCCTAGATCGTCACCAGTCGATTCTGATGACCTACTATCGCAACAACATCATCCACTTGTTTGCATTGCCATCTTTGATCGCACAAATGTTGATTCGCCAACATAAATTGTCACTTGAAGCTATCAAGTACAATGTGGAAAAGCTTTATCCTTTCCTCAAGAAAGAGCTGTTCTTGAATCTAGACCAGGCAGAGTTGGAACAGGCCGTCGACGGCATCGTTGCAGAACTTGAGCGCCAGCAACTGGTCGTGGTGGAACAAGGTTTTGTCTCAATGAACCAATCCAAAACTCAAACCTTGATGTTACTAGGTAGAACGATTTCCGAGACGCTTCAACGTTATGCGATTTCACTTAATCTACTGGCCAGCTACCCTGAACTAGGCAAGAGTGACTTGGAACAGAAGAGCCAAGAAATTGCCCAGCGTCTTGGTCGTCTTCATGGCATTAATGCTCCGGAGTTCTTTGATAAAGGAGCCTTTGCAGCTCTGTTCAGCACCCTGAAAGAACAAGGCTACCTTGATGTAGAAGGTAACTGTGATAGCGCCGCTACCGAAACGTTAGCTAGCCTACTATACAGCTTGCTCTACCCTGAGGTGAGATTAACTATTCAGGAGAGTGTGCATCAAAGCGATGTAGAAAATGCTATAGAAGAAGCACCTACTTCTGAGTAAATCCCATAAATAACAAAGGCGCTATTCAATAGCGCCTTTGTTTTATTCTCTATCTTGCTACGGCCAAAATGCTACTAGCAAACCGATCGTCACCACCATGCCTACATAGTTGTTATTGAGGAAAGCTTGGAAGCACGGCATTCGCTCACGCTGTCTAATGAGCCATTGTTGATAAACAAACAATGCCCCAGCCACCAGCAAGCTCCAATAATAACTCGCACCGAGTTCATACCATCCACCCAATGTGTACAGCATAAGTAACGTGGCAAACTGCAATAAACCAATGATGAGTTTGTCACGGCGACCAAACAAGATTGCCGTCGATTTGATCCCTACTTTTAAGTCATCGTCACGATCAACCATGGCGTATTGAGTATCATAGCCAATGGTCCAAAGGGCATTAATCACAAAGACAAACCAAACCATAGGTGGTAGCTCATTTGCTTGTGCAGCCCACGCCATCGGAATCGACCAACTGAAAGCCAGTCCTAAAAACAATTGCGGTAGATGGGTATAGCGCTTCATAAATGGATAAATAAACGCTAAAAATAGTCCAACAAACGACAGCTGTATCGTCAGAGTATTCATCGTCAATACAAGGATAAACGACGCAATAGCGAGGAAAAGGAACAGCGCTATGGCTTCTCTTGATGACACCAAACCTGCTGGAAGCGGTCTAAGTTTGGTGCGTTCTACATGACCATCCACCTTGCGATCTGCAAAGTCGTTAATCACACAACCTGCACTTCGCATCATGATCACCCCCAATGAGAAGACCACTAATACATGCAAATCTGGTATCCCTTCGGCTGCAAGAATCAGCGCCCAAAGTGTTGGCCAGAGCAGCAGTAACGAGCCGATGGGTTTGTCCATTCGCATTAACTGCCAATAGGCTTTTGCCTTTGCCGAGGTCATTATTCACTCTCCATGTTATAGACCGGCGAGTCGGGAAGAAAAAGCTCCGCGACCAATATTGGATGTCCTGAGACCCACAAACGAGAACGACGAGCAAACAAGTCCCCTTGCGGAGTCGAGATCATAGCCACTTGCAGTGCATCACGCTTAGTATCTGAACTTGAAAACACGGTGACCCCAATAGGTACAGTTCCTTGTTGTGAAATGTCGTATTGGCTTCTATCCATGGCATCGAGCGACATCAATGTGCGACCGATGACCCAAGGCACATCATCGCCTGATAGCACCACCTCTCGTAGCCAGCAGGCTTCGTGATCAAGTAACTCCACTTCTTCATGTGACATGCATTGTGGAGTACTGGCTTCGTTGCGCACAACTTCTACTGCGAAGTGATCACAATGAGCACTTAATTTATGTGACAAAGAGCCCTGCTCTGTTAACCATTGCAAGACATTATCATTGGTAAATCGAAACTGTTCTGGAGATTGCCATTGAGCGTGGCTTAATACTTTCAGATAATCGAAAACTGAATCATTCATTTTGCTATTCAATAACACGCGCTTAAGGCGTACAATCATTATTCTTCTGAATGGCGTATTGTACCACTCGAAGAGGCCATAAACTCTAGTTGTATCGTGCTATTGTAACAAAATTAGGCTTATGGAATATCGGCTAAATGGAGTTAGAAAGAGAGAAATATGCGTAAACGTTACCTAAGCCAGTTTTTCCTTATCATGGGCTTGACTGTCACATTCCCTGCTCTTTCGGCAGATTCTACTGCTCCTAGCCTCGCTTATTTTACTTTAGAACCAGAGTTGACGACGAACTTTTATACTGAGGGCAATCGACTCGGTTATGTTCAAGTACGAATCGACGTTATGGTCGCAGATGCCAGCGACCTTGTTATTATTGAACATCATCAACCACTTATTCGTGATGCGGTTGTAGAGCTACTCGGTCGTCAAAATGCGGATGTCATCAAATCTCTGGCTGGTCGAGAAGAAATTCGTCACGCCTTAGTTGAGAATCTCAATAACCTACTGTTAGCAGAAACCGGTAAGGCCGTCATCGCCGACCTTTTATTTACCAAATACTTATACCAATAGGAAGCGCAACCTAACGCGCTTTCAAACGCTGGCTGTCCACCAATCCTAATACGATACCGCTTACTAGACCAGTTAAGTGCGCCATATTGGCAATCGCCAAGAAAGGTTGGAAGAAACCGAGAATAAGCCAAACTAACATAAAGCCTACGATCGGCTTTTGAATGATGAGACCAAGCTCAGGTCGTTTCCAAGTGAGCATCCAAAGATATCCCACCAACGCATAAACTACGCCTGACAGACCGCCAAAGTTTGCTCCCTCAACCCAGTATTGTCCGGTTCCAGACACCGCAGCCGATATCAAAAATATCTCAATAAGCTTCACAGAGCCAAGACGTTTCTCAATATCGCCTCCGAGCTGCCACCACCACAATAAGTTAAAGATGATATGTAATGCCGAGAAATGCAGCAGTGCGTGAGTAAACCAACGCCAGATTTGCCATTGCTGTCCGTCGAGAGCAGGGAAATGCAAAGATGCAAAGATCGCTTCCCCCCAACCAAGCTGCTGCAAGATAAAAATCACTGAACAGATGAGCATGATACTCAAAGTCGCCACGCCGGCTTTTGCCTTAAGCAATGACATAAAGCTGGGTGTCTGATAATGGAATTTATTCTGACGCGTCTCTGCCATGTCCCAAGAAGAGGCTTGGTACTTCGGATGATTAGGTTCGGTCAGGAATTGCTTGAGTTCGGCCTCCGCCTCGACTTGGTCTTCACTATGTATCAGCCACAAGGCAAATTGACCACTTCCTTCAGGCATCATTTGTACATCAATCTTTCTCGATGCCATATAATCGATAAATGCCTGACCCATTCTCGGGTTTTGAATCGTGATCAATCTAATCATAGTTATTTCTCTATTGGTAATTCGGCGCGCTGCCAAGCCTCAAAGCCACCATCAACACTATATACCTGCTCAAAACCTTGGTTTAGCAAATATTGCGCCGCACCTTGGCTACTGATGCCGTGATAGCACATAACCAACACTGGCGACTCAAACTCCACTTGCTGCATGAAATCAACAATGCTGTCGTTGGTAAGATGAAATGCACCCGAGGCATGCGCCACGGTAAATGCCTGAATATCACGAATGTCCACCAATCGTGCTTCTGAGTCACTGCTCAGTAGTTGATGTGCGTTGACCACATCGATGTGTTGAAACTGCTCCATAGAGTCTAAACCTTCACTTTCTTTGTGCACCAATCAATATCAAATTTAGTTTGGATTCGATGCTTTTTATACGTTGTTATTTCACGTCTGATAGTATCACTATTCAGTGTTGTCAAAGTACCGATAATCAATAAGGTTATCCACTTAAGCTTAAAAAACCACCATCTGTGTGTAACTCTGTGGATTGCGTTGATAAGGTGCTTTTAGATCCAACGATCCACAACATCTAGGTATGATCTTGATCTATCTGTGTGTAAAGCAAAAGGTATCCCCAGTACCAAAAGCGCTTCAATCGACCGTTTGTCGCTGCTTTCTGACAGTTGGTAAATAATTTTGTCACAGACTTATCCACAGACCACAAGTGAAAAATGTGATCACATAATTCGATCGTTTTGATTCTCAGATCAAAAGTAAAAAGGCCGAGATCTCTCGATCTCGGCCTTAATCATTTATTCTGCTTTAAATTAAGCTTAAAACTCGCCGACGGCTGCCTTAAGTTTCTTCATTGCGTTCTTTTCTAACTGGCGAATACGCTCCGCAGACACACCGTAGGTATCGGCTAAATCTTGCAACGTAGATTTGTTGTCATCCAACCAACGAGAACGCACGATATGTTGGCTACGCTCATCAAGCGTCGCAAGCGCGTGGCCTAAACGGTTATTGGTGTGAGTTTCCCAGTTCTGAGCTTCAAAGTCTTCTGCGAGATCTGAGCTCTTATCTTCAAGATAAAGCGCAGGTGCAGTGTATGAACCGGTATCGTCATCATCGTTTTGCATTTCAAACGTTGAATCTTGAGCCGCGAGACGTGATTCCATCTCTCTGACTTCTGATGGCTCGACTCCCAGCTCTTTTGCTACCGTTTCTACTTCACCATTGTTGAACCAACCTAAGCGTTTTTTCGACTTACGTAGGTTAAAAAACAGTTTGCGCTGAGCTTTAGTCGTCGCAATCTTCACGATACGCCAGTTACGTAATACGTATTCATGGATTTCCGCTTTAATCCAATGCACCGCGAAAGATACCAGTCTTACCCCTACTTCAGGGTTGAAGCGCTTCACAGCTTTCATCAGACCAATATTGCCTTCTTGAACTAAGTCAGCCATAGGAAGCCCATAGCCAGAATAGCCACGAGCAACATGAACAACAAATCGTAGATGAGACAAAATCAGCCCTTTCGCTGCCTCTATTTCACCATCATAGTGTAATCGCTCTGCTAGTTCACGCTCCTCATCAGCCGTCAGCATTGGGTAGCTGTTGACTGAGCGGATGTAGCCATCAAGGCTATCTTGTGTCACTAATGCCATTGGATACGCTTGGTTTGCCATTCACTTCCTCATTCGTGTCGAGTGGGATTAACGCCTTCTCAATCCATCAATACTGAACCTTAATAGGCTGAGATTCAAGAAGGGGTTAGTAATTATGCATAATCAATTGGTCTAAACAAGGGTAAATGCCGATTAAATTTCATTCATTAATAGGTATTTTCTGCCCAGATGGGACTGAGCTCCCACTATCTCACTGAATAACTACATAATTATTAATAGTCACGTACAAGCGAACAATTGTTACACTCTGCGTCAGGATTGAGCAGCTTTGCCGCTCAATCAATATTCTGACCTGAGTTTTCTAGACCGGTTCAATTTCTTTTAAGTGACGCTTAGCTGAAATTCTTGCTGCGCCTGTCCCCAAGAATAGTCCGAGCATCAGGATTAGCAAGGTCTCGTCCCAGCCGAGGCCAAGGAGTCGGAAATCACTATCATACAGAGTAGCAAGGTCGGTCACAGCGCTATTGAGTAGGACAGTAATCAACGCCGTCAACAACCAAGCAACAACCGCACCTAACAACCCAAACCACATACCTGAATAGAGATACGGCCTCAAAATATAAGCATCTGTCGCACCAATCAATTTCATGGTTTGAATGGCTTCTTTATTGGCTAATACGTTAAAGCGCAATGTATTGCCCACAATCAAAAATACAGAAACCAACATCAGCACCGATAACGTCACGACTAATGTTGAGGCTAAGGTTTTGATTGCATCAAATCGACTCAACCAATCTTCATCGCGGCGAATATCGGTAATCTCTTCTTGAGTACGCAGTTTAGCTACTAAGTCTCGGTCAGTCTGTACGTCGGCATTCACTGGAATAATGGTAAGCACCCCAGGAAGCGCATAACCGTCAAGCAAACTCAGAGCCTGATCCAGACCAGAGTGCTCACTGAGATCAGCTAAACCCTCTTGCGGCGTAATGTACTTAACCGAACTGACCTCTTCCCAACCTTCAATTGCGTCTTTAAGTACCAACACTCTTGCATCTGGCACACCGACGGAAATAAACGCGGTGACTTGCGATTGGCTCGCCACGTTAGAGGTCACTGCCACAACATTCTTACCTAGCAGGTAAAGACAAGCTGGCATGGTTAGCGCCATAGAAATAACCGCCAGAGTTAGAATGTTACCCAATGGACGCTGCCACATCTCTACTAAAGACGCTTTTGCCTGCTTCCAATGCACAGTAAAGAAATTATCCGACTTTAAACGATGCTTTTTTGGCTTGCTACTTTTACGTTTAAACACCATCACTGACCTCACTTAAGAATCCTTGGTTCAGTTCAAGGTAACGATATTGAGGTCTAGAGCGAACCAAATGGATATCGTGTGTCGCCAACAAAATGGATACGCCTGCGCGGTTAAACTCTTCAAACAGCTTTAACACTTTGTTGGACAATTCAGGGTCTAAGTTACCGGTAGGCTCATCTGCTAATAGCATAGTAGGTCGGTTCACAACTGCTCGAGCAATACCCACGCGCTGCTGCTCACCACCAGACAACTGACTCGGTAGACATTTGGCCTTATCCAGTAAACCCGTTTTATCTAGTGCTGCGGAAACTCGACGCTTGATTTCATTTTCAGAGATAGATTCGATACGCATTGGCAGCGCCACGTTATCAAATACACTGCGATCCATTAGTAATCGATGGTCTTGAAATACGATACCAATGTTACGACGAAGGAAAGGGATATCCTTTGATGGCAAACGGCTGATGTCGTGATCGTTAAAAAGGATACGACCATCGGTTGGTCGTTCAATTGCACAGATCAGTTTTAACAGCGTACTTTTACCTGCGCCAGAGTGGCCACCTAAAAACGCCATTTCGCCGCGTCGAAGGTGAAAATCCACTTTTTGCAACGCTTGTCTACCACCGCGGTAAGCCTTGCTCACTTGCTCAAATTTGATCACCGAATCATTCCCCTGATTGGATGCCTATTTTTGACAAGGGATGCTGCGCATCCCTTGAGTTTTACTTAGTCTTCTCGGCTAAACAGTGCGTCGATAAAGTCTTGTGTTTCAAATGGTCTCAAATCGTCAATACCTTCGCCCACACCAATATAGCGGATTGGGATTTGGAACTGGTCAGCTAAGGCAAAGATAACCCCACCTTTCGCGGTTCCGTCTAGCTTCGTCAGCGTAATGCCCGTCAGCGGTGCTACGTCGCTAAACAGTTTCGCCTGGCTAATCGCATTTTGACCGGTGCCAGCATCTAGCGTTAGCATGATTTCATGCGGTGCCGACTCGTCAATCTTCTTCATAACACGGACGATCTTGCGCAGTTCTTCCATTAGGTTGGCTTTGTTTTGTAAGCGACCTGCGGTGTCAGCAATCACAACGTCAACGCCGCGCGCCTTTGCTGCTTCAATGGCATCATAAATAACTGACGCACTATCTGCGCCAGTATGCTGAGCAATAACCGGTACGTCATTGCGTTCGCCCCATACTTGAAGCTGCTCAACAGCTGCAGCACGGAAGGTATCACCCGCAGCCAGCATGACTTTCTTACCTTGGGCTTGATACTGCTTAGCAAGCTTACCAATGGTGGTTGTTTTGCCAACACCATTAACCCCTACCATCAGTATAACGAAAGGCATCTTAGTACTATCAACTTCCAGAGGCTTCTCAACATGGCTTAGAATCTCTGCCATTTCCTCTTTAAGCAGACCATACAGAGCTTCACCGTCTTTAAGATCAGCGCGAGAGGCTTTTTCAGTTAAGCTATCAATAATCTTAACCGTGGTGTTCATACCAACGTCAGCAATTAACAGCTGCTCTTCAAGCTCTTCAAACAGCTCATCGTCGATCTCTTTGCCTTTGAATAAGCCAAAGAAACCTGCACCAATATTGGCTTTTGTACGACTTAGGCTACGCTTTAGGCGCGCAAAGAAACTCTCAGTTGGCTTCTCTTGCTCTTGAACTCGAGCAATCACTTCTGCTTCTGCTTCTGCTTCTGCTTCTGCTTCTGCTTCTGCTTCTGCTTCTGCTTCTGCTTCTGCTTCTGCTTCTGCTTCTGCTTCTGCTTCTGCTTCTGCTTCTGCTTCTGCTTCTGCTCTTTCAGTGTTGATTTCCGCTTCAGGTATTGCAACCTCTTCCGCAGTTGTTGGTTCCTGCTCTACCGTTTCAGGTGCTGTTTCTGCGGTGACCTCAACATCACTACTTTCTTGCTGCGGTTGTTCGGCTTCAACGTCAGCAGATGTCTCTTGTTGTTTTTGCGGTGCTTGCTCTTCATCACCAAAGCCAAGCCACGAGAGTAACCCGCGTTTTTTCTTTTCTGTCATCTGAAACTATCCTGAATACTGTCTTTTCAAATGGTCTTAAATTCGGATTTGCTTAAAACGCTATCTATTTACGACAAGCGATGCAAAAAATAATTGCGACAAAGCAGTGAAAACTTTTGTCAGAGATTGGTACACTTCGTCACTTATCCAATTAAGCTCTTTAATGAGCCCGTTATAGTAACACTTAATTGTCGGTCAAAAAATCTATGGTTAGACGTCGCAAGCAAACTCCATCACAAAAACCGTCCCAGAAGACGACATCTCGTTCAGGCGCCACTCGCGGGGGTAAGGCACCAATGGGGAGTGTGCGCATTATTAGCGGACTGTGGCGCGGACGAAAACTGCCGGTTCACGATGCAGAAGGACTCCGTCCAACCACCGATCGAGTCAAAGAAACGGTGTTTAACTGGTTAGCGCAAGATATTCCACACGCTAAGGTATTAGATCTATTCGCTGGCTCAGGCAGCTTAGGATTTGAAGCGGCTTCTCGGCAAGCTGCGCAAGTCACTATGATTGAGCTCAACGACAAAGCTCACCAACAGATTATCAGTAATGTAGCGCTTGTTAAGGCAGACAATATCGTCACCCATCACGGCAATGCACTAAGCTTTTTAGACCAACCAGGACAACCACACGATGTGGTGTTTATTGATCCTCCATTTCGTCAAGGCTTGCTACCAGAAGTGATTCAAAAACTTGAAGATAATGGTTGGCTTGCCGACAATGCGTTAATCTATATTGAAACGGAAAAAGAATTACAACTCGACGTCATCCCTGAGCACTGGGATCCATTAAAAGAAAAAACGGCAGGTCAGGTTTGTTATCGATTATTTGAGAGGGAAACAAAATGAAAGCACTGTTAATGCTGGCGAAGATCGCCTTTGGATTTGTTTGGTTTGTATTGATACTGAATATTTTCCATCCATTCCCAGGAAAAGGTGCGATAGCGCTGTATATCATGACAGCCTTTCTGTTCTTAATGCATGGTGTGCAGATGGCCATTTTCCTTGGCGCCTTTGGTGACAAGCTCAAGCTAGGCACATGGGAAAAATACTCTATTCTAGCGTTCGGTATTTTCGCTCTGCTCGATATTAGACAAAAACACATGATGGGACCTGCTCCCGATAAAGCAGAAGGTACTGAAAACAAATAAGAGAAAAGCCGCGAATGTTATATATAGTAACTTAAAAGGTGTATATTGTGTATTAAGGCAGAGAAATCTGCCTTTTTATTGCACAATCAACATTGTAGGTATACAGTCAATTATGTGTATTATATGTATAAGGAAAGCATTATTTGTCATCAGTAAAAGTCAGAGCGACGATTGTAGAGGACAATACGGGCATCAAAAGCCAACTGCCTATCTTGCTAACTGAGCAAGGAGAGTTAAGTACGGTCACGGACTACCTACTCAAGCTAGAGGCGGACGGTGTGAGTAACTCCGTCATGAATGGATTTCTTCAAGCGGTGTCCTTGTTGCTGGATTATATGGAAGCTAACAGAGGGTTGTTTGACGATCCGAAGTTACTCTTTCAGACGTTTGCTAAGCGCTTATATACAGGAACGATTGGTGAAGATGGACTTGACCCATCAGGTTTGTATTGGGTGCCAAGCTCAACCGATAACGTGAATAAGCATATTCATCGATTGACGGCATTTACCGACTGGTTGGCAAACAAGCACAGCACTGCGTCCATGAATCCCTTGCGTGATGCTACCCCGCATGAGCAGCGATTGAATTACGCCGCATGGTATCGCAAAAACCAAAATGATTTCCTCGGTCACATCGAAGATAAGACTGTGAACAAAACCATCCGTAAGGCGCGAACCATCAAGGGGCGCACTCCTCTCACTAAAACCGAAGATGACGCTATCGCCTTTCCTGAAAAGCATTGGGAAGACTTTTATATTAATGGCATCGGTGGCGCGAGCGATCCGCGAGTGGCACTCAGGGATAAGTTAATACTCCTGCTTATGCACGGTGGAGGGTTACGCGAAAGTGAAGCTTTAACGCTTTGGGTGACAGATGTACTTGAAGACCCATACACCTCTGATAGTGCTATCGTTCGGATTTACGACGAAATCGATGGTAAAGCGCCAAGTGACCCTGAAGTGCGTTCTAAAAAACAGAATAGAGAAACGTACTTAAAAGAAAAGTATGCGCGTATCCCTCGCCAACGCATGAAAGGCACAGCGCATCTTGGTTGGAAGAACCGTGTGGTTGACCATAAAGATAACTATATACAGGTTCAATGGTTTCCCACCGACTATGGCAAAGTGTTTATGTCACTTTGGAAAAATTATCAAAAGTACCGCGCCAGCATCGACTGTCACCATCCTTATGCGTTCATTTCGTTTCATCACAGCGCGTTAGGCAACCCTTACACCATCAACGCTTTCCATGATAACTACGCCAACGGCTTAAAGCGTATTGGTTTAGAGCCGAGTAAGGCAGAAGGCAAAGACCCTCACGGGCACCGACATAATTACGGCAGACGACTAGAGCGTTCTGGTCTGAACCCTTTGGTGATTCGACGCTGTATGCACCATAAGTCCCTAGACTCACAAATCCCCTACACAGGCAAAGGTCAGCAGGAAATCTCTGACGAACTGACCCAAGCCACACAGCAACTGGCGAACCCTAACTCCAAAGTTAACGCGCTCGACTGGAAAGCACTGGTTGAACACGGTTTTGACGACATCGATCCACAGGGCTACTTCACTGGCAAACATCCAAAATTGAGAGGTAAGTAATGGCGAAAAAAAGAAAACGTGACGGACGTTCATCGGATTTAACCTTCTCATGGATGTTGACCACACTTGGTGCAGAGTGGCAACAATGGCAGGAATTGGCCGCAGAGTGGATGGTGACACAAAAAACTGGTACTCAACACAAGCAGAAGGCGTTAACCCGCTTCTTTGAGTCTTATGTTGCTGAATATGTGACTTATGCGGTTGCCGATATAGATTTGTTTTTTAAGGGCTACAAAGGACATCAATGCTCCAGTGAAGAGTTGGAGAAACTAGCAAAAGCTCGATTTACAGATGCGTATGAAATTTCAGCGAGCGTCAATATCCCTTGCGACTTCATCGACTTTGTTATTGAAAAAGTGTTCTCCGAGGAAGATGATAATGGCAACCTTGTGCCACTGGTTCAAAATCCTCTCACCAAAATCAAGCGGCAAGATAGTAGGACGGAAACCGTCCGCAATCCCTTGCCGTATCGATACATTCAGGACTTGCGTCAAATCCTCTGTCCGTTACCTGACAAAACTGAACTCACCGTCATTGAGCAAAATCTCAAGGACAATGAACCCATGCTTCCAGCTTATCACTACCGTCATTTCAAGCACTGGACATGGGCGCAGCAGCAGACAGGACAAGGACAAACTCAAAGCGGTGACTGGTTTGAAGTGGAGCCTGAGCTGATTGACAAGTCCGACCCCGACTGTGTGTGGCGCAGCAAAGAAGTGACTCGCAAAGGTAATAAAATCACCATTCATCAACTCTGGTCGCCTGTCAAAGCGATGGTGATTTTTATGAAGCTTCACCTACCACTGCGTACCTATCAGGTGCGTATGCTGGACAGCGGGGAAGCGGATACATGGCGCTATGAAAACGTTCAATGGGTAGTAAACACCCAACATGATTTTGCCGTTGGCAGTGAAAAACGTCCATTTGGCAAAGGCATTTTCCGCCGTATTCACGACACCATGACAGGGCTGTATTCCACAGGCTTGTATATCAATACCAACAAAACCGCTGACCAAAATAAAGACGAACTGGAACGTGGCTACATCATTCCTTGGCAAAATGAGGAAGTGCTTTACTGGCTGGAAAAATTGCGTAACTGGCAAGAAAAATACAACCCCATTGCAAAGCCCATCGACTGTACTACATTGTTGAAAAAGCACACTCATGATAAGAAATCGGACAAACAGCTAGAAAGCATGGGTGAAATTGCGTTTCTGTTTCGCGATGCATCAGCAAAAGGTGAAGATAAGCACAAGCCAATAGTGTTTAGTGGAATTCCAACTTTCTGGTATCAACTCCTATTGACACTGGAAAACCAACTGGCAGAGCAAGGAAATACATTGGATAACGGCGAACGCTTAAAACTGGTTGTGGATTACCCAGAAGGTACTGTTGAAAGACGCAAGGTTGCCACACTCTTTCCATTGCACAGTTTACGTGTCTCACTCATCACGGCTTACACAATGGATACACAATTGCCATTGCCTGTAATTTCTAAACTATTGGCGGGTCATACACGCCTGTTGATGACCATCTACTACAACAAAATCACCCCGTCGGTGATGGCAGAAAAAATGGATGAAGGACATGGTGAGCTGGATGCGAAATCCAAACAATCGGTACGCAATTTCCTTAAAGATGCCTCAATGGAGCAAATACAGTGCAAGATGGTGTATCACAATGATGACAGTATTCAGGCAGCACTGGTCAATCGTAATCCGATTGGATGGGAAGAACGTTCGTGTGGTCTGTGTTTGGTTGGTGGTAACACCGTCAAATCGGATGAAATCAGTACCCTTGGTGGTTGCTGGAACGGTGGTGCGTTGACTAATGATGCAAAAAGCGCTGCCAACCGTATTTACGGCAGCGTACCTCATGGCCCCGAAAACTGTCCTCGCTGCCGCTGGTTTATTACTGAAGCTTATTATCTTAAGCCACTCAATGCCCAGTTCAATCAACTGAGTTACAAAGCGCATCAGGCGGCTAACCTGTCTGTAGAAATTGAGGGTGAGCTGGAAGCCCTCAAAGACGAGCAGTTCTTTTGTGAAAAGCAAGGTAAGCCATTTATCAAGCACGATGAACTGCAAGCCCTACAGCGCCGCTATGAAAAACAGCAAATCGAAACCGATGAATACACAAAAGACCTGGTAGCTTGCTTTGAACTCATTATCAAAATTATGCGGGTCGAAGAAGCCAGAAATGACGATGACACCAAAGATAAACTGATTGCGGTTGGCTCTGAGCAAGATGTCAGCCATGCCTTGAAGTTTGTTGAAACCGACTCTGAGTTGCTGCATCTATCCCTGATTTGTGATGACGCGGAGTTCTACCCTGATTTGCAGGACGAACTGCGTAAAACGCCTGCGATAGAAAAACGCTCTCGCCAACTTAGTCGTGTGCTAATGAAAAAAGGCTTTGAGCCGATTTTTATGGAAATGGACGACAAACAACAACTCATCGCTGCCAATGCCATGCTGCGCCAAATGGCGAAAATCGCTGACCCTGATGATAAGCTCGAAGGCTACCGCAAGGTAGCGAACTACATCGAAGCGGGTGAATACCTAAACGACAATAAGCTGTTGTCTGGCGGTATTCATGCTCTGAGCAATAAAGTCATCAACCTAGATGGCATCGCACTACAGAAGTTATTGGAGGACTAATGGAACTCGATATTGATGTCATTCTGGCGGACTTAAAAGAAGGTAAAGTGCCTCGCACTCGGCAAAACCTCGATAAGCTCAATGACACGCTGAAAGCCTATGCAGAATCAGGTCAGCGTGACTTCTCCATCACGCAAATTGGACGGGTGTCTGCCGAAAATGGCGGATTGGCGTATGAGGCTTTGCGTGCTACCCGTAACAAGCACTACCGAACACTCATTGAAGCATGGGCGGCAAAGTACAATACCAATACCAAAAAACCGCTATCCAACACCTCACGGTCTAAATCCATCCCTGCGGATAATAAACTGTTGGAGCGCATCCCAGACCCTGCGGTACGCGCCTTGTTTGGTCAAATTATTGCCGAGCGAAACCGTTACCGAAAAGAGGTGAATTTACTCAAGCAACACGCCAATATTACCATCGACAAACGCCCTGTGCGCCAGTTTGACACCACCGCAGAACCAAGCGTGGAAGTGCTGCCATCCCTATCAGGCGTACTCACCGAATCAGAGAAAAAAGCCTTAGCGTACGCCATTTCTGACGAGTGCATGGAAAAGAACGACTGGCAAACTACTCAGGCGGGTCAGGTAAAAGACATGGAATACAACAGCGAAGTATTCCCTAGAGGCTTTGTCACAGGACTTCGCAAGCTCTTGGGTGAGGTAGATGACTAATGGCAAGTGGGCAGCAGAAAGCGCAACGAAACCTTGAGGCATTTGAGGTCTGGAAAGCCACGCAGACGGACGATGAGTTTAAACAAATCGTATTCAGGGGGCAGCTTAATAAAATCGAAGTGGCAAAGGGCATTGGTTGTGGCAAATCGGCGTTAAACCAAAATCCTGCCCTTAAAAAAGCACTCAAAGCCTTAGAAGATGAACTGCGCAGTAAAGGTGTCCTGCCACCGTTGACTGACGCTGCCAAGAAGAATGAGGGCAAACCTCAAGCCTACGATAACACTGCAAATCGAAAGCTTCTCGATACAAAGCGGGTGTCGTCACTAGAAGCTGAGAACATTGAATTGAAAGCTAAGGTCAGGGAGCTTGAAAAGCGACTTGAGCGCTTTGGTGAACTATCTGAAACCTTATCCGAAATGGGGTTGATGCCACGATGAATACCGCTTTGCATGAAGACCAAATGCGTGTAACCAGTATCCCTTATCGCTCGACCAAGATGGTGATATTCAGCGGTGTACCGCTGGCGAAAGACTCTTACAAAACCAATAGTGGGAAGTATTACGTCACCATCAAAGCCGACCCCGATAGCATCCCTGTGCTTCCAACGCTGGGTCAGCATTGGTCAGTCAAAGGCGCTCGCCAGATAGAAAATATGGAGATGGGTGATTATGTAATGCAGCAGCACACTTATGAATCACCCAAGCATATTAAATGCACTTTACCCGAAACAGGGGAGCAACTGATTCGCTTTATCGCCAGAGAAAGTGACTTCAAGGGTATTGGCGAAAGCAAAGCTAGGGCGCTCTGGCAGCTCTTAGGTAAAGACTTTCATGCCACACTGAAAAATGACACCCCAGAGTCCAGAAAGCGTCTGGCATCTGTTCTGAGTGAAGATTCAGTGGGGGCGCTCTATAGAGGGTACGCCAAATACAAAAATTTGGCGTATTGCAACTGGATGAGTGAGCACAACATCCCCGCCAGTGTGCAGCAACGGCTGCTCAAGCATCACGGTGAAGCCTCCATCGATGTTATCAAGGATAATCCTTATGCTCTGATGGGCTTTGGTCTTTCGTTCAGTGCCATTGAAGACATTATCAAGGTAACGGATTTTAAGAGCGATGTTGCGAAGGATGACCCAAGAAGGCTCAGCGCTGCTATGGAAATGGCGATTCGCAAGGAGATTGAAAAAGGTCACACCTATACCACTCATGCCAATGTGCGCCCTTACCTCAACAAGCTACTGAAAGACAAAGCACTGGTCACTCAGGCGTTCCAATCAGGTCATGATAAAGCTCAGTACATTTTAAAACCCGACACAGGAACCTACCATCCAACGGCGCAACTTCTGATGGAAAGTGTCGTTGCCAAGCGCTTAAAAACACTGATTAAGCGAAATGACTTGTTTGATGAAAACGCCAATGCTGCGTATTGCTCTGCAGTTGCGGAGCTTCCCTACGAATTAACTCCTAAACAAATCGAAGCCGTCACAACGTGTCTGGATAATTCGGTAAGCTGTATTACGGGCGGTGCAGGTACAGGCAAGACAACGGTACTCAGAACGGCTCTCAGGGCATATCATCAACTTGGATTTGAAATACACGCCGTTGCGCTCAGCGGTCGTGCTGCAATGAGACTTCATGAGTCCATCGGTTTTGTTACCTCAACCATTGCCAAATTGCTGCGTGAAGACCCCATAGAACCCAGTGTAGAGAAAACAAATCACCTACTGGTGATTGATGAGGCAAGCATGATTGACTTGCCAACCATGTATCGTCTTGTGAATCACATTCACCCCTCTGTACGATTAATATTCACTGGCGACCCCGACCAACTTCCACCAATCGGCTGCGGCAAGGTGTTGGCAGACATCGTTGAAGCAAAAGCGGTGGCTAATACGATGTTAGATATCGTCAAGAGACAGGAAGGTTCAACGGGTATCCCCGAATACTCAAAGCTCATCAATCAAGGTGTGATGCCTGATCGATTAAGTACGGGAGCAATACACTTTCACGAAACCAGTAAAACAGACATTGCCAAAGTCTGTTGTGAGCTTTACCAACAGTGTCCTGAAAACAGTCGTGTCATGGCTCCAACCAAGGCACTCGTATCAGAAATCAATAAACTCACCCAACAAGCCGTTAACCCAGATAGCACTAGCCTTGAGTTCGAAATCAATGGTGATAAGTTCTTTTTGCCACTTCGCATAAATGATGCGGTGTTATTTACGCAGAACCATTATGACAAAGGCATTCAGAACGGCTCACTAGGTATGCTAACCAACGCCAAACCTTCTGGTGATAGTTACGGTGAAGTGACGCTAGATACAGGTGAAAAGGTCGAGATAACACAATCCGTTCTCGACTGCATGGAGTTGGGTTACGCAATCACCCTACATAAAGCTCAAGGGTCACAGTTTCCACGCATCATCATCGCTCTGCAAAACGGAAGAATAGTAGATAGAGCATGGCTCTATACGGCAATCACGAGAGCTGAAAGTGAAATCCATATCGTTGGTAGTCGTGATGATATGAAGCAGATCACCGAGGCACCTAGTCACTCTCATAAGCGGAATAGCTACCTAAAGAAACTGTTGAGTTAGCAATTTCAAACTCGTTTATGCCCCAAACCTTCTTAGAACCTGCTTACTTTTAGATAAGAAAGAGTAATGTTCTTGGTTGCAATCAAATTGGGCTACAGCTTGTTGCCCAATTTGAAAGTAGTCTAATGCAGCAAATGTCCAACAGCCTGTTGGACAAACTCCGATCCCAATTTTGCAACAGCCTGCTGCAAAAATCACTATGAAGCACTTCTGCTCCATTCAGCGTTACAAATCCATCACACACAGTGCGTGATGCAGCTTGAGTGATGAACTCAGTTTTGCCCCATTCCGTTTTGGCAACTAGGAAGGATTTCTTCTCAGTTGCTTTCCAATCCACAAGTATTCCTCGCAGTTGAACAGTTGCCAAATTTGCAACAGTTGCCTGAGTTGTGAAATCGTTCAGTTGTTGCAGATTATGCAACAACTTCCGCCGGATCCAATTGTGCAACAGCTTGTTGCACAAATCAGCCTTAGGTACTTCCCAAAAACATGTTGAGATAGCAGTAGGTCTTCGTAAGACTAATTTGGTCAACAGGATGTTGGACAAACTCTAGTGTTCAATTATGCAAGAGGGTCTTGCACAATTGCGAAACAAGTTGTTTCGTAAGTCATCTCTGCCCCAAAGTTTGCTAGCTTAACTTGGGGCCGATAAATCCAGTCAGGAATTCCCGAACTTTTTCTAATACCTAACGAGAAGAAAGGCATGCTCGTTCTAGGGCGACAATCATCAACTTTGCACCAAAGCAATGCATTGATTGTAAGCTGTCTAGCTAGACAACTTGCTATAAAATGGCATATAGCAATATGAAATATTAAGGTGTCTATTTTGTTTAAAATCGAATATAAAATTTTCTTTTTGTCCCTTGAACTCACTTTTCGTTGTCCCTATTTTCCTAATCGGGAGAGTACTACATAGCTCTACCCATCACCATTATGTCTTTTATGTTTAACAATTGTAGGAGGCTAACCTCATGAATATTCGTCCTTTAAATGATCGGCTGATAGTCGAAAGACTCGAAGCAGAATCCCTATCTGAAGGAGGAATTGTCCTTACGTCTCAGTCAGTACAAAAATCAAATCGAGCGAAAGTCGTCGCTGTTGGTCTAGGTCAACGACTGGAAAATGGAGATCGGGTTTCTATGGACGTTAAAGTCGATGACATTGTCATTTTTAATGACGGCTATGGTGTCAAAACAGAAAAAATCGATGGTTCAGAGTACCTTATTCTCTCCGAATCTGATGTGTTAGCAATCGTTGAGTAATTGAGTTTTCATTATTTTTTGAGGAGATAATCATGACTGCAAAAGAAGTTATATTTGCTGATGAATCGCGTCAAAAGATGCTTAATGGGGTAAACCTGCTGGCTGACGCCGTTAAGGTTACTTTAGGTCCTAAAGGTCGAAATGTTGTACTAGATAAGTCATTTGGAGCTCCAACCATCACAAAAGATGGGGTCTCTGTCGCGAAAGAAATCGAGCTTGAAGATAAGTTCGAGAACATGGGCGCACAAATGGTAAAGCAAGTCGCATCGAAAGCGAATGATGAAGCTGGTGATGGAACAACAACCGCAACGGTGTTGGCGCAATCTTTGATCAATGAGGGATTAAAGGCCGTCGCGTCGGGCATGAATCCAATGGATTTAAAGCGAGGTATAGATAAAGCAACGGAAGCTGCTGTAGAGAAACTTCGTGAGATATCTCAGCCTTGCAGTGACAAAGAGTCGATTACTCAAGTTGGCAGCATTTCAGCAAACAGCGACAGATCGATTGGTGACATTATAGCGGAAGCGATGGAGAAGGTTGGTCGCAATGGTGTCATCACGGTTGAAGAAGGTCAGGGCTTAGACAATGAGCTTGCGGTAGTTGAGGGTATGCAGTTTGATCGCGGGTATCTTTCTCCGTACTTCATCACCAATCAGGAGAGTGGCTCTGTAGAACTGGATAATCCTTATGTGCTTTTGGTGGATAAAAAGGTAAGCAATATTCGTGAGTTACTACCTGTACTAGAAGAAGTCGCCAAACAGTCTAGATCGCTGCTTATTTTGGCTGAAGATATTGAAGGTGAAGCTTTAGCAACACTCGTCGTCAACAATATGCGTGGTATTGTCCGAACTGTTGCGGTCAAAGCCCCAGGGTTTGGTGATAACCGCAAAGCAATGATGGAAGATATTGCAGTCCTAACCGGTGGTACTCTGATTTGCGAAGACCTAGGTCATGAGCTTGAAAAGACTACGCTAGAGCAATTGGGTAGCGCAAAGAAAGTCACGATAACAAAAGATACAACCACAATTGTCGGTGGTGTAGCGAATGAACAGGTTATCAAAGACCGAGTTAGAACGATAGAAAATCAAATCGCATCATCCACTTCTCAATATGACAAAGAAAAGCTTCAACAGCGAATAGCGAAACTCTCAGGAGGTGTTGCAGTGATTAAAATTGGTGCTGCGACAGAAGTTGAAATGAAGGAGAAGAAAGATCGTGTCGATGATGCATTGCACGCCACAAGAGCTGCTGTGGAAGAAGGTATCGTTGCCGGGGGAGGCGTCGCTCTTGCTAAGATCAGCAAAGAGTTGGTTGACCTTGCTGGAGACAACGAAGACCAAAATGTCGGTATTCGAGTAGCGTTACGGGCGATGGAGGAACCCCTTCGTCAAATTGCCACCAATGCGGGTGATGAAGCGTCTGTCGTCGCGAACAATGTCAAAGCAGGTGATGTGAACCACGGCTTTAACGCGGCTACAGGAAAATACGGTGACATGTTTGAAATGGGTATTCTTGATCCGACAAAAGTTACGCGCTCGGCACTTCAATATGCGGCGTCTATAGCTGGGTTAATGATTACAACTGAAGCTATGATTTCCGAACAAGTAAAAGATAAACAACCAATGAATCATATTTAGTAAAGAAACTAAGCGGGCAAGGAAGTCCGCTTAATTATTAGGTATAGATAATATAAACTCAAAGCTTTCTTATTATTAAATGATCTTTCAATCATGCCAGTTATAAGGAGGTTTTATAAATTACAGCTTGAAAAAGGATTTATAAAATACTATAAAGTCATTGTAAAAGTTGTCTAGATAGAAACTTTTATATCTATTGTTTTTATTTTGTATTGCTTCTTATGGAGGATATATTATGAACTCAATCGACCTCACTCCACTATATCGAAATAGTGTAGGATTTGACCGCTTAGCATCACTGCTAGACCATGCGTTAACTAGTGAAACAACTGTTGGCGGTTACCCCCCATACAACATAGAAGTTCTTAGCGAAAACCGTTACGCCATTACATTGGCTGTAGCTGGTTTTGTGCAAGAAGAACTTGATATTCAAGTTGAGAAAGGCGTACTGACTGTGCGCGGCAATAAGAGCTCTGAACCGGAAAGCAAATATCTTTATCAAGGTATAGCCAACCGTACATTTGAGCGTAAATTTAACTTAGCAGATTATGTTGAAGTTACCGACGCTGATCTCTCTCATGGTTTATTAACTATTACTTTGGTTAAAGAAATTCCTGAAGAAATGAAGCCTAAATCTATCGCCATTAATCAGGGTGGTAATATTCTAGAGCATAAATCTGAAGGTGATGATGACCGTAAAGTTAATAAAAAATAACTAAATAGAGGGTGTGTAGCGCACCCTCTGTATTATTGGTTATGAATATTGCCTAAATTGGGAGGGTATTTTATGAACATTGAAAAACTAAATCCATGGAATTGGTTTAAACATAAAGAAGATTCAAGTAACCAAATCCCACTATTTCAGAATGAAGCATTTTCTGAAGCTCGTACTAGTGGCACTACTTTAGTATCACCACAGCAAAGATCGCCTCTCCAACTACACGAAGAAATGGACCGTTTGTTTGATGACATATGGCAGTCACTAAGGATGCCAAGTTCCTCACACTTGTCCCGCGCCAGCTCATTGCTCATCAGTAACCCGTTGAGCGATAGATTACTCTTTGCAAATCGATCAAAACTTGATGTATCCGTCAGCGAGAATGAATATAAAATTTCAGTTGAGCTCCCTGGACTTTCAGAAAACGATATTCAAATTGAATTGGGTCCGAATACATTAATTGTGAAAGGACAAATGAAGCAGGATAAAGAGTCTAAAGGTAAACAGTATTACTGCGTTGAACGTAGTATGGGTGCATTTCAACGTACTTTGTCTCTACCTGAAGATGTAGATCAAGATGCAATCTCAGCAACGATGAAAAACGGTCTTCTGGTCATTAAACTCCCAAGAAAAACAACTGCAAGGAACAGCATCAAGCGTGTCTCTATTTCGTCTTGAATAAGCTTGGAGGCAAGTCCTTTTCGTCAATTAACCCAGTAAACTAGGGCAACGCGTGGTTAGTTTACATATGATCTGATATACATCTGAGCCACTACTATTTCATCCTCGGGAAGGAGGGCCATGACCAATCACAGTTGCAATAACAAATTGCTGAACAACGTTCTTCTAATTTGTAAAACAAGTACAAGTACTGAAGGTTTCGCTAGGCTGTTCGACAGCTATAATTTTTCCGTGGACATTCGTCATGATAACCTGAAGGATATTGATTTTGGTCAGTATGGTGCGGTTGTACACATTACTAACTCCTCTGACTCCCTGACAGAGCTACTAGGCCGCAGAATCGAGTCAATAAAAGATGAGGAATGGATACTAATTTCAGGTGATGATGAAGACTTGCATTGTAATGTTCAGTTGACTGTGCTCGCGTCTGAGGAACTGAAACTATACGTAAGAACGCTTTGGGCCAAGTTCAATATCACGTAAGTTTGTTATACCTCAACTTAGTTCTCCTCAGCAGGTTATTCTATATATCGTGCTCTATTAAGGGTACTCAATAGGATGACGTTACCTTATTTGTTTAAATTTTCTAACGGTATCTTCTTCAGGCACTGTTGTGAGCCTTGCCTGATTAAGTTTTGCAATACTAAAAGTTATTTGAAGGGCTGCTCGTTGCCCTAGCACCAACTCACTTCTGTCCAAAGTCGTGTCAGGCCAACTATTTCTGGCACGAGCTTGCCCCATTGTGTGCTATCGCTAAACTCACCCAAATTTCAATCATCGCAATTTGGATTAGTTCTACTTATGGTATAGAACTATACTGCGTTACCACTTTCACCGCACCATTGCTATAAACCATTTGCGTTTAATCTATGCAAAGTAACTACTCTTTCAAGTGGTCCCAGTGACCGATAAGGCACTACAAAATTAGTTTGCGACTGAGTTTTGCGTTGACAACACAATGCCGTTCCAAATAGTCTTTTTGCACGTTAGCGAAGGAAATTGGTATGTAACTTTATGCTAGGAAAGAGCTTTCTACAGTGACGCAAAGGTCGACAAACTAGATAACGGCTATGTAACACTAATTCTCAAATTATACTTCAGTGGTCGTATCAAACCTGACCCATGGATATCACCTCTGCATTCAATGCAAATTGTTCATACTAACGTTGGAGAGTCCCAATGAAACTAGCACCGTTCAAGAGTGTTGGTCTATACACAGTTAGTATCCTTTCCCACTAAAGCTACAAGTTTATCGGAGAGTTACGATGCATTTCTCATTTCTACAAGTGACCACATAATATTCATAGTCTACTTGATGCTCTTTGACTTTAAAGTAAATAGTGCTCTTTTTTAAACCATCTTGAAAAGCATAGATAAATTCAGCGTCACTTATGCTCAAATCTTCTTTTTTGAGATGCTCTGCTATCGAAAGTCTCGCCAACTCAATAATTCTTTCATCCTGCAATGGACTGAGCGACGCCAGCGCGAATACGGGGATGAGTGCGAAAATAAGGATATGAATTGTCTTCATCTAAGGCCTCAATCAAGTTGGCATAATCACCACAATAAATATCGGGAGAGAGGGAGTTTATAACCAAACAGCAGTGACTCGTAGAAATGGTTACAACTGTGGGATGAGGTTATTCTTAAAAGATCCTGTTGGGCTGTACGTTGGGATATTTGCCCATTTTTATGAGGTTGCATC
Organism: Vibrio sp. SCSIO 43133; assembly: GCF_023716845.1. Lineage (NCBI taxonomy): Bacteria > Pseudomonadati > Pseudomonadota > Gammaproteobacteria > Vibrionales > Vibrionaceae > Vibrio > Vibrio sp. SCSIO 43133. The sequence continues at coordinate 3,469,129 of NZ_CP068024.1, forward strand.
ATGGTTAATATTTCTAGGTACATAGAAATAGTCCTTACTCATAGGTACCTCGGTCGTAAAATCAGAAGGAGCACTATATGTTGCAACTCTCAATCCACTGCTAGGATATCTTTTTAATTCTTCTCTCAACTAAATAATTCATCAGAGCGTCCTCAAAGTCTCTTTTTATCAGTGGTTTGGCTATCACAGTGTCTACACCGCTGTCCACGAATTCTTCTCTACTCTCACTAATAACATCAGCGGTCCAACCAAATATAAGTATCTGCTCTCCATAACGTTTCCTTAACTCTGATGCCGTCGTCGGTCCATTCATTACTGGCATATGGTTGTCTAGAATAACCAAATTGAATCGTGCAGGATTAAACATCTCAAGACACTCCGCACCATTTGAGCAGCTCTCTACTTTGATACCCAACGATTGACAAAATTTCGCTGCAACTATCCTGTTTATAGCGTTGTCATCAACGAGTAGAACACGATAAGGGGAAAAGTCGACGTGTGCGACCTCATAGGCTTCCTCATTATTCTTTTCGTTAACAATGGAGGGGAGTGGGAGCAAAACTGTGAATGTCGAACCTCGTCCTACTTTACTGTCAACCAGAATTTCACCTCCCATAAGTTCGACGAGGCTTCTGACAATCGATAGTCCCAAGCCTGTCCCTCCGAATTGGCGCGTAGTAGACGCTTCAGCTTGTTCAAACTTCTCAAAAACACTATCTAATCGATCTGGTGTAATACCAATGCCTGTATCTTTTACTTCGAACTGACACATCCCACCGTCAGTGACTTCAACGTTTATAACGATACTTCCTTTTTGTGTGAACTTTAAAGCGTTACCTACCAAGTTGAGCAGAATTTGTCTCAACCTTACTTCGTCACCGATGAACTGAGTATTTGGAGGTGTATTGTCGATGACTTCAAATAGTAGTCCTTTTTCAGAGCAGAGACTTTGGTACGTATTGTTAACTGGCGATAGAACCTCTGTCATTTTGAACGGAGATCGCTCTAGTGTGAGAGCCTCATTCTCGATCTTAGAAATATCGAGTATATCGTTTAAAATGGAAACTAGGTGATTGCCTGAGCTCAAGATTAACTGTAGAACCTCTCGATGGTTAGGGTCTGTAATTTCTTTCTCTAGAATTTGAGTAAGTCCCAAAACGCCGTTCATTGGCGTCCTTATTTCATGACTCATGGTTGCTAGGAAAACGGACTTAGCCTCATTAGCTGCATTAGCATCTCTGGCCGTATTTGTAAGCTCACTCTCAAGCTTCTTATACTCTGTTACATCTCGTTCAATAGCAATAAAACGGTCAAGGTCACCGTTTTCATCAGAAATAGGAGTGATATCGATGTCAACCCAATACTCTTTACCTTGTGAATCATAGTTTAAAATCTCAGCTTTAATTGGTATGCCTTTAGCCAATGATTTAGCAATCCTTTGTCTAGTCGACTCTTCGGTTTTTTCTCCTTGGAGAAAGTGCCCCGGCTTTTTACCTTGAACACTTTCTAGTGCGTAGCCTGTCATTTCCTCAAATGCACGGTTTACCCACTCTATAGTTCCCTTTTTGTCTGTTATAACAATGGCATCTCGTGCAGCTTTTACAACGGTAGCGAGTAACTTGCTCTCTCGTTCTCTTTCCATTAATTCAGCGTTTTTTTGTGCAAGTTGCTTTTGAGATGTTTCTAGTTCTCGGTGTGGATTTACGAGAACTTTATTACCGGCAAACAGCACTAATACAAAGCTGACTCCAATCACGATCGCTATTGCCTCATAGATGCGAGTCATAAAGTTATCGACTTGTAATTTGATGAAAGCTGGATTGAGACCTTGCATTAGAGTTAAACCAGCGGTGGCGATTTTCACATCGTTCACAAGCCAAGACTCAAGAGCATTTTGGTGTACGTAGTCTGAAACGGAACCTTGTGTCAGCGCGTACCAGCGCTCCTTGGGATCAATGAGTTCCCCAAAAAGCTCGTCATAATCAACAGGAGTCTCACCAAATACCATCCCGATAAATTCGCCACCTTTCATTACGGGCATGAATATTTTAATGCAGATATGCTCAGTATCATTGTGTAATAAGTAGACCGGTGGAGGATTCAATAAACCAGACGCTTGAGTTTTCATTTTATTAAAAATGTCAATTTCGTTGGCTCGAGAGGGGTGTCGAAACTTGTCTTCATAAAGCACTTTTCGGTCTTTGTTAAAGACTGCGAACAGAACTGATCGGTTGTCACCCTCATAGCGATGTAGCGTTGCATCTAAGTTTATCTCTTTGTCCTTGCTGAGAAGAGAAATAATATCTTTATTGCTAGATGCTAATTGAACACGAGCTTTGGCGTTATCAAGGTACTCTTCTACAAACAGTTTAGCTGCGTGCAGTTCTAATCTGATTCCATTATTCTGGAGAGAGCTAATAGCGCTCTGTGCCTCACGACCTAAAATGCCAATGGATGTAATGGTAAAGACGCATATCACAAAGATTGTGTAGATTAGTACAAGAGTCTTTCCACTTAGTCCTTTGAGCGCCATCACGTTACTCACCTTTTTTCGAGCTTACTGACTTTAATTTAGGATATTTGAAGTGAGAAGCAATAACTTCTGATTGGGATAGGCTGCAGGTAGTCACCTTACGCGAAGTAATCCACATATATCTAAATTAGCAGTTTCACTGACACGGAAATGTCCAGAAACGTTTTTCAGCGGGTGGTCAAGACAGCGGGTGGTCAAGAAAAATCATAAATGCCTAGCGAGTAGTGAGCTGTGCGAGCGTAAGGAGTGGCTTTATTATTTTACTTTACCATCACTTCCCTTAAATACCCTTTTGGCAGGGTGATGGTTTCACGCAGTGATGCCATCGCCTTGCTAAGCCTTCAGGGATAAAAAAGCGTACACACCAAATACATAGTATGTACGCTTTACATATCAACAAGAAGTATTGTCAGTAAAGGGCTGTCACTCACTCACACGCAAATAGACATGGTTTTTACTGTATACTCCTTGCGCGGCTTTTCTTTATTAACTTCCCAAGTAGCTCTTTATCCCATCTAAGAACATCTGTGTCGAAATCATAACGAGCAGTAAGCCCATCAATCGCTCGACCGCTTTCAGACCTCTTTCTCCTAACAACTTATGGAAGAAGCTATAGAACATCAAAATAAAGAAAGTAGCGCCCCAAGCGATGAGAACTGCAAACGACAGGTCCGTCAGACTGTCGGGGTTTTGTGTTGATAACAACAGAATGGAGGCGATCACTGAAGGCCCAGCAATCATCGGGATAGCCATAGGAACAATAAACGGTTCGTCACCCGCCGCCAAGCCAGCCACACTACCCGCCTGTGGGAAGATCATTCTTATCGCAATGATAAATAGAATGATACCACCAGAGATACTCAGCGTTTCTGGTTTAACATGAAGGAAAGTCAGTATGCTCTGCCCCGCAAAAAGGAACAACATCAGAATGAGTAGAGCGAAGCATAACTCGCGTACTAGAACTTTCCGTCTTCGTTTCGGATCTAGGTGTTTTAAGATGGAAAGAATAATAGGGAGATTGCCGAGCGGGTCCATGATGAGGAACAACATGGTCGCCGCGGAGAGTATATCCATGAATACAGCCTGCTAACGATAGATTTTCGTGAAGTATAGCAGGCTTAGTTGTCGTCTTTTAGTCGAAACAATCTCGTCTAATGAGAACAAACTCTCTCTATGTTTAGCTCCCATACTCCCTGATTCTCAATCACTTTCTGCTTTTCAACAAAAAAGGCCAACAGCGAATCAAGGTCAAAGCCTTCACGGCTGCAAGTGCGGAAACGAGCTTCAGTTCCAAATTGCTCGATAACGGTTTGTTCTAACTGTTCGCGTGTCATTGGTTGTTCACGTAACAGATTAAGCACTTTATGAGCATGGATAGCAGCGGTCATTTGGTAATCCTCATTAAATCAACGATTGAATATTAACGTTAAAGTGGTCCCTTCCGTGATGATCTACCTCAATCGCACACTTTTTTGTGCTAGCTAATCGCAGAAGCCACGATTAACGCATGAGCTAAATAATAGCTGCCAGAGATGGCATAGCGCGCACGGCGCGAGTGAAAACGATATGTATCTAACGCCAATAACATGGCAGATAGGGCCATGGTGAGCGCTCCCAAGAAGCCTAATAAAGATGACATGCCACTTTGTGCTAACCAGGCTTCACCTGCTGCACACACTAAATGCACTAAAGAAATGCCCATCACGGTCACTGGAACCAGAAATGAGTCAAGGCGAGGCAACAGTAGAAAAAAGGTGACTATAGCGATACATAGCATCAAAGCGGGCAACCACAGCACAAATTGGCTATTCACCTGTCCCCACATCGCCCAGCCATAGAGAGATTGAGCAATTAGATACCCAACAAAACTAAGCTTGGCAAACCGAGTGTATTGACCAGAAGCATCACTAAATAAGAAGACAACTAACCCCAGTAGCACCAAAAGCTCATACTTGGTTTCTAAACCTGAAGTCGCCAACAGCACAATTAGTAAACTATGAGTCAAAGCGCTAAAAAGCACACTTCGAGACTTATCGCCTTTTTCTACAGCAAAAATAAACAGCAAACACGATAAAGCTATCGCCAGCCAACTCCACATACACACACCTAATTCTTGTTATCCACGCCAGTGTATGGAGCTCACTTTTGCTGTCCAGTAGTAAGGTTGAAAAGTTGGACTTGCTTTAAATTAAATAAGATTGCCGTTGACAGTGGGCCAGATCATCGAAAATGAACTGACTCTTGTTAATCATTAGCTAAAAAACAAAAGCAAACGTTTTCCCTTTAACATAGAGATCGGAAGTCAGTTTCCACTAATGAACTAAAATCAGCGAAGAGAACTACGAAACAAAAAGTCACTAATATCTTTATATTTCAATACTTAAAAGATGACAACCAAGAGTCCACTGCACTTAGACTATAGTTCAAATTGCAACTTTTCTTCTCTTATTACTAAGAATTTTTTGCCCCTCACTCTCACTGAACAAGATTTTCTTCAACATCCTGACCACTTACCAACACAAATCTCACTTAGACCAAACAAAGCGATCGAAGACAATATAATCCAAAGCTTTAATAATAATCAATTTTGTGATCTATATTTTTTCTTTAATATCATTAAGTTAAAAACAACAAACCATCAAAAACACAACATTGAACAGATTTAAAGCTACGAAAATACACTGTTTTATTGACCATTAATCGCTAGTTAATGGAAAGAAAACTGCAAAAAATAGAATATATTCACTTTCTAACTTGCCAAACATTAAAAAACAGTGCTATTCTGTTTAACAAGATAGGAATTCAAGAAAGGAGCAGTGTTATGATTTCATCTTCTCAGAAGCAGGGTCTAGTGATGATAGCCGTCGTGGTTGGATTAATGACACTGCCGATTCTTTACTAGCCAACGCTAGAAAGACAAAAAAAGGGACGCTTTCGCGTCCCTTTTTCATTTTAACTATTTACTTAGATAAGATATGGAGCACTTTTTCCCAGTGCACATAGTAAAAGCCCATCGCAAGCAATGTGATCAGTGCCATCAGCCACATGGCTGTGCGCCAAATGAATCGGCTGCTCCTCGGGGTTAACTCCTGTTCACACTCATCACAAGCTCTCATGAAACCAGATTTATCGTCTAGCTCATAATCATCTTCATGGACTATTTTATTGCGGATAGTGGCAATATATCTCAGTTTGCTAATGACATCATGCGGCAGCCGTTCTTCGCAGCTTGAGACAAGTTGATGCAAACCTTTTCCATCAGCACGATATTGCTGCCTCAATAACTTCTCTAAGCGTCTCGTTCGCAACACTACACTTTCAATGTCAGACATAAGCATCCCTCCCACAACCAGCAAAAATGTGAAAATAGGTGCGCTGGCTACTATCCAAAGATTTCATTCACTCCATTGTTAACTATCTGTATTAAGAATTCGACAATTGTTAGGTAAATTCAAGTAAAGATTTAAGCCTAAAAATGCGATTTTTTGTGTGATATGACCCTAAAATTGACTCGATGGTCGGGAGTTGCAGATTATTTTCTTCTGAATATGTGCGATCTTAGTTCCAGGCCACTTAGACATACGAGGTATACATGCCTATATCACTGGTTATTATTCTCATCGTTTTGATCATCCTTGCTGGCTATCTTTTTGTTTATGTACAAAAAAAGCACACTGTGGGTGTTAATGCTCCAGAGAGAAAAGCGGCAGTCACTATCTTAGATAAACAAATCGTCGTTACCGACGATCCTACCCAAGAAGATGAATATTGGATTTACATCCAGAAAGGAACATTTGGTCCTAAACGCGAATTTCAAATTGGTGTTCATTACTATCACCACCTCAACCCAGGTGATAAAGGAGAGTTAACCTATCAAGGGGACAAATTCCTACACTTCTCACTAACTCGCTAATTTATTTAGCTTTGCTAGTAAGACTCATGCTAGCTTTAATTATCTAACTAAACATGGAAGTGACTCATGGATCTGCGAGTAAAGCTAGGTCAGCATTTATCTGTTGCGCTTATCACCATTTTGTCGGCTGGTTGCAGCGCAGCCTATCAAGGAAGAGTCAACGACGCTGAAGTCCATCTTGTCGACTACTTTCAGCGTTCAGAAGGCGCTCAAGCTCTGATAGATAACATGGATAAGCTAAATATCGAACACGCCTATGTTATGGGGCTACCTGTTATTAAGAAGTGGGATGCTTCTGCTCCTAAAGCACCGCGTTTTGTCTATGGCGATGATACCCCGGTCTACTATTATTCGCACACAGACGAATTGATTGCCCGCGAAGTTGAAGCGTTACCCGCGGTAAGCCAAGCCAGATTACATCCTTTCCTGAGCGGCTTTAATACTACCGATCTCAATGCCGCAGAGCTTATTGAAAAGGAACTCAAGTATCGACCTGGTTTCTGGCAAGGTATTGGCGAAGTGATTACTAGACATGATCATTTAACAGCTTTGACTGCCGACGAGAAACCGCGCGCTAATCACCCTGCGTTGCAAAAAGTGTATCAGCTCGCCGCACAATACGACTTGCCCGTGCTGTTGCACACCAATATCACGTCGCAAAGAGAAGATAATCCACTTTATTTACAAGAACTCGAGCAAGCATTGAGCACCAATCCAGACACCCGCTTTCTATGGGCTCACGCAGGTACCACGTCCACTCTTACTCGCACTATTAAAATGAAGTTTCTCTATGAAACCGTCTCAGATTTACTCAGCGAGCATGATAATCTCTATATTTTGGCGTCGTGGACTCTGATCGACGTCATGATGCCTGAGGGCAAATTGGATCGACGCTGGCTAGCACTTATTGAGGCTTACCCTGATCGATTTATGGTTGGCAGCGACGTAGTTGGAGCATTTGGTTATCAGCAAACCGCATTAAGCACTTGGCATCCCATTTTGTCAGCGCTGCCTAAGAACATCGCAGACAAAATGGCCTACCAAAATATGTTGGACGTACTTCCCAAGACTCGCTAGCTAAGCGATTGCATTTTTTGACTCCAGCGCTGCGCATCTGCCAGCGCTGAGAACACCTCATTTTGCGACAAGCCTAAATGCGCTCGATGACGCTCCACACCTTGCCAATCTGCCATTTCAAAGCACTCTCCTAGAGACAATAAACAGCCATACGGACCTTCACGCTCCAGAAGTGCGCCTTTAATCTCATTAGAGAGAGGAAGCTGATGCAGCAACTTATCTAAGGAGAGGTCCATCAAAGCATCTAAGATAGAAAACAAACCAATCATAAAGGCTTGATCCCGGTGCTGTTTGAATTGAGGATGTTTGGTCATCAAACGGCAAAATTGAGCTCGTTGCAATGAAAGTTCATACAGTGCCTTCGGCTTATTACTAGAAATAAAGGATGCAACCGTAAGAGAGACAAACAATTTAAGCTTCTCTTGACCGAGATAAATAAGTGCCTGGCGAAAAGAGGAAATTTCAGAATCTAAGCGAGGACTGAGCGTATTCACAAATTGCAGCAGCTTATAAGAGAGCGTCACGTCTTTGGAAACAATTTGCTCAACCTTATCAAAGTCGACTTCAGGTACACACACTTGCTGGAAAAGCTCCATGGCCACCAACTGCTCAGAGCTGATGTAAACTTGCTTCTCCATAATAGGCTTACTAAAAAAGAAACCTTGGAAAAACTTAAAGCCCGCTTGTTTAGTCTGTAGAAACTCTTCTTCAGTCTCAACACGTTCAGCAAGGTAGTGACGAGGGCTTCCTTTCGCCTTTTGTTGTATAACAAAAGCACACGCTTTCTCTACACCCATCGCCATAATGTCGAGCTTTACAATCTGCACAAACGGCAAGAATCGCTCCCAAGCCTCTCTGTAGACAAAATCATCAAGCGCTATCATATAGCCCAATTGATGAAGTTCTTTGACAACCTGATAGAGCTCGTCGTTAGGCTGGCAAGTCTCTAGGATCTCAATCACCACGTTCTGCTTGGGCAAAATTAACGGCAAGCGACGTATAAGGCTCTGGTGTGGAAAGTTAATAAAACATCGCGACGCAGTGATGCTAGGGTTGGTCCCTAATGACAGATAGTTCTCTGCTATCAATCGATAGGTAGCCCTATTCGCTTCAACGTGTGCAGGAAACGCGTTTTTTTCGCCATCTCGAAAAAGAAGCTCGTAGCCTAGTGTATGACGACGAGCATTAAAAATGGGTTGGCGAGCAACGTAAGTAGCGTACATATCTAAGCCAATCAGGCTATGATTTTGCGGCGGCCAGCAGCGCACCACAACCGACAAACATCGAACCAAACACCTTGTTTATCTTCGCCATGATACGGTCAGAACGAATAAAGCGTCCCATTTGTGACGCTAGAGTGGTATAGCCAAGCATGACCATTGCATCAATCGCCACCGTGGTCACACCCAGAATGGCCAGCTGTGTTACTTGATCGCCATTCGGATCAATAAACTGAGGAAATAACGCCACCAGAAACACGATAGATTTGGGATTAGTCAGGTTGATAAAAACCGCACTGCGCATCAAGTTCCATGCACTGCGATTGTCCTGTTCCGCCATTGCGGTAACCGACGATGTATCACGCCATTTTTGAATACCCAACCAAATCAAGTAGACCACGCCAATCCATTTAATCACGCTAAAAGCAATTGCCGATTGAGCCACTAATGCCCCAATGCCTGCACCAACGAGCACGATATGTATCGCTAAGCCTATCTGCAGTCCAGCAATCGCGGCTAACGATTTACGCGTCCCATAACTGATACCATTGCTAATCGAGTTCACCGTGCCAGAACCCGGCGCTAAACTAAAAACAATCGCAGTTACGACGTACGCTAACCAAACATGATAATCCATTGTATTTCCTTACCACTGATTTACTCGTATCCTAGTAATGAGGATAGTGGGCAAAAAGCATTCTATTCGATTCAAAAATATCGAAAAAACAGCATATTACACATAATGCACCAGATAGGCTAATTTATGAGCAAATTAAACGCTACCGATGTCACTTATACTCAAGAGCCACAATTTGAGCAAGTTATAAACTCACAAATTGCTCAATTATGGGAGAATCGACAAGAAGGTACGCTAAAAGCAAAAGACGGCACCAAGCTCTTTTGGTGTAAGTTAACTCGCCCGGAACATCAAAAAGCACTTGTTGTTGTGAATGGCCGCATTGAATCGGCTTGGAAATACCAGGAGCTGTTCTACGACTTCTTTCAGCAAGGCTATGACATCTATTCCTTTGACCATCGTGGACAAGGACTCTCAACTCACCTAGCGCCTAACCCTGAAATGGGCCACGTCCATGAGTTTGATGACTATCTTGACGATATGCAGATGATATTGGATACGTTCGAACTTGAGCGCTATCAGCAACGCCACCTACTTGCCCATTCAATGGGCGGAAACATTGCCACACGTTTTATTCAAACTCGCCCTCATCATTCATTCGATAAAATAGCGCTTAGCGCTCCTATGTATGGCGTGAGTGTGCCATGGTACCTCAAGCCCATTGCGACCCTAGTTGCGCAGATTATGACCGCTATCTACCCGAAACCAACGTTTGCACCAGGATATCAAGGTTATGTCGCTAAACCCTTCGATATCAACCCTCTTTCACAAAGTGAAGTACGCTATCACTGGTTCCGAGACCTGTACGAGAAAATGCCAGAACTGAAAATTGGTGGACCAAGCACTCGCTGGGTTTGGCAGGGGTTAATGGCTGCAAAACAGTGCATTCAACAAACTCGACAAGTGAAAATACCGCTTCTCCTCGTGCAAGCAGGCGCGGATCAAATTGTTAGCAATCAAGACCAAAGCAAGTTCATCAATAAGCTTTCACGTACTAATCACCAAGCTCAAATGATCACAGTTCAAGGGGCTAAACACGAAGTACTGTTTGAAAAAGATGAGTATCGCAATCAAGCAATGGATGCAATTTTCCATTTCTTTAGCGCCGAGAAGTGCTAACGCAACTGGTAACAGTTTGGGTAAATGAGGAAATATTTCTGTAACCCATTTACCCTCTTTTTCTGGTTTAATATCCCCTACAATAGAGCCATTCCACAATGCTGCGAATTCACCCTATCCTCCAATGACAAAGAGAGAACTATGACCCTTAACCGCGATTCCATTAAAATTGTTGCTTCTGATTTAGACGGTACACTACTGGCAACGAACCACCAGCTTAGTGATAACTCCAAACAAACACTTAAGGAACTTCACGCGAAGGGATATACGTTTATTTTTGCCACTGGTCGTCACCATGTTGATGTGGCTGGGATTCGAGAATCAGTGGGTATTCCTGCTTACATGATCACATCAAATGGTGCACGTGTTCACGACCAAAACGATCAATTGCTGTACAGCCAAAACGTGCCTGAGGAACTGGTACAACCGATTGTTGGCGTGCTAAGTACAGACAGCGAACTATTTGTTCATATGTATCAGGATGAAAAGTGGCTACTCAATCAGGAAGATGAATACTTACGTAAATTCCATACTGAAACTGGATTTACTTACCACCTATTCGATGCGACCCAAGCACCGACTTCTGGTATTGCAAAAATCTTCATTACTCATCCAAAGCAAGACCATGAACATTTAGTGGAATTTGAAGATGCTTTACGCGCCAAGTTTGGTGATTCCCTAAACATCGCGTTCTCCACACCTTGGTGTTTAGAAGTCATGGCAAAAGAGGTGTCGAAAGGTGACGCTCTGCAAGCCGTGGCAGAAAAACTTGGGTTTGGCTTAGAAAACTGCATCGCTTTTGGTGATGGGATGAACGATGTGGAAATGCTAACCATGGCAGGCCATGGTTACATTATGGAAAATGCGCACGACAAAGTGAAACGTGCTCTACCTAACAATGAAGTCATTGGTAGTAACGCCGATGATGCCGTCGCTGAGTTTTTAAAACAAAACCTTATCTAACGCGACGATTTCAACCGTCAAATACTCCCATTCTCGTCCCTATGTAGCGCATATCCTAGCTATCGAGAATGGGAGTTTTGTTATCTGGCGACTCGGCTTAAGATAGCTTGCCATTCAGATTCAGTAACGGGCATCACTGAAAGTCGATTGCCTCTTTTCACCAAAGGCATCTCCATTAACTCCGGCATAGTTTTAAGTACGCTCAACGGCAACACGCGCTTAAACTTTTCGCCAAACTCAATGTCTACCATTAACCAGCGAGGATTTTCGGGATCAGACTTCGCATCGTAATAATCGCTTTCAATATCAAACTGAAAATGATCGACATAAGCCTCTTTGGTGATCGTCGCTAAACCAGCTACACCAATTTGCTTACATGAAGAGTGATAGATCAATACCAAATCACCCACCTTCATCTCATCACGAATCATGTTTCGAGCTTGATAGTTGCGAACGCCCTCCCAACAGGCTGTACCTTTGACACGTAATGTATCAATCGAAAATTCGTCCGGCTCTGTTTTAAATAACCAATATGCCATAATGGTCCTTGTATCTGTGTTTCTTGTAACTTTGACTGACTAAGGAAGAGATTAATGAAAATGTCGCGTTTACCGCTCGCATTTGCTCCACTCATATTGCTTCAAGCGTGTTCTTCTTTCAACACTACTGATTCAAGCAAGGACAGTCAGGTTCCTCAAGCTGAACTGTCTCGCCCAGAAACTATCACACCGCAAACCTATGTGATGCGTGGCCAAGCGGTTATCGGGCACGAAACTCGCACTATTCAGCCGTGTGGTAGCCAACATCAATATTGGCTTCAATTACCGAAAGAAGTGCGAGAACAAGCAGAAAAACTCACACAAAGGCCCTACCAACCAGTTTATGCTGAAGTCATTGGTTATTTAGAACCACCAAGTCATCGTGGGTTTGATTCTGATTACACGGGTCGTTTTGTCGTGAAACAGGTCAATATGATCACTGCAGAAAACCCAAAACGCTGCGAGCAGCCACTTCGTTCCACGCAAGTGTTAGGGAACGAACCATTTTGGTCACTAAAGTTTGATAATGCGCAACAAGCCAGCTTCACCTTATTAGGTGAAGATAAGCAAACCCTAAAGCTGAAAGACACCGCCATTACTCAAACCACACGTCGCTATGAATTTGATAATGCTAATCTGCAAATGAGCAGTAAGCCGTGCAGCGATACCATGAGTGACACCATCTATGGATGGAGTGCGGCGCTCACCATGGGTGAAGAGACAAGACAAGGCTGTGGCACCTTATCGAATAGTGACAACACCCTTAAATGGACAGGCGAGTATCTTGCGCAATCCACAGAGACCGCTGGTTTTACAGTCTCTATGACGCTACTTCCTGATCATACAGCCATTACCCGCTATGAATACCCAGACAACTCACCCGCAACGGAAGAACGCGGATTTTGGCAGCAACTCAACAACCAACAGGTTCAAGTCATCATGACTCGCCACCAACAGCAGTACCTTGTGTCACAGCGAATTTTCACGCTGTCAGATAACCAGTTAACAGCAACTCAAGAAAAAGTTGGTGATGTACTCTATCCGATCGCTAATGGCGGCTTAGTGTTGTTCAAGAGTAATTAACCATGACGCAAGTGTGCACAACTTGTGGCTTTATCCACAATTGCTACTGTGAAGCGATCCCGACGATCGCTTCTGATCTTTGTTTTACCCTACTAACTCATCCTAATGAATTGCAGCGAGAAACTAATACCGGCAAGCTTGTTGGGCGGGTAATCAAACAGGTCAATATCCGCGAATGGCAGCGTAAGCAGCCGGACCCATACTGCCTACCTGAAAGCAGCGTATTAACACCAGTCTTGGTGTTTCCTGATCAAGACAGCATGCCACTGACACAGTGGCAAACGCAGCATCCCTCAGCAAGTAATTTCATCGTACTGGACGGAACGTGGCAAGAAGCGAAGAAAATGTTGAATCGCAGCCAGTGGCTACAAAACTTACCTAAAGTTCATCTTGAAGCGACGCAAAGCTCTCAATATCAACTAAGACGTAATCAGGAAGTGGGTAATCTGTGCACGTTTGAAGTGTGTGCACAAATGGTCAGAGAGCTAGAAAGCAGTGATGACTCCAACGCAATGCTGACGTTCTTTGAACAGTATTTGCAGTGGTTTCAAGCAGAGCGCAGTGGGCACGCTCTGTCTAGTAGTTCTCAATAAAGCACGTTATAACTTAAGCTCAATTAACTGTTGGATATGATTAATTTCAATATCTGGCAGTTGCTTGAGACGCACCGTCTGCCTTGGCGATTTTGCTTTGTCGTTAAACCAGCAAGCACTGAAGCCATTACGTATCGCTCCAGCAACATCAGTGATCACATGATCTCCAACATGCAGGATATGACGACGTGGCATGGCTAGGTGTTGTGCCGCTTTATCAAACATATCGGGGTAAGGCTTAGCTCGTCCATCGGGACCCGCTTTAAGGATCAGATCGAAGTACTGACTGAGCCCTATCTTCTCCACGTCTACATTACCATTGGTGATAGCTACTAATGGGATCTGTTTACTCAACGCGGACAGCACGTCATGTGTTTCATGTGGAACATCGAAATCGCTACGCCAAATCAATACCTTTTCTATCAGCGTTTGTGCAGCCTTGGTTGCTTTTAGATCATCGTAACCCAAATGCTCCAAACCCTGTTTAATCTGCTGATATCGCCATTGGGTCACGTCGTGTTTTAACGCAGGATTCGCTTTAACCAATGCCATCTTAAACTCATGCCACTGCTTTTTATCCCAACGCTGACTAATTGGGTGCTGTTGATATAACCATTGTGCCGCTTGCTGTTCTACGCGGATTATCACCGGGAAGTTATCGTAAAGCGTATCATCAAGATCGAATGTCATGGCCTCGATAGGGGCAAAGCTACGATAAAAACGCATTTACTCGTCCTCTTTCTTTTTGGGCGTACCATTCTTGTGGGCACGAGGGTGTGCCTGATCATAAGCTTGAGCCAAATGTTGAAAGTCGAGGTGAGTATAAATCTGAGTGGTCGAGATATTTTCGTGGCCAAGCAGTTCTTGCACTGCTCTCAGGTTATTACTCGACTCGAGCATGTGCGTAGCAAATGAGTGACGCAGTTTATGTGGACTAACATGGCTAGCAAGAGACTGCTTCTGCCCCCATTCCGCCATACGCTTTTGCACACTGCGATGAGAGATCCTAGTACCAAGCTTAGACACAAATAACGCTACCTCACCTGGCTTGGCTAGTTCTCCACGAACTTTGAGCCATTTCTTCGCCCACTCAGTGGCGTAGCCTGAAAATGGCACCTTGCGTTCTTTGTTACCCTTACCAATAACGCGAAGCTCGCCGCTGGATAAGTTCAGGTGTTTGACATCAATACTGACCATTTCTGCCAAACGCAGTCCAGCACCGTACATCATTTCCATCATGGCGCGATCACGTACCGCCAGTGGATCATCTTCATCAACCTCAAGCAGTTGGTTCACTTCATCAACATCGAGGTTTTTCGGCAATGGACGTTGCTTACGCGGTGCACTTACACCCTTCGCTGGGTTTGCTGTGAGCTCGCCACGTAAAATCAGAAAATCAAAGAAGCTTCGCAGCGATGAAAGCCTCGTGGCGATGCTGCTGGCTTTCATGCCCTCACGCATGCCTTTACCCGCAAGCTGCCTTACCCAGCCTGCATCGACTTGCGTCCACGCACCAATACCCATTTCATGCAAGTGCATGCCCATGGTTTCTAACTGTTGACGGTAGTTACGTTGCGTGTGGAGACTTAACCCTTTCTCACTACGAAGGTACTCGTAGAAACGCTCTAGCGGCTTTTGCAACCCGCTAGGCAGTACTTGGTCTGACATCGTCTTCCTCTTGCGCCTGCCACTCTAAACTTTCACAAAGATAGGAGACGACCAGCGCTAAGTGTCTTAAAAATAAGGTATCCATCTCCGGCTGAAAATGACCGCCATCCTCGCTAGAAAAAATCAATAAACCTTGGGCGAATTGACGCTTTAATGGCAATACTACATACGAACCGAGTTCAGGAACTTTTCCGTTGGCAATCTGCTGCTCAGTAAACAGCATGGTTCTATCGGCTTGACGAAGACGACCTAGATAAGCGTCTTTTCCATTGAGATGATTGGTAGTAAAACGCTGCCAACTTTCCATAGAAAGCGGGTCGGCGCTTTGTTCATCAATTAGCTTCAAGTAACCATTTAGGTTAAGCCCTTGAGCCGTTTGCTTAATCGCATTTACAACACTTTGCAGATCTCGGCACTTAAGCAGATTCTCTTGCAGTGACATAAACTCATAAAAGGTTTTGTCATTGCGAGCGGCCAGAGACATCAAGGCCGTAATTTCTTCTTCCAGCGCTTCAATACGTTCGCGCTGTCGTTGTAATTGGATACCTACGAGAGAAACAGCACCTTGCTGTTGGTGCGGTAGGGAAAGGGATTCAACTAGCGACTCTCTACCCCTAAAAAAATCTGGATGATCAGAAAGATATTGTGCTACCACTTCTGCTGTAAGGTGGTTCGCTTCAAACTCAGACAAAATGTTTCCCTTTATTCCCTGTCAGTAGATAAAAAATGGCGGGCCTATTTCTAGGACCCGCCATTAGTATATACCCAAGTGACCTCAAGGTGCATTGACTAGCAAGAAATCTGCCCATCAAACACGTGAGTTGCAGGTCCCGTCATAGTTAACGGGTAGCCTTCACCTTTCCAGCTAATCTTTAAGTCGCCACCCGGCAGGTGCACTGTGACATTCTCATCCAGTAACCCTTGGACAATACCAACTGCGACAGCACCACAAGCGCCACTACCGCAAGCTTGAGTTTCTCCCGCTCCACGCTCGTACACACGAAGGTTCACTTCATGGCGGCTCAGTATCTGCATGAAGCCTGCGTTAACGCGTTCAGGGAAACGTTCATGCGACTCAAGCAATGGACCGAGTCTATCAACATCAGCTTCTTCAGTGCTATCGACCACCGTTACAACATGTGGATTACCCATACTCACCGCACCACAGAACAGCGTATGCTCCCCAGCGCGTAAGATATAGGTTTTCTCTTTTTGCTTCGCTTTGAAAGGAATCTTGTTTGGCTCAAACTCAGGTTGTCCCATGTTCACAGTCACTAAGTCGTTCTCTTCCAACTTCAAGACCATTTTGCCTTTCTTGGTGCTAACACTCACGCTGTACTTATTGGTCAAACCCTTCATCTGCACGAAACGCGCAAAGCAACGCGCACCATTTCCACACTGCTCAACTTCACTGCCATCGGCATTAAAAATGCGATAGTGGAAGTCAGTTTCTGGATCATACGGCGCTTCAACAATCAAAAGCTGATCGAAACCCACACCAGTATGCCTATCCGCCAAGCGACGAATGAGATCGGGTGAGAAAAATACGTTCTGGGTAATACAATCAACAACCATAAAGTCGTTACCCAAACCGTGCATTTTAGAAAAGTGGAAATGCATAGTGGTTCTATTACTCCGGTAAGATGCTTTCTAATTCCCAAAGACTTTGCAGAGATTCGCGCTGACGCACGACATGCGCCTTATCTCCATCGACAATGATTTCTGCAACACGTGGACGCGTGTTGTAGTTCGAAGACATAACGAATCCATAAGCACCTGCTGAGCGAACGGCGAGTAAGTCGTTTTGCTCTAAGACCAAAGAACGGTCTTTACCGATAAAGTCACCCGTTTCGCAAATAGGGCCAACGAGGTCGTACGTTATCGCTTCACCCTCTCGTGGTGAAACCGGAATAATGTCTTGCCACGCTTGATACAATGCAGGTCGCATCAAGTCATTCATCGCCGCATCAACAATCGCAAAGTTCTTATGTTCGGTATGTTTTAGGAACTCAACTTTGGTCAACAGCACACCAGCATTCGCCGCTATAGCGCGACCTGGTTCGAAGATAAGCTCAAGCTCTGGGTGATTCTCTAATCGAGCTAATAGCGCTTTCGCATAATCTGAAGGCTGTGGCGGTAATTCATCACGATAAACCACACCTAGGCCACCACCAACATCAAGGTGCTTAATATTGACACCATCAGCACGCAACTGGTCAATAAGAGCAAGCAGACGATCTGTCGCATCAATAAACGGTTCAATATCAGTAAGCTGTGAACCGATATGACAATCGATACCATGGACTGCAAGGTTTGGCAGGCTTTGAGCAAACTTGTACACTGCTGGAGCGCGATCAAATGCGATACCAAACTTATTGTCACGCAGACCCGTCGAGATATAAGGGTGCGTGTTAGCATCTACATCCGGGTTAATTCGCAATGAAATCGGCGCAACTACACCCATTTCACCGGCGACTTGATTAAGTCGTTCTAATTCAGGTTCAGATTCAACGTTAAAACACTTAATGCCTAGCTCTAGAGCACGGCGCATCTCTTGTGCCGTTTTGCCCACACCAGAGAATACTACTTTGCTTGGCTCACCACCTGCTGCCACAACGCGTTCTAGCTCACCGCCAGAAACGATATCAAAGCCAGAACCAAGACGTGCTAGCGTATTTAACACACCTATATTGGAGTTCGCTTTTACCGCGTAGCACACGAGATGTGGGTGGTCGCCCACCGATTTATCAAACGCATTCCAGTGACGTTCTAGCGTCGCTCGTGAATAGACGTATAGCGGAGTGCCGTATTGCTCGGCAAGTTGCGTAAGTGACGTTTCCTCGGCCCAAAGCTGGCCATCGTCCTGATAGTTGAAATAATCCAAATCCTGTATCCCTTTACACTGTATCGATGGCGGTGATTATTGAGCTTGCTCGTTTGCTGGTGCGTCATCAGCAGGAAGGTAAAGTGGTCCCGTTTGGCCACATCCCGCTAATGTCACTACGACGAGCATAAAAAATGCGGTAATCGTCTTTTTCATTTTGCATATCGTGATTATTGAATCAATGCCCCCTATAATCGCACCACGAATTAGAAAAGCAATAGGATTACAAAATGAACGACACGGAATTTCACCAATTAGTCGATGAGCAGATGCAAAACATCGAAGAAGCAATTGATGATTCAGGTGCAGATATC
The DNA here is from genome assembly GCF_023716845.1 of Vibrio sp. SCSIO 43133. Classification (NCBI taxonomy): domain Bacteria; kingdom Pseudomonadati; phylum Pseudomonadota; class Gammaproteobacteria; order Vibrionales; family Vibrionaceae; genus Vibrio; species Vibrio sp. SCSIO 43133. The sequence continues at coordinate 3,487,672 of NZ_CP068024.1, forward strand.
GACTATGAAGTGTCTGGCAATGTCATGACTTTGGAATTTGAAGACCGTAGCCAGATCATCATTAACCGCCAAGAGCCGATGCACGAGATTTGGCTCGCGTCTAAATCCGGTGGATTTCATTTCAAACTGATTGATGGCGCTTGGACCTGTTCAAAAACCAATGTTGAACTTATGGACATGGTCAAAGCCGAGTGTGTGAAACATGCCGGCGAAGACATTGATTGGGTTTAAGCGTTCACCGCTTTAGACGTTTTAGAGTTTGGAGAGCCATCATTACGATAAGGAATGATATAAGGTTCTCCCTCTTCAGGATGAATCAGTTGGTAATACTGCGGTAAGTTGAAGTTAATTAACTTCGATGACATTTCACTATCAACGTTAGACGTGTAGAAGCTGTTTACACTCGCAATCATCTCATCTTTGCTACCACGCATCTGATGATACACTTCTACCTGGTTAGATTCGTCAAGCACGTAGATGTTGAAACCATTATCGGTATCTTCAAAGAAGAACTGAATCAAGCCTTCACTCGCAAAGCCATCCACTACATCGGGTAGTTGGAACTCTTCTTCACGATCCAGCATAAGAAGTGGTGAGCCCTGCAATTTGTTGGTCGAGATACTACGATAGAAATCTACTGAGTTTTCCAGTTTTTGTACTGACACGCCGCGACGCTCAAAGAACAAGCCATACATTTGGTTCGCCACTTTAATCGCTTTAAAACGACGACGTTTCTCTTGATCAACAGGTTTTAAGCGTAGCTCAATACACTCTGCAAGTAGTTGATAGACGGTATTTCGTAGGACACCACGCAAGTTTTTGCTGTAGCAGAACACATCCACAGACTCAGGTGGTAACGCATCTTGGTGCATCTTACCTAACACTGTTTTTAATGCGTCAAGCATCGCCGTTTCCCCTTCAAAATGAAGAGTACGAACTTCATGCCACGAATTACGGTAAACCAGATCTACTGAACCGATAAGACTTTTTCCTTCCTGTCCAAAACTCAATATATCAACGTTTTTCAGGTCGACTTTGGACGTTTTGGCGGACAGTTCAGAGGTTGGGTCGTTTTCAAAATTGATAAACATCGCCAACTGGCTGATTTCACAAGGACTACCAAGCGCTTGCATACTTGGACGACGTTTACGTAATGAGAAAGTATTACGCAGATCACTCACCATCTGATAGAACTTATCGATGTCGATATGCGCTTCACGCACCACAGAGTTGAGGTGAGTCGATTCGGTAATCAAGCCGTTGAAAAACGCCCACGCCACCAACTTACTCAGGTATTCATTATGCTCAAGAGCAGGTTGCCCTAAGATTCGATGCGGAATGAGTGGTTGCTTATAAAGGTACCAGCCGGACTTGTAGCTCTTGCCCTCTTTAACCTCGATAAAGGTCAAATCTGGTTCGTGCAAATCAGGAGAAATCTGGGGATTGAGCAGTGTCACCTTACCAGGCAGAACCTCAAAAGCAGCGTAAAGCTTACGCGCTAGAATACTGATGTCTTGAGGACTGATGGCAGAGGTAATGTCGTTACGACGAGCGAACTGAATCAAATTACGGTAACTGAGCATTAAGGCATCTAGCAATGCATTGTGCACCACCATCACTTGCTCTACCTTCCAGTTACGGCGACTGTCTAGCTCCTGCAATACTTCTTGAGACCACTGCCATTGAGCAGTCATTTCACTTAACGCTTCACGACGCCATGGCACTGAGCCTATACCAGGCTCACGAGATAGCTTCTCATGGGTTTTAAGGTAGAAACAACGACGCACTAAATCTAGGCGTGTCGTGTCACCAATACGTTCTAGATAACGCGTCACCTTTTCAAGCATCAGGTAATACGCATCCATACCATATAGGTCGGGCGCATCGGCAAAGAAACGTCGCTTAGTATCGATACTGAGTAACTGAGTATGTGGATATTCCCACGAGTATGCCTCTAACAGAATCGCTTTTAATACCGATTTGTAAGGCGAATCGATACTCTTGTACAGCTGCCATAAGCTTGAGCCAAAGTACTCTTCTGCAGGAATTCGATTGAGTCGACCGAAATCAATCCACTCATCACAATTGATGTATCCATTTTGGCAAAGCTGCTCGACATAATCTTCGTAGCACTCTTCCATTTCCGGTGGCACGATTTGCCACAACAATCTTTGACCACCTAAACGCACGGCTGAACGGTAGAACTCATCCAGCAACAATAAGTGCTGCGATGAACCACAGTTATCACCGGTCATTTCTTCGGAAATATTGCTGCGAAAGCGCTCTTCATCCATTAGGAAGAAATTTGCTTCAACACCCAAGCCTTTGGCCCAATCGGTGATCAACAAGCACTTATTGCTCAGCTTTTCACGAGCTTCGGTCGGCATCTCTGGAGAGATACAAACCCAAATATCCAAATCACTTGATGTACTTTGGCCGATCGACGAAGTGCTGCCCATGGTGTAAAGGCCTAGAATATCGCGTTGACGCGGCTCTGGCAGCGGTTGCCCCAAAGCTAATGCAATATCATCAAGGAACTGACGTTGAACGTCATTTGCTTCAAAACCGTAAAGACCACTTGGGCTGTCAGTTTCAAAGAAGCCGGGAATAATAGGATGGTTGAAGTGGAAAAGCGCTGGAATCAGTTGGAAAACACGTTGTCCTTGCATATCCATAAGCGCCAGCGCGCGTTCAATTCGCTGCTGGTTGAGATTATCAAGTCTCTGGATAAGGGTATGAGTGTATGCCTGCAAGGGTGATTCCTAGGTCTAATCTAACTGCTATATTGCGTAGGTTTTAAACAAACAAGCGTTCAAAACGTGATCAATGTATCATTTTTATTATAGGCGGTAAAGCAATACTCGGCACTACAGCCCCTCACAGCACAACATCGAGGATTTGGTTTTGCCTTCCAAATCATAGCGGACAATTCTAACAGTAGTCGCAATAACAAATGCGATTAACCTCACACTATTAACAATATTTGTGACAAGCAAAGTTGTCGTTTGGGAGAGCCCTAGGGAAATCACTAAGCTTTTCATAGAGACAGTGTTAGGATTGTGCCACGACCAAAAACAAAGAAATGCTTACGAGAACGATATGACGCAAACTCAGCCAATCCGAATCGCTACCCGAAAAAGTCCTCTTGCCCTGTGGCAGGCTCATTATGTCAAAGATGCCCTTATTGCAGCGCACCCAGGACTGGAAGTTGAGTTAGTCACTATGGTCACCAAAGGCGATATCATTTTAGATACCCCGTTGGCGAAAGTGGGCGGTAAAGGCTTATTTGTTAAGGAGCTGGAAGTCGCCATGCTTGAAGGGCGCGCCGATCTTGCTGTGCACTCAATGAAAGACGTTCCTGTAGACTTTCCAGAAGGCCTAGGCCTTGTCACCATTTGCGAACGTGAAGACCCTCGTGACGCTTTCGTTTCCAATACTTACACTAACATTAGCGAACTGCCTCAAGGCGCTGTGGTAGGTACTTGTAGTCTTCGCAGACAATGTCAGTTAAAAGAACAGCGCCCTGACTTAGTCATTAAAGAGCTTCGAGGCAATGTAGGGACTCGTTTAGGAAAACTGGATAACGGTGAGTATGACGCCATTATCCTTGCTGCCGCAGGCCTGAAACGTCTAGAACTTGAATCACGTATTCGCAGCTTTATCGAACCTGAAGAATCCTTGCCTGCAGTTGGTCAAGGTGCGGTTGGCATTGAGTGTCGCCTTGATGATGAACGATTGATTAAATTACTCGAACCTCTTAATCACGCTAATACGGCCGATCGTGTTCTGTGCGAGCGAGCCATGAACTTAACGTTAGAAGGCGGCTGCCAAGTGCCGATTGGTAGCTACTCACTGATCGATGGCGACGAGATTTGGTTACGAGCTCTTGTCGGTGAACCAGATGGTTCAAAAATCGTTCGTGGTGAAATTCGTGGTAAACGAGCGGATGCAGAAGCCTTAGGCGTCCAATTAGCGAATCAACTGCTGGATGATGGCGCAAAAGAAATCCTAGAAAAGCTCTATCAAGAGCACGAGTAATGACTGATGAGAGTATTGGTTACACGCCCTGAAAATCAAGGCGCAGAACTTTGCAATCTCATAGAAAAAATGGGGGGCATTGCCCTCCATCAACCACTTATTGATATTCAGGACAATCTGCAGCTTTGTTTAGATGACGACCAACTGCAACGTTCGGATATCATCATTGCCGTCAGCCAATACGCCGTCTATGCCTTCCATCATATTCTCTCTCATCAGCAACTCTCGTTACCTGACTCCTGTATTTATCTAGGGGTTGGTCAAAAAACAGCACATGAATTAAGCAAACTCAGCCAACAAAACGTAAACTATCCGACGGTAAGTGATAGTGAACACCTACTGGCATTACCAGAGTTGGCGAATGTGTCAGGAAAACATGTCATCATTCTTCGAGGCAACGGCGGCCGAGAACTCATTTATGATCAGCTCTGTGCACTTGGTGCAGATGTTCAATACCTAGAAACCTACCAACGCAGATATCTGCCACTAAAAATAGACGCGATAAAACAATGGCGCTCAATGGGTATCGACACTCTGGTCGTTACCAGTGGTGAACAACTTGAGTTTTTATTGTCTCAAGTATCAGAACCAGAATTGAACTGGTTAACACAACAACAGCTATTGGTTCCGAGTGAACGAATTGCTACTTTAGCGATGACAAAGGGATTTAATAACGTTACCAATACCCAAGGTGCATCGAACTCTACAATATTTGCTGCTCTCCAGCGTCTAGAAATAGGACTTAACAATGACCAACAAAAATAAAGACGAGCAAATCCAGTCTGAAGAACAACAAGACGTTAAGGCTTTAGCCCCAGAAGCTGATACATCGAAAGCTAAACAAGAAACTTCTCAACACGAACAAGCTAAACCACCAACGACTGCACCGGAATTCGAAGAAAAACAGGGCAAACGTGGTGTTAAGCTTGGTGCGGTAGCCATTGTTTTAGCAGTTATTTTTGGTGGTGGTCTCAGCTACCAAATGCAAAAGCAGGCCAGCGATTATGAAGCTCGCATCGCCAAGTTAGAGTCACAACTGAAAGCGACAACAAGTAGCTTAAGCAGCGAAATGCAGCAAGTGCAGTCGGACACACTTAAACAAGCAAAAACAGTGACACACAAAGCCGAAGTCGTGTTAGGCCAGCAACAAAAAAGTATTGAAAGCCTGCAACTTGCGGTTGCCGACGTTAAAGGTCGTCGCCCTAATGATTGGCTTCTGGCTGAGGCCGACTATTTGGTTAAACTCGCGGGTCGCAAACTGTTCTTGGAGCACGATGTGGTAAGTGCGACACGTTTGATGGAGAGTGCTGACCAGCGTATCGCTGCACTCAACGATCCAAGCTTAGTATCTCTGCGCCAGTCAATGGCAAATGACATCACCAAGCTACGTACTGTTCCACTTATTGACCGTGACGGACTCGTACTGCGACTAACTTCGCTACAACAAGAGGTTGATAAGCTACCTCTTGCCAACGCCATCCTTCCTGATGCACCTGCTGTCGAGAAACGCCAAGTTTCACAAGACATCTACGATTGGCAAGATAACCTTATGACGTCGTTAAAAGACTTCTCAGAAAACTTTATTACTTTCCGTACTCGCGATGGCAATGTAATCCCACTGCTTTCACCTGAGCAGCACTTCTATCTCAAAGAAAACATCAAATCTAAGATAGAAACTGCGATTCGTGCGGTATACAAAGAACAAGGCGAGATCTATAAGATGTCGTTAGAAACCGCAGAGAAATGGTCAGAATCGTTTTTTGATATGGACAACAATAGCGTTAAAGAGTTTAACGCTGCGCTAGGCAAACTGAGCCAACAAAATATTCAAGTTAACTATCCAGTCAAATTGGAAACTCAAGCTCAACTATCCGATGTCATCAACGAACGTCTGCGCCGTGAAGTCACCACCATCATCACGGAGGAGAAATAATGATTCGATTAATCTTTCTCTTCGTCGTACTTGGTGCGGGTCTATTTGTTGGTACCCAGTTTTCGGGCCAGCAAGGTTATGTACTGATCTCAATTGCCAATAAAACCATCGAGATGAGCGTTACAACCCTAGTCGTGTTTGTTATTGCAGCTTTGTCGGGGCTGTTTCTGCTCGAATACATCATCAAGAAAGTGCTTTACACCAGCGTCACGACATTTAATTACTTCAGCGTTCGTAAAATGCGTCGTTCACGCCGCTATACCAATGAGGGTATCGTTAAGCTGCTAGAAGGTGATTGGAAACTTGCAGAGAAAAAGGTAACACGTTGGGCTAACTATCACGATATGCCGCTTTTATGTTATCTCGTCGCTTCTGAAGCTGCCTTAGGGCAAGGTGACAAAGCGAAGCGTGACCATTATCTAGCGCTGGCCGCTAAACAAGAAAACTCCAATCTTGCCGTTCAGCTAACCAGAGCGAAACAAGCGGTTCGAGAAGAGGAATGGGAAGTTGCCGCGAGTACTTTAGAAACTCTCAAAGCAGAACACCCAAACAACTCCATTGTTTTGAGCTTGCAAAAAACAACCTATCGAGAACTTGGCGAGTGGCAAGCCTTAATTGATTTACTGCCTAAACTCCATAAGGCAAAGCTCATCGATGAACTAGAGCAAAATGAACTGAACGAACGCGCTCAATGTGGATTGCTAGAAGATATTGCTAGTCAGCAAGGCAGTGAAGGTTTAATCAATCATTGGAATAAGTTGCCACGTAAAACACGCCAAAGCACCCACTTAGTGGGCTGTTTTGGTAAACAGCTTATCGCTAGAAAGGCTGATGCAGAAGCGTTTACTGTAATTAAAGAAACGTTGAAAAAACAGGGTCATGATGACTTGTATAAGGTATTACCAGAACTAAACCTTGCAGATACACACCCTGTTGTTGTGCTACTTGAAGATGTTGTTAAAAAGCAACCGGATACACCTGAAGCACAAAGTGCACTAGCGCAATTCTACTTCCGAGAAGAAAAGTGGCCAGAAGCGCAACGTCATTTCGAGCGTGCCCTATCGCTTCGTCCTGATGTTTCTGACTATGCCTATCTAGCTGATACTTTAGAAAAACAGAATTTATCTAAAGCAGCAAGTGAAGTGTCGAGAAAAGCGTTGACACTTATTGAGAGTAAGTAGGCACTATTGCTGTTAAAAAGCTCCTAACGGAGCTTTTTTTATAACTGAAAATCATCTAATGCTTGTTGAGTAAACTTGCTGGTAAATGCATTAATTCTACTGTGATCTGGACTCCAGCCTAGCAAGAAACGTTGATAGTCAGCCCAGGCCAATCCAAATAGTGCGCGCCACTCCTCGCAAACACGGTTAGCATTAATTTCCGGTTTAAAATGTTCTATCGCTGAGTGCAGCTGTATGAAGTAATAGTCAAGGTAACCCGCTACGTTTAAGTCAGCCGTTGAAAAGTCTAATGTTGTGGTAAAGAACAAAGCGACATCTTTAACCCCTACACCACCCCCTACGTATTGAAAATCTACCGCAGATACAGCATTGCCTTGTTTATTGAAACAGAAGTTAGCCAGCTTTGCATCCCCATGTACCAGCGTTTGGTATGGACACGCGTTTAACTTATCATCAATGATGTGCGCGGCTTGTTTAAAGCGTTCATCTTGCATTGCTTGCCATTCGTCAGGACGAGTCGCTAAGTGCCAGTAAGTACCTTGTTTCCAAAGCCCATTCGTATTCGCTCCAAGCCAAAAAGCATGAAACTGAGCAAGCCATTTTAGAACGCTTTTTATCTCCATCTCTGTTGCGGTTTTCACTACTCTAGCGCACTCTAATGACTTCAGGTCCTCAAGAATGAGCTCAAGGTGAGATTGATACTTATGAGCAGAGAAACACTGTGGAGCCCAGCCTGAGGGCATTGTCGATACGAACTCCTGATACCAAGAAAATTCTACTTGATACGACTGGAGCTTTCTTTGATGTGAAAGTTGAGTATTCCACCCTTTAGGGTGGCTAGCTGGTACTTCATCTGGTAATTGAATCGCTTTGACAATAACACTAGATAAATGGGATTGTGCGAGCTCAAGTCTAACTAAATGCCCATAGCCACTCCATAGAGTCTGAATAAGCTCACAGGAGAAAACCTGAGCCTCATTACCAATAACTTCTCGAAGGGTTGGAGTGACCGTAAAGTCAGATAATATCAAAGTAGACTTCCTAGGTTGGCTGCCATAAAACGGACTCTTACTTTGACAGAGTTAGTGATGAAACGAAAGATCAGCGTTTCTCAAGATGTAAAAAAGCCCGCTGATTGCTCAGCGGGCTTTTTAATGTGGCGGAGAGATAGGGATTTGAACCCTAGATACGCTATTAACGTATGCCGGTTTTCAAGACCGGTGCTTTCAACCACTCAGCCATCTCTCCACAATATGTAATCGTCCTAAAGTCTTACTTTAATTGCTTTAGTTCGATGTTGTTCAAAGCCTGGCGATGTCCTACTCTCACATGGGGAAGCCCCACACTACCATCGGCGCTATTGCGTTTCACTTCTGAGTTCGGCATGGAGTCAGGTGGGTCCACAACGCTATGGTCGCCAAGCAAATTCTTAATTCGGAAAACTGATTTAAAAGTCTAAATACACATTCAAAGTTCTTGCTTTGAGTCCATCAAAACCCTTTGGGTGTTGTATGGTTAAGCCTCACGGGCAATTAGTACAGGTTAGCTCAACGCCTCACAACGCTTACACACCCTGCCTATCAACGTTCTAGTCTCGAACAACCCTTTAGGACGCTTTAAGCGCCAGGGAAGACTCATCTCAGGGCTCGCTTCCCGCTTAGATGCTTTCAGCGGTTATCGATTCCGAACTTAGCTACCGGGCAATGCGTCTGGCGACACAACCCGAACACCAGAGGTTCGTCCACTCCGGTCCTCTCGTACTAGGAGCAGCCCCCTTCAATCTTCCAACGCCCACGGCAGATAGGGACCGAACTGTCTCACGACGTTCTAAACCCAGCTCGCGTACCACTTTAAATGGCGAACAGCCATACCCTTGGGACCGACTTCAGCCCCAGGATGTGATGAGCCGACATCGAGGTGCCAAACACCGCCGTCGATATGAACTCTTGGGCGGTATCAGCCTGTTATCCCCGGAGTACCTTTTATCCGTTGAGCGATGGCCCTTCCATTCAGAACCACCGGATCACTATGACCTGCTTTCGCACCTGCTCGAATTGTCATTCTCGCAGTCAAGCGGGCTTATGCCATTGCACTAACCTCACGATGTCCAACCGTGATTAGCCCACCTTCGTGCTCCTCCGTTACTCTTTGGGAGGAGACCGCCCCAGTCAAACTACCCACCAGGCACTGTCCTCATTCCCGATTAGGGAACCAAGTTAGAACATCAAACATACAAGGGTGGTATTTCAAGATTGCCTCCACGAATACTGGCGTACTCGCTTCAAAGGCTCCCACCTATCCTACACATGTAGGCTCAATGTTCAGTGCCAAGCTGTAGTAAAGGTTCACGGGGTCTTTCCGTCTAGCCGCGGGTACACTGCATCTTCACAGCGATTTCAATTTCACTGAGTCTCGGGTGGAGACAGCGTGGCCATCATTACGCCATTCGTGCAGGTCGGAACTTACCCGACAAGGAATTTCGCTACCTTAGGACCGTTATAGTTACGGCCGCCGTTTACCGGGGCTTCGATCAAGAGCTTCGTCCGAAAACTAACCCCATCAATTAACCTTCCGGCACCGGGCAGGCGTCACACCGTATACGTCATCTTGCGATTTTGCACAGTGCTGTGTTTTTAATAAACAGTTGCAGCCACCTGGTATCTGCGACTCTCGGTAGCTCCATCCGCAAGGGACTTCACCACTAAGAGCGTACCTTCTCCCGAAGTTACGGTACCATTTTGCCTAGTTCCTTCACCCGAGTTCTCTCAAGCGCCTTGGTATTCTCTACCCGACCACCTGTGTCGGTTTGGGGTACGATTCCTTACAATCTGAAGCTTAGAGGCTTTTCCTGGAAGCATGGCATCAATGACTTCACTACCGTAGTAGCTCGACATCGTGTCTCAGCCTTAAAAGGTCCGGATTTACCTAAACCTTAAGCCTACGCACTTGAACCTGGACAACCGTCGCCAGGCCCACCTAGCCTTCTCCGTCCCCCCATCGCAATTGTAAGAAGTACGGGAATATTAACCCGTTTCCCATCGACTACGCCTTTCGGCCTCGCCTTAGGGGTCGACTTACCCTGCCCCGATTAACGTTGGACAGGAACCCTTGGTCTTCCGGCGAGGAGGTTTTTCACCCCCTTTATCGTTACTCATGTCAGCATTCGCACTTCTGATACCTCCAGCAGACTTTACAGTCCACCTTCAACGGCTTACAGAACGCTCCCCTACCCAATGTGTAAACACATTGCCGCAGCTTCGGTGTATAGCTTAGCCCCGTTACATCTTCCGCGCAGGCCGACTCGACTAGTGAGCTATTACGCTTTCTTTAAATGATGGCTGCTTCTAAGCCAACATCCTAGCTGTCTAAGCCTTCCCACATCGTTTCCCACTTAGCTATACTTTGGGACCTTAGCTGGCGGTCTGGGTTGTTTCCCTCTCCACGACGGACGTTAGCACCCGCCGTGTGTCTCCCGGATAGTACTTACTGGTATTCGGAGTTTGCAAAGGGTTGGTAAGTCGGGATGACCCCCTAGCCTTAACAGTGCTCTACCCCCAGTAGTATTCGTCCGAGGCTCTACCTAAATAGATTTCGGGGAGAACCAGCTATCTCCAGGTTTGATTGGCCTTTCACCCCTAGCCACAAGTCATCCGCTAATTTTTCAACATTAGTCGGTTCGGTCCTCCAGTTGATGTTACTCAACCTTCAACCTGCCCATGGCTAGATCACCTGGTTTCGGGTCTATATCCAGAGACTGAACGCCCAGTTAAGACTCGGTTTCCCTACGGCTCCCCTAAACGGTTAACCTTGCCACTGAATATAAGTCGCTGACCCATTATACAAAAGGTACGCAGTCACACCACGAAGGTGCTCCTACTGCTTGTACGTACACGGTTTCAGGTTCTATTTCACTCCCCTCACAGGGGTTCTTTTCGCCTTTCCCTCACGGTACTGGTTCACTATCGGTCAGTCAGTAGTATTTAGCCTTGGAGGATGGTCCCCCCATATTCAGACAGGATATCACGTGTCCCGCCCTACTCGATTTCACTGATGATGAGATGTCGGTTACGGGGCTATCACCCTGTATCGCGGCACTTTCCAGAGCCTTCACCTGTCTCATTAAAAGCTTAAGGGCTAATCCAATTTCGCTCGCCGCTACTTTCGGAATCTCGGTTGATTTCTCTTCCTCGGGGTACTTAGATGTTTCAGTTCCCCCGGTTCGCCTCGCTGAGCTATGTATTCACTCAGCGATAACTGCTTATGCAGTTGGGTTTCCCCATTCAGGGATCTCAGACTCACAGGTTTTTACTACCTAATCTGAGCTTATCGCAAGTTAATACGCCTTTCATCGCCTCTGACTGCCAAGGCATCCACCGTGTACGCTTAGTCACTTAACCATACAACCCCAAAGGGTCTTTGTTACGTAACCAAAGTTGTCTGCATTTTTATACATGTGCAGACTCGATTTTGCCGGACTCAAATATGAATTACTTTCGTAATTCCCAAGAACACTTGAATGTGTGTTGGTACCTAATCTTTCGATTAGGATTTGAGAACTTTTAAATGAATAACATTAATCAAATGTTATTCGTCAGCTTTCCAAATTGTTAAAGAACGAGATTTCTTTCGAAACCATTTTTAAGAACACTTAAGCAAATGCGCTTAAAGATGGTGGAGCTAAGCAGGATCGAACTGCTGACCTCCTGCGTGCAAGGCAGGCGCTCTCCCAGCTGAGCTATAGCCCCATCAGTGTTGATGCTTACCGCCAATCATCTGGGAGGAAGATTGGTGGGTCTGAGTGGACTTGAACCACCGACCTCTCGCTTATCAGGCGAACGCTCTAACCACCTGAGCTACAGACCCAAGCATCGTCTTTAATCTAAACCTAATCAATCTGTGTGAACACTCATCGCAATAATCTATTCGTATAAGGAGGTGATCCAGCCCCAGGTTCCCCTAGGGCTACCTTGTTACGACTTCACCCCAGTCATGAACCACAAAGTGGTGAGCGTCCTCCCGAAGGTTAAACTACCCACTTCTTTTGCAGCCCACTCCCATGGTGTGACGGGCGGTGTGTACAAGGCCCGGGAACGTATTCACCGTAGCATTCTGATCTACGATTACTAGCGATTCCGACTTCATGGAGTCGAGTTGCAGACTCCAATCCGGACTACGACGCACTTTTTGGGATTCGCTCACTTTCGCAAGTTGGCTGCCCTCTGTATGCGCCATTGTAGCACGTGTGTAGCCCTACTCGTAAGGGCCATGATGACTTGACGTCGTCCCCACCTTCCTCCGGTTTATCACCGGCAGTCTCCCTGGAGTTCCCGACATTACTCGCTGGCAAACAAGGATAAGGGTTGCGCTCGTTGCGGGACTTAACCCAACATTTCACAACACGAGCTGACGACAGCCATGCAGCACCTGTCTCAGAGCTCCCGAAGGCACACCTGCGTCTCCGCTGGCTTCTCTGGATGTCAAGAGTAGGTAAGGTTCTTCGCGTTGCATCGAATTAAACCACATGCTCCACCGCTTGTGCGGGCCCCCGTCAATTCATTTGAGTTTTAATCTTGCGACCGTACTCCCCAGGCGGTCTACTTAACGCGTTAGCTCCGAAAGCCACGGCTCAAGGCCACAACCTCCAAGTAGACATCGTTTACGGCGTGGACTACCAGGGTATCTAATCCTGTTTGCTCCCCACGCTTTCGCATCTGAGTGTCAGTATCTGTCCAGGGGGCCGCCTTCGCCACCGGTATTCCTTCAGATCTCTACGCATTTCACCGCTACACCTGAAATTCTACCCCCCTCTACAGTACTCTAGTCCGCCAGTTTCAAATGCAGTTCCGAGGTTGAGCCCCGGGCTTTCACATCTGACTTAACGAACCACCTGCATGCGCTTTACGCCCAGTAATTCCGATTAACGCTCGCACCCTCCGTATTACCGCGGCTGCTGGCACGGAGTTAGCCGGTGCTTCTTCTGCAGCTAACGTCAAACGAATACGCTATTAACGTACCCGCCTTCCTCACTGCTGAAAGTGCTTTACAACCCGAAGGCCTTCTTCACACACGCGGCATGGCTGCATCAGGCTTGCGCCCATTGTGCAATATTCCCCACTGCTGCCTCCCGTAGGAGTCTGGACCGTGTCTCAGTTCCAGTGTGGCTGATCATCCTCTCAGACCAGCTAGGGATCGTCGCCTTGGTGAGCCATTACCTCACCAACTAGCTAATCCCACCTGGGCATATCCTGACGCGAGAGGCCCGAAGGTCCCCCTCTTTGGCCCGAAGGCATTATGCGGTATTAGCCATCGTTTCCAATGGTTATCCCCCACATCAGGGCAATTTCCCAGGCATTACTCACCCGTCCGCCGCTCGACGCCGTTAACGTCACCCGAAGGGTCAGTTAACTCGTTTCCGCTCGACTTGCATGTGTTAGGCCTGCCGCCAGCGTTCAATCTGAGCCATGATCAAACTCTTCAATTTAAGATTTTGTTCGGCTCAATGAATACTGACTTTAAACTACCTTAGTAATCTAAAGCTATTATCGTTCCAACAGAACGATAATGAATTGACTGTGCCAAGTCTTTTGACTTGATTGGTCACTCAGTTCATTGAAAACCTAATTTGAAACCGAAGTTTCTAATTTGATTATCATCAACGAGTGCCCACACAGATTGATAGGTTTATATTGTTAAAGAACAGTACTTCAATGGACTAAACTATTATTTTTAAGCTTTTCAGCTTTCCGTTGAAGTGGGCGGCCATTTTAACTAGATAACTTGTCGTGTCAACCACTTTTTCAAATTATTTTCGTTAAGGCTTTTGCCCTTCCAGACCTTTCAGGCTCTTGCTTTGCTGCCTTCCCGTCTGGTGGTGCGCATTATAGGGAGTTCCACTTTTGGCGCAACCCCTTTTTTAATATTTTTTGGAAAAAAAGCGCTTTTGCTGAAAATTGCATCATAAAAGCAAAAGGAGAGTATAAAAACTCTCCTTTTGGCCACAAAACTCTAACATTTAGATAAATGCGTAAGCATCACCAAACATATGATCAGACTTTGCTTGCTTGGATTGCGTGAACTGCTCACGAGCGGCACCAGCCATTTCAAATCGGCCTGCTATATAGATATCAAAATCCGCTAACGTCTCAAAATCTTCACTCACAGCTTGCAACACATTACCTTTTTTCCCAGACCACTCCACTGACACATCTTCAATAACCGGAATGAACTGAATACGTTGATGCTGCTTAGCAATTTCCATCAGCTCTTTTTTGGCATAGAGCTGAGCTTCATCGCGACCGCCCCAGTAGAGGTGGATCGGCTGTTCGATATTTTGGCTGATGCAGTGATCAAGAATCGAGCGCACATAGCTAAACCCAGTACCGCCAGCAATCAATAGTATAGGTCGCTGGTTATCTTCACGAATCCAAGCCTCACCATGAGGTGCATCAATAGTGATGTCACCACCGTTCGCTAGCGCTTGTTTCATTGATTCGACGACTTCGATAGCGTAAGCATTATGCTCAGCCGCACCAATATGGAGTTCGATCTCGCCTTCGTGACGACAAGGGCTACTAGCAATAGAGAATGGGCGCTTATCTGCTTCTCCCATTACTACCATTAAATACTGACCAGCTTTAAAGCTCACTGGTTGCTCCGGGTGCAGCAAGATTTGATAGGTGTTTGCTGCTAAAGGCTCAATCGACTTTACTTTACATTTTACTGTCATGTTTTATCTCTTTTATTCGTCACTGAAAGTAATCACCAGATCGCTTTCAGCATAAGCAAGGCAAGAGAACATCCAACCTTGCTGTTTTTCTTTTTCAGTTAACATTGGCTCTAAGTCATAACTGACTTGTCCTGACTCTATTCGACATAAGCAAGAAGCACAGGCCCCGACTCGGCATCGATGTGGAAACGCGAGGTTTTGGTTGAGCGCTGCCTCTAAGATGGTTTCCCCATCACTCACCGTAAATTCAAGATTCTGAGGCTTTAGCCTTACATGCTTGGTCATAAGATATTAAGCTGATCCCAAATAGCGTCTATCTTCTCGACCAATTGCGGATCTTTCTTTATTGGAATACCCCACTCCCGCTCAACTTCTGTTTCCAGCTTGTTGGTGGCGTCTAATAGTGCTCGAGAACTCACATCGTTGGTCATGACAGTATCACGAGCAGGATCCATTCTTGTAGTAATTGCCCAGATTACGTCATTCCAGTCTCTAACATTGACGTCTTCATCACACGCTACCATAAACTTAACGTCAAAGTAGCAAGCAACCGATTCAGCAATACCCTTCATTACTTCCACTGCCTGACCTGCGCGTTGCTTATTTAATGTTAGTAACACCATACGACTTGTACCTGT
The DNA here is from genome assembly GCF_023716845.1 of Vibrio sp. SCSIO 43133. NCBI lineage: Bacteria > Pseudomonadati > Pseudomonadota > Gammaproteobacteria > Vibrionales > Vibrionaceae > Vibrio > Vibrio sp. SCSIO 43133. The sequence goes on from NZ_CP068024.1 coordinate 3,503,188, forward strand.
TCCAGGCGCAACATACAAATCTATAACTACAGGATACTGAGCAACTATCTCGCTTTTCAATGCATTTTCATCAAATGCATGAGCTGTTTCGATGGTACCTGAAGGTCCAAACTTATTCTCACCAAGAGCAACTTCTGCATCCCACTTTATCGTCGCATCCAATCCCATCTTGGAACCAAGCCCAACAACCGGAGAGGCAAAGTCCAACGAGTCAATGGGAGTGCTTTCAATCATCAACGTATCTCGACCTGGCAACATATGCTCATTCATGGCCTGAGTGACATCAGTCCAATTACGAGCATTAACACTCTCATCGCACACAATGACAAACTTGGTATACATAAATTGTCGCAGGAATGACCACACTCCCATCATTACTCGTTTAGCATGACCGGGATATTGTTTCTTTATAGTCACCACTGCCATACGGTACGAGCAACCTTCCGGTGGAAGATAAAAATCTTCTATTTCAGGAAATTGCTTTTGTAAAATTGGCACAAAAACTTCATTAAGCGCCACACCCAATACAGCAGGCTCATCAGGTGGACGTCCAGTATACGTGCTGTGATAGATAGGATTCTGACGCATAGTAACGTGAGTAATGGTAAACACATGGTGTTTTTCTACTTCGTTGTAGTAACCCGTGTGATCACCATAAGGTCCCTCATCCGCAAACTCATTAGGGTCAATGTAGCCTTCAAGAACGATCTCCGCACTCGCTGGAACCTCTAAATCGTTACTAATGGATTTGACCACTTCGGTTTTTTCACCCCGTAATAAACCAGCAAACGCGTACTCTGACAACGTATCTGGTACAGGAGTTACCGCCCCTAAGATAGTGGCGGGGTCAGCACCGAAAGCAACCGATACTGGAAAAGGTTTACCTGGATTGGTTTCCATCCAATCACGCAGGTCCAACGCTCCACCTCGGTGAGCAAGCCAACGCATGATGATTTTATTCTTGGCAATCTTTTGTTGACGATAAATGCCCAAGTTTTGTCGTTTCTTATTTGGCCCTTTGGTTACGGTCAGCCCCCAAGTGAGTAATGGCGCAACATCGTCTGGCCAGCAGCTCATTACTGGAATTTTGTCAAGATCGACCTCTTCACCTTGCCAAACTATTTCTTGGCACTTTGCCTTGCGTAGTCTTTTAACTGGCATATTGAGGACTTGTTTAAAGACAGGAATCTTATCGATCGCATCTTTAAAACCTCTCGGTGGCTCAGGCTCTTTTAGGTAAGCCAATAACTTACCTACTTCACGAAGCTCCGAGACTTGCTGGCGCCCCATCCCAATGGCTACTCGTTCAGAAGTACCAAATAAATTTGTTAGCACAGGAACATCATAGCCAATGGGGTTTTCGAACAACAATGCCGGCCCCCCCGCTCGTAATGTGCGGTCACTGATCTCAGTCATTTCATAGTCTGGGTCGACAGGGTGAGAAATGCGTTTAAGTAGCCCTTGGCTTTCCAAGTGCTGAATAAAGTCTCGTAAATCCTTAAAATTCATAGGGGTAACATCGCCTTGAAAGATGCACGCATTATATACGCAAACCCACCTATGAGTGAAATTTGCGCTTCAAACACTGGACGAAACTAGTTGGACAACGCCTGCAGAATTAAGCTAGCTTTTACTTGGCTATTTGACGAAGCGACATCTCTAACCCAACCACTATGACCATTTTGCGCTAATTGAGTGGCAACGAAACTGGCATCATCAACACTTGTCATACGGGCGACAAGAAAATTCTTTACGTTTTCAGGCAATGGATTAATGCTTGCCAATTCTGTAATGGCTTGTTGTTTTAAGCTAGGGTTACGGGATGCTAACATGATCTGATGCATCGCAAATGGAGACTTCACTTGAGCCAAACGTTCAAGCTCAGCTTGGCTATGGTAGTCCGCACGCATTTTCCACAGCAGTTCATACAACTTTTCATCCTGATTGACCTGCGCCATACGCACTAATACTCGAGTTGAAGGTAGCCATTCTGTAATCGTCGCTTCAGTCAGTTGCTTGGTCAAATAGGCGTTGGCTTCTGGTGACAAACTATCAAACTCACGAACCAATAGATCTTCACGAATTTGTCTATCGTAATCCGTCCCTTCAGATAACCAGTCTCGCAAAACAAGCTCTTCTCGCTCGACTTGTAGTATGAACTCCAAAGTTTTTTGGTCGCTATTCCAGCTTTTGATCAGACGGGCAGAGATGGCAGGATAATTAAAGGCGGGTATCGAAAACTCGTAACTATCGCCACGCTCCAGCATAGTATAGGTCGTAGGAAGAGATTTCTGACTTTTTACGAAAATAGCCATTTTAGGCGTCAAGATGATGCTGCGCTGCTCGATTTCTTGCAACAGCACATACCGAGCTACCTCTTGTTGAGGTAGAGCTAAGCGATTGAGAGCAAACTTTAATCCGTCAATATCGTCCTTCATCACCAGATCCATATATTCAGTGACTTTCTGCTGAACAATAGGATTGCTGATCCATTGATTGACTTCTTGTTGCGTCATCTCCTTCGACGCGAATGCTGGCTGCGACAACAACGCAGCAAATACTAGGAGAAGAGACGCTAACCATCCTTGTAGCATATTAACCTCCTGTTAACACTTTTGATATTGTGCGCTGGAAAGAGGTTAAGTGCAAACAAAAACGCCACCCATATTGGGTGACGTTTAAAATCTGAGATTTGCTGTCAGCTTAAAATGTATTACTGACGACGCATCGCATCAAAGAACTCATCGTTCGTCTTCGTCATTGCTAACTTATCAATGAGGAACTCCATTGCGTCTGTTTCGCCCATAGGGTGAACAATCTTACGTAGAATCCACATTTTCTGTAGCTCATCCGACTTAGTCAGTAGCTCTTCGCGACGTGTACCTGAACGGTTGAAATCGATCGCAGGGAAAACACGTTTTTCAGCAATCTTACGGTTTAGGTGCAGTTCCATGTTACCTGTACCTTTAAACTCTTCGTAGATAACTTCATCCATCTTAGAACCAGTATCAACCAGTGCCGTTGCGATGATAGTTAGGCTTCCGCCTTCTTCTACATTACGAGCCGCGCCGAAGAAACGCTTTGGACGATGCAATGCGTTAGCATCAACACCACCAGTAAGGACCTTACCAGAAGAAGGTACTACTGTGTTGTATGCACGCGCTAGACGAGTGATAGAGTCTAGTAGGATAACCACATCTTTCTTGTGTTCAACAAGACGCTTCGCTTTCTCAATCACCATCTCAGCAACTTGAACGTGACGAGACGCTGGCTCATCAAACGTCGATGCAACAACTTCACCTTTAACTAGGCGCTGCATCTCTGTTACTTCCTCTGGACGCTCATCGATAAGTAGAACCATCAATTCACATTCAGGGTGGTTGTGAGCGATGCTCTGAGCGATGTTCTGAAGCAACATTGTCTTACCCGCTTTTGGCGGAGCAACAATCAGACCACGCTGACCTTTGCCAATTGGTGATGCAAGGTCAAGAACACGAGCGGTAATATCTTCTGTTGAACCGTTACCACGCTCCATTGTCATGCGCTCATTCGCATGCAGAGGTGTTAGGTTTTCAAATAGAATCTTATTACGTGCGTTATCAGGTTTGTCGTCATTAACCGTGTTAACTTTTAGCAGAGCAAAATAGCGCTCACCGTCTTTTGGTGGACGAATTTTACCAGCGATTGAGTCACCTGTGCGAAGGTTAAAACGACGAATCTGACTTGGAGAAACATAAATGTCGTCTGGACCCGCAAGGTACGAGCTGTCTGCGCTACGCAGGAAACCAAAACCGTCTTGAAGAATCTCTAAGACCCCGTCACCAAAGATATCTTCACCACTTTTCGCATGGGCTTTTAAGATGGCGAAAATGATGTCTTGCTTACGCAGACGAGCTAAATTTTCCAGACCAAGAGATTCGCCAAGTTTAACGAGCTCAGAAACAGGTCTGTTCTTCAATTCTGTTAAGTTCATTGTGGTGGATGTTTGTTTAGTCAAAATAGGATCTGTTTTGTTGTTAAGAAGGATTTGGTCTCAGGATCGACCAAGAAGTGAACACTTGTTTATTTAACGTGCGATAAATTATCACTAAAACTGAGTCTAGTCTAGCTTTGAAAAAAACAAAACCGTGTATTTGTTAAGATACACGGTTTTCGTTACTTTTCATTATAGATTCGCATCCAAGAACTCTTTAAGTTGAGTCTTTGATAGCGCACCAACTTTCGTTGCTGCTACGCCACCATCTTTGAAAAGAAGTAGCGTTGGGATACCGCGAATACCAAACTTAGGTGGAGTACCTGCGTTTTGGTCAATGTTAAGTTTACCGATAGTGAGTTTGCCTTCGTACTCATCTGCGATTTCATCGAGGATTGGGGCAATCATTTTACAAGGACCACACCACTCCGCCCAGAAGTCAACAAGAACCGGGCCTGCAGCGTTAATTACGTCAGTTTCAAAACCGTCATCCGTCAGCTGCAAAATCTTTTCACTCATCTTTCACTCCGATATTTTTTGTATTGATGAGATAATCACCAACAATTAGATCTCCTATTGGAATGTATTTACCTTCGTATTGCAAGCTTAAGCTGATATTCTATACCGATGAAAAAGACGCATATCACAGAGCAAAAGTTCGCCGAATTAGATTTGCAGCCGCAAATCATTGAAGGATTGGAAAAAAAAGGGTTCGAATATTGTACCCCTATCCAAGCCTTGGCGTTGCCGGTACTGCTCGCCGGCCGAGATATTGCAGGACAGGCCCAAACCGGGACTGGAAAAACGCTCGCGTTTTTAACTGCTACCTTTAATCACCTACTAACAACGCCAGAACATGATGGCCGCAAGCCAAACCAGCCGCGTGCGATTATCATGGCTCCAACTCGCGAACTTGCTATCCAGATCCAAAACGATGCCAAGCCGTTAATTGAGAGTACAGGGTTAAAGACTGCACTCGCCTATGGCGGCGACAGCTACGATAAACAGCTGGCTAAACTCGAAGAAGGCGTCGATATCCTTATCGGTACCTGTGGTCGTATTATCGATTTCTACAAACAGCGTGTTTTCAATCTCAACAACATTCAAGCAGTGGTATTGGATGAAGCCGACCGCATGTTCGATCTTGGTTTCATTAAAGACATTCGCTTTTTGTTCCGTCGCATGCCTGAGCCAAAAGACCGTTTGAACATGCTGTTCTCTGCAACATTATCTTATCGCGTTCAAGAACTGGCATTCGAACACATGCACAACCCTGAGCACGTCGTTGTCGAGCCAGAGCAAAAAACTGGTCACCGAATTAAAGAAGAGCTGTTCTACCCATCGAACAATGAAAAAATGGCTCTGCTACAGACACTCGTGGAAGAAGAGTGGCCAGACCGCGCTATCATCTTTGCTAACACTAAACACAAGTGTGAGAAGGTTTGGGGGCACCTAGCTGCCGACGGCCACCGTGTCGGCCTGCTGACTGGCGATGTTCCTCAGAAGAAACGTGAGAAAATTCTAGAGCAATTTACTCGTGGTGATGTCGATATTCTGGTTGCGACCGATGTGGCAGCTCGTGGTCTGCATATTCCTCAAGTAACTCACGTATTCAATTACGACTTGCCTGACGATTGTGAAGATTACGTTCACCGTATTGGCCGTACTGGCCGTGCTGGTGCAAGTGGTCACTCCATCAGCTTTGCTTGTGAAGAATACGCGATCAATTTGCCAGCAATTGAAGAGTACATTGAGCACCAAATCCCCGTCTCAGACTACGATTCCAGTGCACTACTTACAGAACTGCCTGCGCCACTAGTTCTGAAAAGCCGTAACTCAGGTCAGCGCCGTACCAACACTGGTGGCTCAAGACCGTCAAACAGAAAGCCTCAAAGAAGGCCAAGAGCGCAACGATCTTAACAGGAAGTAAGCAGTATTTATGAGTCTCGCAGTGAATTCTTCGCCACTCTACGCTGCCATTGATTTAGGCTCCAACAGTTTCCATATGTTGGTGGTTCGTCATATTGATGGCAGTGTTCAAACGATGGCTAAAATTAAACGGAAAGTTCGTTTAGCCGCTGGTCTAGATGCCGAGTTAGCGCTTAGCCAAGAAGCGATGCAACGCGGTTGGGAATGTTTAAGCCTCTTTGCGGAAAGGCTACAAGACATCCCGAAAGAAAATATCCGTATCGTTGGGACCGCGACTCTTAGAACCGCGACTAATGTGGATGTTTTCTTAGAGAAAGCCAATGACATTCTTGGTTATCCAATACAAGTCATCTGTGGTGAAGAAGAAGCTGCAACCATCTACAAAGGTGTCGCCCATACCTCGGGCGGGACTGGCCGTAGATTGGTGGTCGATATTGGTGGCGCAAGCACAGAGCTTATTATTGGTGAAGGTTTTGAGCCTAAAGCTCTCACCAGTCTAAAAATGGGCTGCGTGACTTGGCTTGAGCATTACTTCAAAGACCGACAGCTTAATAAAGCTAACTTTGAACGTGCCATTGAAGGAGCTAAGCAAGCACTCGCACCGATTCTCGACAATTACCAGCGTATTGGTTGGGATGTTTGTGTTGGCGCTAGTGGTACCGTGCAAGCTCTACAAGAGATCATGCTGGCTCAAGGTATGGATGAAGTCATCACTCATGCCAAACTAAAGCGTCTTCAAAAACAAGCCATGCAAGCCGATCATTTGGAAGAGCTGGATATCGACGGCCTAACTCTAGAACGCGCACTAGTATTCCCTAGTGGTTTGTCCATTCTGATTGCCATCTTTGAACTTCTTAACATTGACTCTATGACACTGGCCGGAGGCGCACTGCGCGAAGGCATGGTGTATGACATGGTCGAAGAGTTGCAACAAGATGACATCCGTGCTCGAACCATCAATAGCGTTCAATCGCGCTGTCAGTTAGATGTGGAATATGGCGAACAGGTCGCAACTACGGCTCTGCAACTGCTCAAAGATTGTGGTGGTGATACCTGGCTCGAGGAGCCACAAGCACCAGCTTTGCTTGAATGTGCATCCAAGCTTCATGAAATTGGTCTTACTCTTGATTTCAAAAAGGCTGGCGAACATAGTGCGTACTTACTAACCAACTTAGATTTACCGGGTTTTACTCGTGCACAAAAACACCTGTTAGCGGAAGTTGTACGTCGATATAAGGATCAGCTTAGTCCTTTGCCAGCACAACATGCGCTGTCAAATAAAAGTGCCGAGCGTGTACTACGACTATTACGTTTAGCGGTAATTATCACTCATAGACGTAAGCGAGAATTACAGCCGAATATCTCAGTAGCATGCAAAGATAATCGACTTACCCTTTCGATAGATAAACTGTGGCTAGAGCAAAACCCATTGTCTGCAGCAGAATTAGAAATTGAATCGAACCGTCAGTCCGACATGGGTTGGCCGCTCGACATTCAAGCGCTATAACAGATAGTACGAAGATTAAAAAAAATCCCGAACATCACAGGTTCGGGATTTTTTTATTTGTCTGCCGATTAGGCGTTCACACCAGTAACCGAAATATTCGGGTTTACAGCGGTTAACTTCTTCACTAAGAAGTTCAATAGCACACCATACATAGGCACAAATAAGCCAAGACTGATCACTAACTTAAAGCCGTAGTCGACTAAGGCGATTTCTGTCCAATGTTCAGCCATAAATGGATCTGGACTCTGGTAAAACGCGATAGCAAAGAAGGCTAAGGTATCAAGCGCATTACCAAATAGTGTCGAACAGGTCGGTGCCACCCACCATTGCTTCATTTGACGTAAGCGGTTGAATACATGAACATCAAGAATCTGTCCTAATAGATATGCCATAAAACTTGCCGCCGCAATACGCGCGACAAACAAGTTAAACTCTCCCAGATGACTCAATCCTTGAAACTGACCTTCAAAGAACAGTACCGATAGCGCATACGACACCGCTAAAGCTGGCAGCATAACTAGGAAAATGATTCTACGCGCTAACCCAGCACCGAAAATACGGACAGTCAAGTCGGTCGCTAAGAAGATAAAAGGAAAAGTAAAAGCGCCCCAAGTGGTGTGGAAACCAAAAATAGTAAAGGGTAGCTGCACTAGATAATTACTGGACGCAATAATCACTAAGTGAAAGAGAACTAAAAATGTTAGGGCTTTGCGCTGTTGCGCAGGAGAAAACGGGCTCATATTGTACCTTTTTCGTTTTGCTTGGGGTTGAGGGAACCCAAGGTGAGGCACAGCCTCTGGTTACTAAAATTAAATGTTTGTTGGCTACTTAAGTAGCGGCGGGCGATTATACATTAATCAATTTTAGGTGCAATAGTTCGATATAGAGCAAACGTTTACTGATGAAAATAGACTAAAATCCGCGTCGAAATATACTCGCAAGAAAATCAAATTCGTCTTTGCTACCAGTAACATCTAGCGCCTCAAACCACATGAGTTCACTGTAATGCTCGCCCTTTAATAACATTCGGCAGCCTTCAAAATCCACCAGCCACGTGTGAATATCCGCATCCCATTGTTTCTCAACCACAGTGGCAGATAACTGAGCGACTAAAGAACTGGCTATGGTATCAAAATTGTCAAAATCAAAGCTTGGTGTAACAAGCACCAACTTCCCTTCCGCCTCGATATAATCTCGCAAACCAAAATCAGCCATGTTGGGTCAAATGCTCCTGTATTAGATCAAGGAAAGGGTCAGCATACTTCTCTAATTTACGTTCACCAACGCCGTTCACTGCCAGCATTTCACCGTAAGAGGTGGGCAGTATTTCTGCCATATCAATCAGGGTTGCATCACTGAAGACGACATAAGGAGGTAAACCATCTTCGTCGGCAATCGACTTACGTAGCTTACGCAGTTTGGCAAACAGCTTCTTATCGTAATGCTTAGAAGCAAGTTTGTCAGATTTGGCACTTCGTGCAGCCGTATCCAATCGAGGCACTGCCAACTCTAGGCTGTTTTCTCCACGTAACAGAGGGCGAGCCTCTTCGGTCAGCTGCAATGTCGAGTTTCGGGTGATATTTTGGCTAAGCAAACCTTTGTGTATTAGCTGCCTAAATATGCTCACCCAGTAATCATGACTATGATCACGTCCAATGCCATAAGTCGTCAGCTTGTCGTGTCCATGTTCACGAATACGAATGTTCGACATACCACGCAACACTTCAACCACATAGCTAATACCAAAGCTCTGGTTGACACGATAGACACAAGACAACGCTTTTTGCGCTTCTTGCGTCGCATCAAAATGTTTCGGAGGGTCGAGACATATATCGCAGTTGCCGCATGGCTTCTCACTATACTCACCGAAATAATTCAACAGCACTTGGCGTCGGCATGTCTGTGCTTCGGCAAACGCATTCATGGCGTTGAGCTTATGACTTTCTACCTGCTTTTGTGGCCCTTCTTCTTTTTCATCCAACATACGGCGCAGCCAACCAATGTCGGCAGGGTCATAGAGCATCATTGCTTCTGCTGGCAATCCATCACGCCCCGCTCGCCCAGTTTCTTGGTAGTAAGACTCAATATTACGAGGAATATCAAAATGCGCGACGAAACGCACATTGGGTTTGTTAATCCCCATACCAAAGGCGACTGTCGCAACAACTACTTGAATATCATCACGTTGAAACGCGTCTTGGACATAGGCTCTTTCATCCATATCCATGCCAGCATGATAGCCTGCAGCACGCACATGGTTGGCGCACAGCTTCTCGGTCAACATCTCGACTTTCTTACGGCTGCCGCAATAGATGATGCCACTGCCTCCTTTATTCTCCCCTAAGAAGCGCACTATCTGAGAAACTGGCTTATGTTTCTCCACTAGCGTATAGCGGATATTAGGACGGTCAAAACTGCCAAGATATTCATGGGGATTATTGAGATTAAGACGGTGGATAATGTCTTTACGAGTTGCATCATCTGCAGTGGCAGTCAGCGCCACCATAGGAACAAAAGGGAACCACTCCTTTAAACGGCCCAAGGCTGCATATTCTGGCCTAAAGTCATGTCCCCATTGAGAAATACAGTGCGCTTCATCGACCGCTATCATCGACAACTCAAGATGCTCTAGACGTTCAATGAAGTCGTGCATTAACACTCGTTCTGGCGATACGTAAATCAGCTTCAGTTGACCGTTGTTCATACGGCGGTAGATATCAATCAGGGTTTCTTTAGATTGGGTTGAGTTAATGCACTCAGCAGCAACGCCATCAGCCTTTAACTGATCCACTTGGTCTTTCATCAGCGAAATAAGTGGAGAGATCACCAGCGTAATACCACTGCGAACTAAGGCCGGAATCTGATAACACAGAGATTTACCACCACCCGTGGGCATAATGACTAGGCCATCATTGCCCTCAATGGCGCTATCGATAACTTCCTGCTGTCCAGGACGAAATTCTTGATAGCCGAACACCGATTCCAAAACAGACTGTGAACTTGGTTGAGATTCAGATTGTTCAGCAAGTAACACAGCGGTCATGCAATATCCCGAGAAAATGGTAGGTCGAAAACGCTACATTGTAGAGATGTTCCTATGGGAAAGAAACTCATAATCATGGCCAACACTAATAAAAAACGTCCGCTAAACGCGCAATAATTAGTCCAATGGATGACAACACGTTATACTCAAGACCTTTCCTCCCTTTATGGCCTTCATGGCCCGCTCTTGAGAAAATTTGCATGTCACTAGAAGAACAACAAAAAGCCAAACAAGGCGTACTATTAGCGATCGGTGCCTATACCATGTGGGGTATTGCCCCTATTTACTTCAAAGCGCTGTCTGAAGTATCGCCGCTAGAGATTTTAAGTCACCGTGTTATTTGGTCGTTCTTTTTATTGACTGCACTACTGCATTTTGGCCGTCGTTGGCGCAGTGTGAGAGACGTATTTCGTTCTAAAAAAAAGATGGGCTATTTGATCACAACCGCTTTGCTCGTCGGTGTGAATTGGCTGATTTTTATTTGGGCGGTAAATGCAAACCACATGCTTGATGCTAGCCTTGGTTATTACATCAATCCATTGATTAATGTGATTCTAGGGATGTTGTTCTTAGGAGAGCGACTAAGAAAGCTACAGTGGTTTGCGGTCGCTCTGGCAACCATCGGAGTACTGATTCAACTTATTGCCTTTGGCTCGGTACCTATTGTTGCCCTTGCGCTAGCGATGAGCTTTGGTTTGTATGGTTTATTAAGGAAGAAGGTCAGTTTGGATGCACAGACGGGACTGTTTATCGAGACCTTAGTCATGCTGCCAGCTGCCGCAATTTATGTGTTGTTCATTGCCAGCACCCCAACCTCAAACATGTTGGCAAATCCAGCCACACTGAACATACTGTTGATTTCTGCCGGTATTGTGACCACACTGCCTTTGTTGTGTTTCACGGGTGCGGCGACACGTCTGAAGCTATCGACACTCGGCTTTTTCCAATACATCGGCCCTAGCTTGATGTTCTTGCTAGCCGTGCTGGTTTACGGTGAAGCGTTCACTTTAGACAAGGCGCTGACGTTCGGCTTTATTTGGGGTGCACTGGTCGTGTTCAGTTTTGATGGCATTAAAACCAGCCGAACCAACAAAAGAATTAACGCTCAGTAATCCTATAGGGTGTCCGTTTTTTACAAGACGCCTTATGTCTCTGAACGATAAACTGACACCATTGGATTGATATTAGGAGGTTATTTTGCAGCAGATTAGTTACCTGTCTTCGCCAATCCCTGATATCAATTTAATCAGTGGTTGTTACAAAGAGTTTGCGTTTCAGAAACACTATCATCTCGATTATCATTTTGGCTTGATCGTCAATGGCCAACAGCAATTTCATTTAAAAGGTCAAAGCTATACCAGTGGACCTGGAGACTTGGTATTGATGCCACCGGATGAATTGCACGATGGCCAAGCTCGCTTTGATGAAGGCTATGAAGTCAAAGTACTTGCTGTATCACCACACTGGTTATCACAACTCAAGCCCAGCAACCACCAAGGTCAATTGGGCTTTCACAGTCCAATTGTTCAAGAGCCAGTGCTGTTTCGTGCCTTACTTAACACCCACTTAGCGTTGAGTGATGAAAACATCAGCGCTCTCGCGCGTGATTGTTTACCGCATGAAAGCTTTGAGCAACTGCTTAATAGGCACGCTAAGCCTACTTGTGCTTATGTACAACCTATTGGTACTAAACAGCTAACGCAAGTTCGTGACTATGTGATGAGTCATCTTGACCAACCAATCCGTTTGGAGCAGTTGGCTAAAATGTGCGACCTCAGTGAAAGGCAATTCCAGCGCCTTTTTAAGCAAGCGACTGGTATGTCTCCACACGCTTGGTTAACTCGCCTTCGCTTAGAAAAAAGTATGGCGTTAGTTAAAGCTGGTCAGCCCTCCGCTCAAGTTGCATTGCAAACTGGCTTTTATGACCAAGCGCACTTTAGTAAGGCTTTTCGTAGCGTCTACGGCATTTCACCTTCCCATATCAACTAACAAGCTATATCCAACATGAACGAAATCACAATCCTGATGACACTGGCAACAGTTCATTTCATTGCCCTCATGAGTCCTGGCCCCGACTTTGCTTTAGTGGTACAAAATGCCACGCGGTTTGGTCGTCAGACTGGCTTCTACATCGCTTTGGGCTTGTCATTTGGCATCTTATTGCATTCCATCTTAAGTTTAACTGGTGTGAGCTATGTCGTTCACCAACACCCAACACTGTTTGCCATGGTCCAAATCGCAGGTGGTAGCTATCTGCTCTATCTGGGAATCGGTGCATTACGCTCTGTTGTCTCACGCTGGGGATTGCGCCACCAGCCAGCGGAGTTAGCTAACGATCCGAGTTTATTGCTATCGAGTCGACGACAAGCTTTCTCTCGAGGCTTTACAACCAATATCCTCAACCCTAAAGCCTTGGTGTTTTTTATTAGTTTGATGTCGACGTTGGTGCCATCTTCTATGTCGGTTCCAGGTAAATTGATGGCGTTAGCCATTCTATGGTCATTATCTCTTGCGTGGTTTTCGTTTTTAGCTTGGGCACTTTCGACAAAACGTATGCAACGTAAGTTAGGATCCGCCTCAATCTACATTGATGCTTTGTGTGGATTACTCTTTTCTGGCATTGGTTTGACGATCTTATTGCAGGTTCTGCTGTCGCTGTAAGAGCAACTTACTCCATTCGACACTCTTCGTGTAAGAGATCTCTCACAAAGCGGTAGGTCATTATCGCTTTGTACTCCAAGACTTAGACCAAGATTAACAATAAGTTATTGATTTTGAATAATTGTCGATTTTTCTCATTGATAAGATACGGGACTTTTTCGCCTCAACGCGATTGCTCTAAAGCGAGTATCATTTAATATTAACCATGTCGGAAGGAATCTGACACGGAACAGGAAACGCTCAGGGATTTGGGCATCTTCAGGAAGAAGATACGGTTATTCAGGATGAATGGTCGGCACGGAAAGCAAATTGGACATTGAATGGACGCAATAGTAACTAGGATAGTTACTACTAAGGAAAGACAATGGACACCTCTGGATGAGGCAAGGACTTAACATCAGGAAGATGTCAGGGACACCGCTCAGGGATCAAGTGAAGTGCGCTAACGAGGATTGTTAGCAGGTCAGGATAAGACCAATGGACACCGCTAGGAAGGCGACGAAAGGAATACGCTGAAGGAATACAGCACACTATCAAGGATTAGATGCATGGAGCACCTATAGTAGCCGGATTGCTGCGAGTAAGACCATAACCCCGCAGGGCGTAAGCCCTCGGGGTTTTTCTTTATCTGTATCCCAGATTAGAACTGAACTCGTAAAGCACGAATAAAAAAACAGCCTGAGCTGCTTTTTTAGTATTTGGATCATGGGGAACCTAAAGCTGTTCAAGCTTCGCATATTGAGTAACCAACCACTTAATCCCTTCGCCATTGAAGGCTACTTGAACTCGACTTTGCGGCCCACTACCTTCGAAGTTAATAATCGTTCCTTCGCCGAATTTCGGGTGCTTCACTCGCGCTCCTAAATTAAATCCGGTTTCATTGAAGTTGTTCTTCACCTCAGTTTGACTGAATCGCCCCGAGCTTGTTGGTCTGCTGACCTGTGCTTTCATTCGTACTTCTTGCAGACATGTTTCCGGCAGTTCACGAATAAATCGCGATGGCTTGTGGTATTTGTCTTGACCGTACAGGCGACGCATTTCTGCATAGGTTATAAAGAGTTTTTCCATCGCACGCGTCATGCCTACGTAACACAAGCGGCGCTCTTCCTCTAACCTGCCCGCTTCTTCTGCTGACATCTGACTTGGGAACATGCCTTCCTCTACCCCAACCATAAATACCATTGGGAACTCTAACCCTTTAGCACTGTGGAGCGTCATTAATTGCACTGCATCATCAAACTCATCTGCCTGACCTTCACCCGCTTCGAGGGCGGCGTGGGTTAGGAATGCGGTCAGTAATGTCATATCTTCAGCCTCTTCCGGCTTTTCGAATTGACGAGTTGCGGTAACCAGTTCCTCCAAGTTTTCAATACGTGCCTTGGATTTCTCACCTTTTTCCTGCTCATACATCAAGAACAAACCTGAGGTTTTGATAACATGGTCGGTTTGCTCATGCAGTGCCGATTCAAAGGTATCGTCTTCTAATGCATTAATAAGTTCGATGAAACGCGATAACGCTCCTGCTGCGCGCCCGGCAAATACCTTCTCTTCCAGCAATGCATTACTCGCTTCCCATAATGTCGCACCGCGATCTCGCGCAGCGAAACGAATGGTATCCAGCGTTTTATCTCCAAGGCCACGAGTTGGGGTATTTACGATACGTTCAAACGCTGCATCATCATTGCGGTTGGCAATCAATCGTAGGTAACCAAGTGCATCCTTGATTTCTTGACGCTCGAAGAATCGCATACCACCGTAAATTCGATACGGCAGTTGAGCTTGAATAAGCGCTTCTTCTAAAACACGAGACTGGGCGTTATTTCGATATAGCATCGCGCAGTCCGTTAGACTACCGCCTGTTTCCTGCCATTCTTTGATTTTATTGACCGCAAAACGCGCTTCATCTAGCTCATTGTAAGCAGAGTAAACGGAGATTTTTTCGCCTTCATTACCGTCCGTCCACAGCTCTTTACCCATACGCTCTGTGTTATTGGCGATCAGTTCATTGGCAGCTTCGAGAATGGTCTTAGTTGAGCGATAATTCTGCTCGAGACGAATGGTTGTCGCGCCCAAATATTCATCGAGGAATTTCTGGATGTTCTCGACTTTAGCGCCGCGCCAGCCATAAATAGATTGGTCATCATCACCAACAATCATCACCTTACAATCAGGGCCCGTCATCATTCGTAGCCAAGCATATTGAATGTTGTTGGTGTCTTGGAACTCATCCACCAAAATGTGTTTAAAGCGAGCTTGATAGTGCTCGCGAACAAACTTGTTGTCACGTAGTAGCTCATGAGCGCGCAGCAAGATTTCGGCAAAATCCACCAGCCCTGCTCGGTCGCACGCTTCTTGATAGGCGGTATATATTTGCAAATAGGTCTTCGTTACAGGATCTTGATAGCTATCAATGTGTTGAGGCCTCAAACCTTCATCTTTCTTACCATTAATCCACCATGCAGCCTGACGTGCTGGCCACTGTTTCTCATCTAGATTCTGAGCTTTTATCAATCGCTTCAGTAGGCGTTGCTGGTCATCAGAGTCTAGAATTTGAAAATCTTCTGGCAGCTTCGCATCAAGATAATGAGCGCGCAGTATACGATGGCAAATACCATGGAAAGTACCATTCCACATCCCCGACGAACTGCCCATCATCAACTCTTCGATTCGCCCTCTCATCTCTGCAGCAGCTTTATTGGTGAAGGTCACTGACATGATGGAGAACGGAGAGGCATTTTCCACCGACATTAACCAAGCGATACGGTGAACAAGTACGCGTGTTTTGCCACTACCAGCACCAGCTAGCACCAACATATGCTCTAAAGGAGCTGCAACAGCTTCACGTTGTTTGTCATTAAGGCCGTCGAGAAGAAGAGATGGATCCATGATACTTAGCTACTGGTTATTTATACATATCGATTGATTATAACTCAAACAGTGTTCTGGTTTCAGAAAAATATCAGTTTTTTTATTTTGATTTAAATTCTTTAAAATCAAGTAAATAAAATAATATTTAACACTTTTTTAAATATTTTGTGAATAAATTGAAAGATTTTCGAAGCCCTTCCTATCCTATTGAATAAGCAAGTCGCAACTAAGCGCTTGTGAAAAGAAACCACAAGGATCAAGTCTCGAGGAAGTTACTATGAAAACTACAAATCTAGCTATCACTGCTGCAGTTACCGGTCTAATCGCTCTAGGTGGCACTATGCTTACTGCCGCTCCAGCTCATGCTGCAGAAAAAGAGAAATGCTACGGCGTATCAAAGGCAGGTAAAAATGACTGTGCTACAAAAACAAGCTCATGTGCTGGTACAGCCAAAGAAGATAATCAAAAAGACGCGTTTGTCGTGGTACCAAAAGGGCTATGTGGCAAGCTTACAGGTGGTAGTACTGAATCTGCATAGAAAGCCTCCAAAGCCGAAAGCAATACTGCTTGCAGCTTAGCTTATTTGTAACTTTGTTTGTTCATCCATTTTCAAGTTACAAGCTACACGAAGGGGCGTCATCGAGCGCCCTTTCACTTTTCTACAGCTTACTCACAATACGCAACAGATCAGGGAGATCACAATGGATCGAAGTCAGGCATTTCAATTAGTCGGTGTGGGTCTACGTACACCTCACCTCGACTACTTCGAACACAATGCTAATCAAGTTGGTTGGTTAGAGATTCATAGTGAGAATTACTTCCAAACAAACAGCACGGAGTATCAGCAGTTATTGGCAATTCGAGAACAGGTAGAGATAAGCTGTCATGGTATTGGCTTGTCACTCGGCTCTACCAGTAAAGTTAACCAATCGCATTTACTGTCACTCCAACAATTAATCCGTGAAATCCAGCCGTTCGTTGTTTCCGATCATCTAAGTTGGAGTGAGCATGGTGGTCACTATTTCAATGACCTATTACCTCTGCCTTACACTGAAGAAGCATTACAACTTTTTTGTCGTAATGTACAGCAGGTTCAAGACGCCATTCAACGCCCACTGTTAATTGAGAATCCGTCTAGTTATCTTCGTTTCAATCATTCGACGATTCCCGAGTGGGAATTTCTGGCGGAAGTACAGCGGCAAACAGATTGTCGTTTATTACTCGATCTAAACAATGTGCACGTCTCCTGCTTCAACCATCAGTACGATACTAATCAGTACTTGGCGGCCATTGACCCTGCCACTGTCGACGAAATTCATCTAGCCGGATTTACTCGTAAGCAATTAGAACAAGGAGAGATTTGGATTGACACACACAGCGCCCGAGTATCCGATGAGGTTTGGCAGCTCTATAAAGACTGGAATCGTATTAATACACCAGTTCCAACCTTGATCGAATGGGATTTAGACATCCCTGCTCCGCAAGTTCTATTAGAAGAAGCCAATAAAGCCATCGACATCTTACTTGAAGTTCCCCTTACTCAAACGCTAAGGAGTGCATAACAATGACGCTTAACGAGCTCCAACAGCGATTCAGTCAGGCACTCCTCTATCAAAGCACCGGAGAGGACTGTGACATTTTATCCGATCATTTTACCGCGATTGATCGAGTCCAGATCTACCGAAATAACTTTGTTGTTAGCTTATCTGAGGTACTAGCAGCTTGCTATCCTATAACACGCCAACTGGTTGGTGATGAGTGTTTTGATTCGATGGCAAAGCACCATATTACTCAACATCCTCCGCGCTCCGGTAATGTTATGAGTTATGGAGCCGGGTTTGCTGACTCTGTGAGCCAACTTGAAAACATCACGCTTGCTGTGCCATATCTGCTGGATGTGATGGCGATTGAATGGTCATTAGACGAACAGCAAAGAGCACAAGACGTTACTTTAAAAGAAGGTCTGGAACCTATCATCAATTTGGCGTCCGTGCCAGAAAGTCAACATTCAGACTTAGTGTTTCATGTGAAACCTTCTAGTCACTTAATCCACTCGAATTATGCCATCGGTAGTCTTTTCCAAGCAGTAAAAGACAACGAATTCGATAACTTAGACATTAACCAAGCCGAAACGCTACTCATGGTTAAACGAGGTTCTGCTCAACCAACGCTGCACATTCTGAATGATCAACTTCAACAGCTATGGGTCGAGATAAGCCATGGCAATCCATTAAAGCGAATAAATCCCGCTCTACTATCTGAACTACCAAACTTGCTTACGTGGGACGTTGTAGCCGGGTTCACTCTATTCAACGAAAGCAATCCAAGGAGTATGTTATGAATACGAAAGTAACACACTGGCTCACGACTTATGACAACCTTATCGACGCGCTACAACGCGGTTTTGTTCCCTTACTATTAGTATTTTGTCGGCTTTGGGTATCATGGGTGTTTTTTAATTCGGGACTCACCAAGATTGCTTCCTGGGACAGTACTCTCTACTTGTTTGAGTATGAGTATCAAGTTCCCCTTATTCCTTGGGAGCTAGCGGCTTATATGGGAACAGCAGCAGAATTGGTGTTACCTGTCTTCATGGTTCTCGGTTTGTTTACCCGCCCAATGGCAGCAATATTATTTGTGTTTAATATCATTGCGGTTGTTTCTTACCCGCTACTTTGGGAAAAAGGCTTTTATGATCATCAATTATGGGGACTAATGACCTTGATAGTTGTCGTTTGGGGACCGGGACCAATATCTGCAGATAAACTTATCCGCTCTAAATTCAATTAGCATTAATAAGAATGGAAAAAATAACCCCGCTTAGATAAGCGGGGTTATTTGAGATGTGATTTATTTATTCGCCAGAAACTCTTTAAGTTCTTCTGCGGAAATACCTTGGTCAGAAAGTTCTTTCGCTAATAACTGAACTTGTTCACCTTTGCGAGACTCAATGACTCTCTGAAATTGATACACGATATCACGCAACATGTGGATTGGTACTTGTTTAGCGGCACTGCGGATGCGCTCTTCGCTCTGATTGCCTAGTTCATTAAGCAATTTACCAAACATGATTTTTTCTGGAGACTCTTCCATCTGCTCGAGAATGCGAGCCATTTCGTAAGTTGTCAAAGACATTACTGCGTTTATCCAGTTAATAATTAATACGGTGTGTTTATTGCTAAATATACACCTGTTTCTTTAATTGGAAAACAAAATCGTTTTTTAATTAGCCGATTTTTACAGTTTGATGCCAACCTTTGCCAACTTTCGATCTTAGGATAAATAACGCAGGCAACACTAACCACATTTGCATTGCGATCATATACGGCGCATCAAGACCAGCTCTTTGCATCGTCCCCACGAGTAATCCAGAGCCACTCATTTGAAACAGCCCCAACAATGCTGCAGCTGTACCTGCTTTATCTCCAAATGGTGCCAACGCTTTACCTGCGGAAGCTCCTAGAATCAACGCGAAGCCAATTGACGACATAATCACAGGAAGCATAAATGATGCAGGTGTTGCAAAACGTGCACCCCACGCCATTAACCCACCAGCAACTAATAGTGTGGTAATACCTAATTGTAGTGTTTTGTGAGTACCTATATTATCCATAATCTTAGGCGCTAGCATACATGCCGCAATGTTAAAGACCGCATTCAGACCAAACCAGTAGGTAAACTCATTCATCGTTAGTCCCATCTTGTCCATCAGAACCACTGGGGCTGAGGTGACATAAGCTAAGATAACACCCATGGCTAATAAGCATAACGACGCATGGAAAACGAACGTCGGAGTTCGCAGTACATCGATGTAGCGCGACAGCGCAAAGTACTGCTGTCCTTCTTGTTTAGGGTTGGTCTCCCGCATGTTGAATAGCACTAAAACACCAACGAACAGCGCGAAGCCGGCCATAAAGCTAAAGTTAGCACGCCAGCCATATTGTTGGGTTAGGTAACTGCCCAAGATCGGTGCTAACGCAGGAATAAAGCAGATAGCGCCATTAAGATAACTGATCACCTTGCCGCTTTTCTCTGGCCCATACATGTCGCGAACGGTTGCAAAGGCTGCCACAGATGTCGCGCACGCACCTAAGCCTTGCAGCAACCTAGCAGCAAGCATCCAATCAATTGATTGAGCCGCCCACGCCAAGCAAGCACTCAATCCATAGATAGCTATACCGCCGAGAGCAACCGTTCGACGTCCAAGTTTATCCGCAAGCGGACCTGCAAACACTTGTCCTACACCCATAGCAAATAGGAACCACGTAATCGTATCTTGCGCTAACGTATGCTCTACATCGAAAGCCGTAGAGATTTGTGTTAGCGCTGGAAGATAAATATCGATAGCCAGTGGGCTAAAGAATACCAGCATAACTAACGCTGCGATTTGGATTTTTGACGGTGCCGTTTGCAAGGTATTTGCCTCTTACAGATAAGATAACTTTAGATTGTTTGCGCAGAGTTTAGTCTTGTTATGATATGAACAGAAATGGTTTATACTCATTAGTATTATTCCCAATAGGAATGTCTTAACATGAACCTCGAAAAGCTGAGCCGAATTGATCTTAACTTATTGTTGTGTCTGAATGTGTTGCTTGAAGAATGTAACGTGACTCGCGCTGCGAACCGCTTATGCCTAAGTCAATCGGCCGTTAGTAAATCACTTGCCAAACTCAGAGTGCTTTTCGACGACCCATTATTTACTCGCCATGCACATGGTCTGGTACCTACACCACGGGCATTGCAGCTCAAACCTAAGCTCGAAGTTCTAGTGACTCATATGCAATCGATAACTGAACCACCCGAATTCTCGCCCACTACCAGTGAATATCGATTCCATATTGCGGCGGTAGAAAGCGTTTATCCGCTTATTATGCCGCACTTCTTACCAGCTATTTTTGGACAAGGACCAAACCTCAGCATTAGCACCCACTCTTGGACTGAGCTGACGTTTGAGAGAATGCAAAAAGGTGAACTTGATTTAGGGATTACAGGTAAAGACATCGATATTAGAGATGCAGTTCGAACCATGTATCCACCTGATGATATCCAAGAGCTTGAAGTGTATCGTGACAACCAAATGTGTTTAGTCCGCGCAAATCACCCTGTGCTGTCTAAGACTTGGAATTTGGAAACCTATTTGTCGCTTCGCCATGTACAAGTTCGTTGTGATGGAAGTGATCGATGGTTATTAGACTACAAACTCTCAGATATGGGCAGAGAGCGCGATATCGCCATCACCGTTCCTGACTTCAATAATGCCGCAGCACTTTGTAGTTACACCGACTTCGTTTTTACCGCACCTCGACACTTCGTACACCTAGTCGCGGAACAGATGGGGCTTACCGTGCTTCCTTTACCTTTAGAGTTTCCTCCGATGGCGTACACACTCTTTTGGCATAAGGACAGAAATCGCGATCCCGCGTTAACTTGGCTGATTGATATTATCCGTCAGAAGACATTACACCTGAGATAACCCGTATAACCTTTAACGTCGGGTTGCGATTGTTGGAACCTTATTTCGCGGCCATCGGAATCGATTGTATATGGGCGCCAAAAGCGCTAGCTTATAGGGCAAATACTACCAGGTGACTTGTTTCGCCATGATGAAGGAATAACAGATGCAGGAACAAATTTCTCGCCGAGTTGAGCTGGTTCAAGCTTGGCTCGTTGCAAACGATCTTGATGCGTTTATCGTCGCACACGAAGACGAGTACTTGGGCGAATATGTACCCGCTCATAATGAGCGTCTACATTGGCTAACACAGTTTACTGGTTCAGCAGGCGCTGCTGTTGTGACTCGCGAAAATGCGGCCATTTTTGTCGATGGCCGTTATACGGTGCAAGTAAGAAAACAAGTACCTGATGGTATTTTTGAATACTGCCACCTCATTGAGCAACCACCAACTAAATGGGTAACCGAGACACTTCCTGTCGGTTCTCGTATTGGTATAGACCCACGCATGCACCGTGGCAGCTGGTATCAAGGTGCCTTAGTTCAATTGGGTAGTAAGTTCGAACTGGTCGCAACAGAACAAAACCCAATCGACATTAATTGGAGCGATCGTCCAAAACCTCAGCTAAGCCAAGTTCGTTTAATGCCTATTGAGAAAGTAGGACAAAGTAGTCAAGACAAGCGTACAGCTCTAGGGCAATCACTAGTGGCCTCTGACGCTGATGCCGCTATCATTACTGAATTGGATTCGATTTGCTGGCTTCTGAACGTACGTGGGCTTGATGTATCTCGTCTGCCAGTCTTACTGGCGCATGCCATCCTCTACTCCGATGGCTCAACAAAGTTCTTCATTGATGAGTCACGAATTGACGACCGTGCGGCATTCGACGTTCACGTAGGCAACGGAGTTGAAGTATGTAGCCCTAGCGATTTAGAGCGAGCTCTTGAGGCTCTATCTGGCAAAAAAGTCACCTTGGACCCAGCAACCAGTAATGCTTGGTTCCAACTAAAGCTTGAGGCTTTCGGAGCGAAACAGTTACAACTTGCCGACCCTTGTCTAATGCCAAAAGCGGCTAAAAATGATGTAGAAATCGAAGGAATGAAAGCTTGTCACATCCGAGATGGTGCTGCGATGGTTAAGTTCCTCTCTTGGTTGGACAAAGAAGTGGCTAGCGGAAATCTCTATGATGAAGCTATTCTCTCCGATAAGTTAGAATCATTCCGTCAACTCGATAGCTCACTCGTAGACCTTAGCTTTGACACGATTTCCGCCTCTGCAGGAAATGCAGCGATGTGTCACTACAACCATGAAAATCAAGAAGTCCCTGGTGCGATTATTAAAGATACTCTATATCTGGTTGACTCAGGTGGCCAGTATCTTGATGGTACTACCGATATCACAAGAACAATCGCTATTGGTTCGCCTTCAGAAGAAATGAAGCGCCAGTTTACATTGGTGCTGAAAGGTCATATTGCTCTTGCATCCGCCCTATTCCCCAACGGCACCTGTGGTCACCAGTTAGATGTTTTAGCTCGTCAGCATTTGTGGGCAAATGGTTTTGACTATGATCACGGCACTGGCCATGGTGTTGGACATTTCTTAAGTGTTCATGAAGGACCACAACGCATTGCTAAAGCAGTGAATAACACTCCACTCATTGCCGGTATGGTACTGTCAAACGAACCTGGGTACTATCGCGCTGATGAGTTTGGCATCCGTATTGAGAATTTGGAACTGGTTATCGAGAAGTCGACACAAGGTGATGCTAGCATGCTTGGTTTTGATTCGTTGACTCGTTGCCCTATCGATAAGCGAAATATCGTTAGCTCATTGTTAACGGATGAAGAAATCAACTGGCTGGATTCGTATCACCGTAAAGTGTTTGATGAGGTAGCGCCACTTGTTGAAGGTGAGCCGCTTGATTGGTTAGAGCAAGCCTGCGCACCGCTTGTTCGCTAGCTTACCCGAGAGATTAAAAAGGAGCTGTTTAACAGCTCCTTTTTTTGTTTCACGTGAAACACTTCATAGACTATACCGGTTTATCCTGAATAGGATTGGTGCCAATCTTTCCAAACCGGTTCCATTCCAACTTGCTTGACAGACTCAGCAACAAGACGAGCGCTACGTTCATCACTAATAGCAAACTGTTCAAGCTCTTCTTCTTCATTAGCGTAACCACCAGGCTGTGTTTTTGATGCCGCACTGATACTGGTGATTCCTAGTGGATAAACATGGTCTCGAAAAGTTGGAGATTCACGTGTAGACAGAGAAAGTTCAACTTCATTGTTAAACAATCTATAAGCACATATTAGTTGCACTAACTGTTTATCTGTCATTACAGATTTTGGTTGCAACGCACCTTCACAGGGTCTTAGTCTTGGAAAAGAGATAGAGTAACGAGACTTCCAATAACGGCCTTCTAGGTACTGTAAGTGCGCTGCTACAAAAAAGCAGTCCGTGCGCCACTCTTCTAAGCCGATCAACGAGCCAATACCAATCTTATCGATACCTGCTTTCGCTAATCTATCAGGTGTATCTAACCGATAATCAAAATCCATCTTGTTGCCACGCAAATGATGTTCGGCATAGGTTCTGCGATTATAGGTTTCTTGATACACCATAACCGCATCCAAACCACTATGCTTTAGCTCAGCATACTCATTTTGGTCCAAAGGTTGAACTTCCATTGCTAGGTAGCTGAAGTGCTTTTTGATTGCTGGAAGAACTTGCTTGAAATACTTCATCCCTACTTTGTTTTCATGCTCTCCCGTTACCAATAGAATATTGTCAAATCCCATAGATTTAATCACATTGCATTCAGCATTGATTTCCTCTTCAGAGAGTGTCTTACGTTTGATACGGTTTTCCATTGAGAAACCGCAATAGGTACAAGCATTGGCACAGAGATTAGACAGGTACAATGGAATGTACATCGACATGGTATGTCCAAAACGCTTACGAGTGAGCGCAAAAGAGCGCTGCGCTAATTGCTCTAAGTACGGCTCTGCCGCCGGAGAAACTAACGCCTTAAAGTCTTCAAGATCTAACTTGGTTTTACTCAAAGCACGCTGAACGTCTCTTTCTGTTTTCGAGTATATTGATAGACGAACGTCGTCCCAGTTGTACTTAGCGTGTTCCTCAACAAAACTCATCGTTTCACCTTTATCTATCAAGCTCACATTGAATCAAGAAAAGCGGTTAGCGGGCTGGATGCCACCGCGTGGTTTACCGTTCCTGCTAGGCCACTTTCATAGGCCAAGCGCCCAGATTCGACTGCGAGCTTAAATGCACGAGCCATTTGAACTGGATCTGCCGCCGCGGCAATCGCTGTATTCACCAACACAGCGTCTGCGCCCATTTCCATTGCCAACGCAGCATGAGAAGGCGCGCCGATTCCGGCATCAACTACCACTGGTACGTTAGCCTGCTCGATTATAATTTCTAAGAAATCACGACTTACCAAACCTTTGTTACTACCAATGGGTGCTCCCAAAGGCATCACCGCGGCACAACCCACTTCTTCTAGATGCTTGCATAACGTAGGATCTGAGTGGCAGTAAGGAAGCACAACAAACCCGTCTTTTACTAATTGCTCCGCCGCCTTCAAGGTCTCAATAGGATCTGGTAGCAAGTATTTTGGGTCTGGATGAATTTCAAGTTTCAGCCAATTTGTGCCTAACGCTTCGCGCGCTAAGTGCGCAGCAAAGACGGCATCTTTTGCGTTCTTCGCCCCAGATGTATTAGGTAATAGGTTTACATTATTACCAATAAGTGGACTTAGGATGTCGTCATCTTGTTGGTTTAGGTCAACACGTTTAAGTGCCATGGTTGCCAACTCTGACTGACTTTCAGCAATAGCTGCAATCATGAGTGACTTATCGGCGAACTTTCCCGTTCCAGTAAACAAACGTGAGTTAAAGGTCTTTCCTGCGATAGTGAGCATATTAGCCTCCTGCGATAGCTTGGAAAATATTGATGGACATGTTGGATTTGACTGTGAAATCCGACCATTTGGCTCTTGGTATAATTTCATCGTCTACTGCTACCGCGCAGCCTTGCGTTTCAATATCTAGCTCTTTAAGTACGCTAATGAGGTTAAGCTCGTGAGAGGTTTCTTTCGGTACGTTATTTACGGTAAATTGGATCATTTTTGATTCCTGTTGTTATCTTCGAATCACGGCAAACCGAACACGTCTCATCATGAGAAATCTTAAGAGACTGCCACTGTCCAGTTAAGCCATCAAATAGCTTCAATTCAGGGTGACTGCTGTTACCTAAGTCTGTAATGACCTTTAGCGCCTCTAAAGCTTGATAGACGCCCATCATCCCCACTACTGGTCCCATTACACTCGACTCAGAACATTTCATTGCCCTATCAAGTTCTTCGAATGGATAGAGGCAGTGATAACAAGGTGTGGCTAGTTTAGAGAACTGAAATACCGCCAATTGACCGCTCCAACCTATCGCGGCGGCAGTCACTAGAGCTTTGCGATTCTCAACACAGGCTTTGTTTATTGCCTGCCGAGTTTCTATATTGTCAGTACAGTCAATCACAACATCTGCCAAGGACACCTCGAGCGCTAATTGGCTACCGTGCAAACGGCGCTTAATGGTCCTAACATTAATGTCTGAGTTTTGTGCCTTGAGAAAATCAGCCAGAGTTTTTACTTTGGATTGCCCAACCTCATTTGAACGATAGGTAATTTGTCTCGGTAAGTTCGACAGCTCGATATCATCATCATCAGCGATAACGATTCTTCCTACTCCCGCTCCAGCTATATACATGCTTGCTGCTGTTCCTAATCCACCACACCCAACAATTAGTACATGACTTTCACAAATCGCCGCTTGGCCGTTTTCACCGACATTGGGCAAGCTCAACTGCCTTAGATATTGTTGAAACTGTTTATCGGAGACCATCACGCTCTCCTGCCATTATTAGTGAGAACTCATCGATAACGTGCTGAGTATCAGCCGCTAATGTTAACGCTCTCACTACCGCTAGGCTGGTAACGCCACAATCCCAAACAGGTTTAGCGGTTTGCAGATCAATACCGCCAATAGCAACTGTCGGGTAACCAAGCTTCTCTCCATATTGAATAGAGTCGATCAATTGCTGATACAGAGCGAGTCGTACCAACCCCTGAGGTCTTGATGGCATGACTTTAGTGGTTGTCGGAAAGATGTGACCTAATGCGATGTAGCTGGGATGAATTTGGACCACTCGAAGCAGTTCATAATAGCCATGGGTAGAAAGACCAAGCGCGATATTGTTGGATGCCAACAAGGTAAGGTCTGCAGTCTCTATATCTTCTTGACCTAGATGTACACCAAAGGCGCCATACTCAATAGCCAATTGCCAGTAGTCATTGATAAATACTTGCGCGTCATACTGCTCACCCAATTGAATAGCTTTCTGAATCTGCTGAGCAAGATTAGGGTAATCAGGGTCTTTGATTCTTAATTGAATCGTCTTTATACCTTGTTTCAGTAAGCGCTCAATCCGCTCTACGTTATCAACAACCGGGTACAGCCCAAGACTGCTTTTAGATAACGTCGGAAATACGGATGTGGAGGCTCTCACTGCCCATCCCACTTTAATAGCTAGATGAGAGTTTTCTATCACCGGAGTGAAGAACTGCTCCCTTGTTGATGGCCATGTTTCACGTGAAACACTTCCTGCTCTAGCTAACATAACAGCATCTTCAAGAGGAAAATCCAACACAATAGAGACAATAAACCAAGCAAAGTGCTCTTGAGCATCAGTTAACGATAGCGCTCCCGATGACGCCTTAATCACCTCTTCACGACAAGACCATATATCCTTGCGTTCAAACTCCGAATGAACATCAATATAAACGTCTCCAAGCGTCATTGACTGTATCACCTTGGGGAAATCGCTTTCTACAAAACCATGGTGATAGTGAAGTCGATAGTCCGCCTCATTATTCATTTGCACTGATAGCAGATCAGAACTGATGATTTGGCGACGTTCAGAGTCATCAATGTGAATAACATCCGACTCTTTGACTTCTGATATCTGAATATCGTCAATATCAAAGCCTACACTCTGCGCTAACAACAGAACATGACGAACGCGTTCAATAAGATCTTGATGATTAGATGGGATTAAAAGTGTCAACGGAAGCTCCTTCGCTTACTCTTCAGTTACGGCTGGATGATAAAGTTCGGCGCCCGTAGCTCTGAACTCTTTAGATTTTTGACGCATACCTTCCAATGGATCATCAATCAATTTGATGTCGATGCTCTCAACCCCTTGCTGCTCTTT
The DNA here is from genome assembly GCF_023716845.1 of Vibrio sp. SCSIO 43133. NCBI lineage: Bacteria > Pseudomonadati > Pseudomonadota > Gammaproteobacteria > Vibrionales > Vibrionaceae > Vibrio > Vibrio sp. SCSIO 43133. Next base: position 3,530,914 of record NZ_CP068024.1, read on the forward strand.
GGCGTATTCTCTAACTTCTTGAGATATTTTCATTGAGCAGAATTTAGGTCCGCACATAGAACAAAAGTGAGCGACTTTTCCGGACTCCTGAGGGAGAGTCTCATCGTGAAATTGACGCGCGGTATCAGGGTCTAATGACAAGTTAAACTGGTCTTCCCAACGGAACTCAAAACGAGCCTTTGACAAAGCGTTGTCTCGAATTTGTGCACCAGGATGCCCTTTAGCTAAGTCGGCAGCGTGAGCGGCGAGCTTATAGGTGATAAGCCCCGTTTTTACATCGTCTTTGTTTGGTAGACCGAGGTGTTCTTTGGGAGTGACGTAGCACAGCATAGCGCACCCGTACCAGCCAATCATAGCCGCACCAATACCTGACGTAATGTGGTCATATCCTGGTGCAATATCTGTTGTGAGTGGACCCAACGTGTAGAATGGTGCTTCGTGACAATGCTCCAGTTGCTCTTCCATATTCTCTTTGATCATATGCATTGGAACATGGCCTGGACCTTCAATAATTACTTGTACATCGTGTTCCCAAGCAATTTTAGTGAGTTTCCCAAGTGTGCGTAATTCGGCAAACTGAGCTTCATCATTGGCATCCGCAATAGAGCCAGGGCGTAAGCCATCTCCTAAGGAAAGAGCCACGTCATAGCGTGCACATATCTCACAGATTTCTTTGAAGTTGGTATAGAGGAAACTCTCCTCGTGGTGGGCAAGACACCACTTAGCAATAATGGATCCGCCGCGAGATACGATTCCAGTAACACGTTTAGCAGTCATCGGAATATGACTCAGAAGTAAGCCAGCATGTATAGTAAAGTAGTCAACGCCCTGCTCTGCTTGCTCGATAAGCGTATCACGCATAACTTCCCAAGTAAGATTTTCAGCAACCCCATTCACCTTCTCTAAGGCTTGATACATAGGAACCGTACCAATTGGCACTGGGCTATTTCTTAATATCCACTCTCTGGTTTCGTGGATATTACGGCCCGTCGACAAATCCATTACCGTATCGGCTCCCCAACGAGTACCCCAAACAAGTTTTTCTACTTCTTCTTCAATCGATGAAGTTACTGATGAATTGCCGATATTGGCATTAACCTTCACCAAGAAATTGCGTCCAATGATCATTGGCTCTGACTCGGGGTGGTTAATATTGGAAGGAATGATCGCGCGCCCTTCAGCGACCTCTTTTCGAACGAATTCTGGCGTAATCTCTTTAGGTAGGTTAGCACCAAAGTGCTGACCCGGATGCTGCTGGGTGAGCATTTCATCATTGAGTTTTTGACGTCCCATATTCTCGCGTATCGCGATGTATTCCATTTCAGGGGTAATGATGCCTTTCCTAGCATAATGGAGCTGAGTAACACATGCGCCCTCTACACCTCGTCGGATACGGGGAAGCTGGCCATAGCGAAGCTCATCAAGCGTCTCATCCTCAAGTCTCTCTTTGGCAAATTCAGAGCTCACACCGGCTAATACTTCCGTATCAGAACGTTCATCAATCCATTGTTCTCTTAACTTTGGTAGGCCTGAATAGAGGTCAATATGGTGGTTTGGATCGGTATAAACACCGGACGTGTCATAGACATGAATAGGTTCGTTGGGAACATAGATAGGATTATCTTGACTGCCTCCTATTAGGCTATCGGCCAACGATATCTCGCGCATAGGGACTTGTATGTCACTGCGGCTACCTTGAATATAGGTCTTCTGAGAGTTTGGATAGGGAGTCACCGATAGCGTATCGATGAAGTTTTTTGCTTCCAGTCTGCTTTGCTTACGTGTCGACATAGCATTTCCTTATATATCATATAGTTATAAAAGATAAATGCTTGACGGATGTATGAGTACAAGAGGTATCAACCACAATAGCTTGCGCTATTTGATAAATAAAAGAGGGAGGGTTTCCATTTTATTTCTCCTGTTCCCTTCGCTGGTACTAACCAGATCAGGTTCAACGGATCCCGAATTAACGGTCTCAGCCCTAAGGCACTCCGACAAGTATTGAAGCGATTATAGAATAATTAGTTCCGATTTTTCAACCAAACTATGTATCTTTTTGTTTAACTTTTGATCAGCAACTGAAACCCTATCCAGCATGCAGAGATACTTAGAACCACATTGAGTAGAACATTAAGTCCCATTTTCAAAAATGCTCCCTGTTGCATCAAGAGTACATTGTCCATGGAAAACGTAGAAAAGGTAGTTAAAGCGCCAAGAAACCCAAGACCTATTATTTGACGCCATGGTTCTGGGGCAAGTACCTCAGTCTCAAAAGCGGCTATGAGTAACCCCATAATAAACGAACCAACTACGTTAACGGTAAGTGTCCCATAAGGGAACCCTCGACCAAAAAGTACAATACATAATTCTGAAACTAAGTAGCGTGAGCATGCACCAAAAGCACCACCTATCGCTATAAAACCTAAAACTGCAAACTGACCCATCATCGAGTACCTAAAATTAAATGCCTATAGAGCTAATAGTATACGAACACTTGATGATTTCGACAGAAGTCAGCGAAAATTATGTTTTCATAAGACACAGATAGTCTATCGTTTGTAGTCAAAATTTAAAACGTTACAGGAGTCACTTTTAACTCACTTTGACGTATCCCATTAGTCCTGTCTTCATATGTTCAATAACATGACAGTGATACATCCAGCTTCCAGGGTTATCTGCAACAAATGCAACTTTTGCTCTGCCGTTTTTTCCAAGTAACACAGTGTCGGTATGAAATGGCTCGACCTCTTTGTCATCCAGCTCAAGCACTGTAAAAGTATGACCATGTAGATGAATAGGATGGTGATACTGTGTGACATTTCTGAGATCGAAAATATAAGTACGGCCCAACTCCAACTCTGCAATAGGATCTGGTATTTTATCTTCACTCATGCCTTCCCAAGCTCTTTTGTTCATTAACCAGAACTTAGGTATAGCTTTACCGTCTTTACTTGCTGGAGTAACAGCCCCTTCCCACTCGAAGACAAAGTCCTTGGTGATGGCATTCGATAGGTCAGGCTTTGGAATTGGGTTTAATGGTAAGGATGGTATCTTTTGTTCCTTAGCAACGCCCTCACCTTTGACTGAGAAAGAACAAAGAGGAAATGGGAAGTTACCCTTTAGGTGGCGAACATAAACTGTAGAACCATCTTGCTTAGGGGCAACTATGGCCAAATCAAGACGCATACCTGGGCCCATTTTATGGTCAGTAAGCTTATACGGAGTGGATATTGGGTTTCCATCGATAGCAATTACCCAAGCTGTCGCACCTTCTACAGCGATCTTATAAGTTAAGGTATTATCAACATTTACCACACGCGCTCTAATAAGCCCGTTAGGACGAACTTTGTAATTAGGTTCATTGGTACCATTAACTGTTCCCCACTCACCAGGAGTACCCATACGAGCGCTATATCGGGGAATCATTAGCTGCTTCCAATTACCTTTTTTGTCTATGTGCCAATTTTTTAATACTAATTCCATATCATGATCGAATTCTAAAGGCTCGCTCTCTTCAACAATAAGCGCTCCAACCAGTCCCTTGCCGAGTTGAACCACGCTATTCATATGAGGGTGATACCAAAAGGTTCCGGCATCTGGCGGCGTAAATTCATAGATAAAGGTTTCATTAGGCATTATCGGGGGCTGACTTAGGAAAGGTACGCCATCCATCTCGATAGGTATTCGAAGTCCGTGCCAGTGAATCGTCGTGGGTTCGTCTAGCTTGTTAGTGAAACGAATGACTACCTTCTGTCCTTGCTTGCAGCGAATTGTGGGCGCAGGAATTTGGCCGTTAAAGCCCAAGACCTCGGTTTGATATCCTGGAACAAGTTCTGCAGTCGTAGGTTGCGCCGTCAGATCATAAACGATGCGATCTTGTGACTCAGAGACTTTTGTTAATGAGCACCCAGGGATAGCAGCTATAGCAGAAAATGATAATGAGCTTTTTAAGAAAGTACGACGAGATAGATTCATTCTAATAGTCCTTTTTTTGACCTATTAGATAATGATTCTCAATTACTTGCAATCAACTTAATTGATAGATGTGAATGCAGACTTGAATGGCTATATGAAAACTATGATAAATATCAGACTGTTACGAATTGAGGTAAAAATCCGTTTAAGTCGATAATAACAGCACCAGGGAAGTTAATTACTAAACTTTAGATAATAAAAAACCCGACGCTTTCGCATCGGGTTTTCTAATAAGTGGCGGAGTGGACGGGACTCGAACCCGCGACCCCCGGCGTGACAGGCCGGTATTCTAACCAACTGAACTACCACTCCGCAGTGGTCTATTTAAAGTCTTATCTAAATCGTGCTTTAAACAGATGTTGTTCAAAGCCTGGCGATGTCCTACTCTCACATGGGGAAGCCCCACACTACCATCGGCGCTATTGCGTTTCACTTCTGAGTTCGGCATGGAGTCAGGTGGGTCCACAACGCTATGGTCGCCAAGCAAATTCTTAATTCGGAAAACTGATTTAAAAGTCTAAATACACATTCAAAGTTCTTGCTTTGAGTCCATCAAAACCCTTTGGGTGTTGTATGGTTAAGCCTCACGGGCAATTAGTACAGGTTAGCTCAACGCCTCACAACGCTTACACACCCTGCCTATCAACGTTCTAGTCTCGAACAACCCTTTAGGACGCTTTAAGCGCCAGGGAAGACTCATCTCAGGGCTCGCTTCCCGCTTAGATGCTTTCAGCGGTTATCGATTCCGAACTTAGCTACCGGGCAATGCGTCTGGCGACACAACCCGAACACCAGAGGTTCGTCCACTCCGGTCCTCTCGTACTAGGAGCAGCCCCCTTCAATCTTCCAACGCCCACGGCAGATAGGGACCGAACTGTCTCACGACGTTCTAAACCCAGCTCGCGTACCACTTTAAATGGCGAACAGCCATACCCTTGGGACCGACTTCAGCCCCAGGATGTGATGAGCCGACATCGAGGTGCCAAACACCGCCGTCGATATGAACTCTTGGGCGGTATCAGCCTGTTATCCCCGGAGTACCTTTTATCCGTTGAGCGATGGCCCTTCCATTCAGAACCACCGGATCACTATGACCTGCTTTCGCACCTGCTCGAATTGTCATTCTCGCAGTCAAGCGGGCTTATGCCATTGCACTAACCTCACGATGTCCAACCGTGATTAGCCCACCTTCGTGCTCCTCCGTTACTCTTTGGGAGGAGACCGCCCCAGTCAAACTACCCACCAGGCACTGTCCTCATTCCCGATTAGGGAACCAAGTTAGAACATCAAACATACAAGGGTGGTATTTCAAGATTGCCTCCACGAATACTGGCGTACTCGCTTCAAAGGCTCCCACCTATCCTACACATGTAGGCTCAATGTTCAGTGCCAAGCTGTAGTAAAGGTTCACGGGGTCTTTCCGTCTAGCCGCGGGTACACTGCATCTTCACAGCGATTTCAATTTCACTGAGTCTCGGGTGGAGACAGCGTGGCCATCATTACGCCATTCGTGCAGGTCGGAACTTACCCGACAAGGAATTTCGCTACCTTAGGACCGTTATAGTTACGGCCGCCGTTTACCGGGGCTTCGATCAAGAGCTTCGTCCGAAAACTAACCCCATCAATTAACCTTCCGGCACCGGGCAGGCGTCACACCGTATACGTCATCTTGCGATTTTGCACAGTGCTGTGTTTTTAATAAACAGTTGCAGCCACCTGGTATCTGCGACTCTCGGTAGCTCCATCCGCAAGGGACTTCACCACTAAGAGCGTACCTTCTCCCGAAGTTACGGTACCATTTTGCCTAGTTCCTTCACCCGAGTTCTCTCAAGCGCCTTGGTATTCTCTACCCGACCACCTGTGTCGGTTTGGGGTACGATTCCTTACAATCTGAAGCTTAGAGGCTTTTCCTGGAAGCATGGCATCAATGACTTCACTACCGTAGTAGCTCGACATCGTGTCTCAGCCTTAAAAAGGTCCGGATTTACCTAAACCTTAAGCCTACGCACTTGAACCTGGACAACCGTCGCCAGGCCCACCTAGCCTTCTCCGTCCCCCCATCGCAATTGTAAGAAGTACGGGAATATTAACCCGTTTCCCATCGACTACGCCTTTCGGCCTCGCCTTAGGGGTCGACTTACCCTGCCCCGATTAACGTTGGACAGGAACCCTTGGTCTTCCGGCGAGGAGGTTTTTCACCCCCTTTATCGTTACTCATGTCAGCATTCGCACTTCTGATACCTCCAGCAGACCTTACAATCCACCTTCAACGGCTTACAGAACGCTCCCCTACCCAATACATAAATGCATTGCCGCAGCTTCGGTGTATAGCTTAGCCCCGTTACATCTTCCGCGCAGGCCGACTCGACTAGTGAGCTATTACGCTTTCTTTAAATGATGGCTGCTTCTAAGCCAACATCCTAGCTGTCTAAGCCTTCCCACATCGTTTCCCACTTAGCTATACTTTGGGACCTTAGCTGGCGGTCTGGGTTGTTTCCCTCTCCACGACGGACGTTAGCACCCGCCGTGTGTCTCCCGGATAGTACTTACTGGTATTCGGAGTTTGCAAAGGGTTGGTAAGTCGGGATGACCCCCTAGCCTTAACAGTGCTCTACCCCCAGTAGTATTCATCCGAGGCTCTACCTAAATAGATTTCGGGGAGAACCAGCTATCTCCAGGTTTGATTGGCCTTTCACCCCTAGCCACAAGTCATCCGCTAATTTTTCAACATTAGTCGGTTCGGTCCTCCAGTTGATGTTACTCAACCTTCAACCTGCCCATGGCTAGATCACCTGGTTTCGGGTCTATATCCAGAGACTGAACGCCCAGTTAAGACTCGGTTTCCCTACGGCTCCCCTAAACGGTTAACCTTGCCACTGAATATAAGTCGCTGACCCATTATACAAAAGGTACGCAGTCACACCACGAAGGTGCTCCTACTGCTTGTACGTACACGGTTTCAGGTTCTATTTCACTCCCCTCACAGGGGTTCTTTTCGCCTTTCCCTCACGGTACTGGTTCACTATCGGTCAGTCAGTAGTATTTAGCCTTGGAGGATGGTCCCCCCATATTCAGACAGGATATCACGTGTCCCGCCCTACTCGATTTCACTGATGATGAGATGTCGGTTACGGGGCTATCACCCTGTATCGCGGCACTTTCCAGAGCCTTCACCTGTCTCATTAAAAGCTTAAGGGCTAATCCAATTTCGCTCGCCGCTACTTTCGGAATCTCGGTTGATTTCTCTTCCTCGGGGTACTTAGATGTTTCAGTTCCCCCGGTTCGCCTCGCTGAGCTATGTATTCACTCAGCGATAACTGCTTATGCAGTTGGGTTTCCCCATTCAGGGATCTCAGACTCACAGGTTTTTACTACCTAATCTGAGCTTATCGCAAGTTAATACGCCTTTCATCGCCTCTGACTGCCAAGGCATCCACCGTGTACGCTTAGTCACTTAACCATACAACCCCAAAGGGTCTTTGTTACGTAACCAAAGTTGTCTGCATTTTTATACATGTGCAGACTCGATTTTGCCGGACTCAAATATGAATTACTTTCGTAATTCCCAAGAACACTTGAATGTGTGTTGGTACCTACATCTTTCGATATAGGATTTGAGAACTTTTAAATGAATAACATTAATCAAATGTTATTCGTCAGCTTTCCAAATTGTTAAAGAACGAGACTTCTACAGCAATAAAGCTTTCGAAACCATTTTTAAGAACACTTAAGAAAATGTGCTTAAAGATGGTGGGCGATACCGGGCTCGAACCAGTGACCCCCTCCTTGTAAGGGAGGTGCTCTCCCAACTGAGCTAATCGCCCACGAAAGTCATTCCGTGGAATGTTCAAGAATGGTGGAGCTAAGCAGGATCGAACTGCTGACCTCCTGCGTGCAAGGCAGGCGCTCTCCCAGCTGAGCTATAGCCCCATTTCTTGAGAGTTCCTTCAAAGAAGGAATGGTGGGTCGTGCAGGATTCGAACCTGCGACCAATTGATTAAAAGTCAACTGCTCTACCAACTGAGCTAACGACCCAATGGTATCCCGTAGGGGAGTCGAACCCCTGTTACCGCCGTGAAAGGGCGGTGTCCTAGGCCTCTAGACGAACGGGACACTAAGCAGTAAGTGTTGGGCACTTACTATTTTCTGCTTTCGCTTTTCAGCAAAAACAAAATCTCTTTATCTTTACAAACCTAATCAATCTGTGTGAACACTCATCGCAATAATCTTTCGTATAAGGAGGTGATCCAGCCCCAGGTTCCCCTAGGGCTACCTTGTTACGACTTCACCCCAGTCATGAACCACAAAGTGGTGAGCGTCCTCCCGAAGGTTAAACTACCCACTTCTTTTGCAGCCCACTCCCATGGTGTGACGGGCGGTGTGTACAAGGCCCGGGAACGTATTCACCGTAGCATTCTGATCTACGATTACTAGCGATTCCGACTTCATGGAGTCGAGTTGCAGACTCCAATCCGGACTACGACGCACTTTTTGGGATTCGCTCACTTTCGCAAGTTGGCTGCCCTCTGTATGCGCCATTGTAGCACGTGTGTAGCCCTACTCGTAAGGGCCATGATGACTTGACGTCGTCCCCACCTTCCTCCGGTTTATCACCGGCAGTCTCCCTGGAGTTCCCGACATTACTCGCTGGCAAACAAGGATAAGGGTTGCGCTCGTTGCGGGACTTAACCCAACATTTCACAACACGAGCTGACGACAGCCATGCAGCACCTGTCTCAGAGCTCCCGAAGGCACACCTGCGTCTCCGCTGGCTTCTCTGGATGTCAAGAGTAGGTAAGGTTCTTCGCGTTGCATCGAATTAAACCACATGCTCCACCGCTTGTGCGGGCCCCCGTCAATTCATTTGAGTTTTAATCTTGCGACCGTACTCCCCAGGCGGTCTACTTAACGCGTTAGCTCCGAAAGCCACGGCTCAAGGCCACAACCTCCAAGTAGACATCGTTTACGGCGTGGACTACCAGGGTATCTAATCCTGTTTGCTCCCCACGCTTTCGCATCTGAGTGTCAGTATCTGTCCAGGGGGCCGCCTTCGCCACCGGTATTCCTTCAGATCTCTACGCATTTCACCGCTACACCTGAAATTCTACCCCCCTCTACAGTACTCTAGTCCGCCAGTTTCAAATGCAGTTCCGAGGTTGAGCCCCGGGCTTTCACATCTGACTTAACGAACCACCTGCATGCGCTTTACGCCCAGTAATTCCGATTAACGCTCGCACCCTCCGTATTACCGCGGCTGCTGGCACGGAGTTAGCCGGTGCTTCTTCTGCAGCTAACGTCAAACGAGCACGCTATTAACGTACCCGCCTTCCTCACTGCTGAAAGTGCTTTACAACCCGAAGGCCTTCTTCACACACGCGGCATGGCTGCATCAGGCTTGCGCCCATTGTGCAATATTCCCCACTGCTGCCTCCCGTAGGAGTCTGGACCGTGTCTCAGTTCCAGTGTGGCTGATCATCCTCTCAGACCAGCTAGGGATCGTCGCCTTGGTGAGCCATTACCTCACCAACTAGCTAATCCCACCTGGGCATATCCTGACGCGAGAGGCCCGAAGGTCCCCCTCTTTGGCCCGAAGGCATTATGCGGTATTAGCCATCGTTTCCAATGGTTATCCCCCACATCAGGGCAATTTCCCAGGCATTACTCACCCGTCCGCCGCTCGACGCCGTTAACGTCACCCGAAGGGTCAGTTAACTCGTTTCCGCTCGACTTGCATGTGTTAGGCCTGCCGCCAGCGTTCAATCTGAGCCATGATCAAACTCTTCAATTTAAGATTTTGTTCGGCTCAATGAATACTGAACATTACATAAGTAATGTTTGAATTGACTGTGCTGAATCTTTCGATTCAATGGTCACTTCGTTTCATTGAAACCTAATTTGATACCGAAGTATCTAATTTGATTATCATCAACGAGTGCCCACACAGATTGATAGGTTTATATTGTTAAAGAGCTTGTTTTGAGCTTTGCTCAAAACGGACGGCCATTTTAGCGAGATAAGTTGTCGTGTCAACCACTTTTTTCAACTTATTTTGCTAAGCTTCTTAGAAGCTTGAGACCTTCTGACCGGATGCGAACTTTCGTCTGCGTTCCCGTGTCAGCGAGGGGGCATTATAGAGATCGAAATCTTCTTGGCAATACCCAAAATGCATTTTTTTCTGTTTTTTTGTTTGGATGATTATATTTTGCTCTTTAGCCCTATAAATAGCCTTAAATTAGCGCCAAACTAACTAACAAATATCGACTTAGGGAACACTATGACTTCAATACGCAGCTATAAAGGCATCTCTCCTCAACTTGATGACTCGGTCTATATAGATAAGACGAGCGTGATTGTTGGAGATGTACGTTTAGGAAAAGACGCCAGTATCTGGCCTTTAGTTTCTGCTAGGGGTGATGTGAATCATATCGTTATTGGGGAGCGCACCAATATCCAAGATAACAGTGTTCTTCATGTTACTCACAAGAACAGCGATAACCCAGAGGGTTATCCGTTACTCATAGGTAATGATGTAACCATTGGTCATAAAGTAATGCTTCATGGCTGTATTATTGAAGATCGCGTTTTGGTAGGTATGGGGGCTATTATTCTCGATGGTGCAATCGTTGAGTCTGAGGTAATGATTGGTGCCGGAAGTTTGGTACCACCAAATAAGAGACTCGAAAGTGGTTATCTATATGTAGGGAGCCCGGTAAAACAAGCACGACCTCTTACGGATAAGGAACGTGCTTTTTTACAGAAATCAGCTGATAACTATGTTCAGAATAAGAACGACTATATGCACAAGGTGCATTCCATTCGTTAACGAATGACTATCTTACCTTGCTCATCAAAGCTCTCATCTTCTATGAGAGCTTCTGCTATTTCTTCTATATCAAAGCGAACAGAGTCAAACATTGGTATAGCTTCTTGTTTAGAGACCTCTTTCTGGTAGGCGAGTTGAGCTAGCTTTTCTAAACTCACCAAACAAACAATAAGCATACCCGACTGGTGTGCATGAAACTCAACCATTCCAGTTGCTTCATCCCACGTCACTTGGTCGGAGAATAGAATAGATTGATTCATTACTTAAGCCTCGAGGTTCTTTCTTAGCTCTCTAAGAATTTGTTTCGTCCCAGGTCTTAGTCCACGCCACAACAAAAAGCTTTCTGCAGCCTGTCCCACCAACATACCTAATCCATCATAAACACATCGAGCACCGGACGTTTTGGCCCACTGGTTAAATGTCGTCAGTCCCTGACCATAAGCCATATCATAGCTGACAGTATTGGCACCGAAGATCGAATCACTAATATCTGGTACTTGCTTATATAAACTAGCAGATGTCGAATTGATTACCACATCATAGGCACAGCCAACACTGTTTATTTCCGCTGCTTGTATAGTTCCAAAAGGCGAAAACAATTCGGCCAGTTGTTGAGCTTTTTCATAAGTACGATTAGTAATGGTTATGGAGCTTGGCTGTTGATCAAGTAACGGCTTAAGTACACCTCGAGCTGCGCCGCCAGCCCCTATAACTAAAATTGAAGCGCCCGCTAATTGCACTTGATGCTGCAACAAGTCTTGAACCAACCCTTCTCCGTCAGTGTTATCACCAATGATTTCACCATCATCCAGTTTCTTGAGTGTGTTGACCGCTCCGGCTAGTTCAGCACGCTCGGTTAATCGACTAGCGAACTGGAAGGCATCTTCTTTAAATGGCGCAGTAATATTGCAGCCTCGACCACCATCAGCAAAAAACTGACTAGCAGCTTGAGTGAACTCTCCCTCCTCTGGCTGCAAGCGCCCATATTCAATATGTTGAGAAGTTTGACGTGCGAAGAGTGTATGTATGTAAGGAGACTTGCTTTGTGAAATGGGGTTTCCAAAAACGACGTACTGATCGGGCTTGCTCATGTCCTTGCCTGCTGCGTGCCAAAGTGAATAGTTCGACACTATCACTTCGACACTCATTCGCCAAGCTATGCCTGTCGCTTTACCAGTCTCGCGGCTGAAGGTAGTGCGCGTAAAGCTCGTTTTCTGGTGAGCCTTCTTCTGGTTGATAACTATATTCCCAGCGAGCTAGTGGTGGCATCGACATTAAAATAGACTCCGTGCGACCACCACTTTGCAAACCAAACAATGTACCTCGGTCATAGACCAAGTTAAATTCGACATAGCGACCACGTCGATAAAGTTGGAACTGACGCTCTCTCTCTCCGAATTCTGTATGCTTTCGTTTCTGTACTATCGGTAAATACGCATCGGTATAACTAGAACCAACGGCTTTCATATAGGCAAAGCTGCGCTCGAAACCCCATTGGTTGAGATCGTCAAAAAACAAACCACCGACACCACGAGTTTCGTTACGATGAGGAAGGAAGAAGTACTCATCACACCATTTCTTGTGTTCGCTATAGACTTGCTCTCCAAATGGCGCACAAATATCCTTGGCCACTTGGTGCCAGTGTTGACAATCTTCTTCAAATGGATAATACGGCGTAAGGTCAAAGCCACCACCAAACCACCAGATAGGTGCCTCACCCTCTTTTTCAGCAATAAAGAAACGTACGTTGGCATGGGATGTTGGAATGTAAGGGTTTTTAGGATGAATAACTAAAGACACGCCCATTGCTTCAAATTTTCGACCCGCTAATTCAGGTCGGTGAGCTGTCGCGGAAGCTGGCATTTTGTCTCCAAAGACATGAGAAAAGTTAACACCACCTTGCTCGAAGACCACACCATCTTTTAATACTCGACTACGACCACCGCCACCTTGCTCACGCAGCCATTCATCCTGCTGAAATGTTGCACCACCATCTTCATGTTCAAGCTTTTGGCAAATATCATCCTGGAGCTGTAATAAAAAAGCTTTGACCTGATGTTTATCCACTTGTTGCATCTAGTTACCCTCAGCCTTGTCTCAATACTTTTAACGTTCTTGCATCTCGAATTTCACTCGGTTTATTACGACCGCCAGTTTCACCATCAAGAATTTCCGCCAATCGATCACCTAGCTGCGATTTGACTTCTTCGGTTGTCATGCAGGAAGGCATTCCTGACAAGTTGGCACTGGTCGAGGTAATCGGCTTACCATAAGAAAGGCAAAGTTGCTGCACTAACTCGTGATCGGTAACTCGAACCGCAATCGTATCGAATGCACCACTAAGCCATGATGAGACTCTGTCACTCGCTGGCATAATCCAGGTATAAGGTCCTGGCCAAGTATTTTGTACACTTTCGAGCTGCGTCGCTGTCAACTTAGTCTCGTCAACATAAGGTCGAAGCTGTTCATAGTTGGCAGCGATTAGGATCAGTCCTTTCTCTACTGGACGTTGTTTCACTGCCAGTAGTTTTTCAATGGCACTAACATCATCAGGATCACAACCGACACCAAATACTCCTTCAGTCGGATAAGCAATCACTTCACCAGATTTAAGTGCGGCAACTGTACTTTGAAAATTATCCACCGAGCCTTCCTTTTATTAAAACCTAAACAATTAATTTACATTTCAACGGCACTATGCGGAAAAGCGACATGAGAATCCAGAAAAAAACACAAAAATCACTCACGCAAACGTTTTCCTTAGAAAAAAATCCTCGTATAATGCGCGCAAATTAGTCCATTTGCACACGCCTTGAAGGAGCTTCGGATGAAAGTCGGCATTATTATGGGTTCAAAATCAGATTGGCCAACCATGAAACTAGCAGCAGAGATGCTTGATCAGTTTGGTGTAGATTATGAAACCAAGGTTGTTTCTGCGCACCGTACGCCTCAACTATTAGCAGACTATGCAACGACTGCAAAAGAGCGTGGCATCAAAGTTATTATTGCGGGAGCAGGCGGTGCGGCGCACCTTCCGGGCATGGCGGCAGCATTTACCAGTGTTCCTGTCCTCGGAGTTCCTGTACAGAGCCGAGCACTAAAAGGCATGGATTCTTTGCTGTCTATTGTGCAAATGCCAAAAGGCATTGCTGTTGGCACACTCGCTATTGGTGAAGCCGGCGCAGCAAATGCGGGAATCTTAGCAGCGCAAATCATTGGTGTTCATAATGATGCCGTGATGGAGAAAGTCGAAGCATTCCGCAGCCAACAGACCGAAACCGTTCTTGCTAACCCAGATCCGTCTGAGGACTAATAATGAAACACGTATTGGTACTTGGTGCAGGTCAGTTAGCACGAATGATGTCGCTGGCTGGCGCGCCTCTCAACATCAAGATATCTGCCTTTGATGTGCGCAGCGAAAACATTGTGCACCCCCTGACTCTGGAAGTGCTTGGGCAAGGTCTACAACAAGCCATATCGCAAGCTGACGTTATTACCGCTGAATTTGAACATATTCCTCTCGATGTTTTGGCAATCTGCGAAGCAAGTGGGAAGTTTTTGCCATCGACAGAAGCGATTAAAGCCGGTGGTGATAGACGAATTGAAAAAGCGCTGCTTGATAATGCTGGGGTTAAGAACGCGACCTATGCGGTTATTACCGAACGTAGCGATCTTGATACCGCTGTCGCCACCGTAGGTTTGCCTATGGTACTTAAGAGTGCGTTAGGCGGCTATGACGGCAAAGGACAATGGCGACTCAAAACATTAGAAAATATAGAGCAAATCTGGACTGAAATGGCTCAGTGCATTGCGGATTCAGATAATCAAGCCATCGTGGCTGAAGAATTTGTGCCGTTCCAACGTGAAGTATCGCTTGTGGGTGCTCGCAACCAACACGGTGATATTGCGATTTATCCACTGGCAGAAAATGTACACACTGACGGAGTACTTACTCTGTCTACTGCTATCGATGAGCCTGAGCTACAAGCACAAGCTGCGCAAATGTTTACCGCTGTCGCCGAGTCTCTCGAATATGTCGGTGTATTGGCACTGGAGTTTTTCGATGTAAACGGCCAACTTCTCGTTAATGAAATTGCGCCGCGCGTACACAACTCAGGACACTGGACTCAGCAAGGTGCCGATACGTGTCAGTTCGAAAACCACCTACGTGCAGTTTGCGACATGCCTCTTGGTTCCACGGAAGCCGTTAGAGCCACCTCTATGGTTAATATCCTTGGTGAAGACTCCGTTCCAGATGCTGTTTACGCTCTAGCTGGATGTCATGTTCATTGGTATGGCAAAGAAAAACGTGCTGGACGCAAAATGGGGCATATTAATGTGTCGGCAACGAGTCAACGCGAGCTAAAAGCAACACTCGTTCAGCTTGCAGACTTACTGGATGAGTCAGCCTACCCTGCTCTCAAACCCGCAGCGCTTGCGCTGTAAGTATTAGCTAGCCTAAATACAAAAAAACGGCTCCAATTAGGAGCCGTTTTTTATTCTTGTACTTTCTGGCATCGTCTCGATGCACATTCCAACACCGTTCCTGCTGCGCGTTTTTTCTCAACCAGCAACGTGTAGCCACAATACTGACACACTCCGGGAACCGGAACATGATTCACGGCAAACTTGCACTTAGGGTAACTGTCGCACGCAAAAAACACTTTTCCAAAACGTGATTTACGCTCTTTTAGCGCCCCTTTGCTGCACTCTGGACAGCTAACGGAGTCTTTTGCTTCTTGCTCTGGCTCATCTTGTTTATTTGGCGACTGAATGAAATGGCAGTCTGGGTAATTGCTACACCCAATAAACATACCAAAGCGTCCTTGACGTAACAGCAATTCTGAACCGCAATCGGGACAAGCGACACCAAGCTCTTTGATAATATGCCCATCATTTTGATGCAAAGGTTTAATATAATCGCAGCTTGGATACTGATCGCAGCCTAGAAACGGACCGTGTTTGCCATTCTTAAGTAGCAACTTGCCTGAATGACACTGTGGACAAGGCTCATGATCCAACGCATGTTCATGAGCCGAGAAAAGTTGGTTATCGATTTTACCACTCATGGGTGTCTCTTAACTTATCGCCAAATTTGGCTTAGCTTAGTGGACTACACCCCTCTCTGCGGTGTAGATCAGTTCTTCCATGAGAGTGTACGCGTTTTCGTTGCCAGGAACATTGAACAAAACCATCAAAATGATCCATTTTAGGTCGTCCAATTCAAAATCATTGGTTTCCAGTCCCATAACACGATCAATAACCATTTCACGAGTTTCAGCTGTCAACACACCTATCTGCTCCAAGAACAACAGCAAGCCACGGCTTTTCACATCCATACGTGACATTTCTTGCGCCGTATAAATGCGTGTCGATGTCGCGGCGCTGGTTGCAATGGCCGATTGATTATCCGCATTTTGCAGTTCGGCTAAATCCTCTAGCCATTCTAACGCTTTATAAATATCTTTTTGCTTAAAGCCTGCTCGCAGCAGTTCATCCTCAAGTTCGTCTTGGTCTACCTGCAGATCTGCATCACTATGCACGTAGGTTTCGAACAGGTACATCAGTATGTCCATCATCATAGCTAGCCTCTCCCCTTAAGAATATAACCACCGTTAACTGCAACAACATGCCCTAATAACTCGAGCTCTAGTAGCTGTTGCATGACCTCTTGCACAGGAATATGGGTCTTTTGCGCTAAAATATCAACTGGTGTTGCCTCTATTCCTACGTTAGCCAACAGATCGGGAAATGGCAATTCTTCTTTATCAATAACTTGGTCAAAAAGTGTCGGTTGTACTTTTTTAGACCAGTTGGTGAGAGATTCTATTTCACTAAGAAGATCATTAGGAGACTGCACCAAACAAGCTCCCAATTTGATCAACGAGTGACAACCACTATGGAAAGGGTGGCGAATTGAACCAGGAATGGCAAAAACATCTCGCCCTTGCTCAGCCGCGTATTTAGCAGTAATCAACGAACCACTTTTCTCTGTCGCTTCAACCACCAATACAGCTAAAGACAGTCCACTTACGATTCGGTTACGACGCGGGAAGTGCTCAGCCCTAGGTTTTACCGAAGGTAAATGTTCACTGACTAACGCACCTTGCTCTGCAATGCGAGAGGCCAATGACTTATGACGTGCCGGATAGATTTGCGATAAACCAGAACCCAATACGGCAATAGTAGGACCTTGTGCATCCAGCGCTCCTTGATGAGCGTGACCGTCAATGCCCAAAGCTAAACCACTCGTCACGCAGTAATCATGCTTTGCAAATGTACTGGCATAGCTGCGAGCAATCTCTAGCCCTTCCAAAGTAGCATTGCGACTTCCCACCATGGCAATTTGAGGTGCCGCAAGTAAGGATAACTGCCCCTCAACAAATAAAACCGGCGGCGCTCCCTTGGTTTCACTCAATAGTGGCGGATACGCCTTATCGCCACTGGTCACAATGTAGCGACGCTCTCCCGACGCCCAAGCGAGAGCCTGTTCAGCAAGCGCTATCGATTGATGATGGATAAACGCCACTTGATGCGACTTCAAACCAATAGAGGCCAGTTCCTGTGGTGAATAGCTAACAATGTTGAGCGGACTATCTATCGCTCGTAACTTTTCGAACGTGACAGCACCGATGCCGGGGCACAGAGAAAGCCGCAGCCAAGCTAGAGTGCGAGCGTCACTCACGATACACCCTATCGCTGCTTGGTGGCACAATAATGGTCTGCTTGGTGATAGGCTCTAGAGACTCAGTAACCAGTGCGACACTGAAACGTTGATAACTGTGAATCACCATCAAGCGCCCTATGTCTATTAATGGAAACTGAGACATAGCTACATGAGACTCGTCACGACCACTTAAACCATGCTGACCACCGGAATAAACAAATGTTTCACTGGGCCTTTTTAGTATGTAGCTACTGCCTTCAACAACAGAAGCGTCTTGCCCTGCATTCAACACTACCGTATGTCCTTGAACCGCAAAATGCAGAGAATTGAACATTCCTACGATGCGAAGATCTTCTACATTAGGTCCTGCTTTTGGCTCAAAAAGCGTTGATGATTCATCTCGAGCTAGCTCGGAGATAGGAATAGCAATGTCTCCTCGCTTGAGCTCATGATTAAAATCCGTCAACTGCAAAACAGCAATATCATTTACCTGTTTCATCAAACGGGCTATCGCCAGTCGTTTAATTTCTCTCATAGTAAAGTGCTCATCATCGTTGCGATAGAGCTTCCCCACTCGATAAATGACCCAGTTTTGCTCATGGCCTTGATAATCAATGTAGACCTCATCTTGATTGGAAATGTAATCCAAGCCACGACTAGAGCCTACTATCTTAGGATAAGTGGCTAACTCACTCGCAAGTATCAATCTCTCTTGTTCTCTATAACGAGCAATGGCATGAGGATTTAACCAACTTGACGGCTGTTTTGGCGTAACGTCCGTCACTGGAGAAAGGCGCCTTAGCGCTTTCTTTATCAATTGCGGTTGCCCTGCTACCCAGACTAATAACAGCGTATCTCCCGGGTAAATTTTATGAGGATTAGCTATATGAGAGTTGTGTAGCCAAAGCTCTGGCCAGCGCCAAGGAGAGGATAAGTATCGCCCTGAAACTGCCCATAAAGTATCGCCAGACTTAACAACATAATGTCGAGGCGCATCTGGTTTGAGGAAGTCGCTTACGCTAGCGTGAGATTGAAACGCCCATAAGGTGATAGAAAAAAGAGATGAAAGAGTCAATAGCAGACATATTCCCTGCTTCATACACCGCAATCCTTCGCTTTGTTTCAAGGGATGCTGTCATTTAGGTGCGAAAATGTCTAGAATTGAACCAACGAAGTCCATGCCTATTCGGCACAGTTCAACATTTTGAGTGTATATGTCTGTATTACAAGTATTAACTTTCCCGGATGATCGCCTAAGAACGGTAGCTAAGCCCGTTGAAGCCGTAACGCCGGAAATCCAAAAAGTCGTCGATGACATGATTGAAACCATGTACGACGAAGAAGGAATTGGCCTTGCAGCAACGCAAGTTGACTTTCATCAGCGAATTGTTGTGATTGATATTTCAGATACTCGCGACCAACCGATGGTACTTATCAACCCAGAAATTACCGAAAAGCGCGGTGAAGATGGTATTGAAGAAGGCTGCCTTTCGGTCCCTGGTGCTCGCGCACTAGTGCCACGCGCCGCTGAAGTGAGTGTCAAAGCGCTGAACCGCGATGGTGAAGAGTTTACGTTTGATGCAGATGACCTATTGGCTATCTGTGTACAGCATGAGCTTGACCACTTAGAGGGTAAACTGTTTGTTGATTATCTTTCTCCTCTAAAGCGTAAACGCATCAAAGACAAACTCGAGAAAATTAAGCGCTTCAACGCTAAACAATAATATTAAGTGAGGTTTCCGTGAGCCAATCATTACGTATTGTGTTTGCCGGTACTCCAGACTTCGCCGCCCGTCACTTGGCGGCGTTATTGTCTTCGGAGCACGAGGTTATCGCTGTTTACACCCAGCCTGACAGACCAGCAGGCCGAGGCAAAAAGCTAACGGCTAGTCCGGTCAAAAATATTGCCCTTGAGCATGATATTCCGGTTTATCAACCCGTCAATTTCAAGTCTGACGAAGCTAAGCAAGAGCTCAAAGACCTCAATGCCGATATCATGGTGGTTGTCGCTTATGGCCTGTTGTTGCCACAAGCAGTTCTTGATACACCAAAGCTAGGTTGTATCAATGTTCATGGTTCAATCCTGCCTCGCTGGCGTGGTGCTGCACCTATTCAACGCTCTATTTGGGCTGGGGATGCACAAACCGGTGTGACAATTATGCAGATGGATATTGGCCTAGATACCGGTGATATGCTGAAAATTGCCACACTACCTATTGAAGCAACAGATACCAGTGCGACCATGTACGATAAGCTGGCAGAGCTTGGCCCACAAGCTTTAG
Organism: Vibrio sp. SCSIO 43133; assembly: GCF_023716845.1. Taxonomy (NCBI): domain Bacteria; kingdom Pseudomonadati; phylum Pseudomonadota; class Gammaproteobacteria; order Vibrionales; family Vibrionaceae; genus Vibrio; species Vibrio sp. SCSIO 43133. The sequence continues at coordinate 3,550,664 of NZ_CP068024.1, forward strand.
TCGAATGTCTTGCTGATATTGCCTCAGGCAATGCTGCGCCGGAAAAGCAAAATGACGATGAAGCAAACTACGCCAGCAAGCTAAGCAAAGATGAAGCGAAGATCGATTGGAATCAGCCAGCAGAATTCATTGAACGCTGCGTGCGTGCTTTCAACCCATGGCCTATGAGCTTCTTCTCTGTAGAAGAGAACAACATCAAAGTTTGGCAATCGCGGGTAGAAGACAATGCGACAGAATCAGTAGCTGGGACTATTCTTAAGGCTGATAAAACAGGAATTTACGTCGCAACCGGTCAAGGTACTTTGGTGTTAGAACAAATTCAAATACCGGGCAAAAAAGCCATGCCAGTGAGCGATGTATTGAATTCTAAAGCCAGCTGGTTTGAAGTGAGTAGCGTTCTGAGCTAAAGACGCAAATGCTCAATGATAGTTAGGGCCAGCACGTTGAGTGCGGGCCTTATTTTATTTTTAATGTCGATAAAAATTTAGGTAACCAACATGAATGTTCGCGCTGCTGCGGCCAATATCCTTTTCCAAGTGGTTGATAAAGGTCAATCTCTATCGAGCGCCCTTCCATTAGGCCAGCAACAAGTAAAACCTAGAGATCAAGCCTTATTACAAGAGATTTGCTTTGGTGCGCTGCGCATATTGCCTCGTTTGGAGTCCGTTGCATCCGAGCTAATGGATAAGCCATTAAAAGGCAAACAACGTGTATTTCATCACCTGATTTTGGTCGGCATCTATCAAATTGGCCACATGCGAATTCCTGCTCATGCAGCGGTGGGGGAGACCGTAGAAGCAACCAAAACGCTGAAAGGTCCGAGACTGCGCGGCCTTATCAATGCAGTACTACGCAACTACCAACGCAACCAAGAGCAGCTAGATGAGATTTCCGTCAGCCACAATGCTGGAAAATACGGCCACCCTAGTTGGTTACTGAAGCTACTGCAAGAAAGCTACCCACAACAATGGGAAACGATTGTAGAGGCTAATAACACCAAAGCACCTATGTGGCTGCGCGTGAACCACCAGCACCTCAATCGTGACGATTATCAAGCACTACTCAAAAATGAAGGCATAGATTCCACCGCTCACTCTGAAGCCTTGGATGCTCTAAAATTGGCCGCCCCTTGCGATGTCAACAACCTTCCCGGTTTCGATAAAGGTTGGGTATCGGTACAAGATGCCGCAGCACAACTTTCTATCAACTACTTAGAGCCTAAAGATGGAGAGTTGATTTTGGATTGTTGCGCCGCTCCCGGAGGCAAGACTGCACATATCCTGGAGCGTACTAAAGACAGCCAAGTGGTAGCTATTGATTGTGATGAGACCAGATTGAAGCGTGTTCATGACAACCTTAAGCGCCTACAGCTACAGGCTAAAGTAGTATGTGGCGATGCAAGAACACCAAGTGAGTGGTGGCAAGGTGAACAATTTGACCGCATTCTATTAGATGCGCCATGTTCTGCAACCGGGGTGATTCGTAGACACCCTGATATCAAATGGTTGCGCCGCGCCGATGACATTGAAGCACTCGCAGAGCTACAACGTGAGATCTTCGACGCTATGTGGCAGCAATTAAAAGTAGGTGGAACATTGGTGTACGCCACTTGTTCAATCACACCACAAGAAAACAAAGAGCAGGTAAAAGCATTCCTTGCTCGCACAGACAACGCACAGCTTATTGATTCAGACATCGATAACCCAGGACGTCAGATTCTTCCTGGAGAAGAAGATATGGATGGTTTCTATTACGCTGTGCTAAAAAAGGCGTAGAATGCTAACTTATTGATAGCTATGCTAGTGACTCGTTAAGTCGAATTTATCAAAAGAGCGCAATGTTATGAAAATCATCATTCTTGGAGCAGGTCAAGTTGGTGGCACACTCGCAGAGAACCTTGTGGGTGAAAACAACGATATCACCATCGTCGATCGCAACGGTGACCGTCTAAGGGAGCTGCAAGATAAATACGATTTGCGAGTCGTTAATGGCTACGCTAGCCATCCTGATGTATTGCGTGAAGCTGGCGCACAAGATGCTGACATGCTAGTGGCGGTGACCAATATGGACGAAACCAACATGGCTGCATGCCAAGTTGCGTTCTCTTTATTCAATACGCCAAACCGTGTCGCTCGAATTCGTTCTCGTGAATACCTGATTGAAAAAGAAAGTCTGTTCAACTCAGGTGCCATCCCTGTTGACCACCTGATCGCTCCAGAAGAGTTGGTGACCAGCTATATAGAACGATTGATCCAATACCCCGGGGCATTGCAAGTCGTCAGCTTTGCGGATGAACGCGTAAGCTTAGTCGCGGTCAAAGCCTATTATGGTGGTCCGCTCGTAGGGAATGCACTGTCGACTTTGCGTGAGCATATGCCTCACATTGATACCCGAGTAGCGGCTATTTTCCGTCAAGGACGTCCGATTCGACCACAAGGCACCACTATTATCGAAGCGGACGACGAAGTCTTCTTCGTAGCAGCAAGTAATCACATTCGTTCTGTAATGAGTGAATTGCAACGACTCGAAAAGCCATACCGCCGCATCATGATTGTTGGTGGTGGTAATATCGGTGCTAGTCTTGCTAAGCGTCTAGAGCAAACTTACAGCGTGAAGCTTATCGAGCGCAGTTATAAGCGTGCCGAAAAGCTGTCGGAAGAGCTAGAGAACACCATCGTCTTTTGTGGTGATGCTGCGGATCAAGAGCTGTTAACCGAAGAGAACATCGACCAAGTAGACGTATTTATTGCACTCACCAATGAAGATGAAACCAACATCATGTCAGCGATGCTGGCGAAGAAAATGGGCGCAAAAAAGGTCATGGTACTGATTCAGCGTGGGGCTTATGTTGACCTTGTGCAGGGCGGCACCATAGACGTGGCGATTTCACCTCAGCAAGCGACTATTTCCGCTCTACTTACCCACGTTCGTCGTGCCGATATTGTAAACGTCTCATCACTGCGCCGCGGAGCCGCAGAGGCGATCGAAGCAGTTGCTCATGGTGACGAAACCACATCTAAAGTGGTTGGCAAAGCCATTGGTGACATAAAACTACCACCAGGTACCACAATTGGCGCTATTGTACGTGGTGAAGAAGTACTTATTGCCCATGATCGCACCGTGATTGAGCAAGATGATCACGTAGTGATGTTCCTCGTGGACAAAAAATACGTGCCTGACGTTGAGGCATTGTTCCAACCAAGTGCATTCTTCCTGTAAGGCACTCCAATGGTTAACGCCCGTCCTGTTTCCTTTGTTATAGGGTTAGTGCTCTCTAAGCTAGCCCTATTTATGTACGTCCCAACATTGGTTGCTTTCTTTACTGGTACCGATGGTTTCCTTGATTTTGGCTTAGCGGTTGTCATTACCCATTTTGCCGCCTTTGTTTGCCTCTCACTTGGACGCACAAAAAACTTCAAACTCAGTGTGCGTGATATGTTCCTAATCACTAGCTTGGTTTGGACTATTGCCAGTGCCTTTGCCGCGCTCCCTTTTGTTTTTATCAACCATATCAGCTTCACCGATGCTTACTTCGAGACCATGTCTGGCATTACGACAACAGGGTCGACGGTACTTAGCGGATTAGACAACATGGCTCCCAGTATTTTACTGTGGCGTTCTATTTTGCAATGGTTAGGTGGTATCGGATTTATTGTTATGGCGGTTGCCGTTCTGCCAATGCTTAATGTCGGTGGTATGCGTCTATTCCAGACTGAATCTTCAGATTGGTCAGATAAAAGCAGCCCGAGAGCCAAAACGGTCGCCAAAAACATTGTACTGGTTTATCTAGTATTAACTGGGCTTTGTCTACTGGGCTATATAGTGACAGGAATGGATCTGTTCGATGCAATTAATCACTCATTCACTACACTTTCAACGGGCGGCTATTCCACTTCCGATGGCTCTATGAACCATTTCTCGGAAGGCGCACACTGGGTCGGTACCATCTTTATGTTCTTAGGCGGGCTACCTTTCCTACTGTTTGTTGCTGCGTTAACAAAACGCGATCCGAGAATATTGCTTAGGGACGCTCAGGTTCGAGGCTTTGGGTATCTGTTTTTAGTATCGAGCACCGTTGTGGCGTTGTGGCTATTTTGGGAAGATGGCTATGCACTAAATGATGCATTCCGAGTATCCATGTTCAACATCGTATCTGTTGTAACAACAACGGGCTTTGGACTGGAAGACTTTACGGCTTGGGGGCCGCTACCTTCGGTTATTTTTGCGTTTATGATGATGGTAGGAGCGTGTTCAGGTTCAACCTCGGGCGGCATCAAAATATTCCGCTTTCAGATAGCTGTTACCTTGCTTAATAAGCAAATGATGAAGCTTATTCATCCGTCAGGCGTTTTTGTTCAACGCTACAATAACCGTCCAGTCAATGACGATATCGTGCGCTCAGTTGTCGCATTTGTATTGATGTTCTTTGTGACTATTATCGTTATCGCCGCAGGATTGAGTGCTATGGGGTTGGACCCCGTTACCAGTATCTCCGGCTCTATCACCGCAGTCGCGAACGTAGGGCCTGGGATGGGCGATATCATTGGCCCAACAGGTAACTTTGCGCCACTTCCCGACGCCGCTAAGTGGCTGCTTAGCTTTGGTATGTTAATGGGCCGTTTGGAAATCCTGACCCTGTTAGTACTCTTCTTCCCTGCATTTTGGCGCCGCTAAACCGGCGTTACATACCAGTACACGGCAAAAAAGTGACAAGCTGCTCCTGCAAGCACAAAAAGATGCCAAATAGCATGGTTATAGGGTATCCGCTTATTGGCATAGAACACGACACCCAAGGTGTAAATCGCACCACCCAATGCCAATAGTATTAAGCCTGAAGGCTCTAAATGCTTAGCCAATTGATAGATGACTATCACCGATAACCACCCCATGACAAGATAGGTAATCAATGAAGCACGTTTAAAGCGATAAACGAAGAACAACTTCATAATGATACCAATGACAGCCAGCGCCCAAATAACAACCATTAAGCCAATTGCTAGTGGTGTTCTCAGACTCACCAGCATAAACGGTGTATAGCTACCCGCTATTAACAAGAAAATAGCGCAATGGTCGAAAGTTTTCAGCCAGCGTTTACTGTTAGGGTTAGCAATAGAGTGATACAAGGTTGAGGCCAGAAATAGCGTGATCATGCTAGCGCCATAAAGACTCATACTAGTAATCGTGAGAACATCGGCATGCGCACCAAGCGCTTTTTGCAGCAGTAGTATCAAGCCTACAATGGACAGCAGCACTCCAATACCATGAGAGATGCTGTTCGCCCACTCTTCACGAGCGCTGTAATTGGAAGTAGTTGCTGAGGACATTAAGGCATACTCTAAAAGGATAGTGATTAAAGAGTATGCCATATTCAGCTAACATGCGTTAGCTGAAATTAGGTTGTTTGCTCTAAGTAAGCCAGAACTTGCTGACCCGCTTCTTCACCAGACAGTGAACTTGGGATCTGCATTTCTCGTTTCAGTTGCCCTAAACCAATGAGACTTGAGAGCATGCCTTTTACTCCCTCTTTATTTCTATCGATTTCAAACCATAACTTGAGTTCATCTTCACTACGGTAAGCAATGATCTCAAGCTCACGCCAGCGACCATGGTAAGGCCCTGTGGTTGGAACAAACTCAAACTCTTGAACAAACGGCATAACAAAGCCCTTTGCCGCTTCGCACTCAACCTGACGAATACGTAACCCTTGCTCTTCCAAAGCAGAGAATATGCCGTCCACTAATGGGTCTGGCCTCACTGTCAGCATATCTTTATCTGTTGGATCAGCTGCTAGCGCGATATCCAATCCAGTTTCCAACCATACTTTAGAATCACCAATTGTCACTGGAGTATTCCAAGGCACGTCAAGCTCAACCTCAAAGTCTCTTGTTTCTCCTGGTTCAATGGTAAATGCGTAAGGCAGCTTCCATGTTTGCAGCTCAAAGGTTTTCGATACTCTTTTTTTCGGTGCGCCCGGTTGATTGCTATTGTCGTGGTTACTACGTGCTACCTCATCAATATAGCGACAACAAAGCCTCATATTGATGTTATCCACCGTCTGGGCAGTGTTACCACCGTAGACGTGAATCGTAACTTTCGCTGTCTCGCCGGGATAGAGATATTCTTGGTGAAGAACAGAATCCACTCGCGCGGCGCCGATACCAAAACTTGCTAAGGTTTTCTTAAAAAAAGACATACGCACATCCATTTATATCCCAAGATAGTGTTACCGTTTTATCGCAAAATGATAGAGAAAACAAATATCCAACACACAAATCTATTGTGGAAAAAATAACCAACAATTCACTGCAAACTATCGTATCCACACAAACTTGGTGGTATTCTATGCGTGATATGCATGCATATCATTATTCCTGATTGCTTATTTGGAGTGGCATAAGTCAAAAAAGAGTGACATTGAGAGTTATTTCGGTGTTCTCATAAGTAATCAGGCCATTAGATTGGCAATGGAATTGCCTGACTTGTTAGGTAAAACAATGCGCCCAACACCCGTCAGGTTTTCGTACTCAAATCGTGGTGCGTCGCGTCGTCGCAGTGGTTTCGTTTCTGCGCCTGTCGCAAAAAAAGTCGCTCCTTCAATGACGCTCGTTGAACAAAGTGTTCGTATGGCACCAGCTCCAACCAGAGTTGTTAAAGCGGCATAATAAAAAGCGCAGTTATCCTGCGCTTTTTTTTTGTGTCCAATTCCTTCACTTATTGGTATTAGCCTCGATTTTTGGTACTTTTACTCAAAAATACTTATAAAAATTGTGGAGAAAGTTATGAAGTGTCACCGCGTTAACGAACTCATTGAGTTGATACATCCAGAATGGCAGAAAGAACCTGACCTTAACTTACTGGAATTTATTATAAAACTGTCCAATGAAGCTGGATACGAAGGTAAGCTTGAAGATCTCACTGATGATGTTCTTATCTACCATCTAAAAATGCGTAATAGCCAGAAAGACGAAATGATTCCAGGATTGGCGAAAGACCAAGAGGATGACTTCAAAACCGCACTCTTAAAGGCTCGCGGCATCATCAAATAACCAAATGTTATAAAAACGACCCTCTAAGGGTCGTTTTTTATATGAGCCGACGCTAATTTTGTTGTTAAAGGTTGATAGCCTTAAAGAAATGAAATTGTTATCAAGGTTATAATCGCTGGGTTTTAATACTGCGTACTGATTAGTAAGTGACTTACCAGTCGTAGCAATGTCGGAATAGATAGAGTGCGTCAAAACGCACCGTCAGCCCAAGAAGGACAGCCTCAGCATGAGTCAGGATAAAATTGACGTAAAGGATGTAACACCCAAAACGTTCAACCCCAAAACCCACAAAGGCAACGGAGATCGATTTAACCCAAGCAATCGCATCTACGTTCGTGAAAGTAAAGGAACCTTTCAAAAGCTTAGACGCTACGGCGGCTGGTTTTTACTCCTATTGTTCGCACTGGTACCTTGGATACCTTATGGCGAGAGACAAGCGGTATTGCTTGATATTGGTAATCAGCAATTTAACTTTTTTGGCACCACACTTTATCCGCAAGATCTCACCCTACTCGCGTTACTATTTATGGTGGCCGCATTTGGCCTGTTTTTTATCACCACGTTTTTAGGTCGAGTATGGTGTGGCTACTTATGCCCACAAACCGTCTGGACCTTTATGTACATTTGGTTTGAAGAAAAACTAGAAGGCAGCGCCAACAAACGACGCAAGCAAGACAGTGGAAAACTCAGTCCAAACCTCATTATGCGTAAAGGTCTCAAACATGTCGCTTGGTTAGCTATCGCGTTAGCGACTGGCTTTACCTTTACCGGTTATTTTGTGCCAATTGGCGCGCTCGTTAGTGATTTTTTCACCTTTAATGCCAGTTTCTGGCCCGTATTCTGGGTGTTGTTTTTTGCCGGTTGTACATACGCAAATGCAGGGTGGATGCGCTCCATCATGTGTATCCATATGTGCCCTTACGCTCGCTTCCAGTCAGCCATGTTTGATAAGGACACCTTTATTGTTGGTTACAACAGTCAACGAGGTGAAACTCGCGGCCCTCGCTCTCGTAAAGCAGACCCGAAAAAACTGGGCTTAGGTGACTGCATTGACTGTGACCTTTGTGTACAAGTATGCCCGACAGGCATTGATATCCGAGATGGCTTGCAGTACGAATGCATCAACTGCGGCGCTTGTATTGATGCGTGTGACAAGACTATGGACAGAATGGGCTATGAGAAAGGTCTCATCAGCTACACCACGGAGCACCGTCTCTCAGGTAAACACACCAAAGTCATGCGACCAAAGCTGCTAGGTTATGGCTCGGTATTACTAGTGATGATTGCCCTGTTCTTTGTGCAGATTTCGGCCGTCGATCCCGCGGGGCTGAGTGTTCTTAGGGATCGTAACCAACTGTTCCGAGTTAACAGTGATGGTCTGGTGGAGAATACCTACACCTTGAAGGTCATCAATAAAACACAACAAGAGCAACAATATACGCTCAGTGTTTCTGGACTAGAAAATGCAACTTGGTATGGACGACAAACCATTTCCGTTGAACCAGGTGAAGTCTATAACTTGCCGATCAGTTTAGGTGCTGATCCAGAGCAACTCAGTTCACCTGTATCGACAATTCAGTTTATACTGAGCGACAGTAATGACTTCTCAACAGAAGTAGAAAGTCGATTTATTAAGAAGCTCTAACCGACGTGTTAGCTACCTATTATAGGAAAAGGGCTCAGCAATGAGCCCTTTTATTTTATACATGACAGATAAAGCCTTTAACTTTGATGCCCTCACTCCTGATTTCATGTGGTATGCCTTAGAAAGCATCGGTGTTCGAGCAGAATCCGGCTTGCTTGCTCTTAACAGTTACGAAAACCGCGTCTATCAATTTACTGATGAAGATAGAAAACGCTTTGTGGTCAAGTTCTATAGACCGCAACGTTGGAGCCGTGAGCAAATCCAAGAAGAGCACGACTTTTCCAATGAATTGGTGGAAAACGAAGTACCTATTGCAGCGCCTCTATCGATTAACGGAGAGACTATTCATGAGTATCAAGGTTATCTGTTCACTCTGTTTAATAGTGAAGGTGGTCGCCAGTTCGAGGTTGATAATCTAGAGCAACTAGAATGGGTGGGTCGATTTATGGGCCGTATCCATCAGGTAGGAGCTCAAAAGAACTTCATCCATCGTCCGACAATTGGTCTGGAAGAGTACGTATATCAGCCAAGAAAGCTGCTTCAGTCATCTACATTCATCCCTGCGCACTTAGAAAATGCATTTTTCAGCGACTTAGATTTACTGATCTCGCAAATTGAAGCGCATTGGCAACCGAGTGAAACCATTCGTCTGCATGGCGACTGCCACCCGGGCAACATTCTTTGGCGTGACGGTCCGATGTTTGTGGACCTAGACGATGCTCGTAATGGGCCTGCTATTCAGGATTTATGGATGTTGCTCAATGGCGATCGACAAGACAAAATGATGCAACTTGATGTTCTGTTGGAGGGATATCAAGAATTTGGTGACCTGCCTAACGATCAATTGAAACTAATTGAGCCTTTACGTGGTCTACGTATGGTGCACTACATGGCCTGGTTGGCAAAACGCTGGCATGATCCTGCATTCCCACAAGCCTTTCCCTGGTTCAATGATGCCAAATACTGGGAAGGACAAGTGCTCGGTTTTAAAGAACAGATTGCCGCGCTGAATGAAAAGCCACTTTCATTACAACCGCAGTGGTGACAAACTATCCCCATTCCTGATAAGGATTTGGTTTTACACATGGAGAAAATAATGAAAAAAATCATCGCATTATTTGCGACGCTTCTAGTCAGCCTGGGAGTAAGTGCAGCACAATTTCAAGAAGGTACTCACTATAAAGTTCTAGACTTAGAAAAATCCTCTAAGCCTGTGGTAACAGAGTTCTTCTCGTTCTACTGCCCACACTGCAACAGTTTCGAGCCTATCATTGCACAGCTTAAGAAAAAGATTCCAGCAGACGCTAAGTTCCAGAAGAACCACGTTTCTTTTATGGGTGGCAACATGGGCCTTTCAATGAGCAAAGCCTACGCGACTATGGTGGCGTTAAAGATTGAAGACAAGATGGTTCCTGTGATGTTTAACCGTATCCATAACATGAACAAACCGCCTCGCAATGACGAAGAACTACGTCAAATCTTCTTAGATGAAGGTGTGGACGCGAAGAAATTTGATGCCGCATTTAACGGCTTTGCTGTTGACTCTATGGTGCGTCGTTTTGATAAGCAGTTTAAAGACAGCGGACTTTCTGGTGTCCCTGCTGTCATCGTCAATAACAAGTACCTAGTCGAAGCTGGTGGCATTCAGTCATTGGATGAGTACTTTGAGCTGGTAAACTTCCTATTGAAGAAATAAGCCGCTCTAAAATGTAAAAAACCGAGCCCATATGAGCTCGGTTTTTTTATTTGGTGTGGATATCATCGAGTACTTGGTCCTTGTCCTTCCAAACCTCACCTAACCACTTTTGGAACTCTCGCTTGTAAGGCTTATCGTTGAAGTAATCACCTAGAATTTTCTCATCTACAGGCAAAATACGAACCTTTACAACGATTTTTTTCATATCACCCTTTAATACCGCTTTAAAAGGCTCATCCGTATTTTCCGGATACGCCAGAGTGACATCAATAATATTCTCAAACTGGTCACCCATCGCAGCCAATGTATAAGCAATGCCACCGGATTTAGGTTGTAATAGATAGTTGTAACCCGCGCTACTTTTCTTCTGCTTATCGGCAGTAAAGCGCGTTCCTTCTACATAATTCACCACTGTCGTTGGGGTATCTTTAAACTTTGCACATGAACGGCGAGTCGTCGCGAGATCTTGTCCTCGCTTTTCTGGGTGACGAAGCAAATACTCACGTGAATAACGCTTCATAAACGGCATATCTAGCGCCCAACAAGCCATGCCGACAAAAGGGACATACAAAAGCTGTTGTTTCAGAAAAAACTTAGGCATTGGAATGCGATCTTTAAACACGCTGCAGAGCACAACAATGTCAGTCCAGCTTAGGTGGTTACTGATCATCAAATACCAACCATCTTTTCGCAGTGATTCTAGCCCTTCAATGTCCCATACCACCTTGGGATTGACCAAATGAAGAATACCGTGATTCACCGTCGCCCATAACCACATAAAGCGATTAGCTAAAGACGTACACAATCGCTGTAGAGACTTGATCGGAATTAGAAATTTGATCAATCCAAACCCAAGTATAGGAATCGAACAAAATGCCGTATTAATGATGACCAGAGAGGCACTAATAATAAAAAGTAGGTATCCAAGCATAACCAACTATCTATGATTCGTTTGTGACAATTTTATGGCGGTTAATTGTACAAGGCGTACTGCCTTGTGCAATGATTTTATCATTGGTCTGATTTGTGTTGTAACTCAAAAAAAACGAGCTTATTCTGAACTAATAACATAGCATAAACATATAATTACAATCGTTACCAAAATAATCAGAACATGATAAGGATCAGTTATGAAACAGGCATGGAGTGTCTTGGCAGTGTCCCTTGGTCTTGTCTCGCAGGTAGCAGTGGCTAAGTTGGGAGAAAGCAATGGTTTTAGCGGTGAAGTTGCATTAAACGCGGCTTACGCAAGCAAAACATCGAATCTTACTAATACCGACGATGAATTTCGCAACTACACTGGTAGTCAACAAGAAGACAGCGGCGCATTAGTACTTCCCCTCGGTAGTCTTCAATATACCTTTGGAGCGCAATCAAACCATCAATTGTTTTTAGGTACATCACGAGCCGATATTGCCGTTGGTACGGTAGCACTTGAGGCGGGTTACAAATACCTATTTCGCGATAAAACCAAAGTGAGTGTTTCTTTCTTGCCAACCATTCTAGAGGGTGAAGTCTGGCAAGATCCCTATACGACAGATACTCGCAATACTACCAAAGAAAAAGGCAACGCGTACCGTCTACAACTAGACAATATTGCCGGATCGTTATTCAGCTTGGACCTTGCCTATGGCAAACGTGAACTGGATGAGGAGCGCTCTGGTACAGGAGTACCTGCCTTATCTCCACAGGAAGCACAACTCCTAAGTCGTAATGCTGATATCCTCTATGGTAAGTTCAAAATGATGTTACCTGTGAGCCAACAAGTATTACTCTATCCCGCTCTGATTTACACCCAGCAGGATGCGGATGGCAATGCAATGAAACACAATACTTATGGTGCAGAGTTATCCTCTTTCATGTCGTTTGGAAATCACAAATTAGCACTGACGTTAGGCTATTTAAAACGTGATTACGATGCAGCAAATCCAATCTATGACAAAACTCGTGGCGATGATGAATGGAAGGCTTTCCTAGCATATGAGTATCCGGGAATTTTCTACTCCGATAACTTATCGCTTGTTGCCTTTGCCGGTGCGACTAATAGCGATTCCAACATCGACTTCTACGATGAAAAAGACTGGATCACCGCAGTTGGCCTAAACTGGAAATTCTAATAGGTCATAGGCACACCCATTACCTTCCATTATACGTGGCTTAGCGAAGCATTTTGCTAAGCCATTTTTTATCGCTACAGTACCCGCCAAGTTTATAAGGAAATAACCTCTTTACCCACAACCTACTGATTTATGGATATGTCATGGCTATTCGATACTTCTTGCTTTCGCTTATAGCATTTACTGCGACCTACAGCTCTCTATCTGTCGCTTCACTAGCTCAGAGTAAAGGCTTTAGTGGTGAAATATCAATCAGCAATACACTGGTAGGAGAAAAATCCAATTTGGTCGCCAGTACCGATCCCAAAATCAGCGCCTCTCAAGAAACATACGATGAGTTTTGGATGCCATTAGGTGTAGTCAATTACACGTTTGGATCGCAAAGCAATAAACAATGGTTCATTGGAACTTCCCGTAACGATATTGCCGTCGGAACCTTTGTATTAGAAGGCGGTTATAGACAACAACAAAACGATGGTTCTATATGGAGTATTTCTTACTTACCGACCGTCCTCGGAGAACCGATTTGGAACAATCCATACGTCGGCGCCGAACAACTGCAAGCAGCGGAAGCAACAGGCGATGCTTATCGTTTTCAAATGGAGAACATCGCAGGCTCACTGTTTACCCTAGATTTGGCATACGGTACCCGAGTTGTTGATGAAGAGCTTTCGGCAAAAAACCTTAATCTTGACTCAGATTATGATAGGAATAGCCATCTCTACTATGCAAAAGGCTCCTACACGTTAGCGGTTAATAATCACTGGCTGTTGTTTCCATCGGTGATTTATGTGGTTGATGATGCTAAAGGTCAAGCCGTCAGAAACCAAGGGGCTGGCAGTGAACTTACTGCCCTATTCACCTACCAGCAACACAGCATTGCCGCGACCATGAGCTATATGAATCATGAATATCGTGGCGAGAATGTCATTTTCGATCAGAATCATCGTATCGATGAAAAATACAGTGCATTTCTGGCTTATGAATACCTCTCTTTATGGAATATTGATGCATTATCTTTAATATCCCTATCAGGATACAACGCGACAGATTCTTCCATCGCCTTTTATGAGTCCGCCGATTGGATAACCTCCGTCGGTATGAACTTCGCCTTCTAAACCGCTTGCGCAGTCAATTGTTTTAGTAACCTATCTATAGCGCGATATCCTAACGCTTCAGCTAAATGTTCTCTTTGAATATCATCCTCACCGCCAAGATCAGCAATAGTACGTGCTACTTTGATAATTCGATGATAGGCGCGAACAGAGAGCCCTAAACGGTGTAGAGCATTCTCAAGAAACTCTGCATCTGTTTTCTTTAAGCGACAATAGTCCTCGATTTCACCGCTGTGAAGGAGTGCATTCACCTTACCATTGCGACTTAACATCACATCACGCGCTCGATGAACACGCTGACGCACGACTTGAGTTGACTCCCCTCGCTCTCCCCCTTCAGACAATGTGCCTTTGGGTAATGAAGGTATTTCAATCGACATATCAAATCGGTCGAGCAAAGGCCCCGATAATCGACTGAGGTAGCGTAGAATTAGCTGAGGATTGGTACGTGACTGATTGCCTTCATAGTACCCAGTAGGACTCGGGTTCAATGCGCCGACGAGTTGGAATCGAGCTGGAAAACGGGTTTTCCCTTGGGCTCGAGAAATAATAATTTCGCCTGACTCAAGCGGCTCTCGAAGTGAGTCCAAGACTTTTCTTTCAAATTCAGGCATTTCGTCGAGGAATAGTAACCCATTATGTGCCAGAGAAATTTCTCCTGGTCTTGGTATCGAACCTCCGCCAACTAATGCAGCCATAGAACTCGAATGATGAGGGGCACGAAAAGGCCGCGTTTTCCAATTGTCTTCATTGATTTCTTGCTGCGTCAACGACGCGACCGAGGCAGTTTCCATCGCTTCTTGTTCGCTCATTTCAGGTAATAGGTCGCAAAGCCGTGAGGCCAACATGGTTTTTCCGGTTCCAGGAGGACCGAGAAAGAGTAGGTTGTGATTTCCGGCTGCGGCAATCTCTAAAGCTCGCTTTCCCTGTTGTTGGCCGATGATATCCTGTAAATCGCGTGTTTTCGGCACCATCTTTATCTGTTTAGTGTCGGTATATAGGGATAAAGCTTGTTGGCCCATCAAATACGCACAGACATCGAGTAGACCTGATGCTGATCTATGGTGCTCTCGGCCAACCAACGCCGCCTGATTACCATTACCTTCTGGCACCACTAAGCATCGACGGCTTTTGTTAGCGGCGAGTGCAGCAGGTAAAACACCTTTGACGACTCTTAGCTCTCCAGAAAGCGCTAGCTCGCCAACAAATTCATGTGAGAGTAGCTTATCGTGAGGTAACTGATCAGACGCCGCCAAAATACCTAACGCAATAGGAAGATCAAATCGCCCCCCCTCTTTAGGCAGATCCGCAGGAGCGAGGTTCACCGTGATTCTCTTCGCCGGAAACTCAAATCGTGAATTGATGATGGCACTACGTACTCGATCTTTAGATTCCTTAACTGTCGTCTCTGGAAGTCCTACCAGTGTAAAACCGGGCATACCATTACTGATGTGGACTTCAACCGTAACCAAAGGAGCTTCAACACCAACGCTCGCTCGACTATAAATAATCGATAATCCCATGAAATCCCTTTTTCCTTCCAATTTCTCTCACTTAGATGGTTAAAATCCAGAGTTTTATATATACCCCATGTTATACAGCCATATTTAATGCTGAGTAAATGTGAAAAAAGTATGATTTTTTGCTTGTCAGGTAACAGAAATTTGTGATACCACTAGTGACGCAAACATTTTCGTTAGAAACAACACAACGATTTAGAAACAAGATAATGACTTTTAACGCTCACTCTCACACTCTGATTAGCCTGATTATTGTGGTCCTGATTGGTACCGCACGGGGGCATGTGGGCGGAAAATAACCACGAGATTCAAAAAACCCCCGCACTGAAAAGTCCGGGGGTTTTTTTACAAACTCAAAATATAAATTTGATAGTGATCACTCATAGAAACCCTCTCGGTGGATATGACAGGAAGAAATGGAGCACACAATGTGCAATCGAACGACAAACAGTCACGACAGCAAGCGTGACACCCAAGGAGGCTATAATGACAGGTGCTGAATTAGTTGTAGCCGCATTGAGACAGCAAGGCATTGAAACGGTATTTGGCTATCCTGGTGGAGCCATCATGCCAATCTACGATGCTCTGTATGATGGTGGTGTAGAACATATCCTCTGCCGACACGAACAAGGCGCTGCAATGGCAGCCATCGGACTGGCAAGAGCCACCAAAGACGTTGCTGTTTGTATGGCCACCTCCGGCCCCGGCGCCACCAATCTCGTAACCGGCCTCGCCGACGCTTTTCTCGATTCGATCCCTCTCGTAGCTATCACTGGTCAAGTTGCCAGCTCCCATATCGGTACTGATGCATTCCAAGAAATGGATGTGATTGGTATGTCTCTCTCATGCACGAAACATAGCTATCTGGTCACGGATATTGAAGAGTTAGCTCCAATTCTTGCCGAGGCATTTGAAGTTGCTAAAACAGGCAGACCTGGCCCTGTTATTGTCGATATTGCTAAAGATGTCCAACTTGCTAATGCTCCGGTTGATGTCCTTCCCCCGTTTACGCCACCAGCGATCCCTGTTGCTTCGTCAGAGCAAGTCCAGTTAGCACAGCAACTGCTTGATCAAAGCTCTCGCCCAGTTTTGTATGTAGGTGGTGGTGTGCAACTTGCCGATGCCACAGAGTCTGTACGTGAGTTTTTACGCCTCAACCCTATGCCAAGTGTCAGCACACTAAAAGGCTTAGGTACTATTGAGAGACATGACCCACACTACTTGGGAATGTTGGGCATGCACGGTACCAAGGCCGCAAACTTAGTCGTTCAAGAATGTGACCTTTTAATCGTGGTTGGTGCTCGTTTTGATGACCGCGTGACCGGAAAACTGGATACCTTTGCTCCTCATGCAAAAGTGATTCATATCGATATTGATGCTGCGGAATTTAACAAGCTCAGACAAGCTCATGCTGCATTACGTGGTGACATAAACGTCATCTTGCCACAGCTTGAACTGTCAAAAGATATTGCTCCTTGGGTACATCACAGCGAGAGCTTACGCAGTGGTTTTAAATGGCGCTATGACCATCCAGGAGATTTAATTTTTGCTCCACTGCTCCTTAAACAGCTATCAGACATGATGCCTGAGTCTTCGATTATCTCAACGGACGTTGGCCAACACCAGATGTGGGCAGCACAACATATCCAGCCTAGATTGCCTGAGAATTTTATTACTTCGGCTGGTCTCGGCACTATGGGCTTTGGTCTTCCAGCAGCAATGGGAGCAGCAGTTGGTCGCCCTGACGACCAATCAATTCTAATTACTGGTGACGGTTCATTCATGATGAATGTTCAAGAACTAGGCACACTGAAGCGCCGTCAAATACCCGTCAAAATTGTGCTGTTAAATAACCAACGTCTTGGTATGGTTAGACAGTGGCAATCACTGTTTTTTGATGGTCGACACAGTGAAACGATTTTGGATGATAATCCTGACTTTGTCATGCTTGCTAAAGCATTCGATATCCCAGGCAAAACCATTACTCGTAAAGAAGAAGTCGAGCCTGCGCTCAAAGAAATGCTAGAGAGCAAGACCTCGTACATGCTTCACGTGTTGATAGATGAAGAAGAAAATGTATGGCCTTTGGTTCCGCCAGGTGCCTCAAATAGTGACATGTTGGAGAATACCTAATGGACAGATACTTATTAGACATCAAAGCCGATGACAAACCTGTCTTGCTAGAGCGCGTGTTACGCGTTATTCGCCACCGTGGCTTTATCATTAAACAAGTGGCTGCAACACAAAACCATGAAAGTAAGATTGCCAGTGTTGAGATCATTGTTGATAGCGATCGCCCTATCACGACCTTGATCAATCAGATTGAGAAGCTTTGGGATATTCGTACCATCGAGGTGACAGAGCTTAAACACAACGAACTGACCAATCACAACCTACAAGAACAAAGTGCATAAGGAAGGAATGCTAAATGGCTAAAAGTACAGCAGATTTTATTTGGTTTAATGGTGAGATGGTTCCATGGGCTGAGGCGAACGTTCACGTCTTAACTCACGCAATGCATTATGGTACTTCTGTTTTTGAAGGGGTTCGTTGTTATAACACACCTAACGGTCCTGTGGTTTTCCGTCACCCTGAGCACGCCAAGCGTCTTAAAGATTCCGCTAAGATTTATCGCTTCCCAATTCCTTATACTGAGGAAGAAATCATGGAAGCAACCCGTGAGACACTACGCCAAAATAAGCTTGAATCCGCTTATATTCGTCCATTAGGTTTTGTCGGTAACGTTGGTCTAGGTGTTTGCCCTCCAGAAGGCACGCAAATGGAGCTCATCATTGCTGCTTTCCCTTGGGGTTCTTACCTAGGTGAAGAAGCACTAGCAAACGGTGTAGACGCAATGATATCAAGTTGGAACCGCGCCGCGCCAAATACCATTCCAACTGCAGCAAAAGCTGGTGGTAACTATCTTTCTTCATTGCTTGTTGGCGGTGAAGCACGTCGTCACGGTTATGACGAAGGTATTGCTCTCAGTGTCGATGGTTATCTATCAGAAGGCGCTGGTGAGAACATTTTCGTAGTCAAAGATGGCGTCATCACGACACCACCAGCAACCAGCGCGATCCTACCAGGTATCACTCGCGACTCAATAATGACGATTGCGAAAGATATGGGCTACGACGTTCGTGAAGCTAACATTGCTCGTGAAGCACTTTACCTAGCAGACGAAGTATTTATGACCGGTACCGCTGCTGAAATCGTTCCGGTACGCAGCATTGATAAAATCGATGTTGGTACAGGTAAACGCGGTCCAATTACCAAAGTTATGCAAGATGCGTATTTTGGCCTATTCAATGGCACCACTGAAGATAAGTGGGGCTGGCTAGATTACGTATACCCAGAACAGAAACCAGCATCAGCAAAATAAGGAAGAAGTACAATGCCTAAATACAGATCAGCCACCACAACTCATGGTCGCAACATGGCTGGTGCTCGTGCACTTTGGCGTGCAACTGGAGTCAAAGAAGAAGACTTCGGTAAGCCAATTATTGCTGTTGTAAACTCGTTTACTCAATTTGTACCGGGACACGTTCACCTTAAAGACCTTGGCCAACTAGTCGCCAAAGAAATTGAAGAAGCGGGCGGTATTGCCAAAGAATTCAATACCATTGCTGTTGATGATGGCATCGCAATGGGTCACGGCGGTATGTTGTACTCACTGCCTTCACGTGAGCTCATTGCCGACTCTGTAGAGTATATGGTCAACGCTCACTGTGCAGACGCCATGGTGTGTATCTCCAACTGCGATAAGATCACTCCGGGAATGCTGATGGCTTCAATGCGCCTAAATATTCCAGTGATCTTCGTTTCTGGTGGCCCAATGGAGGCTGGTAAAACTAAGCTTTCTGATCAGATCATCAAACTCGATCTGGTTGATGCCATGATCCAAGGTGCCGATCCTACGGTTTCTGACGAACAAAGCGAGCAAGTTGAACGTTCAGCATGTCCAACTTGTGGATCTTGCTCGGGCATGTTCACTGCTAACTCGATGAACTGTTTAACAGAAGCTTTAGGTCTTTCGCAACCAGGTAATGGTTCACTACTTGCAACTCACGCAGACCGTGAGGTGCTGTTCAAAAATGCTGGTAAACGTATCGTTGACCTAACTAAGCGCTACTACGAGCAAGATGACGCGACAGCCCTTCCACGCAACATCGCCACCAAAGATGCTTTTGAGAACGCGATGGCGCTTGATATCGCTATGGGGGGCTCAACCAATACAGTGCTTCACCTATTAGCAGCCGCTCAAGAAGGTGAAGTGGATTTCGATATGGAAGATATCGACCAAATGTCTCGCCGCGTCCCTAACCTGTGTAAAGTGGCACCTTCCACACCTAAGTATCACATGGAAGATGTACACCGTGCTGGTGGGGTTATCGGTATTCTGGGTGAACTAAATCGCGCAGGCTTGCTTAATAGCCAAACTAAGACTGTTCTTGGCCTTACGATGGAAGAACAACTCAATCAATACGACATCATGTTGACGGATTCCGAGGAAATTAAGTCGTTCTATCGCGCAGGTCCTGCTGGTATTCGCACCACTCAAGCGTTCTCTCAAGATTGTCGCTGGGATACCTTAGATGATGATCGTGAGAATGGCTGTATTCGCACAAAAGACAACGCCTATAGCCAAGATGGTGGTCTCGCAGTGCTGAAAGGTAATATTGCTCTAGATGGCTGTATTGTTAAAACAGCTGGTGTAGATGAAGGCAGCCTAGTATTCCAAGGCCCTGCTGTTGTTTTTGAAAGCCAAGAAGATGCGGTTGATGGCATTTTGGGTGGTAAAGTAAAAGCAGGCGATGTTGTGGTTATTCGCTACGAAGGACCAAAAGGCGGTCCGGGTATGCAAGAAATGTTGTACCCAACCACATACCTAAAATCGATGGGCCTTGGTAAAGAGTGTGCACTTCTTACTGACGGTCGATTCTCTGGCGGTACTTCTGGCCTATCTATCGGTCACGCCTCTCCGGAAGCGGCAAATGGCGGTACTATTGGACTTGTCAAAGACGGCGACACTATTAGCATTGATATCCCGTCACGCAGCATCACATTGGATGTCGCTGAATCTGAGCTTGCTACTCGACGCGCAGAGCAAGACCAGTTGGGCTGGAAACCTGCTGATCGCGAACGTACGGTCTCTTTAGCACTTAAAGCTTACGCTAACCTTGCAACCAGTGCAGACAAAGGTGCGGTGCGCGATAAGTCGAAACTCGAGGGCTAACAACAATGAGTGCAGCAGATAATCATCCTGAGTCTGGCGCAGATTATCTGCGCCAGATACTCAGAGCACCAGTTTATGAAGTGGCGACCGTAACGCCACTTCAAGAAATGCCAAGATTGGCAGCACGCATCGGCAACCAGGTTCAAATCAAGCGTGAAGATCGCCAGCCTGTGCACTCGTTCAAGTTGCGCGGCGCCTACAACATGGTGGCTAATCTAACTGATGAGCAAAAACGTGCAGGTGTGATTGCCGCCTCAGCGGGTAACCATGCTCAAGGCATGGCACTATCTGGCACGAAACTGGGCATCAATACCACCATTGTGATGCCTAAAACCACCCCTGATATCAAGGTTGAAGCGGTTCGTAGCTTTGGTGGTAACGTCGTTCTGCATGGCAGTAATTTTGATGAAGCCAAAGCCGAAGCACAGCGTCTGTCAGAAGAACATGGCTACACCTTTGTGCCGCCTTTCGATCATCCATTGGTGATTGCGGGGCAAGGCACCATTGGTATGGAAATGCTGCAGCAAAATGGTCACCTCGACTATATTTTCGTTCCTGTTGGCGGTGGTGGTCTAGCTGCGGGTGTTGCGGTCTTGGTCAAACAACTGATGCCTGAGATAAAAGTCATTGCTGTTGAACCGGAAGATTCTGCCTGTCTTAAAGCTGCGATGGATGCTGGAGAACCTGTAGTACTCGATCAGGTCAGTATGTTTGCAGACGGTGTTGCGGTTAAAATCATTGGTAATGAAACCTTCCGACTGTGCCAGAAATATATTGATGGCCACATTACGGTTTCTAGCGATGAAATCTGTGCCGCAGTGAAAGACATCTTTGAAGATACTCGCGCTATTGCCGAGCCATCAGGTGCACTGGCACTTGCTGGTCTGAAAAAGTTTGCTGAGCAAAATCACTTGCAAGGTAAGCATCTAGGCACAGTGCTTTCGGGTGCTAATACCAATTTCCATGGCTTACGTTATGTCTCTGAACGTTGTGAACTCGGTGAAAAACGTGAGGGTATACTAGCGGTGACCATTCCAGAGCGCCAAGGCGCCTTCTTCGAGTTCTGCAATATTATTGGTGGCCGAGCGGTTACTGAGTTTAACTACCGATACAACGATGACAAATTGGCCAACATTTTCGTCGGTGTGCGTCTCGTAGGTGGTCAAGAAGAATTGGATGGCATCATTAGTGATCTCAGAGCGAGTGGCTACCCTGTGGTTGACCTCTCTGACGATGAAATGGCAAAACTGCACATTCGCTATATGATTGGTGGCAGACCGTCAAAACAGCTTAAAGAACGCCTATATAGTTTTGAATTCCCAGAGTATCCAGGAGCGCTACTTAAGTTCTTAAGCACGTTAGGGACGCATTGGAATATCAGCTTATTCAATTATCGTAACCAAGGCGCAGATTACGGTCGAGTTTTATGTGGTTTTGAATTAGAAGACAGTGATTTGAATGAGTTCTCGGCTCATCTGAGAGAACTGGGCTACCAGTGCAAAGACGAGACCGATAATCCATCTTATAAGTTCTTTTTATCTTAATCAGAAAATGGGAAGTGGCTGCTTCCCATTTTTATTTCAACCAATCGCGATACAGCTGAGCTTCATCCCCTAAGTACTCTACCATCCAATCCAATAGATTATGATTATCGTGCTTTCTCCACACCAAGCAACACTCACTTGGCGCTTGAGCATCTTCGAGAGTTCGCTCCACCAGCATGCCGTAGTCGATAAGTGGCTGAGCAATGTGCCTTGGCATGTAACCAATGCCTACGTTCTTTTTCAAACACTCGATGGCAGTAAACCAATTAGGTAGCAATAACCGCCGCTGTTGCGGGTAGTGCTCATTGTGACGCTTAGGTAATACTCGCGACGTGTCATCAATACAAATGGCGGTAAATTGACTGACAAAATCTTCATCCAATTGCGCCTGATGAGCACATGGATGCGAGGGCGACATAACCAAAGCCCAGTCTAGGCTGCCTATTTTCTTAACGCCGTATTCACCACTGACAGGAATCGCACTCGTCGCGCCAATCACAATGTCCGCTCGTTGCTGGGAAATAGCTTCCCAAGAGCCGTTATAGACCTCCATATTGATCTGCAGCTCAGCAAACTCAAACTCTTGATAGAAATCTTCAATCAGGTCAGACAGCTTATCTACTCTAACCACATTATCTAAGGTCAGCTTTAAGCTACTTTGCCACCCTAGAGCTGTACGTCGTGCCTGGTGAGTAAGTTCATCCATTTTGCGCAGCATTTGCCGAGCTTCCACCATGAAGACTTCACCGGCCGAGGTTAACTCAACCTTTCTTGGTAGCCGAGTAAACAGTTTTACCCCGAGTTCTTGTTCAATCTGTCGCACACTGTAGCTAATCGCAGAAGGCACTTTATGCAATACCTCAGCGGCAGCGCTAAAGCTTCCTAATCGAGCAACCACATCTAGCATTTCTAATGATGAGCGAGAATACATACTTTAGCTTTCAAATTTTTTGATAGATAACTACAAAATATAGCGTTTTATTTTTCTAAGATCCAAAAATAGAATACACACCATCAGCAGTATGAGCTGGCGCCAATTCATTCCTGTGAAAATATTTCAAGGAATAACAATGAAAATAACTAAACTACAACTCATCTATCTTGCGACCTTATCCATGTTGGGCTTCATAGCTACCGATATGTATTTGCCTGCGTTTAAACTCATTGAGCAAGATTTTGCGACTGGACCAGAACAGATTGCTCTGTCATTGACGGTCTTTTTAGTCGGTATGGGGCTGGGTCAGTTCCTATGGGGACTAGCCAGTGACCGTTTTGGACACCGTAAAACCCTATTTGCAGGACTCGTTATCTTTACGATTGCCTCGGTAGGCTTAGCTTGGAGCCAAGAAGTATGGCACCTGCTGGCACTGCGCATGCTACAAGCTATTGGTGTCTGTGCGCCAGCTGTGATTTGGCAGTCTATGGTGATCGACAAATTCGATAAAAAAACAAGCCAGCAGATATTTGCCACTATTATGCCTCTCGTCGCCCTGTCTCCGGCACTAGCGCCTCAACTTGGCGTGTTATTAACTGAATTATGGGGATGGCATAGTATCTTTGTCGTACTGGCGATCACTGGCGCTCTACTAGCCATGATCACCTTATCGATGAAAGATCATAAAAAAGCAGAGCATAAACAATCATCTGTTGGTGCTGATCTTAAGAGTCTATTGGGGTCACGTGAGTATGTGGGCAACGTGATGTTGTTCTCAGTCGCTTCTGCAGCGTTCTTCGCCTACCTAACTGGTATGCCAGAGATTATGAGCCAGCTGGGCTATTCGGCAAAAGACATTGGTTTGAGCTTCATTCCACAAACCATCGCATTTATGCTCGGTGGCTACATGGGCAAGAAATTGGTGGCTAAATTAGGTGATGACGCGGTTCTGAAACAGCTACTAGGACTAGAGACGGTCGCTATACTGTTGGTATTTGCTGCGTGTCAGTGGGAGCTAACCAGCGTATGGCCAATTCTAGCGCCATTCTGCTTACTTGCAGTCGCTAATGGGGCACTGTATCCAATTGTGGTTAACCGTGCACTATCAAGCGCACCACATTGTTCAGCAACTGCGGCAGGTCTGCAAAATAGCTTACAGATTGGTATTAGTAGTCTAGCCAGTGCGCTAGTTGCAGCATTTGCCGTTGTCGCTCAATCAGCGGTAGGCTATGTGATTCTTGGTTGTTTAGCATTAATGTGGATCGGTTACCTGATCGCAACACCAGCACTAACCGAAGAACTGACAATACCGGATAACTCACGCGTAGTGAGCGACGAGTAATCAATAATGGGTGACTGAGTCACCCATTTTTCTAAATATTAAAGACTTTTCAGCCCCCACTTTTTCGCAGTTTCTTCAAAGAAACCCTGTGTTTTTTTCAGCTCTACCCAATGATTCACATAGTTAATCCAAACTTGGTCACTTTGTGGTAACAGCATCGAAATCGGTGTCGGCTTGCGAGGCTTCTTAACAGGTACAATGGCAAGTTGCTTGAACTTGGTTACTAACGTTGCCGCTTCCACATTTGACGTCACTGACACATCGGCACGACGCGCGAGTAATTCTTGGAAATCACGAGCTGGTGCTTCAATAACAATGTGCTCAGCATCTGGAAAAAAGTCTTTCACCATTTTCTCTTGCACGGTACCGAGCGTGGCAGCCACTTTGACATCAGGTTTGTTAAAATCGGCCCAATCAGAAAATTTCTCCAGGTCTTTCTTTTGAACCACGGGGACAAATGCCAGATAAAAATAGGGCTGGCTATATCCCGCCACTTTAGCGCGAGACATATTAAGCGACGCACTGCCCGTCATATCGTATTTGTTAGCAGTAATACCGTTTACTAACGTTTTCCAATCCGTTGCCACGTACTCCACTTTAACACCAAGATCTTTGGCAAGTTCTGTCGTCACGTCAATATCGAAACCACGATACGAATTGGTCGCAGGATCTTTCATGGTCATCGGGTTCCAGTCACCCGTAGTGCCTACACGCAATACACCTGAATCCAAGATCTTCTGCAGACGACTGGTTTCAGCCTCTACCTGACCGATAGAAAGAAAAGTAATAATAAAACCCAGAATCCACTTCTTCATTGAATAGTCCCTAAAATTATTAAACATTAGTGGTACATCCTTGATAACATAGCAGTAACAGATGGATTTTTCAGGAATAATTAGGGACGATTGTGAGCTATCGATTACTTACTGTTGTTTTGTGCCTACCACTTCTAAGTGGCTGTTCTGACTATGAGTGGGGTTGGTATGTACTTGATCCCTCAACTGAACAAGGAAAAACTAACCTCGGCTTTCTATTGGCGGGCTTTAAAGACACTATCTATGTCTCCTTACTAAGTATGATGTTTGCCATGCTTATAGGTCTGCTTGTTGCCTTTCCAGCCTTGTCAGATAAGCCCTGGCTGCGCGCCATTAATCGAGTCTATGTCGAAGTTATTCGCTCCATACCCGTTCTAGTTTTGTTACTGTGGGTGTACTACGGCATGCCCACGTTATTAGACATTTCCCTCAACCATTTTTGGGCAGGAGTGATAGCACTTACTATCGCGGAAAGTGCCTTTATGGCAGAAGTGTTCCGTGGCGGTATTCAGGCAGTGACTCGTGGTCAGCATGAAGCTGCTGAGTCACTCGGCCTCAATTATTGGCAGAAGATGCGACTGGTTATCTTACCGCAAGCCTTTCGTCAGATACTGCCACCACTCGGTAACCAGTTTGTCTATATCCTCAAAATGTCATCATTAGTAAGCGTTATCGGGCTAAGTGACCTAACTAGACGCGCCAATGAGCTGGTTGTAAATGAGTACTTACCTTTAGAAATCTATACGTTTTTGGTACTCGAGTACTTAATATTAATACTATTGGTCTCACAAGCTGTACGCTGGCTGGAAAAGCGTATTGCTATTCCAAGCCACTAACCATAAGTATCAAGAGACAAAAAAGGGCCTCAATGAGGCCCTTTCTAATGGAAGAGTTTACTTCTGTTTGGTTGGACGCTGCCATCCTGTAATTTTGCGCTCTTTTGCGCGAGTAATCACTAACTCACCTTCAGCTACATCTTTGGTTAATGTGGTGCCCGCACCAATCGTTGCCCCATCAGCGATAATCACTGGAGCAATCAGTTGACTGTCAGAACCGACAAAAACGTCATTGCCGATAACTGTCTTAAACTTATTTGCACCGTCGTAGTTGCAAGTAATAACACCAGCACCAACGTTAGTGCGCTGGCCAATTTCGGCATCACCCAGGTAAGTTAAGTGATTAGCTTTCGAACCTTCACCTAGACGCGCATTCTTCACTTCAACGAAATTGCCAACGTGCGAATCATTACGTAAATCAGCTCCAGGGCGTAAACGTGTAAATGGGCCAACAGTACACTCCTCGCCAACTGTCGCACCTTCGATTACGCTATAGGGGCGTACAAGTGTGTTATCATCGATTTCACAGTCTTTCAGTACGCAACCTGCACCAATAACTACATTATCGCCAAGAGTTACACTACCCTCGATGATGACATTGGTATCGATTTCTACGTCCATGCCACACTGTAACTGACCACGAAGGTCAAAACGTGCAGGGTCACGTAGCATAACTCCCTGCTCTAATAATTTCTGCGCCTGCATAGATTGGAATGCACGCTCTAGACGAGCAAGCTGAGCACGGTCGTTCACACCTTCAACTTCAATAGGGTTTACCGGGTGAACGGCTTCTACTGCACGACCTTCATTATGAGCAGCTGCAATCACGTCTGTCAGGTAATACTCACCTTGCGCGTTATCATTGCTTAAGCCGGACAACCAACGTTTAAGGTCTCCACCGGTTGCCACCATCACACCCGTATTGATCTCTTTAATCAGCTTTTGTTCTTCTGTGGCGTCTTTTTGCTCAACGATCGCAACAACAGGACCATTCTTACGCACGATACGACCATAACCCATAGGGTTATCAAGAACGACAGTAAGCAAAGCGATACCACCTGTAGGCTGAGCATCTAATAGGTTTTCAATAGTCTCTTCGGAGATAAGAGGTACATCACCGTAGAGGACCAGCACTTTTTCATCATCCGCCAAATAAGGAGATGCCTGATCAACAGCATGACCTGTCCCTAACTGATCGGCTTGTAGAACCCAGTTTACTTTTTCTTGTTGCAAAGCCGATTGCATCATTTCACCGCCATGACCATAAACAAGGTGGATATTCTGAGAACCTAAGCTTTCACAAGTATCGATGACATGTTTTACCATTGGTTTGCCAGCAAGTGTATGCAACACTTTAGGCTTATTGGAATACATGCGGGTTCCTTTCCCCGCAGCAAGAACAACTGCACTGAATTTCATTATTATCAAACCATTGACGTTAATTAAGCTAACGTCATTCTAGCTATGAATGACAATAGTGTTAAATGGATTGGGTAAATTTCTAATAAAAATTAAGCAAAAAGGCGACCCATAGGTCGCCTTTTTCATCGCGGTTAGTTCAGTTTAACTGAATTAACGACGTTTTTTTGTCAGCTCGATTACTCGAAGCTGAGCAATGGCTTTAGCCAGTTCACTGGCCGCTTGCGCGAAGTCCATGTCGCCATGCTGATTCTGGATATGTTCCTCAGCTTTGCGCTTGGCTTCTTCCGCCTTCGCTGCGTCTAGTTCTTCACCACGAATTGCTGTATCAGCCAACACAGTCGCTGTGCCTGGCTGAACTTCAACAATACCACCAGAGACATAAATGAACTCTTCATGGCCGTGCTGTTTAACGATACGCACCATACCAGGCTTGATAGCGGTCAGCAGCGGTGTGTGACCATGGAAAATACCAAGTTCACCTTCGCTACCGGACACCTGGAACGTTTCTACGCGACCAGAGAAAAGCTTTTTCTCAGCGCTTACTACGTCTAGGTGAAAGGTTATTGCTGCCATATCGCCTCCTATTTAGCCTTATAGCTTCTTAGCATTCTCGATAGCATCGTCGATAGTACCGCAGTACATGAACGCTTGCTCTGGAATGTCATCGTAGTCACCAGCTAGTAGACCTTTGAAGCCACGTAGAGTCTCTTTAAGAGGTACGTAGATGCCTGGGTCGCCAGTAAATACTTCCGCTACGTGGTAAGGCTGAGTTAGGAAACGCTCAATCTTACGAGCACGAGATACAACTTGCTTATCTTCTTCAGATAGCTCGTCCATACCTAGGATCGCGATGATGTCTTTCAGCTCTTTATAACGCTGCAGTGTTTGCTGCACACCACGAGCTACCTCGTAGTGCTCTTGACCAACGACTAGTGGATCAAGCATACGAGATGTTGAATCTAGTGGGTCAATCGCTGGGTATAGACCCATAGCAGCGATGTTACGGTTAAGTACAACCGTTGCATCCAAGTGCGCGAACGTTGTTGCTGGAGACGGGTCAGTCAAGTCATCCGCTGGTACGTATACCGCCTGTACAGACGTGATAGAACCAGTTTTTGTTGACGTGATACGCTCCTGTAGTACACCCATCTCTTCTGCAAGAGTTGGCTGGTAACCTACCGCAGATGGCATACGACCTAGAAGTGCCGATACCTCTGTACCTGCAAGTGTGTAACGGTAGATGTTATCAACGAACAGCAGTACGTCACGACCTTCGTCACGGAACTTCTCTGCCATTGTTAGACCAGTCAGAGCAACACGTAGACGGTTACCTGGAGGCTCGTTCATCTGACCGTAAACCATTGCTACTTTTGATTCTTCAGGCTTCTCAACGTTTACAACGCCCGCTTCCTGCATCTCAAAGTAGAAGTCGTTACCTTCACGAGTACGCTCACCTACACCCGCAAATACGGATAGGCCTGAGTGTTGTAATGCGATGTTGTTGATAAGCTCCATCATGTTAACGGTCTTACCTACACCTGCACCACCGAATAGACCGATTTTACCACCCTTAGCGAATGGACAAACCAAGTCGATTACTTTAACACCCGTTTCTAGAAGAGCGACTTCGTTAGATTGCTCTTCGTAGCTTGGCGCTTCACGGTGAATCGCATAGCTTTCTTCTGCACCGATCTCACCACACTCGTCAATCGCATCACCAAGTACGTTCATGATACGACCAAGAGTCTTAGTACCTACTGGTACTGAGATTGGCGCGCCTGTGTTCTCTACTGTTACGCCACGACGTAAACCATCAGAGCTACCCATTACGATACAACGAACTACGCCACCGCCTAGCTGTTGTTGAACTTCAAGAACAAGACGCTCTTTAGAGTCCGTTACGTTTAGAGCGTCGTATACACTTGGTACGTCACTCTGTGGGAACTCTACGTCGACTACCGCACCGATGATCTGTACGATCTTACCTGTAGCCATCGTTAATCCTCTAATCTATTTCGTTTTACCTAAGCTTAAACCGCAGCTGCGCCGCCAACGATTTCTGATAGTTCTTGTGTGATAGCCGCTTGACGCGCCTTGTTGTACACAAGCTCTAGATCATCAATCAAGTTGGTCGCATTGTCCGTTGCAGCTTTCATTGCAATCATTCGAGCCGCTTGCTCACAAGCAAGGTTCTCTACCACACCTTGATACACTTGAGATTCGATATAACGAAGCAATAGTGCGTCTAGTAGTGGTTTTGGCTCAGGCTCATAAATGTAGCCCCATGAATGTTCGCGCTGCATCTCTTCACTGTCAGATTTAGGCAGAGGTAGCAATTGATCGATCGTTGGTTCCTGAATCATAGTGTTCACAAAGTGGTTATACACTACGTACAGGCGATCCAATTCGCCTTCGTCATACTTCTTCAGCATAACGCCTACCGTACCGATTAGGTCTTCTAGACTTGGCTCATCACCCAGACCAGATACCTGTGCCGCTACTTTTGCGCCGCTGTTGTTAAAGAATGCTGTCGCCTTTGAGCCAATAATAGCTAACTCGATTTCAGCACCTTTATCTTTCCAACCTTGCATCTCTACAATGGCTTTTTTAAACAAGTTAATGTTCAAGCCACCACAAAGACCACGGTCAGTAGAAATAATGACATAACCAACACGCTTGGCTTCACGCTCTTCTAGGTACGGATGTTGGTACTCTAGGTTTGCGTTTGCCAAATGACCGATCACTTTACGCATAGTTTCAGCGTATGGACGAGAAGCTTCACGCGCATCTTGCGAACGACGCATTTTTGAAGCTGCTACCATTTCCATCGCTTTCGTAATTTTCTGAGTGCTTTTCACACTACCGATTTTATTACGTATCTCTTTTGCGCCGGCCATCGTTACTCTCCATAAGTGGTGACCAAAAGGTCACCCACCAATTACCAAGTCTGAGTTGCTTTGAAATCGTCAGTCAGTTTCTTAAGCTGAGCTTCGATATCATCGTTGTAAGCACCCGTAGTGTTGATCTCTTTTGCAAGATCAGCATATTGACTGTGAGCATACGATAGAAGCGCTGCTTCGAAGTCTAGAATCTTGTTGATTTCAACATCATCTAGGTAGCCGCGCTCAACAGCAAAGATAACTAGTGCTTGGTCAAATACAGACATTGGAGCATATTGCTTCTGCTTCATTAGTTCTGTAACTTTTTGACCGTGGCTTAGCTGACGCTTAGTTGCTTCATCTAGATCAGATGAGAACTGTGCGAATGCCGCTAGTTCACGATAAGCCGCTAGTGCAGTACGGATACCGCCAGATAGCTTCTTAATGATCTTAGTCTGTGCTGAACCACCTACACGAGATACTGAGATACCTGGGTCAACCGCTGGGCGAACACCCGCGTTGAAGGCTTCAGTTTGTAGGAAGATCTGACCATCGGTAATCGAGATTACGTTTGTCGGTACGAATGCAGAAACGTCACCTGCTTGAGTTTCAATGATAGGAAGAGCAGTCAAAGAACCAGTCTTACCTTTCACTTCACCGTTAGTGAAACGCTCTACGTACTCTTCGTTTACACGAGCTGCACGCTCTAGTAGACGTGAGTGGAGGTAGAATACGTCACCTGGGAATGCCTCACGACCTGGTGGACGTTTAAGTAGTAGAGAGATCTGACGGTAAGCTACCGCTTGCTTAGATAGATCATCATAAACAATCAGAGCGTCTTCACCGCGGTCACGGAAGTACTCACCCATTGCACAACCAGAGTATGGCGCAAGATATTGCAGTGCAGCAGATTCAGATGCAGATGCTACAACAACGATAGTGTTTTGTAGTGCACCGTGCTCTTCCAGTTTACGCACAACGTTTGCGATTGTAGATGCCTTCTGGCCAATCGCTACGTAGATAGAGAAGATACCAGAGTCTTTCTGGTTGATGATTGCATCGATCGCCATAGCGGTTTTACCGATCTGACGGTCACCGATGATAAGCTCACGCTGACCACGACCGATTGGGATCATTGAGTCAACTGACTTATAACCAGTTTGTACTGGCTGATCAACCGATTTACGGTCGATTACACCCGGTGCAATCACTTCAACTGGTGACGTAAGTTTAGCTTCAATTGGACCTTTACCATCAATTGGCTCACCTAGCGTGTTTACAACACGACCAAGCAATTCTGGACCAACTGGTACTTCAAGAATACGACCAGTACCTGTTACTTTCATGCCTTCCTTAAGGTCAGCATATGGGCCCATTACTACCGCACCAACCGAGTCACGCTCGAGGTTAAGTGCTAGTGCATAACGGCCACCCGGTAATTCAATCATTTCACCTTGCATCACGTCCGCTAGGCCGTGAATGCGAATGATACCATCGCTTACCGATACGATAGTACCTTCATTACGAGCTTCACTCACAACATCGAAAGATTCGATACGCTGCTTGATTAGGTCGCTAATTTCTGTGGAATTAAGTTGCATGCTCCAATCCCCATCAAGACTGCATTGCTTCACTCAGGCGGTTCAAACGACCACGTGCTGAGTTGTCAATTACAAGATCTCCGGCTCGAATAATAACCCCACCAAGTAGGGTCTCATCTACACTGCAATTCAGCTTAACTTTGCGTTCTAGACGCTTCTCAAGTTTGTCGCTGATCGCTGCAAGTTGCTCGTCGTTTAGAGCTGACGCTGAAATCACTTCAACATCAATTTGTTTTTCTAGCTCTTTTTTGAAAGCTACAAACTCTTCTAACACATACGGCAAGGCTGCTAGTCGACCATTTTCAGCCATAACTTTAATCAAGTTTTGACCGAATTCATCAAACTGTTCACCACCAACGGCAATGAAGATATCAGCGACTTTTTTCGCCGTTACAGAACCTGATAACAGGTCTGCAATGTCTTCATTCTTGGTAATTTCAGCGGCAAAAGTTAACATTTCAACCCATTGGTCTAATGCTTGCTTTTCTACCGCAAAGTCAAATGCTGCTTTAGCATAGGGGCGTGCGATTGTAGTCAATTCAGACATATGCGCCCCTCGCCTTAAAGTTTCGCAGTAATATTGTCGAGAATATCTTTTTGCGCATCCTTATCGATACTACGCTCAAGAATCTTCTCAGCACCAGCTACAGCCAGAGTTGCAACTTGTTTGCGCAGCTCATCACGGGCACGGTTACGTTCAGCTTCAATTTCTGCTTCAGCTTGAGCAAGAATCTTTTGGCGTTCTGCCAAAGCTTCTTCACGAGCTTCATCAACAATTTGTGCTTTACGCTTGTTTGCCTGTTCAATGACCTCTGTTGCAGTGCGCTTCGCTTCCTTCATTTGGTCAGAAGCGTTGGCTTGTGCTAGATCCAAGTCTTTAGCAGCGCGCTCAGCGGCTACTAGACCGTCAGCAATTTTTTTCTGACGTTCTTCAATCGCATTCATGATTGGTGGCCATACATACTTCATGCAGAACCACACAAATAGTGCGAATGAGATTGCTTGACCTAGCAGAGTTGCGTTCATATTCACAACAGCTACCCCTCTAATGGTTCATTGACGAGCTAAAGTTTAATCAGGTGACAAGTCCGAAACTTGTCTGAGAAAAAGCTGATTAACCTAGCTGACCAACGAATGGGTTCGCGAATGTGAATAGCAGTGCGATAACAACACCGATCATAGGAACCGCATCAAGTAGACCTGCGATGATGAACATCTTAACTTGAAGCATCGGAGCCATTTCAGGTTGACGAGCCGCGCCTTCAAGGAATTTACCACCTAGAAGACCAAAACCGATCGCCGTACCAAATGCTGCCATACCGATAATGATACCTACGGCGATTGCAGAAAAGCTCAGTAAAGTTTCCATTACTATCTCCAATTTATAGTTGTTGGCTTAAATTTGCCCAAATAAAAAGCGTTAATAAAGTTAGTGATCGCTGTCTTCGTGTGCCATTGATAGATAAACAATCGTTAGCATCATAAACACGAAGGCTTGAATCGTAATAACCAGAATATGGAATATCGCCCATGGTAGTGAGCCCATCCATTGTAAATACCATGGTAGCATTGCAGCACAAAGAATGAAGACCACCTCACCCGCAAACATGTTACCGAACAGACGCATACCGAGAGACAGTGGCTTTGAAAGCAAAGACACGACTTCGATCAGCATGTTGAAAGGAATCATGATTGGATTGTTAAATGGGTGTAGCGTCAATTCTTTTGTAAAGCCAACTAGACCTTTTACTTTGATGCTGTAGTAAATCATCAGAGCAAAAACACCTAGCGCCATAGCCATGGTGATATTGACATCAGCAGAAGGAACCACTTTGAGATAAGGGATGCCCATCTGCTCTGCAGGGTAAGGTAAGAAGTCAATTGGAACAAGGTCCATGACGTTCATTAAAAATACCCAACAGAAGATAGTTAGTGCTAAAGGCGCGATTAGCGCGTTGCGTCCATGAAACGTTTCTTTGACGTTGTCGTCAACGAATTCCACGATCATTTCAACAAAACACTGCAGCTTGCCCGGCACACCAGCTGTTGCTTTCTTAGCTACTGAACGAAACACTCCTAGGAATATCAGACCAGTAAACACAGAAAAAAACAGGCTATCGATATGTACGTTCCAGAAACTCGTCTCCTCCACTAGACCGAGACTTCCTAAAGAAAGGTTGGTCAAGTGGTGAGTGATATATCCGGCCGATGTTAGCGCTTCACCTGGCGCAGCCATAACTCATCCTATTTTTTGTTGTTGACGAATATTACTGGTGCCATAAGGTTAATTAAGACGGCCAGTAAAAAAGTGAGATTCAAGGGAATCACTTCCACCTGAATATACATGTAAGCAATCGAGAATAGAGCAACCGTAATGAGGATTTTCAGAGTCACTCCTGCGTAGAAAGACGCGGCAACCTTTTTCGCTGCTCGAGCCCCACTAAACAAAAATGCACACAATGCAAAAACCGCATTAGCGATAACAAAACTGCCACCACCAATGAGCGCTGAAATTCCCCACTCAGCATTTACAGCTACTGCCATTCCAACAGCTACCAATGTAACCGCGCTGGCTTGAATCAGTAACAATCGCTTTGCAAGCTCTCGTCCTGGTCTAGCTAGCACAGCTACCATGTATTCTTACCTATAGTTTTTTCCACAATGCACCTAAATTACTACTGTGCTGGGAGATTCGCGAAAATTATACTTTCCGACAAAGTTATTGCAATCAAACAGCACCAAAAAGGTGCTATTTCGTTCACAAAACCATAACTTTCGCACAAAATTTCAATTTATAAATAATTGACCTACATCAATTATCTCATTTAGCTCTCAAGCTTGGCAATAAGTTGCTCCAATTTGTGAGGTTCATCAAGACTTATCGTTACTTTTGCTTTTCCGCTTGCATTTCGTACAAGAGACACTTTTGCACCCAGAATTTCACTTAAACGATGTGAAATTTCTTTAGCATCACGGTCTTCTGACTGTTTTTTCTCTGAAGAGTTCGGTTTTAAGCACTTTTTCACTAAATCTTCGGTTTGACGAACCGTCAGCTGTTTCTTAGCAACAGTGTCCGCAACCTCACATTGAACTTCACCTTCCAATGCTAGTAGTGCGCGAGCGTGACCCATATCTATCTGTTTCGCTTCAACTAGCTTCTTCACAGATGGCTCTAGTTGATTCAAACGCAGTAAGTTACTAACCGCAGTACGTGATTTACCAATCACATCGGCCACTTGCTGGTGGGTCAATTCAAATTCGTCTTGTAGCCTTTCCAGAGCCTGAGCTTCTTCAATGGCGTTTAGGTCTTCACGTTGAATGTTCTCAATCAGTGCCATCGCAACTGCAGCACGATCCTGAACGTTCTTCACCAGACAAGGCACCATTTTCAGGCCAGCTTGTCTTGCCGCTCGCCAGCGTCTTTCACCAGCAATAATTTCAAATTGCTCATGGCCAACACTTCTGACCACAATAGGTTGAATAATACCTTGCGATTGAATGGAAGCTGCGAGCTCTTCGAGTGCTTCAGGAGCCATATCTTTACGCGGCTGGTAAATACCAGGGCGCAGACTATTGATTGAAAGTTCAGCCAGATCACCATCGGTAGATAGGCTTTGGCTTTGCGTTGCGACTTGTTGTTTTTCTCTGGCAATAGAACTCGTCGACAAAAGCGCGTCGAGCCCTTTGCCTAAACCACGTTTAGACATTGAATCTATTTTCCTTAAGAGCGTTAAGCCAATACTTCTTCGCGTCGTAGCATCTCACCAGCAAGGGCAAGATAAGCTTTGGCACCGGCGGAATACTTGTCGTAGTACATCGCTGGTTTACCATGACTTGGCGCTTCTGCGAGGCGTACATTCCTAGGGATAACGGTTCGATAAACCTTGTCTCCGAAGTGTTTTTTCAATTGTTCAGACACTTCGTTAGCAAGACGATTTCGAGGGTCGTACATGGTACGAAGTAGCCCTTCGATCTTCAGGTTTTCATTGACTACCGCTGCCAACTTACTGATGGTATCCATCAATGCCGTCAGTCCCTCTAAGGCAAAGTATTCACATTGCATTGGCACTAACACAGAGTCAGCAGCAGCCATTGCGTTTATTGTAAGTAGGTTCAAAGAGGGAGGACAATCGATAAAGATGAAATCATAGTTATCGCGGATTGGCGCAAGTGCATGTTTTAAACGCACTTCTCTAGCAAACACTTCCATGAGTTTAATTTCAGCTGCCGTAACATCTCCATTAGCAGCGATGAGGTCAAACTGACCAGAAGTGTCCTGACAAACTACCTGTTCAAAAGGAAGCTCATCAACCAGCAAATCGTAAGCAGTTGTTTCAACTTGATACTTATCGACGCCACTGGCCATCGTCGCATTTCCCTGCGGATCAAGATCTATCACTAATACCTTACGTTTAGTGGCAGCCATTGATGCCGCTAAATTTACACACGTGGTAGTTTTACCAACGCCACCTTTTTGGTTCGCAATAGCGACAATTTTTCCCACGACAACTTCTCCATTATCCCTTCTTGGATAAGATTACAAGATGACGGTCACCTTCCAACTCAGGAACTTGCAAAGGTTTGATATCGATCACAGAACACCACTCCGGTAGCTCTGAGACTTCCTGTTCATGAAGTTGACCTTTTAATGCATAGAAGCGACCACTCTGTGATTTTGGTAAATGTTCACACCAATTCACCATATCGGTCATAGAGGCAAAGGCTCGGCTCAGAACACCATCAAAGCCACCTTCAGGATCAAACTCTTCGACTCGAGATTGAACCGCAGTCACATTAGACAGTTTAAGCTCGTGAACCACCTGTTTGATAAAACGAATGCGCTTACCTAAGCTATCAAGCAAAGTGAATGAACGGTTTGGATGCATGATAGCCAAAGGAATCCCTGGCAGTCCCGGCCCCGTTCCAACATCAATAAAACGCTCACCTTCGAGGTGCTCACCAACAATGATGCTATCAAGGATATGTTTCACTAACATATCTTCAGGTCGACGCACCGAAGTCAAGTTGTAAGCCTTATTCCATTTATCAAGTAATTGGACATAGCCCACAAGTTGCTGCTTTTGAAGTTCAGAGACCTCTAATGAGGTCTCTGATAATAATTGTTCAAGTTTTGCGGTTAAGTTGTTGCTCACGCGGCTTCACCTTTTTTAAGCATTCCTTGTTTCTTCAAGTAAACCAACAGGATGGAAATCGCTGCGGGTGTAATACCAGAAATACGGGAAGCAATTCCAACCGTTTCAGGTTTTGCTTCTGTCAGCTTGGCAACGACCTCGTTCGACAGCCCTTTCACATCGCTGTAATCAAGATCGGCTGGGATCTTGGTGTTTTCATGACGAAGCGACTTAGCTATCTCATCTTGTTGGCGCTGAATATAACCTTCATATTTCACCTGGATCTCAACTTGCTCACTGGCTTGTTGATCTTCCATCGCGGGTGCGAATGCGTCTAATGACGTCAATTGTGAATAGTTCAATTCAGGACGACGTAGTAGATCTTCACCGCTTGCTTCGCGAGAAATAGGGCTCTTCAGTAGCACATTAAGTGCTTCGATACCCTCGGATTTTGGATTAACCCATGTTTCTTTTAGGCGCTGACGCTCAGTCGCCATGTTATTCAGTTTTTCGTTGAATCGCGACCAGCGTTTCTCGTCAATTAAACCGAGATTATACGCATGTTCAGTCAAACGAATATCCGCATTATCT
Organism: Vibrio sp. SCSIO 43133; assembly: GCF_023716845.1. NCBI lineage: Bacteria > Pseudomonadati > Pseudomonadota > Gammaproteobacteria > Vibrionales > Vibrionaceae > Vibrio > Vibrio sp. SCSIO 43133. Next base: position 3,588,135 of record NZ_CP068024.1, read on the forward strand.
TCACGCAGCAATAGACGATATTCCGCACGAGATGTAAACATGCGATAAGGCTCTTTGGTACCCATGGTTGATAAATCGTCAATCAGTACGCCCATATAAGCCTGATCACGACGTGGGCTCCAGCCTTCTTTGCCTTGCGAGTAGAGGCTAGCGTTTAGACCTGCCATTAGACCTTGTGCCGCCGCTTCTTCGTAACCGGTGGTGCCATTAATCTGGCCAGCAAAGAACAAACCAGAAATAAACTTGGTTTCGTAAGTCTGTTTTAGATCACGAGGGTCAAAGAAATCGTATTCGATAGCATAACCAGGGCGAACAATATGCGCGTTCTCAAAACCTTTCATTGAACGAACGATTTGTACCTGTACATCAAACGGTAAACTGGTTGAGATACCGTTTGGATACAGCTCATGCGTGGTTAAACCTTCAGGTTCGATAAAGATCTGATGGCTATTTTTGTCCGCAAAACGCATGACCTTATCTTCAATAGAAGGGCAATAGCGCGGTCCAATACCTTCGATCACGCCGGCATACATTGGGCTTCGATCGAGGTTATTGCGAATCACCTCATGCGTGGACTCATTCGTGTGCGTAATGAAACACGGAATCTGCGTTGGATGTTGGTTGCGGTTACCCATGAAAGAAAAAACAGGCGTAGGGTTATCACCATGCTGCACTTCTAGTGCAGAAAAGTCGACGCTTCGAGCATCAATACGTGGAGGTGTACCTGTTTTTAAACGATCTACGCGAAATGGTAACTCTCGCAAACGAGCCGCGAGTGCAATGGATGGTTGATCGCCCATACGACCGCCAGAAGAGCTCTCCATACCGATATGGATCTTACCACCTAAGAAAGTACCAACCGTTAATACAACGGATCTCGAATGGAATTTCAATCCCATCTCAGTTACTACACCGCGTACTTGATCTTGTTCCACGATCAAGTCATCCACCGACTGTTGGAATAGTGTTAAGTTTGGTGTGTTTTCTAGGGCGTTACGCACATAAGCCTTGTATAACGCACGATCTGCTTGAGCGCGTGTAGCACGAACGGCTGGACCCTTTGACGCATTCAGCGTACGAAATTGAATACCTGCATGATCAATGGCCTCTGCCATCAAACCACCCATAGCATCCACTTCTTTAACCAAATGTCCTTTACCAATACCACCAATGGCAGGATTACATGACATTTGACCTAACGTATCAATATTATGAGTTAGCAGTAGTGTCTTTTGCCCTGTACGAGCAGATGCGAGTGCGGCTTCCGTTCCTGCATGTCCGCCACCAACTACGATGACATCAAATGTTTCGTGATAAAGCATGAACCGACCTCAGTATTCAATCGAGAAATTTAGACAAACCAAAAGGAGCAGTATTCTACCGCTTTTCTTGAAGTGAGAAAAACGGTTTTCACATTTTTTGGATCCAAGAAATAAGTAATATAAAGATAAGATCTATATATATGATCTTTTATTAGATCTATTATTAGGATCCTCGATCTCTGTGGATAAGTCGAAAATGATCAACAAATCCATGGATCTTTTTGTGATCGCTTGTTGTGATCTAGTATTGATCTGGCACTGTATTAGCTGGGATCAAAAAGGCTAGTTATACACAGGGAAAGGAGAGCTTGAAAGTTGTTCTTTGGATAAATATAGGTTTTTCACCGAAAAGATCATATTTTATCCACAGATTGATTGGTCATAAATTACTCGTTATGAGTGAATTGAAGTTGAAGAGTTACTCACAGGTATAAAAAAAGCGGCCGAAGCCGCTTATTATTAAGTGTTTGCTTCTAGCTAAACTTGCTCATGTGTTCATTGAGCCACACTTCCGCAGCGTCTTCTGGCACGGGATCGTTGAGAACATCGATTTGCAGGCAGTCTGTCAGTGGTGTCGCGCCGATGTCTTCAAGTAACTCGTAAGCGTGTTTACCGGCTGCACAAAACGTATCATAGCTAGAGTCACCTATGCCAACGACAGCGTATTTCACGTTCGACATGCGAGGTGGTGTATCTTGCAGAGCTGAGATGAAAGGCTGGATATTATCTGGGTAATCTCCAGCTCCATGCGTTGAGGTGATTAAAAGCCAAATCCCTTCGGCCTCAATGTCACTCAACTCAGGCTGATTGTGGATTGTGGTTTCTAGCCCTTGTTCTATAAGTAGGTTACTCAAGTGGTCACCGACATATTCCGCACCGCCAAGTGTGCTACCTGTGATGATATGAATCATTAATGTTCCTTATTTACCAATACAGAATGAAGAGAAGATACGACCAAGCAGATCGTCGGAGCTAAACTCTCCAGTAATCTCATTCAGATGTTGCTGAGCAATACGAAGTTCTTCAGCCAGAATTTCGCCCGCCATATAACCTTCTAGTTGCTGCTGTCCGATATCGAGATGCTCAGCAGTTCGCTCTAACGCATCAAGGTGTCGACGTCTTGCCATAAAGCCACCTTCATTGGCACCAGAGAAGCCCATAATGGCTTTTAGGTGTTCTCGTAAAGCTGGCACACCCTCACCAGTGCGTGCAGAAAGTCGAATTAGGGTTGGATCATTAACATGGCAGATCCCTAGCGTTTCGCCTGTTTCGTCAACCTTATTGCGGATCACGGTAATGCCGATCGAACTTGGTAGGCGATCGATAAAGTCGGGCCAGATTTCTTTTGGATCCGTAGCATCTGTTGTGGTGCCATCTACCATGAAGAGAACGCGATCAGCCTGCTCAATCTCTTCCCAAGCTCGCTCAATACCAATACGCTCTACCTCATCGGAAGCGTCACGTAGACCTGCAGTATCAATGATATGCAGTGGCATTCCGTCTATATGGATGTGCTCTCTCAGGACATCTCGAGTCGTGCCTGCGATATCGGTAACGATAGCCGACTCTTTCCCTGATAGAGCGTTGAGCAGGCTAGATTTACCTGCATTTGGGCGACCAGCAATAACCACTTTCATCCCTTCGCGCATAATGGCACCTTGGTTGGCTTCCTTACGAACGGACTCTAAGTTATCAATGATATGTTGCAGGTCACCAGCGACTTTGCCATCCGCTAGAAAATCGATTTCTTCTTCTGGGAAGTCGATAGCCGCTTCTACATAAATACGTAAATGGATTAGCGATTCCACCAGCACCTGAATGCGTTTAGAGAATTGCCCTTGAAGAGATTGCAGTGCCGATTTAGCAGCCTCTTCTGAACTGGCATCAATTAAATCGGCAATGGCTTCTGCTTGGGTTAAGTCCATTTTATCGTTGAGGAATGCGCGCTCACTAAATTCGCCAGGTCTTGCTGGACGAACGCCCGGAATGAGCAGGATGCGCTTAATCAGCATGTCCATAACAACAGGGCCGCCGTGTCCTTGTAGTTCAAGAACGTCCTCACCAGTAAACGAATGTGGGTTAGGGAAGTATAGAGCGATCCCTTGATCAAGCTCGCTGCCATCTTGTGCTTTAAATGGCAGATAGTCGGCGTAGCGCGGTTTAAGCGTTTTCCCTGTCACTTGTAAGGCAACCTCAGCAGCGAGAGGGCCTGATACTCGTATAATGCCCACGCCACCGCGGCCTGGGGCTGTGGCTTGTGCCACAATAGTGTCTGTTGTCATTGTGTTGCCTAATCGCAGTACTTTAGCCAAATTGTAATCATGGTAAATGAAAAAGGCGACCATTTAGGCCGCCTTTTATTCTATTCGCGTATTGTTAACCAATCAGCAGGACTACTTAGAGTGTAATCCTTTCTTCTCCAGCGCTCGATAAATCAAGGTTTGCTGAATCAGAGTAACGATGTTCGATACCAACCAGTAAAGAACTAGACCTGATGGGAACCATAGGAAGAAGAAGGTAAACATAACCGGCATAAAGGTCATGATCTTCTGCTGCATTGGATCGGTTACTGTTGTCGGGCTCATTTTCTGGATCAAGAACATACTTGCACCCATTAGTAGAGGCAGAATGTAGTATGGGTCTTGAGCTGAAAGGTCATGAATCCAACCAAAGAACGGTGAATGACGCAGCTCAACCGACTCCATTAGTGCCCAGTAAAGTGCAATGAAGATTGGCATCTGTAGCAAGATTGGTAGACAGCCACCTAGAGGATTTACTTTCTCTTTCTTGTACAGTTCCATCATTTCTTGGCTCATGCGTTGGCGGTCATCGCCTATACGCTCACGCATTGCTTGCAGCTTAGGCTGAAGCATACGCATTTTCGCCATCGAGGTGTATTGCGCTTTTGTTAGTGGGTACATGGCACCACGAACAATGAAGGTCAAACAGATGATAGCTAGACCCCAGTTAACAACGATACCTTGAATGAACGATAGTAGCGTGTGAAGTGGTTTTGCAATGAACCATAACCAGCCGTAGTCTACTACTAGATCTAGGTTTGGCGCAGTTTCAGCCATTTGCTTCTGAAGTTTAGGACCAGCCCAAAGTGTAGCTTTCAGTGTTGCTGATTGGCCATCTGCAATTGTTGCGTTTGGCATACGAACACCGATATCACCTAGGTTACCGATTACACGAGTGTAAAGGTTAGTACCTGGTGCTTCACGAGGAATCCATGCTGCTGCGAAGTAGTGTTGGATCATCGCTGCCCAACCTTGACCGTCTGTCAGGTTAAGAGACAGGTTGCGATCTTGCATATCTTCGAAGCTGTATTTTTTATAGCGAACGTCTTGAGTTGAGTATGCGCCGCCATTGTATGTTGGCATTGTGATGCTGCCGCCTTTGTCTTGTAGATTTTGACGAAGGTGAGCGTACATGCCGAACGTTGCATTTTGGCCAGAGTTGTTGTCTACATCGTATTCAACATCAATTGCGTAGTTGCCACGTTTTAGAATGAAGGTTTTGGTGTAAGAGATGCCATTCGCTTCGAATGTCATTGGAACACGCAGTTCATCTTGACCGTCAGCAATGGTAAAGCTGTCAGCAGACACGGTATAAGCTGGACGGCTTGTGCTGCTTAGGTCAATACCCTGAGGACCTACCAGACCACTTTGAGCGATAAACTGGTGACCTTGATCGTCTTTTAGAAGTTCAAACGGTTCGCTAGATTCTAACTCAGTTGCGTACTCGTTTAATTTTGCTGTTACTACATCACCGCCAACGGTATTAATACCTAGCGTTAGTACGTCAGTTTTCACTGTGATGATTTTTTCTGCAGCAGTTTGGCTTTGACCAGGTGCAGGATCATGCTCATCAGCGAAAGATGGCGCAGGTAGAGTACTGCTTTGCGTCTGTTGGGTCGGAACTGGCGCTGGATTCTTATACGATTGCCATTGTTGGAACAGCAAAAAAGAAACTAAAGCCAAACCGATTAACAGAATATTACGTTGAGAATCCATCGTTATTTATCTCTGTCTTGTTTTTGGACTGGTGGAACGGGGTCAAATCCCCCTTCATTCAAAGGATGGCATTTTAATAGACGTTTGCCTGATAACCAACATCCTTTTACAAAACCGTGAGCTTTCAAGGCTTCTATAGCGTAAAGAGAACAGGTTGGGGTGAACCGACAACGAGGTCCGATAAGAGGACTGATAATCCACCTATATAGGTAGACGAGTCCGATAGCTAACCACGCGAAGGGCGAGACAGGCGATGCCATAACTTATCTAGAAGTTTGAACATTTCTTCATTGCTTAGAGTTTGCGCACTCTTCTTTGCAATTACAACAAAATCTTTGCTTGGAAGTTCATGTTGTTTGTTACGAAAACTTTCACGTACCAGACGCTTGAAGTGATTTCTAGCAACAGCTGTTTTTATCTGTTTTTTAGGAACCGCAAGACCAAGACGAGGGTGTGAGAGAGAGTTTTTACGAGCAATGATGGTGAAATGAGGGGAGCCAGCTCGATGAGCTTGCTTAAATACGTTTTGATAATGCTCGGGAGTTAACAAACGTAACTCCCGAATAAAGGCGTGCTTATTCAAAATAGAAAATTATTTTGATAGGCGTGCACGGCCTTTAGCACGACGTGCATTGATTACTTTACGACCGTTCTTAGTCGCCATGCGAGCACGGAAACCGTGAGTACGCTTGCGCTTTAGAACTGAAGGTTGAAAAGTGCGTTTAGACATGGTTATTACCTTTACTGATCAGTAGTTTTAGGTTCTCGTTGAACCCGGCGTGGGACATATTTCCCTACTCTATATATAGAGAGGAAATCCGACGCCTCTCAACAAAGAGGCGGAATTGTAATCACTGACTCGTCAAGAGTCAATAATCAGTTCAACTTCAATTCCGGTTGGCGAATTATACTTTTTGTGAGCCAGAGCGCAAGGATCCTATTCGATCCCAACTTGATTTAGAAATTTCTTCAGTTGGATATCTTGTGGATCGTTAAAAATTTGCTCTGGTGTACCTTGTTCCACTATATGGCCATCAGCCATGAAGATCACTCTGTCGGCGACTTCTTTGGCAAACTGCATTTCGTGGGTCACAACAAGCATGGTTTGATGCTGTGTTGCGAGCTTTTTCATAAGGTTAAGTACTTCACCTACCCACTCAGGATCGAGTGCTGAAGTTGGTTCATCGAATAACAGTAGCTCAGGTTGTAATGCCATCGCTCGGCCAATACCGACACGCTGCTGTTGACCACCGGAAAGGGAAGCTGGGTATTGATCCCCTTTGTCTCCTAGACCGATGTCATCGAGAATTTGTTGTGCTTTCTCAAGAGCTTGCTCTTTTTTCCAGCCCTTTACTGTGATCAAACCTTCCGCAATATTCTGACGCGCAGTCATGTGCGCGAATAGAGCGTAGTTCTGAAACACAAAGCCAGTCTTGCGTCTTAGTGCCAATACTTCTGCTTTAGTATGGCTTTGGCAGTTGACCGAGACATCGTCAATAGAGATTTGGCCTTCATCTGCTTGTTCCAGGAAATTGACGCAACGTAATAAGGTAGACTTACCGGTACCACTAGAACCAATAATGACGATAATTTCGCCTTGTTTGATATCAATATCGATGCCTTTGAGCACTTCGGTGTCACCGAATCGCTTGTGGATATTTTTTAATGTAATCATCGTTGATAAGCCTTATTCAGTTTTTGTTCTGCGACAATTTGCACGCGAGTAAGTACTAACACAACACCCCAGTATATGAGCGCGACGGCAAGAAATGCTTCAAAAAATCGGAAGCTGGATGATGCTTCCATTTGGGCTTTCGCCATAATCTCTGCCACACCAAGTGTGAACGCTAACGACGTCGACTTAATCATATCAATGAAGTAGTTCATCAATGATGGTAGGGCTACGCGAGTTGCTTGCGGCAAAATGATACGACGCATGGCTTGGCTAGTTGTCATACCTACAGAAAGACTTGCTTCCATCTGACTGCGGTCAATGCCGATAATGGCGGCACGAATACTCTCTGCCATATAAGCGGCAAAGTGCAGAGTCAGGCCTATTACTGCGGCACTGAAGGCGTTGAGCCCAACCATCCAAGGAAAAATTTGTGGTAAGCCATAATAAAGCAGAAACAGCTGAACCAATAATGGAGTACCACGGAAAAAGCTTATATAGAGCTGACTGAGCTGATCCAATACCGGGATCTTAAACACGCGAATGTTGGCTAAAATAACCGATAGAATCAATGAGAACAGCAGTCCCCATATCGCCATTTCCATGGTTGTACCAAGATACTTCAACAGTATCGGCATCAACTCAAGCATGTATTGAAAATCAAATCCCATAACAGTACCAAACTCTTAGAAAAACAAACGCCCACTACCAAGAGTAGTGGGCGTATCAATAGTAATCACTTACTTTTTAGTGATATCAGCATCAAACCACTTCTCAGAGATTTTTGCTAGCGTACCATCAGCTCGCATGTCTGCCAGTGCGCTATTTACTTCTTGTTGCAGCTTTTGACCTTTTTCGTTGTTTACGAATGGCCAAGCATTCTCGATGGTTTCAAAAGGTTGACCTGCAAGTTGCAGTGGCAGGCCTGTTTTCTTGATTAGTTCAAGTGCAGAAAGGCGATCCATAACAAAAGCATCAGCACGGCCTAGTGCGACGTCATGTTCAATACCTGTATCGTAAGTTTTGATGGTGATTTTGCCGTCTTTATCGTAGCTACGTAGCAGTTGTTCAAAGTTTGAACCAAGGTTCACTGCGACTGTTTTACCTGCCAAATCATCAATACCTTGAATGCTGTCATTACCTTTTCGAACGGTAATTTGAGCACCATCAACAACATATGGGTCTGCGAACAGATACTTCGCTTTACGAGCATCTGTCATAGTGATTTGGTTAGAAATCGTGTCGATACGACCGGTCTCAAGCAAACCAAACAAACCTGAGAAGTTTGCCGTCACGTACTCTACTTTGTAGTCATTGCGACGACCAATTTCATCCCAAAGGTCGACTTCAAACCCTTGTAACTTGTCTTGTTTAACAAACGTAAATGGGAAGTAGCGACCAGACATGCCGACTTTCACTTCTTGTTGTGTCGCAGCATATGCTGCTTGAGATACGGTTGCAGAAAGCGCTAAAGCGGTTAGAAGGCCTTTAATCCAGTTTTTCATTTTACTACTCCTTATATTTATGGAGAGGATGTTACTGGTAAACATGTCGATAAGTTAAATAACTAGTTGTTATTAACCATAACAAACTCGGGGTTGAATGCTGGCTTTTTCATCACTCTATCAATATCAAACAAAAAGATAATGACAGCTTGAACGTTGATCTATGCACAAGTTAGATCAACATACTGCTTTTGTGGGTAGATCTGTGTTTTGTGCATTCATTTGTGAGTAAAATTAGGGCAAATTGTGTGGATCAAGCGAATTCAACCGAAAAAATTGTGAATAACTTAG